>NZ_CP144460.1:0-2400000 GCF_040182365.1 Xanthomonas sp. 10-10
ATGGATGCTTGGCCCCGCTGTCTGGAACGTCTCGAAGCCGAATTCCCGCCCGAAGACGTTCACACCTGGTTGAAACCCCTGCAAGCCGAAGACCGCGGCGACAGCATCGTGCTGTATGCCCCGAATGCCTTCATCGTCGACCAGGTGCGCGAACGTTACCTGCCGCGGATCCGCGAACTGCTGGCGTACTTCGCCGGCAACGGCGAGGTGGCACTGGCGGTGGGGTCGCGCCCGCGTGCGCCGGAGCCACTGCCGGCACCGATGATCGCCCCCACCAGCGCGCCAGTGGCCGCGCCGATCGTGCCGTTTGCAGGCAACCTGGATTCGCATTACACCTTCGCCAATTTCGTGGAAGGCCGTAGCAACCAGCTTGGTCTGGCAGCGGCCATCCAGGCCGCGCAGAAGCCGGGCGATCGTGCGCACAATCCGCTGCTGCTGTACGGCAGCACCGGCCTGGGCAAGACCCACCTGATGTTCGCCGCGGGCAATGCGTTGCGGCAGGCCAATCCGGCCGCCAAGGTGATGTACCTGCGCTCGGAACAGTTTTTCAGCGCGATGATCCGGGCGCTGCAGGACAAGGCGATGGACCAGTTCAAGCGCCAGTTCCAGCAGATCGATGCGCTGCTGATCGACGACATTCAGTTCTTCGCCGGCAAGGACCGCACGCAGGAAGAGTTCTTCCACACCTTCAACGCGCTGTTCGACGGCCGTCAGCAGATCATCCTCACCTGCGACCGTTACCCGCGCGAGGTCGAAGGCCTGGAGCCGCGGCTCAAGTCGCGCCTGGCCTGGGGTCTGTCGGTTGCGATCGACCCGCCGGACTTCGAAACCCGCGCGGCCATCGTGCTGGCCAAGGCGCGCGAGCGCGGTGCCGACATTCCCGACGACGTGGCGTTTTTGATCGCCAAGAAGATGCGCTCCAACGTGCGCGACCTGGAAGGCGCGCTCAACACCCTGGTGGCGCGCGCCAACTTCACCGGGCGCTCGATCACCGTGGAATTCGCCCAGGAGACGCTGCGCGACCTGCTGCGCGCCCAGCAGCAGGCGATCGGCATCCCCAACATCCAGAAGACCGTGGCGGACTACTACGGCCTGCAGATGAAGGATCTGCTCTCCAAGCGCCGCACCCGCTCGCTGGCGCGCCCACGCCAGGTGGCGATGGCGCTGGCCAAGGAACTGACCGAACACAGCCTGCCCGAGATCGGCGACGCGTTTGCCGGCCGCGACCACACCACCGTGCTGCATGCCTGCCGGCAGATCCGAACGCTGATGGAGGCCGACGGCAAGCTGCGCGAGGATTGGGAAAAGCTGATTCGCAAGCTCAGCGAGTAGGCCGTGGACGGCCCTGACGGCCCGCTTGGAGAAAAGCGTGGAAACGTTGGGGTCAAATGCGGGAGAATCTGTGGATAACGTTGCCCTGAATGTCGAACGGAAAACTATCCACAGGTTTTACCGCCAGACCAGGGGCACTAGTCCAACGACTTTCAGGCGCTAAATTGTCTTTGGAAACAAACAGTTATGGTGGTTATCCGCTGAAAACGGCCCTACCATCACCACCAAGCTTTTGATTTATTCCATTATCTTTTAAAGCATAGGGGCACGGAACCACATGCGTTTTACACTGCAGCGCGAAGCCTTCCTCAAACCATTGGCCCAGGTGGTCAATGTGGTCGAACGCCGTCAAACCCTGCCGGTTCTGGCCAATCTGCTGGTGCAGGTGAAGGACGGACAGGTCTCGTTGACCGGTACCGACCTGGAAGTGGAAATGATCTCGCGCACGATGGTGGAAGACGCGCAGGACGGCGAAACCACCATCCCGGCGCGCAAACTGTTCGACATCCTGCGCGCCCTGCCCGATGGCAGCCGCGTCACCATCTCGCAGACCGGCGACAAGGTCACCGTGCAGGCCGGGCGCAGTCGCTTCACCCTGGCGACGTTGCCGGCCAACGACTTCCCGTCCGTGGACGAGGTCGAAGCGACCGAACGCGTCGCGGTGCCGGAAGCGGCGTTGAAGGAGCTGATCGAACGCACCGCGTTCGCCATGGCGCAGCAGGACGTGCGTTATTACCTCAACGGCTTGCTGTTCGACCTGCGCGACGGCTTGCTGCGTTGCGTGGCCACCGATGGTCACCGTCTGGCGCTGTGCGAAACCGAGCTTGAAAAAGCCGGCGGTGCCAAGCGCCAGATCATCGTGCCGCGAAAGGGCGTGACCGAGCTGCTGCGCTTGCTGGAAGCAGCGGACCGCGAGGTCGAGCTGGAAGTCGGTCGCAGCCATATCCGTGTCAAACGCGGCGATGTGACGTTTACCTCCAAGTTGATCGACGGCCGTTTCCCGGATTACGAAGCGGTGATCCCGATCGGGGCCGATCGCGAGGTCAAGGTTGATCGCGAGGCGCTGCGCGCGTCGTTGCAGCGTGCGGCCATTCTGTCGAACGAAAAGTACCGCGGGGTTCGCGTCGAAGTGTCGCCTGGCCAGCTAAAGATCAGCGCGCACAATCCTGAGCAGGAAGAGGCGCAGGAAGAAATCGAAGCCGATACCAAGGTCGACGACCTGGCGATCGGCTTCAACGTGAACTACCTGCTGGATGCGCTGTCGGCACTGCGCGACGAACATGTAGTGATCCAGCTGCGGGATGCGAATTCGTCCGCGCTGGTGCGTGAGGCGAGCAGCGAGAAGTCGCGCCATGTGGTGATGCCGCTGCGTCTCTGACGCTGCGTTCCACGTGGAACATGAGAGCCCGGCGAAAGTCGGGCTTTTTTGTATCTGGAGTTTGGTGGGTTACCCCCGCTGGATTGAAAAACGCGACTGGCAGGGATCTGCCAACGGGATCTGCCGCGTCAGGCGAAGACTCGGCCGATGGGTCTCCTAGCCAGGTCCGCTGAAGAACGATCGGAGTCCGGGCGCGGGGTCCGCTATGCATACGTGTGCGGCATGTGGGTCTGGGGGCGCCGCCTTGTCACTGACCGCTTCAGTTGCATCGAGCCGCAATTGCGGTATCGGAAGCCGCTCTGCAGGGAGAGCGTTGCAAGCGTGTCCGGGCACGTTGGCGGCGCTGGAGAAGGCTGCATTGCGAAGGCATGATCAGTGGCTCTCGCACTGCCTTCGTCCGGACAGGCACGTCGAGACTGCGCTCTGCGTTTCTTGAAGTAAGCGCACCCTCATGGTCATGTTCGACAGTGCATGCATGGAGTTTCGCAAGTCCCATGTCTGCCCAGTCAGTACACGACACAATGGCATTGAAATTGCAGAAAACCACGGCCAACTGGAGGCAACCAATTGCAATTGTCTCAGGGAAAAATGAGATCGAAGACGTACCCGCCGTGACACCTGCACGGTGCGACCGCCCTGCCTAATGATGAACATGTTCAGCAAAAACCGACATCTGGAATCTCTCCCCTCGATCCATTCCCTCTGCCCCGACGTGCTTTTTGAGTTATGCACATCTAGCTTTGCTTTTAAAAATAGAAATAACTTAAGAGCTTGGTGGTGATGGTAGGGCCAGATTTCACGCAAAAGTAGGTCAAGTTGTTGTTTTTGCAGTTTTTTTTCGGTGCGAAACCCTGTGTTTTACCCGCTGTTTTCGATCCGGCAACCTGTGGATAAAGTGATGAGCCTGTTCAACCCGCACTTTTGTCCCCAAGTTATCCCCAGGCTGCCCGCTGATGCTTGGGCTGGGTCTTCGCACGTGTGTCGGGCCAATCACGTATCCTGCGCACCGCCCGGGAACCCGGACCACAGCCCGGAGCAGATTGATCGATGCACGTAGTGCGGTTGTCCATTCATCGGCTTCGCCGCTTTCAGACGGTCGAGCTCTACCCTAATAGCGCCCTGAACTTGCTGACCGGCGACAACGGTGCGGGCAAGACCAGCGTGCTCGAAGCGCTGCACCTGATGGCCTATGGCCGTAGCTTCCGTGGGCGGGTACGCGATGGGCTGATCCAGCAAGGCGCCAGCGACCTGGAAGTCTTTGTCGAATGGCGCGAACGAACCGGAGAACCCGGTGAACGCACACGGCGCGCAGGCCTACGTCACAGCGGGCAGGAATGGACGGGGCGGCTTGATGGTGAAGACGTCGCGCAGCTTGGCTCGCTCTGCGCTGCGTTGGCGGTCGTCACGTTCGAACCGGGGAGCCATGTCCTTATCAGCGGGGGCGCCGAGCCGCGCCGCCGGTTCCTGGATTGGGGTTTGTTCCACGTGGAACCCGACTTCCTGGCCCTCTGGCGCCGGTATGCGCGGGCACTCAAGCAGCGCAATGCGCTGCTCAAGCAGGGGGCACAGCCGCGTATGCTCGATGCCTGGGACCATGAACTTGCGGAATCAGGGGAGACGCTGACCTCCAGACGTATGCGCTACCTTGATCGCCTGCAGGAACGCCTGATACCGGTCGCCACTGCGATTGCGCCCTCGCTTGGGCTATCTGCGCTGGAGTTTGCGCCGGGTTGGAAGCGCCACGAGGTGCCGTTGGCGGATGCGCTCCTGCTGGCACGCGAACGTGACCGCCAGAACGGCTATACCTCGCAAGGCCCGCATCGCGCCGACTGGGCGCCCCGCTTCGACGCGCTTCCGGGCAAGGATGCGCTGTCGCGCGGACAGGCCAAGTTGACTGCCCTGGCCTGCCTGCTTGCCCAGGCCGAGGATTTTGCCCACGAGCGAGGCGAGTGGCCGGTGATTGCACTGGACGACCTCGGCTCGGAACTGGATCGTCACCACCAGGCCGGTGTCTTGCAGCGTCTTGCTGCAGCACCAGCGCAAGTGCTGATCACCGCGACGGAAACCCCCCCAGGCCTCGCAGACGCCGGCAAGCTGCTGTATCGGTTCCACGTGGAACACGGCAACGTCACTGCCGAGGTCGCAGCAGGCTGAGGGCGCCTGGTGATCGTTGCCAAAAGCCATCGGACGGCTGCAGAGGGCGCGATGAGACCGAAGTACACACGAGGTCTGCCGCGCCGAGTCCTGGCCGCTCTCACCTGGAGATAAGGACGGCGGTGTTGATTGCCGTCCCAAGCCCACGGCCAGAGCGGGCCGACTGGTATAATTCGCGGGCTATCCCCCTTTTCCCACGGTGCGAAGCGGCGTGTTGCCGTTGGCGCCCGTGTTGTGGAGTTAACGGCACGCGCATGACCGACGAACAAAACACCCCGACGACACCCAACGGCACTTACGACTCCAGCAAGATCACCGTGCTGCGCGGCCTGGAAGCCGTCCGCAAGCGCCCCGGCATGTACATCGGCGACGTCCATGACGGCACCGGCCTGCATCACATGGTGTTCGAAGTGGTCGACAACTCCGTCGACGAAGCCCTGGCTGGCCACGCCGACGACATCGTGGTGAAAATTCTGGTCGATGGGTCGGTCGCGGTGTCCGACAACGGACGCGGTGTGCCGGTCGACATCCACAAGGAAGAAGGCGTCTCGGCTGCCGAGGTGATCCTCACCGTGCTGCATGCCGGCGGCAAGTTCGACGACAACAGCTACAAGGTCTCTGGCGGCCTGCACGGCGTGGGCGTGTCGGTAGTCAACGCGCTCTCCGAGCACCTGTGGCTGGACATCTGGCGCGATGGCTTCCACTACCAGCAGGAATACGCGCTGGGCGAGCCGCAGTACCCGCTCAAGCAGCTGGAAGCCTCGACCAAGCGCGGCACCACCTTGCGCTTCAAGCCGGCCGTGGCGATCTTCAGCGATGTCGAATTCCATTACGACATCCTGGCGCGTCGCCTGCGTGAGCTGTCGTTCCTCAATTCCGGCGTCAAGATCGCGCTGATCGACGAGCGCGGCGAAGGCCGTCGCGACGATTTCCATTATGAAGGCGGCATCCGCAGCTTCGTCGAGCATCTGGCGCAGTTGAAGTCGCCGCTGCACCCGAATGTGATCTCGGTGACTGGCGAACACAACGGCATCGTGGTGGACGTGGCCCTGCAATGGACCGACGCCTACCAGGAAACCATGTACTGCTTCACCAACAACATCCCGCAAAAAGACGGCGGCACCCATCTGGCCGGCTTCCGTGCGGCGTTGACGCGTGTGCTCAGCAGCTACATCGAGCAGAACGGCATCGCCAAGCAGGCCAAGGTCGCGTTGACCGGCGACGACATGCGCGAAGGCATGATCGCGGTGCTGTCGGTCAAGGTGCCCGACCCCAGCTTCTCCTCGCAGACCAAGGAAAAGCTGGTCAGCTCGGATGTGCGCCCGGCGGTGGAAAACGCCTTCGGTGCGCGCCTGCAGGAGTTCCTGCAGGAGAATCCGAACGAAGCCAAGGCCATCACCGGCAAGATCGTCGACGCCGCACGTGCACGCGAAGCCGCGCGCAAGGCGCGCGATCTGACCCGCCGCAAGGGCGCGCTGGATATCGCCGGCCTGCCGGGCAAGCTGGCCGACTGCCAGGAAAAGGATCCGGCGCTGTCGGAACTGTTCATCGTCGAGGGTGACTCGGCAGGTGGTTCGGCCAAGCAGGGCCGCAACCGCAAGAACCAGGCGGTGCTGCCGTTGCGCGGCAAGATCCTCAACGTCGAGCGTGCGCGTTTCGACCGCATGCTGGCCTCCGACCAGGTGGGCACGCTGATCACCGCGCTGGGCACCGGCATCGGCCGCGACGAATACAACCCGGACAAGCTGCGCTACCACCGCATCATCCTGATGACCGACGCCGACGTCGACGGCTCGCACATCCGTACCCTGTTGCTGACCTTCTTCTACCGGCAGATGCCGGAGCTGATCGAGCGCGGCTACATCTACATCGGCCTGCCGCCGCTGTACAAGCTCAAGCAGGGCAAGAGCGAGCTGTATCTGAAGGACGACGCAGCGCTCAATGCGTATCTTGCCAGCAACGCGGTCGAAGGCGCGGCGCTGATCCCGGCCACCGACGAGCCGCCGATCACCGGCGAGGCGCTGGAAAAGCTGTTGATGCTGTTCACCAGCGCCAACGAGGCGATCGCGCGCAATGCGCACCGTTACGACCCGGCCCTGCTCACCGCGTTGATCGACCTGCCGCCACTGGATGTGGACAAGCTGCAGGCCGAAGGCGACCAGCACCCCACGCTGGACGCGCTGCAGGCGGTACTCAACCGCGGCACCCTGGGTACTGCGCGCTACCAGTTGCGTTTCGATCCGGCGACCGAAAGCTCGGCTGCGACGCTGGTTGCCATCCGCCGGCACATGGGCGAGGAATTCACCCAGGTGTTGCCGATGGGCGCGTTCGAAAGCGGCGAGCTTCGTCCGCTGCGCGAGGTCTCGCTGGCACTGAACGACCTGATCCGCGAAGGCGCGCAGATCGTACGTGGCAACAAGACCAACCCGATCACCAGCTTCGCGCAGGCGCACGCCTGGTTGCTGGAAGAGGCCAAGCGCGGCCGTCAGGTGCAGCGCTTCAAGGGCCTGGGCGAAATGAACGCCGAGCAGCTGTGGGAGACCACGGTCAACCCGGACACGCGCCGGCTGCTGCAGGTCCGTATCGAGGACGCCGTGGCCGCCGACCAGATCTTCAGCACCTTGATGGGCGATGTGGTGGAGCCCCGTCGCGATTTCATCGAGGACAACGCGCTGAAGGTATCCAACCTGGATATCTGAGCCGCCTGTGTCGCACCGGCGCAACGCTACGGCGTTGTGCCGGCGACCCGGTGTTCGCAGGACGACGATGAGCACAGACCTTCCGCCCTCCCCGGCACCGTGTGGTGCTGCCGGCCGCCCCCCGCTGCCGTCCGTGTTGCTCGGTTTTTTCATCGACGTCCTGATCGCCGTCGGCCTGTTGCTGAGCCTGAGCGTGGCCGGTTTTGCGATCTGGGGGGCGATACGGGGTATCGGATATGCGCAGACCGCCAAGGCGCAGGGCCTGACGCCCTCCGCTGCCGAGGTGATGGCCGCGATCGGCCAACCCGGGGTGATGGTGCAATTGCTCACTGCCCTGGTCAGCACTGCCACACCAGCAGTGGTTCTGTATTTCTGGCGTCGCCGCGCCACGTCCGCCGAGCAGGCGGACTCGCGCGCCGCCACGCGCCGTGCGTCCACCTGGGGGTGGACCGCGCTGATCGCCGCGGCGGTCTTTGTGCTCAGCAACCTGGTCAGCGTGGCGGCTTCGGCACTGGGCATCAAGCCGGTGCCGACCAACCTGCCGTTGATGGAAGAAGCCATCCAGCAGTGGCCGTTGGCCCTGACGCTGTTCGCGGTGGTGATCGCCCCGGCCTACGAGGAACTGTTGTTCCGGCGCGTGTTGTTCGGTCGCCTGCTGGCTGCCGGCCGCCCGTGGCTGGGAATCGTCCTGAGCGGCGCACTGTTTGCATTGGTGCATGAAGTGCCCGGCATCAGCGGCAATGGCCCGGCCGCCATCGCCCAGCTCTGGCTGGTCTACGGCAGCATGGGCGCGGCCTTTGCCTGGCTGTATTGGCGCACCGGCACGCTGTGGGCGCCGATCGCCGCGCACGGTATCAATAACGCCACTGCCTTGGCCGCGCTGTACTTTTTCGGGATCGGATAAGCCGGCTCAGCGCCACGGTGGTATCTCGCCAGGCCATCGCGGTCGGTGTTTTTGATCCATGCGTACCCAGCGCATACGGCGATGCAGGGCGCACCATGAGGTTTACCTGAGCGCCGATCGCCGCGTTTTGCTGGCCGATTCAGGCCGCTTGACGAAAAGTTAAGACGAGCCTGCCAAAATGGTCGCCTGATTCAGGGGGATCGAATGAAAGCCAGGCTGTTGATCGTTGTTGCCGTCCTCGCGTTGACGGCATGTGCCACCACAACCTCGCCGACCGGCCGCCGTCAGGTGGTGGGTGGAGTGTCGCAGGAGCAGCTCGACCAGTTGGGCGCGCAGTCGTTCGCGCAGACCAAGGCCAAGGAAAAAGTCAGCACCGACGGCAGGCAGAACGCCTACGTACAGTGCGTGGTCAATGCATTGGTGGCGCAATTGCCGCCGCAGTGGCGCCAGACCCAATGGGAAACCGCGTTGTTCGTCGATGACGAAGCCAATGCGTTCGCCCTGCCCGGCGGCAAGGTCGGGGTCAACACCGGCATCTTCACCGTGGCCAAGACGCAGGACCAGCTGGCCGCCGTGCTGGGGCACGAAATCGGGCACGTCATTTCGCGCCACCACGAAGAACGCATCACCCGCCAGCTCGGCGCCCAGACCGGCCTTGGCATCATCGGCGCCCTCGCTGGCGCGGCCTACGGCGATGGCGCAGCCAGCGCGGTGAATCAGGTCGGCGGCATGACTGCGCAGACCGTGTTCCTG
This sequence comes from Xanthomonas sp. 10-10, assembly GCF_040182365.1. Lineage (NCBI taxonomy): Bacteria > Pseudomonadati > Pseudomonadota > Gammaproteobacteria > Lysobacterales > Lysobacteraceae > Xanthomonas > Xanthomonas sp. 10-10. Next base: position 9,221 of record NZ_CP144460.1, read on the forward strand.
CTGCCCGGCTCGCGCACCCAGGAGAGCGAAGCCGACGTGGTGGGGCAGCGCCTGATGGCCCAGGCCGGTTTCGACCCGGCCCAGGCAGTCACGCTATGGCAGAACATGATGGCTGCCAGCGGCAATCGCCAGCCGCAATGGCTTTCCACCCACCCCGACCCGACCAACCGGATCCGCGAGCTGCAGGCCGACGTCAACCAGCTCGAACCGGTGTACCAGCAGGCTCGCCAGGCTGGACGCGCCCCAAAGTGCGGTTAGACCTGATAGACGTGACGCTGCAACCGGTGCCGGCGCGCGCCCGTCCGGTTGCCTGCTACGGCAGGCGCACAGTGACATGCAGCCCGCACCGCCCGCTCACTTCTGATGCCTTACCGTTAGCCGCCCTAAGCAACCGCCCCACGTCCCGATTGCCGCACCACAACATGGAAACCGTTTTCGGGAACTGAGACTTTCTGCTAAGTTTGCCGGCTCAGATTTTTCGTACAGCGTCCATTCCGCTTTTCGTACCGCCCAACGGCGGCTCGTCCGAGGTGAAACATGAAACTGCTCAACCGCAAGCAAGCCCTGTTGTCCCTGTTCATCGCAGCGTCCCTGGGCGGGGCGGTGGTCACCGATGCGGTCGCGCAGTCGGACCGTTCCTCCGAGCGTGCCGCGCGCAAGTCCAAGGGCAGCGGCAAGGCCGAAGAGCTGTACCCGCAGTCGACCCGGCAGGCACCGACGATCAAGCCGTCGTCCAAGTTGAGCAGCAAACTGCAGAAGCTGATCGAAACCTTCAACAAGGGCGAAGACTACGCCGCCGTGCGCAGCCAGGCCGACGAAATCCTGGCCAACAGCGCCGCCAACGAAGCCGACAAGGCGCTCGCCGCCCAGTTGGCCGCGCAGGCCGCCTACAACCTGGACGACACCGCCAGCGCCAAGAAGTACCTGCAGCAGGCCATTGGCCTGAATGCGCTGGACAACAACGGCCAGTTCCAGTCGATGTTGATGCTGGCCCAGCTGCAGATGCAGGACGATCAGCAGGCAGAAGGCCTGGCCACGCTGGACAAGTATCTGGACGAGAGCAAGTCGCAGCGTCCGGAAGACCTGATCCTCAAGGGCCAGGCGCTATACCAGGCCGAGCGCTACAAGGAAGCGATCCCGGTCCTGAAGCAGGCCATCGCCGCTTCGCCCGAGCCGAAGGACACCTGGAACCAGTTGCTGATGGCGTCCTACGCCGAAGCTGGCCAGACCGGTGAAGCCGTGTCCGCTGCAGAGGCGCTGGCCGCCAAGACGCCCAACGACAAGAAGGCCCAACTCAATCTGGCCAGCATGTACATGCAGGCCGATCAGATGGACAAGGCCGCTGGCGTGATGGACAAGCTGCGCGCTGCCGGGCAGTTGACCGAAGAAAAGGAATACAAGCAGTTGTATTCCATCTACGCCAACACCGAGAACAAGGAAAAGGACGTCATCGCGGTGATCAATGAGGGTATGCAAAAAGGCATCCTCAAGCCTGATTATCAGACATACCTTGCGCTGGCCCAGTCCTACTACTACAGCGAGGACGTGCCCAAGGCGATCGAGAACTGGCAGAAAGCCGCACCGCTTTCCAAGGACGGCGAGACCTATCTGAATCTGGCCAAGGTGCTGCATTCGGAAGGTCGCATCCCGGAGGCCAAGCAGGCCGCGCAGCAGGCGATCGCCAAGGGCGTCAAAAAACCCGAAGACGCCAAGAAGATCATCAACCTGAAGTAAAAAAGAAAATAAACCCCCGAAATCCCTGTGTTTTTAGTGGTTACAGGACTCGGGATTGGTATAAGCTTGGGAGTTCCTGCGGTGTCAAAGCCGTCCGAAAACCTGGGGATCATCACAGTGATCCGGGCCCCCACTGAAAGAGCCATTGGCGCATGACGGAACAACTCGTTATCCACAGGCATGACTATGATGCCGGGAACCAGGGTCTGAGCTGGGCCCGCATTATCGGTATTGCTTTTGTAATTGCCCTGCACCTCACTGCACTGATGATGTTGCTGATCCCTGCAGTGGCGCCGAAGGCTCCGGCAGAGAAGGAGCGCACCACCATGGTTACCCTGGTGGATGCACCGCCTCCTCCCCCGCCGCCGCCGCCGCCGCCGCCGCCGGAAGACAAGCCGCCACCGCCGGTCAAGAATCTGTCGCCGCCGAAGCCGTCACCGGTTCCGCCGCCGCCGGAAGCACCGGTCGTCGACGTTCCCGAACCGCGTCCCAGCGATATCGTCACGCCGCCGAGCCCGCCGGCTCCGCCGCAACCGCCGAGTGACATCGGCGCCAGTGTCGATATCTCGTCCAAGAACATGAACCCGCCGAAGTACCCGCCGGCTGCATTCCGTGCCGGCGTCCAGGGCGAGGTCATCCTGATCGTGGATGTGGATGCCAGCGGCAACGTGACCAACGTGTCGGTCGAAAAGTCCAGCCGCAACCGCGACCTTGACCGTGCCGCGATGGACGCAGCACGCAAGTGGAAGTTCAACGCCTCCACCGTCAACGGGCAGAAAGCCGCCGGACGCGTCCGCGTCCCGGTCAACTTTGCTCTGAACTGATCCCACGGGCCGGCCACGGCCGGCCCAGGATCCTGTCTTCCTTTCGCTCCACCCTTCATCACCACACACAACAAAGGTAAGCGTCATGCTGCAGGAATTCTTTATCGCCGCCGCTGCAGGGGGCTCCAATCCGTCGGCCGCTCTGTCGCAGATGGGCTTCGAGCACTTGATCACCGAAATGACCTCCAGCCCCGGCGACTTCGCCGTGTCCTGGGTCGTCCTGATCACCCTGATCGCCATGTCCGCCGCCTCCTGGTACTGGACTGTCATCAACATCTTCCGCGCCACCCGTCTGAAGAGCGCGGCTGACCGCGTCACCACCGCGTTCTGGGATGCCCCGAATGCACAGGACGCCATCCGCGCCATGGAAGAGCAGCCGGCTTCCGAGCCGTTCTCCAAGATCGCGCTGGACGCAGCCCAGGCTGCCGCTCACCACCAGCGTGCTGAAGGCAACACCGGTGGTCTGGGCGAGAGCCTGAGCCGTTCGGAGTTCGTCGACCGCGCCCTGCGTCAGGCCGTGACCCGCGAAAGCACCAAGCTGCAGTCGGGCATGACCCTGCTGGCCACCGTGGGTGCGACCGCGCCGTTCGTCGGTCTGCTCGGTACCGTGTGGGGCATCTACGGCGCGCTGATCAAGATCGGTGCAACCGGTTCGGCCTCCATCGACGCCGTTGCCGGCCCGGTGGGTGAAGCGCTGATCATGACCGCGATCGGTCTGTTCGTCGCTATCCCGGCCGTGTTCGCGTTCAACTTCTTCTCCAAGGTCAACAGCTCGGTGATCGCCAAGTTCGACACCTTTGCCCACGACCTGCACGACTTCTTCGCCACCGGTTCGCGCGTTCGCTAATCCGGTTGTAAAGAACGCCTTCGCAACGATTTAGACGGAGCCCGTTATGGCCTTCAGTAGTGGAAACAGCGGTGGCCCGATGGCCGACATCAATGTGACGCCCCTGGTGGACGTCATGCTGGTGCTGCTGATCATCTTCATCATTACGGCACCGCTGATGTCCCATAAGGTCAAGGTGGAGCTGCCAGAGGCCAACTTGATCCAGAAGGAAGATGCGGAGAAACGCGCCGCGCCGATCACTCTGGCCGTCAAGGAAGATGGGTCGCTGTACTGGAACGACGAGCCGATTTCCAAGGAAGCCCTGGAGTCGCGCCTGTCCACCGCTGCACAGCAGACCCCGCAGCCGCCGCTCAACCTGCGCGGCGACCGCACGACCAAGATGCGTACGATCAACGAGATCACCAAGATCGCGCAAGGTCAGGGCATGCTGGACGTCGGTTTCGTTGCAACCAAAGTGAAGGGGCAGTAAGCCATGGCATTTAGTACTGGTGGAAGCCGTGGGCCGATGGCCGACATCAACGTCACGCCCCTCGTGGACGTGATGCTGGTGCTGCTGATCATCTTCATCGTGACCGCGCCGATCATGACCTACCCGATCGCCGTGGATCTGCCGCAGCGGGTGCTCAACCCGCCACCGCAGACGACTGAGCCGCCGCCGCCGATTGAATTGCGGATCGACGCCAGCAACCAGGTGTTCTGGAACAACAGCCCGACACCGGTTGATCAGCTGCAGCAGAAGATGGAAGAAGTGGTCCAGGCCGATCCGACCAATCAGCCGGAACTGCGCATCGATGCAAATCAGGATGCGGAGTACGAAGTGATGGCGAAGGTGCTGGCCGCTGCGAAAAACTCGCAGATGAAGAAAATCGGCTTCATGCAGCAGTAAACGCATCTGCAATACCGCAACACAACAGTCATGACGCGACTGCAACGCCACCGGAAACGGTGGCGTTTTTTTATGTCCGCGAGCTGCGTGCTCGCCGCCAGGAGCTGCAATCTCACCCACGCGATTGCATGCCAAAGCAGATGGATTGATTATTCGCCTTGGCAACGCGCGGTAACCAGAATCTGCAGCCGTGCCTCGTTACGGAAGATGGGTGCTTGCAGATAATGGAAAATCGAGGCCACTTTCTCGTGCCGAGATAATCCTTACTTAATCCACGCCATTTTTCGACTGGTTTGGATACACGGCGCCTACCGCTACTGCGGGCAAGGCGACACATCTGCGGATACAGGTCTGGCGTTGCGCATAGCCGGACGACTGCCGGCTCGACAGCGACGTCGAATGGGTTCGGATCACAGAGCAATACGCTTGGGCGATTGACTAGACATCAGTTCGCAGTACACCGACGTTGCATGCGTCGGCGTCACCGGCCAGCACGTCTGTTCCGTCGGTCACGCGTTTAGGTTGGCACCCCATTCATTGCACAGATGCGCCGTCGCCAGGTTCAAGGCACTCAAGCGCTGGCGCTTACTTCATTGCCTCTTCCACCGCGTTCTGCCAGGTGTATGCTCGGCCATGTAGCACCCACGATCACAACAGCACCGGAGGCAGTCATGGCTTTCAGTACGGCAGGGAATCGGGGACCACTGGCGGAGATCAATGTCACGCCGTTGGTGGATGTCATGTTGGTGTTGTTGATCATCTTTATCGTTACTGCACCGATGGTGACGCGCACGATGACGCTGGATCTGCCGCAGCCCACCAACCAGCCGTCCGTGCAGCTGGAGCCGCCCGAACCGATCGCCTTGCGGCTGGATGCCGACGGCCAGGTGTTCTGGAATGCCAGCCCGGTGAGCTTGCAGGACCTGCAGCCGCGTTTGATCGAACAGATGCGCCAGAGCTCAGGCAATCAGCCCGAGTTGCGCATCTCCGCCAGCCAGGAAGCCGAATATGCCGTCCTGGCCAAGGTGCTGGCAGCAGCCAAGAACGCGCAGGTGGAGCACATCGCCTTCGTGCAATAGCCGGCGCAAGATAGCGCTTGTGGCGCAGGCGCCCAACTGGCTCACGCAGCGTAGCTCGATGCGCTGCGCGAGCCGCTTTGCGATGGATGCGCAAGCACCTACCCACCGCTCGTCTCTCTGCACGCCTGCCTGGCGCATCGTTGAGAGGGTTACGAGATATCGGCCGCACGCGGTGTGGGTTGGTCCCCGCTCGCCGCCGGGATGCGTCCATCACCTGGCGTGATGCCAGCCGGCGTTCTTCGATGCATTGGCCCGTCTGTGGCCAATCGTCAATGCGACGTGGCGAGCGAAGCCCGCAGTTCGGGAGCGGTCACAGATCTGGTGAGCAGCCGCCAGGCCGGCGCTGCTACCCGATGCATCATGGACCCTTCAGTGCATTCCGGTTCTGAGCTCGCCATCCGCACGCATCTGACGACTGCTTGCTGCGCTCTGGACGCCTTGGAAGGCGCGCGCAATTACCGCCACCACTGAGTGCGCCGGGCCACGTTGGCAAACCAGCTACCGACGACGAAAAACCGCGCAGTTGCCTACGTCGACGTCTCAACGCCACGTAGCAGCTGCACATACGCGCGCACGGTTGCGTCCAGCCCCGCGTACAAGGCCTCGCTGATCAGCGCGTGGCCGATCGACACCTCCAGCACGCCGGGCACTGTGGCGAGAAAATCGCCAAGGTTGGCTTGCGACAGATCGTGTCCCGCATTGATTCCCAGCCCGGCAGCGGTGGCACGCCGCGCGGCGTCGGCAAACAGGGGCAGTTCGGCCTGCGGCTGCCCGCGTGCGTAGGCGTGCGCATACGGGCCGGTGTACAACTCGATACGGTCCGCACCCAGCGCAGCGGCGTGGGCAAGACGTGGATTGCCGGCATCCACAAATAGGCTGACCCGGCTGCCCAGCGCCTTGAACGCAGCGATCAATTCGTCCAGCTGGGTGGTGTCCTGCGCAAAATCGAAGCCGTGGTCGGAGGTCAATTGCCCATCGCTGTCGGGCACCAGGGTGACCTGCTCCGGGCGTGTGGCGCGGCAGAGCTCCAGCAGCCCCGGATAGCCGGTGCGCGGCGGTGCGAATGGATTGCCTTCGATATTGAACTCGACACCGTGGTCGCGCGTGAGCGCGCTCAGCGCCAGCACGTCATCGGCGCGGATATGCCGCTGGTCCGGCCGCGGGTGCACGGTGATGCCGTGCGCGCCGGCGGCGATGCAGGTGCGTGCCGCCTGCACCACGTCCGGGTCGTGGCCACCGCGCGAGTTGCGCAGCACCGCAATTTTGTTGACGTTGACGCTGAGCCGGGTGGTCACGACATCGTTCACTAGGCTTGCGGCTCGCCGTCGCGGGACGCTGCCAGCGCGGCGGCCTTGCGGGCTTCGGCAATCTCGCGCAGCCGGCGCAGTTCGGCCGGGTCGATCATGCTGCTGGTATCGCGCTGGGTATCGTCCATACGCGCGGCGAACCAGCCACGGGTCCACAACAGCAGCAGCACCAACGCCACCAACAGCGACACCACCAGCAACCACACGTGCGGCGTGCTGAAGGCCAGCACCAGCGCACCCAGTGCCATGAGCAGAAACAGCCAGTGCATGACGAGCTCCCCAATGAGTGGCGGCAGTGTAGCGCCGCGCCCGCTCCGGTTCCACGTGGGACCGGGGGCGGCTCAGAGCAACGGCGACAGCAGCCGTGCGAAGGCCTCGGGCAGGCGCGAGCGCCAGAGCGGACGGTGACGCACGAAGCGCACTTCCTGCGCCTGCTGCATGTCGGTGTCGATCATCCCGGCCAGCTCGGCGGCCACCGCCTGGTCGCGGAACAGCATCGACAGTTCGAAGTTCAGCCGGAAGCTGCGGCTGTCGAAATTGGCGCTACCGACAATGCAGACCTCGTCGTCGGCCAGCAGCGCCTTGGTATGCAGCATGCGCGGGCCGTATTCGTAGATGCGCACGCCGGCTTCGAGCAGTTCATCGAAGTACGAGCGCGCGGCATAGGTCACCAGGCGCGAGTCACTGACGCGCGGAACCAACAGGCGCACGTCCAGGCCGCCCAGCGCAGCCGAGGTCAACGCCATGCGCGCGGCCTCGCCCGGAACGAAGTACGGGGTGACCAGCCAGACCCGGTGCTTGGCCTCGTGGATGGCGGCCACCATCAGGCGGTGGATGGCTTCCCAGGAGGAGTCCGGGCCGGACACCAGCACCTGTGCGTCCACCGTGCCCTGTGCACGCGTGGGCACGTCCTCCGGCCAGAGCTTCTGGCCGTGGAAGGCGGCGCGTTCCTGCCGGGTGGCATACAGCCAGTCTTCCAGGAAGACCAGCTGCAGGCTACGCACCACGTGGCCTTGCAGGCGCACATGCAGGTCGCGATACGCATCGCTGCGCACCCGCTCGTTCTCTTCGTCGGTGACGTTGATGCCGCCGGTGAAGCCGATCCTGCCGTCGACCACGACCACCTTGCGGTGGGTACGCAGGTTCAGCCACGGTCGCTTGAACGGCTTGAGGAACTGCGACGGATGGAACCAGGCGGTCTCCACGCCCGCCTCGCGCAGCGTGCGCAGGGCGCGCCGGGTCATTGCCGACGAGCCGATCGCATCCATCAACAAACGCACCTTCACCCCGGCACGGGCGCGTTCCATCAGCGCATCGCAGATCGCGGTGCCGCTGTGGTCGGGCTGGAAGATGTAGTACTCCACATGGATGTGGTCACGCGCGCTGCGGATCGCCTCGATGATGGCGGCATACGTCGCCGCGCCATCCACCAGCCAGTGCACTTCGGTGGCGCTGCTCGGCGCCAGGCCGGTAGTGGACTGGGCGATCTTGGCCAGCTCGGTGCAATCGGCATCCGGCGGGCAGACGCTGCTGTAGCTCTCCATGCCCGAACGCGAGCGCCCGCGTCGCAGCCGTTGCCGTTTCACTTTCTGCGGGCCGAGCCAGTAGTAGATCAGCAGGCCCAGGTACGGCAGCGCGGCCAGCGACAGCACCCAGCTCAGCGTGGCCACCGGCTCGCGCTTTTGCAGCACGATCCAGCTGGCGATCCACAGCAGGTAGAGCACGTAGGCGGCAAGAAGGAGCGCTTCGAGATGGGGAATGTTGGCCAGCCAATCCCACGCGCCCTGAGCAAGTGCGAGCATGGGCGGATTCTACGGCGCCCACGCCGTGCTGCGATGACCGTGGCGCCAATGCCGTGGTGCCTGGGTAGCGGCCTGAAAGCTTCATCCGGTCGAACGCCCCGTCGCGGCGGATGAGACCTGCCGGCCGTACGATGCGCCGATGGCAAGCGCAATCAAGGGCCGGGGTGCGACCGGTTATCTGCCCGGACGGTTCGAGGTCACCACCGAGCATGCGGTGGACGATGGCTGGCACGTGGACGACAGCGAGGAGTTCGCTGCGGGCGTGCTGCGCACGCAGGTCACCGAGGAGACCGCGCGCAGCATCATCAGCCGCAACCAGTCGCCGGATATCGGCTTCTCGCAGTCGGTCAACCCGTACCGCGGCTGCGAGCATGGCTGTAGTTACTGCTTTGCGCGACCCTCGCATGCGTATCTCAATCTGTCGCCCGGTCTGGATTTCGAGACCAAGCTGTTCGCCAAGACCAATGCACCGCAACTGCTGCGGCGCGAACTGGCGCGGCCGAGCTATGTGCCCAGCCCGATCGCGCTGGGCATCAACACCGATGCGTACCAGCCGATCGAGCGCAAGCACGCACTGACGCGGCAGTTGATCGAGGTGCTGTGGGAAACGCGGCACCCGTTCACGCTGATCACCAAGAATGCGTTGGTGACGCGCGATCTGGATCTGCTTGCACCGCTGGCGCGCGAGAACCTGGTCAACGTGTATTTTTCGGTGACCACGCTGGACTCGCAGGTGTCGGCCAAGCTGGAGCCGCGCGCTGCCGCACCGCATGCGCGTCTGCGTGCGATGCGCACCCTGCACGAGGCCGGCGTGCCGGTAGGCGTGATGGCCGCGCCGGTGATCCCGTGGATCAACGACCATGAACTGGAAGCGATTCTGCAGGCTGCCGCCGACGCGGGCGCGAGCAGCGCCGGCTACGTGCTGTTGCGACTGCCGCACGAAGTGGCGCCGTTGTTCCGCGACTGGCTGCAGACCCATCACCCGCAGCGCGCTGCGCATGTGATGAGCACCATCCAGCAGCTGCGCGGCGGCAAGGACTACGACAGCACCTTCGGCACCCGCCTGCGTGGGCAAGGCGTCTATGCCGACCTGCTGGCGCGCCGCTTCGCGCTGGCGCATCGCCGCGCAGGGTTCGAAACCCGCACGATGCCGGCACTGGACTGCAGCGCCTTCCGCCGCCCGGCCGCCCCGGCCAGACCGGTGCCCGACTCGCCGCAGGGGCAGTTGTTTTAGTTGCGGGGATTGGGGAGTCGGGATTGGTAACGGCAATGGCGTTGCGACCGATCAGTCCGATTCCCGCCATGCGCTGCCGATGGTGCCGGGACCGATCCAGCGGATTGCCAAACGTCGCTGTCGCTCCTCACGGCAATGCGTGTCACCCCAGACGGCTGTTCCGGCAGTGGCAATCAGCTGTAAACATGAAAGCCGCCAGGACACAGCAACGCAGCGCCGCCGTTGCCCTTGCGATTCCCCAATCCCGATTCCCTATTCCCCGCCGTACAGCGCCTGCGCCGATTGGAACAGGATCCAGCTGGTGGCGATGAACTTGTCGCCGCCGACCGGACGGTTGCCGCGGTGGGTGTGGGTGAACGCGGTCGGTGCGATCAGCAGGCTGCCGGTGCGCGGTCGGGCCTTGCGTTGCTGGAAGAGGAACTCGGTTTCGCCCTGTTCGAAGTCTTCGTTGAGATATAGCGTCCACAGCAGGTGCCGATGCAGCGTGTCGGCGCTGGCATCGCGGGGATACAGTTCGCAATGCCAATACGGATAGCCGCCTTGGTCGGCGGTGTACCACTGCAGGTTGATCGCGCCCGGACGCAGGCAGGTGCGCGCCAGATCGCCCAGCGCCTGGTCGCTCATCTGCGCGATATCCTCGGCCACCAGCCGATGCGGTGTGCCGTCGGCGGTGGTGACCTGCAGCATCAACGGCGAGATCAGCGCCTGCGGATACTGCCGCAGATAGGTCAGCACGCCTTCGAACACCGCTTGTTGCAGGCGGCTTTCCACCTCGGCCCACTCGGCCACACCGCTGATGCGCAGATCGCGGCTGTGTTTGAGTTCGGGAAACACGCCGCCACCGATGCGGCCCGGATGCAGCTGTCGACTGTCGCGCATGCGCTGCACGATTACCGCGCAATCGGCGGCCGAGACGGCGTTGTCGGTGATCTGGATGAAGTCGGGTTGGCTCATGCGCACGACCATAGCAATCTGCAGCGTGGCCTGCACAGCCTGCCGTGCAGGGCGCAGCAACGCACGGTGCAGGCAATCGATGCGCGTGCTCGAGGCGCGGTTTCGACCGCGAGGCGTGCGTCCTCGACGCACTCGCAGTTACGCAGTGCGTGTTTGCTCGATCGCGTCGGCATGGCGGTGATGGATGCCGTGATTGGATCGCAGCGCCAGTGGCCTGGCAACAGCCCCTAAAGAAAAACCCCGCCGAAGCGGGGTTTTTCATCGTACAACGCCGATTGCGACGATCAGAACTTGTAGTTGATCGAAGCGGCCAGCACGTCGCCCTTCACCTTGTAGCTACCTGCCAGGCGGTCGCCGGTGGCGCTGCGGGTATCGCTGGTCGGGTCGCTGGTGAACAGGTGGGTGTAACCGAAGTTGTATTCGGCCTGCTGCGACGGACGCCAGCTCAGACCCAGCGAGACCCACTTGCGGCTGGCATCGGGCACGCGCACGTCGCGGTGCTCGGCGGTGGTCGGGGTCTGGTCGTACGCCAGGCCGCCACGCAGGGTCAGCGTGTCGCTCATGCGGTAGTCGGCACCGATCGAGGCGAAGGTGGTGTCGCGGTAGGAGAAGTCCAGCACGCTGTCGGGCTGGTTGGACGCGAAGTCCACGGTCACCTGGTCGAACTTGCTCCAGGCGGTGCGGGTGACGTCGGCCATGATCGACCACTGCTCGTTCACGTTGTGGGTGAAGCTGGCGGTGGCGCTGGCAGGCAGCTTGACGGTGGCGCGGCCCTTGGTGTCGACGAAGGTGCCCGGTGCGGCAGCGGCCAGCACGGCAGCGGCGTTAGGCGGGGTGGTGAAGTCGGCGGTGCCGTCGGTGATCTTGTGCTCCACTTCCGAGCGGTAGCTGAAGCCGATATGGGTGTTCTCGTCGATGCTGAACAAGCCACCGAGGGTGAAGCCCACTTCGGTGCTGTCGCCCTTGATGCGCGAGTAGCCGTCGGCGCTGCCCGGTGCAAAGCCCGGCACGCGGCGTGCGGCCAGGATGCTGCCGAAGTCCACCGCGTTGGCCAGGTCGATGTCCAGACGCTCGGCGAACACCGAGGCGCCGAAGGACACGTACGGGTTCACGTCGTAGGAGAAGGCAACGTTGAAGTCGATCGCCTGCAGCTCGGTCTTGGTGCCGTGGTAGCGGCCGGCCCAGTCGCGGTCGTATTCGGTCTTGAAGCCGAACGGCACGGTGAGCGAGGTGCCCAGGTGCATGTTGTTGTTCTCGCCGAACGGCGCATGGAAATACATCGCCGGGACCGGCGCGATCATGCCGGCATCGCCGCCGTTGCCGCCGGAGACCGGGGCGCCGTTGGCATAGTTGGCGGTGTCGGGATCGAACTTGGCCGAGAAGCTGATGGCGCTGACGTCGGCCTGGAACAGGCGGCCGTCCAGCTGGCGCATGCCGGCCGGGTTGTTGGCGATGATCGAGGCGTCGTCCGGGGCGCTGCCCGAACCTGCGAATGCGCGGCCGAGGCCCTTGGCGCTGTTTTCCTTCAGCTGGAATGCGGCGCCGTGTGCCTGGCCAACGGCCAGAACGCCAGCGATACCAACGGCCAGCAGGGTGGCGCGGCTGAGAGTGGAAGCGGTAGACATGAGTTGTAGCTCTCCGGATAAAGACTGCAATGGTCGGTTCAGCGCCCGCGCCCAGCACCAATCCAGTGCCTGGAGCGCGCCGGAGACCCCCCCCCGACATACGACGCCGTACGCAGTATACCCACCACGATTAACCGAACAATAACGACCTTGGTCCTGAACACGCGGCTGGGTTGGGTCTGGGTTCAGGCCCGTGGACCGGCTATTGTGCGACTCCGATGTTCGTCTCCCTCCCCTCCCGCAAGAAACCCACCCCGCGCTGGGCGGTGCCGCTGTTGTTCGCCACGGTGTGGCTGGCCTATCTGTGGTCGATCAGCCGACCGGGCGAAGCGCGCAATACGCTGTGGCTGGACTGGGGCGCGCTGTCCAGCGGCGTGTCCAACCTGGGCGACTGGTGGGCGACGTTGCGCGACGGCAGCGTGCTGCGGTTGTTCACGGCGCTGTTCCTGCATGCCGATTGGTCGCACCTGCTCGGCAACCTGGTGTTCCTGCTGATCTTCGGGTTGCCGGCCGAGCGCATCCTGGGGCCGTGGCGCTTGCTGTTGCTGTTCCTGGTCGGCGGCGCGGCCTCCAACCTTGCGGCGATCTTTGCGATCGGCACGCCGGACCGGGTGATCATCGGCGCCTCCGGCGCGGTATCGGCCTTGATCGGTACCTACCTGGCGTTGTTTCCCGGCGCCAAGCTGGGGGTGGTGCTGCCGCTGGGGCTGTTCCTGGAATTCATCCGCGTGCCGGCGCCGCTGCTGATCGGTGCCTGGGCCCTGCTGCAGGTGGTGTTCGCCTACATCGGCCCGGCCTTCGGCATGGTGGCGTGGTCGGCGCACATCGCCGGCTTCCTGTTCGGCATCGTCTACGGGCTGTATGTGCGCGCGGCCATCGCGCGACGCTTGCGCAAGCGCCACGGGTTTTAGCGCGCGGCAAGCGCCACAGCGCGGAGGCATGCACCTGCCGGCGCGCTGCGCTGCGTCCAGGGCAATGGCGCGCCTATAATCGGCGCATGTCCAAGCCCCTGTACAAAGTCACCTTTCTCAATCACGGCAAGGTGTACGAGCTCTACGCGCACGAAGTGACCGGCAGCCATCTGTGGGGCTTCAACCAGATCGGCGAGTTGGTGTTCGACGTGCACGACGGCCTGGTGGTGGACCCCACCGAAGAACGCCTGCGCGAAGAGTTCGGCAATACCAGGACCCTGCATCTGCCGATGCAGAGTATCGTGCGTATCGAAGAAGTGGAAAAGAAAGGCCAGTCGGTGATCCGCGATGCGACCACCGGCGACAAGGTGGTGACCTTTCCGGTGCCGACCAAGCCGCGTTGATGCGCATCCTGGTGCCCGACGATTACCAGGGCGCGGTGCGCCACCTGCCCTGTCTGCAGCGACTGGAGGGGCACGATGTGCAGGTGCTCGGCGCGTTGGCCACCGATCCCAACGAATGGGCCGAGCGCCTGGTCGAAGCCGAGGCGCTGGTGCTGATCCGCGAGCGCACCCGCGTGGATGCGACGCTGTTGCGGCGGTTGCCGCGGCTGAAGCTGATCAGCCAGACCGGACGCGTGGGCACGCATGTGGATGTGGCCGCCTGCACCGAGTTCGGCGTGGCGGTGGCCGAGGGCGTTGGCTCGCCGGTGGCGCCGGCCGAGCTGACCTGGGCGCTGATCCTGTCGGCCAGTCGCCGCCTGAGCGAGTATCAGCGCGCCCTGCACCAGGGCCGCTGGCAGGCGACCGGCGACCCCGACCTGGGCCGATCGCTGCATGGCCGCACCCTGGGTGTCTGGAGTTATGGGCGGATCGGCCAACGCGTGGCCGGGTTCGGGCGCGCGTTCGGCATGCAGGTGCTGGTGTGGGGCGGCGAAGCGTCGTGCGCGCAGGCCGCGCGCGATGGGTATGCAATTGCGGGCAGTCGCCAGGAGCTGTTCGAGCGCAGCGATGTGCTGTCGCTGCATCGCCGGCTGACTGCGCAGACGCGCCACCAGGTGACTGCGCAGGATCTGGGCCGCATGCGCACCGACGCCTTGCTGGTCAACACCAGTCGCGCCGAATTACTCGCACCCGGCGCATTGCTGGCCGCGCTGGATGCCGGCCGGCCCGGGCAGGCGGCGGTGGATGTATTCGAGCGCGAGCCGGTGCTGGACCCGCGCGACCCGCTGCTGCAGCACCCGCGCCTGCTGGCCACACCGCACCTGGGTTATGTGGAGCGCGACAGCTACGCGCTGTATTTCGACGCCGCCTTCGACAATGTGCTGGCGTTCGCCGCCGGCACGCCGCGCAATCTGGTCAATCCGGAAGTGCTGGCGATGACGCGCTAGCGCGTTTGCGCGGTGAGTCCCAGCATGCATGCGCGAAGAACCAGACACACGGATGCCGTCAGCGACTCGCACGGGAACGCATGGACGGGTTTGCAAGCGCGCGGGAGTTTCAGGGCGTCTGCCGAACGCTGCATGCCCAACCCAACGCGCGCAATCGGCCAATCCTCAAGCAGCGATGATGGCGCGATCAACGCAGGTCTGAGCAAGCGATTGAACGCTGCAAACGCGCGCCTGCTCACGCAGACCCATCCGGGCGTAGCGTGCCAAGACATTCCATCCGCATGGCGATCAAGCCTCTGGCAAGCGGCGTCATGCATACCGCTGGTGCTCTCCTTCACGTACACGATTACGGACGTTCCCCACACCACGCGTAATAGGCGTGTTCTGCACTGCAGTCGCCAGCGCAGGCAGCGTCAAACGCGATGACCGCAGCACGGATTGCCTGTTTTGCGACGCATCGGCAGGTCTGCTCGGACACGCTGCGCACAGGGGCGCACACGCTGCGGATGGCACGCGTGCGATCCGCATCCGGCCGATCGCACGCGCATCTGCGGGCGGCGCTTACCTGCTCGGTTCGACCGGTGCCGATTTGTCCGCAGGCGCGGCTGGCTTGGCCGGTTCGGCAGGGGGCTGCTTGTCCGCAGGCGCGGCCGGCTTGGCTGGGTCAGCTGGCTTGGCCTTGTCGGTCGCCGCCGGGCGCGCTGCCGCCGGCTTGGGCTCGGCGGCTGCCTTGGTGGCCGCCTTGGCCTTCTGTGCGGCCTGGGCTTTTGCCTTGAGCGCGGTTTGCGCCTTGGCGGCTGAGCCGGGCTGCTTGAGTTCGGACAGGGCCGCGGCGATCGGGCCATCGCCCGGCAGCACGTCGCCGGCGCTGTAGCCCTCCTCGCCTTCGTCGTCGCCACGCAGGTGGCCCGGCAAGGTGGCTTCGCTGTAGTCGGTCAGGCTGGCCGGCACGTCGGCGTCGCCCGGCTGCGGTTCGGGCGCGAGTTGCACTTCAGGCACGATGCCGCTGGCCTGGATCGACTTGCCGCTGGGCGTGTAATAGCGCGCGGTGGTGAGCTTGACCGAGTCGCCGTTATCCAGCGGCAACACGGTCTGCACCGAGCCCTTGCCGAAGGTGCGGCTGCCGATGATGCGCGCGCGCTGGTTGTCGCGCAGCGCGCCGGCCAGCACTTCCGAAGCGCTGGCCGAGCCGGCGTCCACCAGCACCACCACCGGTGCGCCGCCGAGCAGGTCGCCCGGGGTGGCATCGAACTTGGCGTCGCTGATCGAGATGCGCCCGCGGGTGCTGACGATGTTGCCCTTGTCCAGCAGGTCGTCGGCCACCTGCACTGCCGACGTCAGCAGCCCGCCCGGGTTGCTGCGCAGGTCCAGCACCAGGCCGCGCAACTTGCCGCCGGCCTGCAGCTGCTTGAGGTTCTTCTGGAAGTCGGCGCCGGTGTCGGCCTGGAAGGTGCTGATGCGGATGTAGCCATAGCCCGGCTCCAGCAACTTGCTGCGCACGCTGGCCACGCGGATGGTCTGGCGCTGCAGGGTCACATCGAAGGGCTTGGGCGCCTTGTCGCGCACGATGGTCAAGGTGACCTTGCTGCCGGATTCCCCGCGCAGCGGTTCCATCGCCTTGCTGGCATCGATCGGCTTGCCGTCGATGGCCACGATCACATCGCCTGCGCGGATCCCGGCGCGCGCCGCCGGCGTGTCGTCGATCGGCGCGATCACCTTGAGCGTGTTGTCCTGTTGCTGCAACAGCTCCACGCCGATGCCGTCGTAGGCGCCGGTGGCCTGTTCGTCGAAGGCTTCGGCATCTTCCTTGTCGAAATAGGTGCTGTGCGGGTCCAGGTCCGAGAGCAGGCCGCGCACGGCTGCATGCATCAGTTTCTTGTCTTCGACCGGGTCGACGTAGGCCTGCTTGACTGCGTTGTACACCGCCACGAAGCGGCGGATCTCGTCCAGCGGCACCTTGGAGACGGCGGCTTCGTTGGCTTCCGGATCGTCCGCAGTGGCCTGGGCGGCGGCGGGACTGGCTTTCTGCGCCCAACCGGGTGAGGCGAACAACGCCAGCGACAGGGCAACGGACAGAACGGCTACGCGCATGAAGCACTCCGGCAAAGAGACAAGACGCCCCGCACGACGGAGCTGACCGGATTATGCGCGAAGCAGCGGTAAATCCGCGTTGAATTGCGCGCCGGCTGCAGAGGCAGTTCGGTGGCGGCCAGCTGGCGGCCGACTTGAAAGGTGGATGTGCGGCGCCCTGGCGCCGGCAGGCATCTGCCATTGGCGTGTGGCCAGCGCCATGGCGTCTGACTCCGCATCCGCGCGTCAGCGACCGACCGCGGTGTACGCACGCTCCGCGATGTCTGCGAACACCATGGCGCTGCCGGATCACCGGGATCGGTCGGCCTGTCGCAGCGGCCAGGCAGGCCGCATCCGCGCAATACCGCTGCCACGCACTGGCCGGCAAAGCCTGGTCGATGCAATGACCAGGCGCTGGGCCAGAACCAATCCACGCTGATCAACCACTTCGGCAACGCCCTGCAGCACGTTTGCGCTCGGTGCGATGCGCAGCGTCTGCACGCGCGCACCACACGCCACCGTCAACGCCGCTGCAACCAGCTTGATGGGTCGACGGGCTGCCCATTGCGCCGCAACTCGAAGTACAGCGCCGGCACGCCCTGCCCGCCCGAGCTGCCGACCTTGGCCACTGCCTCGCCGCGTTTGATCGCCGCGCCGGCATCGCGCAGCAAGGTGTCGTTGTGCGCGTACAGGCTCATGTAACCGTTGCCGTGGTCCACGATCAGGATCATGCCGTAGCCGGTCATCCAGTCGGAGAACACCACCGTGCCGTCGGCCACCGCAGTGACCGTGCTGCCCTTGGGCGCGCCGATCAAGACGCCCTTGCTGGTGTGCCCATCGGGCAAGGTGGCATTGAAGCGTGCCAGCAGATTGCCCGACACCGGCCAGCTGAGCCCTCCGACCTTGGGTGCAGGTGCGCTGGCGATGACCTTGGGCGGGGTTTTGCCGGGGCGCTCCGGGCGATCGGTCTTGCCGCGTTTGGCCTGCGCCGCGGCCTCGGCGGCGGCGCGCTTTGCAGCCGCGCGGCGTTCGGCTTCGGCCTTGGCCGCGGCCGCACGCAGATTGGCGAGCAGTTGCTCCAGCGACTTGGCATCCTGGCCCAGCGCCTTTTCGCGCTCGGCGCGTTGTTTGTAGCGATCGTCCAGCTGCGCCACGGTGGCCGCCTGCTGCGAACGGTCCTTCTGCAAGGTGGCGGCCTGCGCCTTCTGCTGCGCGCGCGCGGCATCCAGCGCCTGGCGCCGGGTGGCGATGTCCTGTTCCACCTTGGCCAGGGCATCCAGTTGCGTGGTCAGCGCATGGATCCGCTGCGCGCGTGCGTTCTGCACATAGCGGTGATCGGCGAGCATGCGGTTGGCATCGCCGACCGTGTCCTGCGACAGCAACACCTTCAACGGTGCGTTGCGGCCCACCTGGTCGGCGGCGCGCAACAATGCGGCCAGCTGCGTGCGCTGGTTCTGCAGGCCGCGCTGCAATTGCGCACGGTCCTGCTGGAGCGTGGACAGATGGTGTTCCTGTGCGCGCATCGCCGCTTCGGTTTCGCTCAGGGCACGCGCGGTCTTGGCAACCTTTTCGTCGGCCTGGCGCAGTTGCTGGGCCGCGGTGCCGCGCTTGCCTTCCAGCTCGCGCCGGTCGGCGCTGATGGTCTTGAGCTCGTCGCGCAGCTGCTGCAGCTTGCGCTCGGTCTCGCGCTGGTTCTGCGCGCCCGCGCCGACGCTGCCGAGCAGCATGCAGGCCAGCACGCTCGCAGCCAGCCACCTGCGCCCCACGCCGGTGGCGGAGACGAGCGGCGGACGCGACAGCGGTGCGGGCGAAGGGGCCAACGAACGATCCAGTGACTTCAGGCAGGTGCGCGATTGTAGCCAAGCATGGTGTGATCGCCGCCACGCCCAAGACAGCCGCCACCGCGCGAGGTTCAGCATGAAGCCCCAGTCTCTCCTTCTGGCATTGTCCCTGGCCTGCTCGACCGCCTGGGCCGATGATGACATCAGCAAGGTCAACGGCCGCATCAGCGCCGAGGCCGGCAAGACCTACGGCGGCCTGGAAACGGTCAACGGCTCCATCGAGATCGGCGCCGGTGCGCAGACCAAGGATGTGGAAACGGTCAACGGTGGCATCAAGATCGGCGATGGCGCCCGCACCGGCGATGTGTCCACGGTCAACGGCGCGATTTCCCTGGGCCAGAAGGTCATCGTGTCCGGTGGGCTGGAAACGGTCAACGGCAGCGTGCTGGTGGAGCGCGGCAGCCAGGTCAGCGGCGGCGTGGAAACGGTCAACGGCAGTATCGGCCTCGTCGGAACCGACCTCGGCAAGGGCATCGAGACGGTCAATGGCGACATCACCGTCGGGGTGGGCTCGCATGTGCGCGGCGGCATCGAGGTGACCAAGCCGAACTTCGGCTTTTCCTTCAAGCCCTCGCGCAAACCCCGCGTGGTGATCGGCCCCAAGGCAGTGGTCGATGGCCCGCTCCACTTCGAGCGTGAGGTGGATCTGTATGTGCATCGCACCGCCAAGGTCGGCGCGGTCACCGGTGCCACCGCACGTAGCTTCGATTCGGACGTGGCACCCAAGGACTGACGCGCTCACCACACGCACGTTCTAAGATCGGAACTCCGTCGCACGAGGAGTTCCGATGCCCCGCAAGATCCTGTTGTGCCTGGCCGCGACCCTGGCCCTGGCCGGTTGCAAACGCGAATCGGCCGACACGCCGTCCGCACCGGCCGAGCAGACGCCGGCCGATGCCACGCCCAGCGCACCGGTCAGCCGGCACGCGTTCTCGCCCGAGCTGACCGGCGGCGACTTTGCCGAACTGGTCAAGACGCTGGCCTCGGACGACTTCGAAGGACGCGGACCGGGCACGCCTGGCGAAGAAAAGACCGTGACCTATATCCGCGACCAGATGCAGCGCATCGGGCTGCAGCCGGGCAATGGCGACAGCTGGTTCCAGGACGTGCCGATGGTGGAAACCACCGCCGATGCGGCCACCGCGCCCAGCCTGCGCAGCGGCGAGCAGACCCGCACCCTCGCCTTCGGCACCGACATCGTGGTGGGCACGCGCACCGGCCAGGCCGAGGTCAAGCTGGACAACAGCGAGCTGGTGTTCGTCGGCTACGGCGTGGATGCGCCCGAGCAGCAGTGGAACGATTACGCCGGCCAGGACTGGAAAGGCAAGACGGTGGTGATGTTCGTCAACGACCCCGGCTTCCATACCAACGATGCCAAGTTGTTCGACGGCAAGCGCATGACCTACTACGGGCGCTGGACCTATAAATTCGAAGAGGCCGCGCGCAAGGGCGCAGCGGCAGCATTGATCGTGCACGACACACTCGGCGCCAGCTACGGCTGGGATGTGGTCAAGAACTCCTGGTCCGGCCCGCAATACGATCTGCCGGCCAAGGACGACCCCGATCCGCGCCTGCCGGTGCAGGGCTGGATCAGCGCCGACACCGCCAAGCAGCTGTTCGCCAATGCCGGGCTGGATCTGGCCCAGGCCTACAAGGACGCCAGCAAGCGCGGCTTCAAGCCGGTGCCGTTGAAGGCCAGCTGGTCGGTGGACCTGAAGAGCAGCATTGCCGAGAAGACCTCGCGCAACGTGGTCGGCGTGCTGCCAGGCAGCAGCCATGCCGACGAGGCGGTGCTGTACATGGCGCACTGGGATCACCTGGGCAAGCATCCGGGCGAGAGTGGCGACAACATCTACAACGGCGCGGTGGACAACGCCACCGGCGTGGCCGGCATCCTCGAAATCGCCGATGCGTTCGCGCATCAGGACCCCAAGCCGGC
This sequence comes from Xanthomonas sp. 10-10, assembly GCF_040182365.1. Taxonomy (NCBI): domain Bacteria; kingdom Pseudomonadati; phylum Pseudomonadota; class Gammaproteobacteria; order Lysobacterales; family Lysobacteraceae; genus Xanthomonas; species Xanthomonas sp. 10-10. Next base: position 29,664 of record NZ_CP144460.1, read on the forward strand.
CCGCTCGGTGGTGTTCGTGGCGGTGACGCTGGAAGAATCCGGCCTGCTCGGCTCCAAGTATTACGTGGCCAACCCGAGCTTTCCGCTGGACAAGATCGCGGCGGTGATCAACCTGGATGCGATGTCGGTGGCCGGGCGCGCACGCGATGTCACCGTGGTCGGCATGGGCAGCTCGGAGCTGGAAGACATCCTCAAGCCGATCGCCGCGATGCAGGGCCGCACGCTGCACGCCGAAGCCACGCCGGAAAGCGGCTCGTACTTCCGCTCGGACCACTTCAACTTCGCCAAGGCCGGCGTGCCGGCGCTGTATGCCGACGGCGGCGAAGACCTGCGCGAGGGTGGCACCGCTGCCGGACGTGCGGCAGCCGAAGACTACGGGCGCCATCGCTACCACGCCCCCGGCGATGAGTACGATGCGGCCACATGGAAACTAGACGGCACCATCGAAGACCTGCAAGCGGTGTACGGCGTGGGCAAGGAAGTCGCCGCCGGCGACCGCTGGCCGAACTGGTACCCCGGCAACCCGTTCAAGGCTGCACGCGACCGTATGCTGGCCGGCAAGCCGGGCACCGGCACGGCGGCAGCGCAGCCGGGCGCAGCCGAGAACGCTCCGAACAATGCCAAGCCGAACAAGGCCAAGGATTCGGACGCAAACGACGCCGCGCCTGCGCGGTGAGGCGCTTGCCGCTGCTGCGGTGGGCAATGCAGATCGCGCCGCTGTGCGAGCGGTCGCAGCCTAGGCGACTGCCTGCATGACAAAGGGCCTCCGATTGGAGGCCCTTTGCTTTTCATCCATGCTTCGTGCGGAACGGTAGCGAGCTGGCTGAAACACACTCGCGGCATCGCCGGGATCCAGATCAGGGTCGGTACGGGCTAAAACTGCTGTTCGGCGCGCAGCTCAACCAGCGCGTTGCCCTACCCGCCCGACGACGCGCGCCCTCAGGCACTCAATCGTTGTCGACACTGACCACGTGCCCATCGTCGGGATCCACGTGCAGCTCGACCTTTTGCCCGTTGCGCTTTGCATCGGCCTTCCACAGGCCATCCTTGAACTTGAGATCGTGCACGTCCGCGTAGCCGCCGGTGGACAATGCCGCACGGACGTCGGCTTCGCTCAGCCGCGAGGTGGTCTGGTCGCCATAGACGCGGCCAGTCACCGGATCGATGTGGACATCCACATCCTTGCCATCGCCGCTGCGGGCATCGGCAGTCCACACGCCGTGCTCGAACTTGACGTCGTGCACCTTGGTGTAGCCCTTGGCGGTCAACATGCTGGTCACCTCATTGGAGGTGAGGGCCTTGGCCGGCTTGGCGGCGTCCTGCGCGAACGCGCCCTGCGAAACAAGCGTCAATGCGCCGATCAGCGCGGTGGTCATCATGCGACGTGCCATGGGTAGGCTCCTGCTGTGAAGTGCCGCCATGCTGGCTGCCTCGGGATCGTAGCCGGGTGAAAACAGGGACGATTCGATCAGGGAAATTCAGTTAACTGAAACCTGGTGTCGCCCTTCATCGCTTCTGCACTGCGGATTTACATTTCAATTCCAGCAAGTCCGCACTGCGGGACACGTAGCGGCTGCGGCCGCTCGCGCAGCCCCAACGAAAAAGCCGCCTTGCGGCGGCTTGTCATCTCGTGGCGCGTATTCAGCGCTTGGTGCGTGCCGTGGAGGCAGGTAGACGTGCGGCGGTGGTGCCGGGTGCACGGGTTGCGCGTGCGGCCTGCGGCGAGAGGATGGTCATCTGCGGTTTGTCGGTGCCGTCCTTGTTCGGATGCACGTTGTAGGCGTAGGACAGGTTCCACCACGAACCGGCCGCCCACCACGTCCAACCCAACCACACGTCTGCATTGCTCTCCATGTAGCCGAGCATGCCCTGCAGCGCTTCGTTGCAGACCTGATTATTGGCGGTACCGAACTCGGCCAGAAAACCGCGCTTGCCATTGGTGCGCAGCCATTCGGTGAAATTGCGCAAACGCCCGGCGCCAACAGTGGAACTGACGCAGACGCTGCTGGTGCCGCTGGAATCGGCGTCCAGGTATTGATGCACTTCGAACGCGTAACGGTTGAGCGGGTCGTAGATGGACGCCAGCGCAACGGCGTTGGAATAGCCATCGCTGGTGGGCGAGTACCAGCTGTGCGCCCCGGTCCACGAGGCGCCCGGTACCAGGATCAGATTGTTGGCACCGGTTCTGCGAATTGCATCGATGGCGGCTTGCGCGGCACCAGCCCATTGGCTGGAGGAAATATTATTGGGCTCGTTCATCAACCCGAAGATCACCGCATTATCGCCATTGAATGCCAATGCGAGACGGCGCCACAGGTCGCTAAAGGTGGCCACCGGCACTTCCGGCCCGCCAATCTTGTAACCGTAGTACTTGGCGTAATTGTGGATATCGATCACCAGATACATGCCCGCAGCCTTGGCGCGCGCCACTGCCTGCTGCACCAGCGCCAGCTGCGCCGGATCCAGCTCGCCGCGCGCGCTGGGCTGCAGACGTTCCCACAAAATGGGCAAGCGGATCGTATTCATTCCGACCCCGGCGAAATACGTGTAATCGCTGGCCGAGGCGTACATGTAATCCTTGTTGAGCACGCCGGGTTTTTTGGAGGATGCGAATTCTGCACCGGATAAATTGACGCCGGCGTAAGTCAGCGCGCGTGTTTGCGCATGCGCCGACGACAATCCGGCCAGCAACATGAAACACAGGGCGCACAGGGAAAGATGGCGTAGTGAGAAGGACGGACGTGACATGAAGCAACTCCTGACGGGGAAGATGCGTCGCCGCCCCGATGGCGTGCGATCGGCGCAAGTTGCGCTGCATCTGTGTGTTGCAATGCATCACGTGTGCCAAAGCGCGGTATTCCAGCGATTTAGCCGAAAAGTGCGAACCAATGCGCACTTAATAAGGAAGCGCGCGTTTATGCGTGCATACCGGTTATCAATAAACTGTTGGGTTTACCGGATACGTACCGGTATGTGCCGAGATACCGGCGTTATTAAGCGATGCGTCATTTGCGTGGCGCCATCGCAGTGGCGCAGCCATGACGCATCGCAATCAATGCGGTGCCGTCGCTGGGAGGGCACCGCTGAACAGGGCAATTCACCTAGTGGCGATGCGCCTGCAAGACGCTGCGGCCTGCGGCCGGAACCGGCGTGTAGCACCTCTACACGCCGGTTCCCGAGTGCCGGCAACGGCCTGGCAGCCTCTCACCAGGTTTTCCTGATCGCTCCAGGCGAGCTTGGGTGAATCAGCGCGCGATGCGACGCGCATGCGCGCTCAGGATGGGAAGCTGCGGTTTGTCGCGTCCGTTGCCATCCGGCTGCAGCGTGAACGGGTAATCGGCGCGCCACCATGCGCCAGCGGCCCAGACGCTGGAGCCCAACCAGACATCGCGGTTGGCTTCCAGATAACGCAGCATGCCGTCCAGCGCGAGCATGCAGGTGCGATTGCTGGATGACCCAAACTCGCCCAAGAATCCGCGCTTGCGCTGGCTGCGCAGCCAACCGGTGAAACTGCGCAGGCGCTCCGCACCGATGGTAGCGCTCACGCAACTGGCGCTGGTGCCGCTGGAATCGGTATCCAGATACTGGTGTACCTCGATGGCGTAACGGTTGAGCGGGTCGCGAATACTGGCCAGCGCAACTGCGTTGGATTGCCCGGCGATGGTGGAATACCAACTGTGCGCTCCGGACCACAGCGCGCCAGGCACCAGGATCAGGTTGTTGGCGCCGGTGGCGCGGATGCCGTCGATCGCTGCCTGTGCGGCGGCAGCCCAGTTCTGCGGCGCAATGTCGTAGGGCTCGTTCATCAGCCCGAAGATCACCGCGTCATCGTTCTTGAACGCCACGGCCAACCGCCGCCACAGGTCGGTGAAGGTGGCGATCGGCACGCGCTGGGTACCGATCTTCTGCCCGTAATACTTGGCGTAATTGTGGATATCCACGATCAACACCATGTGCGCTGCCTTGGCATTGGCCACGGCCTGTCGAATCAGCGCGAGCTGTGCGGGCTCCAGCGCGCCCTGGTTCTTGGGTTGTAGTCGCTCCCACAACACGGGCAGGCGCACCACATTCATGCCGGTGTCGGCGAAGTGCTGGTATTCGCCCGGAGTTGGATAGCGATAGTCGACATTGACGATGCCGGGACGTCTTGCCGAGGCGATTTCGGCACCGGAGAGATTGATGCCTGCATAACGCAGTGCACCGCTTTGCGCCTGCGCGCGTGGAAGCGCGGCCAGCAATAGCGCGGCCAGCGCACAGCACAGCAGCTGGCGCGGCCAGGTGGGGGAGAGGGACATGGGGGAACTCCTGAAGCATCTACGGGGGGGAGATGCGTTGCATCGCAGTTGCTCGCAAGCACAACGCATCGATCACCAGCCTATGCGCATCTGCGGCGCGCAACTACGGATGCGAGGTATCACTGCATCAAGCTGTGCAGTGCTTCGCAGTTGCGAGCTGTTTTCTCGATGCATCGCGCGCGTCGCGAGAATGCCTTGAATCCGCAGCGCTGCTGCAACTTCGCAATGGTATTGGTCGCATCAATGCATCGGCGTTGATGCGATGACAGGAGCTGCGCCAACGACCGCATGCAGCTACACGCATGACACGTTCCTGCACGGATGCGCCTAGCACTGCAACCACGACGCACGCAGTGGGGTGAGCGTGCGTTGCGGGTGTAGCGCGCGATGCACTGCCATGATCGTGTTCGATCGCGGTGCGTCCATCTTCAAGAGTCAGCGCCCCCGGTGACAACGACAGCTGCATCCACCGAAGCCAGACGTGCAGCATCGATGCACCGAGACCCCCATCGAAGCCAGACGTGCATCATCGATGCACCGAGACCCCATCGCGCCGACTTTCGTCCACCGCCTGGATGCCATCGATCTGCTGCTGCGCCGCCCAACAACCAGCGCCAGCCGTGGACACTCCAACGCGGCGCAAAAAAAAGCGGGCGACCTGCACAGCATCGCCCGCGTCCTGCCGCTTGGACCGCTGCCCTCAGTGCTTGCCGGCGCGGCGTGCGTACTTGCTCAGAATCCTGATCTGCGGCTTGTCGCTGCCGTCCTTGCCCGGTTGTACAGTGAAGAAGTAATCCGGCTTCCACCAGGCGCCCGCAGCCCACCAGGTCCAGCCCAGCCACACGTCGCTGTTGTTTTCCATGTAGGTCAGCATGCCTTCAAGCGCCTTGTCGCAGACCGGATTGTTGGCGGTGCCGAATTCGCCCAGAAAGCCCTTCTGCTTGTTTTCGCGCAGCCAGTCGGTAAAGCCGCGCAGCTTTTCTTCGCCGACGCTGTCGCTGGTGCACTGCGGCTTGGTGCCGCTGTAGTCGTTGTCCAGGTACTGGTGCGCTTCGAAGGCCAGGTTGTTGCCGGGGTCCTTGAGGATGGCCAGCGCCTTGGCGTTGGAGCCGCCATAACTATTGCTGCGCCAGCTGTGCGCGCCGGTGTACGCCGTGCCCGGCACCAGGATCAGATTGCGGGCGCCGGTCTTGCGGATCGCGTTGATCGCGCCTTGCGCGGCTCCCGCCCAGTCGGTTGCGGAGATGCCGTTGGGCTCGTTCATCAGCCCGAAGATCACGGCCTTGTCGTCCTTGAATTCCAGCGCGAGCCGGCGCCACAGATCGGCCAATGCGGCAGCGGACACCTCGTCGGTGCCAAGGCGCTTGCCGTTGTATTTGGCATAGTTGTGCAGATCCAGGATCAGGAACTGCTTGTTCGCCTTGGCCGCTTCGAGCGACTTCTTGATCAGCCCGAGCTGCGCGGTATCCAGCTCGCCGTTGAGTTCGGGTTGCAGGCGCTCCCACAGGAACGGCAGGCGGATCGTATTCATGCCCTTGCCGGCGAAATAGGCGAAATCCGACGCGGCCGGATAGGTGTAGTCCTTGAACAAGGTGCCGGGCTTCTTGCGCGAGTTGAACTCGGCGCCGGATAGGTTGACGCCGACATATTTCAAGCCGGCGGACTGCTTCTTCGGACCATCGGGCTCTTTGGCGTGCGCCAACGGCATCGCAGCCAGCAAGGTCAGTGCAAGTGCGACGCGACGCAGACTCGGGAATTTCGGGGGAGCGCGGAACATGGAAGCCTCCTTCGGCATCGACGTGGTGGCCGCAGGGGGAGGGCACGGCCAGTTGGGATGGTGCAGGGCAAGGCGCTGCCTGGTCAGCCTAGGAGCTTGGGCGTTAGCAGACCATTCACGCGTGCAACGCAGCGTTGATCGCGTGCAAACGGGCGCAGCCGGTATCATGCCGGCTCGGTAGCGTTCGCTGCAGAACAGCCAACATGCATCGCCACAGGCGTGCGAGAGGCCGCTGTTCCGGCGAATCACCGCTTTTGTCGTCCGACTCCTGCGCGGACGACGCAACACCGGAGTCCTGACCCCATGAGCCAAGCCCACGCCTTTGCCGCACAAGCCGCCGACCAGCCGCTTGCCCCGTTCGTGTTCGAACGCCGCGCGCCCGGTCCCGACGATGTCCAGATCGAAATCGCCTACTGCGGCGTGTGTCACTCGGACCTGCATACCGCCCGCAACGAATGGCATAACACGCGGTATCCGTCCGTGCCGGGCCACGAGATCGTCGGCCGTGTGACTGCCGTCGGTGACGCCGTCACCGGCTTCAAGGTTGGCGACCTGGCCGGCGTCGGCTGCATGGTCGACAGCTGCCGCAGCTGCGCCTCCTGCCAGGAAGGCGAGGAGCAGTACTGCGAAGCCGGCTTCACCGGCACCTATAACGGGCCGATGTTCGGCGGCGGCGAGAACACCTACGGCGGTTACTCCGACCATATCGTGGTCGACCAGAAGTACGTGCTGCGCATCTCCCACACCGACAATCTGGCCGCCGTGGCGCCGCTGCTGTGCGCCGGCATCACCACCTACTCGCCGCTGGCGCACTGGAAGGTGGGCCCGGGGCAGAAGGTGGGCGTGGTCGGCCTGGGCGGCCTGGGCCATATGGGCGTGAAGATCGCCAAGGCGATGGGCGCCACCGTGGTGCTGTTCACCACCTCCGAGAGCAAGCGCGCCGATGCAATGCGCCTGGGCGCCAGCGAGGTGGTGATCTCCAAGGACGAGGCGCAGATGGCGGCGCAGTACAACACCCTGGATTTCATCCTCAACACCGTGGCCGCCCCGCACAACCTGGACCCGTTCCTCAACGCGCTCAAGCGCGACGGCGCGATGGTGCTGGTGGGCGTGCCCGAGGAGTCGCACCCGTCGCCGGCGGTGTTCAACCTGGTGATGAAGCGCCGCACCCTGGCCGGCTCGCTGATCGGCGGCATCCGCCAGACCCAGGAAATGCTGGACTTCTGCGCCAAGCACAACATCGTCTCGGACATCGAAACCATCCGCGCCGACGAAATCAACGCCGCCTACGAGCGCATGCTCAAGAGCGACGTGAAGTACCGCTTCGTGATCGACATGGCGACGTTGGACAAGGCGGCCTGATTAGTTGTTGCGTAGAGCTGTAATGCTACCGTCTGCGTCGTTGTCCGATGCAGACGGTAGTAGTTCTGGTATTTCGCCGATGGCTTAATCAACGATTTGGACACAGGGTTCCTTTGCGCATAGAACGTTAATGCACTCATAGTGGTCCGCGATAAAAAATTCCATGACTTCGCCGTAAAACCCTGTTGGAACATGCGACTGAAGTATTTCATCGTGCTGGCTCCATCCACCAGAAGTAACCTGTGAGACGATCGCTCCCTTTATCTCATCAAATGATTCCATGTTGCAGCGCCAAAATTCGGAGAAGTCTCGTTCGTCCAATATCTTTACGCCGACAACATCACTGAAAATAATTTGGACAGTCCTGTTTGAGGCAGCGGCAGTCAAATGCACGATGCAGCTGTTTTTCTCATAAAAAATCTTTGAAACTGATGTGTATTCAGTTAAAACTGAGCTGGGCAAGCTACGTAAACTCAATCTCTTCATGTCTCAATTAAAATCGACCCGAGCCTAGGTTTGGTTTGTGCTGATTCTTATTAAGATCAAACGTGCGGACCCCAGTTGGAGCGAGAGATTACGTCGGATACTCAAACGTAGTCGCGTGGGCTTGGCCCAAGATATCTCCGTATAGTATCCACTGCGATTGATCTTGTGTTGTTGTGAAAACAAACCATAGCGCGCCGATCCGAAGAGTTGGAATCCGCAGCTCCCGATGATCAAAGGTGCCTCGGCGATTTAGGAATATGCCAACAGTAAGTGAGCTTGAAGAGTATTTTGTCAAGCCATCGATGATTGCTTGAATGTTGGACGAGCTGTTCAGTGATTCCGGAACCAGCTCCTTCAGTTGAATCGGGGCAAAGTGTCGTGTACTTCTCTCTTCCCAGGTTGCAATGAAATCATAATCCGATGCCTCGATGGGACTGAAGCGCACGTGCACTCCAAGGTTACGTGACATGCCTAAGCTAAAGAGCGCAGCCTGCCTGTACTCTCGTGCACTTTTGAACTCGTTGGTGCGTAAATGTCGAATACGAGGCGGAACGTCCGGCCCAATTGCTAATTCGATCTCACGCAGCTCTCGAAGCGCGACTTCGGGATCTCTATACGAAAGACTCTTTGCCTCGTTGAGCCAGGCGCGATCCATATATGGCCCTCAACGACTCACGCCGCAGCCGGCTCCTTGACCTGCGCTTTGACCCCAAGCAGCTGCACGATGCTGCCCGCCGCATCGCGGCCTTCGGCCACGGCAGTGACCACCAGGTCGGCGCCGCGCACGCAGTCGCCACCGGCGAACAGGCGCGGGTTGCTGGTCTGGTAGGGCAGGCGGCCGTTGTCGTCGGACGGTGCGACGATGCGGCCGTTGCTGCCGGCTTCCACGCCCTGCGAGGCCAACCAGTCCGGCAGGGTCGGCGAGAAGCCGAAGGCGATGATCACCACGTCCGCTTCCAGCAGCGATTCGCTGCCTTCCACCGGCATCGCGTTGCGGCGGCCGCTGGCGTCGGGTTCGCCGAGCCTGGTTTCCACCACGGTGACGCCGATGGCCTCGTCGTCGGCGCCGGATTCGATCGACAGCGGCTGGCGGTTGAACAAAAAGCGCACGCCTTCCTCGCGCGCGTTGGCCACCTCGCGCGCCGAGCCCGGCATGCTGGCCTCGTCGCGGCGGTACGCACAGGTGACCTTGGCCGCACCCAGGCGGATCGCGCTGCGCACGCAGTCCATGCCGGTGTCGCCGCCGCCCAGCACCACCACGCGCTTGCCGTTGAGGTCGGGCAGCGCCATCTGGTCTTCCCAGCCGGCGATCGGCCGGCCGTGCGGGTCGTTGCCGCTGACGATGCGGCTGTTCTGCACCAGGAACGGCAGCGCCGGCAGCACGTTCTTCAGATCCTGCCCGGGCAGCCCGCCATCGGTATAGCGGTAGGCACCGGTGCCCAGGAACACCGCGTCGTATTCGCCCAGCAACTGCTCGATGCTGATGTCGCGGCCGATCTCCACGCCCAGGCGGAACTGCACGCCCATGCCTTCCAGGATCTCGCGGCGCTTGCCGATCACCGACTTGTCCAGCTTGAAGCTGGGGATGCCGAACTGCAGCAGCCCGCCGATCTGCTCATAGCGGTCGTAGACCACTGCTTCGATCCCGGCACGCACCAGCCGGTCTGCGCAGGACAGGCCGGCCGGGCCGGCGCCGATCACCGCCACCCGCCAGCCGCTCGGCTGCACGTTGCCCAGGTCCGGGCGCCAGCCCATCTTGAAGGCGGTATCGACGATGTATTTTTCCACCGCGCCGATGGTGACCGCGCCGAATTCCTCCAGCGTGCAGCTGCCTTCGCACAGGCGATCCTGCGGACACACCCGCCCGCACACTTCCGGCAGCGGATTGGTGGAATGGCATAGCGCGGCGGCTTCCTCGATGCGGTTTTCCTGTACCAGCTGCAGCCACTGCGGAATGGCGTTGTGCACCGGGCATTTCCAGCTGCAGTACGGATTGCCGCAATCCAGGCAACGGCCGGACTGGTACTGCGCGTCGGCCTTGTCGAACTTGCCGTACAGCTCGCCCCAGTCGCCGGAGGTACGCAGCTCCACCGGAATGCGCGTGGGCATGGTCCGGGGCAGGTCGAGGAATTGGAAGGCTTGCTTGCGGCTCATAAGAAAATCCGTGGCTGATTCCCTTCTCCCGCGTGCGGAAAAAGGTGCCCCGAAGGGGCGGAAAAGGGGCGGCGGGGCCTGTGCCCTCACCCCCGACCCCTCTCCCGCCAGCGGGAGAGGGGAGTACTGCGACGACTCTGACGATGTGCTGCCAGCATTGCGACTGCAGTCCTTCTCCCGCCTGCGGGAGAAGGTGCCCCGAAGGGGCGGATGAGGGTTGCGGGCCACCGGCCCTCACCCCCGACCCCTCTCCCGCGAACGGGAGAGGGGAGCACAACTCAGGCGGCGCGGCGCAGCGACTCGGTCAACGACTCGATGCTGGCGGCCTTGGGTTTGACCAGCCAGAACTTGCCGATGTAGTCGCGGAACTCGTCCAGGATCTGCTGCGCCCAGATGCTGCCGGTCAACTCGCGGTGGCGGCTGATCAGGGTGTGCAGGTGCTGGCGGTGGTTCTCGAAGCCCTCGGCGGAGACGCGGTGGATGTCGATCAGTTCGTGGTTGTAGCGGTCCACGAAGTCGCGTTCGATATCCAGCACATACGCCAGCCCGCCGGTGAAGCCGGCGCCGAAGTTCAGGCCGACCTTGCCCAGCACCAGCACCACGCCGTCGGTCATGTACTCGCAGCAGTGGTCGCCTGCGCCTTCCACCACCGCCAGCGCGCCGGAATTGCGCACCGCAAAGCGCTCGCCTGCGCGGCCGGCCGCGAACAGCTCACCGCCGGTGGCGCCGTACAGGCAGGTGTTGCCCACGATCGGCGTGCTGCGCGCCTCGAAGCGCGCACCGCGCGGTGGACGCACCACCAGCCGGCCGCCGGCCATGCCCTTGCCGACATAGTCGTTGGCCTCGCCTTCCAGCTCCAGCTGCAGGCCACCGGCGTTGAACGCGCCGAAGCTCTGCCCGGCGGTGCCGCGGAAGCGCAGGTTCAACGGCGCATCGCTCATGCCGTGGTTGCCGTGCACGCGCGCGATGGCGCCGGACAGGCGTGCGCCGATCGAGCGGTCGGTGTTGTGGATCAAAAAGCGATGGTCGCCGCCAGTCTTGTTGGCGATCGCATCGGCCAGCAGGCCGTCCATCTGCGTGGCCAGGCTGTCGGGCGATTCGTACAGGCGCTGGGCCGCGCAATGGCTGCCGTCGTAGCGGGCATGCGTCAACAGGCGCGACAGGTCGACCTTGACCCCGGCGCGCGGAGCGACGTCCAGCTGCTCCAGCAGGTCGGTGCGGCCCACGATCTCGTCCAGCGACCGCACGCCCAGGTAGGACAACCACTGGCGCACTTCCTCGGCCAGCAGGCGGAAGAAATGCTCCACGCGCTCGGGCAGGCCGGTGAAGTAGTTCGCGCGCAGGCGCTCGTCCTGGGTGGCCACGCCGGTGGCGCAGTTGTTGAGGTGGCAGATGCGCAGGTACTTGCAGCCCAGCACGATCATCGGCGCAGTGCCGAAGCCGAAGCTGTCGGCGCCCAGCAGCGCGGCCTTGACCACGTCCAGGCCGGTCTTCAGGCCGCCGTCGGTCTGCAGGATGGTGCGTGCCCGCAGGTCGTTGGCCACCAGCGCCTGGTGCGACTCGGCCACGCCCAGTTCCCACGGCACGCCGGCATAACGGATCGAGCTGACCGGGCTGGCGCCGGTGCCGCCGTCGTGGCCGGACACGGTGATCAGGTCGGCGCCGGCCTTGACCACGCCGGCGGCAATGGTGCCGACGCCGGCATGCGCGACCAGCTTCACCGACACCAGTGCGGTGGGGTTGACCTGCTTGAGGTCGTAGATCAGCTGGGCCAAGTCTTCGATGGAATAGATGTCGTGGTGCGGCGGCGGGCTGATCAGGCCGATGCCGGGCTTGGCATAGCGCAGCCGCGCGATCAGTTCGTTGACCTTGTGGCCGGGCAGCTGGCCGCCTTCGCCGGGCTTGGCGCCCTGGGCGACCTTGATCTGCAGCACCTCGGCATTGACCAGGTATTCCGGGGTCACGCCGAAACGGCCCGAGGCCACCTGCTTGATCTTGGAGCGTTTCTCGGTGCCGTAGCGGGCCGGGTCTTCGCCGCCTTCGCCCGAATTGCTGCGCCCGCCCAGGCGGTTCATCGCGATGGCCAGCGCCTCGTGTGCTTCGGGCGACAACGCGCCCAGGCTGATTGCGGCGGTATCGAAACGGCGCAGCACATCGCTGGCCGGGGCGACCTCGTCCAGCGGGGTCGGGGTATCGGCACGCTTGAGCTGGACCAGATCGCGCAGCGTGGAGGCCGGGCGCGCATGCACCGCGTCGACGTACTTCTGCCAGTCGCCGGCATCGCCGGTGCGGGTGGCGCGCTGCAGCGTCATAACCACGTCGGGGTTGTACATGTGGTACTCGCCGCCGTGCACGTACTTGAGCAGGCCGCCCACTTCCGGCTTGAGCTGGTCGTTCCAGGCGCGTGCGGTGAGCTCGCGCGCCTCGGTATCCAGCCGCGCCAGGCCCACGCCGCCAATGCGGGCGGGCGTTTCGGCAAAGCACAGCTCCACCACGTCCGGGTCCAGCCCGACGATCTCGAACAACTGCGCGCCGCGGTAGCTGGCAATGGTGCAGATGCCCATCTTGGAGATGATCTTGGACAGGCCCTTGTAGATGCCCTTGCGGTAGCGGCGGCCGATCTGCGACTGCTCGCCGCCCTTGCTCAGCTGCAGGATGCCGCGCCGGCCCAGGTCGAACAGCGTCTGGTAGGCCAGGTACGGATACACCGCGGTGGCGCCGAAGCCGAGCAGGCAGGCCATGTGGTGCGCATCGCGCGCGGTGCCGGTTTCGATGATCAGGTTGACGTCGCAGCGCAGGCCCACCTTGCACAGGTGGTGGTGCACCGCGCCGGTGGCCAGCAGCGCATGCGCCATCGGCCGGTCCGGCACGGGATACCGGTCGGACAGCAGCAGCATGACGGCGCCGTCGCGCGCGGCCGCTTCCACTTCCTGGCAGATGCGTTCCAGGCCGGCCTTGAGGCCTTCCTCCACGCTGTAGGACAGGTCGATCAGGCGATTGCGCTCGACGTACTGCTCCATCTTCAGCAGCTGGCGCAGCTTGCGTTGGCTGAGTACCGGCGAGTTGAGGATGACGTGGTTCACCGTCTCGGCGCCGGCATGGAAGATGTTGGTCTCCTTGCCGAGCTGGGTGGTGAGCGACATCGCGATGCCTTCGCGCAGCGGGTCGATCGGCGGGTTGGTGACCTGCGCGAAGGCCTGGCGGAAATAGTCGTACAGCGGCCGGGTCTGGCGGCTGAGCACCGCCATCGGGGTGTCGTCGCCCATCGAGCCGGTGGCTTCCTGCTCGGTCTCGGCCAGCGGGCGCAGGATCTGCTCCACTTCCTCGGTGCTGAGCTGGAACAGCTTGTGGTAGCTGCGCAGGGTCTGCTCGCTGAAGGGTTCTTCCACCAGCGAGGGGTCGATCAGTTCGGTCTGCAGGTAGGTCACGCCCTGCTGCAGCCATTGCTTGTACGGCGCGCGCGCGCGGTTGATGCGGTCGATGGCGTCCGAGTCCAGCAGGTCGCCGCGCTTGAGATCAATCGCCATCATCTCGCCTGGGCCCAGCTTGCCCTTGCGGGTGATGCGCTCGGCCGGCAGTTCCCACACGCCGGCCTCGGAGGCCACCAGGAAATGGCGGTCGGAGGTCAGCATCCAGCGTGCCGGGCGCAGGCCGTTGCGGTCGAGCATGCAGGCGGCATAGCGGCCGTCGCAGGCGACGATGCCGGCCGGGCCGTCCCACGGCTCGGTGTTGAGGCCGTAGAACTCGTAGAAGGCGGCCAGGTCGGCGTCCTTGAATTCCAGCGACTGGGTCGCCGGCGGCACCAGGATGCGCAGCGCCTGCAGCAGGTCCATGCCACCGGCGATCAGCAGCTCGAGCATGTTGTCCAGGCTCTGCGAGTCCGAGCCATGCATGGAGATCACCGGGTCGAACTGCGCGATATCGAAGCGCGGGGTCTGCCAGACCTTGCTGCGCGCCTGCGCCCAGCGGCGGTTGCCTTCGATGGTATTGATCTCGCCGTTGTGGGCGAGCAGGCGGAACGGATGCGCCAGCGGCCAGCGCGGCAGCGTGTTCGTGGAAAAGCGCTGGTGAAAGACAATCGCGCTGGAGGACAGGTCGCTGCGCTGCAGGTCCGGGTAGAACGTGCTCAGCTTGTCCGGCAGCACCATGCCCTTGTAGCTGATGCCGTTGGGCGAGAGCGTGGTGACGTAGAAGTTCTCGACCTCGCGCAGCTGCTGCTCGGCGCGGCGGCGCGCCAGGAACAGCGCCAGGGTGAAGCCGTCCTCGCTCTGCTCGGCGCCGGCATCGACAAACACCTGCTCGATGCGCGGCAAGGTGTCGCGCGCCAGCTGGCCGCAGACGCTGTCGTCGGTAGGCACCACGCGCCAACCGCGAAAGTGCACGCCGGCGCTGTGCAGCTGGGTTTCCAGTTCGGCACGACATCGAGCGGCATCGGCCTCTTCCAGCGGCAGGAACACCACGCCGGCCGCGTAACGCGTGCCCACGGTGATGCCGGCATCGCGCGCGAGCCCGCGCAGGAACGCATCGGGTTTGCGGATCAGCAGGCCGCAGCCATCGCCGGTGAGCCCGTCGGCCGCCACGCCGCCGCGGTGGGTCATGCGCGAGAGCGCCGCAATCGCGGTGTCCACCAGCGAACGGGAAGGTTGGTCGTCCAACTGGGCGACCATGCCAAAACCACAGGCGTCGCGTTCGTCGCGCGCGCTGTTGTAGAGACCGTAGTCGTTGAGCCCTTGGCGAGTGCGGGGGGCCATGTCTGCCTCTTTGCGATCTGGGAGAGCGGCGACGACGTTGCAGCGCTCGATCCGTGGAGCGTTTCGAAGAGGTCACCGGATGATCGACTAGACCACAGTTGATGCGGTGCCGCAATACACCGTTACAGCTGCAACGAGACCCGCTGCAATCCCTTGTGCCAGCAGGCTTGGCGCCTGTCCAATCACAGGCGCCAGCGCAGGCTCAGCCGCAGCGCACCGCGGTGATGACGTTCTTGGCATCCACTTCCAGATTGAGCCGTTCGCCGTTGAATTCCATCGTCACCATCTGGCCGGGCTTGAGCACGCGTACCGACTTGGCGCCGGCATCGCTGCGAGCCTGCTCGCCGACTGCATCGGTGATGGGCTGGCCAACCAGCGACTGCACCTGGGTGGCGTCGCAGCTGCCGATCGGCGGCGCTTCCGGGGCTGCATCCGGCACCGGCGCGGACGCTTGCTCGGCCGCCTGTTGTGCGTTGGCCGCAACGGCTTCTTGTTCATCGGGTTGCGGTTTGTTGCAGGCAGTCAATGCAGTCAGCACGACCAAGGTGCAAGCCAGGCGGGCAATAGGCAGGACAGCGCGCATCGATGACTCCAGCAAAGGGGGATGCCCAAGCATAAGCACAAAGTTGCGCTGCGGGCATGGCTTGCCCACACGGCGTTGTCGTTGCGTTGACGCGGCCTAGCGCTGCGCGGCCCAACAATCGGCGCCAGTCCTTCGATCCGTGCGCAATGAAAGCCAAACGTGTTCTTCGCAATGCCGCAACCACGGCCAGCACCGCCGGCAAGCTTGCCGCCGCCGCCACCGGTGCGGTGGTCGCCACGGCCGCAGCCGCCACCGTGGCCGCCGTCGCTCAGGCCAAGGCCACCGCGCGCGCGGCCGGGCTCACCTACGTCAACGATCAGCAGCCCGGCATCAGCCGCCGCAAGGCCGGCAAGAGCTTCAGTTACCGCAGTGCGGACGGGCAGCGTGTCGCCGATGCGGACACCTTGCAGCGTATCCGCTCGCTGGCCATTCCACCGGCCTACACCGAGGTATGGATCTGCGCCAAACCCAATGGCCATCTGCAGGCCACCGGGCGCGACGCGCGGCGGCGCAAGCAGTACCGCTACCACGCCGATTGGGCGCAGGTGCGTGGCGAAGGCAAGTTCGAACGGGTGATCGCCTTCGGCCAGGCGCTGCCCAAGTTGCGCCGCCGGCTGCGCCGCGATCTGGTGTTGCCGGGATTTCCGCGCGAGAAGGTCCTGGCGATCGTGGTGGCGTTGTTGGCCGACACGCTGGTGCGCGTGGGCAATGCCGAATATGCGCGCAGCAACCGCTCCTATGGGCTGACCACCTTGCGCAACCGGCATATGGAGTTCTTGAAAGGTGGACGCGCGCGGCTCAAATTCCGCGGCAAGAGCGGCCAGGATCACGACATCGAAGTGGACGACAAGCAGCTGGTCAAACTGATCCGGCAATGTCAGCAACTGCCGGGGCAATCGCTGTTTCAGTACCGCGACGACGATGGCCAGCTGCAACCGGTGGATTCGGGCGAGGTCAACGATTACCTGCGCGAGGCGATGGGCGAGGATTTCACCGCCAAGGACTTCCGCACCTGGGGCGGCACGCTGGCGGCGCTGCAACGCCTGGCACGGCTGCCGCTGCCCGAACGCATGAGCGAACGTGCGTTGACGCAGGTGCAGAACGATGTCATCCGCGAAGTGGCCGATGCGCTGGGCAACACGCCATCGGTGTGTCGCAAGGCCTACATCGACCCCTGCGTATTCGAAGGCTGGCGCGCCGGCCACTTGCAGGCGATGGCCACCGGGGTGCGTGGCGAGCGGCAGTGGGAGGCGGCCACGCTGCGCTTTTTGACCGACTCGCGCAGCAAGCAACGCAAGGCCAACGCGCCAGGTACGCCAGCCACACGCAATCCCGGCCGCCGCAAGCGTGTTGCATGATGCTGCGGTTGGGTGCGGAGCGCTGGCGAGATGGTCGCGAACCACAGACTGCTGGCGCTGATTGGCCAGCGGTGGATCCAGCGCGTGGCCGCGTCCGCCGCGTGGTGCCGTATGCAGCGGACTGGCAGCAATCAATCGTCTGCAATCTGCTTCTGGCGGCGCTGGCCCCAGGCATCGCGCACGAAGGTGTAGTCGTCCACGGCATCGCGTTGCATCGCGTCCATCGGCAGCATGCGCGCGCGGCCATCGGCCAGTTGCAGGCCGATCAGCGAGTTGGCGATACGTGCATTGCCTACGTAGGTGATCGGCGTGAGCCGCTGATCGCCGACACGACCTAGCGTATCGCGCACGGTACCGGGTCCCAGCAGCGGCATCACCAGGTAGCGCGAGTTATCCCAGCCCCATGTCGCAAATGCTTGTCCTAGGTCCTCGTTGTATTTGGGCATGCCCAAGCGGCTGGCCGGATCGAACAGCCCGGCGACCCCGACGGTGCTATTGATCACGAAGCGCCCGAGTGACTGCGCCGCCTTGACCGGGTGGCCCTGCAGCACCTGGCTGACGGCGGTACCTGGCTGGCCGAGGTTTCCAAACATGTTCCTGATACCGGTCTTGACCGGCCTGGGTGTGACCTTGTCGTAGGCCACCGCGACGGGACGGAACAGCACCTTGTCGGCACCGCGATTGAAACCATGGATCTTGCGGTTGTAGGACTCCCACGGGTCGCGTACCGGTGTCGCGCTGTACAGCGCTTGGTCGTCCTGCTCGGCGGCGGTGGCCGCCGCGGCCGACGTGGACATGGCAGGGTCCGTACGCGCTGCATCCGGCACCTCCTGCGCGGCGTCGCGACGGAGGGAGGGAGCGCTCGCCACCATCGGCTGGGCGGATGGGCCGGAGGCAGGCGGCGAGGCTGGCGGCATCACCAGTGTCGCCGTCGGTGCCGGGCCGATGGACGTCGGCACCGATGTGTGTTTCGCGGCGGGGCCGCTCGCGCAGGCCGAGAGCAACAGCAGCGTGCAGGCGGCCGCCAGGTAACGGGGAATCGTCATTGCATGGTCCTTGAAGGGTGAAGTGATGCAAGGGATGGGGCGCCCGACACAACCGCGACCAGCTGCGTCACCGCTCTATGCGAGCAGGCGGCACATGCACGACCACAGCAACGGGCCGGCCCACAACGCAGCAACTGCGCCGCCGGCAATGCCCGCCATCCAGCGCAGTTGCGTCAGTCGCCGGCGCCTGGCGTGGTGATGCTGCAGGTCCGGCAGGTCGTGCCATGCCTGCCGATTGCTGGTGGGCGATGGCCGCCGGGAGAGGGTGGAAGGGCGTTGGGAAAACAT
Source organism: Xanthomonas sp. 10-10 (assembly GCF_040182365.1). Lineage (NCBI taxonomy): Bacteria > Pseudomonadati > Pseudomonadota > Gammaproteobacteria > Lysobacterales > Lysobacteraceae > Xanthomonas > Xanthomonas sp. 10-10. The sequence goes on from NZ_CP144460.1 coordinate 47,764, forward strand.
GCTGCGCTCCGAAGAGAGAAGGCTGCAGTCGGCCGACACTGCACCGGCATCTGGCGAGCGGCCAGATGGATGCAAGCAGCGGGTTGGGGCACTGCAGCGCAGTTGCTGGAAGCGATCCTATGGACTCACTGCGGATCGCGTTTTAAGAGTTTTTTGATCGCTCGCCACCGGTAGGTATGCGTTCACGAATCCCCTCGACGAACGGGCGCAGGACGGCCCGATCCACTACGCATGGACGCCATGGGTGAGGCGTGGGGTGGTAGCGCTGATGCGCCGCTGTGCGGGATTCGCGTAAGGCGTATGGACGTCGCGCAGCACGGCCGGAAAGACGCTTCATTCGAGGTGCTGCCGAAACCCCGCTACGGCGCGCACGCCAGAGTCAGCACCGTGCGTCGTTCCATCGCCGTACGTACGCACGGCCATCGATGCTGGCGCGGGGAAGGACATAGGGCGCAGCCAGTCCAGTGATCGATGTCATCACTGCAGCGCAACCTCTACCGGCTAGACGTTCATCGACGTGGTGCGTGATTTCTTGCGTATCGAAAAGAACACCACGCATTCCAGTGCGACCAGCGCTGCTGCGATCACCATGCCGGTGACCAGCGGATCGTGTCCGGTTCCGCGCAGACAGAAGCCCACCAGCAAAAAGCACGCGTTGTAGCCGGCAATTCCAAGCGCTGCGGCCAGCAGAAAGGTCCAGAAGCGCACCCGGATCACGCCCGCCGGCAACGCCAGATAGATCCGCGCCACCGGGATTGCCTGGCCGGCCAGCGTGACCCGGAAATCGTTGCGGCGATAAGACAGCGCAAGGCGGTCGTAGGTCGCAATGCGCAGGAACACGAAACGCCCATAGTTGAGCACCAGGGTGCGCACGCGATCGTTGCCGAGCGCGCGGCCGATCTCGTACCAGCTGACCGTTGCCAGCAACGATCCGGTCACGCTGATACCCCAGACCGCCAGCAGCGACGGCACGCCATCGGCAGTCATGCCGATCACCATCAGCATCAGATAGGAGGGCACCACCGGGATGAATTTTTCGATGTAGGACATCGCCAGCACGCCTGGCAGGCCGAAGCTCAACACCAGCGTCAATACGTCGTTGGTCTGCATGTTGGCTAGCGCGTGTAGGTGCGGCGTTGCAGACGGTAGATCGTCGCTGGCGGAATGTTCCGATAGGTCCGCCCGATCTTGACCGCCTCCAGATCGAGCGCATCGAGAATATGCGCCGGCACCGAGCATTTGAGGCCATAGGTAAACAGATACATGCATCCGCCCGGCTTGAGATGCATGAAGGCACCACGCACGATGGCGGCCACCTGATGTGCGCGCATGTTCAAGAAGCCAAGACCGCAGACCACGGCATCCACGTAGGCCCCATCGAAGCGGGGTAACGCTTCCAGATCGGAAACGTCCATCTGCAGCACAGTCGCGTGTGGGAAGCGGCGCGTGAGCAACGATGAGAACGTCTGGTTGTATTCGAGCAGGAACAGGTTCTTTTCGCGCACGCCCTTGTCGAGCATCGATTGGGTGAATGCGCCGGTACCGGGGCCAAGTTCGAGAACGCGCCCGGTACGTTCCGAGAGCTCGGAGGTGATGCTGGAGGCGAGTGCGGGCCCGGAGGGAAGGATCGCGGCAACCGAGCAGGGAGCTGCGATCCATTCGCGAAAAAACGAAGCCATATACGAACGTGCCATCTATCCTCACAGCGTTGAAAGAGTTGAGCCCAATCTGCGGGACACAATCGCCATCCGCTCGATGGTGACACGCATTCGGCGCCACAACGCTAAGGCGTCAATCTGTCCGCAGTCTGTCGTTAATGCCGGACCATGGCCGGAAATTCAGCCACGCATCAGCATCGACCGCATGACGGCAATGCTGCATCTGCTCGACCCTTGCGACTGCGCGAGATAACCCACGCTGCAAGTGATCGACGCTGGCTGACGTTGGCTGAATGCACTGCGCAACGTTGAACTGAACACGGCCGCAGACAGGCTATCGACAGACAGCGCTGCCAGCATGCGTGGCAATCAGTTCCTTTCCTGTGCCGTTGCACTGCCGCCTCGCCATGCATGGAAGCGGGGCGCGTTGCTGCCGCACAACGCTCCATGAGAACACGATGAGACTTTCAGCCAGCATCGCTTCGGCGATGGTATTGCTGGTGCTGGGTGGCTGCGCCAACCTGGCGCCGCGCTACGTGCGGCCATCGCCGCAACTCCCGCAACCGCAAGCGACATCCGAAGATCGCTTCGCGGGCAAGGCGCTGGGCGAGGTGTTCGTCAACCCGCGCTTGCGCGATACCGTGGCGCTGGCACTGGAGCGCAATCAGGACCTGGCGCTTGCAATGCTCAATGTGCAACGCGCCAGGGCGAGCTACCGGTTGCGTGATGCCGACACGCTGCCGACAGTGACGCTGGACGGTACCGTGGCCGATGCCAGCCATCAGCAATCCCAACTTTCGGTCTCGTTCGGGTTTGCCAGCTATGAGCTGGATTTCTTTGGGCGGGTGAAAAACCTGAAAGAAGCGGCCCTGCAGGATGTGCTGCGAAGCGACGAGAACCGACGCAGTGCCTCGCTGAGCCTGATCGCCGAAGTGGCCACTGCATGGCTGAGACTGGACGCGGACCAGCAACGCCTTGCGCTGGTGAACAAGAGCGCAGGCAACCTGCAACGGGTGTACGAGTTGACGCTGGCCCGTTACAACCAGGGTGCGGTCAGTGGGCTGGAGTTGGCGCAGGCGGACACCGCGTTGGCGCAGATCGGCGCCGAACAGGCTGGCCTGGACGCGCAACTCCAGCAGGACCGCAATGCGCTGACCCTGCTGGCCGGTGTCGAGGTGCCCGAGACGCTGTTGCCCGATACCGACGCGCGTGATGCGCGTGGCGAGGCAGTGCTATCGCTCAACGGTCCGTTGCCGGCCGGCGTTCCCTCATCATTGCTGCTGCGTCGCCCCGATGTCATGGCCGCAGAGCATGCGTTGATCGGCGCCAATGCCAATATCGGCGTTGCACGCGCGCGGTTCTTTCCCCGCATCGCCTTGACCGGCAGCTATGGCACTGCCAGCACGGCGTTGTCCACGCTGCTTGGCGCAGGTAGCTGGAACATCGCCACCTCCGCAGCGTTGCCGCTGTTCGATCACGGCGCCAATCGCGCCAACCTGAAGGTGACCGAGCTCGATACCCAGATAGCCCAGGCGCAGTACCAGAAGACGCTGCAGACCGCATTCCGCGATGTGGCCGATGCGTTGGCCATCGGTAGCAGTATTGCCGGGCGACTGCAGGCACAGACGCAACTGATCGATGCCGCAAGCAAGCAGGCGCGCATCGCCGCCGCCAGATACGAGCGCGGGCAGACCGGATTGGTGGACCTGTTGAATGCGCAGCGAGCGTTGTATGCGGCGCAGCAGGGCATGCTGGACACCACGCTGCTACGCGACAGCAACCTGGTGACCGCCTATCGCGTGCTGGGTGGTGAATGGATGCAGGTATCCACGCAGGGAGGCATCGCGCCATGAGCCGCCCGATGCCGTGGTTGCAGCGCCTGCGGCGCTACCGCTGGTGGTTGATCGTCGCTGCATTGCTGCTGGTCGGCTGGCTGGTGAAGCTGCAGTTCCTTACTCCAGCGAGCGCACCGCAGGTGGCCAGTTCGGCAGTGGTGCTTGGAGATATCGAAGAGACCGTGCTGGCGACTGGCAAAATCAACGCCTCGCAGTTGGTGAGCGTTGGCGCGCAGGTCACCGGCCAGGTGGTGGCGCTGCACGTCAAACTCGGAGATTCGGTCAAGAAAGGGCAGCCGATCGCCGAGATCGACGCGTTGCCGCAGCAGAACGCGCTGCGCACCGCGCAGGCGCAAGTGCGCAGCGCGGACGCCAGGTTGACCGCACGGCTGGCGAGCCTGCGTCAGGCCACCCTGGCAGACCGGCGCCAGCGTGCATTGATGGCCGACGATGCGGTGGCCAGGGTCGATGCCGAGGCGGCGGAAGCTGCACTGGCGACGGTGCGTGCGGATGTGGAGGCATTACGCGCGGAGCGCGAGCAAGCCACGATTGCAGCAAGCACCGCCGAGCTCAATCTGAGCTACACGCGGGTGGTGGCGCCAATGGATGGCGAGGTGGTGGCGATCGTCACCGAGCAGGGGCAGACGGTAAACGCCAACCAGAGCGCACCGACCATCATCAAGCTCGCACGTCTGGACACCATGACCGTCAAGGCGCAGATCTCAGAAGCCGATGTCACCCGGGTGTCGGCCGGGATGGGCGTCTATTTCACCCTGCTGGGCGACCCCGACACCCGCTATCGGGCAGTGCTGTCTGCGCTGGAGCCTGGCCCGACCACGATCGCCAGCGATGCCACCGGCGCATCGACAGGCCAGGCGACCAGCGCTGGCAACAACGCGGTGTACTTCAATGGCATCTTCGATGTGCCCAACCCGCAGCGCATCCTGCGCATCGACATGACCGCGCAGACCACGATCGTGCTGGCGCGCGCACGCGCTGCACGCCTGATCCCCAGTGGCGCGCTGGGCGAGCGGACTGCCGATGGAAGCTACGTGGTCCACGTGCTGACCGCCGATGGTGAGCGGCAGGTGCGACGCATTCGTGTGGGGCTCAATAACCGCATCAACGCGCAGGTGACCGCAGGCCTTGAACTGGGTGAGAGGGTAATCACCAGCGACGTCGATCTGCCTGTGCAGACGCCTTGATGCGCCGCCGTACCGGAACGGGCAGGCGCGCATCCCATGCCTGTTCCCGATCATCCACTGGAGCCTGAGTCATGCCCGCCCTGTTGCAAGTCAGCGCGCTTTGCAAGGAGTTTCCGTCTGCCGACGGCAGCGTTGCGATCCTGCGCGATGTCACCTTGCGCATCCATGCCGGCGAGATGGTCGCCATCATGGGTCCATCGGGCTCGGGCAAATCCACCCTGATGAACATCCTGGGCTGCCTGGATCGCCCGACGCGCGGGAGCTACGAAGTCGCCGGGCAGGACATCGGTCAACTCGATCCGGACAGCCTGGCGCGTTTGCGGCGTGCCCATTTCGGCTTCATTTTCCAGCGCTATCAGTTGCTGGGGGAGCTGGATGCGATCGGCAATGTCGAGATTCCTGCGATCTACAACGGTACCGCGGCCGATGCACGCCGTGCTCGCGCGCAGGCGTTGCTGGAGCGCCTGGGGTTGGGGACGCGGCTGCACCACCGGCCCGGCCAGCTGTCCGGTGGGCAGCAGCAACGCGTGTCGATCGCCCGCGCGCTGATGAACGGCGGCGAAGTCATTCTGGCCGACGAGCCGACCGGTGCGCTGGATCAAGCCAGCGGCAAGGAGGTCATGGCGATATTGCAGGAGCTGCATGCGGCAGGCCACACCATCATTCTGGTCACGCACGACCCTGAGGTGGCGGCGCACGCGCAACGCGTGATCGAGATTCGCGATGGCCGGATCGTGGCCGACCGCCAGCTGCGCCCGGCGACCCCTGCCGCCGCGATCAGGGACGCGCCGGTCGCCGACAGGGCGGGGCGCCTGGCGGACCTGCTGGGACGCTTTGGCGAAGCCGGCCAGATGGCGCTACGTTCGATGTTCAACCACCGTCTGCGTACCTTGCTGACCATGCTGGGCATCATTATCGGCATTTCGTCGGTGGTGTCGGTGGTCGCGCTTGGCGAAGGTTCGCGGCGCTCGATCCTGTCCGACATCGATGCGCTGGGCACCAATACGATCGAGGTCATGCCCGGGACCAGCCTCGGCGATCGTGATGCCGACGCGGTGCGGACGCTGAGCGCCGACGATGCCGCAGCGATCGCCGGGCTGGAGTACGTGGACAGCGCTACGCCATCGATCTCCACCAGCGCTGGTCTGCGTTATGGGCGCCACGATGTCGCCAGCATCACCGGTGTCGGCGAGCAGTTTTTCAGGGTACGTGGTTACGCGTTCGCGCATGGGCGTGGCTTCGATGCGCATGCCATCCGGGCCAGGGCGCCGGAGGCGGTCATCGACCAGGCCACCGCGCGTGCGCTGTTTCCAGGCAGCGCATCGGCGTTGGGCAAGGTGATTCTGCTGGGATCGGTGCCGTTGCGGATCGTCGGCGTCGCCGCCAGGCCGACCGCAGCGTTTGCCGGCGACAGCGCGCTCAATGTGTGGCTGCCCTACACCACGGCGATGGCGCGCGTGTCCGGCGATACGCGCGTGCGCAGCCTGACGGTGCGCGTGTCGACGCAGGTGCCAAGCGAGGTAGCCGAGCGTGGTATCGACGCGCTGCTGCTGCAGCGGCACGGGCGCCGGGATTTTTTCCTGTCCAATTCCGACAGCGTGCGCAAGACCGTCGAGCAGACCACTCGCACCATCACCTTGCTGATCTCCTCCATTGCGCTCATCTCGTTGCTGGTCGGCGGCATCGGGGTGATGAACATCATGCTGGTGTCGGTAACCGAGCGGATCCAGGAGATTGGCGTGCGTATGGCGGTAGGGGCGCGTCAGTCCGACATCCTGCGCCAGTTCCTGATCGAAGCGACGCTGGTTTGCCTGGTTGGCGGCACCCTGGGCGTGGCGCTGGCCCTGGGTACGGGCGTGCTCGTTGGCTGGTTGAGTCCGGGTTTCGGAATGGTGTTCTCGCAGTGGTCGATCATCGGTGCGTTCAGCGTGTCCACGGCGATCGGCGTGGTGTTCGGCTTCCTGCCGGCGCGGCGTGCGGCACGCCTGGATCCGATCAAGGCGTTGGCGCGCAGCTGATATGCGGTGACGTGGACGAAGACGGCCCGCCGCGGCCGTCATCCACGTCAGATGGCGCAGGGCTGCCGGCGCTACGCCGCCGCCGCAAACACCAGTCGGAAGCAGGCGCCTGCGGCGGTATCCGGGACCAGCAGGACGCTGCCGCCGTGGTGGCGCATGATGGTTTGCACCAGATCCAGTCCCAGGCCCGCGCCACGGCCGTCCTTGCTGTCGCGATGAAACGCCTCGAAGATGCGTTCGCGCTCGGAATCCTTGACCCCGCGTCCTTCGTCGGCCACATCCACCGTGCCTGCTGCCGAAACCCGGATCGTGATCGTTCCCTGACGTCCGCCATAGCTGATCGCATTCTGGATCAGGTTGGTGAGCGCACGTTCGATGGACACTTCATCGCCATCCACGTGCACCACCGCAGAATCGGTCTCGAAGGCCACCTCGTAGCCTGCTGCGAATGCCAGCGGTGCCAGGTCGAGCACCACCCGTTCTGCGATCGCCGCCAGATTCAGACGCGAAAACACCATGGTTCCGGAGTCGAGCCGCTGGATGTCCAGCAGCTGCCCGGTCAGTGCGCCGAGCCGCACGGCATCTTCCATCAGCCGTGTCCGCAAGGGGCCGGCCGGCAGCGCAGACAGGCGCGTGGTCAGGATCGCCACCGGTGTGCGCAACTCGTGCGCAGCATCGGCGATGAAGCGCTTGTGCTTGGCCAGCGCCGTGTCCAGGCGCTGCAACGCATCGTTGATGGCGGTGACGAACGGGGCGACCTCGGCGGGGACTTCGCTGAGGGTCAGGCGCTGTCCGGTGCGATGGAAATCGATCGTGCTGGCCTCCTGAGCCGCCGTATCCAGACCCCTGAGGCCGCGCTTGACCGCCAACGGCATCACCAGCATGGTCGAGACGGCGACCAGCGCGATGATCAGCAGGGTCTGCCACAACACCGGCGATGCCAGCCGCATGAGTTCCCACGCACTCACCGGCCCTTGCCCCCAGAACGCGATCTGCACGCGTCCGGCGTCGGTCTCCACCCAGCCCACGCTGGCGCGATTGTCGGTGCTGGAAGCACCGGCCACATCGAAGGTTGCCGACTCCACCAGCGGCAGCAGCGACAGCGCCGCGCGGATCCTGGACGGCGGCGTGCCCTCGGACACGCTCTGCCCGTGGGTGTCCCTGATCACGAACCACAGACCGGTCGACTTGGCGCGCAGCGCGGCCATGTCGGCGCTTGCACGCATGAATAGCCGGCCCTGCCGATCGCGCGCGACCGACTGCGTGAGCGTCTCCAGGGTCTGCGACTCGTAGGCCACATTGCCGTTGGAAAACTCCACCGTCGCCTTGATGACCAGCAGGAAGATGACCAGGCCTGCCACCGCGATCATCGCGGTCTGCGCCGCCGCCAGGCCCCGGACCAGGCGCCAGCGCAAGGAGGGCGGGCGGGATGTCACGCCTGCGCGCTCAACATGTAGCCGACCCCGCGCACCACATTGATCGCCAGCGCGCTTTGCGCATCGGAGAGCTTTCTGCGCAAGCGCGAGACATGCGTGTCCAATGCGTTCGGCTGCACATCGTCGTCCATCGAGAACACCGCCTGCATCAGCGCCGCGCGCGGCACCATGCGACCGAAGCGCTTGAGCAGCGCTTCGAGCACCAGCAATTCCCTGCGTTTGAGATCCAGCACGGCGCCATCGATGGTCGCGGCCCGGTTGACGAAGTCGTAGGACAAGGCACCGGCGGTGACGATATCGGTCTGCAGATGCGCCGGGCGACGCGCCAGTGCGCGCAGCCGGGCCACCAACTCCTCCACGGCGAAGGGTTTGGCCAGGTAATCGTCGGCGCCGACGTCCAGGCCGACCACGCGTTCGGACAACTCGCCCAGCGCCGTGAGCACCAGGACAGGGGTGACGTTGCCCTGCTCGCGCAGGGTTTTCAGAAACCGCAGGCCATCGCCGTCGGGCAATTGCCGATCGAGGATCACCACGTCGAAGCTCCCCAGGGCGGCGGCGCTGTCGGCGGCCGCCAGCGTCGGCGCGTGGTCCACCAGCATGCTGTAGTTCGCCAGGACGTCACGGATGGCCGATGCCATCTCCGGTTCGTCCTCGACCAAAAGTACCTTCATGAGCTTCCTCCCGCCGCCGGTGGCCCCGTCCTTCTACACCAGCGACCTGTCTTGAACATGTCCTGGCACGCCGGAGCCCCAGGCTACCCTGATGCCGCTGCGACGGGCAGGCGGGCAGGAAGCGTGCTGGAGTGCCGCTGGGCTCGCCGTAGCGGCGCCGGCTGGCGGGGACACATCCTGCGCGCCCTGTCGCGCTGCAGCCGGGCCACGGCGCGCCGCTCCGATCGCCGGGCGTCTTAATGCAGAATTAAACCCGCCCTGGAATGCTGGCCCCCCACTTTGCGCACGCACGCGGACGGAATGAAACTGCTCCTTGTCGAAGACGACGCGATGCTGGGCGACACCATCTGCGATGGTGCGCGGCAGGGCGGCTGGGATGTGGACCATGTCCTGGATGCGGCCGCGGCCAACGCGGTGCTGGTCGAGCATCCGTATTCGGCGGTGCTGCTGGATCTGGGGCTTCCCGGTGACTCCGGGCTGTCGGTGCTGCGCGGCATGCGCGCGCGCTGCGATGCCACCCCGGTGCTGATCCTGACCGCGCGCGGCCAGCTGAGCGAGCGCATCGTCGGGCTGGATGCGGGGGCGGACGACTACCTGGTCAAGCCGTTCCAGTTCGATGAGTTGTGGGCACGGGTGCGTTCGGTGATCCGCCGCAGCCAGGGCAGCGTGGTGCCGATCTTCAGCTTCGGCGAGGTCAAGGTCGACCGCAGTCGTCGCACGGTCAGCCGGGGTGGCGTCGATGTGGTGCTGAGCGCGCACGAGTACCGCACGCTGCTGGCGTTGATCGAACGGCCCGGGCACGTGCTCACCCGCGACCGCCTGCAGGACCTGGTGTACGGGCCGAGCAGCGAGCTGGAGAGCAACACCATCGCGGTGTTCGTCCATCAGCTGCGGCGCAAGCTGGGCGAGGACCTGATCAGGACCGTGCACGGCCTGGGGTATGTGGTGGGGCAGCCGGGCGCGTGAGGCCGAAGTCCATCACCGCGCAGCTGTTCATGGTGATCGTCAGCGTCATCGCCCTGTGCTGGGTCGCGGTCATTGCCCTGGTGCTGACGCTGCTCTCGCTCAATCTGGAAAGTACCTGGGACGAAAAGCTCGAAGCCATCGCCACCCAGATGCTGATCACCATACCGGCCAAGAGCCGGTTCGACACCAGGGCCGGCCCCGGCCTGCAATTGCCGGACGGCTTTACCGGTGCGCGTGAAAAGCTGGTATTCCAGGTCTGGATCGATCGCACCAGGATGGTGGCGCGCACGCCGGGTGCGCCCGATTCGGCACTGCAGCCGTCGTTTACCGATGGAGCGGCCACCACCGTCGTCGATGGAGAACAATGGCGGGTGTCGGCGATCACCGACAAGACCGGGCGGGTCAGCGTGCAGGTCGGCAACCCGCAGAGCGTGGTCGATGCGGACCTGCGCCACGAAGCGTGGCACGCGCTCGCCCTGGCCACGGTGTTGGTGGTGGTGGCAGGCGCAGTGATGTGGTTCGTGGTGCGTCGCTCGCTGCAACCAGTCCGAGCGCTGGGCAAGGCATTGCGGCGGCGCAAGAACCTGGACCTCACGCCGTTGCCGTTGTCCAGGCTCCCGCGCGAAATACATGCACTGGTGGCGTCGTTCAATCATCTGCTCGAGCGGCTGGATGCGGTGATCGAAGGCGAACGCCGTTTTATCGGCGATGCCGCGCACGAGCTGCGCACCCCGCTGTCGGCACTGCAGGCGCAGGCCGAAATCGCGCTGGGCGCACCGGATCTGCACAGCAAGAACCAGGCGCTGGTGAAGCTGCTGCGCGTGGCCAGGCGCAGCACGCGCCTGTCCGAACAATTGCTGGATCTGGCGCGGTTGAACGCAGGACGTAGCGCATCGCTGCATCAACCGACCGAACTCAGCGTGCTGGTGCATCACGTGGCACAGGAATTCGAGGTGCATGCGACGCAGAACGGGCGTGCGCTGTATCTGGACATCCACAGCTGTGTGGTTGCGTGCAACGTGGACGAGATCGGCATCCTGCTGCGCAACCTGGTGGATAACGCGATGCGTTACACCTCCGAGGGCGGCAACATCCTGGTCAGCTGCGGCTATGTTGTCGATGCGGGCGAAGATGGCGCAGATGCCCTCAGCAATGTCTATCTGCAGGTGGCCGACGATGGCCCGGGCGTTCCCGACTCCGAGCGTGAGGCGATCTTCGTCCGCTTCCATCGCGTGGCCGGCACCCCCGTCCGCGGCAGCGGCATCGGGCTGTCGTTGGTCGCCGGTATCGCGGATCTGCACCAGGCGCGCATCGAAACCGGGCCAGGTCTGAGCGGGCGCGGGTTCAGCGTGCGCATCGTCTTTCCAGGCAGCGCCAGGGGCTGAATGGATGCTCCGACGTGGGGCAGGCACGGAGTGCGGGACTTCGCTGCGCGTGCTGGATACGCTGGAGTGCACTGCGGCGGCCGCAGTGCACGGCGATGGGAGTTTGCAGGTCGCCGGCCTGGCACCGATCGACGCGACCGCGCTGGCGGCCAGGGCTGAACACTTCGCACAGCCACCCCGGTGCGCTTAAAGAATTCTTCAACCGACTAAAAGTTCTTTAACGGCTGCTTGCAACGATGCCATCCAGCCAGCGGTTCGCTGGCGCTTGCGATGCGCTTACCGCTTCCCCGCTGCGCCGAGCTTGCCAACGTCATCGCGTCGGCAGCGTGGGCGCAACGGCAGAGGTGGTGCGACCGCTACTGCCCTTCGGCGCCACGCGGCCGATCGCCACGCGCCCATGCGCTCGGAGGCTGTCCGGCGTGTTGATGTCCTTTCCCTTGCCTCAGAACGCGTAACCACCATGACCCCAACCGACACGACAGCGCGCGCGCGTACCCCCGCTGCGGCACCCAGGCGCGGACCGCGACGCTTCGCAACGCCGCTGCTGTGGTGTCTGCTGGGCAGCGGTGCCATCGCCTCGGGCTGGTGGTGGTCCACGCGCGCCCAGCCAGCACCCATAAACGCGCTTCCGATCACCGCGTTGTCGGTCACGGCGATAACGGCACGTCAGGTGGAGTGGCCAAGCACGCTGTCGGCCACCGGGATCGTGGCGCCCTGGCAGGAAGCGGTGATCGGTTCGCAAAGCAACGGGCTGCGGCTGGTGACGCTCAACGTGGCGGTCGGCGATGTGGTGGCGCGCGGGCAGCTGCTGGCACGTTTCGATACCGCAACCTTGTTGGCAGCACGCGCAGAACTGCGCGCAGGCCTGGCCAAGGCGCAGGCGGCCGCGCATCAGGCCGATACCAATCGCATGCGCGCCGTGCGCGTGCAGGCGGCCGGGGCGATGAGCGATCAGGAAGTACAGCGCTACGTGACCGAAGCGGTCACGGCCAACACCCAGATCGCGGTGGCGCAGGCGCAGCTGGATGCCAACCGGCTGCAACTGCAGCAAGCCGACATCACCGCCCCGGACGATGGTTTGATCAGCGCGCAGAGCGCGACGCTGGGCGCGGTGGCCAGCAGCGGCCAGGAACTGTTCCGCCTGGTGCGCCAGGGGCGCCTGGAGTGGCGCGGAGAGTTCACGCCCGAGCAGATCGCGCGGATCGCGCCGGGCCAGCCGGTTCGGCTGCGGCTACCCGACGGCAGCACCGTGGGCGCACGCGTGCGCCAGATCGCGCCGCTGCTGGATGCGCGCTCCCGGCTTGGCGTGGTGTATGCGGATATCCCGCCCGACAGCCTGTTGCGCGGCGGGATGTACGTCGATGGTGCGGTGGCGCTGCCGTCCAGCCGCGCGCTGGTGGTACCGGCGTCGAGCGTGGTGGTGCGCGATGGCCGCAGCCTGGTGTTCCGCGTCGTCGGCAGCGGCGCCGCTGCCAGGGTGCGCGCGCAACCGGTGACGGTGGGGCGGCGCTTCGGTAGCGAGGTCGAACTGCTGCAGCCGTGGACTGACGGCGAGCGCATCGTGGCGCAGGGCGCGGGATTGCTCGCCGATGGCGATACGGTGCTGGTCAGGACCACACCGGCCGGCCCGCTGGTCGGCATGCAGCTGATTCCACGTGGGCCACGATGAACTTCGCTACTTGGTCGCTGCGCAATCCCATTCCTGCGGTATTGCTGTTTTTCCTGCTGACGCTGGCGGGCGTGTACGGCTTCCGCAATCTTTCCATCCAGGCGCTGCCGGATCTGGATCTGCCCACCGTCACTGTCGCCCTGACACAGCCGGGGGCGGCACCGGCGCAGCTGGAAACCGATGTGGCGCGCAAGGTGGAAGACTCCCTCGCCACCGTCAGCGGCCTGCGTCACCTGCGCACCACCATCAGCGATGGACAGGTGCAGATCGTGGCCGAATTTCGCCTGGAGAAGTCGCTGTCCGATGCGTTGATCGAAACCAAGGATGCGGTCGACCGCGTGCGTTCGTCGTTGCCGCCGGAACTGCTGCAGCCGGCCATCAGTGCGGTGACCGAAAACAGCACGCCGATTCTGACCTATGCGGTGACCTCCACGACGCTGGATGAGACCGCGCTGTCCTGGTATGTCGACGACCGCGTGAGCAAGGCGCTGCTGAAGGTGCCAGGTGTGGGCCGCGTGCAGCGCCTGGGCGGCGTGCAGCGCGAGATACGGGTGGAGGTGGATCCGGTGCAGATGACGGCGCTTGGGGTGACCACCTCCGATGTATCGCGCGCGTTGCAGCAGATGCAGCAGGACTCCTCCGGCGGACGCGTGCAACTGGGCGGCGCCGAGCAATCGGTGCGCACGCTGGCCGGTGTGCGGCAGGCCGCGCAGCTGCCCGGCATGTCGATTGCGCTCGCCAGCGGCGGCAGCGTGCGCCTGGAGCAGATCGCGCGCGTGCGCGACGGCATCGCCGACCGTCGGCAGGCCGCGCTGCTGGACGGCAAGCCGGTGATCGGGCTCAGCCTCTATCGCACCAAGGGCTTCGACGAAACCAGGATCGCCGCAGGTGTCGCGCAGGCGCTGCAGCAGTTGCAACGGAGCGACACCTCCCTGCGCATCACTCCGGTCTCCGGCACCGTGGCCTACACCCTGGAGCAATTCGAAGGGTCGATGTCGATGCTCTACGAGGGCGCGTTGCTGGCGGTGCTGGTGGTGTGGCTGTTCCTGCGCGACTGGCGCGCCACCCTGATCGCCGCATCGGCGCTGCCGCTGTCCATCCTGCCGTCGTTCGCGGTGATGTGGTGGCTGGATTACTCGCTCAATACGCTGACCTTGCTGGCCCTGGCAGTGGTGGTCGGCATCCTGGTCGACGACGCCATCGTCGAGATCGAGAACATCGAACGTCACCGGCGCATGGGCAAATCCGCGTTTCAGGCCACTGCCGACGCAGTCAACGAGATCGCCTTGGTGGTCATGGCCACCACCGCCACCCTGGTGGTGGTGTTCGTGCCGACCACGTTGATGGGCGGCATCCCGGGATTGTTCTTCAAGCAGTTCGGGTGGACTGCCGTGATTGCGGTGGTGGCCTCGTTGATGGTGGCGCGGCTGATCACCCCGATCATGGCGGCCACCTTTCTCGGCGCGCGGCACGACAATCCAGCCGAACCGACGACCGGCGTGGTGACTGCCGGCTACCTGCGGCTGGTGCAGTGGAGCCTGCGGCATCGCGCAGCGACCCTGGGCGCGGCCGGCGTGTTCCTGCTGTTGTCGCTGGCGTTGTTGCCGCTGCTGTCCAAGGGTCTGGTGCCGCCCAGCGACCGCGGCTTCATCACCGTCAAGGTCGAGCTGGGGCCGGAAAGCGACATCGGGCAGACCCGCCAGGTCACCGAACGGGTGCGCGCGGCGGTAGGCCGCATCGACGGCGTCGGCGCGGTGTTCACCAGCATCGGCGGCGATGCGGGTGGACGCGATGCGCAGGTGGCGCAGGTGCGCAACGCCGAGATGACCCTGGTGCTGTCGCCGCGCAAGACGCGCGCGGCGCAGGCGCAGATCGAGCGCGCAGTGCGGCAGGTCGTGGTCAATATCACCGGCGCACGGGTCACCGTGAGCGGCGGCGGGCCGGGCGAACACCTGTCGATGATTCTCACCAGCGAATCGGAGGACGCCCTCAACGCCACCGCCACTGCGTTCGCAAGCCAGTTGCGCGCGGCCGGCCTGTCGGGTGTGCGCACCACTGCAAGCCTGCAACGGCCGGAACTGGTTGCGCGGCCGATCCAGAGCCAGACCGCCCGTTACGGCGTGAGCAGCGCCGATATCGGCCAGACCCTGCGCACCGCGACCAGCGGCGATTTCGAACCGCAACTTGCCAAGCTCAATCTGGACAACCGGCAGATCAATATCCGCGTGCAGGTTCCCGACCGGGTCAGTGCCGATCTGGAGGCCTTGTCCAATCTGCGCGTGCCATCGCGCGATGGCCTGGTGCCGTTGTCCAGCGTCGCGGTCCTGGCAGTGGAAAGCGGCCCGACCGAGATCAACCGCTACGATCGCCAACGCTACGTCACGGTGAGTGCCGACCTGGGCGAGATGCCGTTGAGCAAGGCGCAGGCCTTGGCCACCACGCGTCCGGCCATCCGGCAACTGCCTGCAAACGTGGCGCTGATCCAGTCCGGCGATGCCGAAGTGGCGGCGGATCTATCGTCCGGCCTGCTGCTGGCGATCGTGATCGCCACCTTGTGCATGCTGTGCGTGCTGATCCTGCTGTTCAACGACTTCTTCCAGCCGTTGACCATCCTGTCGGCCATTCCGCTTTCGCTCGGCGGCGCCTTCATCGCGCTGTTGCTGTGCGGCAGCGAGCTCGATGTGCCGTCGATGATCGGCCTGGTGATGCTGATGGGTATCGTCACCAAGAACTCGATCCTGTTGGTGGAATACGCGGTGATCGCAATCGGCGATGGGGCAGCCTGCGTCGACGCCGCGTTGCTCGATGCGTGCCACAAACGCGCGCGTCCGATCGTGATGACCACCGTTGCCATGATCGCCGGCATGCTGCCGATCGCGTTGGGCTTCGGCGCCGATGCCAGTTTCCGTCAGCCGATGGCCATCGCAGTGATCGGGGGATTGATCAGTTCGACGCTGCTGTGCCTGGTCGTGGTGCCTGCGGTGTTCAGCTGCATCCACGATGGCCAGACATGGCTGCATCGGCGTTGGCGCGACGCGTTCGGCCGGGTTGATGACGATGCAGCCGGCCAGGCGCGTTCGGCAGACTGAGGACGACTGACGAAACGACGACGCAGCCACCAGGCGAGCGCGGCCCGTGCCCGCAGTGACGCGTTGGCTGTGTGGTTGCCCGGTGCCGACTCCCGCTGGCAACGGCGTGCCCGCCGCTGTGGCAGCGCGCCAGGTACTTCCGGATGACCGGCCGGCGGACAGTACTTGGGGGCCGGTGCGCTGGTCGTCCGTGCAGGGCCGCAAGGGCAGCGCAGCTGCAGCCACCGTCACCTTGCAGTCCGGGGCCATCGCCTGCGCAGGACTCGCCAGACCAGGCCGCTGCGATTGCAACCCGCCGCTTCGCCGCCAGGCGTTGCCGTCAGCCGCAATACACCGCGGTGATGTTGTTGTACGGGCCGGTTTCGATGCTCAGGTGATCGCCACCGCTCTCGCTGGCGCCCTGCGCCGGGTCGGCCAGGCCGCTGGCGGTGGTGCCGCCGGTGGCGCGTTCGCCGCGCCGCACGCTGACCTGCAGGCTGTCGCTATCGACGCGTGCACGCTCCACCGTCTGCGCCGCTGCGGCCAGACCCACGATGCCGCGGACCTTTTCGATATGGCACTGGCCGGAGATCGCGCCATCGATGGGCTGTACCTGCGCCACCTGGTTGGAGGCACAGGCCGAGAGCAACAGGACGGCAGCGAGCGGGGCGAGGGTGCGGATCATCGGAGATCTCCAGCGGAAGAATGGCGCAAGCGTGAAGAATCCGTTGTCGGCGCGGCATGAAGGCTGCCCGCCGGGGCGCACGGCAACGCCGAGCTGTTCGCGCTGGATTGGTGGCCGGGAGCGACCAGCATCTGGATCACCGAGCGAAAGTCCCCGGGCAGCGCTCCCGTCCCGAGCGCGCGCACGGCGCAAGCGGTGCGGCCGCTGCGCCAGTCGCGCGTGCCGGGAAGATCATGTGGAGAGGATTGCTTCAATTTCTGGACGACTGCACTCCAAATGTCCCGGCTAGTCGATCAATCGGCGCGTCTCTACGCTTTGCATCACCGGAGCAGCTTGCTCCACCACCGCAAAGAGATCTGTCATGAACGCACAACTGGCCCCCGTCTATGCCGATCAGCCGCAGCGCGCGCCAAGCGTGCAGGTCCCGCCGCGCCCAGTGGTGTTTCGCACCCGCGGCACCACCCGCGGACCGATCACCCGGCTGATGAGCCCGGGCGATCTGGGCCAGCTGGTCAAGCCGTTCGTGTTCCTGGACCTGTTCACCGTCAAACCGTCCGCAGGAGCCGCACCGATGGGCATGCATCCGCATTCGGGCATTGCCACGCTCACCTACCTGATGGAGGGCGAGGTCGGCTATGAGGACAGCACCGGCCAGCAGGGCACGCTGCCCACCGGCGGGGTGGAATGGATGCGTGCCGGCAATGGCGTCTGGCACGACGGCGTGCCGGTGGGCCAGGCGTCGGCCAAGGGCTTCCAGCTGTGGGTCGCACTGCCGGCGGCCGAGGAAAATGCGCCGGCGCAGAGCCTGTACCTGTCGCCGGAGGATGTGCCGGTGGCCGGCCCGGTGCGCGTGCTGCTGGGTCGCTACGGCGCGCTGGAAAGCAGGATCCCGGCACCGGCCGACATGACCTACCTGAGCGTGCAGTTGCGCGACGGCGAGACCTGGCGCTACGTGCCGCCAGCCGGCCACAGCGTGGCCTGGATCGCGGTGCACGGCGGCCAGCTGGAAGCGGCCGAAAGCATCGGCGCCGGCCAGATGGCTGTGTTCAAGGATGCCGAGCAGGCCATCGAGGTGGTGTCGGTGGGCGCGACATCGTTCGTGCTCGGCTCGGCGGTCAAGCATCCGCACGAGCTGGTGATGGGCCACTACTCGGTGCACACCAGCGCGGCGGCACTGGCCCAGGGCGAGGCGGAGATCCGCCGCATCGGCGAGCAGTTGCGCGCCAGGGGCCGCCTGGCCTGATGCAACCGCCGCGGGCAGCGGATGCAGGGCGGCGGCGTGGCCGGCTCACGGTACACGCGTTGCCCAGCAAACCAGCGCACTGCCGATGTTGCTGAGAGCCGTGCGCTTTGAAAAGGCGCGCCCTGCGCGCGTCAGAGCTTCAACGACGTCCATCACCACCGTGTCGATGCGTGGGCGCTACCGCCACGCATCGTCGAACCCTCACACCCCCTACGTTTCCAAAGGCATTCCAATGAAACTGCTCCATCTCGATTCCAGCATCCTCGGCGCTTACTCGGTCAGCCGTCAGCTGTCGGCGGCCACGGTTGCCAGGTTGCAGTCCGGCAACCGCGATATCGCAGTGACCTACCGCGATCTGGCCGCCACGCCGCTGGCGCACCTCTCCGGCGCGCACCTGGCGGCCCAGCAGAATCCCACCGGCGACCAGAGCCCGGAACTGGCAGCCGAACTGGCCACCAGTGCAGCGGTGCTGCAGGAATTTCTGGAGGCCGACACTGTGGTGATCGGTGTGGCGCTTTACAACTTCACCATCCCGACTCAGCTCAAGGCATGGATCGATCGTGTGCTGGTGGCCGGCAGGACCTTCCGCTATAACGCGCAAGGCCTGCCCGAAGGGCTGGCCGGCAACAAGCGGGTGATTCTGCTGGTGGCGCGTGGCGGCTTCTATGGCGCCGGCTCGCCGATGGCATCGCTTGAACATGCAGAGACCTACATGCGCACCGCGTTGGGCTTTGTCGGCGTGCACGCCCCCGAGGTCATCGTGGCCGAAGGCCTGGCCACTGGCGCAGACGCCCGCCAGGCGGGGATTGCCAGCGCCCAGCAGCAGATCGAAGGGCTTGCAGCCTGAGTGATGCAGCACGCGATGCCCGTCCGGGGGCATCGCCCGCGCTGGCGATCATGTGATCCGTTTGCACGGTGCCGATGGTTCAAACGTGCCGACCCTGCATCGAGCGGACAACGTGCTGCTCGATGCAACGCGTTGCCCGCGCGGCAGGGCGTCAACCGCTTTCAAGCAAGGTCGGCGTGATGTTGTGCGCGCGAGGTGCGCAGACTGGGTCGAATCAAGGCGTTGAAACCGCCGCACTCCGCAGCGCCACGATCACCGCACGCCCGGCATGGCGGCGCTGTTTGCCAAGCCAGCCACCTTTTTGCATTCAGCCGCATTCAGTCGCGTCGCCACGGCCTGGATAAACGCCGACACCGCACGCGGCAGATGGTGCCGGCTCGGATACAGCGCGTACAGGCTCTGGCCCTTGCGTTGAAAATCCGGCAACACCACGGTCAGGCGACCTTCGTGGATATCGGGCCAGGTGAGCGCCTGCGGCAACAATGCGATGCCGAGCCCGGCCACCGCCGCAAGCCGCAGCGCGCGCGCAGTGGTGGCGGCCATGCGCGCCTGCACCTGGACGTCTTCGGCAAGCCCGGACGGGCCGACCAGCGTCCAGGTGGCGTACCCGCTCGGATGCGGGAAGCTGAGGCAGTCGTGCTGCGGCAATTCGTCCAGCCGCAGCGGCCTGCCGCGTGCCTGCAGGTAACCGGGGCTGGCCACCAGCACATCGTTGGTGTCGGCCAGGATCTGGCGGCCGACATAGCCCAGGTCCGTCACCACACCGCCGCGGAAGGCCACATCGATGCGCTCGGCGATCAGGTCCGCCTTGCCATCGCTGAGCACGAATTCCAGGCGCACGCGCGGATGCGCAGCGAGAAACTCGCCCACCCATTCGACGCGGAAAAAATCCAGGAAATCCGCAGGCGCCGCCACCCGCACCAGACCGGCGGCTTCATCGCCACCGGCCACCAGGCTCTGCCCGGCCGAGGTCAGCCCGTCCACCGCATCGGCGCAACGCTCGTAAAAGGCTTGGCCGGCGTCGGTGAGGGTGAGCTTGCGGGTGGAGCGTTGCATCAGGCGTGTGTCCAGCTGCGCTTCCAGCTGCTGCACGCGCCGGCTCACGCTGTTGGGCGCGGTGCCTAGCCGGCGTGCGGCCTCGGCAAAGCTGCCGCTGCGCACCACCTGCACGTACAACGCGATGTCATTGAGATCGATCACCAGCGGCCTTGGCGCGTGTAAACGCGGAGTCTAAGCGTGGCGCCTGCGCGTCGTCGATCATGGTGGTGTGGAGTGCTGTCTGCGGTAACTCGGCCACTCAGAAGTGGCGAAACAGTGCGGAGGGGTCAGGCGCAGAGCATGGACGCTGCGGTTTGGCTGCAGGGCCCTTGCCCGCCCACCATCGCGGGACACGCCGTGAATCCGTCCATGGAGGCTCTTACGCGGCATCCATGCCGCGTAAGGTCCCGCGACGGTGGGCGGGCAAGGACCGGTCGAGAGGGTCGGTGTGCATCGTAAGAGCAGGCACCGTGCCCTGCAGTTCTGACAAGCAAGCGTCCGCTAGTCTCCTAACGCAAGCCGATCAACAGACAAGCTTTTAAGCGAACAACCGACCAATTGTCTGGTGCGGTGTCCTCGCCGCTTGCGGGACCGTGTGGCGGCATGGATGCCGCGTAAGGTCCCGCGACGGTGGGCAGGCAAGGACCGGTCGATAGGGTCGGTGTGCATCGTAAGAGCAGGTACCGTGCCCTGCAGTTCTGACAAGCAAGCGTCCGCTAGTCTCCTAACGCGAGCCGATCAACGGACAAGCCTTTAAGCGAACAACCGACCAATTGTCTGGTGCGGTGTCCTTGCCGCTTGCGGGACCGTGTGGCGGCATGGATGCCGCCACCGAGCCTACAGGGACGTACTTGCGGCGTGTCCCGCGAGCGGCGAGGGCATCGCGCGCTCGACCGACTGAGCAGTTGACGCTGCACCAAAACGACACCAAGCCTCACCTCTCGCCGGCTCAGCGGTGATGACCGCTGCGATGGGTCGGTTGCAGCTGAGCGAAGCTACGGCTTGGCGACAGCGCCTTGCCCGCTCCGAAGCCTGTTCACCAGACGACGAGACCGTGGAGACTGTACGCTTACTGCGCGCGCGTCAGCCCGTGGCGGTGCAGCAGCTGCCGCAAGCGACGCTGCACGCGTTGCAGATCGGCTTCGGCCGCCTCATCCAGGATGCCTTTGGCCAAGGCATCGAATTGCGGCCAGAACTGGCTGGGGTCACGTACCCGTTGCGGCCACACCGACAACATCCTGCCCAGGTCGGAAAGCTGGTGATTGGTGTGGGTGCGTGTGCGCATGCTCATGTCGCCTCTCCCGGCCAGTCCAGGGCGACAGCGTGGACCTCGCCGTCGTCGACCAGGGTGAAAGCAAGCTCGGCTTGCGTCACTCCGTCGATTTCCAGCCGTGGCTGGACCCCTGGGCGCTGGGTGACGTCGACGATGTAGGTGCTGCTGCCGAAGCGATAACGCAGCTGATAGCCCGGCCAGCCGGCCGGGATGCACGGCACGATATGCATGCGGGTGCCATGCCGTTGCAGACCAAGCAGCGATTCGGTCAGCAGCCGGTACATCCAGCCGGCCGCGCCGGTGTACCAGCTCCAGCCGCCGCGGCCGGCGTGCGGCGCCACTGCGTAGACATCGGCCGCCAGCACATAGGGTTCGGCCTTGTAACGCTGCGCGGCGTCGGCATCCAGGGCGTGGTGGATCGGGTTGATCATCCCGGCCAGTTGCCAGGCGCGCGCGCTGTCGCCGAGATGGGCGAAGGCCATCGCCGCCCACACCGCCGCATGCGTGTACTGGCCGCCGTTCTCGCGCACGCCGGGCACGTAGCCCCGGATATAGCCCGGGTCGTGGCCGGTACGATCGAACGGCGGCATCAGCAGTTTGACGATGCCCGCATCGGCATCGACCAGGTGCTGGTACATGGCCTGCATCGCCTGCGCGCTGCGCGCCGGATCCATCGCTCCGGACAGCACCGACCAGCTCTGCGACAACGAATCGATGCGGCATTCGTCGGAACTGTGCGAGCCCAGCACGGTGCCGTCGTCGAACCAGGCGCGCCGGTACCACTGCCCATCCCAGGCGTGTTGTTCCAGCGCTGCGCGCAAGGCCTGCGCATGGGTGCGGCAGCTGGCGGCGAACACCGTATCGTCGCGCTGCGTGGCCACGGCCGAAAAGCGCAGCAGGGTGTCGTAGAGGAAGAAGCCCAGCCAGACGCTTTCGCCCTTGCCGTCCTTGCCGACCCGGTTCATGCCGTCGTTCCAGTCGCCGCTGCCGATCAGCGGCAGGCCGCGCTCGCCCAGTCGCGTCATGCCGCGCTGCAGGGCGAGCACGCCATGTGCGTACAGCGACTGCACGTTGCCGGTGAGCTGCGGCAGGTCGTAATACGATTCCTCGTCGGGCTTGAGCGCGCGCCCGTCGATGAAGCCGACAGGTTCGTCGAGCACGCTGGTGTCGGCGGTGGTGTCCAGATAGCGGCATAGCGCCTGCGGCAACCACAGGAAGTCGTCCGAGCACTGCGTGCGTACGCCGCGATCTTGTGGCGGGTGCCACCAATGCTGCACATCGCCCTGCACGAATTGATGCGCGGCGCTGCGCAACAGATGGGCGCGGCTGAGCGCCGGTTGCGCGTGCACCATCGCCATGCTGTCCTGCAATTGATCGCGGAAGCCGAACGCGCCACCGGACTGGTAATAGCCGCTGCGCGCCAGGAAGCGGCAGGCGATGGTCTGGTAGAGCAGCCAGCCATTGGCCAGCAGATCCACGGCAGGGTCGGGCGTGCGCACCTGCACGCTGCCGAGCACCTGTTCCCAGTGCCTGCGCACGTCCAGCAATGCGGCCTGCGCGGTGGCCACGCCGCGGCTGCTGCGCGCCAGTTCCAGCGCAGCGTCGCGGTTGCTGGCCGCACCCAGCCGGAACACCGTCTCAAAGCTCTGTTCGGCCGCCAGCGTCAGCGGGATCTGGATCGCCGCGCATGGGTCCAGGCCGGCACCCACGCGCCCGGACAACCGCTGCCGGGCGAGCGCGGCCGGTGCGGCCAGGCTGCCGTTGCGGCCGATGAATTCGCTGCGGTCGGCGGTGATGCTGCGGCTGGGCGCATCGGCATCGAAGAACGCCACGCGCCCGTCGAACTCGGTGTTGTACGGGTTGCGTGCGGTCAGCACGCTGCTGCCCAGGTCGACCTCGCTGACCACATGCAGCTGCGAGCGCGTGCGGATGTCACCTAGCACCCATTCCACATAGCCGGTCACGCTGAGACGGCGTGGGCGCCCGGACAGGTTCTTCAACCGCAGATGGCTGAACTTGATCGGCCGTTGCGCATCCACGAACACCCACAACTCGCTGCCGATGCCGTGTTCGGTATGGCTGTAGACGCTGTAGCCAAAGCCATGGCGCACCGTGTAGCGGCCGCTGCCGCGGCACGGCAGCGCCATGGGCGACCACACTTGCCCGGTGTCTTCGTCGCGCAGATAGAACGCTTCGCCGGAGGCATCGCCGACCGGGTCGTTATGCCATGGCGTCAGCCGGAACTCGTGCGCGTTCTCGGCCCAGCTGTAGCCGGCGCTGCTGTCGCTGACCACGCTGCCGAACTGGGCGTTGGCCAGCACGTTGCACCACGGTGCCGGCGTGGGCATGCCCTCGTCCAGGGTGATGCGGTACTCGCGGCCGTCGGCGGCGAACGCGCCCAGGCCATTGTCGAACAGCACCGCTTCGTCGGATGCGGCCTGCAGGGTGCGGTCCAGATAGGCGGCGTGGGTGCTGGCCAACGCGTCGGCGCTGTCCAGCTGCTGGATCGGCTCCAGCAGCGGCGGCTGCGCGCGTGCGCTGGGGTGGCGCTGCAGTTGCGCGTCCAGCGTGCCGTTGGCATCGCACAGGATCGCGCGCGCCACGGTCTGCAGCAGCACGCGGTCTTCCTGCGAAATGTGTTCGATGGCGCGCACGAAGATGCCGCCGGGACGGTCGAGGACATTGGCTTCGGGATCGGCGGCGATCAGGCCCAGGATGGCGTCCTGCAACTGTTGGCGATAGCCGGCCTGGCTTTCGTTCCAGATCACCAGATCCGCGCGCAGGCCCTTCAGGCGCCAGTACGCGTGTGCCTGCACCAGCTGGCGCGCCAGGTCGAGATTGTCCGGGTCGGTGATGCGCAACAGCACGATCGGCAGATCGCCGGAGATGGCATGACTCCACAGCGCCGACTGGCCACGATGGTTGTGCAGCAGTACTTCGTTATCGGCGCGCAATTGCGGGTCGACGAACAGCACGCGCGCGGCCAGCCGCTCGTAGAGCATCGCATCTTCCAGCGAGGCGTCGATCTGCCGGCGCGTGACCTGGCTCTGGGTCAGCGCCAGGTCGAACACCCGATCGGCCAGACGGCGGTCGCGGTATTTGTCGATCAGCGCGGTGCAGGCCTCGCGTTGGGTCCCGACGCCATAGACCATGTCCACCTGCGCCTGCTGGTCGGGCGCCAGCGAAATACGGCAGCGGATCGCCACGATCGGGTCCAGCACCGAGCCGGCCGCGCCGGACAGGTTGGCGTGCGCGTGCAAGGCAAGCGGATTGCGGGTGCTGCGCCCGCGCCCGACGAAGGCGGCGCGATCGGTCTCGTAGGAAATCGTCGCCACGTCGGCATCGTGCACGGCCACCAGATGCAGCATCCACGGCTGCGCCTCGTCATGCCCGCGCGGGCGCCGTGTACAGAGCAATGCCTGCTTGTCGGCCAGGATCTCGGTCTGCACGAACAGGTTGCTGAAGGCCGGATGCGCCTCGTCGGCCTGCGCCGGCGCCAGCACCACTTCGGCATAGGTGGTGATTTCGATCACGCGCGTCTGCCGCGAACGGTTGCGGATGCGCAGCCGGCGCATCTCCACGTCGTCCTCGGCGGAAATGGCGATTTCCAGATGGCTGTCGTAGCGCTGGTGGCTGCCCTTGAACTCGGCTTTCGCGTCGGAAAAAATCGCCTCGTAGCGCTCCACCGGCACGCAGGTGGGTTGATGCGCGGCCGACCACACCGCGCCGCTGTCCACATCGCGCAGATAGCAGAAGGTGCCCCAGTGGTCGCGGGTGCCGTCCTCGCGCCAGCGGGTCACCGCCATGTCGCGCGCGCGGCTGTAGCCACCGCCGGCCGAGGTCAGCATGCCGTGGTAACGCCCGTTGGAGAGCAGTTGCAACGCCGGCTGGGCCAGATCGGGGTCGCGATGGATGCGCAGGGCCATGCCCGCCTCGGTGGGAACCGGGCGCTCCGCGGCCTGGGCCAATCCCTTGACGTAGACGCCGGCACGCGGCGCGCGCTCCTGCAACAGCAGCAGCGTGGCCTGGAATTGCGGATCGGCGACAAAGCGCTGTTGCATCGGCGCATCGCGCAACACGTGGTCCAGTGCCAGCAGCGCCATGCCCTGATGGTGCGACATGAACGAGCGGACCACGGCGTGTTGTTCGCCACGCGGCACCCGCGACGGGGTGTAGTCGATCGCCTCGTACAGCCCGAAGCGGCCGCCGAATCCCAGCGCCTGCAAATGCTGCAGATTGCGGCACGCCGCATCCGGGTCGACCATCAAGGCCATCGCGCTGGCATACGGGGCGATCACCAGATCCTGGCCCAGGCCGCGCTTGAGTCCGAGCCCGGGCACACCGAACGCGCGGTATTGATAATTGCGCCGCGTATCGACCGTGTTGTAGCCCGATTCGGACACGCCCCAGGGCACATCGCGCGCGGCGCCGTAGCGGATCTGCGCCTGCACCGCGCCGCGCATCGAGCGGTTCAGCAGCGTCTGCGGATAGCTGGGCATCACCAGGTCGGGCATCAGGTACTCGAACATCGAGCCGCTCCACGACAGCAGCGTCGGCTCGGCGCCGGTATCGGTGAGCGTGCGCCCGAGCGCGAACCAGCTGTCCTGCGGCAGCTTGCCCTGGGCGATGGCCACGAAGATCCCCAGGCGCGCCTCGGAGGCCAGCAGATCGTAATGGCCGCTGTCCAGGCGACGGTCGTCGACGTTGTAGCCGATCGACAACAACTGCGGGGCACGGTTGTAGAGAAAGTCGTAATCCATCTGCGCCAACTGCCCGGCGCGATGCGCCAGCCGGTGCAGTTCCTGCACACGGTTGGCGGCCCAGCTCTGCACGTTCGGTGCGCAGTCGCTGGCGGCCAGTTGCCGCAGCGTGGCGACCATGGCGCCCGTCGTCCCTGTTGCGTGCGGATCGGTGTCGGCCAGTGCCGGTGCGCAGTGACTCAACTCGGCCAGGGCGGCCTTGCAACTGGCCACCAGCCGCTGCGGCCACGGTTCTTCGTCGTCGCCGCTGACCGGCATCAGCGCCAGGATCCGCTGGCTTTGCGCCAACAGCAGGCGCAGCGCCTTGTCGGCCTGGGGCGGGCTTGGCGCGGGCTGGCTGCAAAGGCCCTGCACGCCCTGCGCCATCGTATCCAGCGCATCCAGCGCATCGGCGGTGACGTTGCGTGCCCTGGCGTGCGATGCCAGCACGCTCAAGGTGTCGGCCAGCCCGTCGAACACCGCCATCGAGACCGCCGGCGCCTCCACCAGCGCCAGCAACCCTTGCCGCAGCGTCAGCAGATGACCGGCCAGATTGCCGCTGTCGACGGTGGAGACATAACGCGGCAGCAGCGGCGCCAGCGTTTCGGTGTCGTACCAGTTGTAGAAATGGCCGCGGTGGCGCGGCAGCGATTCCAGGGTGGTCAGCGTATCGGCCACGCGGGTCATGACGCCGGCCACTGTCAGGTAGCCCAGATCGTAGGCGGCCAGGTTGGCCAGCAGGCCCAGCCCGATGTTGGTCGGCGAGGTGCGGTTGGCCACCACCGTGACCGGATATTCCTGCACGTTGTCCGGCGGCAGCCAATGATGCTGCGCGGTGCAATGGGTCTCGAAGAACGCCCAGGTGCGCCGCGACAATCCGCCGAGGAAAGCGCGCTGCTCCTGCGACAATTGCGCCACCGGGGCGGCGGGCTGCCCGCCCAGCCAGGCCATCAGCCAGGGTGCGCCCATCCACGCCACGCCAAGCGGCAGTGCCACCCACAGCGCCACCGGCGACCACCACGCAACCGCTGCAACCACCAGCGCCGCGGCGCAGGCGGCGCCGGCCATCAGGCGATGTTCGGCATTGCCGCTGCGCGCGCTGCGTTCCACTTCGCTGGAGGGCGCCCACTGCAACAGATGGCGATGGGTGATGGCCATCCGCACCAGCGTGCGGGCGATGGCCGCCAGTTGCAGCCCGGCCTCGAACGGCAGGCAGGCCAGCACCACGCCGGTGCGCAACAGGTACTGACGCAGCCCCACGCCGACCTGGCGCGCGTGATGGCGCAACCCCAGACCTTCGGGCGGGTGCGCCAGCGCATAGAGCGCCGAGCACAGCCCCGGCAGCAGCCACAGCGCCAGCAGCCAGGCTGTCCAGCGCAATGGCGTGGGCGAGCACAGCCAGCCGATCAGCAGCAGGCCGAAGGCGGCCGGCGCCACCAGGCTGCGGCGCAGGTTGTCCAGCAGCTTGCCGCGCGATAGCCACGACAACCGGTTGCGCGCGCGCTTGCCGCCGCGATCGGGCACCCACGGCAGCAGCCACGGCAACAGCTGCCAGTCGCCGCGTACCCAGCGCGCGCGGCGCTTGGCATCGGTGGCGTAGCGTTGCGGATGGCGCTCGTACAGGCGCACGTCGCTGAGCAACCCGGCGCGGACATAGCAGCCTTCCAGCAAGTCGTGGCTGAGCACGCGGTTGTCGGGGAAGCGCCCGGCCAGCACCTGCTCGAAGGTCGCCACCGCATAGATGCCCTTGCCGATGAACGAGCCTTCGCCGAACAGGTCCTGATACACGTCCGACACCACCCGCGTGTACGGATCGATGCCCGGTTCGATCCCGAACATGCGCGCAAAGCGCGATTCGCCACCCTCGCTCATGCCGGTGCCCAGGCCGGGCTGCAGGATGCCGTAGCCGGCTTCCACGTACTGCCCGGACGCATCCAGGCGCGGCATGTTCAACGGATGCGACATCGCCCCGACCAGGGCACGTGCCGCATCCCTGGGCAGATGGGTGTCGCTGTCCAGCGTGATCACATAGCGCACCCCCACCAGGACGGCGACATCGCCCTGCACCTGCAGGAAGTCGCTGGCCGCCTGCAGCGGCGCATCCTCGGCGCACAGCAGGCGGTTGAGCGCTTCGAGCTTGCCGCGCTTGCGCTCGGCGCCCATCCAGCAGCCTTCGCCCGCATTCCACTGGCGGGCACGGTGCAGCAGGAAGAACCGATCGCCGTGCGCGTCGGCATAGGCCGCGTTGAGCCGGTCGATGTGCTGCGCCGCATGCGCCACCAGCGCCATGTCCGCCGGCAACAGCGCCTGCGCCGCATCGAGAAAATCGGTGAGCAGCGCGAAGTACAGCTGTGCGTCGCGGTTGGCCAGGTAATGCACCTCCAGCGCACCGACCAGCTCGTCGATGGCATCGATACCGGCCAGCATGCTCGGCATCACCACCAGCGTGCGGCAATCGGGCGTGATGCCGGCACGCAGGTCCATGCGCGGCAACGGGCGCGGGCGTACCCACAGCGTCGCCACCCAGTTGACCAGGGCAATGCCCAACTCGCTGGCCGCCAGCAGCGCGATGCCGGCAGTGATCCACCACAGCGCCGGCGGCAATGCGCTGGCCCACTGCAGCAACACGCCGGTCCACAGCGCCGCGATCGTTGCGATCGGCAACAGATACGTCGGCAGCGCGACGCGACGCACGCGCAGACGCGGTGGCGTCGGCGCGCCGGGTGCGGCCGGATCGCCCAGCGCGGCACGCAACAGCGGCAACCCCGCATCCACCAGGTAGTAACCCACGTGTGCGGCCACCGGTTCGGCCGCGTGCGCTTGCGCGGCCAATCGCAGCACGGTGTCGGCCACCGTGGGTTCGTCGCACTTCATGCGGTGGGCCAGATGTTCCACCACGTGCCGGTACGCATCGCGGGTCTGGAAATCCATGCGCGCGTACACGACGGCCGGATCCTTGCGCAGGATCTGCTCGACCACGCTCATGGTTTCGACAAACTCGCGCCAATCCATCTCGTCCAGAAAGCGCAGGCTGCCGATGCTGTTGCCGATCGATACCTGGTCGGCCGCCTGGCGCTGGCTTTCGGCATGCACCATTCCCTCGACGCTGTGGCCTCCGCTCGCCAGCCACTGTTCCACCCAGGCGCTGGCCATCGACAGCACCGGGCCGCGGCCCTGGATACCGCGCGTCAGTTCGGCGACGAACGCGCCGCTGGCCGGCGGCTGCGAGCGCGCCATGTCGGCCACCACTCCCACCACGTCCTTGGGCTGCGCGGCGGCCGTGGCGTTCAGCATAGCGGCCCAATGCGCAGCCAGAGCCGTGTCGCGCCCGTCGTGCATGATGCCGTCGGCAACGCGGCGCAGGTTGTCGATCAAGGCCAGCCGCAACACGATCGGAATGGCCCACAGTTCGCCGAGCTTGAGCGGTGCCACCTGTTGGTAGGCCGCGATGAAACGGCTCAGCGTGATCGCATCCACGCGCCCATCGCCATGCGCCACGACCTGCAACCCCAACTCGTAGACCCGCGGCAGACCGATGGAGTTCGGCGTGCGCAGGCGCGGCAACTGGCGGCTGTAACCAGGCGGAAGATGCTGGCGCGCCAGGCGGATCTGCTCTTGGACCAGATAATCGTTATCCAGCAGCCATTCGCCGGCAGGGTGCAGGCGCACGCCAGCGGCCGCCATCTCGTTCAGGCGCGATGCCGCGCTTTCGAGCGCGCGTTGATTGGACTTCAGTCCCGACAACAACAGCTCGCGTGCCGGGCCGGTGTAGAGCGTGTGCGTCGTTGCCAGCGCGCGCGCCAGCATTTCCATCTGCTCGTCGCCGAGCAATGCAGCGCCGGGCACTGCCGCATCCCGAGCCGGGTGCGCCTGCAGCGATGGTGCTGGTTGGGTAATCGATTGCCACCAGAGAGAGAACGCAGACGCTTTCCGCTTTGGCGGCATGGAGACATTGCCTGTGCGGCATCAGTGCCGCTAGAACCACGATCATGCGCGCTCGCGCCACGGCGCATGTGAAGGCAGCATTCCGCGATGCTGCAGGCGATGCATGCATGACGCGCGATGCCATGGCATATCGGCTGTCGATGGTTGCGCATGCGACGCCTGGCATCGTGCGAATGCGCACGTACAGCATGCGATCAAGCCGACACGACAGTCCTGTGGGCGTGTGCCTGTGCATGCAACGCAGGGCACGGCACTGCAGCCACACTGCATCGCAGCCGCCCCCGGCACGATTCGCTTGCTGCGCCGTGCATTCTGCAATCCGTGCAAGCACACGCCGCCAATGCGGCACGCTGCACGGCTGTCGGTGTCATCGTGCAGGCGTGCGGCATCGTCCTTTCTGCAGTCACAAGGCCTCATCCATGCTCCACACAACACACCGGTGGGCGTTGTGCCTGCTGCTGAGCAGCCTGAGCCTGCAGGGCAATGCCGCACCAGCGTCGTCGCCATCGCCATCGTCCATGGCAGTGGCCGGGCTGGAGCAGCCGGCGCAGATCCGCGTCGATCGTTGGGGCGTGGCGCACATCTACGCGCGCACCGATGGCGACGCGTTCTTCGTGCAGGGATTCAATGTCGCGCGCGACCGCCTGTTCCAGCTCGATCTGCTGCGACGTAAAGGGCTTGGCCATCTGGCCGAGGCGTTCGGGCCGGCCTACCTCGCCCAGGATCGCGCCTCGCGGCTGTTTCTGTATCGCGGCGACATGCACGCCGAATGGGCCAGTTACGGCCCCGACGCACAGCGCGACGTGGGCCGATTCGTTGCCGGCATCAATGCCTATATCGCCTGGCTGGATGCGCATCCACAGGCGCTGCCTTACGAATTCCGCACCTTCGGCTATCGTCCGCAGACGTGGTCGGCCGAGGATGTGTTGCGCATCCGCAGCACCGGCTTGAGCCGCAACGTCAAAAGCGAGGTCGCACGCGCCAAGGTCGCCTGCAAGGCTTCGCTGCGCATCGACGCGATCCGCCTGAAGCTGCAGCCGGCCTGGACCACCCACGTGCCCGAAGGATTGGACCCCTGCCTTCCGGACGCGGTATTGAAGGTCTACGAACTGGCCACGCAGAGCCCCAGGCTGAGCGCCGATACCCAGCCGCGCAGCGCCATCGCCGACAGCGCGTCGCTGCGCCCGGAAGAACAAGCCGCTGCAGAAGGCAGCAACAACTGGGTGATCGCCCCGCACAAGTCGGCCACCGGTCATGCGGTACTGGCAGACGATCCGCATCGGGCCTATACCGTGCCCAGCCTGCGCTACTTCGTGCATCTGAGCAGTCCGGGGCTGGACATCATCGGTGCCGGCGAGCCCACCGCGCCGGGGATCGCGATCGGCCACAACCGTACCAGCGCCTTCGGCCTGACCATCTTCAACATCGACCAGGAAGATCTCTACGTCTACCGTCTGAATCCGGCCAATCACGCGTCCTATTGGTATCAAGGCCATTGGGAGCCGATGCGTACGCAGCGCGAATCCATTGCCGTGCGCGATGGCAAACCGGTGCCGGTGGAGCTGCAATTCACCCGGCATGGGCCGGTGGTCTATGTCGATGCGGACAAGCACATCGCCTACGCCATTGCCTCGGTCTGGAGTCAACCCGGCACGGCGCCGTATCTGGGGTCGCTGCGGTATCTGCGTAGCGCATCGTTCGAGCAGTTCAAGGGCGCGCTCGCACACTGGGGCGCGCCGTCGGTCAATCAGGTCTATGCCGACGTGCACGGCACCATCGGTTGGGCGACGGCCGGCACGGCCCCGCGCCGCGCACACTCCGATGGGCTGCTGCCGGTTCCCGGCGATGGACGCTACGATTGGAGCGGCTTCTGGCACAGCGATGTGCTGCCGTCATCGAAGAATCCCGCTTCCGGTTTCATCACCACCTCCAACGAGATGAATCTGCCGGACGGCGATCCATCCCTGGCACGCAAGATCGGCTTCGAATGGGCCAACGACGCGCGGCACGCCCGCATCACCCAGGTGCTCTCGCAGCTGCCCAAGGTGACCTTGCAGGATTCGCAGCAGTTGCAGAACGACCAGGTGTCGTTGCCGGCGCAGCGGCTGGTGGCGCTGATCCAGCCGCTGCACGCGCAGGACCCGGCAACCAACGCGGCGTTGGCACTGCTGCGGCCGTGGAACGGCGAAGTCAGCGCAACCTCTGCCGCTGCCGCGCTGGAGGAAGTGTGGTTCAGCAGCGACCTCGGCGCGGCCTACAAGGCCATGGTGATGGGCCCGGCGGAGGCAGCCACGTTCGGCATGCCCGACGCCGCGGTACTGCTGGAGGCGCTGGAGCATCCGGGCGCTGCGTTCGGGCCCGACCCTGTCGCGGCTCGCGACCGGTTGCTGCTGGAGTCGCTGCGCAGCGCCTATCAATCGCTGGTCGACAGGCAGGGCCCCGATCCGGCGCAATGGCAGTGGGGCAAGCTGCACACCAACACCGTCACCCATGCGATGAGCGCAGCGCTCGGCGCCGAACGCGCGCGGCTGGATGTCGGCCCGTTCGCCAAGGGCGGCAGCCCGTACACGCCCAATCAATCCAGTTACGATCCCAGCGACTTCCGCCAGACGATCGGCCCGTCCGCACGTCTGATCATCGACCTGGGCGATTGGGATAATTCGCGCGCCATGAATTACCCCGGCCAATCCGGCGACCCGGCCAGCCCGCATTACCGCGACCTGGCGCCGCTGTGGCTGCAGGGCAGCTACTTCCCGCTGCTGTACACGCGCGCTGCGGTGGATGCGGCAACCGAGCAGATTGTCGACCTGCTGCCTGCCGCAGCGCGTTAGTCATGCCGTCTGTGCGTAACGGGACGACCGGAGCCAGCTGCACGGGCGTTGACAGGCGAGTGCGATGCCTACAGGCGAACCCCGCGCATCCGTCCAGGCGACTGGGTACCGAATCACTGAGCTGTCGTCGTTCCATCCGGCAGCCGGGGGGCGCATGCCGGGGTAGCGCGTCGCGCCGACACGGGCCGATAGCCCCAGACCGCAGGTTGGCTAGCTCGCCATGTGCGGATGCAGCGGATCAGGCGATGGAAGTCCCTGACGTCGCTGCCTGCGATGGCCGGATGGATCTTCCTGCGCCGGCAGGTGCGCTGCTTTAGCGAAGATACAGCGCGGCGTGCATGGCTGGCGTCGCTGTGGCAGTGAGGATCACTCGGTCGCCGCCATCTTCGGCAGCGGGTAGACTGGGTCGGTCGCCACGAGGAGCATGGAATGGGCCGGTGCCAGTCGTTGCATCCAGGTACCGATAGACCGCCGACGGTACAGCGCGCCCCGGGCATCTGCGCCGTCGCCTGCCAACGGCCCTGATCGTCGCCACGCGTCGTGCATATCATCCTGGCTACCGAGTCGATTCGACACCCGCTTACCGGGGTCGGACGTTATACGCAGGAACTGG
Organism: Xanthomonas sp. 10-10; assembly: GCF_040182365.1. Lineage (NCBI taxonomy): Bacteria > Pseudomonadati > Pseudomonadota > Gammaproteobacteria > Lysobacterales > Lysobacteraceae > Xanthomonas > Xanthomonas sp. 10-10. Next base: position 80,889 of record NZ_CP144460.1, read on the forward strand.
CGGTGCACCTGGCTGCACTGCCGCAGATCGAATCGTTGCAGTACCTGCATGGGCGACGCCTGCTCCAACAGCGACCGAGTCCCGGACCGGCCTCGACCGTTGCGTCGTGGATGCGTGATCGTTTCTCGCGGATCGAAGCGGCGACGGACGTCTATCGACGCCTCGGTAATCTGGCCAAGGCGCGTGCCCTTCGCGGCCAGGAGCCGGCGCTGTTGCATGGCTGCAATTACTACCTCCCTTCGTATGGCGGTCCCAGCGTTGCGACCTTCCACGACATTTCGATCTACCGCTGGCCCGAATGCCACCGCGCCGACCGGGTGCGCTACATGCGCAAGGAATTGGCACTGGCGGTGCAACGCGCGCAATTGATCGTAACTGTCTCGGAATTCTCGCGGCAGGAGATCGCTGCGCACTTTGCCTTGCCGCTGGAGCGTATCCGTGCAATCCCGCTGGCAGCAGATCCGGCGTTTCGGTCGCATCCCCCGGCCGAGCTAGCCGCACCGCTGCAGGCGCTGGGCCTGCAGGCCGATGGGTATTGTCTGTGCGTGAGTACCATCGAACCACGCAAGAATATCGACATGCTGCTGACGGCGTACGCGGCCATGCCCGCCGCCTGGCGTGCGCGCTACCCGTTGGTGATCGCAGGCCACAGCGGCTGGTCCAGCGAGGCGTTGCATGCGCGCATGCGTAATGCCGAACAGGCCGGTTGGCTGCGCTATCTCGGCTACGTCCCTCAGGACTGTCTGCCGGCGCTGATGGCAGGTGCCCGTCTGTTCGTGTTTCCATCGCTGTACGAAGGGTTTGGCCTGCCGGTGCTGGAGGCCATGGCCAGCGGTACGCCCGTGCTTTGCTCATCGGCGTCGGCATTGCCGGAGGTGGCGGCCGATGCAGCGATGCTGTTCGATCCTGCCGATCCCGGCGCATTGGCCCTGGCGTTGGCAAGGGGCATGGACGATGCGGCCTGGCGTGACGCCGCGCGGCAGGCGGGGCTGCAGCGCGCAGCCCAGTTCAGCTGGCAGCGTTGCGCGGCGGCGACGGCCGATGCATACCGTGACGTGTTGGCCGCTTGAGCCTTGCATCTTTCCCGCTACGGGTGCTGCACGTCTACAAGACCAGCTTGCCGGAGACCATGGGCGGAACCGAACAAGTGGTGCGCACGCTCGCTACGCAGTCGCATCGGTACGCTGTGGACAGCGAGGTGGTGACACTGTGCGCCGATGGACGCCTGGCGGGTATCAGCATGCAGGGACCCTACACGCTGCACCGCTTTCGACGCGACTTCGAATTGGCATCGATGCCGGTGTCGCTGCGCTTGCTGCGCCAGTTCGCGCGCCTGGCCCGCGGCTTCGACCTGATCCATTATCATTTCCCGTGGCCGTTCATGGATGTGCTGCACCTGGCGAGTGCCGTTCGAACGCCTTCGGTGCTGACGTATCACTCCGACATCGTGCGGCAACGACGGTTGCTGCGCCTGTATCGGCCGCTGCAGCAGCGGTTCCTCGACCGCGTCGACCATATCGTTGCGACATCGCCGAATTACCGCGCCACCAGCCCGGTTCTGGCCGATTTTCAGGCCAAGCTGAGCGTGATACCGATCGGACTGGACCAATCCAGCCACCATACTCCGGACGCCGAACGTGCGCAGACCTGGCGCATGCGCCTGGGCCCGCGATTCCTGTTGTTCGTCGGCGTGTTGCGCTACTACAAGGGTCTGCAATACCTGCTGCAGGCCCTGCGCGAGACACAGATCCCGGTGGCCATCGTTGGAGACGGACCGGAAGGCGCGCGCTTGCGCCAGCAGGCGCGGCAGCTCGGCCTGGCCCACGTCCACTTTCTGGGCGTGCTGGACGATGCCGACAAGCATGCCTTGCTGTCGCTGTGCGAAGGGCTGGTATTTCCATCGCATCTGCGCTCGGAGGCGTTCGGCATCACCTTGCTGGAGGCGGCGATGCATGCCAAACCGATGATTTCCTGTGAAATCGGCACCGGGACCAGTTTTGTGAACGTGGCGGGACAGACCGGCCTGGTGGTGGCGCCTGCAGATCCGGTGGCCTTACGCGATGCAATGCGTTATCTATGGAACCATCCGCAGGTGGCCAACGCATTGGGGCAGGAGGCGTTGAGCCGTTATCGGCAGTACTTCACCGGCGCGGCGATGGTGCGTTCCTATGCCACGCTTTATCGCCAGGTGCACGGTGCCGCGAGCGGAGCTGCCACTCTTGTAGGAAACCAGGGATGAAGGGAGAGGGATGCTGATCCATCCACGCGTAGGCTCGACTGTCCATCGCCAGGCTGCGGTCACTGGATGAGCTCGCTCGATCCACTGCTGCCGCGCGCCGCCGTTGTGCCCAGGCGATCTGGTGATCTGCTTGGGTCAGTTGCCGGTCTGGCGAAAATCGCCGACATGGGCGTGGTGGTCGGCACCGGGTTGTTTGCCTATGCCATGCGAGTCGGTCAACCGGCATTGCCGCAGGCACCCCGCTATACGTACGCGCTGCTCGCTGCCGCGGCGCTGACGCTGCTGGTGTTCGGGCGCCTGTCGCTCTATCGCCAGGGGCCTCAGCTGGCGCCGACGATGGTAGCGGGGCGCGTGTTGACGGGGTGGGCGATCGTGCTGAGCGTGTTGATGTCGATCAGCTTTCTGAGCGCAACCGGCGCGGCGTTCTCGCGTCTGTGGTTCCTTTACTGGGCTGGATGCGGCGGTATCGGTCTGCTGGGCGTGCGACAAGCCATGAAGGGTGCACTTGCCTGGTTGTATCGCCACAACATCGGGCGGCGGCGTATCGCCCTGCTCGGTCCGCCCGAGCGCACCGCCGAGCTGGTGACGAGGATCCAGCAGCAGCCGTGCTCCGGGATCGAATTGCTCCAGGTACCGTCTGACCTCGCGCTCGGCAGCATGGCTGGATTGTCGTGCTGGCTGGAAGCCCGGCATGTCCGAGACGTGTGGGTCACATGGCCGATGCGCGAAGAGGCGCGGCTTCGCCAAAGCATCGCCCAACTGGATGCGTGCTGCGTGGATGCACGCTGGATTCCGGATCTGTCCGCAGTTCGTCCGGGTCAGTCGTGCCTGGAAGACGTAATTGGCTTGCCGATGATGTCACTGTCGGTACGCCCGCTGACGGGCATGTCGCGCATGCTGAAGGAGGCGATGGACCGTGTGTTGGCCACCGCGATCGTGGTGATCAGCGCCCCGCTCATGCTGGCTCTGGCCGCGGGCGTCAAGCTCTCCGGCCCCGGGCCGGTGCTGTTCCGGCAAATGCGTCATGGATGGGACGGGCGCCCGTTCCAGTTATGGAAGTTCCGCAGCATGCAGGTGCACGATGCGGCAATCGCAGCGCCGCAAACCAGGCGGGGAGACCCTCGGGTCACCCGCTTCGGGGCGTTTCTGCGGCGCACCAGCCTGGACGAATTGCCGCAGTTCCTCAATGTTCTTCAAGGGCACATGGCCATTGTTGGCCCGCGTCCGCACGCGGTCGCTCACAACGCGCAATACCAGCAATTGGTGCCGAACTATCTGCAACGTCAGCGGGTCAAGCCGGGCATCACCGGCTGGGCGCAGGTCAACGGCCTACGCGGCGAGACCGATACCGTGGAGAAAATGCACCAACGCGTCCAGCACGATCTTTCCTACATCCAGCATTGGTCGCTCTGGCTGGATCTGAGCATCATCGCGCAGACCTGCGTGATCGTGCTGTTTGACCGCGACGCCTATTGAACCCGGATCGGGAGTCCCATGCACATCACCTATGTTCTCGGCACCCGCCCGGAAATCATCAAACTGGCCTCGCTGATCGCTGCCAGTCTGCGCGATGGGCTGCATTTTTCGATTGTCCATACCAATCAGCATTACGACGAAGCGATGGACCGGGTGTTCTTCGACGAGCTGGGCCTGCCTCCGGCCGATTACAATCTCGGCGTAGGCTCCGCGCCGCATGGCGTGCAGATCGGACGGATGCTGTGCGGAATCGAGCCGGTGCTGGCGAAGCTGCAGCCGGATGTCGTGGTGGTGCAAGGCGACACCAATAGCGCCTTGGCTGGCGCCATGGCTGCCAACAAATTGGAGATCGCCGTTGCCCACGTCGAGGCCGGGCTGCGCAGTCGCGATCGCAGCATGCCCGAGGAAGTCAATCGCGTTCTGATCGACCACTTGTCCGATTACCTGTTCTGCCCAACCGCACTGCAGGCGCAGATCCTGCACGACGAAGGTCTGACCGGTGCACGCATCCGCATCACCGGTAACACCGTCGCCGATGCGACGCTGGCGCACGCCCAGACCGCACTGCGACGGTCGACGATCCTGCAACGCCTGGGGCTACCTGAAGGCGGCTATCACCTGCTCACCTGCCACCGCCGGTCCAATACCGAAGACCCCGCGCATTTTGCTGCCCTGATGCAGGCAGTCACCTCGATCTCCGAGGCCGAAGGCCTGCCGTTGGTGTTTCCGATGCACCCGCGCCTGGACGCGCTGGGAAGCGCTGCGGCCCAGCGGCATCGGGCGTTGCGCGCGATTGGGCCGGTCGGTTATCTGGATATGCTGGCACTCCAGCAGGGCGCGGCCCTGATCATGACCGATAGCGGCGGTATCCAGGAGGAGGCCTGCATCCTGCAGCGCAAATGTCTGGTGCTGCGCACCAATACCGAGCGGCCGGAAACCTTGCAGATCGGTGGGGCGGAACTCCCCCACGGCCTGGACGAAGTTGCGCTGCGCTCCGCCGCCGATCGTCTGCTGCGACGCTCGGTAACATGGCGCAACCCGTTCGGCGATGGACATGCGTTTCGCTGCATCCTCGATACGCTGTTGGCGCGGGACGAACGGGCCTACGCGCCGCGTCAACGCCTGCAGCACGCGTGAGCATGTCGCGTCGATGGCACTGACTGCGCAAGCCGATTACAACGACGCCAATTCGCTCAGTGCGCGACTGCGTGCACGGCGCTTGCGCGTGTTCCTGGAGATGGTACGCGCCTGCCATCGGCGCCAAGGTTATTGCCGGGTGATCGACGTCGGCGGCACGCTCGCCTACTGGGCGCACGTGCCGGACGCCTTCTTCGCCGAACACGCCTGCGAAGTGACCGTGGTCAATCTCGACAACTCCGCGCAGCCGACCGCGCGCCCGTCTCTGCGTGCGCAGCAGGGCGACGGCTGTGCGTTGGCGTTCGCCGACAACGCCTTTGACATCGCTCACTCCAATTCGGTGATCGAGCACGTGGGCGATGCCGCGCGCACGCGCGCATTTGCAGACGAAATCCGTCGCGTGGCCCCGCAGTACTATGTGCAGACGCCCAATTACTGGTTTCCGGTCGAGCCGCATTATCTGGCGCCCGGCGTTCAATTCCTGCCACGCGCCTGGCAGGCAGAGTTGTTGTACCGGGTTCCCCTGGGCCGCATCGATCGACCGCAGACGCGGGCGCAGGCGCGTTGTTTCGTGGACGATATCCGCCTGCTGCGCAGGCGCGACATGGCGCGCCTGTTCCCGGACGCTGCGCTGGTCGCCGAGCGCTGGTACGGCCTCAATAAGTCCTGGATTGCGGTGCGTCGCTGAGCACGCTGTGGCGGGCGTACAGCAGGGCGAGGGCCAACGCCGCATGCAGGGAAAAGGGATAGAACAACAGATAGAAATCGAACACGTTCAAGCCGGCCAGGAACAACAACCAGATCAGCGCCCAGCCGCGTTCGGCGGGATTGCGTAGCAGCGGTGCCCAGAGCGCCCACAGCAGGCACAGACATGCCAGCAATCCGCATAGGCCGGTTTCCGACAGCACCGCCAGCAGACCGTTGTGCGCATGCAGTTCGCCACGATCGAAGCGGCCACCGGTGTAATCGGGTACCAGAAACTGGAACACGCCAGCACCGAGCCCGAACCAGGGATGGCTGCGCCATGCCTCGAACGCGCCGGACCACAGATAGGTGCGTCCCAGCGTGAGCGCGGTCAGCGTGTTTTCGTGCACCGCACTGGTCATCTCCGCGTAGCGTTGGCGCAGGACGAAGGCGGCAACGGCCAGCAGGCCGAGCGAGGCGATCCAGGCCGTGCGTCGGACAGGGCGTGGCCCGCCGCGGCGCGACCACGCCCACCAGGCGATCAACGCGGCCACCGGCAACAACGGGTTGCGGACCTCACTCAATGCCAGCGCGGCGACGGCAGCCATCACTGCCGCAGCCAGTACCTTGCGACCGACCTCGTTGCGCTGGTACAGCTGGATCGTCAGCAACGCCACGATGACGGAGGTTGCCGCCAGCAGTGCCGGATGGTCGTACATGCCTGATACCCGCGGCAGGTACTTGAAGCTGTCCTGTGCATGGAAGGCCAGCGACCACTCCAGCGCTGGCGGCCACTGCAGCCGCACGGCCATGCCCAGCGCCAGATTGATCCATACCGCAATCAACGCAGCCAGTGTTGCCGCGCGTGGCCAGCGTGGCGAAGCCACCGCCAGATTGAGCAATGCCCATAGCCACAGCAAGGCGGTGGCGTAACGCACGGCATACTTGAATGCCAATGCCGGGTGGTCCGATGCCAGGACCGACGCTGCCAGCGCGGCCATGCACAGCAGGATCGACAGCAGTGGCCAGCGCAGGCATGCGGGAACGCCATGCCGCCACAGCGCCCATGCGCTCAGGCCGAGCGCGGCGCCGCGGATGGCCATCGATCCCAACGACAGACCGACCCCGAAGTAGCGTCCGGTCAGCACGACTTGCTGCAGACAGAACAGCAGATAGAGGCCCAGGCAGATGACCACCAGCCCGGTCTGCGCTGGCCGGGGCGCAGCCGCGCCCGTTGTCATGTATTCCAGGTCGTGAGCGCCTGCGCGCGGTAGCGTCTGCTGAGACGCGCGCGCAGCAACAGCAACAGATACGCACCATTGGTGCGCAGATAGCGCCAGGCCAGGCGGCGTGGTTCCAGCGCAAGCCGAAACAGCCACTCCATGCCAAAACGCTGCATCAGTCGCGGCGCCCGCGGCAACATTCCCGACAGCACGTCGAACGAGCCGCCCACCCCCATGGCCACCGGGACACCCAGCGTCTGCCAGTGTTTCTCCAGGAACAGCTCCTTCTTTGGCGAGCTGATGCCGACGAAGAGATAGCGCGCACCGGACTGACGGATCGCCGCGACGACCGAGTGTTCTTCGGCATCGCTGAAATAGCCATCGCGCACGCCGGCAATATGCAGCCCGGGCCACGCCGTGCGCAGGCGCTCGGCGGCGGCGGCCACCACCGCCGGACGGGCGCCGAGCAGATAGACCCCGGCGCCGCTGCTGGCAGCCTGACTGCACATGTCCTGCATCAGATCGATACCGGCCCGGCGCGAGGGTACGTCCGCCCCGAACCAGTGCAAGCCCAGGCTGATGCCTGCGCCATCGATGTGCACCACCTCGGCCTGTTCCAATGCCTGTCGCAACGGCAACTGGGCACGCGCATCGATCAGCTTGGCCACGTTCAGGCCCTCCACCCGGATCGGCGCGCCGCCTTCGGCGGCATGCTGCGCACGCAGCAGGATCTGCGCGGGGGGAACGAGGTCCAACGGACATCCGAAAAAGGACAGGCGAGCAGGTGGTCTGGTCACGTTGCGGGTTCCTGTGCGGCCTGCCCATCGTACAGTGCCAGCACCTGCGCCCGCAGGCCTTCCCAGGTGAAGTCCGCCTGGACGTGCGCCATACGTTCCGGCCCGATCCTCTGCTGTCGCTGCACGTCGATGCATGCGGCCAGCGCAGCGCTGTCGCCGAGCCGGTGCAATGCCGCCTGCAGGCCGATCTGGGCAAGGATCGAGCGATTGCCGGGAATGTCGCTGGCAACCACCGGGCAGCCGAGCAGCAGCATTTCGATCAATACGGTCGGCATGCCTTCCACTGCCGAAGGCAGAACGAAGACATCGGCCAGTGCCGCCATCGTCGCCACCTCGGCATCGCTGACGAAGCCGTAGAAGTGCACGCGTGCGGAAACACCCAACGCCACCGCACAGGCCTCCAGACGTGCCCGATCCGGTCCGCGACCCACGACGTGCAGCACTGCCGCGTCCATGTTCGGCTCGGTGAGCGCTGCGATCGCATCCTGCAGCCGTTTGACCGCATCCAGTCGGCCGACCGACAACAGCGCAGGCGTGCCGCGCAGTGGCGGGCTCGCCGTCGCGGGCAGGCACTGCTCGGCGGCCAGCACGGCATTGGGCAGCAGCAGTGCCCGCCTGGGCGACAGTCGCCGTCGCGAGAGATAGTCCAGCCAATAGGCGGATAACAGCACGGTCGGTAGCGCGCTTCGCAGCAGCGGCTTCTCGACGAGGTGGTCCCAGCACCACTTGCGCACGCGCTTGCTCATCGCAGGATCGTCGTCGTAATAGCAGTGCGGGGTGTAGATCAGACGCTTGCCGCGCAGCCGGGCCACTGCGGCGGCGACGGCGGCAATGGGGGTGCGCGCACCGTGCACGTGCACCACATCGGCCCAGCCGACGTGGTGCCACAGTTGCCATGCCGTCGCGCGGACCACCGCGTAGCCCTGCGGCGAGACACTGCTGTCGGTCAGCGGTGCCAGGATCCGCAGCGTATGGCCGGCCTGGGTCAGGATCACCGCCAGCCCATGGATATGGCGCGCCACCCCACCGCCGCCGCCATGGGGCGCGAAATCCTTGTACACGTGCAGGATGCGCATCGCCTAGCCCGCGGCCATGTCGGCGGTAGGGCCGGCCTGCGTTGCATTGCCCCTGTATGGGCGCCCGAGCGGCTGTCGCGACAGCAGCAGGCAGTGGCAGTGACGCAAGGCACCGCCGAGCAGTAGCCAGAAACCGCCGGCGCCGGACACGGTCATCGCGTTGTCGGAGGAGATCAAGGTCGTCGCCATGCCACCCAGCAGCCAGAACATCGCCAATGCCAGATGGTCGTCGTGTTGGCGATAGGCGCGCCACAGCACCTGCAGGCCCCAACCGATAAAGGCCAGGAACAACAGCGCTGCGGGTAGCCCCATCTGATACGCGATGGTGAACACGGCGCCTTCGCCGCCGCCCAGGTCGGTCAGCGCCTGGCGTGCGGCCACCGCACCCTGCCGGCCAAGCCCACCGCCCCAGAACACGACCTGGTGCAGATCGGCCAGATTGCGCTGCAGCGCCCACCAATGGCCGATGGTGGAGCCGTCGCGAAAGTTCACGGCGGTGACCACGATGCCGTAGGACGCTGCAGCCAGCATCAGCGCGACGCCACCTACGAGCAGCAGCCGTGCCCACGCCGACCGCACCAGCCCGCGGGAACTGACCAGATAGCCCAGCACCCCCACGATGCCAGCCAGCATGGCGCCGCGCGTGCCCGACATCCACACGCCCACCAGCAACGCCAGGCACACCAGCAGGGCGCGCCACGGCCAGCGCCGCTGCCAAAGACCCAACGCGGTCAGTGCCGCAGTGACGAGGAACTGGCCTTGCGCCAAGGGGGCGGCCACCAGCCCGCCGGCCCGGCGGGAGTAATCCTCGCCGCCAAAGAAGTTCCATGGCAGCCGGGTGTCCGGATCGGTGTCCTTGGGAAGCACGCCTTTCACCTGCGCCAGGTAGTCCGGCAGCCGCACCGTATGCACCCAGAAATCGGTGTGTGCCAGGTCCCATATGCCGAACAAGGCGCTGACGATGCCCAACCACACCAACCAGCGGGCAGCTTGTCTGAAGTCCGCCCGATGCGGCATGCACCAATAGCCGGCGAGCACCAGCAGCATCGGTAGCAGGAGCGTTCCAAGCGAACCGATGACGATGCCGAGCGGCAATCCGTGCGCGTACCCGACCGGTGCATAGGCGAGCGCGATCAGCCCGAACATCAGGATCATTGCCAGCAACACACGTGGCATGCGCACCGTCACCAGCGCAATGCCGGCCAGCACGATGAGCGTGCCATCCCGCAACGGCCGCAGCATGGCGGCAGCCGGCAGCGCGCCGCCATGGTAAAGCCACGCGACCAGCAGATCCCCCAGGTGGACCCATAACAGCACGGCCAGCAGCAGGTACGCGCGCTTCACGATGCCGCTTCCAGGCGTTGCGGCCATCGGGCATCGGCGACGAAGGTCTGCTGCAGCCAGTGCCTTTGCTGCGCGGCGAATCGCACCCGCGCACTTGCATCGCTGCGCAGCGCACCGACCAACGCGAACAGCGCGTCGGCATCGGCGACCTGTTGCAGCGGCCGCCCGACCGCCAACGCATCATGGGAGGCGGACGCGGGCCAGGCCATGCCGATCACATAGTGGCCGCGGCAGGCGGCTTGCAGCAACGCGGTCGAGCAGAAACCCACCACCAGCGCCGGAGGCCCACCAGGTTGCAGGACCGCGTGTGGCGGGCGTTGGCAGCGCTGGCGCAGTGGCTGGTCTGCATAGGGATGCGTGCCGCGCGCTTCCTCCGGGTGCAGCAGGATCCGCACGGCCACGCCGCCGGCCTCCAGCGGCAGCAGAGCGCGTGCCAGGGCCAGCAGCTGCGCGGCCAGGGTAGGCCCGTAGATTGGCGTGTGGCTTTGCGACATCAGATACAGCGTTGTCGGCGCCGTGCCGGTATCGAGATCGGTCAGTGCAACCGCCGGCCCGAAGCCGATGGCCGCCGGAGCGACGCCATGCCTACCGTAGACCTGCGCGCTGCTGGGTCCCCAGAGCAGATGATGCCGGGCCTGGACCGGGAAGAATTCGTCGGTCGGCAGGCCATGCTGGACGCAAACGCTACGCCAGCCGTCCCCGGCGGCCTGCAATGCCGCGGCCGCGTACATGTCGAAATCGTTGTGCAGCAGCAGCGTGGCTCCGCTGGATGGCGCGCGAAGCGTACGTTGCCAGGCACCATGCCAGAGGCGCTGCCGGAACACGCAGGCGCGCACGATCCAGAGCGGGGCCACTGCCGGCCCGGTCGTCTGGCGGGGCAGGCCCAGCGCGCGCAGCGCCGATTGCCAGCTGGCCCAGGTCGGTCGTGCAGGCAGCTGACCATCGACGCTGCTCCGTAACCGGGGATGGATCAGCACCGTGCACTCAGCACCCTGCTGGTGCAGATCGGCCAGATAGGGAGCCAGCGCCCCCCAGCCATTGCTGCCCGGCAGTGTTGCCAGCGCTGTCCAGGCGGACAGCGCTGGCGCATCGTGCGGCAGCCGCAGACACAGCCAGACATCGCGCAGCACGGCCAGCGCGGCCCGCAGCCACGCGCCGCGACGGCGACGGGCCAGGAAGTAGATTTCATGCCGCACCGAGGCGGCCTCTGCGCCAAACTGGGCATGCACGGCCTGCTGGAACTCAGCGAAGCGCATCGTTTGCCTGTTCCTTGCGAAGCTGTCGGTATCCGCGCCAGCGCTGCAGCTCACCGAACAGCCCTCTGCCGAGCACGCGCATCAGGCCGTGCTTGAGCCGCCGCTGCAGTCGATCCCGCCTGCTCCATCCCACCTGGTCCAGGCGTGCATCGACCGTGGCAATTTCGTGCGCGTCCGCCATCGCCAATGGCGCTGCGCTGCGCCGCTGTGCGGGTTGCCGCAGCTGTAGCCAGATGTTGCCGGCCAGGACACCGCGATCGGAATACGGGCCGCAGGACACGACCTCCAGGCCTGCCGCCTCGACCAGGCGCCGCAGCAATGGCACCGAAAAATAGCTCAGGTGGGCTGGGTGGACGTAGTTGCGCGAGCGCCATCCGCTCATCAGGTCCGGGACTTCGATCCAGGCCTGTCCCTCGGGAACCAAGATGCGCTCCAATGCCGCCAGAAACGCGCGCGGGTCGGTCAGGTGCTCAAGCACATGGAAGGCGACAACCGCGTCGAATTGACCATCGGCAATTGCGTCCAGTGCGGGCAGGAACGTCACCGCGGCGCCGTCGAGCAATCCGTCGCGATGCGCAGCATCCGGCTCGCAGGCGGACAGGTGCAGGTCCGGACGCAGGGCGGCAGCGGCACCGAGGAAGGCACCGAAGCCGGAGCCGACCTCCAGCACCCTGGCTGCCGGCGCAAGCGCGGGCGCGATCCGCTGCAGCCGGCTGCGCGCGATCCAGCGATCGCCGCGCCAGGCGAAGAAACGTGCTTGGCTACCCCAGGGGATTTCTGCGGGAAACAGCCGGCGATAGTCGTGGACATAGAAATGCTGCAGCGCCGCCTCGGTGAGGTCCGGTGCCAGATACACCGCTGCACACGCGCCGCAGCGGCGCAGTTCCTGGCCTGTTCCGACATAGACCTCTGCCCAGATGGTGCGTTGCGCCTGCGTACCGCCACAACAGCGGCAATGCCCATGATCGGGCGTCCAGGGTTCCTGCGATGTCGCCAGCGCGCTACGCATACACGCTCCGATACCACAGTGCGACCGAGACTGCGAACCACAGCGTGCTGTGGGACCGGCCGCTGGCAAGCTCCCTGCGGAGCCGCGCCACATCCAGCAGCGCGTTCACCCCTGCCGGCAGCGTTGCCAGTGCCTGCTGCAACGGCATGCGGTCGACCAGGAATTGCTCGGCATGCCCGAAGCCGGTGCTCTTGCGCTGCGTGGTCACGCGCGCCGGCAGGCGATCGGCGAACGCGTGTCGCAGCATCGCCTTGCCATGGTAGTCGCCCATGCGCTGCTGCGCCGGCGTCGACAACGCGCGTTCGACAACGCGGTAGTCCAGGAACGGCGCACGCACCTCCACGCCGGCGGACATGCTGTTGCGGTCGGTCATGCGCAACACCATCGGCAGGTTGGTCGACAGCACGTCGCTGCGCAGGCGCGTCTGGACGTCCGCCCGCCGATCAACCTGCAGCAGTCGCAACCGGGCCGCCTGGTCGTGCCACAACGCCGAGGACATGCAGGCCACGCTCGGCCGATGCCGGCGCAGCAGTGCGCCCAGCGGGCCGACCGGCAGATCCCATGCAAGACGATTGAGCAGCAGGCGCGGGTCCACTGCACCGGTGGATAGCAGCCCGATGGCGGTCGGCAGCCGTGCCTGATGCAGTGCACTGCGTGCGCTCAGGGCCAGGTAAAGGCGCACGTATCCACCGAACAGCTCATCGGCGCCTTCGCCATTGAGCACCACCTTGTAACCGGCGGCGCGGATGGCGCGATACATGCGGAAACTCGCCAGTATCGACGGCGTGCAGAACGGCTCTTCCTGTGCCTCCACCAGTGCCAGCAATTCCTCCTCGTCGGGAATCGCGTGGACGCGATGAAGGAAGTGACGCTCGCTCTGCCCGAGGCTGCGCATCAAGGCAGCGGCCGCGTCGGTTTCGTCGAAGCCGGCCTGTTCGGTGTCGTGGTAGCCATAGGTGAAGGCGCCGGCGAAACAGGTACGTGGCAGCGCACCTGCCTGCACGCTGAGAGTGGTCAGGATCGAGCTGTCCAATCCGCCCGACAGCAGCGACACGGTGGGAGCATCCGAGCGCAGCCGCAGGCGGGTGGCGTCTTCGAGCAGCGCACTGGTGGCTGCGGCATCCAGCGGTGCAACTGTACCGGGCAGTGGCCACTGGTGGTACGGCGTGCGCCGGCTGTGACCAGCCGGCGACACCCGGTACAGCCAGCCGGGCGGGACGGCGCGGATGCCCGCGTAGAAGGTCTCGCCGGTGTGGTCGGACAGGCCGGTGACCAGAAAATCGAACACCGCCGCGGGATTGGGTGGCGGGTAGCCCCCCAGGCAGGCAGCGATGGCGCGAATCTCGCTGGCCAGCACCAACTGCCGGCCGTCGTGGTGCAGATACAAGGGTTTGACACCCATCCGGTCGCGGCAATAGATCAGGTCGCCGCTTGCCTGGTCCAGCAGCACCAGCGCCCACATGCCGTTGCAACGTGGAAACAGGTCCTCGCCCCAGGCGCGCCAGCCGTGCAGGATCACCTCGGTGTCGCTGTCGGTGCGGAATCGGTGACCCAACGCCTCCAGTTCGCGGCGCAACTCGAGGAAGTTGTAGATCTCGCCATTGAAGACCACCGTGTTGCCGGTCTCGGTGCAGCGCATCGGCTGGGTGGCGGCGTCGGTCAGGTCCAGGATCGCCAGGCGACGGTGGCCCAACGCAGTGGGCACCGGCTGCTCCAGGCACAGCAGACCCTGCGCGTCCGGACCGCGGCGGGACAAGGCATCCAGCGCGCGTTCGGCGCGTGCCTGCAGCGGCGTTTCCGCCACGAAGCTACGCAGCGCGACTATGCCGCACATGGTGGCCTCCGATTCTGGTGGCTGGACATCTCAATCAAGGTGCAAGCGGGCATTACGCGCGCGCCGGCAAGGTGGTGTGCAGCAGGCTGCGACATCGCCACACCATCCACGCCACCGGCACCAGCAGCAGCGCCGCCAGTGTCATGGCCACCGGACTGCCACCGAGCGAGACCGCCAGCACTGCCGACAGCAGCGCCGCATAGCCGCCGGCGTTCAAACGTAATCCGCACAGGTGCAGGCTCGCCGCCGCGATGGCGAGCACGCACAGGAATCGCAGCCATAGCAGCCATTGCGGCGCATGCGCCGCTGCCGCCGCGATCTGCACAAGCGCGCTGCAGCACACGCCAACCAACAACAACGGAACCAGCGTCGCCTCGCGATGGCGTCCGATCAACAGGGCCGACAGCACGCTGCCGAGCAATGTGGTCGCGCCTGCGGCCAGTACCGGGGTGACCCATGGCAGCCATGCGCGTTGCTCGGCACTGCCCCAGGCGGCGGCTGCCAACAGCAGCACCAACGCACCCACGGCGGCTGCGCCAAGCACCAAGGAAACCAGCGTGCCGGCCCAACGCTCTCCGGCCGGGCCGCGCGCTTCGGCCACCAACAGGCGATTGAACTGGTTGAACACACCGCTTGCCCCATTGAGCAGATAGTTCAGAAACAAATACACAGGCAGGAATGCCGGCGCGACCGACGCCAGCAGGAACGGCGTCAATCGATCGTGCAAGGTGCCGGCGATGCTCAGCAACGACAACTGCAGCGCCGGGCGCAGCATGCGCCGACCGCCACCGCAGCGCGGCCACAGCAACGGCAGCGATGCACCGAACACGGCAATGTTGACCAAGGCCTGCAGCAGATACCCCAGGCTGACCGCCACTCCGGCGCCGAAACCGCCGTTCCAGCCTAGCAGCCGTTGCAACGCCAGCCAGACGAGGATCGTCGCCGGCATCGCCACCTGCTGCACCATGAATCCCGCCAGCCGCCGCCCTTGTGCAAGCAGCGGTGCCGAATAGCCCACCAGCCCGAACACCGTCGCCGGAAGCGCCGCCAGCAGATAGTGAAACCCCTCGCCCTGTCCGCGGCTCCGCCACCAGGCACCGGCGATCCACAGCAGGTCCAGCAGCACGGTGGCGAGCAGGCGGTGCCAGAGTGCCTGGCGCCAGCGTTCGTTCCAGCCCGCGGCGTCGGGGTCCTCGCGCAGGAACAGCGAGGCGTAGCCCAGATCGGCCAGGAACAGCAGGGTGAGCAGGCCAAGGTGTGCCAGTCCCACCTCGCCGTAGCTCTGCAGGCCGAACCGGCGCAGCAACAGCCACTGGAACAACAGGGCGCAGCCCTGACCCAGCGCGTACAGCGTCGCGCCGGCAACGAATCCCGCGCGCATGCGCTGCGCGGCGGTCATGGCTGCGGGGCAGGTGCAAGCGTCGGGACATGGCACAGAAAGGCACGCGAGGCGGCGCCATAGGCGAACCAGGGTTCGAACGCGATGCCGAAGCGAGCGGCGCACTCCTGCAGCGCCCGGCGCTCGCCCTGTTGGTGGTCGGCGCGAAATAGATCGTAGTCGTCGCACAGCATGACGCTGCCCTGCACCAGACGCGGTGCGATCAGGGTCAGGGCGTCGTGTGCCGAGCTGTAGAGATCGCAATCCACATGCACGATCGCCGCATGCGTGTGGCCGATGGCGTGCGCATTGTCGGCGAACAATCCAGGTACCAGTTGCAGATCCGGCGCCTTCAGACCGACCGCCGCACAGCGCGCTTGCGCCTGTGCCTGCGTGGCAACAAAGCTGCCGGCAGCCAGGCTGTCTTCGCCTTCCAGATTTGCCGGCATCCCGGCAAACGTGTCGAAGCCGTAGAAGCGTGGGCGCTGCGCCAGAAACGCAGACACCGTTCCCTGCCTGCGGTAAGGCAGCCGCGCGCTGTGCTCCAGATGGCGCCGATGATGGCGATAGCTCAACCACGCGTGGGCGAGACTGTTACCGCGATACACGCCAAATTCGTAGTAGTCGCCTGCCAGCTGGGTCGCATGCACGTAAGCCCATGCACGAAACAGTGCGCCGAGTGCATCGTTGCGATGCAGGTTCGCGCTCCCACGCAACCGATGGTAGGCGAACTTGAGGCGTTCGATGGTCGTCACAGACAAGCCAGACACCTTCGCAGGAACGGGGGAACCATGCGATAGGAGTATCCGGGCTGGGCGTGCGGCAACGCAATGGTCAACGTTATGCTCACCATGGAGACGGTGGATCGCGTCTGGCCAGCGCCAGATGCCGGACGCGGCGCGGCTCGGTTCCTCTGCAAACCTCGTCTTTGATCAAGTACGCAACAGGCATCGCGGGCAGATCGGCGGCAGACAGCATGACCGCGTTGAGCAGGCTCACACGTGTTGTCCGGCGGCCGCGTCGGTCGCCGCCAACACGCGCTGCAATGCCTGGCGCAGGTTCCAGCGTGCGCGCCACCCCAGCACGCGGGCCGCCTTGCCCGGATCGCCCAGCTGGTGAAGACGGTCGATTCGCCGCTGACGTTGTGGGTCCACCTCCAGGCGCGGTGATCGCCCAAGCAGCGCACCGATCTGCTCCACCAGTTCGGCGACCGAATGCTCCACCCCGGAACATAGATTGAATACATCGAAGGCCGGGTCCGGCCGCGCGTCGTCAAGCAGCGCGATCAGTCCTGCCGCGGCGTCGTCTGCATGGATGTAGTCCCGGCACGGCTGCAGGTTGCCCAGCTGCAGGCGTGGCGTTTCTGCCGGGTCGGCGGCCAGTTGCGCCAGCACGTCCGGTATCAGATGCGCGTTGGGATCGTCGTGGGCAATCGTGTTGAACAGACGTGCGGCGCGCCCGCGTCGGCCAGTGTCGGCAGTGCACCACAGCCGCAATTGCGTTTCGTTGCAGAGCTTGGACAGGGCGTAGTTGTCGCGCGCTTCGGTCGCGCTGTCGTGTTCGTCCAGCGCGCCCTCGCCCCAGGCGTAGACCGCACCGCTGGAGGCGATCACCACGTGTCGCACGGCCGCGTCGCTGGCGGCGTGCAGCACGCTTTCGGTGCCAACGACGTTCGCCTGCAGGCAGCGCATGCGTTGCGTCTCGCAGGTAGGGATGTGATGCATGGCAGCCAGATGGACCAGCGCATCGGCACGGAACTCACGCAGTGCGGCAGCGACCGTCTCGCGTTGGCTCACGTCGGCGACGATTGCCGCATGCAGGTCTTCCGGAAACGGCATGCCGCTGGACAGATCGTCCAACCCCGCCACCGCATCGCCACGCTGCAGCAACGCGCCCGCCACGCGTCGCCCGATCATCCCGGCTGCGCCGGTGACCAGCACCCGCTTCATCCAGGCCCCTGCGTGCGTGCACCTGCACGCCCGAGCAAGCTGCGCCGCGCGCGTTGCGGCAACCAGGCGAATAACGGATCGTCATGCGCTGACCATGGCGCGTGACGGTCGCCGTGGCGACGCGCAATCACGTAGACCGACAGCGCCATGGATGAGAGCACCAGCACTCCCAGGAACACCGCCAGCCCGACCAGCACCGGCTGGCGGGAAGGTATCGGCGCCGGCGACAACGCGGGGATGGCGCGGTAGCGCACCAGTTGCGCGCGCCAGCGCTGTTGCGACAGCGCCAGGTCGATTTCGCTGGCGACCTGCGACAGCGACGAGCCGGACGGAGTGTCGGTCCCGAACACGGCCGCTCGGCAGCTCTGTACCCAATCTGCCAGTGCGCGGCCCAGATGCAGCGCCTGCGCGCGCTGGTCCACCCGCGTCAGGAAGCGCTGCTTGCCATCCAGCTGTTCCAGTTCGCGCTCTACCTGACGCAACTTGGTACGCGTCTCGGCGATGGTGGACTGCAATGCGACGATCTGCGCCAGCGGCGAAAGGTAGCGTCCGCCGCCATCGCCGACCGACACGACCGTGTTCACTTCGTTGCGCCGCAGTTCCGGATAACGCTCCAGCAACTGCTGCATGTCGGCCGCCTGTCGCTCGTTCTGTTCGATCGCGAAGCGCTGCTGGATCTGGTCGATCTGCAGTTGCGGGCGTTGTTCGAGCGCCTGCTGACGCAGGCTGTCCAGATAATCGCGTAGCCCGACCCACAACACGACCTGGCGCACATGCTGCGCAATGGCGTCCAGCTGCTGGTTCGCGGCTGCATCGTCGCGTGCGTACAGCGACACCTCCAAGCCCAGCGCGCCGACGCTCTTGGCATCGATGTTGACCTGTTGGCGGATGTCGTCGCGTTCGACCGCACTGCGGTAGGTCACGCGCGTATCCCAGTAAGTCCTGCGCACGAACGCGCGTTGCAGACGTTCGCGCTGCTCGGCCGGTAGATCGGTCATGCCCGCGAGAGACGCCGCTACCAGCTGGCGGTCGGCGAGCATGGGCTGCAGCTTGCGCCATTGCTCCAGCGTCATCTGCGGCGTTTCCAGCAACGCGGTGAGCGCATGCAAGGGCCGCATGGCGACAAGCGCGCCGGCCAACAGGCCGAACAGCAATGCCACCGGGATCAGCAGGCGGCCAAACTCTCGGTAGAAGCGCAGTACCTCCAGCAGCAGATCGCCCAGGGAGACCTCATCGCGGCGTTCAGGGATCTCATCTATTCCCGGCATTGGGTCTTCGCTGTTGTTCAAGGAGACATGGGAGCGCCACGCCGCACCGGCAGCACTGTGCCACAGCGATTGCAACGGCGGCAACGCACCTACGCGTGGGCGCGGCCGCGCCCTGCAACGCGCAACCCGCACCATAACGTGGCGGTCAGCGTCGCTTCGGTGGCGATCACGGCGATGGCTGCCCCGTGCACACCGTACTGACGGGTAAGCAGCAGGTTCAGTGCGATGTTGACCACCGCCGCCAGACCGGCGCCGAGCACGTACCAACGCTGCCGGTCGCTGGCGATGGCGGCCTGGGTCAGCACATAGTTCGGCAGGACGAACACGAACGCAGCAAACAGCCAGCCGAGCAATTGCCCGGCCACCACGCGATACGCCGCTCCGTACAACAACTCCATCAACCAGGTACCGAGCCAGGCACCGGCCGCTGCCAGCGCCAGCCCTGCCGCACCGGCCAGCCACAGCGCGCGATCCTCCAGACGGCGCGCACGCGTGGCCTGCGTGCGTTCAAGCCGCAGCTGGCGGAACAGCAACAAGGCAACCGGCATCGCCAGTAACAGCACGCCATCGAACACGCGGTACGCCGCGGCGTACTGCCCAAGCTCCGCCGCAGGCACCATGTGCTGCAGGATCACCACGTCGCTGCGACGGTACAGGCCGGTGGCCGTATCGATCCAGAAGAAGCCGGCCGCCGCGCGGTACGCCAGCGGCTGCGGCCGCCATTGCGGTCGATCCCGCAGGCCCCGCCCCAACAAGAGATAGGCCAGCACCAGACCGCATCCCCAGGCAGCGAAGACCACGCCGGGGTCGTGACCAAGCAACAGGACCGCCATCACCACCAGCACCGCGCTGAGCGCACGCGCACCCGCCAGCCAGCTGGCGTCGCGTTGCCAGCGGCCCGCCGCCTTCAGCTGGGCGGAGACCAACTGGGTCAGCGTCACCGCACCGAAGCACAGCACCGCCCAGACCAGTGCGGGATCGCCGCCGGCGTGGCGCGCTGCCAGGCTGGCGGCGGCCAGCAACAGCGTGGACCACAGCAAGTGCCCGCGTGCCAGCCCAGGCAGCGCGCGCGCCATCGGCGCAGGGATGCCGGCCGCAACCCCTTCGCGCAGCACCAGGGTACGCATGCCGGCATCCTGCAGCAGCGCCAGCAAGGTCGCCAGATTGAGCAGGTAGGCGTAGCGGCCGAAGCCGGCGGGACCCATGCCACGCGCCAGCCACACCGACAGCGCCAGCGAGACGGCGGCGGTGAACAGGATCGACACCCACTGCGCCGACAATCCACGCACCAGGCTGCGCCAGGCAGGCGGCAGACGCGGTTTCACCGTGCGCCGATCCAGACCGGCGCCACCATCTGCCATGGGCCCTGCGCCACCAGCCGCCCCTGGTCCAGGACCAGCACGGTATCGGCCTGTTCCAGCAACGCCAGCCGATGGCCGATGAGCAGCACGGTCACGTCCCCATGCAGGCGCTGGATGGCGCTGCGGATGCGTGTCTCGTTCTCGTGGTCCAGCGCGCTGGTGGCTTCGTCCAGGATCAACAACGCCGGACGTTGCAACAGCGCCCTGGCCAGAGCCAGCCGCTGGCGTTCGCCCCCGGACAACGGCATGCCGCCATCGCCGACCGGGGTGTCCCAGCCCTGCGGCAGCGCATGTACAAACTGGGCGGCGGCCTGCTCCAAGGCCGCGTATAAGGCCGCCTCACTGGCATGCGGGCAAACCATCAACAGGTTGTTGCGCACGCTGTCGTTGAGCAGGAACGCGTCCTGCGACACGTAGGCCACCGAGCGGCGCCAACTGCGCCGGGCGGCCGCATCCAGCACCACACCATCGATCTCCAGCGTGCCCCCATCCGGGCTCAGCAAGCCGCTCAGGACGTCGGCCAGCGTGCTCTTGCCGGCACCGGAGGCGCCGACCACGGCGGTGGTGGTTCGCGCCGGCAGCCGCAGCGAAAGATCATGCAGCGCGGGCGTGCTGCGCCCCGCGTACTGGACCCGTACCGCGGACAGCGCGAGCGACGTGGTCAGGTGGATCGGTGGCGCGACGTCAGGCAGCGACGGCTCGGCCCACTCCCTGCTTTCCCGTAGCCGGCGTTCGATTTCGGCGAACGCCGCCGCCGCATGCAGGCAGTACTGGCGTTGTTGCTGCACTATCGTCAACAGCGGGACCAGGCGAGCGAAGATCGCCACCAGGACGAGCAGCTCGGCCATCGCCATGTGCAGGAACTGCAGGCCGAGGTAGGTAAAAAACGCCAGCACGATCGCACCGGCGCTCTGTAGCCAGGCTTTGGACACGCTCAAACCCCGTGCAAACCGCAGCTGCTGGTCGCGCATGGTCCGGGCCGTGCGTTCGAATGCCGCCAGATATGTTGTTTCGGCACCCAGGATCTTGGCCAGGCGCAGACCGGACAGACGGTCGTGCAGGCCCGCGTGCAAGCCCTGGTGTGCCTGCGTCAACTGGCGTCCAAGCAGCGCCACCTCGCGACGCTGGCTGCCTACCAACAACAGCAACGCAATCCCGCTCAGCGTGGCGACCAGCGCCAGCACCCAGGACAGCGCGAAGGCGGCCAGCAGATAGAGCGCGGCGGTGATCGCCGTGGAGACCATCGCAAGACCGTGTCCCAGCCCGACTTCGGCGCGCCCCACATCACTCAGGATGAGACTGGCGTGGTCCCCAGTGCGCTGACCCGCCAACCAACGCCATTGCGCACCGAGCAGGGCAGCGAAACTGCTGATGCGCAGCCGCTCGCCGACGTCTTGCTGCAGCCGTGCCGCGAGCTGTTCGCGGCCGAACTGGATCGCGCTGCGCAGCAACAGTGCCAGACAGAACAGAAGCAGCAACGGAATCGGCGAGCTTGCCCGGACACCAAGCGCCGCGAGCAGGCGCAACAGCTGGTGCGCCACTCCCGTGGCGGCGGCGTCGCCCTGCAGTGAACTCAGCAAGGGCACCAGCAACAGCACACCGATGCCCTCCGTCGCAGCGGCCAGCACCATCAGCATCAACAGCCCGATGCGCTGGTCGCGCGGTGCCAGACGCAATACGCCGGCGAGGAAGCGGAAGACCGTCATTGGGACCGCCATGCATATGGCACGAAGCAACCTACGCGGGCGAAGCGGTCGGTGCCGTGCCCGCCGGTCACGTGCTGGCTGCCGGCGACGACCCAGGCATGCGCTTGCAGCGCCGTCCCGTCTGCACAGCGCGCGACTCCCAGGCAGAGCACATGAGCGACCCGGAACACGTTCAGCAGGCAATGCGAAGCCAGCGCCTGCGCCAGGCAGTTGGATCGCCAGGGCGTATGGCGAGCAGCCAGTCTCACCGTCCGGCCGATCTGCAGGGCGCGACGTTGCGCGCGCTCGTCCAGGCGCGGCAGGGCCGGCGGTACCGCCATCTGGTGGCCCACCCAGCGGGCCAGGTGGCGGAAGCCGATCCACCGCACGGCGCCACGTGCCGCGCCCAGCAGCAGCCAGGTCGGCACCAGCAGCAGGCGCTCGAAACGAGGCAGGCGGGCGAACGCAAGCAGCCTGTGGCGCACGCCGGCAACAGCACGGGAAACACTCACCGCCAGCCGTCCTCTCCACAGCTGGCGGGCCGCTGCGGTAATGCCTGGCGGTTGCACCGCGTACTGGCGCTGGAACATGAGGTTGTCCGCTGTCGCACGTGCAGGACCCACCGCAGAAGGAGCATGGCAGAGACACGCTGTCGGAGGAGGGGCGGCCTGCGCGATCAAGCCCATGCCGGCACGCAAACCCGGAACGGCTTGCCGTGGCCGGTGGCTGCTAGCCTAGCAAACGCGCGCGCTGGCGTGCTGGCGTGGACATGATCGGAGGTGGTGCGGCTACGGCAAACCGAGCGCATGACCAAGCGATCGTCCGACGACTGCGATCAGCTGCCGCCGCGTTCGTGCCAGGCAAGAAATCCGCCGGTCTGCAAGCCGAACACCAGCATCTGCAGATAGGTTTCGCGTCTGGATTCGGCCGCCTGCGCATCGCGCGGCCAGTCGTCCATCAACGCCTGCAGGCGTGGCAGGTCGAGCACGCGGCGTGCCAGCGCCGAATCGCGTAGTGCATGGAGTTGCGCCTGCATGGCCGCGCGCTGTGCGGTGAGATGCGCGAACCAGTCGCCATGCTGCACGCCGACTTGCCGGTTGGCGAAGATTTCCGGCGGAGCGCCACGTGCGGCCAGCAAGCGTCGCGGCAACGAGCGGGTGACACCATCGCGCAGGAACTGGTCCAGCGGCAGGCTGCCGAAGAACTCGATGACGCGCCGGTCGGCGAGCGGCATGCGGAAATCAACGCCGGAGATCGCCCGCAGTGTGCCCCAACCATCCATCGCCGCTGCATGGCCGAGCAACCATTCGCGCAGGGCATGCGCAGAGCGATGGCGTCCGCCGAGTCGGATCCGGTAGCGATCCCGGTCCAGCTGACGGTGCATGCGAAGCTTGCGTGCCAAATCCGGATGCAACGCCGCGTATTGCATCCAGGGCGCGGCCGGCAAGCCGTGCCAATACCGCAGCGCCGCAATCGGTGCAAAGGGGCGCAAGACAAACCGCTGTAGCGCTTTACGCGAACTCAACCCCTGATTGCGGGCAAGCGCGCGCGTCTGCGTCAGCAGCGTGCGCCATTGGCGAGCGCATAGCAGTTCCGGCAGACGCACCAGACCGTCGTAACTGAAGAAGGCGTTCCCCATCTCGCCTCCGATCAACACATTTCCGCCGCGCGCGTGCAGGAATCGGTCCAGCGGAAAGAACCAGGCCATGTTCAAGGGCGAGCGCATCGGTTGACCATTGACCTGCCACCAGCGTTCGGCGTCGTACTCACCCCAGTCGCCGTCATCGTCGCCGACCATGTGCCAATCGATCCCCGGATGGCTGGCGGCCAGAAGACGGGCGCGCGGAGATTCGTCGTAATAGTGGGTGGCGTTCGCTGCCGCCGTGGTTGCTTGCGGCACCCGCGTGAGGGTGAGCAATGGGACCGGCGCCGATTGTCGCGCGGCCGAGAGCACGACCGAACCGCTGTCGAGTCCGCCGGTTAGGCAGGCCGCTGCCGGCTTGCTGGCGCGCAAGGCATCGGCGACCGCGCGATCAAGCACGTCGGCTGCGGCGGCCTCCACATCGGCATCGCTGCCCAACTGCAGCGAGCCTGCCTCAGGCAGAAACCACCAGCGCTCGGTGCAGGTCGCCTCCGGTGTCAGTTGCATGGCATGCCCGGCAGGCACCCGGCCGATCGCGCGGTAGACCGTGCGCTGCGGCCGGCTGCGGTCCATCACGAGCTGGTCGGCCAAACTCTGCTCGTCCAGATCCCTGGGAACACCGGGCAGCGTCAGCAAGGCCGGCAATCGGGTCGAGAAGGCGATCAGGCGTGTTCCACGGTGTACGAACAGCGACCGCTGGCCGACCGGATCGCGCGCCAGCAACAGCCGACGTTGGTCCGGTCGATACAGTGCCAGGGCGTAGCTGCCGTGCAGCCGCGGTAACGCGGCCGTATCCCAGCGTTGCAAAGCCTCGAGCAACAACTCGCCGTCCGGCTGCGCGGGCAAGGTCGACCAGCCCAGCGCATGCACGAGCTCGCTACGCGCTACTAGCGAACTGTCGGCGACCAGTAACGCCCCGGATGCGCCGATACGAGGCAACCTTTCATCATCGTCTTCGGGAGTGAAGACATGCTGGCGATGCACCACTGCAAACTCGCCCGCGTTCCAGATTCTCGCAGGGCCAATGCCACGTGCTTCCAGCGCATTCCCCAGTCGCTGGATCACGTCCGGTTCGACCGGGCGGCCATCCAGGTGCCAGATACCGGCAAAATCGCTCATCGATCTCCCGATCGGCCCGCATGGTGTCGGGCCAGATGGTCTCAAGAGCCGGTGGTCGGACCTAGGCCATCGTTGCCGGTGGTTGCGTTGTTGGCGGTCTCGTCGATGGAGAGGAACGAGACCACCGGCGTGGACCACACCTTGTGGCCTGGCTGCGGGGTGAGCCGGTCGGAAACTGCCGATTCGTTGGCGTTCATACGATGTCCTCGCGCAGAGAGCCGCAGCGGCTGCTGCGGGGATGCATGCTTCGTATCATAAGCTGCATGACCATGCACGTCACGGTCACCTGTCACCAAGTCCAGCACGCCGCCGACGGCTGCGTTTTCTCTGCGCGGCGCTGCAGACACGATCAACGCCGGATTTGCCCTGGAGTGCCTGCATGAGCCCGCCACGGATGCCCTGGCATCGTCTGCTGAGCCGGACCGGCCTGCGATTGCTGTATCGAGCGGCGCGCAACCGCGAAGGCAGGGGGTACGCCCGGCTGCAGCTCACGGCGCAGGCGCCCCTATTCCAGGACTATGGCACCACGTCGTTGGATCGCTATCCGGCCCTGTTTAGCTACGTGCAGGGCGCGCTCGCCGGAACGAGCGCACCGCGGTTGTTGTCCTTCGGCTGCTCGACGGGTGAAGAAGTGATCAGCCTGCGCCATTACTTCCCGGATGCCGAGATCACCGGGCTGGATATCCACCCCGGCCATATCGCGCTGTGCCGACAGTGGCTTGGGACGCACCCGGATGCCGGCCTGCGGTTCGCCGTGGCCGGCAATACGGCGGGAGAGGGCGAGGCGGGCTATGACGCCATCTTTTGTCTTGCGGTTCTGCGCCGCGGCGACCTTGCGCGGCACCGCGGCGCGCGGTGCGATCACCTGATCCGGTTCCGGGACGTCGAGGCGCAGCTGCAGGACTTCGCCCGTTGTCTGCGTCCGGGCGGGTTGCTGGTGTTGCGCCACGCCAATTTCCGTCTACGCGATACCCAGGCGGCGCGTTGGTTCGAACCGGTACTGAGCATGCCGACACCGGCGCGCGCGGACACGCCGCTGTTCGGCCCCGACAACCGACGCCTGCCGGTACAGTCTGACGACCAGGCCGTGTTCCGCCGCCGTGCGGTTCCCCGCGATTGAGTGTCCGTCGAAGCCGCGCCGTCTTTCCAGTCACCGCGCTTCCCAGGTAAGGTTTGGTTTCCCACGCTATCGGCCCTGTCATGCGCATCGCTCCGACGACTCTGATCGCACAAGCCCCGGGGTGTCTTGCCGCCGAAATGGGCGAAGAACTGGTGATCATGAGTACCGAGCGCGGCCTGTACTTGTCGCTGGATCCGGTTGGCAAGGATGTCTGGACGCAGATTGCCTCGCCAAGCACCCTCGGCGATCTGTGCGATCGGCTCAGCGCGGAATACGCCACGGCCAGATCCATCATCGAAGCAGACGTCATCGCGCTGCTGGAAACGTTGCACGGCGCCGGTGCGGTCGAGATCCGCACTTGATCCAGGGCCACTCCTGCGCAGCGGTGTCTGCCTCCGGGCAGATCCAGCACGACTATTTGCTGTGTGGCTGGCGGGTCCGCAGCACGTTGGCACTTCCCGAGCTCGCGCCCTGGTCGGAAACCAATCTGGCGGACGACGGAGATGGCGTGGATGTGACCATCGAGGAGGCGCCGGTGCCTGAGCGACTCGATCCGGCCCAGCCGCCCGGGTCGTGGTTCGAGGTCGGTCGCGACGGTTCGGTGCTGCTGCAGATTCCCGAGCTGGTCCGCCTCCACGTGCAGGCAGGCCGATCGATCCGTGTGCAACGTTTGAACCCGCGCGATGAGGGGTGGCGGCTGTTCTTGCTGGGATCGGCGCTGGGCTATCTGTCCCTGCAACGCGGACTGTTTCCGCTGCATGCGGCGTGCGTGCGCGTCGGCGGGAAGACCGTGGCCATCGCCGGCCATAGTGGTGCCGGCAAATCCACGCTATCTGCGGCCTTGCTCAAGCGCGGCCATGGTCTACTCAGCGACGATCTGACCGTCCTCCGTTGCGACGAGCGCAGCATCGAGGTGCTGCCGGCTTTCCCGCGGCTGAAACTGTGGCACGACGCGCTGCATGCTCTGCATATCCCCAGCGACGGCTTGTCGCGGGTGCGTCTGGGCATGGATAAGTTCGATCTGCGCCCGCAGGCGGGGTTCGATGCCACGCCTGCACGGTTGGACGCCATCCTGCTGCTGCAGGATGCGCCGGATCCGCAGTTGCAACGATGCAGTCCCGCCGCCGCGCTGCCTCTGCTGCACGCCAATCTGGCACGACCGCAGGCCGCCGCGCGCATGGGGCTGCGTGCAACCACATTCGCGCAGGCGGCGGCGATCGCCCGCCAGGTGCCGACCTGGCGCCTACGGCGGCCGCGCCGTTTCGATGCGCTGGCCGCCACCGCCGAACTCATCGAAAGCGGCCTGGTATGAATCGGCGGGGGATCGTCTGGCTCGCGTCCTATCCCAAATCGGGCAACACCTGGGTGCGTTGCCTGATCTCCAGCTTGCAGAGCGGCGCGTCATGTGTCGATCTCGCCAACCTCGGGCAGGCGATGCCCAACGCCGCCTCGCGCACTTGGCTCGAACGCTACGTCGAGGTGGATAACGGCGATCTGCTTCCGGCAGAACTGGAGCACCTGCGTGCCAGCGCCTACCGATGTTGCGCAGCGCAGGGCAGCACCTTGCTCAAGGTGCACGATCGTTACGACGCGCGGCTGTTCCCGGCAGCGGCGACCCTGGGGACGGTGTATATCGTGCGCGATCCGCGCGACGTCGCGCCGTCGTGGGCCGATCACATGCGCGTCGACGTGGACACCGCGATCGCGCAGATGGGCGATGCGGACCTGTTCATGAGCCGGGGCTCGACCGGCTATCAGCCACAGACCCCGCAGCGCTATAGCGCCTGGTCCAGTCACGTGGTGTCGTGGTTGCAGGAAGCACCGGGGCCCCATCTGCTGCTGCGCTATGAAACCTTGCTGGCACATCCATTGCGCGAAGCGGCGCGGCTGGCCGCATTCCTCGGCCTGCCCACCGCCCCGGCACGGATCGCACGTGCTGTCGCCGCGTGCCGTTTCGACGCGCTACGCGACGCTGAAGAACGCGATGGCTTCAGCGAGCGTCGCCGCGGCCAGCAGCGGTTCTTTCGCCAAGGCCAGGCCGGTGCCTGGCATGCCGCCCTGGATGCCGCACAGGTCACGCGCTTGCGCGCAGACCATGGTGTGGTAATGGCCTGGCTGGGCTACCACTAGCTAGCCCTGTGTCGCTGCCGCGGACCACGCCATGCGCCAGCTGGTATCGGTGTCGCCCACTGCCGTGAAGCCCAGCCTGCGGTAAAGCTCGGCCGCCGGATTGCCTTTGTCGACTTCCAGCAACACGCGCCGGCCTGCTGTCGCGGCCTGATCCTGGACCGCCGCCAGCAGCGCCGTACCGACGCCACGGTTGCGATGGTCCGGTGACAACAGGATGTCCAGCACGCAGAGATCCCCGGCCGCGCTGTCGCCCAGATAGAGCCGGCCTGCCAGCCGCTCCCTGTCCAGCAGCACCAGGAACTGTCGATGCGCGTAAGCACTGATGTAGTGGCGCTGCTGCGCGTCGAACTGCTGGTCGAGCAAGGCCTGTTTCGCCGCATCGTCCCACGGCAGCATCGCGAATTCCGCCCGGCGCTGCGTACTGAACAGCGTACGCAGCGCCGGCAGGTCCATCGCGCACTCCGGTCGCACCGTCATACCCCGTGCCAGCAATGGCGTAGGGCAGGCGAACTGCGGCGGCATCATGGTCGGGGCGGGAAGACGCCATCGGTGGCGCAGATGCAGTAGCGAAACGTCGCGAACGGCTGGCGATTCTCGTGGGCCTGTGCCGGGGCCGCGGTGGGTGGAAACGGCGCTAGCGCGTTCGGCGCCAATTGCGTGAGCGGCGTGGTCGAGTTCGGCGCGAACGCGGCAGTGGTGACAGGTGGCGAAGGGGTCGGGTTGAGCAATCGCGACAGGTAGGCGTTGGCACCCGGTGTACTGGTCGATGCACCCGGGGCAGTGCCAGGCGGCATGAACTTGCTGGTGATGGTGTGGGTGTGCGCCGGCAGTTGCGATACCGAGGTCAGCGCGACGCTGTCTGCGCCCTGCAACTGGCCGATCGTATAGTTGCTCAAGCCCGGCCCCTGACCCTGACCCAGCACGGCCCGACCACGCAGATCGGGCAAGCCGAACGTTGTGCGGTTGTCGCCGCCGTAGGCGAAGCCGATGACCCCGAACAGCGCCTGGTATTGCTGTACGCTGACCGTCTGCCCCATGCAATCGAGCCAGCCTTCCGGCGCGAAATTGTAGGGAAACGCGCGGATTTCACCAATGAAACTGTTGGACATGTCGAACTCCTTTGCGATGGCCGATCACGGCCG
The DNA here is from genome assembly GCF_040182365.1 of Xanthomonas sp. 10-10. Taxonomy (NCBI): domain Bacteria; kingdom Pseudomonadati; phylum Pseudomonadota; class Gammaproteobacteria; order Lysobacterales; family Lysobacteraceae; genus Xanthomonas; species Xanthomonas sp. 10-10. The sequence continues at coordinate 109,758 of NZ_CP144460.1, forward strand.
ATCCGGGAACAACCCGTTCAGGCAGATCAGGTAGTTCAGCGTCTGTGTCGCCATGCGGTTGTCATGCGCCTGACCGGCGCCGCTGGGGCCCACCGCGTTGGTCGCCAAGGTGTTGACCGCGGGCGCGCTTCCGCTGGGCGGCGTGAAATACGACGCGTCGCCGTTCTGCGCAATGGCGGGCAACTGGTTGGCCGGCGTCAATGCGGTGGCTGGTGTGTTGAGTGCCTGCAAGGTATGCCGGTGCGCGGGCATTTCCGGCAGTTGCAAGGACACCGTCTCGGTGCCCAACTGCTGTGCCAGCACCCGTGCGGTCAATTGCGGTGCCGGTGCACGCGCCACGCCCTGACCCTGGCCGACCGCCAGCCGGCCGCGCAAATCAGGCAGATTGAACGTGGTTCTGGCATCGCCGCCATACGTAGTGCCGATCAGCGCGTAGAGCGCCTGGTAATCGTTGATCAATAACTGGCGTCCGTCGCAAAATGCCCAATTCTCGGGCTGGTAGTTGCCGGCGAACACAATGATCTGACCGGTATAAGCGTCCATGATGTTGTTCCTTTTGTCGCCGCGTCAGGGGTGCTGCGGATAGAGGCCCATCGTGCAGATGCAGAAATTCAGCACCAGCGACGGCTGCATGTTGTTGTGCGCGGCGCCTGCACCCTCTTGGCTTACCGAATCGGCGGCCAGCCCCACCAGTGATCCGCTTTGCGCATACAGGGTGTGCGGTGCGGGGGTCTGGGCGAGCAGTAAGTTGGAGGCAGTCACGACCGCGGCAGTGGTCGCTGGTGCATTGACCGCATTCACGCTATGGGTATGCGGAGGAATCTGCGCGGCGGTCAGTGCCACACCTTCCAGGCCGCCGTAATTGCCGACGGCATAGGTCACTGTCGGCGTGGTCGATGGATTAATGCCCTGGCTGACCGGGACGCGGCCGCGCAGGTCCGGCAGATTGAAGTTGGTCCTGCCGTCGCCGCCGTACTGGGCACCGAGCAGCGACGCCAGCGCCTGGTTGCTCTGGATCGGCAGAGAACGGCCGTCGCAAGGTAGCCATCCCCGCGGGGTCCAATCAAACGGAAACAAGCGAATTTCGCCAACATATGCATCTGTCATCCGTGCACTCCTTTGATGTGAAAACCACGACGACGCACGTCACGCATACGAGATGCGTGACACTGCGGATGGGGGCGCCTGCGCAACGGCCGGCGCCGCGAACGCTATGCTATTAATGTGCAGACGTGCGCCACAGGACGTCTCTGGCGGCACGCCGAAAAAGCCGCTTGTCAGGCACACGACGATGTGGACGGATCAGGACTTGACTCAGTTTCCCCGCAATCTGCAGATGCAGAAATGACCCCTGACAGCGAACGTAGCACATGCCGCAGACGCGCTAAGGTGAGCACGTTCACCACTTGCGATTCTCATGCGGCCGCACGTTGAGGCGCACTGCGCCGTGACGGTCGAGAGCGCTTGTGCGGCGTGGTCCCCCGCATTCGGCTACGTGCTTTCGCTGTGGCGACACCACGAGGGTGCGGCTGCAGGACGGCCACTGCCGGCCGCACCGTCCGATGCGGTCGCGTTCGAACGCGCGCTTGCACAGCACCGAATGGCGTTGGCCTTGCCTGCTGCCGACACCCTGACGTCGAATGTTTCTGTTGCAGTGCGCGACCGGTTGCGGCGGCGGCAGCAGCGCATGCTGCTGCAGTCGCTGCAACAGACTGCTGCCATCCGTGAGATGGTCGCGGCGCTGCAGCAGGCGGGCATCCGCTGCTGCCTGCTCAAGGGTCTGGGATATGCGGCGCACTTCGGTCAACTGCACCGCCGCGAGGCATGCGATATCGATCTGCTGATCGAGCCGCATGCCACCCAAGATGCGCTCTCTGCGCTGAGCGTCCTGGGCTACGCACTGCAACCGGAGGCCGCGCTCGATCCGGTGGAGTACTGCCGCCACAACCATGCCTTGCCATTGCAGCACCATGCGACCGGCGTGGTGCTGGAACTGCATCTGCGGCTGGCTAACCACGAGCGCCAGTTTCCGCTCAGTCAACAGGTCTGGCGCGATCATCTCAGCACTGTCGTGGTGGCCGGGATGCAGGTACCCACGCTGTCGCCGACAGCGGCCGTGGTCTATGCCGCCTTCCACGGCACCAAGCACCACTGGCACCGCGCATTCTGGCTGGTGGACATGGCGCAGGCGCTGCGCAGCGCGCAAGTGGACTGGGATGCGGTCCTCGCGTTGGCACGTCGGCTTGGCGTGGAACGACAGCTGGCGCTGAGTGCGTTGCTGGCAGAAGCGAGCCTGGGTGTCGCTCTACCGGCCGCGCTACAGCGGCAGCCTGCGTTGCTGCAAAAGGCCCGGCCGGCCGCCGCCGCGCTGCTGCCGTGCATGGATGCGCTCGGATCCGACCGCGGTGCGGATCTGGCGGTACGGCTGGGATTGTTTGCTTACGTCAGACACTTGCTATCGCTGCAATCGACCTGGCGCGGCCGTGTGCAACTGCTACCCATCCTGCTCGCTCCGACCGACATGGATCGCCAGGCCGTGCCGTTGCCCGGCGCATTGCAATGGGCCTACGTGGGCGTGCGCATCATCCGGTTGGCCAGGCAGCATCTGCTCAAACGCAGGCACCTGCAGACCTAGCGCGCCGGTTTCAACACGGCTCCAGCGGCCTGGTGTGCGGCATTGAACAACGGCAATCGTTACGCGCGGTGTCCGGAAGCTGCCCCAGGGCAGACGAGCATCCTCGATACAAATCGGCAGCATGGTGGGACGAATTTGCAGCGCTTCGGGCAAGTGCGGGCGGATGCGTGCCCGTGGCTGCCGCATGCGGCCAGCAACGTCCACGTGTTTCGGTACTGCCCTCAGCATTCGCCTAGTGCCAGCGTCGGCGTCTCCCTGCTGGCCATCAAGGCACTGCCGGATCTGCATCCTCCACATAGCCCTTACGCAGCTTTTCAGCCGTCAGTTTGTCCATCTCGCGGGTCGCGCGTTCGACGGTATCGAAGGCTTTGAGTGTCGTCTGGCCGGTGGTGCCGATCCGGCCGAAGGACACGCTCAGCTCCGTACCGTTACGCGCCACGCGCCAGAACTTGCGAGAGCTGCCTTGCTCGAAACGCAGGCTGCGCAGCGCATCGGCCATCGGGGGCTGCGATGGCGCCGACGTCGCCGGTTGCGTCGGCGTCGGCAGGAGCGCCGCGCTGTCGGTCGGGGCGATCGGCAGCGATGCCTGCAGCATGTCATCCAGGGCCAGATCCAGCTCGGCGTCTTCCTCGATGTTCTCGCCAGCCAGCGCCGTTTCGATCCGTACCAGCACGCCATCGGGTGCGCGCAACCAATCACGTCCGGGGACATCGATGACGTTCCAGCCAAAGCGCCGCAGCACGCCGGGGCGAAACACGTAACGCTCGCGCGTGTCGGCGACGGCCTGGTCGGGTGCGTCGAGCAGGATCGCCAGCCGGTAGTCGCCGGTGCTGCGGTCGACGATGGCCAGGTCGCAGCGGAACTGGGAGCGCCCGACGCACTCGTGCACCAGGTGGCCACGCTCGCGCAATGCACGGGCGAGCGCGCTGCGTACCGCATCGGCGCTGGCCGGCCGCACGAAGGCCTCGCGCGCACCGGCATTGAGTGTGCCCAGGACGTGCTGGGCGCGGCCATGATCGCCGATGGCGCTGGCCTGGGCAAAGCGCAAGAACGCCTGCAGCGCGGCGGCGCCGTCGTTGTGCACGTTGGTGATCGCTTCGGCCTGGATGCTGGACACCACTGCCATGCGATGACGTGCGCGGCTGAAGATCACGTTCAACCGCTTCTCGCCGCCGCGCTGGTTGATCGGGCCGAAGTTCATCAGCATGCGGCCGTCCGGCCCAGGCGCGTAGCAGATGCTGAGCAGGATCACGTCGCGCTCGTCGCCCTGCACGTTCTCCAGGTTCTTGACGAACAGTCCGTTGAACTGATCATCGTCCTCGCGCACGTACTCGCGGTCCAGGCGCAGCGCAAAGTCCGCATCCTCGGCGGCCAGGATCTCCAGTGCGCTTTCGATCTCGCCCTGCTGCGCCTCGGAGAAGGCGACGATACCCATGCTCAGGCCGGTCTCCCGGCGCAGTAGCTCGCGGACCGTCAGGGCGATGTAGCGCGCCTCGGCCGCGTTGCGCCGGCCGATGTACACGCCATCGTCCAGGCGATGGAAGCTCACCGCACGCGCCAGCACTGCATCGGCACCGGCAATGCCGGCATCGGGCCGATCCGAGCGCAGCGTGGCCGGTTGTTCGTCGGCAGGTTCGATCCGTCGGTCCGGAATGGTCACCAGCCGGCCGTCGTAGAACGCCGCGTTGGAAAAACTGATCAACGCCTCGTGGCGACTGCGGTAATGCCACGCCAGCAGGGTAGCCGGCAGATTGCGGGCGGCCTGATTGAGCAGGCTGTCGGCATCGAGATTGATGGCGATGCGCTCGCCGTCGTCTTCGACCACCAATGCGTCGGTGCCATCGCCGGCGCTCGAGAAGAAGCTGGTCGGCGGCAACTGCATCTCGTCGCCGACCACCACGATCTGGCGCGCGCGACTCAGCGCCGGGACGGCTTCCTCGGTGGGGATCTGGCTGGCCTCGTCGAAAATCACCACGTCGAACAGGTCCGGCGACAGCGGAAGCGTGTCCGAGACCGACAGTGGGCTCATCAGCCAGATCGGCTTGAGGTCGTTGATCACCATGCCGGTCTCGTCATCGGACAGGTCACGGATGGAGCGGTGACGCATGCTCTTGGCAAATTCATGCTCCAGCTCGCGGCGGCCGGTGGCATAGAGCTTCTTGAACGCCTTGCCGTCCTGGTCGAGCTGGCTGGCAGACAGCGACGACTGCCGCACGTGTTCGGCAAAGCGCTGGTGCTGGGTCGCCTGGATCACCTGCGAATTCAGCGCCAGCAGGCGCGCCTGGCCCTGGGCCACCGTGGCCGCCGCGCGGGCCAGCATGGCCCCATCGAACCCTGCCAGCGCCGGTGTGTCGGCTTCCAGCCGCCGCCAGGCCGCGTGCGCGACGATTGCATCCATGCCTGCAGGCGCTGCAGCGACATTGCGCATCACAAAGGCGCTGCCCGCATCCGCGGCATGCACGCTGCGCAGCAGCGGCAACAGGTCGGCCAACTCGTCCAGGCATTCGCGCAGGTCGCGCAGATACTCGGAAATACTCTCAAGACTGGCTTCGCGCGGAAGCTCCAGGTGCTCCTCGATGCGGCTGGCCAGCCGCTCCAGCGGGCCGCGCGCGTCGGCGTCGGCACGGGCGAGGGCAAGCGGTGCGATGGCCGCGCGCAGATGCGCCACCAGCGTGCGGGTCGCGGCTGAGGCGCCCAGACGTTCACGTAACTGGGCCACTGCATCGATCAGGTCCTGCAGCCGCGCCACACCGTAGCGGGCCTGCCCGGCGGCCTGCTCGGTCTGGACCGCGGCAGCCGCGGTCTGCTCGGCCACCAGCGCGCGCAGCACCGCCGTGTAACCAGGGTGCACGGCATGGCGGCCGAAATCGTAGCGACGAACGAGCTCGCCACGCAGCCGCCACCATGCCGGCTTCACCCAGCGCAGCACGGAGCCTTCCAGTTGCTCCACCAGCGCCAGCGCCGCCCGGGCATCGGCCGGGTCGAGCCGGTCCCGCCAGTGTGCGGTGGCCTGCTGCGCGGTGTTCAGCACGGCGGTCTTCTGGTCGAGCGCCGCACGCAGGGTCCGCAAGTCGCTCGCAGCCGGCGAGTCGTCGTCGAGCAGGTCCAGATGTGCGGCCAGGCCCTGGGTGACCAGCCACTGCGCCTGATCGGCGAACGCGCGTGCCTGGGCCAGCGACATGTCCGCGTCGAGCAGGCTGGAGCCACTTTCCAGCAGCGGGTCCAGCTGCGCCAGCAGTGCCTCGCTGTCGTCCAGCAGCTGGGTTATCCGTGCATGCGCACGCGGATCGGCCAGCACGTCGGCGTGCAGTCGACCCAAGGGATGCTCGGCCAGGCCCTGCACGCCAAAGCGTGTTTGCATCTGCGCATGGATGCGTGCGGCCAACGCGCGATGACGCTCCCACACGGCCAGATCCGGTAGCCGTTCCCAGGCCTGGCCATCCAGCGCGGGCGCGGCCGGTAGCTCAATCAGCTGCCGCACCAGCTGACGTGCGGTGGTGCCGATCGCCTCCGGTATCCGGCTCATGGCCTGCTCGAAGACATCGATCCGTTGCTGGCTGCCATCGATCAGCTCCACCAGCCGGTCGCGTTGGGCCATCAGCGCCTCGCGGCCATGCGCCTGGGCGATCCAGCGCGCGTAGCCTTCTCCCAGCTCGGCGATGAAAGCCTTCTTGTCGGTCTGGGAATCGTGGATCAGGCAGCACAGCGGATCCAGTCCGCTCTGCTTGAGGCGATGGAACACCACATCCAGCGCGGCGCGCTTCTCGCAGACGAACAGCACGCGCTTGCCCTCGCCGGCGTAGTCGGCGATCAGGTTGGTGATGGTCTGCGATTTACCGGTGCCCGGCGGGCCCTGGATGATGAAGCTGTGCCGGGTACGCGCCAGCGCGACGGCAGCGTTCTGGGTGGCATCGGCATCCACCACGTTCCATTGCGCGCGCGTCGGCAGCGGCGCGGCGGCTGCGGGGTCGGCAGCGCGTGGCTCGATCGAGAACACCCGGTCGAAGGCCGGATTGGCGTCGGGGGCGTCGATCAACTGCGCGTAGTCGCGCACCAGCGACATCTTCTTGTAGTTGAAGTTCGCCAGGCTGACCTGGGTCAGATCCAGGTCCCAGGCGTAGCGATGGCCTTCGGACTCGCCCAGTGCGTAGCCCACGCGGTCGGCGACCTCCTCGACCGGGGCGGCCATGCGTGCGTGACGCGGCCCTGCCACCGGCGCGGCACCGGCCTCGAACCGCTGTGGCAGCGGGCTGGGCACCACCCGCTGTTCGTACAGCGCGCGGCCCAGCGGGCGGTAGTTGTCGGGCGCGTAGCTGTAGTCGGGCAGCCCGCCCGTCGTGGCGGCCGTGCGCGCCAGCGAACGCCGGCGCTGAAACTGCTGCAGGCGCTGCAGCGCCTTCTGCCGCACCAGACGGATCTGCGGCTTGTCGACCAGGCGCAGTTCCACCGACGGTTCGCTGCGACGGATCTGCGCCAGCAGGTCGGCGTGGATCTCGGCCAACGAGGTCTTCTGCAGATCCACCTTTTCCGGCAAGCGGATGTCGTAGAGCTGGCGCAACTGGTGGCGCAGGACCGGATTGAACTCGGCCTCGTCGTCTTCGGCCTGCAGCACATAGCGGTCGCGCACGCCCTTGCGCCTGGTCAGCTCCACCGGCAGCCAGAGCAGGGGCGTCACGATCCGTTCCTCAGGGTCTTCCTTGAGGTTATGCCAACGCAGGAAGGCCGCCACCAGCCGCAGCGTGCCGAAACCGTACTCGGCGCGGTCGCGGCGCGTGTCCTGGATCAGCTTGTCCAAGGCCACCGGCAGATAGGGCTGGTCGTCGAACCGTAGCCAGCGTTGCAGATCGACCGCGCGCCCGCTGACCAGATCGTTGGCGAACGGCCCGCTCCAGGTGCAGATGTGGTCGGGCTGGATACTCTCCACCTGCAGCATCAACGGCACGCTCGACACGGTCAGGTTGACGCTGCTGGCGGTTGGCTTGAAGTAGAGCAGCCGATTGCGGCGCGACAGGTCGAACAAGCGATCGCGTAGATGCGACAGCACCGCCGTACGTCGCGGCACTGCGCCGCTGGCACCGGCCAGCGCACGCTGCACATCCAGTACCTCGGGCTGGTCGCGCCAGGTGCGCAGACGCGTGGCCAGGCTGGCCACGTCGGTGGCGCGCTCATGCCGGTTGAGCGCGGTCATCTCCACGATCACCGCAGCCACCACCGGGTGCAGCCGCTCGGCGATCACGAAGAGATTGCGCCGATGTGCGGCGAAGCTGCGCACGTCATCCACGTCGCCCAGATCCAGCCCGCAGGCCAACGCCGCAAGCACCAGGCCCAGCCGGAACACGTCGGTGATTTCGTCGTGATGCCCCAGCTGCAACTCCCAGCTGGCAAACGCCGGCAGGTACACCGGGCGCTCGATCGGGGCGGCAAGGTCGTCCTGCACCTCCATCAACGCGAGGTCTTCCATGCCGTTCGCGTCGTGCGAGCGCCGCAGCTCGCCGACGATGTTCAGGGCCGAGGCCGGATGCGGCTGCACCCGGTGGATGGCGCCGATGTCCATCACCGGCGCCTGGCCCTGTGGTTGCGCCAGCTGCAGCCCACCTTCCTGACCCAGCAAGATGCTGCGTGTGTCCAGTGCGGCGACCTTGCCGTGCGCATGCAGGTCGGCCACCTGCTGGAACAGCGGCAGCACCATCAACACCACATCGTCGGTAGAAAACGCGGCACCAGCCTGCGCCTGGATCACCGTTGCGAAGCTGCCGCCCGGCACCGCCGGCATGTCCGATGCGCTCATGCCTGCACCTCCCAGACCTGCTTGCGCAGCCTGTCGATCTCGCGCTTGCCCATCCCGGCGTCGCGTTTGAGCTGCGCCAGCAGTTGCGCTTCGCTGTCCAGCACCCGCGCCACCACCATGGCGCGTTGCAGGGCCAACTCGCGCAGCTCGGAATCGACCAGTGCCAGGTCCAGCATCAGCGCGTTGAAATACCCACGCACGTCGTCGGCGGCCTGCAGGCTTTCGAACTGGTCGGGCGGCGCGACCGGCTCGTCGGCCACCCAGTCGGCAAACAGCATGCGCACCTGGGTGGCCACCGCGTCGCTGCGCAGCTGCGCACTCTCCAGGAACCAGTTGACGAACGCGCGCGTCATCGTCTGCAGCTGGATCTGTCGTGGCAGATCCAGCGTGGCCAGACGCAGGACGCCGCGCAGCTTGCGATCGGTCCACGCGTCCAGCATCGCATCGTCCTGCCACCACAACTCCAGCGCCCGTGCACGGACGAAGGTCTCTGGATGGGTGGTGCCGGCGCTGATGTCCTCCAGCGCACCCTCCAGCTCGGTGGCCTGGCGCAGGTACGCCGCCGGGTCCGGATTGCCGATGCCGGTCTGCACCTTGACCAGCGTGCTGATCGCAGGTGCCAACGCATCGGCTGCGAGCGCCGCACCGCGATCGGCGAACAGTTCGGTATGCAGGCCATAACTCCGTGCGGTTTGCCGGTGGCTATCGCTGGCCCCATGGGCGCCGAGCGCATCTTGCAGGATGCGCTCGGCGCACAGGAACGCCCCGCCCTCCAGCGACCACAGCAGGTAATGGGCCAGTTCATGACCGAACAGCGCCAGTTGCTCGTGGGCAGACAGGCGTTCAAGCACCGGACCTTCGAGCACGATATGCACTTCGCCTGGCACATAGACCAGCGCCGCGTTCATCGCCTGACCGCCGGACTGATACAGCGTGGCGGCTGCACTGATCCCCAGCCGCTGCATGGCCAGCGTCAGCGCCGCATGCACCTCCGGATGCGCTTCGGGTTCGAGCCGATACGTGTCGCGCAGCAGATGGGTGCGGACCTGTGCCAGATGCGCATCGCGGACCTGTTGCGACCCGGCCCACGCCCAGACCTCAGGCTCGTGCTGCTTCAGGTAGTCGACCACGTCACGCTGATACGGCAAGGGCATCAATGCTCTGCTCGTCGTCTCAAGGTCCATCCGCCACAGCTCCGTTGGTCATACCTCAAATGTTACGGAATCTACCGCAGTGGGGGAGGCTGGGTTGCAACCTCCTCCCAACCATCGTCGATGCAAGCGTGAGCAAACCGCCGCAGCGCCCACGCCAACACCGTTGCAGACGCCAGACATCCAGGGGCGCGTGTGATTGGCCGAGCCGCCGGTGGCCATGGCGCGACCACGGCATCGACGATGGCGCGCTCATTCGATGCAGTGGCCCTTTGCCCCCGACGCCGGCCCTCTGCATCGTCTCCCTCTTCAAACGCGCTCGGCACCGCGCGTGCCTGGAGCGAGCGGCGCGCACGGCATTGCGAAGCGGAACGGCAGGCTTGTCGACCTGGCCGACCGAACGTGCCTGTACAGCGACACGCGGCCCCATGCCGGACATCCGACCCCCTGCCATCCGACCTATTGACGACAGCTGTAGTCAGGCCTACGGTAGCGACATCTGTAGTCATGGGGCACCACATGAGCGCGAAGACCATCGGGGACCAGGAGCTGGCCCTGCTGCAATACATCGAAGAACAGCGCCACGCCAGCGTGGGCGAAGTGGCGGCCGCGTTCGGTGAGCCGCGCGGGCTGGCCCGCTCGACGGTGCTGACCATGATGGAGCGGCTGCGCGCCAAGGGCTTCCTGCGGCGCAAGCAGGTCGATGGCATGTACCGCTACAGCGCCACCGCCGGGCAGGACGACGTGGTGCGCGGTGCAGTGGGGCAATTCGTGGAAAAGACGCTGCAGGGCTCGGTATCGCCGTTCGTGGCGTGGATGTCGCAGCGCGCCGACGAGGTCAGCGATACCGAACTGGCCGAACTCGAAGCATTGGTCGCCAAGCTGCAATCGCAGCGCAAGGAGAGCTGAGTCATGCAGAGCCTGTTCGAAGTGGTGGTGCAGCGGCTGGCGATGACCAGCCTGCAATCGGCCGCGCTGGTGGCAGTGGTGTGGCTGTTGTGCAAGGCCATGCCGCGCCTGCCGGCGTCCACGCAATGCTGGCTGTGGTGGATGGTAGGGCTGCAGGCGGTACTGGGCCTGTTCGTGGCGCCGGTCGAGCTGGCGGTATTGCCGGCTGCCGCGCCGGTGGCGCAGACGGTAGGGGCGACGGTGACGGCCCTGCCGAGTGCCTCGCCATCGCTGTGGGTCCGCTGGGTGGTGGCGGCCTGGTTGGCCGGTGTGGTGGTGATGCTGGCGCGTAGCGCCGTGGCGTGGCGCATCAGCCGCCGCCAGGTGCAGGCCACCGAGCCGTGCACCGACCAGGCGCTGCTGGCGGCCCTGCAACTGGCCGCCGATGCGCACGGCCTGCGCCATGCGCCGCCGTTGCGCCTGAGCGCGCAGATCGATTCGCCGCAACTCATCGGCCTGTGGCGGCCGGTGCTGCTGCTGCCGTCCCGCCGCCTGGCCAGCATCAGCGACGATGAGCTGGACATGGCGCTGACCCACGAGCTGGTGCATCTGCGTCGGCAGGATCTGCTGTGGGGACTGTTGCCGGCACTGGCGCAGCACCTGTTCTTCTTCCATCCGCTGCTGCATCTGGCTGCGCGCGAATACGCCATCGCCCGCGAAGCGGCCTGCGATGCGGCGGTGGTCGCCGGCCACGTGCGCTGCCGTCACGACTATGGCCGCCTGCTGGTCAGCCTTGGGGTGTCCGCAGCGCCGGTGGCCGGGGTGTCCAGCGCATCGCCGAGTTTTCTGAGCCTCAAGCGCCGCCTGATCATGTTGCAGAACACCAATGCCACGCCGGGGTGGGGCGCGCGCGCGCTGGTCGCTGTGGCGGTCCTGGGGGTGGCACCGCTGCGCCTGGTCGCCATGCCCGCGCCGCTGCCGTCGCCCGCGCTGCAGCCGATCGTGGTCACGGCCAGCGCAGCGCCGGCAATGCCGCACGGCATGCGTCGTGCCGATGGCGCCGAGCAACTGCACGTGCAGGCAGCGCCCGCCGCACCGGCCATGCCGGCCGCCCCTGCGGCACCGGCAAACGGCGTGCTGGCGGGTGTGCTGGATGCGCCGGACGCGCAAGACAGCTGGCAGATGGATGCCACCGGCTGGGATGCCGACGCACAGCAACGCGTACGCGACGCCATCGACGAGGCCACCCGCAGCGCGAAGGCTGCCGAGGTGGAAGCGCGCGCCGCCGCACAGCAGGCCATCGACGCGAGCGACCTGCATGCACAGATGCGGCAGGACGAGCTGCAGGCGGCGCAGGATGCATTGGCGCAGGCACGCGAGCAACTGGACTCGCTGGGACCAGAGTTGGAGCAGGCCAAGCAGGACGCCCAGCAGCAGGTGCGCGAAGCGGCGCAGCAGATCCGTGAGGTGGCGCTGCAACAACGCAACGCGCAGTACGCCTATGTCGCCGCCGCGCGTCAGGCCGCCGAGTTGAGCCGCCATCAGGCCGAAATGGACAAGGAAGCTGCACGCCAGGACCGCCTCAACGCCGCGCGTGCCCAACCTTCGGCTGCGGGCACGGACGAAGACAACTAGAGACCTGCATCACCACGGCGCGCATTGCCCTGGCAGTGCGCGCCAGATGGATCAACGCGTCGAGCACCACCCAAGCGTGAGGCAAGGCCTGCAGTCATCAGGTGGGCGGCGCCGTGGCTGGCAGGCATGGCGCTGGTGATCGCCGATCGCCGATTGTCCTGCGCCCGCGGCGACCGGCGTGTCAGCACCGCGGCCTGTCGCCGGGCCTGACAGCGCCGGCAGCCGCTGGATCGTCCACTGACAGTGCAGGCGTTGCGTCACCGCTCCACCCGATCGACCGTTCCATCTATCGCGACCACTGCAGTGATCGCGCACACCACCTGGCGCCGTACCCACTCAGGCGGGTCAGGCCACGCGCCCGCTCATCGACTCAGCACGTGTCGACGCAACCAGCGTCGGCAACGCCGTGGCCGTGTGTTCGCTGTTCCCCATCCGCCTGGCCGCGACCGGCCGGCGGCACCCAAGTCCCCAAGGAGATCGCACATGCATCAGATCACGTTCCCACCACGGCGCTTGCGCAGTGCCTTGCTGCTTGTCCTCGGCGCGCTCGCTGCGCCCATGCTGATGGCAGCACCAACAGCACCAACAGCACCAACAGCACCAACAGCACCAACAGCAACAACAGCAACAACAGCAACAACAGCAACAACAGCAACAACAGGACCATCCAGAACAACATTACCGGCACTGGAAGCCAACGCAGCCGCGATGCCGCTACTGCCCGCGCCGCCCGCGCCGGCGCATCCCGCTGCGCCACCTGCGCCACGTGCAGCTCCGGCATTTGCGCCCGGTGCTGCGCTGGTCGCTCGTTCGCCGCCATCGGCCTCTGCCACTTCCGTCGCAGCCCCGGTACCGGCCGCGCCTGCACAGCCCGCGCATCCACCTGCCCGTCCCGCTCCGCCCGCTGCGCCGATCTTTCCAGTAATGCCCGCACCTAGGTCTGCGCTGTCGACGCCACGCCGAAGGCACCCCGCATCCGGCGCCATATCGACCAAAGCCGCTTGCGACAGCCGCGCGCAGGACGCCCAGGACGATGGCGATGCCTATGTGCTGGTGCAGGGCGAGCGCCATCTGATGCACGGCACCACCGACGATCTGCAGACCGCGCGTCGCTACACCAACGCCAATGGCTGGGTGCTGTGGTTCCGGGCCAACGGCGTGCAATACGTCGTGCGCGATCCGGGCCTGCTGCATCGGCTGCGCACCGGCTATGCACGCAGCCTGCAACTGCGCGCGGCCCAGGACAGGTTGCAAGCGCGCCAGCAGGCGCTTGCCGCGCAGCTGGCCGCATCCGCAGTCGGTCTGCCCGCGGCATCCGAGGCGACAGCGGCGCAACCGGCACAGGGCGCTGCCAGCGACACCCTAGAGCAGCAGCGCCTGTTGACGCAAAGGCAGGCCGTGCTGGCCAGCAAGCAGGCCGGCGCCACGCGGCTGGCCACTCGCCAGGCGCTGAGCATCCTGCGCGAGGCACTTGCCAGCGGCCGGGCGACGCGGGTGACGGGTTGAGCGCTGCAGGAGCAAACAGGGATGGACGCAGCTTGCGGCTACCGCTGCGTTCTTCGGCGGCGCAACGTGCTGCTGCGGGCAGTGCGCCACGCCTGCAACGCCACGCATGTTTCCAGACAGCACCGGCACAAGGAACGGCAAGCAACGCTTGTTGGGCACCACGAAACCGCATGCGCGAGAACCCTGCAGTTGCCCCTGCTGCGCAGCATTGCAATCGGTAGCGCTGCACGAGGACGCAGTGCGTAGCACCTGCGCATCACACGACAGATTTGCCCACCTTATCCACACAAGGACATTCCCATGCTGCACATTCCCCCTGCATCGACGCGCGCTGGCGTGGCGGCCATCCTGGCGATCGCGCTCACCAGCGTGCTGACGCCATGTCTGGCCGCACGATCAGCCGGTCAACCCGCGCCTGCACCGGTGCCCGGTACGCAGACACCGGGCATCGCATCTGCCGCAGTCGCTGCAGTTGCCGCGACCGCGATGCCCGTCGCGCCGCACGCGCCGGCGACACCCACGCGCACGCCGTCCAGCGACGTGACCACTTACGGCCAACTCACGCTGTCCGATCACCCCGGCCAGGAGGCGTACGTACTGATGGACGGCGGCCAGGCCCTGATGCACGGCTCCACCGAAGACCTGGCCCACGCACGTCGCCTGGCCGGCAGCACCGGCGCATTGCTGTGGTTTCGTAGCGGCGGCAAGAGCTACGTGGTGCGCGATCCGGCCACCCTGCAGCGCATCCGTGTGCTGTACGCACCGGTCAGCCAGCTGGGTCAGGCCCAAGGCGCGCTGGGCGAGCGGCAGGGCCGGCTCGGCGAGCAGCAAGCGGTGCTGGGGACGCAGATGGCCGCCGTGGCCGCACGCGATGCGGCCGCTGCCGTTGCGCAGGCGCGCGCGTCGCTGGCACGCGACCATGCGGCGGCGCGCACCACCACGCCCGTCGCGCAGCAAGCCAACGCCGCCAGCCAGCGCAGCACCCGGCAGCAGATCGAGGCATTGGCCACGCAACAGCAAGCGCTCGCCGCGCAGCAGGCCGATCTGGCCACGCAGCAGGCGGCGGCAAGCGCGCGTGCAGACGGCCAGGCGCGGCAGGTCATGCGCGAGGCCCTCCGGAACGGCCTGGCAAGCCCTGTGGCGCGGTGATCGCGGCGGCCGCGGTTCGCCGATACTGCAGAGCATTGGCGCAAAAGCGAGCAGGCGATGACGTACCGGGTGGTGGTGTTGGGCGGCTATGGGCACTTCGGTGCGCGCATCGTGCGGGCGCTGGCCGCGCTGCCGCACCTGCATGTCATTGCCGCCGGGCGTCATCCCGGCGCGATCGCGGCAACCTGGCCCGAGGCTGCGCCCGGTCGTATTTCCGCATGCCGGCTGGATAGCACTGCCGACGATTTCGCCACGCGCCTGGCAGCCACCGCAGCCGATGTGGTGGTGCACACCGCCGGGCCGTTCCAGGGCCAGGACCACGCAGTGGCGCGGTGCTGCCTGCAGGCAGGCATGCACTACATCGACCTGGCCGACGGCCGCGCGTTCGTGCGCGACTTCCCGGCCGCCTTGCATGCGCTGGCACAGCAGGCCGGCCGCGTGGCGATCAGCGGTGCCAGCACCTTGCCCGCGTTGTCCAGCGCGGTGGTGGATGCGCTGTTGCCGCGCTTCTCGACCCTGCATGCCATCGGCATGGTGATCGCGCCCGCGCAGGGCACGCCGCTGGGGCTGGCCACCGTACGCGCGGTGCTGTCGTACTGCGGCACGCCGTTTACCTGGTGGAGCGAGGGCCGCTGGCAGACCGTGGTGGGCTGGGCGGGGCCGCAGCGCGTGCAGTTCGCACAGCTGGCACCGCGCCTGGCATCGCCCTGCGATGTGCCCGACCACGACCTGCTGCCGCAGCGCTACCCCGGCGTGCGCAGCGTGCAGTTCCGCGCCGCGCTGGAGGTGACGTTCCTGCAGCGCTGCCTGGCCGCGCTGGCCTGGTTACGCCAGCGCGGCGTGCCGTTGCCGATGTCGCGCCTGGCGCAAGCGCTCGCACGTGCGGGGCGCTGGTTCGATCGCTTCGGCACCGACCTGGGCGGCATGCGCGTGGAGCTGGCCGGCGAGCGCGATGGACAGCCGCTCACCGTGCGTTGGGATCTCACCGCGGCGATGTTGCACGGACCGGAGATCCCCTGTTTTGCCGCGATCCTGCTGGTGCGCAAACTTGCGGCAGGGCAGGCGATGCCAAGCGGTGCGTACGCCTGCATGGGCCTGCTGACCTTGGCCGAGTTCGAGCAGGAATTCGACGCATGGCAGATGACCACCGAAGTGACGCAGACGTGGCAGTGACCGCCTGCCGCCAACCGCCAACCGCTCTCGCCACCCCACGCGTCACAAGGGCATCGGGACTGCACAGCGTCGAGTACGTAACGCTGTGCATGCGCTGGTGAGAGGCGACATCGCTTGCGTGCCGGCGGGCTTTGGCCGCACGAGGAGCGGCTTCCAGTGTCGTGCGGCAGGTACGCAACAAGCTGCCCTAGATGGCGTGTTTCAACCTCACACCTCCCGCACCGTCCGAAACGCCTCCATATCCGCAAACGTGCAAAAGTGAAACCGCGGGATGGTGATCGGGCCCGCTGCCGCCAGTCGCTTGAGCCAGTTGCCCACTGCGGCGCGATAGTCCGCCTGTTCTGCGCGATCGAGCGTCTGGCACAGGTAGGCCAGCGAGACATGAAACTGGAAATTGACGTAGTCCGGGCGCTGCAGGCGGGTCAGCGTCATCAGCGCCTGGCGCGCGGCTTCCAGGCGCTGTGCGGTCTGCGTATCGGCAGGGCGCAGCGGGATGAGCAGGTTGTCGTTGTTGCCGGTCCTGGCCGCAGCCGGATTCACCACAAAGCTGCACGCACCCAGCGGCGCCGCCGTGCGTTGCCTCAGCCGCGCAAGAAACTCCGCATGGATGTCGCTCAAGGCCACATTGCGCGCCAGGTCGCCTGGCCACGGCCCGCTTGCGCGGTCGATCTCGTTGACCCCGCCCAGCAGGGTTGCGTGATAACTGCTGGGCGGTAGCAGCGCGAACTTGTTCGCGAAGCCGTGCCCGGGTAGCTCGCGGTAGATATCCAGCACCCGGTCGAAACTGTCGTAGCCATCGCCCTGTTGCTGGAGATGGCCCAGAAACGTATTGCCGGCAAATGCCATCGGCCGGCGCGAGCGCAAGAACTTGCGCCCGAGATCCGGCGGCGGTGTGGCGCTTGATGCGGGCAAGGCCGAGCCCAGCAGCGAGGCGCCAGCGGCGGCCGCTACCAGGCGACGTCGGCTGATGCGTGTATCCAACAATGACGGCATGCGGCAATCCTTCAAATTCCATGTCAAGCCACGACATGCGCGATAACCCCGGCCACGTCGCAGTGCATTGGTGTGTATCGATAGCGGCGCTTGCGGCGAGCTGACGAACCGACAACGGCCGGCAGCGCAGCGCGGCGGCGATGACGCGCTGCACACGAGCCAGTGGGCAGGCCTGCAAGATGCCGGCAAACACCGCTGCAAATGGAACAGCCACGGCAAGCCTAGGACTGCCGGTAAAAACGCATATGACAACGCACCGTCTTTCGCCATGAACCCGCTGCCTTCTTCGCGAATGCGGCGACGCCTTCGTGTTGCAGCCTTTGGGGGCCCGGGCGAGCAGGTGGATGCAGGTGTCGTGTGGCCGGTCCATCCGAAGGCCGCCGATGAGACGACAACCCGACGCACCGCCGCGGCCTTGCGTCTTCCACATCCGGCGAACGTTGCGGAGGGACAGAGCGCTGGCCCTCGCACAACGAGCGATCGCACCTGCGCATGCCGATGCTGATCACCACGTTCGACACAACGCGCACGCGGCTGCGCTTCCATGAGAGGCGACAGAAGAGGGCGCCCCGGTGCCGGGCAAGCATTCACCCACGCACCGCATCGCCGATATCCGGATCCAACCCGATCCGACGCACCGCCAACGCGCCCGCGCTCGCCCAGAGGGCTACACCGACTCCATCAACGGAATCACTTCCCGGTCCTGCGCCTCCACCTCCACCAGCCGCTGCATCAGCAGCGACAGCGTCACCACGTCCTGGTGGTTGTGGTCGGCCACCCGGCGCAGGTTGCGCGCGCTGCCGCCGCGCAGATAGCTCAGCCATGCCGCCGGCGCTTCGGAGCCGGGCAGGTCGTCCTCGCGCACCACGCGCAGCAGCTGCCGCTCGATGGTGGAGAGCTTGCAGTTCTCCCAGGTGCCGCGATACCGGCGGCGGGTGGGGAACAACAGATCCACGTGATCCAACGCGGAAATCGGGTCGCCGCGTCGCGCCAGCCGGTACCGCGTCTTCAACAGCGGCGCGTCATAGCAGCGGCCGTTGTAGCTGGACAACACCGTGCGCGGCGTGAGCCAGGTACGGAACAGATCCAGCATGGTGCTCTCGGCGGCCATCGTGGACATCATCAGCTGGCGCACGCGCAGGCCGCTGCCTTGCACGGCATCGGTGCACCACTGCGCCACCCCGATCATGAAGGCGCGTGTGCCGGTACCGCCGGCAAGGCCGGTGGTTTCGGTATCGAAGAACAGCAGGTCCAGGGGGTCGACCGCGTCCTCGCGCTTGGCAAACGCCAGCGAGAGCGCTTGGCCGGGAATCGGCTGCGGCAGGAAGGCTTCGATCAGATGCAGGCCGGGTGCGATTTCGTCGCCCGGCAGCTGCCGATCGGTGGACGCCGCGCGTACTGGCGGATGCGTCGACACCGCACGTTCGCGCAGGCCGATCATCTTGCGCAAGCCGGCAATGTCGGTGCGTTGCTGCAGCGGCGGTGCCGTGGTTGTGTTGCGCGCTGCTGGCGAGCGGCTTGCGACATCTGTCTCCACGGCATCGATTGCCTCGACATCGACATCGACAGCGGATGACAACGCCGGCTTGTGGCGCACATCGTGCTCCACCCACGCAAACACCGATGCCTCGCGCGCAGGCGGTGCAGGGGTGGGCGACAGCAAGCCGCTGCGCGTAAACGTCGGGGCGGCGGTCTGTGCGCGCACATCATGCGAGCGGCCGGCCATGGCAGCATCGCGTGCAGGCGCTGTATTGCGAGCATGCGCGCGTGCAGCAGGTGACGCGGCGCTGGAGACCGCAGCACGCTGCGCACGCGTCGGTATCGCTGCATCGTCCTTGCGCGATGCAGGTGTCAGCCCGCCGACCTGACGGCGCAGCAGGCGCAGACGTTCCGCACTGACGCCCGAGGCGCTGCCAGGTGCAGGCGGTGCCTGGTCCTGCGTTGGCGGCGTCGCAATGTCGGCAGCCACGTGCGCACCGCTTGCATGCGTACCGCCTGAGATAGCGCCAACCGTCGCTGTCTCAACGGCTGCTCGCCTGAGCAATGCCGGCTGCGTCTGTGGCGCAGACGGCTTGGTCGCGCGCTCGCTCGCCCATGCCGGCGCCACAGCGTTCACGTCGCTCTGCGTGATCGTCGGCGTAGCAACGCGCAAGGCTTCAACACGGCGCGCTGCGTCCGCCTGACCTGGCTCATCCGACAACCGCAAGGCCGGCGTATATGCGGGCACATCGGCCGCAGCAGAGGTTGCGGCCGCTGGCACCATCGGCGCAGACGATGTGCCCGGCCTGGCTGCATCAACAGCTGTCTGCGGCATCTCACGCACAAGTGCGGCGTCGGCATCGTTCGCACGCGCCGCTGCTGCCCCTTGCAGTGCATCGCTGTCAGCAACCACCGCGGGCGCAGGCACATCCGCATGCCCCGCCTGCCGACGCAGCAAGCGCAGGCGCTCTGCACTCACGCTCATGCAAGCACGTCCAGCGCCAGGTCGTCGTCCACCTGGGTGGCATGGCGTAGCGGCGCATCGGCATCGAACAACAGCGCCAGTACCGTCAACGCCAGCGACTTGGGCGACTCGCCCTTACCTTCCTCGTGCGCGGCCAGCACCGGGCCCACGCAGGCCGGGCAGCCGGCGCTGCAATCGCACCGCCGCACCAGTTCGTCGGCGCGCTGCAGCAGCTCGGCCTGACGCAGCCACAGCGGCTCGCTCAGGCCCACCCCGCCGGGGAAGTTGTCGTACAGATACACCGTGGGCACGAAGGCCTGCTGCAGTTCCACCGCGTCGTGCTCGCCTTCCTCCACGCCGCGCAGTTGTCCACGCCCGGTCTGGTCGGCCACCGCAAACCATGCGCCGTCGCCATTGCCCACTGCCTTTTGCAGGTCGCGCGCGTCGGCCATCACTGCCACCGTGGCCACCACGTGCAGCGCATAGGCGGCACCTAAAAATCCATCCAGCGCATCCTGCTTGGACGCGAACGCCTTGCCCAGGGTGGCCTGCGGCAGCTGCCACCACACCGCAGTGGTGTGCAGTTCCTGGTCGGGCAGGTTGACCGGGCCGTAGCCGATGTTCTCGTGCGTGTAGTAGCGGATCTTCTTGTAGCCGGACACGCGCCGCACCACGTGCACCTCGCCATGGTGCGAATCGCCGCGCCCGGCCACGCCGCCATCGAAGCGGTCCAGCACCTTCAACTTGGTGTAGTCGATGCTGTCGGTGTAGTAGTCCACGTGGGTGTGCGTGACATAGGCCTTGCGGCCTTCCCAATCCAGCCGCTCCACCTGGTACGGGGTGCTCTGCACCATGTGGATGGCGCCTTCGTACAAGGTCAGTGCAGCGGCCGAGTAATCCACCTCGGCAATGATCTGCTGTTTGCCGTCGCTCTTGTCCACCACCACGAAGTTGCCGTCGGCCACCGAGCGCAGGCTCACTGCGTTGGCCGGGTAGCTGTCGGCGATCCATTCCCAGCGGTCGCCTTCCTGGTGGATCACTTCGCTCTCGGCCAAGGCTTCCAGGAACACCAGCGGGTCGATCGGCCCGAACGGCTCGCTGGCAATGAACGGCAATTCGAACGCCGCGCAGCGGATGTGGTCGAACAGGATCAGCGGCTGGTCCGGCGCGATGCGCGCATGCTCGGGCGAGGCATCGGCAAAGAAATCCGGATGCCGCACCACGTACTGGTCCAGCGGCTGCGAACTGGCCACCAGCACGCCCAGCGCCGGTTGCTGGCGGCGCCCGGCGCGGCCGAAGCGCTGCCAGGTCGCCGCCACGCTGCCGGGGTAACCGTTGAGGATCACCACATCCAGCGCGCCGATATCCACGCCCAGTTCCAATGCCGAAGTGGACACGATGCCGTCGATATTGCCGGCGCGCATCGCGCGCTCCACCTCGCGCCGCTCGGTGGGCAGGTAGCCGCCGCGGTAGGCACGGATCCGTGGCGGCTTGCGCGGGTCGTGGTCGAAGATGTCCTTCAGGTATTTGGTCAGCACTTCCACCATCAGGCGCGTCTGCGCAAACACCAGCGTCTTCAGGCCGGACTTGATCGCGATGCGCGCAATGCGGTTGCTCTGCGAGCGTGCGGAGGCGCGCAGGCCGAGATCGGCATTGACCACCGGCGGGTTCCACAGCAACACGTGCTTGTCGCCGGTTGGCGCGCCGGACTCGGTGATCGCATGCACCTGTTCCTCGATCAAGGCCTGCGCGTGCGCATGCGGGTTGCCGATGGTGGCCGAGCACAGGATGAACTGCGGGTTGGCACCATAGAACGCGCAGATGCGCTTGAGCCGGCGCAGCACGTTGGTGACGTGGCTGCCGAACACGCCGCGATAAGTGTGGATCTCGTCGATCACCACGTAGCGCAGGTTTTCGAAGAACTGCGCCCACTTGGTGTGATGCGGCAGGATCGCCTGGTGCAGCATGTCCGGGTTGCTCACCACGATGTCGCCATGCAGGCGGATCGCCTGGCGCGCATCGCCGGGCGTGTCGCCGTCGAAGGTGAAGGCCTTCACCCCCAGCTCGCCGGCGCGGTTCAATTCCAGCAACTCGGCCACCTGGTCCTGCGCCAACGCCTTGGTCGGGAACAGGTACAGCGCCTTGGCGCCGGAGCTCATCGCCGCGCTCACCACCGGCAGCGTGTAGCACAGCGACTTGCCCGAGGCGGTGGGCGTCACGATCGCTACATGCTCGCCGCGCTGAGTGGCCGCCCAGGCGTCGGCTTGGTGGCTGTAAAGCTGGCTGATGCCGCGCGCGCGCAAGGCATCGGCCAGCGCGGCCGGCACATCGGCGGGAATCGGCGCATAGCGGCCGTCGCGGCCGGGCAGGGTGAAGCTGCCGGTGATGCGGTCGTGGTAACGCCGTTCCAGGCGTTCGGTGAGCAGTGCGCCATCGCGGCTGGGCCGGCCATCGGTGGTGGCCAGCGCGCGTTCGGCGGTTTCGGTGCGGGGAGCGAGGGCAAACGGAGGCATACGGCGGCTCCCAAAGAGGGGCATGAGACAGGGGAGGTGTCTCAGGGTATGAGACCGGGGCCAAACCGGCGAGCCTGTGTCACTGAGCGGATTCAGCAAGCCGGGTATTCTGTTGCCCCCGCCGCGTCATCGTTGCCCTGCACGGCGTGGGCTCCCCCACCTTGAAGAACCGCCGTGCCCGTTCCCCCCAGTGTCACCGCTCCACACTACAAGACCCCCGCTGCCCGCCGTGCCGACGTGATCGTGCATGCCGCCGGCCTGTTCCTTGCCATCGTCGGTGGCGCCTGGATGGTGTGGCGTGCCCACGCCAACCAGACCATGTTGCTGGCCACCTGCGTGTATGCGCTGGGCCTGTTGACCATGTTCGCCTGCTCGGCGGCCTACAACTTCGCCCCGCCGCTGCGCCAACCGATGCTGCGCAAGTTCGACCATGCCGGCATCTTCGTGATGATCGCCGGCTCGTACACGCCGTTTTTTCTGGTCGCGCTCGATGGCAGCTGGCGCTGGGCCATGATCCTGACCGTCTGGAGCGTGGCGCTGTTCGGCGTGTTCGCCAAACTGTGCCTGCCCGGTATCGCCAAGGGCTTCTGGGTGGCGATCTACCTGCTGCTGGGTTGGGCCGGGATCGTGGTGGTCAACCAGATGATCGCCGGCCTGGACAGCGCGGTGCTGTGGCTCATCGTCGCCGGCGGCGCGTTCTACACGGTGGGCGTGACCTTCTACGTGCGCAAATCCATGGTCTACAACCGCGCCATCTGGCACGCCCACGTGCTGGGCGGCGCGCTGTCGCACTGGTATGCCATTTGGCTGTGCCTGCGGCCGGTGGTAGTTAACTGACGGCTGGTGTGAACTGCTGCTATTAAGTGCATTTTATAAGCGTATTCTACAAATAAAAATGGCAAAATTTAAAATGCAACCCCGAAACCGGGCCCCTCAAATTTTTGAGGAAAATAAACTGGTTTATACGCGACGGTGAGCAGTGTGATAAATATATCTTGGGTAGTGGAGAAGGGGGTGTATGGTCGAATTTTGGTTGAAGCAAATAAAAATTAAATTTTATTATGCTTGCCGAATGGGCTTCTATTTCTCAGAGCGGGGGGCAATGCAAAAGGTTGCTATGTGACCGGAGTGACCTAAATGGGTGAAAGTAAGGGAATTATCGCCGAAGGGCTAATGGGGAATGTTATGAATAAGCTAGTAAACATATTAGTAGCGTTTGTAATGATTTTTGCGTTAACATATTCGAAAGAAGCTTTCGCCCAACTTCAAATATGCACTAATAGTGCCGTGCCAGAAGGATACGTAAAAACTGCATTGCAGCGCGCTTCGAACTGTGGCTCAGGTCTGGCATGGGCAGTGGAATCACCGAGCGAAGGGAAGTTGATCTGCCGTAGCTCAAAGATACCTGATCCTTATGTAATTACTCCTTATGGAGACAACAATACGACGGTTTGTGGCGAGTCACGAGTACGTATCAATGCCGCCCGTAACAACATCACGATATGCTCTGACTCACCTATAGCTAAGAACTACGTGATAACAAACGTAAGTTCAGTTCCCCAAGGTTGCTTAGCGGGGCAATTTACAATCCAGCAGGCTCGTAATGGCATTCTGGGGTGCGGGAATAGCCCTACACCAGAGGGGTACGTCTTTACCTCAAACAGTGACTCATTGAATTGTGGTTCGCTACTTGGCACTACTCGGCGATATGAGCTGCCGCGAAACCAGATGCTGATTTGCGCTGACTCACCAGTGCCAAACGGGTATGTAATAACTCAGGCTTATAACAATAATGGCCAAACTTGCGATTTAGGGCAATATTTTATCCAGGTGCCCTACACCGGGATTGTGGTTTGCCCTGTATCTCCAATTCCAAGTGGGTGGTACCAATCTGGAACGACTACTACAAATTCATGCACTAGCAACTTTCCGTCCGGACTTGTCCTCGCGAAAAATCCATCTCCTCCAAGCCCGCCCCCTACAACGCCCCCGACTCCTACACCGACTCCTTCGGTATTTGGAGCTCTTATCGGCATTGGCAATAAATGCCTCGATGTTGAAGGTGGGGCTAAGTCAAACGGTGCATCAATTCAGCAATATTCTTGTAATGGTAATGAGCAACAAATTTGGTCACTTGAAGCTGGTTCGGGGTACTTGCGAAGCGTTCCAAGTCAGCGTGTACTTGATGTGGCAGGATACGGCACAGCGAATGGATCCATACTTCAACTATTTGACCAATTGGGCGGGAAGAATCAACAGTGGAATTTCACATTTGCATCAGTTGTTGGCATCAACGGGAAAGTCCTAGATGCCGTTAACGGCTCCAGCGCGAATGGTACTAAGCTGCAGCTATGGGATTGGTTGGGTAACACTCAACAGCGATGGAACTATGATCCAATCAGCGGCGAAATTCGTGGGGTTGGTGGGAAATGCCTAGATGTTGAAAATGGTTCTACGGCTGACGGTGCAAATGTCCAACTATGGGACTGCAATGGCTTTCCACAGCAAAAGTGGAGACTCGGTCGTAATGGCTCAGTGCAGTTTGGTGGTAAATGTTTAGAGGTAGCTAATGGTGAAGCAAATAATGGATCTCTGATTAGAATGTGGAGTTGCAACGCCGGCGCACATCAGCAGTGGCAGCTAATCGGAGAGCTTCGAAGCAATGCTAGCAACAAGTGTCTTGCCGATCCTGGCCGCGGCTCAGTGAATGGATCTAGGACATACATCTGGGAATGCACCGGAGATGCCAATCAAGTCTGGTCATATTCAGGATTTTAATCGGCGCTAGAGTTATTAAAATCTTAGATGGTGTGAGGGATGCCGAGCGCCATCTAAGACTGAAAAACTAGAATTTTCTATTTACTTCAAGTGAAACTTAGTATATTGCCGAGCTAAAAATTTGAATGAGCACTGGCGGTGTTCCACAAGAGAGGGAGTTATCAGTTATTCCACTGGATTATTTTTACGCACCTAACGCTGGAGTTACTCTTCATTTTCGCTTCGACCACCGCATTCGGCGCGATGCTGCCGGGGAGCACGAATATCCAATGCAGCGTGCCCTTTGCTTGCACGTTGTATTCGAAACCTACTGGCTTGCCGACTATGGCTGAACGCCCTCTATCAAGCTTTACCCACCTAGGCCTGCCTTTATAACTCTTGCGCTCCAGACTAGGCGCTGGCACTGAGGTACCGGGCGCGGTGCGCTCAGGGTTGGCGTGCCCCGCCGTTGTAGGCAAACAGCAGGCTGAGAAGTTCCCATCTTCCGAACGCAGAAGGTGACCTCTGCGCGCAGGGCGCCTCACCGCACCGGCACCCGCATGCCAATGCCCATGCCATACGCAGGCAGTCGCGCTTCCATCGGCGCGCGCCGCTGTACCCACATATCGCCCATCATCCGGTCCAGCCCGCGGTCAAGGCCGGTGACCATGCCTGCGCCCGGGGTAAAGGTGAGTTCGCCGAAGTACACCTGACCCTGCTGGATATACCAATCCACGCGCACGTAATCGAAGGCGTTTGCCAGCACCTTGCTCAATTCCAGCGCCTGTTCCAGCAGCGCCGGTGCGCACGGCGGTGAGCAGCCGTCGTCGCGGATGCGGTGGAACGGCGTGTGCAGGTTGTCGACAAAGAACGTCATCGACAGCTTCGGCGTATCGAAGCGGCCGTAGATCACCTGCAGCACGTAGTGGAACCGGCCATCCGGCTGCCGGAACATGTGGAACTTGTAATCCACCGGTACCTGTTGCGCGTCGCCGATGTACTGCTCCACCAGGATGCGCGGCGGGATGTTGTGGTAATGGATCTCGCGCTCCATGTCGGAGAAGTCGGTGCGCAGCCAGTGCTTGCACCGCGCCACGATGCGCTGCCGCTGCGCCGCATCCGGCTCATCGCGCACCACCTCCACCATGCTCGCGCCGTGATTGGCCTTGATCACCGTCTGCGCCCAGCGCGGCAGGCCCAGCAGATCGTCGGGGTTGGCGGTGTCCAGCAGCAGCGGGATCAGATGCGCCGTGCCGATCCGCGCCGCCACATACGGCCGCACCGTCACCTTGTCCGCCAGGCGCTGATACAGCGGGTAATCGCCGTGCACGCATTTGCGGTACAGCACTTTTTCGTTGAAGCAGGTGGGGTGGTACAGATTGGGCAGCCGCCCGAAGGTGTTCAGGAAATACAGCCGGTCCTGATGCCGCCATGGCAGCGTGCGCACCAGGCAACGCGCACCCTTGCGCAACAAGCGTTTGAGGGTAGGCCGGCTTGGTCTGGGGGCGGGCGCCTGCGGCAGGCGCAGCGGGCGGATGTCGCTAAACGGTGCCGCCAGACTGGGGAAAAACGCGGCCCACCCCCGGCCCACCACCGTACCCCGTGCTCCGATCAGTTGCGCCTGCAACCCCATCCCTTGATCGATCATGACAGTTCCCCCTCCGGCAATAAATGTGAATTGCGTCACATAAATATGTGACGTGATGCACGGTATACCTAAGAAGTGAGACGAGGATGGCAAAACGTCTCAATCGGCCTGATTGCGCAAAGGGATTGGCGGTTTACGCCTAAAGACACGCCGTCAACCGGGTAACCGGCCGCGACCGTTGTGCATTGCAAAAGCGATTCGGGCGGGCGGCCCGGTGCCCGGTGTTGGAGGTGTTGGATGGCGTGGGCGGGGCGGGCAGTGGGCGGGCAGCTGGCGCCAACGCCCAGGTTGAGGCCGCCTGCCCGGGCAAGGCCTCCGCGCGCGCGGTGCCCGCAGTGGTCTGTGCACGCGCGCGGGCGTGGCGGCAACCGGCTGGCGCTTCACTCAGGCCACGCCCGCCGCAGCCGTGGACCGTGCGGCGTACGCTATGCCCTCAGCCTCGGGCCGCAGGGAGTCTTTCACCCATGACGATCACCATCACTGCGTTCGAGCGCTCGCCCGATGGCGGCAGGGGTTTGGCCCGCGACACCCGCGTGCGCTGGGCATTGGAAGAAGCGGGCCAGCCCTATCAAGTGCGCCTGCTGCCGTTCGCCGCGCTCAGGCAACCGGCGCACCTGGCCCTGCACCCGTTCGGTCAGATCCCCACCTTCGAGCAGGATGGCTTGGCCTTGTTCGAAACCGGCGCCATCGTGCTGCACATCGCCCAGCGCCATCCCGGCTTGCTGCCGCACGACGACAACGCCCGTGCCCATGCCACCGCCTGGATGTTTGCCGCGCTCAACACCGTCGAGCCGCCGATGCTGGAGCTGGGCAACGCCCTGCTGCTGGAAGCGGACAAACCGTGGATGGCAGAGCGCTTGCCGCTGCTGCAAAAACGCATCAACCGCCGTCTGCAGCATCTGAGCGCCCATCTTGGCGACAGCGCCTGGCTGGAAGACGACTTCAGCGCCGGCGACCTGCTGATGATCTCGGTGTTGCTCCGCATCCGGCTCACCGGCCTGCTGGACGCGTTCCCGTCACTGCAGGCCTATGTCGCGCGCGGCGAAGGCCGCCCGGCCTATCAACGCGCCTTCGCAGCGCAGTGGGCGATCAACGGCGACGGTGGCGCACCGGCGTAATCGCATGCAGCGCTGCAGCGGTCTTGACCACGCAGTCGCTGCACGCCAAGGTGGGCACGCGTCAGCCAGGCGCAACGGCGGCGATGACCGGCAACTGCCGTCGTCACCGCATCCACAAGGAGAGTGAGTTGAAACCGACCTGCATCCTTTTCGCCGCGATCGTTGCAGTGGCCCTGGCCGGCTGCGGACGCGCACAGCAACAGACCGATGCTGCAGCAGCAGCCAGTGAGCCCGGCGGCAACGCAGCGGCGGCTGACCGCACCGCCGCATCAAGCGACCCCGTGCCGGCAGCGGTTACCCGTCCAGCGGCAACCGGCGCGGACACAACGCTCTACCTGTGCGAGCGTGGCGCACATGCCTGCCCGATCAGCAGCCCGTTGGTGGCCAACTCGCAGGCAGAAGCGCAGTGGCTGCTGACCCACGGTTACCCCTCGCAGGCCGAACGCGCGCGACTGGAGCGCATGGACCTGGCCCAGCTCAAGGCCGAATCGCAGGCGGGCAATCACGCGGCGACGGTGCTCTATGGCACCAGGACCGCGCTGAGCGGCCGCTTCCATCCGGGCCTGGCGATCCTGAGCAAGGCCGCAGCCACCGGAAACCTCTACGCCTACTACGGCCTGGCCGAGGTCTACGCCAGCGACACCGAACACAAGAATCTGGTGGATAGCGCGGCGTATCTGCGGCTGGCCTACCTGCTGGGCGATGGCAAGGCCTCCTCGGCGATCGCCGCGAAGGGGCTGAGCGGCGTCGAGAACGTCGCTGCCGACGAGCGCGCTGCAGGGCTGTACCAGACCTTCGCCAAGAACCGGCAACCGTCTCCACGGCCGCTGGAGTAAGAGCGGCTAACAACACGCCTGCGCCGCCGTCAGGCCGGCGCGGCCGATGCCCGGTGCGGCAGGTGCCACGCCTGCACTCCGGTTCCGAGTGCGCCGTCCACACCCCGCTGACGACGGCCCGCTACGTGCTGTTAGCCGCCCCAAGCGTCCCTCGATGCGGGCAGGCTGAGAGACGGGGGTCATCCACCCGGCGAGGGAGACAAGCGGAGCTCTCGCGCTCGCGTTGGTGTGCCTGCCGTGTTCGGACGATCAGCGTCCCGCAGTGAGTTGCGGGATCGCAGCAAATGCCCCGGCGCGTTTGCGAAGTGCGGTCCTCCATGTGAACAGGCCAAGAGTCGCATTTTCCGGGAGCACGCCAGATGCGTTGCGGGCAGCCTGGCAAGAGGCTGCCGCCAACGCAATCTGCGTGTACGCGGAGACTGCAGGCCTTGTACGCCCAGCCGATCCAGCTTCACGGCCTTGGTCTGCGTCGGCCATCTGGATCCGGGCTTGGCCGCGACCATCCTGATCATTAGCCTGCCCTGCGGACTGTCACGCACCACCGCGGCCTGCGCGCCCGCCACACTGCCGAACGTCCGCCTCACCAGACCTGTACGCGCTCCTGATCGGTGCGCACCATCGCATCGCCCGCCTTGCACGAGAACGCCTTGGCGTACTGCGGCATGTTGGACGGCCCGGCGTTGACGCGTACCACGCTGGGCGGATGCGGGTCGGCATTGAGTGCCTTTACCTGGGCTTCTTCGCGGCGCGCATTGCGATACAGCCGGGCCCAGTTGATGAAGAAGCGTTGCTCGGGCGTGTAGCCGTCGATGGCGACATTGCGCTCGGGGTGTTGTTGCAGATCCAGCATCAGCGCGTCGTAGGCGATGGTGACCCCGGTGAAGTCGGCGATGCTTTCGCCCAGCACCAGCTGCCCGTTGACGGGCAGGTCCGGCCTGCTCTTGAGCGGCACGTAGCGGCTCATCTGCTGCTTGATCCTGCCGGTGCGCGCGTCGAACGCGGCAACATCCGCGGGCAACCACCAGTTGCGGGTGGCGCCGATGGCATCGAACTGCCTGCCCTCGTCATCGAAGGCATGGCTGATCTCGTGACCGATCATGCCGCCGATTCCGCCATAGTTGAGGCCATCGTCCGCCGTTGCCGCAAACAGCGGCGGCTGCAGGATCACCGCGGGAAAGTAGATGCTGTTTTCGCGCGGATAGTAGAAGGCATTCACCGTCTGCGGGGCCACGTCATCCCAGTGCGTCCGGTCTACCGGCTTGCCGATCCTGGCCATGTTTTGGCGATGATTGAAGGCGGCGGCCCGCTCGATGTTCTGCAGATAAGTGCCCGTGTCCAGCCGCAGGCCCGACCAATCCTGCCAGGTGTCCGGATACCCGATCTTCGGCATCATCTGGGCCAGCTTGTCCAATGCCTTGGCCTTGGTCGTAGCGCTCAGCCAGTCGGCGCGCGCGATGCGCAGCTTCATGGCGGCGCGCACGTTCTCCACCAGCGCCAGCGCCTGCTGCTTGGAGGCCGGGGGGAATTTTTGGGCAACATACAGCTGGCCCATCGCCTCGGCGATCGTCGTGTTCAATGCATCGATCACCTGCTTCCAGCGCGGCGGCTGCACCTGCCGGCCCTCCAGCGTCTTCGAGTAAAAAGCGAAGCGATTCTCGACGAAGGGTTTGCTCAGTGCCGGCGCTGCGGTGTCGATGACATGAAAGCGCAGATAGGCCTGCCACTGCGCCACCGGAACGGTCTGCAACAGCCCATCGAATGTCTTGAAGAATGCGAGCTGGGAGAGCGCAAGGCCCTTCTCGCCGTTGACACCCTGCGCTGCCATGAAGCGGTCCCAGGCAAAGTGCGGCGTCAGCGCATTGGCCTGCGCGGTGGTGAGCCAGTGATACATGTTCTTCGGCTCGCGCTGCTCGGCCGGCGTGAGCAGTGCGGCGGCCAGGCGGCTCTCCAATTGCAGCACCTGCTTGGCCTGTGCGGCTGCTTGCGCGGCCGGTATGCCAGCTAATACGAACGACTGCTGCACGTACGCAAGGTAGGCCTCGCGGATGGGTGCGTACTGCGCATCCACATAATAATTTTTTGCGGGCAGGGTCATGCCCTGGACCAAGGCATAGCCCACCATCTTCGACACATCCTGCGCGTCGGGCTGGGCAATGAACTGGAACACCACGCTGTCGCCCTCGGCGTGGCGTTGGGTGATGAAGCCGGCAATGTCGCCCGCGTTCTTCAAGGCATCGATCGCCGCCATCCGCTGCTGGATGGGCGCCGCGCCCAGGCGCTCGATGCCCGCCTCGTCCATGCCCGAGGCGTAGAACGTCCTGACCAGCTGCTCCACCGAGCCGCTGGCCGGTTGCGCCTTCAGCAAGGCCTCTGCAATGGCGTGCTGATCCCGATAGCTGGCGTTGTAAACGTCATACGAGGTGCCGATGCCCACCTCGTCGTCGGGGATGCCCCTGGCCAGCGCCTTGCCATTGGCAAAGGCATTCAGATCCTGGCAGGCGTCGGCACCTGGATCCAGTTCGTTGATATCCAGTGCCGGTGCCGCCGCAGTGGCTGCCGCCGCAGGCGTGGGTGCGGTGGGCGCGGTCGCTTGCTCGCTGGCTTGCTTGCAACCGCTCAATGCCATGAAGGTTGCAAGCGCGAGACTGTGTCTGCTCAACATGGGCGTGGCAGCCGTGCATGGGGAAGGTGCCGCGAGCTTAGGCGAGCCCTGCGCGCAGGCTGCGCGCGGGCGAACAAAGTTGAGTATTCCCGCGCCCGCAACGGCACACGCGTGCAGGAAAGCGAAGCGCCGGCGGCGCACCGGCACTGGCACCACCGCAGCGCGGGTGTCGCTAGCGGTTGAGCTGCGGAATCTTTGCAAACGCCTCGGCAATGAAATCCATGAACACCAGCGCGCGCTTGGGCACCAGCCGGTTGGCGGCGTAGACAATCTGCATCGGCGCCGGCGGCGGCGCAAAGGCATCCAGCACGGTCTGCAGCTCGCCCGAGGCCAGGCCTTGCTCGTACAGCCACGCCGGACCCAGGCCGATGCCGAGCCCGGCGCTGACCGCCGCGCGCGCTGCCTCGGGCGAATTGACCCGGAACCGGCCGGACACCGGCACGTCGGTATCGCGGAAACGCCAGCTCGCCCCGGTGCTGAGCAGCGTGTACAGCACGCAGTCGTGGTGGCGCAGGTCCTCGGGCACGGCCGGCACCCCGCGCCTGTCCAGGTAGGCGCGGCTGGCCACCGTCACCCGCGTGAACGCGCCGATGCGGCGTGCGCGCAGCGCGCTGCTGTCCAGGTGGCCGATGCGGATGGCCAGCTCCGCGCCTTCGTCGAGCAGGTTCACGTAGCGGTCGTTGATCTGCAGGTCCAGCTCCAGTGCCGGAAACCGCTGCAAGAACGCCGGCACCAGCGGCAGCACGAAGGTGTGCGACAACGCCGTGGGGCAGGCCACCCGCAGCAGCCCGGAGGGCTGCACATCGTCGCGCAGCGCCATTTCAGACTCGCCCACCGCATCCAGGATGCGGCGCACCTCCGCGTAATAGCGCTCGCCCTCCGGGGTGAGCACCAGCTTGCGGGTGGAGCGGTTGAGCAGCCGGGTCTGCAGG
Source organism: Xanthomonas sp. 10-10 (assembly GCF_040182365.1). Taxonomy (NCBI): domain Bacteria; kingdom Pseudomonadati; phylum Pseudomonadota; class Gammaproteobacteria; order Lysobacterales; family Lysobacteraceae; genus Xanthomonas; species Xanthomonas sp. 10-10. The sequence goes on from NZ_CP144460.1 coordinate 141,585, forward strand.
TGCTGCTCCAGCGCCGCCACATGCCGGCTGACGTTGGGCTGGCCCAGCCCCAGGTCGCGCCCGGCGGCGGAAAAGCTGCCCGTCTCTACCGCGCGGGCAAAGCAGGTCATCAGCAGAAACCGGTCCATGCGTCCTCGATTCATGCGCACAGCGCATGAAGGTTATGTTCCCGCAGGATCTTATAGCAGCAGGCGCATGGGGCGAAGATGCCGCATCGAAGGCCGCCATGCGGCGGCCGGGCACCGCACCATCAGGAGCACACCATGTCACGTCTTGCAGGCAAACGTACCCTCATCACCGGCGGCACCACCGGCATTGGCCTGGAAACCGCCAGGCAGTTCCTCGCCGAAGGCGCCCGCGTCATCGTCACCGGCGTCAACCCCGAGTCCATCGCCAAGGCCCAGGCCATCCTGGGGCCGGACGTGCCGGTGCTGCGCGCCGACTCGGCCAGCGTTGCCGCCCAGCAGGAGCTGGCGCAGGCGGTGCAGGCCCATTACGGCCAGCTGGATGTCGTCTTCCTCAATGCTGGCGTCTCGGTCTGGGTGCCGATCGAAGAGTGGACCGAGCAGGCCTTCGACGCCTCCTTCGCCATCAACGTCAAGGGCCCGTACTTCCTGCTGCAGGCGCTGCTGCCGGTGCTGGCCAACCCCGCCTCGGTGGTGCTCAACACCTCCGTCAACGTGCATGCCGGCATGGCCCGCTCGTCGGTGTATGCCGCCACCAAGGCCGCCTTCCTCAGCATGACCAAGACGCTGTCCAGCGAACTGCTGGGCCGCGGCATCCGCGTCAACGCCGTCAGCCCCGGCCCGGTGGAAACCCCGCTGTACGACAAGCTCGGCGTGCCCGACGCCTACCGTGCAAAGCTCAACGAGGAAATCGCCGCCAGCATCCCGATGGGCCGCTTCGGTACCCCGGAAGAGGTGGCCAAGGCCGTGCTGTACCTGGCCTCGGACGAATCCAGCTGGACGGTGGGGTCGGAAATCGTGGTCGACGGCGGGCGCCTGCTCAACGGCTGAGCCTGGCGGCCCCCGCCAGGCGTCGGCAGGCGGCGCGCATCGCCGCCCTGCCGGCACCCACCTGCGCCTGCGCATCGCCATGCACCGGTTGCATGGCGAGGCGCAGGCGTTTTCTGCCATGCAGGCAAGGCCGGCCCACGGCTGCCCTGGCACCCCCCTTTCGCAACGCGAGCCATTGCCCATGCCCAACACCCTCACCCTGATCAGCCACCCGCTGTGCCCGTTCGTGCAGCGCGCCGCCATCGTGCTGCTGGAACACGCTGTCGCCTTCGAGCGCGTGGATATCGACCTGCACGCCAAGCCGGACTGGTTCCTGGCCCTGTCGCCCACCGGCAAGGTGCCGCTGCTGCGCATCGGCCAGCCGGACGGCAGCGTGGCCACCCTGTTCGAGAGCGCGGTGATCTGCGACTACCTCGACGAGACCAGCGGCAGCACCAGCCTGTACCCGCGCGACCCGCTGCAACGTGCGCAGCAACGCGCCTGGATCGAGTTTGCCGCGCCCACCTTTGCCGACGCCTGGCAGTTCCTCAATGCCAGCGACCAGGCCAGCGCCGACACCGCCAGCGCCGCCTTCCGCGGCAAGCTGCAAAAGCTCGAGCAGGCGCTGGGCCAGGGCCCGTATTTCGCCGGCCCCACGTTCGGCATGGTCGATGTGGTGTTCGCCCCGCTGCTGCGCTACTTCGGCCTGCTGCCCGCCGATGTCTGTGCACCCATCTTTGAAGGGCTGCCGCGCATCGGCGCATGGCGCGCCGCCCTGGCCGCCAGGCCCAGCGTCATCGGCGCGGCGGCGCAGGACTACGCGAGCCGCTTCCAGCAGCATCTGCACAAACAGCGCGCCCTGCTGGCAGAGGCGGTGCGTGTGCCGGCGTAAGCAGCCAAAGCCAACGTGCAGGGCTGGCCGCGTCGCATGCCTGCCCTAGCAACTAACCCTCAGTGCCATCAGTGCCAAGGGCTTGCCAGGCCTGAGCCGCAACCTGCGGAGTCACCCGCTGCGTCAGCCACCAGAACAACAGCGTAAGCGCGCTGATCAGCGCGCCCAGCAGGCACACACCTTGCCAGCCCGCATGGGCATAGGTGACGGTGGTGCCGATGGCACCCAGCCCGCTGCCGACCGCATAGAACAGCATGTAGAGGCCCACCATCCGGCTGTGGGCTTCGGGGCGCGTGCGGAAGATCAGGCTCTGGTTGGTGACATGCAGCGCCTGGCCACCCAGGTCGAGCAGCACGATGCCGATCACCAGCGCCCACAACGACCATTCCATCAGCGACAGCGGCCACCAAGCCAGCAGCAGTACGGCCAGCGCCGCTGCGCTGGTGCGCTGGGCATGGCCACGGTCGGCCCACTGCCCGGCACGTGCGGCCGCCAAGGCGCCCACCACACCGACCAAGCCAAATGCACCGATGACGGTGTGCGAATAGCTGTACGGCGGCGCGCTTAACGGAAGCACCAGCGCGCTCCAGAAGATGTTGAACGCGGCAAACATCAACAGCGCCAGCATGCCGCGCACTTGCAGCACCTTTTCTTTCCGCAGCAGCGTCAGCATGGAGGCGATCAGACGCGGGTAAGGCATGGGATTGGCTGCCAACGGCAAAGCTGGCAGCCGCCGCCACAGCGGCAGCGCGATCACCAGCATCAGCACGGCGGCGCAGAAGTACACGCCGCGCCAACCCGCCAGATCGCTGACGCCCCCTGCGAACACGCGCGCGAGCAGCAGACCGATGAACACGCCACTCTGCGCCGTACCGACAACCCGCCCTTGTTCATGGGGCGCGGCAGCACTGGCCGCATAGGCGATCAGCCCCTGGGTCATCGCCGTGCCCAGCAGCCCCACCGCCAGCATGCCCGCCAGCAGGACAGATGCAGACTGCGCCATGCCGACCGTCGCCAATGCCACCACCAGGCCCAGCAGTTGCACCGCCATCAACCGGCGACGATCTACCCGATCCCCCAGTGGCACCAGCAACAGCAGAGCCAGGGCGCAGCCGCTCTGGGTGGCCGTCACCACGCCTCCCACGGCGGCATGACTGATGTGGAAGTCGCGGGCCAGCGCATCCAGCAGGGGTTGTGCGTAGTACACATTCGCCACGCTCACGCCACTGGCGGCGGCAAACAGCAGCACCAGGCCGCGCGGCATCTCGGCAGTTCGGGATGATTTCATGCGCCACGATCCATGCAATCTGGTTTCAAAACAAAACTCATTGAAGGCTAGGGCACGTAGTTTTAAAATGCAACCAGAAATTCTGGATGTTGCTATCTGTCTGGAGAAGTCATGCCGCGCCGTCCTATCAACGACGAACCCTGTCCCGTTGCGCGCGCCGTCAATGTGGTCGGGGATCGCTGGTCGCTGCTGATCGTGCGCGATGCGTTCGATGGCACGCGCCGCTTCAGCGACTTTCAGCGCAGCCTGGGCATGGCGCGCAACATCCTGTCTGACCGTCTTCGCAAGCTGGTAGAGCAGGGCATTCTCGAAACCCAGGATGCCTCGGATGGCACGGCCTATCAGGAATACGTGCTGACGCCGCAGGGCGAGAGCCTGTTTCCCGTAGTGGTAGCGCTGCGCCAGTGGGGGGAGCAGCACCTGTTTGCACCTGGCGAACGCCATTCGGTGCTGATCGACAAGCGTACGCGCAAGCCGATTGCGCGCATGGCGCCACAGGCCAACGATGGTTCCGTGCTGTTGCCTGCCGCGACCGAAGTGCGGAAAGTGAAGTAAGGAGAAATGCGCCTAGCAGTGATAGCTACGATCAGCCCACGACAAAAAGCGCAGCCCATGGGCTGCGCTTTCCCTTTCAAGGCTGTCTTGTGGCGGACCGGGGATATGGATGATGAGACCTTGCCTGCTGCGACGCTCCCGCACTTTCCCCCCGCGAAGCCCCTATACGGCGCCTAGCTCGAAAAGCGGCAGGAGCACATAGAGGCCGAAATCTCGCATAACGTGTTGCCTGGCGTGATTACTTCGATGTAAGTGCGGGGCCAGGCGATTTCCACCGGTACAGGAAGCTCCGAGTAGCCGCCACCGCTTATCTGGCAGGCTGCGCATGGGCCCTGCAGGCATCGAAGCGGCGAGGATGGGGGGATGCCTTCGCCGCGCCGCAGCCACCTGGCGCATGCGCATCCCTACCCCGCCTCCAGCGCGGAACGACGTTGCGGCGCAATGCGGCTGAGCCAATACTGTGCAGGTCTTCTTTCAGCAGAGCGCCATGCGCGCCTTCTTTCTCTATGTTGCAGCGCCTTCGATTCTGCTGTCGGCGTTGGCAACCGCCCACGCAGCCCCGGCCGCTGAGTTATGCGAGGTCTTGCGCGCCTTTGTCCGTGCAGTACAGCCGGGACAGACACGCAGCTTTGCGTTCCGCACCTCGTGGGGAACCAACTTCAAGCATGCGCAAGAGCAGGCGCTTTCCGCCAAACGGTGTGAGCACAGTGGAGACCCCGCCGCGCAGGCCGTCTGCGCCTACCTGATGCAGCATGGGCAAACAGAGTTTGCAGACGCCACGGTAATGGACTCGGTGTCCTGCCTATCGAGCGGCACCACATTTGATAGCAGCCTGAGACTGCATAGCGCCGAGCTGTCCTTTCGTCATGAGGCCATCAACGCAGGCGCGACGGTCACAGTCACCTTTGGCGAAGATACGGAACAGGGCGGCATGGTGTTTCGACTTCAGTCAGAAGGCGACTAGCGCCGCCCGAGATGTCCTTAAAGGACGAAGGCCCGACGGTAATTGCCGGGTATCGATGGGAATGTTGTTGGGATATGGACGTATACACCGCTGTCGCCGGACTCTAGGCAAGCAATGTGAGGGATGCGGCGCGAGCAAGGCGGACTCGTGCGCAAGGCTCTAGGCCCGAAATTACGACGTAAACCAAAGCCTTGTCGAGCAGGTCTGTCAGAGGAAAAGTCATTTCCAGGCCTAAGCTATCGCGTGCCCTAGAGGCGTAGTGGTGGGCGAATCTGTCGCTGCAACTACATGGAATGAAGTAAGTTGCCGTGAGCAAAGCCAAAGCCCTACATTTTCTACAGAACAAGTTTATTAATTCGGAGAATATGAATGCCGCGTCAGCTCACAACATCCGAGCAGCTTGCTCATAGTACTGTTCGTATTGAATGCGTTCTATCGAATGGACAGATAGGAACAGGGTCTGGGTTTTTCTTTAACTTTTTGAAGGAAGGAGAACGATCCGTGCCGGCAATTGTTACCAACAAACATGTCGTTTCTGGGGCGGAAGCCGGCGTTATCTACGTAACTAGAAAAGATGCCAATGGCGATCCGTTAATGAGAGAATATATAGAAATTAAGATAGACCGCTTTGAAGAAAGATGGTTGCTTCATCCTAATCACGATGTAGATCTTTGTATCCTGCCAATCGCTGGACTAATTGAAGAAATGGAACGGGCGGGTCATCTTCTTTTTTTTAGAACACTGGACGAATCACTAATTCCGAGCAAAGAAGAGTTGGACGATCTAGGTGCTCTTGAAGATGTAATTATGCTGGGATATCCAAACGGTATATGGGATAGCGTAAATAATATGCCGATAATTAGAAGGGGGGTTACTGCAACACATCCTAATTTAGACTATGAGGGCAGAGGTGAATTCATGATCGACGCTGCGTGTTTTCCTGGTTCAAGTGGATCCCCTGTATTGCTTTACAACGATGGACACTGGAATCAACGAGACGGTAATGTAATGATGGGAGGGCTGCGGATCAAATTGCTAGGTCTTTTATACGCTGGCCCGCAGCATACAGCTTCAGGCGAAATCGAGATTGTAAATGTACCGACTCAACAGCGTGCTATCTCTATATCTCGAATTCCTAATAATCTGGGGCTAATCATAAAGGCGTCGCGAATTATGGAGATGGAAGCCGTACTGCGAGATCTGATGCGAACTGCCAAATGATATTGCTTTGCTCGGACCATGCCGGGGAATATTGGTGGTTCGAAAGCGGATGAGTACCTGCTGTAAAATTAACCTTGTTAATTGATTTTTTAGAGAGGCTAGCTGAGGCTATAATCGGGCCTGTCTTCACGAGGATCTGAAGCTATGGATTGGAATTTATTTCATTCAGCCACTTGTCAAGCTCCTCTACAGAGAGGCATTCATCAGTACCGCGATCTTGGCTAGCACCGCGCAACGCCACTCCTACAACCCCGAAGCTTTCATCGACATAAGGCCCGCCGCTATAGCCAGCTCTTATCGTTGATGCAATCTCGAACCTACTCAAGCCTTGCCTTGGGTAAGTGTTGTTTACATAAGTTGGAACAATATTTGCCGAGCGCCCGGGGCTATAATCTGGGTACCCGATAAGTAGCCCCCTGTCACCTGACTTCGCCTGAGAATGTGCTGCAGTGAGGTGCCTTGTTGAGAGAGGAGGAGCGTCGAATGCAAGTAAGGCGAGGTCGCGATGCTGATCGTAATTCAGAAGTGTTAAGTCGTGTCTTGCGTTTGCATGATCAACAGCAAAGCACTTAAGTTTATCTATGTCGCTCGAATTTATATGGATGGCAATGTCTTCCACAAGATCATAAAAGACGTGATCACATGTTATTAGTCTATTATTGTTATAAATAAAGCCAGTGCCTTGGCCGCCTACATGTGAAACAACGCCAGTGGATGGGCTAACATAATCCCCCTCCCATACAACGACGAAACAGGCTTTGCGAAGTTCAGTTTCCGTCCTTACGATTGGGTAAGCTTTCAGCGCTTTTGTTATTCCATCTGTAGCCGCATTAAAGCGGTCTGCAAAACGATTATAAAGTACGTCTTCATCGCCTCTCACCATTTTCACAAATAGAATTTTCCCCCTTAAGTAGTTTGCTAGCTCAGGAATGTAATTGGGGTTTCTAAGCGATCTATAATTCAGAGCCTGAGAGATGCCGTTTTTATTTTCAAAGCTAGACTTCCAGAGCGAGTTTGCATTCGAGTAGCCGTGTTTCTCGCAGGCATTTAAGGCGCCCCTTATCTCGTCTAAGAATTTGCGCCTGACATTTGGAAATCGATTAACCTTTAGTCCAGTTACTTCCATTCTTCTATGGCGCGTACTCATACGAGTTTTTTCTGGATTGATCTCAAATCCGTTTTTTCTTATTGTCTCTTGAAGTTCAGCTCCAAGGGTCAGAGATCCTGAATCAAACGAGCAAATATTTTCTGGTATGGCTGCTGAAGTTCTTACGGAAAATGAAAAGGTGATGTCATCTACATATCGAGTATAGGTGGCCCTGTGTCGCCTTGCCAAATCAATTAGATCTCGATCGAGCGAACGCGCAATTATGTTAGATATATAAGGGGATGTTGGAGCTCCTTGCGGCAGCGTGTTTCTAAACGTGCATATGTGTGCTGCCAATGATGCAACTTGGTGGGAAAACCCAAAAATGGGAGAGGAAAATAATCCTCTGACACGATAAAAGGTAATTGATGGGAAGAAGTCCTCCAGATCAAGATTTAATATAAAGCCCGCTCTTTGCTGGCAATGTGCTTTGGCGTTGCTGACAATGCTTCTGTTAAGCCGAAATCCATGAGCGCTATTTTTAGGCTCGGGACCAACATTCAAAAGATATTTTAGCAGCTGCCTTTGAATATTTTTTAGGGTCAATCTAGGTGAATAAATCTGCCTCAGTCCACCTGTTTTTTTCGGGATTTGGAAGGCTCTATATTGCTGAGCAGGATATATCTCACCTTGGATACTATCGTAGCCGACCCCAAAAACGTGCATTGAAAACCTAGCTACGTCGCTCCTGGCTAAAGCTTCATTCAAGTTATCCAAGTCATCTATATTAATCAAGTGCCGCCTCGGCTGTCTTTTACATATACCCATCGCGTCCCACGTTGCGACACTGTGCGCAGAGCGCGGATTACCTCAACACAAGGACCGCGTTAACGCAGCCCAGATTAAGCATCAGCCGAGACGGCTTACCGATTGTAGCCAACTGATTTATTTTTGTCGCCCTGAGATCGCAACGCAGGCTGATTTTTAATGCCATCAAGTCGCCGTATGGACTCTCATCCAGCGATAGAATTGATCGGTTCACTTATCCACCCTGACACCGCTGCCAACCACCGCCAGTAGCAGACACCTGCTCCCACCCGTTGCGCAGCCGCTTCATCGCTTGTCCGCCCACACACGCATAACCCAGTTGTTTGGCTTCGGCGGTGCCCAGACCAGGCAGCGCGATGATGGAATCCGAAGGCGCAGGGCGCCCTTGGCGCTGCGCTTCGCTAAGTAGAGTCACGTTTTCGATGCTCTGGCAGTAACGCACCATGCCCGGGCGCGTGCGGTATTGCTCACAATTGAAGGGCGTTGTGTCACGCGCCATGGAGTTATGCGGCTGCCGCACTGGCGGAATGTAAGTGTACGTGGACTTTCCCGTGGACGAGCGCATGCTTTGTGCAGGTGCACCATGTGCGCACGCAAGCATGCACAGCGCGGCCAATGTCAGCGCACCGCGGCGCGCGGTGGTGTTCCAATCCATGGTGTTCCCTCTGTACGCACCGATCCTAGCCCACCTATTGCAATTGCGGGTGGTTCAGTTCGCTTATCATTGAGGCGCCGGTGCGTGTATTGCTTTACGCATGCGTCAATGCACGCCGCTAACGCGCAGCACCCAGATCCTCCAGTACATCCTCCACCTGCTCGGCCAGGTGTTGCAGGCAATGCGCCCATTGCTGCAGTGGAATCGTCGGCGTCCCCAGCGAGCCTTCGTCACGGGCGCGCGGTGCGGCCAAGGTGGCGAGCAGGCGTAGTTGGTCGCGTACGCGCAGCAGGTGGTACTGCGTGCCTTCGGACATCCAGTAGCCGGTTTCGTCGTGCATGCCGCTCTCCTTGCCGTGAGGCAGCTCCCGCTGCACAACGCAGCGGGATGCCGGGAGGCTAGAAACCGCACACAGCCGGCGGGCTTATTCCCCTTGCGGGTATTTTATTCGCCGCCCTCCCGGCGTAGGAACGCCGAGCAGTGCCAAGCCAGATGGCCGAGCACAAAAGACCCACCAAAACTCGGAGGTGGGTACCGCTGTGTGGGGAGTTTCTAGGCTCCGGCTGGAAGTGTGCGGGTGGCGCAGGGCAGGGTCAAGCTGAGGTGACTGTCTGGGTGCGGAGAAGCCACCTACATAAAAGAATTTTCCGGCTAAGCGCAGCACTCCAATGGGTCGCTGCAACCAGTTGACACACCACTCAACGCGTAGCAATCTCGCTGCAAGGAGCCTAGAAACTCCTCACACAGCGGCACCCACCTCCGTCAGACCGGTGGGTTTTTTGTGCCTGCAGTTTCTTGCAGGCGTAACCGGCGTGACACCTGCGTCGGAAAGCGGCGAATGCGAATCCCTTTCGGAAAAGGGCCTGCCGTCTGTGTGTGGTTTCTAGCCTCCCGACATCCCGTTGCGTCGTGCGACGGGGCTTGTTCGTCTAGGAGGGCTTTGCCATGCGTCGATCCACGTCCAGTCCCAAGCCATCGCGCAAGCGCGCCACGGCGCAGCCGCCTACCGAAGTCGTCTGGCGCTCGCTGGATCCTTCGATCCCGCCGCGACGCTACCTCGAGCGCACGCCCATCCCCGAACCCCGTGCCGAACCCCGCACACCACGGCGGCCCGGCCGCGCGCGTGCGCCGCAGCAGTGCACCGTTGGCTATGGGTACTATCCCGACAGTCACCAGCGCATTCCCACCCTGCGCCTGCGCGGCCGCTGGCTGGAACAATTGGGCTTTGCCATCGGCAGCAAGCTGCACATCCGCCAGCGCGATGGCGAGCTGGTCATCAGCCTTGTAGACCCACATTGATCACGCCGCAGCGCATGCGCGCACCGCATGCGCCCGGCCCGTTGCTGGAGACGTCGCATGATGAGTGAGGGCATGACCGGCGCGTCGCGTGCAGACCGCCACGGTGTCATCGGCCGGGTGGTCGCGGCGCGCATGCACGCCGCAAGCGCGGTGCCGGTTGAGCGCTACGGCAGCCGCCCGTGGCGCCACCGCAGCGCCTACACCATGCGTGAGCTGCCGGCCCGCGCGCCCGCGGCGGGTATCTACGCGCTTGGCCGCGTCACCACGCGCTGGCACGTGCGCGAGGAGCACGCGCCGGCCAGGGAACGCTTCGACCAGGCCGTGGTGCAGCTGCAGGCAGAGCTGCTCACCTACATGCGGCGGCGCCTGCGCGACCCGCACACCGCCGCCGACCTCGCCCAGGAAACGCTGCTGCGCCTGCTGGCCTACCGCAACACGCCAGACATCCACAGCTACAAGCTGCTGCTGTACCGCATTGCCCACAACGTGGTGCTGGAGCACTGGCGCACGCGCCACCGCAGGCACGCCGCCCGCCATGTGCCGCTGGAGGACAGCGAACCGCTCGCCGCCGCTGGCACGGCGGTGGACCAGCTGGTGGACGCCCGCCGCACCCTGCAGCACCTGCACACCCACACGCTGCCCGCGCTGCCGCCCAAATGCCGCCAGGCCTTCATGCTCAACCGCTTCGACGGCCTCAGCTACCCCGAGGTGGCGGCGGTGATGGGCATCTCGGTCAAGATGGTGGAAAAACACATCAGCCGCGCCCTGGCCGCCTGCCGCGCGGCGGTGGGTGAGTGAGGTCAGGGCAATGCATTGCGCAGGTGGTGGTGCATCGAGACCGGCCGGGCGCTGGCTCGGTTCATCGCGCTTAGCTATTCGGCTAAGTTAGCGGCATGCGGCTCCTCGGGTCACCAATAGGTTGGTGCTCATTCGATCAGATGCCGCGAGACGTTCGTTTAGCGCAATGCGGAGCGAAAGCTCGATTGTGCAACTTGCTGATTATCAGGTCGGGATGACCAGACACTATGCTGAAAAATATGAAGTTCCCACTCTTGTACATACTTGAGCTGCTGCTATGGCTGCCGTTGCTTGTCTCCTTCTTTGCCGCGTCCATGTTCCTTGGAGCCAAACCCATTGCTGCGCTCGATCTTCAAGGTAAATCACTCCCTGCTGGCTGGGAGGCTGCAGTTCCGAGTCACGGGAAATTCTTGCAGGGCTACCTCATCTCCAATCACCCTGCCACTTTCGCCTGTAGTGCAGTCATCACGCTTGGCTTGGCGTTCTTGCTCTACCGTGTTAATCGGGCACAAGCAGTGCAACGTGCCGAAGCTGACAGCCGCAGCAACCGATCTCACCTCATCGCCAATGGTGTTGTTTTTGCAACGCTGGCGCTGACCGGCTATGTACTGGTGACACGCGTTTGGGTCGGCGTCAGCGCGGTCTAACTGCGCCGGGATGAGATCAGCGCCTTATCGCATAAGCGCTCCAGGTTGACTTCGTTTTCAGGCGAGAGCTGAAAAAGATCAAGAGCGATTGAAGCAGACGCAGGGTGCGCCACGTCATCCTGTTAAGACTCCGTTCTTTGCTCTTCGCCCCCGTCTCCTTGGGTTCTCTTTGAGCGCCAACTACTGTGACGCGCAACGGGGACCCGACACGAGAATTTCCCTATCGTTATGACATGCAGCGACGGCATAACGCGAGCCACTCGGCTCGCCGCCAATTGCCAGACAAACGCGCATCGCCCCCCCACAACACAGCGCCCCCCAGCGCAAAGGTTCTTCATGATCGATGTCATCAAGCGAAAAATTTTCTCAAGACGTTCGGTGATGGGTTTCGTGTTTTCCACCGCCACCCTAGTGGCTGGAACGACAACCGCTGCACTGGCAAGCGAGCCGGTCGGCTTTGGCGCGGGAACCACTGGAGGCGCGGGGGGCGAGGTGGTCGATGTCTCGACACCGGCAGAGCTCAAGAATGCCTTGTGCCAGCGTTACCAGGGCTATACCTGCATAGACGACACGCCTCGCATCATCCGCCTGAACACCGTCATCGACTTCACGGCAACGCAGGGAACCACGTCCACCACGGGCTGCGTTTACGCTGACAGACAGTGTGCAGAGCCGAGCGGGAAGCAGGAGCGGGTTCTGGACACCGGGTCATACTGCAGCGGTCGTACAACGTTCCCACTGACCTACGACAACGCAGCTAAGTCACTGCTGTCCGTGGGTTCGAACAAGACGATGATCGGTCTCGGGGCATCGGCGGGGATCAAGGGCACGGGCTTGTCGATGACCGGCGGTGTGTCGAACATCATCGTGCGGAACCTGTCGATCACCGATCTCAATGAGGGCATCGTCTTTGGCGGCGATGCGATCAGCATCGATAACGCAAGCAGGATCTGGATCGACCACAACGCGTTCGCACGCATCGGCCGGCAGATGATCGTGACGGGCTGGGGCCCTGCCAAGGCAGTCACCATTTCCAACAACATGTTTGATGGCGAGACCGCGTATGGGCATTACTGCAACGGTCGAAGCTCCTGGATCCTGCTGCTGATCGGCGAAGCTGAAGAAATCACCCTGCTGGCAAATCACTTCCACGCCACCGCAGGGCGTTCGCCGGAAATCGGCACGGGCGGCATGATTCATCTGGTGAACAATCTGTATACGTCCAACTTCTATTTTGGCGCCACTGCGTCAAGGGACGTCAACCTGTTGGCCGAAGGGAACTACTTCAATCCAGAGGGCCAATACTTCTTCCCTGTCGCCAGTACACCCGGCGATCTGGTGTTCGCGCCACTGGATGAGAACGTGTCCTCCACCGGGTCGCTTTGCTCGCAGACGCTGGGGCGTTCCTGTGTCACCAGTTACACGGAAACCGGACAGGAATCGTTTCTGCTGGACACCACCGTGATGGCCAATATTGCCGGCAATGCGACGTGGAAGAATGCGATAGGCAGCGTCAGGCCGATGATGTCCAACGACGTCGCCAAGTCGGTTGCCGCCAACGCAGGCCCCAGAGCCGACCCGGACAGCGTCAGCAGGTAGTCCCGAGCGGGCCAGGGATCTCCGGCGGCCTGAGGCGCGCGATGCCGCAGGTCCCTGCTGCGCCAACATTGGGTGGCTTGATCAAGCATGCCGCTTGGCGCTGTACTACAGCGCCCACTGAATGTCTGCCCAGTGCGAGCGGCAGGGTGGCGCAGTAAACATTGGCGGCGGCTGTTGCCACAGTCGTTTCTGTGGCCTTTACACCGAAGATCGGGTTTGCCGATACCAGGGGTAAAGCCTGGCCTGCCGATGTGCTAGCTTGCGCCAATAAAGACGTACCCTGACACTGCATTCCAGCCAGCGCCGCGCTGTGGCGCTGGCTGATTCAGGCGTTATGCTGCGCTTCGCAGTTGGCTGATCCCCGGAGTCAGGCGCCATGTCGGATATGCTCGTCAACATCGACGTCGATGATCTGGAAGCTGCCGAGCGCTTCTACTGCGCAGCGTTTACGCTGCGCCCAGGGCGTCGCTTCGGCACAGATGCGATTGAACTCATTGGCGCGTCCTCCAGGCTGTATCTTCTGGCGAAAGGAGAGGGAACCCAGACATTTCCCAATGCGGGTCCAGTGCGCTCCTATGCGCGACACTGGACGCCAGTCCACCTGGACTTCGTTGTGGACAACCTCGAGCAGGCGGTTGCACGGTCGATTGCTGCCGGGGCCACCCAGGAGAACGCGATCCGCGACAATGCTTGGGGCCGCATCGCGTTGATGGCCGATCCCTTTGGGCATGGCTACTGCCTGATCGAATTCAGCGCTGTCGGCTACGACGCCATCACGTCCTGAAGCTGGTGTATCGCATGATCCGTTCAAGTAGCGGCCCGGTGAGGGCACGCTCATGCGCAAGCCGCAGGCGCGCCTTGATAATCACCCAAGCCGCACCCGCTTCGCGGGTAGCCTCAACTGGCACCTGACTGCATGGAAGCAACCACGCGCTCTTCGGCAACGCATGACCTGGGCGATCGCATCCTCAAGGTGAATCACGCCGGCGAGCATGGCGCCATCAGCATCTATAGCGGGCAACTCTTCATGGCGCGCTCGACCGATTGATCCGTCTATAGAGCCTAGATAAGCGACATCCACCGCAAGGAACTTTGGTACATGGGGCCTTGCGACGAGCGCATTGCACAGTTCGTTGCGGAACGTCCGCAAGCTACAGGTGTTGATCGGATAGAATTTCTGACAATTCGATCAAGCCGATGCCGCCTTGCGGCCTGGCTTAGTTCAGGCATCAGGCCACATGGAAAAAATGCGAAATCTTCCACTGCGATGCCCATGCTGCGGCCATAAGACGCTCGACGCGCGCGCAGCTTTCGAGATATGTGCCGTGTGTTTTTGGGAAGATGATGGTCAGGATGACGACGATGCGGATGAGGTATGGGGCGGCCCGAATGGAGAGATCAGCCTTACCGAGGGGCGCTCCAACTACAAAGCATTTGGCGCCTCTCATAAGGCGTATCTCACTCGCGTGCGTCCGCCACGTCCTGACGAGCTGTTGGATAGGGCGTGACGGTGCATTGGTGCAGAACCTGCTCAGCAGTTCTGCTTGGTCAAGGTGTCAGGGCCTCTAGGCACACTCGATGTTATTTCTGGTCATTACCTCCGTCCCGCCTGGAGAAGCGCCCGAATGGGTGCGCGAGAAATGGGTAGGTCTGTCGCTGCCGCTTGCGGACGAGGCGGGCGCTGTGCATTCGCTACCCACCGTTGGGGTCATCTCACATCCCAAGACCCGCATTGGGTACTACTGGGCACGGCTGACTGGCCGGGTGAGGCGGGCATCGGGCTACATCGTGTACTCCGCGGCCGCAATCGAGGTTCTTGAGCGATCAAGTCCGGCGGCAGCGGCTTGGTGGCGCAATCACGTTCCATGGGTTGTGCATCCCGGTCGAATTTTGATGTTTCAAGAAGGTGTCGGTCATGTGGAAACCGTCCACGCGTCCTGACAATCCATTCAGGCCCAGTCGGTTTCTTGGCAGGGCGTAACTTGCCGGCTGAGAGCACGTCGCGCGCAACATCGTGAACTGGCATGCTTGACACGTCAGTCGATAAATCGCCGCTCCGCGCCACAGCACAACGCATTGGGTACTGGTGAAAATTCTTAACTCGTTGATGGATAAGCTGGACAGCATCAGTTCCTTGACGATGCTCTGCATAAACTCGGTACTGTGCGTATTTGTGCTGCTTGCGCATGGGGGCGCCCTGCTTTTGGTAAGGACCGGCAAGGTGCCGGAGATGGCGCAGGAGGTTGCGATTGCCTACGTCTCCATTCCTGCCGTGATCGTTGCATTGGCATTCTCGGCGCTGGCCTTGATTCGACGAGAAAAGCTTGTAGCCGCGCTCAAAGTCCATGCTGTCATGCTCATGGGCCTTGCTGCCTACACGCTTTATGTTGGCCTTGACGTAGTCTTCAATGGCGTGCCAAGCGGCAGCAGATTCAGCTGGGATCCCACTCTGTTTGCGGTTTTTCTGGGATATCCGTTCTTGCTGATCAAGCGGGCATTCCCGTGGTCAGGGTTTAGCCGTGCGCCACTGCGCTTCGCTCCGGTGCTAGCGGTAGGGATTTCATTTCTGATCAGCATGGCGGTTTCTTGGCGGATGTTCGCCTTGTTCAGGGCTAGCGTAGAGTAGGTTCACTTATCCACCCTGACACCGCTGCCACCCACCCGCAGCAGCCGATACCTGCTCCCATCCATTGCGTAGCCGCTTCATCGCCTGCCCGCCCACGCAGGCATAGCCCAGTTGTTTGGCCTCTGCCGTGCCCAGGCCCGGCAGCGCGATGATGGAATCCGATGGAGCGGGACGCCCCTGGCTGCGTGCCTCCTTGCGCAGCATCATGTTCTCGATGCCCTGGCAGTAACGCACCATGCCCGGATGCGGGTGCGCGCGGTATTGCTCGCAATTGAACGGCGTGGTGTCGCGCGCCATCGAGTTGTACGGCTGCCGCGTCGGCGGGATGTACTTGCTGTTCGCCTTGCCTGTGGCTGAGCGCATGCTTTGTGCGTAGACGCCTTGCCCGCACGCAAGCACACACAGCGCTGTC
Organism: Xanthomonas sp. 10-10; assembly: GCF_040182365.1. Classification (NCBI taxonomy): domain Bacteria; kingdom Pseudomonadati; phylum Pseudomonadota; class Gammaproteobacteria; order Lysobacterales; family Lysobacteraceae; genus Xanthomonas; species Xanthomonas sp. 10-10. The sequence continues at coordinate 157,451 of NZ_CP144460.1, forward strand.
AGTATCAGCGCGACGCCGCGCGCGGTGGTCATCCTGTCCATGGTGCTCCCCCTGTCCGCACCGATCCTAGCCCACCCATCGCCGGCGTGGGTGGTTCAGTCCGCTTGGTGCTCAGGGTCTGAATCTGGCGACCGTCGCCTCTACGACGCAAGGATGCCCGCGACGTCAGATAGGCCACCTCAACCGTGTGCCCGGCATCTGGCGCCACGCTTGTGGCGACTGCAATGGCCCTTGCCGCGCAGGGCACTGCGCCACATCGGGTGGTGCTTGCTTCCTGCCTCACATCACCCCGATGGTGCGGGCCGACTGCGCCACAACGGCATCAAGGCCACCAACCCAAGCACGGGGCCAGGCAGCAGCACCCAGGCGATATGCAGCCCCAGCGCGTCTACATACCGCGTGCTCACACCGATCGCCACCACGGTGATCGCAAAACCAATCGCGTTCTGCATCGACAGCGCACTGCCCACGATGGCAGGCGGGCATGCACGTGCAGCCAATGCGGAAAACTGCGGTGAGTCGGCCACCACGCTGGCGCCCCACACCAGCATCAACGCAAGTGCCGCATAGCCAGATTGCCCACCCACCCATGGAAACGCCAGGCAGCACAGTGCCGAGATCAGCAACGCCACCGCTGCCACACGCGCGCTACCGATGCGCGCACTCAACTGCCCGCCCAGCACGCAGCCCACCGCCCCTGCGGCGATCACCGCAAACGCCAACGTGGCCGTGCTCACCCCAAGCGCTTGCGACAGGCCGGCGCGCGCGATCAGCAGCGGCGTCAGCGTCCACATCGCATACAGCTCCCACATATGGCCGAAGTAGCCGAACGTGGCGGCGCGAAAGTCCTTCAATGAAAACGCCTGCAGTACCGCGCCGAACGCCAGCGTGCCGCTTGCCCGTGCCGGTGCAGCCGCGCCTTGCCCCAGGCGCAGGATCATCGCTGCCCCAATCACGGCCAGGAGCGATGCCACCCCCATCGGCGCCTGCCACGGCAACGCGCCACCCACCGCCTTGATGCCCTGCGGCAACGCCGTGCCCAGCGTCAGCATGCCCACCAGCCACGCCAGCGCCTTGCCCGCATGCTGCGGCGCCCACTGCACCACCAGCTTCATCCCGATCGGATAGATGCCAGACAGGCACAGCCCCACCGCAAAGCGCCACACCATTCCCGTGGCGACATCGCTGGCGAAGATCGCAAAGCCCAGATTGCACGCCGCCCCGGTTATCGCGCAGACGGCAAAGATGCGGCTGGCCGCAAACCGGTCGGCCAACCCGCTCAGCGCAAAGCTCAACGTGCCCAGGATGAAACCCACCTGCGTGGCCATGGTCAGCCACCCGACTGCCGCTGCACCCACGCCCCATTGCCGCATCACGTCGTCGGCCGCGCTGTTGGCCGAAAACCATAACGAGGTGCCCAACAGTTGCGCCAGGATAATCACCACCAGCGCAGTGCTTGGTCGCATGGGTGGCGGCACGGCGTGCGTCATCGGATCAGCCTTGCGCGTGCGCGTCGCAATATCGGCAGCGGGCGTCGAGCTGAAGGTGAGTAACGTTTGGTGTCTACGGCTGCTGGCATGGCACGGGACCCCATCAGACGCAGTCATGTAGTGGCGCTGAGCTTACTGCAGCCATCTGCTTGCTGCTCCCGCTTGCGAGTCGATGAGGTGTGCCTGGACATATGCCGCGGCGGCACCCGAAAAAGATGCCAGCGAAACTCCTTTGATCGTCAGTAGCGGGAACCAAGACTGTCCCAGCCCCACCGCACGGCCGCGCCTGCTGCCGGAGGGTGCGTTTGGCCGCAGGCAACGCAGTGCACGCGCATGGCGAATTCCGTACAGTCGGCTCGTCATCGTTGCAAGGCTGCGTCCCGCCTACCACCGTATCGCGCCTGCCGGGCGCACAAGGAACCTGCAATGCGCGAGCTGAAATTGATGATGTCGGTGTCGTTGGACAGCTTTGTCAGCGGGCCGGATGGCGAGGTGGACTGGATGTTCAGCGGCGACCAGGAGGCAATCGCCTGGAAGGTCGCCACTGCGTGGGAAGCCAGCCTGCACATCATGGGCAGCCGTGTGTTCGCAGGGATGGCGTCGTTCTGGCCGACGGCCGACTCGCCGTTTGCGCCGCCGATGAATCAGATCCCCAAGGCGGTATTTTCTGCGCAGGGTGCTGGAGTGCTGGAAGCGGCCGTTACCGCGCTCGCGGCTGCGCAGGCACGGGCCGATGTTGCTGGCGCGCCACTGCAGGCTGGCGCGCAGAGCTGGTCGCAGGCCCATGTGGCCAGTGGCGACCTTGCACAGGAAGTGGCCAAGCTCAAGATGCAGGGCAACAAGCCGATCATCGCCCATGGCGGCGCGGCGTTTGCGCGCAGTTTGATTGCGCACAATCTTGTGGATGAGTATGTCCTGGGCGTGTACCCGATCGTGCTCGGCAAGGGCGTGCCGATCTTCGATGGCCTGCCCGCACCACGTGCGCTCACGCTGGTCGGCACCAAGACCTTCCCCAGCGGCTTCATGGCGCAGACGTATCGGCCGGTGTGAGCGCGTGCGTCGGCGTCAGTGCTGGTACGTCGCTGCTGGCAGGGCGCGCACAGCTGGGACGGTACCGGCCGCGCGATGGGGATAGCTGCGATGGCACCCCTCGGTGTGGATCAGGCGGCGCAGCGTGAGGCAAGGTCGCCTTGATGCTTGGCTGCGAGCGCATCCAGGGGTGCATCGCAGCGACGCGCCACCGCGTGCTGCCTGGATCACTCAGCACACGGTTCACCGGCAGACGCTGGACCATCGCGTCGCGGCCTCGCGGGCGCAGCTTGCGTGCGTGACCTAGCGCGCCGCGTCGATGACCATGCCGCCGTCCGGGGTGAGGCTGTAGCCGGTGATGAACTGCGCATCCTGGCTGGCAAGAAACAGGATCACCGGCGCAATGTCATGCTCGGGCGAGCCGTTGCGGTCGAACACATTGGGCAAGGGCGGGCGGTCGCTGCCGAAGGTGTCGGCAATGGGCATGACGTTGTTGACGGTGATCCCGTCGGCGCCCCATTCGCGCGCGGCCACGCGTGTCAGTGCGCGCACCGCCTCCTTCGCCATGCCATAGGGGGCGTAGCCCACCATGCCGAGCAAGCCGCCCGCCGAACCGAGATTGATGACGCGGCCCTGGCCACTGGCTTTCAGATACGGGTGGCAGGCCTGCATGCTGCGCAGGTACGCCAGTGGGCCTATGTCGAAGTTGCGCTGCAGCTGCTCCGCCGACAGGTCGATGACCGGCGAGAACACCGCTGACGGGTCGAAGGCATTGTTCACCAGGATGTCGACGCCGGCCCAGGTATCGACCACCGTCCTGACCGCTGCCTTGATGGCGTCTGCATCGCGCACATCGCAGCGCACGCCAATGGCCGTGCCTCCAGCCACGTTGATGTCGTGAACCACTGCGTCGATGTTGGCCTGCGTGAGGGAGAGCACCGCGACCTTGGCCCCTTCTGTTGCGAACAGCTTGGCCGTGGCGCGGCCAATGCCGCGCCCGCCACCCATCACGATGGCAACCTTTCCGTTGAGACGTGTCATGCGGGATTCCTGGTGCGATGAAGTGTTGGATGAGGGCGTCAGCGGCTGCAGCGCGGCGATGGCCGGCGCGTAAGGTGAAGGCGGTTGGCGGGCGAGGTTTTGGGTGCCGAACGAGACGACCAGAAACACCAGGCCCAGCACCGCAGGAAGCGCGCCTTTGGGCTTACGCACACCCAGGTGTGCCATCCCCGACAGAAGCAGGTGGTACAACACACCTGCATACGCCAGATCGCTCAACGCCAAGTTGAAGCGCGACACGATCAGCAGCGGTGCCAGCAGCTTGATCGCGATCATGAACGGCACCAACAGGGGCGCCGAATAGCCCAGCTCGGCCTGCGCCTTGTGCACGAACTCGCCCTTGGCGAGATACAAGGCGGCAGAGCTCAGATAGAGCAAACACAGCAGTACGGTGCTGATCCAATAAACGTAAATGGCCATCTGGTGTGCGACACGCCGCTGCGAGATGCACGCAGAATGTCGACTAAGATGACCCTTGAAAAGTAGGATGAATAGCTGGTGCTTAGTATGAAAAAGCAGACCATTGAGACCGGCACGGTCAACATGCACGAGGAAATGCGCCGTGCATTCGCGCTACTCTCGGGCAAATGGAAACTGGAAATCATGTGGCTGCTCAATCAACGCATGTATCGCTTTGGCGAGCTGCGCAAGGCGATCCCGGGCATCACTCAGCACATGCTGACCGCACAGTTGCGCGAGCTGGAAGCGGATGGCTTGATCACCCGCACGGTGTTTGCAGAAGTGCCGCCGCGCGTTGAATACGCAATCACAGCCAAGGCGCGCGGACTTGGTGCGACGATGGAGGCGCTGACGGTGTGGTGGCAGGAATATGGGACGACCATCGCCAAGCGCCCGGCCACGCGTGGGCGAAAGGCGCGCGCCTAGCATGCGTACGTTAGCGAGGTCGTGTGTGCGCTGTTAAAGGTTGGGAGCGGCGCATATGCAGGCGCTCGAGGTGAGCGGTGACTGGCCCCTGTCCTCGCGGGAGAGGGGTTGGGGCGAGGGAACGGACTATGCGTAGTTGCCTAGTTGCATCAGGCTTTTCACCTACCCTCATCCGGTCCTTCGGGCCACCTTCTCCCGAGGGGAGAAGGGAGCGGCTGCAGGTGCTTCGGCTGGCTTGCGGGGCGTGCGTTGGCTGGCTACCGCTTGGCCAGGTAACCTGGCTTGTGACTGGATACGATAAAACAACGACGCCCCGATTGAGTCGGGGCGTCGTTGCTTGTTTGTCGCTTAACAGGGAAGGTGCGCTGCGCTTGAGCGCTCGCAAAGCGAGTTGATGGAGAGTGCAAGCTGCTGTGGGCTCCCAGTTGTCGCACCAGGCAGGTGATCAAGATACATAACCCGCATTATCAAATTGCTATTTGATGATGACAACGACGGTCCCACTAGCCAAGCTTCTGCTTGGAAGAACAACGCTACGCATCGACCGAAGTCGCCGACAGGTTGCTGTTCGACAACCGTGGTTGACGTATCGCGTCACTCTTGCACTTCCCAATCTCGCAAACCCTGGCGTCACACTTACTTGGACGCGTCGCGGACCTTGTCGGCCACTTCGCCAGCCTTGCGCTGCACCTTGCCCACGTTCTTTTCGGCAGCGCCTTCGAGCTCGGTGCTCTTGTCGCCGGTGACGCGGCCGATGGCTTCCTTGACCGAGCCCTTGACCTGCTTGGCAGTACCTTCGATACGGTTCTTATCCATGGGACGTTTCTCGTAGTTTGGGGAACCCGGCCAGTCTGTCTGGGCCGGTGTGAGCATGATGTGCGCTCGCATTCGGCCAGCCCAGTTGCGAATGCACTAACCGCGTTGGTGCATTCGCGCCAACGGATGCAGTTACTTCTTGCGCGTTGCCGGTTTGGCGCTGCGGCCGGCAAAGCCGCGTTCGCGTGCCCACACGATCGCTTCACCGCGGCTATGCACGTCGATCTTTGAATACAACGCCGCCACGTGATTGCGCACCGTATTGGGCGCCACGCCCAGCGCCTGCGCAATCTGTTTGTCGGCCAGGCCTTCGGCGAGGTGTCCGAGCACGTCGCGTTCGCGGTCGGTGAGCTCGGCGATGCCGCAGCCGGTGGTCTGGCTGGGCCGGTTGGCGCGGCGCACGTTGGCCAGTTTTTCCAGCAGGCTCTGGCTGAACCACGAGGCGTCCTGCATCACCGCTTCGATGGCGGTCACCAGTTCCATCTCGGTGCGTTTGCGGTCGGTGATGTCCATCAGCGACAGCAGATAACACTGCACGCCGTGGATGCTGACGGTTTCTGCGGAGACCAGGCAGTCCAGTTGCTCGCCGTCCTTGCGTGCAATGGCGTATTCGACATTGAGCATGCTGCCGGTTTCGGCAAGCGCGCGATGAAACTGCTGGTAGGCCTGGCGGCCGGGAAACAGGCCGATTTCCTCGATGGGCTTGCCGACGATGTCTTCAGTGGCGTACTGGGTGATCTGCGACACGGCATCGTTGATCTCCACGATCTGCAAGGTCTCTGCATTGCACATCAGGGTGGGTACCGGGGTGATGCGGAAGGCCTTGGCAAAGCGTTCCTCGCTTTGCCGCAACGCCACCTCGGCGCGGCGGCGCGGTTCCAGGTCCATGAAGGTGAACAGCATGCAGGCTTCTTCGCCGATTTCAATCGGCTGGCCGGCCACCACCACCAGTTTGGTGGTGCCATCGGGCAGGCTGAGTTCGGCCTGCATCTGCGGGATGGTGGCGCCCTCGTTGAGCCGTTCAAGCCCCAGCTCACGGCGGTCGGCCATCTCCATCACGTCCACTTCGAACACGCTCTTGCCCACCACCGCTTCGCGCGTGTAGCCGGTCATTTCCAGGAAACCCTGGTTGGCCTTGATATAGCGCTTGTCTTCGAGCCGGCAGATGCAGGCCGGTGCGGGGTTGGCATTGAAGGTGCGCTCGAAGCGTTGTTCGGCGCTGGCCCAGTCGCTGGCATCGGCCACGATCAGCACCAGGCAATCCGGCTCGCCTTGCGCGTCGGTGAGCACCAGGCTGCGCACGCGATGCACCCATTGCGCATCGCTGCCTTCGCGGAACACTTCCACCACCACGTCGTTGAACACTTCGCCGGCAATCACGCGGTCGATGGGGTAGTTGCCGGCGTTCAAGCGATGGTTGTTGCGATAGCGCAGCTGGAAGCGGGCGCGGTAGTCGCTGACGGTGGCGCCCAGCTCGGAGAGTTCGCTGGCGCCATGCATGGCCAGCGCGGCCTCGTTGGCCCAGGCAATGGTCTGATCCGGCTCGATCAGGATCACCCCTTCGCTCAAGCCGGTGATGATCTGCTGCAGCTGGCGACGGTTGGTAGAACTGGGCGGGCTGCTGGGAGGTGTGGCTTCACTGCCTGACGACATGGGTGACCCTCGGGCAAACAACGGCGGTAGAGCGCAACAGTGGGCGCTCACGGTAGCGGCTGCCTGACGCGAATGCACTAGCTGCACTGGTGCATCCGGCTCAGGCGTCGAGCCGGCGGCGCTTCCACACTGGCCGCACTTTCACTGCAATGAGGCCACTCCATGGCACAGGTTGTCCGTCATTCCTACGCCCCCAAGATGTCGTGGGGCGCCGTGCTCGCCGGCTGCACCATCGCACTGGTGACCTATCTGACCCTGAGCGTGCTGGGCACCGCGATCGGCGCGTCCACCATCGACCCGCTGCGCGAGGCCAACCCGGTCAGCGGGCTGGGTACCGGCGCCGGCATCTGGCTGGGCCTGAGCACCCTCGTCTCGATTGCGGTGGGTGCATTCGTCGCCGGCCGGCTGGCCACCTCCCGCGGCGGTACGCACGGCCTGCTGAGCTGGGCGCTGACCTCGCTGCTGACCACCTGGCTGGTGGCCGCGCTGGCCAGCAGCGCGGTGGGTGCAGTGTCCGGCGTGGTGGGCAAGGGCCTGTCGCTGACCGGGCAGGGGATTGCCGCCGCCGCCCCGACGCTGGGCAACGGCGTGCAGGATGAGCTCAAGAAGCAGGGCATCGACCTGGATTGGGGCGACCTGCGCGGCCAGCTGGAAACGGCGCTGCGCCAGACCGGCAAGGCCGAGCTCGCCCCCGAGCGCCTGAAGGACCAGGCCGAAGGTGCCACCACCGACGGCAAGGCCACCGCCAGCACCGCGGCGCAGACCCCGCAGGCGGCACCGGATGCCTTTGCCGCCTGGTTCGACCGGGTGCGTGCCCAGGCCAGGCCGGCCATCGATGCCGCCGACCGCGATGCCCTGGTCAACCTGATCATGGCCCGTACCGGCAAGCCGCGCGCGCAGGCCGAGCAGATTGCCGACAACTACGCGCAGACCTACCAGCAGGCCATGGCGCAGTATGCCGCGCTCAAGCGCACCGCCGAGCAGAAGGCCCGCCAGGCCGGTGATGTGGCCGCCCGCGGCGTGTCGCGCGCGGCCTGGACCACCCTGGTGCTGCTGATCCTGGGTGCCGGCATCGCGTTTGGCGCGGGCCGTTTCGGCCGCCGCAGCGACCCGATCGTCGAGGTGTAAGCCCTCGCGTCGAAGGCACACGGTGGGGAACGGTGGCCTGCAGCAGGGCACCGTGCGCAAGCCGGCGCTGTCGAAGGAGCAGGACTCGAGCAAGCTGCAGGGGCAACCCTTCCGGCGATGGATGCCGCGACGTGCTCGACACCGGGCCATCCAGGGGTGGCCCGGTGTTTTTGTGTGTGTGGCGGGCGGAGCAGGCGTGGGTGCCGGCACGCCGGGTCCGCCTCAGCCGCGTCGCCAGCACCCTGCAGGCCAGCACGCTGCCTGCGCCATCGCAGACATCGGGCCAACCCAGACTCAGGCAGCCGACGCCGCACGGGCACTGCACATCGCGCGCAGGAGCGCATGCAACAATGCGCCCACTTCCAACCAGGCACGGCCGCCACCACGTGAGCACAGCGCACTCCGCCATCGAGCCGAACGGTCTGGAATTCCTGTCCGGCGGCGGCGTCATGGGCGCGGCCATCCGTGCGCACGACTGGGCGGCCACGCCGCTGGGCGACCCGCACTGCTGGCCGCAATCGCTGCGCTCGGCGTTGTCGATGGTGCTCAACGCCAAGTTGCTGGGTGCGGTGCTGTGGGGGCCGGACCTGCGCATGTTCTACAACGATGTGTACCTGCAATCGTTGGGCGACCGCCATCCGCATGCCCTGGGGCAGCCGGTGGCCGAGGTCTGGGGCGAAACCTATGCGCCCATCGCGCAGGACTTCGACCGGGTGATGCAGACCGGCGAAGGCTTCGGCCAGGGGGTCATCGCCTTGCCGATGCGCCGCAACGGCATCAGCGAGATGACCTACTGGAATGCCACTGCCTCGCCGATCCGCGGCGAGGACGGCAGCATCGTGGGCTTGATGAACATCGCCATCGAAACCACTGCGCAGGTGGCGGCCGATCGCAACCGCGACATGCAGCATGCGCTGCTGAGCGACGAGAACACCCACCTGGTGCATGAGGTGGTCAACCGCACCAGCGAGCGCGATCGTGCGCTGGAAGCGGAGACCGTTGCGCGCCGCAATGCCGAACGCCTGCAGCTGGCGCTGGCCGCCGGCGCGATCATCGGCACCTGGATCTGGGATCTGCCAAACGATGCGTTTTCGGTCGACGAAGCCTTTGCCGAGACCTTCGGCTTCGACCCGTCCATCAGCCGCACCGGCCTGCCGTTGGAGCAGGTCATCGCCACCGTGCACCCGGACGATCGCGATGGCCTGCGTGCGGCGATCAGCACTGCGATCGCGCGTGGCGGTGCGTATGCGCACCAGTACCGGGTCAGGCGACGCGATGGCAATTACTACTGGCTGGAAGCCAACGGCCGTGTGGAACATGCGCCCGATGGCACGCCGCTGCGGTTTCCCGGCGTGCTGCTGGATATCGACGCACGCCATGCCCTGTCCGAAGAACGCGACCGTGCATTGGCCGCGCTGCGCGACCTGAGCCAGACGCTGGAGCAGCGCGTCACCGCGCGCACGCGCGAGCTGATGGCGGCCGAAGAAGCGCTGCGCCAATCGCAGAAGATGGAAGCGGTGGGGCAGCTCACCGGCGGGCTGGCGCACGACTTCAACAATCTGCTGGCCGGCATTTCCGGTGCGCTGGAATTGATGACGCTGCGCCTGGAGCAGCAGCGCTTCCCGGAACTGCCGCGCTATCTGGGGATTGCGCAGAGCGCCACCACGCGCGCTGCGGCGTTGACGCACCGCTTGCTGGCGTTTGCGCGGCGGCAGACCTTGCTGCCCAAGCCGACCGACGTCAGCCAGTTGATCGCCGATATCCTGGAGCTGGTGCAGCGCACGGTGGGCCCGGGCATCCAGGTGGACTACACCCCCAATGCCGCGCTGTGGCCCGCGCTGGTGGATGCATCGCAGCTGGAAAACGCATTGCTCAACCTGTGCATCAATGCGCGCGATGCCATGCCCGATGGCGGGCGGCTGCACATCGAGACCGGCAACCACTGGATCGACCACGACCTGGCACGGCAACTGGGCATGCGCCAGGGCCCGTACCTGTGGCTATGCGTCGGCGACACCGGCACCGGCATGCCGCCGGACGTGGTGGCGCGCGCATTCGACCCGTTCTTCACCACCAAGCCGCTGGGAGAAGGCACCGGGCTGGGGCTGTCGATGATCTATGGCTTTGCCAAGCAATCCGGCGGGCAGGTGCGGATCCAGTCGGAAGTGGGCAAGGGCTCCAGCGTGTGCCTGTATCTGCCGCGCCACCTGGGCGATGCAATCCAGCCCGATGCCCACGCCGACCCGTTGCAACTCACGCCTACCGATGCCGGCGAGACGGTGCTGATCGTCGACGACGAACCGTCCATCCGTCTGCTGCTGAGCGAGGTATTGCAGGAGTTGGGTTATACCGTCGTCGAAGCCGGCGACAGCGTGGCCGGCCTGGGCCTGCTGCAATCGGCTGCGCGCATCGATCTGCTGATCAGCGACGTGGGCCTGCCCGGCGGCATGAACGGCCGTCAGATGGCCGACGCCGGCCGCGCCCACCGCCCCGGGCTCAAGGTCCTTTTCATCACCGGCTTCGCCGAGAACGCCTTGCTGGACGACCGCCACCTGGAAGCGGGCATGGCGGTGCTGACCAAGCCCTTCAGCGTGAGCGTGCTGACCGCACGGGTGAAGGAGCTGATCGCCGCCCAGGCATGAGTGCGCCGGCACAAGCAGTCACCTGCGCCGCGACATCCGGCGCCGCGACCGTTGCAGCGTGCGTCCATGGCCGGCGGCGCTGGTTGCCGGTTGCCGGTTGCAGTGGTCTGCATCACTTGTCGCGGCGTTGATCGCGCAAGCTGTTTGGTGAGCGTATCGCGATGCGCTAATCACCACGCTCGCAGTGCTTGCCGGGGATGCTTTGTTGCGCCTGGTCTTCCAGCGTGTCGCGTGGTCGGCAAGGAGTCGCTGGATCGGCTAAGGCTTGCGAGTCCGCTCACCGGTGCTCTGCATGAAATCAGGAAGCGGAGCATCGAACGGACGTGGGACACGAGTGGCTAGCATGCAGCCCAAGCAATACCACACCTGCAAGGCCGAACTGAAGCATAGCGTTTCAAGGATGACTTCTAGGATGCGGACAATGACCGCAAGGCCGCCGCCAGCGATGCCGCCGCGCTCTGCGTCCTAGCGAGAAGAAGGCCAGATTGCCTGGGCCCGGGCCGTCCGCCTGAAGTGCGGTGCTGCTGCTCCTACTTCTGGACGATGGCATTATGGCGCCGGGCGCCGGCGCACCCTACTAGCTCTACCGATGCAGTAAGCACAGTGTCACCAAAACCATTCATTTCCGTCCGTTTCGATGCAAGTGCTCATCAAGTGCCGCAGCCTGCACTTATACCCGTTGTATGGCTTTGACCTGCTCGTCCTGCTGTTGCGCCATGGCTTGTTGACTTTGCAAAGCCTGGTTGCGCTGTTCCACATGCGCCATCTCGCGAAACGAAGTTTCTACAGGCGTAGAGATTGCCTGATCTGTCGACATATGCGCGCGCAAATGAGCGGGGTCGTTAAGTTCACCCTGTATGACAAACACGTTCTGTCCCAGATTAGCCTGCTTGCCTTGATCGCTCAGCATTACGTGGTCGACGCGCTCTAGGCCATTTGCCACAGCAAGGTTGGTAAGGCTTGCCGCCATACACGCACTCTTCCCATCTGGCTCTCGTTCAAGTTGGTGGTCCAGCGCAACGACGCCGGCTCTGCATTGCTGATATAGGGCGTAACGAGGATGATCTGGATGTTGTGGTGTCAACTCGTCGACGCTCGGCGTAGCGGCACCGAAAAAGCCAGATGCTCGCGGTGCTGCTGGTACGACTTCCGGCGTCTTCAGGTGTCCTTCAATCGCTTCTTTGGGTGAAAGTCCGTGTTGGCCAACTTGGACTTGATCGCTCCACGCAAGCGCCCCGTTACGATCCATAAGAATCAACTTGCCTTCCTTCAGTGCATTACCCACCAATTGCGCAAGCTGCTCTTCGGATGCGCCGGGATTGTCCGCCGCGATGCCTCTGCCAATCTTATTGTTGTATAGATCCATCGCTTCGCGGTTTGCAGGGTTTTCCGGCATTCCTTCGTGTGCCGTTGCAAGCGCCTCTGCCCATTCGTTTCCAAATTCTTTGACAAGCAAGGCATTCCAGTACGTATGACGAAAAGCATCACGGTGGCCATCGTTGAGTTGCCACTCCTTTGCTCGATTGTCTGGAACATTGTCAGGTACCGGCTGATTCGGGAATCGGCGTCTACTCTCGCTGAATGCGAGATCCTGGGTGTTCTTGAGCTCGAACAGACCTTGCAAGCCTCTACTCCAGGTCATCTCATCCATGAGCTTTCCCTCTGTCGCCGTGACTTTAATCGAGGGCGAAAACGGTATATTCAGTTTCCCGGCCAACCTTGGGTGGTATTCGATCATTTGATCGTCTTGCACCTGAAAAGTGCTGCGGATCCGATCGAGGTCGAGTCTGTCTGACATCCCTGTTATCTCCTTTTAACCTTGCACGATATTGTGGCTGACCACTTTCCCGTCTTTGTATTTAATGTCGTACTCTTGTGTGTCTCCTGCGTATGGAGAAATTCCAAGATAGTACACATCGGTTGATGTTCCCTCACCGTCTTCGGAATAATCGGGAGGGCCCAGCAGAATGAGCACATCTTTCTTGCTCATTCCCACATGGATTACACCCTCGACGGCTTCCATCATATAGATGCGATTATTTTTTTCGAAGTCAACGCCTCGTTGCGATTTCCAGGAGGCCGTATCGAGTTCCTGATTGGATTGCATGGCACAGGCCGTCAATGAGTTAAGCAGCAAAAGGGAGGCAGAGATTGTGCAGATCATGCACCTGGATCGCATCTTCACCCACATGAGACAACCCCCATTCAATTTTGGTCGCTGACGGTGTCTTGGGTCGTTGGCCCCAAGGACGAAATCCGGCGTTTTGTATCCAAAGATCACGACAGAAATCGATAAAGCGCGATCTGCAAGAACGCCGTAACAATAACTCGCCCGGGTCATCGAAGTCAGTGAAGTCCGCATCACGGCCGCTGTAGACACGTGCTACTCCACGCTGGCAGCCACCAGCCGTTGCCACAAGGCCGCGTTGGCGGCGTCGTCCGGCTCCAGCGTGGCTAGCACGCTCAGAGCATGGTCTTCCTGCTCGGCGCCATGCCGGGCCAGCATGGCCAGCGCAGCGGCCAGGCGGCCGTAGCGCAGTGCGCGGCCCAATGAGGTGGCCAGCAAGGTGCTGTCGTGCTCGGGGCGCTGCTCGTCCAGCGCGGTGCCCAGCGTTGCGGGCAGCTCCCAGGTGGTGGCGATGGTCTTGGCCACTGCGGCGGTGTGGCGGTCGACCAGGGCCGCGGCCACCTCCAGGCTGTAGGGCAGGCCGGGGCGCTCGGCATAGGCATCGCGCAACACGCGCAGGATCACCACCGCGCCCAGGCCCTGCAGCAGGCCGGCCAGCTGCGCCGACAAGGTATCGCCGCCGCGTCCGCGCATGTAGGCGGCCGCCGCGGTGGCGGTGCGCAGCGCGTAATCCCACACCGCCGCGGGCAGCCGCGCGTGCAGGCCGCCGTCCAGGCTCAACACCGGTTGCATCACCGCCGCGGCGACGATCTGGCGCACGCCCTCGGTGCCGATGTGCACCACCGCGCGCTCCAGGCTTTCCAGCGGAGCGCCCTGCGGGCGGTACAGCGCACTGTTGGCGATGCGCAGCAGGCTGGCCGCCAGCGCCGGGTCCTGCGCGATGATCGCGGCGATACCGCGCCCGGACGCGTCCGGGTCGTTGACCGCGCGCATCAGCTGCGGCAGCAGGTGCGGGCGGCGCGGCAACAGCTGCGGGCGCAGGTCGACGTGGTCGAGCGCGGCGGTCGCCGCGTCCAGCACGGCCGCCTGCGCGGGATCGCCGGGCAGGCTGCCGTCGGCCAGCGACGGGGCGGCCATCACCGAGGCATACATGCGCCGCAACAGCGGACGCATCGGCGGCGGCTCGGCCTGCAAGGGCTGCGCCGCGGCAGGCGCTGGCGGCGGCGCCTGCGTCTCCATCGCGATGGGTGCCGGCGCGACCGCGCCTGACGCGGCCGGCGCATCGGAGGCCGCGGAACCACCGACTGCCGGGGCCGCAGGCTCGGGCGCACCCTGGCGCAGGCGCATCCACCACACGATGGCTCCGACAATCATCGCCACGGCAACAAGTCCGGCAACAAGCAGCAACACAATCGCGAGCATCATAGGCAGTTGTCTGATCAGTGCCGCGACTATCGGCGATGGCGGGCGTGGCGGCAATGTCGCGCGCCGTGGCGGGGACATCGCGTGACCGTCAGTGCCCAGGGACGAGCGCGGCCGGGCAGGCGTTCACGCCCGGCCGTCACCGATGCATGCGATGCGCGCGCGCCACCTTGCGCATGCGGCGTCGCCCGCCGTGTGCAAGCTGCGGCAGCTGCGCGCCAGGGTCATCGCGCGGTAGCATGCTGGGCGTCCTCTGCCAGCCAAGCGAGTGCGCCATGTCCACCGTCACGCTGCACCGCGTCGTGCGTGCCAGCCCCGAGCGCATCTACCGCGCCTTCCTCGATGCCGATGCATTGGCCAAGTGGCTGCCACCGGCCGGCTTCACCGGCAAGGTCGAACACCTGCATGCGCAGGTGGGCGGCACCTTCCGGATGGCATTCACCAACTTCGCCAACGGCCAGCGCCATGCCTTTGGCGGCACGTACCTGGAGCTGCAGCCCAACGCCTTGCTGCGCTACAACGACGTTTTCGACGACCCGGCGTTGCCGGGCACCATGCTGACCACCGTGCAGTTGCATGCGCTGCCCTGCGGCACCGATGTGCACATCGTGCAGGAAGGCATCCCCGAGCAGATTCCGCTCTACGCCTGTTACCTGGGATGGCAGGACTCGCTGACGCTGCTGGCGCATCTGGTCGAAGCGGAACCGGCGCACTGAGCGCGCCGTCATCGGTGCCGCGTGGGAGCTGAAGTGCGGGCGTGTTGCGCACCGGCAGTCATCGGGCGTGCATCTTGTCGCAGGCGCGTCTAACGGCAGGTTGGGTGTGCGCAACATGCGTGGCGCCAGCTGCTGCAAGGGGCGGGGCGATGTCGGCTGCGATGGCTGCACTGCAGCAATGATGGGTGTGTCTTCAAGCTGACCACTGCGCTGCACGTCACGCTAACGCAGGGGTCTGCACCATGCGTCACCAGCTGTGCAGTTCTAGAGCATCTAGGCAGCTTAAAGGGTGCAGGCATCCGCAGTTGGACCACTTTCCATCGACAGACACCGCGCATTGCGCGGTGTCTTCGTCTGCGCGTGATGCGCACGCGTGCGGTGCACCAGGAGCACGATCAGTGCAGCACACCTCGCGCTACAGCGTGCCCTGCTTCCATAGCCGCACGAGTTCGGCCGGCGCATGTTCTTCGGGAATGCGCAGCGGTTCGCTGGCACCGTCCCAGGCGATGCTGAAATAGCGCCGGTCGCCGCCACCCGCCTGCGGGCGCGGCAACGCATGCACCAGGCATTGGTCCAGCAACGCGCGCAGGTGCAGCCGCTGCGCATCGTCCAATGCATCCATCGGCAGTTGCCGCTCGCGGCGCATGGCCGGGAATGCCGCCACGCCGCCCTCGCGTGCAAGGCGCAGGGTCACGCCCGACTCCACTGGCGGCCGCTGTGGACTCATGCCAGCACGCCCACGTCGCGCCAGGCCTGTTGCACGGCGCGTGCCTCTGCGCTGTTGGCGCCGTAATCGGTGCTGGCGACAGTGACGGTGCGTGCGGCAAAGGTGGCGAAGTCGGCACCGGCGGCCAGGTCGCCACCGGTGAGCGTGCGGTACCAGATGCGGCCGGTCTTCTCCCACGCAGCCCCGCCGATCGCGACCGCAGCGCGATAGAACGCGTGATTGGGGATGCCGGAGTTGTAGTGCACGCCGCCGTCGTCCTCCTGCGTGTTGACGTAGTCGGCCATCGTGGCCGGTTGCGGATCTTTGCCCAGTGCAGGGTCATCGTACGCGCTGCCCGGCGCGCGCATCGAGCGCAGGCCCACACCGTTGATGCCCGGCATCAACAGGCCCGCACCGATGATCCAGTCGGCCTCGCTTGCGCTCTGGCGCAACGCGTACTGCTTGATCAGCACGCCGAACACATCCGACACCGATTCGTTCAACGCGCCCGATTGCCCCTGGTAGATCAGGTTGGCAGTGCGTTCGGTGACGCCGTGAGCGAGCTCATGGCCCACCACATCGATGGCGATGGTAAAGCGGTTGAAGACCTCGCCATCGCCATCGCCGAACACCATCTGTTCGCCATCCCAGAATGCGTTGTCGTAACCGCGCTCGTAATGCACGCTGCCGATCAACGGCATGCCTGCGCCATCGATGGAATTGCGCCCGTACACGGTCTGGAAGAAATCATGCGTGGCACCGAGATAATCGTAGGCCTCGGTCACGGCCACATCGCCGGTGGCCGCAGCGCCTTCGTCGCGCACCAGGATGCCGGGCAAGGCGGTGCCTTGCTGCGCATCGTAGATACGCCGCCGCACCGCTTGCGTGGCCGGTGCGGCATCCGCTGCGAGGACCTCTGCGCGTGCCAGCAGCCCACGCGCGCGCTGCTGGCGCAGGTGGGCGGTGATCTGGCGGGACAGCTGCGCGCAATGGCGTGCATGCTCGGGCGCCGCCTGTGCCACATGGTCCAGCAGATACGGCGGCAGGATGCCGGCACGGCGCGGGGCGAGGGGCGCAGACATGAGCGGACTCCACAATGGGGTGCGCCCGCGACTATGACCAGGCCGGGTTTAGGAAAACGTTAGGCCTGATCATGTTGCGCGCATGCAACGGGTTGCGACAGGGCTGGCGTTCATTCCAGCTGCGACAAGGCGTCCTGGATCGGGGTCGGGCCGTCGATAAAGCCCACCGTCTTGCCGATGGTGGCCGGCGTTGCCAGTGCTGCGGCGATCACCTGGGCCACATTGGCACGCGAGACGCCACCGTCGGCATTGCTGCCCGGGTCGCGAGCGATGCGGCCCGTAGGCGCATCGAGCGTCAGCCGGCCGGGGCCGAGCACGGTCCAGTCCAGCGCGGTGCCGCGCAGATGCGCATCGGCCGCCGCCTTGGCCTGGGCATAGGCGAAAAAGCCGTCGTCCGGCCCGATGCCGTGTTCCAGCCCGGCGCCCAGATACGACACCATCACGTAGCGGCGTACGCGCGCCTGTTCGGCCGCATGCATCGAGCGGATCGCCGCATCGCGGTCTACTGCATAGGTGCGTGCGGCATCGCCGCCACCGGCACCGGCCGACCACACCACCGCATCGTGGCCGGCCAGCTGCGCGGCGATGGCGTCGGTATCGGCGTGTTCGATGTCGAACACCACCGGCGTGGCGCCATCGGCAATCACATCGCCTTCGTGCTCGGGATTGCGGAACAGTGCGGTGACGTGATGGCCGCCGGTCAACAGCAGTGGGGTGAGCAAACGTGCCACCTTGCCGTGGCCGCCGATGACGAGGATACGAGACATGCACAACTCCAACCGATGCGCGCCGACACAGCGCCGAAGGCGATCATCCTCGCCAATGCGGCGCTAAGACGATGTCAGCGCAGAGGTGTGCGCGTGCAGCGCTGAGCCGCAGGTTCTTTCGATGGAGCCAGCGGGCAAGGCTTGCATGCGCGAACAACGCTGTCAGCGGCCGTAGGTAACGGGCAGGGCGCACCACCGCCCTGGCACGCCGCCGCCCATCCAGAACTGCAGAACGCTCGCCCCGTGGTGCCGTTGCTCGCCGGGTCAGGCGGGTGATGCAGATGAATGCCGCGGCGGACGATCGCCAGTCATCGGCTATTGGGCGGTGTGGTGATCCCAAAGCTGCAGGACCTGCGCGATCGCTGCCTCCATGAGCTTGAAACCCACACCATCTCTTGCGAGCGTGGAAAGCCCGAGCAGGAAGCTGTCGAAGACGCAGGTCAGGGCGGCTGCATCGAGGTCGGCTGCCAATTCTCCGCTGGCGATGGCGCGCTCCACGCAGGCGCGGATGCCCGCACGTGTCCGCGCGCGCGATCGCGTCAGCGGGCTCGATATTGCAGCCAGTTCCGGAGATGGCGCGCTCATGACCCCCAAGGCAACCATGCAACCCTTGGGATGCCCGCGTTCGCACTGCATCTTGGCCGAGCGCCGCAAGGCAAGTTCCAGCGCCTGCCTTGGCGCAAGCGAGGCATCCCACAAGCAGTGGGTGACCTGCGCGTAGGTCGCCAGATAACGCTCCATGCATTCCCTGTAGAGCGCTTCCTTGGAGCCGAACGCTGCATAAAAGCTGGGCGCGGTGATCCCGCCGCCGATCGCTGCCTTGAGCTGGCTCAGCGACGTCGACTCGTAACCCTGCTCCCAGAACAGGTGCAGTGCCTGCTCGACCGCGACATCGCGATCGAAGGTTCGTGGTCTGCCCATCTGTGCCATCACGCGCTCCGCTTGCTAGATCGATACTATTCGATACATAAGTCATTGACAACCGGATGCCACCCGCCTAGATTTATATCTATCGATACATATCTTGCAAGGTCACTGGACGAGGATATCGACAAGCCCGCACAGCGGGTTTCTTTTTTGCCTACATATATATCGTTCGGTACATAAATTTCCGTTGCTCATGACCAAGGACATCCTGTGACCGCTTCCAAGGCCCCGCCGGCACCTGCGCCTGCTGCTCCGTTGCCCATCGCCGCCCTGCTGGCCCTGGCCATGACCGGCTTCATCTGCATCGTGACCGAGACGCTGCCGGCCGGCCTGCTGCCGCAGATCTCCCAGGGCTTGGGGGTGACCCCCGCGCTCGCCGGCCAGACCGTCACTGCCTATGCGGTGGGCTCGCTGCTGGCGGCCATCCCGTTGACCATCGCCACCCAGCACTGGCGCCGTCGTCGCGTTCTGTTGCTCACCATCGTCGGCTTCCTGGTGTTCAACTCCGTCACTGCCCTGTCCACCCACTATGGTCTGACTCTGGTTGCACGGTTCTTCGCTGGCGCAGCGGCGGGCCTGGCGTGGAGCCTGCTTGCCGGGTATGCCCGGCGCATGGTGCAACCGGAACAGCAGGGCAAGGCCATGGCGATCGCGATGGTGGGCACGCCGATCGCGTTGTCGCTCGGCGTGCCGCTGGGAACCTGGATGGGCGGACTGATCGGCTGGCGCACCGCGTTCGCGGCCATGTCGGCGCTGACGGTCGCGCTGATCGCCTGGGTGTTGCTCAAGGTGCCGGACTATCCCGGCCAGACGGCAACGCAGCGGGTGCCATTGCGCAAGGTGCTTGGCACGCCCGGTGTACGTCCGGTGCTCGCCACGGTGATGGCCTGGATGCTGGCGCACAACATCCTCTACACCTACGTGGCACCGTTCGCTGCGCGCGCAGGGCTGGGCCAGCGCGTGGACGTGCTGCTGCTGACCTTCGGCATGGCGGCACTGCTTGGCATCGGCATCGCCGGCAGACTGGTGGAACGGCATCTGCGCGGCACCGTGCTGGTCTCGCTGGCCACGTTCTTCGCGGTGTCGGTGGTCCTGGCGCTGCTGCAGGGAGTGCAGCCGGTCGTGTATGCGTGCGTCGCGGTCTGGGGGCTGACCTTCGGCGGTGCAGCAACCCTGTTGCAGACCGCGCTTGCCGACAGCGCAGGCGATGGCGCCGATGTCGCGCTGTCGCTCAATGTCGTGGCCTGGAATAGCGTCATCGCCGGCGGTGGCGTGCTGGGCGGGGTGCTGCTGGAGCACTGGGGAGCGCAGAGCTTCCCGACTGCCATGGCAGTGTTGCTGGCAATCGGATGGGCAATTGCATGGTCCGCCCGCACCCACGGATTTGCGGCTGGCGCGCGCGCAGCAGTTCCTGGTCACTAGGCGTGCGGGAGACGTGACGCGCAGGCCCGGCGGCGCATCGCCGTAGCCAGCCGCCGACGCCCAGGCACGGTGCGTTGCATCTGGACGTCGTGCAGGTTGGACAGGCAGGCCATGCACGCCGGGCCAGTGCCAAACTGCGTGTAACCGCGTTACCCGCACGCGCAGATCTGGGACACTGGCGCGCCACAGCTTGCGAGACCTGTCGATGTCCAACTCTGCCGAGTGGCGCCCGCGCGTTGGTTGCGGTGCCTTCATCCAACGCGCCGATGGTCATTTGTTGCTGGTGTTGCGCGGGCGTGCGCCCGAGCAGGAGCATTGGGGCCTGCCCGGCGGCAAGGTGGACTGGATGGAAACGGTGGAGGCCACGGTGGTGCGCGAAGTGCTGGAAGAAACCGGCCTGCAGGTGCATCCGCAGCGCGTGCTGTGCGTGGTCAGCCACTTCGAGCCGGACATGGATCCGCCGCAGCACTGGGTGGCGCCGGTGTATCTGGCCACCATCGAAGGTAGCGAACAGGCGCAACGACGCGAGCCGCAGGTGCTGCTGGATATCGGCTGGTTTGCTTTGGATGCGCTCCCCACGCCGCTGACCCGCTCGGCGTTGCAGGCGGTCCAGCAGGTGCAGGCCGAGCGGCGCGTGCAGCACGACTGAAACGTGGTGTCGCCGGCGGGCAGCGCGTGGCCGCCAGCGCACGCCCGTCGCCGCGCATGGATTTTGCTGCGCCAGTCCGCTATTTTCGGCGCTGCCGGGGCGAGGGGAGATCGCGCCCGGAGACTCGACTATACGGCCGGGATGCCGATTGACTGCGTGTGGCCCGGTCACTCATCACAGGGACTGAAGAATGGAATCGCTGTATCCGCAAGGCCCGGCGGTGGTGCCGGAGCGGCTGACTGCACCCAGCAGTAAATACCGACGCAATGCCTGGCTGGCCATGCTCGGGCTGGGCGGCTTCATTGCCGTGTATCTGGGATTGCTGGGGTGGTTCGCCTGGACGGCGTATCGGCTGGCCTCCGGGCTGGTGCAGGGCTCCGGCGGCGAGCAGGCCGTGTGGCTATGGCTGGTGGCCGCAGGCGCTGCCTTCCTGGCGGTGTTCATGGCCAAGGCGCTGGTGTTCAACAAGCGCGCCGAACGCGATACCCGCGCGCTGGAACTGCGTCCGGCCGAGCAACCGGAGCTGTTCGCGTTCCTGCATCGGCTGGCCGACGAAGCCGGTGCGCCGCGCCCGCACAAGGTCTATCTGTCGGCGCAGGTCAACGCCGGCGTGTTCTACGACCTGTCGCTGCTCAATCTGCTGCTGCCTTCGCGCAAGAATCTGGATATCGGCCTGGGCCTGGTCAATGTGCTGAACCTGGGCGAATTGAAGGCCGTGCTCGCCCACGAATTCGGCCACTTCGCCCAACGCACGATGGCGGTCGGCCGCTGGGTCTACATCGCCCAGCAGATCGCCGCGCATATCGTGGGCAAGCGCGATGCACTGGACAAGCTGCTGGCGACGCTGTCGCGGATCGACCTGCGTGTGGCGTGGATCGGCTGGGGGCTGTCGTTGATCGTGTGGTCGATCCGCTCGCTGGTCGAAATCGCCTTTCGCGGCGTGGTGCTGGCGCAGCGCGCGCTGTCGCGCGAGATGGAATACCAGGCCGACCTGGTGGCCGCCTCGCTCACCGGCAGCGACGCGCTGGTGCATGCGCTGCACAAGCTGGAAGCGGCCGACGACGGCTGGCAGCGCGCGTTGCGCTTTGCCGGGCGCGAGTTTGCGCAGGACCGGCCGGTCAAGGATCTGTTCGCCATCCAGTCGCGCATCATCGAGCACATGCGCGTGGTCTTGAACGACCCCGGCCACGGCGTGGTGCCAGCGGTGCCGGAGGAGACGGCGCACGCGTACCGGCTGTTCCAGAACGACATCGCGCAGCCGTCGCAGATGTGGGCCACCCATCCGCCCAGCGCAGCGCGCGAAGAAAACCTCAAGCGTCACTATATCGCCTGCCCGATCGACGCACGCCCGGCGATGGACGTGCTGCGCAACGCGCAAGCGCTGCGCGAGCAGGTCTCGCTCGGCCTGTTCACCGGCCAGGCGCCCAGCTGTGTGGACATCGAGGTGTCGCTGGCAGCGCTGGAGCGCGAGTTTGCGGCCTTGTCGTTATCGCGGCGCTATCAAGGCCTGTACCTGGGCCGCTCCTGCACGCGCGCTGCGCGAACCGTGGCCGAGCTGTACGCCGATCCGTTGCCGCAGGGCGATCTGCTGCAGGCGCTGGATGGGCTGTACCTGCCTGAGGATGGCCAGGCCATCGAGCAACTGCGCGAACGCGAGCGGCAACGCGCCAGCCTGCAGGCCTTGATGGACGGCGGGCTGCGCGCAAACGGCGGCGTGGTGACCTGGAAGGGCACCAGCCTGACGCGCGCGCAGCTGCCTGCGGTGATCGCAGAACTCGATGGCGAACTGCAGGTGCTGCGAGCGCGGGTCAGCGGCCACGACCGCCGCTGCCGCAGCGTGCATCTGGCCGCGGCCACCACCCTCGGCGGCGGCTGGCCCGAGCTGTTGCGTGGCTACCTGGCCGTGCTGCATTACACCGACCACACCATCGCCGATCTGGAGGATGCGCACCTGCTGTACCTGCAGACCTTCCACAGCGTGATCGCCGATGGCCGGGTGTCCGCCAGGGAGCTGCGCCAGTTGGTGGCTGCGTGCAACGAGCTGCAACGGGGGCTGCGCCGGGTGTACGAGCAGGCCGCGCACCTGCGCTTGAATGCCCCGCTGGCCGCGGCCCTGGGGAAGGAACACTGGCAGCAGTGCCTGCCGGAGTTCCGGCTGGCCGAGGCCGACCAAAGCAACATCAACCCGTGGATGGACGCGGCCAAGGGCTGGGTGCAGGTCACCATGGGGGCGCTGTGCGAGCTGCGCGATGCCAGTCTGGAGCAGTTGCTGCGTGCCGAAGATGCGGTGGCCGCGCAGTTGCGCCACGCTGCGCCTGCGTCCAGCAGTGATACCCCGGCGGCGGTACCTGCGGATTATCCGGTGCGTCTGCCTGGCGAGGAGCGCCAGCGCAACCTCAAACAGAACCTCTGGCAGCGCTTCCTGGCCGCCGACGGCCTGTTTCCTTCCGTCGCGCGCGTGGCGGTGGCCGCATCCATCGTGGCCGGGGTGCTGTGGGCCGGCGGCACAGTCGGCCTGGCCGAGGTGGTTGCCTACAACGGCTTGCAGCAGACGGTGACGGTGACCATCGACGACCAGATCGCCTCGCTGCCGCCCAACGGTCGCCACGTGTTCCAGCTGACAGAACGTGCAAGCCACCACGTCAGCACGCGCTCGGCCGCGGGCGGGCTGATCGAAACCTTCGATGCGCCCAGCGGCGGGCACGGCGGCCAGTTCGCCTACAACGTGGCCGGTGCCGCGCTGCTGCTGCACTGGCGCGCCAGCTATGGCGCGGCAGCGGAAGACAGCACACGCCATCTCGACAATGCACGCTGGGAACGCACCACCGCGCAGGTGGTCTTCGACGAGCCGCCGCAAACGGTCAGCGGCAAGGGCAGCCAGTACCGCGATGTGGTGACGGCCGTTTCCGACCGGCCGCCGCATCAACTGCTGGGCGAGCTGACACCCGCGCAGGACCTGGCGCTGATGCAGGCGCACGCACGCTGGGATGCCGGCGACGCACCGTACATCCTGCAGTGGCTGGCGCAGTTGCAGCGGGTGGCGCCGGAGACGCTGCCGGCAGTGCTGGACGAGCGCCTGCAGCGCGATCGGCAGGACGTGGCCGCCCTGCGCATGCAGCAGGACATCGCCGCGCCGGCGCAACGCGGGCAGGTGTGTGCGCGGCACACCGCCAGTGCCCAGGCTGCCCCGCAGTCATCGGCACTGGCCTATGCGGCGATCCGCTGCAGCACCCAGGGCCCGCAGCGCGACCAGGCCTTCGTGCAGGCGCAGCAGCGCTGGCCGCGCGATCCGTGGTTGCAACGCGCCGCCGCCGCGGTGCAGATCGAGCAAGGCCAGCTGGCACAGGCGCAAACCCTGCTGGAGCAGGCCGTGCGTGCGCCGGCGCTGAGCGACGAGGTGATCGTGACGTTGGCGCGCCTGCAGCGCTACCGCGGCTTGGCCCCGGACCTGCCGGCGCTGGCGCAGCAATCGGCCGCGCTGGCCTCGATCATGGCACTGGAGAGCGGCAAGGGCACCGAGGGCACGCCGTATGAGGGGTATCACGCGCTTGCCCAGGGCGAGCTGCGCACCGCCGTGCTCAAGGCCTCCGGCAATGCCGATGTCCACGCGCGGCTACTGCGCCTGGCGGCCGCCTCCAAGGGGGCCGGGGCCGACCTGCTGCACCAGGTGCGCGCGCTGCCGGCCGGGGCCGGGCTGGATGTCTATACCGCACCGAGCGCCTGGGCTCTGGCCGCACGCGAGGGCTGGCAGGCCGATGCGGCGCGGGCCATCACCCTGCAGGAAGCCGACGAGGATGCGGCCGGGATCGAACGCTTCTTCGCCGCTGTGCAGGCCGGGCGCAGCCCGGAGCAGGCCGAGGCGGCGCTGGGGCGGGTGAGCCTGGTCGGCCGCGGCATGGCTTACACGATGGCGGTGGTCGTGCTGGGCGAACGTTGCCCCACGCACTGGCGCAACGCTGCGCGCCAAGTGCTGTTTGCCAGCGAGCGGCCGTACCTGGGCTGATCGCCACACCAGCCAGGCGGGCCATGTGCGCGGCTGCCGCCCCACCGACGGCCGCGCCGCGGCCGCTGGCACGCGCATTGGCATGGCAACGGGATCTTCTCGTCAGCGTGATTAGGCTGGCGGGTGTGATCTGTTTTTGCGAGTGAGCCATGCCCTCTTCCGAGCTTCGCGCCTTTGTCGTCCGTGTGATCGTCGTGCTGGCCCTGGTGGCCTGTGCGTGGATGATGTGGGCGTTGTCGGATCTGTTGTTGATGGTGTTCGGTGCGATCGTGGTGGCGGTATTGCTGCGTGCCTTGTCCGGCTGGGTGAGGCGACGCACGCGCCTGTCGGACGGCTGGGCGCTGGCCCTGGTGGTGATCGTGCTGACGCTGGGGTTCACCGCATTGCTGTGGTTGTTCGGGTCGCAGCTGGCCTCGGAAGTGGGCGCCCTGCAGCGCACCTTGCCGCAGGCCTGGACGCGCGTTCACGACTGGCTCGCCGCCGGGCCGTTGGGCCCGGCCCTGGACGAACTGACACGCCAGGCGCCGGCGCGCGTATCCAACCTGGCGCCGCGCGCCGGTGCCTTTGCGCTGAGCATCACCGGCGGTGTGGCCAATCTGTTTCTGGTGCTGGCCGGCGCGGTGTATCTGGCAGCGCAGCCGCAGCTGTATCGGCGCGGCGCGCTGTTGTTGCTGCCGGCGCATGTGCGGGCCACCACCGACGATGCGTTGCAGGCCAGCGGCACCGCGTTGCGGCTGTGGCTGCGCGGCCAGTTGATCGCGATGGCGGTGGTGGGCGTGCTCACTGGCCTGGGGCTGTGGGCGCTGGGCATTCCCGGTGCACTGGCGCTCGGCATCGTGGCCGGGTTGCTGGATTTCGTGCCGATCGTGGGGCCGATTCTGGCGGCGATTCCGGCCATCCTGCTGGGCTTCACCGTCAGCCCGCAGATGGCGTTGGCCACTGCGGCGCTGTTTGTGGTGGTGCAGCAGATCGAAGGCAACCTGCTGCTGCCAGTGATCCAGCAACGCACGGTGGATCTGCCGCCGGTGTTGTTGCTGTTCTCGCTGTTCGGCATCGGCATGCTGCTCGGCCTGCCCGGCGTCTTGTTGGCCGCGCCGCTGACGGTGGTGGGGTACGTGCTGATCAAGCGCTTGTACGTGCAGGAAGCGCTGGGCACGCCCACCACCATCCCCGGGCAAAAAGCGCGCTGAGCGCGCCAGCAAGGCGTTGCAAGCGGCTACCGGGTGGGTGTGGACGGCGCGCCCAACACCGGAGCGTGCGCATGGCCACTGTCGCAGCGAGCACCGGCCGCGCCCGGCTGTTCGTGCGCACGGCCGTTGTGTTGGCCGCTGTACGCCCAGCGTCGCACGCGGCCTTGGATGCCAGGCGTGCGTTGGTACGCAGGCCGCATCGTAGCCGCTGACGGCGGCAACGCCGACACATCCGGCACAGCGCTGCAGCGCGCGCGGCCGCTATGCTCCACGGCGGATCACGCCTGGGAGGGCTTGCATGACATCACCGTGGTGGAAGACACGTCGTTTGATCGCGCTGATCGGTGCCGCCTGCGCCTTGAGTGCAGCGGCTGCAGACCTTGCAGCCGCACCCGCCACACCGACGCCCGAAGGCGTTCGCCAGGTTGCGCCGTTTGCCCTGCCGGTCTCCGAGTATCTCAGCCCGGCAGCGCGCGCCCACGTGCAGGCCGAGGTGGCACGTGCGGACCCGTTGGCCAAGGCCGACAACGCCACCTTGCTGCAGCAGCTGCCAGCCATTCGCGCCGACACCGAACGCTGGGCCGAAGAGGTGATCGCGCAGCTGCGCACGCGCTATGCCGTGGAGGTCACGCGCGAGCGCTGGAACGCGGTTTCCGTGCTGCGGGTGGAGCCGCGCACGCGCACGCCCGAGCAGGCCAGGCGGCTGTTGATCGAGCTGCATGGCGGCGGCTTTGTCATGGGTAGCGCGCAATCGTTCGGGCTGATGGAAGCCATCCCGATTGCGGCAATGACCGGCATGACGGTCATTGCCGTGGATTACCGCATGGGCCCGGAGCATCGCTTCCCGGCGGCCAGTCAAGACGTGGCGGCGGTGTATCGCGCTGCGCTCACGCGCTATGCGCCCGCCCACATCGGCCTGTTCGGCTGCTCGGCCGGTGGCGTGCTCACCGGCGAATCGCTGGCGTGGTTTGCCAAGGAGCGTTTGCCGATGCCGGCAGCGGCAGGCATGTTCTGCGCGGCCGGCGATGCCCGCTACCGAGGCGATTCGCGCTATGTGGTCGCCGCAGTGAACGATGCGCTGCTGCCGGACGCGGCCGGCCAATTGCCGATCATGGAAGACCTGTACTACGGCGATGGCGTGGATTTTCACGACCCGCTGGTGTCTCCGGTGTTTTCCGATGCGGTGCTGCGGCAGTTTCCGCCGACGCTGCTGATCACCGCCACGCGCGCGGCCGAACTGAGCGCGGCCGCATACACGCATTCGCGTTTGATCGACCTGGGACGTGAGTCGGACCTGCACGTGTGGGACGGGCTGGGCCACGCGTTCCATCTCACCGATACGTTGCCGGAAAGCCAACAGGCGTTGCGCGTGACCGCACGCTTTTTCAGCCGGCATCTGGGCCTGCCGGTGCCAGCGTCGGCAGCTGCTCGCTAACGCGGCGCTGACACCGGCTAGGCACAGTGCTTACATCTTCTCGCCTAGGTTGAAGTCGACCGGATGCGGCACCTGCTGCATCGATCATCGAAACAGGAGAAATCGGATGAGTCTGCAAATTCCCCAGGGAGCCTTGGTAGTCGTGGCCGACGGCGGCGAAGCGCGCTGGTTCACCAACACCGGCAACGAGGCCAAGGTGGTGTTGCGCCAGCATGCGCGCACCGACGTGCAGAACGTCGACGACGATGGCCCGGCCGGCAAGGCACCGCAGGATCTCACCGAAGCAGACCGCGATGAAATGACCTTTGCCAAGCAGCTGTCGCAGGCCTTGAACGATGGCGCGCTGAAGCACGACTACGCACATCTGGTGCTGGTGGCCGACCCCACCACGCTGGGCCGCATCCGCCCGTTGTTGCACAAGGAAACACAGCAGCGCCTGGTTGGCGATCTGGCCAAGGATCTGACCAACCTGCCGCTGGAAGATATCCAGCGAGCCCTGTCGTAAGCGCCCCGATCACATCGCGCAAGCCCGGCGCTCGGCATCGGGAGGAATTTCGTACACTCCCGTTCCGGGCTTATTGCGCACCGCCATCGACAGCAAGTCGTGGTTCAGTCGCGCATCGTAACGGAGGCAGTATCGATGGGGTTTGTTCGCGAATACGCTACACAGGCGCCTGAGCGTAGTGAGATCGACGCGCAGGCCGGGCTGCAGGTGCTGGAGTTCGGCACCGACTGGTGCGGGCATTGCATCGCGGCGCAGCCGTTGTTGCAGAAGGTGCTCGGTGGCTACGACGCGATGGCGTACCGCAAGTTCGAAGATGGAAAAGGGCGGCCGCTTGGTCGCTCGTTTCGGGTCAAGCTCTGGCCGACGGTGATCCTGCTGCGCGATGGCCAAGAAGTCGCCCGCGCGGTCCGCCCGCAGACGCGTGACGATCTGCAAGACCTGCTGGCGGTGCTGGACGCAGGTTAATGCGCATCGCGCTTGCAGCCTGCAGTTGCCTACACGCTGCGGCCTGCCGATTGCGCGCGTCGTCGCATTGGGAGCGGCCAGGAAGACGTGGCGAGCACTCGTCAGCTTCGTGCAGACGATGCAACTAGTGCTGCAGACGATGCACCTGGAACTGCAGTGTACGAAGTCGTACATGCCCACGCCGAGCACGTGCCGCGCCCATCTGGCAACTGCACAGGTGTGTGGGCTGTTCCGAGCGTGCAGCGCCACGCAACCCGCCGTGCCCAGGCATCAGAACCTTATTATTGGCATCGCGCAGCCGGCGTTGCCGCGGTCTTGGGCACTGCGCAACATCACGCAAACGCCTGAAATCAGCGCAAATCCTGCACTGCGCGCGTTCGCGCCTGCAGCGACTTGCACGCTGTAGTAACATGACGCGCTGATCAAGCCCTTGGGCGCACGCCCATCCCTTTGGTCATCTGTCCCGCAGCGCCGCTGAGTTGACGCGGCCGTCCGGGAATGCCTCCGGCCTCTCCAGTGCATGTGCTCCTGCCGTGTGTGTGTGATGTGCCGTGTCCTGTGGGTTGTCAGGACGAGCGGGCAGCGGTGGCCCGCAGCTGAAAAGCACCTGGAGACCAACACATGCACGACACACGCGCGATCCGTTCGCACTTCGGCTGGTTCAAACGCCGCCGCCAACTGCAGCTCGACGATGTCACCGTGGTGGATCGCGGCATGCTGCGCCGTGCGGTGAGCGCCGCGGCGCTGGGCAATGCGATGGAGTGGTTCGACTTCGGCGTCTATGGCTACCTGGCGGTGACGCTGGGGCAGGTGTTTTTCCCGGCGAGCAATCCCACCGCGCAGTTGATCGCCACCTTCGCCACCTTCACCGTTGCCTTCCTGGTGCGGCCCATCGGCGGCATGGTGTTCGGCCCGCTGGGCGATCGCTACGGGCGGCAGAAGGTGCTGGCGGCCACGATGATCCTGATGGCCTTGGGCACCTTCAGCATTGGCCTGATTCCCTCCTACCAACGCATCGGCCTGTGGGCACCGGCCTTGCTGTTGCTCGCACGCTTGCTGCAAGGCTTTTCCACCGGCGGCGAATACGGCGGCGCGGCCACCTTCATTGCCGAATACGCCACCGACCGCAATCGCGGCCTGATGGGCAGCTGGCTGGAATTCGGCACGCTGGGCGGCTATATCGCCGGTGCTGCCACGGTGACCGCGTTACACATGAGCGTGACCCCGGCGCAGATGCTCGATTGGGGCTGGCGGGTGCCATTCCTGATCGCAGGCCCGCTTGGGCTGCTTGGCCTGTACATGCGCATGAAACTGGAAGAAACCCCGGCGTTCCGCGCCTACACCGAACAATCCGAACAACGCGAGCGCGAGACTGCGGGCCAGGGCCTGATGACCCTGCTGCGCCTGCACTGGCCGCAGCTGCTCAAGTGCGTCGGCCTGGTGCTGGTGTTCAACGTCACCGACTACATGCTGCTGACCTATATGCCCAGCTATCTCAGCGTCACCATGGGCTACGCCGAGAGCAAGGGACTGCTGCTGATCATCCTGGTGATGCTGGTGATGATGCCGCTCAACATCGTCGGCGGCCTGTTCAGCGACAGGCTGGGGCGTCGGCCGATGATCATCGGCGCGTGCATCGCCCTGTTCGCGCTGGCGATTCCATGCCTGCTGCTGATCGGCAGCGGCTCTGATGCGCTGATCTTCCTTGGATTGATGCTGCTGGGGCTGGCGCTGGTGTGCTTTACCAGTTCGATGCCGTCCACGTTGCCGGCGCTGTTCTATACGCCGGTGCGCTACAGCGCCCTGTCGATCGCCTTCAATGTATCGGTGTCGCTGTTCGGCGGCACCACGCCGCTGGTCACCGCCTGGCTGGTGGAGCGCACCGGCGACCCGTTGGTGCCGGCGTATTACCTGATGGGTGCGGCGGCGATCGGCCTGGTGACGATGCTGTTCGTGCGCGAGACCGCCGGCCTGCCGCTGCGTGGCTCGCCGCCGGCGGTGGCCAGCGAGGCGGAAGCGCGCGCACTGCTGCAGGCCGATGGCCCGGTCACGGTGGATGCGCAGTTGCCTGTCCCCGGCACGCCGTCGGTAGGCCAGCCGCGCACCGCATGAGCGCGCGCGGCGCTCAGCGCAGCGCGGGGTCGCGGGTGTCGGGCATGTCCGGGTAGGGCATGCCCCGCCCGGTTTCGACATAGCGTTTGAGGCTGCTGCCCAGGAAGTACCGCCAGCTCTGGGTGCAGGCCTCCAGGCACGGCGAGTCGCGGTAGCCGGACTGCACGAACTCCACCCGCGTGCCCTCGCTGGTGGAGATCAGATCGAATCGCATCACCGTGCCCTCCCAGGCTGCGGTGTCGAGCATGTTGGAGCGCTCGCAGCGCCAGCGCACCAACCGATGGTCGGCGCCTTCGTCGATACGCAGCACCACCTGCCAGCCATGGCCGCTCCAGTCCAGGCGCACGCAGTCATCGGCCTGCTGCACCTCGCGCGTCCACCAGCGTGCCAGTTGCACGGGCTCGGACAGCGCAGCGGACACCACTTCGGGCGCGGCGGCGATCACGATGCTGTGGCGGATCTCACGGTTCATCTGATGGGCATTGCCTGCGTGGACGCCGATGATCGCGCATTTTGCCAGCCAATTGCAGCTCTAGCCGATTTGCGGGCAGCCGCTCGTCGCGCTCACACGGCGCTGGGTACCATCGGCGCAGCCCCTTATGACGAGAGCAGGCATGACGACGCTTCCGATACCGGTGATGGATGTGGCCGCGCAGCGCGACCTGGCCACGGCGCACGCGCTGCTGGAAAACCCTGGCGTAGCAGCCCAACTGGCCAATGCGCTGGGCGCGCCGATCGAGAGCCTGATCACCAAGCGGCTGCCGAAAATGGTGACCCGCAGCATCGACGGGCTCACTCGCCGCGCGCTGCAGGTGGCCATGAAATCGGCACTGCTGAGCCTGCGCGGCAAGCGCGAGGCGGTGCAGCCGGCCTCCACCACAAAGCACACCCTGGCAGTGGCGGTGGCCGGTGGCGCCGGTGGCTTTTTCGGCCTGCCGGGCCTGATGGTGGAGCTGCCGCTGACCACGACCGTGATGCTGCGCTCCATCGCCGACATCGCGCGCGCCGAAGGCGAATCCCTGCAAAGCCCGGACACCGCGCTGGCCTGCCTGGAAGTGCTGGCGCATGGCGGCCGCAGCGTGGGGGATGATGGCGCCGAATCGGGCTATTTCGCCGTGCGCGCAGCCATGGCACAGCAACTCAGCGCCGCCGCCCGCCATGTTGCCGCGCACGGCTTCGCCAGCAAGGGTGCGCCGGCCCTGGTGTCGCTGGTCTCGCGCATCGCCGCCAAGTTTTCGGTCAACGTGGGCGAAAAACTCGCCGTGCAGGCGGTGCCGCTGGTGGGCGCGGTGAGTGGCGCCACGCTCAACACGGTCTTTATCCGCCACTTCCAGGCCATGGCCCGCGGGCACTTCATCGTGCGCCGGCTGGAACGCAAGTTCGGCGAGGAGGCGGTGCGGCGGGCGTATGAGGCGCTGCCGCCTGCGCCGCACCCACGTTAGAAGCATCGGATCGATCAGGCCAGGGGACAGGAGGACTGTCGATCCGATGTGGATCTATCGATAACGGGGTGCTGTCAGTTCCTGCTCAGATGGGCTGCGGCGTACACAGCGCGCGCGCCGTGGCAGAGCCGATGAACTGGTTGTTCGCGTCGCTCACCATGACGGTGGCATTGATGAAGGTGCTGGTGCGAGGGCAGTAGAACGAGCAATCGGAACTGTTGCTGCAGTTCCTGGGGAATATCGCACCTGCGGTGTTGCTGAAACTCCAGGCGTATTTGAACGGTTGTGGCGACCCAGGGCTATCCACGCCTGCCCAGCAATAGTCGCTGCCGGTGCAGTCGAGCAGGACCGTGGACGCCTGCGCCTGGGCGCTGGGTGTGGCGGCGATGCCGGCAACAGCCAGGAAAAGACTCGCGGTGCAACTAGCAACAACCTTGTTCATGCACATATCCTCGTGAGTAGGTCCCCCACCGCGATAGTGCATGCTGCGCATCCATCCGGATGAGATGCGCATCGCCAATTCCTCCGGCGTGCGGCCGGGAACGGCAATGCCTGTGAGACCCATCGCATGACCTCGCATCCTGCTGCGGCCATGCATAATCGAGCGCCTTCGAAGGCCCACTTCCGATGTCCAAGCCATTCTCTCCCGCTTCCGCACGCAACCGCGATCCGATTCTTGCCGTGTTGCAGCGGCACTTTGCCGATTGCCACCAGGTGCTGGAAATCGGCGCGGGCACCGGCCAGCACGCGGTGCATTTCGCTGCGGCGATGCCGTGGTTGCAGTGGCAGGCCAGCGACCACGCCGATCATCTGCCGGGCATGCGGCAGTGGCTGGACGAGGCCGCGCTACCCAACACACCGCCGCCGATCGCCATGCAGGCCGTGTTGACGCCCTCGCCCGGGCTGGCACCGCTTCCGACCTTGCCCGTGCAGCCCGATGGCCGGCGGGGTTTCGATGCGATCTACAGCGCCAACACCTTGCACATCATGGGCTGGCCGCAGGTGCAGGCCTTGTTTGCGGGCCTGCCCGCGGTGATGGCACCGCAGACGGTGCTGGCGGTGTATGGGCCGTTCAATCGCGATGGTCAGTTCACCAGCGACAGCAATCGCGACTTCGATGCGATGCTGCGCACACGCGATGCGGCGTCGGGTATCCGCGATGCCGCCGCCGTGGACGCGCTGGCCGCGCAGGTGGGCCTGCAGCTGGTGGACGATGTGGAAATGCCGGCCAACAACCGCTGCCGGGTATGGCGTCGGAGTTAGGGCGTAGTGCCGCTTGAGGCGCGTCAGGCAGTGCAGTTGCGGGCGCTGCATCGCATCCGCGCCAGCGCCTGCCGTCCTCGCATTGCCGAACACGCAACGCTGCGTGATCGCTTGCGGTGTCCTCGTCGTGGCCGCGAGGCACCGCCTGCCAGATCCTACGCTGCGCCATCGCTGCATGTCATTGCTGCGGTCGATCGCGGCGAACCGCCTGCGGTGTCTTGCCGGTCCAGACCCGGAACGCGCGTACGAACGAGTTGGTATCTTCAAACCCGAGCAGCAAGGCGATTTCCGCGCTGGACATCATGGTCTTGCGCAGATAATGCTCGGCCAGCGCCGCGCGCACCTTGTCCAGCGTCTGCTGGAACGTGGTGCCCTCATCATGCAGACGGCGTTGCAAGGTCCGGCAGCTCACTCCCAGGCGCTTGCTTACTGCCTGCATCGATACCTCGCCTGCAGGCAGGGCTTCGAGCAACGCGCTCCTGACACGTTCGACCATGCTGGCGGTGCGATCCAGGTCGGCCAGCCGCTGGCGCAGCGAAGGTTCGAAGAACTCCCAGAGCTTGTGATTTTCAGTGAGAAACGGGCGCTCGATGTCGGCCATCGAAAACACCAGCAGCGGTGCGGTCGTGACTTTCACCGGCCTGCCGAAAAAAGCGGCATATAGCGCCCTGTCGGCATCGCTGTCGTCATCGGACAATGGCCAGCCCACCTGCAGCGGCACCACCGGCGTGCGCGTGGCAAGGCGAGCCAACTGCACGAAAAACACGAGTTTGAACGCCATAAAGACGTTGGGCGGCGGCTTGGTCTGGTCGAGAAAGCCGATGGTGACATTGGCCTGCGTCTTGCCGCGCTCCACGCCGATCACCATCGGTGCGATCAGTTTGACGAAACTGCCGATACGATCGAGTGCGTTGCCGAGATTGGCGCTGCATAACGCGGCAAACAGCTCCGGGTCGAACCAGTCGCTGGTCATCACCCGCGCGATGCGTAGCGGCGCGGGCAGTTGCGCATCGATGGAGCGCGCTTCGGCCTCGATGGCAAGCCAAAGGTCGAAAAACATCGCCGGGGTCAGGCGTACGTTGTCGCGCGAAAACAGATCGCCCGGCAATTGCGCGCGCCGTAGCACCGGCGCCGTGGCCAGGCCCGCGTCCTGCATCAGCAATCTCCAGCCTGGCCAGATCGCGTAATCGAGGATCGAGCCGGGGCGCACGGACGTTGAGTTTTTTTGAGGAATCATCGAAAAAGCTTAGGTGTCGCCCGCAGCGTAAGCAACTGAAAAACACGCAGAAAACCGATCTCGACAGGTTGGCGCGATCGGCATGACGGTTGGCGCGATCGGCTAGAGCGTTGGCGCCGATCGCCGCGCATAGTGCGCTCCGGCAGCCCCGCTACCCCCCGCTGCCTGGCAAAGATGTCCATCCATCACGCAACGCTCCACGTCCTTTCGGGAATCCACGTGCACCTGTTCAAACGCATGATCGTGTTGTCTGCCGCAACCCTTGGCAGCGTTGCTATGGCCAGTGCCGCCGGCCTGCCGGGCGCGCCAGCGGCCCCCGCGCATCGCTCGGCCGCCAGCCAGGATGCGATGCCGCTGTGGCAGGTGCGCGAGATCTCGCCGGCCATCCGCGAAGTGGCCTACGCCAACCCGCC
This sequence comes from Xanthomonas sp. 10-10, assembly GCF_040182365.1. Taxonomy (NCBI): domain Bacteria; kingdom Pseudomonadati; phylum Pseudomonadota; class Gammaproteobacteria; order Lysobacterales; family Lysobacteraceae; genus Xanthomonas; species Xanthomonas sp. 10-10. Next base: position 192,037 of record NZ_CP144460.1, read on the forward strand.
GTTGAATCTGATCGAGCCGCGCACCCTGGTGGAATTGAATGCGCTGGTGACCAAGCTGAGCGCGGACGCACAGCTCAAGGTGGTGATCTTCAAGAGCGCCACGCCGGGCTTTTTCATCAATCACTTCGACACCAGCCAGTTTGCCGGCTTTGCCAGCCAGACCGGCGCTGGGTCCAAGCCGTTATGGGTCGATCTGATCTCCAACCTGCAAAAAGCGCCGTTCATCAGCATTGCGCAGATCGATGGCCGCACGCAGGGCGGTGGTAACGAACTGGCCCTGGCGATGGATCTGCGTTATGCCAGCACCGATGCCGTATTCGACCAGCCGGAAGTGGGCTTGGGTTTGTTCCCAGGTGGCGGTGGTCCCGACCATTTGGTGCGGCTGGCAGGGCGCGACAAGACGCTGGAGGCATTCCTGAGCAGCGATGACTACGACGCGGCCACCGCAGAGCGTTTCGGCTGGGTGACACGCGCATTGCCTGCCGCAGCGCTGGAGCCGTTCGTCAGCACGCTTGCTGCACGCATCGCCAGCTTCGACAAGACCGCACTGGTAGAAACCAAACGCCATATCGATGCGATCGCCTTGCCGACGGAAGCCGAGCGTTTGGCGGCCAACCAGAAATTCCTTGGCTCGTTGTCGTGGCCGGGCCTGAGCGCGCGTATGCCGGTGTTCGGGAAGCTGATTCAGGAGGCCGGCCCGGCCACCGTGGAAGGCCGCATGGGCTACTACATCGGCGAAGGTAACCGCAGAGTGCACGAAGGCGCGGGAAAGTAACACGTCGTTGCTTGGCAGCCATGGCCACTGCCTGGCTGCTGCGCCACACCATATCGATTCGATCCAACTTTTTTTTCATCACCATTACCTGGCGCTCGGAGAGAGAGCAATGAAGAAGACAATTCTGGTCACCGGCGCCTCGTCCGGATTTGGTTTGATGCTGGCCACGATGTTGCACAAGCAGGGCCACACGGTTGTTGGCACCAGTCGCGATCCCGAGCGGCATGCCACCAAGGTGCCGTTCAAGTTGCTGCGCCTGGACATTGACGACGATGCCTCCATCCAGGAATTCCCGACCGTGTTGTTCCGCACGATCAAGAAGCTGGATGTGCTGGTCAATAATGCCGGCTACATGCTCACCGGCCTGGCCGAAGAAACGCCGCTGGATGCGGCACGTCAGCAGTTCGAAACCAATTTTTGGGGCACGGTGAAGGTGACCAATGCATTGCTGCCGTACCTGCGCGAGCAGCGCTCCGGCAAGATCATCACCGTCAGCTCCATCGTCGCGTTGATCGGCCCGCCGAACCTTGCGTTCTACACCGCCTCCAAACATGCGGTGGAAGGCTATTTCAAGTCGCTGCGGTTCGAGCTCAATGCCTTCAACATCCAGGTGGCGATGGTCGAGCCGGTCTGGTTCAAGACCAATCTGGGCAAGAACGCGGTGGCTGCCGCCAGCGGCGGCATCGCCGCCTACGATGCGTATCGTCGCAAGGCACAGGCTGCCACGCAGAAGGGACTGGACGAGGCGGAACAGCCCGATGCCGTGGTCAAGAAGATTTCCGAGCTGGTCGATTCCACGCAACCCAAGTTCAGCAACCCGGTCGGCAAGATGACAGGCATGTTCCTGTTCCTGCAGAGCTATGCGCCAAAGATGTTTGAAAGCTCGATTCTCAAGAGCGTTGCCGGCGCCGCCTGAGCGGCCAGGCATTGCGTATCACCGCCTTCGATCCAAGGACACCGCAGTGAAATACTATCTTTGCAAGTACATGCCGCCGCGCGCAGAGTTTCTGCAGACCATGAGCGCAGATGAAAAGACCTGGATGGCGCAGCACGGCGTCTTCCTGGACAGCCTGCTGGCGCAAGGCATCATCGTCGCGCATGGGCCGGTGATGGACCCGGCCGGTGGGTATGGCGTGTCGCTGTACCGCATTGCCGACGATCAGCAGATCGAGCAGCTTACTGCGCAGGACCCGATCGTGCGTAATGGTGCCGGCCACTACGAGCATTACCCGATGCTGCATCTGAAGGCACGCGATTAAGCGCAGCTGACAGGGCTCTGTAATGACGTCAGGCGTGCGTCGTCGATGCTTGGTGCGGCATGTGCCACTCCTAGGCTCGGGTTGCTCGGTGCCTTGCGCACCCACCTGAAGACGGCTCGCGACGCGTTGTTGCCCGCTTTCAAGCGCTGCGTACCATTCGGCTGCGCGGCATCACGTGGCCGCGTACATCGCTCGGGATCGGCATGCCGCTCGCGGACGCTACAGGGTCAAGCATGTTGCCCGCATCCGTTTGAAGATGGCGCATTACGTGCCGGTCGCGGCAGCGGCAGCGCCCTTCGACACGACTGCACCCCGCCAGCCCTGCAGCGTTCTCCGCCATTCGGTCACCAAGGCATTGTCATGACAACCACACTCGTAACCGGTGCCTCCAGTGGCATCGGCGCAGTCTACGCACATCGGTTCGCTGCACGTGGCCATCACCTGGTGCTGGTGGCGCGCGCCACCGACAGGCTCGACGCACTCGCCACACAACTGCGCGTCGAACATGCGGTCGCCGTCGAGGTGGTCACCGCCGACCTGACCGACCCGGCGCAGCTGCACAGCGTGACCCAGCGCATCAGCGACAGCCCGATCGACATCCTGGTCAATAACGCCGGTGCCAGCCTCAACGGCGGCTTGCTGCACGCGCAGCCCGCCGCACTCGAACAGCTATTGCGCCTCAATGCGTTGGTGCCGACCTTGCTTGCACGTGCTGCGTTGCCTGGCATGCTGGCGCGCGGCCACGGCGCCATGATCAACATCGCCTCAGCACTGGCGCTGTTGCCGGAGTACTCGCCAGGCATCTATGCCGCCACCAAGGCCTATGTGTTGGCACTGTCGCAGAGCCTGCACGTAGAAGTGGGTAACCGGGGTATCCACGTGCAAGCGGTGTTGCCGGCCGCCACGCGTACCGAGATCTACACACGTGCCGGCATGGATATCAGCCGCGTCCCGGATGTGATGGAGGTGGACGCGCTGGTGGATGCGGCGCTGGTCGGCTTCGACCGCAAGGAGCTGGTGACCATTCCACCGCTGCCCAATTCCGCCGACTGGGATGCCTTCGAGCAGGCCCGCATGACCCTTGCCAAGGGCTTCAGTCATGCCGAACCGGCCGCACGCTATCACCCTTGATCGCGCCAGGCTCAGTTGCCGCCGGCACCGCTTCTCAACCTCCCATACCGGCGTGCAACGCAGTTGCTGCGGCCACGCTGTTGCCCGCTGTCTTCCGCTCCATCCCTCCGCGTAAGGATCAGACATGACGTACAGAACGCTGAACCCCTATACCGAACAAATGACTCGCGTCTTTCCCGAACACACCGATACGCAGGTGGAAGCCGCGCTTGCCGCTGCCGACGCGCTGTACCGCTCCAGTTGGTGTCGGCAGGACCGTAGCCAGCGTCTGGCGGTGCTGACCACGCTGGCCGAGGTGATCGCCAGCGAGCGCGATCTGCTGGCGCGCACCATGGCCGAAGAGATGGGCAAGCCGCTGCTGCAAGGGCTGATGGAAGCGGATCTGTGCGCAGACATCGCACGCTACTACGCGCGCATGGGAGAGGACTTGCTCAGGCCGCAGCCGCTGCATACCGATGTGGGGCAGGCAACTGTGGAATTGCACCCGATCGGCGTACTGCTGGCGGTGGAGCCGTGGAATTTCCCGCTGTATCAGTTGGTGCGCGTGGTCGCGCCGGCAATCGCCGTGGGCAACCCGGTCATCTACAAGCACGCCAGCATCGTGCCGCAATGCGCGGCCTTGTTCGAAGAGCTGGTGCTCCGCGCAGGCGCACCGCAGGGCGCGGTGAGCAACCTGTACATTTCCGCCGCCAAGGTGGCCGAGCTGATCGGCGACGACCGTATCCAGGGCGTGGCCTTGACCGGTTCGGAAGGTGCGGGCAGCAAGGTGGCCGCGCGGGCGGGCGAGATGCTCAAGAAGGCAACGATGGAGCTGGGCGGCAGCGATGTCTTCGTGGTGCTCGACGATGCCGATCTGGGCAAGGCCGTGGAAGGCGCCATCTTCGGGCGACTGGGCAATGCGGGCCAGGTCTGCACCGGAGCGAAACGTTTCATCGTCCATGCATCCATTGCGCGGGCGTTTACCGACGCCTTCGTCACTGCCATGCAGTCGGCGCCGGTGGGCGACCCGCTGGATGCGCAGACCCTGCTGGGGCCGCTGGCTTCGCGCGAAGGGCTGGAAGGGCTGAGCAAACAAGTGGACGCCGCCATCGCCCATGGCGCCACCGTGTTGACCGGCGGCAAGCGTATCGATCGGCCCGGCTTTTTCTATGCGCCCACGGTGCTGACCGATGTGACGCCGCAGAACCCGGCCTTCTACGAGGAGTTCTTTGGCCCAGTGGCATTGTTGTTCGTGGTCCAAGACGACGCCGCAGCTGCGGCATTGGCCAACGATTCGGTGTTTGGCCTGGGCGGGACGATCTACTCCGGCGACATCGCGCGCGCACGTGCACTGGCAGCGCAGATCGAGACCGGCATGGTGTTCATCAATACTCCAACCACCTCGCGCCCCGAACTTCCGTTCGGTGGCATCAAGCGCTCCGGCTTCGGGCGCGAGCTGGGCGATGTGGGCATCAAGGAGTTCGTCAATCGCAAGCTGGTGGTGGTGGCCGGCGCCTGAGTCCAGTGGCGCCCGGCGTATCGATGCCGTGGCGCCTTTCTTGTCTGCACGCGCGGCATCCCTCGCCGTGCACTGCCATTGCGGAGCGTCGTCATGCACCCTGAAGCATCTTCCATTACCCACGCCCACCCGCACGCCCTGCCTGCGCCCGCGCAACGGTGGCATCGCATCGTGCTGGAGCGCGACTGGGATGCGCTGCCGGCACTGCTGGACGCCCAGGCGACCTATCACACCCCTGCGCAGCTGGAACCGCTGCGCGGCAGGCAGGCAGTGACCGACGTGCTGCGCCTGGTATTCGGCGTCTTCGACAGTTTTGCGTACCTGCGCAGTTTCAGTGGCGAAGACGGGCATGCGCTGGAGTTCACCGCACGCGTGGGCGACAGCACGCTGTTCGGAATCGACCTGGTGCGCTTCGATGCCGATGGCAAGCTGGTGGAACTGGTGGTGATGCTGCGGCCGCGCGAGGGCCTGGATGCACTGGGTGCGGCACTGGCGCGACGCATCCAGCACAGCGCTGCGCCGCCCAAGTAAGCGCGGCCAACGAACGGTGGCCACATTGACGCTGACGAGCGCGTCAGGCGTGCACCGACTGCATAGCAGTGCGGCGTCAGCGGGGTGTGGTCGCGCTTGGGAGCTGTGCGTTCGATGGTTGTCACGCCCGGTGCTTGAGGGCTTTGCTGCGCGTCAGCGATGTTTCACAACGGCGAGCAAAATGCAGCGCGCCATCGTCGGCGAGCGTGGACGGCACGTTCGAAAACCGCAGCGGACGAGCCGTACATCCCGCACCAAGCAGCGTCCGCGTCTGCCTGGCGGTGCGTACAGTGTTTTATTAGATGTTCTACGCGCTGCTGTGAAGCTGCGGCGGAGAGCGAGCACCCGACTTACCATGTCGCTGCAGCGCTGGCGTACACCAGCGTGCGGTTCTGCGATCTTGGGAAGCAATAAGCAAGGGCACCATTACCGCAGCACGCCTGTCGTACTGCCGTGGCTACTCAGGATCGCTTGCGCGCGACATCCGGGTCACGGGTACGAGGGCAGCGACGACGAAACGATTGGGCGCATCGGCTACGGCATTCGCAGCGACGCCCTCGGTCGTCAGGCGCGCCTGCGCTCCAGCCACCACGTGGCGGTTGCCACCGCCAGCCATAGCAGCAGCCACGGCCAGCGCGGTCCGGGCTGCGAGGCGGGGCGCGTCGTTGCAGGCGTGGATGCGTGCGCTGCGGCCAATGCCAGCGTGTGCGCGCGCAGTTGCTGCCGGTACAGCGCCGGCGCCTCGCCGGGTGCGCGCACATAGATCCAGCGTGGGCTGGGTCCGCCGTGCAGCCGATGCCAGCCGGTGGCAGCCGGCCAGTAGCCTGCGCAGCGCGCTGCGTTGCCGGTGCGTTCGACCAACAGACGCTGGCGGCTGCCATCGGGTGCGCCCACGGCCGCGTCGGCCGCCAGATCGCACAGGAGCATGCGTTGTCCCGACCAGCCCTCCTGCACCGACGATGCTGGCGCACCTGTCGGGCGTGCCACCGCGCCGAGCAATTGCGCCCAGAGCTGCGCATGCAGCGCGCGCTGGCCGGCCAGCACCAGCGTGTAACTGTCCTGGACCACGCTGACCCCGATGCGCCCGTGCCCGACACTGCGCCACCAACCCAGCGCCGTACCGTCGCGGGCGCGCGCGGAGATCACCGCATCGCTGCCCTGCGGCTGCAGGTTGCGGCGTTGCAGCGACGGCGGGGCGGTCTGTGTGCCGGCATCGCCAGGCGTGCCTGCCGGTGCCAGGGCAACGGCGCTGCTGGCGTCGCCGCCGGTCACCGCCAGCCCGAGCGCGGCCAGGGCGGTGCGGGTGGCGGCATCGGCCGGATCGGCCGCCTGCACCAGCACGCCCAGGCCGCGCGCGATCGCTGCGCTCACCGCCTGCCGTTGCGGGATGGGCATGGCCAGCAGGCGCCGGGCGTCGAGCACCAGCACATCCATCCGGTCGAGGCTGGCGGCGTCCAGGCTGACCGCATCGCCCAGCTGCAGGCCGGCGCTGACGCTGACCTGGCTACGCGCCACCAGTCCCGCATCGCTGGCCCAGCGGCGCAGGTACTTGAACTCCGGCTGCGGCGCACCGGCCAGCAGCACCACCCGGGCCGGCGGCACGGCGGCGATCTGCACCGGGACATCCAGGCGGCCCAGCTTGCCGCCGGCGGCATCGCGCAGCTGCAGCGCGAACAGCACCTGCCCTGGTGCATTCGCCAGGCCACGCAGGCGCACCTGGCCCTGCGCATCCGGGCGGGCGCGATCGACGCGCTGGCCGGACGGGTCGAGCAGGTCCACCTGGGCGTTGGCCACGCCCTGCACCTGCGCGGTGAGTGTGACCAGCTGGCCCGGCGCGACGGCTGCCGGTGCCCAGGCCGCGACCAGCCCGCGCACGGGCGGGCCCAGCGCGGCCTGCACCGCCACCCCTGCCAGGCCATCGCGGTCGCGTGCGGGCAGGCCGTCGCCATGTACCACCACGCTGGCGGTGCCGGGGTTGCGACGCAGCGCAGTCGCCAGGTCGGGCACGCGCGGCACGCCGGGCAGGCGGGGGGCTTCCGGCAACGCCACCCACTGCGCGCCCGGGCGGATCTGCGTCGTGTCGGTGCCTGCGGTGGCCACCTGCAGCACGCCGGCAGTGCCGGCCCGCGGTGGCGGCAGCAGCACCGGATAAAGCAGGACCGCCAGCACCGGCTGGGCGGCCAGCAACCACCACAGCCGGGCGCGCGCACGCGCCTGGGCTGCGTGCGCGCGCAGCAGACGGATCCAGCCGACGACCACCAGCAGCGCCAGAACGGCGGCCACCAGCCAGGGCAGTGCGGTGGTCATGGCGGTGGCCCCCCACGCAAGGCATCCAGGTAACGCTGGCCGCGCGCGTCGGCGGCCGGGCGGCGGTCCACCGGCGCCGGTGGTGCACTGAGCGTGGGCCACACCAGCGCACGCAGCTGCGCGCGGCAGCGCAGGCAGGCAGGCTCGCTGCGCAGGGTTTCCACCGCGGCCGCCACGCCGAGTGGGTCGGGCACCAGGTCCTGGGCGCCCTGCAGCCAGCGGGTGTAGCGATCGAGGACGGCCTCCGGTACCGCGCCGTCTTCGCCCAGCGCGGTCCACAGCGCCAGCGCCGAGGGGTCCGGTGGCGGTCGGGTGTCCAGGGCGGCGGGGCGGTCGCCCAGTCCGTCGCGCTTGCCGCTCATGCGCCGGCTCGGATCGATCGGCGGCAATTGCGTGCCGACGCGTGCGAGATAGATGCGCTCGGCCTGCTGCACCTGCTTGATGAAGCCCAGCGCCTTGTTGGCGAACGGCAGCGCGCGCTCGGGGTGGCCCTGGCGTAATTCGCCCTCGGATTGCCACATCTGGTCCAGCGCGGCGCGCAGCAGGGCACGGGTCTGCGGGTCCAGCAAGGTGGCCGCTTCGGCGTGGTCGTGGGTGTGGCCGAACTCGGTCAGCACGTCCTGCGCCTGGCCGAAGCCGCTGTGCTCGTGGCCCCCATCGGCGTGATCGTGGTCGTGATCGTCCAGGGCTGCCGCGCCGCTGGCGGGTGCAGCGGCGTGATCGTGATCGGCATGTGGATGGGTGGCGTCGTGGGCGTGCTCGGCCGGCGCATCGGCGGTCGGCATGTCGGCGGTGGGCAAGTCATCGGCCGGGGTGTCGCTGGTGGGCGGTGCGTCGGCGGTCGGCGGGCCCTTGGGCGCGCCTTCGCTCTCTTCGCCCAGGAACTGGCCGTAGCGCAGCCGCAGCAGGCGCTGGTCCACGCCGATGGCGTCGGAGCGTTTGAGATAGGTGGCATCGTCCAGGCGCGGTTTTTCCTTCAGCAGCGCCTGCGCGTCGATGATGATCTGGCGCTGGCTGCGGAAATAGGCCGGCAAGGTCTGTTTGACGCTGGCTTCCAGGCCGGCGGCCATGCTCTGTTCCGGTGGCGGCCAGCGCAGGATCACGCTGGCGCTGCGGCCTTCCTGTGGGTCGGGCTGGCGGGTGTCGTGCACGATGAGCTGCGCGATCAGGTCGTCGCCGGCGGCCATGCCCAGCGCCTGCGGCTGCAGCGTGGTGGCGAAGCTGCGGCGGGTGGCCGGCCCGCTGCCGGTGAGCGGGCGGCGCTGGGTCTTGAAGGTGATGTTCTCGCCGCTGCCCTGGGCCAGGGTCAGGCGCAGCTCGGCGCTGGCGGCCACGGCGTAATCGTCGCCGGCTTCGAAGCGCAGGGTCCAGGGGCCATTGGCCGGCGTCCACAGCACCAGGCTCTGCTCGGGCGCGAGCACGCGCACCTGCGGCGGGCGGTCGGGCAGTACCTCCAGCCGGTGCAGTTGGCGGTCGGCGGGCGTGCCGTCGATGAGGATGCGGTACAGGCTGGCGCGCGTGGCGGTCCATTGCCCCTGCCACTGATCGCTGCTGCCCTGCCGGGCCAGCGGGATGAGGCGGCCGTCAGTCAGGCGCAGTGCCACGTTGCGCGGGGCCGGGCTGACCTGCAGCTGCCAGTCCAGCCGGGTGCCGGCGGGCACGCGCGCGTCCAGGCCGGGCAGCCGCGCGGCGGGAAGACCGGTGTAGGCCGGCGGTGTGCTGCGTAGCTGCGCCTGGCGCAGCATCGCAGCGCTGCTGCCGGCACCGGCGGCGCTCACCCGGTCGGCGGGGGCGGCAGGCGGCGGCGCACGCGGCGGCCACAGCAGTAACGCGCCGCAGGCGACCAGCCCGAGCAGACTCCAGGGCCATGCGCGTCGCCACGGCCAGGCCGGGCGCAGATCGCGCGGAGTGCTGCGCAGGCGCTGTTCCAGCCGCTGCCGTTGCAGCGCCTGCAGCGGGCCCAGTTGCGCGGCCGGCAAGAACAACAGGTCGCTGCTGTCGTCCAGGTCCGGTTCGCGATCCAGCCGACGGATCAGCCAGGTCTGGTCCAGCTGCCGCGCTGAGTGCAGCGCGATGATGGCCAGTAGCACGATGCCCGCCAGCAACAGTGGCCCCACCGCTGCGTGCGCGCCCATGCGCCAGGCCAGCGCACCCGGCAGCAACGCCAGCGGCCAGCCGAACACCAGCACGCCGGCAGCGCGCCGCCGGAGTGCGGCTTGCCACGCGCGCTGCAGTACCGGCGTGCTCATGCCGCGCTGCTCCTGCGCGGGGCGGTGGCCAGCCAACGCTCGAGCGCGAACAGCAGCAGCACCGCACCGATCAGCCACGATGCCAGCGGCCACGGCGGGGTACTCAGCCGGATCGCGCTGCCGCGCTGCGGTTGCAGTGTCTGCGCCAGGGCGCGTTGCGGGATGGCAGGTGGTTGCAGCGCAGCGTGCAGGCGGGTGGGGAAATCGGCGTCCAACAGTGCCGGCAGCTGCTGCGGCTGCAGTGGCGTGGCCCAGCGCAGCAGACGCCCGCGCCCGACTGCGGCGGCGTCGAGTACGGGCTGCCCCTGCAGGTCGAGCGCGGGCTGCAGCGCGGCGGCGAGTGCGGGCGGCACCGGCGTGCCCGCATCCAGCAGCAGCTGGCCGCCGGCTGCAACCCAGTCCTGCACCGGCGCGGGCGGAGCGGTGGACGACAACCATGCCACCACCGTGCCGGGCGCCCATCGCGCCGGCACTGCCTCGGCAGGCACGCCCACCGGCATGTTGCCCGGCAGCGCCCAGGCGGCATGCACCGCGCGTAGATAGCGCAGGGCCGGTGCGGCGCGGTCGTCGGCAATCGCCCGCAAGCGCAGTGGCGCGGTGGCAGGCGTGGCGGCCACCGGCGATGCACCGGGCAGCACCTGCCACTGCACTGCACGCGACAGCTGTACCCGCTGCGCATCCACCACGCCCCATTGCGCGGGCACGATCACGCTGAGCGGCGCGTCTGCGGGCAGGCTGGCATCGAGTTCGCGCAGCAGGCTAGCCACCGGTTGCGGACTGTCGGCGTGTGGACCAGTGCCCTCGGTGGCATCGGCCCTGGCATCGATCGGTAAAAAGCCAGGCGCCAGCCACACCCACTGCGCATCCTTGGGCTGTGGCAGCGCGCGTGCCGCAGCCAGGTCCACACCCGGGCTCACCGCGATGCGCGGGCGTGCATCCTGCTGCGCGCGTAACGCGGGCTCGGCCAGCAGCAGCGCCAACGCGGCCAGCAGCAGCAGGCGTACCAGCAGCAGCGGCAGTTCGTCCAGGCGCACGCGGTGGCGTGGGCGCGGCACCGCACGCAGCCAACGCAGCGCGGCAAACTCGGTGGGCCGGTGCTCGCTGCGCCGCGCCAGATGGATCAGTAACGGCAGCAGCAGCGCAGCCAGTGCCGCAAGCCCGGCCGGAAACAGCAACAGCAGATTCATGCCCCTGCCCCTGCACTGACGCTGCGCGCGCGTGCGTTCATGGCACTGCGGTGGTGCGTCCGTCTGTGGGCATGCTGGAGTTGTTGGCTGAGCTGCCACCGCCGCTGTAGCCGCAATCGCAGCGGGAGTTGCATCCACGGTTGCATGGCGTGCGCAGGCGCGACGGTGGTCGGCGTTGCACCCATGCGAAGACCTCGCCCAGTGAGCTGTGCTCGCAACTGCAACTGCAATCGCACCAGCATTGGCATGCAGAGCTGCATGGCATGCGCATGATCGACGTCGACAAGCACTGCCCTCATGCGCAGGGGATACCCGGGCAATGCAGATGCACCGCACACGGTGCTGGATACCGTGCCGACATCGACATGCCGCACACGATGGTCGCCGGTACGCGTGCCTGCCACTGCGGCCTGTGCCCGCTGGCAGCAACACGCATTCGGCGCTGCGGCGGCTGCACCGCCATGCTCCAACGCCGGGCCGATAGCGAGATGGACGGCGCAGTCGCCACACCATACAGGCACGTGCTCATCGGGCCGCACCCCGACCGAACAGCTGGCGCAGCGCGGCATCGGCCGGCGCATCCAGGTAATGCACGGCATGCGCAATGCCGGCCGCTTGCCAGCGCGCCTGCCGCGCGCGCTGGGCCGCGGCGAAGCGTTGCAGATAGTCCTCGCGCATGGCCGCGCCATCGCCCAACAGTTCTTCGCCGGTTTCCGGGTCGCGAAAGCGGTGCCCGCCGCTGAATCGAAAATCGCGTTCGTCGCAGGTGAGCACCTGCAGCTGCAGCACTTCACGGCGCGCGGCGGCGAATTTTTCCAGTGCGCTCGCCAGCTCTTCATCGAACCCATCGCCGATGGACAGCAGCAGGTCGTGCGCGGCGATGCGTTCCCACAACGGCCGTAGCGCGTCCAGCCCGGGCCAGCGGCCGCCGGCGCGCAAGCCGTGCAAGGCCAGCCACAGCCGGTCGCGTTGGCGGCTGCCGACACCGGCCGGCACCGCGACCAGGCCGCCGCCATGCAGTGCATACAGGCCGACACGATCGCCTTGCTGCAGCGCCACTTCGGCCGCGCATGCGGCCAGCGTCGCCATCGTGTGCAGGCGGGTGTGCGCCGGCCGCGCGCTGTCGGCCTGCCCGGCCGAGGCAGTGGCATCGAGCAGCAACCACAGCGTCAACGGACTTTCGCGCTCGGCTTCGCGTACGAAAAAGCGGTCCGAGCGTGCGTAGAGCTTCCAGTCGATCTGGCGCAGCGCATCGCCCGGCTCGTAGGCGCGGTACTGCGCAAATTCCAGCCCGGCGCCGCGGCTGCGGCTGGCGTGCTGGCCGATCCCGTGCGCGCCCTGTGCCTGACGCGCACGCAGCTGCAGGCCGCGCAGGCGGCTGCGCACATCGGCGGGGATCAGGGCCGGCAGCGGTGAGTGCATGGCGCTGCGCTCAGCCCGGGAACGGCACGGCGTGCAGCAGCGCGGCGATCACATCATCGGCACTGCGTTGTTCGGCTTCGGCGGCAAAGGACAGCAGCAGGCGATGCCGCATCACCGGAGCGGCCAGCGCCAGCACATCCTCGCGGGTGGCGGCGAGCCGGCCATGCAACAGCGCACGTGCCTTGGACGCGAGCACCAGCGACTGCCCCGCGCGCGGGCCGGCGCCCCACTTGATCCATTGCCGGACCTCATCGCTTGCCTGCGGGCCGGGCCGGCTGGCGCGCACCAGGCGATTGATCCAGGTCAGCAGATCCGCGCCCACATGCACTTGCCGCACATGCTGCTGCAGCGCCTGCACGCTGGCCGCGTCCATCACCTTGGGCACCTGTGCGCTGGCCGTGCCGGTGGTCTGGCTGAGGATGTCGCGCTCTTCCTGCTCGCTGGGGTAGTCCACGCGCACATGCAACAGGAAGCGATCCAGCTGCGCCTCCGGCAGCGGGTAGGTGCCGGCCTGCTCGATCGGGTTCTGCGTGGCCAGCACGAAGAACGGCGCCGGCAGCGCATAAGTGGTGCCGGCATAGCTGACGGTGCGCTCGCTCATCGCTTCCAGCAGCGCGGCCTGGGTCTTGGGCGGGGTGCGATTGAGTTCGTCGGCCAGCAGCAGGTTGGTGAAGATTGGACCTTGCTGAAAACGGAAATGCCGATGCCCGGTGCCGTGGTCTTCTTCCAGCAACTCGGTGCCGAGAATGTCGCTGGGCATCAGGTCGGGGGTGAACTGCACGCGGCGAAACTGCAGCTCCAGCGCCTGTCCCAGCGAGCGCACCAGCAGCGTCTTGCCCAACCCGGGCGCGCCTTCCAGCAGGCAGTGGCCACCGGCGAGCAGGCCGATCAGCAGTTGCTCCACTACCGCTGCCTGTCCCACCACCGCCCGGGCCAGGGCGGCACGCAGCGCGCCGAGTTGGGAGAGCTGTGCGGTGAGGATGTCGTCGCTGGGGGAAGTCATGGGGGAAGTCTCGTTATTTGGCTGCTGGCGTAGGAGCGCGCTTGCGCGCGATGCTTTACCGGTAAATCTTGGTCGCGCGCCAGCGCGCTCCTACAAAGGCGTGCGGGGCTGGTGAGTGCGACGGCGGACGGTTGGCGGTGGTGTCGTGCCTGGAAAGATCTCCCGCACTTCCTGTAGGAGCGCGCTTGCGCGCGATGCGGCGTTACCGGGAAGGCATCGCGCGCAAGCGCGCTCCTACATGATGGTTTCAGTTGGTCAATGCATACATCACGATGTTCACTGCGAACCGGGTGTTGTCTTCGGCCAGGAAGCGTTTGTTGCGCCAGTCGTAATCCCATTCGCAGCCGTAATCCTTGTTGCTGTAGAGCACTCCAAGGCGTCCGTCGATGCTGATGCCCCTGAGATAGTCGTGCACCAGATCGTCGCCCCAGCCATTGAGCTCGAAGCTGGTCGCCGGCGGGCCATCCGGGAACTTGAAGAACGCGCTGTAGAGGCGGTGGCTGTTGGGCAATTTCTGCAGTGCGCTCTTGCCGAACAGCGCGGTCATTTGCGCCTCGAACGAGGTGGCGAACAAGCCATCGATATCGTGGTTGCAATCGTCCACGAACACGAAGCCGCCATTGCGCACGTAGCGTTCGAAATTAAGCCGCTCGGCCGGATTGAATTCCACCAGCTTGTGCCCGGAGAGATAGCAGAACGGCGCCTGCAGCATGCGCGGGTCGGCCAGATCCAGCACATGCTCCTGCGGGTCCACGCGCAGTTGGGTGTAGTCGATCAACGAGGTGATCAGGTTGGAAGGCATACGCGCATCCACATCCCAATCGCCCGAGTCGTAGCGCAGCCGGGTAAACCAGAAATCGTAATTGCCCGCCGCCCGCGCCCGCCGCGGTAACGCCAACGCAGCGACGCTACCGAGCAGCAATCCAAGGACATGACGGCGCGTCGCGCGCGCCGCCAGGGCGTGTAGACCGGGAACGGGATGTGCAGGAAAAGCATCGGGCTGCGAAGAGATTGCTCCGCTCCCCCATTCCCGATTCCCCACTCCCGATTCCCGGCTCTCAGTCACACCGCATCCGACAACGAGGTAAACGTGAAATCGCGCAGGCGCATCGGCGGGATCATCATCACGTAGCTGGATTCATCGCCGGCCACGCGCACCGGCCTGCCCAGCTCGTCGATATTGTTGAGCATGATGATCGGCGATTCGTTGAAGCGGAAATTCTTCACCGGGTACTTGATCTGCCCGTTCTCGATGTAGAAGGTGCCGTCGCGGGTCAGCCCGGTCAGCAGCACGGTCTGCGGGTCGACCATGCGGATGTACCAGGTCCGCGTGACCAGGATGCCCTTTTCGGTGCCGCGCACCAGCTCTGCGATGTTCTTCTCGCCGCCGGCCATCAGCAGATTGCCTGGCTCGCCGATCGCACGCTTGCCGTTCTTCTGCGCCCAGTAGCGCGAATACTGCAGGTTGGCGACCTTGCCGTTTTCCACGATGGACATCTTTTCGCGCGGCAGGCCTTCTTCGTCCCACGGCAGCACGGCGGCACGCGCATCCCACGGGTCGGCGGTGATGTTCACGCGCGGGTCGTAGACCTGCTCGCCCAGCTTGTTGCCGCCACCTTTCTTGGACAGGAAGCTGCGGCCCTCGTCGGCCATGCGCGCATCGAAGTAGCGCATCATGAAGGAGATCAATCCTGCCGCCGCCGCCGGCTCCAGGATCACCGTGTACTTGCCTGGTTCCAGCGCCTTGGCTTCGGCCGAATCGCTGGCCTTGCGCATGGCGATGCGGATGTCCTGCTCGGCCTTGAAGTCGGAGGCGTCCTTCAGGTTGCGCCCCACCCAGCCCGAGCCGCGGCCGTCTTCGGTGCGCACGGTGCAGGTGTAGTCGAAGCGCGCGTCGCGCTGATAGCCGAAGTTGCCCTTGCTGTTGGCAAAGGCGGTAAAGCTCTGGCCATCTTCCAGAAAGCCGGCGGCGATCAGGCCCTTGCCCTTGCACGGAGCGATCGAATCGGCGGCGACCTGCGCGCGGAACGCCGGGTCGATGGCGGCGGTGGATTCGCTGAAGGTGGGGCTGGCGGTGTAGGTCTGCTTGTCGACGGCCGGCATGAACTCCGGGTTTTCAGGCGCCAGCCTTGCCAGATCTTCGGCGCGGCGCACCACGCGTTCCAGCGATGCATCGTCGAACTCGTTGATGGTGGCGATGCCCACGCGCTTGCCGAACGCCACCTGCACCTGCAGGTCAGTGTTGTCGACGATGCCGCTGGTGGACACGTTGTTGAGTGCAAAACGGATATTGCCGTCGATGGTGCCGGTGAGCGTGGCGGTGCACTCGTCGGCCTTGGACAATTTGATGACCTTGTCCAGGATGGCCTTGGCCTGCGCTTCGGTAAGGATGCTCATGTGGGTTTCTCCTGTCAGCCGAGCGAGCGGGCGGTGTTGATGACGTTGATGCCGTCGAAACGGGCGGTGGACGAGCCATGCGAGACCGCCGAGGACTGGCTCGGCTGGCCCTTGCCGTCGAAGAACGAGCCGCCCAGGCGGTAGTCGCGTTCATCGGCCACCGCGCTGCAGGCGTTCCAGAATTCCGGCGTGCGGATCTGGTAGGCCACGTCCTCGAGCATGCGGGTGATGGCACCGTTCTTGATCTCGTAGAACAGTTGGCCGCCGAATTGCGCGTTGTAGCGCTGCTGGTCGATGGAGAACGAGCCGTCGCCGATGATGTAGATGCCGTTTTCCACGTTCTTGATCAACTCGCTCACGCTCAGCGGTGTCTTGCCGGCGGCCAGCGACACATTGGCCATGCGCTGGAACTGCACGCTGGACCACGAGTCGGCATAGCAGCAGCCATCGGAGGCGGTCTTGCCGAGGATATGCGCCTGGTCGCGGATCGCTTGATAGTCCACCAGCTTGCCGTCGCGGATCAGATCCCACTGCTTGGTCTTGACGCCTTCATCGTCGTAGCCCACCGCGCCCAGGCTGCCGGGCTGGGTCTTGTCGGCCAGGATATGCACCTTGTCGCTGCCGTACTGGAAACCGGCCTTGAGCTTGTCCAGGGTGGCGAAACTGGTGCCGGCGAAATTGGCCTCGTAGCCGAGCACGCGGTCCAGCTCCAGCGGGTGGCCCACCGACTCGTGGATGGTGAGCCAGGTGTGCGAGGGGTCCAGCACCAGATCGTACTTGCCCGGCTTCACCGATGGCGCCTTGAGCTTTTCCTGCGCCTGCTTGGCCGCGGCGATCGCGTCTTCCTTCATGTCGTAGGACAGGCCGTAATTGACCACGCCGTTGGGCGAGACGAACTTGCCCGAGGCGGCGCCATCCAGATATTCGTAGCCCAGGCCCATCGGCGCGGACAGTCCGTCACGGGTGCGGAACTTGCCGCTGGCCTTGTCGATGGCGGTGACGCTCAGTGGCGCCCAGATGCGGTGCACATCCTGGTCGATGTACGAGCCGTCGGTGCTGGCGAAATACTTCTGCTCGTTGACCACGAACAGCATCGAGTTGACGAAGTTGGCGCCAGCAGCGGTGGCGGCAGCGTTGACGCCCAGCAGCAGATCCACCTTGTCCTTGATCGGCACTTCCATTGCGTTCTTCCTGATCGGCGTCTTCCAGCTGACCTCGCCGACGCCGGGCGTCGGCGCCAGTTGCACCGGCGTACCCTGCACCCTGGCATTGGCCTTGGCGATGGCAGCCGCCTGCGAAGCGGCCTTGGCCACGCCCTGCTCGGTCAGCTCGTTGGTGGCAGCAAAACCCCATGCTCCGCCCACGATCACGCGGATGCCGGCACCGATGGATTCGGTGTTGACCACGTTCTGTACCTTGTCTTCGCGGGTGATGACGAACTGCCGCAGATAGCGGCCGATGCGCACATCGCAATAGCTCGCTCCGGCCTGCCGCGCGGCATTGAGCCCGGCATCGGCCAGGCGCTTCTTGAGGCCGACATCGAAGGGCGTCAACAACTGCTCGGCGGCAATCGCCTTGCCGAAGTAGGCCGGCACGATCAGCCCACCCATGGTCAGCCCGGTCAGGGCAAGGAAATCACGTCGCTGCACGGCAACTCCCCAATAGTCCCGCGCGGCGCGCAGGTGATCTGGTGACGCACAGATGGGTATCTGCACGGTATCGCCGATTCTTGCCGGGCGATGAACGCTGCGTCAAATGACTTTCGGCAGGGGTGCAGCGGCAATCGCTGTGCTCGTCTGAATCGATTGGCACAGCTATCTGCATGCAAGTCTGGCGAGCGGGGCTGGTTGCGTGCGATGGATGCTTCGCGCGGGAACATGTGGTGGATGTCGTGCATGCTCGCCCTATTCACGATGATGCGATGCCGTCACGCTCAATAGCTGCTGCGCAGGTTCAGAGCGGCTGACAAACTGCGTGGGCGATCTGCGCGCTGGCTGCAGGGCCCTTGCCCGCCTACCATCGCGGGACACGCCGCAAGTACGCCCTTGTAGGCTCTGACGCGGCATCCATGCCGCGTAAGGTCCCGCGACGGTGGGCGGGCAAGGGCCAGTCGAGAGTGTCGGTACGCATAGTGAGAGCAAAGCATGACGTGCCTTGTTTGAAGAACGCCGCGGATCATCTTCGCAACGCAAGGCGATCAACCTGAGGCTTAAAAAAAAGCAACCGACTCACTCTCTGGTGCGGTGTCCTCGCCGATTGCGGGACCGTGTGGCGGCATGGATGCCGCCACCGAGCCTACAGGGACGTACTTGCGGCGTGTCCCGCGAGCGGCGAGGGCACCGCGCCCTCGACTGACCAAGCTGTTGATCGCACCCAACAACGCTGCGAATCGACATCATGATGAGCCGCTCTCAGCCTAACGAACGCGCGGTATTGATCACGTTGATGCCATCGAAGCGCGCCGTGGCCGAGCCATGCGATACTGCCGACACCTGGCTGGGTTGGCCCTTGCCATCGAAGAACGAGCCGCCCAGACGGAAGTCGCGCTCGTCGCACACCGCGCTGCAGGCGTTCCAGAATTCCGGCGTGCGAATCTGATAGGCGCCGTCTTCCACCAACCGCGTGACCTGGCCGTTCTCGATCTCGTAGAACAGCTGCCCGCCGAACTGGGCGTTGTAGCGCTGCTGATCGATCGAATACGAGCCGCGCCCGTGGATGTACAGCCCGCGCTCGACGTTCTTGATCATGTCCGCCACCGCCAGCGGCGTCTTGCCCGCAGCCAGCGACACATTGGGCATGCGCTGGAACTGCACGTTGGACCACGAGTCGGCGTAACTGCAGCCATCGGAGGCGGTCTTGCCGAGCAGATGCGCCTGATCGCGCGTGCATTGGTAGTCGACCAGGATGCCGTCCTTGACCAGGTCCCATTGCTTGGTCTTGACGCCCTCATCGTCGTAGCCCACCGCACCCAGGCTGCCTGGCTGCGTCTTGTCGGCGACGAACGTCACCGTGTCGCTGCCCCAGCGGAACTTCGCATCGCGCTTGTCCAGCGTGGCGAAGCTGGTGCCGGCGTAGTTGGCCTCGTACCCGAGCACGCGATCGAGCTCGAGCGGGTGGCCGACCGACTCGTGGATGGTAAGAAACAGATTGCTCGGGTCGATCACCAGATCGTATTTGCCGGCCTTCACCGAGGGCGCGGTGAGCTTGGCGCGCGCCTGCTTTGCGGCGGCAATGGCGTCTTCGCGCGCATCGTAGCTTTTTCCATACCCGACAAGCCCGCCAGGTAGCGCGTGCTTCTCGCGCGCATCGCCGTCCAGATACTCGTAGCCCATGCCCATCGGCGAAGACAGCCCGTCGCGGGTGCGGAACTTGCCGCTGGCCTTGTCCACCGCAGTCACGGTGAAGGGCAGCCACAGCCGGTGCACATCCTGATCGATATAGGAGCCATCGCTGCTGGCGAAGTATTTTTGCTCGTTGATGGCAAACATGCGCGAGGCCACGAAGGTGGCGCCGGCGTTGAGCGCGGCCGCATTGACGTCCATCAGCAGCGCCACCTTGTCCTGCAGCGGTACCTCCATCGCATTCTTCTTGATCGGCGTGCGCCAGCGCACTTGCCCGGCCGCTGTCACGGGCGCCAGCTGCACCGGCGTACCACCCAGCCGCGCGTTGGCCTTGGCGATCGCCACCGCCTGGCGCGTGGCGGTGGCCACGCCATCGCTGGTGAGCGTGTTGGCGGCCGCAAACCCCCACGCGCCATCGGCCAGCACGCGCACGCCCACGCCGCTGGATTCGGCGTTGACCACGTTCTCCACCTGCGCCTCGCGGGTGATCACGAACTGGCGCAGATAACGGCCTACGCGCACATCGCAATAACTGGCACCGGCTGCCTTGGCGGTGCTCAGCGCGGTATCGGACAAGCGCCGGCTGCGCACGGCATCGTTGGGTGTGAGCAACTGTTCGGCAGCGATCAGGCGCGTATGCGGCAGCAGCAACCCGGCTGCACCGATGCCGGACAAGGTGAGGAAGGTACGACGGTCCACGGCGGTTCTCCGTTGAAGGCGAGCGGCACGACCCCCGCCGTGCCAGCCCCCGAGACTGGCCGGTGTGGGCGTTGGCGGTCAAGGGGGCAGCGCCGGCGGGCCGGCGTCCGCGTCCAGATCGCATGGTGCGTGGCGATACGATGCGGACACCGGGCGGCTGTCGAAAGGCGCGCCGACATGCGGGCAGCGGCAGCGCACGCATCGATCCAGATCCCTATGTACCGTTTGTGCACTTCTGCGTTGCGGCACATCGAAACGTCAAGCGCCGCAGCAGAACCGAGCACGACCACTGGCGATGGCAGACTGTATGCGCTGAGTGCATCAGCGTGCTGCCGTGTGCCGCAATCGCCGGTCCAGCAGATAGCCGAGCGCGCCGCCGACGGCGATGGGCAGCAGTGCATAGATCGGGATGAAGATCAGCGCCAGCGCCGACTGCGCGTCGGCACGCAGATCCAGCGTGGCGTGCGCCCAGGCCAGCGCACCGAAGCCCAACGCACAGGGGACAAGTAGCGAGATCGGACGCCGGTACAGGAAGCTGATGCCGAGCAGCGCGCCCCATGCAATCGCATTGAACGCGCCCAAGAGCAGCCAGCCGCCGATAGCCGTGTCGGTGTATTGCGCAAGCCATTCCGCCCCGCGCGGCAGGCGCGCCGCGTAGGGCAGCAGCACACCAACCAGCACAATCATGAAACGGCAACTCCGCATGGTCATTCGCACGCCATCCCTGCTGGTAGGAACGAGGATGTTGGCTCTCGTCATCGCATCCGCGTGGTGAGACCAGTCACTTTTTAAAGTCGGTCGGACGTTCCAGCTGGTAGATCGACTCTCCCAGATCGTCCAGCTGCTTGGCGATGATCGCCTGGGCATCGTAGACGCCACGGTTGTAAAAGTAGGCTCCGACTTCTTCGGCAAAGAAATCGAGCAGGAACTCTGCATCGAAGCGTCCGATCTGCTGCTTCAGCTCCTCGCTGAAGTAAAGCTGGACCTTGCGGATGATCGCCGCCCGCTCGCCTTCGGTGAATTTGATATTGGTCATGGAGGCTCGGCGCAACGACGGTCTCGGGACGATTTGCATTGAGACGCAGGCAGCTTGGCGCGACTGGTGCCTGTTGAACCCAACCGCTTGCCTGGTCGGTATCGAGATCGAGGCTTAGGTGGCAGCCGGCCAACGGGCAGGCCGGCCGGCCCGAATGTAGTCGAGGTATTCGGACTCGGCAATCCCAAGGTTGGTCCAGCGCGTGGGGTCAGCCGCCAGGGATGTGCTGGCATACATCACGGCAGAGGCAGCGTCCGCAAAAATGGCAGCAGGGGCGTCCGGTCCATCCGGATCGAAAGACATGAAGTCATACAGGTCCGAATGGTCCTGGCTGCCAATGTCCTCCACGTCATGAATCCACACCTCGATGGAGTCGTTTGCCGGGCGTAACTCGATATGGCGAATGTACGTTGCATCGACTGGGCTTTTTCCGAGGAACTGCTCGACCGACGTGTTGCGCCGTAACGTAGCTGGAATATCAACCGGTAAAAGATGTCGCATACAGCCTCCCTGCCTTCAAACTATCGCTGCTCCAAAAATACATCGAGCCGCGCCGCTGTGCGGCGTGGCTCGACAGTGCTCACTTGGTCTGACTTGCCACGCGCTTGAAATACGCCGTGCGCATCATCGGGTTGCCGTCCTTGAAGTACGCTTCGATCTCGGTCATCACCTTGCCATCGGCGCTGACCGTATAGGTGCGTGTGGATGCCGGCACGCCTTGATACATCAACTGCATGACCAGCACGCCGGGCTCGGGCATTTTGACTGCGGCACGATCGACCAGGTAGGTGCCGGATGCCTTGCCCGGCGTGCCGTCCAGCGACAGCGTGGATTGCGCCTGCAAGGTGTTGTTGTCGTGTTCGACGATCTCGGCGCTGGTTGTCCATTTGTTGCCGGGGACCTGCTTGAAATCCAGGACGACACGTTTGGGTCGTGCAGCAGGTGGCATCGGCAGGCTGCTGGTGTCCAGCAGCCAGGTTCCGACCAGTGGCGAGGTTGCGGTTGATGCGGAGAATGCGGGTGTGGCTTGCAACATGACGGCAGCCACCAGTGCAACACATGCGGTCTTCATGTGAACTCCCTGATCGATACGTGGTCCCTGCGGGCAGTCATGCGACTGTTCGCAAGGCACTGTGAGTAGATCAACTTCCCGTAGACCGTCCCACTCCGGCCCGATCGCGATACTCACCGCCTGGCGGCGGTGAGTCAACTCACGGCACCAGGTGGCCGTTGGCGCAGTTCTGGCGCTCCGGCGCATCGCCAGCGGTGCAATCAGCATGCGTTCCATAAAAAGGCAGCCACACCGGGCAGGTGTCCTGCATCAATCAGGGTTGCTTGTCGCGCAAGCCGAAACCTCAGCCCTGCGCCTTGTCGAACCCAACGCGATACCGCGTCGCCTCGGTCACGTCATCGCGTGAGCCCAGGAACACCGGCACGCACTGGTGCCGTTATGCGGGCTGGATGTCCAGGATGCCTTCGTACCGTCCCAGTGGCGAGCTTCCATCATCAGACGTGTGCGGGCGGTCAGCATCACTGGGTCGGGCAAGGTTTGGTTCCGCATTGCCGCTCTGCAGCGCCGCGTCCCAGGACGGTCTGACGGTCTGCTGGTAAAGGCAGCTGGCAATTGCGGCCCACAGCGGTGTGGCGATGTAGAACAATGCCGACGGCTTCACTAAAGGGTCGATGTTCTGCGGACCGACAAGCAGGTACGGGCAAAGGTGGATCATCGCTGCGGTGATTGCCCGGTTAGTGCAGCATGGCGTGGGCGCGCGTACGCTTCAGCCAGATACCAAGTGCAAGACTGGCACGCGGAGAGCAAGAAATGCAGGCACGTCGACGACGAAAGAAATGAGTGAGAAGGCAGAAGGAAGAAAACAACATGCCTAACGCTCATCCCTGGCGTAAATAGACACCGCCATGCACAGGACGATGCCACTGAAAACCGACGCACTCAAGCAAGCGTAAATGGACACTTCCAAATCTTAAAGCCCGCGCTCACCATCCGCGCAACGGTCAGTAAGAGTGCCTTGTGCTGAAGTGGCTTTGTCATCCCGGCCACTCGCACCGAAAGTTTTCGGAATCAACACACCAGCTCTCCAATGAGGATGCGGTCGCCGTCTTCAAGCCTGAAGTACACATCCTGCTTGGGGCATAGTAGGTCACCCGCACGAGCGATATGGATGTCCACAAGCGTGGACCACCCTGTGTAGACGTGTACACAAAGTACTTGGGTTCCTCGCCTGTCTCAAACGGAACGTCCTCCCAGGAACCATCGTAAGGCACGATGCAAGCACCCTGGGAATCTGTATAAGCAGTCAATGCCTCTCCGAGAGTGACTGCGTCGGCAAGTACCGGGACAGGCGTGTTCACGACCTGTCTCGCCCTGTTTGTGTACCAACTTCATATCGCTGGACGGGCCGATGATCTCGATCATTTTCAACACTCCCCAAGCTGTTTGAGCCTTTATCAGCTCATTTCGGTAATTCCGGCAGTCAGTGCTGACGGGGGCAAGGTTGATGGGTGATGCCAGCCACGTGTACACAGGCGGAAATCTGCGGCCAACGCCATTATATCGCCTCCGTCGCCAGTTGCTTTGTGCGCTGATAGACGCAGCTTGCGATTCCTGCCCAAAGCGATGGGCAAGCGACAAGTACCGCGATGGTGTCCCAGGAAGAAAAGGGTACTGAGGAGTGATGCATCAAGCGCAGGATCAACATGCTGCTTGCTGTGATTGCCGCTCCCGCAATTCCCGCACTGTAGGGATGTGCATGCTTCAGTCCAGGGAAAAAGTGCAGGAGTGGAACGCCTGCAAGGAAGAATGCGGGGGAGCCAATGCCAAACGAGAAAAAGCAGTAGTACAAGAAAAACGCACCGGCCGTCCCACTATCGCGTGACGTCGCCAGAATGAGAGTCAAACAAAGTCCGCTGAGAATCGTTGCCGCGACACATGAAAGAAGCACCGAGCCCAGAAAGATGAGAGTCACTTTTGCTGCGCGTGCGGCCGCGAAAAAGACGTGGGTCATGCCTGCTCTCGCGGTGCGGAAACAATATTTGCGCTCGGCAAGCGAGTTCTCCGATGAGGATGCGGTCGTCATGCGGCAATTGCCGCGTATGCCGCCAGGGTCTCTGAGCCTGCGCCTCTCTCAACAGCGGCGTGGCAATCAACGCCGTAAGTTCAGTTTACTGGCTTGTTGCAGATGAGAATTCACTGGATGGATCGATGATTTCTGGCAGCCGACACGCTTGCGAATACAAGGGAGGGGCACAAGATTTTTTTTCCAGCTGCTGCGCGAATAAACACCAGGTCCGCTTCATGCTCTTGTAGAGTCTTCCACTTCTGCTCAACAGCGGACGTTCCGCAAAGTCGCGAATTTGGGGGGTGCTAATGAATCTGGAACTCAAGATTATTAACTAGCTGCACTTGGCCCCAGGTGAAATTGCATATGTAAGCTGTCAATGCGCCGTCCTTGCTTCCAGGTAGGCAGCCGCCACGAATTGTCGATTCCTCTGGGCCCTGTAAGGATAAGGGGAATTCAATCGATACGCTGCGGGAGACCTTGTGTTTGAGGACGACATCTTCCGCATAATCGTCGGCCAGCGTAAAAATTTCCAGGCCATCTACACGAAGCCTGAAATACATGTGATCGAAATTTTCGCCCTTGATAAGGCACATTTCTGAGGTGTGGTCTTCTGGTAGCTTCTGCGACTTGCACTCTGGTGCCGACAACTGTTTGGCTGGTTGCGCCGCCATCAATCTGGCTACTTGATACTTGGTCAACTGCTGGCCAAGTCTGCGATGCTCACGACGCTGGTCCATGAGAGCCAAACACTCTTGCTCAGACTGGGGGTTGGCAGCTTTGAGTTGGTTTGCGCTGCCGCTGATCGCTTCTTCTAGCTGGGCGGCGATGGGCGACTTTCCATTCTTCAAAATAGCGATAACTTCGTTGGTCGCTGCCGTTGGTGTGATATTTTTTCGATCCACCAAGAACGCTACTCCGAGTTTAAGAGACTCGACGTCGACAGGAGGCGTCTTGGTCAGGCTCGCGTATTCGGATTTATACTTCAATGACTGGTTGCAGTCATATGCAAAAGCCGGCGAAGCAAAAAAAGCAAAGCATAAAAGTGCGGATAGGTGTTTCATCGACCGTCCAATGGTGTATAGGCAATAAAATGCTAGCAACGCTGAGACTGGCCGTCCATAGAGGGCAGCGTTGAGCTTGCGTCAAGACACGTAAAATAGTGAAGTCATCTCGCAGTAAACGAGCGGGTCACCCGCGCGAGGCGGGCGACCCACTTGTCGCGCAAGTGAGTGCCCGATACAACCTCAGCCCTGCGCCTTGTCGAACTCAACGTGATAGCGCGTGGCCTCGTTGACTTCGTTCTTCGAGCCCAAAAAAACCGGCACGCGCTGGTGCAGCTGCGTGGGTTGGATGTCCAGAATGCGCTCGCGCCCGGTGGTGGCTGCGCCGCCGGCTTGCTCGACCAGCATGCTCATCGGGTTGGCTTCGTACATCAGGCGCAGCTTGCCCGGCTTGGACGCGTCCTTCTTGTCCCAGGGGTAGATGAAGATGCCGCCGCGAGTAAGGATGCGGTGCACGTCGGCGACCATGCTAGCGATCCAGCGCATGTTGAAGTCCTTGCCGCGGCTGCCGTCCTTGCCCGCCAGCAGATCGCCCGCGTAGGACTGCATGGCCGGTTCCCAGTGGCGCTGGTTGGACATGTTGATGGCGTATTCGGCGGTGTCTTCGGGCACGCGCATGTTGGCCTGGGTCAGCAGGAAGCTGCCTTCCTCGCGCTCCAGGGTGAAGGCGTGGGTACCGTGGCCCAGCGTAAGCACCAGCATCGTGCTGGGGCCGTAGATGCAGTAGCCGGCGGCCACCTGTTGCGTGCCCGGCTGCAGGAAGTGCTCGTCGCCGGGCTTTTCGGTGCCCTTGGGCGCGCGCAGCACCGAGAAGATGGTGCCGACCGAGACGTTGACGTCGATGTTGGAGCTGCCGTCCAGCGGGTCGAACAGCAGCAGGAAATCGCCGCTGGGGTATTGGTCGGGCACCGGCTGGCTGTGGTCCATTTCTTCGGAAGCGCACGCAGCCAGATGGCCGCCCCAGGCATTGGCTTCCAGCAGGATGTCGTTGCTGAGCACGTCGAGCTTCTTCTGCGCCTCGCCCTGCACGTTGCCGGTGCCGGCATCGCCGAGCACGCCGCCCAGGGCGCCCTTGCTCACGGCAATGGAAATGCGCTTGCAGGCGCGCGAGACGATGGTGATCAGCTGGCGCAATTCCGCATCGATACGGCCGGCGTGTTGCTCTTCGATCAGGAAGCGGGTCAGCGAGGGACGCGACATGGGGGCGGGCAGCCTGTGTAGGAAGTGGGCGGCTATTGTCGCCATTGCGCCGTTAGATTTCGATCACTTGCTGCGCGTTTTGCAGCGTGATTGATCGAACGTGCGCGAATGGGGGATGGTGGTGGGTCAGCGATGGTTGCGCTGCGCTTGCCCCCATCCGCCCTTCGGGCACCTTCCCCCGCAGGCGGGGGAAGGGAGCGTTGCCGGTGCGTGGGTGGCGGGTTGGCGATGGTGGCGCTGGGTTTGCCCCCATCCGCCCTTCGGGCACCTTCCCCCGCAGGCGGTTGAAGGGAGCGTTGCCGGTGCGTGGGTGGTGGTGGGTTGGCGATGGTGGCGCTGCGCTTGCCTCGATCCGCTCTTCGGGCAGCTTCCCCCGCAGGCGGGGGGAAGGGAGCGTTGCCGGTGCGTGGGTGGTGGTGGGTCAGCGATGGTTGCGCTGCGCTTGCCCCGATCCGCGCTTCGGGCGCCTTCCCCCGCAGGCGGGGGGAAGGGAGCGTTGCCGGTGCGTGGGTGGTGGTGGGTCAGCGATGGTTGCGCTGCGCTTGCCTCGATCCGCCCTTCGGGCACCTTCCCCCGCAGGCGGGGGAAGGACGCGGCGAGGGCAGGGGAGCGAGCGGCGGCTGCGCGCACAAAAAAACCGGGAGGCTGGCGCGCTCCCGGTTTGCTGGTATTGGCCGGTGTGGCCGATCGCGATGCGGTTGCTTACATCCGGCTGACGGTCGCCACGGCCTGCGCCACGTAGTCCAGGTTGCGCTGGCTCAGTGCGGCCACGCAGATGCGGCCGGTGCCCACGGCGTAGATGGCGAACTCTTCGCGCAGGCGGTCCACCTGGGTCCTGGTCAGGCCCGAGTACGAGAACATGCCGGCCTGGCGCTGGATGAACTCGAATTCCGGCGAGCCCAGCGTGGCCAGTTTTTCGACCAGGCCTGCACGCAACGAATGGATGCGCTCGCGCATTTCGGTCAGTTCCTGCTCCCACAGATCGCGCAATTCCGGGCTGGTCAGCACGCCGGCCACCAGCGCGGCGCCGTGCGTGGACGGGCTGGAATAGATGGTGCGGATGATGCGCTTGACCTGCGACTGCACCGCCTTGGCTTCGGCCGCGGTGGCCGAGACCACCGACAGCGCGCCCACGCGCTCGCCATACAACGAGAACGATTTGGAATACGAGCTGGCGACCACGTAGCTGTCGATGCCTTCGGCAGCGAGCAGGCGCACCGCGTAGGCATCGGCTTCGATGCCCTTGTCGAAGCCCTGGTAGGCGATGTCCACGAACGGGAACAGGTTGCGCTCTTTCAGCAGGCCGGCGACCTGCTTCCACTGCTCCTTGGTCAGGTCCGCGCCGGTGGGGTTGTGGCAGCAGGCGTGCAGCAGTACCACCGTGCCCGGCTCCAGCTTGGCCAGGTCGGCGAGCATGCCGTCGAAGTTCAGGCCGTGGGTCGCCGCGTCGAAATAGGTGTAATCCACCACCTCGAAGCCGGCCGCGCCGAACACCGCGCGATGGTTTTCCCAGCTCGGGTT
Source organism: Xanthomonas sp. 10-10 (assembly GCF_040182365.1). Lineage (NCBI taxonomy): Bacteria > Pseudomonadati > Pseudomonadota > Gammaproteobacteria > Lysobacterales > Lysobacteraceae > Xanthomonas > Xanthomonas sp. 10-10. The sequence goes on from NZ_CP144460.1 coordinate 219,734, forward strand.
GCTGATGGCGATGGTGGCGGTGGGCAGCAGCTTCTTGAGCAGGTCCGCGCCCACGCGCAGCGCACCGCTGCCACCGACGGTCTGCGAGGTCGCCACGCGGCCGGAGGCCACCAGCGCCGACTCGGCGCCGAACAGCAGCTCCTGGGTGGCCTTGTCGTACGCGGCCAGGCCGTCGATGGGCAGATAGCCGCGCGGTTTGGCTTCCTGCGCGAGCTGCTGCTCGATCTTGTGCACGGCGCGCAACAGCGGGATGCGCCCGTTTTCGTCGTAATAGATGCCCACGCCCAGATTGACCTTGTTGGGGCGGCTATCGGCGTTGTAGGCCTCGGTCAGGCCCAGGATGGGGTCGCCTGGAACCTGTTCCACGTTTGCAAAGAAGGACACGGCATGACTCGCTGAAGGACGAAAGAGTGGGGTACTTCCGGGATGCTCGGCCGCGGCTGGGCCAAACCACTTCATCGTAGCAGCCCATGGCCGGCGTAGCATGCTTCGTTCCGTACGCAACGATGCGGCCACAGTACGGATGAGGGACACTATGCCCATGCCCAGACTCACCCTGTTGGCCGCTGCGTGCGGTCTGTTCGTTGCGAGCGCCGTGGCGCCCGCCCTGGCCGCCGAGCCCGCACCCGCGCCGCAGACACTGCCCGCCGTGCAGGTGGACGCCGCGCGTGTGCACGGCGTGGACGACTTCGACCTGCCGGCGTCGTTCACCGTGGTGGCGGCCGACGACGACAACCGCCGTGGCGCGCAGGTGTCCGAGCTGCTGGACGGTATCCCCGGGCTGGTGGCGCGCGACCGCCAGAACTACGCGCAGGACACCCAGCTGTCGATCCGCGGCTTCGGCGCGCGCTCCACCTTCGGCGTACGCGGCGTGCGGCTGCTGGTCGACGGCATCCCGGCCAGCATGCCCGATGGTCAGGGCCAGCTGTCGCACTTCAACGTGTTGGGCGCCGAGCGGGTGGAAGTGCTGCGCGGGCCGTTTTCGGCGCTGTACGGCAATTCCTCCGGCGGCGTGCTGCAACTATGGAGCGCCGACGGCAAGCCCGACGACCCGTGGCGGCTGCGTGCCACCTACGGCAGCAATGCCACCGTCAATGTTGGCGCGCAATTGCTCGGCCAGCAGGGCGCGGTGCACTACAACCTGGCCGCCAATCATTTCGAAACCGACGGCTTCCGCGACCATAGCCGCGCAAGGCGCGACTCGGTCAACGCCAAGCTGGGCTTCGACCTGGCACCCGGCAGCCGGCTGGACCTGGTGCTCAACTATCTGGACGCGCCCGATGCGCAGGACCCGCTGGGCCTGACCCGCGCGCAATTCAACGCCGACCCGGCGCAGGCCACCTCGGTGGCCACCCAGTTCAACACCCGCAAATCGGTGCGCCAATCGCAGGCCGGGGCGATCTTCACCCAGCAGTTCGACAGCCAGACGGTGCGGCTGATGGCCTATGGCGGGCAGCGCAGCGTGGAGCAGTTCCTGGCGGTGCCGGTAGCGGTGCAGCGCAATCCGCTGCATTCGGGCGGGGTGATCGATCTGGACAGCAATTACGAAGGTGCCGACGCGCGTTGGGCCTGGCAAGGCGAGGCCCTGGGCCGGCCCCTGCAGCTGACCGTGGGCGCAAACGTGGATCGTCAACGCCAGCACCGCACCGGCTACGAGAATTTCGTCGGCACCACGCTGGGCGTGCAGGGCGCGCTGCGCCGCAATCAGCGCGACCAGGTCGAGAACGTGGATCAGTTTGCGCAGGCCTGGTGGCAGTGGAGCGAGCGCTGGTCGGCATTGCTGGGCGTGCGGCATAGCCAGGTGCGTTTCCGCTCGGACGACCATTACATCGTGGGCCGCAATCCCGACGACAGCGGGCGGCGCGATTATTCGGCCACCACGCCGGTAGCCGGCATCGTGTTCCGCGCCACCGACGATCTGCGTTTTTACGCCTCGGCTGGACGCGGCTTCGAAACGCCCACCTTCAACGAGCTGGGGTACCGCAACGACGGCGGCGCGGGTCTGGCGCTGGACCTGGGCTCGGCCACCAGCCGCAACTACGAGGTCGGCAGCAAGTGGCGCGCCCAGAGCGGCGCGGCGCTGCAGCTGGCGTTGTTTCGCGCAGACACCGACGACGAGCTGGCAGTGGCCAGCAACACCAACGGCCGAAGCACCTATCGCAACATCGGCGCCACCCGCCGCCAGGGCGCGGAGCTGAGCTGGAATCAACCAGTGGGCGCCACCCAGCAGTTGCAGCTGGCCTATACCTTCGTCGATGCCACCGTGCGCGATGGCTATCTCACCTGCGCCAGCAGCGGCTGCGCCACGCCCACCGCGCCAGTGGCGAGCGGGTCGCGCCTGCCCGGCGTGCCGCGCCAGCAGCTGTTTGCGCGCTGGCAGTGGCAGCCGTTGCAATGGCAGTTCGCCGCCGAAACGGTGGCCTCCGACGCCACCGTGGTCAACGACCTGGCCACCGAGCGCGCGCCGGGCTATGCATTGGTCAACCTGGAAGCCTCGCGCCGCTGGACCACCAGCTTCGGCGGGCTGCGTACCTTCGCCCGCATCGACAACGCGCTGGACCGCCAGTACGTGGGCTCGGTGATCGTCAACGACGGCAACGGACGCTATTACGAACCCGGCCCGGACCGCACCTATACGGTAGGGCTGCAGTGGGATTTTGGCGGCTGAGCCACCGGCATGCGGCGCGCGTTCAACAACACGCGCCCGTCACCCGTAGGAGCGCACCCGGGCGCGACAAAGCCGTCCAGCCAAGGCGCGCATCGCCACGTGGCGGCACAACAGCATGCGGATGTCTCTCCAACAACCGGTCGGCCTGTAATTGAAGTTCGGCGGCGAATCCGGCCGCATGCGGCGCGCGTTCAACAACGCGCGTCCGTCACCGTAGGAGCGCACCCGGGCGCGACGAAGCCGTCCCGCTAACCCATGGTTTGCCATCGACACGCCCCACCTGTGCCCACCACGCAAGGCCCCACCATGATCGTCGTCGATCACGCCACCGCAGACTGGTTTTTGCTGCGCGAGGACAACCGCTACTGGCTGGACATCAACTGCACGATCTCGGTCACAGGCGTTTCGCTCCTGCTGCCGTTGAACGCAACCGAGCAGGCCGACGTGCTGGCAGACAGACATGCCGCCTGCGCACGACTTGCCGCGCAGGTGCAAAGGCAGCCGTACGCCTTTGTCGCGCGCGATGTAAGCGCCAGTCATGGTGCGCAGGTAAGCGCAGCCGTGCAAGCGTGGCGCGCGGCAGACACCCGCACCGCTGGTGCATGAGCGCGCATCGCGCCGGGCAAAACCGGTCGCGTTGTTCATTGAGTGTCGCTGCAATGCGCCGCACCCTGCAGCAGTGACTGTGCGCAATACGATGCACTAAGCGTGCAGGCGCATTCCCCGCACAAGGATGTTTCCGTTGAACATGCGCTACGCCCCGATCGATTTCAGCGACAAGCTCGCCTTGCTGTCGCAGCACTGTTCCCCGCGTGTCGTTGCGGAAATGAACGACTACCAGTTCAAGCTGGTCAAGCTGCAAGGTGCGTTCGTGTGGCATCGGCATGCGGACACGGACGAGGTGTTCATCGTGCTGGACGGCCACATGACCATCGAATTTCGCGATGGCGTGGTGGCGCTGTCGGCCGGGCAGATGCACGTGGTGCCCAAGGGGGTCAAACACCGGCCAGTGGCGGAGCACGAGTGCAGCGTGCTGCTGGTCGAGCCACGCGGCGTGGTCAATACCGGCGATGCGGGTGGCGCCTACACCGCAGACAACGACGTCTGGATCTGATCGCTGCGCTCGGCGCGGGGGACTTGCGGCATCGGATCGCATGCACGCAGCGACCCTGCATGGCACGTTATCGCAATCGCCGAGCTGCGTTTGGCGCAGCGGGTCATGCATATCGCGGCGGCTGCCAGGCAGACGTAGGTAGCGTGCTAGGCTCGGTTTTCCGCACACAACGCATGGAGCACGGGATGACATTCCTGCAAGCGGTGTCGATTGCAGCGCTTGGCGCGACCAGCCTACTGACCGGTGCCATTGCCGGTGCCGCTGCGTCTACAGAGCAGGGCACGCTGCAGGTGACACGGACCTATCTGGCCAATAGTCCGGCCGTGGCGGAGGTGCATCGCTGGTTGCTGGCGCAGCCGTCCAAGGCGCAGCCACCGGCAAGTGCTGCCGCGCTAGGTCAGCTGCGCACCAGTTACCGCACGCACGCCTCGGGTGCCGGCGGTCGTGCGGATCTGACCAGTACCGAGGTGGCGTTTCCCGAGCATGGTCAGCCCGGGGATGCCGTCGCCATCGACGCATGTGGCGCGGGCATGCGCTACCACTGGACCTATCGGTGGGCTGCGGCATCAGCCACGGCGGGGTGGCAGTTGCAGGAATATCACCTGAGGCAAACGCAGGATTGCGCCGCGTCCATGGCCGATCCCGACGTCTTCGAGCCGCCCGCACCGCGCGATTGAGGTGGGTGCTGCGCACGGCAAGCAACCGACGCATCGCAGGCCGCCCGCACTTCTACATCGCGCGTGGCCTTTGGTCGCACACGATGACGCACTGCAGCGCGATTTTGCTCATCACATACGCTGCAGCGATGCTGTCGCAATGACGCAGCGCAATAGCGCATCACACGACATTGCGCTAGCACTTGCGCGGGTATACACGTTCGCATCGGACCACGCTGCCAGGAGACCACGATGAACGCGCTTCCCTCTGCCAAGCCACTCAACACCGACCCGCAGTCCATCTTCAAGCCGCGCTACGACAACTTCATCGGCGGCAAGTGGGTGGCGCCGGCCGGCGGTCAGTATTTCGACAACACCACGCCGATCAGCGGCAAGGTGTTCACCTCGATTGCGCGCTCCAACGCACAGGACATTGAAGCCGCACTGGATGCCGCGCATGCGGCCAAGGACGCGTGGGGCAAGACCTCGACCACCGAGCGTTCCAACGTATTGCTCAAGATCGCCGACCGCATCGAACAGAACCTTGAGCTGCTCGCCTATGCCGAAACCTGGGACAACGGCAAACCGGTACGCGAAACGCTCAATGCCGATGTGCCGCTATGCGTGGATCACTTCCGCTATTTCGCCGGTGCCATCCGTGCACAGGAAGGCGGCATCTCCGAGATCGACAGCGACACCATTGCCTATCATTTCCACGAACCGCTCGGTGTGGTGGGGCAGATCATTCCGTGGAATTTCCCGCTGTTGATGGCGTGCTGGAAACTGGCGCCGGCACTGGCGGCCGGCAACTGCGTGGTGATGAAGCCGGCCGAGCAGACGCCGGCCTCGATCCTGGTGTTGATGGAAGTCATCGGCGATCTGCTGCCGCCCGGCGTGCTCAACGTGGTCAACGGCTTCGGGCTCGAGGCCGGCAAGCCGTTGGCCAGCAATCCGCGCATCGCCAAGATCGCCTTCACCGGCGAAACCACCACCGGCCGGCTGATCATGCAGTACGCCAGCCAGAACCTGATTCCGGTGACGCTGGAGCTGGGTGGCAAATCGCCCAACATCTTCTTTGCCGATGTCATGGCCGAGGACGACGACTTTCTCGACAAGGCGGTGGAGGGCTTTGTGCTGTTCGCTTTCAATCAGGGCGAAGTGTGTACCTGCCCCTCGCGCGCGCTGATCCAGGACTCGATCTACGACAGGTTCATGAAAAAGGCGCTCAAGCGCGTAGCGGCGATCAAGCAGGGCAATCCGCTCGATCCCAACACCATGGTCGGCGCACAGGCATCGAGCGAGCAGCTGGAAAAGATCCTGTCGTACATCGACATCGGCAGGCAGGAGGGCGCGCAAGTGTTGATCGGCGGCGAGCGCAACACGCTCGATGGCGAGCTGGCCGAAGGCTTCTACGTCAAGCCGACCATCTTCAAGGGCCACAACAAGATGCGCGTGTTCCAGGAAGAAATCTTCGGGCCGGTGGTGTCGGTGACCACCTTCAAGGACGAGGCCGAAGCGCTGGCGATCGCCAACGACACGCTCTACGGATTGGGTGCCGGCGTGTGGAGCCGCGATGCGTCGCGGTTGTACCGGATGGGCCGCGCGATCCAGGCCGGGCGGGTATGGACCAACTGCTATCACGCCTATCCCGCGCACGCCGCCTTCGGCGGTTACAAGCAGTCGGGTATCGGCCGCGAGAATCACAAGATGATGCTCGACCATTATCAGCAGACCAAGAACCTGCTGGTGAGCTATTCGCCGAAGGCGCTGGGGTTCTTCTGAGCCGATGGCGTGCCGCCTGTTCGGGCGGCACGCCAGAAGCAGCGCAGGCACCGCGCGTCCGCGTCGAGGCTGCCATCGGCACTCTATAGGCGACGGCAGCGCCGCTGCGTGCTGCGGCTCGGATCACCCGGACGCAGCCCCTGCACACGGTCCGCCTTTAGGTCGCAGCTGCTAGTCGTGTGTCCCGGTGGGTCAATTGCGCAGACGGCAACGCGCCGCAGGCAGCAGACCCCGCCGCCTGCGGGGCGTTGCCAGCAGCGACGATCAGCTACATCGCCATCGCGCGGTTGGTTTCGCGCGCAGGCTCCTGCTCGATGCCGGCCGGCAGATCCTGCCGCAGTTTCTGCGTGGATTGCTCAAGGGTCTGTTGCACCGCCTGGTCGCGGTCGACGTAGGCGCGGCGGTGCGCCGGGTCGTCCAGTCTGCCTTCCACCGCAAACAGACCATTGCCCGCCTTGTTGGGGGTGACGTGGTCGATGCGGGTCAGCCCACTGATGCTGGCGTCGTGGGTGAGGGTGCCGGCGGCCTGCTCCAGTTCCTTGCGGTCCTTGAACCCGCCTGCGGGACCGAGCTTTTCCAGCGCGCCCACTGCCTGTTGGTACATCGCATGCTGCGGATGCGCCGGATCGGACACCAGTGGTTGGCGTGCTGGCGCCTCAGGCTGCTGCGGGGCCGCGGCAGGGTCGGCCTGGCGTGGCTGGGCGCCGGCCAGCGCCTTGAAGGTGTCCCGGCCGGCGATGCCGTCATCGCTCAGCTGGTGATCGCGCTGGAATGCCTGCACGGCCTGCCGGGTGCGATCGCCAAATTTGCCGTCGGTGCCCAATGCCTGGCCCTGGGCATCGGTATAGCCCAGCGCATTGAGGCGTTCCTGCAGGGCTTTGACCTCAGGTCCATGTTCGTCCTTGCGCAGCACGCCGTCGGCCAGTGGAGCGGCGCTCACCGCCGCAGTGCCAACCGGCGCCGCGACTGTGCGGCCATTGCCCGAAATGTCGGTCACCTGGGCGGTGCCGGTGAGATTGGGCTGGGCATGTTGCGGACGCTGATCGGTGGTGATCGCGCCGCTGCTGATGTCGCGGATGTAGCGGTCGGCCTGCGGCAGATAGCCGGTGTTGATGTCCACATGCACATGCTTGCCGAACGCACTGGGATTGCCGTTGTTGAAACCGCCCTGGATGCCCACCGACTGCCCGTACTCGATGCGTGCACCGGTTTCCAGCTGGGTATTGCGCAGGTCCAGATGCCGGTACTGGGCGATCATTTCACGGCTCGGGTCGGAAGCCGGCTTGTCGTAGATCTGCACGATGCCGTCGCTGGCATCCACGCGCCCGATATAGCCGCTGGCGATGGCCGGTACCGGCACACTACTGACCCCACCGGCCTGCAGCACGAAATCCTTGGACACGTAATGGTCGCCATCGCGCGACACCGTTGCCGCACCCCTGTAATTGCCGAGCAATTCCTCGCGTTCGCCATTGACGGTGCCGTACACGCGCCCTCGCTCGTTGCCGCGCGTGGGGTGATGGCGCTCGATGTCTTCGTAGTCGTGGATATGCTGGACGCCGCGTCCGACCGATTCGACGATGGTGTATCTGGGCATGTGCAATTTCCTTATTGATAGCGAGACAACCGATGCTGACCTGGCCAGGCCGCGGGCAGCCTGGCGGGCGGCCGATCAGCGCAGATGCTGGGTCAACTGCCAGCATTGCTGCGTGTAGTCGAACACATAGGCCTCCGGTGCCCCGACGGTCTTGATGACCTCTTCGTCGGGGGAGAACTCGGCCCTGATGAACTCTGCGCGCATCCGCTCGCCGTCGGGCTTGAGCTCCAGCTTGACCCGGGACAGTTGCTCGGGTTGCTTGTCCGGCTCGTCGTAGGACCAGCGCGAATCGATCAGGACCAGCCGGAACGGCGCGCTCGGGCGCTCCGCCGGCTTGGACGGGTCGCGCAGGTCGCGTTCTGCAACGTGCGGGGCGCTGTAGGCCGCGCGTAACGCCGGATCGGCGACGATCGCTTCCAAGAACGCAGAGAAGCCGTCTTCGGTCCTCTCGCAGGCCGCCTGGGGCAACGCGGGGCGCTCCGCTGCCGGGGCGGCCGGGGTGGTTGGTGCCGGGGTGGTGGTTGCCGGGGCGGCCGAGGTCGGCGCAGCGGGATCGGCGGCGGCAGCGGGCTCCGGCATCTGGCAGCCTTGCAGGAGCAGGGCCAGCAGGGCCAGCAGGGCGGCGGTGAGCAGGCGTTGCTTCATGGTGTGGTTCCCTCCGTATGAGCGTTGAGGCGCGCAGCGACCAGCAACATGCGACGCGCAGGCGTCGGGTGGATGCGGGTGGCGCACACGCGCGCAGTGTACGAGTGGCATGTGAGGGCGGCGACGACCGGCCGCTGCCGTTCTGCCAGTGCCGCTTTGTACGCGCAGCTTCCCGTGCTGCCGCAGGTAGCGGCCTCACGCGGACACTGCGTGTGAGCCCGGCACGGGCAGTCGCTGGTCGTGGGCGGGCCGGCCGCGTGAGCTGCCCGCGTGCCGGGTGACCCCAGGCGGTGCGCAGCGGCTGCAGAACACCCGGGAAGGTGGCTACGACTGCTGCGGCCGACGCACCCCACGGCCACATCAACGTCAGTTGCCTGCATGCGCGCCGGCACGGCCGAGAGGCGTATCGTGCGCGAGATGGCCGCCTGACGCGGCCGCTGGAGGCGGACGATGCACGGCACGATCACCCAGAACAGTTTGCCATTGCAGGTCTTGGCAACACCGGCGGCATTGCAGCTGATCGACACCCTGCGTGCGCGGCATGGCGATCTGCTGTTCCATCAATCCGGTGGTTGCTGCGATGGCTCGTCGCCGATGTGCTTTGCGGTCGGCGACTTCATCGTCGGCGATCGCGACGTGCTGCTGGGCGAGATCGGCGGTGCACCGTTCTATATCAGCGCGTCGCAATTCGACTACTGGAAGCACACCCAGCTGATCATCGATGTGGTGCCGGGCCGTGGTGGCATGTTCTCGCTGGAAAATGGCGAAGGCGTGCGTTTCCTGGTGCGGTCGCGGCTGTTTGGGGATGATGAATTCGCACGGTTGCAGCAGGCCGGCCGTGCGTAAGCCAGGCGCATCGAGATCAGCAGCACTTGCCAGTCGGCAAGCTGACGCCCTTCGGTTCGCCTTGCAACAACACGCTTCCAACAAGACAGCGCTCGGCACACGCACTCACTCATCCGTCGCCGTGGATGGCGCGGTGCCCGGTGTCTTGGCAGGGGTGTCGTCATCGGCCGGGATCAGGCGGCCTGGTGTATCGCCGGCACCACGGTCTTCGTAGTGCTCGGCGTCGCGCTTGCCGTGCTGTTCGCCGGGCTGTGCAGGCTGTTCGCGTAAGGGGTCGCGGGACATGGCGCCGCTCCTGGTGTCTGGGTAGGGCCATCAGTTCAGCGCGTGCGGGGTGAAGGGCACGCAAATCGCAAAACCTATGCGGATTTCTCACAGCTGGATCACGGCAGCGGCGCTACTGATGTGGGCCCTCACCGCCGTACCGTGGAGCAGACCATGCGCCCCCAGGACCGCCGTCCCGACCGTCGCCTGTTCAGTGCGCAGGCGGACCCTGCAGCGGCCAAGCGGACTCATCGCAAGTGGCCACCAATCGATGCAGTGGGCGTAGCGCAGGACTTCCAGTGCTATAGCCTGGCCGACTACCAGCGCCGCCGCCGACGGGGCGGGCCGACCTGGCGCGATCTCTCGCCGGCCTACGCGTTCGCCCGGCTGACCCACGCCGCAGACTGGCCGCGCGGTAACGATGCGCACTGTGAGCAGGCGCTGGCCGCGCAGTGGGAAAGCATGCGCGGTGACTCGCGCCTGGACTGGCCGCACGTCCGCACGATTGTCGAGGACGCGTGGCTGGCGCTGGACCATATCCCCGACGCGGCCATCCATGGAGCGGCGCACTGATGGCCCGACCGATCTGGACCGGCACGCTGTCGTTCGGCCTGCTCAACGTGCCGGTAGCGTTGATGTCCGGCGAACGCAAGGTGGACCTGCATTTCCGCATGCTCGATTCGCGCGACAAGAAGCCGATCCGTTTCGAGCGCGTCAACGCCGACACCGGCGATGAAGTGCCGTGGAAGGAAATCGTCAAGGCGTTCGAGTACGACAAGGGCAGCTACGTCATTGTCGAAGAGCAGGACATCCGCTCGGCCTCGCCGGAAAGCCACGAGACGGTGGAAGTGGAAACCTTTGTGGATGCGGCCGAGATCGACCCGCGCTATTTCGAGAAGCCCTACATCCTGGTGCCGGGCAAGAAGGCCGAAAAAGGCTATGTGCTGCTGCGCGAAACGCTGCGCGACACCGGCAAGGTGGGGATTGCCAAGGTGGTCATCCGCACCCGCGAGTACCTGGCTGCGGTGATGCCGCAAGGCGATGCCCTGATCCTGCTGCTGCTGCGCTACCAGCAGGAAGTGGTGGACCCGCAGGACTTCAAGTTGCCGGCCGGCGCGGTGGGCGAGTACCGCATCACGCCCAAGGAACAGGAGATGGCCAGGCAGCTGATCGAGTCGATGTCCGGCACCTGGCAGCCGGAGGACTACCACGACGAATTCCGCGGCAAACTCGAGCAGATCCTGCGCAAGCGCATCCAGGCCAAGGGCGGCACCACCAAGGTGGATATCGAGCCGCCGCAGCACGAAGACGCCAGCACCAACGTGGTCGATTTCATGTCGTTGCTGCAGAAGAGCCTGCAGGCCAAGACGCGCACCCCGGCCAAGAAGAGCAGCGCGCCGGCGGCTGGGTCGGCCAAGAAGACCGCCAAGACCGCTACCAGGAAAGCGGCAAAAAAGGCCACCAAGAAGACCATCAAGAAGACCGCAGCCAAGACCGCCAAGACGCCGGCCAGCAAGGCGGCGCCACGCCGCAAGGCCGGATAGGCCCCGCCCATGTCATTGCGCGACTACAACGCCAAGCGCCGCTTCGACCAGACCCCGGAGCCGGCCGGCGACACGCCTGCGCGTGCCAGCAAGCAGCCGATCTTCGTCGTGCAATTGCATCACGCCAGCTCGCGCCATTACGACTTCCGTCTGGAGGTCGACGGTGTGCTCAAGAGTTGGGCCGTGCCGAAGGGCCCTTCGTTGCGCGTTGGCGAAAAGCGGCTGGCGGTTCAGGTGGAGGATCACCCGCTGTCGTATGCCAGCTTCGAGGGCGATATTCCGCAGGGCCATTACGGCGCCGGGCATGTGGATGTGTTCGACCACGGACAGTGGCACTGCGAAGGCGATGCGTTGGCGGCGCTGGACGCGGGCAAACTGGAATTTGAATTGCAGGGCACGCTGCTGCGCGGCGGTTTTGCCTTGGTACGCACACAGATGCGCGGCGGCAAACCGCAATGGCTGCTGTTCAAGCGCAGCGATGCGTACGCGGCCGATCTGGATGCCGATGCGCTGGTGGCCCAGCAGGCCGCAGGCGCAGCGGCTGCGGCGGCGCCGGCAACCCGTGCCAAGGCCAGCCGGGCACGGCATGCGCCCGCGGCACAGGCGAGCGCCAAGACGACGGCGGCAGGCAAACGCGCACGTCCAGCGCGTGCGGACTCCAGGCAATGGCGGACCCGCGCCCTGGCGCTTGACGGGGCGCGCGATGCGCCAAGCCCAACCGAGCTTCGCGCGCAACTGACCTTGCTGCGCGAGCAGGCGCCGGAGGGCGAGCGCTGGTTGCACGAGATCAAGTGGGACGGCTATCGCCTGCTGGCCGACATGGTCGATGGCCAGGTGCAACTGCGCTCACGTAACGACCAGGCCTGGACACAGCGTTTTCCGGACGTGGTGCGCGCAGTGCAGGCCTTGCCGGTGCGCGATGCGCGCCTGGATGGCGAGCTGGTGGTGCTGGACGCCAAGGGACGCACCGACTTCTCGGCGCTGCAACGTGCGCTCGATGGCAGCGCCGTGCAGCCGCTGCGCTACATCGTGTTCGACCTGCTGGGCGTGGCCGGGGTGGATCTGCGCGATACCCCGTTGCTGCAACGCAAGCAATTGCTGCACGAGTTGCTGGGCGATGAGCCAGGCACGCTGGCGTTTAGCGACCATGTGATCGGCCACGGCCCGGAGGTGTTCGCGGCCAGCGCCGGCACCGGCTGGGAAGGCATCGTCAGCAAGCTCGCCGATGCGCCTTATCGCGCAGGACGCAGCGCCGATTGGGTCAAGACCAAGCACGCAGACAGCGACGAGTTCGTGGTGGTGGGCTACACCGATCCCAAGGGTGCGCGCAGTGGCTTTGGCGCCTTGCTGATGGCGCAACGCGAGGGCAACACGCTGCGCTATGTCGGGCGTGTGGGTACCGGCTTCGACGATGCCTTGCTGGCAAAGATCAGCGCGCTGCTGCGGGCGCTGCACAGCGACACCGCCACGCTGGAATTGCCGACGCACCTCCCGGGGCGGCCACGCGATGTGCATTGGGTCCGGCCGGTGCTGATCGCCGAGGTCGCCTTCCGCGGCTGGGCGAAGGAAGGCCTGCTGCGGCAGGCCGCGTTCAAGCGTCTACGCGAGGACAAACCCATGAGCGAGTTGGGCGGCGACCGCGCCGCACCGGGCAAGGCGCGTGCTGCAGGCAAACGTGGTGCGGCAACGGCCGCTGCGCCGGCGCGCAAGACGGCGACCAGGAAAACATCCAGAACGACAGTCGACGCCTCCACCAGCACCACCAGCAAACGCGCGCGTTCGACGGCATCGAAGACGAGCGCGACCCCGACCTCCAAAAAGGCGGCAGCGTCCAGGTCCAGCGTATCGAAATCCACGGTGTTCACGTCGACAGCGTCCAAATCCACGTCCACAGACGGCATCACCATCACCCATCCCGAACGCGTGGTGTTTCCCGCCCTGGGCATCAGCAAGGGCGATGTGGCCGAGTACTACCGGGCAGTGGCGCCGCTGGTGCTGGCGGAGATCGCGCGCCGCCCCTTGTCGCTGCTGCGCTGCCCCGATGGCGCCGGCGGCGACTGCTTCTTTCAGAAGCACGAAGGCCGCCACCTGGGCACGCATATCAAGGCGATTCCGCTGCGGCAGAAGAGCGGCACCGAGGATTACATCTACGTCGAAGATGCCGCCGGCCTGCTCGAGCTGGTGCAGATGAACGCGTTGGAGCTGCATCCGTGGGGATCGCGCACCGACGATGCGGAGCATCCGGACCGCCTGGTGTTCGACCTGGATCCCGGCGATGGGGTGTCCTGGGCCGACGTGGTGGCTGCCGCGCGCGACATCCGCGCCAAGCTGCGCAGTGCAGGCCTGGAGAGCGCGGTGCGCCTGTCCGGTGGCAAAGGCCTGCATGTCGTCGTGCCGATCGTGCCCGATGCGGGCTGGGAGCAGGCGCGCGATTTCTGCGAGGCATTTGCGCAGGCGCTGGCCACGCAAGCGCCGGAGCGCTACGTGGCCACCATGAGCAAGGCCAAGCGCCACGGCGTGATCTTCGTCGACTGGCTACGCAACGGCCGCGGCAACACCAGCGTGTGTTCGTGGTCGCTGCGCGCGCGCGAAAAAGCCACCGTCGCGGTGCCCTTGCGCTGGGAAGAACTCGGCAAGATCAGCGGGCCGGATGCGTTCCCGATCGACAAGGCCATCCACCGTGCCAGGCGCCAGCGCGTTGACCCGTGGGCGCAGGTGTTGGCGGTGAAGCAACGGTTGCCCAGGGCGTGATCCACACCGCCTGGAAGCGGCAGCGCAGGCCGTGCTAGCCTGCGGACACGTGGATTGCGATGAAGGGATTCTGCAATGTCAGTGATGCGCGCTTGCGTCTTCGTGCTCACATGGTTGTGCGTGCTGCCGGCCTTTGCAGCAGACAAGCTCGACCCTGTACTGGCCGGCATTCAAGGCAGCGATGACGAGGCGCAGCAGGTGCGGGCATCGGTCCGCGCCGCGCCCCTGCTACGTGGGCAGTTAGTGCAACTTGTCGATGCCGGGCAACTCAGGCGCATCCGTGTCGTGGCCGACACCGCGCAGCCAGTCATCAAGAACCGTCCTTTCGCCGCGGCGGTTCTGGACAAGGAGATGATCCTCACCAGCGGGCTGCTCCAGCAACTGCGTGAGACCCCACGCCCACATGCGCTGCGCAGTGGCGACCTTGCCGCAGACAACCTGGTGTTCGTGCTCGCCCATCTGGCAGTGCACGCGGCGGTCGCCGAACGGCATGCACAGTTCGAGCGGACGCTGGCGGACAAGATGGCCGCCGGTATCGGCGATGCACAGGCCAAGGGAACCGAGTTCGACGCAACGGCGATGGCGCAGGAGGCGCTGAACCACAACATGGCGATCGAGGCCAATGCCTATATCGCCGGGTGGAACGCGGTGGTCGATGCGGCCCAGCACCAGGCATCGCCAGGCGGCGCCCCGCTGCCGGAAGCGCAGCGCGCCGTGCTGCTGGGTCCACTGCTGCTGAGTTTCCGCTACAACCAGGTCCTGGAACGGGCAATGGATGGCGCCCAGGATCAGCGCGTGGTGCTCGGCGCAGATGGAATCGTTGCCGATACGCGCAACGTCTTCGCCATTGCCCAGGCGCTGATGGCCGGCAAGATGCTGGAGATTGAATAGCGCAGGCGCACCTGGTGCGCCTCATCTCCGAGTGCGGTAACGCCGCAGGGTGGACCGCTGCGCGTTGCGTCACTGCAGACAGGACGTCCCAGCCAGTCCGGTCGGGCCAGCAATGCAGCCGCTGGCGGACGCATTTGCCTGCCATGGCGACAGACGCAAGCTGGCTGCAGCGGTACCTGCACGCCGCATGCAACCCGCGCACCCCTGCCGATGCATGGCGATTGCGCCCATCGGCACGCAGGCGCGGCCAACGGCGTTCAGGCCTGCACGGCGTCTACGCCGAGACCGCGGCCTCGCGCGTCACCCGGCTCAACGCATCGCTGCTGATCTCGGCAATCGAGTGGGTGCCGGTCAGCGTCATCGCCACGCGCATTTCCTTTTCGATCAAGCCCAGCAGGTTTTCCACGCCGGCCTGCCCGCCTGCCGCCAGCGCGTAGACGAAGGCGCGGCCCAGCAAGACCGCATCGGCACCGAGCGCCAGCATGCGCACCACGTCCAACCCGCTGCGGATGCCCGAGTCGGCCAGGATCTTCAGCTGCCCCTTCACCGCATCGGCAATGGCCGGCAACGCGCGTGCGCTGGACAGCACGCCATCGAGCTGGCGCCCGCCGTGGTTGGACACCACGATGCCGTCGGCGCCGAAGCGCACCGCATCGCGCGCGTCGTCCGGGTCGAGGATGCCCTTGATCACCATCGGCCCGGTCCAGAACTCGCGGATCCATTCCAGGTCCTTCCAGGCGATGGACGGGTCGAAGTTGGCGCCCAGCCAGCCGATGTAGTCCTGCAGGCCGGTGGGGCTGCCGCGATAGGCCGAGATGTTGCCCAGATCGTGCGGTTTGCCGAGCAGGCCCACGTCCCACGCCCAGCGCGGATGCGTCACCGCCTGCAGCATGCGCCGCAGCGATGCATTGTGCCCGCTCATGCCCGAGTGCGCATCGCGGTAACGCGCGCCCGGCGTGGGCATGTCCACGGTGAACACCAGCGTGGTGACGCCGGCCGCCTTGGCGCGCTCCAGCGCATTGCGCATGAAACCGCGGTCCTTGAGCACGTACAGCTGGAACCACATCGGCCGGCCGATGGCCGGCGCCACTTCCTCGATCGGGCACACCGACACCGTGGACAACGTAAACGGGATTCCGCGCGCGGCCGCGGCGCGCGCCGCCTGCACTTCGCCACGGCGCGCATACATGCCGGTCAGCCCCACCGGCGCCAGGGCCACCGGCATCGCCAGGGTTTCGCCGAACAGCTCGGTGCTCAGGCTCAGGTCGGACATGTTGCGCAACACCCGCTGGCGCAGCGCGATATCGGCCAGATCCGAGACATTGCGCCGCAGCGTGTGCTCGGCGTAGGCGCCTCCGTCGATGTAATGGAACAGGAAGGGGGGCAGCCGCGCCTGGGCGGCGGCGCGGTAATCGGAAGCGGCAGAGATGATCATCGAAGACGGACGACAGCTACGGGGTAGCCGCTGAGTGTAAGACCATCGGTGTGGCGCGGGGACCGCTGCGCTATCGGCACGGTGCACAAGCCGAGCGCGCGGCGTTTCGTCGGGCCTACGGGCGGTTTGGTCGCATCGCGCTGGCGTCCGAATCGATGGATTGCAAGACTGCGTGCGCTGCTGCAGCGGCGTTGCCGCGTACCGCCGCCCATGCCGGGAATCTGCAGCAAGCACATCACGGACGGAGGGCGCCATGCGTGCAGGCACAGCAGCGGGATGGACGGTACGGGTCGGGCTGACGATCGGTCTGCTTTGCAGTGGTCAGGCGATGGCGAGCGGGCCAGGCCAGCCGCCCGCGCCGGATGCCATCACGCGCACACTCCAGCAACGCATGGACGCCGCCGGCATCGTCGGCCTGGGCGCGGCGATCATCCGCGACCGCAAGGTGGTCTGGACCGGCGGTATCGGTTTTGCCGACCGCGCACGCGGCACGCCGTTCACGCCCGACACCGTCATGAGCATCGGCTCGATCAGCAAGACCGTGACCGGCGTGGCGCTGATGCAGGCGGTGCAGGACGGCAAGCTGGCGCTGGATGCGGACATCAACACCTACCTACCGTTCGCGGTGCGCAACCCGCAGTTTCCGGACGTGCCGATCACCTTGCGGCAACTGGCCACGCATACGTCCAGCCTGACCGACCGCTGGGAGGTCTACCGCGACACCTATCGCTGGCAAGGCATGCCGGTCGCGCCGTTGGGCGAGTTCCTGCGCGGCTATCTGGCGCCCGGCGGGTGCGACTACCGGGCGCAGAACTATCTGCAGCTCAAACCCGGCACGCATCGCGAGTACTCCAACATCGGCGCCGGCCTGGTGGGCTACATCGTTGCGCGTGCGGTGGGCCAGTCGCTGGAGCGCTACACGCACACGCGCATCTTCGCGCCGCTGGGCATGCAGCACACCGCCTGGCATGCCGCCGATCTGCCGGCCGCCGCACAGGCCACGCTGTATGTGAGCCAGTTCGGCGTGAGCGTACCGATCCCGCCGTACGAGCTGACCACCTATCCCGATGGCGGCGTGCGCACCAGCGTCAACGACCTCTCCAGGCTGTTCATCGCCTTGCTCGATGGCGGCCAGTACCAGGGCGTGCGCATCCTGGACGCCACCACCACCGCGCAGATGCTGCGTTTCCAGTACACCGCCGCCAACAAGCCCGACAACATCGCCTTGAACGAGAAGAACTCCGGCATCTTCTGGTCCACCAAGTACAACGTCACCCGCATCGGCCACGGCGGCTCGGACCCGGGCGTGCACACCGAGATGCTGTCGGACCTGGCGCACGACAATGCGGTGGTGCTGATCAGCAACACCTCGCTCGATAGCAGCGATGCCAAGGTCAATGCGCAGCTGTTCGACGATCTATGGAGCTACGCGCTGCAGCTCAGGCAACAGGCCACGACCGGCACCGAACCCATGCCGGCCGTGCACTCGCCACCGGTCCGCTGACTCGGCGGCCAGCAAAACCTAGCGAGCAGTCGTCAGCTGGGCGCGACGGCGCGCAAGAACCGGCGTGTGCGAGAGGCAGCTGCCGCACCGGGCACCGGCCGCGTCCGCCTGGCGTTGCGTACCGCCGTTTTGAGGGCCGCTGTTATGCAGCCGCCACAAAATGCCCATGGAATCCCAGCGGAATCGCATAAGGCAGCCATGCCTGTGCAATCGGCCCGGCATCGATGTGCTGTGCGTCCAGCACCATCAACCCGGTGCGTGCGCGCTGGGTGTCGAGCACCGTGCCCACCAGCCAGCCCTGGTCCGGGCGCGTGCTGCCGGGCCTGGCGACGAACACATGTTCCTCGGCCAGCACATGCGGGCCGTAGCGATGCACCTGGCGGCTGTCGCGTTCCAGGTCGTAGCCGGCCACGGCATTGAGAAACGGCGACTGGTTCGGGCCATCGATGCACGGCGCGTACAGGCGCGCGCCCTGCGTGCGCGGGCTGCGGTGGTCGAACAGCGGCAATTCCAGGTTGTCCACCGGATGCACCTGCCAGTGCGCGCGGCCATTGGCCAGGTCCAGATGCAGGCTGCGTAATTGCACTGGTGCCGGCGCGGCCTGTGGGTCGCCGCGCATGGCTGCGCGCATCGGCGAGCGGGCTTCTTCCGGATCGGTGTGCACGATGGCGCGCACCACGATGCGGTCCTGCTGCGCATAGGCATCGGCAAAGTGATAGGCCACCGCAAAGTCGGCCTCGAACCAGCGCGGTTGGTCCAGCGCATCCTTGGGCACCACCGCAATCCGGCATGGGGCATCCGGGGTGAAGCGCAGTTGCTCGAAGAACGCACCGTCGCCGTCCAGACGCTGATACGGTGCCATCACCAGGATCAGATGGCGGTCGGTCATCGCAAAGCTGTGCAGGTAGGCAGGCGCGTCGGTGTGCAGCAACTGCACGTTGCGCAACGTGGCGTCGGCGCCCAGGTGCCAGAGCACCACGCCGGTGGAGCCGACCACGCTGATCGAGCCGACGTTCCACACGCTGCCGTCGTGGTCGGTCAACGGGTGCGCGGAAAACGGCATTGCGGCCAGATCCTCGCGCCAGGTGACCGGGCCGAGGGTGTCCAGCGCATCGGGGTCCAGTTCGATCGCAGAACCGGCCTCCCACAGCGCGAACAGGCGGCCATTGAGCATCGTCACCGAGGTGTTGGCGGTGTTGGTATCGTCGTTGTTGCGGCCGGGCTGCATGTCCGGCACGGAGGTGCCGGCAGCGCGATAGAGAAAGCGCCCGGCCTGCTGCTCCCGGGTGAACTTGTGGGTGGCCACCATGCGCCCAAGGTGCCGCACCTGGCCGCCGCCCAGCCACCAGCGGTGCACCATGCCGTCGCCATCGAACCAGTGTTCGTAGCGGAACCCGGCGCGCTCGGTCCAGGCCGGGCCATTGCGATACAGGCTGCCTGCCAGGCCTTCGGGCAATGCGCCGTGGAGCGTTGCGGTGGCCGGCCCCAGGGTGGGGCTGACCACGCTACGCCAGCCCAGCAGCCACGGCGTGCGCTGCAACTGGGCCTGGAATGCGGCAGCTTCCGCGGCGCGTGCAGGCAGGCTGCGCATGCCAAAGCCGCCCAGCGCAGCACTGCCGGTGGCGGCCAGTAACGATTGCAGGAAGCGGCGGCGGTGCATGCATGGCTCCTTTCGCGCGTGGGCCTCAGCGCATCTGCACGCTGATGCGTTTGCCGGCAGCGGGCAGATCGAAAACGATCTCGTCGAAGTCGGGTTTGCGCATGCCGGTGGGGTTGTTGCTGAAGCCGTAGCCTTCCACCGGCATGCCGATCAGGTTGGTGTCCAGCTTGCCGTTGCTGTTCTCGTCGTGATTGATCATCACCGCGTAGCGTCCGGGGGCAAGATTCTTGAACTGGATGTGCGGCGTAGCGCTGGTGATCGGCACCGTTTGCGCCTGCACCGGCGGCTGTGCGCTGTTGAACTGCGCGGCCGAGGCGATCACCGCAACGCGCAGCTTGCCTTGCTGCGAGCGCAGGCCGCTGACGCCCACGTCCAGATCGGCGGCGTTGGCGGCAGCGCTGCCAAGCAGTCCGGCGAGGGCGACAGCGGCATAAGTGCGGGCAAGCATGCAACTCTCCTGGCAACGATGGGGATGCGGTGCGTGGAGCTCGATGGTACGCAGCACACCAGCCTGGCTGCGGTGGCGGCCGTCGCACATCGACCGATGCACACCGACGACAGACAGTGCGGCACTGCTCGCACGTGCATGCAGCGCATGCCGAACCGGTGTGCGAGCGCGCGAAGCGCTGCTGCGTGCCATCCGCGACTGCCAACCTCACCACACCAGCGGCAGCAGGCGCCGGCTCTGCGCGGCATAGGCCGGGTAGGCCACCGGACACGCACGCTGCAGTGCGGCCTCTTCGATCCGAATGCGGTGCAGGAAGACCAACGTCACCGGCACCACGATCGCCGCCACCGACAACGCGTTACCCATGCCCAGCGCCAGCCCGTAGAAGGCCATCAGCGCACCGGTATAGGACGGGTGACGCAGCCAGCGGTATGGGCCGCTGCGCACCAGTTGCTGGTCTGGCTGGATGGTCACATCCACCGTGAACCAGCGTGCCAGCACCTGGATGGCCCACACGCGCAACGCCAGCCCGCTATAGGCCAGCGCCACCGCAATGGCCAGCGCCACAGACAGCACCCGCCACAGCTGCTGCAGCGTGCCCTGATCGTGCGCGCCGCCATCGCTGGCGCGGCGACGGCGGCTGAGCAGCACTTCATGGCCAGCCCAGATCAGATTGAGTGCGAGAAACAGACTGGAAGCAGACATGGCGTGACTCCGGGGCAATGGATGGCGGGGTGATGCCAGTGTGCGCAGGCGCTGCGCCCGGCACAGGGGCCGCAGGTCATCGACCCCACCTGCCGGAAGTCACTTTCTGCGTGCGCACCATTGCCGAGCGGCCACGTGGCGGTCAGCATCGTCATATGACATGCCTCCTGCGCGACATCACCAAACCGCTGAACCTGGCCGGCGTGCTCACCATCGCCGGGGTCATGTTGTCGTTCGGCCCGGAGCTCGCGCCGTACGGGCAATGGCGCTGGCCCACGGTGATCGCCTTCACCCTGCTGTTCCTGCTGCGCTACCTGCTGCCGCCACGGCCGCTGCCGCAGCATGGCGCCCTGTTGCTGCAGGCAGTGCTGGCGGTGGCCCTGGTCTGGCTGGAGCCGCGCACGGGCACTTCGCCGGTGCTGCTGGTGCTGGTGGTCGCGCAGGCGGCGATGCGCTGGCAACCGCCGCAGGTGCTGGCGCTGATGCTGGCGCTCAATGCGGCCATGTACGCGGTCTTCGTGCAGGCGCACGTCTCGCGCCCATTGCTGGTAGTGGTCATCTACACCAGCTTCCAGGCCTTTGCCGCGCTGACCGCCAACTACGCGCGCAGTGCCGAGCGCGCGCGCGATGCGCTGGCCTACGTCAACGCCGATCTGCTGGCCACCCGCGCGCTGCTGGCCGACAGCGCGCGCGACGCCGAACGCCTGCGCCTGGCGCGCGAGCTGCACGATGTGGCCGGGCACAAGCTCACCGCCATGCGCATCAATCTGCGCCTGCTCAGCGCCGACCCCGCGTTGGCGCAGCGCGACGACATTGCGGTGCTGGAGCAGCTGTCTGCCGAACTGCTGGCCGACATCCGCAACGTGGTGCAGTCCATGCGCGACGATCGGGGCCTGGACCTGCAGACCGCGTTGCGCGCGCTGGCCGCACCGTTCCCGCGTCCGGCCCTGCGCCTGCGCATCGACCCG
This sequence comes from Xanthomonas sp. 10-10, assembly GCF_040182365.1. Lineage (NCBI taxonomy): Bacteria > Pseudomonadati > Pseudomonadota > Gammaproteobacteria > Lysobacterales > Lysobacteraceae > Xanthomonas > Xanthomonas sp. 10-10. The sequence continues at coordinate 241,212 of NZ_CP144460.1, forward strand.
GACGTGCGCATCACCGATGCCCGCGTGGCCGACATGTTGCTGCGGCTGGTACAGGAGGCGCTGACCAATGCCGTGCGGCATGCCGATGCCGACGAAGTGGCGGTGCATCTGCAATGCGAGAATGCGCAGCTGCGGGTGGACATCGAAGACGACGGCCGCCGCGCCGAGCGCATCCGCGAAGGCAATGGCATCACCGGCATGCGCGAGCGCCTGGCGGCCTTGCACGGCCAGCTCGACCTTGGCCTCACCCCCACGGGCGGCATGCATCTGACTGCGAGAGTTCCGGTATGAGTCCACTTCGAATCGCCCTGGCCGACGACCAGATCCTGGTCCGCGCCGGCTTGCGCGCCTTGCTGCAGCAACAAGGCGTGGAGGTGGTCTGCGAGGCCGACGACGGCCAGGCATTGCTGGATGCGCTGAGCACCACCTCGGTGGATGTGGTGCTCAGCGATATCCGCATGCCAGGCATCGACGGCATCCAGGCGCTGGAGCAACTGCGCGCCCGCGGCGACCGCACCCCGGTACTGCTGCTGACCACCTTCGACGATAGCGACCTGCTGCTGCGCGCCACCGAAGCCGGCGCACAGGGCTTCCTGCTCAAGGATGCCGCCCCGGAAGACCTGCGCGATGCCATCGCCCGCGTCGCCGCCGGCGACACCCTGCTGCAACCGGTCAGCACCGACCCGGTGCGCGCGCGTTACCAGTTCCGCGACCAGCAGGCGCCGAGCGAGACCTTCAGCGAACGCGAGGTGGCGATCCTGCGCCTGCTGGCCGGCGGCTATTCCAACAAGGAAATCGCCCGCACCCTGTTCCTGGCCGACGGCACGGTGAAGAACTACGTCTCCACCATCCTGGAAAAGCTCGGCACCCGCGACCGCACCAGGGCGGTGTTGAAGGCGATCACGCTGCGGGTGATTTGAGGGCGGGGATTGGGGAGTCGGGATTGGGGATTGGTAAGAGCGCATCCCGGGGCCGGCGTGAGGGTGGGTTTGGGATTGGGGTTGGTACAGGCGCTACCGCGCGGCGTTTGGTTGGGATTGGGAGATCAAGAGTTGGCAGTGGGGGGCAAGCGCTTTCGGCAGCGGCAGACGGCAGCGGCAGGCGACAGAGGACAAGCAGTAGCCGATGCAACCAGGAGCTCAAAGCCCCTCTCCCGCCTGCGGGGGCTGGGGTGAGGGTACGGGGCGAAGCCATGCGCGCTGGCGGGTCAACAGGCTTCGCTCAAGACGCCTGCTCCATCTTGCTGTTTCAAAAGCAATTTCCAGCATCCGTCAGCCTCCGGCAGTAACCGTAAGATTGCCGTCAGGTCCCGCAGCGGGCCACCCGCGAAGGTGTCCCGGCGGCCACTGGCGCCGCCCGGAAACGCGCCGCGCTCCGGTCTGCTGCGGAGCTCGTCATGCGCTTCTTCCAACATCTTGGCTTGCTGTTGATGGTGTCCGTTGCAGTCGCGTGGTCGTCCCCGACGCAGGCCGAGTTGCCAGGTCCATGGATCCAGGCCGCACTTCCGGCGTGAATTGCGAGTTGAGCCAACCGCGTTATGCGCCGTCGCTGCAGCACCGGCGAGCCTGTCGGGGCAGGCTGCATGCCGCCGGCAGCGCGGGAGCGAATGTCGCGCACGAGGAGTTGGCCGACGTCTGGTCGAGCAACCTGTCCTTGCGAGGGGCTCGGCTGTGCGAGGACCGCCACTGGCGGCCCTCGCGATGCGGCGGCTGTCGGTATCCGTATGACGTTGGTGACCGCCGGGGGGGACCTAAGCTCTAGGGAGTGATCTGCGGATCGTTGCCCACCTCTGGGTCGCAGCTGAAGGTTTCCCCACGCTGCAGGTCCTCGACGACCACCATGAAGAAGATCAGTGTCGAGCGATCGTTGGCATTGCGAAACGAGACCCAGCGGCCGTCGGGGTCGTACTCGATGTTGCTGATCTGATTCTGCGAGTCGGAACTGATCAGCTTGCGAATCCTGAAATTGAAGCCTACCGCCTCGTCGAACCGGTAACGCATGGTGACGTTGCGATGGTGGCCCGGCACCAGCACCATCCCTGGCTGGTAGTGATAGTGGTACTTCCCGTGGCCGGTATTGCCGCCGATCTCCACATAGGCCACCGACATTGCGCAATCAATGTTCGTACCGGGATGGCACGCGATCTTGTTTTCCTGTTCCGTCATGACGAGGTCTGTTCCTTGAGGAGCGGGGCGTAAAAGGAAACGAACCCCGGGTGACGGTAGCCCGCCTGATACAACCACCCGAGTTGTTGCATGACTGCCGCCTGCCGGCCCAGGAGGATCTGCGCCCGGACCCATGGATCGAGCAGGGCCTTGTTGTGGCTGGCACCGGCGTCGGCACCGAGTACCGCCACCGCGCGCTCCCAGCATGCGCGCGCTGCCGCTGTCTTGCCGGCTGCGGCGTGTTGTTCGCCTTGCCATACCAGTGCGTGGGCAAGGGTGGTCGGTCCTAGAGGATCTTGCGGCCGGGCGCGATGCAGGGCCTCCAGCCGGGCGACGCTGGCCTGTAATGCCGCCGCACGGGCAGCCGCTGCATTCGGCTGCAGATACGCCAGCCGCAGAGCGATCACCGCGTCCAGCCATTGCCATTCCGGCAACGGCTGACGCTGCTGCAGCAAGGGTGCCAGGCGTTGCCGGGCCTGTTGCAGTGCGCGTTGCCCCTGCGCGGGCCGTCCGTCCAGTGCGGTCGCCCAGCCGATCTGCGCGTAGGCATGGGCCAGGTCGCGCTGCCATTGCAGGTTATCCGGCTGCAGGGCCACCAACGGTTGCAGGATTGCCACGGTCGCCTGTGCATCGGTCTGCGCTTGCGCGTTTTGACCGCGTGCCAGCGCCAGGTTGGATGCCAGCAGCAACGAAGTGGCCAGCCGACGTCGCCATGTGTCTGCATCGGGCGTGGCCGCCACCAGCGTACGCAGCATGGCGATCTGTTCGCGGTACCCGGCTTCGGCCGGCGCCAGCAGACCTTGCGTCTCCTGTGCCGAGCTGCGCCAGGACAGGCCATTGATCAACTCATATCGCACATTGGTGTTCTCGGGCGCGGCGGCAAGCACGCGCTGTTTGAGCGCAATCGAGCGGGTGAACAAGGGGATGGCGCTGGCTGAATCGCCCACGTTCTGCGCGAGCGAACCGAGATTGGTGAGCGCGTAGGACAGTTCCAACTGCCAACGTGGGTCGTGCGGTGCGGTGCGTTGCAAGTCCTCGGCAATGGCCAGATAGCGCGACCAGTGCTCACGCGCCAACGCTGGTTGCTTGCGTTGATACTCCAGATACCCGCGCCAATACGCGGCCTGCCCGGTCTCTGCCCGTGCCTCCAGCAAGGACGGCGCATGGTGCACCGCTTGCTCGGCGATAGTGGCGGCGCGCAGGAATGCCGCTTGTGCCTGATCGAGCTTGCCTTGGTTCATCAGTACCTCGCCGGTCGTGCGCAAGGCACGCGCATGGTTGACCAGCTCGTCCGGCTGCATGCCGGCGCTAGGCAAATCCTCCAGATACCGCAGCGAGCGGCTGCCCACGCTGTCGAGCAGCTTGAGGTTGCCAACGGTGCGCAACTGCTCGGCCAGATCGCCCAGCATGTAGCCCACCAGTTGCTGCGCCTGGTCGCGGCGTTCTTCTGCCACCTGCTGGGCCTGCCGCGCCTGCCAACCGAGCAGGAGCGATGCGCTGGCCAGCACCACCAGCAAGGTGGCGGCTGTCGCATACAGGCCGCGGCGGTGTCGCTGCGAGCGCTCGCAGGCGCGCAGGAATGCCACGTCCACCGCATCCAGGTCCTGCGGCATGCGCCGCGCGGCTTCGCGCGCTTCGCTCAACGGGCGCCCGCTGTTGAGCAGGTGATCGCTACGCCGGCCCTCGCTTGCCCAACGCTGCGCGGCCAGCTGCAGGCGCTTGCGTGCCTGCAGCAGCCGGCGATTTTCGTGGATCCACTCGGCCGCACGTGGCCATTGCCGCAACAAGGCTTCGTGCGCCACCGCAAACCCCGGCTCGCCGGCCACCAGCTCGCTGACGAACAGCCGCGCATGCACGAAGGCAGCGACCAGCGCGTGCGCCGCACCGTCGGCCGGCAATGCCGACCAGGGCGCACGGCGTGCGGTCACCGCCGCGCTGTCGGGGTGGATCACGCTCAGCTGTGTCAGCACCTCGCCCAGTGCCGCTTGCGCAGCGGCCGGCAATGCACGAAAGGTCGCTTCGGCGTGATGCGCCAGCGCGCCCTCCAGCCCACCCAGTGCGCGATAGGCCGCAAAGGTCAGCAGGCCATCGTCGCTGCGCTGCGCGTGCAGCGCATGCAATAGATGCTGCAACAACGGCAACGCATCGGGCTGGCGCGCGGTGGCATCGCGCAGTACATCGTCCAGGCGGCTGGCGCTGTCGTGTTCTTCTTCAAAGCGCAGCCCGGCCATGGCCGCCGGCACGCGAATGATCTGGCCGATCTCGCCATCGCGCGGTGGCAGCAGATCCACGTGCCCGTCGCCGCGTTTGAGCTCGACGATGTCCGGCAACGCATCGATCAGGCGCGGATAAAAGTCGCTGCGGGTCAGCAGCAGCACCGCCACATTTGCGCTGCTGCACAGCGCCTGCAATGTGGCGGCCAGCGCGCTGCGGTCGGCATCGGTGATGCCGAGCGTGGCCACCATGGCTTCGGCATGGTCGATCACCAGCAGCAGGTGCCGCTGGGCCTGTGCGCTATCGCGTGCGGGTCCGCCTTGCCGCATCGCCTCGCCGATGGCGGCATGCAGCGGGGCAGGGTGCTGCAACCACTCGGCAAGCCGGGCCAGTTGCGCGGGCGAGAACACCGCACGCCCGGCGACTGACCACTCGCCAAGTGCGCGCGCGAGCGTGTCGTGCACGTCGCCGCCGCGGCATTGCGCCAGGTTGCAGTAGGTCACCGCCACCGCTTCCAGCCCATCCAGCCCGCCGGTGTGCGACAGCAACGGCACCACGCCGGCCCGCAGCAACGAGGTCTTGCCGCAGCCGCTGGCCCCGCTCACCAGCACCAGCCCGCGCTGGCTGTGCAGCTGCGCGCGCAACGCGGCCACCACCTGCGCAATCGCATGGCTGCGGCCGAAAAACACCTCTGCGTGCGCCGGGTCGAAGGCCTGCAGACCCACATACGGGCTGCCCTGCGCCCACGATTGGGTGCCGATCACCGCGCCGCGATAGTCCTGCGGAAACACCACCTTGGGCAGCAGCCGATAGCCGCGTTTGCGGATGGTTTCGATGTAGCGCGGCTGGCGGCTGTCGTCGCCCAGCTTGCGGCGCAGCTGGGCGATGGTCTTGTGCACCGGGTTGTCGCCGTAAAAGCTGCCGTGCCACACCTCGATCAGCAATTGCTCGGCGCTGATCACTTCGCCGGCGCGCTCGGCCAGTGCGATCAGCACTTCCATCATGCGCGGTTCCAGCGCGATGGTCTGGCCGTCGTCGATCAGCGTCAGCCGCTCCGGTTCGACCAGCAACGGACCCAGGCGGAACCGCGGAACGGAGCTCAGCTGCGTGACGCGCTCGCTACGAAGGGACATCGGTCGAATACCGGTCGTACAACTGGAAGGGGCCTGGACAATCGTCAACAGACACGGCACGGCAGGCCCGGAAAATAGCACAGCCGTTGCGGCCGCAATCGCTCGATCTCGCGCTTTCGCCGCCGCGGCGCCTGTGCGCAGGCTGGCGTAATGGGGCGTGGCGCAATGGCGGCAAGTGCGGCGATGCACGTGCTGGCCGGTTGTCGTGCCGGGCGCGCAGCCCTCCATACAGCAGCGTGTGTTGCGCATCAGGCTGTTTCGCATGCGGTGCACCGATTAAGATGCCGCCAGCATCTTGCTGACCAGGAGTCCACGTTGATCATCCATCCCAAAGTGCGCGGTTTCATCTGCACCACCACGCATCCGCTTGGCTGCGAGCGCAATGTGCTCGAGCAGATCGCCGCAACGCGCGCACGCGGCGTGCGCAACGACGGCCCGAAGAAGGTGCTGGTGATCGGCGCGTCCAGCGGCTACGGCCTGGCCTCGCGCATCACCGCCGCGTTCGGCTTCGGCGCCGACACGCTGGGCGTGTTCTTCGAAAAACCCGGCACCGCCAGCAAGGCCGGTACCGCCGGCTGGTACAACTCGGCCGCGTTCGACAAGCACGCCAAGGCCGCGGGTCTGTACAGCAAGTCGATCAATGGCGATGCGTTTTCCGATGCCGCACGCGAAAAGGTCATCGAACTGATCAAGACCGAGATGGGCGGCCAGGTCGATCTGGTCGTGTACTCGCTGGCCTCGCCGGTGCGCAAGCTGCCGGGCAGCGGCGAAGTGAAGCGCTCGGCACTCAAGCCGATCGGCAACACCTACACCGCCACCGCCATCGACACCAACAAGGACACCATCATCCAGGCCTCGATCGAGCCGGCCAGCGAGCAGGAGATCGACGACACCATCACCGTGATGGGCGGGCAGGATTGGGAGCTATGGATCGACGCGCTGGAAGGCGCCGGTGTGCTTGCCGATGGCGCGCGCAGCGTGGCCTTCAGCTATATCGGCACCGAAATCACCTGGCCGATCTACTGGCATGGCGCGCTCGGCAAGGCCAAGGTCGATCTGGACCACACCGCGCAGCGCTTGAATGCGCGCCTGGGCAAGCACGGCGGCAGCGCCAACGTGGCGGTGCTCAAGTCGGTGGTGACCCAGGCCAGCGCCGCGATCCCGGTGATGCCGCTGTACATCTCCATGGTCTACAAGATCATGAAGGAAAAGGGCCTGCACGAAGGCACCATCGACCAGCTGGACCGCCTGTTCCGCGAGCGCTTGTATCGCCAGGACGGCCAGCCTGCCGAGCTGGACGACGAAAATCGCCTGCGCCTGGACGACTGGGAACTGCGCGACGACGTGCAGGACGCCTGCAAGGCGCTATGGCCGCAGGTCACCACCGAAAACCTGTTCCAGCTCACCGACTACGCCGGCTACAAGCACGAGTTCCTCAAGCTGTTCGGCTTCGAGCGTGACGACGTGGATTACGACGCCGATGTGGAGACGGACGTGAGCTTCGACTGCGTCGAGCTGAGCTGAGAGCAGGGATTCGGGAATCGGGATTTGGGATTCGCAAGAGCGTGGGTGGCTGCATCGCTGATCTTCGGCGAATCCAAATGCGTTGCGGCGAGGGCAATCGGCAAGCGATGCCGGTTGCCCTTGCTGTTACGAATCCCCACTCCCAAATCCCAAATCCCCGCCCCCAATGGACAAACTGATCGCCTTTCTGGTGCTGGCCGTTGTGGTCAGCGTGGCCTGCGCCGTAGTGCTGCGCTTCGTCAGGTTGCACTGGTCATTGAAGGCGATCGCCAATCTGTTGATCACCACGGCCGTCGTCTGCGCCGTGGTGATGCAGGACGGCTCTGCACCGCCCTGGCACCACGCCTTGCTGATCACGCTGTTCTTCAGCGTCCCGGCGTCGCTGTGTGTGGTGCTGCTGAGCGCAGGATTCAAATGGATGACCAACAAACGCCGCACCCGTGCGCCCGCCTGAAACGCGTGAGCGCAGCGAACAACACCTGGCAAGCACCTGCCCGCCGCCCTGCGGCCGCAACAACGCGTCAGTTCTGAGCGCACCGCGCTCCGTTAGCAACAAGCCTGGACAGAGCGCCGAAAGCCAGCGCTCCTAAGCTCTTACGATTCCCGATTCCCGATTCCCGATTCCCGGCGCGTCAGCGCCGCACATCGAACCGCGCATCGCCCACGCAGGCCTGCACATCGGCCACCGACAGCGGATTGAAATCGCCCGGAATCGAATGCTTCAAGCAACCGGCAGCCAGGCCGAAGCGCACCGTGTCGTCCAGCGACCAGCCTTCGATCAGGCCGTGCAGCACGCCGGCGGCGAAGGCATCGCCACCGCCGATGCGGTCGATGATGGGCGTGAGTTCCTCGCTGGGCGCGCGCGCCACCTCGCCATTGCGCGGCACCAGCATCGCGCCCAGGCTGTGGTGGTCCACGTTATGCGCCACGCGCTGCGTGCAGGCCATCAACTGCAGCTGCGGGAACGCCGCAAACGCCTGCTGCGCGGCCGCTTCCACGCGCGCCTCCAGCGTGTCCTGCGGAAACTCGCCACCGAGTACCACCCCGATGTCGCGGTAGTCGGCAAACACCACATCGGCGCAGTCGAACAGCTGATGCAGGATGCCGCGCGCATCGCCCTGCCAGCGTTGCCAGAGCTTGGGCCGGTAGTTGCCGTCGAACGACACCTTGACCCCGGCCGCACGCGCGGCGCGCGCCGCCGCCAGCGTGGCCTGCGCGACATCGGCGCCCAGCGCCGGGCTCACCCCGGACAGGTGCAGCCATTGCGCGCCCTCGAGCAGGGCCGGCCAGTCGTAGGCATCGGCAGGCGCCAGCGCAAACGCCGAATCGGCGCGGTCGTAGACCACCTCGCTGGGCCGATGGATCGCCCCGGTGGTCAGGAAGTACAGGCCCATGCGGCCATCCACCCGCCGCACATGCCGCGTGTCCACGGCGTGCCGGCGCAGCTCGCCCAGCACTGCCGCGCCCAGCGGGTTGTCGGCGACCGTGCTGACCATGGCCACGTCGTGGCCGAAATGCGCCAGCGATACGCCGACATTGGCTTCGGCTCCACCGCAGTGCACGTCCAGCCGCGGCTGCTGCAACAGCAGTTCGTGACCAGGCGCCCCCAGGCGCAACAACAACTCTCCAAAACACAGGATGCGGGCGTGACTCATGCGGCAATACCTCGGCTGTGTGGTGCGTCACGGTGTGGGGAACCCGCTGCGCGACAGGATGACCATCGGTGTCATTCTAGCCGCGGCAAAACCTGGCGGGCCAGGGGCATGATGCGACCTGGAGTGACCGCTTGCACCCCTTTGGGGCAGATTTGGTGACGTTTTCTGCTGCGCTGCAAGATGTTGAACGACGATTCAGCTGGTAACGTCGTTTTGACCAGCGGTGTCATTACCGCTCACAACCAGACATTCATGTTGTTCATGGACCCTTGGGAGGGGAGGACATGCAATTTCGGACCACCAACCGGAAGACACCGGTTACCTTGCTGGCATTGTCGATCGGCCTGGCGCTGAGCGGCCATGTCGCCGCACAAGAGGCCGCCCAATCACCTGCCGAGCCTGCCGTGGACCTGGACACCGTCACGGTGACCGGTTACCGCGCCTCGGTGGAAAAGGCCCTGGACATCAAGCGCGGCGAAGCCGGCGTGGTCGATGCCATTGTCGCCGAGGACATCGGCAAGTTCCCCGACCTCAACCTCGCCGAATCGCTGCAGCGCATCCCCGGCGTGGTGATCACCCGTGAGGCCGGCGAAGGCCGCGCCATCTCGGTGCGTGGCCTGGGCCCGGAGTTCACCCGTGTACGCATCAACGGCATGGAAGCGCTCACCACCGTCGGCGCCGGCGACCAGAGCGGCGGCACCAACCGCGGCCGCGGCTTCGACTTCAACGTGTTCGCCTCGGACCTGTTCTCGCAGCTGATCGCGCGCAAGACCGCCTCGGCCGATGTGGAAGAAGGCTCGCTCGGCGCCACCGTCGACCTGCGCACCGCACGTCCGTTCGACTACAACGGCTTCACCTTCGCCGCCAGCGGCCAGGCCGCCTACAACGCGATGGCCGAGAAGGCCAACCCGCGCGTGGCCGGCCTGATCGCCAACACCTGGGCCGACAACACCTTCGGCGCGTTGCTGTCGGTGGCCTACACCGAGCGCGAAGTGCTGGAAGAAGGTTCCAACACCGGCCGCTGGGCCAATGGCCCCAGCAACGGCGGCTTCAGTGCCGCCTCGCCGTTCGCCGCCGCGCGCTCGGCCGACGTGTACCACCCGCGTTTCCCGCGCTACACCCAGCAGATCCACGACCAGCAGCGCCTGGGCGTCACCGGCTCGCTGCAGTGGAAGCCGTCCGACCGCACCACGCTGTCGCTGGACATGCTGTATTCCAAGATCGATGCCAAGCGCGACGAGCACTACATCGAAGCGATCTCCTTCAGCCGCAACCGCGACGGGCTCACCCCGCGCCGTGCGGTGCGTGACGGCAAGCCCGCCACCATCGTGCGCAACGGCGAGATCCGCAACAACGCGCTGGTCTACGGCGAGTTCGACAATGTCGACATCCGTACCGAAAACCGCCACGACGAGTGGAACACCGAGTTCAAGCAGATCAGCTTCGACATGGAGCATCGCTTCAACGATGCCTTCAGCGTCAATGCCCGGGTCGGTACCTCGCGCTCGGCGCACGAGAACCCGATCCAGACCACCATCATCATGGACAAGTACGACGTCGACGGGTACAGCTACGACTACCGCGGCAACAACCGCGCGCCGGTGCTGAACTACGGCATCAACCCGACCGATCCCAATGGTTGGGAACTGGCCGAAATCCGCCTGCGCCCGCAGTCGGTGGACAACGACTTCGACACCGGCCAGATCGACTTCAACTGGAACGTCAGCCCCGGTTTCCGCCTCAAGGGCGGCGTGCTGGCCAAGAACTACACCTTCAGCACCGTCGAACTGCGCCGCGCCAACGAGCTGGCGGTTCCCAACTTCGCCAACGGCAGCACCATCGTGCCGGCAGACCTGACCCAGCAGGCCGGGCTCAAGGGCATCAACGGCAGCCCCAGCGCGTGGGTGGTGCCCAACCTGGATGCGGTGGCCGACCAGTTCGGCATCTACAGCAACAGCGGCACCTTCGCCGTGGCCCCGCGCGTCAACAACAGCCGCAGCGTCGAAGAAAAGGACCGCGGCGTGTGGTTGATGGGCGAGTTCTCCACCGACCTGGGTTCCATCCCGCTGTCGGGTAACTTCGGCGTGCGCTATGTGGAAACCGAGCAGGAGTCCACCGGGTATGCGTTGATCAACAACGCACCGGCGCTGACCACCGTCAGCCGCAAGTACGACAACACGCTGCCCTCGTTCAACCTGGTCGCCGAGCTGATGCCCGACCTGCTGCTGCGCCTGGGTGCGGCCAAGGTCATGAGCCGCCCCGGCCTGGGCAGCCTCACCCCCGGCGTCACCGTGGCCGTGGCCGGCGGGTCGCGCACCGTGGCCGGCGGCAACCCGGATCTGGACCCGATCGAAGCCACCAACGTCGACCTCGGCCTGGAGTGGTACTTCAACGAAGGCGCCATGCTCGGCGTCGGCGTGTTCTACAAGGACATCGAAAGCTTCATCCAGACCGCGCGCGAAGTGCGTCCGTACTCCAGCAGCGGCCTGCCGGCCGAACTGCTGGCCGGTACCGGTGCCACCGTCAACGACGATTTCGCCTTCAGCATCCCGCTCAATACCCCGGGTGGCGAATTGAAGGGCGTGGAAGCCAACTACACCCAGCCCTTCACCTTCCTGCCGGGCAAGTGGGCCAACCTGGGCGTGCAGCTCAACTACACCTGGGTCGATTCGCAGATCCAGTACTTGGCCAGCAGCGGCGCACCGGTGATGAAGAACGATCTGCTCGGGCTGTCGCGCTCGTCGTGGAATGCCACGCTGTTCTACGAGGGCGACTCCTTCGCAGGGCGCGTGTCGGCCACCAACCGCGACGACTACCTGACCCAGGCGCCGGGTTCGGAAGCCGGCTTCAACGTCGATGGCGTGCACGGCATGACCGGCACCACCATGATCGACGCCTCGCTGCGCTACAAGATCAGCAAGCAGCTGGAGCTGAGCCTGGAAGGCATCAACCTCACCAACGAAGCCTCCGACGAGTGGGTGTCCTCGCCGCGCACCGGCCAGTTGCCGCTGCAATACGGCGAAACCGGCCGCCAGTTCCTGCTGGGTGCCCGCTACAAGTTCTAAGTGTTGCCCGCCCGCTGCGCACCTGCGCAGCGGGCCCTATTCCAACGCCTGATCGCATTGCCGCCTGCGCCGGAGTTCCGTGCGCGCATGCAACGCGGTGGGCGTGATTCAAGCCGGAGACACCGCATCGCGCCACACAAGGTCGCGCCGCACGGTGGCCGGTGATGTGACGAGTCGACGCCCGTGGCCCGTGGGGAGGCTGCACGCGTCTTTGCAGCCGCGCCATTGGAGTGAGTGCATCATGCAAGTCCGTTCGCGTCGTTCCGCCTCACTGGCGGCCGCTCGCCTGCCCACCGCGCGTCTGTCGGTGGCCATCGTCCTGGCGCTGCACGCGGCCACGGCCGTCGCGCAAACCGTCGGCCCGCCCACCACGCCTACCGATGCGGTGGACCTGGACCGCGTGCAGGTCAAGGCCACCTACCGCGAAAGCCTGCAGCAATCGCTCGACGCCAAGCGCTACAGCGTGGAGCAGGTGGATGCGATCTACGCCGAAGACATCGGCAAGTTTCCCGATCTGAACCTGGCCGAATCGATGCAGCGCATCGCCGGCGTCTCTATCGACCGCGAAGGCGGCGAGGGCAAGCAGATCTCCGTGCGCGGCCTGGGCTCGGACTTCACCCGCGTGCGCATCAACGGGCTGGAAGCACTGGCCACCGCCGGCAGCGGCAGCGATGGCGTCAACCGCAGCCGCGGTTTCGACTTCAATACGTTTGCTTCCGAGCTCTTCAGCCGCGTCACCATCAGCAAGACCCAGTCGGCGCAGATGGATGAAGGCTCATTGGGCGCCACGGTCGACCTGCGCGGCTCGCGCCCGTTCGACTTCGACGGCTTCGAAGCGGCCGCGTCCACGCAATACGGCTACAACGATCTCTCGCGCGAAAAGGACCCGCGCTTTTCCGGCCTGATCAGCAATATCTGGGCCGATGGCCGCGTCGGCGCGCTGATGTCGGTGTCCTACAGCGAGCGGCATCTGCGCGAGGAAGGCTACAACCCGGTGCGCTGGGAGCACGGCAACTACCGCAACTCCAACCAGAGCACCGCTACCAACAACGGCACCTACGGTTTCTGTTCGCCGGTGGGCTACAACCCGCAGACCCCGCGCAACCCGCTGGCCAACGAAACCCCTGCCGGGGTCGGCTCGCAGGCCAACCAGGACCGCAACAACGGCTGGGGCAGTTACGGCATCAGCGCCGCCAACTGCGGCACCGGCATCCCGCGCCCGGCCAACACGCCGGAGAACATCCAGGCCTACGAGACCGCTACCAACGCCTGGATTCCGCGCTACCCGCGCTACATCCGCACCGACCACGAGATCAAGCGCCTCGGCGTCACCGGCGCGCTGCAATTCAAGGTCAGCGACGACACCTTGCTGAACTTCGACATGCTGTATTCCAAGCTGGACAAGGATCAGCGCGAAGACTCGGTCGGCGCCAACCTGCACCGCACCGCCAACTTCGGCGGCAAGACCCAGATCGCCGTGCGCGAAGCGCAGGTGGACGACCAGAACCGCCTCACTTATGGCGTGTTCGACAACGTCGACTTCCGCACCGAGTCCAGCAACATCGAAGAATCCACCGAGTTCAAGCAGTTCAGCCTGGACCTGCAGCACCGCTTCAACGACCAGGTGCGCGTGAATGCATTGGTCGGCCACTCGACCTCGGACTATGAACGCCCCGAGTTCTCGATGGTGAGTTTCGACAACACCAATCTCGATGGCTTCGTGCTCGACCGCCGCAATGGTGGCGATTACCCGAGCATGAGCTTCCCCTTCGATGCGGGTAACCCCAACAACTGGCAGTGGCTGGGCTATGGCGCAGTGCCGGTCAACAGCAACGGCACCGCGCGCGGCACCAACATCAGCGAGGTGCGGCTCAACCCGCAGTCGGTGGGCAACACCTTCGACACCGCCAAGGTGGATCTGGAATTCAACATCAGCCCCACCTTCACCTTCCGCACCGGGCTGGCCTACAAGAACTACGACATGGACACGTCGGAGTCGCGCAACATCTCCTACGGGCGTCTGGCGCAGGCACTGCCGGCCGGCGTGGGCGTGGGCGATCTGAGCACCAACCTGGACGGCTTCGGCCGCAGCTTGAACGGCAGCTTCCCCACCAACTGGGTGATTCCGGATTTCCAGAAGGTCGCCGACCTGCTCAACATCAATTGCGATTGCGACACCGGCGTACCCGGTGGCGACTACCGCCTGGCCGACGTCGGCCACTTCGGCTCGTCCAACAACAATTTCGCCGTCAACGAAAAGAGCCTGGGCACCTACCTGCAGCTGGACTTCAACACCGACCTGTGGGGGCGCGCGTTGCGCGGCAACCTGGGCGTGCGCTATGTGCAGACGCAGATCGCCGCCAGTGGCTATGCCCCGTGCACGGCCACCGCGGCCGGCGCCATCTCGCCCAACTGCGAATCGTTCTTCGGCGTGGCCAGCGCCACCGCCGCGGCCGGCGAGCGCCTGCTGGTGCCCACCACCGTCAACCACAACTACCGCGACATCCTGCCCTCGTTGAATCTGTCGTGGGATGTCAGCGACGAAGTGGTGCTGCGCTTCGGTGCGGCCAAGACCATGGCGCGCCCCACGCTGGCGTATCTGTCGCCCAGCGTCAGCGGCGGCCCTACGCAGTATTTCGACGATGGGCGCTTCTTCTCGATCAACCTGGGCAACCCCAAGCTCGACCCGTTCCGCTCCACCAACTACGACCTCAGCGCCGAGTGGTACTTCCGCGAAGGCTCGCTGCTGTCGGCGGCGGTGTTCTACAAGGACATCGACAGCTACGTGCAGCGCACCCGCGTGCTCAGCACCTGGGAAGCGATGGGCTACTCGCTGGACCTGCTGCCCGCAGGCTTCACGCCAGACACCATCTTCAACGTGCAGAGCTACTTCAACACGCCCGGCGGCCCGCTCAAGGGCTTCGAGCTGACCTACCAGCAGGCCTTCGACTTCTTGCCCGGCTTCTGGCGCAACTTCGGCATCCAGCTCAACTACACCCAGGTCGATTCCAAGATCAATTACCTGTTCAGTACCGCAGGCAACAGCAATACCAGCATCACCACCACCGCCACCGAGCGCGACCTACTCAACCTCTCGCCGCAGTCCTACAACGCCACCGTCTACTACGACGACGGCCGCTTCAGTGCGCGCGTGTCCACCAGTTATCGCGATGGCTACATCAACAACATCCTGGCCCAGGAAGACGTCTACGACCTGGATGGCCGGCGTCTGGTCACCGCCGATGTCACCGGCAAATACAGCGTGGAAAACGTCGATTTCAACATGTCCTACAAGCTCAACGACCAGCTGTCGCTGACGTTCGAGGCCATCAACCTGCTCGACACCCCCGACCGCCGCTACGTCGATTCCACGCTGGAACTGCCCGACAAGTACACCGTCACCGGGCGCCAGTACTACATCGGCGCGCGCTACAAGTTCTGACAGGAGAACAGCAATGCAACCGCATCGCAGGATCGTGTTACGCACGCTCGCCGCCACCGCCCTGCTGGCCGGGCTGTCGCTCGGCAGTACCGCCGCCATCGCAGCCGACCCGGTCTACACCGTGGCCAAGCAGGGCAGCGCCGGCTACCGCACCGTGCAGGCCGCCATCGACGCCGCCGTGCAGGGCGGCAAACGCGCGCAGATCAACATCGGCGCAGGCACCTATCAGGAACTGATCGTGGTGCCGTCCAACGCCCCGGCGCTCAGGCTCACCGGCGCCGGCCCCACCCAGACCATCATCACCTACGACAACTACGCCTCGCGCATCAATCCGGCCACCGGCACCGAATACGGCACCTCCGGCTCGTCCAGCGTCATCATCGCCGGCAACGACTTCACTGCAGAAAAACTCGCCTTCGGCAATCACGCAGGCCCGGTCGGGCAGGCAGTGGCGGTGCGCGTGGATGGCGATCGCGCCGCGTTCCGCAATGTGCGTTTTCTCGGTTACCAGGACACGCTGTATTTGCGTGGCGCCAAGCTCTCGTACTTCCTCGACTGCTATGTCGAAGGCACCGTCGACTTCGTGTTCGGCGCCGGCACCGCCTTGTTCGAGAACGTGCAACTGCACTCGCTGGGCGATGGCTATCTCACTGCCGCCTCTACCCCGCAGGAAAGCGCGCGCGGTTTCGTGTTCCGCAATGCGCGCGTCACCGCTGCCAGCGGCGTGTCGCGCGTGTTCCTGGGCCGGCCGTGGCGCCCGTACGCCAGCGTGAGTTTCATCAGCAGCCAGCTCGGCGCGCATGTGCCGCCGGAAGGCTGGAACAACTGGGGCAACACCGCCAACGAGGCCACCGCCCGCTACAGCGAATACCAGAGCAGCGGCGCCGGTGCCAACCCGTCGCGCCGCGTGAAGTGGTCGCGTCAGCTCAGTGCCGCGCAAGCCGCTGCATTGGATCGCAACACCATCCTCGGCACCTGGAGGCCGTTCTGATGATCAAGTTCTCTACCTTGGCGTTCACCGGCGCCTTGCTGCTGGCACCGCTCTCGGCCATGGCCGACCACATTGCCGACAACATGCTGCTGCTGCAGACCGCCTCCGGCGGCTGGTCCAAGCAGTACAAGGGCGTGGCCGTCGACTACACCCGCACCTTCACCGCTGCGGAAATCGCCGAGCTGCAGCAACCCGGGCGCAAGGACGACGCCACCATCGACAACAAGGCCACCACGTACGAAATCACGTACCTGTCCACCGCCTTCAAGAACGAGAAGAATCCCAAGTACATCGCCGCCGCCCGCCGCGGCGTGGACTACCTGCTCAAGGCGCAGTACGCCAACGGCGGCTGGCCGCAGTTCTACCCGGACCTGTCGTCCTACCACCACCAGATCACCTACAACGACGACGCCATGGTGCGCGTGCTCAACCTGCTGCAGGACATCGGCGAGGGCAAGGGCGACGCCGGCGCGCAGCTGCGTGGCAGCCACGGCGCCAAGTCCACCCAGGCGGTGGCCAAGGGGCTGGAATGCGTGCTCGCCACCCAGGTCAAGATCGGCGGCACGCTCACCATCTGGGGCGCGCAATACGACGAGGTCACGCTCAAGCCGGCCAAGGCGCGCGCGTACGAGCTCGCGTCGCTGGCCTCCAGCGAGTCGGTCAGCATCGTGCGCTTCCTGATGCGCCAGCCCAACCCGTCGGCCAAGATCAAGACCGCCGTGCAGGCGGCCGGTGTCTGGTTCGACACCCACCGCATGCGCGACCTGGCCACCAAGAAGATCGACGACCCCACCCAGGAAACCGGCAAGGACGTGATCCTCGTCGCGCAACCGGGCGCCTCGCTGTGGGCACGCTTCTACGACCTGCAGAATCAACGCCCCTTGTATGCCAACCGCGACGGCAAGGCCCTGACCGACTACATGCAGGTGCCCAACGAGCGCCGCGTGGGTTATGCCTGGCACGGCACCTGGCCGGACAAGTTGTTGAAGGACGACATTCCCAAGTGGAAGGCCGCAAACGGGCTGTAGTGGACGCAGCCATCGCACCACCGCACGCGGCGCATGCTGGCGCGCGCAGCACGCAGGCACGGCATGTACGCTCGTACGTGCCGGCCCGCGTGCCCGCCGCCAAGCGTGCGCCGCGTGCTGCGTTGCGGTGGCAGGTTGCAGTGGCTGCCGCCTGTGCGGTGCGGCAGTGGTTTTGAAGAATGGTTTTGAACCAGACGAGGTGCGTGTGCTGAAGGTTTGGATGGGTTTGTTGTGTCTGATCGCGCTGCCGGCAAGTGCGGCCACCCCCACGGCACCGGAGTTGCTGTTCCGGGTCTCGGCCGACCGCGACCTGCAGGCCGATGTCGCCCGCGGCGACGGCGTGCCCAACTTCCGCGACAAGATCGCCCTGGTGCCCACCGGCAAGCGCGGCAACGCCATCGAATGGGCCGACGACGGCGTGCTGTCGTGGAATGCGCCCGGCAACCTCTACACCCAGCGCGGCACGCTGGGCTTCTTCTGGCGTTCGCGCTACCCGGTGGGCGAGGCGCCATTCGTGATCTTCCGCGTCGGCTACGCCGACCACACCAGCTGGGACATGGCCTGGCTGCGCATCGACTGGAACGGCCACGGCTTCGATGCCTTCGTCACCGACGCCAACCTCGCGCGCACCCGTGTCTCGTTCAAGCTCGACAAGAACCCCACTGCCAGCGCGTGGACCCACATTGCCTTCGCCTGGGACGAAACCCGCGGCGTGCGCCTGTATGTCGATGGCAAGGAAGCCGCCCGCGTGGACTGCGGTGCGCCCTGCACCAACGGCGGCGCGCTCGACTTCGACGCCGCGCTGGACCAGTTCGGCCTGGCCGGCCGCGTGATGTCGCCGCACCAGGTGCAGAGCCGCTACAACTTCCTGCGCGGCAGCGACTTCGACGAGATCCGCATCTACGACCGCATGCTCGACGCCAGCGGCGCCGCCGCACTCGCCCGCCTGCAGGAGCCCACCACCGCTGAAGCACCCAGCGGCGACGCGCAACACGCCGCCTTCCTGCACCGCTACGGCTGGGACAACGGCCACGCACCGCCCGCACTCACCGCACCGGTCACCCGCATCCGCAAGGTGGAATTCACCGACGCACGCGACCTCAAGCAATGGATGTGGAAGGCCACCGACGGCATTGCCGAGACCACCTGGCCCGGCGTCTACAACCGCTCGCGCCTGCCGGGGCGTAACGACTACTTCCAGCTGCCGGACTGGAACACCTACGTCGAAGGCGGCAAGGCGCTGGACCTCACCCTGCCGGACGAGCCGGTCAACCGCATCGAGCTGCGCGGCGCCGCCTATGGCCAGGCCAGCTACACCGCGCCCGCTGCCGGCGATGCCACCACCGCGCAGGCACAGCCGCTGTTCGACCGCAAGCAAGGCGTAGTGCGCAGCGTGGACCAGTTCCCCGAGCGCCGCGGCGGCACGCTGCGCTTTGCCAACACCGCGCAGGAAACCCCCATCCAGGAAATCTGGGCCTACAACGTGCAGCCCGGCGAGGTGCCCAAAGGCAGCGCGCAACTCAGCTACACCGTGCGCAGCGACATCCAGCCCGACTACGACAACCTCGCCCCCCTGCGCGATGTCATCGCCGGCCGCTACCCGCCGGGCGAGCGCCAGACCGTGGTCGCCCTGCCCACCAAGGCGCCGGCGCGCAAGCGCCCCAGCGACAAGGCCGCAGCAAGCGCGCAGCAGCCCATCGTGCACATCCTGGTGCCGTCCAGCCTGGGCAACCCGCCGCCGGACCAGGCGCTGATGCGCAGCTGGTCCTACGGCTGGGAGAACATGCACGACGGCCTGGACGGCATCGCCATCACTTTGCCTGCGCTCAACCTGCCGGCCACCCACAACGGCAGCATCCCGCTCAACATCCGCATCAAGGACCCCATCTGGCCCGCGCGCGACATGATCGACGTTTCGGTCGCCGTCGCCCCCGGGCAGGCCCGCACGCTATGGCTGGACCTGCGCGACAGAATCCTCAGCAACGACAGCCTGATGCTCAGCATCGCCGCCGCCGCGCCCGGCTTCGATGCCAACGCGCTCGACGGCACCCAGCTGCAACTGGTGTTCAAGCCGCGCAATGAGGCCATCAAAGAGCACGTGGCCGACCGCTTCAACCAGGTCAAGGACAACTGGGGCTTTCTGGTGGAAGAGCACACCACCTCCAAGCGCCAGCTGCTCTACAAGCGGCTGGATGCCGACATCACCGACCTGCTGCGCGTCGACCCGGACCACGCCCTCGGCCGCCAGTACTGGAACGACATCAGCTACGCCAACCAGGGCACGTTGCCCGTGGACCTGCCCACCGTGCCCAAGGGCGTGCCCGCCTGGGCGTTCTGGCAGCTGCAAGACCTCAGCGCCACCCGCCGCTACATCCGCTGGTGGATCGAGCAGCGCCAGGTGGCCTACGGCGATTTCGGCGGCGGCATCTCCGACGACTCGGACCTGGTGCAGCAATGGCCCGGCGTCGCGCTGATGGGCGTGGACCCGGACATGCTCAACGCCTCCATGCTGGCGCTGTCCGAGGCCAACTACCGCAACGGCATGTTCACCAACGGCCTGTCCACCATCGAAACCGACGAGCTGCACTCGTATGAGGAGGGCATCAACCTCAACAGCGCCCTGCTGTACCTCAACTGGGGCGACCCGCGCACCGTCGAGCGCCTGATGCAAACGGTGAAAGCCTTCGACACCATCATCCAGGTCAACCCGCAAGGCCACCTGCTGTTTGCCAGCAACTGGTTCGGCGGCCGCAAGGTCTACCGCGAGCCCAACTGGCAATGGCAAAAGCCGTACTCCTTCCCCATCGTGCACCCGGCCATCCTGCTGGGCGGCTATAACGCCGACCCCAACAGCCGCCGCATCGTCACCGGCCTGGCAGACGGCTATCTCGCCCATGCCTACACCAACGCCAAGGGCAACTGGGCGCTGCCCAACGAGATCAACTGGCAAACCGGCAAAACCCGCGGCGGCGAACTGTTCGAAGGCAGCGGCGGCGCCGACACCTTGCACACCTTCTGGGCCGCCTACCGCTTCACCGGCGAGCAGCGCTATCTCAAGCCCATCGACTACCGCGTCGCCAACAGCGGCCCCAACGGCCTCTCCCTGCTCAACGAAAACTTCCTCGACGTCATGGGCAAGCGCAGCGACTGGAGCGGCAAGCTCATCGACGCCGCCAACAAGGACGACGGCAGCGCCCCGGACTTCCCGCACCACGTGGCCTGGGAGCAAACCGGCAACCTCGAGTATCTCGCCGCCATTTACCGCAGCGAGGCAAGAGAGAAACTGCAGAACTTCTACATGAACACCGAAGGCCACTGGTGGAGCGACCGCGTGGAATCCCCCACGGTCAACCTGCAGCGCGCACGCCTTGGCGGCGTGGCCCTCAAGCGCAACCAAACCTATCCCGGCCACACCGTGAGCTGGCGCTTCGCCGACCCAGAGGCCGCAACCCAGGTCGCCATCGCCATCCCCGCACCCCGGCAAGACCGCTTCACCGTCATCGCCTACAACACCTCCAACAAGGCGCAGCGCGCCAGCATGACCGGCTGGAACGTCGCCCCCGGCCAATGGCGCATCACCCAAGGCGTGAGCAAAGCCAATGACGGCAAGCTCGACAGCAACACCAAAAAACAAGAGGCCGCTTTCGAAAAAAGCGCTTCCATCGACATCGACTTCCCCGCAGGCCGCACCACCGTCCTGCAGCTCGAACGCATTGCAGCCACCACCCCTGTCGAACTACGCCCGGACCTGGGCATTGGCCACGGCGATGTGCGCGTGACCGCGGACGCCATCGAGGTGACCGTGCATAGCCTCGGTCATGCCGACGCACCGGCCGGGTTTGTGGTGCTGGAGGATGCGCGTGGGAAGGAGTTGGCGCGGGGCGCGTTTCCGGCACTCGCGGCACCACGCGATCTGCAGCCAATCACCACGCAGGTACGCCTGCCACTAACCAACGCGGCAAATCTAAAAACCGCGCAATTGCGTGTGGTGACCGAAAGCAACACCCCAGAGATTACCGACCTCAACAATAATCTAGCTCTACCCACCCCAGCCAAGCCGGCAACCGCAAAAAACAGCCAATAACCCAACACACCAATCCCTTCTCCCGCACGCGGGAGAAGGTGCCCGAAGGGCGGATGAGGGCAAACCCGATAAACCCAGCAATCAACCGCGCAAGCGCATTGACGCAACCCAAAAACTCGGCGAGGATCAAGTAACGCAGTATGTAATGCAGCCGCAAAGCCACACATTTCTTCAGGGGGAAGAAACAATGTTGAGCAAGGCATGGAGCATCGTGGCACTGAGTGTGGTCGCAATCGGTTTGTTTACCGCATCCGCGCAAGCGCGCGTCAGGGCCGCCGGCACGCACCACACCACCAGTCACGGCGGCCACTACAGCGCAGGCCACGGCGCCTCGCACAAAGGTGGCAGCTACCGCAGCACAAGTACCAACAACCACTATCGGCGTCACAAGTCCTAGCAGGCCTCAAGCCAACGCCACTCGGAAGTGCTGCGTAATGCAAGAACTAGGACGCGAAGAATGCGCTATCAAAAACTCCTGAAGCTGCTCGCCGGCCTCGCCGGCGTCATGCTCGCGGCGACAGGCGCCCTGCTAGTGGCGCTGGTTGCAGCAGGCCAGGTACGTGAAGGACAGACGGGCACATTGATCAGCGGCATTGGATTTCTGGTGATGGCCGCTCCCGCGCTGGCAATGCCGTTTTCCTTACGCGTCGCCAAGCGATTGCTGATGCTGACATTGTCTTGTCTCGCGGCATTGGCGATCTGGCTTTCCTTCTGGCCGAAAGAAGGCGTCACGCCGACGCTTCAGCTGCGAGTCGCTGTCCTTGCATTTCCTGCACTCCTAATACTCCGCATGCTGCTGGCTCGCCATCGCAAGATGACGAAGCTTAGTACTGACAGTTGATTCGAACAGCAGCCGCGACGTGGTGCCACTCAATTCAAGCGCTAGGAAAATCGATGGATATGATTCGCGTCACCTCGTCAGCCATCAGCGCTATTGGCTACGACCCGGCTAGCATGCGTATGAAAATTCAATTCGTGCAGGGCCACACATACGACTTCTGCGATGTGCCCTCGCACGTATTTCAGGCGTTTCGCAATGCGGGGTCAAAAGGCCGTTACTACAACGATCACATCCGTGACCGCTATCAGTGCTAACTGCTGGGCTTTGGGTGTGTCCTAGCAATTCATTCAAGCCGAAGCCACTTCGCGGCATGGCTTAACTCAGGTTTTGGCCTTAATCACAAATGTGTAGGAGTTAGAGTGAAAAACGAGGAGCGCTTCGAGGTCATTATTGAGACGGATGGCGGCGGCATAGATGTAAGGCTGCTCAATGAATTTTTCTACAATTTCCGCGCTGCATATGCAGCTGCTATTTTGCACGCTCCCGGCTCAGTTATGACGCCTCAATTTGAATATGAGAATACCGATTGGCTGAGAAGCAATGTAAATGGATCGGACTGGAAGCAGATAGCCCATTTTGCTCGGATCGATTTAGGGGAAGGCAACCTTAAGATCGTGGACATCCGACGTGAGAATCCACTCACAATTATCTTCTCCGGAGTGTTTGTCGCCTTGGCGGTGGCGGTAATCATCTCCGGTGGTGAGCTCAAAGCTGGCCCTTTGAAAGTGAAGTTGCCTCCGCTTGGAGAAGGGATCGCGAAGCTTCGGCAGGCCCTCGGGCGGCCGCCCGGACGCGGCGAGGACTGAGGTCTAACACTTCGTCCAAGCCGACACCACTTCGCGGCGCGGTTTAAATCAGGTGTTAGGCCGCACAGCACAATTATGGTAATTGCCCGCGAACCTCTTCGAATACACCAAATGAACTCTCTGCCGAGCAATGATCCCAGCATCCTAGACGTCGCCACTGAGCTCCGTCGCTACGACGAGGCATGCGCCGAACTGTTGTCGCTCCTGAGACGTCAGAAGCGGACGCGGCAAGAGGACCATCTCTGCATCAATGGCTACGCAGAACTTAAGAGACAACTTAAACGTGATTCCGCGCACGGGACCATTAGCGGCGTGAAGCGCAGCATGAGCGATGCGGAGCGTTTCTTCTTCGAATACGCGGTGAGGCATGCCGCACAAGCCTTGAAGCCAGCAATCAATTATTCACGCGTGATCAAGACTTGGACGTCCGCGGTGTCAAATGCCAAATCTGAGATTAAGTACAAGTTGCAAGATTTAGAGAAAAAGCACCCAGGTGCTTGAGCTTCCAGTCTACTTGCCTTAAGGCCCGATCAACCACGCCAAGTGAGATCCAAAAAATTCTTCAAGCCGAGACCGCTTCGCGGCTTGGGTTGAATCGTGACGTATACCAGCACACCGTGCCGCGCTGCAGTCCGGCCTAACTCAAGCGTTTCGCGCCTTCGACGAAATTTATCCCATGAGCATAAAGTTTCTAGAAACCAGATTCGACAAGGCCAACTATCTGGTCAATTTGCTTGTTGCTCATGCGACTGGAGGCTCTGCAGATTCGGCAGAGTACGAGAATCTTCGGAAGGAGCTTCTCGCAGATCCCGAGGTGGCTCCGTTGATGCCAGCTTTCGTACTGACGAATCGCAATCTCGCATCGTTCTGGGGGTTTATTAAGTCGAAGTATGGTACCTATGCTGAACGTCGCACCTATCTTTCTGAGGAATTCACTGCGCTGTTAGACCAGCTGGAGTTCGGCAGGCCAGCGTTGAGGGTAGTGACTGAACTACCCGATGGAGAAAGACCTGTTACCACAAGGAACAAGCGCAAAGTCTTCATCGTTCATGGCCGCGACAATGAGACAAAGCAGGAGGTCGCAAGATTCATTGAAAGAGTCGGGCTGCAGTCGATTATTCTTCACGAGCAAGCGAGTGCGGGCATGACAATCATTGAAAAGATCGAAAGGTACGCAAACGAGGCTGATTTTGCGTTGATTCTTTACACGCCTTGCGATCTTGGACGCGGAGTGCACGAGGGCAAGTTTGCTCCGAAGAGTCGTGCGCGACAGAACGTCGTTTTCGAACACGGTTATTTGATGGCAAAGCTCGGTCGAGAAAACGTATGTGCACTAGTCAAAGGTGAGATCGAAACACCAAATGACATCAGCGGTGTCGTCTATGTCGGCCTGGACGCTAACGGCGCTTGGAAAAGCGAAGTGTCTAAAGAGCTCGCTGCCTGCGGCTACAAGCTGGAGAGATTCTTCTAGTTAGAGTCCGTCGGGTGCCGCTCTACGCGCCTAACAATTCGTTCAA
Organism: Xanthomonas sp. 10-10; assembly: GCF_040182365.1. Taxonomy (NCBI): domain Bacteria; kingdom Pseudomonadati; phylum Pseudomonadota; class Gammaproteobacteria; order Lysobacterales; family Lysobacteraceae; genus Xanthomonas; species Xanthomonas sp. 10-10. The sequence continues at coordinate 265,677 of NZ_CP144460.1, forward strand.
GCCGACGTTGCTTAGCGGTTCGGCTTACCTAGGAATTAGTTGGAAAAGGAGATACCCACGTGCATCAAGATCTACGTAAAGGACAATCTAGTGTCTACCTTCAGTATGAGTCTGGCAGCGGAGACACTATCGGCCCAGAGCAGTTCAAGGCTGCGCTTGAAAGGGGAAGTGTAGCAATTCTTTTTCACTTAAAACTATTTGATGACAATCAGCGCATAGACGAGCGCCGCCTTCGATCTGAGACACTTACTCAGGTTCATCTCAGCGAAAATAATATCATTGAAAATTTGGCGCAGTTTCTCAAGCAGCCTTATGTCAAGGCTCAGGAGATGCTCCTTCAAGTTGTATCGCGGAGTAAGTCGCTGGATTACACAGTATCCGTCGGCGCTGCTGGGCTCAAGCCTCCGCCACGGCTTGTTCAGCGCTTTGGCAGCAAAAAATACATTCAAGCCGAAGTTGCTTCGCAACTCGGCTTAACTCGAGCGTTAGGGCGCATATGAAGATTGTCGCGAAAGCATACAAAGCCTTCATTTCACTGTTGTCACCGCGACGGCAAGGCTCCTATCGACATCTGTTCTATCTGTTTTGTTCAGCCATTCTGGTTCTATTAGTCGTTCTTGGGATCGGCTTGTTCCGGATTCGCGACCTTACGCCAAATGAGTGGGGCGACTTCTTTGGGGGAGTTGCTAACCCTATTTTGACATTCCTTACATTCACAGGGCTGCTCATAACCATCATCCTTCAGCAGACCGAGTTGAGGGAAACACGAAAAGAGCTAAAGCGATCAGCTGACGCACTTTCTGCACAGAACGAAAGTCGCAAGAAGCAGAACTTTGAGGCTACGTTCTTTCAGATGCTTTCGATCCACAATTCAATAGTCAACTCAATTGATCTACTCAATGACAAGGGTGACAGGAATCAAGGCCGAGACTGCTTCAGCGTCTTCTACACCAGATTCAACAAGATCTTTCGCGCGCGAGAAGCCCGGTATAACGAAAGCAAACTAGCCAAGAAGCCGCTGTCAGCTGCTTATACAGAATTCTGGAACACACATCAGAGCGAGCTAGGACACTACTATCGTTACCTCTATAGCATCGTTCGCTTCATTAAAGACGAGGGTCAGGAGGGCGGTCCATACATTCGCCTCATTCGGGCACAACTTTCCGATCAAGAGTTGCTTCTGCTCTTCTATAACTGCATCTCTGAAAACGGGGGAAACTTTACACCCCTAGTTGTTGAGTTTTCACTTCTCGACAACATGCCACGTATGAAGGCCCTGGACCGATCTCATCTGAACCTTATTGCACCAAGAGCATTCGACAGGAATGCACTCTAACAATTCATTCAAGCTGAAGCCGCTTCGCGGCTCGGCTTAATTCAAGCGTTAGGCGGTTGCGGAGCAAATAAGTCGGTTGCCGCCACTTCGGTGAGCTCGCTGTCGACGACGTTATTAGCTTTGAATCATCGCGTTTCCACGCAACGCAGTTGACCCGCAGCAATCTCTACCGCAAGGAGCGGGTGAGAACGGGGTCATTCTAACTTATAAGCCAACCTGACCCCTTCTTTCCACGCCCGCGAGTGGATTTTAGCCGAGCCGAGTTCGCGGTCTGGGTCGGCTGAAGAACTGGGTCAAGTTCACTTAAGAAATCAACCTGACCTCGTTATCTCCAGAGTACATTTTCGCAATCAAGCTTGCCGACATCTCTCTAAAGCAAGCTGTAAATCTACAGGGAGTCAAACCGGAATTTGACTCGCAGAGTTAACTGATTGCAAGCGTTACGCATACAGTCAGCTACTAGATCAGTTCTTTGAGAATACTGCAAATTGATCCTAATTTATAAATTCAATATCAAATTTCTTCAAAGGCGTGAGACGATCGAGAATGTTAGAACGGAGTTATGAAATGGCGATTGAGAACCGGCTCACCCAAAGCGTCCCAAAAGAATATCAGATCAACGAAATCCAATGCATCACTCGATTTATCATTTAAAGAAAAAGATTGCAGCGAATTGTGCAGTAAATTTTCCACGTCCAAGTACTGAGGATCTGTCGCGACAATATATATCTCGGAAATGACTCTGCCGCGCTTACGGAATTGATCAATGGCCGGAATAATAATATTTTCTATGAATTCACGCTCTACCATTAGCACATCAATACTGACAAAAATGGCAAATCCTGGTTTCTTTTCAGCACTTACTGCGAGCTGACAACGTCGATACATCCCGATCGTACTGTAATTAAGGAACGCCATTGCACGCAACACAGCTACATCTTGATTATTAGGATGCTGTTCGACATTGTACTGCTGCCTCCTGGAGATTGAGGAACGGGCCTGCTCATCCACCGACGCCACATCAGATAATGCCAATTGCGAAACCTTAGAATGCAGTTGATCTACAGATCTCTTAAGAAAGTCTTTTAAGGTATACATCCAAAAAATTTCCACTCCACCCTGCGCCCTCATTTCCTCACGCAGCTCTGGGAGAGGCCCAGCCTGAAACCCACCTGAAACTTTTGTCCACCAATCTTCCTTTTCATCGGAAGTCACAAAAATAATGCTTTTTATCTTATATTCTGCAACATGGCTAATTATTTGCGTCCACAAAAGATAGTCGCTGTAACGTCTTTCAAATACTAGTCCGCCAGACATAAATTTAGGATCTAGACCTTTGTCCTTATCGTCATCCATGTATCCTGGTCCCATTTTCACAGAAAATCGGGCGGCTGCGTTTTTGTATACTTCTTCTATTTCACTCTGGCCAGACGGCGCGGGACCAACACAATTTTTTAGCACTTCCTCGAGTGCCTCCAGTATTGAATCCTGACCATTTGGATTGAGTTGCTCGGCCACTGCGGTTTTAGAGCGCTCTTCTATCTTCTTAGATGCTGACTCCATTTCGAGTAATAAAGCATCGATCTCGTCCACCCCTCTTTTACCAAGCTGAAGCTCGTCGATTTTACTCCTGTAGTCGCCAAACCTCTTGCCGAGTTCCCTAAAAAGCTCCTGGGCATCCTTGTGAGCCCTAGCTATGACTGAAAGCCGATTGCGATGAAATTCAAGACCAACCTGATGAGGAATCCACAATCGTCCTTTCAGTAGGCGAAAAAGACTCATCACTTCTTTACTTGAGCCAGCTGGAAGCCTGTAAAGATCAAGGAGCACATTAGTATCCAGAACAACCAGCCCATTTTTCCAAAGAGCCGAAAACTCTTCCTCTGTAGGCCTGTAATAACCGGGAAAGCTATTCTTCACTTCCTCTTCCTCACATTTGGTCAAGCGTGAAAAAATCACGATATTTGAGAATTGTTATCTAGTTCAAAACCGATCAGTCGAGAAAAAATTTTCAACAACAAAGAATTGGGTCAGTTTCTAGGTATCCCCAATTTTACAGTACGGGCGTCATCTGCGATTGCACAGTTTTAGGCAGTGTACGTAAGCATTCCAGCCAAGAAAACTGGGTGAGGTTCAAAACGGCGTCAAAGCGGGGTCAGCTTCACTTCCTGAGATAAATCGGCCAGATGAGTACTACAAGATATTTCCCGCGTGTCGCACCAGGAGGGCGCACTCTCAGATCTTTATCAGTGCTCGGTCATCCAAGCACTTGACATCCCAACAAACCCGCAGCAATCTCTACCACAAGGAGCGTAGAAACTCCTCACGTAGCGGTACCCACCTCCGTCAAACCGGTGGGTTTTTTGTGCCTGCAGCATCTTGCAGGTGCAACCGACGCAATGCTTGCGTCGGGAGGGCGGCTAATACAACACCCTTCGGGGAAATACGCCCGCCGGCTACGTGCGGTTTCTAACCTCCCGACATCCCGTCGCCACCCGGCGGCGGGCCTGTTCGTCAAGGAGGGCTTTGCCATGCGTCGATCCACGTCTAGTCCCAAGCCAGCGCGCAAGCGCGCCACTGAGCCGCCGCCTCGCGAGATCGGCTGGCACTCGCTCGACCCCTCGATCAAGCCGCGGCCCTATGTCGAACGCACCCCCATCCCCCAACCCCGCACCGAAGCCCGCCCCCCACGCCCCGGCCACCCGCGTGCCCCGCACCACTGCACCGTCGGCTACGGCTACTACCCCGCCAGCGACCAACGCATCCCCACGCTGCGCCTACGCGGCCGCTGGCTGGAACAACTGGGCTTCACCATCGGCAGCAAGCTCCACATCCGCCTGCGCGATGGCGAGCTGGTCGTCAGCGTCGCACCTACGGACTAACCAGGTGCGCCGCGTACGCGCAGCACGCACCCGCACGCCCCGCGCCGAGCGCAACGCGCCAATCGCCGCACCGTGCGCGCTCCCCGCTCACCGCGCAGAGGAGGACACAGATGGAGCACCCCGCCGTCGTCTTGCATCTCACGCTGGACCAACGCGACCAGCTCGACCGCCTGCTACGCACCCTCATCGCTCATGGCGACGTCATCGCCATGAGCAAACCGGAGTGCCTGGAGGCGCAGACGCTGCCCACGCTCGGGCAAGCCATCTTCGATGCGGCCTATGCGTGCGCGAAATCTTTGACCGTTGCATGGAGCACAGCTGCGGCGACCCATAGAAGCACCTGGCAATAATCGGCGAGCCCGAAATCGGATCTCGATAAGGCCGTGGCCGTGCTGCGGGTCGGGTATTGGCTACAGAGGCGTGGAGCGATTGACGGCCGTCAATCAGTCGGTGAGGATCATGCATGCCGCACTGCTGCGGTCCACTCGTAGTCAAGGCGATGAAAAGGTCAGTTAGCCGATTGGATAAGGCGTCAAAGGTCATTGCATGGTGCTGCGTGCTTCTCACTGCCGCATTCACGGCTACGACCATTGAATGGCGTGTATTTGCTGGTACAGACAACTGGTGGGCTGCACTTGCTGCATTTGTGACTACAGCGTTGATTGGAGCAGCTCCATACGCCATCTATTTGGTATTCGTACCGGCATCGAAGGCGGGTCCAATGCTGAGGATGATCGTGTTGTGTTTTCTTGTCGCTCTTTCCGTCGTACCAAACGTGTGGTGGGCCGTAAAAGATGTCCACACCGGCGGTTGGAATTTTTTCATCGTTCCGACATTTCAGGTGTTCTATCTTCTCGTGATAGTGCCTTTTGTTATTGTGCTGATACACGCTCTTCGTCGGATACGGCAGCGTGCGCATGACGCCTAATTCTTCACTCAAGCCGACGCTGCCGAGCAAAACCATCTTCAATGCCCATGCGGTGCACGATACCGCGGAGCAGCGAGCGGTGTAGGGAGGCAAACCGCAGCATCGCAGTTGATGCCGCGTCGCGATTCCGTTTAATTCAGGCATCAGGGCTAAAGATATGAATCCACACAGCTTTGTTACTGCGCTAAAGACCGAATGTGCGGATGTCGCCGTTCATGATTGCTTGGAACTTCTCAAAGCCCCGCCGGGTCGCAGGCCCGCTCAATCTCTCGTTGGTTTGTCAGTTTGGTATCGTGGTCTTGATTCTGCCGACCAAGCCAACGTTGCCGCTGCATTACGAATGGCGGCTGATGCAACCCTGTTCGGGGTCTTATGCGTTATCGACGGTGTTCGCACTATCGAAGACCAGCCAACCAAGTCTGAGTTCAGGCTGACAGCCACATGCAATGGTTCAACAACAATTATCTCGCCTGGGCCGGAAGACCTTCATGATCTTCTCCAGAAATAACGGGGTCAGGCTCACTTAATGAGTCAACCTGACCCCGTTCCCTAGTCTCCGGGGAAATGCGCCCGCCGACTGTTAGCGGTTTCTAACCTCCCGACATCCCGTCGCCACCCGGCGGCGGGGCCTGTTCGTCAAGGAGGGCTTTGCCATGCGTCGATCCACGTCCAGTCCTAAGCCAGCGCGCAAGCGCGCCACGGTGCCACCACCCACCGAGATCGGCTGGCACTCGCTCGACCCTTCGATCAAGCCGCGGCCGTACCTTGAGCGCACCCCCATCCCCGAACCCCGCCCCGATCCCAGCAAGCCGCGCCGCGCCGGCCACCCACGCGCGCCGCAATACTGCACCGTCGGCTACGGCTACTACCCCGACAGCCACCAACGCATCCCCACGCTGCGCCTACGCGGCCGCTGGCTGGAACAACTCGGCTTCACCATCGGCAGCAAACTCAACATCCGCATGCGCAACGGCGAGCTGGTCGTCACCGTGGCTGTTGAAGGTGGCAAGGGGATGGGCACAAAGAGCGATGGCAATTGACGGCGCCCAACGCGTCGCCGAGGATCGCATGACGCGGCGCTCATGCCCTTCAACGATGACCAGGCCCCAATGCAAGGACACCCGCCACCCGCAGAGATGCCCCGCGTACGGGTTGACCTCAACGCTCAGGGCTGGGGCGGAGGTGGAGACACCGCGTTCTACGTCTTCGATCCCTCTGCACTGGCATCAGCGCATCCGCAGCCGGGTAAGCATGTCTTCCTATGGGATGACGACGGCCCTGGAACCGTCCTTGGCTAGATTGGGGTCCTCGAACATGTCCAACTCGGCAAGTTCACCGGCTGGCGAGCAGTTCCTATTGCCGGCAGCTTCTACCGTGGCCCCAGCCCCCACTCGCGCTGATGCAGTTTGAGGCCTGACAATTCAATCACGCCAAACGGATCTTCCGGCTGGCCGACTTAGACGTAGGATCAAAAATGAGTAAGCAGGCGTTTGTCGATCTCGATTCTGCATTGGTAGCCATTGATGCTTTCACCGGTCTTGCGGAGGAGTTTAAGTTATCCATCTCCAGCGATCTACAAGACTCATTTGGCGTCAATATGGCCGTCATCACCGACCGGGTACTGGCACGCGGCTGGTGGCCTGAGGGTTTTGAGCAAAAAGATGGCTATCGGCTATATCGTTACAGCACCCCTGGCAGAACGGGTAACTAGCAGTGAATTCAAGCTGACGATAGATATGCTAGGTCATTGTCGAATCGGTAGTGGCACCGAATAAAATTGTATATGATGAAAGATGCTGTCGCGTGATGACGCTGTCTATCTAGGGTGTTATGCAATGGAAGACGAACTTAGGAAATTTATAAAAGAATCTACTAACGGCGACGCATCTGAAGCGTTTGAAGAAGAACGAGAGGCCGCTTTCTGTCTGCGTTATGGATTGGAAAAGCAAGAGTTTGAGAATGCTTTCGCCAGATGCGTAGCTATAGATTTTGCGATGGGAGAGCTCAGTTACAGCCAAGCCGACACAGCAATGAACTGGCTGTCTGTCCGCGCTCGTCCAGCGCTATCGAACTTGCCTTTGGAGATCTATCTGGCATTCGATGCGGGCGAACACACTCACCCAGGTGACATGGCTACCATCATTCCTTGGCAGAAGTACACGCTGCCATATGTGATGAAAATTTTTGAACGGGAAGGCTGGTTGCTGCGAACTTGTTAGTTGTTGGGAAAGATCCGAATAATGGGATCAGGTTCACTTAAGAAGTCAACCTCACCCCGGTTCCCTTAACCTGACCCCCGCTCCCTTGCGAGTTGTCCATCGTCAACGCCCTGCACGATCCGTTTGGCGTCACTATTGCCGTTATCACCGACCGGGTACTCGGACGCGGCTGGTGGCCCGAGGTTCTGAGCGAAGAGAAGGCTATCGACTGTATCGTTACAGCCGTGCTATTCGCGCGGCTATCAAGCAGAGCGATTAAGGCCAAACCTCGTGCGGTCAGCGTCATTAACGTGCTCGAGACCATTCGGTACGCTCCAAAGCTCAGCAAGGACTCCTTTCTGGCCAACAAACGGCGCGGATGCGTGTGGGGTATGAGATGTCGGTTCAATGACTGGCAGGGCAGGGAAAGCGTGCGGCGCCTAATGACCCATCTCAAGGCGGTCTAGGCGCCACCTATCCGGCCTCATCCATTGCTATGATCCGGTCACAGGGGAGGGGACCATGGACAACTCGAATCACCCGGGCGAGCCCGGACAGGATCGTCACGGCACGGCACCAGGCTTACGCGGCATTCCGCCAGGCATGAGTGTCGACGACTACATGCGCATGTTGCACGGTAAAAACACGAGGGCTGCCCCGCGCATGGAGCGGTCCACACTGCATTTCATTGGCGTGATCGTCCTCGCCGTGTTCGGTTGGATGGCTATGCGCTATATGAGCCACATGCATGATCTGGACCCTGCGGCCCGCGCGAAGATGCCGGTCGTTGATGTCGAATATGAAGGCTTGCTGGAAGCCAGGCTCACCGACGGGAACTTCAAGCAGCGATTCGGCGGTAAGCGGTTCCGGCTCACAGGTGTTGCCACCAGCGTCATGGAACAGCAACAGACCCATGCAGACGGATCGAAGGAGATTGTCGGCCCGGCCATTCTCATGACGCCGGACCCGAAGCACGAGTCTTATCTGGCGACGTTCTACAAGGAAGAGCAGGCGAAGCTGGATCCGGTCATGCCGGACGCGCAGGTAACGATCGTCTGCGATCACTTGGAGGTGTTGAAAGGCCAACGCATGGAAGGCTGCACGCTCGAGACGTATAAAAACGCGGCTGGGGAGACTTCGGAATAACAAGGTGAGGTTCACTTAAAAATTCGACCCGATCCCGTTTCCGCGTTCACTACTTGAGTGTTCCTGAGCAAGCCCGTGACTTCGGTTTTGTCGAACTGCGCCGCGCACTGCGGCCTCCCGAATCGTTGCATGCGTTTGAGACGGAAGTGACTGGCAGGCATCTGGTTTTGCGGAGTAGCTGCTACATTTGACCAGATGTTGGGTTGGACACCATAAGCGCGCGCAAGCAATGCGGATCTGGAGATCGGAGATCTGCAGATTGACTACAGTGACGGAGTCGGGTGAGCATCCTGCCACGCAGCTACGCAGCTGAAGGACACCTAGGATGACCAAGTTCCAACGCATTGCCGCAAACGTTCCCGCAGGAACCGTCTTGCCCATGGAGTTACGCATGGTTTGCGACTATCTGGACAAGACCGGCTATCCCATCAGCGGCTGTATGAAGATAAGGCCAGACGATTTTGGCGGGGTACGAGCCTGGTTCGACGACGATGATGCAATGGCATCGCAGTTTGCCTACTTCGGCGCAGGCCCAGACGGATCGATCCTCGCTTTCTGGTTATGCAACGGCCTGGATGCGACCTCAGCCCCGATCGTTCATCTGGGATCGGAAGGCAGCGACAATTGTGTGCTGGCAAAGAACTTTCGTGAGTTTCTTCGTGTGTTTGGAATCGGCTACAACGAGCTTGGCTTCGATGACCTGAGCCAGCCGCCAGTCGAACCGGAATCAGCGGCTAACTTCCGCGCCTGGCTTGAAGCCGAGCTTGGCATCACCTGTCCACAAACGGGCGAGGACCTCGTGACTGCGGCCAAATTAAGCTGTCCCAATGTCGAAGCTGCCATCGACGCTTGGTTCAAGCGGCGCTATGAGCCGCAGGCCTAAGGATTCTCAATGTCAGCTGCCTTCGATAAAGTATGGCCCATGGTCAAACGAAGAGCGGGGTCGGGCTCACTTAAGAAGTCAACCTGACATCATTTCCGGATGTCCCAAAGCGAAACCTAGAACAGAGGTAAGGCTGCGCAATATGCATCGCTTCGACATCCTCGCAAACTCCGTGCTGATCGGGCACACCGCCTTTGAGTCGGGAGACCCGCCCATGGGGGCTGCGTTCGGCAGATTCATACCAATCGCTACTTATAGCGCTGTGCAACCGGCCATCACCCAGTACGCAGGGCGTGAGGTGGCGGGTATCAATCTTGCGGTCAGAGTCGCCAGCACCAAGCAACTGATCCAGTGCCTGGCCGTTTCCATTACCGACTGCTCTTCTGAGTTTGGAGCAGAAGATCTGGAAGTCGCCGCGCTCGGAATTGGATATCCGCTGTACGCCGAGCTATTCCCGCACCACGTTGACGCTTACGAAAATCAGTTCAACTGATGGTGTGAAGCAGAAACAACCGATGACGTTGCCCTCCGCACTCTATCCACGCTCTGTTTAAGCTGCCGGACTGAGTCTCCGTGTTTCTCCAATAATCTCTGAGGGGAGTAGGGTGATATAAGGCCTTCTCCGCCTCCTTATCGCACAGCACAAGTGGTGTCTGTGGTCCGCATATGCGTCCGTTTCCAATCACGCAACCAGAGACCTGGAGGATGATCAAAATAAAGATTGAGCGAAGTATGATCACAGAGACCCCGATACAAGTTTTGCAACTGCGTTCCAGACATAAGGTGGAAGCGTTTCGGCCATGGCAAATGGTGCTGCCACCGGAATAGCCACAACCGTCCATGCCTCGTGAAATGTTTCTAGTGTCACAGATCTGTCGCGAACTGCGTTTCCCTGGGGATCGTATGAGCCATGGAGATGTTGTACTGGTGGAAGCCGGCTTGCAACCTTTCCAAGGTGGAGGCCATCGTGACATCGCCGACCGCCGACCGCCGACCGCCGACCGCCGACCGCAAGCACGCTCAGCGCATCCAAGGCAGTGACGCTGGCCGTCGATGCGGCTGTCGCTGGCCGAGTGCAACCCGAAATAACTGCGTCAGGTTCACTTAATAAGTCAACTTGACCCCATATCCTACATTCCCTCATTCCCTAGTCGTCAGCGTGGCGGACTAACCAGATGTGTCGCACGCGCAGCACGAACCCGCACGCGCTGTGTCAAGCGCCATGCGCCGGTCGCCACGCTATACGCGCTCACCGTTCCTTGAGCGGAGGAGGGCAGACATGGAGCATCCTGCCATCGCTTTGCATCTCATGCTGGAACACCTCGACCACTTGCCAGGCACCCTCGTCGCTCATGTAAGAATGGAGGCAGGCACACGAGCCTGATCTCGTTGCCCACTCGGCCTGCTCTTCATGAAAATCGTCTACATTCTTTGCATGCTGATCGCTGGTTTATCGCTTGGCGCCGGTGGATTGATACGCTGGGGCGCGTTTCTTGTCGCACCCAAGAAGCGGCCATTTCGTTCCACTTGGGACCGGCGGGGATTCTTCATGGCGGCCGCCGGCATCGCCGGGATGATCGTGAGTACAGCAATCTACGAATCTTCTCGCTGACCGAGGCAACGGCATCAGCTTCACCCGAAAGGCCCGCCTGCTCCGGCTTCAGTAGCAGATCAAACCCGAAAACACCTCCGCTGGGATGTTCAGGCACTATGCAAGAATTAGTCGATTTGCCGCCAATTCCGGAGTTGCGTCGCGTGACACAATCACTCGCCATGCTTGATGCCATCCTTAGCCCAGAGTGGGACTACCGCTACTACAGCTTCAATAGCGCATGGGGACCGGAAGAGGAAATGGCATCAATGCGTAACGGGTCTGGCGATGAGTGGTTCCTGCTGTTGGACCAGGCTGGCGCAGCCATCAAGGGCTTTGCCCATGAAATTGCTGACGGCTCCGCGATTCCATCGGAAATCCGAGCACAAGTTCCGGCCGAGTTTTCGTCTTTTCTCAATGAGCCGGCGTTTTCGATGCAGCACGCCACGTTCTGCTATTGGCGTAGGACAGAGGACAGTGCCTGGAGCAAAGTTATCGGCGGTCTTGACGATGACGGAGCCGATTGGCTGCTGTGGTTGCTCGTGTCCGGGCCCTCCGGCTACAAAGAGTGGGCTGAAGACTACTTTGAGGTTCCGGTAGCGCTTGATGCGGTGAAGGCGTTATTCGATCGTCAGCCTCTCAGTGAGTCCATCATCCTGACGCTCAACCCAGAAGCAAACATCGATTTTACGTATGGGCAAGCACAGGAGATAAGATATCCTTGTAGCATGCCCGGAGGATTAACTTAATAAAATTCTCTTTGCGACTCGGCTTAGGTTAGGTTTTATTTAGTATGTGGCATGAAAGATATTTAAGATTGCCCGCCTCTTCTGTTATCTCTCCAGCGTGCTTTGCTTGGTTGGATCCATCCGCAGCTCAGACAAGCATCGATTTAGGCTGATCCGGGCCAAGCATTTTCAGTTGCGATCTGAGTACGACGGAGAGCCTTCCAAGGCTGCGCTTGAGAGCATTTCATGCATTGCAACGGAAGTGATTTCTGACTTCCCGGTGCCCTAGGATTTAGATGATTAATATGGGATCGGGTTCACTTAAGAAGTCAACGTGACCTCATCTCCTAGACCCCATTCCCCAGATGGCACACCCCCGCCAGCACGGATGTGTGGGCGTATGCGGTCAATGACCGGAAGGGCAGGTCAGGGCAAGCGTGCGGCTCCCATTGACCCATCTCAAGACCGTCTAGGCACCACCTCCCCGGCCTCGTCCATTGCTATGATCCGGTCGCAGGGGAGGGGGCCACGGATTACTCGAATCGCCCGGGTAAGCCCGGACAGGATCGTCACGCCACGGGCCGGAGTCGGCTCAATGTAGGATAAGTGATTGATATGGGTGTAGACCTTAAAAATAAAGCTGGCACTGAATTCTATTTCTCAACGGTAGGGTGGTCGTTTTATTTGAACTTGGCTTCGGTTTATGGATGGAAGCCAGAAGGAACATCGCCCCCTCTTGACTGGATCAATACAGACCCTTGGGGAGCACATTATGACTGGAATGCGGGGCAATCTGTCGCTGAGTCAGACGCAAGAGAGCTAACTGCTGCACTGGGACGCTATCTATCGGATCCAAATCGCACTGAGCGAGCATTGGATATTGCTAAGAAATTTGAAGAGATTGGTGTTTTTGTAGCCATCCCTGATTCTGAAGATGGGTTTATTGAGAAATTTATAGCTTTCGCTAGAGGTGGAGCTTTTGAGATTTGGTAGGTGAAATAGGGCGAATAAAGAAAGGCGGGGTCAGATTGCCTTGTTTAGATAAACCGACTAGATAACGCTCATGGCCATGTTCCGCGCTCAACATCTGCGGAGAAGCGCTCTCAGATCTCTATCAACGCTTTGCCACCTAAAGTGGTTTATATTCCAAAAAAACTGACAGCAATGTCCCCCTCACGGAGCGTAGAGATCCCCATCGTCGCGCGCTGCCACGTGCGGTGTGGTGCCGCGCATGGTGCGACGTTGCGCATGCGTCCCGCATCCCATGCTTGTGTCTGATTCACCCAGTGGACGTGTATGAGCCTTCTTCACCTGGGCAGGCAGATGCTGCTGTCTTCAATCGAGAGGGAGTGGAGCATGAAACAGTCACTGTTGGTCCTGTCCATGGTCGCAGCGCTGGCGCTCGCTGGCTGCAAGCCTGATGCCGACAAGGAGGCCGCAGCGCCTGCCGCGTCCACCGAGCCGACGCCGACCGGTGGCGCGGCGACCCCGACCACGCCGCCTGTTGGCGAGGCCAGCCCGGCGCCGGAAGGCGCGGCGCGTGCGAGTTCCGGAGACGACATCGCCCTGGGCCTGCTCGGGGCGGTGAACAACCACGAGATCGCCGCAGCGAAGCAGGCGCAGGACAAGAAGGTCACCGGCGCGGTGCTGGAGTACGCGAAGATGATGGAGAAAGAGCACACCGAGAACCTGGAAAAGACCAAGGCGCTTGGAACGCTGGCCGAAACCCCGGACGTCAAGAAGCTGGAGAGCAAGGGCGAGCAGGACCTGTCTACGCTGGGGCAGACGCCCGGCAACGACTACGCGGCGGCCTACATCGATGCAATGATCGCCGGGCACAAGGATGCGTTGCAGCTGATCCAGACGCAGATGATGACGGTGGCGTCGACCGAGCCGGTCAAGCAGCACCTGACCGAGACCAAGACGCACGTCGAGCAGCACCTGGCGAAGGCGGAAGCCATCAAGAAGGCGATGTGAGCGTGGGTGTGGCAGATCGCCGGTCTGCCACACCGGGTCTGCAAGCGGCAAGGCAGCGACATCGATGTTTTTTTGGAGCGTTTGGCACCTGAAAAGAGGGGGGGAGAAAAAAGCAATTCCTTCTATAACGGCCAGCTGCGCTGACACGCCGGAAGAACCGAGTCAGGTTCACTTTGTAGTTCGACATAGCCTCCGTTTGCCGGGCGTTATGCCTTGCATGATTAGGCGTAACAGGATGGGCCCACACGGATGCGGCCTAACGCCTGTTGGCAGCGGCATGTGCATATCTGGAAAATCGATGAGCTTCAAATGCGTGTAGCAATTGACTGCTGTCAGGGAGTTCGCGAGGATCGGTTTATGCCGTGCTTAGGCGGTACGACAGTCCTTAGGCCCATGAAAAAATTACTCGCACTTATGAGCTTCATCATTCTGGCAGCGTGCACATCGGATGTTGTGGAGAGCAACTACGCCACTCTCGCCGAAGCTCGCGCTGACCAACTCTTTGGTCGCGGATGGCTGCCCGACGTGCTCCCCGCGTCAGCTTTCAATATCCGCACCAGTAACAATGTTGACCTGAATCAATCGGAGGGCGAATTCTCCTTCCGCTCGGTCGACTCGGGCGAGCTTTTCCAAAGGTTGCACAGAGGTCCTCCCGACGCAGTGCCGTACCCTGAGTATTTGGCTAACATCTCGGCGCAAGCAAGTCTTGGCTACTCGGTTTGGTCTCTGCAGAAGGAGCAGGCAACGTGGGTGTTCTTCTGTCGTGCATCGGAGGGGCGCTGCATCTACACCATGTGGCTTGACCGGCAAGTGCCTAACAAGTCGAAGAACGGGGGCAGGGTCACTTAAGGAATCAACCTCAAAGAAATGGGGTCAGGTTCACTTATTTTATAAGTCAGCGAGATAGGCAATAAGACATCTCCGCGTCTCGCATCGAAAGACCGCAATCTTGGATCCCTATCAGCGCCCTGCCACCCGGAGTGGTTGACATACGAACAAACCCGTAGTCAAAAAGCTGAGAGGCGAGGTCTGGCCCACTTTAAAAAGCAAGTTATGCCTTCTGCTTTCCAGTGAGAACAGTCAGGTACTTCGTTTCAAGGGGTTTAGTGGTTGATCAAGGCCAACATCTTGCTGAAGATGATGTTTTTCACGCTTCGGCAAGTCATACCTAGGTGTCGAGAGAGAATGAAACGCATCTGTATGCTTCTTTTTGTAGTACTCGTAGCTCCCGCACGAGCGACGACTCCACCACCCGCAGCCCCTTTCTCGGAAAAAGTGTGCCGCGCTGAAAGTGTCTTGATTGGTGTTGCTTCTCGCTTAAAGGTGGTTGGAGTTCCAGGCTGTGCTACCCGTGGCGATGGGAAGCACCTCACCATGTGCGAGGAAGTTCAGGTAAAAGTAGAAGTCCAACGCGTGCTCCGGACGGTCGGATCCAATCCGCCGACGGTGCTCACGTACCGCTTCGGCGGCGGTCTTTTCAATGTCGACAACCTCCGCAAGGATCTTTTGTCCGGCCCTCGCTACTTCTTTTTGGCCGCTCCGTCCTCGGACAAAGCGCCGATTTTCCGCACGTCTTATCCATGGCTCCTGGGAGCTACTGTCAATGTCGAGAACGACGCTGAGGTTCGGCAGGTGCTGGAGCAGTGTCCGCCCGTCTAACCATTCGCTCAAGCCAAGTCCCCTTTGCCAAGAGCAGGGCTCGGTGTAGTTAATAAGTCAACTTACCCCTTCCCAGGGCTCCCATCACGGGTAAGGTTCTGGAGGAGGCCTTTGCGCAATCGTTTGGCCATGGTGCTCATGCTCTCCGCTTGTGCAGGCATGGCCTGCGGCGCTCGGCCACCCTACACAAACGCAAAGATTTTCTATCGGTCGTTCGATAGCACCTCGATCATGGATCTGGATGCTGCGGCTGCAGTTGGAGTGCTGCGGGAGAAAGACCATTCGTCTGACGCGCTTCGTTACAGATGACGGCAACGCTCCCGCCATTACAACCTCCAGTACACGCCCGCGCACGATCCGGAGTATACGAGCGGTTTGATCAGCCTCTGGCAGTGGGTGAATCGGCCTCGCCCCACATAGGAATTCCTGATTCAACGGCAAACGCTGTAGTGACATATAGAATCACGCATGTGCCCAGTAGTTGAACTTGAAACGGTCGGTCTGACGATCCCAGGCCGTCGCGACGCCTGAGCTTTCGCATCGCGGGGTAGGTCATTGATAAGCATGGCCGCCGTGGCTGTGGCGCAGCCAGGGACGATAACTGAGCAGGCGCTTGTCCGTCGCGCCTTAGCACTGGACTGGCTACCACAGCACTCTGCGCGTTGGACAGCCGGCGGTGCCGAATTCTCACACCCCGCGCGGGCCGCATGATACCCTCACCACCGCCATTCTGGCGAAGACGGAAAATCAGGTGACCCAGCCGACACCATCGCAAGCGGTGCCGGGGCTGTCCCGCTAAGCCACGCTCATTGTAAGCGGCTCGGAGACAGACATGTCATTTCAACCACTACCAGGGAGGTATTCATCGTGAAACTACGCACCACTGCCGCCAATTTCGTACTGGCTGCGGCTTTAGGCCTTGGCTTGAGCGCCCCTGCGCGCGCCCAGACGGTAGATCCTTGCTCGGTGTTTCTGTGCATGGCCGCCGTGTCCGGTTTCGGTGCACCGAGTGCCGAATGTGCAGCGCCGATAACGGCCTTCCACGCCATCCAGATATGGGACCCGTACTTCGACTCGCCGGCTACGGCGGCGGCACGCCGGACATATCTGATGACATGTCCAGGTGCGAGCGTACCGAATCAAGCGGTCCTGGAAGCGATCATCTCGCAGTGGGGCTACACACCTTGACGGGAATCGCCCGCTGACCTAGAGAAGCACCTGCTTCCGAGTCTTTGCCTACCGCCAGACCCCTGCTCGCCAGGGGCATCGCAATACTTTCTGTGCCATTTGGTTCCTAGGCATCTGCCAGTGGCAAGTGAAGCCGCTACCTGCATGTTCGCCGCTGGATCGCGCACTCTGCCCTTGTCTGTTCGCTCGGTTGGCCGCGTTCCTGGCGGACGCAGCAAGCGCCATCACGTCGCTGCCGGTGATCGCCAGTGTGTTGCCGGCGACCAGGGTGACGTTGCCCTCCAGGCTGCCAACGGTGGTGCCGGTGTGGCTGACATCGGCGATGTCGGCCTCGGTCTTGACCGTCTGCTTGCCGATGGTGAAACCGATGCCGCCGCTGCCGAACAGCCCGGTCTTGACCGTCTTTTTGTCGTGCGCCTCGCTGTGCGTGCTCTGCGCTGTCTCAAGGGTCAGGTTGTTGCCCGCTGCCAGCACGACATCACCGGTGCCGACAATCTGCGTGCCTTGGGAGAGCAGGTCGTTGCCGGCGGCGATACGCACGCTCTCGCCACTGAGCGAACTGGTGACTGCCAGGCTATCGTGGGTTTCGTCGTGGGTGGTGACGGTCTTGCCGGATAATGCTTCCTTCTTGCGGATTTCCTTATCGACCACCGCATCATGCCGTAAGCTCCCCCGTCAAGCAGGCACTTCAAAAGTAGAGCTTTCGGCGTGCTTGTTGCGGTACTCGACCGGGGTCATTCCGCCGAGCGAATCATGGGATCTTGCTTCGTTGTAGTCGATCATCCACCAGTGGGCGGCTTCGCGCACATCGTCGAGGCAGGCGAAGAAATTCAGGTCGAGCACTTCCTCGCGGAACGTGCGATTGAAGCGCTCAATGAAGGCATTCTGATTTGGCTTTCCCGGCTGGATGTACTGCAGTGCGACGCCATTCGTCTTGAGCCAGCTGGTGAACGCTTCGCCCAGGAACTCGGGGCCGTTGTCCGAGCGCACCACCTGCGGCAAGCCATGATCGCGTTTGATCTGCTCGAACACACGCACAAGCCGTTGCGAGTTGATCGAGGTGTCAACCTCGATGTGCAGCGCCTCGCGATTGAAGTCATCCACCACGTTGAAGGTGCGAAAGCGTCGTCCGCATGCCAGCGCATCGCTCATGAAGTCGACCGACCAGACCGTGTCTGGCAGCCTCGGCACGTAGAGCGGCACCCGCTCACGCTTGGGAAGGCGACGCTTTGCAGCGCGGCGTAGGTTGAGCTTCATGGCCTTGTAAACGCGATAGGTGCGTTTGGGATTCCAGCCTGGTTGCTGCTTGCGAAGGTAGTCGCTGCACTTCCAGAAGCCACGACTGGGGTGCGCTTCAACGTAACGCGCGATCTCGGCAATCAGCTCGGCATCGCGCACCGTCCAGTCCAGAGGCGGTGCGTACCAGGCGGCACGCGACAGCCCGACGCATGCACAGGACCGGCGCAACGGCCGCGCGTGGACCTCGATAAGGAACCGCACCGCCTCGCGCTTACGCGCCGGCCCTAGAGTTTTTTTGCGATCAGGTCCTTCATTGCCGCGTTGTCGAGCGCCAACTCGGCGTACATCCGTTTGAGCTTGGCGTTCTCGGACTCGAGCTCCTTGACCCGCAGCAGCTCGGACGCCTCCAAGCCGCCGTACTTGCTCTTCCACTGGTAATAGGTCGCCGTGCTGATGCCGACTTGGCGACAGATGTCTTTGACTGGAACGCCTGCGTCAGCCTGCTTGAGCGTGGCGATGATCTGTGTCTCGGTGAACTTCGATGTGCGCATGGAACCTCCTGACTTGGGAACGATGCCAGAAAGATCTACTTATGCGGTGTCTGCCGATCGGGGGAGCTTACGCCTCGCCGAATTGCGCGCCGACAAGGCCTACGACATCGACCGCTGTCGCGCCTTCCTCAAGCAGCGCGGCATCATTGCGCGGACTGCACGCAAAATGATCGAGCGCAACGACCGGTTGGGCCGTCATCGCTGGGTCGTCGAACGCACGCATGCCTGGTTCGCATGCATGGGCAAATTGCCCATCCGCTTTGAACGCCGCATCGATCTCCACTGAGCGTTGCTCTCGCTTGCATGCTCCATCATCTGCCTACGGCTTCTTCCTGGGTTTTGTTAGCTGCTCTAAGATTCTGACCACTTTGCCCAAGCTTCCAAGTATCGAGAAGATTCCGTATCGAGACGGCCACGTATTTCATTGGCAAGCGCACTATTTTTCATTGAAGATTTGTGTAGCTCTTCCAAAAGCCCTGTCGCAACAGAAGTGGATAGGCTGCCTTTTTTTTCCATTGCCACTTTTATTAAATGGAAAATATTATTTCTATTTTTTTCGTGCAGCAAATTAAAATCATTCACAAAATATCTTCCTAGTGATGAAAATATCAGCGTCCATGGAATATCCTCCCCCCACTCTTTTAGATTGGACGAGTAGTCTCTTGGCGAAAGATTCTCAATAAAATCTTGATAAAAATCATGAAAATCCACTTTATTCTCCTTTAAGTGCGTTCTGCATGTCTTCAATCACCTTCATAGCTGAGTATTTATCCGCTGTAGAGGCCTTAGGGTTTTCTTTGAGCCATCGCTGGAGCGCCCTAGTATAGTCCCGCGCTTTTTGTGAATGTGATCTTCCTCCAACCAGTTCGCCCGTTCTCATTTCATAGCGAACGGCATCGGCAGTACTTCCAGCCCCTATTTTTGCACCATCACGGTACAGATCATCAATCAACGACGATAAATTGGAATCAGCTACGGTTGGTTTGGACATCCCTGCAAGCAAGTCTTTCCTGTAATTCGCTCCAGATGTTGCGTCCGCTTCGCCATTAGACCGTACTACGGGAGGTGTCCCTGCCTCACTATCTGTGTCCCAAGTTGAAATCCATGGATCGCGCTTTACATCAGGTTTAGCAAGCTCAAACTTCTTGGGTTCGACTGGTTTAATTCTATCTGGAACTGCGTCGGGCATACGCAGCACCTTCAGCATGGCGACCTCTGAACCTAAACTCGCTGCAGTGGCAACGAGGAGTCGAGCGCGCTCTTCCGTCGTCATTGTCAATGACCCACTGATTCCGTACTGCATATACAATCCGGGTAGCGGCGCTTGCGAATAGTTTCTCAGTGCGCCGCCCGCGTTTAGCAGTCCGTTCCAGGTACTTTTTGCCAAATCCGCAGTCACATCGATACCGGGCCGCGCGAAGAATGCGGCAAGATCAACAGCACTATTCCCTATGCTGCGAGTCAGGTAACCCAACTCCTGGGCAGGGCCGTACCCAGAAAATATCGCCTGATCTTCTGTAATAGTCGTTCCCGTCCAGTAGGTACTCTGCCTGCTTAATTGCTCAGCCTTATACTCCTCGCGGGTCCAGCCAGCCCCTGCCATGTAGTCTTGACCCATTTCCTGAGCCACCGAGCTTTGATAAGCGATCCATTCCTTTTCTCTTGCGATATCGATCGCATCTACTTCTCTTGTGATTCCATCTTTACAGGCCTGTACGTTGCCTCCAGCTTTATCGCATGCACTGCGCAGCACATCTGCTGCATTGATTTCTTCGCGTGATAACCAATTGTTAGCCACAGCATTTTTAGCGATGTTTGCGCTAATAGCGGCATCAGCCAAGCTGCCACCAGCCAAGCCGCCAGCAATCGCCCCAACCGCCTGCGACAAGGCCACCAGCATCTGCTTGTCCTGTTCCGGCAGCAGGTTCGGATTGAACTTCCCCGTCACTGGGTCGATGGCACGCGGATCGTCGCCGTAGAGCGTTTGGGTCAGGTATTTTGCTGCCAGCTCGCCACCGGCGCCTGCCAGCGCGCCGCCGCCCGCGGACGCGCCGTTGACTTCGGCAAGCACCGCACCAAGCACCGCATGCGACACCAGCTGCAACACCGCGTTCGGGTTGCTGCCGTGGTTTGGGTCGAAGGTTTTGCCAATCAGCTGTGCGGCGTAGGGTGCCAATGCGTTGGTGGCAACTTGGCCAGCACTTTGGCCGGAGACGCCGCCCACCACGACGGTGGTGACCGCTTGCAGTGCACGACTGTAGTCGCCGCCGATGCCCCAGTGTTGCTTAGCCTCGGAGGCCGCGCTGTACTCTGGGTTGCTTTGCGTGAATACCTCACGACGCTGATCGGCGGTCAACGCGTTAAAGGCGTCTCGCTTGTCCTGCGTGTCCAGGCCTTCGATGTACTTCGCTTCGATCGCGTCGGCCTTGCGTTCTGCGGCGTCAGCAATGTCATCGCCAATCTGCTTGGCGGTGGTCATCACCGCACCGGTCGCCGCCGCCATCGCCTGCTGCTCGCCCAGGACCTTGCGCACGTCCGGCAGGGCCGCCACGGCTTCGTGTGCCGTGCTGGCATCGGTGTTGATGCCCGTCGCTGCTGCCGTGGTGGTCTTGCCGCCGATCTTGATAGTGCCTTCAGTTAGCGTGGCGCGGGTATAGCTGGTGTCGCTGCCGCTTTGGATGACTGGGATGCCGGGGTTGAAGCTGCTGTAGTCGGCCTCGCCGTAGTTGCCGTTGACGATGTTGTGGCCAATATTCTTGAATTGATCGCCGACGCTGGGCTGGGTGGGATTCCCGTCGGCATCTTTGGCGCTTTCGCCCGTACTTCCGATACCACCACTGATCGCCGCCGATACCGTGCTGTAGTCCATCCGATTTTTCAGATCGGTGAACGTCAGCGCGTCGGCGGTCAGTTCGCTGGCGCCGGCATTGGTGCTGGCGATGGCACCGCCGATCAGGTTCACGTTGCCAGCGGTGACGTGATAGCCACCATTGCCCGCGAACAGGCCCGATTGCTCGACCACACCCAGATAGTTACCGTTGGCCTTGGCGCCGCTTGCGTACCCGCTGGCATCCCAAGCGGTACCCGCTGAGACCTGCACCCGGCCACCGACGCTGCTTTCCTTGGACTGGATATCCAGCTTGTCTTGCAGCGATTCGATGGTGAGGTCGCCACCAACCTGTGCGTCGATCCGGTCGCCCTTGACCACCGCACCACGCAGTGTGGTGTCGCCCTCTGATTTGAGGACGATGTTCTGGCCGGCCAGCTGGGTGTTCTGCCAAGTGCTGCCGTCCACGTTCGACTTGTGGCTGCCTGCACTCGCCTGCACGTACGCGTACACGCCAGTCTGCGCGCCCACCGATGCACCCACACCCACTTCGAAGCCGGCATTGCTGCCCTTGCTCTGCTCGGTAGTGCTGGAGTTGCCTGCTTCCAGCACCAGATCGCGTGCCGAGTCCAGGCTCAGCGTGTCGCCGGCCTTGAGGTTGCCCTGCACGATATGCAGGTCGCCTTCGGTGGTTTTCAGGCGGACATTGCCACCACCGGTGATGGTCGAGCCTTGCGATATCTGGCTGCTGCTGTTGAAGCTGCTCTCGTTGGTGGCGAAGCCCACACCTGCTTCCACACTGAGCAGCGAGCCACTTTGAACAGCCTTCGCCGTTTGATAGGCATTTGCCGCTGCCGCCATGCCCTGCATCGCGCCGAGCCGCCCATCGGACTTGCGGGCGTCATCCACGTTGTTGATCAAATCGATCAGCGGGGACTTGATGCGCGCGAACGCGCCGATCTTGAGGTCGTCGTCCTGCTGCGAGGCGGAGCTGCTGGTGTTGGCGGTCAGCAACTGGATCGAGGCAGCAGTGATGTCCACGTTTTTGGCAGCAACCACATTGCTGGCCGATTGCGTGTACGCACCGCCAGCCGTCAGGCTGACATTGCCGCCCAGGCTGCCGACGTTGCTGGCCACCTGCGCCACCTGTGCGCTGTCGTCGGTGTGGTTCTTCTTGTTGTAGCCGGCAAAACGCTCGGTGTCGGAGATGACCACCGTACCGATGCCCTTGCTGGTGGACTGGTTGGCGTTGCCCAGGAGGTCCTGCCCGCTCTGGATGGTCAGGTCGCCGGCCGCACGTATGCTCACATCGCCCTGTGCCGCGATATTGCTTGCAGTGAGGGAGATGTCGCCCTGCGTAGTGGTCAGGCTGGCGTTGCCGCCCACCGACAACTGCGTACCGGTGATGGTGTCGGTCTGGCCGTTGCCGGTGCCTTGCTGGTTGTAATTGCCGTACGGCAAGCCGGCGGCATTGTTGAAGCCCCAGCCTTTGCCAGTGCTGGCGTTGCCGCTGGACTGGGTGTTGTGCGCAACGTCGAACACGATGTCCTTGCTGGCCAGCAGCAGCGCATTGCCCTCCGCGGACATTTGCGTACCCTGGCTGGTGATCGAGCCGTCGCTGGCGAGCAGCGTGAGGTTGCCGCCTGCCGCGATTTGGCTGACGCGCGCATCGCTGGTGCTTTCAGTCTGCGACGCGTTGGAGCGATGGCTGCTGGCCTGGATGACCACCGGGGTGATCGCGGCCATGGTACCGGCTGCGGCGCCTTCGGCATCGCGGCTGATCTTGCTCATGGTCGAACCGGTATCGACCATGTTCTTGGTGGTCGAATCGCGGGCGCTGCGGTACGACGCGCCCGGGTCGTAGGTCACGCCCACCGAGAAGCCGCTGGACTTGCTTGATTGGCTGGCCTGATGATCGACTGTGTCCTGACGCGCCAGCAGGGCGATGTCCCTGGCCGCCAGGGTCACGTCCTTACCGGCACCGATGTCGGAGGCAGCGATGGTCAACTGATTGCCTGCGCTGATCACCAGATTGCCCTCGGTCGAACCCACCGACGAGGCGACCTGGGTGACGGTACGTGTGGACTCCTGGCTATCGCTGCTGGACTTGGAATAGCCCACGCTCGCGACACCACCGCCACTTGCGCCGGTCAGCCCTGATTTCTTCTGGCGAACGCTGTGCGCTTCACTGCTGGTGTCCTGTGCCGATTCGATGGTGACGTTGTTGCCTGCGGCGAGACGCACATTGTCCTCAGCAAGCACCGTCGAGCCCACAACGGCCAAGTCGTTGCCCGCGACCATGTTGACGGTCTTGCCGCTCAGCGAGGAACCGATGGCGAGACTGTCGTGCCATTCGTCGTGCGTGGTGGTCTTCTCATTGGAGAAGGTGCTCTTCTTGCGCGTTTCCTTATCCACCACCGCGTCATGCTGCTCCTGCGTGGCCAGCAGCTTGATGTCGTTGCCTGCCGCCAGCGCGATGCCGCCGGTCTGGCTGGCGACCGCGGTCGAGGCCAGGGTGAGGTCGCGGCCGGCCTGCATGACGATGTTGTCGCCGGCACCGAGCTGGGTGCCGCGTACGCTCTCGTCGTAGCTCGATGTCGCCAGCGAATTGCTCTTGGTGACGGTGCTGCGCTCCTGCGAGCTGCTATCTACGGCGGCGACGCTGTTGATGTCGCGCCCGGCCTGCAAGGCCATGCTCTTGCCTGCGCCCACCTGCGTGGCCGTTAGATTCAGATCGTTGCCCGCTGCCAGCACCACGTTGCCGGCGCCCTGGATAGTCGTGCCGGCGTGGGTGGTCTCGCTGCTGCGCTGGAAGTTGCGGTCGTTGGCGGTGGTGTTGGTGCTGTGCGAGAGCGTCTGTGTGCCGACGTTGAGGGTGTTGCCTGCCACCAGTTGGGTGAGGCCATCGGTGCCGGCGTTGCGTATCTGCGCAGCCTGCAGGTTGACGTCGCGGCCAGCCACCACCGACAGCACACCGCTGCCGTTGGCGCCGGTGACGTACAGGCCGGCGACGCGCTCGAGCTGGGTGGTGCTGTACTGGTGGAAGCCGCCGCCTTGCAGGGTTTCCACGGTGGAGGCCACCGTGACATCGCCGACCGCCTGCACGCTCAGCGCATCTACGGCGGTGACGCTGGCGCCTTCGATGCGGATGTCGCTGGCCGAGCGCAGCCCCACCTGGTTGCCGCTGATGCTGCCGCCCAGGTGCTCGATGCGCCCGGCATCGATGGACACCAGCTGGCGGCCGGCGATGGTGCCGGTGTTCTTCAGGCCGCCGGTCAGGCTGACGTCGACATTGGCGCCGGCCAGCAGTGCGCCGCCGGACTCCAGATCGCCAGGGCGTAGGCGTAGATAGACCTGTGGCACCAGCGCGGTGGTGGTGCTGCCATCGGGCAGGGTGACCGTCTGCTCCACCAGCCAGACGATGTCGCTGGTGAGCTGGGCCATCTGCGCATCGGTCAGCGCAACACCTGGACGCAGGTTCCAGGCCTTGCCCACGGTGGCGCCGGCATCCAGCAATGCCTGGTACTGCGCTTCGTCGCTCTTGTAGCCGTCGAGAAAACGCCGGCCGGTGAGCTGGCCGATCTGCTCGCGCACCAGCTTCTGCTCGTAGTAGCCATCGCCCAGACGTTTTTGCAGCGCATCGGCGGAGTAGCCCATCTGGTTGAGCAGATAGTCCGAGCCCAACCAGCTGCGGTAGTCGGTGAACTGCGGGTCGGTCTCGACCAGATAGGTGCCGCTGGCGGGCCTGAGCGTGAACAGGCTACCGGTCGGGGCGCGTGTATCGGGCGTGCCCATGGCGATGCGGTCCGGCGAGCCGCCGGCGGCATCGACCACGCGTGCGCCCGTCACCGGGCCGCTGCTCCCTACGCCACCGACGCTGCCGGCACCACTTTGTCCTGCGGCCTGCGTTGCCGCAGCCAGCGCACGGTCGGCGGCATTGGTGGCCACGCCCCCCGGGCCAGCAATGCCACCCATGCCGGTGCCGGTCGGCGCTGCCTGCGACCCACGGATGTTGAGGTTGGCCACCGCGGCGCCATCGCGCACGTTGGGTGCGTCGCGCCCCTGATTGAGGTTGCTCAGGTCGCCGACATCGATGCTCAGCGTGCCGCCGCTGGTGATGGCACTGCCGATCTGACCGATCTGTTCGGAGATCGCTGGATTGCTCCAGCTGCGGGTCGTGCCGTTGTACGCAGTGGTGACGTTGCTGAAGCTGTGGGTGCGGAACAGCGTGTAGGCCAGGTTGGTCACGTCGGCGTTCTGAGTGAGCCCGGCGATCGACAGATCGCCGCCTGCGGCAATGCGGGCGTATTCATTACGCAAGCTATCGGTACCGATGCGCATCGTGCCGCCGGCATGGATGACCGCTTCTGGCCCCGCGCCGGGTTGCAGCACGTCTTCGACCACCGTGCGCGTCGCCATGCGATAACGCTCGTTGTCGCTGAGCCTGCCGCCGCCGGTGCCCTGGGGGTTCATCAGGATGTGGTCGGGATCGGTGTAGGCGAACTGTGCCCACAGCTGCACGCAATTGGTGGTGCAGGTGCCGTAGGCGTTTGAATAGCGCAAGGTATCGCTGTTGTAGCGGAATGCCGGTGAGCCGGGCTGAATCTGCGACAGCTCGCGGAAGGGGTCGTCCGCGCCCGCTGACACCTGGTCCGGATTGACCTGATTGTCCTGCCTGCCAGTGTAATAAATGGTCAGCGTGCCCGATTGAGGATCCATGCGCGATCGCTCGCCGGTGGCCTGATACATGCCGCCGCGCGCGAAGAAGTAGGCGCTGGTCTGCGGCGTGACGCGGATGACCGCGCGGCGCACCTGATAGCCATCCGGGGTGATGTAGGGGGTGTCTTCCAGGATGTCTTGCGGGTTGAGGTAGTACACCTCGGACGCGGCATAGTTGCTCGTCGAGCGGATGTTGGAGGTGTCGTTCTCGCCATTGTTGCGCCAGGTCGGCTGATCCAGGCGCACCGGGGCCAGCGTGGTGGTGGTCTGGGTGACCACCACATTCTGGCGGATGTTGTTGATGGTGGTGGCTTGCAGATCGAGATCGCCGGCCACCTCGATGGTGGAGCCGAGATTGTCGACCCGACGTGCGGTGCCGGTGGCGAGGCGATTGCTATCCAGCGCGCCGCCGATGGCGGCATTGCCATCGCTGTAGATCAGGCCGCGATCGGTATTGGTCAGTTGACCGACACCCAGGTCCAGGCGCTCGCGTGCGGCCACGGTGGCCACACGGGTGACACCGGCAATGGTCTCGGCACGGTTTTGCAAGGTACCTGCGGCGATCGCGACGTGGTCGCCATAGACGCGTCCGGTGCCGACGTTGTCCAGCGTTGCCGCTTGCAGATGGGTAACCGCGCCGTCGATCAAGCCGCGGTTGACCAGCTGACCGCCGGTGGCGATGTGGGTGATGCCCTGGCCGGTGATCTGCCCGTTGACGGCGTTGTCCACATTGCGCGCGGTCAGGTCCAGGTTGCCGGCGCGCAGGGTGCCCTGGTTGGAAAGGTCGCCATCGGTCTGAATGGTCAGGGTGCCGTTGGCGACCATCTCCCCCGTATTGGTCAACCCCTCACGCAGGCTGAGGGTGAGATTGCTCTGCGACTGCAGTTGCCCGTCGCCGCTGAGGTTGCGCGCGGTCACGCTCTGGTTGCCGTCCGACCGCAGCAGGCCGGCGCTGTTGGCGACGGCATCGGCCCGCATGTCCAGACTGCCGCCAGAGGAAATCTGGCCGCCTGCATTGTTGAGCGATGACGTCAGTTGCAGGTTGCCTGCCGCGTCGGTGATGACCTGCCCTTGGCGGTTGTCCAGCGATTGCGCCTGCAGCTGCAACTGCCTGGCTTGCAGACCCAGTGCGCCACTGCTGCGCGTATTGCGGTTATCGACGGTGGACGCATTCAAGGTCAGCACGCTGCCTGCAGCGACCAGGCCCGATTGGTTGTCGAGCGCACCGTTCAAGCCAAGGTCGACGTTCTGCCCGGCCTGCAGTCGGCCACCGACGTTATTCATGGTGGTGCCGGTGAGCGCGAAATTGCCCGCGGCGCTCAAGGCGCCGGCGGCGCTGTTATCGACGCTGGTCACCGTCAGGCGCGCATCGCCTTGCGCAAACACCGCGCCACCGCGGTTATCCAATGCACCGCCATCCACTTGCAGGCGGCCGCTGGCGAGAATGCCGCCATTGGCGCCGGAGCCGGTATTGGTAATCGTTTGGCCATTGGTCTGCAGCAACAAGGTTGCCTGCGACTGCAGGCGACCCCCGGCGTTGTTGAGCGCGCCGCTGCGGATATCCAGCGTGCCGACCTGGCTGCCGATGGTGCCGCCGGCGTTGTCCAGCAGTTGCGCCCGCGTGTCGACCAGCGCGCTGCCGCCAATGATGTTGCCTGCGCGATTGGAAAGACCGGCCGATTCCAGGCGCAGTGCGTTGGTCGCCTGGATGGCTCCGCCGTTGTTGCCGATTGCGTTAGCGGTAACGAGCGTGAGGTCGGTGCCGGCGATGACGTTGCCGGCCGCGTTGTCGAGGGTGGCGGCTTCCAGAACGAGTTGGGCTGCACTGGACACCACGCCCTGTGCGCGATTGTCGAGCAGTCCATCCACGTCCACCTGCAACATGCCGCCGGCCGCGTGCAAGGTACCGGCCTGGTTGTCGATGCTTGCCGCGGTGACGCGCCCGTCACCGGCCAGCAGGATCTTGCCCCGCTGGTTGTGCAAGGCCTGGGCAATGCTCAGCGTGGACTGCCCCGTAGCTGCGGCCTGCAGCGTCCCTTGGGTATTGATGAGCGTCTGTGCACCAAGCGCCAGCACACCGTTGCCGCCGATCGTGCCGCCGGTGTTGTCCAGCGTGTTGCCAATGCTCAGCCGCAGCTGTTGGTCACCGCTTGCCGACAGTTGGCCGCCTGCGGTGGTGAGGTTGCCGGTGTCCACCGCAATGGTGCGAGCAGAGGTGGTGGCATTGCGTAGATCGGTGCTCTGGCCGGTCACGTGCAAGGTGCCGTTGCTGATCAGCTTGCCGGCGTTACCGGCAAGTGTCTGTGCGTCGATCTGCAGCTGGCCGCTGCCTGCGTGCTGGATCGTGCCTTGTGTGTTGTCCAGCAGATCGCTGGTGAGCGACAAATCGCCATTGCCTGCAACGGTGCCGCCGGCATTGTTCAATGTATCGGCGTGGAGGGCGCTCGCAGTGCTGCCACTGGCGACAATGCGTCCGCCGCGGTTGTCCAGGGTCTGCGCCTGCAGCTGCACGCTGTCTGCGCCGATGGTTGCGTCACGGTGATCGATCGCGGTTGCCGCCACCGACAACGCGCCGCCGGTCACGATGGTGCCCTTGCTGCCGTCCAGCCGTGTGACGGCGATCTCCAGGCTGCCGCTGCCGGAGTGGCTGAGCGTTCCGTCCTGATTGATCAGCTGATTTGCACCAATGTGCAGAGCATTGCCATTGCTGGCAATGCGGCCGTTCGCGTTGTCCAGTTGCCCGCTGATGTCGAGACGGCCGCTGGCGCTGCCAGCGGCGACCAGGCTTCCGCCGCGGTTGGACAGGGCCGCGGCCTGCACGGCGAACGCGCCGTTGCCGGCGATCGTGCCGCCATCGTTGTTGAGCGCACCGGTGAGGGTCAGGCGCAACGTATCGGTACCGGTCGCACTCAGCTGGCCGCCTGCGGTGCT
This sequence comes from Xanthomonas sp. 10-10, assembly GCF_040182365.1. Classification (NCBI taxonomy): domain Bacteria; kingdom Pseudomonadati; phylum Pseudomonadota; class Gammaproteobacteria; order Lysobacterales; family Lysobacteraceae; genus Xanthomonas; species Xanthomonas sp. 10-10. Next base: position 294,460 of record NZ_CP144460.1, read on the forward strand.
GAGGCTGCCGGCATCGACGACGATGCGCTCGGCCTGGGTGGTGCTGCCGGCGCCCAGATCGATGTCGCCGCCATCCAGCTGCAGGGCCCCCAGGCTGAGCAATTTGCCGCCTGCGCCCTGGAGTGCGTTGGCCTCAACGTTCAAGGTGCCGGTACCGGCGTGTTCGATCGCGCCGGCACGGTTATCCAACGTGGACGCGCGCGCGATGAGATCGCCGCTGGCCGCAAGGCGGCCACCCTGGCTGTTGTCCAGCAGGTTGCTTGCATTGACCTGCAATGCAGCGCCATTGGCTGCAACGACCGTGCCGCCGCGATTGATCACGCTGCCGGCTTGCAGCTGCACCGCGCCATTGCCGGAAATGGTTCCGGCGCTGTTGTCCAATGCGCCCCCCACCACCAGCGTGACGGCTTCGCTGCCCGCCGCCAGGAGCGCGCCACGCTGATTATCGACAGCGCCTGCGGCGATCGTAATGCCTGCATTGCTGGCGAGATTGCCATCGCGGTTGTCCAGGCCATCGCGCACGGTGAGCCGTAGCGCTTGATCGCCCAGCGATGTCACACGACCGCCCGCGGTACTGAGCGCATCCGCATCGATGCCAATCTGCTGGGCGGACGTGATGCCCTGTGCAAGATCGATGCGCCCACCATTGATTGCCAGCGCACCATTGCTGATCAGGCGTCCTGCGCGACCCTCCAGTGCAGTGGCATCGATGGCCAGCATGCCATTGCCGGCCTGTTGAATCTGGCCGCCCGCATTGCCTAGCGTGCCAGCGCGAATGCGTAGATCGCCATTGCCGGCGATGGTGCCGCCATCGCCGTTGTCGAGGCGGTCGCGCACCTGCAAGGCCGCCTGCTGGTTGCCGGTCGAGAGCAGCGCGCCGCCGCGGTTATCGATGCTGGTCGCTTGCAAGTCCAGCTGTGTGGTACTCACCGTGGCATTGCGATGATCCACTGCACCTGCGCGCCAGGTGAGCGCACCCGGTGTAGCGATGCTACCGCCGGCACCGGACCAGTCCTGCGCCGACAACGTCAGACCTTGCGTCCCGGCATGTTCGATGCGGCCCTGCGCATTGACCACTGCTTGCGCGCTGAGTTGCAGCGCTGCGGCATTGCTGGAGAGCACGCCGCCCTGGTTATCCAGCAGCCCGCGCACCTGCCAGGCTGCCGCTCCACTACCGGCATGGCGCAGCTCACCGCCGCGGTTGCTCAACGACTGTGCATCCAGGCCGAGCGTATTGGCCACCGAGAAGCGACCCTGGTCATTGGCCAACGCACCAAGCTGCAGGTCGGCATCGCCGTAGACGGCGAGCGTGCCGGCGCGGTTGCCCAGATCGCCGCGCGCAGTGAGTGCGGACACGCCGAGCCGCCCGCCGCTGTTGTCCAGCCCATTTGCAACCGACAGCGACACTGTGCCGCCGCCGTTGATACGGCCGCCATCGTTGTCCATCACGCCGGAGATAGTCACTGCGCCTGCGGCAAGCGGCGCGACGCCGGGTGCCGGCCCGCTGACGGGAGGCGTCGTGCCGCCGCTTCCACCATCAAAGCCGCCGGTGTTCTGATTGCCGTTGCCGTTGCCGTTGCCGGGCGTTGCGCCGTCGCTTGGCGCGACCGCGGCGATTGCACCGATGCTGCCATTGGCACGGTTACGCACACTACCGGCATTCAACGCCAGTGCCTGCACGCCGGTCTGCTCGATCGTGCCGTTCTGGTTGCGTAATGCAGCTGCATCGATCTGCAGCCGTTGCGCATTGAGTACGCCGCCGCTGTTGTCCAGATCGGCCGCTGTAGAGGCGCGCAATTCGCGCGTGGCGCTCAACGTGCCTGCATTGGCGATACCGCCCGTGGCGGTGATACGGGTGTCCTGGCGCGATTGCAATGCACCGGTGTTTTCCAGCCGGCCGTCCACCGTGACAACCAGTTCGCCGGCCTGTGCGCCGATGTTGCCGGCATTGCGCACACCGACTCCCTGTTCGTTGCCAACCAGCCAGATCTTGTTGGCAAACATGCCGCCTAGCGCGCCGACGTCCAGTGCGAAGGTCGGTGCCTGACCGGTAGCGGCTTGTGGCGCGACACGCGTTTGATCGGCGCTGACCACGTTGTTGCCCAGGCTGGCCTGCAACTGATTGGCCCAGATGCCCGCATTGACCTGCAACGAGCGGGTGATCAGATCGGTGTAATCCGCGCCGCTGGTATCCAGGCCGGCGCCGCCTACCTGGATGGCGCCGCCGGTCACGCGGTAGCCTTCCAGCGCCCCGCCGGAGAGGATGGGCGTGCCGGTGGTCAGCGTCACCCTGCTGGCGTTGAGGAACCCGCCGCCGTCGACCTGGATGCCGGACGGATTGGCAATGATCACCTCCGCACGGGGTCCGGCGACTTCCACGTACCCGTTGAGCCGGCTCGCTGGCCCGTTGACCTCATTGAGAATCACCCTGGCGCTGCCGGTGGCAAGCCACGGATTGCCCTGCACCCAGCCGCCTAACTGGGTCTGGGTTTGCCCGCGCGCATTGTTGAGGATGGCGCCTTCGCGGCCGACGTCGAACTGCGAGTAGCGGTTACGCGAGACGCCCGCTGCCGACGGCGTGGTGATGTTGACCATCGGCACGCCATTGGGAGCGGTCAGCACTGTCGGGCGTTCGCCGCCTGGCGCAGCTGGATCGGCCACGATACGGCCAGCCGACTGCGCCTGAGCGATGTCGACCATACTCACCAGGCCAAGGGCGCATAACAGCGCAAACTGCAGCGGCTCCATCGTGCGCCTGTGCACACGCGCGGTAGCGGCACCCTTGCTGCCACCGGGAGCACGTACCAATTCCGATGCCACTTGCCACACGCGCAGGGCGCGGTTGAAGACCAGGCGATAGATGCGATTCATGTCACTAATCCTTGTGGAATGTTCAGTAGCGCCAGGACAGGCTGAAACCGAAGGTGGTGTAGTCGGTCGGGAAGTTCGCGGGCTTTTCCACTGCAGAACCGACAAAGCCGTCCAGCGACACGTGCTGCCAACCGCCGCGCAGGCCCAGGCTCATGCCGGCCAGATGGTCGCCGCTCTGAAAGCGCGCGGACTGCCCACCGATGTGCCCGTAATCGGCGCCCAGATACGCTTCGAGCCCGCCGCCGAGCGCCAGGCTGAGGTCATTGCGCAGCGACCAGCCACGGTCGCCGCTGAGCGTCAACTCGCCATCGAACCCGCGCACGGTAAAGCGCCCACCGATCGCAAAACGGTCCTGTGGTGCCAGTGGGGTGCGGTTCCACTGCGCGCGCCAGGAGGCGCTGTAGCGCAGGCGTTGCGAACCAAGCTGGAACGGCACCGCCAGTTGGGCATCGGCGACGATCAGCTTCAGGCGCGAGGTGCCTTCGAGCGGAATCGAAGGATCGAAGGCGTTGGCGAGTTCTTCCGGCGCGCGCAATGCATCGAACGCACCGGTACCGCGCCGATAGGCGACGCTCGCGTCCAGGGTGACCTTGCCGAGGAACTGGCGATGATTCAGGCCCAACTCCCAGCCGGCGGTGCGCCGCCGCTGCACTTCGATCTCGGTATCGTCGATGGCGCTGGTGGACTGCCGCCACCAGCCGCGCCCATATGCCCCGACCTTGATCGTGGCATTGCGAAACAGCAGGCGATCGATGCGCGCTTCGGCATTGCGACTGCGCCCGCTGTAATCATAGGTTTCGATCGCGCCGGCCACCGCCTGGCTGTAGTCGTATGCGCTGGCGGTGACGCCGAACAGCCAGTAGTCGTAGGGCACGTCGTAATGCACCGTCCAGCTATCGGTGTCCTTGCCGGCACCGTTGAACACACCCTTGCCGAGGCTGACGTAGAACAACTCGTTGAGGCCCAGCGGATTGTCGAGCGACAGCGTACCGTTGGCCTGCAGTTTGCCGGTGGCATCGCTACCGGCATCGTCCAGGCTCAGGTTGGCGCGTACACGTGACCGCTGTTGCCATGAGATGGCCAGATCGCTCTCTCCAGGGCCGGTTCCCTGGCCCTGGGCAGGGGCGATCTGAATGTCGGCGACCACCGTCGGCACACGCTGGAAGTTTTCCAGGCCCTGCTCGATGTCGCGCAGGTTCAACAGATCGCCACTGCGTGCAGGCACGGCATTGGCGATCGCGGCGCGTGCGGACGCCGGGTCACTGAAGCGAGCGACATGCACGCGTCCGGGGACCAGCGACAACGTCAGGGTGCCGCCGGTGAGATCCTGCGGCGCGGCAAGCACACGCGTGGTCACATAGCCGCGTGCGATGACCGCGTTCTGCACGCGTTTCATCACCAGGTTGATGCCATCGGTGCCCAGGCAACGGCCTGTGGCGGGATCTTGCCGGGGATCGGCGGCTTTCAGCGACCAACGAAATTCATCCGCATCCTGCCCATCGAGCACGATGCGCCCGATCCGGAAGCATGGCGACTCATGGGTGGGAAGCCGCTCCACACCATCGTCCGGGGTACGTTCCAGGCGCACATCCGGCCGCGCCTCCTGCTGTTCGCGGAGCACACGCTCGCGCTCCTGCTGTCGCAACAATTCCTGCGCGGCGGGATCGGCGATCTGTTGCGCAGAAACCTGGGCTGCCGTGCCCGCAAAAAGCGCAATGCACCACGTGGCACGCATGCGTGCCCTTCCTTTTGTGCCTGAATCCATGTGCAGATGACCGCCCGACTCGATAACAACCTACCGACGCTTTCGCGTCGCCCCTAACGATATTTTAATGCAGGCGGAAGAGCTTGCCTGTAGGAAAAATCCTGACCTTCTATCGCCGGGCGTTATACGAGCACGATTAATTAATCTGTCGAAATGAAAGATATAGCCTCGTTACGGTGGATCCTTGTTTTCCAGAAATACTGGTTTGAGGATCCATTTGATTAAGCTATGAAGGCGGTTATTCAAATAAAGCCGCTGGGTCCAGCTGTTTTGCCTTCTGCACGCCAGCGGTCATTTGACGTCCGGATTGAATCGCTTGAAATTCTGGCTGCGCTGCCCGGAGTGTTTGTTGATCTGCGCTGCGTTTGACGTGATCGGGCCGGATCACGTCGGCCGTGATGGCGCCCCCACCGCTTTGAATATCTGGCCAGGGTCTGCGGCAAGGCCAGGACGACACCCGCAAGGCATCGACGTGGTTCAAACGCTGTGTTGATGGTGTCGTGCACATGACACAACAGGTATGTCCCAAGACATGTCTTGCGCCACGTTCTGTGACTTACCCGACCTCAGCCACTGCTCGCTCTTGCGCCCGCCTTGCTTCACCGCTGCGCTTGTTTGATTTTCGTCAACTCCACCGACACACGGTATTCGCAACGAAGGTGCTTGACTGCATGGGTCAAGAATCGTTGCGGAGTTGCGCATGAGTGCAGTCACAGGTAGCAGGGTCGGTCGGGCGTCGATCCGGCAGGGGTCGAGGCGGCTCGGCGTGATCCAGGCGGATATTGGATCGGCGCTACATCGGTACGGCGCTGCAACGCGGCGGCACGGCGGGTGCGGCATGGCTTCCATCGTCACGGTGCGTTCGCGCGCCGCTGTCTGCTGAGGGGGCGCCATGCGGATCTGTGTTCTCAACGATGCGTCTTCGTCTGTCGGGCTGGAGCAGCGCTGTGGTGCGGCCCGCGAGGCGGGCTGCGATTACGTGGTGATGGCGGCGCCGTTCGCGCGCGATGCGCAGGGGCGCTTGATCGAACCGGCGGCCGGTGCCGACGCGCTAGACGGCCGTCTGCGCGAGACGGCGCAGGCAGCGCATCGTGCGGGTGTGACGTTGCTGATCGATGTGCGCCTGGATGAAATCGGCGGCGCCAGCGCGGTGGTGCGCGATAACCCGCAGTGGTTTCGTGCGCGCAGCACAGCAGTACCTGACCCACGCCAGCCGCGTGCCACGCCGGAGGTCGCCGAGGCGCGCTTTGCCTACGCGCAGGAAGGTGCGGCGTTGGTGGAATGGTGGAGCGCGCGCCTGCTGGAGTGGGTGGGGCAGGGCGTGGGCGGCTTTCGGCTGCTGCAGCCGCATCAGGTGCCGGCACAGCGCTGGCGCGAGCTGATCGCACGTGTGCATGCGCAGGCACCGGAGGTGGTGTTTGCAGCGTGGACCCCTGGCCTGGGCCTGGACGCCCTGCAGCAGTTGTCCGGTGCCGGTTTCGATGCGGCGTTTTCGTCGCTGGCGTGGTGGGACGGGCGCGGCAGCTGGTTCTTCGATGAAGACACGGCGCTGCGTGCGTTGGCGTCGCAGGTCGTTGCGGTGCTCGACGCGCCCGATGGCAAGCGTGCGGCTTCGCCCGAGCAGCACTGGCAACTGGCGCGTGCCCTGGGTGGGGCGTGGTTGCTCGACGAGGCGCATCTGGAGACCTTGCCGCCGCCGATCAGCGTGTCTGACGGCCTGCCGACCAGCCACGCCGGCCTGCGGCTGCGTCCGCTGCTGCGCGAATCCACCGGCCTGACCGCCGTTGCGGTGGAGCCACTGGGCGGTCTGCCCTCCTTGCTATTGATCAATGGCGACACCCGGCATGTGGTGCCGGTTCCGGCATCGGACCTGTTGCGACTGCTGGGCGATGCCGAGGCGCTGCTGGCCGAGGATGGCCGCACCTTGTCCGGCGCAACGCTCGACGCACTGGAGCCTGGCGAAGTGCGGGTCTATCGCAGCGTGCCGGCACGGCATGTGCTGGCAGTGCCGCGGATGCGCCCGCGCGCGCAGACCGCGGCCACCTGGCCACGGGTGTGCATCGAGTCGGTGACGCCGTCGGTCGACAACGGTCGCTTTCCGGTCAAGCGCACCGTGGGCGACCGCATCTGCGTGGAAGCCGATGCCTTCTGCGACGGGCACGACCGTATCGCGGTCGCGGTGCTGTGGCGGCCGGCCGATGCCAAGACCTGGTCCACTGCGCCAATGCGCGCGCTGGGCAACGATCGCTGGCGCGTGGAGTTTCCGCTCGAGCGCATCGGCACCTACGAATTCCGGGTGGAAGGCTGGCGCGATGTGTTCGCCACCCTGCATGCGGATCTGGAAAAGAAGCGTGCGGCCAACACGGTGCTGCCGGTAGACGTGCAGGAGGCGGTGGCGGTGGTGCAGGCCGCGCACGCACGCAGCAGCGGTGCGTTGGCCGATCGCCTGCAGGCCATCCTCACCCGCATCGGTGCGCAGCGCGAGCCGTTGCAGCAGTTGGCCATCGTGCTGGAGCCGGACACCGCGCAGGCGATGGCGCTGGCCGACGACAAGCCGTTCCGCTCCGAGACACCGGTGACCTACCGGGTGGAATCCGAGCGGCGCGCGGCGCATTTTGCCAGCTGGTACGAACTGTTTCCGCGCTCGCAAAGCGGTGACCCGCAGCGGCACGGCAGCTTCGACGATGTGATCGGGCGGCTGGCGCATATCCGCGCGATGAACTTCGATGTGCTGTACATGCCACCGATTCATCCGATCGGGTTGAACAACCGCAAGGGCCGCAACAACTCGGTCACCGCGGTCGATGGCGAGCCGGGCAGCCCGTATGCGATCGGCGCCACCGATGGCGGCCACACCGAGGTGCATGCCGAGCTCGGTGGGCTGGACGGGTTTCGTCGCCTGATCCAGGCCGCGCGTGCGCATGGCCTGGAAGTGGCGTTGGACTTCGCCATCCAATGCGCGCCGGATCATCCGTGGTTGAAGGACCACAAGGACTGGTTCACCTGGCGTGCGGATGGCTCCATCCCGTATGCGGAAAATCCGCCGAAAAAATACCAGGACATCGTCAACGTCGATTTCTACGCCAGCGGTGCGGTACCGGACCTGTGGAACACGCTGCGCGATGCGGTGCTGTTCTGGGTCAATGAAGGCATCGCCCTGTTCCGCGTGGACAACCCGCATACCAAGCCGTTCCCGTTCTGGGAGTGGCTGATTGCCGACATCCGCGGGCGCCGGCCGGACGTGGTGTTCCTGTCGGAGGCCTTCACCCGGCCGAAGATGATGTACCGCCTGGCCAAGTGCGGCTTTTCGCAGTCGTATACCTACTTCACCTGGCGCAACCACAAGCACGAGCTGCAGGAGTATGTGGAAGAGTTGAACCAGGGCGTGCCACGCGAATGCTTCCGCCCGCACTTCTTCGTCAATACGCCGGACATCAATCCGCTGTTCCTGCAGACCAGCGGGCGCAACGGCCACCTGATCCGCACCGCGCTGGCAACCACGTTGTCGGGGCTGTGGGGCATGTACCAGGGCTTCGAGCTATGCGAGGCCACACCGCTGGCGCCGGGCAAGGAAGAGTACCTGGATTCGGAGAAGTTCCAGCTGCGCGCCTGGCCCGAGCGTGCGCCCGGCGACATCGTGGACGAGATCACCCGTTTCAACCAGCTGCGCCGCATGCACCCGGAGCTGCAGTCGCATCTGGGCACGCGTTTCTATCAGGCGCACAACGACCAGGTGCTGTACTTCGGCAAGTTCCTGGACGCCGGTTACCTGTCGCGCAGCCGCAGCATGGTGCTGGTGGCGATCAACCTGGACCCGCAGGCGGGCCAGGACGCGGATATCGAAATCCCGTTGTGGGAGCTGGGCCTGCCCGATCACGCCACCGTTGCCGTGGAAGATCTGTGGGACGGCCACCGCTTCGAGTGGCAAGGCAAATACCAGCACATCCGTGTAGAGGCAACGCGACCGTTCGCGTTATGGCGCATCCGCGCAGGAGAGGTCGCATGAATGCAGTTCCCGCTTTACAAGCCGACGCAGAACAGTCGGCGGTGGTCGCCGACCAGCTCTGGTACAAGGACGCGATCATCTACCAGGTGCACGTCAAGTCGTTCTTCGACTCCAATGACGACGGCATCGGCGATTTCCCGGGGCTGATTTCCAAGCTGGACTACATCGCCGAACTCGGCGTGGACACCATCTGGCTGCTGCCGTTCTACCCCAGCCCACGCCGCGATGACGGCTACGACATTGCCGAATACATGGCGGTGCATCCGGACTACGGCAGCATCGAAGATTTCGAGCAGCTGGTGGCGCAGGCGCATGCACGCGGCATCCGCATCGTCACCGAGCTGGTGATCAACCACACCTCCGACCAGCACCCGTGGTTCCAGCGTGCACGCAATGCGCCGGCCGGCTCGCCGGAGCGCGATTTCTATGTGTGGTCGGACACCGACCAGGAATACGAAGGCACGCGGATCATTTTCTGCGATACCGAAAAGTCCAACTGGACCTGGGATCCAGTGGCCGGGCAGTACTTCTGGCATCGCTTCTACTCGCATCAGCCGGACCTCAACTTCGACAACCCCGCGGTGCTGGAAGCGGTGCTGGAGGTGATGCGCTTCTGGCTGGATCGCGGCGTGGATGGCTTGCGTCTGGATGCGGTGCCGTACCTGATCGAGCGTTCGGGCACTTCCAACGAAAACCTCCCCGAGACCCACGCGATCCTGCGCAAGATCCGCGCCACGCTGGATGCCGAATACCCGGACCGCATGCTGCTGGCCGAGGCCAACATGTGGCCGGAAGACACCCAGCAGTACTTCGGCCAGAACGCCGACGAATGCCATATGGCGTTCCACTTCCCGCTGATGCCGCGCATGTACATGGCGATCGCGCGCGAAGACCGCTTCCCGATCACCGACATCATGCGCCAGACCCCGGAGATTCCGGAGAGCTGCCAGTGGGCGATCTTCCTGCGCAACCACGATGAGTTGACGCTGGAAATGGTCACCGATTCGGAGCGCGATTATCTGTGGCAGACCTATGCCTCCGATCGCCGCGCGCGCATCAACCTGGGCATCCGGCGCCGTCTGGCGCCGCTGCTGGAGCGCGACCGTCGCCGCATCGAATTGATGACCTCCCTGTTGCTGACCATGCCCGGCACGCCGGTGCTGTATTACGGCGACGAGATCGGCATGGGCGACAACATCCATCTGGGCGACCGCGATGGCGTGCGCACGCCGATGCAGTGGTCGATCGATCGCAACGGCGGTTTCTCGCGCGCCGACCCGGCGCAGCTGGTGTTGCCGCCGGTGATGGACCCGCTGTACGGCTTCCAGGCGGTCAATGTGGAAGCGCAGATCCGCGACCAGCATTCGCTGCTGACCTGGACCCGCCGCGTGCTCAGCGTGCGCAAGCGCTACCGGGCCTTCGGTCGCGGCACGCTGCGCTTTTTGTACCCGGGCAATCGCCGCATGCTGGCCTACCTGCGCTGCCATCAGGACGAAACCGTGCTGTGCGTGGCCAACCTGTCGCATACGTTGCAGGCGGTGGAGCTGGATCTGTCCGAGTTCGAAGGCCGCGTACCGGTGGACATCATCGGCGGCGGCAGCTTCCCGCCGATCGGCCGGCTGACCTACCTGCTCACGGTGCCGCCGTTCGGCTTCTACGCGTTCCAGCTGGTCAGCGAAGGCACCTTGCCGGACTGGCACGTGCCCAGCCCGGTGCCATTACCGGATTACCGCACGCTGGTATTGCGCAGCGACACCGACGAAAGCAATGCATTGCTGCCGCATCTGCCCACCCTGGAAGGCGAAATCCTGCCGGCGTGGCTGTCGGCGCGGCGCTGGTTCTCGGCCAAGGATCAGGCGCTGCGCAGCGTGCGCATTTCGCGCCGCACTCCCCTGCCGGGCGATGAGCCGATGAGCCTGCTGGAGCTGGACGTGGAGCTGGAAGACGGCCACCACGCCTCGTACATGCTGCCGATCGGCATCGTGTGGGAGCGCGACCAGCCCAGCACCCTGGCCGAGCAGCTGGCCCTGGCGCGCGTGCGGCAAGGGCGCGAGGTGGGCTATCTCACCGACGCGTTTGCGCTCAAGCCGATGGTGCGTGGGGTGATCGATGCCTTGCGGACCGATGCGACGCTGGACTTCTGCGATGGCGACGATCCCTCGCAGCAAGGCCAGGTGCGATTCGAAGCCACGCCCGCGCTGGCCAGGCTGGAAATCCCGGCCGATCCGGACATCCGCTGGTTGTCGGCCGAACAGAGCAACAGCTCGCTGGTGGTCGCCGACAAGGCGGTGTTCAAGCTGCTGCGGCATGTGGCGATCGGTGCGAACCCGGAAATCGAAATCGGCCGCCGCCTGACCGAGCTGGGCTACGCCAATGCGGCGCCGCTGCTGGGCAGCGTCAGCCGCGTCGACGGGCAGGGTACTGTGACCACGATTGCACTGCTGCAGGGCTTCATCCGCAATCAGGGCGATGCCTGGCGTTGGACGCTGGACCATCTGGCGCGCAGTTTCGACGAATACGCCACCGCGCAAACCGACGAGTCGCGCGCCGAAGCCATTGCCGGCTACGACGCGTTTGCGGCGGTGGTCGGCAAGCGCCTGGCGGAGTTGCACGAAGCGCTGTCGCGGCAGACAGACGATGCGGACTTTGCACCGCAGCGGATCGATCTGCCCACTGCCAATGACGTGGTGGCCGGTGTGGCGCGGCAGGTCGAAGAGATGTGGGAGATGGTCAACGCGCGCTTGTCCGGCAGCGAAGAACCGGGCGAGCGCGAGGCACTGGAAGCGGTGCTCGCCGAACGCCCGCAGCTGGATGCCCTGCTCGCGCAGGCGCCGAGCGTGCTGGCCGGTTCCTTGCTGACCCGCGTGCATGGCGATTTCCACCTGGGTCAGATCCTGGTGGCCTTCGACGATGTGGTGCTGATCGATTTCGAGGGCGAGCCGGCCAAGCCGCTGTCCGAACGGCGCGCCAAGGCCAGCCCGCTGCGCGATGTGGCCGGCTTCCTGCGCTCGCTCGATTACGCCAGCGAAGTCTCGGCACGCGGCGAGGAAGGTACCGCCGCACGCGCGGGCGTCGGGGTGGACACGCATCTGGATGAATTTCTGGTGCAGTTCCGCCGCCGCTCCACACAGGCCTTCCTGGACGCTTACCATGCCGTGCTCGACGCCAGCGCCCATCCGTGGATTGCGCCGGCGGCGTTCAACGCGGCCACCTTGCTGTTCCTGGTGGAGAAGGCCTGTTACGAAGTGCGCTACGAAGCGGCCAATCGCCCGGGCTGGTTGATGGTGCCGATCGAAGGTTTGCGACGCATCCTGCAACGCGCACGCGCCGGTGCAGGAGACACATGATGAGTGGAGTGATGACAGCAGTGACCAATCGATGGGATCCCGGCGTGGTACGCGCCCTGGCCGAAGCACGCCATGGCGACGCCTTCGCTGTACTGGGCGCGCACCCGACCGACGCAGGGCGGGTGTTGCGCACCTACCTGCCGGGCGCCGAGCGGGTGAGCGCCGTCCTGGATGACGGGCAGACGATCGCCCTGGAGGCCGGCCCGGAAGCAGGCTTGTTTGCCGGTGAATTGCCGGCGCAGGGTGCGTATCGGCTACGCATCGGCTGGCCCGGCGGCGAGCAGGACACCGCCGACCCGTATGCGTTCGGGCCGCAACTCAGCGACTTCGACCTGCACCTGATCAGCGAAGGCCACCACCTGCAGCTGGCCGATGCACTGGGCGCGAACGTGGTGGAGGTGGACGGCGTGCGCGGTACGCGCTTTGCGGTGTGGGCACCCAATGCCTCGCGCGTGGCGGTGGTGGGCGACTTCAACAGTTGGGATGCACGCCGCCATCCGATGCGGCTGCGGCACCAGTCCGGCGTGTGGGAGCTGTTCGTGCCCGACGTGGGCCCTGGCGCGCATTACAAGTACCAGTTGCGCGGCCCGCATGGCCATGAGCTGCCGGCCAAGGCGGACCCGGTCGCGCGTCGCGCCGAGCTGGCGCCGGGCACCGCCTCGATCGTGGCCGATCCCACCCCGCATCAGTGGAGCGATGACGGCTGGATGGCCACGCGCGCGCGCCGCCAGGCGCACGACGCACCGATGAGCATCTACGAGATCCATGCCGGTTCCTGGTTGCGCGAGGAAGGCGTGGACCTGGACTGGGATGGCCTGGCCGACCGCCTGATCCCGTACGTGGCGGACATGGGCTTCACCCACGTCGAGCTGATGCCGGTGACCGAGCATCCGTTCGGCGGCTCGTGGGGCTACCAGCCGCTGGGCCTGTTCGCGCCGACCGCGCGCTTCGGCTCGCCGGATGGTTTTGCCCGTTTCGTCGATCGCTGCCACCGCGAAGGCATCGGCGTGATCGTCGACTGGGTGCCGGCGCACTTTCCCACCGACGCGCACGGCCTGGCGCACTTCGACGGCACCGCGCTGTACGAACATGCCGACCCGCGCGAGGGCTTCCATCGCGACTGGAATACGCTGATCTACAACCACGGGCGGCGCGAGGTGTCCGGGTTCCTGATCGCCAGTGCGCTGGAGTTCCTGCAACGCTTCCACGTCGATGGCCTGCGCGTGGATGCGGTGGCCTCGATGCTGTACCGCGACTACAGCCGCAACGCCGGCGAGTGGGTGCCCAATATCCATGGCGGGCGCGAGAACTACGAGACCATCGCCTTCCTGCGCCGGCTCAACGAGGTGGTGCGCGAGCACACCCCGGGTGCGGTGATGATTGCCGAGGAATCCACCGCCTTCCCCGGCGTCACCGCCGATGTGGCGCACGGCGGCCTGGGCTTCCACTACAAGTGGAACATGGGCTGGATGCACGACACCCTGCATTACGCCGCACTGGATCCGATCTACCGCCGTTACCACCACGGCGAGCTGACCTTCAGCATGGTCTATGCGTATTCGGAGCGCTTCGTGCTGCCGATCTCGCACGACGAAGTGGTGCACGGCAAGGGCTCGTTACTGGGGCGGATGCCGGGCGACGACTGGCAGCGCTTCGCCAACCTGCGCGCCTACCTGGGTTTCATGTTCACCCACCCGGGGCGCAAGTTGCTGTTCATGGGCTGCGAATTCGGCCAGCCCACCGAGTGGAACCACGACGGCGGCATCCCCTGGCACCTGCTCGACGACCCACGCCACCGCGGTGTGCAGACCCTGGTGCGTGACCTGAACAGGCTGTATGTCGAATACCCCGCGCTGCACGCGCAGGATGACGATCCGGCCGGGTTTGCGTGGGTGGTGGGCGATGATGCGGCCAATAGCGTGGTGGCGTTCCTGCGCAAGGGCAAACGCGGCGATGCCCCGGTATTGGTGGTGATCAACTTCACCCCGGTGGTGCAGCACGGCTACCGCATTGGCGCGCCGCAGGGCGGCCAATGGCGCGAAGTGTTCAACAGCGATGCCGGCATCTACGGTGGTGCCAATCTTGGCAACGGCGGTGTGGTGACAGCCGAGCATCAATCCATGCATGGGCATGCGCAATCGTTGCCGCTGCTGCTGCCGCCGCTGGGCGTCATCGTGCTCACGCCGCACGGCTGATGCACCGCACACAGCGCCGGACCGCTGGTCCGGCGCTGTGGCACCTGCTAGATTGCGCGCCTTGGAGCGGCCAACACCTTGCTGCGTGCGCCACTGGGCGGCACAGCAAGGTTGTCATCCGCGAATCAGGTGGCCCGGGGAGGGCTGCCGGGCACAGCCGCCGCCATGCCTTCCGTCGACCGCTTGTACGGGAGTGTGTGCGTGGGCGTCTTGATTGCTGTTGTTGCTTCGCTGGTTGAGTCCTCTATCCATGCCGTGCGCATCGCTGGGTGCGCGCATGCACCCATGTGGCCTGCACGTTCACCGTGTGTCGGCGCGCAAGGTGTCGGCACGCGGCCTGTGCAGCTCGGTGCGGAGGTGCCGTTTTCCGCTTCGACGCAGGCGCAGGCATGAGCGGCCTGTTGACACTGTGCTATCTGCTCACCGCTGCGACGTCGGCGCTCGGGTTCTACATGGCAACAAGGCATCAGCGCCTGTGGCCGCAGCGCCGGCTGTCCGTGCGCGCACTACGCATCGGCGCCAGCGTATTGCTGCTGCTGTCGCTGGGCTGCGCCACGCAAGCGTTGGGTCCCTGGGCCGGCATCTTCGCCGCGGCGACGGCGCTGATGCTGGCGGCGGTGGCGCTGCCGTCTCTGGATGCCTGGCAGCAGGCGCGTGCGCAACGCAGACAGGTGCGCCATGGGGGCTAGGTGGCTGGCTGCAGTGGTGCTGGGCCTGCCGCTTGCGGTGGGCGTGGTCGGCCTGTGCGCCTTGTTGCTGCCGGGGCCGCAGCAAAGCTACACGCTGGCATGGCTGCTGCTGATGTTTCCGGTATGGATCGGTGCGATGGCCTTGCCGTTCGTGTTTCGTAGCGCATCGCGTGCCTGGGTTGTACTCGGCGGGCTGACGCTGCTGTGCTACCTCGCGCTTGCAGGCATCAAGGCAGTGGGCTGGACGGAGCCGGGCGCATGAAAGCATCGACCTTGCGCGCGTTTCTGTCGGTCCACAGCTGGATGGGCCTGTTGGCAGGCATGGCCTTGTTCATCGCCTTTTATGCCGGCGCCATCACCGTGTTCACCCATGAGCTCAGCGCCTGGCAGGCTGCGCCGGCGGTTGCGGACAAGGCGCCTGCCGAGCCGGTTGTCGCTGCGCAGTCCTTGCTGGACACGGTCATCGCCACACATCCGCAGGTGGCCGAATCGTTCCTGCTGCTGTTGCCCGGCGAGCACGGGCCGATACCGCGCTTGTACTGGTATGGCGCGCAGGCCGATGCCAGCGGTGGCATGCGTCAGTACCAGGCCGCGCCGGACGGCGGCCTGCTGGAGCTGCCGCAGCGTGTGGGCTTTGCCGATTTTCTCTACGACCTGCACTTCACCGCCGGCCTGCCGCGCGTATTGGGCACCTATCTGTTCGGTGTGGTGAGCGTGCTGTACGGGCTGGCGCTGGTCAGCGGCGTGGTGCTGTATGCGCCGGTGTTCTTCAAGGACCTGTTCGCACTGCGCATCGGCGCCAACCTCAAGCGCCTGTGGCAGGACGCGCACAATCTGGTGGGCATGCTGTCGCTGCCGTTCCATGTGATCTTTGCCTGGTCCGGCGCGGTGCTGTGTCTGGGCGTATTGCTGCTGGCGCCATTTCAGTTCCTGGTGTTCGACGGCAAGCTGATGCAGATCCTGGAGCCAGATTTCGAGCTCGCACCGCATGTGGCGCCGGCCAGACGCGCTGCACCGCTGCTGCCGATCGCAACCCTGCTCGACGCCTCGCGCGCGGCCAGCCCGGGCTTCGTGCCGGAGTCTCTGGCCTTCCACGATGCCGGCGACGCCAATGCGCGGGTGGAGGTCTATGGCCATCACGACCAACGCCGGCTCAACACGCTGGGCGGTGTGGCGCTGGACGCCACCACGGGCCAGGTGCTGCGCGTGCTGGCACCGGCCACCATGTCGCCCGGCACCGCTGCGTTACGCGGCTTGCAGGCGTTGCACTTCGGCAACTTCGGGCATGCGCCGGTACGCTGGCTGTACTTCCTGCTCGGCCTGGGCGGTGCCTTCCTGTTCTACAGCGGCAACCTGCTGTGGATCGAAACCCGGCGCAAGCGCCGCCAACCCGTGCAGCCACGCCGCACCCATGCGATGGCGCGGCTCACGGTCGGTGTCTGTCTGGGCAGCGTGGCCGGCATCTCGGTGTTGTTCATCGCGGCGCGTTTGTTGCCGGCCGGACAGGAGGGTTACGTCTATTACGCGGTCTTTGCGGCCGTATTGGTGTGGGCGCTGATCCGCCCCACCGCACGGGGTGCGCACGAGGTGCTGCTGGTCTGCGCAGGTCTGACGGCGCTGATTCCGCTGGCCAGCTGTGTTTCCGCGCGCGGCCTGGTACTGCCATGGCAGGACGCCACGGTACTCGGCGTGGACCTGATTGCGCTGGTGTTGGCATGGACATACTGGCAATTGGCGCGTGCAAGCAAACGGCGCGGACTGCAGGGCGATCCCAACAGCGTCTGGGCCTGGAAAGCGCGTGCACCGCACTGAGGCTATGCCCTGAGTCGACTGATACCCGGCACGCCACGGTGCGGGCGGCAGCTGCCATGGCGGGGTTGGGCTGCTGGAGGTGCTGCCGCCTCGACTCCGTAGCACGTTGACGCGAGGGCATCACCCGGCAGTGCATCCTCATCGCCCGCCACCCTCACCCATAACCGATGACGGCTTCAGCCTTACGCATTGGCCTGATCTCCGACACGCACGGCGTGCTGCGGCCCGAGGCGGTGGCTGCATTGCAGGGCTGCGCGACGATCATCCATGCCGGCGATGTGGGCAAGCCGGAGATCCTCACCGCCCTGCAGGCACTGGCACCGCTGCATGTGATCGCCGGCAATATCGATAACAAGCCCTGGGCAGCGCAGCTTCCGGAAACGCTGGACCTGTTGATCGCAGGCGTGCGGATCCATGTGCTGCACGATCTCAAAACGCTGGCAGCGGATGTTGCTGCAGATGTGATCATCAGCGGGCATTCGCACAAGCCATCGATACGGACGCACGACGGTGTGCTGTACATCAATCCCGGTAGCGCCGGTCCCCGTCGCTTCAGCTTGCCGATCAGCATTGGCACGCTGTGGCTGGGCGATGGCCCGCCGCGTGCGGCTTTGCAGGTGCTTCAATCGCATTGATTCCATGGGCAACTGCAATAGAGTGGCGATTGGAGAGCCCTGGCAGCACGCGCAGGTTCCGCCGGCCTGCCGCTGTGCTATCCGAAGATGCTGTGCTCGCGCAGGCGCAAGCAACGGTCTGCGACCCCAGCGCAACCTTGCCAGCTAATTCGACGCCGCTGGAAATCCCGGTCGCTAGCGTGGCGTGCGCTGCCATGCGATGGTAATGCCATCGACTCTCGGGTGATCGATGCGCAGTCTGATCAAGCTATTGAAACGTCTTGTGCTGGTATGCGGGATCGTCGCAGCAGCGGGTGTGCAGCTGTGGATGGTCTTGGGACTACAGCAACGCCTTGATGCCATCGTCAGCATGCACGAACAGTTGCAGCGCAGTGGACTTGGGCAGGTCACGTCCTTGCGCGGGATACCGCAGGTCTGCGGGAAAAACGATTACTTTTTCGGAGACATGTACTACTTGTACGCTGTCGATGTGGCGAATATTCCGGACGCGTTCTGGCAAGGTCGCGCGGCGCGCGGGATTTGGCACCGAGGTCCTGACACGTATGATGAATTTGATGTATTTAAATTCGAAATGCCGCCAGATGACCTCCAGGGGTGTCCTGTCGCACCTGGAATAAATTCGTCGCGCTTTTTCTTCGCCTTGGTGCCGAACCCAGCGGATGATCTTGGTCCGAACACTCCAGCTTCTTTAAAGGCAATCAACGTCATGGCCTATGACACCGAGACGTCAAGGCTTTACTGGGTATACCAGCGTTTCTCCGGTTTTCCGTAGCACGCCAGGTTTGGAATCCATTCTCTAGTCGGTGAGGGTTGATGGCGGAGATGGATTTATCTAAGGAAGAATCATCGGTTTCCCGCGCAAGAAGCCCTGGCAGACGCCGCGATCAGGAGCCTGTCTTCGATCTGCTGACAAACCACACTGTGCTTGATGGAGATTGTCTCAGTTGTCGGTTGAAAGCTCACGGGGGCGTTGCTCAGATCCTTCCGGGAGCATGTTATGAATGTTGAAAGAGCGTTGCTGTATTTCCCAGCATGGGGATCCTGAAGATACCGACATGCAAGCTAACCAAGGTTTCAGGCAGTCGCTCGTAGTCGCGTAGCAATCGTCTGAAACGACTGACCCATCCCAAGCGGTGCTCGACAAACCCACAAGCGCGGCCCAAGACAACGCCTTCCTTGCTTGGGTTCTTGCAGCTTGGTCACATGCAACTCGAGGCCATCGTCCTTTGCCGCCCGCGCCCGCGCCGGCTTCTGGCCGGTCTGGCCCTTGCCGGCTTGGCTCTAGGGAATCAGCAACGGCCGCAGCGCAGGTAGCCGCTGCGCCAGTTCGTCGGCCATGATCGCAGCAAACAGGTCCGCTCCGTCTGGGCCGAGATGCGTGTAGTCGAATGCGAGTTTGGCCTGGCCCATCGGCTCGGCGCTGGCGTTGTCCTGCGCGGTGGCAGCGGCGTTGGTGGTGGGCGCGTTCTTCGACGGTGAGGTGGACGCGGGAGATGGCGCAACCGTCTGCGCCGGCGTCTTGCCGATGGTGGTCCCCGCTTGCGCGGCAAGCACCTGCGCAGGATCGGCCGGGCGCTGCGCCAGGCGCATTGCCAGCACCGGGCCCATGCCCTGCACCAGTGCGCGGCTGCGCGCGTGCAGATCGATCAGCGGCACCTGCAGTTCGCGCGCCACCGCACGCGTGGCCTCCGCCCAGGGGCCCAGGTCGTCCAGCAACTGGCCGCGTTCGAACTGCCGGCGCGTCAACGGCGTCACCAGCACCGGCACGGCGCCGGCAGCACGCGCCTCGGCAACATAGCGGCGCAGGTTGGCGGGAAACTCGGTCGCCAGGTCGGTCGAACGCCCCGGCTTGCCGGGCTGGTCGTTGTGGCCGAACTGGATCAGCACCACCACCTGCTGGTAACCACCGCTGCGCAACTCCTTGAGCGCAATCTCCCACGAGCCTTCGGCGCGATAGTTGGAGGTGCTGCGGCCCCCGCGCGCCAGGTTCACGCAACTCAGGAACGAGGTCACATGCTTGGCGCAGAAACTCGGCCCCCAACCACCCTGCACGGCGGTGGTGGAGTCGCCCACCAGCACGATCTTGCTGGCGGCAAACGCGGCTGCCGCGGCAGGTGCGTTGTTTCTTGAGGTATCGGTGGTGGATGCCGCAGACGCGCGCGGCGTGTCGACCAGCGCGGCAGCGGCGGCATCAGCGAACGGAAGGCATGCCACTGCCAGCGCAGTCAGCAGCAGCGATGAAACAACGCAGTCACAACGCATGGATCACCTCAAGATCGAATCAACACTGCTGCAAGATCGAATAAACGCAGCCGCGCAGCGCAGCCAGGGCGCGGCCGGTGCCTGGACCGGCATGTATCACCGACTCCCTGCGTTTCAACGCACAACCTCCCCATGCGAGTGGCGACCATCCGGCACGTCCATTGGTTTTCGCAGAACAGACGTGGTCAGAACGTCCCGCGCTGGATGAAGGGGGCTTGTTGGTAGAGCCGTCGTTCGCCGCCGCGCGGGTCGTTGGCCAGCCGGCTCGGCACATCGAACAACAGCGTCTCGCGACGTTCCAGCGAATACGGCTTCCAGCGCGGCAGGCCGTGCTGATTGGGGTCGCCGTGGCGCGCAAACGCGAGCAAGGCGGCGCTCATCTGCTCGGCCATCTGCTGCGCCGCGGGGCCATCGCCGGTGCGTGAGCCGGGCTGGGCAATGGTGTCGAACACCAGCGGAATATCCAGGGTGTGGAAGGCGCCGAACTTGCCGGCATCCAGTGGCGATCCCCAATCCAGCTGGTACACCCACGTCGGTGCGCCCTGGCGTGCGCGCGCTTGGGCCTCTTCGACCGCGCCGCGCCACGAGCGGCCGGCGGTGGTGGCGGCGAAGAACACCTCCGACGGCGAATAGTGCGGATACAGGCGGCGGTATTCGGCAATCACCACCTGCGGCAACAGATCCACGTATTGCTGCGCTTCCAGCTTGGGGGGCAAGGTGTCCCAGGTCAGCGCGAAGTTGGCCGCATCATTGCCGAGAAACGCGCGCGTCTCGTCGCGGGTGTTGCCGATCACCATCGGAATCGTCGCCGACTGCAGCGGTGCGTCAGGCCAGAACGGATGCACCGGCACATTGCGCGCATCCAGCACCGGGCCGAAGTACAGCGCGCTGTTTTCCACCCGCGACGGGTCGCGCACCTGCGCGGCAGCCAACAGTTGCGCCACCGGCACGCTGCGCAGGCGCGCCAGATCGGCCGGCGCAAGTTTCAGCGCGTCCAGCAGCAGCTGCGCGCGCTGGGTGGCCGCGCGCGGCCCTGCCACGGTGACCTGTTGCCCGCTCATGGTCCAGGCGCGGTGGAACAGGCCGCGCGCGGCGGGCATGGCCATCAGCGTGGCGATCTTGGCGCCGCCGCCGGACTGGCCGAACACGGTGACATTGCCGGCATCGCCACCGAATTCGCCCGCATGCTGGCGCACCCACTGTAAGGCCTGGATCAGATCCAATTGCCCGGCATTGCCGGAGTCGGCGAAGCTGGCGTCGCCCAGTTGCGCCAGCGACAGGTAACCGAACAGGTTGAGCCGGTGATTGACGGTGATCACCACCACATCGCCGCGCTTGCACAGGCGCACGCCATCGTAGAGCGGGTCGCTACCGGAGCCGGTGGTGTAGCCGCCACCGTGGATATAGAACAGGATCGGGCGCTTGCCGCCATCACGCAGGCCGGGCGTCCACACGTTGAGGAACAGGCAGTCCTCGCTGGTGGGTTCGCTGGCCTTGGGCTGCGGTGCAGCGGCGCCGAAAGCGCTGGCATCGCGCACGCCCTGCCAGGGCGTTTCCGGCACCGGCGCCTGAAAGCGCCGCGCTGCGGTGTCGCCGCCGTACGGAATGCCCTTGAACACGCAGATACCTTGATCGCGATAACCGCGCAGTGCGCCGCCACGCACGTGTGCCAGCGGCGTACTGTCGTCGCGCGCAGGGGCTGCTGCGGCCGCGCCTGGGAAACCCGGCAGCGCAGCTGCAGCGGTGGCAAGCAAGCCGCCCCGCAGCAGCGTGCGTCGGCGCACGTCGGGCGTGGATGGCGCGGTCATCGCGCCGCGTCCTGCGCGGCAGCCGGTGCCTTGCCGAGGTGCGCAATCCATGCCTGTGCCAGCTGCGGCCACGCCGCCACGGTCAACCTGCTGGTGGCCGCCGTGCCGAAACCGTGCCCGCCCTGCGGAAAGACATGCAGTTCGCTAGGGACGCCGGCGCGCAGCAGCGCGTCGTGCATCAGCAGGCTGTTACGTACCGACACCACGGTGTCGTCCTGCGCATGCAGCAAGAACGTCGGCGGCGTACGCGCATCCACGTGCCGTTGCGGCGAATACGCGCCGACCTGCGCAGCGCTGGGCGTCTTGCCGAGCAGGCGCTCGCGCGAACCCAGATGCGCATTGGCGCTGTCCATGTCGATCACCGGGTAGATCAGCAGCGCGAAGTCCGGCCGCGCGCTCAACGCATCGGCGGCGTCCTGCGCCGGATACACCTGCGCGGCATAACGCGTGGCCAGGCTGGCGGCGACGTGGCCGCCAGCCGAAAAGCCCATCACCCCGACCCGCTGCGGATCGATGCCGTAGCGGCCCGCATTGGCGCGGATCAGCCGCAGCGCGCGCTGCGCATCGGCCAGCGGCACGTCGGCGCCGTTCGGGTGGCCCTCGCCGGGCAGCCGGTAGCGCAGCACGAACAAGGTGATGCCGGCCTGGTCGACGAAGCTTGGCAGCAGGGCGCTGCCTTCGTTGTCCAGCACGATGCGTTGGTAGCCGCCGCCGGGCGTGACCAGCAGCGCGGTACCGTTGGGCCGCTTGGGGCGGTAGACCACCAGGTAGGGCTGGCTGATGTTCTGGATGTAGCGGTCGGGCAGGGCGTCATCGCTGTTGCGGTCCACGATGCGCTGCGGCTGCGGCAATGGGGTGTCCCCCGGTGCCATCGCCTGCGGCCACAGCGGGATCCGGCTGGCCTGCTCGGCAGCGGTGTCGGCGCTGGCGCGCTCTGCCGACCAGGCCGGCCCACTGGCCATTGCCAGGACGGCCAGGGTCGTGGCCAGGCAGCGGCGCAGGGCCCGCACCGCCAGGTTTCCAAGGTGTTTTTGGCGTGTCTGCTGCATCTACCCCTCCCAGGGCCACTTCGGTATCGCGGTCACAATGTCGCACTGCACATTGCCAATGACACCGGTTTACCATATACAGCACACCGTGCCGCTGTCGATTGGCAGTGCAACAAAACACCTATCAGGGAGACACCCTTGAGCAACGACGCCGCCACCCCGCCAACGTCCACATCCACGCTGTCCGACATCGCCCAGCGCTTTGTGGAGGCACGCCGTGCAGGGGCCTCGCTTCCCGACTTTCCCGGGCAAATCCCCGTCGATCTGGTCACTGCCTACCAGGTGCAGGACATCGCCATCAGCCAGTGGCACGACCACGTGGTTGGCTGGAAGGTGGGGTACATCGCCGCCGAGCGCCGCGATGCCTCCGGCGACGAGCGTCTGCTTGGCCCGATCTTCTCTCAGAAGCTCTGGAATGCTACCGGTGGAACAACCGAGTTTCCGATCTATGTCGGCGGCTTCGGCGCAGTGGAGGCGGAGTATGTGCTTCGGCTGGAGGCCGATGCGCCGGGCGACAAGATCGACTACACGCCAGATGAGGCCGCTGCGTTGCCGGCCACGCTGTTCATCGGCGTGGAGATCGCCAGCAGCCCGCTGGCGACCATCAACAAGCTGGGCCCGCGTGTGGTGATTTCCGATTTCGGCAACAACAACGGGCTGATCCTGGGGCCGGAAGTGACCGATTGGCTGGCGCGCGACGAGTCCGCGCTGACTGCGGAAACGCTGATCGACGACCAGGTGGTGGGTACCGGCGGCGCCACCACCCTGCCAGGCGGGTTGCGCGCGGCCTACGCATTCGCGCTCAGCCGTTCGGCCCGGCGCGGGCGCCCGCTCAAGCGCGGTGATCTCATTGCGACGGGCAATGCCACCGGTATCCATGACATTGAAGTGGGACAGCGTGCCCTGATTCGCTTCGCCGGCATCGGCGACATTTCCTGTACGGCTGTGTCCGCCAAGTAACGGTGGACCCGGTGACCAGACGCTTGGGAGGGCGCCAATGATCACACGCAGACATTTCCTCGGTGCCGGGCTCGGCGCCGCCGCGGCCGGCCCCTGGCTGGGTGCCGGCGCCACCACGCCGATTCCCGGCGGGCAGCTGCTGACCGCCACCGACGTGCACGTCGGCGACTACCCCACGGTGGAAGCGGTGCGCTGGTTCGGCAAGCAGCTCGAAGCGCGTACCAATGGCCGGCTCAAGCTGCGCCAGTACCACTCCGGCCAGCTGGGTCGCGAGTCGGAGGCGATCGACATGGCGCGCTTTGGCGCCATCGACATCACCCGCGTGTATTCGGGTGCGTTGAACAACACCTTCCCGCTCACCCAGGCGCTGTGCCTGCCGTACGTTTTCGACTCGGTGCCGCATCTGCGCCGCGTCATCGACGGCCATGTCGGCGACAGCATCCTGCGCAGCTTCGAACAGCGCGATCTGGTGGGCCTGGCGATCTATGACTCCGGCGCGCGCTGCTTCTACAACACCAAGCATCCGCTGCACCGCCCGGAAGATCTCAAGGGCCTGAAACTGCGCGTGGCCTCCTCGGACATCTTCCTCAAGCTGATGCGCATGCTGGGCGCCAACCCCACTCCGATGTCGCTGGGCGAAACGTTTTCGGCGATGGAAACGCACATGATCGACGGTGCGGAAAACAATATGCGCAGCTTCCAGTCCAGCCGGCATTTCGAGGCGGCGCATTACTGGTCGCAGAGCGAGCACTCCTACGCGCCGGACATCCTGGTGATCTCGCGCAAGAGCTTCGAATCGCTGAGCCCGGCCGATCGCGGCCTGGTGGTGGAACTGGCGCGTGCGTCGGTGCCGGTGATGCGCCAGTTGTGGGATGCGTCTGAAACGGTCGCGCGCAAGCAGGTGATCGATTACGGCGTGAAGCTCAACCAGGTCGACATGCCGGCGTTCCGCGCCGCCGCCGCACCGCTGCTGGCCGAGTACCGCAAGCAGCCGGAGATCGAAGCGCTGTACCGCCGCATCCGCGATTTCGCATAGAGGTATCCCGATGACCGAACCCGAGACCGTCGCCGTCCCGGTCGCGCCGTTGCAGCGCGCGCTGGACCGCGTTTCCGATATCGCCATTGGCGTGGCGTCGCTGGCGCTGCTGGGCCTGGTGGTCGTGCAGGGCTGGCAGGTGTTCACCCGCTACGTGCTCAACGACTCGCCCAGCTGGACCGAGCCGGTGACGCTGTTGCTGCTGAGCACCGCGCTGAGCCTGGGCGCCGCCGCCGGTGTGCACACCAACCGCCACTTCGGCTTCTACCTGCTGGGCGAACACGTGCCGCCGCTGGTGCGCAAGATATTCGAGGTGATTCGCCCGCTGATGATCATCGCCATCGGCGTGGTGCTGGCATGGTGGAGCGCCGCGCTGCTGATCGATGGCCTGGACATCAAGATGGCCGGCGCGCAGATGCCGCAGAGCATCAACTACCTGCCGCTGTCCATCGGCGGTGCGCTGATGGTGGTGTTTGCCTTGTACAAGTTGTGGCGTGTGCTGCGCCCGATCCACACCGGAGGAGTGCGCTGATGGGCATCGCCATGTTGTTGGGAACCTTCGTGGTGCTGCTGCTGATCGGCGTGCCAGTGGCCTACGCCTTGGGCGCGGCCGCACTGGCCACGTTGCTGTATCTGGACCTGCCCACGGTGGTGCTGGTGCAGCAGATTTCCGCCGGCAGCGGCTCGGCGTCGTTGATCGCCATTCCGCTGTTTATCTTCGCCGGCGAGCTGATGTTGCGTGGTGGCATTTCCGAGCGCCTGATCGCGCTGGCCTCCTCGTTGGTGGGGCGCGTGCGTGGTGGCCTGGGCCAGGTCAGCGTGCTGTCGTCGCTGTTCTTCGGCGGCGTGTCCGGTTCGGCGATCGCCGATGTGTCGGCGGTCGGCGGCACCATGATCCCGCAGATGATCAAGCGCGGCTACGACCGCGATTACGCGGTGAACGTGAGCATGACCGCCGCGCTGGTGGCGTTGCTGGTACCGCCCTCGCACAACCTGATCCTGTTCTCGGCCGCGGCCGGTGGCGGCCTGTCGATCGCCGATCTGTTTGCGGCCGGCATCGTGCCGGCGCTGCTGATGACCGCAGCGATGATGGTCACCGGTTATGCGGTGGCGCGCCATCGCGGCTACGGCACCGAGCCGTTCCCGGGCTGGCGCGCGGTGGCATTGCGCCTGTTCGGTGCACTACCGGGCCTGGGCCTGGTCGCGTTGATCTTCATCGGTATCCGCGCCGGCATCTTCACCGCGGTGGAGAGCGCGGCGATCGCGGTGGTGTACGCCTTGATCGTCACCGCGCTGCTGTATCGCCAGCTGCGTTGGGCCGAGTTCTTCGCCGCCGTGACGCATGCCGCGCGCACCACCGGCGTGATCCTGTTCGTGATCGCCACGGCTGCAGTGTTCGGCTGGTTGCTGGCCTATCTGCAGGTGCCAGCGGCGGCGGTGAAGTTCCTGCAGGCCATCGCCGACAGCAAGAACACCGTGTTGCTGATGATCGTGGTGATGCTGTTGCTGCTGGGCATGTTCATGGACCTGGCGCCGAAGATCCTGATCTGCACGCCGATCTTCCTGCCGGTGGTCAAGGCCTACGGCATCGACCCGATCCACTTCGGTCTGGTGATGGTGCTGGCCGGCGGCATCGGGCTGATCACTCCGCCGATCGGCTCGGTGTTGTTCATCGGCACCTCGATCGGGCAGATCACTATCGCCCAGAGCATGCGCACGATCTGGCCATTCTGGCTGGCGGCCTTGTGCGTGCTGTTGATCGTGGCGTTCTTCCCCGAACTGTCGCTGTGGTTGCCACGCGCATTGCGCGCGTAAGGCCATGACGCGCTGAGCGATCGGGTGCCTGGTGGATGGGCGGGATCGATGCGGCAGGTGATGCCGCATCGATGCCACACCTGCCGGGCGCGTGCGACGCCTTGCCAAGCGTGCAGGACGTTGCTGCTGGCGGGAGGTTTCCGCCTCATTCGGTCAACCGGTGGTACTGCCTGCCGGTGACCGCATCGCCCCATCCTTTGGGGACTAGGAGACAGCATGCGTGTACGTATCACTTCATCCCGGCTGCGTTGGCTGGTTGCTGCCGGATTGCTGCTGTGTGCCGGCCTGGGCGGCGCGGCCGACTGGAAGCGCGGCATCGAACATCAGCGCATTGCCGATCAGGGCAACGGCACCTTCCTCAACCCGGTGCTGGCCGGCGATCACCCCGATCCGTCGGTGCTCAAGGATGGCGAGGATTACTACCTCACGCTGTCCTCGTTCGACGCCTATCCGGGCCTGCCGATCTGGCATTCGCGCGATCTGGTCAACTGGCAGCCGCTGGGCCACGCCATCACCCAGAACGTCGGCGCGATCTGGGCGCCGGACCTGATCAAGCACGGCAAGCGCTATTACATCTACTTCCCGGCGCGCCGTGGCGACCAGGGCGAACGCAGCAACTTCGTGGTCTGGGCCGACAACATCAAGGGCCCTTGGAGCGCGCCGATCGACATTGGTCTTGGCAAGTACATCGACCCCGGCCATGCGGTGGGCGAGGACGGCAAGCGCTATCTGTTCCTGAGCGGTGGCGATTACGTGCAACTGTCCGACGACGGCTTGAAGGTGGTCGGCACCCCCAAGCACGTCTACGACGGCTGGAAGTACCCGGAAAGCTGGGACGTGGAAGGCTACGCGCAGGAAGGCCCCAAGATCACCCGCCACAACGGCTGGTACTACATGACCACCGCGGTCGGCGGCACCGCCGGCCCGCCGACCGGGCACATGGTGATCACCGCGCGTTCGCGCTCGATCCACGGCCCCTGGCAGAACGCGCCCAACAACCCGATCACCCGCACCAAGAGCGCCGACGAGCCGTGGTGGTCGCGCGGCCACGCCACCCTGGTGGAAGGCACCGACAAGCGCTGGTGGATGCTGTACCACGGCTACGAGCACGGCTACTGGACGCTGGGCCGGCAGGCCTTGCTGGACCCGATCGAATGGACTCCGGACGGCTGGTTCGTCGCCAAGGGCGGCGACCTGGGCACGCCGTTGAAAAAGCCCAGCGGGCAGGCCCTGTCGCACGGTCTGGCGCTGTCGGACGACTTCCGCGCCAGCACGCTGGGCCCGCAGTGGTCCTTCTTCAACCCGGCCGCCGACGAGGCCAGGCGCCTGCGGGTCGGCGATGGCGTGTTGCGGCTGCAGGGCAAGGGCACCGCCCCGCGCAACGCCTCGCCGCTGACGGTGATCGCCACCGATCAGGCCTACCAGTTCGAGGTGCAGATGACCGTCGCGCCGGGCGGGCAGGGCGGGGCACTGCTGTTCTACAGCGACAAGCTCTACGCCGGCGTGGGCAGCAATGGCGAGAACTTCGTCATGCACCGCTACGGCGAGGAACGCCCCGGCACGCTGGCTCCCAGTGCTACCGGTGGCACCCTGTGGCTGCGGGTCACCAACAACCGCCACATCGTCACCATCCACAGCAGCACCGACGGCACCACCTGGACCAAGTATCCGGTGCAGATGGAAGTGTCCGGCTACCACCACAACGTGGCCGGCAAGTTCCTGGCCCTGAAACCGGCGCTGTACGCCGCCGGGCAGGGCCAGGTGGAGTTCCGCAACTTCCGCTACCGCGCCCTGGACTGACCGGTCTGCACTGCCGGGCATGCCATGGCGCTCCCCGCTGCGGCAGGCCCGGCCTGGCAGGTCCGGTGCAGCGGCAGGCGTCGCTCAGGTCTGCCGGCCCCAGGGCCGGTAGAATCCAATCAACTTCACTGGTTGACCGCTATGCCCGCCCGCAAGATGCCTGAAGAGGGAATGCCCGGCCTGCCGAAGGGCAAGGTAGCCACGATCAACGACATCGCGCGGATGTCGGGCGTGTCCAAGAAGACCGTGTCGCGGATCATCAACAACTCGCCGCTGGTGCGCCAGGACACCCGCGAGAAGGTCGAGGCGCTGATGCGCGAGGTCGGCTACGCGCCCGACCCGCTCGCGCGCGGGCTGGCGTTCCGGCGCTCGTTCCTGATCGGCATGGTCTACGACAACCCCACCGCGCAGTACATCGTGGACATGCAGTACGGCGCGCTGGACGCGCTGCGCGGCTCCAGCTTCGAGCTGGTGGTGCACCCCTGCGACAGCCGCAGCCCCGGCTACATCGAAGGCGTGCGCCGGTTTGCGCAGGCGCAGAAGCTGCATGGGGTTATCCTGGTGCCGCGCGCCTCCGAAGATCAGGCACTGGCCGACATGCTGGCCGAGATCGGCTGCCGCTACACCCGCATCGCCTCGATCGCGCTGGACACCACCTCGCAGACGGTCATCACCCACGACCGCGACGGCGCAGCGGAAGCGGCCGATTACCTGCTCTCGCTCGGCCACCGCGACATCGCCCTGGTCACCGGCCCCAGCGCCTACCGCTCCTCGATCGAGCGCACCTCCGGCTTTGCCGATGCACTGACCCGGCGCGGCATCGAACTGCCGCCCGAACGCATCGTCGAAGCCGGCTACACCTTCGAGTCGGGCGTGGCCGCGGCCGAAAAGCTGCTGCTGGGCAAGAAGCGCCCCACCGCCATCTTCACCGGTAACGACGAAATGGCCGCCGGTATCTACAAGGTGGCGCTGCGCGCCGGCATCAGCATCCCGCGCCAGCTGTCGGTGATCGGCTACGACGACAGCTCGCTGGCCTCGCGGCTGTGGCCGCCGCTGACCTCGGTACGTCGCCACACCCGCGACACCGGCCGCACTGCCGCGGCGATGCTGATCCAGCCCGACAACGCCCCGCAACTCCCCACCGCCAGCGTGCGCCCGCACCTGATCGTGCGCGACTCCTGCCAACCGCCGGAAGATTGAGCGCCGCGCCGCGCCGGAAGATTGAGGGCCGCGCGCCGCGGCCTCACGCGGTGCCGGCCTTCCGCTCCACCTTGCAGGACAGTGCGCCCGTCGAGGTGAGAACAGCTGGCTCGATCGGCCAACGGCTTGCCCCCATCCGCCCTTCGGGCACCTTCCCCCGCAGGCGGGAGAAGGCAGTCCGTCATTCCGGCACCTTCCCCGCAGGCGGGAGAAGGCAGTCCGTCATTCCGGCACCTTCCCCGCAGGCGGGAGAAGGCAGTCCGTCATTCCGGCACCTTCCCTGCAGGCGGGAGAAGGCAGTTCGTCATTCCGGCACCTTCCCCGCAGGCGGGGGAAGGCAGTCGGCCGGTCGCTGCCGTGAAGCCCCTCTCCCGCCTGCGGGAGAGGGGTTGGGGTGAGGGCAAGGCGGCAGACAGCCATCTGAAACGGCAGCAGGCAGCCATCCGAGAAGCGCGGGATGAACCAAGCGCGCAAACGCACACCGACTGCCAGGCCGCGCTCTTCAACACGACGCGCGGCCTGGCACCCTCATCCGGCGCTGCGCGCCACCTTATCCCGCAGGGAGAAGGGACAAGTCGCCGCAAGGCCAGCTCCCCATCGTGCACTGCGCAATGACACCGGTTAACCAGTACCGGTAGAATGGCCTGGTACAAGCCAATCCCCCCGCGCTTGGCACCGGAGATCGCGCATGTCCCTGTACTGCAAGACCCACTACGCCACCCATCCCGACGCCATCAAGGGCGCCAGCAACGACGACCTGCGCGAGCTGTACCTGCTCGACGGCCTGTTCGTCGACGGTGCGGTGACGCTCAAATACACCCACTACGAGCGCTTCGTGCTCGGTGGTGCAGCGCCGCTCGGCACCGCATTGGAGCTGCCCAGGCAGACCGAGCCGGCCTCCGCCGCCGGCCACCCGTTTCTGGAGCGCCGCGAGCTGGGCGTCATCAACGTCGGCGCCGGCAGCGGCACCGTGACCGTGGATGGCACCGCCTACACGCTCGGCCCCAAGGACGGCCTGTACGTAGCGATGGGCAGCACCGATGTCAGCTTCGCCTCCGACGACGCCGCCAACCCGGCCAGGTTCTATCTGGCCTCGACGCCGGCGCATGCGCGTTTTGAGACCAAACAGCTGTCGATCAAGGATGCCGTGGCGCTGGACCGTGGCGCGCTGGAAACCAGCAACGAGCGCACCATCTACCAGTACATCGTGCCGGCCACCTGCCAGTCCTCGCAGCTGCTGCTGGGCCTGACCGTGCTCAAGCCGGGCAGCGTCTGGAACACCATGCCGCCGCATCTGCACGACCGTCGCAGCGAGGTGTATTTCTATTTCGACCTCGGCGCCAACGATCGTGTGTATCACTTCATGGGCGAGCCCGACGCGCAGCGCCACATCGTGATCCAGAACAACGAAGCGGTGGTGTCGCCGCCGTGGTCCATCCATATGGGCGCCGGCACCAGCAACTACGCCTTCATCTGGGCGATGGGCGGCGAAAACCTCGATTACACCGACATGCACGTGCTGGACATCTGCCAGCTCAAGTAAGCCCGGTTCCCGCACTCCGTCCGCTTGGGTGACGCCTGCAATCCAGGCCGGCACCGGCACCGTCGGCGCGCTCCACCTTGGGCGTTGGCGGTGCAGCAGTTCGAACCACATCAACGCACTCTGCCGCGCCCCGCGCGGCTCACCCATCACAACGTGGCACACCCAGCAGGAGCGATAAGGTAATGAGCAATCCGTTCAGTCTCGAAGGCAAGGTCGCACTGGTCACCGGTGCCAACACCGGCTTGGGCCAGGGCATTGCGTTGGCATTGGCGCAGGCCGGCGCCGACATCGCCGCCGCCGGCATCCAGGCGCCCACCGAGACCGAAGAAAAGGTCAAGGCGCTGGGCCGTCGCTTCCTCGCCATCGAAGCCAACCTGATCAGCATCGAGCCGGTGCAGCGCATCGTCGACGAGACCATCGCCGGCCTGGGCGGACTGGACATCCTGGTCAACAACGCCGGCCTGATCCGTCGCACCGACGCGGTGGATTTCAGCGAGCAGGACTGGGACGACGTGCTCAACGTCAACCTCAAGTCGGCGTTCTTCATGGCGCAGGCCGCCGGCCGCCATTTCATCGCCCAGGGCCGCGGCAAGATCATCAACATCGCCTCGATGCTGTCGTTCCAGGGCGGCATCCGCGTGCCGTCCTACACCGCCAGCAAGTCGGGCATCGCCGGCATCACCCGCCTGCTGGCCAACGAATGGGCCAGCAAGGGCGTGACCACCAACGCCATCGCACCGGGCTATATGGCCACCGACAACACCGCGCAGCTGCGTGCGGATGCCGATCGCAACAAGTCCATCCTGGACCGCATCCCGGCCGCGCGCTGGGGCGTGCCGGCCGACCTCGGCGGCACTGCGGTGTTCCTGGCCAGCAGCGCCTCGGACTACGTCAACGGCGCCATCATCCCGGTCGACGGCGGCTGGCTGGCGCGCTGATCCAGATCGCACCGCGATGGCGCGCACCCTCCAAGGCGCGCAGCCGTCCTCGCCATCCCGCGATGCACGTCCTTCTCCCGCGCGCGGGAGAGGGTGCCCGCAGGGCGGATGAGGGCAGCTACCCGCCCGCAACCACGACCAACGGCACGCAGCTCCTGGGTCACGCCTTGGTCGTTTGGCGCCAAGGCGCCGTAGGGGCAGGCCATCGAAGCATCTGGCAGCAACACCGTCGTTTCCAACGTTTTCCGAACCACTTCCCCAACCAATCGGAGCATTCCCATGAAAATCGCACTCATGAACGAGTTTAGCCAGGCCGCCAAGAACCCGGTGATCCTGCAGCAGCTCAACGACGTCGCCGGCGAGCAGGGCCACACCGTCTTCAACGTCGGCATGGACGGCGACAACGACCACCGCCTGACCTACATCCACCTGGGCATCGTCGCCAGCCTGCTGCTGAATTCCAAGGCCGTGGACTTCGTCGTCGCCGGTTGCGGCACCGGCCAGGGCGCCATGATGTCGCTCAATGCCCACCCGGGTGTGTTCTGCGGTTACTGCATCGAGCCGACCGACGCCTACCTGTTCGCGCAGGTCAACAACGGCAACGCGCTGTCGCTGGCATTCGCCAAGGGCTACGGCTGGGGCGCGGAAATCAACGTGCGCTACATCTTCGAAAAGGCCTTCAGCGGCGAGCGTGGCCTGGGCTACCCGGCCGAGCGTCGCGAATCGCAGGCCGCCAACGCCGGCATCCTGACCCAGGTCAAGCAGGCCACTGCCAAGTCCTACCTCGACGGCCTGCGCGCCATCGACCCGGAACTGATCAAGCAGGCCATCGGCGGCGAGCGCTTCCAGCAGTGCTTCTTCGACAATGCCCAGGACGCCGAGATCCGCGCCTTCGTCGCCGGTGTACTGGGCAAGCCCGAAGCCGCTGCAGCAGCGGCAGCTTAACCGGCCCCCGAAGCGCTAAAGCCCCTCTCCCTCCGGGGCGAGAAGGTACCGCTTGCGCGCCATTGGAGCGCCCGCGCTGCTAGTGCGGGCAGGAGCGTGGAGCGGGGGGTGTGAGGGTACGGCGGCAGACAGCACTGCAAACGGAGAAGGCTTGGACGACGCCGGCACTGTCCAATAGTTCCAATGCAGTCGCACCCTCATCCGCCCTGCGGGCACCTTCTCCCGGTGGGAGAAGGAACGGCGTCAAGCACTCAGCATTTCCCCGGAGTCCACCATGCGTCTGCTGCTCTTCGCATCGTTGCTGCTGCTCTCCGCACACCTCGCCCACGCGGCGCCCCGACGGATCTTCATCGCCGGCGATTCCACCGCCGCCGAATACGGTGCCGAGCGCGCTCCACAGGCTGGTTGGGGCCAGATGCTGCAGGACTGGTTCGACCCGGCCCAGTGGCGGGTGCACAACCACGCCAAAGGTGGGCGCAGCACGCGCAGTTTCATCGCCGAAGGGCGCCTTGATGCCATCGCAAAAGAATTGCAACGCGGCGACGTGTTGCTGATCCAGTTTGGCCACAACGACGCCAAGCGCGAAGATCCCACCCGCTACACCGACCCAACGACCGACTACGTGCAGTTCCTGCGCCGCTATATCGCCGTTGCGCGTGATCAGGGGGCGACGCCCATTCTGATCACCCCGGCCGCGCGCCTGCTCTACGACTTCGGTGCATTGCTCGACACGCATGGCCGCTACACCGTGGCCATGCAGCAACTGGCTGCCGAAGAACACGTCGGCCTGATCGATCTCAACGCCAGTTCCAGCGACTGGATTCGTGCGCTCGGCGAACAGGCTGCCAAGCCGTATTTCCTGTTCGTGCCCGGGCAGAACAAGGCAGACGGCACCCACTTCAGCCGTGCCGGCGCCACCGCAGTCGCCTGCCTGGTCGTGCACGGCTGGGCGCAGCTCCAGCCTGAGCTAAAACCCCAGCTGCGTCGCGACGCCGACTGCGGCGCAGCTCCCGACACCGCCGCGCAACGCGCTGCACAGG
Source organism: Xanthomonas sp. 10-10 (assembly GCF_040182365.1). Classification (NCBI taxonomy): domain Bacteria; kingdom Pseudomonadati; phylum Pseudomonadota; class Gammaproteobacteria; order Lysobacterales; family Lysobacteraceae; genus Xanthomonas; species Xanthomonas sp. 10-10. The sequence continues at coordinate 328,176 of NZ_CP144460.1, forward strand.
CGCATCCGTCGCTGGTGGTGCACGAGCGCGACCTGGCCCGCGATCAGCCCGGGCCACACGGCGGCGCCGGTCCCACCACGGCGTATCCATTCTTCGCGGACGCGCCGGAGCTGAAGTTCGTGCTGCGCAAACGCGTGCTGCACAAGGGCGCCGGCATCGGCCTGCACCTGCACGACAAGGACGAGATCTATTACATCGTCAGCGGTCGTGGCCTGTATGCGCTGGATGGCAAGCAGTACCAGGTCGCTGCAGGCGATGCGCTGCTGACGCGGCCGGGCAGCACGCACGCGTTACAGCAAACCGGGGAAGACCCGTTGGTGCTGTTGCTGGCGTACACAGCATCCCGCTAGGCACAGCTCGACATGCGGTTCAGCCGCAGCAGCCAGGCGCTGCATCGTGCATGGCGGCCAATGTGCCGGCAGGAGGCAGCAGTGCCGGGCAGATCGCCAAGCGGCATGCCTCGGCACTCGGCTGGTCCGCCAGCGCAAACGCGGATGTACTGCAGGGGACGTCGACGGTGCTCTGCCGATGACCGGCAAGACTGTGAGGGGACACCTGGCAGTGGGAGCGCGTGCCCGGCGTGGAGGATGCGCAGTGCCGGCTATGACTGCGGGCTGAGGCAAGCCGCAGCTCGGCAACCGCAGCGCAGCAGCTCAGGCCTTGTCCACCCCGTAATGCACCAGCCCCAGCCGCGCCAGGTCGCCGGAGCGGCGGTAATAGACCTCTTCCCAGCCCTGCACGCGTTGGCGGTCGGCTTCGTTCATCGCGTCGAGGATGTCCTCGATGCTGAGCAGGTCGGGGTCTTCTTCCAGCCGTTCGAACACTGCGCCCAGGCCTTCGATCGCCTGGCGGGTCTGCGCCGCGCCCATCGCCGCCAGACCGCGCACCGCGTCGCTGCGGGTAGCCGCATCCCAGCGGTCGAAGTAGCGGGCGTAGCCGCTCTCGGTCATGTCTGCATCCAGCCGCGCGAGTGCGACCAGCTCGCGTTCGCCAGGCGACAGCCCATCCAGACGTCCGCGCAAGCTGGCCAGCTTTGCCTGCGCGCGTGCGGCGCGGCGGCGCCACAGCAGCTCGGGCATGTTGAGCAGGCCTTCCGGTGTGGGCGGTGCGATCGCGGGCCAGTTCACGCCATGGCCGTCGTCGGTGATCTGCCATTGCGCGCGCTGCGGCGGCGCTGCCTTGAGCAACAATCGATGTGCCTGGATCGGCTCGTCGATGCGGATGCCGTTGGCCAGGGTGAACAGCAGGCGGGTGTCGTCCAGCTCCAAGCGCCGGATGCGCAGATGCGTCAGGTCCATTGAGCGAAGGCGAGGTGGGGAATCTGGACCATAGTCCGCGCTGGCAGCGGTGTCGAGCCGCGACGTATCCGATATTCCCGTCGCGCGATGGCGCAGCGCCTGGCCAGGGTCAGGCTGTCGCTTGGGCGAGGCGCGTGAGGGCAACGCACTCGCCCGCGCGCGATTGCGTGCCGAATCCAGCAATCGCACCGCACTGCGTCCCACAGCGAGCGCAGTACGGTGCAAACACGACCAACCTGCCGCGCTCGTCAAGCGCACCGCCGCCCCACCGCTGCCACCGCGTCACCAGCGCAACGCCTCACACGTCGCCGTCGCGGCTCCAGCCTTCGCCACTGCCGCGCTGGATCAGCGCATCGCTACTGAGTACATCGCCGGCCGGCACCTGCGCCTGTTGCGCCAATGCAGCGTAGATCGGAGTGAAGTCCGGGCTGGTCGCCTCCATCAACTGCGCAAAGCTGTCGATGACGAAGTAGCTCTTCTGAAAACTGTCGATGCGGTAGCGCGTGCGCATGATGCGCTGCAGATCGAAGCCGATGCGGTTGGGCGCGGGCGAGTCCAGCGAATACAGCGATTCGCCCTTCGATGACACGATGCCGGCACCGTAGATGCGCAGGCCTTGCGGCGTGGCGATCAGTCCGAACTCCACCGTATACCAGTACAGCCGGGTGAGATTCTGCAGCGCGTCCGGGCCGATGCCGTGCGCCTTGACCCCGCCACGGCCATAGGCCTGCATGAAGTCGGCAAACAACGGGTTCATCAGCAGCGGCACGTGGCCGAACAAGTCATGGAACAGGTCCGGCTCGGCGATGTAGTCGATCTGATCGGGGCGGCGGATCCACCACGTCACCGGGAAGCGCTTGTTGGCCAGGTGATCGAAAAAATCCAGCTCCGGCAGCAGGCCTTCCACGCCGACCAATGTCCAGCCGGTGGCCGCCTGCAGTACCGCGTTGAGCGCGTCGAAGCGCGGGATCTGGCTGTCGTCCATGCCCATGGCGTCCTGCGCCTGCAGGAACTCATTGCAGGCGCGGCCCACCAGCAACGCGCGCTGGCGGCGGTACAGCGTGCCCCAGGTGGCATGGTCGTCGCTGCTGTAGCCGTCCCATGGCTGGTCGACCACGGCGGTGGTGTAGACCGGCACGTAGCCCTTGTCGGTGAGCTGGTTTTCGACGCGGCGCGGGGCAGTGTTCATGCGGCAGGACTTCCGTGGCGACAGGGATTCACCTTAGCCGGATCGCCGCGCAACAGGATTGCGAATCTTGCGCAACGCTGCCGGTATCGCGCAAGATTTGTGCGTATCGATCTGCTGCTGCGCAACATATGGACCAACCTATCGCTCTTGACCGCACCGATCTGCGGTTGCTGGCCCTGCTGCAGACGCAGGGACGCACCAGCAACGCCGAACTCGCCGTGCAGGTGAATCTGTCGGCATCGGCCTGCCTGCGGCGCACGCAACGGCTGGAGGCCGCCGGCATCATCGCCGGCTACGGCGCGCGCCTGGATGCGCGCGCGCTGGGGCTGGGTCTGCAGGCCTTCGTGCGCGTGCAGCTGGAGCAGCACGGTCAGGCCGATATCGAGTTGTTCGCCGATGGCGTGCGCGGTTGGGACGAAGTGGTGGCGTGCTGGGCGCTGACCGGCGACATGGATTATCTGTTACAGGTCCAGGTGCGCGATCTGGAGCATTTTTCGCGGTTTCTGCTGGACCGGTTGCTCAACGCCACCGGCGTGTCCGACGTCAATTCCAGTTTCGTCCTGCGCACCGTCAAGGCGCCCGAAGGCTTGCCGCTGTCGCATCTGGCGTGACGCGGCAGTTGCCTTGCCTGGGCGCGCAAAGCGTGTTCTCGACGACGTAAGGCGCACCCGAGCGCGCGGAGCCCTGGCGCGATCAAGCGGCTTGGCTGACCTGCGACGCCCGCTTGTCTGTCGCCGCCACGCAGCTCGCCCCACGTAACCCAACCACGCCGCACTTGCCCTGCAAACGATAACGATTTACATTTACCTAACGTCCGGCCGCCTCCGGCCACGTCCTGTTCGTCGATCCGCCAGCCTCGCCAGGCCAGCCAGCTCGTCGCCCGAGCAGCACGCCGACGCATGCCTGCTTCCTGTCGCCACGCCCTGGCGTGCGCCCCACGATCGATGAGAGACCGATGCCTGCACCGACCCACCCACTGACTCCGCTGTCTGTTGCCTTGCTGTGCGCATTGACCTGGCCCGCTGCTGCGCACGCCGCCGACCTGGCCGATGCCAAGACGCTAGACCAGGTCACCGTCAATGGCGCGGTCAGCCGCGCGCAACCGGCCACCACCACGCGCTTGCCGCTGACGCTGCAGGAGACGCCGCAATCGGTGAGCGTGATCGGGCTGCAGCGGCTGGAGGACGAGTCGCTCTTCAGCATCGATGACGTGATGCGCAATGTCACCGGCGTCAACGTGTCGTTCTACGACACCCAGCGCCCGCTGTATTTTGCGCGCGGTTTCCAGATCACCGACTTCCAGGTCGATGGCCTGCCCACCTACAGCGGCGCGACCAATCAGGAATACGACACGGTGTTTTACGACCGCATCGAAGTGATCCGCGGCGCCAACGGCCTGCTGACCGGTGCGGGCATTCCCTCGGCCACGGTGAACCTGCTGCGCAAGCGCCCGGGCAAGACGTTCGACGCTTCGGTTGCCGCAAGCGCAGGTACCTGGGACTTCCGCCGCATGCAGGCCGACGTCAACGCCCCGCTGACCGACGATGGCCGCTTCCGCAGCCGCGTGGTTGCGGCCTGGCAGGACCGCGACTATTACTACGATCGTTACCACGACAACAAGATGTCCGGCATGGCGGTGCTGGAAGGCGACCTGACCGACAGCACCACGCTCACCGTGGGCTACCAGCGCCAGGACAACAGCCCGGTCGGTTCGACCTGGGGCACGGTGCCGTTCTTTGCGGCCGATGGCAGGTTGGCCAATCTGTCGCGCTCGACCAACATGGCACCGGAATGGACCCGCTGGCAGCGCGAAACCAGCACTGCATTCGCCAATCTGGAACAACGCTTCGGCGAGGACTGGTTGCTGCGCGTCAACTACGCGCACACCAAGGGCGATGTGCAAAGCATTCGCGTCTACGGCACCGGCTACCCTGCCGCCGATGGCAGCGGCGTGTTCCTGCGCACCGGCACCGGCGAAACCAGCGATGCGCGCGATGGCGTGGATGTGTACCTGTCGGGCGGGTTCTCGCTGTTCGGCCGCCGGCACGACGTGGTGCTGGGCGGCAGCTGGCAGGATCTGCAATCGACCACGTACGGCCTTGCCCAGCAGTACCCCAGCGGCTGGGGAACGTGCATCAACGAAAGCGGCGCGCCCGAGCGCTGTTATCGGATTCCCAACATCCGCAACTGGGATGGCGATGCCCCCGAGGTGACCTACAGCCGCACCGGCTCCCGCCGCGAAGCGCGCACCACCCAGCGCGGCGTGTACGCCTCTACTCGGTTACGCCTGGCCGAGCCGTTGTCGCTGATCGCCGGCGCACGCCTGAGTTCCTGGGAAACCCGCACCCAGGCCTTCAACACCAACGGCGCCTACACCGGCACCAGCGGCCGGTACCAGGTGAGCGATGAAGTCACCCCGTACGTGGGCCTGGTCTACGACATCGTGCCGGACGTGTCGCTCTACGCCAGCTACACCGAGATATTCAATCCGCAGAACTACCGCGACAAGGACAACAACCTGCTTGCACCGGTGGAAGGCTCCAATCTGGAAGCCGGCATCAAGGCGCAACTGCTCGACGGTCGCGCCATGGCCACCGCCGCCGTGTTCGAGGCCAAGCAGGACAACTTCGCGGTGCGCGACATGACCCAGCCGGAATCCTCGTTGCCGGACGGCAATTCGGCCTACATCGGCATCAACGGCACCAAGAGCCGCGGTTGGGAAATGGATTTCAACGGCGAGATCCTGCCCGGCTGGACCGTCAACGCCGGCTTTACCCACGTCAAGGTGACGCGCCCGCCCACCGATGCGATTTACGCCAACCTGCCCGAGGACTATCTGCAGCTGTCCACCCAGGTACGCCTGCCCGGCGCGTGGGACCGCCTGAGCATCGGCGGTGGCGTCAGTTGGCAGAGCGCGGTGCGCGGCTTCAACATCGCACGCCCCACCGGCGACGGCAGCGGCGCCACCACACCGGTCACCGTGGTGCAGAACCCGTATGCGTTGGTGCACCTCAACGCCAACTACCGCATCAGCGATCAGTGGACAGCCACGCTGGCGGTACGCAACGCGTTCGACAAGACCTACTGGGCCAACCTGGATTACCAGAACTACGGCGAACCGCGCTTTGTCAGCGTGTCCCTGCGCTGGCGGTACTGAAGAAACCACGATGCCGGGCCGATCACCGCGCGGTGCATGCACCACGATCATCGGCCCGGCATCGCAACCGCAGGTCATGTCGCAACCATAGGTCCTGAAACAGCACCCAAGGTAATGTTGCTGTTGCATCGCAGCGGCTCCGGCCGCGACGCCGGACAGACACTGCATCCGCGCCTGGGCAGCAGGCATCGACCGACGCAAAAGAAGCGCGTTCGCCTGGATCAATGCATCGCACGCGACGGCGTGCAACGCCGGCACACAGGCAGACACCGCCACCCACCATCCGGCCGAGATTCCACGCTTCGTAGGAGCGGCCCTGGCCGCGACGCCGTCCCGACGCAGCACCCGCGCTTCGGCTGCAAGCATCGACCAACGCAAAAAGAAACGCATTCGCCTGGATCAATACATCGCACGCGACGGCGTGCAACGCCGGCACACAGGCAGACACCGCCACCCACCATCCGGCCGAGATTCCACGCTTCGTAGGAGCGGACCTGGCCGCGACGCCGTCCCGACAGCGCCGATGCGCAAGACCATCTACCGGGCAGCAAAGAGCCCGCCCACGCGCGCCAACGTGCGTAATGCAGGTCGCCATTGCACTCAAAGGCGCGCTTGTACGCAGCGAGTAGTGACCGCAGCATCCGGCGGCTGCTACAACGCCCCCGCGATCACCCTTGCCTCGAACCGGACAACGCATCGTGCGCAGCGCAGCTGCCGCCGCACGACAACCGCCTTACGGCGCCACGCAGTCCTCGTCCTTGCCGCGCAATTTCTGCCAGCGCGAACGTTGTTCCAGGCAGCGTTGGTAGGCCTGTTGTTTCGCCGCTGCGGCCTGGTCGGCCGCGTTGCGCGTGGCACTGCTGCGCGCGGCCTGCAACTGCGCGATCTTGGCGCGGATCTGCGGCATCACGGCCATCGCGGCGCGTTCGCCTTCCAGGATGGCGACACTGCGCTGATTGAAGTCGGCCGAGCCGATGTCGTTGACCTTGGGGCGCACCACCACGTCTGCACGTTTCAGTTCGGCTTCGCCCAGGCGCTGGCCCATGATCGAGATCGACTGGTTCACCGTGCCCAGCAGATCGCCCGGATTCTTGCCGCTGGCCTTGCTGGAAATATCCACTGCCACCACGAACTCGGCGCCGAGCTGACGCGCGGCATCCACCGGTACGGGGCTGACCACGCCGCCGTCGACAAAATGGAACTTGCCGATGGTCACCGGCTCGAACACGCCGGGAATGCTGCTGGATGCACGCACCGCCTGGCCGGCGTTACCGCGCACGAACACGGTGCGCTCGCCGTCTTCCAGGCGCGTGGCCACCACTGCAAACGGCTTGCGCAATTTCTCGATGGGCTTGCCGCCGAGTTGATCGTTGACGTAGTCCTGCAGCTTCTGGCCCTGCACCAGCCCGCCGGAAAACAGCCGCACATCGCGGATGCTGGTCTGGTCGAGCGCGACCGCCTTTTCCTGCATCTCGAACGCATCCATGCCGCTTGCATACAGCGCGCCGACCACGCTGCCCGCGCTGGTCCCGGACACGACCACAGGCGCAAATCCGTTGGCTTCGAGCATCTTGATCACACCGATATGCGCAAAGCCCTTGACCGCGCCGCCGCCGAGCGCGATGCCGATCTTCACCGGCTTGACCGCAGCCGACGAAGGCGCCTGCACCACCGGCGCAGGCGCTGCAGGGCGCGGCTCTCCACCGCAGGCGCAGAGCAGACCGAGCATGGACAACAGGGCAAGCGAGCGGGGGCGGCGGAGCGCAGTCATGGCGAAAACGTCGATGGGAAAGGCGAGGGAGAATACACGCGCGCCGTCACTGTGGCGCTGGTGGTTGGCGTGAGTGGAGCTCATTCACAACGGCATCGTCGGCAGGCGTTGCACTCCCTTGTTCCGGCGGGAGAAGCAAGCCGGTTCATTCATGCGATGAGCGCAGCCACCTGCATGCAGCACGGAACCAGAGCCCCTCTCCCCCGCGCTGCAAGCGCGGGCCGGGGCGCGGAGCGGGGCTTGGGGTGAGGGGACGGAACGAAGCCAGATGGGAATGAGCGCGCAGCAGGCCTCGCCCGCCCCTCATCCCGCGCCACGCGCCACCTTCTCCCGGCGGGAGAAGAGTGGCAGCACACCCGCCAGCCACTTCACCCCATCAAAACCGGTTATCGCCATCCAGCAGCCGTCCCAGGCCGCCGAGCACCGAGCCTTCGCCGCGTTGCTGGCCGCCGGCTTGCGGGGCGGCCTGCAGCATGCGGCCGGCCATGCGCGAGAACGGCAGCGATTGCAGCCATACCTTGCCGGGGCCGGTGAGGGTGGCCAGGAACACGCCTTCGCCGCCGAAGAACATGCTCTTCAATCCGGCCACGCGGCGCACGTCCATGTCCACGCCGGCGTGATAGGCGACCACGCAACCGGTGTCCACGTCGATGCGTTCGCCGGGGCCGAGCTCGCGTTCCATCAAGGTGCCGCCCGCATGCACGAACACCCAGCCGTCGCCTTCGAGCTTCTGCATGATGAAGCCTTCGCCGCCGAACAGGCCGGTGAGGATCTTCTTCTGGAAGGCAATGCCCAGCGACACGCCGCGCGCGCCGGCCAGGAAGCTGTCTTTCTGGCAGATCAGGCGCCCGCCATGCTCGGACAGTCGCAGCGCCAGCACCGTGCCGGGGTAGGGCGCAGCGAAGGCCACCTTGGCCTTGCCGCTGCCGGCATGGGTGAACACGGTGGTGAACATGCTTTCGCCGGTGACCACGCGTTTGCCGGCCGACAGCAATTTGCCCATCAGCCCGCCGCTGCTGCCGCCTTGACCATCATGCGAGCCGTCGCCGAACACGGTGTCCATCTGCACCGCCGAATCCTTGTACATCAGCGCGCCGGCCTCGGCGATGGCGCTCTCACCCGGGTCCAGTTCCACTTCGACAAACTGCATGTCGTTGCCGACGATGCGGTAGTCGATCTCATCGGCGCGCCCGGCGCCGGCGACGCTGCCGAGCGGTGGCGGTGCGCTGCCGGCGCCCTGCAGGTCGGCCAGCTGACGCGCCGGCGTCCAGCCATCGAGTCCATCGCGCCAGGCCAGTGCGTCGGGCTGGCGCTGGGCGTACGCGCGGGCGCTGGCATCGTCCAGCGGGCCGATGCGGTCGGCCTGTCCGGGAATATGGAAGTACCACTGGGCCATCGGGACGACTCCTGTCTGTGTGTGCGGCGAGTCTAGCCGCAGCAACGCCCACCGCGTCCCGTGTCCAAGGTCATGCCGTGCAGGACGCTCAGGCGCGGTTGCGACCGCTGGACGTCGCAGGCGTGCTGCCGGACCTGCACGCGGCCGTCGCGGTCGTGGTCAAGCCGTTGTGCTGGCGCTGGCGTGGGTCTGGTCGGCGCCTGCCTCCGGCCGGGGCGTCACCCTGATCGTTGCAGCAGCGCCGCCGGTTCACTCCCCGACTGTGGCCCAGTAGCGCTCGCCATCGCGGTGCACGCGCACCGGGCCGTCGAACACTGCCGACAGGCCGGCATCGGTCAGCAACGCATCGCGCGGGCCGTCGGCGACCACCTTGCCGCCGCGCAGCAGGATCACCCGTGCGATTTCCGGCACGATTTCTTCGATGTGATGGGTCACCAGCACCAGCGTGATGCCTTGCCGTGCGAGGTCGCGCAAGGTGTCGAGCAAGTGTTGGCGCGCCACCAGGTCCAGCCCGGTGGACGGCTCGTCCAGCAGCAGCGCCTGCGGGCGGTTGACCAGGGCACGCGCGATCAGCACGCGGCGGGTCTCGCCGGCCGACAGCTCGGCATAGGGGCGGTCCAGCAACGGCAAGGCGCGCGCCAGTGCCAGGGCCTCGCGCGCCCGCGCGCGCATGTCGTCGCTGATCTCACGATGCGGCGGCACCACATAGCTGGCGAAAAACCCCGACAGCACCGCGCTTTCCACATCCAGCCCCGGCATGTCGGCCAGGTTGACACTCAGGTCGCCGGTGACGATCCCCAGTTGCGAGCGCAACCGGTCCACCTGCCAGCGCGCCTGTCCCAGCACCTTCACCGCAGGCTGACCATCGCCACGCGCCAACGGATACAACTCGCGCGTGATGAGCTTGATGAAGGACGATTTACCGCAGCCGTTGGGGCCGAGGATGGCGGTGTGCTGGCCAAGCGCGATGCGCAAACGCAACGTGTGCAGCACACGGACCTGGCCGCGCATCACACTTGCCTGGTCGAGTTCGATCAACGCAGTCGCATCGGCAAAATCATCGGCAACATCGGTGACAACAGTCATACGCAAGACATCTGGCAGTGGAGGAGAAGACACGTGTGAACCGCTTTAGAAAAGCGGACGTCACCCTACGCATCCGAAGGGTGAAGTTTGCCGCGATCGCCCCCATCATGTCTGCATCGACCAACGAGACACCGCCACCGTGGAACTGCCGATGTTGTCCGATCCGATCATCGACTTCCTGACCGCCGGCGTGGCCGGGCTGGGTGTGTGGGGCATGTTGGCGGTGCTGCTGGTGTTTACCCAGCTCACCATCTTTGCGGTGACCTTGTACCTGCATCGCAGCCAGGCGCACCGCGGCGTGGATTTCCATCCGGTGGTGGCGCACTTCTTCCGCTTCTGGACCTGGCTCACCACCTCGATGATCACCCGCGAATGGGTGGCCATCCATCGCAAGCACCACGCCAAGGTGGAGACCGAGGAAGACCCGCATAGCCCGCAGACCAAGGGCATCAGGCAGGTGTTCTGGCGCGGCGTGGAGCTGTATCGCGAGGCGCGCACGCAACGCGCCGACATCGAGCAGTACGGCAAGGGCGCGCCCAGCGACTGGATCGAGCGGCATCTGTACACCCCGCACGCCAATGCCGGGCCGATCGCGCTGCTGGTTCTCAACGGTGTGTTGTTCGGTTTGCCCGGCATTGCGCTATGGGCGATCCAGATGGCGTGGATTCCGTTCTGGGCGGCCGGCGTGGTCAATGGCCTGGGCCATTGGTGGGGCTATCGCAACTTCGAATCCGCCGACACCTCCACCAACCTCACTCCGTGGGCGCTGTGGATCGGCGGCGAAGAACTGCACAACAACCATCATGCGTTCCCGAGTTCGGCGCGATTTTCGATGCGGCGCTGGGAGCTGGATATCGGCTGGATTGCGATTCGCGGGCTGCAGGCCGTGGGTCTGGCCAAGGTGCTGCGCGTGGCGCCATCGCTGGATATCCGCCCCAATATCGCCGTACCCGATGCCGATACCCTGAAGGCGCTGTTGTCGCATCGCTTCCAGGCCATGACCGATTACCAGCGCAACGTGCTCAAGCCGGCCTTGCGCGAGGAGGCCGCTGCGACCGGCGCCAAGTTGCGTGAGTTGTTGCCGCGGCGTCTACGTAAAGGCCTGGTCGATGACGGGCGCTGGCTCAAGCCGGATGCGCGCGCGCAGTTGCAGGCCTGGGTGGCGCAGCGTCCGCGCATGCGCACGCTGGTCGAGTACCGCGCGCGCCTGACCGCCGTGCTGGAAGCACGCAGCCATGATGCGTCCGAGCGTCTTAAGCAGTTGCAGCAGTGGTGCCATGAGGCCGAAGCCAGCGGCAATGCTGCGCTACAGGCGTATGCCGCGCGGCTCAAGGGTTATGCGCTGAGTGGCGGGTAAGCGCAGCGGTACGCGTGCTGCGGTGTGCGCACGCGGCTGGAAGGGCCTGGTGGCGCGCGCGTTGTCGATGGCATGCCTCGCCTGTGCGTGCGCGTGCGCAGCGCACGCACAGGTGCAGGACAGCCAGGACTATCTCAAGCGCATGGATACCGATGGCGATGGCCGGGTCAGCCGCGATGAATATCTGGCCTGGATGAGTTACGCCTTCGATCAGCGCGATGCCGATCACGATGGTGTGCTGCAGGGCGACGAACTGCCTGGCCGGCGCGGCAAGCCGATTACCCGCGCCGCGCATCGCGCCACCTTGATCGAGCGCTTCGCACGCCAGGACGCCAACGGCGATGGTTATCTGAGCGCACGCGAATTGCTGGCGCCGCCGCGTTGACGCGCGCCTTCGCGCCCGGCTGACGTCGCCTTCGGCAAGCTCGAGCGCATGTTCACACTCGATCAGGTCAGCCGGCGCTACGGCCAGTCTCTCGCACTCGATAACGTCAGCCTGGCGTTCGACAGCGGCGTCACCACCGCGGTGATCGGGCCCAGCGGTGCCGGCAAGTCCACCGTGTTGCGCCTGCTGGTGGGGCTGGAATGGCCCGACAGCGGCACGGTCGCCTTCGATGGCACGCCACTGCAACGCGAGCGGCTGCAGGCGCAGCGTCAGCGCATCGGCTATGTGATCCAGGAGGGCGGTCTGTTTCCGCATCTGGATGCGCGCAGCAATGTGGTGTTGCTGGCGCAGACGCTGGGCTGGACGCGCGAGCGCATCGATGCCCGCCTGGAGACGTTGTGCGCGCTGTGCCAGCTGCCGCCGGAGTTGCTGGGGCGCTATCCGGCCGAGCTGTCGGGCGGGCAGCGCCAGCGCGTTGGCCTGATCCGCGCGCTGATGCTGGACCCGCCGGCGCTGTTGCTGGACGAACCGCTGGGTGCACTCGACCCGATCGTGCGCTACGACCTGCAGGCGCAGATGCGCGGGCTGTTTGCGCAGCTCGGCAAGACCGTGGTGCTGGTCACCCACGATGTTGCCGAGGCGGCGTATCTGGCCGACACCCTGGTGCTGATGCGCGCCGGCCGCGTCGTGCAGCAGGGCACTGCGCGCGCGCTGCTTGAGCACCCGGCCGAGCCGTTCGTGCAGCGGTTTTTCACTGCCCAGCGCAGCATCGGCGACGTCGCATGAGCGCGCGTGCGGTTGTGGCAGTGCTGTTGTTGCTGTGCAGCCTGGGCGCACACGCTGCGCAGGTCACCGTGGGCTCGAAGAACTTCACCGAAGCAGTGATCCTGGGCGAAATCGCCACTGCCGCCGGCAAGCGGGACGGGGTGGATGTGCAGCATCGCGCCCAGCTCGGCGGCACGCGCATCCTGTGGCGCGCGCTGGAAACCGGCCAGATCGATGCCTACGCCGAATACACCGGCACCCTGGCACAAGAACTGCTGCAGTTGCCCAAGGCCAGCCACGCCGAGCTGCGCGCGGCACTGGACGCGCGCGGGCTGGCGATGACGCAGTCGCTCGGCTTTCAGAACACTTATGCATTCGGCATGCGGCGCGAGCGCGCGCAGGCGTTGGGCATCACCACGTTGTCGGAACTGGCGCGCCACCCGGGTTTGAAGATCGGGCTGAGCAACGAATTCATGCAGCGTGCCGACGGCTGGCCGGGCGTGCGCGCCGCTTATGCCCTGCCGCAGGCCGCCACTGGCCTGGATCACGATCTGGCCTACCGCGCGCTGCAGAGCGGTGCCATCGAGGTCACCGATCTGTACAGCACCGATGCGGAGATTCCGTACTACAAACTGCAGGTGCTGCGCGACGACCGCCAGTATTTCCCGGACTACCAGGCCGTGTTCCTGTACCGCAAGGATCTGACACAGCGTGCGCCGAAGATGCTGCAGACCTTGCAAGGCCTGCAGGGACGCATCGACGAAGCGGCCATGCAGCAACTCAATGCGCAGGTGAAGCTGGAGCGCAAGAGCGAATCTGCAGCGGCCGCGCAATGGCTGGGCGTTGCGGCCACCGCGCAAGGCGATTCGCGAATCGGCCGTTTGCTGCGCAACACCCGCGAGCACCTGGCGCTGGTGGGTATCTCGCTGGGTTTTGCCTTGCTGATCGCGTTGCCCCTGGGCGTGCTCGCAGCGCGGCGGCCGCGCCTGGGCCAGGGAGTGCTGTCGCTGACCGGGGTGCTGCAGACCTTGCCCTCACTGGCGGTGTTCGTCTTCATGATCCCGTTGTTCGGCATCGGTGCCAAGCCGGCCATTGCCGCGCTGTTTCTGTATAGCCTGCTGCCGATCGTGCGCAATACGCATGCCGGGCTGACCTCGATTCCGCGCGAACTACGTCAGACCGCCGAAGCGATCGGCTTGCCCGCCTGGACGCGATTGTGGCGTGTGGAATTGCCGTTGGCCCGTCGCACCATCGTGGCCGGTATCCAGACCGCGGCGGTCATCAACGTGGGGACTGCGACCCTGGGTGCATTGATTGGCGCCGGTGGATATGGCCAGCCGATCCTCACCGGCATCCGTCTGGACGATATCGGATTGATTCTGGAAGGCGCGATTCCCGCCGCCGTCCTCGCACTGCTGGTGCAGGCGGCATTCGAAGGGCTGGAGCGTTGGGCAACTCCGCGTGGCCTGCGGCTCAGCCAGCGCGGTTGAGCAACGATTCAACCGCAGACCCCGATGCGCCTGAGCCCGTAGGGCGGACCAGGCCGCGACACCGCCTTACCCGGATCGCGTCCAGTCGCGGCCAGGTCCGCTCCTACATGCGCTGGCGTGGCGCTTCATTCGCCCGGCAACGCCGCAATCAGGCGTAGGAGCGCATCCTCGGCGACACCAACGTGCGGCGCGATACGTAAACGTCCGTGCCGCCGCGTGCAGATCGCACCCTGTTCGCCGAACGTCTTCGCCACCGCATCCAACTGTGGCACTGGCGGCCGTAACGCGGTCAGGTGCGGCGCATGACCGGGCGTGCACCAATGGCCGAGACCGCGTGCGGACAAGGCCGCATCCCACTGCGTGGTCAATGCGCCCAGTGCCGTGGCGATACGCGCAGGTTGCCAGGCCGTCACCTGTTGCAAGGCGGCTGTCGCCATCGCAATCCGCAATGGGTCGGCAACGCCGCCGGCATCGAACCGCCGCGCACCCTCGCGATAGTCCGGTGCCTGCGCCACCGGAAACTCCCAGCTGCTGCCGGCATCGCGACCGATCCAGTGTTCTTCGATCGGCACGCCGTGCGTGCGCCAGTGCGGCGCCACCCACAGCCACGCCAGGCCCATCGGTCCCAGCAACCATTTATGGCCGACACTGACCACGAATTCAGGTTTCCAACGCGACAGGTCGGTCGACATGACGCCCAGGCTCTGGCTCAGATCCAGCACCAGCGCCGCGCCGCGCGCATGTACCGCGGCGCTGATCCGGTCCAGATCGAGCTGCCGCCCGTCCAGCCAGTACGCATGCGGCAGGCTGACGATGCGCAGCGCAGGCGTCTGTTCAACCGCCTCCAGCACCGCATCGGTCAGCACCATGCCGGCAGTGGTCGGTACCGCCACGATGCGTGCGCCCACCTCGGTGCAGCGCCGTTGCCAGATCAGCAGGTTGGACGGGAACTGCCCATCCAGCAGCAGCACTGCATCGCCGCGATGCAGTGGCAGATTGCGTGCGGCCGTGGCCAACCCGTGCGCGGCCGATGGCACCAATGCCACCGCATCGACATCGTTGTCGAACAGGCCGGAGGCCAAGCGGCGCAACCGCTCGATGTCGTGCAGCCATGCATCGAACGGCAACCGCCATGGCGTGGCCATCGCATCGACGGCCCGATGCGCCGCGGCCTGCACCGCAGTCAGCAACGGCCCACGCGAGGCGGCATCCAGATAGAGCACATCGCCGGACAGCGCAAACGCACGTTGCCGATGTTCCCAGAGGACAGGAGTGGGGAGCGAGCTGGGCAGCGAAGACGATGACATGCCAACAGCTTACCGCTGGCTGCCATGCCGCCGACACGGCGCGTTCACAGGCGCTCCTCAAGCATATGGCGATGTCTGCACTCTCACCTCTGCTGGGCCACCACCAGCAACAGCAGCTGACGCTGCTGGAACGCTACGCGCAGACCCGCGCGCTGAGCGATCGCCTCGCCGCACCCCTGAGCGCTGAAGATGCGATGGTGCAGAGCATGCCCGACGCCAGCCCCAGCAAATGGCATCTGGCGCATACCACCTGGTTTTTCGAACGCTTCGTGCTGCAGGCCGACCCTGCGTACCGCGTCTTCGATCCGGCGTGGGACTTTCTGTTCAACAGCTACTACCAGAGCGTCGGCCCGATGCATGCGCGCGCACGTCGCGGGGTGTTGTCGCGTCCATCGCTGCAACAGGTGCGCGACTATCGCGCGGCTGTGGACACTCACATGCACCAGCGCCTGCAAGATGGCGCGCTCGATGCGCAGGCCTGCACCATCGTGCAACTGGGCATCCAGCACGAGCAGCAGCACCAGGAGTTGCTGCTGACCGACATCAAGCACGCGCTGTGGAGCAATCCGCTGCAGCCGGCCTATCGCGATGCGCCGGCACCGCCTGCTGCAGTCGCCAGCACGTTGCGCTGGCAGGCGCGCGACGAACAGATCGTGGAGATCGGCGCAGCGGCATGGCCGCAGGCCGACACCTTCGCCTACGACAACGAGTCGCCGCGTCACCGCGTGCTGATCGGTGCCCACGCCTTGGCCAATCGCGTCGTGACCAATGCCGAGTTTCAGGAGTTCATCGACGCTGGCGGTTACCGCAGCGCCGGTGCCTGGCTCAGCGATGGCTGGGCGATGGTGCAGGCGCAGGGCTGGCAACATCCGTTGTACTGGGACACAGATGGACGCGAATTCACCCTGGATGGCTGGCGCGCGCGCGATGCGCATGCGCCGGTCTGTCATCTGAGCCTGTTCGAGGCCGATGCCTTCGCCCGCTGGGCCGGTGCGCGACTGCCCACCGAAGCCGAGTGGGAACAGGCTGCTGTCGGTGTGTCGGTGCAAGGCAATTTCGTCGATACCGACGCACTGCATCCGCGCGCTGCCCAGGCAGTGGACACCGGCATGCAGCAGCTGTTCGGCGATGTCTGGGAATGGACCGGCAGCGCCTATCTGCCGTATCCCGGTTTTGCGCCCTGGCCCGGCTCGCTGGGCGAATACAACGGCAAATTCATGAATGCGCAATGGGTACTGCGCGGCGGCAGCTGCGCCACGCCGGCCAGTCATATGCGCGCCAGTTACCGCAACTTTTTCCCCTCCGATGCGCGTTGGCAGTTTGCCGGCGTGCGCCTTGCCAAGGACCTGCCTTGAACGCCGCCGCCCATGCCATGCAACGCGCGCACGCCGCGCTGACGGACCTGCGCCCGCAACCAGACGACATCACCGCCGACGCACTGGCCGGCTTGTCGCAGACCCCGAAGACACTGCCGTCGAAATACTTCTACGACGCGCGCGGCTCGCAGCTGTTCGAAGCCATCACCCGGCAGCCGGAGTACTACCTCACCGGCACCGAACTGGGACTGCTGGAAGCCAGCATGCCGGCGATCGCACAAGCGATCGGTGCCGGAGTGCACGTGGTCGAATACGGTAGCGGCAGCGGCCGCAAGACCGAGCTGCTGCTGCAGGGGTTACGCGATGTGGTGGCGTACACGCCGCTGGAAATTTCGCGCACCGCACTGCTGGAAAGCACCGCGCGGCTGGCCCAGCAATTCCCGCAGATCCAGATGCTGCCGGTCTGCACCGACTTCACCAAGCCGTTGCGCCTTCCCGCTGCGCAGCGACCCTCGCGCCGCCATGTGGTGTTTTTCCCCGGCTCGACGCTGGGCAACTTCACCGACACCGCTGCCATTGCCCTGATGGACGCGATGCGCCAGACCATGGGAAGCGATGGCTGCGCGCTGATCGGTATTGATCTGGACAAGGACGCCAGCCTGGTCGAAGCCGCCTACAACGATGCGGCCGGTGTCACGGCCGAGTTCACCTTGAACCTGTTGGCGCGACTCAACCGCGAGATCGGCAGCGACTTCGATCTGGACGGCTTCCGTCACCATGCGGTGTATGCGCGCGAGCGCGGGCGCATCGAAACCTTCTTGATCAGTCAACGCGACCAGCGCGTGCACGTGGGCGGAAAGGACTTCGTCTTTGCCGGTGGCGAAGCCATGCAGGTCGAGTACAGCTACAAGTACACCGACGCGCGCTTTGCCGAACTGGCCGCGGCCGCCGGGCTCAAGGTCACGCACGGTTGGAACGACACAAAGGATTGGTTCGGCCTGCGCCTGCTTCGCCCACTGTGAGCACGCGGGGCAGGCGTGCAACCGCCCAGTGATGCGCAGATCGCCGCGCTGATGCGGCACTTGCTCTCACAACGGCAGCCTGAGCAATCAATCTGCCCCTCAGAGGTGGCGCGCGCGTTGAGCGACGACGCTGCCGTGTGGCCCAACCTGATGCCGCAGGTGCGCGAGGTGGCCGCGGCAGCCGCACGCGCCGGCGTCGTCCGTGTCACCCAGCAAGGCAGGACAGTGCAGCTGCCGGAGGTTCGCGGACCGGTTCGCCTGATGCGCGGGCCACAGTTCGACTGAGGACTGGCGTGCGCGACAAGCGGCCGACAGGTCGATCTCACGCTGGGCTATGGCGGAGCGCTTGATGCCGGTCCTTGTCGCAGAGCGGCTGATTTGCGGCTTTGCTGCAGGGTTCCTGCCCGCCCACCATCGCCGGACACGCTGCAAGTACGTCCTCGTAGGCGCTGACGCGGCATCCATGCCGCATAAGGTCCGGCGACAGCGCGCGGGCAACAACCAGACGAATCGGTAGCTACGCATGGCACGAGAGGCAATAAGAGCGTTCTTATCGATCACCTGCCCGTTTCAGGTAAATTTTCTGAAGCAGGGTCCATTGAATGCAGTGATGAAGCCATTCGCCGCATCAAGCCAACGTCGCAAGCACTTGGCCGCTTCACTTGTCCACCGGCGAACTGCCGGGTGCGATGAGGGCACCGCACCCGCGATCAGAAAAAATTCCAGCTCCAGCTGGTTACCTTGCAAGCCTCTCACTTCAACCCGCGCAAGTGGCCCACGCAGCTGGCAAACAAGCCAGCCCCTGGCCAGCGTCAGCCACAGCCGCGCAGCAGCGAATCATGCCTGCTGCCTTCAGGCCGCCTGCACCACATGCAACGCCTTCGGATTGCGCCACTGCGCGAGCAGCGCGGCCTCGCGCGCCTTGGCCTCATGCAGATGCGCCTCCTTGACGTGGCCATAGCCGCGGATGTGTTCGGGAATGCTGGCGATCTGCGCAGCGAGCCCCACATTGTCGGGATCCAGACGCTCCAGCAGCCCGTCCACGGTGGTCAGGTAATCGACAATCAGCTGCCGCTCGCTACGCCGCTCGGCGGTGTAACCGAACACATCGAGCTTGCCGCCGCGCAGGAATTTCAGCCGTGCCAGCAGCTTGAAGGCGCTGAACATCCATGGCCCGTATTCGCGCTTGATCAGATTGCCGTGCGCATCTTTCTTGGCCAGCAGCGGCGGTGCGAGGTGGAAGCGCACGGTGTAGTCGCCCTCGAACTGCTGCTGCAGCCGGCGCTGGAAATCGCCACGCGTGTATAGCCGCGCCACTTCGTATTCGTCCTTGTAGGCCATCAGCTTGAAGGCGTAGCGCGCCACCGCTTCGGTCAATGCACTGCTGCCGGGTGCGCGCTGGGCCTCCTGCGCACGCACCCGTTCCACCAGCGCGCAATAGCGCTGCGCGTAGGCAGCGTCCTGATAGTCGGTCAGAAATGCGATGCGGCGCGTAATCGCTTCGTCCAGCGACTGCGCCAGCTGCTCATCGTCGAGCGGATGCTCCGGTGCATCCACCTCGCCATGCAGCGTGCTGCCATCGGTCTGCGCCAATGCACGCGGTGCGCTCTGTCCGCTGAGGTCGTGGTCTTCCCAGCTGCCGGGCCCGCGCGCGGCCGGGGTGTCGCCGTGCAGGTGTGCAGAGGCGTGCGCGGTACCCAGGCCGGCCGCGCGTTGCACCGCCGGTAGATCCACTGCCGCCAGGCGGCCCCAGGCGAAGGCCTGCTGGTTCATCGCCACCGCCGCGCCATTGAGATCGATCGCACGCATCAATGCCGCATGCGACAACGGTACCAGCCCGTGCTGCCAGGCATAGCCCAGCACGAACAGATTGCTGGCGATCGCATCGCCCAGCAGTGCGGTGGCCAGCTGCGTGGCGTCCAGCAACAACGGGTCCTTGCCGCCGAGCGCGGTGCGCACGCCTGCAATGATCTCGGCAGCCGGGAACTGCAGATCCGGCTGCGTGGTGAAGCTGCCCGGCATCGCTTCGTAGGTATTGAGCACCACCTGGGTGCGGCCATCGCGCACCTTGGACAGCGCCCAGTAATCGTTGACCACCACCATGTCGCAGCCCACCACCAGGTCGGCTTCACCGGCGGCAATGCGTACCGCGTGGATGTCGCCGGGCGTGCGTGCGATGCGGATATGCGTGGTCACCGCGCCACCTTTCTGCGCCAGGCCGGTCTGGTCCAGCACCGTGGCGCCCTTGCCTTCCAGATGCCCGGCCATGCCCAGCAGCGCACCGATGGTCACCACGCCGGTGCCGCCGACGCCGGTGATCAGGATGTTCCAGGGCTGCTCCAGCGTGGTGCGTTGTGGCGGTTCGGGCAGGGTATCCAGCAACGCACTGGCATCGCGCTTCTTGCCCTTGCGCGGCGCTCCGCCATGCACGGTGACAAAGCTCGGGCAGAATCCCGACACGCACGAATAATCCTTGTTGCAATTGGATTGATCGATCTGCCGCTTGCGCCCGAATTCGGTTTCCTTCGGCAGTACCGACACGCAAAAACTTTTTTCGCCGCAATCGCCGCAGCCTTCGCAGACCAGCGAATTGATCATGACGCGCTTGGGCGGGTCGACCAGCTTGCCGCGCTTGCGGCGCCGGCGTTTTTCGGTGGCGCAGGTCTGATCGTAGATCAGGATCGATACGCCCTTGACCGTGCGCAGGTGCTGCTGCACCGCCTCCAGTTCGACACGATCATGAAATGCGACATCGGCGGGAAACAGATCGCGGCGCCGCGTCCATTTGCCGATGTCGTCGCTGACCACCGCAATCTCGTGGATGCCTTCGGCGCGCAGCTGATGGGCGATGTCGGGCACGCTGAGCGTGCCGTCCACCGGCTGGCCGCCGGTCATGGCCACCGCATCGTTGTAGAGGATCTTGTAGGTGATGTTGACGCCGGTGGCGACCGATTGACGAATCGCCAACGAGCCGCTGTGGAAATACGTGCCATCGCCCAGGTTCTGGAACACGTGCGGGGTGTCGGTGAACGGCGCCTGCCCCGACCAGGTCACGCCTTCGCCGCCCATGTGGGTGAAGGTGTCGGTGGAGCGGTTCATCCAGGTCACCATGTAATGGCACCCGATGCCGCCCAGCGCGCGCGAGCCGTCCGGCACCACCGTGGAGGTGTTGTGCGGGCAACCGGAGCAGTAATGCGGCACGCGCGGAAACTGCGCACGCGGCAAGGCCATTTCCGCTTCCTTGCTGTCCATCCAGCGCAGCCGCTGCTCGATCGAATCGGCCGTGAAAAAGCGCTGGATGCGCTTGCCGATCACCGCGGCGATCGTGGCCGGTGTCAGCTCGCCGGTGGAGGGCAGGATCCATTGCCCATGCTCGTCGTACTTGCCGACGATGCTCGGCCGCGCACCGGCGCTGGCCGGCCAGTTGTAGAACAGCTCCTTCATCTGGCGCTCGATGAAGGCCTTCTTTTCTTCCACCACCACGATGTCGTCGAGCCCTTGCGCAAACGCACTGATGCCCACCGGCTCCAGCGGCCAGGTCATGCCGACCTTGTACACGCGGATGCCGATCTGCGCGCAGGCCTGCGCATCCAGGCCCAGGTACTCCAGCGCCTGCAATACATCCAGATAGCTCTTGCCGGTGGTGACGATGCCCAGCCGCGCACGCGGCGAATCCAGCACGATCCGGTCGATGTGATTGGCCCGCGCAAATGCCTGTGCCGCCCCCACTGCGTAGCGGTGCAGACGCATTTCCTGATCCACCGGCGGGTCCGGCCACCGGATGCTCAAGCCGCCCGGCGGCAGCGCGAAATCCTCCGGCAGCACGATGCTGCGCGCGAACGGGTCCACCTGCACCGAGGCCGACGATTCCACCGTCTCGGCGATGGTCTTGAAGCCGATCCAGCGCCCGGTGTAGCGGCTCATTGCCCAGCCCAGCAGGCCCATGTCCAGGATGTCCTGCACCCCGGCCGGGTTGAGGATGGGCATCATCGCGCTGACGAAT
Source organism: Xanthomonas sp. 10-10 (assembly GCF_040182365.1). Classification (NCBI taxonomy): domain Bacteria; kingdom Pseudomonadati; phylum Pseudomonadota; class Gammaproteobacteria; order Lysobacterales; family Lysobacteraceae; genus Xanthomonas; species Xanthomonas sp. 10-10. The sequence goes on from NZ_CP144460.1 coordinate 349,718, forward strand.
TCCTCTTCCGAACCATGCGGCAGCGTGGAGCTGCGGCAGGCGTGGTCGTCGGCGGCCAGCGCCAGCACGCCGCCATAGGGCGAGGTGCCGGCGGCGTTGCCGTGCTTGAACACATCGCCGCTGCGATCCACGCCCGGGCCCTTGCCGTACCACATGCCGTACACGCCCTGGACCTTGGCGCCGGGGAACAGGTTGGTCTGCTGGGTCCCCCACACCATGGTGGCGGCCAGATCCTCGTTGAGGCCGGGGGTGAAGGTCACCCGGGCCGCATCCAGGTGCTTGCGTGCGCGCCACAGCTCCAGATCGAAACCACCCAGCGGGCTGCCGCGGTAGCCGCTGATGAAGCCGGCGGTGTCCAGGCCGGCAGCGTCGTCGCGCAGGCGTTGCAGCAACGGCAGCCGCACCAGGGCCTGTACGCCGGACAGATAGATGCGCCCGTCGGTGCGCGTGTATTTGTGGTCCAGGGTGTAGTCCGCATCCACCCGGCCGAGCTCCGGCGTGTTGGCAGAGTCGGGAGAAGAGAGTGCAGCGGTACTGGTCATGGCGTGCCCGGAAAGGGTGGCTGGGACCCGGTGCGTATCATTTGAAACCAATGACGCGCCCGACGGATTCCAAAACGGCGGCGCAAAGTGTAACAGTCAGCCTTCACGCGCCCGTTCGCATGCGGATGCGCAGCCGTCGCGCTGCGGGTAGGATGGGGACGGGAAGGGGTCGTTTGCTGTCAGGGGAAAACACAGTGAAAAGGAAATACGCATGGGCCGCCTTGGCCCTGCTTGGAGGCGCGTGGTCGCTGGCGCAGGCACAGAGCCTGCCCAAGCCCAAGGAGTTCTATTTCGACGAAGACCGCAGCACCACCAAGACGGTGGTTGCAGTGCCGGGGCAGGGCGATGCCGTGGTCGACCGCCTGGCCGCGATGGTGCAGCGTGACGCACGCGCCGCCGAGCCCCGCGCCCAGCTGGCGTCGCTGGCCTATGCCGGCGGACGGACGCAACTGGGCGATGAGCTGTACCAGGGCGCGTTGGCCCAGGTGTCCAATGGCAGCCAGCAGTACCGGGCCATCACCTGGAACTATGGCTGGGACCTGCTACGTGCCGATCACGCAGACAAGGCGCTGCAGCAGTGGGCCAACCTGGCCAACGGCCGTCCGGCCACGCCGGCATGGCTGCCAACCACCGCCGCACTGGCGTTGTGGCGGGCCGGGCGCAAGCAGGAGGCGGTGGAGTGGTATGCGGCGGCCGTGCGTACCTGGCCCGACCGCTGGGGCAGCACCGCCAACTACGCCAGCCTGCTGCCGGACTGGCGTGAGGCAGAGCGCGCCACCCTGGCCGAGGTCTTCGCGGCCTGGCAGGCCAACCCGCCCGCGTTCCCGTAAGCGCTTGGCCCCGCTGCGGGAATGTCGCGCAGCGGGCCGTGCACCGGGCGGATGTTGCGCCGGCATCGTGTCATTGTGGCTCACCATCGATCTGGTGCGCCGCCCTGCCGCTTTCCAGGAACGGGACTCATACGTCGACTCCTATCTGAGTGGAAGGCAGCTCAGGTGCGTGCGCCTGAGCGTCGCCACGGTTGAAGCTCGACTTCCTGACGTTGCGAAGCTGATGCGTGGGATGACAGCGTGGTCTGCACGTTTGCTGCAGGGTCCTTGCCCGCCCACCGTCGCGGGACACGCTGCAAGTACGTCCATGCAAGCTCCGTGGCAGCATCCATGCCGCCACAGGGTCCCGCGACGGTGGGCGGGCAAGGACCAGTCAAATTGGTCGGTGCGCAGGGTTTTCAACTCGTAACGGCAAGCCGCGCGACGCGGTGTCTTCGTTCTTCGACAGAACCACCAGCCAACTGTCTTGTGCGGCGACGGCGCGCGCCACGCCAGCGTTCTGCCGACGCCCGCGCAGCGTCATGCGATCCTGTGCCTCTATTTCCAATGGACCTGACCCTGCATGGCGGTGGATGCATTTGCGTTGATCCTGGCGATGCTGGGGCTTGGCCTGGTGTTCGCGCGGCTCAAGGTGCTGCCCGACAACAGCGCCGATGTGCTCAACCGCATCGTGTTGTACATCTGCCTGCCGGCCTCGGTGCTGACCTACGTGCCGCGCCTGCATCTGGACGCCTCGCTGGGCGGGGTGATCGCCACGCCGTGGCTGCTGACCGCCATCATCGTGCCACTGCTGTGGGGCTGCAGTCGCCTGCTGCGCTTTGGCCGTGCCGAGTACGCCGCGCTGCTGATGTGCGTGGTGTTCACCAACTCCAGCTTCATCGGCTTTCCGATGGTGCGCGCGCTGCTGGGCGACCACGCCCTGCCGTACGCGGTGGTCTACGATCAGTTCGGCACCTTCGTGCTGCTGTCCACTTTCGGGCTGTACGTGCTGGCCCGCTACAGCGGCGATACGCCCCCTACCGCAACCATGATCCTGGCCCGGGTGCTCAGGTTCCCGCCACTGTGGGCGCTGCTGTTTGCGCTGACGCTGATGCCGGAGCAGCCGCCGGCCTGGATCGGCTCGGGCCTGAAGAGCCTGGCCGATGCGATGTTGCCGCTGGTCATGCTGGCAGTGGGGTTTTCGCTGCAATTGCGCCTGCCGGCCGACGAGCTCAAGCCGCTGGCGGTGGGCCTGGTCTTCAAGCTGGCGGTGATGCCGATCCTGGCGCTGCCGCTGTCCTGGGCGCTCGGCCTGCGCGGGCTGATGCTGCAGACCAACGTCCTCGAATCGGCCATGCCCACCATGATCACCGCCGCCGCGCTGGCGATCTCCCATCGCCTGGCCCCCCGGCTGGCGGCGGCCATGGTCGGCTACAGCATCCTGCTGTCGCTGCTGACCTTGCCCGCCTGGTCCTGGCTGCTGGCGCGCCTGGTGGCTTGATCGGCCCGCAGCCGCATGGAATGCTGGCCTGCGGCATGGTGCCGCGCTCACATGCAGGACGACCACATGCAGGGATATCGTCGAATCGGAGTCGCGTTACTGTGCGTTGGCGCCAGCCTGTCCGCCTCTGCGGCAACAGCGCCTGGCACGCCCGACCCCGCCGATGCACCCGAGGTGCAGCAGTGGGTGCAGCAGGTTGGCCAGGCCATGCAGGCGCGGCTGCAGACACTGGCAGTCAGCGGACAGCCGGGTCAGCGTTATGTTGCAGGCCTGCTATGGCTCGGCAATGACACGCCGGCTGATACGCAGTCCGCCGCCACCGGCTATGCGCCGGCCCAGCGGGCACTGCTGCAGGGAGCGCTGGATGCACGGCCACGCGATCTGCTGGTCGCGCGCGCAGAGGCCAACGGCTGTCCTGCAGAGCTGCGCTGCGACCCCGCTGGCGCACTGGCTTTTCTGGAACAGGCCGATGCCGGCAACGCCGATCCGCCGTTGCGTGCCTTTACCGCCGCGCAGCGACGCGGCGATCGCATTGCCGCCGAATCTGCCTGGCAGGCCGCCGCACGCGCGGACCATTTCGACAGCGGCGCGGTTGCGCTGGGGCAGGCCTTGCACGCGGCCTATGCCGGGGTGCAATGGCCGCAACTGCAATCGGTGCAGCTACGCGCGCAACTACAGTCACAAGGCCTGCCGTCTACCGGCGCAGAGATGGCGATGAGCTACGCGGTCGGCGCCTGGGCGGCCCAGGTGATTCCGTCGCTGGTCGAGATCACGCGCCGATGCACCCCGCCCATCGCCGCACCTGCATTGCGCGATGAGTGCATGGCCATCCTCGGCAACCTGGGCAATGACGACGCAATGCTGGTAACGGCGTTGATCGGCTCCGAGCGCATGGCGGCGCTGAGCACCGGCGGCGACGCGGCGTACTGGCACGCGCGGGTGCGCGAGTTGCGCTGGTTGCAGCAACATCAACACAGCCGCCCGCCCGGTGTTGCCACCGCCGCCGCTGAGCTTGAGGCCACTTTGACGCAAGGTGAAATCCCCTCGCTGCGCGCGTACTTGCGGCGCAACGGCATTGCCGTCTTGCCACCGGCACACTGGCATCCGGTCGCGGCACTGCGTTGATAGATGGCCTTGCAGCATGCGGGCGCGGCTGAACCGTGCGCCGATGCTGCACTGCGACGACGAACGCGCGTATCGCGTTTAACGCGTTTCGACTACTTCCTCACCTTGCCGCGGTGTACGCTGCCGGCTTGCTCCCGGAAGCGAGGCGTGCATGAAGACAGTCCTGGTGGCCGCCTCCAAAGGCGGCGTCGGCAAGACCACGATCGCCACCAATCTGGCCGCACACGCGGCGTTGCAAGGCCAGCGCACCGTGCTGGCGGATGCCGATCCGCAAGGCTCGTCCACACGCTGGGCGCAACGACGCGCCAGCCTCGAAAGTGCGGTGCTGCCGATCGACGCCACCAAGCGCCGCAACTGGCAGGCTGCGGTTCCCGATGGCACCGACCAGTTGATCATCGATGCTCCGGCTGGTGCGATGGCCGACGACCTGAGCGGCTTTCTGGACCATGTCGACGCCATCGTGGTGCCGGTGCTGTCGTCGGCACTGGATATCGAAGCGGTGGTGGGATTCCTCAACACGCTGGCCAAGGTGCCGCGCGTGCACCAGCGCAAGCTCCCGGTGGGCCTGGTGCTCAACCGCGCCCGTCCCTGGACGCAGACCTCGCAGCAGGCCGCCGACATGATCGGTACCTGGCCCTATCCGCTGGTGACCCAGTTGCGCGACACCCAGGCCTACGTGGTCATGGCCGGGCTGGGGCGCAGCTTGTTCGATTACCGCTCGGCGCAGGTGCGCGACCATCAACAGGACTGGGAGCCGCTGTTGAAGTGGCTCAAGAAGTCCTAGAACCGGAAAGTTCCTATGCGCGAATTGATCTTGTTGCGACACGCCCATGCCGAGCCGGCCGATACCGGTCAGGCCGACTTCGACCGCCCGCTGTCCCCGCACGGCATCGCCGAGGCCGAATCGGCCGGGCGCTGGCTGCGCGAACAGCGGCTGGTGCCCGACCGGGTGCTGTGCTCGCCGGCACGGCGTGCCCGCGAGACCCTGGAAGCGGTGCTCGAGCTCACCGGCTATATCGAACAACGTCTGGACGAGCGCATTTACGAAGCAACACCGGGAACCCTGGCCAGCCTGGTGGACGAACACCGCGAGGCCGAGCGCCTGCTGCTGGTCGGCCATAACCCCGGCCTGGAGCGGTTGGCCGCGTTGATGCATAGCGGGCAGACCGGCGATTACCGCGGCATGCCGACCGCCTCGATCGCCTTGCTGGCCCTGCCGCTGGACGCCACCATCGAGCCAGGGATCGCCCGCCTGACCGCCTTCTGGTGGCCTTGATCCGTGTCATCGTCGCTGCGCTGGTTCGCCTGGCTCGCGCTCTGGGTCGCGCTCCCCTGCCTTGCGCAGCAGAAAGTGCACCTCATCGATCCGGTGCAATCGCGCTTCGGGTTCGAGATCAAGACCCGCTTCGGCATGAAGATCGAGGGGTTTTTCCCACGTTTTCGTGGGGAAGTGGTGGAGTTGCCCGACAAACGCCAGCAAGTCAGGTTCCGCCTGGATGCCACCCAGGTGGAGATTCCGGGCAAGGACCGCTATACCGGCTGGATGCGTGGCGAGGATTTCTTCGACGTGGCGCGCTACCCGGTGGTGGAATTCGAGTCGCTGCCCTACACCGAGGAAGCGATCAAGGACGGCGGCAACATCACCGGCAACCTGACCATCCGTGGAATCACCCACGTCGAGACCTTGCACGTTGCACCGGCTGAATGCGCGCGGCCGGGCTATGATTGCGATGTGATCAGTCGAGGTACGGTCCTGCGTGGACGTTACGGAATGAATGCGTGGCAGATGGCCCTGGGCGACAGGGTGACATTCATTCTGCGTGGGCGGTTGCAGGAGGCGCGGCGCCCGTGAGGCTCCTGTTGAGGCTGCTTGTGCTGGCAACCCTGTTGCTCGGCACCGGATGCGCCGGCCTGTCGCAAGTCGAACGCAACCGTGCTGCCGGCGTCGCCGCTGCGGCGCGTAGCACCGTGGTGAGCTGCACCCAGGCCAATCACTGCGCCCAGCCCTCGCCGCTGCGCACGCTGGGCGGCGATGCCATCACCGCTTCCACCGCGGCCGCGCCACGCCATTACGCCACCATCGTCGACCACGGCGAACAATCCCTGGTGGCGCGGCTCAACCTGATCCGCAGCGCCACCCGCAGCATCGATCTGCAGACCTACATCTTCGACAAGGACGACAGCGCGCGCATGGTGCTGGACGCGCTGACCGATGCGGCGCAGCGCGGGGTCAAGGTACGGATCCTGATCGATCAGCTGTCGGCAATCGCCGACCTGCAGATTCTCGGCGCGCTGGCCAGCACCCACGAAAACCTGCAGCTGCGCATCTACAACCCCACCTTCGGCAAGGTCAAACTCAATTACTTCGATTACGCCGGCAGCGTGCTGTGCTGTTTCCGGCGCTTCAACCAGCGCATGCACAACAAGCTGCTGGTGGTGGACGACGTGCTGGGGGTGGTCGGCGGGCGCAATTACCAGGACGACTATTACGACTGGGACAGCGAGTACAACTTCCGCGACCGCGACGTGATCCTGGCCGGCCCGGAAGTGCGCGCGATGGCGGCCAACTTCGATGCGTTCTGGCGCGCACGGCGCAGCGTGCCGGCCGAGCGCCTGAACGATGTGGGCAGGCTGCTGCTGGAGCAGGGCGCCCCGCAGATGCCGCCGGCACAGTTCCGGCGCCCGGATCGGGTGGGGCGGGTGGACCAGGAAGCGCGCGATCCGCAGTTCGTGCGCGATGCCTTCGTCGCGCCGGCGATGTCGGTGCAGCGCGTGCTCTACGTAGCTGACCTGCCGCAAAAGCATCGCAAGGAACATGCGTCCAAGGCGGTGTCGACGGCGCCGGAACTGGACGGCCTGATCGCCGGCGCGCAGCAGGAAGTGCTGCTGCAAACACCGTATCTGGTGTTGTCCGACGAGGCTCAGGCGATCTTCCGCGCGCTGCGCAGTCGCCCGCAGCCGCCGCGCATCGTGGTGTCGACCAATAGCCTGGCAGCCACCGACAACCCCATCGTGTATGCGCTGTCGTACAAGTTCAAACGCCGCAACATGCGCGAGCTGGGCTTCAACCTGTACGAATTCAAGCCATTTCCGCTGGATGCGCCGGTGGATTACGCCAACTTGGTGCCGGACCCGCTCAATCCAGCCTCCGAAGTCAATGAAGACAGCCGCACCAATCGCCTGATCGGCGGCAGTGCGGCCGGCAACGCGATGCGTGGCAGTGGCGCTGGTGGCGATGCCGGCGGGCAAACGGCGCCGGCCAGTGCGCTGCGCGGCAGCGGCGCCGGCCGCGCGCCCGGCGGCAGCGAGGTCGACCGCCGCGTGCTCCGTACCGAAACCCGGCCGTCGTTTCTGGGCACGCGCGCGGTCAACAAGCCGCTGCCGGTCACCCGCGCCGGCGCGCGCATGGGGCTGCACGCCAAATCGCTGGTGGTGGATCGCCGCATCGGCGTGATCGGCACGCACAACTTCGATCCGCGCAGCGAGAACTACAACACCGAAGCGGCGGTGGTGATCGACGATGCGCGCTTTGCGCAGGCGCTGGCCGCCAGCATCGAGCGCGACATGCGCCCGGAAAATGCCTGGACAGTGGCTCCGCGCGAAAAGCCGCCGGTGCTCAGCGGATTGAACTATAGCGTGGGCAAAGTCTCCGAAGCGTTGCCGGTGCTGGACTTCTGGCCGTGGCGCTACGCCACCAATTACGAGTTCCAGCCGGGCCCGGGTTGCCCGTTCCCGCTCAAGCGCCAGGACCCGCAGTTCCGGCAGTGCTATGTGGCGGTAGGCGATTTCCCCGAGGTCAACGTCGGGCCGAAATGGCTGCTGGTGCGCATGCTGACCGCGTTCGGCGCCGGCCTGGTGCCGATTCTCTGATCGACCGCTAAGAGCAGCCGACAAGGTGGCCGTGCTCACCGCCCAGCGGGCGCGGCCTTGCCCGGTACGGCATGTGGCCCTCGCACCCGCCGGTTCCGGGCGTGCCGTCCGCACCCGCCCACGACTGTTCGTTACGTTGTGTTGGCCGCTCCAAGGCTGCATCTTTCGACAGAAACGAGCGGCGCACTGGTTGCCGGCATGGCGTCGGACCGCCCTGTCAGCCGGGCGGCGCAACCACTCCCGCCAATCCGGGGCAAGCAGCGACCCCGACTTGCAGTAGCCTTGAATCCACCAGGCAGCGGCAGGCGTTGCACCAGCCACGCTCCCGCCGATGCGATTCCCGATTCCCGATTCCCGATTCCCGATTCCCCATTCCCCATTCCCCATTCCCCATTCCCCATTCCCCAGCCATGACCTTCCGCGCTCCCGTCGATCTAGCCGCCCTCAATGCCTCCAGCCGAAACACCCTGATCGAGCAGCTGGGCATCGTGTTCACCGAAGCCGGCGACGACTGGCTGCGCGCCACCATGCCGGTGGATGCGCGCACCAAACAGCCGTATGGCCTGCTGCATGGCGGCGCCTCGGTGGTGCTGGCCGAAACCCTGGGCAGCAGCGCCGGCAACCTGTGCGTGGATATGACCACCCAGATGTGCGTGGGGCTGGAGATCAATGCCAACCACCTGCGCGCGGCCACCGAGGGCCTGGTCACCGGCACCGCGCGCGCGGTGCATGTAGGGCGCAGCACCCAGGTCTGGGACATCGTCATCGAAAATCCGGCCGGCAAGCGCGTCTGCGTCTCGCGCCTGACCCTGGCCGTGGTGGCGCGCACCCATGGCTGAGTACGCCTGGCAGTTGCATCAGTGGAACAGCACCACCCGCTGCCGGCACTGCGCCGCGGCCGAGCTGCTGTCACAATAGTCGTGTCTCCTTCTCCCGTTACCGGTCCCGTTCGTCGAATGAGCGAGTCATCCCTGGACGCCACGCGCGACGCTGGCGGCCCGCTGCGTTGGTTCCGGTACCTGTATCGGGTGCCGCTGCTGCTGTTGCATCTGTGCCTGTGCCTGCCGATCACCATGCTGTGCGTGGTGACGCCGCCGCTGGCGCGCATCCGTACCGGCCCCGCGGACACCCTGGACGAGCTGATGATCCGCTGGTGGCAGGGCAACCTGATGCGCATCTTCGGCTTTCGGCTGCGCCGCTTCGGTACGCCGCTATCGGGCGCCACCTTGTTCGTGGCCAATCACGTCAGCTGGGTCGATATCTCCATGCTGCACAGCCAGCGGGTGATGGGCTTTGTCGCCAAGCGGGAAATCGCCGGCTGGCCGCTGGTAGGCTGGCTGGCGGCCAAGGGCCAGACCATCTTCCATCAGCGCGGCAATACCGAATCGCTGGGCGGGGTGCTGCTGGAAATGCTGCAGCGCCTGCGCAGCGGCAAGCCGGTGGGCGTGTTCCCGGAAGGGCGCACCCGCGGCGGCACCGAGGTCGGCCCGTTCCATGCGCGCATCTTCCAGGCAGCGGTGGAAGCCGGCGTGCCGGTGCAACCGGTGGCGCTGCGCTACGGCGCGCGCGGCAATGCGCAGGCGGTGGTGGCCTTTGGCGAGCGCGAAAGTTTCTTCGCCAACATCGTGCGCCTGCTCGGCGAGCCGTCGCGTCTGGCCGAAGTGCATTTCCTGGAGCCGATCGGTGCGTTCGATGTCGAAGGACGTCGCCGCCTGGCCGACACCTCGCGTCAACGCATCATCGCCGCGATGGAGTCCTGAGCCGGCGATGCACGCGCTCATCCATCCAGGGGCCAGCATCCTGCTGCCCGGCCCGATGAGCGCATGAACGCCTCCGACTTTCAGCCGCCGCGCTGGCTGCGCAATCCGCACGTGCAATCGGTGCTGGGCAGCAGCGCCTTGCGCCGGCTGCGCAGCCGTCAGTTGCTGAGCGCCAGCGGCGCGGTCACCAGCGAACATATTCTCGACGGCGGCGACGGTGTGCGCCTGCAGGGCTGGATGAGCGTGCCGCCGGGCGATGCGCCGGTGCGCGGTACCGTGCTGCTGCTGCACGGCTGGGAAGGCAGCGCCGATTCCAACTACATGCGGCTGACCGCCGCGCGCCTGCTTGGCCTGGGCTACCAGGTGTTCCGGCTGAATTTCCGCGATCACGGCGACACCCACCATCTCAATGTGGACCTGTTCCACTCCGATCGCATCGACGAGGTGGTCAACGCGGCCGGCGATCTGTGGCGGCGCTTTCCCGCGCCGCAGCTGCTGGCGGCCGGCTATTCGCTGGGCGGCAACTTCGCGCTGCGGCTGGCCTTGCGGGCACCGGCCGCCGGCCTGCCGCTGGCGCGGGTGGCGGCGGTGTGTCCGTTGCTGGACCCGGCTGCGACCATGACCCAGCTGGAAAAGGGCCCGCAGTTCTACGATTGGTATTTCCGCCGCAAATGGCGCGAATCGCTGCTGCGCAAGCGCAAGCTGTTCCCGGACCAGCACGGCTACGACGACGCCACCCTGGCGCTGGACATGCGCGAGCTGATGGCCTGGCTGGCGGTGCAGCACACCGGCCACGGCTCGCTGGAAGCGTATTTCGACAGCTATTCGATCGCCGGCGAACGTCTGGCCGGCCTGCAGGTGCCCTCGCACATCCTGATGGCCGAAGACGACCCGGTGATTCCGTTCGAGGACTTCGCCGGCTGGAAACTGCCGGCGCACGCGCACCTGGAAATCGCGCGCTGGGGCGGCCACTGCGGCTTTCTGGAAAACGCCCGCGGCGACGGATTCGCCGAGCGCTGGGTGGCCGAACGGCTCACCGCAGCGCTCTAACGGCCGCGCGCTAATCGTGCTGAAAGGACATCCGCCTCTGGGTGCCCTGGCTGCGGTTTCATCGGCGCTCGCCGGTGGCCTGATGGTCTACGGCAGCGCTCTCAGGCTCTACGCCTACCTGCAGACCGGCGAGATCCTGTTCTTTGCACAGACGGGACCGGCCGCCATCGGCGCCCAGGCTGCGTTCTGGTGTGCGGGGCATCTGGTCCCTGGGATGCTCTGTGGCCTGCGGCGCAAGCGTGCCTGGCCGGATGTGGGTGCGCGTGCCAACGTCCGACCCATGCGGTCACTCGAGCTGACAGCCGCAGTGGCGATGGACGCCGGCCCTTGCAGACACTCTCGGGCAGTCACGGCAAGCGGGCGGCAATAGACCGCAGTGTCGGGCGTACACCAAGCCGCCGCAGCGCGCATCGTTACAATAGCGGTTTGTCCGGGACACGCCGCCGCCATGCAAGACGCCATTCTTCAAGCCCTGCGCCGCAATGCGGCCGACGATGCGGTGGCGCTGGCCCGCGAGTGGGCGACCACCGCGCCGGACAACGCTGCCGCGCACCGCTGGCTCGGGCTGTCCTTGCAGCAGCAAGGTCAGCCGGCGCTGGCGCTGGCCAGCATCGAAACCGCGCTGACGCTGACCCCGGAAGATGCCGACCTGCATCTGCTGCGTGCCGGGCTGCTGCTGGCTACGCGCGATCTGAGCGCGGCCGATGCCGCGTTGTCGCGCAGTACCGCGCTGGATCCCAATCAGTTCAACGCCTACGTGATGCAGGCGCATCTGGCCGTGGCACGCGGCGATCTGGACGATGCCGAGCGGCTGAGCCGCACCGCTGCACGGCTGTCTCCTGACCACCCACAGCTGCTGGCGGTCGATGGTGTGGTGGAGATGCGTCGCGGCCAGAGCGACCGCGCGCTGTCGCTGCTGACCCGGGCCGCCGAGCAGCTGCCGGACGACCCGCGGGTGATGTTCGCGCTGGGCTTTGCCTACCTGCAGAAGGAACATTTTGCGTTCGCCGAGCGCGCCTTCGAGCGCGTGGTCGAGCTCAATCCGCCGGGTACTGCCTTGCGCGCCTTCATCGCCCAGCTGGCCCAGCGGCAAGGCCGCCTGGACGACGCGCTGACCGCGATGCAGGCCGTGCTGGCGCAGCCCGACGGCGATGGTCCGGCGATGCGCCGGCTGGCCGGCGAAATGGAACTGCAGGCCGGTCGCCCGGACCAGGCAGCCGCGCATCTGCGCCTGGCGCTGGCGCATTGGCCGGCCGACCGCCGCACCTTGCACGCCCTGCTCACCGCCTGGGAGCGTCTGGGCGCGGTGGACGATGCGCGCGACACCCTGGATGCGGCGCTGGCCACCTCCAGCAATGCGCACGATCTGTGGCTGGCGCGGTTGGCAGTGGAGCCGGTCGGCGGGCCGCAGGCGCAGGCGGTGATCGAGCGCTGGCTGCTGGGCATGCCCGAGCACCTGCCCGCGCTGGAAGCGCTGATGCGCGTGCACGACATGCAGGGCCATGCCGACGAAGCGGAAATGGTGGCGCGGCAGATCGTGGCGGTGGAGCCGGGCCGCATCAGCGGTGAGCAGCGCATCGTCGAAGCGCTGCTGGAGCGCGATCCGCCGGCAGCGATCGCCTGTGTTCAATCCTTGATCGAGTCCTTGCCCGAACCGCAGCAGACCGTGCTGCGGCCTTGGCTGGGCAATGTGCAGGACCGCGCCGGTCAGCCCGACGCCGCCCTGGCGACCTGGATGCAGTTCCATCGCGAGCAGGCCCAGCACCGCCTGCCGTTGCCGCCGCAGGCTGCCAAACAACCGATGCAGTGGCCGGCGCTGGGCAGCATTCCCGACACCGTCACCGCGCGTCCGCTGTTCGTCTGGGGCACGCCTGGCTCGCATGTCGAACGCCTGATCGCGGTGATGGACGCGGCCACCCCGCTGGTGCGCGGCGACCGTTACGGCGCCACGCCGCCGTCCGATGCGTTGCAGAGCTATCGCAGCGTCGAGCAGCTGGTATCCGGCGAACTGGCGCCGATGGCTCTGGTGGAAGGCTGGAAGGCACAGCTGCCGCGCCGCGGCATCGACGATGGCAACGTCATCGACTGGCTGCTGTGGTGGGACAACACCTTGCTCGCCGCGCTCCGCCCGCATCTGCCCGAGGGGCGGCTGGCGATCGCGCTGCGCGATCCGCGCGACATGCTGCTGGACTGGCTCTCGGCTGGCGCGTCCGCCCCGCTGGCGGTGCAGTCGCCGCAGCAGGCCACCGACTGGCTGCTGGCCGCGCTGGAACAGCTGGCCGTGCTGCACGAACGCGATCTGTATCCGCACCGGATCATCCGCCTGGATGGCATCGAAAGCGATCCGCAGGGCATCTCCACCGCGCTGGAGCAGGCGTTCGGGCTGAGCTTCCCGCTGGTCGAGCCACGCGGCCCGGCCCGCCTGGCCGCCGGCCGCTGGCGCAACTATCGCGGCGTGCTCGGCGCCCAGTTCGACCTGCTGACGCTGATCGCCGTGCGCTTCGGGTATCCGCAGGACTGACGCGCGGCCTGCCGCATATATCCCACAAGCGCTACGCCATCGTAGGAGCGGACCTGGCCGCGACAAGGCGTCACCGATACCGGTAACGCCCGTCGCCGCCAGGTCCGCTCCTACAGATCCAGAGCCCGGACGACGCCAGCTGTGCCACACAAGGTTCCACTGCGACGGCTTCCGTTGCGGTGCCAATCCAGGCAGGCTGAGCGCTTGGATCCACGGAGACTTTGCATGCGTCTGACCAGCACCAGCATCGAAAACGGCAAGCCCATCGCAGTGGAATTTGCTGCCGGTACCCCGGACGGCTTCGCGCCGAACCGCAACCCGCATCTGGCCTGGAGCGATGTCCCGCAAGGCACGCGTTCGTTCGCGCTGCTGTGTCTGGACCCGGATGTGCCGACGGTGCCGGAGACGGTGGGCCGTGAGGATCTGCAGATCCCGGTCGAGCAGCCACGCACCGATTTCGTGCATTGGGCGATGGCCGACATCCCCGCTGGCGTGCACGAGATTGCCGCAGGCAGCTGCAGCGACGGCTTCGTGGCCAAGGGCAAGCAGCAGCCGGCCGGTCCCGCCGGTGCGCGCCAGGGCCTGAACTCCTACACGCAGTGGTTCGCGGGCAATCCCGACATGGCCGGCGACTATCTGGGCTACGACGGCCCATACCCGCCGTTCAACGATCTGCGCCTGCACCGCTATTTCTTCCGGGTGTTTGCGCTCGATGTGGAAAAGCTCAGCCTGCCCGCCACCTTCACTGCAGCCGATGTGCTGTCGGCCATCCAGGGCCACGTGCTGGCCGAAGCGGCGCTGCATGGCACCTACACGCTGAATCCGTCGCTGCGCTGAGACCGCGCAATCCGACCGCGTGGCCGCTGGCTTCGCGGTCGGCACAGGGGAGCAGGGCGTTCGGGTCGAACGCTCGATCCGGCGCATGGCAAGCCGCGTCCTGCATGCATGGCGTCTCGCCCAAGCGGCGCTGCAGGGCACGCGAATGCTGAATCCGTCGCCGCGCCAGGACCGCGAAGCCGACCGCGTGGCCGGCGGCTTTGCGGTCGGAGCGAAACGAATGCCAGCTCGATCGAGCCGGTAGTCGGCTGCCCAGTCAACGCGAGTCGTGCACGGCCTTCGCACGCAGGCGACGCTGCGCGTCTGGCGTACCCGCCGCACCGTACCGGTACGTCGATCGGTGTGCATGAGCGAAGTGATGCCTCGGGCCGTCGAAGCGGCCGCCGGTTCTGCCAAGCACCGGCTCGTCGCGCCTGGCCGATCGGCATGGTCGTCGCAGAGCGCTATTGCCTGGCCGAACCTGCAACGGCTCGATGTCAGACCAATCCCGACTCCCGACTCCCGATTCCCGATTCCCGATTCCCAATCCCCAATCCCCAATCCCCAATCCCCAATCCCCAATTCCCAATTCCCAATTCCCAATTCCCAATTCCCAATTCCCAATCCCGGCCCATCACCTGCTAACCGCTCGCCTCGATCATCTGCTCCAGCACATAGACCGGCGCGCCATCCTGACCGCCCGCCGGCGGATAGCGGGTGACGCGCAGCAGGGTGCGGATGCCGGCCTCGTGGTCGAAGCCTTCGATCCTGCCGTCGAAGCGGCGCCAGGAAGCAGTCGCCGGCTGTCCGTCGGTGCGCTCGCGCAGTTGCAGGCAGGCGCGCGATGGGTCGGAGGCGCAGGGCACGGTGTCGGCCGCCACTTCGATCAGCAGCGTCTGCCCGGGCCCGCCGTAGCGGGTGGTTGCCGTGGGCACGCCGTTGAACAGCAGGCGGGTGCCATCGCTGCGGATCAGGGTCAGCCGGGGCGCGGCGTGCGCGGTGTCCAGCGTCACCGCAAAGCTGCCGGACAGCAGTTCGCTGGCGGCGCGCTCCTGGGACATTTTGCGCGGCTGCGCGCATAGCCGCTTGCTCGATACCACCCGGCCGATCTGCAACTGCGTATCGGCCACGCTGTAGTTGGCGCCCAGCGCGTTGCAGGTCTGGCTGACCTGGATGCGTTGATCGGCAAAGTCCAGTTGCAGCGGCGCGCTGCCGGCCACGAACAGGCTGCGCAGGGCCGTGCCGTGCGCATCGCTGGCCTGCTGCAGCTGCCAGTGCTGCGCCTGCAAGGCAGCGCGCAACGGGGCGTTGTCGCTGACGGGCGCGGTCGCTGCGGTCGAGGCGGACGTGGCGCCTGACGCGGCGCCGTCGGCACCGGGCGTTGCGCCCGAGCCGCAGGCCGTCACGCCCGCCGCCAGCAGGGCTGGGGCAAAGAACACGGCACGCATCGGCGGCTCCCGGTGGTCAAGGCACCAGTGATACCGCCAGCGCGCGGCGGCGGCAATGACCGGCGTCACTGCCCGTGCAGTTGCCCCGCCGCTCGCCGCTGTGGCGACCGGCAGGGCATGCGCATTCGCGGCTCAGGCCGCGACCGGCAACCACAGCAGCAGGGCGGCGCCGAGCACGATGCGGTACACCGCAAACACCGTGAAGCGGTGCTTCTTGATGTAGCCCAGCAGCCACTTCACCACCACAAAGCCGGTGATGGTCGCCGCCACGAAGGCCACCGCCACATCGGCCCAGTTTTCGCTGCCGAAGCCGCCTTCCTTGTACATCTCCAGCAGCGCATAACCGCTGGCCGCGAACATGGTCGGGATGCCCACCATGAACACGAAATCCGCCGCCGCCGAGCGCTTGCTCAGGCCCAGCAGCATGGCCAGGAAGATCGCCGAGGCCGAGCGCGAGGTGCCGGGGAACACGCCGGCCACCACCTGCGCCAGCCCCACCGCGATGGCCACCTTCCAGGTCACCACATCGCGCTCGGGCAGCTTGCCGGCAAAGTGCTCGGCCACCAGCATCCACAGGCCGCCGATCAGCAGCGCCCAGGCCACCGGATGCACGGTTTCCGGCAGCTGCCAGCCGGCCTTGCGCACGATCAGCCCGACCACCGCGGTAACCATGAAGGCCACGCCGATCTTGAGCACGTAATCGCGGTTGGCGCGCTCGCCCAGGCCGGTGGCCAGGGTCCACAGCTTCTGCCGCAGCGCCAGGCAGATGGCCAGGATCGCGCCGGCCTGGATGACGATGTTGAAGAAGTCAGAACGGCGTCCGAGCCATTGTTCGGCGATCAACAGGTGGCCGGTGCTGGAGATCGGCAGGAATTCGGTGAGGCCTTCGAGAATGCCCAACAGCAGGGCGGAAATCAGATCGGACATCGGACGTGAGGAGGGGATTGGGGGAGGCGTCAGGATAGTGCATTGCGGCATGCACCATATCGGTGCATCCTCTGCGCGGATAGCACCTGAATGGTGCTATCGAGCCACGAGCGACCTCAAGCGACGCAAGCAAAATCAACGACTTGTGAAAGTCTGCCATTTGGCATGGTCCCTGCTGTAGTTCCGCCCACGAGCCACTTCACTCCAATCCGAGGTTTCTTCCGATGTCCGTGGAAAACGTTGAAAAGCTGATCAAGGACAACAAGGTCGAGTTCGTCGACCTGCGCTTCGTCGATATGCGTGGTGTACAGCAGCACATCACCTTCCCGGCCAACATCATCGAGCCGGCGCTGTTCGAAGAAGGCAAGATGTTCGACGGCAGCTCGATCGCGGGTTGGAAGGGCATCAACGAGTCGGACATGGTGTTGCTGCCCGACGCCGGCACCGCGTACCTGGATCCGTTCTTCGCCGATCCGACCATCGTGCTGACCTGCGACATCCTCGATCCGGCCACCATGCAGAGCTATGAGCGCGACCCGCGCGGCATCGCCAAGCGCGCCGAGGCCTACCTGAAGTCCTCCGGCATCGCCGACCAGGCGTTCTTCGGCCCGGAGCCGGAATTCTTCATCTTCGACTCGGTGCGCTTCGCCAACGACATGGGCCACACCTTCTTCCAGGTGGGTTCTGAAGAAGCGGCCTGGAACACCGGTGAAAAGTACGACGGCGGCAACAGCGGCTATCGTCCGGGCGTGAAGGGCGGCTACTTCCCGGTTCCGCCGACCGACACCCTGCACGACCTGCGCGCGGAAATGATCAAGACCCTGGAACAGGTCGGCATCGAAACCGAAGTGCACCACCACGAAGTGGCCACCGCCGGCCAGTGCGAGATCGGTACCAAGTTCAGCTCGCTGGTACAGAAGGCCGACGAACTGCTGACGATGAAGTACATCATCAAGAACGTCGCCTACCGCAACGGCAAGACCGCCACCTTCATGCCAAAGCCGATCGTCGGCGACAACGGCAGCGGCATGCACGTGCACCAGTCGCTGGCCAAGGGCGGCAGCAACCTGTTCACTGGCGACGGTTACGGCGGCCTGTCGCAGCTGGCGCTGTGGTACATCGGCGGCGTCTTCAAGCACGCCCGCGCGATCAACGCCTTCGCCAACTCCGGCACCAACAGCTACAAGCGTCTGGTCCCGGGCTTCGAAGCGCCGGTGATGCTGGCCTATTCGGCGCGTAACCGCTCTGCCTCGTGCCGCATTCCGTGGGTCACCAACCCGAAGGCACGCCGCATCGAAATGCGCTTCCCCGATCCGTTGCAGTCCGGCTATTTGACCTTCACCGCGCTGATGATGGCCGGCCTGGACGGCATCAAGAACCAGATCGACCCGGGCGCGCCGAGCGACAAGGACCTGTACGACCTGCCGCCGGAAGAAGAGAAGCTGATCCCGCAGGTCTGCTCCAGCCTGGACCAGGCCCTGGAAGCGCTGGACAAGGACCGCGAGTTCCTCAAGGCCGGTGGCGTGATGAGCGACGACTTCATCGACGGCTACATCGCGCTGAAGATGCAGGAAGTCACCAAGTTCCGTGCTGCGACCCATCCGTTGGAGTACCAGCTGTACTACGGCAACTGAGTTCCACCGCGGTGATGGCGGAGGCCCCCCCTCCCACCTCCGCCATCGCCGCACATGTTCGATGGCTCCCCGGCACCGCCGTGGAGTCGAGGGGAACGAGAGAGCACACAGTTCGCGGCGCGCGGGCCTGACCTCTCCCACGAGGCGGATGCCTGGCATCCGTCGGGGTCTGCGCGATCCG
Source organism: Xanthomonas sp. 10-10 (assembly GCF_040182365.1). Classification (NCBI taxonomy): domain Bacteria; kingdom Pseudomonadati; phylum Pseudomonadota; class Gammaproteobacteria; order Lysobacterales; family Lysobacteraceae; genus Xanthomonas; species Xanthomonas sp. 10-10. The sequence goes on from NZ_CP144460.1 coordinate 367,902, forward strand.
CGAACGATTGGATGCCGGGGTTGGCATCCAGGTGAATGACACCGCCGGGCGGCGCAATGCCGGCCGGTTCCTTCCACCTTTCGGGGTATGCGCATGAAATTGATCACCGCCATCATCCGGCCGTTCAAGCTCGACGAGGTCCGTGAGGCCCTGTCCGCCGCTGGCGTGTCGGGTATTACCGTCACCGAGGTCAAGGGCTTCGGGCGGCAGAAAGGCCACACCGAGCTGTATCGCGGCGCCGAATACGTCGTGGATTTCCTGCCCAAGATCAAGATCGAGACGGTGGTCACCGACGACCGGTTGGATGCCGTGGTCGAAGCGATCCAGAACGCGGCCGGCACCGGCAAGATCGGCGACGGCAAGATCTTTGTGACTGCGATCGAGCAAGTGGTGCGGATCCGCACCGGCGAAATCGGCGCCGATGCGCTCTGAGTCCCCCACCTCCGGAGGTCGTATGAAGACAGCTCTGTTTGCCGGGTGGAAAGCCCGGTTCTATAGCGTGTGCATGCTGATGCTGTTCAGCGCGTTGGTGGTGGGCGGCATGGGCAGCGCGCAAGCGCAGTCCACCCCGCAGGTCACCCCGTTGCCGACCGAGCCGGTCACCACCGAACCGCTGCCGTCTGCGCAGCCGGCCGCCGCGCCGGCCGCCGCGGCCGAAGCCGCGCCGGTGGTCGACAAGGGCGACGTCGCCTGGATGCTGACCTCCACGCTGCTGGTGCTGCTGATGGTGGTGCCGGGCCTGGCGTTGTTCTACGGCGGCATGGTGCGCGCCAAGAACGTGTTGTCGGTGCTGATCCAGGTCGCAACGGTGTTCTCGCTGCTCACCATCCTGTGGGTGCTCTACGGCTACAGCCTGGCGTTCTCCGGCGAAGGTCCGTGGATCGGCAACCTGGACAAGGCGCTGCTCAAGGGCGTGACCATCGAGAGCCTGTCGGCCACCTTCACCAAGGGCGTCAGCCTGCCGGAATACGTGTTCGTGGCGTTCCAGGCGACCTTTGCCGGCATCACCGGCGCGCTGATCGTCGGTGCCTTTGCCGAACGCGCCAAGTTCGCTGCGGTGCTGCTGTTCTCGGTGATCTGGTTCACCTTCGGCTATCTGCCGCTGGCGCACATGGTCTGGGCCACCGGCGGCTACCTGTTCGGGTTGAGCGCGCTGGATTTTGCCGGTGGCACCGTGGTCCACATCAACGCCGGTATCGCCGGTCTGGTGGGTGCCTACTTCGTCGGCAAGCGCGCCGGGTTGGGGCGTGAGGCGATCAAGCCGCACAACGTGACCCTGACCTTCGTCGGTGCCTCACTACTGTGGGTGGGCTGGTTCGGCTTCAATGCCGGTTCCAACCTGGAAGCCAATGCCGGTGCGGCGCTGGCCTTCCTCAACACCCTGCTGGCCACTGCCGCTGCCATCCTGGGCTGGTCGCTGACCGAGAAGATCATCAAGGGCAAGTCGTCCGCCCTCGGTGTGGCCTCGGGCATGGTCGCCGGCCTGGTCGGCATCACCCCGGCCTGCGGCACCGTGGGTCCGTTCGGCGCCATCGTGATCGGCCTGGCGGCCGGCGTGCTGTGCGTGTGGGGCGTCACCGGCCTGAAGCGCCTGCTGGGCGCCGACGACAGCCTGGACGTGTTCGGCGTGCATGGCCTGGGCGGCATCATCGGCGCGATCCTGACCGGCGTGTTCTCGGCGGCCTCGCTGGGCGGCCAGAAGGGCGGCGACTACGACATCCTGCATCAGGTGAAGATCCAGGCCCTGGGCGTGGGCATCACCGTGGTGTGGATCGGCGTGGTGTCGGTGGTGGGCTTCCTGGTCGCCAAGCTGGTGTTCGGCCTGCGCGTCACCGAAGAAGCCGAGCGCGAGGGCCTGGATATCACCTCGCACGGCGAAGCCGCATACGAGTCCTGAGCATGCACACCCGCGGCCACGCTGCCGCGGGTGGCGCAACGACCCGGCCGGGAGAACCCGCCGGGTCCGTTTTCCCGCCGCCGCCCTGCTGGCTGCGGACCAACTGCCGAGGTGCCTGCATGACCAGCCCCACGCCCGTCGCTGTCGGCGCGGATGCGAGCCGGGTCTGGCCATGCCATTGCGACCCGGCCCTAGACACTTCGCTGCAGGCTGCGGTCGGCGCGCCGGTTGCGCACGCCAATGCTGCTTGCACTAAATTGGTGCAATGCTGATGACGACCTCAACACCGTCGCTCGACAGCCTGGGCACCCCGGTGGCCTGGGCCGACCGCGAAGGCCGCGTGCTGGGGGTCAACCCGGCATTCGCGCGCTGGCTCGGCGTCAGCGCACGGCGGCTGGTCGATCAACCGCTGGCCGCGCTGGAAGTGCAGGGCGACGCACTGGCGCGCTTCCTGCTCAACGACGAACGCGACGTGCTGCGCCTGCACCGGCTGGCGCTGGGCCTGCCCAATGACGCACCACGCTTTGCCGAAGGCTGGCTGTCGCGGCTGGACGATGGTGGCTGGTTGCTGGAGACGCACCCGGTCGACGAATTCCCCGCGCTGGACCCCACTCACGCATTGCCCAATGCCTTGAGCGCTGCGTTGAAGGGCCTGGCGCACGAACTGCGTAACCCGCTGGCGGGCCTGAAGGGCGCCGCGCAGTTGCTGGCACGCCGCTCGGCCGGTCGCGATGAAGACGAGCGCGAGCTGATCGAGCTGATCGGCACCGAGATCGAACGCCTCAACACCTTGCTCGAACGCCTGCTCTCGCCATCGCCGCTGCGCCCGCACGATCGCCTCAACATCCACGTGGTACTCGAGCGCGTGCTGCGCCTGGCAGAGGCCGAAGGCGGCTGGTCGGTGCAGGTGCAACGCGATTACGACCCCAGCATTCCCGACATCCTCGGCGATGTGGACCGGCTCACCCAGGCGGTGTGGAACCTGGTGCGCAACGCGTTCCAGGCCGGCGCCACGCGGGTGACCCTGCGCACCCGCGTCGAGCACGGCCAGCGCATCCGCGACCGCGTGCATGCGATGTCGTTGCGGCTGGAAATCATCGACGACGGCGGCGGCGTGCCGGAAGAACTGGCCGAACACCTGTTCCTGCCGCTGGTCAGCGGCCGCGCAGAAGGCAGCGGGCTGGGCCTGGCCCTGGCCCAGCAGGTCTCGCGCGAACACCACGGCACCCTGACCTACCGCTCGCGTCCGGGCCATACCGTTTTTACCCTGCTGCTGCCCGAGCTGGCCGGCGATCACGACAAGGAGCATCTGCATGGCTGAGGCCGCCGCCGCATCCCACCACATCTGGGTGGTCGACGACGACCGTTCGGTGCGCTTCGTGCTGTCCACCGCCTTGCGCGACGCAGGCTACGCGGTGGATGGCTTCGAAAGTGCCGCCGCCGCATTGCAGGCACTGGCCATGCGGCCCACCCCGGACCTGCTGTTCACCGACGTGCGCATGCCCGGCGAAGACGGCCTGAGCCTGCTCGACAAGCTCAAGTCCAAGCACCCGCAGTTGCCGGTGATCGTGATGTCGGCCTATACCGATGTCGCCAGCACCGCCGGCGCCTTCCGCGGCGGTGCGCACGAATTCCTGTCCAAGCCCTTCGATCTGGACGATGCGGTGGCGCTGGCTGCCCGCGCGCTGCCCGACGCCGGCGCCGGTGTCGACGAGCTCATCGGCATGCCGCTGGCCGAAGGGTCGGCCGCGCTGATCGGCGATACCCCGGCGATGCAGGCCTTGTTCCGCGCCATCGGCCGCCTGGCGCAGGCACCGCTGTCGGTGCTGATCAACGGCGAAACCGGCACCGGCAAGGAGTTGGTCGCGCGCGCGCTGCACAACGAATCGCCGCGCGCGCGCAAACCCTTCGTGGCGCTCAACACCGCCGCCATCCCCGCTGAGTTGCTGGAAAGCGAGTTGTTCGGCCATGAAACCGGCGCATTCACCGGCGCCACCAAACGGCACATCGGCCGCTTCGAACAAGCCGATGGCGGCACCTTGTTCCTGGACGAAATCGGCGACATGCCGCTGCCGTTGCAGACGCGCCTGCTGCGCGTGCTGGCAGAGAACGAATTCTTTCGCGTCGGTGGACGTGAGTTGATCCGGGTCGATGTGCGCGTGATCGCCGCCACCCACCAGGACCTGGAAGCGCTGGTCGAGCAAGGCCGCTTCCGTGCCGACCTGCTGCATCGCCTGGATGTCGTGCGCCTGCAGTTGCCGCCGCTGCGCGAGCGCCGCGGCGACATCGCGCAGCTGGCAGAAAATTTCCTGGCCATGGCCGGACGCAAGCTCGATATGCTTCCCAAGCGGCTGTCGTCGGCCGCGCTGGAAGATCTGCGCCAATACGACTGGCCCGGCAACGTGCGCGAACTGGAAAACGTCTGCTGGCGCCTGGCCGCCCTGGCCACCGCCGACATCATCGATGTGATCGACGTGGACGCGGCCCTGGCGCGCGGCCGCCAGCGCACCGGCCGTAGCAGCGCCGGGCAATGGGACGACATGCTGTCCAGCTGGGCCGCGCAACGCCTGAGCGAAGGCGCCCAGGGCCTGCATGCCGAAGCGCGCGAGCGCCTGGACAAGACCCTGCTGGAAGCCGCCCTGCAACTCACCCAGGGCCGTCGTGCCGAAGCGGCCGCGCGCCTGGGGCTGGGCCGCAACACCGTCACCCGCAAACTCGGCCCCGGGCGCAAACGCCGATGAGGGAGCCCCTCTCCCGCCTGCGTGAGAGGGGTTGGGGTGAGGGGCGCCTGCGAAGCGCCGTGCTGCGCGCGCAGGTGGTTGAGCCAAGCAGCGAACCAGACGAGATTGACGAGCATCACAGCGGCAAGCGTGCATGAGCGCGCCGCGTTCTTGCACGCAGGCACCACTGTCTCGATGACCTGGCGGCGCACGACGCCCCCATCCGCCCTTCGGGCACCTTCCCCCGCAAGCGGGGGAAGGAAGTAATCCGGAAGGCGAGCAGGGAAGGAAGCAACCCGGAAGGCGAGCAGGGAAGGCGGGAACGCGGGGAAGGCGAGCAGTGAGCGTCATGCTTGAGCCCCTCTCCCGCCTGCGGGAGAGGGGTGGGGGTGAGGGGCGCCTGCGAAGCGCCGCGCTGCGTGCGCAGGTGGTTGAGCCAAGCAGCGAACCAGACGAGATTGACGAGCATCACAGCGGCAAGCGTGCATGAGCGCGCCGCGTTCTTGCACGCAGGCACCACTGTCTCGATGACCTGGCGGCGCACGACGCCCCCATCCGCCCTTCGGGCACCTTCCCCCGCAAGCGGGGGAAGGAAGCAACCCGGGAGGCGAGCAGGGAAGGAAGCATCTGGAAGGCGAGCAGGGAAGGCGGGAACGCGGGGAAGGCGAGCAGTGAGCGTCATGCTCGGGCCCCTCTCCCGCCTGCGGGAGAGGGGTTGGGGTGAGGGCGCTGTTTGCGCGCATCCCGGCCGGCCACACACCAGCCCCGTAAACTCGTGAGCTGCCCCGAGCGCATTTCATGACATGTGAACACGCGCCCGCATAGGTTTTCAGCCTGATCAGGAGAACAGCTCGATGCGTTATCGGTCGTCCACGATCGTTGCCCTAACCGCTGTGGCGCTTGCCGCCTGCAGCACCACCCCGCCGCCGCCCCCGCCGCCCCCGCCTGCGGCGCGCGTCGTGCCCGCGCGTCCGGTGCAGCAGGCCGAAGCCGCGCTGGCTTCGGCATCGGGCAGCCTGGTCAGCGGCCGGGTCGTGCTGGTACCAGCGCTGCAGGGTATTCGCATCACCGGCACGGTCGGCGGCCTGCGTCCAGGCGGCGTGGCGGGCTTCCATGTGCACGAACGCGGCGACTGCAGCGCGGCCGATGCCAGCAGTGCGGGCGCGCATTTCAATCCCACCGGTTCGGCGCACGGACGTGCCGGCAGCAATCCTCATCATGCCGGCGACATGGACAATCTGCGCGCCGATGCCGAAGGTGTCGCGCACCTGGACATGATCGTCGCCGGCATCACCCTCGGCGATGCCGGCCCCACCGATGTGATCGGCAAGGCGCTGATCGTGCATGCCGATGCCGACGACTATCGCAGCCAACCCAGCGGCAATGCCGGCGCCCGTCTGGCCTGCGGCGTCATCCGCGTCACCCAGTGGCGCACACCCCCTTCGCAGCCCTGAGTTGGGGCATCAATGGCCGCAACTGCGGTCTCTACAGGAGTTTTCCCATGCGCATTCTTCCCACCACCCTGTTTCTGGCAACCGCGCTGGTGCTGACCGCGTGCAAACGCGACGAGCCCGCACCGGCCGATCCCGCGCCCGCACCGACGGCCAGCACGCCGGCAGAGGCGGCCCACGGCGGCGAGCACGCCGCCGCCATGGTGACCGAAGCGGCCGCCACCACCACGGCCACCGCCGAACTCAAGCCGACCAAGGACAGTGAGGTCAAGGGCACGGTGACCTTCAAGACCGTCGACGGCGCATTGCGGGTGAGCGGTCAACTCAGTGGGCTCAAGCCCAACAGCGAGCACGGCTTCCATATCCACGAAAAGGGCGATTGCAGCGCCCCGGACGGCAGCAGCGCCGGCGGCCATTTCAATCCAGCCCAGTCCGACCACGGCAATGTCAGTGCCGACCCGCACCACGGCGGCGACATGCCCAACATCAAGGCCGACGCGCAAGGCAATGCCAGTATCGACGGACCGGTGTCGAGCAACGTCAATCTCGGCAAGGCCGACCAGTTCGATATCGCTGGTCACGCGGTGATCGTGCACGCCGATGCCGACGACTACAAAACCCAGCCCACCGGCAACGCCGGCGGCCGCCTGGCTTGCGGCGTAATCACCACCGACAACGCGCCCGCGCCGACCAAGTAAATTGAATGTCGCTGGTCACGCCGCGGTATGCCCCGGCGTGACCGCAGCGACGCTGTCAGAACACGTAGCACCGTAGGAGCGCGCTTGCGCGCGATGAAGCGTTACCGGAGAAATGCCCTCACCGATCACGCCCCATCGCGCGCAAGCGCGCTCCTACCAACGCCGTGGTGACTTGCGCGCCGAGGGCTGTAATGCGTCCAGGCGGCCGGCACACCGACCAGCGATGCAATCAGACAACCGGTGCATCATCGTGGCGACCGCGTGCCACTGCCTGGCGTGCGTCTAACACGACGCCGGCAGAACACGTAGCACCGTAGGAGCGCGCTTGCGCGCGATGAAGCGTTACCCGAGAAATGCCCTCACCGATCACCCCATATCGCGCGCAAGCGCGCTCCTACCCATGGTGGCGATCGCCAACGCGTCGTGGATGTGTCCGTATCCGCCGTGCGCGCAATGGGGCTGCCGGGCAAGCGCACAGCGGTGGTCGTACTGCCTTGCAGGAGCAACACCTGCGCGGGCGCAATCGCATACGTCGCCATGCGCGCGTCTCGGCGTATCTGCTGCAGGCAAGGCACGCCCGCATGAAAGACGCAGGCACGCTGGAGCTCTGCCACGGACACTCAGGTCTCCAACACGCCCAGTCGTCAGGCAGGCATCGCGGACACCTGCGTGCTGCTTATGCGGACAATGCCTGCCGCGGATCCTGGCCTGGCTCCACGTGCACATACAGCACCGGCAGGCCATGCGCCTCCAGCACCGCAGCCATTTGCCGCTGGCGCGAGAGGAATTGTTCGTAGACGCCGCGCAGGCGCTCGCAATTTTCGCGGTCGTGCGCGTAGTAATCGCACCAACCGGCCGGGTCGAACAGGGCGATGCGCACTTCGCCATCGACATAGCGCAGCACTGGCTCGGGCGGCTGTTCCAGCCACTCTTCGCTATGCGGCGCCAGCAGGGCGGCTTCGATCAGCGGCCACAACGGGGCCAGGCCCTGGTTGTCGTACTGCATGGAGATCATCGCCGCCAGATCGTGCGCGGTGAGATAGCGGGCATGTTCGATACGCGCGCCGAAGCTCTCCTGCGCCAGCAGCGCGGTGTCGGCCTGCGCCATGCCCTGGGCCAGCAGCACCTCTTCCATCGCCTCGGCCACGGTGGCCACGATCTGCGGGTTGCCGGTGAGCAGGAACGGCAATACGCGCAGCCCGCCACCGGTGAGCTGCGCATCGGCCTGGAACGGCAGCGGAATCTCGCCCTGCGCATCGGCGCCGAAGGCCAGCACCCGCGGGCCCTGGTCGCGGCCCGGGGCGCGGGCATGCAGTTCTTCCAGGCGGCGGTGCAGCGGCCAGCCCGGCCGCAGCACTTCAGCCGGGTCGAAGTGCGCCATGCCCACGCTGAGCTCGAGTTCGCGCACCTCGGGGATCCACTGCGCCAGGTCGCGGCCAATACGTTCGGCCAGCATGCCGGCCTGCTCAGGCGCCAGGGCGCCGCGCTCGGGGGCGGTGCCGCCCGTCAATTCCAGCGCCATCACACCCATGGCGGTCACGCCGTGTTCGGTCTTGCTCATGATTCGCGGTTGGCCCATCACGGGGTCGAAGCTACACTGCGGCCATTATGCCTGCCGGCCCTGTGCAGGCCATGTCCCCGAGTCCTTCATGCCAGGTCAACCGATGCCCGCAGCCCGTCCCGTCGCCATTCTGGGCGGCGTTCGTATCCCGTTCTGTCGTCAGAACACCGCATACGCGGACGTGGGCAACCTGGGCATGTCGGTGCGCACGCTGGGCGCGCTGGTCGAGCGCTTCGGCCTGCATGGGCAGCAACTGGGCGAAGTGGCGATGGGCGCAGTCATCAAGCACTCCTCGGACTGGAATCTGGCCCGCGAGGCTGCGCTGTCGTCGGGCCTGTCGCCGCTGACGCCGGGCATTACCCTTCAGCGCGCCTGCGGCACCAGCCTGGATTCGGTGATCACCATCGCCAACAAGATCGCGCTAGGCCAGATCGATTCGGGCATCGGCGGCGGCTCGGACACCACTTCGGAAGTGCCGATCGTCTACGGCAAGAAGCTGCGCGCGCGGCTGATGGCGGCCAACCGCGCCAAGGCCACCGGCGACAAGCTCAAGGCCTTGCTGCGCGGCTTCAAGCTGAGCGAACTCAAGCCCGAATTCCCCGGCGTGGCCGAGCCGCGCACCGGCAAGAGCATGGGCGACCATTGCGAGGACATGGCCAAGGAATGGAACATCTCGCGCGATTCGCAGGACGAGTGGGCGGTGGCATCGCACCACAAGCTGGCCGCTGCCTATGAGCGCGGCTTCTTCGACACGCTGATCGCGCCGTTCCGCGGCGTCTCGCGCGACAACATCCTGCGTGCCGACACCTCGCTGGAAAAGCTGGCCACGCTGCGTCCGGCCTTCGACAAGAGCTCCGGCCGCGGCACGCTGACCGCGGCCAATTCCACCCCGCTGACCGACGGTGCGGCCGCAGTGCTGTTGTCCAGCGAAGCCTGGGCGCTGGCGCATGGCCACACCCCGATGGCCTATCTGCGCGATGCGCAGGTGTCGGCGGTGGATTTCGTGCATGGCGAAGGCCTGCTGATGGCGCCCACCATTGCGGTGCCGCAGATGCTGGCGCGCCAGGGCCTGACCCTGCAGGACTTCGACATCTACGAAATCCACGAGGCGTTTGCCGCGCAGGTGCTGTGCACGCTGCGCGCCTGGGAAAGCGAGGATTACTGCCGCACGCGTCTGGGACTGGACGCGCCGCTGGGCCGTATCGACCCGGACAAGATCAATCCGCTGGGCTCGTCGCTGGCCACCGGCCACCCCTTCGCTGCCACCGGCGCACGCGTGGTGGCCACGGCCGCCAAGCAACTGGAAGAACGCGGCGGCGGCCGCGCGCTGATTTCGATCTGCACCGCCGGCGGCATGGGCGTGGTGGCGATCGTGGAGCGGTGACGCTGCTGCGCAGCGTGGGATTGGGCATTCGGGATCGGGGATTCGCAAAAGCAGACGCGGACTCCTGATTTCACCAATCCCCAATCCCGAATCCCAAACCTGCAAGGACGCATGGATGTCGAACGTTGATTCACACGAACCGCCTACGCTCTATCTGCCTCCGGCGCAGGGCGATGTGTGGCGCGAAGGCGATGTGCTGGTGTGTACGGCGGGCGCCAATCTGCCGCCGCGGTGCGTCAAGTGCAATGCGCCGGCCGACATGCCCCCGCGTCGCTACATCTTCCATTGGCACCACCCGGTGATCTACGCGGCGCTGCTGCTCGGCGTGTTGCCGTACCTGATCCTGGCCATTGCGTTGCGCAAGCGCAGCGCGCACGTGCTTACCTTGTGCGCGCGACACGAGCGCAGCCGCGTGCGCTATGTCGCGGTGGCGATGGCATCGGTGGTGGCCTTGCTGGTCTGCGGGCTGTCGATCGATAGCCAGTTCCGCTGGCTGATCGGTGCCGGCGTGATGGCAGCGATGCTGCTGATCGGACGGCTGGGCGCGCGCGTGTTGTCGCCGACTCAGGTCGACCATGCGCAGGCGCGCTATCTGGGCGCCTGCGATGCCTTCCTGAGCGACCTGCCGCCACCGCCGCAGGTATCGCGCCAGCGCTGATGCACTGCGGCGCACCTGGGGTGGGCGCCGCTGCAACGTCGAACGGGCCGCATCGATTACAGGATGCGATCGTCCTGCGCGAGTGAGTCGGACACCGGTGTCGAACCTGTCGCTACCAACGGCCCACGCAACGACTGCTGCGGCATGGGCTCATGCACCGGCTCGCCGCGGGCGGCACGCAACGCATTGGCATAGCAATGCTGCGCGGAGAGCAGGTCGCCGGCGGCGGCAAATCCATGGCCCAACTCTTCCCAGGCCTCGCTGCCGGCGCCGTTGGCAAGCGCGCGGTGCAGGAACTCTTCGGCCTGCGACCACTGCTGCTGATGGCGGGCCAGACGTGCCAGCGTCAACAGCAGGCCGGGGCTGTCCGGATACTGGGTCAGCCAGCGCTGCGCGCTGGCCCGGCGCGAATCGTATTTTTCCAGCGGCAGCACGCCGTACAGACGCACCAGCGATTCGTCCCACTGCGTATCCAGCGCCTGTTCCAGACTGTGCACGGCGGCATCGTCCCAATGCAGCACCGCGGCACGTTGCGCATAGGCACCGACCACGGCCGGGTAGGTGCGCAGCGGCTTGGGCAGCGCTTCCCAACGCTCGGCCAGCGCATTGGCATCGCCGGCCTGCAACAGGGTCTGTTCGGCCAGCGTGGCCTCAAGCGCGCTGTAAGCCTCCGGTGCGAGCACCGCCTGCTGACGCAAGGCGCCGAGCTGGCCGTAGGCCTCGTCGGCACGTCCGATCTGCGTCAGCGCATGCGTGCGCAGCAACAGGCCGCGTGCCGGCAGCGGCTGCGCGTTGGCGGCATCGAGCGCATTGATCGCCTCGACCGGGCGTTGCCGCGCCAGATGCCGCTCACCCTGCAACAGCGCATGCGCTGTGGGGTCGCGCTCGGCCAACTGCTGTGCGAGCGCATTGGCTGCTGCCTCGTCGCCGCGTGCATCGGCCACGCGCACCGCGCTGGCGAGTGCAATGCCGCTGACTTCGTCGTCTTCGCTGGCGGTGACCAGCAGCCGCTCTGCGCGCTGCCACTGGCCGTGGTCGGCGGCGCGCAGGCCTTCGATCAGGCGCGCGCGGCCCTTCTTGCGGCGGTACTTGCCCCACACGCGGAACGGCAGGCTGATCAGCGTCCACAGCAACCACAGCACCAACAGCGCGATGATCAGGATCAGCACTGCCTGCGGCATCGCGGCGCGATAGTCGTTGCCGCCCACGCTGACCACCACGTTGCCCAGGTCGTAGCTGTTCTGATGCGACAGCCACTGCGCACCGAGCACGCCCAGGGCCACGGCAACCAACAGGATCAAGACGGTACGCAGCACTTTCATTGGGTGGATCTCCCTTCACGCATGGCCTGCAGTTGCAGCAGGGTGGTGCCCAGTTCCGGCAATTGCGGACGCAGTGGCGCTTGTTGCAGCGTGCGCAGGCGCGTGCGCACCTGGCGGCGTTGCGGCGATTCCGGCCACAACCGTGTGGTCCAGGTGTCCACGCGGCGCAGCGATTGTGCAAAGCCCTGCGGATCGCCGCGTTCGGCGGCGGCGCGGGCGAGACTGATTTCGATCTGCAAGGCATCGCTGGCGGCATGGCGGTCGCCGGCAGTGAGTAAGGCGTCGCCACGGCTGGGACGGATGTCCACCAACGGTGCCAACGCCTTCTGCCACCACGGGCGCGCCGCCTCGGTCGCTTGCGCCGACTGTTCGGGCAGGCGTTGCAGATCGCTGGCCAGCTGGTCCAGCGCCTGACCCACCTGTGCCTGCGGACCGGCGCCTAGGCGATCCAGCGCATCGCGCTCCTGCACCAGTGCCTGGCGCAGATTGAGGTAGCCCGGATCGTCGATGCCATTGAGTGCGGCGTTGGCCAGCGCATAGGCGCGGCGGGCGCCATCGGCGTCGCCGGCGATGCTCAGCCGCTGCTGGCCGAGCCGCAGCAGCAGTTCCACTTCGTCCAGCCGCAGCGCCTGTGCGCCATGCCGGTTCGGGTCGGCAAGCTTCTGCACGGTGTCTTCGAGCAAGGCACTGCGCTGGCTCAGGCCCAGCATTTCATCGCGCAGCACGCGATTGGTGGCCGCAGCGTCCTGCAGGCGCTCGTTGGCCAGGCGCTGATCGCGTCGCAGTGTTTCCAGCATTTGCTGGGTACCGTCCCAGCGCTGCTGCTGCGCCTGCGCTACCTGCAACTGCGTCTGGTGATAGCCCTGCCATGCACGCCAGCCGAGAAACAGCGCCACGCCCACAGCGGCAACGGCCAGCACCACTAGCAGCAAGGCCCAGGGAAACCGTCGCGTGGGTGCGGGCATTTCGGTCATTCGAACATCCTCGGGCAGTCACGACCGGCGCAGGCGCCGCAGTCATCTGGCACAGCATGGCGTGCGCTGGCAGAGCGCCGCAAGCTGTGCTTGGGTTCGCAGTTCAGCAAGGTCGCGACGGCGTCACGATGGCTGCCACAGCGGCGACCAGCTGTTCCGGCAACGGACCTGCGGCGCGAACGACCCGGCTGAAGCCGGCGGCATGCGCGGCGTCGCACAGGCGTTCGCTGGAGGCGACCAGCGGGCGTTGCCGCACTGCCTCGCTCAATCCTGCGGGCAACTGCTGCAGCACCAGCGTCAGCGCCTCGGCACTGCTCATGGCCAATACGCTGCGCGGCAGCGCGTCGGTCAAGGCGTGTAGCGCCGATGGGCGCAAACGCAGCGGGACGCGTTGATACACATCCGCCCGCAGGATGCGCGCACCGCGTTGTTCCAGGGCAGGCGCCAGCATGCCGCGTCCACCCGGCGCGGTGATCAGGCCGACGTTTTGCAACGGCGCTGCGAACAGCGGCAATGCGAGCAGGCCTTCGCTGTCCATGCGCGCAGGACGCACGACCGCATCGATGCCACAGGCCTGCAGCGCGCGCGCGGTGCCCTCGCCCACGCTCACCCACTGCGCCTGCGCCGGCTGCTGCAATGGCTGCAGCTGATGCGCGGCGCGCACGGCCGCCGGGCTGGTGAACACCGCGATGGGCGCCTCCAGCGCACCCTGCAAGGCGGCGCGCGCCTGCATGGTGTCGTTGGTCTGCAGGCGCCAGGGCGACAGTGCCAGCAGCCGCCCGCCATGCCGCGCTACCGCCCGTCGCAACGGCGCGTGCTCGCCGCTGGGACGGAGCGAGAGCAGGGTCCATGTATCGGCGAGCCGGGGAGGGCGGGTCATCTGGCGATTATGCGAGAGCGTTGCCGTCTGGGGGTGGGTATCGCGTGCTGTGTTGGCGCGGACGGGGATCTAGACTGGCCTGCACAGAAGTGGCGCGCGGCTGCCAGAGTTCCGCCGACGGCTCCCTGGAGTCGGCAAGTCAGCGCGGTACATGCCGATTCCGGCACCTGGCCGCGCCCCTCCGATGGCCACGCAGTCGCTCTGGTCGTCGCGCTTCATCCGCGCGCCTGGTGTTGCGTTGTGTGCCGCTCAGCAGGATGCCTGCGTTTCTGCGGCCACAACCTCGCGCTGGGGTCTGTGCCGATTGCCGCCTCCGCCCACGATCCGCCACGACAATCGAGCTGGAGTGGCGCCGTGATCAAGTCCTACCTCATCAACATGCAGCGTAGCGGCGATCGCCTGCAGGCGATGTCGGCGCGGTTCCAGGCGTTGGGGATCGCGTTCGAGCGCCTTCCCGCAGTCGATGGCGCCACGCTCACGCCTGAGCAGATCGCCGCCTTCGTGCGTGAGCGTCCGCTGGAAAATTCCGGCGATGCCTTCAGCACCGGCCCGCGCAAATGGACTGCGTCCAACATCGGCTGCTTTCTCAGTCATCAGTCGGCCTGGCGCATCGCGGCCGAGTCCGAAGATGCCTACACCGCCATCTTCGAAGACGACATGCACCTGTCCGATGCGCTGCCCGCACTGCTGCGCAGCACCGACTGGCTCCCGCCGGGCAGCAGTGTCGTGCGCCTGGAACCGTCCTACAACCGGATCAAGCTCGATGCCAAAGTCGCCGACATCGCCGGGCGCCAGCTGCGCCTGGTGCGTCCATCGACCTATCAACATTGCTGGCCGGTTTGCGCCGGTGCGCTGATCATCAGCCGCGAGGCGGCGCGACTGTTGCTGGCCGCCGACGCGCGCTGGCACACGATGGCCGATATCTTCTTGTTTGGCTGGAACGAATCGCCGGTGGCGCAGCAGCTGTCCACCTATCAGCTGGCACCGGCAGCCTGCATCCAGGACAAGTTCTTTCACGCAGCGCCGGAGCAGATCGTGTTCACCAGCACCATCGATGTGCCGCTGACGCGCGCGCAGAAACAACGCAGCGCGCACTGGAAGGCCAAGGCAACCACGCTGTTGCGCGTGGCGCAGGGCTATCGCAAGGTCGTGTTCGCACCGTAAAACCACGCTCGACACGGTGGCGCCGTGGTGATCGCGGGTCTTGTAGCTGCGCATTGGCGCGCTGACGCTGCGCGCGCAGGCGGCGGCAGCTGATGCCGATGGATCTGCGGTTTTGACGACGCAACACCCACCGTGCAACCACCCGAGGCTGCACGCGTTCACCATGCGGTACCGCATGTCATCCATATGCACAAGACGCTCGCCGGACATTGCGGCATGATGCCGCCCTTCGCCGTCAGCCAGCCATTGTCGATGACTCCTTCTTGCACGCTCGTCTCCGCCCTGCAGTCGCTGCAGCAGCAGTTCATCGCCATGCCGCCGGTGCTGTCGATGGGCATTGCTGTGGATGGCTTGCACGATGGCGCGCTGCGCCTGCGCGCGCCGCTGCAGGCCAACGTCAACGACAAGGCCAATGCGTTCGGCGGCAGCCTGGCCTCGTTGATGACGCTGGCCAGCTGGGGATGGCTGACCCTGCAACTGCAACTGGCCGGCCACGAAGCCGACGTGTATGTCGCCGACAGCCAGCTGCGTTATGTCGCGCCCGTATACGAAGACCTGGTGGCCGATGCCGAGCCCGCGGAGTTGGGTGGCTGGGATGCCTTTCTGGCGACCTTCCGGCAGCGCGGCAAGGCGCGCATCGGCATGCGCGCGCAGATTGCACTCGGGTCGGGCGCGGCGGCGGCCACGTTGAGCGGGCGCTTCGTGGCGTTTCCAAAACGGTAGGATGCGGGCTGGATCAAGGGGGAATGCGCATGCGTGCACTGATTGGGGCGATGGTCCTGCTGGGGCTGGCGATGCTGAGCGGGCTGGCCACTGCGGGCAGCCGTGCCCAGGCGCGTGTGCTGGAAACCACCCAGGCCGCCTATGCGGCGGCGGTGCGCTGGAGCGATTTCGATGCCGCGCAGGGGTTTGTCGAACCGACCTACGCCCAGGCCCATCCGCTCAGCGACCTGGAACGCTCGCGCTATGAGCAGGTGCAGATCTCCGGCTACCGCGAGGTGCGCGTGGGCCAAGATCCCAATGGCGACCTGCGCCGGGAGGTCGAACTGCGCGTGATCAACCGCAATACCCAAGCCGAACGGCTGGTGCGCAGCATCGAGATCTGGCACTGGAATCCCGAACAGAAGCGCTGGTGGCTGGTCAGCGGCCTGCCCGATCTGTGGAAGGGCCAGTAGCCCGGCCGCTGCCCGGCTGGCCGTCGCGTGCGCCAGCTGTGCGACAATTCCCGCCCGCTCGACTGACCCTGACCCCGTGAATTTCGAAGAGCTGCAGGCCTTTGTCGGCCGCAACCCCATGTTGTCGCTGGCCCTGGTGGGCCTGACCATCGCCCTGATTGTCACCGAGGTTGCGCGCCTGTTCCGCGGGTATCGCGCACTCAAGCCGGCCGAGCTGACCCGTTTGATCAACAGCGAAGACGCGCTGGTGATCGATCTGTCGCCCACCGCCGATTTCGAAAAAGGCCATATCGCCGGCAGCCGCAACGTGGCCCTGGCCAAGTTCGACCCGGCCGGCAAGCTGCTCGCCAATGCCAAGGCATCGCCGGTGGTGGTGGTCTGCCGTAGCGGCACCACCTCTGCAGGCGCGGCCAAGACGCTGAAGAAAGCCGGCTTCGAGAAGGTGTACTGGCTCGAAGGTGGCATCGCCGCCTGGCAAATGGCCGAGTTGCCACTGATCAAGGGCCGCTGATCCGCCTTGTGCGGCAGCTCGCAAGCCCCCATTGCTTGCGTGAGATACTTGCGTTTTCACGTCTGCATCACTCAACGCTGCACCCACCGAACCGCTTCTGGAGTTAGGAATGTCCGACGAAATCCTCAACGGCGCCGCCGCGCCGGCCGACGCCGCTGCTGGCCCCGCCTTCACCATCGAAAAGATTTACGTCAAGGACGTTTCTTTCGAATCGCCGAATGCACCGGCCGTCTTCAACGACGCCAACCAGCCCGAGCTGCAGCTGAACCTGAATCAGAAGGTCCAGCGCCTCAACGATAACGCCTTCGAAGTCGTGCTGGCCGTGACCCTGACCTGCACCGCCGGCGGCAAGACCGCCTACGTGGCCGAAGTGCAGCAGGCTGGCGTGTTCGGCCTGGTCGGCCTGGAGCCGCAGGCAATCGACGTGCTGCTAGGCACCCAGTGCCCGAACATCCTGTTCCCGTACGTGCGCACCCTGGTCAGCGACCTGATCCAGGCCGGCGGCTTCCCGCCGTTCTACCTGCAGCCGATCAACTTCGAAGCCCTGTACGCCGAAACCCTGCGTCAGCGTTCGCAGGGCGAAGGCACCTCGCTGGCCGATTCCGAGCCGGCTGGCAACGCCTAAGCACTGTCTGCGCCGATGAGCGATTCGACCCGCAAGATCGCCGTTCTCGGCGCCGGTTCCTGGGGCACGGCTCTGGCCGCGCTCCTCGCCAGACACGGTCACCCGACCGTGCTCTGGGGGCGCGATGCGGCGATGGTGGAGGCCATCGACCGCACGCACGAGAACGTGCGTTACCTGCCCGGCATTCCGCTGCCGGAGACGTTACGTGCCACGACCGATCTGCAGGCCGCCGTTGCCAATGCGGACTGGATCCTGGTCGTGGTGCCGTCGCATGCATTTACCGAAACCATCCGCCTGATCGCTCCGTTGCGTCCGGCCAGCGCTGGCGTTGCCTGGGCAACCAAGGGCTTCGAACCCGGTTCCGGGCGGTTCCTGCATGAGGTGGCGCGTGACCTGCTGGGCCCCGGCGTTGCGCTGGCGGTGGTGACCGGGCCGTCGTTCGCCAAGGAAGTCACGCTCGGTTTGCCCACTGCCATCACCGTGCACGGCGACGATGCGGCGTTTGCGCAAGTCGTGGCCGATGCCATGCATGGCCCAACCTTTCGTGCCTACACCGGCGATGACATGGTCGGCGCCGAGCTCGGTGGCGCAATGAAAAACGTGCTGGCGGTGGCCACCGGCGTGGCCGATGGCATGCAGCTTGGCCTCAACGCGCGGGCCGGTTTGATCACGCGGGGCTTGAACGAGATGCTGCGTCTGGCCGCAGTGATCGGTGCGCGCCCGGAGACCCTGATGGGCCTGGCCGGGTTGGGCGATCTGGTACTCACCTGCACCGGCGATCTGTCGCGCAACCGCAGGCTTGGGTTGGCGCTGGGACGCGGACAGAGCCTGAACGATGCGATCCGCGAGATCGGCCAGGTGGTGGAATCGGTGCAGACCGCCGATGAAGTCATGCGTCAGGCCGAGCATCACGGCATCGAGTTGCCGATCTCCAACGCCGTGCGCGCGGTCCTGCATGGCGAGATCACCCCGGAAGCCGGGTTGAAGGGGCTGCTGGCCCGCGAGCGCAAGCCCGAGTACCCGCAGACCCTGTTTACCTGATCGGCGTGCGGCGGGCTTGCGCGCTGCATGGCATCAACAAAAAGCCCGGCATTGCCGGGCTTTTTGTTGGCCGACGACCGCACCCCGCAGGGCGGCTGCAGCCGGTCACGCGCATTGCCCTATCGAAGGCCATACGCGTTGCATCGGCTTGCTGCCGTTTCTGCACGCGCTTTGCGGACCGATCGCGCAAAAGAAAGAAGCCCGGTCGGGGGACCGGGCTTCCAATGCAACGCGGGAGAGAGAGTCGCGTTGCAGTCAAACGTGCGGCTTACCAGCTGAAGCGCGGGCCGACCGACCATTCCTTGTTGCCGTCGCCATCCATACGGATGTCGCCGTTGATGCCCCAGTTCTGGTTCAACTTCACCTGGGCGCCAAGGCGGCCGTAGAAGTTGTCACCGATGTCGATGCCGCGCTTCTTGGAGAAGTCTTCGTAGCCAGCCAGGGCATAGACTTCGAAGTGTTCGCCGAAGGCGTTACGCAGGCCGGCTTCCACGCTGTAGCCGTCGAAGCTGATGTTCGGGGTGTCCAGGTCCAGCTTGCGGTACGCAACGCGCGCAACGAAGTCGGTGCTGGTGGCGATCTCGTGGTTGTAGCCCACACCCACGCCCCACTGCTGGAAGTCGGAGTTGGAGCTTTCGAACACGTTGTCGTTGTCGTCGGCGTTCTGCTTGCTGTAGTCACCGAACACGTGGAAGTTCGGAGCAACGGCGTACGAAGCCTTCAGGCCCCAACCGTCTGCATCGCGACCTTCGGTCGGGGTGCGCACGTAGTCGCCTTCGACGAAGTTGTAGGAGAGGTTTTCAGCAGCGGAGGCCGCAAACGGCAGGGCTGCGAGGAGGCCGAGGGCCAGCAGTGAAGTCTTCATGATCAATACCTGTACTTATGGTTTGGGCCGGCGCTGAGGCGGATGCCGTTCGCTGCCGAGATGTAAATTCTCCGTTATTCGATGGAACGCGACATGAATTTTGAACTGAGCAGTGAATGAATCATCGCGCCAGATTCAGCTGCGCTTTCTTGTGGCCGTCATGCGATGCGCGTAGCGCACGCGTAAAACGTGACGCGACATTCATTCCGCACCGGCGATGTGACGCGCGCGTGCACAAACACGAAAACACACGGGTTTTCGGCCCTTTTGATGCCCGAGCACACTGCACTGACATCGCCGCTGTGAGCATTGCACGCTCTTGATTGGTAGCGGAGCAGCATCGTGGCAAAGAAGAAGACGATGGCGCGGTATCTGGCCGAGACGCTGCAGAGCGCGGGAGTGGAGCGGATCTGGGGGGTGACCGGCGACAGCCTCAATGGCCTGACCGATGCATTGCGCGAGATGCAGACCATCGCGTGGATGCATGTGCGTCACGAAGAAGTTGCCGCGTTCGCCGCAGGCGCGGAGGCGGCGGTGACCGGCGAGCTGGCGGTGTGCGCCGGCAGTTGCGGGCCGGGCAACCTGCATTTGATCAACGGTTTGTTCGACTGCCATCGCAGCCGGCAGCCGGTGCTGGCGATCGCCGCACACATCCCCTCGTCCGAGATCGGGCTGAATTATTTTCAGGAAACCCATCCGCAGGAACTGTTTCGCGAGTGCAGCCACTTTGTGGAACTGGTGACCAATCCGGCGCAGCTGCCGGAAGTGCTGCATCGTGCGATGCGCACGGCGATCCTGCAGCAGGGCGTGACGGTGGTGGTGATCCCCGGCGACATCGCACTGCTGGAGGTGGACAAGCATCTGTCCAGCGCATGGCCGGCCCTGCGCGCGCCGCGCGTGTTGCCCGCTGCCGACGATGTGCAGCAGCTGGCCGAGGTGTTGCAGCAGAGCAAGGCGGTCACCCTGCTGTGCGGCAGCGGTTGCGCCGGTGCGCATGATGCGGTGGTGGCATTGGCAGATACCCTGGGCGCGCCGATCGTGCATGCGTTGCGCGGCAAGGAGTATGTGGAGTGGGAGAACCCGTTCGATGTCGGCATGACCGGCTTGATCGGTTTCAGTTCCGGCTACCACGCGATGCTCAACTGCGACACCTTGATCATGCTGGGCACGGATTTCCCGTACCGGCAGTTCTATCCGAAGGACGCGACCATCGTGCAGGTGGATCGCGACCCCGGCGCGCTAGGACGGCGCACGCCGTTGCAGCTGGGCATTGCGGCGGATGTCGGCGAAACCATCGCGGCCTTGCTGCCGCAGTTGCAGCGTCGCGAAGACCGCCGTTTCCTGGAAAAATCGCTGGAGCACTATCGCAAGGCGCGCCAAGGGCTGGACGATCTGGCAGTGCCGGCGGATCCGGGCGAGCCGCTGCATCCGCAGTTCGTGACCCGGCTGATCAGCCAGATCGCCGACCAGGATGCGGTGTTCACCTGCGATGTCGGCACGCCCACGGTATGGGCGGCGCGCTATCTGCGCATGAACGGCAAGCGCCGTCTGCTGGGATCGTTCAACCATGGCTCGATGGCCAACGCGATGCCGCAGGCGCTGGGCGCGCAGGCGGCGTTTCCAGGGCGTCAGGTGATTTCGCTGTCGGGCGATGGTGGCTTTGCCATGCTGATGGGCGATTTCATTTCGCTGGCGCAGTTGAACCTGCCGGTGAAGGTGGTGGTGTTCAACAATGCCTCGCTGGGGTTTGTGGCGATGGAAATGAAGGCAGCCGGTTACCTGGATACCGGCACCGAGCTGCGCAACCCGGATTTTGCCGCGATGAGCAATGCGATGGGCATCCTGGGTATCCGCGTGGATGAGTCGGCGCAGCTGGAGCGCGCGTTGCGGCAGGCATTTGCGCATTCCGGTCCGGCGCTGGTGGATGTGCGCATCGCCACGCAGGAGCTGGCGGTGCCGCCGGCGATCAAGCTCGAACAGGCCAAAGGCATGGGGCTGTATCTGCTCAAGGCGGTCATGAGCGGGCGGGGCGATGAGGTGATCGAGCTGGTCAAGACCAACCTGCGCTAACACTGCCGGTTCTATCATCGGCCGACTTTCCTCGGATTGCCTTCATGCCACGTTCGCTGCTGCGGCAACTGCTGCTGATCTGGGTGGTGATCGTGGCCGCCTGCCTGGGCGTGGCCACGATGTTGTACGGCTTGTACCGTCAGACCGAAGGCGTGCGGCTGGAAGATGCGCGGCAACAGTTGGGCAGTCAGTGCACACGCATCGTGCAGCGTTATGCCGGCGCAAGCGAGGCCGCGCGTAGCGGCGACAACGGCGCCGGGTTGGCTGCGGTGGTGGTGCAATTGGTGCTGGCCGATGCGCCCGGTGTGGAAGGCGGCGTGTGGAATGTGGACAAGGGTTTCATCGCCTATGCCTATCCCACCTACGACGGTAGCGATCACAAGACCGATATCCCGGCGGCCGAGTGGGCAACCATCGTGGGCACCGCGCGGCAAAGCGCGCAGGGACGCAAGCCCGTGCAGTTCCGTCGCGATGGCAGTCGCGAGGTGCTGCTGATCAGCGCCTGCCCGTTGGCGGCCGGTACCGCCGCGTGGACCATGTCGCGAGTGCCGGCGAGCAGCTCGGACGCGTGGCGGCCGCTGGCGATCGGCATGGTGTTGATCTTTGCGATGGTGGCGGTGTCGGCTATTGCGCTTGGGGTGGTGGTGCGGCGCTGGAGCCAGCGCTTGCAGAAGATTCAACACGCGTTGGCGGCCGACACCGAGATACCGCAGATTCCGCATACCGGCGCGCCCGAACTCGACCGGCTCGGCGCTGCGGTCACTGGGTACGCGCAGCGCACTGCGCAGGCGCTTGCGCAGACCCGCAAGTTGGCCGACGAGCTGTCGCGGCATGAGCGGCTCGCCGCGCTCGGGCGCATGACCGCAACGGTCGCGCATGAAATCCGCAACCCCATCGCCACCATGCGGCTTGCGGTGGAAAACGAGATCGCACGCCGTGATCTCACCCCCGACGATGCGGCGCATGGTGCGCTGATGCTGGCGCAGATCCGGCGCCTGGATGGCGTGGTCGAAAGCCTGCTTGGCATGGTGCAGCCGATCCGCCTGCAGCTGGAAACGGTGGTGGTACAGGACTGGCTGGAAGAACTGCTGGATCCGGCGCTGTTGCCGCACGCCGCGCATCGACTGCAGCTGCAGGTGCCGGATGCGCCGCTGCAGTGGCAACTGGATCCGCAGCAACTGGGACGCGCGCTGCACAATCTGCTGCGCAATGCGCTGCAGCATGCCGACCCCGGCACGCAGGTCGCAGTGCGCGCGCAGCGGCGTGAAGCTGCGTTGCATCTGCAGGTGAGCAACCACGGTGCACCGGTCCCCGAGCCGATCGCAGCGCAATTGTTCGAACCATTCGTCAGCGGTCGCAGCGACGGCAACGGGTTGGGGCTGGCGTTGGTGCGCGAGATCGCACGCGCGCACGGCGGCCAGGCGCAGTACACCCATGCCGACGGCATGACCCATTTCATTGTGGAGCTGCCATGGCGTGCATCCTGATCATCGACGACGACGCAGCGTTTCTTGCCACCTTGCAGGCGACGCTGCGCTCGCTCGGGCATCGCGTGATCGCCGCCAGCAACGGCGCGCAGGGCCTGGCGCAGTTGCGCGAAGGCGGTATCGACCTGGCCTTTGTGGACTTCCGCATGCCGGGCATGGATGGGATCGAGGTGCTGCGCGCGCGGGCAGGCGATGCGCAGGCGGCCCAGGTGCCGCTGGTGATGCTGACCGCCCATGTGTCCAGCGGCAACACCATCGAGGCGATGACGCTGGGTGCGTTCGACCACCTGGTCAAACCGGTGGGGCGTGCCGATATCGTCGATGTGGTGGAGCGCGCGTTGCTGAGCCGCGCCGATGCTGCGACCGCCGAGCCGCCGATCCCGCTGCCCGAGGAAGACGATGCGCTGGTCGGCCACAGCCCGGCGATGCGCACGGTGCACAAGCGCATCGGGCTGGCGGCCGCATCGGAGCTGCCGGTGCTGATCACTGGCGAGACCGGCACCGGCAAGGAGTTGGCCGCGCGCGCGTTGCATCGTGCCAGTGCGCGCGCGGAGGCGGCGTTCGTGGCGGTCAATTGCGCCGCGATTCCGCTGGAGTTGATGGAGAGCGAGTTGTTCGGCCATCGCAAGGGCGCCTTCTCCGGTGCGACCAGCGACCGGATCGGCCTGATCCGCGAGGCCGATGGCGGCACCTTGTTCCTGGACGAAATCGGCGACATGCCGCTGCCGATGCAGGCCAAGCTGCTGCGCTTCCTGCAGGAAGGCGAAGTGACGCCGCTGGGCGGCCGCGGTGCGCAGAAGGTGGACGTGCGCGTGCTGGCGGCCACCCATCGCGATCTGGCCGCGTGGGTGGCGGCCGGGCAGTTTCGCAGCGACCTGCGTTACCGCTTGAACGTGGTACCGATCGAACTGCCGCCGCTGCGCGAGCGCGGGCAGGACATCGTGCTGCTGGCCCAGTACTTCCTGCGGACCGGGCCAGGCGGTGCGCGCACGCTGTCGCCGGCCGCGCAGGCGCGTGTGCTGGCCTACCCCTGGCCGGGCAACGTGCGCGAGTTGCGCAACGTGATGCAGCGCAGCCAGGTGCTGGTGCGCGGGCACAGCATCGAGGCGGACGATCTGGACGAGGCGCTCGGCGAACTGGCGCCGCCGCAGGCGATGCCGGCCGCTGCGGAAATGCAGCTTCCCGAGGCGGTGGCGCGGCTGGAGAAACAGATGATCCAGGACGCGTTGGCGCATAGCGGCGGCAACCGTGCCGAGGCAGCGCGCCGGCTCGGCATTCATCGCCAACTGCTGTACCGCAAGCTCGACGACTATGGGTTGCAGTAGGCGCGCGGGCGGCACCAGTGCAGCGGTGCGGATGGGCGATCAGGTGGTGCTCATCGAACGGTTCGCCGGCCCGTCCTGACCCGCGCCGGCACAAGGTTGCATGCCGCTGCATTCCGCAGGCAGTGAATCGGCCAGGCAGCCCTGGGCCAGCACAGTCAGCCGCGTAGCCGCACCCGCAGGTTGCAAGCGCTGACGCCGTTCTTCAAGCGGACAGCGCAGCGCAGGGTGTCTGCAAAACGGACGCGGTTGGATGAAATGCAGACGTCCATTCGCCCCGTTCCAGGCCCTCCGCCTTGAAAAACAAGGCTTCCACAGTTGGCACGATGCCTGCGTTGTACCTACTGCGAGCGGCACTCCTTGCCGCGCTGGAGACATCACATGCTTCGTCAGACCGCACTTGCCTTTGCATTGGCCTGCAGCGTGGCCACCGCTGCGGCGCAGGTTCCACCGCCGCCTGCCGCGCCTGCCGCACCGCGTCCGCCGGTGGGCACGCCACCGCCACCGCCGCCGATGCCGCCTGTGCCGCCAGCACCGGTGGCCGCCGCGCCGGTGCAGGTCACTGGCACCGTCGAGCGGTTCATGCTCACTCCCAATGGTGAGGTGGAGGGGTTGTGGCTGCGCGACGGCACCCAGATCGGGTTTGCACCGCATCGGTCCGATGAACTGCAGGCAGCCGTGCGCCGCGGCGATACGGTGAGCGTGCAGGGCTATCGCCTCGGCGATCTGCCGGTGCTGCGTGCCAGCAGCATCCGCTCCACGCGCAGCAAGCGTGAGGTAGTGGACCGCCCGCCGTTGGCCGGCGACATGCCGCCCCCGCCGCCCCCGCCTGCTGCACTGACGCCGTTAACAGCGGATGGTCGCATCGAGCGCCTCGTCTATGGCCCGGGCGGCGAAACCAACGGTGCGTTGCTGAGCGACGGCACCGTGGTGCGGATGCCGCCGCATCTGGCACTGCAGTTGGGCGACCTGCTGCGCACCGGAGCACCGCTGAGCGTGCGCGGGTTCGGCGTCGCCACCGCCGCCGGGCGTTCGATCGAGGCTACCGAGGTGGGCCGCGACCGCGCCTCGCAGCGTGCGTTGTTCACGGCTCCGCGTCCGGATGGCCCGCTGCCACCGCCGCCGGCACCACCGGGGCCGCCCGTGCCACCGGCCGCACCGCCGACACCGCGCTGACCCGGGGCGCCGCCGCGAAGGCGACGGCGGCGCCCACGCGCAGCATTCGTTTACGCACCTCCGCCGCGCCCCTTGCGTGGCGGCGGGTGCGGCTTGCCGGCGTTGGCCGGTCCTACCTAGTTGGAGTCCACAATGCATTGGGTCGATCCTGATTTCCTCCCTGAAACCCGCGGCACCCTGGCGCGTTTTCTGCTCAATCCCAAGGCCGATATCGATGGCCTGCTGTTGACCGACGGCACCGAGGTCCACACCCCGCCGCATCTGTCGGCAGCCCTGCTCAAGGCGCTCAAGCCGGGCAGCGCCTTGACCGTACGCGGCCTCAAGCCACGCGATGTGGACATGCTGGTGGCCCTGGCGATCGACCCGGCCGGCGGCAAGCGCATCCTCGACGAAGGCCCGCATGGGCCGCATGCCAAGCCCAAGCCCAAACCGCCGGCCGGCAAGCCGCCCAAGCCGCCCAAGCCGCAGCTCACCCAGCATGCCGGCACCATCGCGCGGCTGCTGCATGGTCCGCATGGGCAGGTGCATGGCGTGCTGTTGGACGATGAAGTGACGGTACGCTTCCCGCCGCATGCCGGCGCCGACTTCGCCAGGCAACTGGTGGTCGGCAAGCCATTGGTGGTCGAAGGTGATACCAAGGCGACACCGCATGGCGTGTTGATCCACGCACACGCGCTGGGCAGCAAGGCCGCCGGGTTGAAGCAGATCGAGCATCCGCCGCATGGCCCGGGCGCGCCCAAGCCCAAGCCCAAGCACTAGGCGCCGCGTATGTGCCCGCTGCGCTGGAATGAGCAGGTCGTCATCGGCGTTGTCATGCAGGCAGGCCGTGCCTGGCAACAGGCAACAGGGCGATGCGCATGAGCACCGCACGCCGACCGCCTGGCACGCGCGCGCTGGAAGCGCTGCATTTCAGCGTGGCCGATGTCCAGGACGGGCTGGGGCCATTTTTGAGTGTGTTTTTGCAGTCCAAGGGCTGGTCGGTGGCGGCGATCGGCACGGTGATGAGCGTGGGCGGGATTGCCGGCATGCTCGCCACCACGCCGGCAGGCGCATTGGTCGATGCCACCCGGCGCAAGCGCGCCGTGGTGGTGATCGGCTGTCTGGCGATCCTGCTCGCCACCGCGTTGATCTGGCTGCGCCCGACCGCTTCCGGGGTGGTCGCCGCACAGATCGCATCGGCGCTGGCTGCGGCGGGCATCGGCCCGGCGCTCACCGGCATCACGTTGGGCCTGGTGCGTGCGCGCGGGTTCGATCATCAACTGGCGCGCAACCAGGTCGCCAATCACGCCGGCAACATGCTGGCCGCAGTGCTGGCCGGCTGGTTGGGATGGCGCTACGGGTTTGGCGCGATCTTCGCGCTGACTGCGGTGTTCGGCGTGTTGGCGCTGGCGGCCGTGCTGTCGATTCCGGCAACCGCCATCGACCACCGCGCTGCACGCGGCCTGGCGCATGCCGATGGCGCAGACGCACTGAGTGCTTGGCGGGTATTGCTGACCAGCCGGCCATTGGCCTTGCTGGCGGTCACGCTGGGGCTGTTTCATCTGGGCAACGCGGCGATGCTGCCGTTGTACGGCATGGCGATCGTGGCCGCCCACGCCGGCGATCCGAGCGCGCTGACCGCCACCACCATCGTGGTCGCCCAGGCCACGATGGTGGTGGTCGCCTTGCTGGCGATGCGCTGGATCCGCGTGCACGGACATTGGTGGGTGTTGCTGCTGGCCTTCATGGCCTTGCCGTTGCGCGCGCTGGTGGCGGCCTCGGTGATCCACGGCTGGGGCGTGTTTCCGGTGCAGATCCTCGATGGGCTCGGCGCCGGCCTGCAAAGCGTGGTGGTCCCGGCATTGGTGGCGCGTTTGCTGCATGGCACCGGCCGGGTCAACGTCGGCCAGGGCGCGGTGATGACGGTGCAGGGGATTGGTGCGGCGCTCAGCCCGGCCTTCGGCGGCTGGCTCGCGCACGCCTTCGGCTACCGCGTCGCGTTCTTGAGCCTGGGCGCAATCGCCTTGCTGGCCGTTGCGTTATGGGCAGGGTGTCGCGGCATGTTGCAGGCAGCGACCGGCGTGCAGACCGCGCCGTAGTGGCGCCGCAGGCGCGTGCAAGAAAGCGCGTGTGTCCTGGAGTCCATCGCGAGCGGTGCGTGCGGCCTGGCGCTGGACAGGCGGGGGCGCAAGCCTTGATGCAAGCACGCAGCACGCAGCACGCAGCACGCAGCACGCAGCACGCAGCACGCGCAGTGCGCATGCAGGCAACACGGCAAGCAGAGCGTGCCGTGGGAGGTGGGCCGTGCCGGGTGTCTGGCGTCCGATCAGGCCTGGTCAACGGCTGGGTTAGACCTCTGCGGATCCGGCTCAAGAACCGAACCTACGGCGGTCCATCCCCACTGCCGGGAGCGGAGCCGCAGTTGTGGGCGATGGTGCTGCGTCGCGGTTACTGACCGCCGGCGAAGTTCCACTGCCGCCAGGCTTCGAACACCATCACAGCAACGGTGTTGGACAGGTTGAGGCTGCGGTTGTCCGGGCGCATCGGCAGGCGCAGACGATGCTGCGGCGGGATCGACTCCAGCACCTCGGCCGGCAGGCCGCGGGTTTCCGGGCCAAACAAGAACGCATCGCCATCGGCGAATTGCGGTGTGTCGTAGCGC
The DNA here is from genome assembly GCF_040182365.1 of Xanthomonas sp. 10-10. Classification (NCBI taxonomy): domain Bacteria; kingdom Pseudomonadati; phylum Pseudomonadota; class Gammaproteobacteria; order Lysobacterales; family Lysobacteraceae; genus Xanthomonas; species Xanthomonas sp. 10-10. The sequence goes on from NZ_CP144460.1 coordinate 395,524, forward strand.
ACCGTGCTGCGCGTACTCAGCGCAAACACGCGCGTGGGCGCGATGGCAGCCAATGCAGCAGGCAGATCGGCGTGCACTTGCAGGGTTGCGTATTCGTGGTAGTCCAGGCCGGCGCGCTTGAGCTGCTTGTCGCTGAGGTCAAAGCCCAGTGGCTCGATCAGGTGCAGGCGCGCGCCGGTGTTGGCGCACAAGCGAATCACATTGCCCGTGTTGGGCGGAATTTCCGGTTGGAACAGGATGACATCGAGGACGGGTGCTGGCATGCGCGCAAGTGTAGCTGCGCGCAGGCTTAGAGGCGGACGGCTGCGCTGACCAGGGCTTCCAGCTCCGCCGGCGACGGCTGCAGCTGCGGCACCGGCAGATTGACCATGACCTGGCCCATCAGCGCACCGATGGCGGCAGCGGCCTGGCCGGAGGCGCTCTGGGCGGTGGCGGCGCTGCTGCGGACCACCAACCCGGCGCGCTGTTCGGCCGACGGACGCACCTGCACTGCAGCCAGGGTGATCACGCGCGGACCAGCCTGTTCGGCGGCCAGGGCAGCCAGCTGTTCGGCGGACGGGCGCACCTGGACGGCGGCCAGGGTACGGATGTCGCTGCTGCGTTCCAGCGTCTGTTGGGCGATCTGGTCGGCAGATGGGCGCACCTGCACCGCCTCCAGCGTGGTCAGGCTGGAGGCCTGGGCAAAACCGGCGAAGCTGGTGCCGGCCAGGAGGGCGGCGGAGAGGGCGATGCGCAGGGTCTGGGTCTTCATGGCGAGGTCTCTTGGTGTGGGTGATCAGTGGTGTGGTAGTAAGGTAGTACACCGTTTCGGTATTCGCAAGAACTTTCGGAACTTTTCTTCACTTGTTCAGCAGGCAGTCAGCTTTGCGTCATGCGCTTCGATGGCCACGTGACTGCAGCAAGCCGCGTGCCATCTTTAATGTGTTGTTTTTAAAGAATTTTTCAGAATCAACCAGTGTCCGCGTCCGGACACCCGGACGCAGCGACAGGCACCGGACGGCATCCAGCGCCGCTTGCATCGGGCGATTGAGTGGCGGTTGCGCTGTGCTGAATGAGGCGTATGGACAATGCCGTGCACGCGTTTGGCTGCCGGGCAACTGCGGCACAATCCGGCTTTACCCTTCGGTGTGGATGACTTATGCGCGTGCTGATGCTGTCTGTTCTGGTTGCCACCACCACCGCGGCGTGCACCTGGGTGCCGATCGAACAAAGCGGCAAGAGCGTGCAGGTATTGCCCGCAGGCCCTGTGCCGGCTGGCTGTCAGCAGCAGGGCGAGGTGGTGGTGTCGGTCAAGAGCAAGGTCGGCTTCTACAACCGCAACCCGCTGCGCGTGCAGGAGGAGCTGGAAACGCTGGCGCGCAACGAGGCCCCGGGTGCCAATGCCAATGCCGTGCAGGCACAAGGCCAACCGGCCGACGGAAGCCAGCGCTTCAACGCCTTCCGCTGCCCGCCGCGCTGAACCGTTGGGCTGGGGCGGCGGCCATTCAAATGTAAAGATGCGGTAAAACCAGCCAGCAGCTAGACTAGCGCCCCCTCGCCTGACGCCATGGCGCTACTTCGATGCTCTTCCAGAATGTCTCCATCGCGGGACTGGCGCATATTGATGCGCCGCACACGCTGACTTCCAAGGAAATCAACGAGCGCCTGCAACCGACCTACGACCGCCTCGGAATCAAGACCGACGTGTTGGGCGACGTTGCCGGCATCCATGCACGGCGCTTGTGGGACCAGGATGTCCAGGCCTCGGACGCTGCCACCCAGGCTGCGCGCAAGGCACTGCTCGACGCCGGCATCGGTATCGAGAAGATCGGCCTGCTGGTCAACACCTCAGTGAGCCGCGACTACCTGGAGCCGTCCACCGCCTCCATCGTGTCCGGCAACCTCGGGGTCGGCGACCACTGCGTCACCTTCGACGTCGCCAACGCCTGCCTTGCCTTCATCAACGGCATGGACATCGCCGCGCGCATGCTCGAGCGTGGCGAGATCGACTATGCGCTGGTCGTCGACGGCGAGACCGCCAACCTGGTGTACGAGAAGACCCTCGAGCGCATGACCTCGCCCGACGTCACCGAAGAAGAATTCCGCAATGAACTCGCTGCGCTGACCCTGGGCTGCGGTGCCGCGGCCATGGTCATGGCGCGCACCGAGCTGGTGCCCGACGCGCCGCGCTACAAGGGCGGCGTGACCCGTTCGGCCACCGAGTGGAACAAGCTGTGCCGCGGCAACCTGGACCGCATGGTCACCGACACCCGCCTGCTGCTGATCGAAGGCATCAAGCTGGCGCAGAAGACCTTCCTGGCGGCCAAGCAGGCGATGGGCTGGGCGGTGGACGAGCTGGACCAGTTCGTCATCCACCAGGTCAGCCGCCCGCACACCGCCTCGTTCGTGAAGTCGTTCGGCATCGACCCGGCCAAGGTCATGACCATCTTCGGCGAACACGGCAACATCGGCCCGGCTTCGGTGCCGATCGTGCTGAGCAAACTCAAGGAGCTCGGCCGCTTGAAGAAGGGCGACCGGATCGCGCTGATGGGGATTGGTTCTGGCCTGAACTGCTCGATGGCGGAAGTGGTCTGGTAAGGCGTGTGATAGTGGCCGGCCGATGCTCTTGCACGCCGGGCAAGATCGCTGCTTAGGTAAAAAAGTGGTATCTAAGTTTCCTTGCAGGAACAGCTGCAGTCTGTAAGGAAAGACGATGGCTCAGCGCATCACCGGACACTATGTTGCTGGCGCTCTCGCAGGGAGCCGTTACCAGGCATTCGTCCCTGATCCGTTGCCGGCAGTGCCGGCACTGGATTTCGCACAGGCTGAACTGGTGGCGCGCAAAGAGCGCGCCGACCAGGCACTAGGGCGACTGGACGGCATCACGCTGATGCTGCCGGACCCGGAAGTGTTTCTCTATCAGTACATCCGCAAGGAAGCCTTGCTGTCGTCCCAGATCGAAGGAACCCAGTCATCGCTCTCGGACCTGTTGCTGTTCGAGATGGATGCGGCACCGGGCGTGCCTGTCGACGATGTCGAAGAAGTGTCCAACTATGTCGCGGCCCTCAACCATGGTTTGCGGCGCCTGCGCAAGGACGATTTCCCGCTGTCGCTGCGTTTGATCCGCGAGATGCATGCGCTGTTGCTGCAGGGCGGGCGTGGAGCCGGCAAGCAGCCAGGTGAATTTCGCCGGAGCCAGGTGTGGGTAGGCGGGGCCTCGCCTGCACTTGCACACTTTGTTCCGCCACCGCCAGATGCATTGCCCGACGCGCTGTCGGCACTCGAACAGTTTCTGCATGCGCCGCAGGGGCAGATGCCGCCGTTGGTGAAGGCGGCGCTTGCCCATGTGCAGTTCGAAACCATCCATCCCTTCAGCGATGGCAATGGGCGCCTGGGACGGCTGTTGATTACCTTGATCCTGTGCAGCGAAGGCGTGCTGCGGGAGCCCAGCCTGTATCTGAGCCTGTATTTCAAGCGCCGTCGTGCCGATTACTACGATCGCCTCAATGCGGTGCGACTCAACGGTGATTGGGAAGGATGGCTGGGCTTCTTTCTGGATGGTGTGGCAGAGACCGCGCAACAAGCCGTCGACACCGCGCAGCGCCTGCTGGCACTGTTGGCACGTGATCGGGCCCGCATTGCCGCTTTGGGCCAGCGAGCAGGCAACGTCGGCCTGGTGTTTGAGCAGTTCGCGCGGCGCGTGGTGTTGGCGGTGCCGCAAGTGGCGCCCACCCTGTCATTGAGCGCGCCTACCATCCGTGCTGCGGTACGCACCCTGCAGGAGCTGGAAATCGTCAACGAACTCACCGGCCAGCAGCGGCATCGTATTTTTGCCTACCACGCCTATCTCGACATCCTCAGCGAAGGAGCGCAGCCGCTGTGAGCGATCGGCTTGCGCACGGCCGTTGCCGACGATGCGGAGACACCTGGCGTATTTTCGATACTGTCGTGGCGATGTAGCTGGCGACTTGCCAGACACACCCAGTCAAAGCTTTAGCAAATAGAGAGATCCATGAACTACCCCGGCTATCCCTTCACTCCCCAGCGCCTTGAGGTGCGTCCCGGCATTGCGATGTCGTATCTGGACGAAGGTCCGCGCGATGGCGAGGTGGTCGTGATGCTGCACGGCAATCCGTCGTGGAGCTATTTGTGGCGGCATCTGGTCAGCGGTCTTTCCGATCGCTACCGCTGCATCGTGCCGGACCATATCGGCATGGGGCTGTCCGACAAGCCGGACGATGCGCCCGACGCGCAGCCGCGCTACGACTACACCTTGCAATCGCGCGTGGACGATCTGGATACCTTGCTGCGGCATCTGGGCATCACTGGGTCGATCACGCTGGCCGTGCACGATTGGGGCGGCATGATCGGGTTCGGCTGGGCGTTGTCGCATCACGCGCAGGTCAAGCGCCTGGTGATCACCAACACCGCCGCCTTCCCGTTGCCGCCGGAGAAACCGATGCCGTGGCAGATCGCGATGGGTCGGCATTGGCGGCCAGGCGAATGGTTCATCCGCACCTTCAATGCGTTTTCGTCCGGTGCTTCATGGTTTGGCGTGTCGCGGCGCATGCCCTCGGCCGTGCGCCGCGCCTATGTCGCGCCCTACGACACCTGGCGCAATCGCATCTCCACGATCCGTTTCATGCAGGACATTCCGCTGTCGCCGGCCGACAAGGGCTGGTCGTTGCTGGAGCGCTCCGCACAGGCCTTGCCGTCGTTTGCCGACCGCCCCGCGTTCATCGCCTGGGGCCTGCGCGACATCTGCTTCGACAAGCACTTCCTGGCCGGTTTTCGCCAGGCATTGCCGAACGCCGAGGTGACCGCGTTCGACGATGCCAATCACTACGTGCTGGAAGACAAGCACGAGGTGCTGGTGCCGGCGATTCGCACGTTCCTGGATACGCATCCGCTGTAAGCGAGGCGTCCGACACCGATCAATGCGCCGATGGCGTATGCGTCAGCAGCCAGGTCCGGTCACGGCACTGGCAGCGGATTGCGCTGCGCATCGTCCACGCCGATCCAATCGTCCTGCGTCAGCGCATGCAGACCATGCGCCAGGCGCGACTTGTCGCATTGCGCACTGCGCTGGCCGAATTCCAGCGACGCCGGCACGGCGGCGCAGGAGGACGGGCGGCGGTCGTGGATGCTGCAGCGGCTATAGCGGCCGATGTCGGCATCCAGGGCGATGCAGCGCGGTTGCGATTGCGAGGTGCCGCGCATCACGCGCTCGTGCGTGCGCAAGGAGTCGGTCAGTTCGATCGGTACCCTGCCGCCCAATGCGGGATCGGCTTCGCTCCAGTGGAAACTGACGCGGAAATAGGCGCAGCAAGCGCCGCAGGTAAGGCAGGGGTGTGCCATGGAATGCCGGGCCTGGCGCGGCGAAATCGCGTGGGGAGCGCGGCATTCTGACCGAACCGTGCTGCGATACAAGAGGCATGCGGCCGCCGCCGCTAAGCGATTCATGCGTCGGCATCGGACGGGCGCGTGCCCCGACCACGGCGCGCATCCGCCGCGGGTGCAGGCGCGCCCTGCGCACAAGCGGCCAGCACCGTGAGTGCATGGGTGATAATACGGCGATGACCACTCTCTGCAATATCGCGGCCACCTTGCCGCAGCTGGCGCGCGAGCGCCCCGATCAGATCGCCATTCGCTGCCCCGGCCGCCGCGCCGCCAATGGGTTTGCCGCCTACGACGTGACCTTGAGCTATGCCGAACTGGATGCACGCAGCGATGCGATCGCCGCCGGCCTGGCGCTGCACGGCATCGGCCGTGGCGCGCGCGCGGTGGTGATGGTGCGGCCGTCGCCGGAATTCTTCCTGCTGATGTTTGCCTTGTTCAAGGCCGGTGCGGTGCCGGTGCTGGTCGATCCGGGCATCGACAAGCGCGCGCTCAAACAGTGTCTGGACGAGGCGCAGCCGCAGGCGTTCATCGGCATTCCGCTTGCGCAGTTGGCGCGTCGTCTGCTGCGCTGGGCGCGCTCTGCAAAGCAGATCGTCAGCGTCGGTGGCCGTTACGGGTGGGGCGGGGTGACACTGGCGCGCGTGGAGCGCGATGGCGCCGGCGCCGGCAGTCAGCTGGCCAACACCGGGCCGGACGATGTGGCCGCCATCCTGTTCACCAGCGGCTCCACCGGCGTGCCCAAGGGCGTGGTTTACCGACACCGGCATTTCGTCGGCCAGATCGAGTTGCTGCGCAATGCCTTCGGCATGCAGCCGGGTGGCGTGGATCTGCCGACGTTCCCGCCGTTTGCCTTGTTCGATCCTGCTTTGGGGCTGACCTCGGTGATTCCGGACATGGATCCGACCCGCCCGGCCACTGCCGACCCGCGCAAGCTGCACGATGCACTCAACCGCTTCGGAGTGACGCAATTGTTCGGTTCGCCGGCATTGATGCGCGTGCTGGCCGACTACGGGCAGCCGCTGCCCAAGGTGCGCCTGGCGACGTCGGCAGGCGCACCGGTGCCGCCGGATGTGGTGGCCACCATCCGCGCGCTGCTGCCGGCGGATGCGCAATTCTGGACGCCGTATGGCGCCACCGAATGCCTGCCGGTGGCGGCAATCGAAGGCCGCACCCTGGACGCAACGCGCGCTGCCACCGAAGCCGGTGCCGGAACCTGTGTGGGACAGGTGGTCGCGCCCAATGAGGTGCGCATCATCGCCATCGACGATGCGGCCATTGCCGATTGGAGCGGCGCACGCGTGCTGGCCATGGGCGAAGTCGGCGAGATCACCGTCGCCGGCCCGACCACCACCGATACCTATTTCAATCGCGATGCGGCCACCCGCATCGCCAAGATCCGCGAGCGCAGCGACGATGGCAGCGAACGCATCGTGCACCGCATGGGCGATGTGGGCTATTTCGATGCAGAAGGACGCTTGTGGTTCTGCGGGCGCAAGACCCATCGCGTGGAAACGGCCAGAGGCCCGCTGTACACCGAGCAGGTGGAGCCGGTGTTCAACGTGCATCCCCAGGTGCGGCGCACCGCGCTGGTCGGTGTAGGCGCAGCCGGACAACAGCAACCGGTGCTGTGCGTGGAGTTGCAGCCTGGCGTATCGGTATCGGCCTTCGCGGACGTGCAAACCGCATTGCGTGCGCTGGGCGCCGCGCATCCGCATACCGCCGGTATCGCACGTTTCCTGCGGCATCCCGGTTTCCCGGTCGACATCCGCCACAACGCCAAGATCGGCCGCGAAAAACTGGCGGTCTGGGCGGCGCAACAGCGTGCGTAAGCACATGCAGCGGTGCGCGCAGCTTAGTGGTTCTTCCGTGTTTCCTCTTGTGATCGGTGCAAAGCGATGAAGATTCTGGTGACCGGCGGTGGTGGATTTCTTGGCCAGGCGTTGTGCCGCGGCTTGCGCGCGCGCGGGCACGAGGTGGTGAGTTTTCAACGCGGCGATTACCCGGTGTTGCAGACGTTGGGCGTGGGCCAGATCCGTGGCGACCTGGCCGACCCGCAAGCGGTGCGGCATGCCTTCGCCGGCATCGATGCGGTCTTCCACAACGCCGCCAAGGCCGGTGCATGGGGCAGCTACGACAGCTATCACCAGGCCAATGTGGTGGGCACGCAGAACGTGCTCGACGCATGCCGCGCCAATGGCGTGCCGCGGCTGATCTACACCTCCACACCCAGCGTCACCCACCGCGCCACCAACCCGGTGGAGGGCCTGGGCGCCGATGAGGTGCCATATGGCGAAGACCTGCGCGCCGCGTATGCGGCGACCAAGGCGATCGCCGAGCGTGCGGTGCTGGCAGCCAACGATGCGCAGCTGGCCACGGTGGCATTGCGTCCGCGGCTGATCTGGGGGCCGGGCGACAATCATCTGTTGCCGCGGCTGGCGGCACGCGCGCGCGCCGGTCGCCTGCGCATGGTGGGCGATGGCAGCAACCTGGTGGACAGCACGTACATCGACAACGCCGCACAAGCGCATTTCGATGCGTTCGACCATCTTGCGCCGGGCGCTGCCTGCGCGGGCAAGGCGTACTTCATTTCCAACGGCGAACCGTTGCCGATGCGCGAGTTGCTCAATCGCCTGCTTGCGGCAGTGGACGCACCGGCGGTGACGCGTTCGCTGTCGTTCAAGACGGCGTACACAATCGGTGCAATCTGCGAGACCATGTGGCCACTGTTGCGTCTGCCTGGCGAAGTGCCGCTGACGCGTTTTCTGGTAGAACAGTTGTGCACGCCGCATTGGTACAGCATGGAACCTGCGCGTCGCGACTTCGGCTACGTGCCACGCATCAGTATCGAAGAAGGCCTGCAACGGCTGCGATCCTCATCTTCCAACGACATCGCCATCACTCGATAAAGACTGCCACATCTTCAGGATACGTCTGCGCCGATTCGGCACGACAACTTCTGGAATCATTGCCATGCTGCATTACGCCATCATCTTCTTCGTCATCGCCATCATCGCCGCTGTGCTGGGCTTCAGCGGTATCGCCGGTGCGGCGACCAACATTGCCTGGATCCTGTTCGTGGTGTTCCTGATCCTGGCAGTGATCTCGATGTTCCGTCGCGGCAAGGTCTAACGTCCCGCTGCGATACGCCACGGCAGCGGCGCTGCCGATCGGTGCTCACATGGCCCGCCTCCGCAAGGAGGCGGGCCATGTGCGTTATGGCGGTGTTTCAGTGGGGTCTTTGCCCCTCACAGCAGTTTTTCCAGGTATTGCACCTGCTTGCCACCAGCCAGCATCGCATCGCCGATTGGCATGAATCCCAGTTGCCGATGCAACGCCAGCGATGCCGGATTGGGCGGGCTCAGATTCACTTCGCACACCAGGCGCGGCTGCGCTGCCGCACGCGCGCTGCGGATGAGGTCGGCGTACAGCTGCCCGGCAAGGCCGCGTCGACGCGCATGGACGCCGATCACGATGCGGTCCACATAGACAAAGCGCGCAAAGCGCTTCGATAGCCACGCAAAGTTGGCATTGGCGTAGTCAGCGCTCTGATCCAGTGCGATCAACAGGCCGTCTGCCGGCGGGATCACGCTGGCATGCCATGCCAGCTGCAACAACGCAGCCAGCCCATCGGCATCGAGCAACGACAGTGCGGTGGCATGGGCATTGTTGAGTGCGAGCAATGCGGCATGGTCGTGCGCCTGCACTGCGCGCGGCTGCGAGGCGCTCATGCGCGGGTGTCTACCGCGCTGCGCAGCAATTGATCGTCCGCATGCCGTTGCAATGCCAGTTCGATCAACTGCGTGATCAAGCCGCGATAGTCCAGCCCGCTTGCCTGCCAGAGTTTGGGATACATGCTGATGCGGGTGAAGCCCGGAAGCGTATTGACCTCGTTGATCACGATGCGTCCGTCCGCACACAGGAACACATCCACGCGCGCCATGCCGGCGCAATCCAGCGCTTGATACGCCTGCACCGCAAGGTGCTGGATGCGCTGCTGCGTCTGCGCATCCAGCTCGGCGGGGATCACGATGTCGGCGCCGTGCGCGCTGATGTATTTGGTGTCGTACGAATAAAACGCATCGTGCACCACCACTTCGCCGCACACGCTGGCCCGTGGCGTGGCATTTCCCAGCACCGCGCATTCGATCTCGCGGCCGACAATGGCCGCTTCCACCAGCACCTTGTGGTCGTAGGACAACGCCAAGGCGAGTGCGGCGGCAAAGGCGTCCGCGCTGCGCACCTGGCTGACGCCCACCGACGAGCCCTGATTGGCCGGTTTGACGAACAACGGCAACCCCAGCTGCGCGATCAACGCATCCACATCGGCGTGCGCGGCGGTGTGACGGTTGAAGCAGACAAACGGTGCCACCGCCAGGCCGGCATCGCGCAGCACGCGCTTGGCCATGTCCTTGTCCATCGCCACCGCCGAGCCAAGCACGCCGGAGCCGACGAAGGGCAGGTTGGCCATGCGCAGCAATCCCTGCAGCGAGCCGTCTTCGCCCAGGGTGCCGTGCACGATCGGGAACACCACATCGATCTGCGCCAGCGTCTGCTCGGTGTCCACCGGCCGCAGCTGCGCCTGCTCGGCGCCGGGTAGCACCGCCACCGAGCGTCCGCTGCGGTGCAGGGCGATCCGGCCCGGGTCGTCGGCATCGTGCAGAAAGCCCTCCGCCGCGCTCAGATGCCACTGGCCCTGCTTGTCGATGCCGATCAGTACCGGCTCGAAGCGCTGCGGGTCGAGCGCGTCCAGGATGTTGCGTGCCGACTGCAGCGAGACCTCGTGCTCGGCGGATTTGCCGCCAAAGATGAGACCGACCCGGATCTTGCGCATCGCCTGCTCCTGCCAACTATTCGAAAAGATCGCCAGCATGCCCGTGACCGGCAGGCCGAAGAAAGCCGGCAGATCGGGCGGGCGGCAACTGTGCGCGGACGCTGCGCCCATCGGCGCAGGGAGCGATGGGCGCAACAGGCCGCCCGCACCGCGCCGCGAGCGCACCATCCTGGTCAGCCGCCGTGCAGCGCCAGCGGGCCAGACACCCCAGGCGACGACCGGTGCATCGATCGTTCCACCGCCAGGCAAGCGCCTGCCGTGGCCACCGCAGCAGCCTCCGGCGCGCAGCGCCCCACCATCGTCAGCCAGCTGCGACATGCGGGGGCGGTAGAATGCGCCCATGTCCGCATCACTTTTCAATTCCCTCAAGCCGCTCGCCGGCCAGGCCCTGCAGGCCGCGCTCAATCGCGCCCTGGCGCTGGACCCGGATACCCGCGACGCCCTGTTGCCGCTGGAAGGCCAGCGCATCGCCCTGACCCTGGACGCGCCCGCACTTGCGCTGCAGATCCGCGTGCACGAGCGACGGCTGCTGGTCGGCCCGGTGGATCAGGCACAGGAGCCGGATCTGGCGGTGCGCAGCAGCCTGGCCGGCCTGCTGGGGCAGCTGCCGTTTCTGGCCAATGCGCGTCGCAGCGGTGCGCCGGCGGGGCGGCTTAAGGTCTCCGGCGACGCGGAGCTTGCGCGCCAGCTGCAGCAACTGGCCGGGCGCTTCGACCCGGATTGGCAGCTGCCGTTCGTGACGGTGTTCGGGCAGATCCTGGGTGTACAGATTGCCGGCGCGGTGCGTGCAGCGCTGCAGCAGGCCCGTCGCAGTGCATCGGATCTGGCGCATAGCGCGGCCGAATTCGTCACCGAGGAATCGCGCGATGTGGTGCCGCGGGCCGAGCTCGAGGCCTTCCATGACGACGTGGACGAGCTGCGCGACGATGTCGAACGGCTGGCTGCGCGCGTCACTCGCCTGCGCGCCGCCGGAGGCACGCCATGAAGGCGATCCTGCGTGCCAGCCGCATCGGCCGGGTGATCCTGCGCTACCGCCTGGACGACTTGCTGCAAGGCACGGCCGCCGAGCGCTGGCTGCGTGTGGCCAAGCCGTTCGTGCCGCGTGCCAGCGCCGAGATCGCCGCGCAATCGCGCGGTGCGCGGCTGCGGCTGGCGTTGCAGGAACTGGGGCCGATCTTCGTCAAGTTCGGGCAGATCCTGTCGACCCGTCGCGACCTGATCCCCGCCGACGTGGCCGAAGAACTCACCTTGCTGCAGGACCGGGTCAAACCATTCGATGGGCAGGCCGCGCGTCTGATCGTGGAAGGCGCGCTCGGCCTGCCGGTCAGCGTGGCGTTTGCCTCCTTCGACACCGTTCCGCTGGCCTCGGCGTCGATTGCGCAGGTGCATGCGGCCACCTTGCCGCCGGACGCCGATGGCGTGCGCCGCGAAGTGGTGGTCAAGGTGCTGCGCCCGGACATCGAGCGCCAGATCGATGCCGACATCGCGCTGCTGCATTCGCTGGCCACGCTGGTCGAGCGGACTCACCCGCGCGCCGACAAGATCCGCCCGCGCGAAGTGGTGGCCGAGATCGAAGGCACGCTGTCGGCCGAGCTCGACCTGCAGCGCGAAGGCGCCAATGCCAGCGTGCTGCGCCGGTTCTGGGAAGGCTCGGACGATCTGTACGTGCCGGAAGTGATCTGGTCGCACACCGCCGAGCGCGCGCTCACGCTGGAGCGCGTGTACGGCATTCCGTCCGACGATATCGTCAAGCTCGATGCCGCCGGCATCGACCGCAAGGCGCTGGCGGCCAAGGGCGTGCGCGTGTTCTACACCCAGGTGTTCCGCGACAACTTCTTCCATGCCGATGCGCACGCCGGCAACATCTGGGTCGACTCGGATCCGGAGCGCCGGCTCAATCCGCGCTTCATCGCGCTGGATTTCGGCATCATGGGCCAGCTCTCGCAGGAAGATCAGTACTACCTGGCCGAGAACTTCATGGCGATCTTCCACAAGGATTACCGCCGCATGGCCGAGCTGCACGTGGAGGCGGGCTGGATGCCGTCCAACGTGCGCATCGACGAACTGGAAGCGGCTGCGCGCTCGGTGTGCGAGCCCTACTTCACCCGGCCGCTGTCGGAGATTTCGCTGGCGCAGGTGCTGATCAAGCTGTTCCGCGTGGCGCAGCGCTATGAACTGACCCTGCAGCCGCAGCTGATCCTGCTGCAGAAGACCTTGCTCAACATCGAAGGCGTGGGCCGTCAGCTCGACCCCAAGCTGGATATCTGGGCGGTGGCGCGACCGGTGCTCGAACGCATCCTGCGCGAGCGCTACAGCCCACGCAGGATGCTGGGCGAGTTGAGCAAGCGGCTACCGGAAATCATGACCCACGCGCCGGACATGCCGCGCCTGGTGCACAGCTGGTTGAAGCAGCAGGTGGAGGGGCGCCATCAGCTCGACATCCGCTCGGCCGAGTTGCGCGCGCTGGACATCAGCCTGCGCAAGCTGCAGACCCGCGTGGTCACGGCGATCACCGGCAGCGGCTTGCTGGTGGTGGCGGCCGTGTTGTATGGCCTGCATCCGGACGGCTGGTACCTGGGCACGGTGCCGGTATGGAGCTGGATCAGCGGCGGCGCCGGGTCGGCGGCCCTGCTGGTCGCCTGGCTACGGCGATAGGATTCGGCCATGTCCGACGACGCAACCGATGCACTGCCTGCTGCGCCGATTGCCGCGCTGGATGTACCGCCGCGTACGCAGAGTTCCAGCTATCCGCCGGTGTTCGCTGCGCAGATGGACGGCCGCCAGAAGCGTGCGCTGGGTGCCCTGTTCGGGCTGCGCAACTTCGGCGTCAACCTCACCACGCTGGCGCCGGGTGCACGCTCGGCGTTGCGGCACGGGCATTCGTTGCAGGATGAATTCGTCTACATCGTCAGCGGTACGCCGAGCCTGATGAGCAACGCAGGCGAGCGACTGCTGCAGCCGGGCATGTGCGCCGGATTCCGCGCCGGGGACGGCGATGCGCATTGCCTGATCAATCGTAGCCAGGCGGCGGTGACGTATCTGGAAGTGGGCGACCGCAGCGCCGGCGATTGCATCACCTACCCGGACGACGATCTGATGCTGGTCAGCACTGAAGACGGGCAGTGGTCTTACCGGCACAAGGACGGCACGCCTTACTGAGGGCGCTTGTGGTGAGCGATCCGCGGGCTGGCCACCGCCGTGGGTCAGTTCAACCGGTTGATCGGCGCAGCGACGCGGTGGCATACGCTGTCGGCGATGCGGATAATCCGCCGGTGAGCACATTCCCCAAGCATCTGCAGATTCTCTACCAGGACGATGTCCTGGCCGTCGTCGACAAACCCGCCGGCCTGATGGTCCACGACAGCAAGCTGGCGCGCGGGGAGGACGACTTTCTGGCCGACCGCCTGCGCGAGCAGCTGGGCAAGCCGATCTTCCTGGTCCACCGGCTCGACCGCGCCACCAGCGGCTGCCTGTTGCTGGCGTTCGACCGCGACGCCGCCAGCGCGCTGGGCAAGGCCTTGATGGCCGGCGAACTGGAGAAGGACTATCTGACCGTGTGCCGCGGCTGGCCGGCCGAGGAGCGCTTCATCGTCGACCACGACCTGGACGGCGGCCCCGGCAAGCCGGTCAAGAAGCCGGCGGTGACCCACTTCCAGCGCCTGGCCACCGGCGAGCTGGAGATCCCGTCCACCGGCTTTGCCACCTCGCGCTATGCATTGCTGCGCTGCCAGCCGCAGACCGGGCGGTTCCGGCAGATTCGCCGACACATGAAGCATCTGTCGCATCACATGATCGGCGACACCAGCCATGGCGATGGCCGCCACAACCGCAGCTTCCGCATGCTCGGCGTCCACCGCATGCTGCTGCACGCCGAGCGCCTGGGGTTTCCGCATCCGGCCGATGGACGGCGCATCAGCGTCACTGCGCCGCTGGATGTGGAATTCGCCAAGGCCTGTGCGTTGTTCGGGTGGGAGATGGCGGGGTTGGGAGTCGTGCCGACGGCGTGATGGGGCGTGCCTGGTTCAGCGATCGGGACGTCCACTCAGCCTGCAGGAAATCTGCGCAGCCGTCCCCTCACCCCAACCCCTCTCCCGCAGGCGGGAGAGGGGCTCAGGCGTGACACTCATTGCTCGCCTTCCTCGCCTTCCCGCGTTCCCGCCTTCCCTGCTCGCCTTCCAACTTGCTTTCTTCCCTCGCTTGCGGGGGAAGGTGCCCGAAGGGCGGATGGGGGCAAGCCCGCCACTGGGCCCTCAGGACAACAGCACTCCCGACGGGAGCGGGGCTGCTTCGGTCAGCGGAAAAGTGGATGCACTGCGTTGATCGGCAACGCACCGCAACCGCCGCCACGGCGTTGCGATTCCCCAATCCCGAATCCCGAATCCCGAATCCCCGCCCTTCAGGGCTTCTGCGCCGCCGCAGCCGGCTCGTTGACGATCTTCTCCAGGTCCTTCTGCAGATCGGCAAACAGCGGCAGCATCTTCTGCTGGATGGCGCCCATCAGGTTCTGGGTCAGGGCGGGGGTCTTGTCGAGCAGGCTCTGGCCGGCCGAGCTCTCGTAGAACTCGGCCATGGCCAGCACGTCCTCGCGCGAGAACGAACGCTTGTAGATGTCAACATACATCGGGCGCAGTTCCGACCACGACAGCGCCTTGCGCACGGTCTGGCGGGTGCGCTCCTGGATGCGTTGCAGCTGCGCCTGCTGGTCGGGGTCGAGCTGGCGCTGCGCGGTGAGCTGTGCGAACTGCTGCTGCTGCATCGCTTCGATCTGCGGCAACATGGTGTCCAGCATGGTCTGCGCGCGCGAGGCGGCCAGCAGACGGTTGACGTCGGCATCGGTGGGCGCCTGCGCCAGCGCGGTCGGCGCGGCCACCGCCAGCAGGGCAGCCAGCAACAGGCGGCGGGCGAGTGCGCCGGCGGCGGCGAGAGAATCGAGTGTCATCGGAGCATCCTGCAATCGGGGAACCGGCCGCAGCATACGGGAAGCTGGCGTTCGCGCGCGCGTCCACGCCGCTGCCGATACAATCGCCGGACAATGGCCAGCGACCCGATCCAGATCACCCCCAGCCTGACGATTCCGCCCAGCGAACTCGTCGAACGCTTCGTGCGCGCCAGCGGCGCGGGCGGGCAGAACGTCAACAAGGTCTCCACTGCGGTGGAGCTGCGTTTCGACGTGGCCGGCTCGCCGTCGCTGCCCGAACCGTTGCGCGCGCGGCTGCTGTCGCGGCGCGATCGTCGCATGACCGCCGAGGGCGTGCTGGTGATCGACGCGCAGCGCTTCCGCACCCAGGACCGCAACCGCGAGGATGCGCGCGAGCGGCTGGCCGAGATCATCAGTGCGTGCCTGTCGGTGCCCAAGCGCCGGGTCGCCACCAAACCGAGTCACGGTGCCAAGCTGCGGCGGCTGGATGCCAAGCGTGAGCGCAGCCATATCAAGCGTGGACGCTCTGCGTCCCACTGGGAGTAAGCGTGAGTCACACCGACCCGTCGTTGCCACCGGTAACACAGGCCAACATCCTGCTGCAGCCATCCCCTCCCAGAATGCCGCGGGCGCACGGCCGCTTCGGCCGCTGGCTGGGGCGTACGGCGCTACGTCTGACCGGCTGGCGCCTGCTCGGGCGGCTGCCCGACGAGCCCAAGCTGGTGATGATCGTCGCGCCGCATTCGTCCAACTGGGACGGCTTCCTGGGCTTTGCGGCCAAGTTCGCGCTGGGCTTCGACGTGCGCGTGCTGGGCAAGACGCAGCTGTTCTGGTGGCCGCTGGGGCCGCTGCTGCGCAAGCTCGGCGCCATCCCGCTGGATCGCAGTTCGCCGCAGGGCACCATCGGCCAGGCGGTGCGGCTGATCCGCAACTCCGAGCAGATGTGGTACGTGATCACCCCCGAAGGCACCCGCAAGCGCGTGGAGAATTGGAAGGCCGGTTTCTGGAAGATCGCCTCCGATGCCAAGGTGCCGATCCTGCCGGTGTACTTCGACTACCCCAGCAAGACCGTGGGCATCGGCGAGCCGTTCTGGACCGGCACCGACATGGCGGCCGACATCGCCGCCATCCGCACCTGGTACCGCCCGTGGCGCGGCAAGCATCGCGATACGTTGTAGGTGGCGTAGCGTGCAGGGTGCCGATGTGCCTTGCCCACAGATGCTGCGCCAGACATAAGAGCAGCGGGCAAGTTAGGGCTCTTGCATGAGGCAGCTTCTTCCTGCGTGACTCAATGGCGCTACCTACCCAGACAAAAGACCGAGGGTTCAAACGCGCAATGGGAGACAGATTGCTCGAAGTTCTCGAAGCCGTGCAGGATGAGGCATCGTTCGTGGGCTTTGCTGAGCTCCTGGCTGCTGATCGTCGTTCAGCAGATTCTCTTGCAGTGACTCTTGATGGGTTTCAGGGGGAGTGGGCTAATCAGTCAATCGCAGATTTTCTCGAGGCAGCATCCGCGTGGGCAACTAGCTCATCTTTCGGCGAGCTGCCTGGACCCAAGCCAAGCAATCCTTGGCAGGCGTTCGCTCTATTTCTCTGGGCTGGGCGCGGTTATGAGTAACGCAGCTACTGCTTCATTCAGGCCGACACCGTTTCGCGTTGCTGTCGTATCCAGGGCGTATTCGATAGAGCAGGGAAGCGTGCATGAGACGAGACTGTCTTGCTCATGGCACCTCCCGCAGCGCCAGTGTCGCCATTCACTGCCATGAAGGTTTGAGGAAACACCATGATCGCTTCGTCCACCCGTGCGTTGTGCCTTTCCTTGCTGCTGTGTGCCGGCCCCGCGCTGGCCGCCACCCCGATGCTGGTGATCCACGGAGGGGCGGGCGTGGAAAAGTCCAGTCTTTCACCCGACGAACAAGTCCAGGCGCGCGAGGCGATGCAACGCGCGCTGCGTGCCGGCCATGCTGTGTTGGCGCGCGGCGGCAGTGCAGTGGACGCAGTGGCGGCCACCATCACCGTGCTGGAGGATGCGCCGCAGTTCAACGCCGGGCGCGGCGCGGTGTTCACCCATGACGGCAAGAACGAACTGGATGCCGCCATCATGGACGGTGCCAGCGGCAAGGCTGGTGCGATCGCCGGCGTGCACACGGTCAGGAACCCGATCCAGCTGGCGCGCAGCGTCATGGACCATTCCAAGCACGTGATGCTGGTCGGCGATGGCGCCGAACAGTTCGCGCGCGAGCAGGGCGTCACCCTGGTCGACCCAAGTTACTTTCGCACCGACAAGCGCTGGCAGCAGCTGCAAAAAGCGCTCAAGGCCGAGGCCGGCGACCGCAAGGCACAAGCCGAACTGGATCTGGAAACCGCCAAGCACTTCGGCACCGTCGGCGCGTTGGCGCTGGACCGCGACGGTCATCTGGCCGCCGGCACATCCACCGGCGGCATGACCAACAAGCGCTATGGCCGCGTGGGCGATGCACCCATCATCGGCGCCGGTACCTACGCCAATGCGCAGTGCGCGGTGTCCGGCACCGGCTGGGGCGAGTTCTACATCCGCGCGGTAGCCGCCTACGACATCTGCGCGCGCATGAAGTACGCCGGGCAATCGCTGCAACAGGCCGCCGAGGCGGTGATCGATCAGCAGATCCCGAAGGCCGGCGGCGATGGCGGCGCCATCGCGCTGGATGCGCAAGGCAACATCGCCTTCCCGTTCAATACCCAGGGCATGTACCGCGGCTGGATCGGTGCCGACGGCACCGCGCATGTGGCCATCTTCAAGGACGAGACGCTCTGACGGGGCTTGGGCGTGGCCCCCACGCCCGCTAGCCGACGGCTGCCCGCAAGCAACCCTGAAAAATCCCGTGCTGCACGCTGTCGCCCGTGGCTGGTGACCGGTGCCGGGCCTGCATCTGCGCCCCCTTCAGCTTTGCCAATCCCAACCGGATTCATCCAGCCAATCCAACGGCACATGCCGACGCTGCGCAAACCCGCTAGCGTGACCGGCTGCCGTAACAACCACTCAGGAATCACACGCCATGTCGCGTACCGTCGTTCTGGCCGCCGCCATCACCCTGGCATTGGCCGCATGTTCTGGAAAAGAGCCATCCGGTAAGGAGTCCACCACCGTGCCCGAAAAGACCACCACGCCGGCCGCGGACGCAGCGCCGAACCCGTTGCTGACCGCCAGCACGCTGCCATTCCAGGCGCCGCCGTTCGACAAGATCAAGGACAGCGATTACCTTCCCGCGTTCGAAGAAGGCATGCGCCTGCATCTGGCCGAGGTGCGCAAGATCGCCGACAACACCGAAGCGCCCACTTTCGACAACACCATCGAGGCACTGGAGCGCAGCGGCGAGACGCTGACGCGCGTGTCGCGCATCTTCTTCGGGCTGGTGCAGGCCGATACCAGCGATGCACGCCAGAAGATCCAGGAAGAGATCGCGCCCAAGCTGGCCGCGCATCAGGACGAGATCAACCTCGATCCGAAGCTGTTCGCACGCGTCAAGACCCTCTACGACCAGCGCGATACGCTGAATCTGGAGCCGGAACAAAAGCGCCTGGTCGAGCGCGACTACGAAGAACTGGTGCGCTCCGGCGCGCAGCTCTCCGATGCCGACAAGGACAGCCTGCGCAAGCTCAACGTGGAAGAAACCACGCTGTCCACGCAGTTCCATACCCGTCTGGTTGCAGCCTCCGCTGCCGGTGCAGTGGTGGTGGACGACAAGGCCAAACTCGATGGGCTGAGCGAGGGCGACATCGCCGCCGCCGCCGATGCCGCCAAGGCGCGCAAGCTCGACGGCAAGTATCTGCTGACCTTGCAGAACACCACCCAGCAGCCGGTGCTCGCTTCGTTGAAGGATCGCGCACTGCGTGCCGAGGTGTTGAAGGCCTCCGAAACCCGCGCAGAAAAGGGCGATGCCAACGACACCCGCCAGACCATCCAGCGCCTGGCGCAGCTGCGCGCGCAAAAGGCCAAGTTGCTCGGCTTCGCCAATTACGCGGCCTACAGCCTGGGCGACCAGATGGCCAAGACCCCGGAGGCGGCGCTGAAGCTGCTGACCGACACCGTGCCGGCCGCCACTGCCAAGGCGCGCCGCGAAGTGGCCGAGATGCAGAAGGTCATCGACGCGCAGAAGGGTGATTTCAAACTCGCCGCGTCCGATTGGGATTTTTACGCCGAGCAGGTGCGCAAGGCCAAGTACGACCTGGACGAGGCGCAGATCAAGCCGTATTTCGAACTGGACAACGTGCTGCAGAACGGCGTTTTCTACGCGGCCACCCAGTTGTACGGCATCACCTTCAAGCAGCGCACCGACATCCCGACCTATCACGCGGACATGAAGGTGTATGAAGTGTTCGATGCCGACGGCACCTCGATGGCGCTGTTCTATACCGACTACTTCAAGCGCGACAGCAAGTCCGGCGGTGCCTGGATGGATGTGTTCGTCGAGCAGGACGGCCTCACCGGTGCCAAGCCGGTGGTCTACAACGTCTGCAACTTCACCAAGCCGGCCGCCGGCCAGCCGGCGCTGTTGAGCTTCGATGACGTCACCACGCTGTTCCATGAGTTCGGCCACGCGCTGCACGGCATGTTCTCCAAGGTGAAGTACCCCTCGATCGCCGGCACCAGCACCTCGCGCGATTTTGTCGAGTTCCCCTCGCAGTTCAACGAGCACTGGGCCTCCGATCCCAAGGTCTTTGCCAACTACGCCAAGCACTACCAGACCGGTGCGGCGATGCCGGCCGAGCTGGTGGAGAAGATCAAGAAGGCCAAGACCTTCAACAGCGGCTACGCCACCACCGAGTACCTGTCGGCGGCGCTGCTCGACCTGGCCTGGCACACCCAGCCGGCCGACGCGCCGCTGCAGGACGTGAGCAAGTTCGAAGCCGACGCGCTCAAGCGCTTCAAGGTCGACCTGGCTGAAGTGCCGCCGCGCTACCGCAGCAGCTATTTCGACCACATCTGGGGCGGCGGTTATTCCGCCGGGTACTACGCGTATTTCTGGTCGGAAGTGCTCGACGACGACGCGTTCGAATGGTTCAAGGAAAACGGTGGCTTGAACCGCAAGAACGGCGACATCTTCCGCGCCAAGATCCTTTCGCGCGGCAACACGGTCGATCTGGCCACGTTGTATCGCGACTTCCGCGGCAAGGACCCCAGCGTCAAGGCGCTGCTGGAAAATCGCGGTTTGACGGAGTGAGTCACTGAGTGATGCATGCGCGTGGTTGGCGCATGCATGTGGAGTCGCTGCAGTCAGCAATCGAGACGGGATGGCCACGCGCCATCCCGTTCTCGTTTGTGGATGGTGCTTCAGATGATGGTGGTGCGATTGGCCCTGTCTGTAGCGCTGCGTTGTTTGCCGTTTGGGTCGCTACCCCCGCAGCAAGACTGGCGATAGCGGAGCAGTCACTCAAGCGGCATCCAGAATAACGACACAACGGGTGCCATGCCTTTCGTCACTTCCACCGGCCCGGCACGCAGGCGCATCTTCATCAGGCCATCGCCCGCCACCCACTCAGACCGACAGGTGCCTCATGAGCCAAGCCACTGCGACTACCTCCCGCCTCCAGCGCGCCGCACAGTGGTCGCGCAAGGAACTGCTTCCGCTGCTGGTCATGCTGGTTCTACTCACCGCCGCGCGCTCCTCGTTTGCCAATCACTACCAGGTCCCCAGCGGCTCGATGCAGCCCACCTTGCAGCCAGGCGATCGCGTGGTGGTGGATATGCATGCCTATGGCTGGCGCTTGCCGCTGAGCAACCGCATCGTCGTCGGTGGCGATCGGCCGCAGCGCGGGGATGTGGCGGTGTTCGATTCTCCGCACGACGGCACGCGCTTGATCAAGCGCGTGGTGGCGGTGGCAGGCGACCGCGTGGATCTGCGCGATGGGCATTTGTCCATCAACGGCCAACCGCTGCAGATCGATGACGAGGGTGAGCGTGAGCGCTTCGGCGCACGTATTGCGCACCTGAACCTGGATGCCGGCGGTGGGCCGGATCTGCACGATGTGCGGGTGCCGGCCGGCAAGGTATTGGCCATCGGCGACCACCGCGGCAATAGCCAGGATGGGCGCTATTTCGGTTTCGTCGATGCTTCGGCGGTGTACGGCAAGGCAGTGGCAGTGTATTACCGGCGCGGCGAAGGCCTGGAGTGGAAGCGGCTGTAGTCGCTGGCGCCCGCACGGCGCGTGGCGACCCGCAGCGAACACGCGCAGCCGATGCGCAACCGCCTGCATCGTGTGGTGATCAGAACGCCACATCCGCCAGCGTGCAGGAGGTCTCCCACAAGCGCGTCGCCGCCTGCCGGTCGTGGACCTGGCGGGCGATGGTTGCCGGGGCGGGGGCACCCTTCAGTTCAAGCAGGCCGTCCGGACCGTAATACCCACCGCCGCGTGCCTGCGGGTCGGTAGCGGCATACAGGGTAGGCAGCGCGCCAGCGGCTGCGGAGTGGCTGATATAGGGGCTAAGCACCCGGTTGACCGCGCCGAGCACGCCGGGGCGACCGTCGATCGCCGGTCCATTGGCGATCAGGGCGGTCCGCGCGAAGCCGGGATGCGCGGCAAGCGCGCGCAGGCCCCAGCCGTGCATCTCGCTGCGTCGCTGCAGTTCCATGCTGAAGATCAGCATGGCCAGCTTGGACTGGCCATACGCCTTCCACGGGCGATACGGGCGCGCGGTTTGCAGATCGTCGAAATCGATGCGGGCATGGCGATGCGCCAGACTCGACAGGTTGACCACGCGCGGCGCCGTCGCCGCACGCAGCAGCGGCAGCAACTGCGCGGTCAGCGCGAAATGCCCCAGATAATTGCTGCCGAACTGCAGCTCCATCCCGTCGGCGGTGGTCTGCCGCTCTGGCGGCGCCATCACGCCGGCGTTGTTGATCAACAGGTCCACCCATTGTTGGTGCGCGGCAAGCCGCCCGGCGAATGCGCGCACCGATGCCAGGTTTGCAAGGTCCAGTAGTTCCACGCGCACTGTGGCATCCGGATGCACGGCCAGCAGCGCCTGCCGCGCGGCCTCGCCCTTGTCGGGGCTGCGCGCGGTCAGCACCACGCTGGCGCCGGCACCGGCCAGCGCCAGTGCGGTCTCAAAGCCCAGCCCGCCCACGCTGGCGCCGGTGATCACGGCGACCTTTGCGCGCTGCGGTGGCAGGTCGGCCAGGGTCCAGCCGCTCATGGCGCCAATGCCAGCGTTTCGGGCAATGTGCGCCACCAGCGCTGCCCGCTGGCCGGACGGCGCAAATCCACCCGCTCGCCCATCTGCGGGGTAGCCAGCGCGACGTCCGCGGCTGCGGCCAGCGCCACGATGCGCTCCAGCGGCTCGGACCAGACATGCATGGCCAGATCGAAGGTGCCGTTGTGGATCGGCAGCAAGGTGCGCCCGCCGACATCGATAAACGCCTGCAGGCTCTGCTCCGGCTGCATGTGCACGTCCGGCCACATCTGGTCGTAGGCGCCGTTTTCGATCAGTGCCACATCGAATGGCCCCAGACGCTGGCCGATCGTCTTGAAGTGCGGGCCATAGCCACCGTCGCCGCTGAAGAACACCCGCAGGTCGGCGTCCTGGATCGCCCATGAGCACCACAGTGTGCGGTCGCGATCGAACAGGCCGCGGCCGGAAAAATGCCGCGACGGCGTGGCGGTGAGGGTGAGGCCATCCACCTCCACCGATTGCCACCAGTCCAGCTGCCGCACCTTGCCCGGGTCCACGCCCCAGCGCACCAGCAGGTCGCCCACGCCCAGCGGCGCGACGAACACCCCGACACGGTCGGCCAGGGCGGCAATGGTGGCGCGGTCCAGGTGGTCGTAGTGGTTGTGCGACAGCAGGACCCCGGCCAGCGGCGGCAGCGCGTCCAGCGCGATCGGAGGCGCGTGGAAGCGCTTGGGCCCGGCAAACGCGAACGGCGAGGCGCGCTTGGAGAACACCGGATCGGTCAGCCACAGGCCGCCACGCAGTTTCATCAGCACTGTGGAATGACCGAGCCGGAACAGGCTGTGGTCCGGCGTGTCGCGCAACTGCGCCGTGCTCAGCGGCAGCACCGGCAGCGACTGCGACGGCACCGTGTGCGTGGGTTTGTTGAACAGCACCTCCCACAACAGACGCAAGCCACCCAACACACCGGGCTGGCTCAGGCGGGTGGGCAGTGCGTTGCGGAAGCGGCCGTTGCGGAACTGCGGCGAGGCGGCATGCGAGGCGGTGCGTGGCAGATGACGGGACTGGGTGGGCACGATGGCATCCATCGATGAGGGAAGGCGAACCGGCAGCGCCGGCGATGTCATTACACTACACAGTGTAGTTTTATCTTGGGGAATGTAAACCAGGCGGTGTAACATTGCGCCATGTCCAGTTCATCCGACGCGGTGCCGGCGCAGCAACGACTCACCGACCGCAAGCGCCACGCCATCGTCGAGGCGGCCATTGCCGAGTTCCGGCAGCACGGGTTCGAGGCCACCAGCATGGACCGCGTGGCGGCCACGGCCGGCGTGTCCAAGCGCACCGTCTATAACCATTTCCCCAGCAAGGACGCGCTATTTGGCGAGATCCTGCGCGGGCTGTGGCAGCGCAGTGCCGAAGCGGTGAATCTGGCGTACCGCCCCGACCAATCATTGCGCACGCAGTTGACGCAATTGCTGCAGCAAAAGCTGCGGCTGCTCGACGATGCCGCCTTTATCGACCTCTCGCGCGTGGCGATCGCCGAAGGTATCCACTCGCCCGAACGCGCCCGCGCGCTGCTGGCGCAACTGGGCAGCAAGGAAGAGGGCACCACCACCTGGCTGCGTGCCGCACTGGCCGATGGCCGCCTGGTCGAGGTCGATCCGGAATTCGCCTCGCAACAACTCCAGGCGCTGGTGAAGGGGTTTGCGTTCTGGCCGCAGTTGGCGATGGGGCAGCCGCCGCTATCGCCCGCCCAGCAGGCGCAGGTGGCCGAATCAGCGGTGGAGATGTTTCTGGCGCTCTACGGGCGCGAATGAGCGTCGTGGCAGCGCGGCCGCGTGCGCCGACTGGCTGGTTCTTGCTTGGAAGCCGCAGTAGCGGTCGCGCACTGCGGCCCTTGCGCACGGCCATCGCGCACCTGACGCACCTGCTCGGTTTGTCGGTCGCTCAGCAGCGTCTGTGCGCACTCGCGGCCGAGCGCGTGGTGTCATCTGCGCTGACGCGTGCGAGCGAGAAATGCCGAGCTATTCCTGCACGCAGAGCTGCAACGCACGCAGCGCATGTCACCGGCGGCATGTGTGCGCTGCGGATTGCTGCACGCGTCCGGCGCAGCCGACGGCGTGGGCGCGCATCCTGGCGCGGCAGGCAAACCGCGCAGAGCCACTTACGTGCCGTCAGCGTCCTGCGCCCACACCGCCAGCGCATAGCCATGCGGATCGGTGAAGTGGAAACGTCGCCCGCCG
Organism: Xanthomonas sp. 10-10; assembly: GCF_040182365.1. Classification (NCBI taxonomy): domain Bacteria; kingdom Pseudomonadati; phylum Pseudomonadota; class Gammaproteobacteria; order Lysobacterales; family Lysobacteraceae; genus Xanthomonas; species Xanthomonas sp. 10-10. The sequence continues at coordinate 420,048 of NZ_CP144460.1, forward strand.
GGAAATGCGAACACCGGGCGAGTGATGGTGCCGCCGGCCGCTTCGATGCGCGCCTGCGTGGCCGCCAGATCGTCGGAGGCCAGCACCACCAGTGCGCCGCCCGGCTCCGGTGTGCCGTGGAAGAACCCGCCGGCGAGTCGGCCGTCGCGGAACTCGCAATAGTCGGGGCCGTACCCCTGGAAGGTCCACTCGAATGCCGCGCCGTAAAACGCCTTGGCGACCTCGATCGAGGCGACTGCAAATTCCAGGTAGTCGATACGGTGATGCTGTTCGCTGCGGTGCATGGTGATCTCGCGTGTCGGGTGGCTGCACAGCATGGGCTGCCAGGCCCCGACCGACTTGGCGAAAACGGCCATCAACGCGCGTGTTGCTGCACCAACTCGCGCGGACTCAACCCGGCAAGCCGGCGCGCATCGCGGACCAGATGCGGGGCATCGCCGTAGCCTGCTTCCAGCGCGGCAGCGGTGAGGGTGGGGTAGTGACCAGCCAGGCGTAAGAAGCGCTGCAGGCGCAGGATGCGTTCCAGGGTCTTGGGGCCGTAGCCGAATGCCACACGGCAACGCCGCCGCAGCTGGCGCTCGCTGATGCCCAGCGCTGCGCACAACGCGGGCACCCGCAGCGCTGCATGGTCTGCCAGCTGCGCGAAGGCCCAGGCCATGCGCCGATCCACCGGCGTGGCATGCTGCCGACATAGCGCATGCAGCGCCTGCAGCGCATCGCCACCCTCGTGCAGCCGCTGTTGCCAGTGATGTCCACGGGCGCCCCACAGCTCCTCCAGCGCCACGCGTTGGTTGGCCAGATGATGCAGCGGGACGCCAAGCACGCCTGCGGCCGCACCCGCGCTCAGGCGCACGCCGGTGAGCACGCTGCCGGCCGCCACGCAGGCCATGTTCGCGGTCTGGTCTGGGCCGGCGACGAACAGCGAGACGCCATCCCAGATCAGATCGACGCAGCCATCCGGCAACACCCGCACCGGTGCGCTCGCCGCACCCTGCCGATATCGCCAACTGCAGCGCAGCTGTGTGTGCAGGTCGGGCGGTGGCGGGAGCTGCGCGTAGCGGGATTCGGAGTCCGGGGGCATGGAAGCGGTCTGTGGCAAGACGCGTCAGCGCAGCCGGATGGCTGCATCTGCCGATGTGTCGACGCGGCCGCCCGGGCGCTCGGGCCGGCCCGGTGTCGCGGCAGGATCGTTCCGGGCAGTGGTAGGCATGGACCTCATCTCCTGGTTGATTGCAGCCAGGCGCAACCGGCAATAGCGTCAGATGCTGTAGCGCATAGCCGAAATGCTCTCGCTGCCGGGTATCGGCACGCGCAGCGTCGCAGAACCCGTCAGCGACCGGAACGACCGGCGTCCAGTGCTCCGGCTGTGTCCGCGTACCGGCGTCCATGGAACCAGGCCACCATCGGCGAGGCCATTACCGTGGTCACCAGCGTCATGCCGAACAACAGGGTGAACAGGTCCGGCCCGATCACGCCGCTGTCCAGGCCGATCTTGATCACCACCAGTTCCATCAGGCCGCGTGCGTTCATCAGCGAGCCCACGGTCAGGCTGTCGCGCCAATCGTGGCCGCTTAGCCGCGCGCCCACGGTGCAGCCGACCAGCTTGCCGGTGACCGCCACGCCGATCACCAGCAGCAAACCGGCAATGCCGGCGCCGGCAAACGTGCTGGGGCTGGTGGCCTGGCCGGCGACGGCAAACAGCACCGGCATCAGCAAGGCGATCGCCAGCGGCTCGATGCGCTCGGCCAGATGCTCCAGCAAGCGGTCTTCGCGCGGCAGGCAGATGCCGAACACGAAGGCACCGAAGATCGCATGCAGTCCGATCCATTCGGCCGCCGCGGCGCAGCCGAGCAGGCCGATCAGCACCCACACCAATGCGCTGGACGCATGGCGGCCGTCGTGCGCGCGCGGCGCGAGCAGCCGCGCATACGCGGGCTTGAGCACGCCGAACACCAGGGCGAGCAAGACCAGCGCACCGACTGCGGTAAACGCCACGCCGCCATGCGCGCTGTTTCCGGTGAGGGTGAGCACTACCGCCAGGAAGATCCATACCGTGGCGTCGTCGATCACCGCCGCGCCCAATGCCAGGCGCCCTGCCGGCGTGCGGGTCATGTTGCGGTCCTTGAGGATGCGCGCCAGCACCGGAAACGCGGTCACCGACATCGCCGCAGCGATGAACAACGCGAACGGCCAGAAGCCGATGCCGTGCGGAGCAAAGCGCGCAAACAACCACGGCGCGGCGGCAAGGCCCAGCAGCAACGGCAATACGATCCCCGCGATGCCGACCGTCACCGACGAGCGGATCTGCGCCTTGCTGCCTTCCGGCGCACGCAGCTCCACGCCCACGATGAACATGAAAAGCACCACCCCGATGTTGGCCAGGCCCGACAGCGGCGGCAAGCTCTTGGCTGCGAACAGCACACCATGCATCTGCGGGAACCAGGCACCGAAGGCGATCGGACCCAGCAACAAACCGGCCGCCATTTCGCCGATCACCGGCGGCTGCCCGACGCGTTGCAGCAACGCGCCGCATCCGCGTGCCACGCCCAGGATCACTGCCAGTTGCACCAATAACAACGTGGTCGGATTCATCTGCTTCGCTTTTCCATGGGTTGCGTCGGCACGGCCGCAGCACAGGCGGCGTGGGCATGGCCGGCCTTCCCTGCGGACCGGCCGCACAGCACTGTACTGCATCGACACAGAGCTTGATCCGCGGCCAGAAGCATTGGCGTGCGCCGCAGCGCAGGACTGGCGCTGGCAAGCGTGGCCTGTGAGCGGTGCACGGCGATCCGATGTATTTGCCTTGCCTGTGCGGCGCCGTGGTCCCGATGATCGCTCCCGCTCCAGGCGAAAGGCCTGCGCCGTTGCAGCGCGCTGGCAATGGCGCAGGCAACCGCCCGCACCGATGCGCACCGAAGCGGCAATCCCACGTTCCCGCCTCGGTTGACCTGCCGCTTTACAGCACCGGCCGTAGCCGCGCTGCACCGCGCGGGGCCGCGTGCAGGCGAACCGTGCTGCATCCGTGCGCGTGGCGAGCCCGACGGCAGCGCGCATGCGGGGAGGCTCAACGTTCCGAATCGCCGCCTTCGTCGTACCCGCGCGGCGTAAACAGATCCGGCTGGATCAGCTCGATAAAGGCACGCGCCTGCGGCGACAGATACTTGCCCTTGCGTACCACCACGCCATAACTGCGGGTGGGGAAATAGTCCTTGAGCGAGCGCGTGGCCAGTTTGTCGCGATCGGCATCGGTCACGCAGATCGCGGTGACGATGGAAATGCCCATGCCCATCGCCACGTATTGCTTGATCACTTCCCAGCCGCCCACTTCCAGCGCGACGGTGTACGGCACGCGTGCCTGCTGAAAGATCAGGTCGACCAGGCGATAGGTCACCTGCCGGCGTGGCGGCAGGATCAACGGATACGGCGACAGATCCTGCAGCGTGACCGTGGACTTGCCGGCCAACGGGTGGTCGGGCGGGGTGATCAGCAATTGCTCGAAGCGATACACCGGCGCGTAGTTGAGGTCGGCGGGTACGTCCAGCATGGAGCCGACCGCCAGGTCGACGGCGTCTTCGCGCAACAGGTCGGTGCCATCGGCGCTGATCGCGTTGTGCAGGGTCAGGCGCACGTCCGGATGGCGCGCGCGGAAGTTCGCCACGATGCGCGGCAGCAGGTACAGGATGGTGGAGCTGTTGGCGGCGATATTGAGCTCGCCGGCATCCAGCCCGCGTACCTTCTCGCGAAAGCTGGCCTCCAGCCCGTCCAGGCTTTCCACCAGCGGCAGTGCCATGTCGTACAGCAGCTGTCCTTCGCGGCTGGGGGCCAGGCGGCGCCCGGAGCGCTCGAACAGGGCCACGCCGAGGTCGCGCTCCAGGGCTTGCAGCTGCAGGGTTACTGCCGGTTGGCTGACGTAAAGCGCCTCAGCCGCCCGTGAGACCGAGCCAAGCCGCACTGTCTGGCAGAACGCACGCAACGGCTTGAGGCGGTCAGATTTGTAGGAAAATCGAGGGGTTGGCGCCATATGGAGCTGGCTTCCGGATTAAATATAAGCACAGCTTATTTACAGCATTGATAAAACTGCTTTGTCAAATAGTTGCTGGCGGCGCACGGTGCAGGTCCGGATGCACAAGGACCTCCACATGTCTGCCACCGCTTTCGCTTCACGTCCCACCGACCGCGCCACACCCGGTTTGTCGTTGACCACACAGGTTGCAGGGCAGACGGAGCTGCTGCCGCCAGCCGCGCTGGCACTGCTGGTGTCGCTGCATCGGGCGATCGAGCCCGGCCGCCAGCAGCGGCTGGCCCAGCGGCGTGCCCGCCAGGCCGCCTTCGATGCCGGCCAGCTGCCGGACTTTCGTGCGGACACCCGCGCCATCCGCGCCGGCGACTGGCGCGTCGCCGCGCTGCCGGCGGCGCTGCAGGACCGGCGCGTGGAGATCACCGGCCCGACCGATCCGAAGATGGTCATCAATGCACTGAACTCCGGCGCCAAGGTGTTCATGGCCGACTTCGAGGATTCCACCGCGCCGACCTGGCGCAACCTGCTGGCCGGCCAGCGCACCCTGGCCGCCGCCGTGCGCGGCGACCTCAGCTTCGATGCGCCCAATGGCAAGCATTACGCGCTGCGCCCGGAAGCCGAGCGTGCGGTGCTGATCGTGCGCCCGCGCGGTTGGCACCTGGACGAAAAACACGTCCATATCGATGGCCAGCCGCTGGCGGGCGGCCTGTTCGACGCGGCGTTGTTCGCCTTCCACAACGCCCGCGCGCTGCTGGCCAAGGACCGCGGCCCCTACCTGTACCTGCCCAAGTTGCAGAGCATGGAAGAAGCCGCGCTGTGGGAAACCGCGCTGGCGCATATCGAAGCGATGCTCGGCCTGCCGCACGGCCAGATCAAGGTCACCGTGCTGATCGAAACGCTGCCGGCGGTGTTCGAGATGGACGAGATCCTGCACGCGCTGCGCGAGCGCATCGTCGGGCTCAATTGCGGGCGCTGGGACTACATCTTTTCGTATCTCAAGACCTTCCGCGCGCACCGCAACCGTGTGTTGCCCGAGCGTGGCCAGGTCACCATGACCCAACCGTTCTTGAAGGCGTATTCGGAACTGCTGATCAAGACCTGTCACCGCCGCGGCGCGCATGCGATGGGCGGGATGGCCGCGCAGATTCCGATCAACCACGATGAGGCTGCCAACGAACAGGCCATGGCACGCGTGCGCGCCGACAAGCTGCGCGAGGTCACCGCCGGCCACGACGGCACCTGGGTGGCGCATCCGGCGTTGATTCCGGTGGCGATGAAACTGTTCGACGAACACATGCCCACCGCGCATCAGCAGCATGTGTTGCGCAACGATGTGCAGGTGACGCGCGACATGCTGATCGCGCCTTCGCCGGGCACCATCACCCGCGCCGGTTTCGAAGGTAATGTCGAAGTCTGCGTGCGTTATCTGGCCGCCTGGCTGGAAGGCAATGGCTGCGTGCCGATCCACAACCTGATGGAAGACGCCGCCACCGCCGAAATCAGTCGCGCGCAGCTATGGCAGTGGCTGCATCACGGCCAGCATCTGGACGACGGCACCGCCATCGATCAGCAACTGCTGCAGGCAACCCTGCGCGCATTGCCGGCGCGCCTGGGGACAGCCACGGCACTCCCTGGCGCCACGCGAATCGATGAGGCAATCGCGTTGCTGGAAGAACTCAGCCGTGCCGATGAACTGGCGGACTTTCTCACCGTGCCGGCGTACCGCCTGATCGACTAGAGCAGCCAACAGAACTACTGCGCAGCCTGCAGGCGGGCGCGGCCGGTGCTCGGAATCCTCATGCAGCTCGTACACTCCGGTTCCTCCGCGCCGTCCGCACCCACCTGACGACTGCTCGCTACGTTCTGGTAGCCGCTCTAATCACCGCATTGCAGCGACACCCATGGTGCCCCTGCACTCCTCACCTCAATGCAGCACACCGCCCGTTGCGCGCAGACGCAACGACGGCCTCGCCATGCCGCATGCCGTGTCATGCACGGCCTTCCTTCCTCGTTCCATCCGTCGTCGCCCTTCAGGAGAACGCAAGATGAGCACCACACTGCAAAGCGCCGAACAACTGCAGCAGGACTGGACCACCAACCCGCGCTGGGCCGGCATCACCCGCAACTACACCGCCGCTGATGTGGTGCGCCTGCGCGGCACCGTGCATGTCGAGCACTCGCTGGCGCGTCTGGGCGCGGACAAATTGTGGAATTCCCTGCATGCCACGCCGTTCGTCAATGCGCTGGGCGCGCTGACCGGCAACCAGGCGATGCAGCAGGTCAAGGCCGGCTTGAAGGCGATTTACCTGTCCGGCTGGCAGGTCGCCGCCGATGCGAACCTGGCCGGGCAGATGTATCCGGACCAGTCGCTGTATCCGGCCGACTCGGTGCCGGCGGTGGTCAAGCGCATCAACAACACCTTGTTGCGTGCCGATCAACTGCATCACGCCGAAGGCAATGACGACATCGACTTCCTGCAGCCGATCGTGGCCGACGCCGAGGCCGGCTTCGGCGGCGTGCTCAACGCCTTCGAGCTGATGAAGGCGATGATCGAAGCCGGCGCGGCCGGCGTGCACTTCGAAGATCAGCTGGCATCGGTGAAGAAGTGCGGCCATATGGGCGGCAAGGTGCTGGTGCCCACCCGCGAGGCGATCGAAAAATTGAACGCTGCGCGCCTGGCGGCCGACGTGCTGGGCGTGCCGACGGTGCTGATCGCACGCACCGATGCCGAAGCGGCCGATCTGATCACCAGCGACGTGGATGCCAACGATCAGCCCTTCACCACCGGGCAGCGCACGGTCGAAGGTTTCTTCAAGACCCGCAACGGGCTGGATCAAGCCATCAGCCGCGGGCTGGCGTACGCACCGTATGCGGATCTGATCTGGTGCGAGACCGGCAAGCCGGACCTGGACTTCGCGCGTGCATTCGCACAGGCCATTCATGCCAGGTTTCCCGGCAAATTGCTGGCCTACAACTGCTCGCCCAGCTTCAACTGGAAGAAGAATCTCGACGATGCCACCATTGCCAAGTTCCAGACCGAGCTGGCGAGCTATGGCTACAAGTTCCAGTTCATCACCCTGGCCGGTTTCCACGCACTCAACTACGGCATGTTCCACCTGGCGCATGGCTATGCGCGCCGCCAGATGAGCGCCTTCGTCGAGTTGCAGCAAGCCGAATTCGAGGCGGCGGAGATGGGCTTTACCGCGGTCAAGCATCAACGCGAGGTGGGCACCGGCTACTTCGATGCGGTGACGCAGGCGATCCAGCAGGGGCAATCGTCCACCACCGCGCTACTCGGCTCCACCGAGGAAGAACAGTTTCACGGCGAGAAGGCGGCCTAACCTGCAGCGGGCCGTCCGCGTTTCGCCACCCCAGGAGGGGGAGAGGGCTCGGGAAACCGGGCCCTTTTTTTTTCGGCAATACCCGACATTCCGTCTCTTTTCCCGAGAGAAAGAGTGTGATCTGGTGCGGGGCCGTGGGGTTCCTGTAGGATTTGCCCACGGGCTAATGGTGCGGGCCGGCCTAAGGAAACGGGATGACTTGCCACAACACTGCAGGCGCAGTTGAGCCGACCGGAAGCGTTGCCAAGACGCTCTCGGACGGGCTGCATGCGTTGATGACCGCTGACGAACTGGCGTTTTTCGCCCGCTTCGGCCGTACCCGTGAGCTTGCCGCAGGCCAGGCGCTGTTCGAGCGCGGTGCGATCGGCACCCAGATGTTCATCGTGGTCAGTGGCCAGATCGACCTGGATTTCGGTGAAGACCTGACGCTCAAGCACCTGGGGCCAGGCGAATTTTTTGGCGAGCTCGGCCTACTCATCGGCGATCACGCGCGCAGTGCCGGCGCCAGCGCATCCATGGACAGCCGCCTGATCGAACTGGCGCACGACGATTTTCAGCGTCTGGTCGACCACGATCCTTCGATGGTCGCGCATTTTCTGCGCCGCTCCATCGTGCGTGTGGTCAACAACGAGCAGCTGCTGATCCGTCAGCTGCGCCGTCGCAACCACGATCTGGAAGCGGCGCTGGACAATCTCTACGTCACCTCGCACCAGCTCAACCACACCGAAGAACTCAGCCGCACCGACGAGCTGACCGGGTTGCACAACCGGCGCGGTCTGGCGCTGTATCTGCAGGAATGTCGCCGCGTCGGCAACGTGCCGGGCGTCGGGCTGATCCTGATCGACTGCGACCGCTTCAAGCGCATCAACGACGAGTTCGGCCATCTGGCCGGCGACCGCGTGTTGCAGAACGTGGCGCATGCCCTGCGTTCGGTCATCGCCGAGGGCGATCTTGCCTGCCGTCTCGGCGGCGACGAATTCTGCGTACTGGTTGCGCAAGGCACCCCGGAGCTGGTGCACCACATCGGCGAGTGCATCGTGCGCGCGGTGGAAGCGCGCCTGTGCAACAACCAGGGCGAGCAGGGCTGCTCGGTCAGCGTCGGCCTGTGCATGATCGATGCGGAGGCGTCCTGGAACGACTGGTACACGCTCGCCGATAGCGCGCTGTATGAAGCCAAGCGGCAAGGCGGCAATGTGCTGGCCATGCACCAAGCGCTCGCACCGCCGCCATCCGGCGCTGCGCCTGCTCCAGAGCATGGCTGAGGCATGAGCGCCCGCACCCACGCACGCAAGGACGCGTCGTCGGAGGCGATGCAGGCCCCGCGTCTTCGTACCTTGCTGTTGACCGACCTATGCGATTCGACCGCGTTGGTCGAACGCATCGGCGACAACGCCGCCGCGGCACTGTTCCGCGAACACGACCGCTTGGTGGTCAAGCTGCAGCAGCAGTGGCGCGGCCGCCTGATCGACCGCTCCGACGGTTTGCTGTTGTTGTTCGACCGCCCGATCGACGGGCTGGGCTTTGCACTGGATTACGCGCGCGGGCTCAAGGCGATGGGCGATGCCCACGCGCTCACCTTGTGCGCGCGCCAGGGCCTGCACGTCGGCGAAGTGCTGACCTGGCGCAACAGCGACGAGGCAGTGAGCATCGGCGCCAAACCGCTGGAAGTCGAAGGTCTGGCCAAACCGACTGCCGCACGCCTGATGTCGATGGCGCGGCCGGGGCAGATCCTGATCTCGGCCGTCGCCGAATCCTTGACCCACCGCGCCGCACGCGAACTGGGCGACCGCGCCGAACGCATCCTGTGGAAGTCCCACGGCCGCTGGCGCTTCAAGGGCGTGCCCACGCCGATGGAGATCTACGAAGTCGGCGAAGTCGGCCTGACCCCCCTGCGCATGCCGAAAAACTCGGCGAAGGCCTGGCGCGATGTGCCGCTGTGGCGCCGGCCGGCGGCGTTGGTTGCCGAGACGGGGGTCATGCTGGCGGTGGGCATCGCGATCTGGTTCTTCATCCGTCCCCAGCCGGCGATCGCGTTCTCCGAACGCGATTGGGTGGTGGTGGGGGACTTGCAGAATGCCTTGAAGGATAGTCGTTACCAAGGCGCTGTTGAGGCAGCCCTACGTACAAGCATTGAGCAGTCGCGTTATATCAATGTGGTTCCCGCGGAACGTGCACAGAATGTTCTTGCCATGATGGGTAAACCTGATCAAAGCATGGACAGGCGCGTGGGTTCTGAGATATCGGAGCGACTAGGCGCCCGGGCACTCCTTTTACCCACAATTTCTGAAGTTGCCGGGAACATTCGAATCGATCTCGAGGTGGTCAATCCGAGAACCTCGGCTACGGTGTTGTCTCTGTCTGCGTCAGGGAAGGGTGCTGACAGTGTCGTGGCATCGATTGGAGATGTAGGTGCGGCACTGCGAAAGTCGCTTGGCGAGCAGCCTGAGTTGATCGAGCGCAGTTCCCTGCCTCTGGAAAAAGTAACAACTCAAAATATAGACGCATTGCGTTCCTTCACCTTAGGGCAAAAGGCTTATGCATTAAAAGATCTGGGTGCCGCCGAACAGTACTTTGCCATTTCGCTCAAACTAGATCCGAGCTTTGCAATGGCAAGAATTGCACTTGCTCGAGTAGCCTACTCACGTACAGACGTTGCTCGTGCTCAAGAGGAAATGCAGCACGCTTTGGATGGAGTGCCGCGCCTGACAAATCGCGAGAGGCTTTATGCGGATGCTCAACTCTCCCTATTTTCAGGTGAAAAAGGCTACGTTCAAAAATGGAAGGCGCTTTCTGATCTCTATCCAGATTTCGATGTTGCCGCATTCAATACAGCGTCAGGGATGCGGCTGGCAAACGACTACGCAGGAATGGCGAAATATAGTCAGCGCGCAGCGAGTCCCCAAGCGGTGACGCTGCCACTTGCAATGCAATACAGAGCAATGGCCAATATGGGGCTAGGGCGCCTCGACTTGGCAAGTGCAGATTGCCTCGCATCCAAGCGAATCGGATTCAAGTACAACTCTGTCGAGTGCGCTCTGATCAAAGCCGCATCGCGCTCGCCTAACGAAGCATTAGTGGAGCTGCGCCCGGTTGCAAAGGAGGAGCGCTTTTTGTCAGTGGCACGTGCTGCTGCGGAGGTGACAGTTTTGGCCGACGCGGGTCGTTGGAGCGAGGCAGCAACTGGAGCCAAAGCTTTAATGACTATGATCGAGTCGCCTAAATTACCCTACGATTGGCTTGCGCGTACTACTTCGTTGGCAGTCGTTGCACATGAGGATGACCAGGCGGCACGCCTCAGCGGAGCTAGAGAATTATTTCGGTTGGCGAAGAAGTCGGTAGAAGGAACTAATGGGCGCACAAGAGAGTGTATCCTTGTCGCTGCGCTTTACTCGGCTTACGTGGCGGTTGGGGAAGGAGATTCATCGCTTGCAGTAGAGGCACTACCGCTTGCTGCCAAGGATGAAGAGTCGTCGCCTTTTTCAACCCTCGGTAATCTTTCCGCTATCTTGAAAGCGAGAATGGAGACTAATTCAGGCCGACCCGCCCACGCGCTCTCGCTCCTTGAAGCGTATTCTGAACCAGCCGCCCTTTCTTTGACCGAGGTGGAGCGCGTCCGCGCTAGGCGTGCGCTTGGAAAGATGGTGAGTCAGTCAGTTGATAATGTTGCGGAAATAAAAAAACGCGCCCGTATTTACGCGGAGTGGTTGCCGGATAGGCCACCTATCATCGATTCATTGCTGCCTCGCTGATAATTTAAATGCATGTTCGAAGCAAAGATTGATGCCTGTTGTGAGGTGAGGCCGAAAAGACGGCCTCACCTGTAGAACTAGCGACGAAAAACGTCAAACCCGCAAGTGTCTTCAATGCGCTTGGCCATTTCATCCAGCCCGGCGTTGATATCTTCCTTGCTAGGGATGTCTACGTGAATCGGCGCTTCGCTTTTCTCGATCTTGAACCCGTACTCCGCAAAGGCTGCGATGGGATCTTTTTCCATTGACGCCCGAAATTCATCGTCTGTAGCAAGTCGTTGTAGGAGGCTCTTTGAGTTTTCCAGCGTAGACATTCAATCCCCTGTAAAAATATTTTTAGAAAATGTTCCGCTCAGTTGAACAATGGTACTGGCAAAAGATGCAGGTTGTTTTTTGAAGAATCAATGACGCCAATGCCATTCGCACCCACCACCATGTTTTTAAGGCTGTCCAAGCCAAGCAGTTTCTCAAGATTGGCGTCATTGACTGCTGCAGTATAGAACGCGCCGAGACCAAGATGTGTGGCTAGAAGGTAAAACGTTTGACTCAGGTGGCCAGAATCGAGTGTGACGGCCCGATAGGCTTTCGGATGATTGCGGTACTTCCAATGATGCCGATCCAGGCGCGCTACGTGGAACACGAGTGCTGCGGCTTCAGCAAAATACGTTTGACCAATGACAAGAGCTTCGGCCAGCTTTCGAGCATCTTCCAAAGCCATTGGTTTAAGGCAGTTGAGATGGTGGTTGCCGCTTTCATAATGGTACAGCCCAGGCTCCACTCCTTCGACGTTCATGATCAACGGATAGGCTTCGATGGGATGAAGAGCCCCTCCGGAAGGACTGGTACGCCTGAGTGCTGTCATCCCAGGGGCAAGATCCTCTTTACCGATGGCCCCGAACGTCAGATGTAGGAGCCTGCTGAACTTGGCTTCGGGTAGTGCAATAGAGCGATCGAAGTGGCGCGTTGTTTTACGCTGTAATAAAACCTCTTCAAAATTATCGGGGCTAAGACATTCAGATAACGCAACCTTATGGGGCCCCACTGGATGCATCGGGAAGTGCGTAGGAATCGCTCCGTGTACAGCAGCATGGCGCATTAACTGTGCCTGCCGATGCTCGATGCCCATGTCTTCAGTTGGGTCAGGCGTCCGCTTGTCGTTCCATCGTGTCATGCCATGATAAAGATGGGCTAATGGGTGCCAGCCGATTTCCTTACGGGTCTTCTCAGCTAAAGTCAGGGTAGCGCTCTTTTCGTCGCTTGCATCATCGGAGAGAAGTGCACCTATTCCAATAAGACGAGAGAGAGAGCCTTCAGGAAGACTCGATTTCGACACGCTACTTCCTTCGATCCAGTCAGCTGGCAACGAAGCAATGAAATAAAGTTCTTCAGCCGTCAATTCGAGTCGCTCGCCTGTGAGTGAGCAGAGTAGGCTGATGGATGTCGCCGGAGCTAGACGCACTACGCCACGAAGGAGGGCACTCAAATCAGGCTGTGTTTGTTCCTCAATCTCGAAAAAGCAAAGACTTCTACGTTTGATCTTCATTGCGCGGGAGGCAGTATCGTGAATTGGGGGGCGTCCATTTTTAGTCTACCTATGCGCCTGGATCAGGGTCATTCCTTCAAGTGCCATCTAACGCATCACTTGCCGCGAGAGTTGATCTTCTGATTTGAGCATGCAGCATCAATCATCCATTCTCCCAGGCAAATTTTCAATCGCTGTCTCTCAGCTGGGCGAAGCAGCGGCGAGTACGAACTTCGTACGCTGCTCGGCGTGGTAACTGCAGTGTCGACCGATAAGGCGGGTGCAATCGTGTTGTGCTGGCACTTAGTTGTCACAATAGAAAAGCCGACGAAGTTTTCGCCGGCTTTTCTGATTGGGGTGTGATGAGCAGCTTAGCTCTTATAGTGAAGGAGCCTACTTCCGAATCGCCTGGGTATGCGTCTTCAATGCATCGCTCAGGCCGGTGACCTTGTCGGCGCCTTCCGGGACGGTGATGCTGGAGCCTTCGAAGTCGGCGCCGATCGGTTGCGCGCGGCCGCCCAGGCATTGGCTCAGGAAGCCTTCGGTCACTGCGTTGAAGGCCTTGCTGTTTTCCGGGCGCTTGAAGCCGTGGCCTTCGTCGGGGAACAGCACGTAGGTGACCGGGATGTTCTTGGCTTTCATCGCGTTGACGATCTGGTCGCTTTCGGCCTGTTTGACGCGTGGGTCGTTGGCGCCCTGGCCGATCAGCAGCGGCTTGCTGATCTTGTCGACGTGGGTGAGCGGGGAGCGTTCGGTCAGCCATTGCTTGCCGGCGACGGTGGCCGGGTCGCCCATGCGCTTGGTCAGCTGCTTGTAGAAGCTGGCCCAGTACGGCGGCACGGTGCCGAGCAAGGTGTTGAGGTTGGCCGGACCGACGATGTCTACGCCGCACTTGAAGCTGTCCGGGGTGAAGGTCATGCCTACCAACGTGGCGTAGCCGCCGTAGCTGCCGCCCATGATGGCGACCTGGTCGGGTTTGGTCACGCCCTGCTTGACCGCCCACTGCACCGCATCGAGCAGGTCGTCGTGCATCTTGCCGGCCCACTCGCCGTTACCGGCGTTGGTAAAGGCCTTGCCGAAGCCGGTGGAGCCGCGGAAATTGACCGACAGCACCGCGTAGCCACGATTGGCCAGCCATTGCTCGTAAGGGCCATAGCCATAGCTGTCGCGCGCCCACGGGCCGCCATGCACGAACAGCACCAACGGCACCGGCTTGGCTGCCTTGCCGTCGTGGTTGGCGTCGGCCTCGGCGGGCAGGGTGAGGTAGCTGACCAGGGTGAGGCCATCGCGCGCGGTCAGCGCCTGCGGCCACATCGGCACCAGCGGCTTGCCCTCGAGTGCAGGGCGGGCTGAAAACAGCTTGCTCAGCTTGCCGCCGTCGGCGCGGTCGTAGCGATAATACGTCGTTGGCGTTTCCGCGGCCGAGTAAGCGACGATCCAGGTGCGGTCATCGAGCGTGCGTGCGGCCACCGCGGCATCGCCGGTACCGAGCGACTTGAGTTTCTGCAGGTCGGCAGCGATCCCGGTATCCAGCGCCTTCCATTCTTCGCGCAGATAATCGGTAGACACTGCCTGTACGGCTCCGGTCTTGCGGTCGCTCAAGGTATCGCCGACGTCGGCCTTCGGGTTTTCGAACAGCAGTGTGCGTGCGTTGCTGGCGGTGTCGATGGCATATAACGCGGAGGTATCGCGGTTGCGCGAATCGCGCATGTACAGCGTCTTGCCGTCGTCGGTCAGTCCCTCGGGCGAGGTGTTGGTGACATCCTCGAACGGAATGCGATCCACGCTCTTCCATGCCTTTCCATCGGGCACCAGCAATTCCCTGCCGGCATCGTCGGTGGCGCGGGTCGCATAGCGCAGCCGGAAGTCGCCATCGAGCAGGTAGCTGTCCAGGCTGTCGGTGTTCTTCTGCACCAGGGTGCGTTTACCCGTGGCCAGGTCGACGCGATACAGATCGTGCCACTTCGCATCGCGGTCGTTCATGCCGACCATGATCGATTCCGGATGGTGCGCGCTGATCGCGGCCACCTCGGCATTGGTCTTCTGGAAGGGGGTGAGATCCTTGCTGCTGCCATCGCTCAGGTTGACCGAGAACAGATGGAAATCCTCGTCGCCGCCATTGTCGCGCAGGTACAACAAGGTGTCGGTGTGATAGGTCCAGAAATAGTTGCGGATGCCGCGCGCGGTGTCCTTGGTGATCGCATGCGCCTGATCCGGTGCATCCACCGGCGCGACCCAGACGTTGAGCACGCCATCCAGCGGGGCCACCCAGCTGAGGTACTTGCCATCCGGGCTGATGCTGACGTTGGCGCGCTCCGGATTGCCGAACAGCGCATCGCGGGTGATCAGCTCAGGCGCGGTGACCGGTGCGGGCGCGGCCGTGGGCGTCTGCGCGGCGGTTGCCGCGGTGCTGGTGGGTGGAGCGGTCTTGTCGCTGCAGGCGGACAACGCCAGCAGCATGCTGGAAACGAGAAGCAGGCGTTGCATGAAAGCCTCCGGTGGGAATCGCGGCCAATCCAGCCGATCCGGCCACGCTACGTGCAGTACCGAGGCGTGCGGACGTGCCGTTGGTCACCCTGCCGGGGGGGCTACGCTTTCGCGGACACGAATTCCACCAACAAGGCGCCATCGGCGACCAGATCGCCTTCGGCCACCAGGTAGGCCTGTACCGTGCCGTCGCTGGGGGCGTGCAAGGTGTGCTCCATCTTCATCGCTTCCATGACCACCAGCGCCTGCCCGCGCGTCACCGTTTCGCCGACCGGCGCGGTCAGCGCCACGATGCGGCCGGGCATCGGGGCAGTCAGGCCGCCGCCGGCATGCGCCGGTTGATCGGCCTCCACCAGGGCATCGTGATGACGGAAGAGCGCACTGTGCCTGCCATCGCGCAAGGTCACCGCAGCGCCGTCGTGCAGCGCCTGTACGCGCCATTGCCGGCCGTCCAGCTCCACGCGCAACCCGTCGTCCTGCACGTGATACCGCAGCAGGTGGGTGGCATCGGCGGACCTCACCTCCCAGCCATCGGCGAGCGGACGCAACGCAAGTGCGCGGCGTTCGCCGGCGGCCTCCAGCGTCACGCTACGCGCTGCATGCAGGCCGATGCGCCATCCGTCGCGGTTCTGCCACGGCGAGTACGGATCGGCCGGATCGTTGCGGGCAAGTGGCGCCTGTTCGGCAAGTAGCACCGCGGCCAGGCACCACCATGCAGGTTGCGGTGCGGTTGCCTGCGGAAACAGCGCCGCCTGCTCGCGTTCGATCAGCGCGGTATCCAGATCGGCAGTCGCAAACGCATGAGTGCCGACCAGCCGCGCAAGGAAGGCGCTATTGGTGGTCACGCCCACTGCATGCACCTGCGCAAGCGCCTCGCGCATGCGTGCCAGTGCCGCCGGGCGGTCGATGTCCCAGACGATGAGCTTGGCGATCATCGGGTCGTAGTAAGGGCTGATGGTGTCGCCTTGCTCCACACCTGCGTCGATCCGCACATGCGCGCTGGTGGCCGGCAGCTGCAGCTGGCGCAGGGTGCCGGTAGAAGGCAGAAAACCGCGGTCGGCATCTTCGGCATACAGGCGTGCTTCCAGCGCATGGCCGTGGATGCGCAGCGCCTCCTGGCGTTGCGGCAACGGCCCGCCTGCGGCCACGCGCAGTTGCCATTCGACCAGATCGGTGCCGGTGATCAACTCGGTGACCGGGTGCTCCACCTGCAGCCGGGTGTTCATTTCCATGAAATAAAAATCGCCATCCGGCCCGGCGATGAACTCCACCGTGCCGGCGCCGACGTACCCCACCGCGCGCGCTGCATCCACGGCCGCCTTGCCCATCGCCGCACGACGTTGTTCGGTCATGCCCGGTGCGGGCGCTTCTTCCAGCACCTTCTGGTGCCGGCGCTGTACCGAGCAGTCGCGTTCGAACAGATACACCGCCTCGCCATGCGTATCGCCAAATACCTGGATCTCGATATGTCGCGGACGCTCGACGTATTTCTCCACCAGCACATGCGCATTGCCGAACGCCGATTGCGCCTCGCGCTGGCAACTGGCCAGTGCCTCCTCGAACGCGGCGCCGGCATCGACCCGGCGCATGCCCTTGCCGCCGCCACCGGCGCTGGCCTTGATCAGGACCGGGTAGCCGATGGCATCGGCTTGCGCACGCAGAAACGCGGGCGCCTGTTCGGGCCCGTGATAACCCGGCGTCAACGGCACGCCCGCACGTTCCATCACCGCCTTGGCCGCGCTCTTGTCGCCCATCGCGCGAATCGCGCTTGCCGGCGGGCCGATAAACACAACGCCGGCCTGCGCGCAGGCCTCGGCAAACGCGGCATTTTCAGACAGGAATCCGTAACCCGGATGAATCGCCTCGGCGCCACTGACGCGTGCCGCATCGAGAATCGCATCGCCGCGCAGGTAGCTCTGCTGCGCCGGTGCCGGGCCGAGATGGATCGCTTCGTCGGCCAGGCGCACATGCCGCGCATCGCGGTCTGCGTCCGAATACACCGCCACCGTGGCGATGCCGAGCCTGCGGCAGGTTGCAATGATGCGGCACGCGATCTCGCCGCGATTGGCGATCAGGATCTTGGCGAAGGGCCGCTGCGGTGATGTGGCGATCGAGTCGTGCTGTGTCATCGGGTCGGTCTCTGCACATCGCCGGCGTGGCCGGCACTCGTGCGATTAAGGTCGTGCGATTGAATGCGCGGATGTGGTGCGGACTACAAGCGGCAAGAGCGACGCAGACGCTGGAGACCGACCGGATGCCGTCATCGGGTCCCACACGCTGCACGCGCGGTGATGGAGCGACCGCTGCACACAGCGCCAGGGCGCGTTGCCTCTCACATGCGAAACACGCCAAAACGCGTTGGCTCGATCGGCGCATTCAACGCCGCCGACAAGCCCAGGCCCAGCACGCGACGGGTATCGGCCGGGTCGATGATGCCATCGTCCCATAGCCGTGCGCTGGCGTAGTAAGGATGGCCTTGCTGTTCGAACTGCGCGCGGATCGGCGCCTTGAAGGTGTCTTCGTCGTCGCCGGACCATGCGCCGCCCTTGGCTTCGATGCCGTCGCGGCGCACCGTGGCCAACACGCTGGCCGCCTGCTCGCCGCCCATCACGCCGATGCGCGCGTTGGGCCACATCCACAGGAAATTGGGCGAATACGCGCGGCCGCACATGCCATAGTTACCGGCACCGAACGAGCCGCCAATCACCACCGTGAACTTGGGCACCTTGGCGCAGGCCACCGCCATCACCAGCTTGGCGCCATCCTTGGCGATGCCGCCATGTTCGTACTTGCGCCCCACCATGAAGCCGGTGATGTTCTGCAGGAATACCAGCGGAATCCCGCGCTGCGTGCACAGCTCGATGAAGTGCGCGCCCTTGAGCGCCGACTCGGAGAACAGGATGCCGTTGTTGGCGATGATGCCCACCGGGTAGCCGTGCAGGTGCGCAAAGCCGGTGACCAGGGTGCTGCCATAGCGCGGCTTGAATTCGTCGAACTGCGAGTCGTCGACAATGCGTGCGATCACTTCGCGCACATCGAACGGCTTGCGCGTATCGGCGGGGATCACGCCATACAACTCGTCGGCGGCATGGCGCGGCGGCAACGGTGCCTGCATCGCCAGCGATGCAGGCGGCTTGCGCCAGTTGAGCTGCGCGATGATGGCGCGCACGCGGGCCAGGGCCTGCAGGTCGTTGTCGGCGAAGTGATCGGCCACCCCGGAGATGCGCGTATGCACATCGGCACCGCCGAGTTCTTCGGCACTGACTTCTTCGCCGGTGGCCGCCTTGACCAGTGGTGGGCCACCGAGAAAGATCGTGCCTTGCTCGCGCACGATCACCGTCTCATCGCTCATCGCCGGCACGTAGGCACCGCCGGCGGTGCAAGAGCCCATCACGCAGGCGATCTGCGGGATGCCTTGCGCCGAGAGGTTGGCCTGGTTGTAGAAGATGCGCCCGAAGTGATCGCGGTCAGGAAACACTTCATCCTGCAGCGGCAGGAATGCGCCGCCGGAATCGACCAGGTAGATGCACGGCAAGCGGTTCTGTTGGGCGATTTCCTGCGCGCGCAGATGCTTCTTCACCGTCATCGGGTAATAGGTGCCGCCCTTGACGGTGGCATCGTTGGCCACGATCACGCATTCCACGCCAGACACGCGGCCGATGCCGGCCACCACGCCCGCACACGGCACCTGATCGTCATACAGGCCATGCGCCGCCAATGGCGCGATTTCCAGCAGCGCACTGCCCGCGTCCAGTAGCGCGTCGATACGTGCGCGCACCAGTAGCTTGCCGCGTGCGACATGCTTTTGCCGTGCAGCCTCGCTGCCGCCGAGCGCGGTTTGCGCCAGGGTGCGACGCAAGTCATCGACCACCGCGCGCATCGCTGCGGCATTGGCCTGAAAGCTGTCGCTGCTGACCTGCAGCTGGCTGGTGATCACGCTCATGATGGCTCCGTCAGGCAGTGCGTTCGAACAGCTCGCGGCCGATCAACATACGGCGGATCTCCGAGGTGCCCGCACCGATCTCGTACAGCTTCGCATCGCGCCACAAGCGCCCGGTGGGATAGTCGTTGATGTAGCCGTTGCCGCCCAGCACCTGGATCGCCTGGCCGGTGAGCCAGGTCGCCTTTTCGGCCGCGTACAAGATCGCCCCGGCTGCATCCTGGCGCGTGGTGCGCCCCGCATCGCAGGCGCGCGCCACCGCATACACATACGCGCGGCAGGCATTGAGCCCCACGTACATGTCGGCCAGCTTGGCCTGCATCAACTGGAAGGTGCCGATCGGCTCGCCGAACTGCTTGCGCTCATGCACATACGGCAGCACCACATCCATCGCGGCGGCCATCAGCCCAAGCGGCCCACCGGCCAGCACCACGCGTTCGAAATCCAGCCCGGACATCAGCACGCGCACACCGCCGTTGAGCGTGCCCAGCACGTTTTCGGCCGGCACTTCGCAATCGGTGAACACCAGCTCGCAGGTGTTGGAGCCGCGCATGCCCAGCTTGTCGAGCTTCTGCGCGGTCGAAAACCCGGGCATGCCCTTTTCGACGATGAACGCGGTGATGCCGCGTGCGCCCGCATCCGGGTCGGTCTTGGCGTACACCACCAGCACGTCGGCATCGGGGCCATTGGTGATCCACATCTTGCTGCCGTTGAGCACGAAGCGGTCTCCGCGCGCGTCGGCGCGCAGCTTCATCGACACCACGTCCGAGCCGGAACCGGCTTCGCTCATCGCCAATGCGCCGACATGCTCGCCGCTGCAGAGTTTGGGCAGGTAGCGTTGCTTCTGTTCTTGACTGGCGTTCTTGCGCAGCTGGTTGAGGCACAGGTTGGAATGCGCCCCGTAGGACAGCCCGATGGCGCCGCCGGCGCGCGAGATTTCTTCCATCGCCACCACATGCGCCAGGTAGCCCATGCCGCTGCCGCCGTAGTCTTCTTCCACGGTCAGCCCGAGCAGGCCCTGTTCGCCGAACAGGCGCCACAGTTGCGACGGGAACACATTATCGTGATCGGCCGCAGCGGCGAGCGGGGCGATATGGTGACCGGCGAACGCGGCGACGCTTTCGCGCAGCAGATCGATCTCTTCACCAAGCTCGAAGTTCAAGGACGGCACATGCATGCAGCAACTCCACAAGGATCGGGACGTGCCGGGTGGGAGCGGGCGGGCCGCACGGCGTATGTGGGGCAGCCTAGCGGTCCGCGACAAAAAAGTGAACTAAAATTCAACTATTGAACCAAGAATCACACCATGGCTTATCGACGCTCCGCCCTGATGGAAGAACGCCTGGCCGGCAACCGCGAACGCATCCTGCACGCGGCCCGTGCCCTGATCGCCGAAGGCGGCTATCGCAACGCCCCGATCACCGCGGTCGCGGCTGCCGCCGGCGTCTCGACCGGGCAGATTTATCGGCATTTCCCCTCCAAAGCCGAGCTTTTCGTCGAAGTTCTCGACGCGGCGGTGCAGCGCGAGATGACCATCCTGCGCGCCATCACCACCACCGAGGCCAGTGCGGCCGAGCGCCTGCGCAGCGCGATTGCCACCTTCGTGCGGCGGGCGCTGGCCGGCCCGGCGCTGGCCTACGCCTTCATCGCCGAGCCGGTGGAAAGCGAGGTGGATGCCGAACGTATCCGCGGCCGTCGCCTGTTTGGCGAGGTGTTCCGGCAGCTGCTGGCCGAAGGCGTGGCAGCCGGGGAGTTCCCCGAGCAGTCGCTGGACGCGGCCGCGGCCTGCATCGTCGGCGCCTTCACCGAAGCCCTGGTCGGGCCGATTGCGCCAAGCCGGGGCGACCCGCAGCAGGGCGAGCACTTGGTGGAAGCGATCTGCGGCTTCTGTCTTCGCGCCGTCGGCGCACCTGCCCCGGGCTGACACTGCACTGACCATGTGTCTGGCTGTGCTGGATCAAGGTAAATTACTGTGCATATACTGTGCACACCCCTTGTCGAGGCACATGTCATGGTCGCCGTCCTCAATCCCCTGTCCCTGACCGAGCGGCTGCGCGCGCCCGATCGCACCATCCTCTCGCCGTCCGCGATGGCAGGTCTGCTGGAGTTGTCGCAGCAGGAGCTGGCCGAGCTGGCCGGCGTGCATCGCAACAGCCTGCGCGTGCATCCGGAGAGTCCGCGTGTGCAGGATCTGCTGCGCAACCTGTCGCGCCTGTTGGTGGCGATGGCGCAGATTCAACCGGACGAGCAACAGCTGGTGTTCCATCTCAAAAACACACCGATCCCCGCGTTCGAATTCGCCACGCTGCTGGAGGTGGTCAAGCAAGGCCGCACCGACGATGCGCTGACGTATCTGCGGACCGTCGCCGCCGGGGCCGCGGGTTGAGGCTGAGCGCCCCGGCGCATTGCACGTTGTATCGCGCCTTCACGCCGCGCTGGGCCGCCGAACCGCTGAGCGGCGCAGGTGCCGCGCGATCCGGCGGGCGCTTCAATCGCTTCGGTCAGCCGGCGCTGTATCTGGCCATGGAACTGGACACCGCCGCCGCCGAATATGCGCAGGCGGCGCCGTTCCTGCCGCCGTTTACGCTGGTTAGCTATGCCGCCGAGTTGCCGGCACTGGCCGACCTGCGCCTGCTCGACTCGGATTGGGACGCGCTATGGGCCGACTGGACCGACGACTGGCGCAAGGCCCTGGTCAACAAGGTCGAACCGGTCAGCTGGGTGCTCGGCGATATGCTGCGCGAGGCGCTGATTCCCGGGGTGATCTTCCCGAGCATCGCGGCGCCCAAGGGCGTCAACGTGGTGCTGTTCCTGGACATGCTGCAGCCCGACCAGGTGCTGCATGTGCTTGACGACGGCCGTCTGCCGCGCGATGGCCGCAGCTGGGGCGACCCGCCGACTGTGGTGTAGTGGCAACACGTGCGGCGGACAACTGCAGATCCTGCACCGGACGCACCGGATATCGGTGCCGCCGCGCTGCGAACACGCCGCTTGCCAATGTCCTGACGGCTGCCTGGCCCGCAGGCATGTCCCATCATGCTGCTGACGCGAATGGCATCGTCAAGCGCTGCACACCAGCGCACTGCCGCCGCGACCACATCGCAAGCTGATTCAACCGGCCAGCAGCTGCGCCATGCCGGCCGCCACCGGTGCGAGGAGCGCCGCCGGCAGGATCGCCGCGCGTCGATACGGCAGCAGCCATAGCGATAGCGGTGCCGCCGCAGCGGTCAATGTCCCAAGCCACAGCACCGGCCCGATGCCCCAGCCCCGCGTCCATACCGCCAGGCCAAACGTGCACAGCAACAGCACCCAGCCGATACTGCGCAGCTGTCGCGTACGGGCAGCGCCCAGGCTGCGGCCGCGCACCTCGTGCTGGTGTTTTTCCATCGCCAGGCATAGCGCGGCAAACCCGGAAAAATTCAGCGCCAGCAACAGCAACACACTCATGCGCCTTCCTGCACGGCAACGTTGGTTTGCGCCGCTGTCGCAGGCATGGTGGCGCGTGCACGGCGCGCTGCCGCCGATTGCGGCGCCTTCCACCGCTGCAGGCGCCAGCCGGCGATGCCAAGACACACGCCCAGACCCAGGCAGACCAGATCGATGCCGGCCAACGCCCATTGCCCGGCCGGCAGCGTCACGCCCAGATGCACGTCGGTGGTCGCTGCGTTCAGTAGCGGCACTAGTGCAAACAATGCCGCGCCCAGATACAGCTGCCAGCTCCACATCGCGCGACGCGGCCAGACGAACGCGGCCAGCAACGCAGCGCCCCAGGCGGCGAAGAACAGGTTCGCTTCCATCGCCGCACGCGATTCCAGCGCCACCGGCAACAGCCGGTTGGCCCAGAAGAAACTGGCAAAGGCGATCGGCAAGCCGGCCACCGTGCCGATGTTGAGCGCATCGACCAGGCGCAATCCAAACCCGATGCGGCCGGCTTTCAGATGCTTGGGTCGTTCTTTCACCGCCCACATCACCACGCCACTGGCCACCATCAGGCAGCCCAGCAACCCGGAACCGAAAAACAGCGCGCGTAACCAGGGGCCGGCGAAGTGCGCGATATGCAGTCCGACCATCACGCCGCGCGTTTCGCTCGCACCGCCGGGCGCGCTGCTGCGTTGCAGACGCGCACCGCTGACCGCGTCGTACAGGATGGACGGCGCGCTGGTGGACAGGTTGGCCGCCAGCTGGCTCACCCCGACGGCGGCATGCGCATCGTTGGGCAGCGACACCGCCACATTGCCGATGTCGGCCCCGCGCAGGTCGCGGCGCGCACGCTCCACAAACTGCTCCAGCGGCAGCATGCGCGCCGGCGTACCGGCCGCCTGCCGCGTGTCGGCCACGCGGTTGGCCGACTCGTCGTAGAAGCGCATCTCCTCGTCGGCATAACGCGCCTTGATACCCCATGGCAGGTACATGAACATCAAGGTCACGATGCCGGTGTAGGTGATCATCGCGTGGTACGGCAACGCGGTCACCGCGCTGACATTATGGAAATCCAGCCACGAGCGCAGGCCCTTGCCCGGGCGGAAGGTAAAGAAGTCCTTGAAGATCTTCTTGTGCGTGATCACGCCGCTGATGATCGCCACCAGCATGAACATCGCGCAGAAACCCACGATATAGCGCGCCCACAGCACCGGCACATAATGCAGATCGAAATGCAGCCGGTAGAAGAACTCGCCGCCCAGCGTGTCGCGCGCAGCGATCTCCTTGCCGGTGGCCGGGTCGATGATGGCGTTGCCGTACATCTGGCGGCGACTGGCCGGTTTGCCATCGGCTGGCGCAGGGTTCTGCCAGTACATGCTCACCACCGGATTGCGCGTGTCCGGCACGGTGATGTTCCAGCTCAGCGCGTCGGCCGCATGCGTCTGCAGATAGCGTTCGGCACTGCGCAGTGCTGTTTCCGTGCTTACCGTGGTGGACGGTAGCTCCGGGCGCATCCAACGGCTGATTTCGTCGCGGTAATAACTGGCCGTGCCGCCCATGAAGATCAGCAGCAACACCCAGCCGACCAGCAGCCCGGTCCAGGTATGCAACCAGGCCATCGATTGGCGAAATCCCTGCTTCATGCCATACCCCGTTGCAGCCAGGCGGCCAACGCAAACATCAGCGCCGCCGGCACGGCGATGCCTGCCCAGGCACGCCAGACGCTGGCGGTGGCAAATGCCCACAGCGGCGCGCATGCGCACACCACGATGCCGATCAGCATGCTGGTCAACACCGCTTCGCTACGCGGCAACGGCAATGCCAGTGCAAGCAAGAGATTGGTCGCGCTGGCCAGCGCATAGCCGCCGAAGATCGCCGCCAGCGTGCGCGCAAGCACGCCCAGCCACGGGCGCCGGAACCAGGGAAGCGACAGGGGTGGTGCGCTGGACATCAGGCGGGCGTGGATGCGAGAGAGCGATGCTTATTCGGCGACGAAGGTCAGCGTGCTGATGTGATGCACCATCGACACCTGCTTGCCGGCAATCTCACGCTTCACCGGCTCCTTGTTGTTGACCACCAGGATGTGGCGACCTGCGCGCAGTGCCGGCAGGGTCACCTGGCCCTTGGCGTCGGAGGTCAGCGTCTTCTGCCACTTCTGCGGGTCGATCACGGTGACCTCGGCCTTGGGCAGCGGCTTGTTGCGGTAGAGCACGGTCAGCGTGCTGCCGTTGGCGCTGGTGGGTACCAGTTCCAGATCGAGCTTGGCTGCCGGCGTGCTGCGTCCGGCACGGGCGTAGTAGCTCACCGTCTCGAACCCGCCGGCTTCGCCCTTCCACGGCTCGAACACGCTGTCATCGCTCAGCCACGCATCGCCGGCACCGGACAGCGGCGCGGTGAGGAAGTCGTTGCCGCGCGTCAGGGCGCCAGCCTTGCCGGCGGCGCCGAACACGGTCGGCTTGACCACGCGCTTGATCTCGTCCTGGCCGTGGTCGAGCGTTTCCTGCGCGGGCTCGCCGAAGAAGATGCGCACCGGCCCGCTGCCATCGCGTTCGATCCAGATTTCGTGGGCTTGGGCGGACAGACTGATGCTGGCCAAGGCCAGGCAGGACAGCAGGAAGGACTTCATCGCGGCGACTCCTCGTAGACGGGACCGGGCGAGGCGGGGTGCGCGTCACCGTGGATTGATGGGAATGATACGCAATTCCCTTCGGCGAGACCAACGTGCCATGCGGCATTGCGGCAATTCGTCGGCGGGCGCGAGCGTGGCTGCATGCAGGAGCGACTACCCGTCAGGGCGCAGCGCACATCGCGGCAAAAACTGTCATGCACGCTGGTCAGACTGGCATGAACTGTGCTCTATACTCCGGCGCTAGCAGAGGTCTTCGACCAACAGCCAGGGGTGAGCGCGTGCGGAATTACGACCTCGAGTTCCTGAAAAAATTCTCGATGGTGATCGGTTTACTGGTGGTGATCACCCTGGGCTTGATCGCCCTGGCAGCCTATTTGCAACGTGCCATTCCCGATGAGGTCTCGCCGACTGCCGCCAAGCGCGTGCAGCAACGCATCGCACCGGCCGGGGCGGTCTATGCCGGTACCACCGGTGCCGCCGCACAGGCGGCGGCCCAGGCAGCAGCGCTGGCCAAGGCGTCCTCGCAGTCCGCCTACGGTGGTACCACCGACGGCAAGACCATCTTCGACAACCTGTGCACCGCCTGCCACACCACCGGCGTGGGCAAGGCGCCGACGCTGGACCATTCGCACTGGGATGCACGCATCGCCCAGGGCAAGGACACCTTGTACAAGCACGCGATCGAGGGCTACACCGGCCCGGACGGCGGCATCATGCCGCCCAAGGGCGGCAATCCGGCGCTGACCGAAGAACAGGTGCGTGCCACCGTCGACTGGATGCTGGGCAATCTGAAATAAGCCGCTGCGGTGTCGGGCCTGGCGAAGGATCGGCCCGTGCCCGCTGCGATGCGGGCCTCCGTCGAGGTTGCCTGTGGTGTCGGTTCGGCCTCGCTGCACGGGCTGCCCGCGAAGCGCCGCGCGACAACCGCGCTCACCGGCGGCGATTGGCTGGCACCGATCTGTCGACGGATGATCTGGCGGCGCATCGCTGCGTTTTGTTAGCCTGCTTCTGCGCCCCTGCCATCACGCGCCGCCTTCCGGGCGGCGTTTGCGTTTGATCCATCTTCTGGAGTGTTTCGATGTCGCGTTGCCCGCTGCTTGTGCTCGGTGTGATCGGTTTGCTGGCGCCGCTGCTGTGTGGCGCTGCCGATAGCGCGCCGCAGCGTCTGTCGATTGCCGATGTACAGGGCGAGGACAGCCGCAGCCCCTACGACGGTCGCGTGGTCGAGCTCGTAGGCATCGTCACTGCCGATACGCGAACCGGGCTGGCCGGCCTGTTCGTGCAGCAGCCCGGCTTCGAGCCGCGGCGCTCGCATGGGCTGTTCGTCACCGGCGCCGGCAACGCCGAGCTGGCGGTGGGCGATCGCGTCCGCATCGTCGGCACGGTGCGCGAGGTGTCGGCAGGCGGCGAAGCGAGCATGACCACGCTGGATGCCAGCAGCATCGAGCGGCTCGCCGGCGGCCAGCCGGTACCGGTGCGCATGCTCAGCGGGCCGCCAGCCAACTGGGAAGCGCTGGAAGGCGAGCACGTGCGCATCGCTGCGCTGACGCTCAACGGCAGCGACCGCCTGGACACCTATGGCGAGCTGGTCGCCGCCTTCGGCGGGCGGCTGTGGCAGCCGAGCGAAGTGGCCGCCGCCGGCACGCCGGCCTTTGCCCAGGTCGAAGCGGAAAATGCACGCCGCCGCGTGCTGCTGGACGATGCGCGCAACGGACGCAGCCCCAAGACGGTGTCGTATCTGCAGCCCGATGCGGCGCTGCGCAGCGGCAGCCTGCTCAAGTCGGTGGATGGCATCGTCGACCAACGCTATGACGGCCAATACCGCATCCAGGTGCTGAACCCGTTGACGCTGCCGGCCATGCCGACTGCGGTGGCGCCGCAGGTGGGCGGCGATCTGCGCATCGCCTCGTTCAATCTGGAGAACTTCTTCAACGGCAATGGGCGTGGCGGCGGTTTCCCGACCAAGCGCGGTGCGCGAACGCACGAGCAATTTCAGGCGCAGCTGGCCAAGCTGGTTGCCACCATCATGCCGTTGCAGGCCGACGTGGCCGCGCTGATGGAACTGGAAAACGACGGCAACGGTGCCGATGCAGCCGTCGCGCAGCTGGTTGCCGCGCTCAACGCCGCCGGCAAGGACAAGGACTGGCAGTTCGTCGATACCGGCAGCGGCCCGGGCGAGGACGCGATCCGGGTCGGCATGATCTATCGCAGCACGCAGGTCACCCCGGTGGGCAAGCCGGCCACGCTGACCGGCGGGCCGTTCGACAACCACAGCCGCGTGCCGTTGGCGCAAGCCTTCCGCAGTAGCCGCGGCGCGACCTTCGTGGTGGTCGCCAACCACTTCAAGTCCAAAGGTTGCGGTACCGCCAGCGGCGCCGATGCCGACCAGCGCGACGGTCAGGCCTGCTGGAATGCCACGCGCACCGAATCGGCCAAGCGCCTGCACCAATGGCTGCAGACCGACCCGACCGGCGCGCAGACCAAGCTGGCCGTGTTGCTGGGCGACTTCAACGCCTACGCCATGGAAACGCCGATGCGCAGCCTGCGTGCCAGCGGCTGGCAGGACGCCTTCGCAGTGGCCGGCGTGAAGCAGCCTTACAGCTACGTCTACGACGGCATGAGCGGGCGCCTGGACCATGCCTTGCTCAGCCCGGCGATGGCCAAGCAACTGCGTGGCGCCGTGGAATGGCACGTCAATGCCGATGCGATGGACGACGCCGGCTATGCCAAGCGCAACCTGCCCGGCCCGTGGCGCAGTTCCGACCACGACCCGGTCCTGCTGGGCTTTTCGTTGTAGCGCGGATTTGCCACCAGATGCCAAGAGCTGTGCCCGGGCGCAGTCCGCTGCCTCAATAGCTATTGAGGGGATGCGTGCCTTTGACGTTCAATGCATTTCATCTGACACGCATGACACGCGTCACGGCAAAGGGAAATCGTCCATGCGGGGATCACCAAAACGTTACACGTTAATACTGCTCGGCTCACTGGCGACAGGGTGCGGTCAGTCGAACCACGGTCATGACGACGCGCAGCGATCCCCGGCCAGCGGCGGGACGCCCTTAGCATCGGAGCAGACGCGGACAAACGCGGACTACGCCACGGAGGTCAACTGCCCGCCACAGCGATATGCCGACGTCAGCACATTGGGCGAGAAGCAACTCGATCCTCTGTATGCGATTGCGACATTTGCTCTGGATGGCAAGCTGACCAGAGAAGAGTTCGACTCCAATCCTCGCTACGCAGAGATTGCTCTTTCTGGCGCGGAGTTCCTTGCCACAACGGATGTCGCCATCAGAGGAATTGTGGATGTCACGGGCACACCACCACTTTCCGTGGCTAACGCGGCCAAGCTCGCTTCGAAACTTGCCAGCATAAAAGTGAAAGGCCGGTATGCGAGAACGGGCGCAATGGGAACCCTGCAGGCCAAGATCAAGACATGCTTGCTGATGATCAAAAATGACTTGCCTTAGGCCTCACAGGTCACTTAAGCCGCCCCAATTCCGCAGGCTGGCGTAATTCAGGCGCTAGCTCGGGCAATGCCTGGCTTTGCGACGCAGTCGCAGATTGAGCAGGTGCGTGCTGGCCAGTAGCAGGCTGCCGGTAACCGTGATGGGGGTTTCCAGGGTGCCGCCTGCAATGCCGCTTGCGCCCAGTGCCAGGCCGGCCAGTCCCACGCCCGCCAGGGTCCACACCGACGCCGGCAGCGCGTGGCGCCGATGCGTGCTCCACAGCGCGTAGCTGCTCAGCGGGACTGCCGCGGCGGCGAACACCACGTGCACCCACTCGGCACGCGTCCATGCGCCCAGCAGCGGAAGCGCGGCGGCCAGCAGGGGCAGTGCCAGGCAATGCAGCAGGCACAGACCAGACAAGGCGATGGCCGAGGTATCGAAGAAAGAAGCGGTTGCACGCATGTCCTAGTCCCGTCGAATAAGTGTTATATAGTAACACTTCATCCCCTCGAGGCTGCCTGGATGTCCCTGTCCCCCGTCCGCGATCCGCGTCTTCCCGTCACCGTGCTGTCCGGTTTCCTGGGTGCCGGCAAGACCACCTTGCTCAACCGCATCCTGCACAACCGCGACGGCCTGCGCGTGGCGGTGATCGTCAACGACATGAGCGAGATCAATATCGATGCGCAGCTGGTACGCGACGGCGGCGCGGCATTGCGGCGGACCGAAGAAACGCTGGTGGAGTTCAGCAACGGCTGCATCTGCTGCACGCTGCGCGACGACCTGCTGCAGGAAGTACGGCGGCTGGCCGAACAGAAGCGCTACGACTATCTGCTGATCGAATCGACCGGCATCGCCGAACCGATGCCGGTCGCTGCGACCTTTGCGGTGCGCGATGCGGACGGCTTCAGCCTGTCCGATATCGCCCGCCTGGACACCATGGTGACGGTGGTGGACGGCAGCCGGTTTCTGGAGGATTTCGGCTCGGCTGCCACGCTGGCCGAGCTGGGGCAACAAGCTGGTCCGGACGATACGCGCGGCGTGGTGCAACTGCTGGGCGAGCAGGTGGAGTTCGCCGATGTGCTGGTGATCAGCAAGTGCGACCGTATCGATGCATCGCAGTTGCAGCGTCTGCGCGCGGTGTTGCGTGCACTCAATCGCGATGCGGCGATCGTGGATGCGGCGCACGGCGATGTGCCGTTGCATCAGCTGCTCGATACCCGGCGCTTCGATTTCACCCGCGCGCAGCTGGCGCCGGGCTGGATGCAGGAGCTGCGCGGGCAGCACGCCCCGGAGACCGAGGAATACGACATCAGCAGTTTCGTGTATCGCGCACGTCGGCCGTTCCACCCGCAGCGATTCGCGCGCATGGTGCACAGCGGGTTGCCGCAGGTGATCCGCAGCAAGGGCTTCTTCTGGCTGGCCAGCCGCATGGATTGGGTGGGCGAATTGTCCAGCGTCGGCGGCGCAACCCAGACCAATGCCGCCGGCTTCTGGTTCGCCGCGCGCCACCGTGTGGGTGCGCAGGTGATCGGACAGCCGGCGCACACCGGCATGACCCCGTTGCCCTACACCGATATCGGCTGGCAGCGGCAGCAGATGCAGTGCTGGACCGCGCCGCTGCCGCAACTGCATGAAGTGGGCGATCCAGCCGAATACGCGGCCATGCAGCGGCTCTGGCACCCGCTCTGGGGCGACCGCCGTCAGGAACTGGCGGTGATCGGTGTGGAGATGGATGCACCGCGCACGCGCGCGGCGCTGGATGCCTGCCTGCTAAGCGATCAGGAACTGCGTCAGGGCCCGGCGCACTGGCAGCTGCTGGACGACCCGTTCCCGCAGTGGGAGCGTTGAGGTCTGCGCGCGCTGTCATGCCGATGTCGGTGGCGCAGGCATGACGGCCGCAAAACGAGGCAACTGGGCCCTCAGCGCGAGCCCTGGGCAATCAGCGCAATCGCCAGCACCGCCAATCCCAGACCCGCGCGCGTCCAGCGCGTGGTGCGCTCGCCGAACAATGCGATGCCGGCCAGCGCGCCCAATGCCACCACACCGATGTTCATCGTCGCAAAGACCGTGGCGGGGCTGTGCGGCAGATGCTGGTGGGCGCGCACGTAAAACAGGATGTTGCCGAAATTGAGCACGCCCAGCAGCAGCCCGGCAGCCATGCTGCGCGGATGCAGCCGATGGCCGCGCCGCATCCGCACCAGCTGCACGCACAGCAGTAGCCCGAACGCGATTGCAAAGCACAGCGTCAGCGCAGTGAGCGAGGTGGTGCCCGAAAGCGCAATCGTCTTGAGCAGGATGTCGATCAGCGCAAAGCCCACCCACACGCCCAACAGCCAGGGCCAAGCACGTGTCTGCGTGCCGATGGTAGATGCAGGCTCGACCGTCGACGGCGCATGCGCGCGCTGCACGATGCCGACCATCGCCAGCAATCCCACGCCCAGCCCTGCCAGCTTCCAGGGGCCGGCGTCTTCGCCGAAGACGGTAAACGCTGCCGCCAGCGACAACAGCAGCGACAGCCGTTGCGCCACGTCGGTGCGCACGATGCCGGCCACGCGCACCGAGCGCGCCAGCACCAGAAAAATGCTCGGCAATGCAATCGCCAGTCCCACCAGTGCCAGCCACGGCGTGGTCGCTGCGCCCAGGGTGGAAAGCGCGGGGTTCAGCAGTGCCACGGACAGCACGCAGGCGGCGGCGTAATTCCAGGTAATGGCCTGAAACACTTCGACATCCCGGCGCGGTGCCAGCTTCAACAACACCGACACCAGAACACTGCAGACAACGGCAAACAGCAGAAAATGCATGGGCAACGCAACGAAGTGTGCAGGCAGGGCGATGAACGCGGCCGGCGGGGCGGCTATTATGAGGGCATGTCCAATCCCCCATTCCCCACAGAATCGGCAACGTTGACGCTGGACGGGCCGGTCGGTCCGCTCGATGTCGCGGTCGATCTGCCCGAGCCGGACGTTGTCGCGCAACCGGTCACCGCCATTTTCTGCCACCCGCTCTCCACCGAGGGCGGCAGCATGCACAACAAGGTCGTCACCATGGCCGCACGCGCGCTGCGCGAGCTGGGCATCACCGTGGTGCGCTTCAATTTCCGCAGCGTGGGTACCTCTGCTGGCAGCTTCGATCACGGCGATGGCGAGCAGGACGATCTGCGCGCGGTTGCCGACTGGGTGCGTGCACAACGGTCCGGCGACACGCTCTGGCTGGGCGGTTTCAGTTTCGGCGCGTACGTATCATTGCGTGCTGCCGGCGCGCTCGCCCCGCAGGTGCTGATCTCGATCGCACCGCCGGCCGGACGCTGGGATTTCAGCGACGTGCAACCGCCGGCGCAGTGGCTGGTGATCCAGGGCGATGCCGACGAAATCGTCGACCCGCAAGCGGTCTACGACTGGCTGGAGACCCTGGAGCAGCAGCCCGAGCTGGTGCGCATGCCCGATACCAGCCATTTCTTCCACCGCAAACTGATCGACCTGCGCGGTGCGATCCAGCATGGTGTCCGGCGCTGGTTGCCGGCCGCTGTCTGACTGCGGCATGGGCCACGCGTATCGCCTGGCGATACGCCGTTGAGCGGGCAAGGCAGCAGCCGGCCCGCGGAGAACACGATGAGTGAGATGACCCCGTCGCAGCGCTACGCCGCCGGCGTACAACGCGGCGACTGGCGCGCCGACCCCGCCCAAAAGGCGGCCCTGGCGGAACTGGACCGTATCCACGAGGCCTTGGTGGACAGCGCGCAGGACGGCTGGCTGGACCGGCTGTCGGCGTTCTGGAAAAAGCCCGAGCCGGTGCGCGGCCTGTACTTCTGGGGTGGGGTGGGGCGCGGCAAGACCTTCCTGGTCGACCTGTTCTACGACGGTCTGCCGATCAAGCAGAAATACCGCACGCACTTCCACCGTTTCATGCGCGGGGTGCACGAGCAATTGCGCGAGCATGCCGGGCAAAGCGATCCGCTGGCCAAGATCGCGCAGCAGTGGCGCGAGAATCTGCGCGTGCTGGTGCTGGACGAATTCTTCGTCACCGACATCGGCGATGCGATGCTGCTGGCGCGCCTGCTGGAGCGCCTGTTCGCCGAAGGCGTGACCCTGGTGACCACCTCCAATACCGCGCCGGAAAACCTATACGCCAACGGTCTGCAGCGCGACAGCTTCATGCCGGCGATCGGCCTGCTGCAGAAGTTCTGCGTGGAGCTCTATGCCGAAGGCACCGAGGACTACCGCATGCGCGCACTCACGCGCTCGCCGGTGTATCGCGCGCCGCTGGATGCGCAAGCCGATGACTGGCTGCTGCAGCGCTGGAGCGAATTGAGCGGCAATGCCGAGGCACGCGGCGGCAATATCGAAATCGAGGCGCGCAAGATCGCGGTGCGCGCACGTGGCAAGAGCATCGCCTGGTTCGATTTCGCCTCGCTGTGCGAAGGCCCGCGCGGCCCGGCGGACTATATCGAGATCGCACGCGAGTTCACCACCGTGCTGCTGGGCGGCATTCCGCATTTCGATCGCATGAATGAAGATGCCGCGCGGCGCTTCGTCAACCTGATCGACGAGCTCTACGACCGCCATGTCAACCTGGTCTGCACCGCGCAGGACGCACCGCCGGCGCTGTACAGCGGGCAGCGCCTGGCCGGTGCTTTCGAGCGCACCGCTTCGCGTTTGATCGAAATGCAAAGCGCCGAGTATCTGGCGACGGCACATCGGGCGTGAGCGCACGCGCGCGCCCTGCGCCGGGGCGCTACAAGATCAACGTCACCGACCAAGATGGCGGTTTTGGCCAGTTTGGCGGTGGCGCATGGTTGAACGATAGGGCGTTGTGGCCCTGCGACCCGTCGACCGACCAACCGATGCTGCCGATCGTCATGCTGACCGACCTGTTCCTGCCCAGCCCCTGGCTGCCCGAGGGCATGGCGGTCACGGTGTTCGCGGCGATCGAATGGCAAGGCGACCGCTACAGCCGGGCCGCGTTGCGCAAGTTCACCATCCATCAGCAGGGCGAACTGGACACCATCGCGTCGGTCCATAGCAAGGTGCTGTTGCACCGTCGTGCCGCGCAGGAACTGGCCTGTGACGCGGGGATGCTGCCGCGGTACTACGTGGGGCTGCAGTCGTTCGATGATCACGATCACGCCGAAGAGCTGGGCGACGCCGACAATGGGGCGGGGATGAGCAAGCAGCTGGGTCGGCCGTGCTGGCTGCAGGACGCGATTGCCGAGCACCCGCGTCACTATTTCCTTGCCCAGTTCGTCGAGTCGCAGTTGCGGCGTACCGATGCAGCCTATGACGGCCTCTTTGCCGACGGCATGGGCTACCTGTTCGCAGAGCATCGCGCCAACGTCCTGCGCGAGGGCGATACCGCAGGCTATTTCTTTATCCAGTTCACCTGAGTCCAGGCGCGGATCGCCGGTCCGAGCCATGGGTGCTCGGCCGCCGCGGCGACGCGCGTCATGCGCAGGGCTCGCCCGAGAGGCCATGGCAGCAGATGCGCAGCGGACACCGGCTACCTGGTGCTGCCAACAAGCCACACTGCACCGCCGCGGCGCGGACCGATGCCTGAGATCGGCACGTCATGGCCCCCCATCTTCGGTGCGCAATCCACTCCCACCTGCCGACTGCCGCGCGTCGGCAGCGGATGAGTCAGTGGGGCATTGCAGATGCGGTGGCCCCGTGTCGGTTGTCGTGCTGCGACAGGGGCCTGACGGTCAACCGCATCTGTTTTTGAAAAATCGCTTGCAATTAAATAGCGTGCTATATAAAGTGCAGCCCATGGACACCGCCACCACCACAGCCGACCGCACCACCGCCTTGCTGCAGCTGGACAACCAGCTGTGCTTTGCGCTGTATTCGGCCAATCTGGCGATGCACAAGCTCTACCGCGGGCTGCTGAAGGATCTGGACCTGACCTATCCGCAGTACCTGGTGATGCTGGTGCTGTGGGAAACCGACAGCCGCAGCGTGTCGGAGATCGGCGAGCGGCTGTATCTGGATTCGGCCACGCTGACGCCGCTGCTCAAGCGGTTGCAGAGCGCTGGACTGGTCACCCGCACGCGGGCCGTCAGCGACGAGCGCCAGGTCATCATTGCGCTGACCGATGCCGGGCGCGCGCTGCGCAACAAGGCCGGTCGCGTGCCGGAGCAGGTGTTTTGCGCCTCGGCCTGCTCGTTGGACGAACTGCGTCAACTCAAGCAGGAGCTGGAGAAGCTACGCTCCAGTTTGGGTGCGGGATAAAGCCTGTTCCTGCATCCAATCGCTTCGACATCAAATAGCGCGCGATTTAATCGACAACAATTTATTCACTGCGCACTGCGCTCACTCAGGAGAACCACCATGGCCTCACCCGAAAAGATCCTCTATACCGCCCACGCCACTGCCACCGGCGGCCGCGAAGGCCGTGCCGTGTCCTCGGACAACGCACTGGACGCCAAGCTGTCCACCCCGCGCGAGCTTGGCGGCGCTGGCGGAGACGGCACCAACCCGGAGCAGTTGTTCGCTGCCGGTTATGCGGCCTGCTTCATCGGTGCGATGAAGGCCGTGGCTGCGCAGGACAAGCTCAAGCTGCCGGGCGAAGTCAGCATCGACAGCAGCGTCGGCATCGGCCAGATTCCGGGCGGCTTCGGCATCGCGGTCGAACTGCGCGTCGCCGTGCCGGGCATGGACAAGGCCGACCTGCAGGCGCTGGTCGACAAGGCCCACCAGGTCTGCCCGTACTCCAATGCCACCCGCGGCAATATCGACGTCACCCTGACGTTGGCCTGATCCAGCCGGACACCCAATGAAACCCTACGCATCGTTGCTGCTGGTTGGCACGTTGGCGTCGGCAATCGGCGGCGCGCTTGCCGCGCCGACCGATTCCAGCGCACCGGCCGCCTCACCCAAGGTCCAGGCCTTCCTGGACGCGCTCAACTCCGCTGGCGGCACGCCGATGGAGCAGCTCACCCCGCAGCAGGCCCGCAAGATCCTGGTGGACGCGCAGGCCGGCGCCACGCTGCCGGCCGCCGAACTCACCCGCAAGAACATCACCGTCGACGGCAAGCCGCTCGGCCTGGTGGTGGTCAAGCCGCCGGGTAGCGCCGGCAAGACCTTGCCGGTGTTCATGTTCTTCCACGGCGGCGGCTGGGTATTGGGAGATTTTCCCACCCATGAGCGGCTGATCCGCGATCTGGCGCGGGCCTCTGGCGCGGCGGCGGTGTACGTGGACTACAGCCCATCGCCGGAAGCGCGTTATCCCGTGGCCATCCACCAGGCCTATGCGGCCACCAAGTGGGTCGCCGAGCACGGTGCCGAACTTGGCGTGGACGGCACGCGTCTGGCGGTGGTCGGCAACAGCGTGGGTGGCAACATGGCGACCTCGGTGGCCTTGCAGGCCAAGGCGGCCGGCACGCCGGCGATCCGCTACCAGGTACTGCTGTGGCCGGTGACCGATGCCGCGTTCGATAACAATTCCTACCAGCAGTACCAGCAGGGCTATTTCCTCAGCCGCAACATGATGCGTTGGTTCTGGGATAGCTATACCACCGACCCGACGCAGCGCCGCGAGATCTATGCCTCGCCGTTGCAGGCCGGCGTTGAGCAGCTCAAGGGCCTGCCGCCCACCTTGATCCAGACCGCCGAGCTGGATGTGTTGCGCGACGAAGGCGAAGCCTACGGCCGCAAGCTGGACCAGGCCGGTGTGGCTGTCACGGTCACCCGCTACAACGGCTTGATCCACGATTACGGCTTGCTCAATGTGCTCAGCGACGTGCCGGCCGTCCGTACCGCCATCGGCCAGGCGAGCGATGCGTTGCAGCAGCATCTGGCCAGGTAACCGGGGCCGCTGACCGGTTGTTCGTCAGCATCTGTCGATGACGCGCTGGTCAGCGCAGAGTCCGAGCGGTGCATCCCCTTCAAGAGAGCTTGCGCAGTCATAGTGCGGTGAACGGGACCGATGTGCGCGCGGACTGACACTCTCTTGCGATGGTTGAGTGCCACAGCACAGACGCCCGGTGCAGCCGCATCGGGCATCCGTGTGCGCGTTCCTTTGTGCTTCCTGCGCGTGTGCTTCCTGCACTCCGCGCAACGCGCTGCATGTCTTGATCGCGCGCGACCTCACGTCTGCATGCTTGTAGTGCGTTTGAAGCTCTCTCGCCGTGGGTTGGGTTGCCTTCAACCGCAACGCGGTCTACCGAACTTCCTGCGCGGACACTCCAGCCGAGGGCACGTGGATCGCCCGTCCCTGCACAGACTGCGCATTGCGGTTTGAGCGCGCAGCTGGCGCCCGGCACACTATGGCGATGACGATTTCCACGACCTCCCACATCGCCGCGTTCGAATCGAGCGGCAAGGGGTATGCATGAGCGCCGATCGCCCGACGCTGTTGCTGCTTCCCGGCCTGCTCAACGATGCCGAGCTCTGGCATGCACAGCGTGCCGCGCTGGCCGGGATCGCCGAGTGCGTGGTCGGCGATCTCACCCGGGCCGACAGCATGCGCGCGTTGGCACTGCAACTGCTTGACCGGTTGCCGCCGCGATTTGCGTTAGCCGGTTTCTCGCTGGGCGGTTACGTGGCGCAGGAGATCCTGCGCATCGCACCGGAGCGGGTGGAGCGGTTGGCCCTGCTGGATACTTCCGCGCGTGCCGATGCGCCAGAGCGGGTGGCGCAACGACGTGCGCAGGAAGCCAGCGTGCGTGCCGGCAGCACGTTCCACGGGTTCGGCGAACGCCTGATGCGGCACTACGTGCATCCCTCGCGCTGGCAGGATGAGGCCTTGCTGGAGCGTGTGCGCGGCATGACCCAGCGCCTGGGAGTGGAGGTGTTCTTGCGCCAGAACCGGCTGCAACGCCAGGACGGGCGCGCGGTGTTGCGCGCCTACGGCGGGCCGGTGCTGGTGCTGTGGCGAGGACGATGCAATCACGCCACCGGCCTTGCACGAAGAAATGGCGGCGCTTGCGCCACACGCGCAGCTGGTGCGTTTGCCGATGTGCGGGCATCTCTCGCCGCTGGAACAGCCGCAGGCAGTGTCCGATGCGTTACGCAACTGGCTGCTGCGCTAGACAGCAACGCGTTAAACGCGGTCGATCAGTAAGCGATGTCCCGCCAGCGCGTGGCTCGTACGACGAGTACATGGCGCATCAGGCGATGGTCCTGGACTGACACATCCAGCACGCAGGCGCAGAGCTCAATGCGCCACCGTCGCAATCACACTGGCAGACACCGGCGCATCGTCCTTGTGCGTGCATAGGTGCTGGCCTCGCACTGCCGCGACGACAAGTGCGGCGTGGCGGTTCCGGCCCGCGCAGCGCAGGTCGCCAAGGCAAGCAGCGGCACGCGAACGGCAAGGCGCATGGGGGTGACCACTGGCTAGGACTGCAGCATCACGCAGCGGTGCCCGGGCTACAGGGGCAGGAAGTCGAGGCGCCGCCCGCGCTGTCCGACCAGCGGTCGTGGCAAAGCGTGAACCGGGTCGAGCATCGGTGCGATGACGCTATCCAAACGACTGGCTCACTTGATTCTCACGGCGTATGGTGTGAATTATGTTGCATAGCAGCATCGGAGCTCAGCAATGCTCGACACACGTATCGAAAAGGTTGACCTGGCGCTGACCGAGATTGCCCAGGACCCCTCGGAAAAGGTGGCGCTGTGGCAGTGGGCCTGCCGCGAGATGCTGCATGAGACCCTGATCGGCATGCATCAGCTGTCGCACCTGGCCGGCATTGCCCGCCATGTCGCCAACGACTGGCGCGCACCGGTGGACGTGATCGCACCGGCCAAGCCCTACCTGGCCGCCTCCGCCCTGGCAGATCGCCGCCTGCCGCAGGTGCTGGACGGGTTAGGCAGCACGCAGGACGACGACGACCGCGCCAACCTGTGGCGGTTGCGCTATGCGAGCCTGATCGCATCGACGCTGCAAGGCATGCAGGCGCTGGCCGAAAAGCACCGTATCGACCGGCAGGCGATGGCGATGGGTCAGTTGAACTGACTGCTGTCCAGGTTGCCGCGCGATGCTGCGCGGCCGGCGTCTACTGGATTGATGGGCCACGTCGCAGGGCGCTTGCAACACCGCGTCCGGGTCAGCGCATGCTGCGTGTCGTTGGTGTGGCCAGCAGGCTTATCGCCTCGACATGTCTTGGAAAGTCGACATGTCTTGGAAAGTTGTAGCGCCAGTACGCTCTTGAAACATCGGCCCTTGGTTCGTGGCGCCCGAGCACCTATGATGCGGTGAGCGAAGGACATCCGCTGCCATCGAGCAACGCGATGGCGTGCACTTGGTCGTGACCAAACGGCGCTCCGCACGGCACCCAGCAAGCGTTTCCCGATAGGGATGCGTCGCCCTCCGGCCTGCATCGTTCTCGCGTTGTCCAGACGCGCAGGTGCCCTCAGTGCCGCATGCCCGCGTCGCGCAAATGCTGCCAGGCGTGTCGCACGATCCAGCGTGCCTGGTCCCATGGCACCGACAGCATCGGTTGGTCCTGGTAGTACGCATCCTGCAACACACGGTACAACTGCGCTTCGGTTGCGCGCGGATACGCAAGATAGATGCCGTAACCCAACATCAGCACGCGGGCGTAATCGGCAAACGCGTAACCGCCCAGATGCCCTTCGGCATGGGCGTCGCGCCAGTAGGCGAGCTCTGCGTCGACATTGACGCTGCTGCGGGTCAGAACGGCTGCACTAAGCATGGGTAGGACTCCGTGACCGGGCTACCCCCCTGTGCGGGCACCGTAGCAGCGCCGCTGGCCGCTCACCAGCACGCGACGACGAGCGGTCGTCGCGTGCTGGTGGAATGCAGCGCTAGAGGTGGCTAGAACCTGATGGCAGTCGCCGTGCGGGTTTGGATGGTGCATTCGGAAACGAAGCGGACGCATGGTCCCAGCCGCACCGAGTAACGGCTGCGCCCGCCTGACGGCGAGTGCGGTCGTCCGGTTAGCCGCTCCCAGCCTGCTGCTGCATACGTCGGTGCGCCATCAGTCCCAGTCGGGTGCGATGGCGTGCGGGTTGGCCAGCCGCTGCCCGCGGTCGAGCGTGGCGATCTCGCCCATGTCCTGCTCGCTCAGACGCAGCTCCTGCGCCTTCAGATTGCTTTCCAGATTGGCCCGCTTGGTCGATGAGGGAATCACCGAATATCCCTGCTGCAACGCCCAGGCCAGCGTCACCTGCGCCGGGGTGGCGTTGTGGCGTGCGGCAATGGCCACGATCACCGGGTCCTTCAGCACCTCGCCCACGGCCAGCGTCATGTAGGAGGTGACATGGATGCCCTGCTCGCGCAGGAAGCCGATCAACGGGCGGTTCTGCAGGTAGGGGTGCACTTCGATCTGGTTGGTGGCAATCGCGTCGGCCCCCAGGATCTCGATGGCCTGCTTGATCAGGGCAATGGTGAAGTTGGACACGCCAATCGCACGCGTCAGGCCCTGCTGCTTGGCCTCCGCCAAGGCTTCCAGGTACTCGCGCATCGGCACCTGATCCTTCGGCGAGGGCCAATGGATCAGGGTGAGGTCAACATGGTCGGTACCCAGCTTGCGCAGGCTTTCCTGCAGGCTGGGCTGCAGCGTGTCGCGGCTGAACCGGTCGACCCAGATCTTGGTGGTCAGGTACAACTGGTCGCGCGGCACGTCCGAGGCGCTGATCGCGTGGCCAACCTGGGCTTCGTTGTCGTAGATCTGTGCGGTATCGATCGCGCGATATCCCAACGCCAGCGCGTTGCGCACCGAGTCGATGACGACCTGGTCCTTGAGACGGAAAGTGCCGAGGCCGAATGCGGGGACAGTCATTGTGTTCCTTTTGGGAATGGGGAAT
Organism: Xanthomonas sp. 10-10; assembly: GCF_040182365.1. Classification (NCBI taxonomy): domain Bacteria; kingdom Pseudomonadati; phylum Pseudomonadota; class Gammaproteobacteria; order Lysobacterales; family Lysobacteraceae; genus Xanthomonas; species Xanthomonas sp. 10-10. The sequence goes on from NZ_CP144460.1 coordinate 460,365, forward strand.
GGGGAATGGGGGAATCGTAAGAGCCGGTGGAGCGCTGCGAATTGGTCAGTCGAGTGCGACGACGGCCTTGCCGAAGTTTTCGCCGCGCAACAGGCTGATCAGCCCCTGCGGTGCGGCATCGAGCCCGTGCAGCAGATGCTCGCGATACTGGATGCGGTCCTCGCGCAGCCACTGGCCCATTTCGCGCAGAAACGCCGGCATCAAGCGGATGAAATCGTGCTGGATGAAGCCGCGCACGGTCAGCCGCTTGCGCAATACCTGGCCCATGAAGTCCGGCAGGCGATCGGGACCGGGCAGTGCCTGGCCACGGCTGTTGTAGGTCGCGATCACGCCGCAGACCGGAATGCGCGCAAAGTCGTTGAGTTGCGGCAGCACCGCATCGAATACCTTGCCGCCGACATTTTCGAAATAGATATCGATGCCGTCGGGTGTGGCGGCGCGCAACTGCGCGGCAAAGTCGTCGGCACGATGATCCAGTGCCACATCCACCTTCAACGATTCGCGCAGGTAGCGCACCTTTTCTTCGCCACCGGCGATGGCCACCACGCGCAAGCCTTGCAGACGCGCCAACTGCGCCACCGTCGCGCCAACCGGACCGCTGGCCGCTGCCACCACCAGCGTTTCGCCGGGCTGCGGCTTGCCGATCTCATGCAGGCCGGCATAGGCGGTAAAGCCGGGCATGCCGTAGACCCCGAGCGCAGTGCTCAGCGGCAGGCTGTCGTCCTTGGGCAATTTGCGTAGCGGCGTCGTCGGGGTGATCAGGCTGTAGGTCTGCCAGCCGCCGTGCAGCACCAGCAGGTCGCCGGGCTGATAGTCGGCATGATGCGACTGCACCACTTCGCCGATGGTGCCGCCTTCCATCACCGCATCGATCGCCACGGGCGCCGCATACGACGGGCCGTCGTCCATGCGACCGCGCATGTACGGGTCCAGCGAAAGGAAACGGTTGCGCACCAGAATCTGCTCGTGTCCGGTGGGCGGCAGGGGGGCTTCTTCGATACGGAAGTTGGCCGCGTTGGGTTCGCCATGCGGGCGCGATGCCAGCACGATGCGGCGGTTGGTGATCGATGTCATGCGGAAGATCCTCGCAGGGGAGCCGCGCGTGCGCGGCCGAGGGAACACAGCCACCGCAGTGGCTGCGCGAATGAGTGAATGAATCGCTGCTGCGCTGCTGCGGCGTTACGCTGCGGCCGGCTCCGGCGCGCTCGCACCATCGAGTTGCGCAATCTGCGCGTCGCTCAGCGACAGCTGCGCGGCAGCCAGCACGTCGTGCAGCTGGGTCACGCTGGTGGCGCTGACGATCGGCGCGGTGAGGCTGGGGCGTGCGATCAACCAGGCCAGCGCGATCTGCGCCGGCGTGGCGTTGTGGGTCGCGGCCAGATCGTCCAATGCCTGCAAGATGCGCAGCCCACGCGGGTTGACGTACTGCTTCACCACCGAGGCGCCGCGCGCGCTGCTCTTGCCGGCATCGTCGGCGCTGCGGTACTTGCCGGTCAGAAAGCCGCTGGCCAGCGAGTAGTAACTGATCACGCCCAGGCCGCGTTCGCGTACCAGCGGTTCCAGTTCGGCCTCAAAGCCGGTGCGGTCGTAGAGGTTGTATTCGGGTTGCAGGCTTTCGTAGCGCGGCAGCGCGTACTGCTCGGAAATATCCAGCGCATCGCGCAGGCGCGCAGCGCTGTAATTGGAGGCGCCGATCGCGCGCACCTTGCCTTGTTCGATCAGGCGGCCGAACGCAGCCAGCGTGGCTTCCAGCGGAATGGACTCGTCGTCTTCGTGCGCCTGGTACAGATCGATGACATCGGTCTGCAGACGGGACAGCGAATCTTCCACCGCCGCTGCGATGTTCTCCGGCGACAGGCCGGGATGCTCGCTCCACTTGGCGACCTTGGTGGCGATCAGCACCTTGTCGCGCTTGCCGCTGCGGGCAAGCCAACGTCCGATGATGGTTTCCGACTCGCCGCCGCGATTGCCCGGCACCCAACCCGAATACGCATCGGCGGTGTCGATCAGATTGAAGCCGGCATCGACGAACGCATCCAGCAAGGCGAAGGAGGTCGCCTCGTCGGCGCTCCAGCCGAAGACATTGCCGCCGAAGACGATCGGTTGAACCTGCAGGCCGGAGCGGCCCAGTGCGCGTGGGTGAGTCATCATGGAAGCTCCTGATTCGAACTGCCGACAGGATAGTCATGCGCACCGATCATGCGTGTGACATCGATGTGGATTCAGCGTTCCGTCGATCGTGTCCATCGGCTCACAGGATATGAACATCTGGATGCTGCACGGCGATGCGAACCAGGGCTGAGCGCCGCGATTCGGGCACATGGCAGGCCCCGGGCCGCATGCTAGGCTCGCGCTACTTTTACCCGGAAGAGGGCGCTGCGATGATCCGCAACAAGCTGGCCTGTGCGTGTGTGATGAGTGTCATGGTGGCGATGAGTGCGCCGCTGGCGATGGCGATGAAGCCGGCCGACAGCGCAAGCCTGCCGGCGCCCGATGCGGCGCTGCAGGCGGCCATCAACGGCACCTGGCGCGACCGCGTGTACGTGCAGCGCGACCAGTACCGCCACCCCGGCCAGACGCTGGCGTTCTTCGGCATCAAGCCGACCCAGACCGTCATCGAAATCACGCCCGGCGGCGGCTGGTATTCGGAAATCCTGGCGCCGTATCTGCGCCAGAAGGGCAAGTACGTGGCAGCGGTGGTCGACCCGGTATCGGCACCCGAAGGCCGTAGCCGCGATTACGCCCAGCGTGCGCGCGACGAGCTGGAAAAGAAATTGCAGGCCAAGCCCGAGATATATGGCAAGCCGTCGTTCGTGTCCTATGTGCCCAAGTCGCCGTCGTTCGGCGTGGACAACTCGGCCGACCTGGTGCTGACCTTCCGTAACGTGCACAACTGGCGCATGGCCGGCAATGCCGAGGCGATGTTTGCCGGCTTCTACAAGGTGCTCAAGCCCGGCGGCGTGCTGGGCGTGGTCGAACACCGCGCCAAGACCGACGTGCCGGCCGACGACAAGAGCGGCTATGTCGGCCAGGCGCAGGTGATCGCGATGGCCGAAGCGGCCGGCTTCAAGCTGGCCGGCAAGAGCGAGCTCAACGCCAACCCGCGCGACACCAAGGACTACCCGGGCGGGGTGTGGACGTTGCCGCCGAGCAACAGCCATGACGCGGCCGACGATGCCAAGTACAAGGCCATCGGCGAGAGCGACCGCATGACGTTGAAGTTCGTCAAGCAGTAAGCGTGTGCCTGCATGCCGGCGCAGCTGCGGCCGGCATGCAGCGGTTGTGCGTGTATGCCTTTCAAGCACCGCGCAGTTGGATGCATGTCAGGCGGCGCAAGCATGCAACGCAGGGTTTACGCGCGCTTCAACACCAGTGCGCGATGCGTGGCAGACGTTGCCGCTGAGCATGCTGTGATCTGCACACCCGAGCGGCCCGTTGTTTTCGTGCGATGCCGCAGGCCCGTCATTGCATGGCGGGCTGCAGGCATCCTGGCTACGCTGCACAGCCACGCGCGGCGGTCGCCGCGCAGCGCTCCCCCTGTCACAGGTCCGTCCATGTTGGTGCTGTTGAACAAACCCTATGGCGTGTTGTCGCAATTCAGCGACCGCTCGCAGCCGCCCAAGCGCACGTTGGCCGAGTTCGGCCTGCCGCCGGACGTGTACGCGGCGGGACGCCTGGATCACGACAGCGAAGGGTTGTTGTTGCTCACCGACGATGGTGCATTGGCGCATCGGCTCACCGACCCGCGGCACAAGCAGCCCAAGACGTACTGGGTGCAGGTGGAAGGCGAGCCGCAGGAGGCACAGCTGCAGGCGCTGCGCGATGGCGTGCTGCTCAACGATGGCCCGACCCGGCCGGCAACGGTGCGCACGCTCGACCCTGCGCCCACGCTGTGGCCGCGCAATCCTCCGGTGCGTGTGCGCAAGACCGTGCCCGATGCCTGGCTGGAACTGCAGATCAGCGAAGGCCGCAATCGTCAGGTGCGCCGGATGACGGCGTCGGTCGGTCTGCCGACCTTGCGTCTGGTGCGGGTGGCGATCGGCGACTGGAGCGTGGATGGGCTTGCGCCCGGCCAGTGGCGTGCGGATGACACGCCGCGCCCGCGACCGGGACGCGGTATGCGCAGATAGCGCTGCGTTATGGCGATCAGGTCGATGGCGCAATGATGCAAGCGTCGGCGATGCGATCGAACTGCGGCGGTTGCATGCATCTTTGAAAGGGCCGCTGGCAAAACGCAGCGAGCCGCTCTCGGCTGGGTGTGGATGGCGCACCTGGAGCCGGCTTGTACGGTTGGCCCTGCGTGCCGAGCATTGGTCGTGCCTGCCTAGTGGTCGGCGCAAGGGTTCTATTGGCTGCGCGACAGCGGCGTAGCGATCTGGCAACGCAGTGCGTTGCCGTGCGGCTCAATGCCATGCAGCGATGTGTACTGCCTGCCCACAAACGACAACGCCACGGCGGAAGGCCGTGGCGTCGTGGCGTGCACTGCGATCCGCCTGTTTGGCGGAGCCGTCGTCTTATTCGACGCCGTCGCTCGGGGTCACTGCAGCGCGCCGCTGGTAGGCAGCGCGACGTGCATTGGCATTGCTGGCGTGTTCGCGATCCAGACGGTGCACATTGCCGCCGAGCACCTGCTGATCGCGCTGGCGCTTGCGGTACACCGCATAGCCGATCAGGCCCAGGCCGGCGACAGCCGCCGCCACGGTGATGGCCGGGTTGCGCTTGACCAGCTTGCTGGCCGCCTTGCCGCCGCTGCGAACGGCGCCCAGTGCCACGCCGGTCTTCAGCCACTCGCTGGCGCCCGGACCGAAATGACGCAGGCTGCTGCCGGCGCTACGTGCCTGGTCGCCCGCACTGGACGCGGCATGACGCAGTTGGTCACCGGCAGTGCCGGCCAGTTCCAGGGCACGCTCCAGGGCGCGTTCGGTGATCACAGTCAGCTTGCTCATTGGAGGCGTTTCCTTTCTGAGTACGTGGACCGCAGTGTGTAGGCTGATGCGTATAGACGGTGTTAGCGGTGGCAGGGCTCGTTTGGGTTGCGGTTAAGGAGTGTTGCGCCGCGCTTTATGCGCAGAAGTCCGGGCAGCGGTAAAACAGATGGGGAGCGGTAAAACAGATTCGATGCGCGTGTAAGTCTCCCTTCTCCCGCCGGGAGAAGGTGGCCGAAGGGCGGATGAGGGTACGAGCGAAGCGCGCCGCAGCAGCCGTTGAATTCCAGCCATGCTTTACCGCCGCCGCGGGCCGCGCCGCAGCAGCCGTTGAATCCCTGTAATGCTTCACCGCCGCCGCGGGCCGCGCCGCAGCAGCCGTTGAATCCCTGTAATGCTCCACCACCGCCGCGAGCCGCGCCGCCGCAGCCGTTGAATTCCAGCCGTGCTCCACCGCCGCCGCGGGCCGGGATTGATCAGGTGCCACGAGGTTTTGCCCGATGGGTTGCCATCGCAGTCCAGGGGTCGTCGGGCCGCGCCGCAGCAGCCGTTGAATCGCTGTCGTGCTTCACCGCCGCCGCGGGCCGGGAGTCGTCAGGTGCCACGAGGTTTTGCCCGATGGGTTGCCATCGCAGTCCAGGGGTCGTCGGGCCGCGCCGCAGCAGCCGTTGAATCGCTGTAATGCTCCACCGCCGCCGCGGGCCGGGAGTCGTCAGGTGCCACGAGGTTTTGCCCGATGGGTTGCCATCGCAGTCCAGGGGTCGTCGGGCCACGGATGTCTGGGATACCGCCCCTTCATCTCTTTTTTGACGTCAGGGTAGGTATTGACCCAGAAACTCTTCAGATCCTGCGTGACCTGCAGCGGGCGGCCGCCGGGCGAGAGCAGGTGCAGGGTCAGCGGAATGCGGCCGTCGGCGATACGCGGGGTTTCGGCCAGACCGAACAGTTCCTGCAGCTTGACCGCCAGGACCGGCGGCAGCGGTTGCTGGGCGTGGTCGAGTGCGTAGCTGATCTGCCGCTCCATGCCCGATGGCACGCTGATGCGGGTGGGGGCATGGCGGTCGATGGCCTGGCGGCGCTCCCACGGCAGCGCGCCCTTGAGCGCTTCGCCCAGGCTGGATTCGTCCAGCGCGTCGAGCCGGGTCTTGCCGGCGAAGGCCGGACGCAGCCAGGCATCCAAGGAGGCGAGCAGCGCGGCATCGGAGAGATCGGGGAGCTCCAGCTCCGGCATCCACACCCGCAGCGACAGCACACGGGCGCGCCATTGCTGCAGGGTCTCGGTCCAGGGCAGGGCGTCCAGGCCGAGTTGGCGCACTGCCTCGGTCAGTGCGCCGGCCGCCTGCGCGGGGTCGACGCGGCCGGCGGGGCGGCTGTCGAGCACGATGCGGTCGAAGCTGGATTGCCGGCGCGCGACCAGGGCGCGCTTGTCGGCGTCCCACTGCACCACGTCCTGCTGCACGAAGCGCTCTGGCAGGCTGCGGCGCAGATAGGCCTCGTCCACCGGAGCTGCCCGCAACAGCAAGGCATCCTTGGCTTCGTAGCGCAGCTCGCTGGCGACCAGCCAGGGTTCGCCGCGCAGGTCGCTGTGGTCGAACAGACGCGCGCTGCGGCCATTGGCGAGCAGGTAGCGCAACGGGTCGGCCGGGTGGCGTGCGGCGATGCGGTCGGGGAAGGCATGCGCGAGCAGGTCACCCAGCGCGTGCGCCTCCACGCTCGTGGGCGGGGCGCAGTCGCAGCGCAGCCGGCGTCGCCATTGTTTGGCGGCGCTATCGATGGCAGCCAGGCCGCCGCGGTTGGCGTCGGGCGCGCTGCGGCCCTGGCGGAATGCGGCCAGGGCACGCCAGCGCGCGGCAAGGCCATCGCCGCCCTGGCGCAGCGGATCGCGCGCCTCCAGCAGTGCGGCCAGATCGCAGGCCAGGGCCAGGCCCGTTGCCTCGCCGGCCTGCGCAAGCATCGCCGCCAGACGCGGATGCGTGCCCAGCGCCAGCATGCGGCGGCCCAGCGCGGTGATGCCGCCGCTGTCGCTGAGCGCGCCCAGCCGTTGCAGTAATTCGCGTGCGGCCGCCAGCGCGCCGGTGGGCGGGTCATCCACAAAGCGCAGCGCATCGCTGCCCCAGGCCGCCAGCTCCAGCGCCAGGCCAGCCAGTTCCACCTGGGTGATCTCGGCGCGCCGTTGCGGTTCCAGCCGCTGCGATTGCGGCCATAGCCGGTATGCCCAGCCGCTTGCCACGCGGCCGGCGCGGCCGGCACGCTGGTCGGCCGACGCCTGCGCGATGGTGGCCACATCCAACCGTGAAAAGCCGCTGTTGGGATCGTAGTGCGGTTCGCGCGCCTGGCCGCTGTCGATCACCACGCGCACGCCGGGCAAGGTCACCGACGATTCGGCCACGTTGGTGGCCAGCACCACGTGGCGGCGGCCCTGCGCATCCGGCTGCAGCACCTGGCTCTGCGCGTCCACCGACAACTCGCCGTGCAAGGGCAGCACCTGGATGGTCGGGTCCAGGACATCGAGCAAGGCGGCTTGCACCCGCGCGATCTCGCGCTGGCCGGGCAGGAACACCAGCACATCGCCGGGATGGGTGAGCAGGGCATGCTCCACCGCACGCCGCGTCTGCGGTTCCAGCGCTTCGTCGCGGCGCGCGGGGAAATGCGCGATCTCCACCGGAAAACTGCGCCCGGCACTGCTCAGGCGCGGCGCATCCAGAAAGCCGGCCAGCCGCTCGCCATCGAGCGTGGCCGACATCGCCACGATGCGCAGGTCATCGCGCACCTGCGCCTGCACGTCCAGGGCCAATGCCAGGCCCAGATCGCCGGCCAGATGGCGTTCGTGAAACTCGTCGAACAGCAGCGCGCCCACGCGTTCCAGCATCGGGTCGTCCTGGATCATGCGAGTCAGGATGCCTTCGGTGACCACTTCGATCCGGGTGCGCGCCGAGGTCTTGTTTTCGAAGCGGATGCGGTAGCCCACCGTCTCGCCGACCGGCTCGCCCAACTGGCGCGCCATGAACAGCGCAGCGCTGCGCGCGGCCACCCGGCGCGGTTCCAGCATCACGATGCTGCGACCGGCCAGCCAGGGCGCATCCAGCAGTGCCAGTGGCACCTGGGTGGTCTTGCCGGCGCCGGGCGGGGCTTCGAGCACCAGCCGCGGATGGGCGGCGAGGCTGTCGCGGATCTGCGGTAACAGTGGGGCGATGGGGAAGACAGGCTCAGTCATGCGCGGCAAGGATACGGGCCTGCTCGCGCCGGTGCGATGGTCGGGGAGGGAGGTGAAGCCTGTCGGGGAATGGCGCCGGGTCCGTTGGCGACGCACCAGCCGGGATTGCCGGCGGTGCTTGCAGGTCGGGACGCGCTGCCAACCGAGAGCTGCGCGTGCCCGGGGGTGTGCGTCACCCGGCGGATCCGGTAGCGTCCGCTCGGCCGCCGCGCAGAGGGTCGGACGAGGGCAAATGCAGGAGGCTTGCATGCTTCAGAGTGCATGGCTGGCGTCGATAACCCGGATGAACCCGTCACCGGATTGATCATGTCCACCCCATCCCCGCGTTTTGTCAGTCTGCAAAGCAAGCTGCTGGGCGCCCTTGCGCTTGGTCTGTCGATCATCCTGTTATGTGCACTTGGCGGTCTGGGCTCTGCCTGGCTGAGCCTGTCCGGCAAGGTGCCGGTGGAAGTGGCGCAGGCCTCGGCCAGCGAAGAACTCACCCGCGATTTCCGCCTGCAGGTGCAGGAATGGAAGAACGTGCTGATCCGTGGCCGCGACCCCGCACTGCTCGACAAGCATCTGACCGCCTTCCGCGACAAAGGCAAGAGCGTGCAGGCCAGTGTCCGGACGTTGGCGGGTGCGCTGGCCGATCCGCAGGCGCGTGCGTTGGCGCAGGACTTCGCCAAGGCGCATCTGGAACTGCAGACCAGCTACGAAGCGGCGTTGGGCAAGTTCGCCGCGTCCGGCTACGACACCCAGGTGGGCGACCAGCTGGTCAAGGGCAAGGACCGCGCACCCAGCCACACGCTGGAGGCACTGGTCGCGCGCAGCAAGGCGTTGGCCGATGCCGCCGTCCTTGCAAGTTCGCAATCGGCGCAGCGCATGCTGGTGTATTCGGCACTGGCCACCATTGCTGCCGCGCTCTGTCTGGTGGCGGTGTTGGGGTGGTGGATCCGGCGCTCGATCGTGCGCCCAATCGAAAACGTTGCGCGTGCGGCACGCCTGGTGGCGGCCGGCGATCTGTCCGCGCACGCTGCGGTCAGCAATCGCGACGAGATCGGCCTGCTCGGCCAGGCGATGGGGCAGGTGGTCAATACGCTCGCCGATGTCTCCAGCGCGCAGGCGGACATGGCGCAGCGCCACGAAGCCGGGCAGATGAGCTACCGCATGGATGCGCAGGCCTTTCCGGGTGCTTACGGCCGCATGGTCGATGACACCAACGGATTGATCGGCGCGCAGGTGGGCCTGATCGGCACGATGTTGCAGGTCATGCAGCATTACGCGGTGGGCGACATGTCGGTGGACATGCCGCGCCTGCCGGGCGAAAAGGCCCAGATCACCGATGCGATGGACACCACCAAGCGCAACCTGGCCGCCATCAACGGCGAGATCCGTGGTTTGGTGGATGCCGCCGCTGCCGGCGACTTCGCCACCCGCGGCAATGCCGATGCCTATAAATTCGAATTCCGCGGCATGGTCGAGGGCCTCAATGGCCTGATGCAGAACGTGGACCAGAATCTGGCCGAGTTGTCGCAGCTGCTCAAGGCCATTGCCGATGGCGATCTGACCGCGCGCATGCACGGCAACCAGCAGGGCGTGTTTGCGCGCATGCGCGACGATGCCAACGCCACCGTGCAGCGCCTGACCGATATCGTTGGCGATATCACCCTGGCCGCGCAGACCATTCGCACCGCCTCGGCAGAGATCGCCGCCGGCAACAGCGATCTGGCGCAACGCACCGAACAACAAGCTGCCAATCTGGAAGAAACCGCCGCCTCGATGGAAGAGCTCACCTCCACCGTGCGGCAGAACGCCGACACCGCGCAGCAGGCCAGCCGTGGTGCGCAGGCTGCTGCCGACATCGCCGGGCGTGGTGGCGAGGTGGTCGCCAGCGTGGTCGATACCATGGGCGAGATCGAAGTGTCGTCGAAGAAGATCGCCGAGATCATCAGCGTCATCGACGGCATTGCGTTCCAGACCAATATCCTTGCGTTGAATGCGGCAGTAGAAGCGGCGCGCGCCGGCGAACAGGGCCGCGGCTTTGCGGTGGTGGCCTCCGAGGTGCGCGCGCTGGCGCAGCGCTCGGCCGGGGCGGCCAAGGAGGTCAAGCAGTTGATCGATGCGTCGGTGGAGAGCGTGGCGCGCGGGAGCGCACGCGTGGATCAGGCCGGGCGCACGATGCAGGACATCGTGCAATCGGTGCAGCAGGTCACCACGTTGATCGCCGAGATTTCCGCCGCTTCGCGCGAGCAGTCGTCGGGCATCGAGCAGGTGGCGCGTACCGTCAACGACATGGACGAGACCACCCAGCGCAATGCCGCGCTGGTGGAAGAAGCCTCGGCGGCCGCACGTGCGATGGAAGAGCAGGCGGTGGAACTGAGCGAGGCGGTGTCGGTGTTCCGCCTGGATGCACGCCGGCCGCGGTTGGCGGCTGCGGCGTGAGACAGGACCACGAGTAAAGATGCACGCCATGCGTTTAGATGCAGCCAAAAGCTAGGTCAAACGTCTAGTTGGTCGCTGGTTGGTCGAGGGCGCAGTGCCCTCACCGCTCGCGGGACACGCCGCAAGTACGTCCGTGTAGGCTCGGTGGCGGCATCCATGCCGCCACACGGTCCCGCGAGCGGTGGGGGCACCGCGCCAGAGAGTTAGTCGGTCGCCGGGTAAAAAGCTGAGCGTCTCGCAAGTTGCGTGGGCTTGCCGGTGCGGGTCGCAGAACGACACGATAGCTAGCCAACCAGAAGAACGTCCTGCATTGCTTGCACTATGCACACCGACCATCTCGACTGGTCCTTGCCCGCCCACCGTCGCGGGACCTTACGCGGCATGGATGCCGCGTAAGAGCCTACAGGGACGTACTTGCGGCGTGTCCCGCGATGGTGGGCGGGCAAGGGCCCTGTAGCCAAACCGCAGATCAGCCGCTCTGCAACTGATCTATCCGTGTTGTCCAACTGGTTGCGATGACAGCGGGATAACAGACAGGAGCAGGGCCGGCTGTTCCGCACTACTCCGCCGTTGTTGAAGGACTTCAAATTGCGCACGCCAGGCGATGCTCGTGACACGCGGCAGACGACCGGATCAGACCAATCTCACCACCCAGACATCAACCCGCTTCGCGCACCCGGGCAGTCAGCCCTTTGAGGAAGGCGCGCAGCAACTGGTCCCCGCAGGGGCGGAAGTTCTTGTGGCCGGGCTGGCGGAACAGCGCCGACAGCTCCGGCTTGGACAGCGGGAAACCGGCGCCGGCGAAGATGGCATGCATGTCCACGTCCTTCAGTTCGAAGGCCACGCGCAGTTTCTTCAGGACCAGGTTGTTACCGACGCGCGCTTCCAGCGGGCGTGCCGGCTGGCTGTCGTCGCGGCCGCGGAAGCGCAGTACCAGGCCGTCGAGAAAGCGCGCCAGCATCGCATCGGTGCAGGGCTCGAAACCGGGCTCGTCTTCCTTCTTCAGCCAGGCCTGTACCTGCGGCTTGTCGAGCGCGAACTCCGGGTCGGCCAGGTGGGTGATCTCCACTACCTTGTCGTCGCTGAGGTCGAGCATGTAGCGGATGCTGCGCAGTACATCGTTGTGGATCATGACAATTCCGGGGCCCCGGCGCGGTGCCGGAAAGCGGCCATTCTACGGGCGCGAGCAGAAGTCGGGCGTGTGCTGACACCGGCCGCGCCTCCGATGGCGACCGTATCTACGACAGCGCTGGCTGCAGCGGCCACGGTGGAGGCTGCGCGGCGGACAGCGCGGGCTGGGCTAGCGCCCCGCTGCAGGATTGTTTGCGGTCGGGCCGCCTGGCCCCGGCATGCCTGGGCTCAGCTGCCGCGGTAGGTGGAATACCCATAGGGCGAGAGCAGCAGCGGCACGTGGTAGTGGCCGTCGTCGGCGATGCCGAAGGCGATGGGTACCTGTTCCAGGAACGGCGGGTCGGCCAGCGCGGTACCGATGGCGCGCCAGTAGCAGGCGACATCGAATTCCAGCCGGTAGCGGCCCGGCGACAGGACCAGGGCCGCCAGCGCCGGGCAGCGCCCGTCGTGGTTGGTGACCGCTTCCAGGCGTAGCGTGTCGCCGGCGAACAGGCGCAGCGGCACGCCGCCCGCCGGGCGGCCCAGCGCGGTGTCCAGCACGTGGGTGGACAGCGTGCTCATGCCACCGCCTGGGTCGGTTGCGGCCACTGGCCGACGAATTCGGGTTGGTCGTAGGCCAGATAGCTATCGACGATGGCCTGGCGGTCGTCCAGAAACAGTTGGTCCGCTACCGCGCGCGCCAGCCGTGGCAACGCCACCTTGAGCCCGGACAGCGCCGCCGCCGAGGGGCCGTGGTTGATCAACGCGGAATAATTGAAGGCGAACACGCCGTGCAGCAGTGCGGCGTCATCGGGCGTGCGCGGCAGCAGCTCGAAGCCCGGCCCCAGGTAGGGATGCGCATCCAGCACCGCATTGGCCTGTCCCGGTGGTGGCTGGTAGCGGTCGGCCCAGCAGGCGATGCGCCCGGACAGTGCGGCCAGTTCCGGGCGCAGCTGCGGGTCGGTGACCAGGCCGGTGGCGATGGCAAGGAAATCGAAGCGGTGTTCGCCGTGCGGGGTGCGTACCACCACCGCGCCATCGCGCTCGGCCACCTCCAGCCACGGCGCACCCAGATGCAGCGCAAAGCCGGCATGGGCGCAGGCGCGCTGGAAGGTGTCGTTGGTGGGCGGTTGGTTGTGTGCGAAGAAGCTGGCCATCATCCGGTACTTGTCTGCATCGGGCAGGGTCAGGAACCGCGGAATGATGCCGGCCTGCTCCATGTGGCGGAACGGGTTGATACGCGGCAGCTCGCTGCGACGCACGAACACCTCGGCACTGGCGACACCTTGGTCCAGCGCGAAACAGGCGTTGTCGAACGCCGAAGCGCCGCCGCCCAGGATGCCCACACGCTTGCCGGCCAATGCGGCAAAGTCGATGTGGCTCGATGTGTGTGCGTAGCGGTGGGTGGGCAGGGCACGGCCGATCCACTCCGGCACCACCCACTGGCCACCGCCCTGGATGCCGGTGGCCAGGATCAGCTTGCGCGTCAGCAGCGGCGCGCCCATCGTCAGATGCAAACGGTGGATGCCGGGCGCGATGTCGGGTTCGACGCGCGCCAGTTGCGTGGCGTTGCGTACCGGCAGCCGCAGCGCCGCGCGGTACCAGCGCAGATAGTCCATCCAGCTGCCGCGCGGAATCTTGTCCAGCGCATCCCAGGCGGCGCTGCCGTGTTGCGCCTCCCACCAGGCGCGGAAGGTCAGCGAGGGCACGCCCAGGTCGATCGAGGTGATCTGCTTGGGCGTGCGCAGCGTCTGCATGCGTGCGTACGTCACCCACGGGCCTTCCTGCCCGGCGGGGTTTTCGTCGATGACCAGGACGTTGTGCACGCGCTCGCGTTGCAGCGCGAATGCCGCGCCCAGGCCGCTCTGGCCGGCGCCGACGATCACCACGTCGTACACGTGCCCTGCCGGATGCACGCGCGGTTGCACCCAGGCCTCGCCGCCATGGGCCAGATGCTGCAGGTCGCGGGCGAGCTCGCGTTCGAGTTGGGCCAGGCTCATGGCAGTGCCTCCAGGCGCAGGTGGACGATCTTGCCGATCTCGGCGAGAGCGGTGGCGATCTCGGCGTCGCGCGCGGCATCCAGGCGGCGCTCCAGCGCGGCCAGGATGCCGGCCTTGTCGTGCAGCCGTACGCAGATCACGAACGGAAAACCGAAGCGCTGGCGATAGGCCCGGTTGAGCGCATGGAAGCGCTTGAATTCGTCCTCGCTCAACCGGTCCAGACCTGCCGATGCCTGCTCGGCTGCCGATGCGGCGGTGAGCGTGCGGTCGATCGCCGCCTTGCCGGCCAGCTCCGGATGTGCGCGGATCAACGCAAGCTGGTCTTCCTGCGACGCGTCGAACACCACCTGCATCAGCCCGCGGTACACATCGGCGAACGGGCGCCGCCTCGCAGCGCGTTCGACCACCCACGGCGAATGCTCGAACAGCTCGCGGTAGCGCGCCACGAAGGCAGCATCGTCCAGCACGCTGTCGTCGATCACGCTCATGCATGCGTCCCTTGCAGCGAGACATGCGCGGCCACCACTTTCCAGCCGTCGGCAAAACGCACCCAGCTCTGGCTCTGGCGGCCGCGCGCGCTGCTGCCGTCGCGAACGAACTCTGCGTGCGTGGTGGCGAAGTCGTGGCCGAAGCCATGCACTTCCACATGTGCGAGCTGGCGCTGTGGCGAACCGCCGCGGCCGATGCGAAACGCGCGGATCGCATCGATGCCGTACAGCACTTCGCCCACGCCGTAGCGCACCGTGCTGGGTGCGGGGTGGAACAGCGCATCCATCGCGGCGATGTCGTCGTCCATCAGGGCCTGTTCGTAGGTATGGAAGGCGGCGGTCACTTGCGCGATCACCTCGGGCAGGTCGATGTCGGCGGTGTCGATGCTCATGCCGGATGCACCTGCAGCCAGTGGCGCGCGATATCGATGCGCCGCGCCACCCATGCATCGCCGCTGGCCAGTACGTGATCGACAAAACGCGCCAGGGCCGCGGCGCGCGCCGGTTTGCCGACGATGCGCCCGTGCAGGCCGATCGACAGCATGCGCCCACCTTCGCTGCGCAGCTGCTCGAAGCTGTCGCGCAGATAGCGAAAGAACGGCTCGCCATCGGCAAAGCCGTTATAGGCGACGAATTTCATGTCGTTGGCATCCAGCGTGTAAGGCACGATCAACTGCGTGCGGCCGTGGCGGGCGTCGTAATACGGCACATCGTCGGCATAGCTGTCGGCGTCGTAGACAAAGCCGCCTTCTTCGGCGATCAGCCGTGCGGTGTTGGGGCTGGTGCGGCCCTGGTACCAGCCCAGTGGACGGCTGCCGGTAACGCGTGTGTGCAAGGCGATGGCCTGCGCGATATGCGCGCGCTCGGTGGCCTCGTCGATGTGTTGATAGTCGATCCAGCGCAGCCCGTGGCTGGCGATTTCCCAGTCGGCGGCCTGCATCGCGGCCACTGCTTCTGGATTGGCGGCAAGCGCGTTCGCAACGCCGAACACGGTCACCGGCACCGCGCGTGCGGCGAACAGCCGATGCAGCCGCCAGAACCCGGCGCGGCTGCCGTACTCGTACAGGCTTTCCATGGCGATGGCGCGTGCGCCGGGCTGCGCTTGCGCGCCGACCATTTCCGACAGAAACGCCTCCGAGCCGGCATCGCCGTTGAGTACGCAGTTTTCCGCGCCTTCTTCGTAATTGATGACGAACTGCACCGCGATGCGCGCACCACCGGGCCACTGCGCAGGCGGCGGTGTGGCGCCGTAGCCGACCAGATCGCGCATCGCGCTCATGCAGCCGGCTCCGCATGCCAGGCGGCCAGGGCGGCTTCCACCGCCAGGCCTGGTGTGCAGGTGTAGCCCTCGGCGCGCAGCACCGCTTCCAGCGCGGCCAGGGTGATCAGTACCTTGTGCTTCATTGCGTTGTAACCCATCGCGCCGATACGCCAGATCCTGCCTTGCAGCGGGCCGAAAGCGGTGCCGATCTCGATCTCGAAATCCTCGCGCATGCGCCGACGCACGGCGTCGTTGTCGATTCCTGCCGGGATCACCACGCCGGTGACATTGGTCATGCGATGCGCTGCGTCGCCAAACACCTCCAGGCCCATCGCGGTGACGCCGGCGCTCACCGCACGGCCGGCGGCGGCGTGGCGCGCGAAGCGTGCGTGCAGGCCTTCCTGCAGCGCCACGCGTGCGCATTCGCGGGCGCCGTATAGCATGGTGGTGGCCTCGGTGTGGTGGTTGAGGCGCTTGTCCGACCAGTAATCCATGATCATCGCCAGGTCGAAATAATTCGAGGCGATGCGCGGCCCGCGGCCATTGACGATGTCATCGCGCACGATGCCGCGTTCGACATGGCGGCGCGCGAAGATCGCCTCGGCTGCCGCGTTGGAGACGGTGATCGGTGCAGATCCGGACGGCCCGCCCAGGCATTTCTGCAGGCCGCCGGTCACCACGTCCACGCCCCAGCGATCGCTGGCGATCTCCATGCCGCCGATGGTGGCGGTGGCATCCACGTAACTCAGCGCGCCGGCCGTGCGGCACAGCGCGCCCAGGCCATCGAGCGGCTGCGCCATGGTGGTGGAGGTGTCGCCGTGCACGGTGGCCACCAGCTTGGGCGCCACCCGTTCGATCGCCTCGGCAATGGCTGCCAGCGGTACCACCTGCCCCCATGGCGCATCCACGCTGTGCACGTCGGCGCCGAGGCGCTGCAGGATTTCGGTGAGCAACAGGCCGAAGCGGCCGAAGTTGATCACCAGCACGCGGTCGCCCGGTTGCACCAGCGACACCAGCGCCGCTTCGATGCCGGCACGCGCAGTGCCGTCGACCAGAAACGTCCAGCGATTCTCGGTGCCGAACAAGGGCCGGTAGAGCGCCATCACCTCGTTCATGTAGGTGGTCATTTCCGGGTCGAACTGTCCCAGCAGGTCGGCCGCCATCGCGCGCAGCACGCGCGGATGCGCATTGACCGGGCCCGGCCCCATCAACAGGCGCTGTGGAGGATCGAGTTCGGCGAAGGTGTGCAGGTGACGCAGATCAGGTGACAAGGGGCGCTCCCAGGTGTTCGATGAAGTGGCGCATGACTGCCAGGGCGACCTCGGCATCGGCCGGGTCGACGTGTTCGTCCGGATGATGGCTGATGCCGCCGGCGCAGCGCACGAACAGCATCGCGGTCGGGCAGAGCGCGGCCATGGTCATCGCATCGTGACCGGCGCCGGAGACCAGCCGCCGGGGAGCGATGCCTTGCGCAGTGACAGCGTGTTCGAGCCGGGTCATCAGCGCCGCTGCGCACGGGCTGGCGGCGAGGGCCTGTAGCGGGTCGATGGCGATGGCGATGCCACGTGCCGCACCGATGCGCGCCAGTGCGTGTTCGATGGCACGCACGGCGGCGTCGCGGGTGGCGTCATCGCCGGCGCGCACATCCAGCGTGCAGTCCACGCGGCCGGGCACCACGTTGACGGCGCCGGGTGCGAGCTGCAGCTTGCCGACGGTGGCGACCAGATCGTCGCTGCCATCGCGTGCGATGCGCTCGATCGCCAGCAACGCTTCGGCCGCTGCACTCAGGGCATCGCGACGCAGCGCCATGGTGGTGGTGCCAGCATGCCCCGCGCGGCCGTCGAAGCGCAGCGCAAACCGGCGTTGCGCGGCGATCGCGGTGACGATGCCCACCGGCAGGCCTGCTGCCTCGAGCACCGGGCCTTGTTCGATATGGGTCTCCAGATACGCCAGCACGCTGCCCGGGGCGCGCGCGGCGCGCTGGATCTGCGCGATGTCCAGATCCCAGTCTGCCAGCGCGCTGGCGACGTCGATGCCGGCGGCGTCGCTCACCGCCAACGTGGTCGGGTCGAGCGTGCCGGCCACCGCGCGGCTGCAGAACATGGAGGCGGGAAAGCGCGACCCTTCTTCGTCGCCGAAGGCGATGACTTCGATGGCGAATGGCAAGCGCCGCGCTTGCGCCTGCAGTGCGGCCACGCATTCGATACCGAGCAGGATGCCGAGCGGGCCGTCGTAGCGGCCGGCATCGCGCACGCTGTCCAGATGGCTGCCGATCAGCAGCGCCGGTGCGTCGGCATGGGTGCCGTCGTAGCGGCCGATCAGGTTTGCCGCCGCGTCCAGACGCACCTGCATGCCGGCCTGGCGCATCCACTCGCTGACCTGCGCGATGGCGGCGCGGTGCGCCGGGCTGAGCCAGGCGCGGAACAGTCCGCCCGGGGTGTCGCTATAGGGCGCCACGCCCAATGCATCGCAACGCGCCACCGCGCGTGCGCCGGCACCGTCGGACGAGGCGCTACGTTGCATGCTCAGCATAGGGCGCCAAGCGGGTGCGCCGATCCACCGGCAATGTACGGACCGCGATGCGATAGCGACTGATGCATGGAGCCTCCGCAGGCGGTGGAGAAAGGGCGAGGCATCGCCGGGCGATGGAGCGCCCGAACGAGGTCGTGGGTCAGGCGCGGCGAGCGGGCGAGGCCTTCAATCGACTATACGAACCGCCCCCGTCACCCCAAAGCGGTTTTTTTAGGGTCGCGCGTTGCAAAAAACGCGACAGGCAGCGTGTACTGCACGGTGTCCCTCCTCACGCCGGGACAAGGTGCCTGCGGGGCGGACGCGGATGTGTCACAGAGAAATGTCAGTGCGTGCAATGACAAACGCGTGGCAACGCTTTGGAAGTGACGCACCGCCTGGTTCGCCGAGCCCCTCACCCCAACCACCGCTGCTGCCCAGCAGCAGCGAGGGCGCACACCACCGCACGCGCGCCAGCGGCGCTCATGCCACAGCTTGGCGCCCCGCCGGGGAGGGGCAATCACCGCGCTCCCCGACTACAAGCGCCTGCTACAGTCGGCGCATTCCATGAAAGAGATTCACCAATGGCCCGCGACAATTTCAAGGATCTGCTGGCGCTGATCGCCATCGTTCGCGAAGGCAGCTTTACCCGAGCAGCGGCCAAGCTGGGTGTTTCGCAATCGGCGCTGAGCCATACCATCCGTGGGCTGGAAGCCACCCTCGGCTTGCGCCTGCTGACGCGTACCACCCGTAGCGTGGCACCGACCGAAGCGGGCGAGCGACTGATCCAGACCGTGGCGCCGCGTTTTACGGAAATCGAAGAGGCTTTGTCTGCACTGAGCGAAATGCGCGATACCCCGGCAGGCACGGTGCGCATCACCGCCACCGACTATGCCGCGCGCGAGATCCTGTGGCCCAAGCTATCCAACCTGTTGCAGCAGTACCCGGACATCCACGTCGAAATGGTCGTCGACAACGGGCTGACCGACATCGTCGCCGACCGCTACGACCTGGGCGTGCGTCTGGGCGATCAGGTCGAAAAGGACATGATCGCCGCGCGCATCGCGCCGGACATGCGCATGGCCATCGTCGCAGCGCCGTCGTATCTGGCACGCCGGCCTTTGCCGAAAACGCCGCAGGATCTCACCGCGCATCGCTGCATCAACCTGCGCATGAAAACGGCCGGTGGGTTGTACGCCTGGGAACTGGAGAAGGACGGCCGCGAAGTCATCGTGCGCGTGCAGGGCCAGCTGACCTTCAACGGTGTCTATGAAGCGGTGGATGCGGCTGTGGACGGCTTCGGTATCGCCTTCGTGCAGGAGGATCTTGTACGCCCGCATCTCAAGGCCGGGCGTCTGCGCTGGATCATGAAGGACTGGTCGCCGACCTGGCCGGGCCTGCATGCCTTCTATCCCAGCCGCCGGCATTCATCGCCAGCCTTCAACCTGGTGCTGGATGCATTGCGCTACAAGGCCTGATGCGCGAGCGTGGTGGTTGAGCATGCGCGGCAGCTGTGCGAAGCGTTGCATGGATCGGCACGGCGTCGCCGGCGTGCGTCCAATGATGCTGCTGCGGGCAGGGCGTCGCGCCCAGGATGGAGGGCGCGGGCCAATAGCTTCCACAAGGGCATGTCTGCCCGCATGCTGCACGACTACATGCATTCGGTCTTCCGATCTGTACTCGGATGGAGGCACCATCGAACTGCAGCGCCCCGCGCGTCCGGTCACGATCAGCCTCCTGCCACGCTCATGAGTGCGTTTCATAAACCCGTGCGGCGCAGGCGTCTTACTCGCTGCATGCGGACCACGTAACCTGCGCTACCCGCACAGACGCGCCCTTGCGTGCCGCGATCGCGCGCTGTGTCGCGTTGCTCATGCGGCCGAAGCAAGCGCGGGCCGCTGCAGTCCGTCGCCTCCCATGGCGCTCCCGTCCCGAACAGCACTCGTCTCTGCGCGCCCTCGCGATGCGCCGTGCGTGCTGCCTCCCACGTAAGGCTTCATCCATGCCAGCCAATACCTTGATTGCCGACACAGCCCAGCCCGACACCGTTGTCGCCACGCGCCAGACCTGGAGTGCGGTTGGCTCGATGTCGTTATGCGTTGCGTTGCTGATCGCATCGGAATTCATGCCGGTGAGCCTGCTCACGCCGATCGCAGCGGACCTGCACGCAAGCGCCGGCATGGCCGGGCAGGCGATCTCCATCTCCGGTCTGTTTGCGGTCATTGCCAGCCTGCTGATCGCGCCGCTGTCGTCGCGATTGAACCGCCGACATGTCTTGCTGGGCCTGAGCGCGGTGATGTTGCTGTCGTTGTTGCTGATTGCCAGCGCGCACAGCTTTGGCCTGTTGATGGCCGCGCGTGCCCTGCTCGGCATCACCATCGGTGGCTTCTGGGCGCTATCCACCGCCACAGTGATGCGCATCATGCCCGAGCATGCGGTGCCCAAGGCATTGGGCATCGTGTATATCGGCAATGCCGTGGCAACCGCCTTCGCTGCACCGTTGGGCAGTTATCTCGGTGCGGTGATCGGGTGGCGTGGTGTGTTCTGGGGAATGGCGCCGTTGGTGGTGCTGGCCATCGCGTGGCAATGGCGCAGCCTGCCGTCGATGCCGGCGCAAGGCGCCAGCTCGCTGGGCGACATCGCCGGCTTGTTGAAGCGTCGTTACGTTGCTCGCGCAATGCTCGCGGTGATGCTCGGCTTTGCTGGCGCATTCTCCGCGTTCACCTACTTCCGCCCGTTCCTGGAAACCGTTGCGCAGGTCGATGTGTCGCAGTTGTCATTGCTGTTGCTTGGTCTGGGCCTTGCCGGTTTCGCTGGCACCTACGCGGCAACCGTGCTGGTCGCGAAGCGTCTGTTCAAGCTGCTCACGGTGTTGCCGGCCGCACTGGGCATCGTCACGCTTGGCATGCTGCTGGGCGGCCATCTGTTGTGGGCCGTTGCGATGGCCATGATCGCCTGGGGCGCGCTCAACGCCGCCATTCCGGTGGCGTGGTCCACCTGGCTGAGCCGCTGCATCAAGGATGCGCCCGACAGCGGCGGCGGCCTGATGGTGGCCGCGATCCAGTTGTCCATCATGCTCGGTGGCGCGCTGGGCGGCGCGCTGTTGGATCACCTGTCGATCGGCGCCACATTCGTCGGCGCAAGCGTATTGCTGCTGGCATCGTCGTTGGTTGCAGGGCGGGGCGATCGCTTGCAGCCGTGAGTGATGGCGATTGTACGATGCCGCGCGCATCGCACCGCGTCAGCGCGTACCACGCGACGATGCCGGAGTCGGCGCCGGCACTTTCGTATTGGCTTGCCGGCTGGCAGAGCCCGACATCACACGTAGCAATGCAAGCCGGCAACAACAGCATCAAGGCGTGTTCCGACTCGGCCTGATCGGCGTGTACTGCACCGAAAGCAACGTCCAGCCCGATGGCGCATGCCGGGCGACCGCCCCAATGGCGAGCGTCATGCTGCGCTCGCCCATGCGGTAGCTGATCTGGGTCGTCATGACGGCCACGTCTGCCTGTGTGTGCAGCGCGATCTCGCCCAGCGTCACTGGCGGTGCCGCCACCTTCTTGTCCGGTGCATAGAACGACAGCACAGCTGCGCGCGTGTCCACCTGGCCCAGCGGACTGATCTCCACGAACTGCGGGCCCAGTACTGCATCCAGGCGTTTCAGGTCGAACGTGCTTTCAGCATTCACGTACTGGCGCAGGGCCTCCTGCGCGGTGGATGGTGTCGCCGCTCTGCCATTGCCGATGCCGGCACACAGCAGAACCATCAGGCCAGTCGCGCTTAGCCAGCGAGAGGTGATCATGTGCATCCTTTCGCGCATCGAGGATGCCGAGCATCCCACACGGGGCAGGATATGCGCATGCATCGAAAGTCATGAGAACGCACCATCAACCCGGTGCCCAGCTCTCGATGGTGCGGCTGCTCGATCACAGCGTAAGCTCAGACGCCAACGTCAAAACCCAGGTCCTTCCGCAGGGCATCCACGCAGTCGTCGACAAACGTGCGTACCTTGGATGAGCCGCGACGGCCTTCCACGTAGACCACATGCACCGGTTCCGGTGCGATCTCGAAGGCCTCGAGGATGCAGGTCAGTGTGCCGCTGCGCAGGTGTTGGCGGATCTGGTAAGCCGGCACTTGCGTCAGTCCCCAGCCCTGCACTGCGGCGGTGATCGCGGCGCCGGAGGAAGTCACGCTGAGGCGTGAGCCAACCTCGACCAGCGACTCGCGCCCATCGATGCGAAACGGCCACCTGGGTGCGCGCTCGGACGATGCGGTGGAGATGGTGGTGTGCTGCACCAGATCGTCCGGATGCTGCGCAATGCCCTGTTCTGCCAGATAGCCGGGCGACGCGCAGACCATGCGACGCACGCTGCCCACCGGGATCGCGGTCAGCGATGAATCGGGGAGTGCGCCGATGCGCACCGCGACGTCGATGCCCTCCTCCAGCAGCGGTAGCACGCGGTCGACCAGAATGGCGCGTGCGGTAACCGAGGGGTAGCGACTGAGAAAGCGCGTCAACACGGGCATGACATGCAACGCGCCGAACATCTGCGGAGCCGTCACGGTCAGCGATCCGCTGGGGAGTGCATGCAATCCGGCCGCTGTGTTCTCGACATCCTCCAGATCGGCAAGCAGCCGTCGGCAGTCGATGGCGTACTGGAGGCCAGCCTCGGTAAGCCGCATGTTGCGGGTGGTACGCACCACCAGCAGCACGCCGAGGCGCTTTTCCAGCTGCGCGATGGTGCGCGTCACCGTGGCGGTGGAAATACCCAGGCGACGCGCGACGCCGGCAAAGCTCGCTTGCTCTGCCAGTGCTGCAAACAGCGTCATTTCCTGGATGCGATCCACCGGTGTCTCACGCTTGGCGATCGCTACAGGGTAGCAGTGCGCCGTGGCGGGGCGTCGATGCGTGGTGCAGGCAAGGCTGCAGCATTGCGTCAGCCGCAATGATCAATTGATGGGCATGGCGGTTCTGCTGCTGGCGGACGATGCCTAGCATGTCGGCTACGCCATCCGGTCCCGATTTGCCATGACGCACTCCGATTCGTCCATGCCGCGCAACGCCGATCTTCCGATTGCATTCGGCCGCCGCCAGATGCTGGTCTCCAGTATTGGAACGGCGTTCGCGCTGGGCGCCTGTGCGGTGCGTGCAGGCGAACGCTCCGGCAACACGCAGACCGACCAAGGAACCGCCATGTCCCATGACCAGAGCATCGGCATCAGCTACCAGACCCAACGCGTTGGCGATGTCGAAGTGTTCTATCGCCAGGCCGGGCGCGCGGATGCGCCTGTCCTGCTGTTGCTGCACGGCTTTCCCAGCGCCAGCCACATGTTCCGCGATCTGATGCCGCTGCTGGCACGTCACTACCGGTTGATTGCGCCGGACCTGCCAGGCTTCGGCAATACCAAGGCGCCGCCACGCGGGCAGTTTGCATACACCTTCGAACAGCTCTACAAGGTGATCGAAGGCTTTACCGAAGCACTGGGACTGAGTCGCTACGCGCTGTATCTGTTCGATTACGGCGCGCCTGTCGGGTTTCGTCTGGCTGCGGCAAACCCGCACAAGGTGAGTGCCATCATCAGCCAGAACGGCAATGCCTATCTGGAAGGCTTCAGCGGTCAATGGGGCCCGTGGCAGACGTATTGGCGCGAGCCGACGGTGGCCAATCGCCAGGCATGCCGTGCCTCGCTGTCGCCGCAGACTATCCGCGACTGGCAATACGGCACCGGTGCCGATCCACGCAAGCTCTCGCCCGATGGCTACACGCTGGATATCGCATACATGGCGCGACCGGGTGCCGAAGACATCCAGCTCGATCTGATCCTGGACTACCGCAGCAATGTGGCCGCCTATCCGGCATTCCATACGTATTTCCGCAAGCATCAGCCGCCGTTGCTGGCGGTGTGGGGCAGGCACGATCCGGCCTTCATCCCGGCGGGCGCGCAGGCGTATCGCGCGGACCTGCCGATGGCCGAGGTGCAGTTGCTGGATGCCGGCCATTTTGCACTGGAAACGCATGCGCCTGAGATCGCGCAGCACATCGAGGATTTCCTGCGGCGTACGCTTGCCGCATCGGCGTAACCGGTGCATTTGCGCATGGACTGCGGGCGCGGCGACGGGGCTGCGTCCGCGCGCGGGTGCAGGCTGCATGCGCGTGCTAGTTTGCTGCGATCACTCCCCCAGAGATTGCCAAGATGCTCAGCGCGTACCGATGGAGCGGGCTACTGATGCTTGCCAGCCTGTTGCCTGTGGCTGTCCTTGCCGGCACGCCCGATGGGGGTTACCGGCAGCCGCCGGAGCCGCTATTGAGCGTATTGCGGGCGCCGCTCAATCCATCGCCGCGGCTGGATCCCACCGGCAAGACCCTGTTGCTGGTACAGCGCACCCAGTACCCGCCGATCGCGCGCGTGGCCGAGCCGTATCTGAAGCTGGCCGGCGTGCGTGTGGAGCCGCGCACGCATAGCCGCCACGACATGTCCAACGGCTACGGCATTCGTTCCTGCCTGCAGGGCTTCAGCCTGGTGGATGTCGCCAGTGGCAGGCAGACCGCGGTGAGCTTGCCGGCCGGCGCCTGTCCGGCATCGCCGGTGTGGTCGCCGGACGGGCGTCGCTTCGCCTTCAACAACACTGCGGCCGACCGCGTCGAGCTCTGGGTGGGCGAGGTGGCCACCGGCACCGTGCGCAAGGTCGAGGGTGTGCAACTCAACCCGGTGCTGGGCGGCGAGATCCAGTGGCTTGGCGGCAGCGACACGCTGCTGTTGAAGACGGTGCCGCAGGACCTGGGCGCGGCGCCACGCAAGGCTGCGGTGCCGCCCGGCCCGGAGGTCAAGGAAACCATCCAGGGCAAGGGCGAGAGCAGCACCTATGAAGCGCGCGACACGCTCTCCAGCCCCGAAGACGAGGCCTTGTTCACCTACTACGCCACCTCCCAGCTGCTCGCGGTAGATGCGGCCACCGGCAGCCAGCGCAAGCTCGGTACGCCAGCGGTGTACAGCAATGTGGATGGCGCGCCCGATGGCCGCCATGTGCTGGTGGAACGGCTGAAGCAGCCGTATTCCTACGTCACCACCTATGCGCGGTTTGCCCATGATGTGGCGGTGCTGGATCTGGCCAGCGGCAGCGAGCGCGTGCTGGCCGATCTGCCGGTTGCCGACCGGGTGCCGGTGCAAGGCGTGCCTGTCGGTCCGCGTGCCTATTCCTGGCGCACCAACCAGCCGGCCACCCTGGTGTGGGCCGAGGCGCTGGATGGCGGCGACTGGAAAACCAGCGTGCCCGCGCGCGACAGGTTGATGTCGCTGGCGGCACCGTTCACCGCCAAGCCGCGTGAACTCACGCGCGTGCAGCAGCGTTATGCCGGCCTGTCGTGGTTTGCCGAAGGCGGCCAGGCGCTGCTGGACGACTACGATGAAAACCGCCACTGGCGTCGCACCACCTTGTTGGATGCCGACCGCCCCGGCACTGCCGGACGGGTGTTGTTCGACCTGTCCACCGACGACCTGTACGCCGATCCCGGTCTGCCGGAGATGCGTGTGCTTGCCAACGGCCAGGCCGTGTTGCGCGAAGAACAGGGCGCGGTGTTCCTGAGCGGGCAGGGCGCCTCCCCGGCGGGAGACCGGCCGTTTCTGGATCGCTATGCGCTGGCCAGTGGCAAGACCCAGCGGCTGTTTCGCAGCGATGCCAACGTGGACGAGGTGTTCTTCGGGTTTGCCGGCGACGACGTGGCGCGGCTGCTGACCTGGCACCAGTCGCTGACCGACCCGCCCAATGTGTATCTGCGCACGCTGGGCCAAGCGCTGCCGACAGCGGCGACGGGTGAGGCGGTGCTTGCCTCCACTGCCACGCCGGTGACCCATTTTCCGGATCCGACCCCGCTGGTGCGTCAGATCAAAAAACGCCTGGTGACCTACAAGCGCAAGGACGGGGTGGAGCTGTCATTCACCCTGTACACGCCGCCCGGCTACACCGAAGGCACGCGCGTGCCGGCGATCCTGTACGCCTATCCGCTGGACTATGCCGATCCCTCCAAGGCTGGACAGGTCAGTGGCGCCAGCGAGCGTGACTTCACCCGCCTGAGCTACTACCAACTGTTGTTGCTGGCCGGTTACGCGATCATCGACGATGCCGCCTTCCCCATCGTCGGCGACCCGAAGACCGCTTACGACACCTACCTGCAGCAACTGGTGGACGACGCCACCGCTGCGGTGGACAAGGCAGTGGAACTGGGCGTGGTCGATCGCCAGCGGATCGGCGTCACCGGGCATAGCCATGGCGCGCTGATGACGGCCAACCTGCTCGCACAGACCGACCTGTTCCGCGCCGGCGCTGCCACCAGCGGCAGCTACAACAAGACGCTGACGCCGTTCGGATTCCAGAACGAGCGCCGTTCGTTCTGGGCCGCACCGGAGGTCTATGCGCAGGCTTCGGCGTTCTTCCACGCCGACAAGATCAACGAGCCGTTGCTGATCGTGCACGGCATGGACGACGCTAACCCCGGCACCGAAACCACCCAGGCGCCGCGGCTGTTCCAGGCGATCCGCGGCAACGGTGGCACCGCGCGGCTGGTACTCCTGCCGTTCGAACCGCATTGGTATACCGCGCGCGAATCCACCGAAGATGTGGTTGCCGAGATGCTGGACTGGTTCGACCGTTACGTGAAAAACGCCCCGCCGCGCGACACCACCAGCAAGCCAAAGCAGTGAGTGGCACGCCAGTGCAGCGTGTTATTCAAAGCTGGCGTGGCAGCAGTGCGGGCTTGAGGCGTTCTTTGCAGGCGGATGCGGTCTGGTAAAGCACGCTGCGGCTGCCACTTGGTCAGTGGCTGCATGGGCAGCCACGTCGCCGTGCACGCATCACGCAAACATGCCACGCACCACATCGGCATTGCTCTGCCCATCGGGATTGCCGACCGTGCTGTCGGAGGCAAGGTTCCAGCAACTCAGGTGCGCCAGTGCGTTGACCAGCGTGTAGGACAGATGCAGTTGGGTGACCGTGCCATAGAGCGGGAAATCGTCCACGCTTTGCAGATCCAGGTCGGCCTGCGTTTCATCCGGCAATTGCTTCCACCATGCCCGCACCAGATCGTTGTACACCCATAGCACCTCGACCGACTGCTGCGCAGGCACATTGAACCAGTCATTCGCCAGCACGCTCAGGGTCTGTCGCACCAGCAGCGAACCACCGGATTTCTTGGCCGCCAACAGCCCCTGTTTCAGTGCATCGAATGCGGCGGTGTCGAACACCTGGTTGTGCCGGAACATGCCATTGGCGTCCACGCACAATTGCTCGTCGGCGTATGCAGGGTAGCTACGGGTTTTGTCGCAGAACGGCTGCAGCCCGAACAGCGGCGGCAGGTCGTCGGCCACCACCGTCTCGCCCGATTCCGGATCGATGTTGACCCCTTGATCGGAGTTGACGAACACCAGCAGACGCGGAACGCCGCGCGCCAGCAGCGGCATGATGCCCAGGTTTTCCAGGTTGCCGCCGTCGGCGAAGCGGTAACTCAGCGTCGATTGGCTCTCACGACCATCGACCGGCCAGTACGGATACCGCGGCACCAGGCCATTGATCTCGGGAAACTTCTCTTCGAAGTCCTGCGCCGGCGCCATGCTGCTGCAGCCGGCGATATCGGCGAGGCTGAAGGCGCGTGGCGGCACGCTGGTGGTGACCTCGCCCGTACCGTTGTCGGCGATGTAATCGCTGCCCATCGCAAACGATTCGATCAGGCCTCCCCCGATGACGCCGAGTTGCTGCGGCTGGTTGAAGACGCTGCGCACGCCGAGAAACCAGTTGGCCTCGAACGGCACCAGATCCGAGCTCACGCTATCGTTGAGGAAGACAGAGGTATTGAAGATCGGCAACGGCCGCCCGTCGCGCACGGTGTAGAAGTCGTCGCTGGTCAGCTGCGGATTGCGCACCAGCGGGCCTTCCGCCAGATACTTCGCCGTGCCACTGAAATAACGCGGGTCGACGCCGGTGACATCCGGATTCCACAAGCCGAAATCCTTCAGCACCAGCTTGCCAATCACCGCCTGCCACATGTCCGAGGGCGCGTAGCGTTTGCTCAGCCGATACTCTGCCAGTTCATCGACGATCGGCAGCGTGCCAAGCCGATACGGCACCTGGCCGAGATTGTTGTCCCCCATCTGGCCCAGCACTTCCAGCGTGAGCGTTGACGGATCCAGCACCACCGGCCCCAGGAAATCGTCGTCGCTGATCGACTCCGGCAGATAGCTGAACAGGACATTGGCCCACGTCCCGCCGGACACCGAGGAGATCGCGGCCACCTTGTCCAGCAGTCCCAGATAGCGCAACCCGCGCAGTTGGCCCAGCGCACACGACAGCGCACGACTGCCGCCGCCGGAGAGACAGATACCGACCGCAGTCGACGGCGTCTGGCCTGGAGGGGTGCCCAGTGGATCGATTACCACGCTGAATGTCGCCATGTATTCTCCCCGTGTGGTGCTTCACCGTTTCACATGCGTCGTCGCAAGCCTGGGGGCTCCGCATCCACGCGCTGCGCGATGCGCGCGCACAGCGGCGTGCCGAGCTTGATCCAGCAAGAGAGAGTCGAACACGAAAAGGCGTAAAGAACCCTGGCTTCAGTCATAGTCCGGCGCGCGGCTCGCACTGGTCCACTGCTTTAACCGGACACAACAACTGGATGCCACCGGCATACCGGCAGGTGGCAACGCGGCAGCCATGCGGCGATCGCTGATTTGAAACGATGGCGGCAACGCAGGCAGCTTGGGCCGTTGCGTGGCGCTGGAGCATGCGTGGCGATCTGTACAACGGTGCGATGTGAGGTGGCGAGCACCTCACACCAGCGCGGGGAGCGTGCCGGGCTTAATCTGCCGACAGCGATCCCAGCGTAAAGCCGGACACGGCATTCACCTTGCCGCGCCAGAGCACACCACGGTTGCTGGGCAGCGGCTGTCCACCGGGTGAGAAGCAACGCGATTCGATCAGGTGAATGAACTGCGGCGGCTTGCTGCTTTGCTGCGCATCGTCCTCGGTGTCGTAGATGCTGGCGTGGCTGGCAAACGCGCGACGGATATCCTCTTTTTCCTCCGCATCGCCGGGATAGGCAGCAGAGAATTCCTGTGCAAATGCCTCGAAGTACTGCTTCCCGCTGACAAGCTGGCCGGACACGATGATGCCTTCGACAAACAGCGTGATGCCGAACTGCACGTTCGAGGTATTGACGCTGGCGACCAGCTTCTGCAGATACCAATCCACGCTCTGGCCGTCGAACGCCAGTTTGACGTCTTCCAGGCTCGGTTGATTGTCGTCTTGCTCTGTCATGTGGCTCTCCTTGGTGGAAGGTCTAACGCGTATGTCGAAATAAGCGTGACGACGTGCCTGCGCATCGCCCCGCATGCCCAAGAAAGCAAGTGCGTCCTGTCCAGTGAGTGAGTACCGCGGTTGGGTCCGCTATCGTCGCCTTGGAGAGCATGTCCAGAGTCTATGACATGTTTCCCTTGTTGGCCCGCCCTGGCTGGAGTCTTGATCCTCGGCGCTAGCGTGTGCTGCGGCACCACTGCATCATCCCGCGCACCACTGCTGGCGCCACAGGCCGGGCAAAAGATCTTGCATGTCGACCCTCACGTCCAAGTTGAGTCGACCCCGCAGAGCGAAAGATCGAGCGAACTTACTCGTCACGAGGCTTGCGGATTGGGTGGCTGCAATGGATGCAACGAGTGGCAAACGGATGGGCGAATGCGATCCAGAATATATCGATATGAGCAACATGCTTGTGGCAGTTGCGACAACGATAGAAGGTAGAGGCATAGCCGAGGATGAAAGAAAGCATTACAACAAAAATTCCATGGTCCCTGCCTGCTATAAGCAGGGCAGCCCCAAGCGTCAGTGTGAGAAAGAAGGTGATGCGAAGCACCGCAAAGAAATGCCATGCAGCGCTAAGAATCTTCAAAGACGGTTTCATCGTAAATTTGGTTCAGGTTGAGCGCTTCCTTGGCCAACTAGGTATGACGCTATCATGAAGTTGCTTCGGGAAAAGCTGTTAAATGTGTGAAGCCATCACCATCCAGCCACCGCCCCATCCGATCGCGGATCGCTTGCTCCGCTGATCACGCCGTCGACCTCGCGGACCAACGCGCCAGCATGTCCCATCACCGAGGTATATGCAGGACAAAGCTCCACTGCATGTCCGGCATCGCGTAGTGCCTGCACCACGGCCGGGTCGAAGCGGTCTTCCAGCTTCAACGTGGTGCTGTCTTCGCCCCAGGTGCGGCCGAGCAGCCAGCGCGGTGCGGTGATGGCCTGCTGCAGCGGCATGCCGTAACGGGCGTAACGCGAGAACAGCGCTGCCTGGGTCTGCGGTTGGCCTTCGCCGCCCATGGTGCCGTAGGCCATGACGCGGCCGTCGTCGAAGGTGGCCAAGGCGGGGTTGAGGGTGTGGAACGGTTTGCGTCCCGGGGCCAGGGCGTTCCAGCCGTCGGGGGCGAGACGGAAGCTGCAACCGCGGTTCTGCCAGGTGATGCCGGTGCGTGGCAGGACCAGGCCGGAGCCGAATTCGAAGTAGGTGGACTGGATGCAGCTGACCGCGCGGCCATGCGCGTCGATGGCGCCGAACCAGACGGTGTCGCCGGCCTGCGATGGCTGCGGCCAGGGCAACGCGGTGGTCATGTCGATGCGAGCGGCCAGCGCATCGAGCGCGGCGCTGTCGTCCAGCAGCGCCTGTGCATCGAGCGACATCCAGGCCGGGTCGCCGATGTGCGCATCGCGGATCAGGAAGGCCTGTTTGGTGGCTTCGATCAATCCATGCAGATGCGTGTAGCTGTCGGGCTGGCCGGCATGCAGGCGTTCGAACAAGGCCAGGATCAGCAGCGAGGCCAGGCCTTGCGTAGGCGGTGCATGGTTGTACAAGCGCGCCCCCGTAACGGCCACCGATAGCGGAACGCTGGCCTCGGCGGTATGCGTGGCCAGGTCGTCGGCGTGCAGCGGGCTGCCGAGCGCCTGCAGATCGGCGGCGATGTCGGCCGCCAGCGCGCCGCGATAGAAACCGTCCAGCCCATCGCTTGCCAGCCGCTGCAGGGTGCGCGCGAGCTGCGGCTGCTGCAGCACCGCGCCTTCGTGCAGGGGCGCGCCACGCGGCTCGAAGATGCGCGCATACGCACCGGGCAGGCAGCGCAGTGCATCGCCCTTGCTGGCGGCAACCTGCGCACCGCCCAGGGTGACGGGGACGCCTGTGTCGGCGTGATGGATGGCCTCTTGCAGCAACTGCGGCAAGGGAAGTGCGCCACCGCCGTGCTGCAGCGCCAGCGCCCAGCCGGAGACGGTGCCGGCCACGGTGTTGGCTGCGCCAGGGCCGCGCCAGGGGATCTGCGTGTGACCGCGATAGAAGTCCAGCGTGGCGGCCTGCGCGGCGCGGCCGCAGGCATCGATGGCGTGCACGCGGCCATCGGGCTCATGGATCAGCCAGAAGCCATCGCCGCCGATGCCGGTCATGTGCGGATACACCACGGCCAGGCAGGCGGCGGTGGCGACAGCCGCTTCGATGGCGTTGCCGCCGGCACGCAGGATGTCGCGACCGGCCTGCGCGGCCAGATGGTGCGGGGCGACGACCATGCCGCGGCGCGCGCGCAGGGTATGCAGCATCAAGGTGTCTCCGGTGGCGCGTTGAAGGCGAGCAGGCCGTCGCGCTCGAGTTGCGCGGCGAGTGCGAACAGGCGGTCTTCGCGGCCGGGTGCGGCGATCAACTGCACGCCCAGCGGCAGCCGCCCCGGACGCGGCAACGGTGCGGCCAGCACCGGGCAGCCGGCCAGGCCGAGCGGTTGGGTGAAGATGCCGAGATTGGCGCGCGCAGACACGGGCAGGCCATCGATCAAGATGGTGTCCTGATCGATCCGTGGCGCAACGCAGGGCACGGCGGGGGCGATCAGCACGTCCACGTCGTCCCATAGCTGTTGCATGGCTGCGCGAAACCACTGCGCGAAGCGCTGTACATCGGCCACCGCGCTGGCCGGCAGCTGCAGGCCGGCGAACAGGCGGTCGCGCGTGGCCGGGTCGAATTGATCGCCGTGCGTACCCAGCGCTGTGCGATGGCGATGGCCGCCTTCGGCCGCAGTGAGCACGAAGGCCGCGGCGCGGGCGCGTTCTGCTTCCGGCAATTGGATGTGCGTGGTGCTGTTGCAGGCGGTCAGCAAGGCGCCGATGCCAGCATCCAGCTCGAAATCGAGATTGCGCTGAAACCAGCCGCCGAGTCGGGCGATACGCAGGTTGGCGACGTTGCAATGACGCAGCGCATGGCCATGCATGACCTCGTAGACGCGGCGCAGATCGGCCACGGAGGTGGCGAACGGGCCGACCACATCCAGCGCATCGACGAACGGAAAGACCCCCTCCAGCGGCAACGCACCGTGGGTTGGGCGCAGGCCGTACACGCCGCACAACGCGGCCGGCACGCGGATGGAACCGTTGGTGTCCGAGCCCAGCGCAAACGGCACCAGCCCAGCCGCGACCGCCGCTGCCGAGCCACCCGACGAGCCGCCGGCCAGATGCCGGTGATCGTGCGGGTTGGCGGTGGTGCCGTAATGCGCGTTGACGGTGGCAAAGCCGTAGGCGAATTCGTCCATGTTGGCGGTGCCCACCAGCACCGCACCGGCATCGCACAGGCGCTGCACCACCGCCGCATCGCGGACGGCAGGGGCGCACTGCGCGCGGATCACCGCACCGGCGGTGGTGACCTGGCCGGCGACGTCGAACAGGTCCTTGACCACGAACGGCACCCCGGCCAACCCACCGCCATCGCTGCCACCGGCCAGTGCGGCCTGCACCCGCGCCGCATCGGCAGCGGTGCGTGCGGGTAGCAGGCGGGTGATCGCGCACAACCGGTCGTTGGCCTGGTTGATGCGCGTCAGCGTCTGGGTGGCATGACGTGCGGCCAGCGTGGGCTGGCTGCGGGTGGTGCTGACGATCGCTGCGATCTGGCCGCGCGTGGTGGCTGCGTCCGGCGATGCGGGACGTGGAGCGACGAAGTTGGCGAGTAATTGCGCGTGGCCGCGTAGGACCTCGCTATTGCGATCGATGCCGGCCTGCCACTGCGCTGGGAGTTGCATGGGTCACCTTGGGTTGCTGGGGAAGCGGCGGGTATGCGGTGCGGTGCTTGACCGCGGCGCCTGCGGCTGTGGGGCCAGGCGACGCTGCGGACGCACGATCAAAGCACGCCGCGGCGGGAAAGTGCGGCGGTTTTGTCTCAGTGCGTCCGGTTCGGGCCTGCCGACCCATCCGATGGGGGAAGCATTGGGCGCAATGCGTGCCCGATAAGTGGGGAATGTCCGGAGTACTGGCGGCATGCCGGTGAGACACTGCGCTGTGGTCGTGGGAAGCACCGCAGTGCGGCGACGATGGGGCGGGCGTCGCATCACAGCAGCATGCCTGCGTCGTGCGTTTGATGGGGATGGTGTCGGCCTTAGTTACGTTGCGCCAGCAGCGTGCGCTCGTACTGCGCAAGATCGGTTTCCAGCTGCCATTGCAGACGTGCCTTTTCGCTGGCCTTGCGGAATTGGCTGCAGGCCGCGTCGTCGGTGTCGTGCTGCAGCGCTGCCGCACAGTCCGGCACGGTGGCGCCCTCGGCGGTCCACAGGCTGGCGCCGGGCAGAAAGCTGTAGGTCAGGCCATTGCGTGCCAGCTGCTTGAGGGTCGAGTAGTCGATGGCTTGCTCCTGCATCGCGCGCTGATACTCGTACGTCATGTCCGCACGCGAGACGCCGGCATCATCGGTGGAAAGCACCACCGGCACACCGGCGCGCAGATACATCGCCAGCGGATGCGCGGCGCCCTTGACGCCCAGAATCACATCGTTGCTGGTGAGGTTGACCTCCACCGCGACCTGTTTGCCGTGCATCTGTTGCAGCAGCCCATTGGCATCGTCTTCATAGGGCAGGTCCACCCCATGTCCGATGCGCCGCGCCCCGGCGTCCACGGCCTGGCGGATATGCGAGCGCAGCTGCGCCGGCGGCACCAGCCCCAGCGTCAGCTCGCCGGCATGCAGGGACAGCGGCACCCCCGGATAGTGCGTGGCGAAGAAGCGGAACATGGCCATGTGCCGGGTGTAATCGGCCAATGCCACCGGGTTGTCCTCGGGCGCGACGATGTTCACCGCCACTGCGCGGCTGCCGCCGGCAGCGATCAGCGCATGCGCCAGCGCCATCTGCCCGAACACCATCGGTTGCGGCAGGACGCGCAGCACATACGGCACGTAGCGGTAGCTCACCCGGCAGCCGGGGCGCGCATCGGCCTGGTCGCAGCGCAGGACGCGGCGCACCTGCGTGTCGGTGGCAGCCAGCTCGCGTTGCGCGGCCTGCACCAGCGGCGGCAGGGCGTCCTGCAGGGCGCGCAGGTTGGCGGCATCGTCATCGCCATTCCACGGCAGCGACTGCATGCGCTGTGCGGCCTGCGCCATCTGCGGCGGGTTGGCGATGATCTCCACATACGGCACGCGGTCGCGTGCGGCCTGATCGAGCACTGCGGCCACGGTGTCTGCCACACGTACACGCACTACCGCGTCGAACTTGCCGAAGGTGCTGAAGAACTGATCATGCCCGGTGGGTTGGGTCGTACTGGGCAGGAACTTGCGCATCGACAACGCATCGACCACCCGGCCGTACAAGTCTGCATTGCGCGCAGCCAGGTTGCGGGCGGGCTCCTGGCCCTTGCCGCACGGCGCGGCGCGCAGGCTCAGGTCGTCCAGCTGCACGCAGGCGCCGTCTTCGCTGGCCCAGTGCAGATAGTTCTCGGCATACACCGAACCGGAGAGGTGGTTGTGTAGGTCGCCGCCCTTGGGCATGGCCTGCAGCCATGCGCGCAATTGCGCAGGTTGCGCGGCCGCGTCCCGAAACAGCTGCGCCACCTGCTGCTCGCGTTGTTGCGCAGGCACCTGCACCGGGCGTGCGAGCGTCATGCCGGGCAACAAGGTGCACAAGCCGAGGATCAGACAGCGATAACGATGTGGCATGCGGTGAGCTCTGAGAGTGAGACGGCGGCGTTGCGCCGCCGCCGGTTGCGATGCAGCTTGCCGCGCGGCGCGTTGGGTGGCCAGTGGGAGGAGCAGAAAACTCCCGCGGCGCCTCGCTCACTCCAGCGCATAGCGCAGCACGAACAGGCCGGCAATCGCCCAGGTGGCCGGATGCACGGCGCGCCAGCGGCCGCTGCCCAGCTTCAGTGCCGCATAGGTGATGAAGCCGAAGGCCAGGCCGGTAGCGATGGAGTAGGTGAGCGGCATGGCCAGCATGCAGATCGCGGCCGGTAACGCGTCGCCGACGTCGTCCCACTGGATCTGCGTGCACTCGCGCAGCATCACCGATGCCAGGTAGATCAGCGCCGGAGCGGTGGCATACGCCGGCACCATCGCCGCTACTGGCGAGAACAGCAGTGCCAGCAGAAACAGCGCTGCCACCACCAGTGCGGTGAGCCCGGTACGCCCACCCACCTGTACACCGGCAGCGCTCTCCACGTACGCGGTGGTGCTGGAGGTGCCGAGCAGCGAGCCGGCCAGGATGGCGGTGCTGTCGGCGAGCAGGGCGCGGTCGAACCGGCGACGGTGCGCCTGCGTGTGCAACAGGCCGGCGCGCTGGGCCACGCCCATCAAGGTGCCGGTGGCATCGAACATTTCCACCAGCACGAACACCAGCACCACGTGCAGCACGGCGGTCAATGCGCCACCGCTGCCATGGCCTTGCAAGGCGCCGGCAATGTCCAGCTGCAGCAGCGTCGGCGCCAGGCTTGGCGGCAGCGACAGCACGCCCTGGTAGTGCACCAGACCCAGCGCCAGTGCCGCGACGGTGACCGCCAGGATGCCAAGCAACATCGCTCCGCGCACGCGGCGCACCTCCAGCACGCCGATCAGCAGCAGCCCCGCCAGCGCAAGCAAGGGCTCGGGCCGATGCAGGTCGCCCAGGGTCACCAGCGTCTGCGGATGCGCCACCACCAGGCCGGCCTTCTGCAAGCCGATCAACGCCAGGAACAGGCCGATGCCCGCCGCAATCGCGCTGCGCAACGGGGCCGGGATGCCGTCCACCAGCCAGCGCCGCGCGCCGGTGACGCTGAGCAGCAGGAACACGCAGCCGGATACGAACACCAGCCCCAGCGTCTGCTGCCAGCTGTAGCCAAGCGTGCCCACCACGGAGAACGCGAAAAATGCATTCAAACCCATGCCCGGCGCCATGCCGATGGGGTAGTTGGCCAGTACGCCCATCAGCAGCGAGCCGAGCGCGGCAGCCAGGCAGGTCGCCACGAACACCGCGCCGTGCTCCATGCCGGTGGTGGCCAGAATGTCGGGGTTGACGAAGACGATGTAGGCCATCGTCAGGAAGGTGGTGGCGCCGGCCAGGACCTCCGTGCGCACGCTGCTGCCATTGGCAGCCAGCGCAAATCCGGGCCAGCGCCTCATCGGACGCTCCGGCAACGGTGGGGGAGGGCGATCACACACACGACCATCGGCAGACATCTCATTGGCACAGGGGGGCACGCGCGGTCGCTGCGCAGACGCGCGGGCCGAACATCTTGCACTGCGCAACGGCAATTGCCACGGACCTTGGGCACGGAATGCGTGGCCAGCGCAATGCCTGTTGTGCAGCGCAGTGGCATGATCGCCAGCGCCTGGCGCGGCTGCGCCCGCGTTGCCTTGTGCATGCAGCAACCGCATCGTGCAAGACGATGCGCGGCCCACGCCCATCCAACAGGCCACTGCAACGTTGGCGGCTGCTTCGCGCTGCGGCGTGACCGGCATCAGCCACCTGCGCGCCCGCTGTCGTCCTGCCTGCGCAGGCGCAACACACGCGCAGTGCTCAAAGATCCAGCACCAGGCGTGACGAACGGCTGCGCGAGCAGCACAGCGTGATCTGGGTGTTGGCGGCATGCTCGCTGTCGCTGAGCACGCTGTCGCGATGATCCGGGGTCCCGGCAAGCACGCCGGTCAGGCAGGCGCCGCACATGCCTTGCTCGCACGATAGCGGTACCTCGATACCGGCAGCGAGCAAGGCGCTGGCGATGCTGCAATCGGCCGGCACCTGCACCACGCGACCACTGGCAGCCAGCTCCACCTCGAAGGCGCTGTCGGCGTCATGCGCAAGGCCGGCATTGGCGGCAGCGAAGTGTTCGCGGTGCAGCTGCGCGTCAGCCCATCCATGCGTCCTGGCCAGCTGCGTGAAGTGGTCCATGAACGCGGCCGGCCCGCACAGATACAGTTGTTCGTGCGCGCCTGCCTGGACAAGCGCGTCGGGCACATGCACGCGCGGGCTTTGCCCGCCATCGCTCAGATGCACATGCACCTGCCCGTGGGCGAAGCCTTGTTGCAGCCGCTGCACGAAGGCCACGTCGGCATGCCGGCGCGCGTAGTAGTGCAGCACGAATGGCTCGCCGCGCACCTCCAGCGCCTCGGCCATCGACAGCAGCGGGGTGATGCCGATGCCGGCGGCGAGCAGCACATGCCGCTCGCCCGGATGCAGCGGGAACAGATTGCGCGGGCTGGAAATCTGCAGGCGATCGCCGGCGCTGAGTTGCTCGCACAGGTGTCGCGAGCCGCCGCGCGAGGCATCGGCCAATTTGACGCACAGCAGATAGTGATCGCGCACATGCGGCGCGCTGGCGATCGAATACTGGCGGATCAAGCCATCGGGCAGGTGCAGGTCCACATGCGCGCCGGCCTCGAACGCGGGCAACTCGCTGTCGATCGGTTCCAGCCGGATCGCACGCTGGCGGTGGCCTTGCTCGGCCACTGCGGCCACACGCACTTCATGCAGGCTCATGGCGCGCTCCTTGGCGGTCAACGCAGGAAGAAGTCGCTGTAGCCCTGGCTGCGCAGGCCACGGCGGTAGGCGATCGAACTGCGATCGGCCGGGATGTGCACCTCCAGCAGCGGGTCCAGCGGCAGGTATTCGGGGCGCTGCGCCTCGACCATGGCGCGGTCTTCCTCGAACACGCGCAGGTTGAAGGCGTGCACGTCCTCCACCGGCAGATGGGTGTCGAAATTGCGCGCGATCGGCACCAGCAGGCGGGTCTTGTGCTTGGACACCGGGCTGGCCGCATTCATGATCACCAAGCGCTTGCCAGGCACCGGGAAGTGGATGGTGAGCGTTGCGGTGAACGGCAGATGCACCTCGAAATGGCGTAACCACTGGAAATCCGGCGCCACCTCCGGCAACGGCATGTCCACCGAATAGTTCGCCACGCTGCTGAGGTAATCGGCATTGAAGCCGGTCGGCGTCTCGGTGGTGGTGTAGGCCGGCACCTCGCGCTTGTCCGGCTGGGCAAAGGTGGCGGTGTGCACGAAGGCGAAATGCGCCACATCGATGAAGCCTTCCAGCTGGCGCGCGGCGCTGCCGCCGATGTCGAAGGCCGGGCAGACGATCTGCTGAAAGCCTTCTTCGTCCCAGCCGGGCATTGGTGGAATCTGCACCTCGGCTTCGCTCACCCCGGCCGGCTTGGCCAGGCATACCCAGATCAAGCCGTAGCGCTCGGCCACCGCATAGGTGTGCAGGCGCATCTTGGCCGGGATGTTCTGATTGGGACTGGCCGGGATGTGATTGCAGCGCCCGCCCGCGCCGAAGCGCAGCCCGTGGTAGGCGCAGACCACGCCGCCGCCATCGGCGGTGCCCATGCTCAGCGGCACGCCGCGGTGCGGGCAGACATCGCGCGCGGCCACCAGCTCGCTGCCCAGCCGGTACAGCACCAGCGGCTCGTCCAGCAGGGTGGCCTTGAACGGCGCCTCGCTCACCTCGCTGCTCAGTGCCACCGCGTGCCAATGCTGGGCCAGGCGCTGCCAGTCGGCGGCTTCGAAGGTGCAGTGCAGCGGCAGGGCGGGAACGGCGACATCCATGGGGCGGTCTCTGGCGTGAGGCGGGAGCAGTGCCGGATTGACTCTAGGAAGCCGGGGGTGTGTTATCAAACATCGATTTTCAGCCAAGCCATTGCAAAAAATGCAACGCCAACCGGGCTCCGCCACATGCTGACCTTTTCCCGCTTCACCCGTTATTTCATCGAAGTGGCCCGCTGCGGCAGCATCCGCAAGGCCTCGGAGGTGCTGCATGTGTCGGCCTCGGCGATCGACCGGCAGATCCTCAAGGCCGAGGAAGAGCTGGGCGCGCAGCTGTTCGAGCGCCTGCCCGGCCGGCTGCGGCTGACCGCCGCCGGCGAGCTGTTGCTGGTGGATGTGCGCGGCTGGGAGAAGGCCTACGCGCGCACCCTGGAGCGTTTCGACGAGCTCAAGGGGCTGCGCCGCGGGCACGTGGAGATCGCCATGATCGACGCGCTCAGCGAGGGCGTGGTGCCGGCGGCGGTGGCCGCGCTGGTGCAGGAGTACCCCGGCATCACCTTCAACCTGTCCACCGCGCGCAACCAGCGGGTGATGGAAATGGTGACCTCGGCCGACGTGGACATCGGCCTGCTGCTGGACCCGGTGAGCAGTGTGGACCTGGAAGTACGCGCATTTGCCGACATCCCGCTGGGCATCGCGATGCCGGTCGGCCACCCGCTCAGCACCCGCACCGAGCTGCAGCTGAGCGAAACGCTGGAGCATCGCCTGCTGCTGCCGGCCGCGCCGTTGATCGTCGGCGAGCATGCCAAGGTGCTGTACCAGCGCCAGCACATCGACGTGAAGCGGCTGACTCACTGCAACGACGTGCGCACCTTGCGCGGGCTGGTGCGCGCCGGTGCGGGCGTGGGGCTGATGTCGTGGCTGGACGCCGCGCCCGACGTGGCCGACGGGCGACTGGCGTTCGTGCCGTTCCGTCAGCACCTGACCAAACCGATGACGCTGGCCTTGTGCGTGGCCCCGCAGCGTCAGCTCTCGCGCTCGGCGCAGCTGGCGATCCAGGCGCTGGCGGCGAAGATCGATGCGATGGCGGTGCCGGTGGTTGGCTGAGCGTGCTGCGCAAGCGGCCCTCACCCCTGCCCCTCTCCCGCAGGCGGGAGAGGGGAAAGGCACGGCGTTCGCGCAGGCCGATGGCATGCAGGTGTCGCGGACCGCATGCAGATCCCGTCATGGAGAACGTGTCGTGGAGATCCAGATCCCGTCGTGGATGTCCCTTCTCCCGCCTGCGGGAGGAGGCGCCCGCAGCGCGGGGGGACGCACGGCGTTCGCGCAGGCCGATGGCATGCAGGTGTCGCTGACCGCATGCAGATGCCGTCATGGAGAACCTGTCGTGGCGATCCAGATCCCGTTGTGGATGTCCCTTCTCCCGCCTGCGGGAGAAGGTGCCCGCAGGGCGGATGAGGGCAACGCCCACCCAGTACAATCGCATCTGCTCTTTCAGGCGACACCCGCACCATGCAGTTGATCGATATCGGCGCCAACCTCACCCATGATTCCTTCGATCGCGACCGCGATGCCGTGCTGCAACGCGCACGCGAGGCGGGTGTGGCGCAGTTGGTGATCACCGGCGCCAGCCGCGAGCATTCGCCGCTGGCCCTGCAACTGGCGCAACAACATCCCGGATTCCTGTATGCCACCGCCGGCGTACACCCGCATCACGCCGTGGAATTCACCGCCGAGTGCGAGGCCGAAATGCGCACCTTGCAGGCGCATCCGCAGGTGGTGGCGGTGGGCGAATGCGGGCTGGATTACTTCCGCGATTTCGCGCCGCGCCCGGCACAGCACAAGGCCTTCGAGCGCCAGCTGCAACTGGCTGCCGACAATGGCAAGCCGCTGTTCCTGCACCAGCGCGATGCGCACGAGGACTTCCTGTGCATCATGCGCAGCTTCGAGGGCAAGCTGGGTGCGGCCGTGGTGCATTGCTTCACCGGCACGCGCGAAGAGCTGTTCGCCTATCTGGACCGCGATTACTACATCGGCATCACCGGCTGGCTGTGCGACGAACGCCGCGGCGCGCATCTGCGCGAGCTGGTACGCAATATCCCCGCCAACCGTTTGATGATCGAAACCGACGCGCCCTACCTGTTGCCGCGCACGCTCAAGCCCATGCCCAAGGATCGCCGCAACGAGCCGATGTTTCTGTCGCATATCGTCGAAGAACTGGCGCGCGACCGCGGCGAAGACGTCGCCGTGACCGCCGCCAACAGCACCGCTGCG
Organism: Xanthomonas sp. 10-10; assembly: GCF_040182365.1. Lineage (NCBI taxonomy): Bacteria > Pseudomonadati > Pseudomonadota > Gammaproteobacteria > Lysobacterales > Lysobacteraceae > Xanthomonas > Xanthomonas sp. 10-10. The sequence continues at coordinate 501,343 of NZ_CP144460.1, forward strand.
GCACGTGCGTTTTTCCGTTTGCCGGCCGCTCAACCGGACAGCTGAAGACACACTCGGGCCTGGGCTGCCGCATTGGCGAACTGGCGCAACGCGGAAGGGAGCGGGCTGGCGATCGATACCATCGCGTGCTGTTGCGTGCATGCACGGCGCTGCCGCATCGGTGGCGCAGTGCATGGCGCGATGGCAGCAAGCGGACCTGCGGCGCTCGTCCACCAGCCCGGCAGCGGGCAGGGCATGCATGGCGGAAGTGGCACCGATCCGGCTCGATAGCGCGTTGAAATACGACGCCCGCGCGTTGCCGTCGCTTACGCAGCCAGCAGTTCCCAGCCCTGCGCATCGCGTAGCCGCAGGCCCGGTTGCGGTGCATCGACACAGACCCGCAAGCCGTCGGCCCACGGCAGTTGACGCTGTTGCGGGAACCAGCGCCGGCGCTGGTCCACCACGATCAACAGGCCATGATCGTCGCCCAGCGCGGCAAAGCCCTCCACGGCTGGCGCAAACGGCTGTACGCCAAAATGATGGGCCACGCTGCTGGTCACTGCATCGACATCATTGCTGGGCAAGCCGATTTCGCTCAGGCACAGCAATTCTTCGCCGTGGAACTCGCCCTTGCCGGTCGCCACATCGTGCAGCGCAGCGCGCGCGATCAGCTCCAGCACCGCACCATCCGGGCCGGCGAAATACACCGACTGCGATTGCCACACCCCGTCCAGGGCGAAGCGCTGGCGGCCCTGCGGGTCGGCGAGCAGCGTGGCGCGTGCGCCGATCCATCGCGCTGCGGCCTCGAAGCGTGAGGGCGCGACATTGAAGGCCAGATGCACACTGCCGACCGGATGTTGCGCCTGCACGCAGTCCAGCGTGGTCCAGCCGATGTGGACGGTGTCGCCGTGCAACGGCAGCTGCAGCACATCGCGATAAAAACGCCGGGTCAGTGCCGGATCCAGGCAGGGCAGCAGGAGATGACGAAGATACATGGCACTCGGATCGATGGAAGAGGCCCGCATTGAACAACCTCAATCGTAGTTGAGGTCAAGCGCTGCCACTGGAAGTCGGCGCAGATGCTGCTGCGTCGTGTCAGGCTGGGCGGGCTGCGCGTCGTCGGTCGTGGCGATGAGTTCTCGCAGAGCGACATCTTGCGGTGGCGTGTGCACCTGCAATTACAGCGATGGCCTTGGATCGATCGATCTCGCCTGCCATCCTGATCGGGGCGTGGCTTTTCGCACGTGCAGCGTGCACTGATGCGTTCAGGCAAGAGCGTGACACGACACGGTGCACCGGTAACGTTGTCCTTCGATCAGGGGCCGACCAGGCGCGGCAAACAGAACTGCTGCGCTCACTGCTGGGCGAGCACGGCCGCTGCTCGGCGCGGCGTGGATCACTCGGACAACCGTGCTGCCTGTGCGCCATCCACACCCAGCTCACGAGTGCTCGCCACGGTTGCGCAGCCGCTTGTCGGTGCTTACCCATGCTCCCCGCAATGTGTGCGATGCAGTCAGAACCGGCGCATCCAGCACGCCACCACCGCGCAACGGTCATTGCCCAACCGCCGGGATCACGCATGCCAGCTCCACCAGTGGCGATCACTGGCTTACCTCATCGGCAGTGATCAGTTCCGCCAGCGCCCATAGATGTCGCACCAGCGGAGTGCTGTCCAGCGCACCCGGCGCAACCGCCAGGGCCAGACGGGCCAGCGGCATGCGCCCTTCGATATCGAGGTAGCGCACCCCGGGACGCTGCAGTTGTGCGGTGGAGGCGGGCACCACCGACACGCCCAGTTCGGCGGCGACCAGGTTGATGATCGACGACATCTGCGGCGCCTCCTGGGTGATGCGCAAGGTCACGCCCGACTCGCGGCAGGCGGCGAGGATTTCGTCGTACAGGCTGGAGCCGAAGCTGCGCGGAAACAGGATGAACGGCTCGCCCGCCAGCGCCGCCAGCGGCGCGCTGTTGTGGGCCGCCAGCGGATGCGCCGCCGGCACCGCGATCTTCATCGGCTCATCGGCAAAGCGCAGCAGCTGCAGGTCCGGTGGCGTGCTCAAGCCGTAGCGGACGAATGCCGCATCCAGGCGGCCATCGGCCAGGCCCACCAGCAGGCTGGCGGTGTTGGTTTCTTCCAGCAGCAGTTCCACCTGCGGCCATTGCCGGCGGAAATCGCGGATCAGGCGCGGCACCACCGGACTGAAGGCGGCCGAGGCGGTGAAGCCCATGCGCAAGCGGCCGGATTCGCCGCGCGCCACACGCCGGGCGGTTTCGGCGGCGCGCTCCACATCGGCCAGCACCCGGCGCACTTCGCCGAGAAAGGCCTCGCCGGCTGGCGTCAGCTCCGCACCACTATGGGTGCGGCGGAACAGCGGCGTGCCCAGCTCGCGCTCCAGCGTCTGGATCTGCTGGCTCAGCGGCGGCTGGCCGATACCCACCCGGGCAGCGGCACGGGTGAAATTGCCTTCCTCGGCAACCGCCAGGAAATAGCGCAGGTGACGCAACTCCATGGTATCTGTTCTGCATATGGAAACTGCCAGCATCATATATTGGACAGGGGGTGGTCGCAGGCGAATACTTCCCGTCCCCGGTCTCATCCAGATACCCGTGCCTGCTTCCGACTCTCGCTCCAGCGCCCCGCCGGCCACTGCCGCCGTTCCCGAGATCGCTGCGCCCGCCACCGGCCGCATCCGGCTGGCCTTGTTCCTGGCCGGCTTTGCCACCTTCTCGCTGCTGTACAGCGTGCAGCCGGTGTTGCCCGAGTTCGCGCGGGTCTTCGGCGTGGATGCGGCGGTCGCCTCGTTGCCGCTATCGCTGGCCACCGGCGGGCTGGCAGTGGCGATCTTCTGCGCCGGTGCAGTCTCGGAAAACCTGGGGCGGCGCGGCTTGATGTTCGCCTCCATCGCGCTGGCTGCGGTGCTCAACCTGGTCTCGGCGTTCCTGCCGCACTGGGGCGCGCTGGTGGTGGTGCGTACCCTGTCCGGTATCGCGTTGGGCGGCGTGCCCGCGGTGGCGATGGTGTACCTGGGCGAAGAACTGCCGGCCAACAAACTTGGCGCGGCCACCGGCCTGTACGTGGCCGGCAATGCATTCGGCGGCATGACCGGGCGCATCATGATGAGCGTGCTGACCGACCACACCGATTGGCGCACCGCACTGGCGCTCTTGAGCGGATTCGACCTGCTGTGTGCCTTCGCATTCGTGTGGCTGCTGCCGCCGTCGCGCCATTTCGTGCGCCGGCACGGGGTCAACCTGCGGTTCCATCTGCATGCCTGGGCGGGGCATCTGCGCGATCGCAACCTGCCGTGGTTGTTTGCGTTGCCGTTTCTGTTGATGGGCGTGTTCGTCAGCCTCTACAACTACGCGGGGTTTCGCTTGGGCGGGCCGGAATTTGGCCTGAGCCAGAGCCAGATCGGCATGATCTTCAGCGCCTATGTGTTCGGCATCGTCAGCTCATCGGTGGCTGGGGCCGCGTCGGATCGCTTCGGCCGTGGGCCGGTGGTCAGTGCCGGCATCGTGCTGTGCGTGCTCGGCGTGGCATTGACGCTGGCGCATGCGCTGGCGCTGGTGGTGGGCGGCATCGTGTTGCTGACGATCGGCTTTTTCATCGCGCATTCGGCGGCCAGCGCCTGGGTGAGCCGGCTCGGCGGCGCGCACCGCAGTCATGCCGCCTCGCTGTATCTGCTGGCCTATTACGCCGGCTCCAGCGTGATCGGTGCGCTCGGCGGCTGGTTCTGGCAACACGGCGGTTGGGCCGGGCTGGTCGGCATGTGCCTGACCCTGCTGGTGCTGGCGCTTGCCGCCGCGCATGTGTTGCGCCAACGCGCCGATGATGCACGCCCGTATGGCCGGTTTGCGCCGCATCCTGCGCGTGGCGAATGACATGCAGATCGAGCGGCTCGACCATCTGGTGCTCACCGTTGCCGACGTGCAAGCCACCTGCGATTTTTATGCGCGCGTGCTCGGCATGCAGGTGGTGAGTTTTGGTGAAGGGCGACGTGCGCTGGCCTTCGGGCAACAGAAGATCAACTTGCACGCCGCCGGGCGCGAGTTCGAACCCAAGGCGCGGTTGCCGACGCCCGGATCGGCAGACCTGTGCCTGATCACCACAACCCCACTGCAGCAGGCGCAGGACCACATCGCCGCTGCCGGTGTCGCCATCGAGCAGGGGCCGATTCAGCGTACCGGCGCAACCGGCGCGTTGTTGTCGGTCTATTTCCGCGATCCGGACGGCAACCTGATCGAGGTCAGCAACCTGCTGTAGCGGCCGATTGCTGTGCCGTGTGTGCGCTGTGCGAGGTGGCAGGTGGCAGGTGGCGCGATGCAAGCAACCTTGAAGCGATGGCTGTCGCTCACCCTTCCGATCTAGCGTGCCCGCTTGCTGCGCGCCGTCTGCGCTGCAGAAGGCGGCGCGGCGATCGCATCGGCCGCACCCTGTGCCAGGGTTTCCAGCAGGCGCCCACGCCGCCGTTCCAGATCGGCCAGCTGGCGCTCGATCTGCTGCAGACGCGCGCGATGCGCAGGTGCGGTTTCCGGGCACATCTGCGCGCCTTCCACCAGGCGCATGCAATCGGGAAACCGGAGAATGTCGTCCAGGCTGAAGCCAGTGGCGATCAGCCGCTGGATCTGCCGCACCTGTGCAACGCAGGCAGCGGGAAACACCCGGTAGCCATTGGCGCTGCGCGCGGACGTCAGCAGGCCGCGCGCGTCGTAGTGACGGATCGAACGCACGCTGGCGCTGGTCTGCAGAGCCAGTGCGCCAATGCGCAGCGAGGGTTCGGGAGGCGTTGCCATGCGCCAAGCATACGTTGCAAGCACTGCTTGACCCTCACATTGGTGTCAGGCTGGAGGATGGACGCTCTCATTGCCTGGAGCTCACTTCGATGCCTGTTCGCTTCTTCCCGGTCATCGGCATGCTGCCGCTGCGCTACGCGCTGGCGTGCCTGTTGCTGTTTTCTTCAACGCTGGCCGCGGCGGTCACCCCTGCTTCGCGCAGTTACGCCGTAACCGCGCCCGATGGCGTCACCCTGGCCGTGCAGGAGCACGGCGCCAGCGATGCTCCGGCGATCGTGTTCGTGCACGGCCTGCTCGGTAGCCGCATCAATTGGGACGCGCAGCTGGCCGATGCGCGCCTGCAAGGCTATCGATTGATCACCTACGACCTGCGTGGGCACGGCTTGTCCGGCAAGCCGACTGCAGCGTCGGCCTATCGGGACGGCATGCGCTGGGCCGACGATCTTGATGCCGTGCTGAAAGCGGCAAAGACGCCAGACGCGGTGCTGGTCGGTTGGTCGCTGGGCGCAGCCGTCGTCACGAACTACCTCGCACGTTACGGCGATGAAGGGCTTGGCGGGGTGGTGTATGTCGACGGCGTGATCGAATTCCGCGCGGAACAGCTGGGCTCGCATCCGGCGATCTATCGCGATCTGGTCTCCGACGACTTGCGCACGCATCTGCAGGCGGTGCACGACTTCCTGCGGCTGTGCTTCGCCACCCAACCGTCTGCGCCGGTCTTCGAGACATTGCTGGCCAACGCATCGCTGGCCTCCTGGGACATGCAGCGTGCCGTGCAAGGCATGTCGATCGATCTCGCCGGCCTGCAGCGCACGCGCCTGCCGGTGTTGCTGGTGTATGGCGCGCGCGATGCGCTGGTGACTGCCGAGCCGACGCTGGCGCGTGCACGGCAATTGCAGCCGCGTGCGCAGATCCGCCTGTATCGGCAGGCAGGCCATGCCCCGTTCCTGGAAGAAAGCGCACGCTTCAATCGGGATCTTGCGCAGTTCATGGAGCAGGCTGGCGTTGCGCAGTGAGTGCAATGGGCAGCGGCCGGATTACGTGGTGAGGGGTGCGCGTGTGCAATGACAGGCGATGATGCGCCGCGCTCGTACAACCGGCGTGTCGGTAAGCGCAAGGCCCTCTTGCCGGCTGCTGCAATCCTGGGTGGCGGCCCCTGCTGTGACGGCGTGCCACCCTCCAGGCGGTTGCTTGGAATCGACCATCCCGGCCCCAATGTCATGGACTCGCTGACGGCAGCACGCGTGGGCATTTCGGCTGCATCCAGCGCCTTCGGCAGCGCGTACTAGATGCTGAGCCGTGCCGCTGACGCAGTGCACTGCAATCCACACGGTTCACCGCATCATCGAGCACGCGTGCGCTGCAGTCGTTCCGGTAGAGCTTGTAATGCGTTGCGCGCCGTATGTGTCTGCAAGGTGATCCCATGGCAATTGGAGTTGTTCGATGACCGCTGTCCTAGCCCAAGCCGACAACGCGCTGCAGGCGTTCATCGAGCGCCACCAGCGCCTGTTCGTGCTCTCCGGCGCCGGTTGCAGCACCGACTCGGGCATTCCCGATTACCGCGATCTGCAAGGCGGCTGGAAGCGTCCGCAACCGGTGACGTTCCAGGCGTTCATGGGCGAGCTGTCCACGCGCCAGCGCTATTGGGCGCGCAGCCTGGTCGGCTGGCCGCGTTTCGGGCTGGCGCAGCCCAATGCCACCCACCACGCACTGGCCGCGCTTGAAGCGCGCGGCCAACTGGAACTGCTGCTGACCCAAAACGTCGATCGCCTGCATCAGGCGGCCGGCAGCCAGGCGGTGATCGACCTGCACGGCCGGCTCGATGTGGTGCGTTGCATGGGCTGCGAGCGGCGCATGCCGCGGACCGAGTTTCAGCTGCTGCTGGAGCGAGACAACCCCGGCTGGGCTGCGCTGGACGCGGCGCAGGCGCCCGACGGCGATGCGGATCTGGACGACGTCGCCTTCGAGACCTTCGTGGTGCCGCCGTGCCCGGCATGTGGCGGCGTGCTCAAGCCGGACGTGGTGTTCTTCGGCGAGAACGTGCCGCGCGAGCGTGTGGAGCGTGCCTTCGCGCACTTGCAGGCCGCCGATGCGGTGCTGGTGGTGGGTTCGTCGTTGATGGTGTATTCGGGCTTTCGCTTCGTGCAGACTGCCGCGCGCAACGGCCTGCCGATCGCCGCGCTCAATTTCGGGCGTACCCGCGCCGACGACTTGCTCAGCCTGAAGGTGGAGCAGTCGTGCGCGCAGGCGCTGGCCTTTCTGCGGCAGCCGCCTGACCCGCCGCAGAGTGTGCCGGCCAGGTACGACAGTGCGCGCTCTGCATGACGCAGTGATCCATCGCAGCGGTTGTGCGGCGGCGCGCGGCGCAGTGCAATGGGCACCCCCACCTCGCGTCTGGATGTTGCCTTGAGCCAGTTGTTCACCCCCATCGCCTTCGGCCCGCTCGTGCTCGCCAACCGCATCGTGATCGCGCCGATGTGTCAGTACTCCGCACAGGACGGCCGCGCCAGCGATTGGCATCGCATCCATCTGGGCACGCTGTCGCAATCGGGCGCGGGCCTGTTGATCCTGGAGGCCGCCGCGGTGCTGCCAGAAGGGCGCATCAGCTACGCCGATCTGGGCTTGTACGACGACGCCACCGAGCGGGCGCTGGATGAGGTGCTGCAGTCGGTGCGGCGCTGGTCGCCGATGCCGTTGGGCATCCAGCTCGCGCATGCCGGCCGCAAGGCATCGACCGATGTGCCGTGGAAGGGCGGGCAGGCCATCGCCCCCGATCAGGCGCATGGCTGGCAGACCGTGTCTGCCTCGGCGCAGCCGTTCCAGCCGGGCAAGCCCGTACCGCAGGCGCTGGATGAGGCCGGGATCGATACGGTGGTTGCCGCGTTCGTCACTGCGGCAACGCGCGCCGAACGTCTGGGTCTGGATCTGATCGAGCTGCATGCCGCACACGGGTATCTGATGCATCAGTTCCTGTCGCCGCTGAGCAATCAGCGCGACGATGCCTATGGCGGTTCGCTGGAAAACCGCATGCGCTTGACGTTGCGCATCTTCGATGAGGTGCGTGCGGCGGTGTCCGGGCGCATCGCGGTCGGCGTGCGCATCTCGGCCACCGACTGGGTGGAGGGCGGCTGGGATCTGGAGCAGAGCATCGCCTTGTCCAAGGTGCTGGATGCGCGCGGCGCGCATTACATCCATGTCTCCAGCGGCGGACTGGATCCGCGCCAGCAGATTCCGGTGCAGGCCGGCTATCAGATCCCGTTTGCGCAGGCGATTCGTGCGCAGGTCGCCACGCCGGTGATCGGCGTGGGCCTGATCACCGAGCCGGCGCAGGCCGAGGCGATCCTGCAGGACGGCCAGGCCGATGCAATCGCGCTGGCACGCGGCATCCTGTACGACCCGCGCTGGCCGTGGCATGCCGCCGCCGCGCTGGGTGCATCGGTCACGCCGGCCCCGCAGTATCTGCGCTGCGAGCCGCGCGATGCACGCGGCGTGTTCGCCAGCTGACGCACGCCACCGACGTCATACCGAAGAGGACGCACACGCATGCCGATAGGATTTCTGGGACTGGGCACGATGGGCCTGCCGATGGCGCACAACCTGCTGCGCGGCGGCTTCGAGATAAGTGTCTGGAACCGTTCGCCAGAACGCGCGCGCAGCCTGCGCGATGCCGGGGCGACGGTGGTGGATGCGCCGGTGGGCGCCGCGTGCGGCCCGCTGTTGTTCTCGATGCTCGCCGACGATGCCGCGGTCCGTCAGACCGTGCTGGACGGCGGCGTGCTGGACGCATTGCCGGCCGGCAGCGTGCACGTCAACATGGCCACCATCTCGGTGGCGCTGGCGCACGAGTTGACCGCACTGCATGCCGAGCGCGGCATCGCCTACGTCGCCGCGCCGGTGCTTGGCCGCGTCGACGTGGCCGAGGCCGGCAAGCTCAACATCCTGGCTGCCGGCGATGCTGCGGCGCTGGCGCGGGTGCAGCCGATGTTGGATGTGCTGGGGCAAAAGACCTGGCACATCGGCGATGCCCCGGAGCAGGCCAACGCGGTGAAACTGGCGGCCAATTTCTGCCTGGCCAGCGCCATCGGCGCCATGGCCGAGGCCAGCGCACTGGCGCGCGGGCATGGCGTGGACGCCACCCAGTTCCTGGGGATGCTCACCACCACCTTGTTCGCCGCACCTGCGTACCAGGGCTACGGCAAGCTCATCATGCAGCGCCAGTACACACCGGCCGGCTTCACCGCCACGCTGGGGCGCAAGGATGTGGACCTGGCCATCCAGGCCGGCGCCGACAAGCAGGTGCCGATGCCGTTGGGCGAACTGTTGCGCGCCAGCCTGGACCAGGCCATCGCGCACGGCGACGGCAACGCCGACTGGGCCGTGCTGGCAGAGGTGTCGGCGCGGCGGGCGGGACAGGCCTGATCGCGATGCAAGAGTGCGGGTGTGTCGCGCGCCTTCCTCGAAAGCGACCTGCGATGCCTCTTGCTCACCCGAACATGCAGCGGACCTTCTAAAATGCCGGCTCGTTATAGCCGCCGCTCCAGGGAGGATGCGATGCGACACCTGCATATCACGCTCGGTTCGACCGAGCGCGCACCACGCGCACCAACCTGCGCCGGTGGCGCACGATGACCGCCGAACCGGTTGTCGACCAGGGCCCGGTGGGTCCGGACCATCCCGAGCATCCGGATCACTATCTGTTTGCGCAGATCCGCGAAGCGGTGGGCGTGCTCGACGCCGAGTTGGACAAACCCACCGACGAGGCCAGCGTACGCATGGCCGCGCGCTTGCTGCCGCTGGCCAAGCAGCACGGCTTTGATCAGGTGGATTACGTGGTGCTCAGCCGCCACCTCGGCGAAGTAGGCGAGAACGTATTTCTGGTACGTGGCGAACTCTCCGACCCCGCACATCTGCGTGCGCACATCACCACCCAGGAAGCGATGGAGACCTCGGTGGAGACCTCAATGGCGCAACTGGACGAGATCAATCGCCGGCTGATGCTGCGCCTGCCGCCGCGTTGATCCTTATCGGCAGTGGCATGCGTATCGCCTTTGGCCACGCACGCCACCAGTGCAACGCCCGCCATGCGCTGATCGGCTGATCCGCAGCACGGCGGGTAACGTGCCGTCGCGCTTCTCTGCGGTGCGGCGGCCGTGTCAGTTGCGCGGCGTCGCAATGTAACAGTTACCGACGCAAGCACTGCGCCCGCGCTGCCATGCATTGGCTATCATTGCGCCGATGCGCTCCGACTACATTCTCACGCTGTCCTGCCCCGACCGCACCGGTATCGTGTACCGCGTCACCGGTCTGCTGTTCGATCTTGATTGCAACATCCTCGATGCCCAGCAATTCGGCGACGACGAAAGCGGCCGCTTCTTCCTGCGCGTGCATTTCGAAAAACCGCCGTCAACCGATATCGCTAGACTGGAACAGCAGTTTTCGGTGTTGGCAGGCGCGTTCCGGATGGAATGGCAGTTGCACGACGCGCGTCGCCGCGCGCGGCTGCTGGTGCTGGTGAGCAAGCAGGGCCACTGTCTCAACGACCTGCTGTTTCGCACCCATAGCCGGCAACTGCCGGTGGATATCGTCGCAGTGGTCTCCAACCACGCCGATTTCGCACCGCTGGCCGCGTCCTATGGCATCGACTTCCATCATCTGCCGGTGAGCGCAGACACGCGCGCCGAACAGGAAGCGCAGCTGCTCGCCTTGGTCGAGGACCTGCACATCGATCTGGTGGTGCTGGCGCGCTATATGCAGATTCTCTCGCCGGGCCTGTGCCGCGCGCTGGCCGGGCGCGCGATCAATATCCATCACAGCTTCCTGCCCAGCTTCAAGGGTGCGCAGCCGTACCACCAGGCGCACGCGCGCGGCGTCAAGATCATCGGCGCCACCGCACATTACGTCACCGAAGACCTGGACGAAGGCCCGATCATCGAACAGGACGTCGCCCGCGTGGACCACGCCATGACCCCGCGCGATCTGGTGCGCCTGGGCAGCGACACCGAGTCGCTGGTGCTGGCGCGCGCGGTACGCCGTCATGTCGAACATCGCATCGTGCTCAACGGCCATCGTACGGTGGTGTTTCGCTAGGGAGCGTTGCAAGGTCGTTGGATCCGTGTGACATATCCAGTTTGCTGACACATCGACCTACTTGGTGGCTCAGGCGTCCAGTAACGGCAGGCGCAGTTCAATTGGGCAGTCAAGGCGAATGACGTCGAAAGTGAAACTGATAAAGCCCGGCCCTTGCTGAAGCGGGGCTTCTTGCAGGAGTTCGCCCAGGCGCAGAAGTCGTCACGCATCGATGCGCCAGCGTGAGCGCATCTGCTTGCAGCTGCGGCTGTGTCTCAATGCAGCTGCGGGCGCTCGGCCTGAAGCCGCTGGATGCCTTTACAACCCGTTTACCGAACTGCAGTGCGCGCGTACTGTGATGGTGGGCTGCCAGTGTGGCGAGTAAATGCAACGCTGAAACTGCTGGCCGAGCCGTAGCCTACCCGTTGCGCTGCCTGCGCGACGCCAAGCCCTTGCTCCGACAGAAGCGTCTTGGCCAGCGCCATGCGCCATGCCAGCAGATATTCCATCGGCGCCACGCCCATCGCACCATGGAAACGCGTAAAAAACGATGACCTCGATAGTGCCGCTTCTTTGGCCAATGCGTCGATTGTCCACGCATGCGCCGGAGCACCGTGCATCGCGCGCACTGCCGCGGCCAGGCGCGCATCGGAGAGCGCGCGCACCAGGCCTGGTGTCGTATCGCCGGCTGTCAGTGAGCGTAATGCTTCGATCAACAGGACTTCCAGCAGGCGTGCAAGCACCAGCTCGCGTGCAGGTCGGTGTGCGCGTGCTTCTTCGCCAACCAGATGCACCAGCGTGGTGAGTCGCGGCTCGCCGCGCACATGCACCAGGTGTGGCAGTAGCGATACCAGGAGCGCGGCATCGGGCGAGCCGAATCTGCAGTGCCCAATCACGATGCGAAGATTCGCAGGTCCGTCCATGACGCCGATGCGGAATGTGCCATCGCCCATGTCGGTAGGTATCGTGTGCGCTTGCCCGGCCGAGGCCTGCAGGCTAGAGAGCGTGACGGCGAGCATGGCGGGCGCCAGCACAAAATCGCCGGCTTGGAGAACGTACGCCTGCCCATCCTCAAGCGCCAACCGGCACGCTCCTTCGATGACCGCGCAATAAAACGGGCCTGGGGCATCGGAGCGGTGCGCCGACCACGCACCAGCGCCAACGACAAGTTTGGAAAACTCTGCGGTTGGCCTGAGCAGCAAGACAACTTCGGCAAGCGGGTCGAGCATTGGACTCTCGCAAATGAAATTTGCACTTTAGAATATCGAAAGTACGGCTTTGGCGGCTTACGGTACACCCTTCGTCATATCACCTAGGGTGCTTCATGCAAACCGTACTCATCACTGGCTGCTCGTCCGGCTTTGGTCTGGCAACCGCCCGCTACTTCCTGGAGCGCGACTGGAACGTGGTCGCCACCATGCGCGGCCTGCGCGAGGGTCTGCTTCCTGAGTCTTCCCGTTTGAAGGTGTTGCAGCTCGATGTCACTGATGCGGTCAGCATTCAAACCGCGATCCACGCTGCTGGTGCCATCGACGTTCTCGTCAACAACGCAGGCTTCGGTGCGCCCGCTCCGCTGGAGCTGGCAAGCCTGCAGTCGGTACGCGAGCTGTTCGAAACCAACACGTTCGGCACGCTTGCGGTGACGCAAGCAGTATTGCCGCAGATGCGTGCGCGCCGCGCCGGGGTCATTGTCAACGTGTCATCGAGCGCAACGCTCAAACCCCTCCCATTGATCGGTGCATACCGCGCTGCCAAGGCCGCGGTCAATGCGCTGAGCGAATCGTTGGCCGCCGAGCTGGAGGACTTCGGCATCCGCGTACGCGTCGTCTCGCCGGGCTCATGTGGGGAGACGGATTTCCGTGCCACCGCACGCATCGGTGTTCGCGGCATCGATGACCCCGTCTATGGAACCTTTATGCAGCAAACCTTGGCGCGAATGGGCGCATCGGCCGGCCCCGGGACGCAGTTAATCGATGTCGCGCAAGCCATCTGGCGCTCTGCCACCGACCCGGCTGCGCCGATGTTCATCCCCGCAGGCGCAGATGCGGAACTGTGGGCTGCCGAAGCGGCCTTGAGTGGCTAATAAACCGCTTGGAGTGGTTAACAGCCCTCTCGAACGCCGTACCGAAATCAAAAGGTGAGAGGTAGACACATCACGTATCGATCGCCGGGCAGGCCTGGGTTTCCGCGCGACGCAGCTGCGGGTGAGAACACGCGTTATCGTCAAGTCGTGTCGTAGTGCGGCGCGCCGGTAAGATGGCCGGCGCAGAGCCGGCCATTTCACCTCAAGCACGACATCACCGCGCCGCGTTGGCGTTCATCACTGCGTTGCGGTTTGCGTCCAGGTACTGCGCCGGGTCGCGCATGCCGGTGGTGTGGCATTGGCCGGTGGTGTGGCCGCGATTCACGCCGCCCGGCAGCTGCGCGTTGACCTGCTCCACGGTGCCGTCTTCCGGGTCGTTCAACACCAGGTCCGAGGCCGCGTTGCAATAGTCGTTGGTGTACCAGTTGGTCTTGGCGAACGAGGTGGTGTAGTAGTTGACCTTGGCGCGTGCGTCGGCGGGAATGCCGGCCAGCCAGGCCTTGGCGCCGTCGTAGGTCAGGTCGGTGTTGGTGCCGCAGCCCACCCCGAACCACGAGCCCACCGCAGCAAGCACGCCCGACAGATTGGTGCCCTGGTACGGCGTACCCACCGACTGCATCACGCGCCCGCCGCTGGCGTTATCCAGGCCGCTCCAGTAGTACGCATACAGATGCAGTGCGGCCATGCCGCCCTGGCTGTGCGCCACCGTGGAGAACGACGACCACTGGCTGGCGAACTGTGCGATGCGTTGCGCAAACTGATCGTTGCTGCGGTTTTGCTTGGCATCCAGGAATGTCGAGGCATTGGTGAACTGCGCCTGCGGCCATACGCCGTTGGAGCAATAGCCGTGCACCAGCACCAGTTGCGAGCCCGTTGCCTGCGGCTGTGCCATCGCGGTGGCCAGCGTCGACGGGCGCGGCCCCATGCGCATGCTTTCATCGATCGCCGCGCTGGACCGCGCAATGCTGGCACGTCGCAACGTGGGCACCTGCAGTGGCAGCGTGCCGGCCTGCACCAGTGGAATATAGTGATCCGGGTCTTCGATACGCAGCCCGCGCAGTGTGAACGGCGCACGCGCACCGGCACGCGCGATCCAGCGTTCGTCCAGGCTCAACGGCAACTGCCCCTGCTGCGGCGTCAGCATGCCGCCGATCCACGCCACTGGCACGTCCTTGCCCTTGGCATCGGTACCCCACACCTGCCCGAACACCCGATAGTGCGACGGTGCATTGCCGCGCGCCGCCACCGGCAGTGCCACCGTCAGCCGCGTACCCTCGCCAGCACGTGCGTTGAGCGCGTTGCCGAGCAATCGCAGCGAGGTATCCAGCACCGGTAACACGTGTTCGCTGGTGCGGACAAATGCCTGCCCGGCCTGGTCGTGCCCGCGCACGATCACCTGCGCGATCCAGGTCCCCTCACGCGTTGGCTGGAACTTGCCCCCATACACGCCGTCGCCGGCGGCACCATCGTTATGCGCACCATCGTCGGCCATCGGCAGAACGCGCACGCCGCCTTGCGGATCGATCACGCGCAGGCTGGCTTCATCGATCTGGCCGGCCTGGCCCGCAAGTAAGGTGGCTCCATGCGCGTCGTTGCCGCTGAGCATGGCGTTGAGCGTGAGCGACTTGCCCACCAACTGCTGGCGATCGCGCGGGTATGAGGCCAGCTGCGTGCGCGCATCGCCTTCCATCAGCACATAGCCACGCTGCGCCACTGGTGATGCCGAGTGCAGCGTTAGCGACCAATTGCCGTTCTGGGCGGTGTCCACGGCATAGCGCATGCCGCTGGCGCCGCTCTCGGCCGTGCCTAGCAGTGTGCGCTGTGCCTGCAGTTGCGGTGCAACGGCAGCGGCGCGCGCGCCGGCAACGCGTGGCGCGCTGATCGCCGCATCCCACGCCTGTTCGCCCGCCAGCACCATGAAGCGCAGGTGGCCGTTCTCCACCGGCAGCGTGCCTTGCCACCGCGCTGCAGTCCCTGCGGGCGTCAGTTCCACCGGCAGCAGCGCACTCTTGGACAGGATCGCCGACTCGGCCGGATCGGGCGCGCGCATCTGCGCGAACTCCTCCGGTGGGCCAGCCAGTTGTTTGGGCTGCAGCTCGGCTGCTGCGAGCGGCGTGGTCACGAGCGGCAGGGTGCACAGCAATGACAACAGCGACGGCTTCGGCATGGCGACATCTCTCCTTGAGCGTTGCAGAAGCGATGCCGCTGCGCAGTGCAGCGACACCGGATGCAGCGCCCCCTCGCCGCGATTCGCCGATGGTTATACCTCGCGCTTGTGACAGGTCTGCTGTGCGCTGCAGCACCTCACGCGCAGCAAACAAAAACGCCAGAAATAAATACTACGGACTGTGATCCAGGTCGTGCACATGGCGAGGCACTCGACGCATCGCTTGATAAAGCCGGAGGGTTGCGATCGATGTGCAGCGCTCAATTCGGCGCGGTGTCAGTCCGCCCTGACCTGCGCGGTGCTGGAGCGGTAGTGCTCCACCCAAGCGATAGTCTGCGCGATGCCGCCGAAGGGATAGAAGTGCAGGCTGACGTCTCCATGCGCTTCAGTCAGGCCTGTGGCCAGGCGATCCACAAAGCGATCCGGCCCGGCGGTCCCCAGCAACTTGCCGAGCGAGATGCCGTACTTGGACAGCATCGATGCACAGGCGCCGACACCGCAGCGTGCGGCATAGCGTGCGAGCACCGCCACGCCCGCGGGACCGGGAACGCCCACACGCACGCGATGTTCGATGCCACGCGCGCGCAGCGCCTGCAACCAAGCCAGCACGAGGTCGGCATCGAGGGCGAACTGGGTGACGATCAGCGGCGCCATGCCGCGCTCGGCGATGCTGCGACACTTGCGTTCCAGCACATCCCATTGGGCGGTCGCAGGCATGTCCGGATGTCCGTCCGGATGCCCCGCCACGGCGATGGTCCGGATGCCGCAGCGCTCGAAGATCCCGGTAGCGATCAGCGACAAGCTGTCCGCAAACGGCCCTCTCGGAGCGGGTGGATCGCCCGCAATCACCAGGCAACGCTCGACGCCGGCCTCATCGACGGCGCGACTGACGAAGGTGTGGAGCTCCTCGCGCGAGGCGATGCGGCGCGCGGACAGGTGTGGCATCGGCTGAAAGCCGAGTGTGTGCACCCTCCGTGCAGCGGCCAGTCGCGCGTCGTCGTCCTGGTTGGGCAGGTAGGGGATGGCAATGGTCGAGCCGCGCATGATCCGAGGCGCCGCTGCGGTCAGCCCGGCAATGTCGGTTGCGCCGACCTCCAGGGAATAGGCGTCGGTGATGGTGCTGGCCAGGCGGGGCGTATCCGGAGACATCAAAGGCTCTTGCCGTTCTGAGGTGATGATTGGGTGGCTGAGATATGTCCACTCCGATCGAGCTGGAAAAGCGCCAGCGCGCGCGCGTTGTGGTGATGTCCGTCAGTGGGCTTCGGGTGTCATGGCGGTGCCATTGGCAGGCTGGCGCGCCAGTTCGATGAAGGCACGCAGGTAGTCGATGGCGATATCCGCTTCGCGTGCGCCCAGGAAGATCTGCTTGGGGATGCCGCGCGCGCCCAGCCGCACCGGCACCACCTCCATCCTGGAAGCGTATTCCTCCACCAGCCAGCGCGGCATGGCGGCCACGCCGCGGCCGCTGGCCACCATCTGCATCATGATGTCGGTGGTTTCGATGGCCTTGTGGCGCCTGGGCGTGACACCGGCCGGCAACAGGAACTGGCTGTAGATGTCCAGGCGCTCAAGGTCCACCGGATAGCTGATGAGCACTTCGCGCGTCAGCTGCTGCGGCCTGACGTAGGCAGCCGACGCCAGCGCATGGCTCTTGGCCACCACCAGCACCTGCTCGTAGTCGAACACTGGTTCGAACCGCAGCCCTGGCTTGTACAGCGGGTCGGGCGTGACCAGCAGATCGATCTCGTAACCGAACAGCGCGCCGATGCCGCCGAACTGGAACTTCTGCTTCACGTCCACATCCACGTCCGGCCAGGTGGCCAGATAGGGCGCCACCAGCTTGAGCAGCCACTGGTAGCAGGGGTGGCACTCCATGCCGATACGCAGCGCGCCGCGTTCGCCCTGTGCGAACTGCCCCAGGCGCTCTTCGGCCAGGTCCAGTTGCGGCAGCACCCGGTTGGCCACCGCCAGCAGGTACTGGCCGGCCTGGGTCAGGCGCAGGCTGCGCCCCTCGCGCAGCCAGACGTCGGTGCCCAGCTGCTGCTCCAGCTTCTTCATGCTGTGGCTCAGCGCCGACTGGGTCAGGTTCAGTACGCCGGCGGCGGCGGTCAGCGAGCCTTGCTGCTCGACCTGCTGGACGATGGTGAGATGGATGCGCTCAAGCATTCAGATGATCCGAATTCATGGATTGTTGAAATAACACCATTTTACTTCATCGAATGCGAGCCCTAGCATCAGGACTCGTCGTTCTAGGCCGCCCCGCATGACTGTCAAAGTGCCACACCCGCTCCGCGTCGTCGCCGTCTCCGGCGGGCTGCAACGTCCCTCCAAAGCCGTCGCCCTGGCCGATCACCTGCTGGGCCTGATCGCCGAGGCAGTGCCGTGCGAGCAACAGCTGGTCGAACTGGGAGCGTTGGCACCGCAGTTTGCTGGTGCGGTGTGGCGCTCGCAGCTGCCGGCAACGGTGGAGCAGGCACTGTCGGCGGTGGAGCAGGCCGACGTTGTGGTGGTGACCACGCCGGTCTATCGCGGTTCCTTCACCGGGTTGTTCAAGCATTTCTTCGACTTCATCCATCAGGATGCCTTGATCGACACGCCCATCCTGTTGGCGGCAACCGGCGGCAGCGAGCGTCATGCGCTGGTGATCGATCACCAGCTGCGGCCACTTTTCAGTTTTTTCCAGGCGCGTACGTTGCCGCTGGGCATCTACGCCACCGACCGCGACTTCCTGGACTACCGCGTGCACAACGAGGCCCTGGCCGAGCGCGCCAGGCTGGCAGTGCAGCGCGCACTGCCGCTGATCGCATTGACGCGGCCGGCAGGCACCAGCGCCGCGGAAAAAAACGTGGCCGCAGCCTGAGGGCCAATCGGCCCAAGGCCGGCGGGCCGCAACGCCCTTTGCCGGCCACCGGATCAGCGGGCGATCGCCTGCCGATCCGGATTTCCGGGCTCCCTCCAGCAGGCATCGCCGCCTGTGCAGGCAAGCCCGCCCGTCTCATCTCGGAAACAAGGCGTCAGCTCGCAATGACTCAAGAATTCACCTTCGGCATCAAGAGCCTCCGCTTCGACGAGGACTATCGTCCCGCGGGCAATACGCGCAACACCACGAACTTCGCCAACCTCGCCAGGGGTGAGCGTCGCCAGGAAAACTTGCGCAACACGCTTGCGATGATCAACAACCGCTTCAACGACCTGGCGCATTGGGATAACCCCAGGCGCGACCGCTACGCTGTGGAACTGGACATCATCTCGGTGCAGATGACGGTTGCCGGGAGCGAACGGGGCGATGAGTTTCCGTTGATCGAGATCCTCAAGACCAACATCCTCGACAGAACGACCGGCGCGCGCATCGATGGCATCGCAGGAAACAACTTTTCCTCCTACGTCCGCGACTACGATTTCAGCGTGCTGCTGCCCGCCCACAACCAGGACAGGTCCGCATTCGGCATCCCGGACGATTTCGGCAGCCTGCATGGACAGTTGTTCAGGCATTTCGTGAACTCGGAGGCGTATAGCACGCGGTTCGCCAAGCCGCCGGTCATTTGCATCAGCGTCTCCAGCAGCAGGGTCTATCACCGAACGGGCAACCGGCACCCCGTGCTCGGCATCGAGTACCGGCAGGACGAATTTTCCCTGACCGATCGCTACTTCGAGAAGATGGGCCTGCAGGTGCGCTATTTCATGCCTCCCAACAGCGTCGCCCCGTTGGCTTTTTACTTCTTCGGCGACCTGCTCGGCGATTACAGCAATCTCGAGCTGATCGGCACCATCAGCACGATGGAAACCTTCCAGAAGATCTACCGGCCAGAAATCTACAACGCCAATTCCGCGGCAGGGGCCATCTATCAGCCGAGCCTGAAGCATCAGGATTACTCGTCCACCCAGATCGTCTATGACCGCGAAGAGCGCAGCCAGCTCGCTGTCACGCAGGGGAAATTTACCGAGGAGCACTTCATCAGGCCCTACGGAAACATCCTCAAGCAATGGGCTTCCAGCCACGCTTCCTAATCAACACGAACGCAAGACATCACTCATCATGAAAAAGCTGCTCCCCACCTCCACCGCCGGCAGCCTGCCCAAGCCGTCCTGGCTCGCACAGCCCGAGAAACTCTGGTCTCCCTGGAAGCTGCAGGACGAGGAACTGAGCGAAGGCAAGCAGGACGCATTGCGCCTGTCGCTGCAGGAACAGCAGCACGCCGGCATCGATATCGTCAGCGACGGCGAGCAGACCCGCCAGCATTTCGTCACCACCTTCATCGAACACCTCAGCGGCGTCGATTTCGAAAAGCGCGAGACCGTCAGGATCCGCAATCGCTATGACGCCAGCGTCCCCACCGTCGTTGGCGCGGTGAGCCGCCCCAGGCCGGTGTTCGTGGACGATGCCAGGTTCCTGCGCCAGCAGACCGCGCAGCCGATCAAATGGGCGCTGCCTGGCCCCATGACGATGATCGACACCCTGTTCGACGCGCACTACAAAAGCCGCGACAAGCTGGCATGGGAATTTGCGAAGATCCTCAATGAGGAAGCGAAGGAGCTGGAAGCGGCCGGCGTGGATATCATCCAGTTCGACGAGCCGGCCTTCAACGTCTTCTTCGACGAGGTCAACGACTGGGGGGTTGCCACCCTCGAACGCGCGGTGGAAGGGCTCAAGTGCGAGACCGCCGTCCATATCTGCTATGGCTACGGCATCAAGGCCAATACCGACTGGAAGCAGACCCTGGGCTCGGAATGGCGTCAGTACGAAGAGTCGTTCCCCAAGCTGCAGGCGTCCAGCATCGACATCATCTCGCTGGAGTGCCACAACTCGCACGTGCCGATCGATCTGATCGAACTGGTGCGCGGCAAGAAGGTGATGGTCGGGGCCATCGACGTGGCAAGCACCACGATCGAAACAGCGGAGGAAGTAGCCGATACGCTGCGCAAGGCGCTTCGCTTTGTCGATGCCGACAAGCTCTACCCGTCCACCAACTGCGGGATGGCGCCGCTTGCCCGGGACGTCGCAAGGGGCAAGCTCAAGGCCCTCAGTGCGGGCGCGGACATCATCCGGGCAGAACTGTCGGCGCGGTAACGCGCCATTGCTGGCGTCGATCGGCGGCCGGAGGAGTGGGGCGACGCGCGCTCCCTCCTGCCGCAGCAATCGGTGACCGACACCGGTGCTGCAACAACATCGAGCCCCCGCAGGCGGAGACTCGATGTCTTCCAGCGGGTTGCAGGACTCGGTGAGTGATCTGCAACAGCAACCGCAGCAGGTCGCCGTAGACCACCGGAGACGGCGCTGCCGAGACGTCGCTAAGCGTCGTCTACGAATACGCGACTCCGGCTTTCTCAGCCGTCCATCGGTGCCCTGGGACAGCGGTTTCCACTGCATCCAGGCACAGACGTGGGGCATCGGTGGCGAACCACCTGGTCATCTCCTGCGCGTGCACGCCGCTGCCGTCGGCCTGATGGCAGCGTGCCGTGGCGCCATCGCCGGCCAGCGGATCGCGCTCGGTGAGCGCAGCCGACACAGTGACGATGCTGAACCCCCGTTCGTCACCGCGCCCTGCCCGATTGCCCGCGTTGCATGGCTTGGCTACAGTTGCGCGGTCGAAAGAGTGCAGGCCGGATGGTAGCCCGGTCATCCATCCGATCAGGGTGGCCAGCTCTCCCGCGAGGGTATCCGCGACACCGAGACCGGCCTTGCCGGAACGAGGTGTGCCCGCTGATCTCTCACGACCCATCATCGGCGCGCCTCCACTGACCCTGGAAGGATATTGCGCATGAATTTCACCTCCAACACCCTCTTGATCACCGGCGGTGCCACCGGCATCGGCTTTGCGCTCGCACGCGCGCTGGTGGAGCAGGGCAACACCGTCATCATCTGTGGTCGCAGCGCCGCTGCGTTACGCCAGGCCAAGGACACGCTGCCGGCGCTGATCACCCAGGTCTGCGATATCGCCGACACGGCAAGTCGTCGTGAACTGGTGGACTGGTTGCGGGCACACCATCCGCACTGCAACGTGCTGATCAACAACGCCGGCGTGCAGCGGCATCGCGATTTCACCGGCACCGATGCTGTGGCCGATCTCGACCAGGAAATCGCCATCAACCTGACCGCGCCGATCCATCTGATTGCCGAGCTGCTGCCGTTGCTGCGGCAGCAACAACACGCGGCCATCATCAACATCACCTCGGGGCTGGCGTTCTCGCCGATGGCCGATGTGCCGGTCTACTGTGCCAGCAAGGCGGCGCTGCACTCCTTCACCCTGAGTCTGCGTCACCAGTTGAAGGACAGTACCGTCCGTGTGATCGAGATAGCGCCGCCCATCGTCGATACCGGTCTGGGTGGTGGTACGCGCAGTGCAGGCACCGCCACGCGCAACATGATGCCCGCTGAGCAGTTCGCCCAGGAGGCGATCGCCCAGCTTGAAGCCGGTCAGGACGAGGTGCTGATCGGGATCTCGGCCGACACCCGTCGCTTGGGTGAAGCCTTGTTCGAGCGGATGAATCACCGCTAGTTTGTTGGGCAACGTCGCTGGTGGTGGTTGCGTCGTGCAGAACGCCATCAGCGACGTCTTGGCTGCGATAGCGGTCGGCGGGCGGGGCGCTGACGTTGGAGCGCTCAGCAATCGCCCTGCTTGCAGGGATGGCTTTCGCTGGCCCGCCATCGTTTCACCAACTGGCGGCGATTGTGCTGATACTGCTCCTGCAGATACTCGATCCTGTCGATGGCCTCTGTGCGGAAGATGCGGAAATCGCCGCATGCTTCGCACCATGCGGCGATCTTCCACCGTGCGTCGACCAGGCCCAGCATGATCGGCCAGACCGTGCGCTCCGACACCACACCGGTCTTGCTCGTATAGCCGATGCGCAGTTTGCGTTGTGCATGCAGCGCCTTGCGGATCTTGCCAAGGTCGACAATGGATTCTGGCTGGGGTCCCCGGCTGATATACAGCGCACTGTCGTCCAGTGCCAGGCGCATCTCCTGCGAGATCACTCCGTCGAGTTTTGCCAGCGCATTGTGCACCGCGTGGGTCATCGCCGCGTCGCTCTGGCGGCTGACCCACTGCGCGCCGGTGACCAGCGCGCGGAGTTCTTCCTCGGTAAAGGCGAGGGGTGGGAGCACAAAGCCCGGTCGCAGGATGTATCCCACGCCTGCCTCTCCCTCGACATCGGCACCCATTGCCTGCAAGGTCGCGATATCGCGCCGGATCGTGCGCAGCGACACGCCAAGCTCTTGCGCAAGCGTGCTTCCGGACACGGTTGCCCGATGTCGCCGCAAGACTTGCAATAGATCCAACAGGCGTTGGCTACGCGACATGTCAGTCCATTCTGACCAGGCCCTTGCCCGGGCGCTTCTGGCCGGATTCAAGCGCGTTCATCAAGTCGATGGCCCCTTCCAGCGGAACGATCTCCCCGATCGGCAAACCGAAGGTTCCGGCATTCGCCGCGTTGGCGAGGTGGGCCAGGATGGCGGCGGAGGGCTTGCAGAACACCAGTTTGAAACGGCGGTCCACTACCGCGCGGACGAACTTTCCCAGGTCCGGTTCCAGATCCAGCAAGCTGCCGCGCTTGTCGCGCAGCAGCGCCAATCCCGTGGCTGCCTTCATGACGGCGGAAGTGTCGAAGATGACGTCGAAGCGCTCACGGATGTCGTCCGGTCGGGTCACCCTGTAATCGTAGACCTGTTTCAGGCCCAGCGATCCGGCCCGCTCCATCGATCCGGCGCTACAACTCCCGGATACCGTCGCTCCCAGCAGCTGCGCCAACTGCACAGCCGCTTCGCCCACTGCGCCGGCACAGCCGTTGACGAACACATGCTGGCCTTTCTTCAGCGCAGCCTTGTCGACCAGACCATTCCACGCGGTGACCCCGGGCGTGCCCAGACACGCGGCGCTTTCGTAGGAGACGCTGTCGGGTTTGCTGACCAGATTCTCTTCGGTGGTGATCACCGCCTCGGCCAGTGCGCCGCACTCCTTGAAACGCGCCAGGCCGAACACCGCATCGCCTGGCTTGAAGCGGGCGACGCCTTCGCCCACTGCGAGCACCATGCCAGAGAAATCCATGCCCATCGCACGCGGAAACTGCCGCCCGGTCACGATCTTCATGACGCCGTTGCGCATCTTCCAGTCGACCGGATTGATCGCGGCGTACTTCACCTTCACCGCGACCTGGCCCTTTGCAGGCGCAGCAAGCGCGACGTCGGCGAGCTGCATGACGTCCTGGCCGCCATATCGGTTGTATTGAAGACGCTTCATCGGCGCGGTGCTCCGATGGCAGAGGTGCGTGCGGATGTGACCTGGCAGGCGGGATCCACGCCTGGTCGGCCGACCGGGTTGCCGGAATGGGCGGCAGGCCCGGTGCGGCGACCAACGCCAGGCCAGCCAGCGCTGCAGGCCGCAGACGTGGCCGCATGCGATGGCACCAGGGTCGGCGCATGCGCATCGGGCGCTGGCGTGATCGCAGGGGCGTTGCTGCGGAAGCGAGTGATGATGGTCACCAGGACATTCCTCGGGTTGGGCGCCCAGTGTAGGAATCGGTGGTGACAGATTCTGGCACCATGCTTTCCTGCAGCGGCGATGCGCAACTGCGACAGCAGGCGGCGGCACCATGGGACCAACTGCATGTCCCGGCGGCCGCCATGCGCAAGCCCGGCCTCGCCATACGGTTGGCCGGCAAACCCGCGCCCGGCCAGACCATCGTTTCAGGGAAACGTACGGCTGCCAGTGCCTTGTGTGTGCCGCCCCGGCGCCGCTGGCTCCTGAAAGCCGGCGATGGCCTGAGCCCGCCTCCTACCGCTCGTCGGACAGCAGCTGGCGCAGCGTCCATCGCGGTCGATCTTATTTATGATGACCATCATGAAAAAGACCTCGCCACGTTCCCGGGCAGCGTCAGGCCGCAAGGCCGACAGCCATGCACGCATCGTCGAAGTCGCTGCGCGCGCGATCCGGCGCACCGGCTACGACGGCACCGGCGTGGCCGACATCATGAAAGAGGCCGGGCTGACCCACGGTGGCTTCTATGCGCACTTTGCATCGCGCGAGGCGCTGCTGGCCGAGGCTGCCGACCATGCCGGGGCGCAGACGGTGGCCACCTCCGCGCAGATCGCTGCCGCCGCGCCGCCGGAGCAGGCGGCGCAGGCGCTGATGCGGGCGTATCTCTCCGATGGGCACGTTGGCAACGTCGGATCCGGCTGTCCGATCGCCGCGCTGGGGTCGGAAATGCACCGGCAGGCACCGGCAGTGCGCCAGGCGGCAACCCGCCGCATCAAGGAGATGATCGATCTGGCCGCCCGCCAGTCGCCGGACTGGGGAACGCCGCAGGCGCATGCACGGGCACTGGTGACGGTTTGCGCCATGGCCGGCACCTTGATGCTGGCGCGTGCCGTCGACGACCCCGCTTTGTCGGCCGCGATGCGCAAGGCGGCACTCGAACACTTCGACGCAGCCTGAGCAGCGCGCCCGGGTTTGTCGTTGGTCAAAAAATATGATGTTCATAATATTTTAGATGTGCAGACAGCAGTCCGCCGCAGCCGCGGCTTCCACCTCCACCCGTGCGACGGCAGCGCCTCCATGGCTTGCTTCCGCACATCACCTGAGACCAGCCACCTATGAACCGCAAGATCGCGCTCGTGACCGGAGCCTCCTCCGGCATCGGAGAAGCCACCGCCGCCCACCTGGCCCAGGCCGGCTATACCGTCTATGGCACCAGCCGCCGCGGCGGCCCCTCCACGACGCCCGGGGTGCAGATGCTGGAGCTGGATGTCACCAGCGACGCGTCGGTGGCCGCCGCCATCGACATCCTGCTGCGCAAAGAAGGCCGCCTGGACCTGTTGGTCAACAATGCCGGCTTCAGCGTCGCGCCCGCCGCCGCGGAAGAAAGCTCCATCGCGCAGGCGCAGTCGGTGTTCGACACCAATTTCTTCGGCACCGTGCGCATGACCAATGCGGTGATCGGCCAGATGCGCAAGCAGGGCGGTGGACGCATCCTCAACATCGGGTCGGTGCTGGGGCTGGTGCCGATTCCGTACACGGCGCTGTATGTCGCCAGCAAGCATGCGGTCGAGGGCTATAGCGAATCGCTCGATCACGAACTGCGCGATTGGGGTATCCGGGTCTCGGTAATCGAGCCGGCGTATACCAGGACGCCGTTCGATGCCAATTCGCTGCAGCCGGATGCGCCGCTGGAGATCTACCGTGCCATGCGTACGCATCTGGCCGCGCACGTCGCTGAGGTGATGCGCAAGGCCGATGCGCCGAGCGTGGTGGCCGAGGTTGTGGTGAAGGCAGCACAGGATCCGCAACCGAAGGCGCGCTACACCGCCGGCAAGGTGGCCAGGCAGCTGAGCCTGCTACGTCGCCTGTTGCCCAACCGCATGCTCGGCAAGGCGCTGCGCAAGGAACTCAAGCTGGATCAGGTCGCGTCGCCGGCCCGCGCCAGCGGCCCGTCCGCTGCCGGAGCGCGCGCATGATGCGCAGGATCGATCGCACCGATGCCAAGATGGGCGCGCGCGCCTGTGGGGGACATGCATGAAAGCCGTCATCGTCGATCAATACAAAAAACATGGCCCGGTGCGGATCGGCGACATCCCGATGCCGCAGCTGCGCCCCAACGAGGTGTTGATCAAGGTCAGCGCAGCAAGCCTCAACCCGCTGGACGCCAAGGTGCGCGACGGCGAATTCAAGATGCTGCTGCCATTCAAGACGCCGTTCGTGCTGGGTAACGATGTGGCCGGCGTGGTGACGCAGGTCGGCACCGCGGTGCGCGACATCGCGGTCGGCGATGCGGTGTTCGCCAAGATCGAACCCGGCCGCATCGGTACCCTGGCCGAGTACGTGGCGATCGATGCGGCAGTGGTGGCACCCAAGCCGGCCAGCCTGAGCATGGAGCAGGCCGCATCGTTTCCGCTGGTCGGCCTGACCGCCTGGCAGGCACTGGTGGAAACCGCTGCGCTCAAGCCGGGGCAGAAGGTGCTGATCCATGCCGGCTCCGGCGGCGTGGGCACTATCGCGATCCAGCTGGCCAAGCATCTGGGAGCGTACGTGGCCGCCACCACCAGCACTGCCAATGTGGAGTTGGTCAAGTCGTTGGGTGCCGATCTGGTGATCGACTACACGCAGCAGGATTTCCAGGCGCTGGTGCGCGATTACGATGTGGTGCTGCATAGCCTGGATACGCCGACGCTGCTCAAGTCGCTGCAGCTGCTCAAGCCCGGCGGCAGCCTGATTTCGCTGTCCGGTCCGCCGACCCCCGCATTCGCGCAGCAGCTCGGCCTGGCGTTTCCGCTCCGGCTGGTGATGCGCCTGCTCAGCCGCAAGGTGCGTGCGCAGGCCAGACAGCGGCAGGTGTCCTACACGTTCCTGTTCATGCGCGGCGATGGTCCGCAGCTGCGGACGTTGGCAGCGTTGCTCGACAGCGGTGCATTGCGCCCGGTGATCGACACGGTGTATCCGTTCGCGCGCGCGCAAGAAGCGCTGGCGCATGTAGACACCGGCCGCGTCAAAGGCAAGGTCGTGGTGACGTTGTAGCAGCAGCGATTACACACCGCTGCAGCATCGGTGATAGCGATGCTGCCGTGGGTTGAAGCGACAACGGGGAGGGCAGGGTGCCCGCCCCGTTTGTGTCTGTGCCATCTACGGGGCTGGCTACCCAGATCTGTATCGATCCCGCAACGGGACGCAACCCGGCAGGGCGAAGGTAGCGCGGATGCATGGTGCTGCGTCCAAGCAATTGCTCGACCGACTTGCCGCGACGAAACCTCGCTGGAATATCACGCACGGGAAGATGTCGCATGCGGCTTCGCAGATCAATGAAGGCGCGCTGCTAGGCGGCCTCGGATCGCATGAATCGTCAGGCCTGCAGCCGGGATCGCAAACCACGCACGTCCGCTTGCCAGTCGTCGAAGTCATCGGTGTCCTCCCACAGCTCGCGCAACTCCGAGGTTGGACCAAGAATGCGATCAATCGCCTGCGCAGCGTCGCTGGCCAACCGGGCGTCAGCGAGCGGCTTCACTCTGTCGATCCATTCCACGACATCCGGCTCATCCAGCGCCTCGGCGGTAGGACGTCCCAAGGCTGCAGCGATCACCTCGATGGCCGCCAACGCAGTGGTTGCATCCGTTGCATCCACATCGCCGTCGGTTGCAAGGACTGCTGCAACTGCCTCGCGAACGAGCGACAAGTCGCCGGCCTCGGTGAGGTCGCAGACCCAATCTGCAGCAGTGTCGTTGTCAAAAGAACCGATGCCCCAGCACCCCATGAACGTTCTCCGGATCGAATTGGTGGCAAACAGACGCGTGTTGGCGTCCCGTCTGATGGATGAGAATGCCTCAGCTCACTGCCGCACATAGCGTAGGTGTGTAGCCGCAGGCCCGTCAAAGACCTTGTCGATACGAAATTGTGTCCCGGGCTCGCCAAGGTTTTCGAACAGGCGTCGTCCGCTGCCGAACAGGACCGGTGCCAACGCAATCTCCAGCTCGTCGACAACGCCCAGGGCCAGATACTGCTGGATCACAGCCGCGCCACCGGCAATCCGAACATCACGGCTGCCTGCCGATTCGCGAGCCAGTTCCAGCGCACGTTCCGGCCCGTCGTTGATGAAGTGGAAGATCGTTCCGCCGGGGCGCACCCAGGGCGCGCGCTTCTCGTGGGTCAGTACGTAGACCGGTGTGTGAAACGGGGCCTCCTCTGGCCAGGCAACCTCGCCCTGGTCGAACATTCGCTTGCCCATGATGTTGGCGCCGATGCGTGCGAAGGTGCTGCGGACCATGTCATTGACCGGGCCGGTCGTACCGCCCGATGCAAGCTTGAGGATGTTCTCGCGAAAGTACTGCGATGTGATCAGCCAACCCATCATCGCGCCCCATTTGGCTCCCCAGTTCTTGTGCTGGGGGTCGTCCATGGTCATTCCCTCCGGCGCCATGTAGCCATCAAGGCTAAGGCCGATACTGACGAATACCTTGCTCATGATTTCACCTCTCATATGCCTGTGTAGTGCCGACCGTGGGACGTCAGCCTGCGCGCGAGGCGATGCCGGCTTGAATGCGTGCTCAGCCCCGCGGTTGGCCGGGATGAACTGCGAACCTCGCACCCTGGCCAGGCGATCGTTGGCGCGTGTTGGCGCGCGGCCGTGCCGCACCGATTCGCACGCGTCCGCCCATGCGGCTGGTCAGGCGCGATTTGCATGCCGCTTGCGATCGGCGATCGCCAACTGCAGTAGCTCGATGACAGGCGCACTGTTGATCGTCGAGACATCTCGAACCTTGACATGGCGTAGTGTCTTGCCGGTCCCTTGCATGATGCCGTGCGGATCCGCAAGCGAGGTGCCATGGTAAAAACCCAGGTTGACATGGGCGTCGTGGACCGAGATGTAGGCGTAGTGCTCGGTCATCTTCCTGGGGCCAATGCCGAAGCTGATGATTTTGAGTTTTGGCCATGCAAGCTCGACAACGTCGCTGTGCAACGAAACGATCTTGCTGCGCAATGCCGCGCAAACCAGGCGCGGCTGCGGTTTTGCAATGGACAAGATGTCGTCGAGCGTTGCGAGTGTCGTGTTGGTCGCCATGATGCTGCCGTGGAGTCCGAGGCCCGAGCAAGGCCGCACCGCGAAGCGTATCGGCCTGACTGAAGAATCAAATGGCTGTGCGATAGACCGTTGGCACAGGATCGTTGCCGACCGCCACGAGCAGCGATGCATGCGAGCATGCCACACGCACCGGTGACGCGCTTCTGACCAGGGCGCGGCGGCGCCCAGACAATGGACACAGAAGCGCAGGGCGAGGGCGAGGCGGGAACGTCGTGAGGGATGAGAGGCGGTCGCGGTTGCTTTGACGAGCGGTGCGGCGGAGCCGGGTGCGAAAGCGCCGGAGTGGTGCCGAGGCGGCACGCCGACACACGCTGCCAGGCATCGCCGGCTGCGGCCCCGGGGCAGACGCCGGTCACCGTGTGCGCTCGTGCAGCGTTGTCTTGCTTGCAGCGGCAAGCGGCGGCGATCTACGCAATCTGCATGCAGAACGTGACTCCACCGCATCGACACCACAATGCGCAGCGCCGCAACGCCAACGCCCCGCAGAGAGCGGGGCGTTGGCAGTACCGGCACGGCAGCGTTGCAGCATGCCCAACGCTGACCTGGGGCGCGCGGCGCAGGCCGCGTGAGCTGCCTCAGTAGTTGACCTGCAACTGCAACCTCAGCAGATCGCCTTCCACCACCGGATACGGCGCAGTGGTGACATCGGTGCGCTTCATCTTCGAATACGCAAACACCAACTCCAGCGCATCCATCGGCTGCCATTCGACACCGGCTTCCACTTCGTCCAGCCGCATGCGCGGCGCATTGGTATCGAACTTGGAGCCGCCGCGGTAGGTCTGCCATTTCAGGTACGGCAGCAGGGTGCCGTAATTGAAGTCGTGCTTGAACATCGCCTGCACATAACCGCCGCTCAGCGAGCGGGTACGGATACGGCGCTGCGCCACATCCAGCTCCGGGCCGCGGCCCACCGTCCACTCGGCCTGCAGGCCGAACGGCTGCGGGTAGTAAATGACGTGCGCGGCCACGCGCTGGTCGGTATAGCCATTGGGGTCGGTGATGGCCGGGGTGAAACTGCGGCCACCAATGTTCACCGCCGCAGCGGTCGGCACGAAGCGCCCGCTGTACGCATCGGCGCCCACTTCCAGGTACTGGCCATTGGCGAACTTGAACGGGTAGGTGGCATGCACCACCGCATGCATGCCGTCGTTACGCTCGGCGCGGTTGGCGCCCTGACCGTTGTACACGCCCGCGCCCACTACGCCGTAATCTCCCGAGCCCTTCAGGCCGGATTTGACCAGGTCCTGGAAGCGGGCCTTGGCCACGGTGGGGCTGTAATAGAACACCGCACCGATATCGCGTTCGTCGCGCAGGCCGGAGTTGAGCGCGTCGGCACGATCCAGGGTGAGGCGGTTCTGGCTGGACTGCAGGTTCTCCCAGCCGTAAGGCATCTTCGACTGCCCCACGCGCACGCGGTACTCGCGCTTCTTGTCGAAGAAGATATCGGCGTACGCATCGCGCAGCTGCGCGAAGTTGGAGGTGGTGGAACCGGTAGGTGTGCTCGCAAAGTCCGGCTGGAAATACAGCGACACGTGCTCGTTGAGATCGCCGCTCAGCACCAGGCGCGCGCGGCGGATGCCCAGGCTCTGGTCGTTGCCGATAAAGCGGTCGCCGGGCGCGCGTAGATCCTGCGCGTCGCCGCCGATGCCCTGGTTGTAGCGGATCTGGGTGTAGCCACGCAGGCTCAGCTTGTCGTACCACTTCTTGCCGGCATCGGCGGCCTTGGCCGGTGCCGCGGCAGGCGCCGGTGCAGGGATGGCCTGCGCGATGCCGGTATCGGCAGGCACGGTTGCGCCAGGTGCCGGTGGCAGGGCCTGTGCCGGCGCGGCAGGCATCGCCGAGGCCGGCAGCTTGCCGTTTTCGTCCACCTGCACAAAGGTGCCCAGCTTGTCGCGCCCGGGCGCCGGCTCGGCGAAGATCTGCTTGGTCTTGCGGTCGACATACAACTCCAGCTCGGCAGCCAGCGTGCTGCCGCTGGCGGTCGCGCTGAGGGCGCACAGGACGGTGGCGAGATTGCGTTTTTTCATGGACACGGCTCGGCAAGGGAAACTGGGCGGCGGTGGCGTGGCCCTTCGGGGCGCCCTCGCAGGGGGCGCGTGCGGCCAGGCGCCGGGCACCGTCATGGCGCTCCGCACTGCTGCCGTAGCAGCGATGGGGTGCAGTTATATTTAGGTTTGATGTCAGTTTGGTGACATCCGGGCCGGCAACCGACCGACGACTGTGTCAACCGCGTGTCCGGTAGATGTCAGTCTGGCGACGCCCGCCATGTCGAGAAGAGGCGGCGACCCGCTACGGCGGGAGCCCAGGCTGGCTGTCTGCCTTGATGCCGGTGTGGCACGGCCGCCCAGCCGCCAGCGGGCGGCAACCGTAAAGCGACGCCATATCCGGCCGGCACACCCAGTCCCACCGAGTGCGTCATCCGCATCGCGCGGGCACTGGCCAAAAAAAAACGCCACACCCGCGGGCATGGCGTTGTATGTCTTCGCTGCCGGCCGTTCAACGCATCGCTGCGTCTAGCGGCCGGCCCTGGCTCACCCGGCCGGCTGTGCTGCCAGTGCTGCCGCCACGGCGTCACGCAATGGCGTGGTAGGGCGGCCGATCAAGCGGCTCAGCGTGTGGCTGTCGTCGAACAGGCTGCCGCCGCGCGAGGACGCCGAGCACTGCGCCAGCACCTGCGCAAACCCGGCAGGCACGCCCACCTGCACCAGCGCTGCGGCATAGTCGGCTTCGGGCAGGTCATGGTAAGCAACCGGCTTGCCTGCCTGCCGGGAGACTTCTGCTGCGTACTCGGCCATCGTGAAGGCGGTATCGCCGGCCAGCTCATAGACCTGCCCGGCCTGCGGTGCATCCGAGGCCAG
The DNA here is from genome assembly GCF_040182365.1 of Xanthomonas sp. 10-10. Classification (NCBI taxonomy): domain Bacteria; kingdom Pseudomonadati; phylum Pseudomonadota; class Gammaproteobacteria; order Lysobacterales; family Lysobacteraceae; genus Xanthomonas; species Xanthomonas sp. 10-10. Next base: position 532,853 of record NZ_CP144460.1, read on the forward strand.
CACCGCGGCCGCGGCCGCCGCGTAGTCGGCACGTGTGGCAGCGCTGATCTTGCCCTCGCCGGAGCTGCCCATCGCCCCGCCGTGCGCCACTTCGGCCGCGATCGAGCCGGTGTAGTTCTCGGTATACCAGCCGTTGCGCAGCAGCACATGCGGTACGCCGCTCTCGCGCAGCAGCGCCTCGGTGACCACATGCTCTGCGGCCAGCGACAGCGTGCTCGTATCGGCATGCAGGATGCTGGTGTAGGCCAGCAGCTCCACGCCGGCACGCTTGGCCGCGTCGATCACATTGCGATGCTGCTCCACGCGCGCGCCCACCGCGTTGGACGACACCAGCAACACCCGGCCGACGCCCGCAAACGCCAGGTCCAGGCTGTGCGGGGCGGCGTAGTCGGCCTGACGCACCGTGATGTCGCGTTTTGCGAACTCGGCAAGTGACGCAGTATCACGGGCCGTTGCTACGATGCGGCTGGCAGGCACATGGTTCAGCAGTGCGTCGACGACCAGCGCGCCCAGCTGCCCGCTGGCGCCGGTGACAAGAATCAGGGGGGAGGCATGTGCCATGTCGTGCTCCAATAGGTTTAGAGAAGAGGTTTGGTCTAGTATCTAGACCTTGTGGTCAGCGAGCCTATTGTCAGGACCGCCCGGTCCTTCGCAAGGAGGCAGTTTTACTCCCCCTGGTTACTGTGAGATACCCCAGTGAATGCGATTGCCTTGTTCCCACCGCCGCCCTCCCTGGAAGGCCCCTTCGATGCCACCAAGTGCCCGGTGCGCGATGTGCTCGATCAGATCGGCGATAAGTGGACCTTGCTGATCCTGTTGACGCTGATCCCCGGCCCATCCCGCTTCAGTGCCATCCAGCGCGCCGTGCCGGACATCTCAAAGCGGATGCTGACCCAGACCCTGCGCAACCTCGAGCGCAACGGCATGATCACCCGCAAGGTCTACGCCACCAAGCCGCCCAGCGTGGAATACGCATTGTCCAAGCTCGGCGTCGCCCTGCTCGGCCCGGTCTCGCAACTGCTCAACTGGGCCGGCGAAAACCATGCCGGCATTCGCGCCGCCCGCGAACGCTTCGATCGTGCCCAGCAGCCGCATGTCGCGCTGGATGCCGAAGAGGCCATGGCACAGGCGTAAAGGCGACAGCTGCCGCTGCGCTGACGGTCGCGACGTTTGCGGCGTGGCTGCCGCTGGTCTTTGCCAGGCGCGGTGAATGCCGGCTGCCGCAGACTGTCTGGTGGCCGGATGCGCCCCGCGCTGCTAGAGCTCAGCTCCGGTGGCGTACGGCAGGGCGAGGGCAGCCGCCTGGTGGCATCTGCGGGAGCAACGGCGCATCAGGGATGACCGGCGCGCAGGACGACGGCGCTTCCCGCATGCAGCGTTTCAAACGGATGCGGGTAGCCGCGATTGTGTGAACGCGTGCTCACAAAATCCCGCGTCAGCTAAACGCCCGATCGCCTATAGATTGGTGCGCCGGACGGCAAACCCTTGCAGCGCAATGGCCACGCATCCGGCTATCGCAACCATCGCAAACTTCAATCGCAAGCTGGCTCAAGCGCAAACCGCCTTGTCCGATAAGGGCTCACCTTATCTCGCCGAGCCCATCTTCCATGCCCATCTTCGGCAGCCTGTCCTCCGCGTCGCGACGCACCCTGGGCGCTGCCCTGCTCGCGCTGTGGTGCGGTTGGATTGCCGTGGCCTGGACAACCCCGCGCGCGCAGGCCGGTGATCTGGGCAGCGCCTGGGCGCAGGTCCAGGCCAGCCTGCCGGTCGCGCAGCCGTCGCCGATGTTGATCGGCGTGGTGGGCGCCTGCGCCTGTACCGATCTCGCATCGGATCGCGCCTGGGTGGTGCTCAGCTCTGCGGTGCGCGCCCGCGGCGGCCAGGTGCGGCTGCTCGACCGCCCGGCACTGCATGGCAGCGGCTACGCGGTGTGGCTGCTCGGTGCCGATGGTCAACCGCGCTATGCCGGCCCCGCGGACGGTGGTGCGGTCTGCGGGACTGCCGGCGCGGCGGCATGGTCGCGCTGGTTGCCCAATGTATTGAGCCGCGCGGCAAGTGCTGCGGTGGCGTCCCCTTGTCCGTGTGCCGTGGAGTCGTTGTCATGATGGAACTGTCCGCATCGGCGCCGCCGACCTCCAACTACGCCACGCGTCTGGCCATCAAGGCCGACCGGTTGTTCCTGTGGCTGGCGGTGCTGCAGAGCGCAGGCTCGCTGGCATTGGCCTGGAGCCAGGGCCAATGGACCACCTTTCTGGCGGTCACGCTGCCCAGCCTGATGCTGATGGCCTGGCAAGTGCATGCAAACCCCGGCACGCGCCTGACGCGCATCACCAACGCGCTGGTGCTGATGGCCCTGGTTGCTGCCACCATCCAGCAGGCGCATGGCCTGGTGGAAATGCACTTCGGCGTGTTCGTGATCCTGGCGTTGTTGCTGTATTACCGCGACTGGTTACCGGTGGTGGTGGCTGCCGGCGCCATCGCCGTACACCATCTTGCGTTCTATTGGCTGCAAGCGCGCGGGATGCCGGTACAGGCCTTCACTGCCGGCAGCGGCTTCGGCATCGTGCTGTTGCATGCCGGCTACGTGATCGTGGAAACCGCCTTCGTCTGCGTGATGGCCATTCAACTGCGGCGCCAGGTCGATGCGTTGGATCACGAGGCCGACGCATTGGCGGAACTGGCCGACATGTTGGCGACCGGTGCGACCTTGCCGCCGGCCATCATGCAGCAGACCTTCCGCAGCGGATCGCTGGCGCAAGCGCTGGTGCGCATGAGCGTGCAGGTGGAAGAACGCATCGCCCAGCAACAACGCCTCTTGCTGGAAAACCGCCGCATCCGTCTGGCACTTGATGCCTCGGCGATGGCCGTGGCCATCGTCGACGGGCAGGGCACCGCCATCTATCGCAACCAATCGTTCCAGCACCTGAGCACGCACGTCGACACCGATGTGCTGGAGACCGCGCTGGCCGAGGCGGTGCAGCTGGGGCATGCCACCGGCACCAGCAGGACGCGCGCACTGGCCGCACTGCAGCTGCAGGAGAACATCACGCCTGTGCACGATCACGACGGCAGCTCGCTGGGCGTGGTGGTGGAGTGGCAGGACCGTACTCAGGATCTGGTGCTGGAAGAGCAGCTGGCGACGGTCATCGCACAGGCAACGCGCGGCGAATTGGGGGCGCGCCTGCACGGGCATGCCAATGGCGGCACGCTCGGTCAGCTGGCCGAAGGCGTCAACCGCTTTCTTGCCATCACCGACGATAGCCTGCAGGACATGCGGCAGATGCTGGCTGCGATGTCGCGCGGCGATCTGTCGCAACGCATCGACCGCCAGTGCGAAGGCGTGTTCGAGCAGATGAAGCGCGATGCCAACGCCACCGCCGATGAGCTGGCGCGCATCATTGCGCAGATCCGCAGCTCTAGTACCGCCATCAACCAGGCTGCCGGCCACATCCTCACCCGCAACGCTGCACTGGAGCAGCAGGTACAGCGCCAGTCGGCAACCCTGGGCCGCACCGCGGCCCAGATGCAGACGGTGCTCGCCACCATGCAGCAACATACCGCGCAGGCAGCGGATACGGACAAGCTCACCGCCGCTGCATCGGAGGCCGCGCGCAGCGGCGGCGACACCATGCAGCAGGCGATGGGCACCATGCAGCAGATGGAGCACGCATCGCGCCGCATCCAGGACATCATCTCGGTGATCGACGGTCTTGCGTTCCAGACCAATATCCTGGCCTTGAACGCCGCCGTGGAAGCCGCACGCGCCGGCGACGAAGGCCGTGGCTTTGCCGTGGTGGCCAGCGAAGTGCGCGCGCTGGCGCTACGCTCGTCCACCGCCGCCAGCCAGATCAAGACGCTGATCGGCGAGTCGGTCACGCACATGCAGGCAGGCGTGCAGCAAGTGCGCCATGCTGGCGACGGCATGCAGCACATCGTCGCCACTATCGGACAGGTCAGCAGCACGCTCAGCAAGATCGCCGTCGCCTCGCAACAGGAGGCCGGCAGCATCGCGCAGGTGCATCACACCCTCACCGAGGTGGACACCGACATGCGCGACGGCCTCACTCGGATGCAGGGCGCCAGCGCTGCCGCACGCGCGATGAACGACCACGCCGCGCAGCTGGAAGATGCGGTGAGTACGTTTGTGGCCGATGAACGCGATGCCGGCACTGACGCAGTGCAGAGGCTGCGTGTGGCCTGATCAAGGTTGGCGCATCGTCGGCGCGTGACCGCTCCATGGGCGATCTTGCCGGATCGTGGAAGTTGACGCCGGGTATTCACAGCCGATTGTGCAGCCACTGCTTTGGGTTGGCTGGGTGACAGAAACGGTCCAGTGCAATGGTCGGTGCTGCATCAGGCTGTGACGCAAGGCGGATGCGACCGCGCAGACATGGTGCCGACGTTTGCCGATTACTTGCGCAGCTCCCGGAGCTTGCCAGTAAACCAGGACTGGCTCGATACCGGCGCAGCGGTGCCGCAACGAACCTGATACGGCTTGCCCGACATGCTGCTCTTGGTGGCGGCAAGCTCGATGAACGACTCGGTGGAGGTCACCAGCCCCTTCTTCTGCAGGTAGTCGTACTTGCGTTGCAAGTGTTCGCTGGCTTTGGGCGCCGCGTACCAGGATCCATTGCGGGAGAATTCGCAGTTGGATTGCGCAAGGACCTTGAAAAGCTGGCCGACCTCACGCGTTGTAGCCGGCGAAACCCCTTGGGCAGATGCAGAGGCAGACGCACCGAGCATGAGGACAGCGAGCATGGGTAGGGCAAGAAAAGCGTTAGCGTTCATCGACCGGATGGTAGCGCATGACATCCGCTTTCCCGAAGTCTCCGGATCGATCGCTGCGCACGCGTACTCCGTGAGGTACTTCACCGCGGCATCAGGCGGTGTCAACGTCGGCCGCGGCGACAAACCACAGTCGGCCGCACGGCACGGCACGTATCACGCCATGCAGGCGTCAGATGGCACCACGCCGTCGCGCCAAGACAATGCCGAGCACGACGCCAAATGAGAGACCGATGGCGATGCCTTGAGGCAGGTTGCCCATCGCTGCGCCAAGAGCCGATCCCACGCCAGCACCGAGGGCAATGCTGGTACCGACCAACCTGGAATAGAGCTTGGTATTTGCTGGCTTCAACATGAGCATTCCTTCGTTGATGGTTGAACCGATCCATCTGGCGATAGCGCGTCACTGCGCAGGCGTTCACTGGCGCGCACCACGGTTTTGATTTTAATGTCTTGGGCTTGCGTTGCAACACCAGGCCTGCGTGTCGTGTCAGCGGTGGCGTGACACCACCACAGCAAAAAGGCCGATGTTTCAGCGGGCGAGGCATCGCTGGACGCCTGCTCAAGCGGGTTCAGCACCGTTAGGGAAGCGTTCCTCAGCGACCAAGGCCAGACCAGCGGCAACGTAATCATGGAGTCATCAGGAACGATGCTTAGACATCCGCAGGACCGTATCGCAACAGCATCGCACCGTCGAAGTAGTTCCCGTAATACTCGCTCGGCCGCAGCCCGGGGTTCGCTTCAAAATCGATGTAAGCCTTGGAACAATGCGGGCAGCGAAAGGGATTGAGGTAGGCGTAGCGGGACCCATCCGGTGCCAACGGCAGTGCATCTTCCAGCGCAGCAAGCGCTTCGGTATCAGGCTCGGACAGCGCTACAGGACTGCCGGGCAGATGGCTATCGACCGTGATGGTGTAGCCGCCGGACGCCGAGTAGAAGTATCCCGCGTTGCTGAAACCCGCGTGATAGGAGCGGATCAGGAACGAACGCTTGCAGTAGTCGCACTCGCAGGAAAGCACCACGTTGCCACCGGTGACCACTCCGCTGAAGTGCAGACCCCTTGCAAAAAGCCCCTTGCCTGCAAGTGCGGAACTGCTGACGCTGGCGCCCGGGAGAAAGAACGGCTGAAACCTGATTCCGGATGCCTGGCCATTGGCAAACGCGTCTGGATCCAGCTGCTCGCTCTGCGAAACGACGCAGTCCGCCTGGCACCCGAGGTTGGGGTGTACGCGAACCGAGAAGTGGAACCACCCGGTCGCAGCACCAAGTTCATGCCGATGCACCTCTCCCGCCGAGTCGGCAAACTCCAGGACGCTATCGGCCTTCAACCAAGCAGAAGGCTTGATCCCGCACGGGACGTCGCTCTGGGTAACACGACACAACTCCTGTCCATTTGCTCGAACGATCAGTAACGGAGCGGCTTTCTTCTTGAAGATGGAGAACATGCTTTCCTTGGCAGTCATGCCGGAACGACAGATTGGAGCGCTGGGCGCGAGCATGGCAGAGCAGGAACGCCTGCAGTGTCAAACCCTTCAGCCGACGTTGTGCCGGAGAGCGGCGGCGGTGTGAGATGCCAATGTGCAAGGCCTACCTGTGTGGTGATGCCGTTGCTTTTTTGATCACAACGGTACCGGCGATGTGGTCGTGCCAGCCCTGCTTCTTCGGATCCAAGCCAACCCAAAGATATCCGATGAAAAGGCCGATCATGCTGAGGAAGTACGCCAGGTAGCGCAGCACCGCCTTACCCACAGTGATTCTTTGCCCGGTACTGGCATCAACGATGACCGCTCCAATCGCCATCTTCCCTGGGGTCTGGCCTGTTGCGACCCATAACCAGATGCACAGGACCGCCGGGAGAATCCAGCTGATCGCCAGATCTGCCGGCCCGTGGATGAACTTGTCGCTCATCCAGTACGACCGTCCATAGACGAGTGTGAGCAGCGGAAAGGTGATCAAGCACACGATGACGGTATCGATGAGCGATGCGCCCAGACGAGGCCAGAATCCAACGTAGTCCATACCCGAACGCTCCATACTCTTCCTTGTTCCAAAGCTGATGTCTGCACCAAGCATGGGATCGCTTTCGCCAACGCTTGGCCCAGGCAGGTGCGCGCCAACGTACATCATCGCGCGATCAGAATACAAATTCCGACAAGGAGAAAGCTGCGATGGCCATTGCCTGCAATAGCATCCCTGGAAGGATCCCTTTTCCGATGGATCCCGATCGTAAGGACTGAAGGTTCTGCACAAATAAGGTTGCACAGCCAAAGATGACTCCGCAGGAGATCGCGGTTCTTGCAGCGGATGGGCCTAACCCACTGCTTAGAAAGAGGATGACGCCAACCGTGATCAATAACGCGCCGAGTCGATGCTCAACGATGTAGCCAGAACTTGCTTGGCGCACTGCCCACTTCTTCAACAAGACATCCGGTTTTGCGATCCAGGTAATCCCGATAAGCGTCGACAGAATCGATGAAATCAATGCAGTTATCTCAAACACGTGTGCGAGGTTCCGATTGTGCAAACAATGTCGTTGCGTCTCATGCTTGGGGTGAGCGGCTAGCGGAAAGGGTCTGGCTTGAATGAATGCTCAGGTTGCCGTCTGCGCCCGGTGATATGCCACCAGAGCGTTGGCATGACCATGACCGATCTGGTGCTCCTGCTTGAGATGCGCCACCTGTTCCATGTGCTTCATGTGGTGCACAGCGTCCAGCACCTTGAACCAGTGCGCCACCGGCTTGCCGTAGGTCTTCTCGATTGAAGGGAAGTAGGACGCCGGACCCTTGGTCTTCTCATCACTTGTCATGTTGCAAGTCTCCACTGATGAACATAGGTTACCTAACCTACCAACTGAGCCGGCCCGCGAAGCGACCCTGGCTTGGACGAATGGCTGAGCCTCGCCGGCGAGCGCCATCGACTGAGTCAGTAGCCAGCCATCAAAGCCGTAGTTCGATTCCACTTGAATGGGTTGTCAGGCCTTTACCCACATCGCCACTCCAGCAGTTTTCGGCCGCGAGGTCAGCACGGCTCCTTGTATCAGTAAGTCCCGGTTGTTGGTCAGCCATCTGCACAAGGTGTTTGGCGACTAAGCAGGTATCGACGCCCTGCCACAGCAGGGGGCAGACGTAATCGACGTAGCCGTCGTACTCATCGCGAGCTTGAGGAACACCTGCCACCCCAATGGGATCCCGGATGTAGTGCAGCACCTCACTAACAGTCTGACGCAACGCTTCGTGTTTTCGTCCAGGTTAATCGGTCATAGCCGTCTGAAGCATGAATTAAGCCAAGCAGCGGAGCTGCTTGGCTTGAATGAAGTGTTAGACCACATGCTGGTATCTCGCAGCTGCAGTCCCAATAATTGCCGCCAGCACAAGCATGACAATCCATCCGGATCTTTGATGAAATGGCACCGGATTGCAGCCAATCTGCGCTTCTGCGGCCGAAGTATTAACTATCCAGCCGTGGGAGCAAACCGGACAAATGAGCTGGTACTGCTTGGAGATAACCCATCCGAAGAGATGGTAGAAGTGTCCGTATTTGTACTTGAGACGTAACCCAAAATTCTGACTCTGCTCGCACCTCTGGCAGTGCTCATGCTCTACCAGGTCGAAGGTCAGCACTCGCTCGCCCCATCCCCAAAGAATCATTTGTCTCTCTCGAATTTTATCTGATGTCTACAATGGAATTACGTCAAGCCCAGAAGCGCGTTCGACTGAACAGCTAACCGGGCTCCGCCAACCATCAGAGCGCGAACCCCAGAACGACAGCAACTGCCCAAAACAGTATGCCGATCACAGCGGCGGTGTCCGCAGTCAGTTGGCGCGGATGCCCGGCACCCTGAGCGCGTAGCCGCTTCTTACCGCGCTTGGGAGGTGAGAGCGGCTCAACCTCGTAGTAACCGAAGGAAAGTGCAGGAATAAGGAGCCACCCGGTAGCGTAGCCGAAAGTGTAAAAAATGAGCTCGAACAAAAATCGAACAAAGATCTCTGCCGCAAATTCAAGAGGCATACGTTTGGCTGATACCTGAGTCAAGCTACGCCGCGAAGCGGCGTTGCCTGAGCGAATAATCGTGCGACCGTGCAGCAAGCCGTTGATGCATGGCCTTTGATCGACTGCGCGACCATCGTTAAAGCAAGCATGCCACAAGCGAATTCATCTGGCATGCCGATGGACGCTGACTGTATGGCCACCGAAGCAACGAACAGTACCGGTTGTGGGCCAGGCCCTGCATGCGAAGTGGCAACCAACAAATCTCAGCTGCCTATTCGTGGCCAGCGAGCTGATACGTTTCAGGAAAGCGCTGCCTGAATTTCGGTAGCTCGGTGTACTCAATCAGGCCAATAGCTTGCTGTCGCGACCGCGCTGTCTGACCGTCCATGCACGGCAGGAGCTGCTAGATGAAGCAGCTTGAGCGACGGCGGGTGATAACGCCAGAACAATGGCGATGATGCCTTTCATGATAGCTAGCACCTGAACTGAGCGAACCTGGGAGGCGCGTTTGACTTGAATGAATTGTCGCTAGTTCAACTAAACAAGATGGATCTTGTCTTCTGATAGTTTGTAGAAGCCCCATGGAAGAGCCAAGTAGCGCGTCCGAAAGTAGCTGACGTGCAAGTCCCGTGGAACAGCATAAGATGCAACTACCAGAAACGGAAAACTGACCTCCGAGTACACTGTTACCTCGTCGATTGGAATAGGCCCATGGAGATCGAAGCCGGAAATCCTATGCGTGAAAACATAGGCACGCATTTGCTGCTCGATATGCGGCTGAGCGGCTTTGGCCGAAATGTATCCGCTAATGATTACCAACAGGAGTATTACGAAAACCATCCAGCTGCTTTTCTTAAAGCGCGACATTCTGTCTCCTGAGTGCTAGCGCCCGAATAAAGTCGCGGCACGAAGCAGCATTGAATTGAATGAATTCTTAGCCCCAGCCACCAGATTGGTGGCTGATCCTGCCATTGTTGCAAACCCACACGACCAATTGAGCATCAAACGCTGGCTCGTCTGGTAGCCACATGACCGACCAGCAACTCTTCCCTGGATGGCCGGGTTCCTCATGCCAGGAGATGCTAGCAAGGTAACGCTCCGTATTTGGAATCTTATGTTCTGGGACATAGGCTTCCGCCAAGCGCAGTTCCCCGGGAAGCTCAGTGCTGGGCTTGGCCAAGGACGTCCCACTAGCGAGTAACAGTGTGCACAGCAGACAGGCGCGGTTGAGCATGGATAGAGGTCTCACGAGGATGTCTAATCTTGGCTTAACGCCTGAATCAAGCCGACCCACAAAGCGGGTTCGGCCTGAATGAATTGTTAGGCCGCGCGCCGCCGCCCCGTGATCGCACCGATGCCGCCGCCAACAAGCCCGTACATTGCGGCCAAGGCTACGACGAACGTTGCAGTGTAGAGCCAGACCGACAGGGTAAGAGTGCTTGCGGCAAGGCGGCCTGGACCAATGGCCCAAGAAACGGCCCTGCCAAGCGTTGCATCAGTTCGGCAAGCAGTCCATCCCGAATTACATCCATCCTGTCGTGCTTTCCGAACCCTTTGACGAACACTAGTTGCATGATATGCGCCCCAACGCCTGAATTAAGCCGACCCGAAAAGCGGCTTCGGCTTGAATGAATTGTTAGGCGCGAAGGCCCGTGCGCTCGACCACAGCAGCATGACCAAAGCGAACAGGTTGAGGCCAAGCTCTCCGCTGCTAAGCCAACCAAGCGAAACGTTGAGGTTGAATCCGAGAGTGAGCGACCATTGGAAGGTTGAAGTGAGCACGTGTACAAGTTGCACAAGAAAGAACGCAATGGCTACGTAGGCCGCCCAGCGGCGTCGCTTGAGCCAGCCGATGCCAGCAGCAATGCCAATTGCAGCAAGCGCCAGATTTGCGGCAAGGAATGCCGCAGGAAAGCCAATCTGGGAAGCAACCCAAAAAGTCCAGAGAATTCCGAGCGAGCCGTGAACCAGCATGATCCCGGCAATGATCTTGTCTTGCATGGCCATCAGTGAACGCTCCCCTCGCGCCTAACGCCTGAATTAAGCCGACCCGCGAAGCGGGTTCGGCTTGAATGAATTGTTAGGCCCCTAGCTGTGCAAGTTGAGCCTTGGCCCAGCTTACAGCGCTCTGGGTCGGTATCGACTCGCCGGCCTGAGGATCTGCAAGGGAGCTGTCCGAAACTTCACCCAGCACACTCGACGACGCCAGAGCGGAGATGAGCTCTAGAGGGCGAGAACCGATACAAAAACTGGATGGAGAAGTCGGTGCCAGGCGCCAACTCAAGCTCCAGGATGTCGGCCGGAGAGAGTGCCGACGCGTAATACTCGAAGCCCGAAATCTCGCCGTTGACTGGGCAAGGGAGGAAGCCCGAGAACGCGTCAACGTCAAAGTCAGCATCTAGCGCGACCGGAAATCCGGCCTCGACAATCGAGGAGTGCCGCGCCCCCGGTGATGGCATTCTTTCCCGCTGCAGATACACAACTAAGTCATACGACATGAACTCTCCTAGGGGCCTAACACCGGAGTTAAGCCGAATCCGCGAAGCGGGTTCGGCCTAAATGATCGTTAGGTCTCGTTAGCGGTCTTGCGCCAGGAGCGCTTTTCAATCTTTCGGACATTAGGTGCCTTCGCCAACGTAGGCAAGTACTCACCTAGGTGGAACAGCTCCCGGTCCGCCAGATCACCGAAGAAGGGCCTTACTCTGACGAGGTTCCCGTAGTGTTTGGCTAGTTTGGCGGGAGTGTCATCCACCATCAATATCTGTTCAAGCTGGTAACCCTTGCGCTTGACCTTGCCAAGATTCTTTGTCCACTCATAGTCGTGCTGCTCTGGATAGAAGCGCATCGTGCAGCGCTCTCGCGACCATACAAACTTGAGGTCGTTGCTGGGTGGGAAGATGGCTGCGACAACCGGGTCGGCGTAAAGACGGGTAGAAGATGTCCATACCGCCAGATCAAAATGTGAGCTCACCGTAGACAGGAACGAGTCCAGTCCAGGGCGCCTGTAAACGGCGTACGGCCCAACCTCAAAGTCGGGGTCGCGGTCCAGGCAAGCCTCGGTTGCATGGACGAGTGTCTCGTCGAGATCTAAAATTAGTAGTGTCATGCAATGCTGGGTGTGGGCCCTAACGCCTGAGTTAAGCCGCGCCGCGAAGCGGCGTCGGCTTGGACGAATTGTTAGGTTGGAGCTGAGGTGCCCGGGAACCGCGGAGGCGAAGCACCTCTTCCCTGTCCTGGAGCGGTCGCATAAAGACCCCGGGTTTGATGCCTTGAAAATCCGGTCCCTTCAGAAGGATCAACCGTTGCTCGGACTCTTGGGCGTGGCCAGCCTGGATTTGGCCAAGGCTGTAATGGAGGTGGGAAGCCAGTAGCACGTAGAGGACCGGCGGGACCTTCGAGGCATTTGTGGCAATAACCTCGTCGACAGCGATGCGCAGCCTGACCTGATTATTGAGTCCGGGGCCAGTTCGCGCCTCCGGATTGCGGACTTGCCTACCGGAGCCGCTAATCATGTCTACTCCCGTCACGCGGCCGACCAGCACGTGGTCCGCACTCGTTGCCATCTCTTCTAGCGTGGCTTCAAATGGAAATCCTGCCAGGGCAATAGCTGGTAGAAGAGCAAGAACGATTAGCAGGATGCAACGCATGTTTTTCTCCAACCTAACACCTGAGTTAAGCCGATCCGGGAAACGGCTTCGGATTGAATGAATTGTTAGGCCGCATCCTCTTGATACGTCCCGTCAGAGTGCTTTAGCCAGCCGGATCTGTAGATGCCGGTGTCAAGATCAAAGATGCTCTCAAATTCCTGAATCCAGTCTCCAGACTCGTCGAACAAGTAGCCACGAACTCGCTCCAAGCGCAAGTCTTGAACGCCAGCGTCGGAATCCCAGACATGCTCACCGTCCCAGTAGTCACTCAACGGCATTTGAGCCGAGTAGACACACTGCCCTTCGGGGCTGTATCCGATCAGAATGGCACAGTCTTTAAGTACTCGATGATGCATCGTACAGCCTAACGACTGAATTAAGCCGAGTTGCAAAGCAACTTCGGCTTGAATGAAATGTTAGGCAGTGAAGGGCCGCGAAGGTTGGATGGCCCAACCATGCCCTCCAGCACTGCCTCCTAAACCAAGTGTGCCACAGCTTGCGGGGTGGAGCTTGCCCAGCGATGCGGCGGCGCGTGATGCCACCGAAGCCAAATGTAACGAGCACAGCGCGGGTACGACGTGCCAAGGTGAAGAACTGAACTTATTGAAACCCACAACGGTGATGACCGCCGCCCGGAGCCTACTGCATGCACCACTGCGAACTCACCGAAGCAGCAACCACCAACGCATTTTTCTCCAACACTGCCAAACGCCTTAATTAAGCCGCGCCGCGAAGCGGCGTCAGCTTGAATGAATTGTAAGGCCACGCCCTCACCGCTTGCTGAGCATGCGGGCGAAGTAGCTCTTACCCCAGTACGCTGCGAGGCGACGCGTACTGAGAAAGAGTTCCTCTGTGGCCTCTGGGTTATCCCGCTCGATGTCGGACCAGACGGACCTCGACGCAACGAAGATCGAGTAGCTGTCTCCATCAAGCGGACGAAATTGCCGCGCCTCGTTCTCGGATTGTATCGCGTGATTGATGCTGAACAGAAGATTTTCTTGCATCGCTTTTGATGAAAGTGGAGCAGTAACTGGCGACTTGTCTCGCACAAGCAGCTCGCAACTTGAAGTGGTTACGGACCCTATGGTGAGGTATCCATCCGGGAGGAAGGCAGCGATGGCAGCAACAATATCGGCAGGCCCATCTCGCCAGTCAATAACGGCACAGTTCTCCGCGCCGCCGAACAGAGCAATGGCCTCTTCGTCGCCTTCTAGCACACGGTGGAGAAGTGGTTGGTTCATGCGTGCGCGGCCTAACGCCTGAGTTAAGCCGCGCCGCGAAGCGGTGTCGGCTTGGACCAATTGGTAGCCCGCGACCTAGGCCGGCACATGTTGCGCCCACTGGCGGACGATGTGCTGCACCTGGGCAACCCGCGTTGCAACCGAGCCGGGTCCCGGGAAACTGATACAAGCGCGGTCCGGCCCCAGCCATTGCAACAGACTTTCGGGATCCGCAATCGAGTTGCGTGCGATAGAGGTCTTCTTGACGCCGAGGTGCAGGACGAGCTGAAGCGGAACCTTGCCGTTCAGGCGCATGGTCGCGAAGTGCTCGCCGGTATAGAAGCTCGGGGCGTTCCACTTAATCTCTTCCCCGATGCCGTCGACTGACGCCAGGATCGCGAAGCGCAAAGTTTCGACGTCCTCCCGCAGCGGCGAAGCAAGGCCTGCGATGTAATCGGCGACGGAAGCTGCGGAAGGAGACTTGCGACTACCCATAGCGGCTCCTAAGCGGGCTAACACCTGAGTTAAGCCGACCCGCGAAGCGGGTCCGGCTTGAATGAATTGTTAGGCATCTGCCCGAGAGAACTGAGTTGCTCCTCCAGCCATGCCACGAACTCCTGCTCTGAGAGGGGATTGGGACAATGACCCCACTCGTTCCAGCGGCGATCGACCATAGTGGACCAGGCGCCAGCGACCTGAGCAAGCGCGGGGTGACCACCCCAGAATTTTGTGGCTGTGGCGAGCTCACTGACGCGACCATTGAGCTCCTGGATCGAACAAGTCCCTGCGAAGTAGCGTCGAGCGGCTTCAATCATCTGGCGGAACTCTCCGATCTCAGTGGCCATAGTGCTGATGCCTTAACGCCTGAGTAAGCCGGACCGCTTTGCGGCCTTGGGCAAGTGAAACTTGCAAGAACTTGCACGAGGCCGCGAAGCGGGCTCGGCTTGAACGAATTGTTAGCCCTCTGGCTTTGAGCTAAGTGGTATTTGACTTGGATCGTCATGCCTGACGATGCGAATGTGCAGGGCGTGGAAGGCGGAGTTCCCTCCAACACCACCACGTATTTGTTGCCTCTCGCGAGCAGCGTACACGCGGAGGCCGGCGTCGTTGAGGTAGGACATGCTCTCCGCAAGTGACTTCTGAGCGTTGATCAGCTCGTAGGGCTCATGAAGTCCGAGATCGACCCAGTCTGTCAGGTTCTGCAAAAAACCACCTACACAATCTAGCGCTTCCTCTGATAGATCTTCTGGGTAGTCATCGTAGCGGCCGTGACAGTCTGAGGATAAATCTATTAGTGTTTTGGAAGATGTGACCAAAGCTAGGTGCGTTGGAATCTCTTGCTTGATCCGAACGATTCGCACTGGTTCCGGCTGATCTCGCTGATCTAGCCGCTCTCTGACCCATTTCTCATGATTGTCTTTCAGTTGCCGCAGGGTCTCTGCAGTAAACGTTTCGTATTGATCATCAACAAGTTTGTGATGTACACGGCAAAGCAATAGGAGATTGCTTTGGTTGTCAATGGCCTCCGCGGCAATGGTCGGGTCGTGGCGTGGGCCGCTTTTGGCACCTGAGATGATGTGGCACTCATCCCCGACAACTGACTCAGAGTCAACGTCCGAGGCGTTTATCACTAGGCGCGTCTTGCAGAATGCACAAAGACTTCCAGAGCGGCCCCAAAGCACTTTTCTGGTCTTATCCGTGATGCTCATACAGAGGGCTAACGCCTGAATTAAGCCGACCCGCGAAGCGGGTTCGGCTTGAATGAATTGTTAGGCCTCAACCCAGATCTCGGAATCCGAGAGAGACGCTAAAGTGCCAAGCTGATCTCCCACGAGAATACCAAGCTGGGTGGCATCGCTGAAGCATCTAGTGAACGACTCGACGCCGAGGGCTATGAGGCTGTGACGCTCACCATTTGATAGAGCCAGCACAAAGGTCTGACCAACAAGCAGCTGGGCATCCGAATCCTCGCTGCGTCCAACGATGACCTTACCTCTCCCCGGCACGTCAAAGCTGTCATGAACGGTCAGAAGTTTTCTCATGAGGCCTAGCACTTGAATTAAGCCGAGTTGCGAAGCAACTTCGGCTTGAATGAATTGTTAGCCGCCGTCCCGTGAGAAGATAGCTACATCGCTGGATGTAGCAACAACGAGACTGTTGCCGGTGTAGGAGAAGCCACACGCCCTTAACTCCAACTCAGCGCCAATCTTGTGGAATGCTGTCGGTTTGTCATAGAGCGAACCGTACAGAAAAGAGAATGGCTCAAGCAGCAGAATATCTTGGACCGGCCAGTCAAGCGTTACCAATTCCATGGACCAGCCATCTTGGGTAGAGATAGGAAGCCCGCCGCCAAGGAGGCCGGATACACGGACAGTTTTCCCTTGGAGCGGGCCGATGCCGTCTGCCTCAAGAAACTGCTCATTCTCGTAGTATTCGTCATAGTCCCGCGCGACTTTCTCGCCGGAGCGGCAGTCAATGATTCCACGCCCTGCGCTAGAAACGACGAGCAAGAGCTCCGAACTACGGTCAAACCCGATTGAGCGAAGGCCTCCGACGGCAATGACCGCTACCCGGCGCCAGGGTGAGGGAGGTACCACCGTTTTCAGGGCGCGCAGTTGCTTTTTAAGTGGGTCTAGGTGATTGGTCTGCATCGCGGCTAACGCCTGAATTAAGCCGACCCGCGAAGCAGGTTCGGCTTGAATGAATTGTTAGGCCTAGCCTATCGGAAGGTCTCAGCCTTGAGTTGTTGCGATGACGGGTCCGACCTTTTGCGAGCAAGCTCATTCTTGAGTGGGACTAGCACAGAATCGGGAAAGACTGCGCCTGGCATGTTTGAATCATCAATCCAGGCGCTGGCGAAGGCGGCCTTGTCTTCTCGGAAGTACGGTGCAATAGCGCCGATCTTCTTGTTCGCGATCTCGGCAGAGAGTACCGCAATTGCCGCGTTGCGTTGGAGCTGATGCACCTCAGTCTCAAGACGAAGCACACGGTAACTGAGGAAAAGGCAGGCGACCGCAAGGACGGTAAGAAGGACTTTGGATGCCATAACCTCTCCAGCTAGGCCTAACGCTTGAATTAAGCCGAGCCGCGAAGCGGCTTCGGCTTGAATGAACTGTTAGCAGCCTACAAGCGATCAATGGAGCTAACAAGAATTTCAGCTGGACTGCCAGACATGTGCCCGCAGCCGCCCAAACGCGGATCTGGCGCATAGAGGGTGCCCAACACCGATACCCTGTGGCCATTAAATTTATCCAGACCTCTTTCATTGAGCTGAACACTGCCAGAGCCAGTGCTTAGCCAAATGCTGGAGCTGGCGAGGCCGGATGGATCTACGACGCGTCTCTCGGCCTTCGGATAGTGCCGGATAGTGATGTGCTCGAACTCGAAGTGGAGAATCCCATGGACAGCTACAGGTAGCCCGTTGAGGTGAGGCAGCTTGTCTAGCGCCTCATTGACCGACAGCGAATCTTCCATAGGTTGCTAACACCTGAGTTAAGCCGCCACGAAGTGGCGTCGGCTTGGACGAATTGTTAGGGCGCGGAGCGGCGACGGCGCCACCAGACCACTGCCCAGCCAACGGCGCCGCCAGCAACGCCACCCCAGATGACACCGTTCGAGAAGCGATGGCCAGTGAAGTAGGCTAAGGCTGCGCCGATGACGAAACCTGGCAGGGAAACCCAAGCGACCACGCGCCGGTCAGCCAAGCTCCGATCCTGCTCGGCGCGTTTGCGACGGGTCTCTTCCTGTGCCTTGACCTCGGGCTCGAAGATGGCTTGGGCAATTGCATCTGCTTGCGACTTATCCATTTGCTTCAAATCTCGAATCGAGCGCTCTAACGCCTGAGTTAAGCCGCCCCGCAGCGGGGTGGCGGACGCGTGCTAGCGTAGCGCAGGCACGTGGCCGACGCCACGATGCGGTGTCGGCTTGAACTAATTGTTAGGCCACAACAGGACGAGCTCATGACTACTGCCTCATGATTCCGAGGCTTAGCAGTTTGCGCTCAAGACCAGATGAGTTGTTGAGCGTATGCACAAACAAACCATCAGCACGCTTGTAACTGATTATTCCGAAGTTGCTTAGTGTCGCGACAATAACTGTATCTCTGGCTTTTGGCACAGAATATATATACAACTCAACCTCAAACCCGAGCAAATCCTGGACAAGGAGTGCAGAAGCTCCTCCGCTGAGCTTGTATCTGCCGGGGCAGTTGGGGATTGCATCCCAAGTCCACATGGACATCAGCTGATCGAAAGTAACCATTCGCCTCGCAACTTGCTATTGGGGCCTAACGCTTGAGTTAAGCCGAGCCGCGAAGCGGCTTCGGCTTGAATGAACTGTTAGGCAGTGAGTGGCCGCGAAGGTTGGATGGTGCAACCATGCTCCCCAGCACTACGCCTGGACCGAGTGTGCCACAGCTCGCGGGATGAGGCTTGCCCAGCGACGCTGCTGCGCGTAATGCCACCGAAGCCTGGTGCAATGAGCGGAGCGCGGTAACGACGGACAAGTGCGAAGAACCGAACTTGTCCCACCCATAACGGTGATGACTGCTGTCCGGAGCCAATCGCATACACGCCAGTGAACTTTCCGAAGCAGCAACCACCAGCGCATTTACTCCACCACCGCCTAACGCCTGAATTAAGCTGCGCTGCGAAGCGGGTTCGGCTTGAATGAATTGTTAGGCGCCATCCGGAGCATCTAAGTATTCACCATTCCACTCTGCACGCTCTAGCCATGAAACAAATACGGCGACAAAATCGTCGAATGTTGCCGCAATAAAGCGCTTGGTGTCCTCGTCGCGTCCAAATGCGATCACTTGCCCTGATTTTCCAAGCGTGTCCGGGTCAAAATCTAGGCCAATATGGTTCCCGCCTGCGTCGTGAGTGAACGGAATCCAGGCCTTATTGCAGTACATGGCCCTAATAGTGCCCGCTGGTTCCGACTGCATGAACTCGGCGCAATCTGCATTCATTTCCTCTTCGTCGATGGAGCGCCAATTGTCCCATTGCTGCCGTATCCCAGCAATTGAGAGAAATTCTTGACCGAACATGAGTCCAAAGCCTTTCTGGCCATTGTGCGTTGAGAGAAATTTCTTGGCGGACTCAGGAAGAGCGCAGCCAACATGGCGCTCTAGGCCGGAAATCTCGTCTTCGCTGGCTCCAACAGAAAGTCCCATCTCATCTAAGCAGCCGAGCTCTGCCAGCCGGCGTTCAATACGTGCCCAGGAATCTTTCATTTGGTCTCCTTGAACTCTGTGTGGCGCCTAACGCCTGAGTTAAGCCGCGTCGCGAGGCGGCGTCGGCTTGAATGAATTGTTAGGCCCCATACCCGGGAACCCAAGGGTGCGACTGGACAGCCGCGACGTGCCCACCAGAAAGAAGTCGCCAAAGTTCGAACGCGTGCTGCGGCGAAGGAAGCCGCATGTGCCACGGGCCTTCACCGGTTTCAACGTTCTCAAGGACGACGAGGCCGCTATCGAGAACGCTCGCGCACCATCCAGATTCGTGGCTGAGCGAGACATCGGGATGTTCGGGGTCCGGCGCAGCTAGGGATCCAAGCAGCTCGGACATTGCCGCCTCATCTGGCGAGATGACCATGCTTCCCATTCTGTCGTACGCGCAATAGCTCATATGGGGCCTAACACTTGAATTAAGCCGACCCGAAAAGCGGCTTCGGCTTGAATGAATTGTTAGGCGCGAAGGCCCGTGCGCTCGACCACAGCAGCATGACCAAAGCGAACAGGTTGAGGCCAAGCTCTCCGCTGCTGAGCCAACCAAGCGAAACGTTGAGGTTGAATCCGAGAGTGAACGACCATTGGAAGGTTGAGGTGAGCACGTGTACAAGTTGCACAAGAAAGAACGCAATGGCTACGTAGGCCGCCCAGCGGCGTCGCTTGAGCCAGCCGATGCCAGCAGCAATGCCAATTGCAGCAAGCGCCAGATTTGCGGCAAGGAATGCCGCAGGAAAGCCAATCTGGGAAGCAACCCAAAAAGTCCAGAGAATTCCGAGCGAGCCGTGAACCAGCATGATCCCGGCAATGATCTTGTCTTGCATGGCCATCAGTGAACGCTCCCCTCGCGCCTAAAGCCTGAATTAAGCCGACCCGCGAAGCGGGTTCGGCTTGAATGAATTGTTAGGCGGTCCAGCCTGGATCTGCTGACGTTCTGGCCAAACAAATGTTGGGGTTGAGTCTATCTTCCAGAGGTCTATCTCAAACGGGACGCCACGCTGATCTACGTGAAGCTCTGCAGAAACTACAACCCCGTCGGAATCATAGAAGTGGCACTCCGCAGGTGACGAGCCGTAGTTTCGACCGCCAAAGGGCGCGATGGATAAGCTGCCCATACACCCGTCCTGCATCGGCTCTACCTGTAAGGAGTCCAAATCCACCGGAATGGACGCGAGCTCAAACAAGTAAGAAACCAAAGGACGCTCAATTTCGCGGAGTGCTCTCATATGCCGACTAACGCCTGAATTAAGCCGACCCGCGAAGCGGGTTCGGCTTGAATGAGTTGTTAGGCCGCGTCACGGGAATTGCTCCACGAACTGGCCTACCAGCTCGATCAGACCATCCTCGTCTGCGGGTGCTTGAAGGATTGAGTCAAGGGCGGCGGCCATGAGGTCAAACTCATTAGACGCCTCCACCTCTGTGGAGAAGAAGCGTGTGTGAGCCATGCATCCGTAGATCCCGCAGGTAATCGAGTACGGGGCAACGCTACCAGCTCTCTCTAAGGTAATCCTGCCGCCAAGGCGGTGTTCAGAGTCCCGAATGATGATGCCGGACTCACTGCCGATGTGACCGATAGACGAGCCGTTGTCAAAGCTTGTCCACTGCATGATGCTCCCCTAGCGGCCTAACGGCCAAGGTAAGCCGCCTGCCGTAGGCGGGTCGGCTTGAATGCTGAGTTAGACACGAAGGCCAACAGGGGGCGCCCGGACTTGGAGAAGGGCGCAACCCACGAAAAAGAGCTGGGCCACCGAAACGGCGCAGCGCTGCAAGAATGATAGCTGGTGGCGCTTGCTACACAAGCACTGGAAGCTAGAAAGGCTTGGAATCCCTGTGAACAGGGCGAAGCGCTGGAATGAAGGGCTGCACGCATAAGGCGTGTGATGGGACTAACGTTGGAGTTGACCGGCACGCAGCGGCATTGCGACATAGACACTACAAGGTGACCTCAGAAAGTCGCACGCCGCCAGCATCGCTGGTCGTTGAGTACGCCCGATACGGACCAAAGCTACCCGCTGGCCGCCGCGATGCCATATCGAAGATAAACAGCTCGCGACCATTCACCGCCACATGCTTGTACCGGCCGACGAAAACACCATTGGCGCGTTTGTCGATGTGCTCGTATGCGGAAATGAGTTCGTATACCCGCAGACCATTAACAACCTCAACTGGGTCGTCCCCTACCGTCAGGGTTCCGGCATGAGGCCAGTTGGACATCTCTACATATTTCATATCTGATCCATTAAAGCTAAAGATTAGCTCGCCCGGGTAAACCGCGCTCGCCCCGTGAGGTCTAACACCTGAGTTAAGCCGCGCCGCGAAGCGGCGTCGGCTTGGACGAATTGTTAGGCCTCACCACGTGACCGTGAACGTGTGACCGTTCAGGCTCGTACCGTATCCCAGCGCCTGAACAGCGTTGATCAGGTCCTGAAGAAATTCGTGACTCACGCCCTCTTGTGAGAGGGAGTTCTGACCATTCTTGGCCGCGATCTCAATTGCCGGTCCAAGAATGGACCGCATGTATTGGGTGGCGCGACCGCCATGAGCCGCCTCCAATTGCTGCCACGTACTCGCGATGCTCGCTGCTAACGCTGCGTTGATCATGCTTCTCTCCACTTGGATGCAGAACTTTCTGTGAGGGCTAACACCTTGAGTTAAGCCGACCCGCGAAGCGGGTTCGGCTTGAATGAATTGTTAGACCTTACCGGGGAAGCTCGATGACTAAGAACTCTTGTGCCCACAACACCTCCTCCGCGGCATCCTTCTTTGATGCGAAGCTATTCGGAACGCTGCTCGCGCCGTCGTATAAGTACCCAAGCAGGGTGGAATTAGGTGAAACGCCGTCATGGACCTCAACTAACCAATTGCTAGAGCCGCCATCAACCACTTTCACGGTGGGCTTGTGACCGAGCTGGTGGCGCAATGGACCGGTGATTTCATTGATCTCGTAGAGATGAACTTTCTGATATTGGACTGGCATGCTCAGATTTCTCTCCTGTGAGGTCTAACGCTTGAATTAAGCCGTGCCGCGAAGTGGCATCGGTTTGAATAAATTGTTAGAAGGCGAGCTTAGCCCTCAAGGACGACGCAGCCTTTGCTTGCCGCACTGATGCGAATCAGATCATCAGTTGTATGGTGAGTGAGGCCGGTAAAGGTAACTCGCGAGCCCTTTCCGCTAGCCTCAGCAGCAATGCGGATGAGATCGTTTGTTGTGCGGTGCGGTGCGGTGCGGTGCGGTGCGGTAAGCGTGAAGCCTCCGCCGGCAGCCGCAACGCGGATCAGGTCATCTGTCGTACGGTGCTCGAAGCTCATCGGTAACTCCCCCTTCTAACTACTATTGGACCGCCTAAAAGCGGTGTTGCGCCAAGTATCGACTAAGGCCGGAGGTCTGGGAAGGGGGAATTCCTATTCCGTAACAATGACTTGCCGGATGGCAACCGGCCGTCTTTACGTCGATGCTGGTTGCGTTATCCGACGTTTGAGCAGGCGTATGAGTTACACCCGTGACGATGCAGGCGTAACTACGCGTCTGACCCTCAAGCTGTTGGATCAGGTCCGTGGTTGGCTGCGGCTTCGCCACTACAGCCTGCGTACCGAGCAGGCGTATGTGGGCTGGATCCGACGCTTCATTCTGGCCAACGGCAAACGGCATCCATTACAGATGGGGCAGGCAGAGGTCGAGGCGTTTCTCACCGAACTGGCGACGCGGGGCCAGGTGTCGGCCGGCACGCAGAATCAGGCGCTGGCGGCACTGCTGTTCCTGTATCGCGAGGTCCTGGGCGTAGAGTTGCCCTGGATGGAAAATTTGGTGCGCGCCAAGCGGCCGCGGCGTATTCCGGTGGTGCTCTCGGCCGAGGAGGTGGCGCGCTTGCTGACGATGCTGGAGGGGTCGTGTCGGCTGATGGCGGGGCTGCTGTACGGCAGCGGGATGCGGTTGCTGGAGTGCCTGCGGTTGCGGATCAAGGATGTGGACATGGTGCGTTGCGAGATCGTGGTGCGCGACGGCAAAGGCGGCAAGGATCGGCGGGTGCCGCTGCCGCGCAGCCTGCGAAGGAAATTAATGCAGCAGCGCGAGCGGGCGCTGCTGCTGCACGCCGCTGATCTCGCCGAGGGAGCAGGACGGGTGTTCCTGCCGCATGCGCCGGCGCGCAAGTATCCCACTGCCGATATCGAGCCCGGCTGGCAGTATCTGTTCCTCGCCGCGCGTCGATCGGTGGATCCGCGCAGTGGCCGAGTTGGTCGGCATCACGTGTCGGAGGAGATCCTGCAGCGTGCGGTGCAGGCGGCACGGCGCCGTGCGGGGATCGACAAGCCGGCGACCTGCCACACCTTGCGGCATTCGTTCGCCACGCACCTGCTGGAGGCCGGCCACGATATCCGTACCGTGCAGGAGCTGTTGGGCCACAAGGATGTAGCAACCACGCAGATCTACACGCATGTGCTCGGGCGCGGTGCCTCGGCGGTGCACAGCCCGCTGGATGGGCTGGGCCTCGGCGGTGGTTGACGCTGCGGGCAAGAAAAACCAACCCGCTGTGGTATTTGCGGCCAGCGTCGGGACTGAAGTGCCTCCTACAGTCCGATGCCCGGAGACGATGAACACCGCTAAAAATCTCCGGGCTTCATGGCAATGCTTCAGCCGTCCAGCATCGCCTTATCGCGCACCGCACCCTTATCCGCACTGGTCGCCAGCAACGCATACGCCTTCAACGCCGTGGTGACCTTGCGCGGGCGCACCTCCACCGGCTTCCAGCCCTTGGCGTCCTGCTCGGTGCGACGACTGGCAAGCTCTTCGTCGGACACCAGCAGGTTGATCGAGCGGTTAGGGATATCGATCAGGATCTTGTCGCCGTCGCGCACCAGGCCGATCGCGCCGCCTGCGGCGGCTTCCGGCGAGGCGTGGCCGATCGACAGGCCCGAGGTGCCGCCGGAGAAGCGGCCGTCGGTGAGCAGGGCGCATTGCTTGCCCAGGCCCTTGGATTTCAGATAGCTGGTGGGGTAGAGCATTTCCTGCATGCCGGGGCCGCCCTTGGGGCCTTCGTAGCGGATCACCACGATGTCGCCGGCTTTCACTTCATCGGCAAGGATACCCTTGACTGCCGAATCCTGGCTCTCAAAGACACGCACATTGCCTTCAAACACGTGGATGGATTCGTCCACGCCCGCGGTCTTCACCACGCAACCGTCGCGGGCGATATTGCCGTACAGCACGGCCAGGCCGCCTTCCTGCGAGAACGCGTGCGCGACATCGCGGATGCAGCCTTCGCTGCGGTCGGTGTCCAACGTGTCCCAGCGTGTGGCCTGGCTGAAGGCGATCTGCGTGGGGATGCCGGCCGGGCCGGCCTTGTAGAACGTGTGCACGGTTTCAGTGTCGGTCTGGGTGACGTCCCACTGCGCGATGGCGTCGGCCAGTGTGCGTGCGTGCACGGTTGCCGCGTTGGTATGCAGCAGGCCGCCGCGCGCCAGCTCGCCGAGGATGGCCATGATGCCGCCGGCGCGATGCACGTCTTCGATGTGGTACTTGGGGGTGTTCGGCGCGACCTTGCACAGCTGCGGCACGCGCTTGGACAGGCGGTCGATATCGCGCATGCCGAACGGCACCTCGCCTTCCTGGGCGGCGGCGAGCAGATGCAGGATGGTGTTGGTCGAGCCGCCCATGGCGATGTCCAGCGTCATCGCATTCTCGAAGGCTTCGAAGGTGGCGATGCCGCGTGGCAGGGCGGTAGGGTCTTCGCCGCCGTACCAGCGATGGCATAGTTCCACCGCCACGCGTCCGGCGCGCAGGAACAGCTGTTCGCGGTCGGCGTGCGTGGCCACCACGGTGCCGTTGCCCGGCAGCGACAGGCCCAGCGCTTCGGTCAGGCAATTCATCGAGTTGGCGGTGAACATGCCCGAGCACGAGCCGCAGGTGGGGCAGGCACTGCGTTCGAACTCGGCCACCTTTTCGTCGGAGGCGCTGTCGTCAGCGGCGATCACCATCGCGTCGATCAGGTCGAGTTTATGCTCGGACAACTTGGTCTTGCCGGCTTCCATCGGCCCGCCGGAGACGAACACGGTGGGGATGTTGAGCCGCAGTGCGGCCATCAACATGCCCGGGGTGATCTTGTCGCAATTTGAAATGCATACCAGCGCGTCGGCGCAATGCGCATTGACCATGTACTCGACCGAGTCGGCGATGATCTCGCGGCTGGGCAGCGAATACAGCATGCCGTCGTGACCCATCGCGATGCCGTCGTCCACGGCGATGGTGTCGAACTCCTTGGCCACGCCGCCGACGCGTTCGATCTCGCGCGCGACCAGCTGGCCGAGATCCTTCAGGTGCACATGCCCGGGCACGAACTGGGTGAAGGAATTGGCGATGGCGATGATGGGTTTGTGGAAGTCGCCATCGCGCATGCCGGTGGCGCGCCAGAGTGCGCGCGCGCCAGCCATGTTGCGGCCGTGGGTGGAGGTCTTGGAACGGTATTCGGGCATGGCGATGTCGACGACTGATCAGCGAGCGGTGGCTGGCAATTAGAGCGCGTCGCGACTGTTGCTGCTGCAACCGTCACGGCGGGTTCTGGTGATCGGTCACGGTAGCACGCAGCTGCCAGGCAGGAGCGTGGCGCCAGGCGGGCACGGACGCGATGCGCGCGCGCGGCCACGCAGGCATGCGACCAGCCGAGCGGTTCATCGATGCGAAGCGACACCCTCGCTTTCCAGGCTGCGCACCGGCATGCCGGTGCGGGAGCAGCCACCGCAACGACTGCGCTCACCGTCAGGCGGGTGCGCCCGCCCCGCGGCAACGTTGTCGATTACGCGGACTGCGGTCCTCGCGTGCCTCGACCAGATCCACCGGACGCTCGCTCGCTACGCGCTGCTGGCCGCTCTAAACTGCGCACATGACCGCTACCATGTCGTGCCGCACCGGCTGTGCCGCGTGCTGCATCGCGCCCTCGATCAGCTCGCCAATTCCCGGCATGCCCAACGGCAAGCCGGCCGGGGTGGCGTGCGTGCAGCTGGACGCGCAGTTGGGCTGCCGGTTGTTCGGGTCGCCGCAGCGCCCTGCGGTCTGCGGCAGCCTGCGGCCGTCCATGGAGATGTGCGGTAACTCGCGCGAGCAGGCCTTGCGCATGCTCGCTGCGTTGGAGCAAGCGACCCAGCCTTGACGGCGCCTGCCCACGCCACGATCAGGCGCCGCCTGTGCCGCCCAGATACTGATCCTTGAGCCGCACGTAATGCTGTGCGGAGTAATGCAGGCTTTCGATTTCCTTGTCGCTGAGCGTACGCGCCAGCCGGGCCGGATTGCCGAGCCACAATTCCGCCTCGCCAACCACCTTGCCCGGGCCCACCACCGCACCGGCACCGACAAATCCGTAGCGTCTGATGGTGGCCCCATCCAGCACGCAGGCGCCCATGCCGATCAGGCACAGGTCTTCGATGGTGCAGGCATGCAGGATGGTGCCGTGGCCCACGGTGACATCGGCGCCGATCACGGTCGGATAGCCGGCCTTGTTGAACGGGCTGTGGTGGCTGACGTGGATGATGGTGCCGTCCTGCACATTGGTGCGCGCGCCGATCTGCACATGATTGACGTCGCCACGGATCACCGTGCCCGGCCATACCGATACATCGTCGCCCAGGCTGACCTTGCCGATGATGGTGCAGGCCGGGTCGACGTAGACGCGTGCGCCCAGCTGTGGGATGTGGTCCAGGAAGGGGCGAATCGGGGGCACGGCACTCTCCGGCAAGTCAGCGTGCCGCCAACTGCGGACACCGGTGGATGATACCCGTGCGGTGCGTGTCGCTGTGGCAGCGGCGGTGCTGCGCGATGGATGCAGATGACGCAGGTGCGCGTCATGGGTGTAGCGGGCGGTGCGTATCGATGCATGCTGGGTGATGCTGTGGTTATCGCAGCAGGTGAGTGACGCGATTTGAAGTCACGCGCAATGCTGTTGCATGCGCATGCCGCAGATCCGGCGATCAGACGAAAGAGGCGGCCCTGCAGCTGCCCACGATGCATGCGCGACCGGGAGCGCCTGCAGTACTGCTGCGCGACCAACGAGCGGGCGCGCCCGCTATCCGGAATCGGCATGCACCACTCGTATCCCGCTTTTGAGCGCTCAGTCCACACCTGCCCGGCGACTGTCAGCCACGTTTCCTCAGCCGTCCTGAGCCGCATAGAGCGTTGCCGCGATGCTGGCTGCCGGGATGGCGCCTTGCGCAAGATGGCGCGACACTCCGGGCACGCGCCGCACGCGCGTGTTGAGGACGATTTCGAACAGCTGGCGAGGTAACGACGCAGCTACGAGCGGTGCAGCCGCCCGATCTGATCGCCAAGCGCGCGCCATGTCTGGAGGCGCATCAGACAACGCAGACACCTCATCCGAACGCAGCGTTGCGCAAGCGAAGGCCATTGGGCCTGCATCCGATAAGCGCACAACACTGCGGTAATCGGTCTTGAACGGTACCGACAATCGGCCTAGCGTGCATGCCATTGCGGCGTATCGCTCGTGTCCGCCGCACACGCGCAGGTCTTCACACTTGCGCCTGCGCGGCGTCCCCCTGCCGCAGCGGGAATGCACGAGCGCCAACGCTGCACCAGATCAGCACGCTCATAGGCTACGCCAATGCTGCAAAGCACCTCAACGTCCGCACACTTCGTCCTGGAGCGCATGACGCCGTTCCAATGGAGGGCCGTGGCAGTGTGCGTGCTGCTGACGATGCTCGACGGTTTTGACGTGATGGCGATGGCGTTCACCGCCCCGCATGTGTCGGCCGACTGGCAGTTGTCGGGCAAGCTGCTGGGGGCGCTGTTCAGTGCCGGGCTGGTCGGCATGGCAGTGGGGTCGCTGTTGCTGGCGCCGTTGGCAGACCGCATCGGTCGCCGTGCGCTGATCCTGGTGTGTCTGGCCATCCTGACCGTCGGCATGGGCGCATCCGCATCAGCAGGCAATGCGTGGCAGCTGGGCGCGCTGCGGGCGTTCACCGGGGTCGGGATCGGCGGGATGCTGGCCTGCGTGGCGGTGACCGCGGCCGAATATTCCACCGCACGCTGGCGCAGCACGGCGACGGTGTTGCAGGCCACCGGCTACCCGGTCGGGGCGACGATTGGCGGAGCGATCGCAGCGCTGCTGTTGCAACACTGGTCCTGGCCATCGGTGTTCTGGCTCGGTGCGCTCGGTTCGCTGCTCTGCGTGCCGCTGGTGCTCGCCTTCTTGCCCGAATCGCTGGAATTCCTGATCGCCCGACGGCCTCCCCATGCGCATGCGCGCTTCAATGCGGTGCTGGCCCGCATGGGGATGCCGCCGCAGCCGCAGTTGCCGTTGCCACCGGCGCAAGCGGACGGACAGGCGCAGGGGTATGCGGCCTTGTTCGTGGGGGCGCTGCGGCGGCAATCGCTGCTGATCGCGCTGGCGTTTTTCCTGCTGATGTTCGGGTTCTATTTTGTGCTCAGCTGGACCCCCAAGCTGCTGGTCACCGCCGGCCTGTCGGCTGCGCAGGGCGTCACCGGCGGGGTGCTGTTGAATCTGGGCGGCATTGTCGGCGGCACGCTGTTCAGTTGGCTTGCCCTGCGTGGGCGCCTGTCGCGGCTCACGGCCGGCGCACTGGTGCTGGTGGCGGTCGGGATGGCCGCATTCGGTTTGAGCAGCACCGTGCTGAGCTGGGCATTTGCCACCGCATTGCTGACCGGCGCAGCCCTGACGGCGGCCATGGGTGGGCTGTATGCGGTGGCGCCGGTGGTCTTTAACGCAGCCGTGCGCTCCACGGGCATGGGCTGGTCGATCGGGATCGGGCGCCTTGGCGCCATCGTCTCGCCGCTGTGCGCCGGGGTGCTGCTGGATGCCGGTTGGTCGCCGGCCATGTTGTATCTGGCCTGCGGCGTACCACTGTTGTTTGCCGCTGCTGCGGTCGTGGCGATGCGCCTGCCGGAGCGCTGAACGGCTTGGCTGGCGGTGCCCGATGCCGGCCGGGGAGGCAGCTACGGTTGCGCCCGCAGACCAAAGAAATCGCCACCGGTGCCGATAACTCCGGAGACCGCCAAGCCCTTGGCGGACTCTTCCGTGGACATCGTGCAGACCAGCGCCGGCATGCTCAGAACCATCGACTCCGACCAACTCCGTCCCGGCATGTATGTCTACAAGCTGCTGGGTGCGTGGGTGCACCACCCGTTCTGGAAGACATCGTTCCTGGTTGATTCCGACGACGTGGACAAGATCCATGGCAGCCGGATCGAGCAGCTGGTGATCGACACCGCCCGCGGCCTGGATGTGGACACCGGCGCGGCTGTCGGCGAGCAGCAGGCGGACGGTGCGCCATCGCCGCCGCCCTCCACGCCGGGGCCGGAACCGGAACCAGCGGAGCCGGCTCCCACCGCGCGCAGTGCGCGCACCAACAGCGTCACCGCGCAGGTCGGTATCGAAGCCGAAGTGGTGCGGGCGCGGCGTATTTTCGAAGACGGCCGCGACACGGTGGAGGAGATGTTTCGCGACGTGCGATTGGGGCGCACTGTCGACACCGAGGCCGCCATGCCGTTGGTGGAAGCCATCAACGATTCGGTGCTGCGTCATCCGCAGGCCTTGATCAGCGTGGCGCGGCTCAAGACCGCCGACGACTACACCTATCTGCATTCGATGGCCGTGGCCGGGCTGATGAGCGGACTGGCGCGGCAACTCGGCCTGCCCGAGGCGCAGGTGGTGGAAGCGGCGATGGGCGGCCTGCTGCACGACATGGGCAAGGCGGTGACGCCGCTGGAGATTCTCAACAAGCCCGGCCGGCTCACCAGTGAAGAAATGGAGGTGATGCGCCAGCATCCGCTGGATGGGCATCGCCTGCTGGTGGCCGGCGGCGTGCAGAATGCGGTGGTGCTGGAAATCGCGCTGCATCATCACGAAAAGATGGACGGCAGCGGGTACCCCAATCGCCTGGTCGGGCAAGAGATCTCGCTGATGTCGCGGATGGGCGCGGTGTGCGATGTGTACGACGCCATCAGTTCCGACCGCCCCTACAAACGCGGCTGGGACCCGGCCGAATCGCTCAAGCAGATGGCTTCCTGGAAGGGTCACTTCGACCCGGCGATCTTTCAGGCGTTCGTGCGCCGGCTGGGCATCTATCCGGTCGGCTCGCTGGTGCGGCTGGAATCGCAGAAGCTGGCCGTGGTGATCGAACAGACCCCGGACGCGTTGCTCAAGCCCAAGGTGCGCGTGTTCTATTCGGCCAAGCTGCGCAGCCACGTGCTGGTGCAGGACATCGACCTGTCGCGGCCCGATTGCCAGGACCGTATCGCGCAGATGGAAAGCCCGACCGACTGGGGCTTCCGCGATCTCGAGAAACTCTGGCTGCCGTAAGCGCGCCGCGCAGGGCGGCCTTGCCGTGCGCTGCATGCGCAGCGCGGGCAGCGATGACCTCGACACAACGCTGCGGCACCAACCCCACGGCAGCCACCGCTGGCCTGGCTGCGCCCTGCACTTGCCCCCACACCCGACCGGCACCCGCCCGCTAGCGAGCGCGACCATGCTGCGCTGCAGCTTGGCAATGTAGTTATGATCCATAACTATTCCGAAACGCAATCACTTGCCGACCGGATCTCATGTCCACCTCGTGCCTGGATCACCGCCGCCCCCCGCACACCGCAGCGCTGTATCGCTGTCGGGCGCGGGCGTGCAAGGACGGCGCGGTGTCGACATGCGCACGCGCCTGGTCCCGGCATGCGCCGACAGCCTGCGTGTCCACATCGCCAGGCCTGGCCGCGTCTACAATGCGTTGCACGCCGGGGATCGGCGTTGCGGATCGGGCGCATGGCGCGTACCGCTCCGCCCGCCGCCTTTGTCGCGAGAACCGTCATGCCCGCTACTGCCACTGCCGCACCGTTGCCCGATGCCATCACCGCAGTGGACCAGGCGCGTCTGCTGCGACTGCTGGGCTACCGCATCACTCGCACCGAGCTGCTGGTGCGGCGGATGTTTCAGGAATGCGTTGCCGCCTTCGATCTGAAGCCGGTCGATTTTTCCTTGTTGATGCTGGTGGATGGCAACCCGGGCATCAACCAGCGCCAGATCGGCGACGTGCTGCATGTCTCGCCACCGAACCTGGCCATCGTGGTGGCGCGGCTGGTCAAGCGCCGTCTGCTGCGGCAGGTGCGCGGGCGTCAGGACCGGCGCATGCAGCATCTGTCGTTGACCCCGGCCGGCGTCACCCTGCTGACCGATGCCGAAGCCGAGGTGTTGCGCATGGAACAGCAGCTCAGTGCGGTGCTCGGCACCAGCGAGGCGCCGCTGCTGCGCGCGCTCGATCGCCTGGATCGGCTCGATACGCCGTAAGCCCCCTGTGGCGGCGCTCTGCCGCGCAGCGTGATCTCAGCAATGTCTTGATGGCACGTGCCGTACGCAGCGCGGGGATCGCCCCTGCCTGATCGCGTGCCAGGTGGCACGCCCCGCTGTTTCCTTCCAACGCTGGAGATGTGCGCAGTGATTCGATCATCGATGGTGCGTGGCGTAGCTGTACGGGGGGCAGGGTGGCGGGTGCGTGCGGCGCTCGGCATCGTGGGGCTGCTTGCGAACGCGGCGGCGCTTGCGCAGGGCGTGCCGCAGAGCATGGCGTTGACCAACGGCCTCAACACCGGCGGGACGAGTTTTCTGGACGGCTTTACCCGCACCACGCCCGGTTGGGCGGTAGTCACCTACCTGCGACAGACCGCGTTGGATTCGGTGAAGGACGCGCGTGGCGACGATGTACCGGTGTTCGACAACCCACGCATCGACTCGACGCTGCTGTTGACCCAGGTCGCTTACGTCACGCCCTATCAATTGTTCGGTGGCGCGGTGGGGATCAACACGCTGCTGCCAGTGATCAACCTGGATGCCTCGTTCGGTCGCAACAGCATCGCCACCTTGCGCGACAACGGCGCCGGGGTGGGCGATCTGACCTTCGGCCCGTATCTGCAGATGTTGCCGGTGATGCGCGATGGGCGGCCGGTCTTTTCGCAGCGGTTCGAGTTCGACGCGGTGGCACCGATCGGCAAGTTCGACCGCGATCGCGATCTCAACCAGGGCGCGGGCTATTGGTCGCTGATCCCCAATTACGCGTTCACGGTGCTGCCCACACCCAACTGGGAAATCAGCGCACGCCTGAACTACGTCTACAACTTCCGCAGCGAGCGCCGGCCAAACCTGCCCGACGGGTTCGACTTCCGCAACGGCCAGGCCGGCGATGCCGGCTGGATCAATTTCGCCACCTCCTGGGAAATGGTGCCGGACGTGCGACTGGGCATCAACGCCTATTACCTCACCCAATTTCGCGATAACCGCACCAATGGCCAGCGCGTGCCCGACAGCCGGCAGCGCGTGTTCTACGCAGGCCCGGGTGGCGTATGGCGATTCGATGCCAACAACATCCTGTTCGCCAATCTTTATCTGCCGGTGGAGGTCAGGAACGCGGCTTCCGGCAACAACGTCAACCTGCAGTACGTCCATGTGTTCTAGTGCCGGCGCAGCTGGCTCCTACGGAGGGTGGCAATGAATTTGCAGAACAAGACGATCGTGGTAACCGGTGTGGCGTCGGGCATCGGCGCAGAGGTCGCACGGCTTGCGCGGTTCCACGGCGCCACGGTGATCGGTGTGGATCGCACGCCGGTGCAGATGACCCTGCATGGCTTCCACCAGGCCGACCTGGGCGATCCGGCCTCCATCGATGCGCTGGTGCGCGCGCTGCCGGAGCAGATCGATGCGCTGGCCAATGTGGCCGGCGTGCCGGGCACCGCACCGCTGGATGTGGTGGCACGCGTCAATTACCTGGGGCTGCGTCATCTGAGCCAGGCGCTGTTGCCGCGCATCGCTTCCGGCGGCAGCATCATCAATGTCGCCTCGATCCTGGGCGCCGACTGGCCGCAGCGGCTGGACCTGCACAAGCAACTGGCCGCCGCCGAGAGTTTCGACGCCGGCACGGCCTGGCTGGCCGCGCATCCGGTGGCGCACGACACCTGCTATCAATACTTCAAGGAAGCCTTGATCGTGTGGACCTTGCTGCAATCGCGGCCGTGGTTTGCCGAGCGCGGCGTGCGCGTCAACAACGTCTCACCCGGGCCGGTCTTTACCCCGATCCTCGGCGATTTCGCCGCCATGCTGGGCGAGGAGCGCGTCAAGGAAGACGCCAAGCGCATGACGCGCCCTGCGTATGCCGACGAAGTGGCCGAGGCGATCGTGTTTCTTGCATCGGATGCGGCGCGCTGGATCAACGGCATCACCTTGCCGGTCGACGGCGGCCTGGCATCGACCACGCTGTAGTTCCCCACAATTTTCAGCAGGAGGCTAGACCATGAATGCTCTTCCCAGCGCAGCGGTTGCTGCGAATGCGACACCCGCGTGGCACGGCTGCATCTTCAATGGCGAGTGGGTGCCGGGCCACGGCGGCGCGTTGCCGATCCATGAGCCGGCCACCGGCGGGTTGTTGCACGAGGTGAGCAAGGCCGATCTGGCCGATGTTGCCGTCGCCATTGCACAGGCCAAACAGGCGCAGCGCGCCTGGGCCGCCACCGCGCCGCGCGAACGCGCGGCGGTCTTTCACCGCGCCGCACAGGCGATGCAGGCACGCAGTGCCGAAGCCGCATTGCTGATCGCACGCGAAACCGGCGGCATCCTGCCCAAGGCGCAGCGTGAGGTCGATGAAGCGGTGGTGTTCTACCAGCAGGCTGCCGGCCTGCCGTTGCAGGCGATGGGGCAGGTGCTGCCGACCGGCGCCGGCCAGCTCAGCCTGGCCCGCCATCTGCCGCTGGGCGTGGTGGCGGTGATATCGCCGTTCAACTTTCCGTTGATCCTGTCGCTGCGTTCGGTGGCGCCGGCATTGGCGATGG
This sequence comes from Xanthomonas sp. 10-10, assembly GCF_040182365.1. Taxonomy (NCBI): domain Bacteria; kingdom Pseudomonadati; phylum Pseudomonadota; class Gammaproteobacteria; order Lysobacterales; family Lysobacteraceae; genus Xanthomonas; species Xanthomonas sp. 10-10. The sequence goes on from NZ_CP144460.1 coordinate 566,543, forward strand.
GCAATGCGGTGATCCTCAAGCCGGATCCGCGCACGCCCTACACCGGTGGCGTGATCATTGCGCAGGTGCTGGAAGAAGCCGGCCTGCCCAAGGGGTTGCTGCACGTGCTGCACGGCGATGCGCAAATTGGCCAGGCGCTGGTGGAAGCGCCTGATGTACCCATGATCGCCTTCACCGGCTCGACTGCGGCCGGCCGCCGCATTGGCGAAATTGCCGGGCGACACCTGAAAAAAGTGTCACTGGAGCTGGGCGGCAACAATGCGGTGATCGTGCTCGACGATGCGGACCTGGACCGCGCCGCCTCGGCGATTGCCTTCGGTGCGTACATGCACCAGGGACAGATCTGCATGGCCACCGGACGGGTGCTGGTACAGCGCAGCGTGGCCGACGCGCTGACCCAGCGTCTTGCGGAAAAAGCACGGCATCTGCCGGTGGGCGACCCGGTCAGCGGCACCGTGGCATTGGGGCCGATCATCGATCAGCGCCAGCTGCAGCGCGTGATCGACATCGTCACCGACAGCGTCGCCGCCGGCGCGGTGGTGGAAGCCGGGGCAACCAACGAAGGGTTGTTCTACGCAGCGACCGTGTTGTCCAACGTGCGTCCGGGCATGCGCGTGTTCGATGAGGAAGTGTTCGGGCCGGTGATCAACATCACCGTGTTCGACACCGATGAAGAGGCCGCGCAAATGGCCAACCACGGTGAATATGGGTTGGCTGCCGGCATCATGTCGACCTCGGTGTCGCGGGCGCTGGCGCTGGGCGAGCGCCTGCATACCGGCTTGCTGCACATCAACGACCAGACCGTGGCCGATGAAGTGATCAACCCGTTCGGCGGCACCGGCGCATCCGGCAACGGCACCAGCGTCGGTGGTCCTGCCGATTGGGAGCAGTACACGCACTGGCAATGGCTGACGATCAAGAGCGAGGTGCCGCAGTACCCGTTCTGATGGCAGGTGCCGAGGTCGATGGATTGGCCCTGGCACCGGCTGCAGGCATGGCGGGATTGCGTCGCAGTGTCCGCGTCCAGATCGTCGCCGTGGCTTGGCGCGTTGTTCCGGCGTTCCAGCAGCGCTGGATCCACTCACTCGCCGGTGCGGAAATGCGTCGGTGAGCAGCCTGCATGCCGCGCGAAGTAACGGCTGAAATACGCAGCATCGAAAAATCCAAGTGCTGCGGCAATCTGCTGAACGCTCAAACTGGTATAGCGCAGGTTGCGCCGTGCTTCGAGCATGATGCGGCGCTGTAGCAGTTCCAGGGCCGAGGCATCGGCAAGCCGCCGGCACACCGCATTGAGATGTCCCGGCGTCAGCCCCAGCTGGTCGGCGTAGCGGGAAATCGGCCAATGCGCGCGATAGTGCCGGTCGATCAGGGTTTGATACGCGCGCAGATGACGCAGCGCCGGATCGGCTTGCGCGTTGGCCACGGCCGCGTCTTGCAGGCCTTGCAGTGCGGCGCGCGCTGTCCAGATCACCAGCTGCGTCGCTGCGGCCTGCAGTGCGGCCTCGTGCCCGACGCGCTGATGCGCATGGTCATCGGCGATGCTGCCGAACAATACGTCGAGCAGGCGTTGCGATGCATTGACCGGCAGTACAGCGGGCATCGACAGGCAGGATTGCAGCAGCGGTGCCGCACTCAACGCGCTGCGCACCAGAGGCATGCACAAGGTGATGATGTGCCCGCGTACCCGCGGGTCGAACGCAAACCCGTGCACGCACAGCGGCGGCAGCCACACGAGGTTGGCGCCACGCAGACGCTGGGTGCGTCCATCCAGTTGCAGCGTCGCCGGCCCGCGCTGCACATACAGCAGCTGCGCCAGATCTTCATGCCGGTGCGGGGTGATGTGCCAGTCGTGCAGCCGGCTGCGCGCGGCAATCGATTCCCAATGCAGTAATTCCGGCGCATCGACGTGCCGCTCGCCGTACAGGCCGAAGGCGGGAACCGCAGCGATCGCAGCAGCATTGCGTGTGCGTGTAGGCATCGTCGAAAAGTCCAAGCACTGCGCGCAATCATCCCTTCAATGGACGCGTTTGGCTACCGACACTGCAGGCCTGATCATTGAAGGCAGGAGCGCCCCATGCGGACGCAAATTGCAATCATCGGCGCCGGGCCATCGGGCCTGCTGCTGGGCGAACTGTTGCTGCGTGCCGGCATCGACACGCTCATCGTCGAGCGGCAGACACCGCAACACGTGTTGGGGCGCATCCGCGCCGGGGTGTTGGAGCAGGGCAGTGTGGAGTTGCTGCAACGTGCCGGTGTGGGCGAGCGCCTGCAGCGTGAGGGCCTGCCGCATCATGGCTTCGAACTGTCGCTCGATGGCCAGCGTGAGCGCATCGATCTGCTGCGCGGTTGCGGCCGCGGGGTCACGGTCTACGGCCAGACCGAGGTCACGGCCGATCTGATGCAGGCGCGCCAGCGCAGTGGCGCGCCGACCTACTACGGCGCAGGCGAGGTCACCCTGCACGCACTGGACAGCGCCGCACCCAGCGTGGAATTCACGCATGACGGTGGCCGCATGCGCGTTGCCTGCGACTACATCGTCGGCTGCGACGGCTTTCATGGGGTCAGCCGCGCCAGCATCCCGGCCGAGCGGATGCGCCTGTTCGAACGCGTCTATCCGTTCGGCTGGCTGGGGGTGCTGGCCGATACGCCGCCTGTGCATGATGAGCTGATCTATGCGCGTCACAGGCGTGGCTTTGCCTTGTGCTCGATGCGATCGCCCACGCGTACGCGCTATTACGTGCAGGTACCCGCGGACGCCCGTGTGGAAGCCTGGAGCGATGCGGCGTTCTGGGATGCGTTGCGCGCACGCTTGCCGGATGCGTTGGCCGAACAATTGGTCACCGGCCCATCGCTCGAAAAGAGCATCGCGCCGCTGCGCAGTTTCGTCGCCGAGCCGATGCAGTACGGTCGCCTGTTTCTGGCCGGCGATGCGGCGCATATTGTGCCGCCCACCGGCGCCAAGGGGCTGAACCTGGCGTTGGCCGATGTCGGCCTGCTTGCGCAGCTGTTCGCACGCTGGAAGGTCTCCGGCGATGCCGATGTGTTGCGGCAGTACTCGTCCCTGGCGCTGCAGCGGGTGTGGAAGGCCGAGCGATTTTCGTGGTGGATGACCACGCTGCTGCATACCTTCGACGACGAAGATGCCTTCACTGCGCGCATCCGCCAGGCCGAGCTGGAGTATCTGCTCGGCAGCGAGGCCGGCCGCGCGACCATCGCTGAAAACTATGCGGGACTGCCGCTGGCCGAGGTGGCCGAGCGCTGAGACAGCCTGGTTTAAGGTGATTTTTTTATTACCAGGCAGTTGCAAAGTGCCCTGGTGCACTTCGCGTAGGCTAGCGCGACAGCGGATGTGCTCGGTAGGGTGGCGTGGACGCGTGGCGGTTGCTGTCTGTGCATGGACGCGTCATTGCCCCAATCGCGCCGTGCGCCAACTCCCCCGTGAGCGCATGGCCCGTTTCCTCCCAGGAGATCCCCATGAAAAAGATTGTTTCCCGCGCCTTGTTGCTGATCATGCTGGTCGCACCGATGGCGGCGTTCGCGCAGACCGCCGTCACTGAAAACACCAATCACCAGAAGTTGCTGCTCGGTTCCAATTGGTACGAAACCGCCAACAAGCGGCTGGTTTACGACTTCTGGCGCATCGTGTTCGAAGCCGGGCAGGTGCAGTACGCACCGATGTACATGGACAAGAACTACATCCAGCACAACCCGAATGTCGCCAATGGGCGCGATGCGTTCATTGCATTCCTGACTGCCTTCGTGAAGCCGACTCCGGTGCAGCCGCGCGTGCAGTTGCCGTTGGTCGCCATCACCGCCGATGGCGATCTGGTCACGCTGGTGTCGGTGCGCACGCTTCCGGACCCGCGTAACCCCGGCAAGACCTATACCACCACGTGGTTCGATATGTTCCGCATCGAAAAGGGTCTGATCAAGGAACATTGGGACCCGGACACCATCGCCGGTCGCGCAAATACCGGCGGCCAGTAATTGCTGCGGCATTGCAGGGCTGCAGCCTGCAGCCCTGCAATGCGTGTCCCATGCGAATAGCTCCCCCAGCGTTGCGCCCACCCGATGGTGGGCGCAGTCGTTTCGATGGAAGCGCTCAGCTTATCCGGAAGCCCATCGTCGCTTCCACCGCCTGCTGCCAGCCGGCATACAGTTGTTCGCGCTTGTCCTCGGCCATGGTCGGCTCGAAGCGGCGATCCACCGCCCACTGCTTGGCGATCTCTTCGCGGCTGCTCCAGAACCCGGTTGCCAAGCCGGCCAGATAGGCCGCGCCGAGCGCCGTGGTTTCGGCCACTTCCGGGCGCAGCACCGGCACGTTGAGCATGTCGCTCTGGAACTGCGCCATGAAATCGTTGGCGATCGCGCCACCATCGGCGCGCAGTTCCTTCAGTTCGATACCCGAATCGGCCTGCATCGCGGTCAACACGTCGCGGGTCTGGTACGCCATCGATTCCACCGCCGCGCGCACGAAATGTTCCTTGGTGGTGCCGCGGGTCAGCCCGAACACCGCGCCGCGGATATCGCTGCGCCAGTACGGCGCACCCAGGCCGACGAAGGCCGGCACCAGATAGACCCCGTCGTTGTCGCCGGCGCGTTCGGCATAGGCCTGTGAGTCGCTGGCCTTGCCGAGCATGCGCAGGCCGTCGCGCAGCCATTGCACCACCGACCCTGCGACGAAGATCGAGCCTTCCAGCGCATATTCGACCTTGCCGTCGATGCCCCAGGCAATCGTGGTCAACAAGCCGGCCTTGGACGCGACCGCCTTGTCGCCGGTATTCATCAGCGCAAAGCAGCCGGTGCCGTAGGTGTTCTTGGCCATGCCCGGTTCGAAGCAGGCCTGGCCGAACAACGCCGCCTGCTGGTCGCCGGCAATCCCTGCGATCGGCACCTGCTCGCCATAGAAATACTGGGTCTGGGTCATGCCGTAGATTTCGCTGGACGAGCGCACCTCCGGCAGCATCTCCTTCGGCACGTCGAGCATCGCCAGCAGCTCGGCGTCCCACTCCAGCGTGTGGATGTTGTACATCAAGGTGCGCGAGGCATTGGTGTAGTCGGTGACGTGCACCTTGCCGCCGGTGAGATTCCAGATCAGCCAGCTGTCGATGGTGCCGAAGGCCAGTTCGCCGTTGCGCGCGCGCTCGCGTGCGCCGTCCACGTGATCGAGGATCCACTTGACCTTGGTCCCGGAAAAATACGCATCGATCAGCAGGCCGGTCTTGTCGCGCACCATCTGCTCGTGCCCGGCGTCCTTGAGTTGCGTACAGATGTCCTTGGTCTGCCGCGATTGCCACACGATGGCGTTGTAGATCGGCTGGCCGGTGGCCTTGTCCCACACCACCGCGGTCTCGCGCTGGTTGGTGATGCCGATGCCGGCGATCGAGCGCGCATCGATCTGCGCATTGTTGAGCAGCTCGGTGATCGTGGTGTAGACGCTGGTCATGATCTCGCGCGGGTTGTGTTCCACCCAGCCCGGCTGCGGAAAGATCTGGCCGAACTCGCGCTGCGCCACGCCGGCCACCTTGCCGTTGCGGTCGAACAGCATCGCGCGCGAGCTGGTGGTGCCTTGATCGATCGCAAGGACGTATTGCTTTTCCATCGGAGATTCCTCGAACAATGCCGGCGCTGGCGCGCGGCGAGAAAGTGGGTAGTGCACGCCGCTGCTCGAAGGCCCATACATCCAGGGCCTGTCCGGCAGCGGCGCCGTGCTGTCAGTCGTGCAGCAGTGCGGTCAGCGCGGATCGCGCGGTGGTTTGCCGGCCTGCAGATGGCGCACGCGTGCCGGCAGGAAGGGCAGGATCAGCCACTGGTAGGCGAGCGCGCCGATCGGGCCGCCGATCAACGGTCCGACGATCGGGATCCACCAGTAGTTGTCCTTGGCCGGTAGTGCTGCCTCGCCCCAGCCGGCGAAGTAGGCGAACAGGCGCGGGCCGAAATCGCGCGCCGGATTCATCGCCCAGGCTTCCAGATAACCCATCGACGCGCCCAGCGTCGCCACCAGCAGACCGATCATCAGCGCGCCGGAGTTGGCGGTCGGCGCGGCTTCGTTGAATTGTTCGGTGATGGCGAAGATGCCGAAGATCAGGAACGCGGTGATGATGATCTGGTCGACCAGCGCATGCATCGGCGTGACCGCCAGACCAGGTGCGGTGAAGAACACACCGGCCGCGCCGCCGGCTTCGCGCGTCAGCTGCTGCACCTGGTTGAAATGGTCGATCACCGGCCCGTACAACTGATAGACGATGGCCGCGCCCAGGAAGGCGCCGATGACCTGGGCGATCCAGTACGGCACCACCTTTTTCCACGAGAAATCGCGGAACAGTGCCAGCGCCAGCGTCACCGCCGGATTGGCATGCGTGCCCGACACCGAGCCGGTGACATAGATCGCCAGCGTCACTGCCAGGCCCCAGGCGATACACACGCCCCAATAGGCGTTCTGATAGGGACTGGGGTCATAGAGGATGTACATCGCCGCGACCGAGTCGCCCAGCGCGATGATGATGAACATCGCGACCGCTTCGGAAATCAACTCACCTACGAGTTGGCGGTTCATGCGCGCATGCTCGCGAGAAGATCATCGCAACGCGCAGGCGATTGCAACACGCGCGTCGGCGCGCAGGGGGAGTGGGTCGTGCTCATCGGGGGTGCCCTCCACAGGGTGATGCAGGCAGTGCGCCAGGATACGTTGCCGGACGACCCGTCCTCGCCGGCAACGCGGTGTGTTCAAACGGTCGCGAGCTCGGCGGGTTGGAGCGCCTGCGTCTGCAGGTACGCTTCCAGCCGCTGACGTCCTTCCGCATCGATCCGCAGCCCGAGTTTGCTGCGACGCCACAGGATATCGTCGGCGGTCTGCGCCCATTCGTGGTGACGCAGGTAGTCCACCTCGGCCTGGTACAGATCTGCACCGAAGTGCTCGCCCAGCCCGGCCACGTTCTGCGCATCGCCCAGCAGCCGTTCCGCGCAGGTGCCGTAATTGCGCACCAGCCGCTGCGCGGTGGCGGCAGGCAGCCAGGGGCGCGCGTTGCGCACGCGCTCAAGCAGGCTGGCGATATCGCGCTGTTCACCGCCCGGCAGCGCATCGCCGCGCGCGGTCCATGCCGGCTTGCGTGCGCCCAGCGCATGCGTGAGCCGGTCGACGGCCTCTTCGGCGAGCTTGCGGTAGGTGGTCAACTTGCCGCCGAACACATTGAGCAACGGCGCGCCGTCGGTGATGACCTCCAGTTGATAGTCGCGCGTCACCTCGGCGGCATTGTCTTCGGCATCGTCCAGCAGCGGGCGCACGCCACTGTAGTTCCACACCACATCGGCAGGGCTGATCTGTTGCTGGAAATACAGGTTCACCGCATCGCACAGGTACTGGATCTCGGCCGCATCGATCCGGGGAGCGGCGGGGTCGGCCTCGTAGTCGACGTCGGTGGTGCCGATCAAGGTGAAGTCGTGCTCGTAAGGAATGGCGAACACGATGCGCCGGTCCGGTTGCTGGAAGATGTAGGCGTGATCGTGATCGAACAGCTTGGGCACCACGATGTGGCTGCCCTTGACCAGGCGCAGCGCGTGCTGATGCGGCACCGCGGCAACCTTGTCCAGGAACGACACCGCCCACGGCCCGGCGGCATTGGCCAGTGCGCGCGCCTGCACGGTGCGGCGACGGCCATCGCGGTCCTCGAGCTCGGCGTACCAGAAGCCGGCATCGCGCCAGGCACCCACGCAGCGCGTGCGGGTATGGATCTGGGCGCCGCGCTTTGCCGCGTCCATCGCATTGAGCACCACCAACCGTGCGTCCTGCACCCAGGCGTCGGAGTACACGAAGCCGGTGCGCAGCGATTCCTGCAACGGCTGCCCGACCGGGTGGGTGCGCAGCGACAGGCGCCGCGAGCGCGGCAGGCTGCGCTTGCTGCCCCCCAGATGGTCGTACAGAAACAGGCCGGCGCGGATCATCCACGCCGGACGCAGATGCGGCTGATGCGGCAACAGAAAGCGCAATGGCCAGATGATGTGCGGGGCCAGCCGCAGCAGCACTTCGCGCTCGGCCAGCGCCTTGCCGACCAGCGCGAACTCGTACTGCTCCAGATAGCGCAGGCCGCCATGGATCAGCTTGGTACTGGCGCTGCTGGTATGCGCGGCCAGATCGTCCTGCTCGCACAGGCACACCGACAGGCCACGTCCGGCCGCATCGCGGGCGATGCCGACCCCGTTGATGCCGCCGCCTACCACCAGAAGATCGTACGTCTCGCCCATCGGTGCCTCCGTCCAGGTGCGCTACGAGCGAACCTAAGTTGTCATGTTCGAACATATTCGAACATCAAACCTTTTCGGGGCGTGAAGAAATGGATTGCCTGTAAATCAAGGCAAATTAAACGATAAAGGCAATAGATTGCTGGAAATCGATTCATTGAGCAAATCGAAAATTGGCGTTGAGCCGAAGTCCGCGGGTCACAAACGCACTTAAACGAACAATCTCAGTTGCCGCCGTCGGCATCTGCCAGGTGCACCCGGGTGCCGGCCTCGGCCAGCACCTTGGCCAGTTCCTGCGGCGGCGGTCGGTCGGTGAACCAGTCGTGCACCTGGGCGATCGCCCCCAGCCGCACCATGGCGTTGCGGCCGAACTTGCTGTGGTCGGCGGCCAGCACCACCTGGCGCGAGTGCTCGATGATGGCCTGGGCCACGCGCACTTCCTGGTAGTCGAAATCCAGCAGGGTGCCGTCCAGGTCGATGCCGGAAATGCCGATCACCCCGAAGTCCACCTTGAACTGGCGGATCAGTTCCACCGTGGCCTCGCCGGTCACGCCCTGATCGCGCCCGCGCACCACGCCGCCGGCCACGATCACCTCGAAACTGGGGTTGGCGCTCAGCATCACCGCCACGTTGAGGTTGTTGGTGATCACGCGCAGGCCGCGATGCTGCAGCAACGCGCGCGCGACCTCCTCGTTGGTGGTGCCGAGATTGATGAACAGCGAGGCATCGTCGGGAATGAAACGCGCGACGTGTGTGGCGATGTGCTGTTTCTCGCGTGCCTGCAGCGCCTTGCGCGCGGTGTAGGCCAGGTTTTCCACGCTCGAAGGCATGCTGACGCCGCCGTGATAGCGGCGCAGCACGCCGGCATCGCACAGCAAGGTCAGATCGCGCCGAATGGTTTGCGGGGTGACCTCAAAGCGCGTGGCCAGGCCTTCGACATCGGCAAAGCCCTGCTGCCGGACCAGCGCCACCAATTGTTCCTGGCGCGGGTTCAATGCCGGCGCCGGGACAGTCCTGTAGTGAGTTGACTCCATGCGCAGATGATCGCGCATGCGCGTGAGGATGCAAGCACGGCAGTCTCTGGCGAGTGTCCGTCCGGCGTGCGGGGCGATTCACGCCGCCGCAGAGCGCATGTTGCGCTCAGCAGCATCGCGCCAGCGCAACGGCCGGCGCGGTGCGCATGACGGCAGCGCTCAGCCCAGCTCGCCGCGGTAGCCGGTGTCGATGCTGATGCTGCCGCCCACCGCACGCGACACGCAGGCGCACAGCTTGCGATTCTCGCGGCGTTGTTCGTCGCTGAAGAACACATCGCGATGATCGATGTCGGCGGCGCTGTCGAGCACCTCCACCGCGCACAAGCCGCACTCGCCACGACGGCATTCGGCGATCAATTCGACCCCGGCGTCGGCCAGCGCATCGAGCATCGATTCGTTTTCGGCCACCGGTACTTCCAGGCCGAGCGCAGGCAGCTTGACCACGAACGCCTGCGCCGGCACCCGCCCGCTATTGCCGAAGGTTTCGAAATGCAGCCGCGCGCGCGGACGCCCGGCGGCATGCCAGTGCTGGCGTACCGCCTCCAGCATGCCCAGCGGCCCGCACACATAGACCTCGGCGTTGGGCGAGAGCCGTGCCAGTTCGGCGGCAAGATCGGGCGGGCCGTCGGTGTCGTCGCAATGCAGCTGCAGGCGCGCGCCGAGCAGCGCCTCCAACTGGTCGACGTAGGCCATCGCGCTGCGCGAGCGCCCGACATACAGCAGGCGGAACGCCTGGTGCCGCTGCGCCAGCCGCTGTGCCATGCCCAGGATCGGCGTGATGCCGATACCGCCGGCGATCAACAGGATTTCCTCGCCGCTCTCGTCCAGCGCAAAGTTGTTGCTCGGAGGCGACATTTCCACCACGTCGCCCGGCTGCAGCGTCCACATATGCAGCGAGCCGCCACGGCTGTCCGGCATCTGCCGTACTGCGATCTGGTAGTAGCCATCCGCACGCGGCTCGCCCACCAGCGAGTAAGAGCGCACATCGCTGCGGCCGTTCAACTGCAGGCGAAAATCCAGGTGGCTGCCCACCTCGAAGGCACGCGCTGCAGTGCCTGGGTCGAGAACGATTTCGCGCACGCCTGCGCAGGCATCGGCGATGCTGACGACATGGGCGCGATGCCATTGGGTGTCTTTACGCATGGGGAACTCCAGGCACAAGAGCGTGCCGTTCAAGGCTTGCGGTGGATGCGTGGGCGCGGCCGAGCAGGGCGCCACCGCGCACCTTGGCGATCGCCGTGGGGGTTTGCAGGAGGTGGCGCAGATTGCGGTGGGCCAGACGGGCGTGCTCGCGCACCAGCGCTTCGGCGCGGCTGCCCTGACGCTGTGCGATGGCGGCAATCACTTCGCGATGCTGGTCCTGCGCGACGGTCAGGATCACCTGCGCGTCGGCAGCGCTGGTCTGGGCCATGACCAGGCTGTTGGGCGAAGCGAATGGCAGCTGCAGCACACGGGTGAGCTCGCGGCCGAGCACGTCGCTGCCGGCCATCGCCACCAGCAGGGCATGGAACAGCGCGTTGGCCTGGACATAGGCGGCGAAGTCGATGGCATCCTGCGGCGCGCCGACGATGGCATCGAGCGTCTCCAGCAGCTGGTGCGCCTGCGCCAACTGCGCGGCGGTGGCCCCGCGCTCGGCGGCCATGCGGGCGGCCAGGCCTTCGAGGGTGCCGCGCAGTTCGATGGCGTCGTATACGTCGTGCTCGCTGAAGGCCTGCACCGCGTAGCCGCCGCCCGGCAGCGCACTGGCCAGCCCTTCTTCGCACAGGCGCTGCAATGCGGCGCGTACCGGCGTGCGCGACATGCCCAGCCGCTGCACCACCGCCACTTCGGACAGTCGCGCACCGGCGGGCAGGGTGCCGTCGAGGATCAGCTCGCGCAGCGAGAGCAGCGCGCGCGTGGTCTGCGCCGCGCTGCTGTGGAACGGTGTGGTCGGTGGCATGGTGGTCTCCTGTGCGCTGCGCTCAGCCCACCATGCGCAGCGACAGATCCTGCGCGCGCTGTTCGTGCGCGATCAGGCGGTCGATCACCCGCCGCGCCCACATGCCGCCGGCATCGACGTTGAGGTTGTAGAAGGTGTGATCCGGATGCGCGTCTATGGCGCGCTGTTGCGCCTCCAGTACCGCCTCGTCCTCGCCGAACACACCGGTGACGCCGGCGCGGGTGAGCGTGGTCAGGGATTGATCGTGCAACGCGTAGTTGCGCATGAACGCCCAGAAATAATGGCAGGTGGTATCGGTCTCCGGCGTAATCGTGTTGAGTACGTAGCCGTTGACGCCCTGGCTGCGGTCGCCCTCCGGCGCGCCGGTGCCGGCGATGGCCACACCGACATCGATGGCGATGGTGCCGGGCGCTTCGAAGCGGATGATCTGCCAGCGGTCGACCTTGCCGTGGTAATCCAGATGCCGCGCGATCTGGCTGGCCCAGAACGGCGGCGCGTCGATATTGCGCATCCAGCGCGACACCACCACCGAGCGGTCGCCATGCACCACATCGAAGGGCGCCTCGGCGATCTCGTCCTGGCCGATGCTCGAGCCATGCACGAAGGTCTCGTGGGTCAGGTCCATCAGGTTGTCCAGCACCAGCCGGTAGTCGCACTTGGCGTAGATGGTGCGGCCATCGCCGGCCCAGGCCGGGTCGTGCGCCCAGTGCAGGTCGGGGATCAACGCGGTGTCGGCCTTGGCCGGGTCGCCCGGCCAGATCCACACGTAGCGGTGCTTCTCTGCCACCGGAAAACTGCGCACGCAGGCCGAGGGGTTGATGGTCTCCTGCGAGGGCATGTGCACGCAGCGGCCCTGGGTGTTGTAGACCAGGCCGTGATAGCCGCACACCACATCGTCGCCGCGCAGCTTGCCCATCGACAGCGGCACCAGCCGGTGCCAGCAGGCGTCTTCCAGCGCGACCACCGCACCGGCGGTGGTGCGGTAGACCACCACTTCGAGGTTGCAGACCTTGCGCGGGGTCAGGGCGTGCTTGATTTCGTGGTCCCAGGCGACGGCATACCACGCGTTGAGGGGAAACAGCGGCTTGGACTGGGACATGACCGTGACTCCTGGGGTTTTTGTATACAACCTGGGGTACGCATCGACGCACTGCGCCGGCCTGCAACCAGTTGACGCGCATGCCAGCGCTGGCGTCTGCTTGCAGGCGAAGTTATGTATACACCGGAGACAATGTTGGAGCATGACCGCGCAACGGAAATTGTGCGATTATCGAATTCAATCGCCGATAATCGTATTGACCGGCTGTTGGGCCGGCCCTACCGTGGCTGCACATTCGCAGCGGTGTCTTGCCCATGGCCGAAATCGTCGCTCTGTCAGATGCGGTGTCCCACCTGATTGCCGATGGCGATTGCGTGGCGATGGAAGGCTTTACCCATCTGATCCCGCATGCGGCCGGCCATGAGGTGATCCGCCAGCGCAAACGCGATCTGCGCCTGGTGCGCATGACTCCGGACCTGATCTACGACCAGCTGATCGGTGCCGGTTGCGCGTCGGCGTTGCGGTTTTCGTGGGGCGGCAATCCGGGGGTCGGCTCGCTGCACCGGCTGCGCGATGCGGTCGAACACGCCTGGCCGCAGCCGCTGCAGATCCGCGAACACAGTCACGCCGACATGGCCAACGCCTATGTCGCCGGCGCCTCCGGGCTACCGTTTGCGGTGTTGCGCGGATATGTCGGCTCGGACCTGCCGCGCGTCAACGACAGCATCAAGTTCCTGCAATGCCCGTACACGGGCGAGACGCTGGCCACCACGCCGGCGGTGAATCCCGATGTCACCGTGATCCACGCGCAGCAGGCCGACCGCCGCGGCAACGTGTTGCTGTGGGGCATTCTTGGCGTGCAGAAGGAGGCGGCACTGGCCGCGCGCAAGGTGATCGTGACGGTGGAACACATCGTCGACTCGCTCGACGCACCACCCAATGCCTGCATCCTGCCGCGCTGGGTGGTCGATGCGGTGTGCCACGTGCCTGGCGGTGCCGCGCCGTCGTACGCGCATGGCTACTACGCCCGCGACAACCGCTTTTATCTGGGCTGGGACGCGATCGCGCGCGACCGCGCGCGGTTCCAGGCGTGGATCCAGACGCATATTCTCGACACCGACGATTTCGCAGCGTTCCAGCGCGTCTACGCGCAATCTTTGCTGCAGGTGGCCGCATGAGCGAGTACAGCACCAACGAAATGATGACCGTGGCCGCCGCGCGCCGCCTGCCCGATGACGCGGTGTGCTTCGTCGGCATCGGCCTGCCATCCACCGCCGCCAACCTGGCGCGGCTGACGCATGCGCCGGATGTCACCCTGATCTACGAATCCGGACCGATCGGGGCGCGCCCGGACGTGCTGCCGTTGTCGATCGGCGACGGCGAGCTGGCCGAAACCGCCGACACCGTGGTCTCCACGCCGGAGATCTTCCGTTACTGGCTGCAGGGCGGTCGGGTGGATGTCGGCTTCCTGGGGGCGGCGCAGATCGATCGCCACGCCAACCTCAATACCACCGTGATCGGCGACTACGCAGCGCCGAAGACGCGCTTGCCCGGTGCCGGTGGCGCGCCGGAAATCGCGGCCAGCGCCAGGCAGGTGTTCATCATCATGCGGCAGTCCCGACGCAGCTTCGTGCCGGTGCTGGACTTCGTCACCACGGTCGGGCATCTGGACGGTGGCGATGCGCGGCAGCGTGCCGGCCTGCCTGGCGCCGGTCCTACCGTGGTGGTCACCGATCTGTGCGTGATGGAGCCCGATGCGCTCACCCGCGAACTCACCGTCACCTCGCTGCACCCGGGTATCAGCCGCGAACAGGTGAGCGCGGCGACCGGCTGGCCGATCCGCTTCGCCGCCGATCTTGCGCAGACCACCCCACCCAGCACTGCGGAATTGCAGGCGCTGCGCGCGCTGCAGGCACGCACCAATGCAGCGCATGGCAAGCAGGCCGCCGGAGCCGAGGCATGAGCGAGGTCTATCTGATCGATGGCATCCGCACGCCGATCGGCCGCTATGGCGGCGCGCTGTCCAGCGTGCGTGCCGACGACCTGGGCGCAGTGCCGATCGCCGCGTTGCTGGCCCGTCATCCGCAGCTGGACCCGGCCGGCATCGACGACGTGTATCTGGGCTGTGCCAACCAGGCCGGCGAAGACAACCGCAATGTCGCGCGCATGAGCGTGTTGCTGGCCGGGCTGCCGAGTTCGGTGCCGGGCAGCACCCTCAACCGTCTGTGCGGGTCGGGGCTGGATGCGATCGGCACGGTGGCACGCGGCATCCGCGCCGGCGAGCTGGGGTTGGCGCTTGCCGGCGGTGTCGAATCGATGTCGCGCGCGCCCTGGGTGATGGGCAAGGCCGAGGGCGCCTTCGCGCGAACCCAGCAGCTGGAAGACACCACCATGGGCTGGCGCTTCATCAACCCGCGCCTTCAGGCGGCCTATGGCACCGAGTTGATGGGCGAAACCGCCGAGAACGTCGCGCAGCGCCATGCCATCGCGCGCGAGGATCAGGACGCCTTCGCACTACGCAGCCAGCAGCGCGTCGCCGCCGCCCAGGCTGCCGGGTTCTTCGATGCGGAAATCACCTCGGTGCCGGTGGCTGCACGCAAGGGCGGCGATGCCGTCACCGTCGAATACGACGAAGCGCCGCGCCCGAACACCACCGCCGAGATGCTGGCCAAACTCAAGCCGGTGTTCCGCCAACCCGGCAGCGTGACTGCCGGCAATGCGTCCGGTATCAACGACGGAGCTGCCGCGTTGTTGCTGGCGTCAGCGCAGGCCGTGCAGACGCATCGGCTGACCCCCCGCGCACGGGTGCTGGGGTTCGCGTCGGCAGGTGTCGAGCCGGCTTACATGGGCATGGGCCCGGTGCCGGCCACGCAGCGTCTGTTGGCGCGTCTGAACCTGCGCATCGAACAGTTCGATGCTATCGAACTCAACGAAGCCTTCGCCGCGCAGGCGTTGGCGTGCCTGCGCGCATTCGGCTTGCCCGACGATGCAGCGCACGTCAACGCCAACGGCGGCGCCATTGCGCTGGGCCATCCGCTGGGCATGAGCGGTGCGCGGCTGGCGCTCACCTTGTTGCGGCAACTGGAAGCCAACAACGGCCGGCTCGGGCTGGCCAGCATGTGCGTCGGCGTGGGGCAGGGCGTGGCACTGGCGATCGAACGTCTGTGAGCCTGCCCGCTGCAACCACTGCGCCGCTATCGCACACCTACATTGCTTGACCATGCCGCAGTGCGGCGCAGGGAGATTTCACGATGCGCGATGCCCCCGTTGATCGGTCACTTGCAGACCCGCTGCTCGGCTACCGCCGTACCCGGCCCGGCACGCAGCCGGCCTATCTGCATCCGGCGTACGCCTCCACCACCTTGCGCGGCCCCACGCGCGCGCCGATCGACATCCCGGTCACGCTGTCGGAAGTCACCGGCCCGCGCCTGGATCGGCTCACCCTGGGCGAGCATGCAGCCGATCTCACCGCAGGGTTCGGTGGCGAGCCACTGGGCGAGCGCATCATCGTCTCCGGCCGCGTGCTCGACGAAAACGGCAGGCCCGTGCGCAACAGCGTGGTGGAAGTGTGGCAATGCAATGCCGCCGGCCGTTACCAGCACGCCGGCGATCGTCACGACGCACCGCTGGACCCCAACTTCCGCGGCACCGGCCAGGTGCTCACCGATGCGCATGGCCGCTACGTCTTCAAGACCATCAAGCCGGGCGCGTATCCGTGGCGCAATCACTACAACGCCTGGCGGCCGGCGCACATCCATTTTTCGTTGCATGGCGATGGCATCGGGCAACGGTTGATCACCCAGATGTATTTCCCCGGCGACCCGCTGCTGGCGCACGACCCGATCTACAACTGCGTCGACGATGCCCTGGCGCGCGAGCGCATGGTGTCCAGCTTCGACTGGGAAAACGCCATCAGCGAATATGCGCTGGCCTATCGCTTCGACATCGTGCTGCGTGGTCGCAAGCAAACGGTCTGGGAGTGAATCGATGAGCCTGCACGCAACCCCTTCGCAAACCGTCGGCCCGTATTACCTGCTTGGCCTGGAACCGCTGTATCGCGACCGGCTCGCACCGGCGCAGGCGGCCGGCACGCACGTGCAGATCAGCGGCTGCGTCTTCGATGGTGCCGGCGTGCCGGTGGCCGACGCGGTGCTGGAGCTGTGGCAGGCCGATGCCGCCGGCATCTACGCGCATGCCGCCGATGCCCGCCACCAGGCGCACGACGCCAGCTTCGATGGCTGGGGCCGGGTGCCCACCGATGCGCAGGGGCGCTTTTGCTTCAGCACGGTCAAGCCGGGTGTCGTCGCCGGGCCGCAGGGCAGTCCGCAGGCAGCACACCTGAGCGTGCTGGTGTTCATGCGCGGGCTGTTGCGCGGCGCATCGACGCGGTTGTACTTCGCCGATGACCCGCAACTGGACAGCGACCCGATCCTGGCGCTGGTGCCTCCCGAGCGCCGCACCACCCTGCTGGCCCAGCCCGCGGGCAATAACGCCTATAGCTGGGATATCCATATGCAAGGCGAGAGGGAAACCGTGTTCTTCCGGTATTGATTTGCAGATCGTCTGCAGCGCTGCACGCAGCCGCCGGTGTCCCTGCGCGAGGAGTCCGACCGGCAGCTGGTCGCGCCGGTACGCTGCGTACGGCACGCGATGACAGGCTGCGAGCGCGCACCGCGGTGCCCAGGGCGCGGATGCAACCCGGCGTGCATGCTGTCACCTTCGCCAGCCATCGCCCTGTCAGGCCGCATTGCGCCGCGCGCATTGCCCTAACGTCTAGTTGGCACCCCCGTGCTTCGGTGCCATGCTGCCGGTACGCCAAGAGATGCGATGCATGAGTGCGACGTCTTTGCTGTTGGGATCCTTGTTTGGCGAGCCTGCGTGCGACGCAGTGTTTGACGATGCGGCGCGTGTGCAGGCCATGTTGCACTTCGAATCCGCGCTTGCCCGCGCGCAGGCGCAGTGCGGTGTCATTCCTGCCGAGGCTGCCGTAGCGATTGCAGCGGCCTGCGAGGTGCAGCACTACGACATGGCCGCCCTGGCGCAGGCCACCGCGCTCGCTGGCAACCCCGCCATTGCGCTGGTCAAGGCGCTGACCGCGCGCGTCGCCGCGCACGATGCCGCAGCCGCGCGCTGGGTGCATTGGGGCGCCACCAGCCAGGACGTCATCGATACCGGCAGCGTGTTGCAGCTGCGCGCCGCGCTCGATCTGCTGCTGCCGCGCCTGCAGCAACTGTGCGACACCTTGGCCGCGTTGGCCGCACGCGAGCGCGACACCGGTCTGCCCGGGCGCACCTTGTTGCAGCAAGCCGTGCCGGTGACCTTCGGGCTCAAAGTGGCCGGCTGGCTGGACGCCTTGCAGCGTGCGCATCGGCGCCTGCACGGGTTGCGGCACGACGCGCTGGCGTTGCAGTTCGGTGGTGCGGCCGGCACCTTGGCGTCCTTGCAGGAGCGCGGTCTGGACGTGGCCCAGGCGCTGGCCACCAGCTTGGCGCTGCCGCTGCCTGCGTTGCCCTGGCACACCGCGCGCGACCGCATCGTCGAGGTCGGCTGCGCGTTCGGCCTGCTCGCCGGCACGCTGGGCAAGATCGGCGGCGATGTGGTGCTGCTGATGCAATCGGAGGTCGGTGAGGCGTTCGAGCCTGCGGCAGTCGGCAAGGGCGGCTCGTCGGCGATGCCGCACAAGCGCAATCCGGTGGCCAGCGTGGCGGCAGTGGCCGCGGCTACCCGCGTGCCCGGGCTGATCGCCACCTTGTTCAGCGCGATGGCCCAGCCGCACGAGCGCGCCGCCGGGCAATGGCATGCCGAATGGGAGACCTTGCCGCAGATCGTCTGCCTGACCGCCGGCAGCTTGGCGCAGATGCAGGCCTGCCTGGCCGAGCTGGAACTGGACCGCGCGCGGATGCGCCACCACCTGGATAGCCATGGCGGCGTGCTCTACGCCGAGGCGGCGGTGTTCGCACTGGCCCCGCAGCTTGGCAAGCCGCAGGCGCACGCGCTGGTCGAACAGGCGGTGGCGCGTGCGCAGGCGCAGCAGCGGCATCTGCGTGAGGTGCTGGCCGAGGACGCCCAGGCGAGCGCGGTACTCACGCACGCGCAACTGCAGGCGGTGTTCGATAGCGACAGCTGGCGCGGCATGTCCTCGGTCTGGATCGATCGCGTACTGGCCTCTTCTCCCCGTTGACGGTGCTTCGATGGCCTATCTGCAATTGCCCACGCATCGCCTGCATTACCGTGTGGACGGCACCGACGGGCGGCCCTGGCTGACCTTCTGCAATTCGCTCGGCACCGACCTGCATATGTGGGACGTGCAGATCGAGGCCTTCGCCCCGCATTACCGCATCCTGCGCTACGACCGCCGCGGCCATGGCTATTCGGACTCGCCGCCCGGCCCGTACAGCGTGGCCGATCTGGGACAGGACGTGCTGGGGTTATGGGATGCCTTGCAGATCGAGCGCAGCAATTTCTGCGGGTTGTCGATCGGCGGGCTGACCGGGCAGTGGCTCGGGCTGCATGCCGCGCAGCGGCTGCGCCGGCTGGTGGTCTGTGCCACCGCGCAAAAGATCGGCAGCACCGCCACCTGGGAAACCCGCATCGAGCAGGTGCGGAGCGAAGGCCTGCCGATGCTGATCGATGCCACATTGCAGCGCTGGTTTACACCGGCATTTGCCATCAGCCACGCGCAGCGCCTGGACATGATCGCCGCAGCCTTCGTCTCCACCTCGCCGGCCGGGTACATCGCCTGCTGCCAGGCGGTGGCCGAGGCGGATTTCCGCGGTGCGCTGGATGGGCTGAACCTGCCGCTGCTGGCCCTGGCCGGCGACGACGACCCGGTGTGCCCGCCGCCGAACCTGCGCGAGATCGCCTACGCGGCGCCCGATGGGCATTACGCCCAGGTGCCGGGCCGCCATATCTGCAATCTGGAATCGCCGGCCGCGTTCAATGACGCGGTACTGGGCTTCCTGCAAGCCGACTGATCTTTTCCGCATTACAAAGGACATCCCATGCACGAAGACGAACGCTATCAAGCCGGCCTGCGCGAACGCCGCCGGGTGCTGGGCGAGGCGCATGTCGAGCGCTCGCTGGCCGCGCGCACCGAGTTCACCACCGAGTTCCAGGACCTGATCACCCGGTATGCCTGGGGCACCATCTGGACCCGCGACGGCTTGCCTGCGCATACCCGCTCGTTGATCACCTTGTCGATGATGGTCGCGCTGGGCCACGACGAAGAATTCAAGCTGCATGTGCGCGCCGCCCGCAACAACGGCGTCACCCCCGAGCAGATCAAGGAAGTGCTGCTGCAGGCGGCGATCTATTGCGGCGTCCCGGCGGCCAACCACGCTTTTGCGCTGGCCAAACCGATTCTGGAAGAACAGGCTGCCGAGCCCTGATGCGGTCGCTCGTGTCGCTTTCGCGTCTGCCTGCCCAGCCACGCAGCCTGCCCAGTCCGCCGTGCCCATGACGAGATGCCGCATGACATTCCGACCCGCCTGCCTGCTCCTGCTGGTGTTGCTCTCACTGACCGCCGGTGCGCAACCGCAGCCCGGGCCGGGCACCCGGCTGGCGCAGGTACGCGCCGACGATGGCCAGACCCTGGCGGTGTGGTCGCGCGCGCCGGCCAAGCCGCGTGGCACGGTGCTGCTGGTGCATGGCCGCACCTGGAGTTCGCTGCCCAACTTCGACCTGCAGGTGCCCGGCGAAGCGGGCGACACGCGCTCGGTACTGGCCGCCTTCGCACGGGCCGGGCTTGCCGCCTACGCGGTGGACCTGCGCGGCTACGGCGGCAGTGCGCGCGACCCCAGCGGGTGGAATACGCCCGCCCGCGCAGTGCGCGACGTCGAGCAGGTGCTGGCCTGGGTCGCCCGGCAACATCCAGATCTGCCGCCACCGGCCTTGATCGGCTATTCCAACGGTGCGCGGGTGGCGCTGCTGGTGGGCCAGCAACAGCCGCAGGCGCTGTCCGCACTGGTGCTGTATGGCTTCCCCGACGATGTCGATGCGCCGCCCACCGACGCGCCAACCCCGGCCCAGCCGTTGCGCGCACGCACCACCAGCGCGGCCGCCGGCGAGGATTTCATCACTGCCAACGCCGCACCCACGCGCGTGCGCGCCGCTTACCAGGCGCAGGCGGTGGCCGCCGACCCGGTGCGCACGGACTGGCGCGCGATGGAGCAGTTCGCGTTCCAGCCCGAACGGGTCACGACGCTGCCGGTGCTGCTGCTGCGGGGTGTCGACGATCCGATCGCCACGCAGGCGGACAACGCGCACCTGTTCGCACGCCTGGGTAGCGAAGATCGCAGTTGGGTCACATTGCCGCGCGCCGATCATGTGGCGCATGTCGAGGACACACACGCCGCCTGGGTGGAGACGGTGGTGGGCTTCCTGCGTCGGCCGCGTTGAGCCCGCAGGCGGGGCGATGCGGGTGTCGCAGGAGGCTGCCGGCGTACGCGACCAACGCGCTGCTGGCTGCATGCCAAACAACGCGCTGCAGCTGCGCGTAAGGTAGCTCGCATTGGTGTGCGGCATCGCCATGCGCTGCGGCAGGATCTTGGCCTTCACCCAGAATCGCGCTGCTCCATCACCTAGGACGCGCCGCCCGCGTCAGCTCAGCAACGCTCCCAGGCGCTGCGCCGCCAGCTTCAACGGGTCCAGCAGTTGTGTCTGCATGGTCTGCAGGCTGACGCGCCCGGCCTGCGCGCCGATGTTGAGCGCGGCAATCACCTCGCCACGCAGGTTGCGCACCGGCACCGCGATCGAGCGCAGGCCGATTTCCAGCTCCTGGTCGGTCAGGCACATGCCTTCGCGGCGCGCACGCGCCAGGATCTCCAGCAGCGCCGACGCCTGGGTCACCGTGCGGTCGGTACGCGGGCGCAACGTGGTGCGCTCCAGATAGGCCTGCAAGGTGTCGGCGGGCAGGGCGGCCAGCAATACCCGGCCCATCGACGTGCAATACGCCGGCAGCCGCGTGCCCGGGCGCAGCCCGATCGACATGATCCGCACCGTCTCCGCGCGCGCCACGTACAGCAGATCGTCGCCATCCAGCACGCCCAGCGAGCAGGATTCGTGCAATTGGTCGCGCAGCCCGTCCAGCACCGGCTGCGCGGCCGCGGTCATCGCCGAAGACGCCGCATACGCGCCGCCAATCCCCAGCACGCGCGGCAACAGCACATAGCCACGGCCCTGCTCGCCGACATAGCCCAGCTTGGCCAGCGTGTGCAGCACCCGCCGCACCGCTGCGCGGGAGATGCCGGTTTCCAGGCTGATCTGCGACATCGTCACCTCGCGCGGGTGCTGGGCGAACACGCTCAGCACCACCAGGCCGCGCCCCAGCGAGGTCATGAAGTCCGGGTCGCCCTGGGCGGCGGCAATCTGCTGCATCAATTCGTACGGCAGGCCGCGCTCGCTCCCGGGCGCGGCGACGGCGGCAGGACGTTTGCGGCGGCTGGCGGTGGGCTCGGGCATCGGATCGCGCGTCAGGCAGGTCCCCGCATGGTAAGCGCTCGCGCCAATGCCTGCCTCCGGTCGCACTGTGTGCATCGCATGTAAGCACTTCATCCTGCTTGCCGCATAATCGCCGCTGACTTGTTTCGGATCGGTCCCCCTCGTCCATGAAAACCCCCAAGGGCCTGCAGCCGCTGATCGACGACGGTGTCATCGACGAAGTGCTGCGACCACTGAAGAGCGGCAAGGAAGCCTCCGTCTACGTGGTCAGCGCAGGCGAGGACATCCTGTGTGCCAAGGTCTACAAGGACATGGCGCAACGCAGCTTCCAGGCGCGCGTGCAATATCAGGAGGGCCGCAAGGTGCGCGGCAGCCGCCAGGCGCGCGCAATGGGCAAGGCCACCAAGTTCGGTCGCCGCGAAGCCGAGACCGCATGGAAGAACACCGAAGCCGACGCGCTCTACCAGCTGGTGGATGCCGGCGTGCACGTGCCCAAGCCGCGCGGTTATTTTCATGGCGTGCTGCTGATGGATCTGGTCACCGACGAAGCCGGCCATAGCGCACCGCGTCTGGGCGAAGTGGAGCTTGAGCCGGAGCAGGCACGCGCATTCCACAGCAGCCTGATCGGCGACGTGGTCAAGATGCTTTCGCTCGGCCTGGTGCACGGCGATCTGTCCGAATACAACGTGCTGGTCTCGCCCGAGGGCCCGGTGGTGATCGATTTCCCGCAGGTGGTCAGCGCCGCCGGCAACAATGCCGCGCGCGACATGCTGCTGCGCGATGTGCACAACCTGCGCGATTGCCTGGGCCGCTTCGCCCCGGACCTGCTGGACACCCACTACGGCGAAGAGATGTGGGCGCTCTACGAAAAGGGCGAGTTGCGCCCGGACAGCGCGCTCACCGGCCGCTTCAAGTTCGATACCAAGCGCGCCGACGTGCGCGCCATCCGCGCCTCGATCGAAGACGCGCGGCAGGAAAACCTCATCCGCCAGCAAGGGCGCGAAGCCGCTGCCGAAGACGACGATTGATCGTTGCGTGCCTAATTACCGCGCATTGCCAGCACAGTGGGCGCGGGTCTTTGGCGCGGCGCAAACTGCATCGATCCAGCCGCGAGCACGTCGTTCGCGTAACGGCGCGAGTGCAGCAACGTGGGATCCGGGTGCGTTCGGAAGTTGCCATCAACGAAGGGCACGTTGTCGATTCATCCCGCCCTGCCTGCGCTTGCAGGTCTGCGCACCCGCCGGGCAGTTGCGCATGCGCGCGATGCAATGCAGCAATCGGCAGCGCCACTGCGTGCTCGCATCTGCGCGACATCTCACGCGTGCAGGCCCAAGCCCTTGTGTATCAAGCCAGCACCGGCACGCTCCAAGTTATCGGCCGTCACCTTGCCGAATCATTATTAAGATTAATTGTTATCGAAAATAAGTATCAGGCAGACTCGGCAGTCGTTCACCACCAGCGAGACCGCCATGTTCGATCCCGATGTCGTTCGCTTGTTCACCGTGCTGCAGCAGGCCGCCCAGCCGCCGATGGAAACGCTGCCGCTGGCAGAGGCGCGCGCAATGATGCGTGGTATGGGGGCCCAACTCGGCTTCCCGGTGCTGGAGATGGCGCAGCTGCGTGCCGTGCATGCCGACACCGCTGCCGGCAGCGTGCCGTTGCGGCTCTATCGCCCCCAGGGCTTGAGCGATGGCCCCGCGCCCACCTTGCTGTTCGTGCACGGTGGCGGTGGCGTGGTGGGCGATCTGGATTCGCATGACGATGTCTGCCGGCAGCTGGCCGCACGCGCCGGTTGCCAGGTGCTGGCCGTCGATTACCGGCTCGCTCCGGAGCATCCCGCACCTGCCGGGGTGGAGGATGTCATCGGCACGCTGCAGTGGCTGGCCGCGCATCCCGAGCAGGTTGGGGCAGACCCGCAGCGCCTGGCGGTGGCCGGCGACAGCATCGGTGGTGCGATGGCGGCTGCCGCTGCAATCGCCGCACGCGATGCCGGCATTGCGCTGCGCTGTCAGCTATTGCTGTACCCGCTGACGGACACGCGCCAGGACAGTGGCGAGCATCCGTCCCGCACCACCAATGCCGACATCCCGCCGCTTACCCGGCAGGCCACGCAGTTCTTCAACCAGCATTTCATCAAGGACCCGGCCATCACCCTGGATTGGCGCGTCTCGCCGCTGCTGGCGCCGGATCTGAGCGGCGTTGCGCCGGCCCTGATCGTGCTGGCCGAGCGCGACATCCTGCACGACGAAGGCCTGCGCTACGCCGAGCGCCTGCGAGCAGCCGGCGTCGAGGTCAGCGTGCATACCTTCCCCGGCATGGTGCACGGCTTCATCCACATGGGCAGCATCATCCAGGCAGCCGACACGACCGTGGACATGTTTGCCGACGTGCTGCGACAGCGGTTGTTGCCGGTGTGATCGTGCGTGTCGCCCAGATCGACGATGCGCTCAGCCTCATGGCGTGCAGGCCGCGTTGGTGCGCGACGCCGATGCAATCGCGCCACTGCGATCCACTCGAACAAACGCCCGCGCGATCCGGCACCCGGTGCCGGGGCGCTACCGCGGCGTCTAGAAATTGAAGCGGAACGTCGTCATCAAGACGTGGTTTTCCCGATCCACCGCACGCGTATTGACGAACTGGTTGAGATAACCGACGTCCACATTGGAGATGGCGTTGAATTTCCAGTTGATGCCGACAAAGACGCGGTTCTGATCGATGCCGCGGCGCGCCCCCCACGTGGTCTGATCGAGATTGACGAACAGCTCGTTGAACGCCACCCACGACAACTTCGGGTTGAACCCACTCGGGCGCACGGCGCGAATCATTTGCCGCACGCGGTAGCCTTCATCGCTGAAGTCTTCGCGGTGACGCTGCTCCAGGCGGGTACGGCTGGTGATGCTGATCTCGGCGATCGGATCGAACTGATATTGAAATTGTCCCCACCAGCGATTCTCGCGGTTGGACGGCTGGCCTGCCGGGTGGCTGATGATGGTGTCATAGCCCATCCAGACGCTGGCCTTGGGATTGAGCCGGTAAAACACCGCAGGGCGCAGGATCAATTGATCGAACTGCTCGCCTTCCTCGCGCCAGCGCGGATGAATATCCATGCTCCAGTAAAGGTTTTCCACCGGCAGCTTGCCCTGGGCGTAGATACTCAGCCAATACCGGCCATCTTCTTCAGTAGCGGCATGGGCCGTGGAGAGACTTCCCAGCAGTAAAAGCAGAACAGGGCCGGCGATGCGAAACGTCGCGGTCCGTAGCGTGCCAAATGCGTTCATTTAGTCGAATGTGTCGTCGTTGGCAAATCATAGCAACATCTCTTGTGCTCCCATCGACCGTCTGATCCACCTGCAGCGCCTCTGTTCGCCTGCCGCTTCGCTAATCGGGATGTTCCATCGTTTCAGTGCATTCGAGGGCAGCGCGCGCAGATAGCGGGCGAGGTGGCGTGTCTTTATTTGCCTTCCGCTCGACCAGCGCGATACGCCAACGCCGACAGCGCTGCAGCGGCTGGCGATCGATTCACCAGGCCGACAGCCCGCAACAATGGATCAGGGCAATGCAGCCTCGTTGGAAAGCATTTGCCGAAACAAGGTGTCCAGGGCATCCGAACGCCCGCTGCCGGCAGGCAGGTGTGGCTGCGACGTGCCCATGCGGTCGAGTTCTGCTTCCAGAAAATCGCTGATTGGCGCAATCCGGGGTCCATCTTCCACTTCGGTGGAGACGCGCTTGAGCGCCAGCAGACGATCCACCTCGTGACGCAGCTCACCGGTGGGCAACAGTTCTTCCAGCAATACGTCGAACGCCATCGGCGGCATGTCCTGCCTGCGCTCGATCCATTGGCAGGCCAGGATCGGGCGCAACACGTACAGATACTTTTTGGTGCGAATCCGCTCGCCGCGCAGGTAGCCGCGGTAGTTGCTCTTGGCCATGTTGAAGTAATGCCACCAGGTGCCAAGCGGCGAATAGAACTGCGTCGAGATCGCGCGCAACTGCGCGACGGCCACCGCATCCTGCCGATAGACCACCGGCGAATGCAGCCATTCCAGCAGCGTCGGATTGGACTTGGAGACCAACCGCAAGGCCTTGCGCAGGTCCCAGCCGCTGACATCCAGATCGTCGGAGATCGGCAGTTCGATCACGTCGCGCTGCGGCTCGTTGGGGCCGGTGTTCTCGTTGACCGTCAGATACCAATCGCGACGATGGACGTAGACAAACCGTGCGTCGTAATCGCTGTCGGGCGAGGAGAATCCCCAGCCGCGGCTTCCCGATTCGCATGCCAGCAGGATGCGCACGTCGTGCTGCCGTTCGATGTCGCGCAGGGCCGACAGCACGGCCTCGCGCTTGTCCTCTGCGATGGGGTGGATGTCCATGTTGTAGCTGTCCTTGCGGATGACGTGCCCCATGATAGCCAGCCCGCGCAGAGGCGTCCGGGCGCATGGCGGCGGCTACGCCACCTGGCTGCGGCGCGCGCGCTCCAGATGGACCAGCAGCAGCGAAATCGCTGCCGGCGTCATGCCCGGGATGCGTTGCGCCTGGCCGATGTGTTGCGGACGCACGCGTTCGAGTTTTTGTTGCACTTCGATCGACAGGCCGCGCACGCCGGCATAGTCGAATCCTTCCGGGATCGGCGTCGTTTCCTGGCGTTGCTGACGCGCGATATCGTCGCGCTGGCGATCCAGGTAACCGGCGTACTTGACGCTGATTTCCACCTGTTCGGCCACCTGCGTATCGTCCACACCCGGCCCCAGGGTCGGCACGCGCATCAGCGTGGCGTAGTTGAGTTCGGGGCGCTTGATCAGGTCCAGCACATTGGTTTCGCGGCTGAGCGACACACCTAGCGTCTGCGCCACTTCGCGGCCCAGCGCATTGCCCGGCGTCGCCCACAGTGCCGACAGGCGCGCGCTTTCGCGCTGCACCGCTTCCTGCTTGGCCGAATACCGCGCCCAACGCGCATCGTCGACCAGCCCCATCGCGCGGCCGACGCCGGTCAGGCGCGCATCGGCATTGTCCTCGCGCAGCTGCAGGCGGTATTCGGCGCGGCTGGTGAACATGCGATACGGCTCGGTGGTGCCGTGGGTGATCAGATCGTCCACCAGTACGCCCAGGTAGGCTTCGTCGCGGCGCGGCGACCAGGCCGGCAGGCCCTGCACATGACGGGCGGCATTGAGGCCGGCCAGCAGGCCTTGTGCGGCGGCCTCTTCGTAACCGGTGGTGCCGTTGATCTGCCCGGCGAAGAACAGCCCGCCTACCGCCTTGGTTTCCAGCGAGGCCTTGAGCCCGCGCGGGTCGAAGAAGTCGTATTCGATCGCGTAGCCGGGGCGGGTGATATGCGCCTGCGCAAACCCGTGGATCGAGCGCACCAGCGCCAGCTGCACATCGAATGGCAGCGAGGTGGAGATGCCGTTGGGATAGATCTCGGTCACTTCCAGGCCTTCGGGTTCGACAAAGATCTGGTGGCTGGTCTTGTCGGCAAAACGCACCACCTTGTCCTCGATCGACGGGCAGTAGCGCGGGCCGATGCCTTCGATCTGCCCCGAATACAGCGGCGAGCGATGCAGCGCAGCGCGGATGATGTCGTGGGTCTGCTCGGTGGTGTGGGTGATCCAGCAGCTGACCTGGCGCGGGTGATCGCCAACCTGGCCCATGAACGACATCACCGGCAGCGGGTCGTCGCCCGGCTGTTCCTGCATGACGCTGTAGTCGAGCGTGCGCCCGTCGATGCGCGGCGGTGTGCCGGTCTTGAGCCGGTCGATCGCGAACGGCCGCTCGCGCAGGCGCGCCGCCAGCGTGGTGGCCGGCGGGTCGCCCATGCGCCCGGCGGCGTACTGGGTCTCGCCGACATGGATCTTGCCGGCCAGGAAGGTGCCGGCGGTCAGCACCACTGCCGGTGCCTCAAAGCGCAGCCCGGTCTGGGTGATGACCCCGCGCACGCTGTCGGCCTCGCTTGCGCCGTGGTGGATGATTAGATCGTCCACCGCCGCCTGGAACACGGTCAGGTTGGGATGGGTCTCGACGATGCGACGGATGGCGTTGCGATAGAGGTTGCGGTCGGCCTGGCAGCGGGTGGCGCGTACTGCCGGGCCCTTGGACGCATTGAGCGTGCGCCACTGGATGCCGGCCAGATCCGCCGCGCGCGCCATGGCGCCTCCCAGCGCATCGATTTCCTTGACCAGGTGCCCCTTGCCGATTCCGCCAATGGCCGGATTGCAGCTCATCGCGCCCACGGTCTCGATGTTGTGGGTCAGCAGCAAGGTGCGGGCACCGGCGCGCGCGGACGCCAGCGCGGCCTCGGTGCCGGCATGGCCGCCGCCGATCACGACGACGTCGAAGCGATAGAAAGGGTCGGACATGGGTCTGGACTGATCAGCAAAGAGAAGGAAGCGGCTGCGGAAGTATCGGCTGAAGCGCTCGCGTGGTCACTAAATCGCGAAATATGTGATGTTAGTCACATTGTTGAATAGTGACCCTCAAGTTGGCATGTTTCGTGCGGATATCCCTACTGCACCCGTCGTGGCATTGCGACATGGGCGCAAAGGCTGGAATTGGAACAGGGGCCAGCCGCGCGTGCGACGGGGTAGCGTAAGGGTCGGTAGTCGGGGGACTGCCGACCCTTATTTTTTTCTGCAACCCGGCACCGCCGGCACGATTTCTAGACCGCGCCGAAGCGTAAGACCCGCACGGCCCTGAAGCGACACCGCCTCTGGTGCGACAAAAACATAAAGCCCCGGCATGCCGGGGCTTTATGCATTGAAGGCGCCGATATCCGACAGGGCCGGAACAGGGGGGATCCAGATTTCCCTGTCGGACATCGACATAAGTCTGTCAGTGAGGCGGGCCGTGTCAGAACATGACGCGGCAGGTCACACAGAGCACCTAGCTTGCAACCAAGTGCTGGCTGAACGCAAGCCCCCAATGTTGGCATTTGTGGGGCGCGTCGCAGTCAGCTTGTCACGGAATTTGCTGGCGGGGGTTGCGTGGCGCGGTCTGGCGCTGGATTTCGCGAATCACACGTGGCGGTGCACCGATCCGTGCCGGCGGCCGTGCGGGCGGCGCGCCAGTCGCCGGTGGCGAATTCGGGCGCTGCGGCCGTGGTCCGCTCGGCCGCGGGCCATGGTTGAACGAGCCGTTCGGGCGCTGCGGCCGGTACTGCGGGCGGCGATCGTACGGTCGATAGTAGTAGCCACCGCCGCGATACACCGGATACACCGGGTAGTCGTATAGCCCGATCGCACCGGCACCATAGGGAGCGCCGTATGGGCCGCCGTAGGAGTAGGGCGAGTACCCCGGTGGATAGCGATACTGCACGGCGGGCGCACCACGGTAATAGCCACCCGATCCACCTCCGGTGTAGTCGTAGGTTGCGCAGCCGCTCAGGGCCAGTAGCCCGGCGGCGAAGATCAGACGGAATTTCATGGATGGTGCCCTCCTGCAGCCATGATCCCACTTTCGAACCGTTGCGTTGAATCGGTCCTTAACTGTGCCGCAATGTGGCGCTTTTTCATCGATCCAGCATGCGCAGGCGGTGTGCGTGCGAGCCGTGAAGAGTGGAGCGATACGTTAATCTTGCAGGCATGATCGAGACGGTCCCTCTTGCCCATTCAGATGTCCTGCAGGCTGCCGCGCGCATCGCGCCGCACTGCGCGACGACACCGTTGCTGACCTCGCACCACCTGGATGCATTCTGCGGTGCGCAGCTGTTCTTCAAGGCCGAGCACCTGCAGCGCAGCGGTGCATTCAAGTTTCGTGGCGCCTGCAATGCGGTGTGGTCGCTGCCCGACGATCTGGCGCCGCGCGGCGTAGTCACCCATTCTTCCGGTAACCATGGCGCGGCGTTGGCGCTGGCCGCCCGCACGCGTGGGATCGGCTGTCATGTGGTGGTGCCCGAAGGTGCCGTCGCCGCCAAGCTGGCCAATATCTCCCGGCATGGCGCCACGCTATGGCGGTGTGCGCCGACCATCGCGGCACGCGAGCAGATGTGTGCCCAGGTCCAGGCCACCAGTGGCGCGACCCTGGTGCATCCGTACACCGATCCGGCCGTGATCGCCGGCCAGGGCACGGCCACGTTGGAGTTGCTGCATCAAAGCGGCGGGCTGGATGTGCTGCTGGCACCGGTCGGGGGAGGCGGGCTGGCGGCCGGTGCGGCGTTGGCGCTGCGGTCTGCGCCGGGCTGCGCGCTGGTGCTGGCCGAGCCCAGCGGAGCGGCCGACACCGCGCGCTCGCTGGCGGCCGGGCAACGCCTGGTCGACTTCGTGCCCGACACGGTCTGCGACGGTCTGCGCGGAACCCTCGGGGCGCCGAACTTTGCGTTGCTGCAGGCCGGCGACGCGCAGGTGATCACGGTGGACGACGCGGCCGTGATACAGGCGATGCGGCTGATCTGGCAGGTGCTCAAGCAGGTGGTGGAGCCGTCTTCGGCCATCACGCTGGCGGCGGTGCTGGCCGAGCCGGCGCGGTTTGCCGGGCGCAGGGTCGGGCTGATCC
The DNA here is from genome assembly GCF_040182365.1 of Xanthomonas sp. 10-10. Taxonomy (NCBI): domain Bacteria; kingdom Pseudomonadati; phylum Pseudomonadota; class Gammaproteobacteria; order Lysobacterales; family Lysobacteraceae; genus Xanthomonas; species Xanthomonas sp. 10-10. Next base: position 596,712 of record NZ_CP144460.1, read on the forward strand.
TGTCCGGCGGCAACGTCGATCTGGACGCGCTGCCGTGGGCCGCCGCGTGAGCAGGCGTGCGCGCGGGCTCGGCCTGTGGGGCTGGGGCTGGCGGTTATGCATGCTGGCGCTGATCTGGCTGGTGGCGGTGGCCGGCTGGATCGTCTGGGTGGGCGACCGCGATCAGGCGGCGCCGGCGGACGTGATCATCGTGCTGGGCGCGGCCGCCTACGATGCGCGCCCGTCGCCGGTCTTCGAAGAACGGATCCGGCATGCGCTGGATCTGTATGGGCAAGGTTATGCGCCACGGCTGTTGTTCACTGGCGGCTTCGGCAATGGCGCGCGCTTTGCCGAGTCGCAGGTGGCACGGCGCTACGCGCTGCGTCATGGCGTGCCGCCGGAAGCGATCGTGATCGAGACCAGCTCGCGCACCACCCGCCAGAACCTGCTGCAGGCGCGGGCGCTGATGGAGCGACACGGCATGCACCGGGCAATCATCGTCAGCGACCCGTTGCACATGGCGCGCGCGTTGCGGCTATGCCAGGAACTGGGAGTGGATGCGCTGGCCTCGTCCACGCCAAGTACGCGCTTTCGCAGCTTCCACACCAGCTGGCGCTTCCTGCTGCAGGAGGTCTACTTCTTCCACCGCGATCTGGTGGTGCAGGGGGCCTGACGCTGCCGCGTTTCATCCGGTGGCATCGAGCTGGCACTGCCCGGCAGGTGGCAGGTGGGAGTGCTCAGGCATATCGCACCGACAGGTCGGGCGCTGGCCGCAGCGGTTCGGTCATGTGCGCTGCACAACGGCGCGGCCATCGAGGATGGGAGGCGCAAGCGATGGAGCGGACGCTGACCGCATCCCAGCGCGCGCGCCAAACCCGCTCTATGATGCGGCTTTCCCAGCGGCAGGTTCGAGCATGAGCGAGAGCAATCGGCAACGCGCCATCGGCCTGGTCCAGGCCTATTACGATGCCTTCAACCGCGGCGATTGGGATGCCATGCTGGCGTTCCTGGCCGACGATGTGGCGCACGATCTCAATCAAGGGGCACGCGAGATCGGCCGCGCGGACTTCGCGGCCTTTCTGCAACGCATGAACGACAGCTACCGCGAGCAGCTGCGCGACATCGTGATCACCGCCAACGACGACGGCACGCGCGTAGGTGCCGAGTACGTGGTGCACGGGGTCTACCACACCACCGACGAAGGCCTGCCGGAAGCCAACGGGCAGACCTATGTGCTGCCGGGCGGTGCGTTCTTCGATGTGCACGACGGCGCCATCACCCGCGTCACCAACTACTACAACCTGCAGGAATGGATCGCGCAGGTATCGCGCTGAGTGCATCGACGGGCACGGGCCAGACCTGCGTAGGAGCGCGCTTGCGCGCGATGGGGCCTCACCGGCATGCCTGGTCGCGCCCGGGTGCGCTCCTGCACGGGTGGTCCGGTGTTACCGCATACGGTGCATTGGCCTGCGCTAGTCAATCGCCGTGCACGGCCAGACCTGCGTAGGAACGCGCTTGCGCGCGATGAGGCATCACCGGCAATGCCTGTCGCGCCCGGGTGCGCTCCTACACGGAGGGGCCGGTGTTACCGCATACGGTGCATCGGCCTGCGTTGGTCAATCGCCGTGCACGGCCAGACCTGCGTAGGAGCGCGCTTGCGCGCGATGAGGCGTCCCCTGCAATGCCTGGTCCCGCCCGGGTGCGCTCCTACGCGCTTGGTCGGGCGTTACAGCAGCACGATGCCGACCACCACCAGCACGAAGATGCTCCACTTGAGCACCTGGTACAGCGGGTTGTTGCGCTCCTTCAGCGCCTTGGCCTTCAGGCGCGCCGCGTAGAAATACCGGAACACGCGGTTGATGCCACCGGTCTTGTCGCCCTCCTGATTGGGCGAGGCGCCGGCAGAAAGCAGGCTGCGGCCGACGAAGCGATTCAGCGCCGCCGCCCAGCGCCAGCGCATCGGGCGTTCGATATCGCAGAACAGGATGATGCGGTCCTGGTCGGTGTCGTTGCGCGCGTGGTGGATGTAGGTCTCGTCGAACATGGTCCACTCGCCGTCGCGCCAGCTATGCCGCTGGCCGTCGACGTCGATGAAGCAGCGGTCGTCGTTCGGCGTGGCCAGGCCCAGGTGCAGGCGCATGGACCCGGCGAAGGGGTCGCGGTGTGGACGCAGTTCGCTACCCGGCGGCAGTTCGGCAAACATCGCCGCCTTCACCGTGGGGATGGACTTCAGCAACGCGGTGGTCTGCGGGCACAGCTCGGCCGCAGACGGGTGCGCTGTGCCGTACCACTTCAGATAGAAGCGCTTCCAGCCGCGGCGGAAAAACGAGTTGAAGCCGATATCGGTATAGCCGTCGGCAGCGCGGATCTTCTGCATCTGCTGCAACGCCACCGCTTCATCGCGGATCACCGGCCAGTTGGCACGTAGCGGGGCCAGTTCGGGGAATTCCTTGCCCGGATCGATGAACGGTGTGGTCGGCACGCGCGAACACAGGTACATCAGCGCGTTGATCGGCGCCATGAAGGTGGAATGGTCGAGCAACTGCCGGCTGAGCCGGTGGCGCACGCGACCGCGGTAATGGATGTACAGCGCCGATGCGATGAACAGCGCGATGATGAGCCACTTCAACATTGGGAAGGCCGATTGGGGGACGGGGGCCGCAAACCTAAGAGCGGCTATCAAAACGTCAGTGCAGCAGCCGGGCGGGGGCGCTGCCGGTACTCGGAACCGGCATGTACCACGCGTACATGCAGATTCCTGCGCGCCGTCTGCAGCCACCTGACGGCTGCGTGCTGCATTTTGCTAACCACGCCGGTTCAGGCGTCGAAAAGGCAAGCCGCAACAGGAACATGCGGCCATTGACTGCTGAATTCTACCGGTTGTCGCGACCGAGCCTGACAGGTCAGCATTGGTGTCGTCGCAAAACTGTGTGTCTCGCCGGCAACGGCTGCGTTGCTGCCGGCGATCTGCACCGCCGCTAGTCGATGCGGCGGCGGATCGGGATCGAGGCTACCGGGACGCTGGCGATATCGTGTCCCTGCTCGCGGATGGGCGCGCCGGGTGCCGGCGCCCAGGCGTGCGCGTAGATCACTTCCCAGGAGCTGGGCAGGGTGCCGTCCGGACGCCGCAGCGGTTCGTAGGCGGCGTTGGCAGCGGCAAAGCGGCCGCGTCCGGTCAGCGTGGCGCGGCGGTTGCTGAGCGCATTGGTGGCGCCCATCGCACGCAATTCGCGCATCAAGGCCGGCAGGTCGTTATAGGTGAGCGTGAACAGGTCGCGGTCCAGCACCGGGTCGCGGAAACCGGACATCAGCAGCGCATCGCCGAACTGCGCGATCGGCGGGAAGCGGCTGACGTGCGGTGCGGTGTCGGCCTGGGCGAAGGCGTCGCGCAACTCGATCAGGGTTTCCGGGCCAAAGGTCGAGCACAGCAGCAGCCCGCCCGGCCGTAGCGCGCGCCGGAACCCGGCGAACACTGCCGGCAGGTCTTCCACCCACTGCAGGCACAGATTGCTGAAGATCACATCCACGCTGCCGTCAGCCACCGGCAGCGCGCGCGCATCGGCGCAGACCTGCGCGAACGGCTTCCACCAGCCTGCGGCCTTGCGCGCCTGGCGCAGCATCGGCATGGCCTGGTCGAGGGCGATCACCTGGGCCTTGGGCCAGCGCTTCTTGATCGCACCGCTGGCATGACCGGGGCCGGCACCCACATCCAGCACCACCTTGGGCACCTGCTCGCCCAGGTAGTCGAGCGATTCGAGCAGGCGCGTTTCCACCTCGCGCTGCAACGCGGCGGCGGCGGCATAACTAGTGGCGGCCCGCGCGAAGGCGCGGCGGACGTGGCGGGGGTCGAAAGTGCTGTTCATTGCCAGGCTATTGTCGCCGGTGGGCGAGGCGGAGGGAATCGATGCGTGCGATGGGCTGGTGCGCTAGAACGTGCCCGGATAACTGCCGCCATCGATCAACAGGTTTTGCCCGGTGATATAGCCGGCCTGCGCGCTGCACAGGAACGCGCAGGCCGCGCCGAATTCGTCCGGCTCGCCGAAGCGTGCTGCCGGAATGGCTGCCTGCTTGCGCTCGGCGACCTCCTCCGCAGTGTTGCCTTGCTGTTGCGCGATGGCAGCGAAGTTGCCGCGCAGGCGGTCGGTGGCGAACTGGCCGGGCAGCAGGTTGTTGATGGTGACGTTGTCGGCCACCGTGCTGCGCGCCAGCCCGGCAACGAAACCGGTCAGGCCGGCGCGCGCGCCATTGGACAGGCCGAGGATGTCGATCGGCGCCTTTACCGCGCTGGAGGTGATGTTGACGATGCGGCCGAAGCGGCGCGCGCGCATGGCATCGACGGTGGTGCGGATCAGCTCGATCGGCGCCAGCATGTTGGCGTCCAGCGCGCGCAGCCAGTCCTCGCGCTCCCACTGCCGGAAATCGCCCGGCGGCGGGCCGCCTGCGTTATTGATCAGGATGTCGACCTGCGGGCAGGTCGCGAGCGCGGCGGCGCGTCCTTCCGGCGTGGCGATATCGGCCACGACACTGCGCACCTCTCCGGCGCCGCGCAGTGCGCGCAGGCTGTCGGCGGCCTGGTCCAGGGCGGCGCGACCACGCGCAGCGATCACCACGTTGACGCCTTCATGTGCCAGGGCGCGGGCGCAGCCCAGGCCCAAGCCCTTGCTGGCGGCGCAGACCAGTGCCCAGCGCCCGGCGATTCCAAGATCCATGCGATGCGTCCTCGATCAGCGAGGTCGCATGATCGGCGATCTGCTCACGGCACGGACGCAACGAAGCGTTGCAGCGCCTCGGCCACCTGATCGGCGTGGCCGAGAAACGGCGCGTGGCCGCCGCCGGCGATGGTGAGCGCCTGCGCATGTGGCGCGAGCGCGGCCGCAGCATGCATGGCGGCGGCAGGCACCAGCCGGTCGCGTTGCCCTCCAATCCATAGACTGGGACGCGCCAGCTGCGGCAACGCGCGGCGCAGGTCGGTGCGTTCGAGCAGGCCCAGGCCCTGTTGCAGGGCATCGGCCGCCGGCGCGCCGCGTGCGCTGAGCGTTTCGCGCAGGCTGCGCAGTTCGGCGCGCGCATGCGCCGAGCCCAGGGTATCCAAGGCCAGAAAGCGCTCCAGGGTGCCGCGGTAATCGCGCGCCAGGTCTTGGCCGAACTGCACGAACACCTCGCGCTCGACCGCATCCGCCCAATCGGCGCCGCGCACGAAGCGCGGCGTTGCCGCGATCATCGCCAGCCCGCGCACCTGCGGCTGAGTGGCGGCGGCATGCAGCGCAAACAGCCCACCCAGCGACCAGCCGACCCACACCGCCGGCGGCGTGGCCGCGGCAATCGCGGCCACCACATACGGCAAGGCCAACGGCGTGGTGTCGTCGCGACTGAAGCCGTGCCCGGGCAAGTCGACCAGGTGCAATTGATAACGCGATGACAGCCGCTCCACCAGCGGTGCGAACACGCCGCCGTGCAACGCCCAACCGTGCAGCAGAACCAGCGCGGGCCCATGGCCGATGACATCGATATGCATGCACGGATTGTCGCCGATTGGCGCGCGCTCAGCGTGCAGAACCTGCGCGCTCTGCAGCGATCGCAGGCGCCAGCACCGCCCATTGCTGTCGCGCATGCCTGCGCCAGCACCAACGATCCGGCCAGCGCCAGCGCCGCGCGCGCTGCGTGGCGATCGCATCGGCCAGCCATTGGGGATCGAAGCCCTCCCACACACCGGCCACGCTGCGCAGGTTGCCGATCAGCGCCGGGTGCACCTCGTGCAGCAGCATCGTGCGCAGTTGCGGCAACGTAAACGGCGAGGCCGCCAGGATCCGGGCAATGCGCGCGTTTTCGCCATCGCACGCGCTGTCCAGATACAGCAGCGACAACGCCTCCCAGACGCGGCGTTGCGCCGATGAGGCGACTGGCGTCTCGGGCGCGGTCATTGCCATGTCAGCGGGTGCGTGGGCAGTGCTTGCCGATGTGGATGCTGCGGCATCGGTGCGGAGCTGCCGACATTCCGGTTGCTTGCACTCGGGTGGAAGCGAGGCCGCAGTGGCTTGATCGGCAGTGCCGGTGCCTGTGATTGTTCGCGCATGACGGGTGGTGCGGTGATGTGCCGCGCGATCAACGGCGGCAACGCACGTCTGCATGCAGTCGGCACGCGTGCGTGCAAATGCGCGCGCATCGAACCGTCTGCGTGAGCCATCCAGTGTCTGGGTGCTGGCCGCTCCGGTCCGGCGTTGCGCACGACGAGCGCGCTGCCCGGCTACGCGTCAAGCGGAGGCGCGCAGCGGTTGCCGGCTGACCACATCGCGCGCCTGCACGATTGCCTCGATCAAGGCCTGCACCTGCTGCGGTGTGTGCAGCGCCGACAAGGTCACCCGCAGGCGCGCCTTGCCTTCGGGCACGGTGGGTGGGCGGATCGCGCCGACCATGAAACCGGCCTGTTCGAGTGCGGCCGACATCGCCATCACCGTGGCTTCCTCGCCGTACAGCAGCGGCTGGATCGGCGTGTCGGAGGCCATCAATTCTAACCCATGCCGACGCGCGCCATCGCGGAAGGTGCCGATCAGTTCGACCAGGCGCGCACGCCGCCAATCGTCGCGACGCGCCAGCCGCACCGCGGCCAGGGTGGCGGCGACCTGCGCCGGTGGCAGGGCGGTGGTGTAGATGTACGGGCGCGCGGTTTCGGCCAGATGGCGGATCAGCGCCTCTTCGCCGACCACGACCGCGCCGTAGCCGCCGAGCGCCTTGCCCAGGGTCACCAATTGCAGCGGCACTTCGGCAACGCCCAGGCCGGCGTCGGCCACGCAGCCGCGCCCTTGCGGGCCCAGGACGCCCACGCCGTGCGCATCGTCGACATAGAACATCGCTTCCTGCATGCGTGCCACCAGGCTCAGCGCGCGCAGCGGCGCCACATCGCCATCCATGCTGAAAACGCCGTCGCTGGCCAGCATCGCCGCCCCCTCGGGGGCACCCTTGAGCTGGCGCATGGCGCCTTCCACGTCCAGGTGCGGATACCGCCGCAGCCGACAGCCGGCCAGGCGCGTGGCGTCGAGCAGGCTGGCGTGATTGAGCCGGTCCTGCACGCAGACATCGTCCTCTTCGCTGAGCAAGGCCTGCTGCACGGCGAGATTGGCGATGAAGCCGCTCCCGAACAGCAGCGCCGCCGGGTAGCCCAGCCACTCGGCGATGTCGCGCTCGAGCGTTTCGTGTGCGGTGTGATGGCCGCAGATCAGATGCGAGGCGGTCGCGCCGGCGCCATCGCGCGCGGCGGCGTCCTGCAGGGCAGCGACCACTTCGAACTGTTGCGACAGGCCCAGGTAGTCGTTGGAGCAGAAACCGGTCAGCCAGCGGCCGTCGATCTCCAGCCGCACGCCATCGCGGCGGCCGACCTGGCGCCGCACCCGCACCCGTTCCTGAGCGACGCGCAACTTGCGCAGCGACGAAATCCGTTCGTGCAGATCGGGGCGAGCCATGAGGGAGTTCGACAACGAAAGAAGGGCCGCTAGCGTAGCGTGCCGCGGTCACATCGCCCAGCCGGCACCGACGGCCGGTGGGGCGGGTTGGCTTGCCGGTGAGCCTGCGCCGGTTTGGATCTGCGCCTGGCCCTTCTGCAGTGAGAACGGCCAGGCGCCGTGCAGGCTCATCCTGGATCGGGATGCGCTGTCGTCAGGCCGCGTGTTCGCACGCCGTGCCGCAGGTGATGTCTGCATGCACCGTGCCGGGGTGGTCGTGGTCGGCGGCGTCGACGGTGATCTGCATCGGGCGCAGGCCCAGGCGCTGGAACAGGGCCTGGTCGCGTTCGGTGTCCGGGTTGCCGGTAGTGAGCAGTTTTTCGCCGTAGAAGATCGAATTGGCGCCAGCCAGGAAGCACAGCGCCTGCAGCTCGTCGCTCATCGCTTCGCGGCCGGCAGACAGGCGCACCATCGATTTGGGCATGGTGATGCGGGCCACGGCGATCATGCGCACGAACTCGAACGGGTCCAGCTGCTGGGTGCCGTGCAGCGGGGTGCCGGCAACCTGCACCAGCCGGTTGATCGGCACCGAGTCCGGATGCGCAGGCAAGGTGGCCAGCGCCAGCAGCAGGCCGATGCGGTGCTCGCGGGTCTCGCCCATGCCCACGATGCCGCCGCAGCAGGTCTTCAGGCCCACATCGCGCACGTGCTCCAGGGTGTTCAGCCGATCCTGGTACTGGCGGGTATGGATGATGGAATCGTAGTAATCCGGCGCGGTGTCCAGATTGTGGTTGTAGTAGTCCAGCCCGGCGTCCTTGAGTGCGCGCGCCTGGCCGGCGTCGAGCATGCCGAGCGTGGCGCAGGTCTCAAGACCCATCGCCTTGACCTCGCGGATCATCGCAGCCACCTTGGGGATGTCGCGTTCCTTGGGCGAGCGCCAGGCCGCGCCCATGCAGAAACGCGAGGCGCCGGCGGCCTTGGCCTGGCGGGCCTTGGCGACGACCTCTTCGGTCTCCATCAGCTTCTGCGCGGTCACGCCGGTGTCGTAGCGCTGCGCCTGCGGGCAGTAAGCGCAGTCCTCCGGACAACCGCCGGTCTTGACCGACAGCAGCGTGGAGACCTGCACCTGCGCCGGATCGAAGTGCGCGCGGTGCACGCTGGCCGCGTGATGCAGCAACTCGGGGAACGGCAGATCGAACAGCGCCTGCAGCTCTTTGCGATCCCAGTCATGGCGTACGACAACAGACATCGGAGTTTCCTGACAGTCAGCGGCTTGGAAGCCAGGCAGTCTGGTGAGCATGGAAGAGGCTGTCAACTTTGAAGAAGTAGGCTCGGTTTACAGGTGGCCGCAACGGGTGTTGCGGCTGCTGTTGCCAAGCCTGTGCCTGGTCTGCGCGGAAGCGGGCATGTCCGATTGCGACCTGTGCCCCTCGTGCCGGGCCGCACTGCCGGAGCACGGCCACGCCTGTCTGTGCTGTGCCACCCAGCTGTTCGCCTCCGATGGGGTGGCGCTGTGCGGGCAATGCCTGCAGCAGCCCCCGCCATTGCAGCGCGTGCATGCGTGCTTTACGTATCGCTGGCCGGTGGACGGGCTGCTGCGCCGCTTCAAGTTCCATCAGGACCTGGCAGCAGGACGCCTGCTCAGCGAACTGATGGCCAGGCGCTGCGCACACCTGCCGCGGCCGCAGGCCCTGGTGCCGGTGAGCCTGCACCGGCAGCGGCTGCGCCAGCGCGGTTACGACCAGGCGCTTGAGCTGGCCAAACCGCTGGGCCGCGCGCTGCGGCTGCCGTGCCTGCCGTTGCTGCGCCGCGTGCGTGCGACGGCGCCGCAATCGGAGCTGGATGCCGTCGAGCGCCAACGCAATCTGCGCGACGCCTTCATCGCACGCGGCGCCCTGCCCGCACATGTGGCGCTGGTGGACGACGTGATGACCACCGGCGCCACGCTGCACGCGGCAGCGCAGGCCTTGCGGCGCGCGGGGGTGCAGCGGGTCGATGCCTGGGTGTGCGCGCGGGTGCCGTGATGGTGCGGCTGGGAGCGGTGCGCGTTCGATAGGGCGGGTGCGGTCTTGTTGCATCGGTCCGTACCTTCACCCCAACCCTTCTCCTGCAGGAGAGGGGCTTGTCGCCTGCGGAGGGGTCCTCAGCGCTCCGGGCCCTATCTGGACAGGTCGGTGCGTGGTCCATCAGCGCGGTTCTGCAAAGACATCGCCTGCCCGGAAAGCCTGCCATACAGCCTTTAGCGAATCCCGAATCCCGGCTTCTAACGCACCGCCGCGGCGATGCCGACAAAGATCGCCAGACCCACCCAGTTGTTATGCAGGAAGGCGCGGAAGCAGGGGCCGCGTTCGCGGTGGCGGGCGATGCGGAATTCGTAGGCCACCAGCAGCGCTGCGATGCCCAGCCCGGCCCAGTAAGCGACAGTGAGACCGGCGCGCAAGCCAACCAGCACCAAGGCCGCGAACATCGATGCATACAGCACGCCTTGTGCGATCAGATCGAACCTGCCGAACAGGATGGCGGTGGACTTGCTGCCCATGCGGAGGTCGTCGTCGCGGTCGACCATGGCGTACCAGGTGTCGTACGCGGTCGCCCAAAGGATATTGGCCGCGTACAACAGCCAGCCCAGCAACGGCACGCTGCCTTGTATGGCGGCAAAACCCATCGGGATGCCCCAGCCGAACGCCATGCCCAGATAGACCTGCGGCAGATGGGTATGACGCTTCAAATAGGGGTAGCTCGCGGCCAGGAAGACGCCGGGCACGCTCAGCGCCACGGTCAGCCAGTTGAGGCTGAGCACCAACCCGAACGCCACCAGCATCAGCACCACGAACACCCACAGCGCTTCGCGCCCGGACACCGCGCCGGTGGCGAGCGGGCGCGACTTGGTGCGCTCCACGTGCGGGTCCAGCCAGCGGTCTGCGTAGTCGTTGATCACGCAGCCGGCCGAGCGGGTCAGCCAGACCCCGGCGGTGAATACGAACAACGTCCATACCGGCGGCATGCCGCCCGCAGCCAGCCACAGCGCCCACCAGGTGGGCCAGAGCAGCAGCAGGCTGCCGATCGGACGATCGCCGCGGACCAGCTTCCAGTATTGCCCCAGCCGCTCGGACCATGTCAGCGCGGGCGCTGCCGGTGCCTGTTCGAAACCATGCTTGCTCATGCTGCAAAGGGTAGCAGCGCGCCCTGGATGCGGCCATCTGGGTGCGGCCAGCAAGTGCCGGCTGCAAGAACGCCAGTCGATAAGCGCGGACAGGCGCCCGTGCTCGGGACTGCGGCGAAGCCGTTCGTGTGGGGGTTGGTGGCTGCGTCGGTGTCGGCTGCTCCTGTTAGCGTGGGCTGCGCATAAGGGAGTCTGCGGGGCAGGTTGGGCACCGCCCGCCAGCGGGTCTGCGGATGCCAGCGGCCGAAGGCATCACGCGGGTGGCGCGGGTTCTGGCATAATGCGCGGCCAGGCGCTCGTAGCTCAGCCGGATAGAGTAGTGGCTTCCGAAGCCATTGGTCGGGGGTTCGAATCCCTCCGGGCGCACCAGATCGCATCGTTCGGTCCGCTGCAGTGGCATTCCGCTGCAGCGGGCCGAAGTCGTTTCTGGGCCAGGGTTGCAGGTGTTTGAGCGGCTCTGTCCAGCCGCTGGGGCTGCATGTCGCCAGCGTTGGTGTCGAAGGCTGAGATGTCCTGCGCTGGCAGCGCTGCTGCACTGCTTTGGAACCGGACGTCGACGTCGCAGAGCCAGGGTGGCCGAATGTCCTCGTGTCTGAGCGCTGTGGCCTGCACCTGGTGCGCCAGTGACCCTGTGACGCGTCTATTGCGGACTGCTCTCCAGCCTGTGGTCAATTGCTCCCACGGCATGTATTTCAGAACGTGGTGCGCCTAACCACTCCGGCGATGGACTCGCTCAAGGGCAGGGCGCGTACGCCCTGCCCTTGAGCGATCAGATGCCGTCCGGTGCCGGCGCGGTCGCTCTCGCGTGCTGCTTGCCACGTGCGTGCTCGATGGCGGTGCGTAGCTTGCGGGCGGCGCCGGTGACGGCGGAGGCGGTGGTTTCGGCGCTGTTGGTGGCGGCGATCGGCGGCAGGCCGGCGACATGCGCTTCGATACTGCAGGTTCGATCCGCTGCGCCGCCGCGTTGGCCGTTCTCGTCGCGCAAATGCACTTCGACGCGGGTGATGTCGTTGGCGAAATGCGCCAGCTGGGCGGTGCAGGTCTTCTCGACATGCTGCACGACGGACGGGTCATGCGGCACGTGCTTGTCGGTCTGGATCTGAATCTGCATGGAGTTCTCCTTCGCGGTCATCCGCTGCGTCTGCCGTAGCGGTGACTCGATTCTGCGTCAGCCCGGTGTTGCCGCAAGGTGACAAGGCGTCGCATGTTCATGCATTGGTTGGCTGGTGGCCGCACTCCCGGATGCTGCGCTTGCGTCCGCATGAATCGCCCTCATAGCAGCGGGCAGCAGGGCGGGGGCGGTGGCTTAAGATGCCGACACCGCGCGGTCCTGCGCCTGTCCGATGCCTGCCTGTGTTCCGATTTCGTTCTGTGCCGTCCGCCCGTTCGAGCGTGTTATTGCAGGTGCTGCTGTGCAGCGTCCTGTGGCTGGCCTGTGCAGGCACGCTGCTCGCCCAGGACGATGACTCCCTGCTGGAGACCGCGCAGAGACAGCTGGACGACGCGCAGAAGGTGCTGGACCAGGGCGAGGCCGGGCTGGAAAAGGCCGATACCGACCTGCTGCGTGCGTTGACCGACCAGGTGACGGTGGCGCAGCGGCAGGCACAGGACCTGGCGCGTCAGCTGGATCCACCGCTGAAGCAAATCAGTTCGCAGCTGGCCGGCTTGGGTGATGCGCAGCAAGGCGAAGCGGCCGATCTTAAGAAGCAGCGCGAGGCGTTAAAGAAAGAAAAAAGCGCGTTGGATGCAGAGTTCAAGCGCGCCAATCTCCTGGACTCCCAGGCCCGCGAACTGGCAGATCGCCTGGAACAAAAACGCGCGCAGCTGTTCAGTGTGCAGCTGTCCACGCGCGTTGCCTCACCGCTGTCGCCGGCACTGTGGTCGCAGATCGCGCTGCAATGGCCGGACGATCGTACCCGTCTGCGCGGCTTGTACGACGATGCGGTCCAGGCGGTGCGTGCCGGCACCGCTGCCAATGGCGTAGGCGGCCTGGTGACTGGCGTGGCGATCGCGCTGCTGCTGGCCTTCCCGTTACGCATGTTTCTGCGTCATCTGGGGCGGCGCTATGCCGCGTCGCGTGCGCCGGGCGGGCGGTTGCGACGTTCCGGCCTGGCGCTGTGGTTCCTGCTGGTCGGCACGCTCAGTCTGGGCATGGCGGCCTGGGTGCTGGCCGAAAGCCTGCGTGCCATAGCTCAGGTGCCGGCCGATCTGGACGAGTTGCTGGATACGCTCGTCTTCATCAGCTTCATCGCGGCCTTCGTCGGCTCGCTCAGTGCCAGTCTGTTGATGAAGCACCAACCCACCTGGCGGTTGTTCCCGCTGGACGACGCCACCGTCGACCGGCTGCGCGTGCATTGCCTGGCCACCGCCGCGGTGAGCTGGTTCAGCGGCATGGCGATGAAGCTCAACGAGGTGGCGCGCACCAGTGCCGCCGCAGCCACCGCGACCGACGCAGTGGCCGCGCTGTTGTACGCCGGCCTGATCCTGTCGGCACTGGCCGGCCTGAGCCTGTCGTTGCGCGCGCGCGCGGCCAGCGCCGGGGCCGCCAGCGACGATAGCAGCGAGCCGCCACCGGTGGTCTCGCGTGGCGGCGGGGTCATCGTGCTGATCCGCCTGCTGGGGCATGTGGCGGTGATCGTGTCGCTGCTGGCGGCGTTGTTCGGCTATCTCAATCTATCGCTGTTCATCGCGCGCCAGATCATCTGGATCACGCTGATCTGCAGCCTGCTCGGTTTGCTGGTTGTGTTTGCCGACGACCTGCTGACCTGGGTGTTCAATCCGGAAGGGCGCTTCAATCGTGCGTTGGCGCATGCCTCGGGCTTGGGCAGCGGACGTCTGGTACAGCTGGGTCTGCTGCTGTCTGCCGTTGTCCGTGTCGTGTTGATCCTGCTGGGAATCGCTGCGCTGGTCACGCCGTATGGCGCCAATCTCTCGGCGGTCACCGGCTGGGCCGAGAACGTCTCGCACGGCATCGAAATCGGCAAGGAGCTCACCATCACACCGGCCGCGGTCGTGCGCGCGTTGCTGGTATTCGTCGTGGGCCTGGGTGTGGTGCACGTGGTGCAGCAGTGGCTGCTCAACACCTATCTGCCCAGGACCGAGCTCGATGCCGGCGCGCGCAACTCGATCAGCACGGTGGCGCGTTATCTGGGCTGGTTGGTGGTGGTGGTGTGGGGGCTGACCGCGCTGGGTCTGGACTTGAAGCGGCTTGCGCTGGTGTTGAGTGCGTTGTCGGTGGGTATCGGTTTCGGTCTGCAGGCGATCACGCAAAACTTCGTGTCGGGTTTGATCCTGCTGGCCGAGCGGCCGGTGAAGATCGGCGACTGGGTGCGGATTGGCGACCAGGAAGGCGATGTGCGCAAGATCAGCGTGCGTGCCACCGAGATCCAGGTAGGCGATCGCTCCACCTTAATCGTGCCCAATTCGGAACTGATCACCAAGAGCGTGCGCAACATGACGCTGTCCAACCCGATGGGGCGGGTGCAGCTGCAGTTCTCGGTGCCGCTGGAAACCGACGTGGCGAAGGTGCGCGACATGCTGCTGGAACTGTTTGCCGAGCACACCAAGGTGCTGGCCGAGCCGGCGCCCGCGGTGTTCATCGATTCGCTGGCCGGCGGGCACGTCAACTTCAATTCGTTCGCCTATGTGCGCAGCCCGCGCGATTCGTACGGAGTGCGTAGCGAGCTGTTCTTTGCGTTGTTGCAGCGGATGGAAACGGTGGGAATTGCGCTGCAATCGCCGCAGGAAATCCGCTTCAGCCGTGCAGGTGCAGCGGTGGCGCGTGACCAGGGCGATGGAACGCCTGCATCGGAAGACTGAGCCGGTGCGTGCATGCACCGTGCGGACAGGCGCTGCAGTGGGCATCGTCCAACTGGTGCAGACAACCGAGATTCCGAATCGCAGCGGTGTTCCCGGATAGTCAAACAGCCTGGTTGGTCGAGGGCGCGGTGCCCTCACCGCTTGGGGGACACGCCGTAAACCCGTCCCTGGGGGCTAGGTGGCGACATCCATGCCGCCACACGGTCCCGCAATCGGTGAGGACCCTGTGCTGGCTGCTGTATAAAAAATGCATACAGACCATCTCGACAGGTCCTTGCCCGCTCACCGTCGCGGGACCTTACGCGGCATGGATGCCGCGTAAGAGCCTACAGGGACGTACTTGCGGCGTGTCCCGCGATGGTGAGCGGGCAAGGGCCCTGCAGCCAGGCCGCAGATCCCATGCTTTGGCTTCCAGCTCCAGCCTCGCTCTTGCTTTCCCTTGCTTCTGCTTCTGCCTCTTCCACATCCACATCCACATCCACATCCACATCCATATCCACATCGCCTGGCCTCGGACCAGGGCGACGGCCCGACTCAGGAGCGATCCGCGACCTGGGTCTGTTTCACCAGGGCCAGATCGTCCACGCTGACGTCTTCGGTGTAGTCCAGCCAGGCGCGGATCTCCAGATCTTCCACCGCATGCTCCAGACCCACCGGCATGCGGATACGTCCGGCGGCATCTGGCACCACCCATTGCTGGGCCAGCACCACCTTGCGCTCGGACGACACCGCTTCCACCCAGAACGCGCGGGTGGGGCGACGCTTTGCGTAGAGCTCGAGCATGTAGCGGCCGGCAGCGGTCTTGCGCGATGCCTGGGTGAGCATGATCGGCTGGCGCACGCGCGGGCGCGGGCCCTGCGGTGTGGCATCCAGGGGCGCATCGACGGCAATGCCGCGGGTCAGGTCCTGGTCGCGGTAGAGCTTCATGCTTTGCTGGCGATCGACCACCAACGCGCACCAGTCGCCATCGGCCGAGCCGTCTTCGAACGCCGTGCAGCGGTCGACGTAGGCGAGCGTGCCTTCGGTATGGGTGCGGTCGAACTGACGCGAAGTGTTTTCCAGATACACAGTCTTCAGGTTGGTGTCTTCGTCGTATTCGAGCAGCACCGGCGGACGCACCTGCTGCACGCCCACCACCACATCGCCATTGCCGTTGACGCGCAGCAGGCGCGTGCCTTGCCCGGTCCACAGCGTGCGCGCGAAAGCGAGGTAGCGCGGATAGTCCTTGCCGCTGTCGCGACTGGCCGCCACGCTGGCGCTGGGAGGCGCATCGCTGGCCAGCAGCGAGCGGCCAAAGCCCAGCGTGCGCATGCCCGGCTCAAGCAGTTGCAGAAGTGTTGCACCCGAATCCAGCGTGCTGCCGGCGCGTGTGACCAGCTGTTGCGGAGCGATGTCCTTGCCTAGGAACAGCAGCAGGTTTTCGCGCTTCTGCTTGGCCAGCACGTCGCTAAGATCGTTGGGCATGGCCAGGTGATCGGAGGCGATCACGATGATGGTGTTCTTGCCGTAGCGGCTGTTGCGAATGCGCGTGACCAGCTCGCCGATCAGCCGGTCGCTGCACTTGATCGCATGCAGCAGCCCGATGTCGCCCAGCGCGCTGTCGTAGTGCTGGCCCTTGCACGCCAGCGGCAGATGGCCGGCCGGGTGGTGGGTGTCCATGGTCAGCGTCGTGAGCATGAACGGCTGGCCGGCGCGCGACAGCGTCTGGAAGCTGTCCCAGGCATCGTCCAGCAGTACATCGTCGTGCACGCCCCAGGCGGAAAAGTGTTTCGGCGCCACGCCCTTGTCGCGGAAGTAGCTGACGTCGTGCACCACATCGAAGCCATGGCTGGACAGGAAGCGGCCCTTGCCGGCAAAGCTGGCATCGGCACCGCCCACGTAGTGGTTGCGGTAGCCCTGGTCCTTGAGGTAGTCGCCCAGGCAGCGCGCTTCGGGCAGGAACATGCCCATGCGATCCATGCTGTTTTCATCGCCGGGCGCGGTGGTCAGCGGTACGCCGCACATCGAGGCGACCATGCCGGCAATGGTCCATCCGCTGCCTTCGGTGGAGGTGAGGTTGCGTACGTCCACCGCCTCGGTGGCCAGCGCGCGCAGGTTGGGCATCAGGCCCGGAAAGACCGACTCGTCGAAGTAAGTGCGTTCCAGGCTTTCGCCGTAGATCCAGACGATGTTCTTGCGCTTTTGCAGCGGTTGCTGCGGTACCTGGTATTCCGGCACGACGGTGGCGTAATCGACCGGACGCAGCTGGTAGTACAGCCGCTTGCCGTCGCGATACAGCGGGCTCACCGCAATGCTGACCAACAGCATCGCCAAAAACGATCCGAACACCACACCGCCGCCGCGTGGGCGCCGGAAACGGCGCACCCTGACCAGGATGAGCGGGCTTAACGAGAGCAGCAGCATGCCGATGAACACGGCGATATAGCCGGAAAAATCGCTGACGCCGGCACCGTCCATGTCTGCGCGCAGGTGGTACAACGTGGCCGCATTGATGCCGTCGCCGCTGAGCCGGTCGATCAAGCCCCAGGCGCTGAGCAGCAGCAAAAACAGCGAGAGCAGGCCGGCCTTGAGCCATGCCAGTCGCGGCGAGGCGACCAACAGCCACAGCAAGAGCAACAACGAAAACAACAACATCCAATGCATGCGCAGCGTCCGTGGGGGAATGATGCGAGCGCGTACCGGACGCCTTGCTCGCCATGTCCTGTGCGCCACACCCAATGTGACACCCGGATGACGGACTATGCCGCGCTGAAGCTGACTGAAATGTTTGTTCGCGTTAAGCCGTCGTCGCAGCGTGGCGGATTGGACGCGCTGTCGAACATCTGGTCGCTGTGGCGCTCGCTACAGAGTTGCGGTGTCTGCATTCCGGACTTGGCGCGCTTCTCGCATAAAGGCGACATCGCGATAACCCCTTACCGCCCGATTTGCTTTGGCAGCTTGACGGGGCTGTCTTGGCAAGCGATGTCGCGCCCGGGTGCGCTCCTACGCGTGGGTGTGGTCTGTGTTTGGCGCTATCGATGCCCGCGTTCTTCGCGCGCACGCACGCGGCGGTCGAACAGCAGGGCGCTGAGTACGATGCCCAGGCCGAGGAAGACGCCGAGCAGGAAAAGCACCATCGCAATGGCCGGATAGCCCCACAGTTTCAGGCCGGTTTCGATGCGCATCATCTGTGCCGAGGCCATGATCAGTGCCGCAGTCACGATGCCGGCCGCCACGCGGTTGGCGATCTTCTGCAGGCTTTCCATCAGATGCGATTCTTCCAGCCCGGTGACGCGCATCTGCAGGCGGTTTTCCGCCGCCAGCGACAGGATCTCCGACATCCGGCGCGGCCCTTCCCGCACCAGATGCTGCAGTTCCATCGCTTCGCTGGCCAGGTTGGCGGCCGACAGCGACTTCTTCAGTCGCGCCCGCATCACATGCTGCAGGTGGCGCTCAACGATGCGACGTGTGTCCAGATGGGGCGACAGTGCGCGGCACACGCCTTCCAGGTTCAACAGGGTCTTGCCGAGCAGGCTCAGCTCCGGCGGCGTGCGCAGGCCATTGGCCGTGGCGATACGTACAAGATCCAGCACCACGCGGCCTTCGGAGGTGGTGTCGTGCGCCGCGTAGCGGGCGATCATCTGCCCGGTTTCGCGCTGGTAACGGTCTTCGTCGTAATCCTCCAGCCGCGTACTGAGCGCGATGGTCTCTTCGGCGACTTCTTCGCCGCGCCCGTCGACGGCGGCAAACAACAGCTTGAGCAGGCGTTCTCGCAGGCGCGGTGGCACGTGGGCGACCATGCCCAGGTCGAAGATGGCCAGCCGCCCGTCCTGCAATACGCGCAGATTGCCCGGATGCGGGTCGGCATGGATTTCGCCATGCACGAACATCTGATCCAGGTAGCCCTTGACCAGCTCCGCCGCCAGGTTGTCCATCGGCTGCTCGGTGCGGCGCAGGCCGGAGATCTTGTCCACGCGCACGCCTTCGGCCAGCTGCATGGTCAGCACCTTGCGGCTGCTCAGATCCCAGATCGGTTGCGGCACCCACAGCAACGGAAACGGTTTGAGATGCTTGCCGAAGCGCACCAGCGTTTCGGCCTCGTCTTCGTAATTGAGTTCGGCGCGCAAGGTCTTGCCGAATTCGCCCAGCCAGTCGGCAAAGCGCACGCGGCGGCCGATGCCGGTGAGCCGGTCGGCGGCGGTGGCAAAACTCTTGAGCACGTCCAGGTCCGAGCGCACTTGCGCTGCGACCTCGGGCTTTTGCACCTTGATCGCCACTGGCGTGCCGTCGCGCAGCGCGGCGCGGTGCACCTGCGCCAGCGAGGCGCAGCCCAGCGGCACCGGGTCGAAGTGCGAGAAGGCCTTGTTGACCGACACGCCGAGTTCTTGCTCGATGATCTGGCGGATGCGCTCCACCGGGACCGAGCTGGTGTTTTCCTGCATGCGCTCCAGCGCGGTGGCGAACTCCGGCGGCACGATGTCCGGGCGCGTGGACAGCATCTGGCCGAGTTTGACGAAGGTGGGGCCAAGCGATTCCAGGTCGGAGACGAACTGGTCCGGCGTGCCTTCGGCAGGCACCTCGTACTCGTTGATGGCGGCCGGATCCAGGTTCATGCCGGCAAACACACCCGACCCGCGGTACCGCAGCAACAGGCGCAGGATCTGCGTCCGCCGGCTCATGCCGCCCACCACGGCATGGTCGGCCACGTGCGTCGCCGGGGCCGGTGTGCGGTGCGGGTCATTCGGACTCAAGGCCATCTCCGGTGCGTCATGCGAGCAGCGAGTGTGGCCAGCGCCGGGTCGTCAGCCGGTGAACCCAGGTCCCGCCGCCGCAGTTGCGGGCGCTGCCGGTGCCTGCGTTGGCGCGTGTCTGTCCAGGGGAAGGCAACACCGGCAATTGCCCGGCAACGGCATGCAACGACCGCGCAATGGCGCGCCATCACCCCATCCGGGCACGGGATCGGCGAGAATTCACATTCACCCACGCACGACCACCACGAAGGACCTCCGCATGGCCGGTGCCAGCCTGTTCACCCTGCTCGACGACATCGCCACCTTGCTGGACGACGTTTCCATCCTGACCAAGGTCGCGGCCAAGAAGACTGCCGGCGTGCTCGGCGACGATCTGGCGCTCAACGCGCAGCAGGTGACCGGCGTGACCGCCGACCGCGAGCTGCCGGTGGTCTGGGCGGTGGCCAAGGGCTCGCTGGTCAACAAGGTGATCCTGGTGCCGGCAGCCCTGGCGATCAGCGCGCTGGAGGCCTGGTTGCGCGGGCGCGGCTACAACATTCCGCTGGTGATGCCGTTGATGATGATCGGCGGCGCCTACCTGTGTTTCGAAGGCGTGGAGAAGCTGGCGCACAAATTCCTGCACAGCGAAGACGAAGACGCGCAGCGGCATGCCGAACGCACCCGCGCGCTGGCCGACGAGAGCGTGGACGTGGTGGCGCTGGAAAAGGACAAGGTCAAGGGCGCGATCCGCACCGACTTCATCCTGTCGGCCGAGATCATCGTGCTGTCGCTGGGCGTGGTGGCGGGCGTGTCGTTCGGGCAGCAGGTGGCGGTGCTGGTGGCGATCGCCCTGGCGATGACCATCGGCGTGTACGGCCTGGTGGCGGCCATCGTGAAGCTGGACGACCTGGGCCTGTACCTGACCAAGAAAGGCGCCTCGCTGGCCGCGCTGGGCCGCGGCATCCTGGTGGCGGCGCCGTGGTTGATGAAGTTCCTGTCTGTGGCCGGCACGCTGGCGATGTTCCTGGTCGGCGGCGGCATCCTGGTGCACAACATCCCCATGCTGCATCACGTGGTGGTGGACCTGGCCAAGTCCGCTGGCGGCATGGGCTGGCTGGTCGAAGCGCTGGGCAATATGGTGGTCGGCGTGGTTGCCGGTGCGGTGGTGCTGGCGGTGGTCAGCGGCTTCCAGAAGGTGCGCGGGAACAAGCCAGCGCACTAAAAGCCCAAACGTGCCACCTTGAATTGCACGTCTTCGCCAAGCATGCATTTCAAGGGTTCAAAACGTGCGCTAATCCTTGACAAACGTCACGATCTATTTGGATGATCGCAAAATCAAGGACGTCTCAAGAGGCATGCAATGAGCATCTGCCGTGCAGGGATTGCGCTGGTCGTAGGACTATTCTTTTGTGGCTTGGCAAGCGCTCAATCCAATGTCAAAGCGCCTTGGGAGGAGTACGACAAGCTAATTCACAACCGACAGGCATTGACGGCGCTGGGCCAACGCTATTTGGTGACCAGGTTGATCTTTACAGCGGCACGTTGAGTTTTTCGAATGTCGATGTGGATGTGCCAGGCAACTCGCTGGCGATCAGCATAGGCCGCAGCCTGACGGTTACCAACCGGCAGGGATATAGTCTCACCGATCTCTCCTTCGCCGATTGGGACCTGGAAGTGCCACGCCTATCCGGCGTGTTTGCCAGTACAACGGGTTGGGCGAGCGCCTGCACACACAATGGGAATGGTCAGCCACCCACTGCTCCGTCGGCAAGAGGGGCAATGTTCCTGGCCAGCGAGTATTGGCATGGCAATCAGCTCATCATCCCTGGCCGCGGGCGCCAAGACATGCTTGTTGCCAACAACGCCAGTCTGCCCAAGCCGACGAGCGGCGGTCCTTACACCTGGGTCACTCCCGATTTCACATATTTTTCCTGCATTCCCAAGCAAAAAAACGCATCTGGCGAAGGATTCCTGGCGATCAGTCCGGACGGTGTGAAGTATTGGTTCGACTGGCAGGCGCAATACATGGAGCCTACGCTCCAGCGTCCCACAAGCGGTGGCACCAGCGATCTGGGTCGGCGCCAGGCCGTTCTCTACGCAACGCGTGTCGAAGACCGTTTCGGAAATTGGATCACTTACAGCTACAGCAATGCTGCGAATGCACCCGCGCGGCTCAATTCCATTTCCAGTAGCGATGGCCGATCCGTTGCGCTGACCTACAATCAGCGTGGACATATCTCCCGTATCACCAGCGGGACGCAGACATGGATCTACAACTACACCTATCCCTCAACCCAACTTGGCTATCTGACCGCAATCGATCTGCCCGATGGCAGTCGCTGGTCGTTTGATCTAGCTGCATTGGGAGCGGCTGCAATCGTCTACGAGCAAGCGGTGTCGCCAGAAGATATTGTCCGTACGTGCGGTTACCCTGGTTTCATCGTCAGTCCCCCGGATGCAAGGGGATCGATTACCCATCCCTCCGGCGCAGTGGGCGAGTTCACGGTCTCTGTGATCGGTCGGGGGCGTTCGAATGTTCCGCGTGTCTGCAACAACTACACCACCCCGAACAATAATCCCAACGACGACGTTGCGCGCTACGCGATGACCTATGACAGTTTCGCGCTTACCCGAAAGCGCCTGTCCGGCCCTGGTATCGATCCGGCGGAATGGAATTATGCCTATGGCGGTGTTGCCTCGTTTGCCCCAGGCACTGGTCCCACCTGTACCAGTGGCGATTGTGCGGCGGTGGTGTGCAAGTCCGAGAGTTGTTCCGGCACCCAGGTGACCGAAGTCACTGAGCCCGAGGGTATCTGGGTTCGCTACACCTTCGGCAATAGCTACCGCTACAACGAAGGAAAACTTCTCAACGTGGAGCGCGGCTCGGGTCCCGCTGCCATCCAGCAGGTCGAGACCACCAATTACCTCTGGCCGTTCGACGGCCAGCCATTCGCTGCCAAAATCGGCAGCACACAGCAGGACCGGGGCGACGGCTTTTCCTCCGAGTACCTGCGACCCGAAAGTGCAACGAGCGTTTCCCTGGATGGCGTCGTCTTCAATCGCAGGGTGGATGCGTTCGATGCGATGGCGCGCCCGCTGACGACGACCAAATGGAGCAGCCTGGGATTCAGTCGCCAGGACACGGTGACCTATCATGACCAGCCGGCGCTTTGGGTGATGGGGCAATCGCTGCGCCAGCTCAACCACACCACCGGAAGGGTCGTCAGCAATACGGACTACGACTCCGCCACCGCGCTCCCGTTGCGACACTATGCCTTCGGCAAGCTGCAGCAGACACTTGCTTACCATGCCAACGGCATGGTCGCGAGCGTAGCCGACGGTGCAGGTAACACCACGGCGATTCCATCGTGGAAACGCGGTATTCCCGAATCCATTCGCTACGCCGACGGTGCTGTCGAGTCTGCGGTGGTCGACGACATGGGCTGGATCAACGCCACCACCGATGAAAATGGCTATTCGGGCTCATACAGCTACGACGCGATGGGGCGGCTGGCGCGTCTAGGCTATCCCGCTGGGGACAGCATCGCCTGGAATCCAGTGATCTCTGACTTTCGGATTGTCGCCAGCGCCGAGGTTGGCCTTCCTGCCGGACACTGGCGTGTCATCACGACCGAGGGAAACAAGCGGGTCACCAGTCATCTCGATGCGCTTTGGCGTCCGGTACTGGAAGAAACAGTCGACCAGGCCGATCCGGGCGGGACGGCGGTGCAGGTCATCAAGCGTTACGACCGGGCAGGGCGCCTGGCGTTCCAGTCCTATCCGCAACGCGGCATCTCTGCGTACACCCAGTCCGTCCCAGGAACGCGAACCCAGTACGACGCATTGGGGCGGGCGATCCGTGTGGAGTACGACGCCGAGGGCGGCGTGCTGGCAAGTACCACCGCGTACCTGGCGGGGTTTCAGCGCAGAACCACCAATCCCCGCGGCAACGCGACGACCGAGCGCTTCCAGGTCTTCGATCAGCCCAACTACGCAGCGCCTGTAGGGATCGACGAACCGGAAGGCGTTTCGACCACGATCAGCCGCGACGTCTTCGGTAAGCCGTTGGAGTTGGTGCGCTCCGGGCCTGGCCGTTAGTCGGGCTGCAATCGAATGAATCAGGATGCCGTTAGGCCTGGATGGGCGTAGCGGCACGCGTTGGCCAAACCTTGAAGGCGAGCCGAATGTTGCGTTTTCTCCTTATCGTATGCGGCTGGATGCTGCTGTCCTCGGCCGTGTATGCGCAAAAAGCAAATCCCTACGTCTGGGTGCAACTGAATGCTCCGGCATCAGGCATGACGCTGACGGCGCCAGCAAATATTGTGGTCAGTGCCTCTGGCGGTACCATCGACGACGGCGTCAGCGTCTCCAGCATCACGCTGTACCAGAACGGCGCCGTCATTGCGCGCGTCAACAACCAGGAGAGTATTTCCTTTGCCGTCAATGGAGTGCAGGCGGGTACGCATCAGTTCTCCGCACGCGCCACCAGCAATCTTGGGGGAACCGCAACAACGTCAACGACTACAGTCACGGTCGTGGCTGCGGGA
Source organism: Xanthomonas sp. 10-10 (assembly GCF_040182365.1). Lineage (NCBI taxonomy): Bacteria > Pseudomonadati > Pseudomonadota > Gammaproteobacteria > Lysobacterales > Lysobacteraceae > Xanthomonas > Xanthomonas sp. 10-10. The sequence continues at coordinate 620,365 of NZ_CP144460.1, forward strand.
GAGAAACCACCGAGCATCGCCTTGAATGCCGCGACCGGCGCACCGTTTTTCGCCCCGGCCACAGTCGGTCTTTCCGCCAACGCCTCCGATAGCGATGGCAACGTCACCCAGGTCGACTACTTCGCCAATGGCGCTGCGATCGGAAGCAGTGGTGCTGCGCCTTATGCGATTGCATGGACAGGGGCGCCGGCGGGAAACCACAGCATCACCGCGCGTGCGACCGACAACAACGGCAAGCAGACCACCTCCGCGCCATTGACGGTCAACGTCGAGCAATCTGTCGTCACCGGCAATATCGATGGGGTGGGGGCAGGTCAAGGCAATACCTACACCATCATGGGCTGGGCGTGCTCGACCGGACGCAACGCCTCGATCGATGTGCATGCCTACCTCGGCGGTCCGGCGGGCAGCGGTACTTTCTTTGCAGCTGTGTCTGCTAACCAAGCGAGTGAAGCCGGAGTCGCCAGCGCATGCCGCGCACAAGGTGGCGCGTACCGTTTTTCGATTCTGCTGGATGCGGCAGCACGCCAGCGCTACGCGAACCAATTGATCTACATCCACGGAATTTCGCCGGTCGGTGCGGCAAGCAATCTGGTCGCCAACTCCGGCACGTTCCGCGTTCCGCCGCCGGTGTCGATCGCGCGTCGCTACGTGTATGACGAATACCAGCGGCTGTGCAAGACTATCGAGCCCGAGACAGGCGCCACGGTGGTCGACTACGACGCTGCCGGCAACATCGGCTGGACTGCCAGCGGGCTGTCGCTGCCGGATACGCAGGCCTGCAACCGCGAAGAGGCCTTGGCTTCCGGGCGCGTGGTGCTGCGCACCTACGATGCGCGCAACCGCTTGTCCTGGCTGTCCTTTCCCGACAAGAACGGCGATCAGCGCTGGACCTACACGCCAGACGGCCTGCCCGCCAGGATCGAGACCACCACCACCGACGGTGGCGGCAAGACGGTGGTCAATACTTACCAGTACAACCGTCGCAGGCTGGTGACCGGCGAAGCGACGGCGGGCTGGGCGGACTGGAGCGTGGGCTACAGCTACGACGCCAACGGGGCCTTGGCCAGCCAGGTGTACCCAAGTGGGTTATCGGTGGATTACGCCCCGAATGCACTCGGGCAGCCGACCAGAGCCGGCAGCTATGCCAGCGGAATTGGCTATCACCCCAATGGGGCGATAGCGCGGTTCACCTACGGCAACGGGGTCGTCCACAGCATGGCCATGAACGCGCGGCAGCTGCCGGCGATGGTGTCGGACTCGGGCGCGCAGCAGTATCAGTACCAGTACGATCCCAACGGCAATGTCAGCGCCATCCTGGACCAGACCCGTGGCGATGGGTATAGCCGCACCATGGAGTACGACGCACGCGACCGTCTACGGGTGGCGGCATCGGCCAGTTTCGGCGTCACCGGCGCGCATCGCTATACCTACGACGCGCAGGACAATCTGCGCACGCACGCCACCGGGGATACCAGCTACGAGTACTACTACGACGGCGCCAACCGCCTGACCAACCTGATGAACGTCGCCACCGGCGCCAGCGTGGTGGGGCTGAGCTACGACGTGCAGGGCAACCTGTCCAACAAGAACGGTCAGGCCTACACGTTCTCGCAGGGCAACCGGCTGCGTTCGGTGGCGAACAAGGAGTGGTACGCCTACGACGGCTACGGCAGGCGCGTGATCGCCTGCGGCAGCGCGGCCTGCAACTACCAGCTGTACAGCCAGCTGGGCCAGCTGCTCTACACGCAAGACGCCAGAAAAGGCATCAACACCGACTACATCTACCTGGCCGGCAGCGTGGTGGCCCTGCGCGCACGCCCGGCCGCAGGCGGCGCCGAGAGCGTGACCTACCAGCACACCGATGCGCTGGGCAGCCCGGTGGCAACAACCAACGCGGCAGGCCAAGTCGTCGAGCGCACCCAGTACGAACCCTACGGTGCGGCGATCGGCAAGACGGTCGATGGTGTGGGTTACACCGGCCATGCCATGGATGGGGGGACCGGGCTGATTTATATGCAGCAGCGGTATTATGATCCGGTGATCGGGCGGTTTCTCAGCTCTGATTCGGTCCCAGTTAACCTATCATCAGGTAAAAATTTCAATCGATATGCGTATGTAGAAAACAACCCAATAAAAAGCATCGATCCTGATGGTAGGTATCTATGCAACGCTGGGAAAGAAGCTTGTTCAGCTGTATCCAAGGCTATGGAAAAGCTCTCTAGATCTGGAAATAAGCAGATCGGATCTAATGTTAGATATGGGCGATCTGATTCTATCTCCAAGTTCTACGGGAAAGAGGGGGTCGATAACGGCGTGGTAGTGCAGAATGGAGCGCTGGGGAGTGCGGGTAATGCGTTAACTGCGAATGGAAAAACGACCATTTCGGTTAATTTTTCTGGGCTCAAGTCTGCTTCAAAGAACTTTATAGGATTTTCTTATCAAGACTTGGTTGATTCGACAATAATTCATGAGGGTTCCCATGGATATGATCAACGGATGCGAGAAAACAATGGATTTAAAGCAATGACTCGCAGTCGTCATGAATTCCTTCAGGGGGAGCGCCGTGCATACAGGGCAGAAGCTGCATTTTATAATTATTTAAGTGCTAATTCCCCTTGGGGCCTGTGGACGATAAATGGCGGGACCAATAATTCTGAAATTGAAAATCAGGTATTGCAATCAGTAAATATAACCTGTGCGTCGGGGAGATGTGTGCCGTGAATTTTAATAATATCAAAGTAAATTTTATTGTAGCCATCATTCTGATTTCTGGCTGCGATAATCTAGGGCGAAGTAGTAAGGTGGCCGATGTGAAAAAAAATCAAGATCGCAGTATGGGAAGGCAGATTTTTTTTGATTCTTGTATTAAAAATGATAGGCATGGTACTTCACTCTATGATTGTGCTGATCCGGCAGAGTTGCTTTCCGTCGAAATTTCAGAAAAAGTCCAAAAATCAAAAAAAGGAAAAGCTTTGATCGAGTCAGGATACAGGCAGTGGACTCCGGAAAACAATGTCGAGATAAGGGTTAAGGTTTCCGGGGGGGTGGTTGATCGTCGAAGCCAAGGTGGAGGTATTGTTTTTATAATAAATAATATCGAAAGTTTTGATGTGGCAAGAGGAAGTGGTATTTGAGTAATAGGGCGGCCTTCGCAAACTTGTGAGGAATGGCAAGTCTGGACGACTCTGCATTGCCAGCGGCCCGTCGCTACCGGACGCGCACAGTTGCAACCGGGAAGACGCATTGGCCCCCGGGCGCGTGGTGCTACGCAACTACGATGTGCGAAATCGATTGTCCTGACTGTCCTTCCCCGACAAGAACGGCGATCAGCGCTGGACCTACACGCCCGACGGCCTGCCTGCCAGGATCGAGACCACCACTCCTTTGGCGTCACCGGCGCGCATCGCTATACCTACGACGCGCAGGACAATCTGCGCACGCACGTCACCGGGGATACCAGCTACGAGTACTACTACGACGGCGCCAACCGCCTGACCAACCTGATGAACGTCGCCACCGGCGCCAGCGTGGTGGGGCTGAGCTACGACGTGCAGGGCAACCTGTCCAACAAGAACGGCCAGGCCTACACCTTCTCGCAGGGCAACCGGCTGCGTTCGGTGGCGAACAAGGAGTGGTACGCCTACGACGGCTACGGCAGGCGCGTGATCGCCTGCGGCAGCGCGGCCTGCAACTACCAGCTGTACAGCCAGCTGGGCCAGCTGCTCTACACGCAAGACGCCAGAAAAGGCATCAACACCGACTACATCTACCTGGCCGGCAGCGTGGTGGCCCTGCGCGCACGCCCGGCCGCAGGCGGCGCCGAGAGCGTGACCTACCAGCACACCGATGCGCTGGGTAGCCCGGTGGCCACGACCAACGCCGCGGGCCAAGTCGTCGAACGCACCCAGTACGAGCCCTACGGCGCGGCGATCGGCAAGACGGTCGATGGTGTGGGTTACACCGGCCATGCCATGGATGGGGGACCGGGCTGATTTATATGCAGCAGCGGTATTATGATCCGGTGGTCGGGCGGTTCTTGAGCGTGGACCCGGTGACAGCGAACAACGGCACCGGAGCGAATTTCAATCGATATTGGTACGCAAACACGAACCCGTACCGTTTCAAAGACCCCGATGGTCGGAAGTGCGCAACAGCGGACGGGAAGGACAGTTGTACGTTTGATGAATTTAGAGGCAGGAAGGGGAAAGAGGTCACCAGAGAAGCGGCATTGGGGGGGAAGGTATCCCAAGTCTTTGGCCGGGGAGGTCGAATCCTCCGTGCCGAAGCTGCTATGACGACGAAGTATTCCGCTGCGAAAGCGATAGCTGCCAAGGGTGGCGACGTCACGATCAAAGGAAACGAAGGGCTTGGCATACCTGATCAGAAAGTAGGTGGCGCGGCTCTCGTTGGTCGTATGCAATCGATCAAGGTGATCGCTTCCGAAAGTGCGTCCCCTGATTCCAAGCCAGGCTATACGGTGGTTGGCGGAGTGCCTGCGACCGCTGATGGTTCCCCTTCTAATGGTCCGATGAGATTCTGGAGCGACGGTAGTGGGACCGATGTAGGCCAGACGTTCGGGCATGAAATCCTTCATACGATCTACTCGGGCGCTTCTTTACCAAATCGCGGATGGGCTAATCCAAATTTCCAACTACAGCACCAAGCACCTTTTGACCAGGCATCCAATGACATCAAATAGTGATCAGCGCCGGGGCTCACAGGCATTCCGAGGGACTTCCTTCGCCGCGCTCTGTTTTGCGGTGGTTAGCTGCGCGTCTGCTCCCGCCGGATTGAAGTCTGAGCCCGGAGGAGTTGCTGCTCGCCTAGGGTTCGCAGGCTGTACCATCTCGGTACCTCTAAGCCGGGCTGAAGTGGTTGAAAACTCGAAGCTGAGTGGCAATCCCAATCCCGAAGAAAACAATGAATGGATGGCAATGGCCGTCGCAATCCGGCCTGGCGATCAAATTCGCTTGGTCAATTGCCTGGGATCAAACAAGGTGGGCGATCAATACTATTACGGCTTATTCCGCGGCGGCACCGTCATTGCTAGATTTCATCCCATGATTTTCGACTAAACAAACCCGGCTAACTGATGTCCGGTCATTACCTAGTCGAGCACTTGGGTGATGGCGCGTTGTCTGCCGAGCGGTAGCGCTTCGATTCGTTCAAGCTGCTTGCGCAGCTTCTTCTGTGGGCCGCGCTTCTTCGGTGCGGCCGCTATCGGCAGCACCGAGACCGGGAGACGCCGCCGGCCCTTTCGAACGAGTCATCGCTGATCTACACGCAAGACGCTAGGAAAGGCATTAACACCGACTACATCTACATAGCCGGCAACGTGGTGGCCCTGCGCACCCGCCCGGCCGCGGGCGGCGCCGAGACCGTGACCTACCAGCACACCGATGCGCTGGGCAGCCCGGTGGCAACGACCAACGCTGCAGGCCAGGTCGTCGAGCGCACCCAGTACGAGCACTACGGCGCGGCGATCGCCAAGACGGTCGATGGCGTGGGCTATACCGGCCATTGTCGACTCCCCGTAAAATTGATCCATCCATAGTTGGAGGTCTCCGGGCACACTAACCACCAAGGAGACCAACGATGCGCAAGAGCAAGTTCACCGAGAGCCAGATTGTCGCCACGCTGAAGCAGGTGGAGGGCGGCCGCCAGGTCAAGGATGTGTGCCGTGAGCTGGGTATTTCCGACGCGACGTACTACCTCTGGAAGTCCAAGTACGGTGGGATGGAGGCAGCTGATGTGCAGCGCCTTCGCGACCTGGAGAGCGAGCACAGCAAGCTCAAACGCATGTACGCCGAGCTCGCGATGGAAAACCATGCATTGAAGGATGTCATCGCAAAAAAGCTGTAGACCCGGCGCACAAACGCCCGCTTCTTGCCTGGCTCGTTGAGCAGCATGGCTGGAGCGAGCGCCGGGCCTGTGCGGTCGTTGGCGTGGCTCGCTCCACAGCGCGCTATCGGCGCCGTCCCGATCGCGACGAGGAGGTCATTGCGCTGCTGTCCGAATTGGCCGAGCGCTTTCCCGAGCGTGGTTTTGGAAAGCTCTTTCAGATCATCCGCCGTCGCGGACATGTGTGGAATCATAAAAGGGTCTGGCGCGTGTATTGCCTGGTGAAGCTCAATCAGCGTCGTCGCAGCAGGCGCCGGGTCCCCACGCGCCATCTACAACCATTGGCATGTGGAGCACGCCCCAATGCCGGATGGTCGATCGACTTCATGTCCGATGCGCTGTGGGATGGTCGACGCTTCCGCACGTTCAATGTCATCGACGATTTCAGTCGGGAAGCCTTGGCAATCGAAGTGGACTTGAATCTTCCGGCCGCCTGCGTCATCCGCACGTTGGAACGCATCGCAACCTGGCGCGGCTATCTCGCTAAGCTTTGCCTGGACAACGGACCGGAATTTGTCGCGTTGGCCTTGGCCGAGTGGGCCGAGCGCAAAGGCATCGCATTGGATTTCATCGAGCCGGGGCGGCCGATGCAAAACGGTTTCATCGAACGCTTCAACGGCAGCTACCGGCGCGGCGTGCTGGACATGCACATCTTCCGCACGCTGAGCGAGGTCCGCGAACAGACCGAACACTGGCTGGCCGACTACAACCAACAGATCCCGCACGACAGCCTGGGCGGGCTAACGCCCGCCGAGTTCAGTGATCAACATCAACCGCAGACCTCTAGTTTTGGCTGGCATTGAATTACGGGGAGTCGACAAGTCGTCCAAGAGGATTTTTCGCGGAACTCATCGCTACCGCTACTCGGCGCTGATCACCCGATTCTTCCCCGCGGCCTTGGCGTCGTACATGGCGCGATCGGCGCGGCGGACCAGCTCGTCCTGGGTTTCGTCGGGGCGTCGCAGCGCGACGCCGGCACTGAAACTGATGAAGATCCGCACGTCCTCGTGCAGCAGGGAGCGCTGCGCCAGGGCGCGCTGCAGGCGGATGACCGCCGCGCTGGCCTCGAAAATGGTCGAGTCCGGCAGCAGCAGCACGAACTCTTCGCCGCCGAAGCGGGCGATGGCATCGGTCGTGCGCAACACCGCCTTGGCCACATCGACGGTGTGGCGCAGCGCGGCGTCGCCGCCGGCGTGGCCGTGCGCTTCGTTGAGGCGGCGGAAATCGTCCAGGTCCAGCATCGCCACGCAGAGCGGCTGGCCGCTGCGTTGGGTGCGGACCGCTTCGCGCTGGAACAGTTCTTCGAAGCCGCGCCGGTTGAGCGCGCCGGTCAGCTGGTCTTCGCGCACCAGTCCGGCCACTGCGTTAAGTTCCTGTTCGAGCGAGGCGATGCGTTGTTCGGCATCTTCGACCTGACGGCGTGCAGCCAGCAACTCGTCGCGCGCGGCCAGCGCCTGCGCCTGCACACCGGCGGTGTCCTGCAGCACGTCCTGCAGCAGGCGATTCAGATCGGGAATGCTGCGAGCGTCGCCGATCGCCTGCGAATAGCCGGCAACGCGGTCGTGGTACTCGCCCGTGCTGGTGGCCATGCCGTCGAGCCGGTCGACGAAGGACACCATCATCTCGCGCATGGCGGTCTTGGAATCGGCGATGCCCTGCTTGAGCAGGCCCTGCTTGTAGATCACCTCGCGCAAGGTGCCGCGTGCCTGCTCGATCGATTCCACATCCAGCGGGCCGGCCAAAAGCTGCCGGACGACCGAGATCTGGCCCTGCAGCCAGCTGCGATCGTCGAGGAGTTCGCCGACGTTCTCCAGTAATAGGTCGAACAAGCCGAGCAACAGGTTCTGTTGTTCGCTGGCATCGTCGGCACGCAGGCCGATCTGATGGCTCAGCTCGCGCAGTCGCTGCTCCAGCGTGATCAGCTCATGGCCGGGGCGCCAATGGCGCAGGGCCGAGGCCAGGGTCTGGGCTTCTTCGGCCAGCTCGGGACTGCGTTGCAACAGGGTGGCCAGGGCATTGCCCAGCGCATGCCGCAGCAGGTCGCGCAGCTGTTCGGCTTCGGTGCGGCCTTCGGCCAGCGAGTCGCCGATATCGATGGTGCGGATGTACTTGTCGATCAACTGGCGCAGCGTACGGCCGTAGCCGTGCCAGTCGCCGGCCGCATAGGCCGCGCCCAGGCGCACGCCCATATCGCCGAGCTCGCCGTGCAGGCTGGCGATGCCCTCGGCGAACGCCAGCAGCAGCGCTTCTGGGTGCGCAGCATGCGAAAACAGGCGGATGAGCAGCGCGGTGGCGGCCGCCGGGTCGTGCGCGCCCGATTTGGTCTTGGCGGGAACCAACTGATGTGCCGCCAGCCCCGGCGCGGCCTGGGCGCTGCCGCGCACGCTGGGCAGCGCAGCGACCGGGCGCGCGGTGTCCGTGCCGCCCCAGGGCAACAGACGGCGCAGCCCGCCACGCGGGCGGCTTGGAAGTTCAGGCTGGTCAGCCATGCCAGGTCTCGAAAGGTCGACGCTATCGCTGGTTATCGGCGCGCATGCGGGTCGCTTGAGCGTGCCGCACCGTATGGCGCAACGCATAGCATGCATCCGTTGGCGCCGTCACGCTGCGTGGCATCCACCGAACGCTCGGATGAACAAGTTACGCAGATGACGACGAACGCTGCCGCGCTCTCCCGCATTCGGTGCATCAAGGCATCCATGCACCGATGCGGGGATGTCATCGCACTGCAATGCATCGCTTATGCCGGCAGACTTGCGCAACCGTGCGTAAAGGAATGTGGCTGTCGCAGAAAAGTCAGGACATGTTCACGCATATTTTATTTGTACGGGGTGTAGATTCATCTCCAAGGACGACGTGGAGTACGCGCGTCGCCCCCGCTCCTCATTCGTAGCAGGTCGTCTGGCCACATCGGCAGACGATGGTTTTCGCTTCGCCGTTTTCCGTCTCCACCCACTTTACGACGGACGTTTAGATGGTTGCCACGATGCCGCTTCACGCCAGTACTGCACGCCTAGATCGCAGCGCATTGATCCCCACGCTGAAGAAGAGCGGGCGGCCGCGCGACGCGCGCGGGCGGTTCATTCCCCATCACGAGCGTCTGCCCGTATCGCTGGCCGATACGCGTGGCGCCTTGTTCGTGGTCTCGGAGATGGCCGACTTCATCAAGGCGGGCGGTCTGGGCGATGTCGCGGCAGCCCTGCCGCGCGCGCTGCGCCATCGCTACGACGTGCGTGTATTGATCCCCGGCTATCGTGCCGTGCTCGAGCGCGCCGGCAAGGTGGAGATCGTGGGCCGTGTGCTGGCGCATGCCGCGCTGCCGGCCTGCGACATCGGCCGCATCGTGCAGTCGGATGGGCTGCCGATCTACATCCTGCTGTCCAAAGAACTGTTCGAACGCGATGGCTCGCCGTATGTGAGCACCAGCGGTTCGGAGTTCGAAGACAATGCGATCCGCTTCGCCACCCTGTCGCATGCCGCCGCGCAGATCGCCGCCGGCCATGCTGGCCTGGGCTGGAAGCCGCGCCTGCTGCATCTCAACGACTGGCCGTGCGCGCTGGCGGCGGCGTATGTGCGCTGGTCCGGCGGCACCACGCCATGCCTGCTCACCATCCATAACCTGGCCTACCAGGGCCTGGTGCCGTATTCGATGGCGTCCGCGCTGGGCATCCCGGCCGAGCGTGTGGCCGAACTGGAGTTCTACGGGCAGATGTCGTTCCTGCGCGGTGGCATCGTCAATGCCGACCACGTCAACACGGTCAGCGTCAGCTATGCCAAGCAGATCACCGGCCCGGCGCAGGGCTGCGGGCTGGACCGGCTGCTGGCCGGCCGCGCTGCCAAGGGCGCGCTGACCGGCATCGTCAACGGCATCGACGCCAGCTGGGACCCACGTACCGACGAATATCTTGATACGCACTTCAGCGTGAATCAGTGGCAGGGCCGTCAGGCCAACGCCGCGCAGGTGCGCAAGGCCTTCGGGCTGCGCGAGAGCACCGGTCCGCTGTTTGCGGTGGTATCGCGGCTGGTGCATCAGAAGGGCCTGGACCTGATCTGCGAGGTTGCCCCGCAGATCGTGGCGGCCGGTGGCCAGATCGCGGTGATCGGCGGCGGCGAGCCGGAGATCGAACAACAGGTGGCCGAGCTGACCCGTCGGTACCCCGGCCAGGTCGGTGCCTTCATCGGTTTTGAGGAAGGCCTGGCGCGGCGCATGTTCGCCGGTGCCGACTTCCTGCTGATGCCGTCGCGCTTCGAGCCATGCGGCCTGAGCCAGATGTATGCACAGCGCTTTGGCTGCCTGCCGATCGCGCATGCCACCGGCGGGCTGATCGACACCGTGGACGACGGCGTCACCGGCTTCCTGTTCCAGCATGCCAGTGTGGAGGCCTTGCGCCGCTGCCTGGAACGCGCGTTCCGTACCTTCCGCCTGCCCAGCCTGCTGTCTGCCATGCGCCGCGCGGCCATGCTGCGCCCCAGCGGCTGGGATGTGGCCGGCAAGAAATATCTGTCCCTTTATGAGCACACCGCCGCAACCGCACCTGCGCTTGCGGCGGTGTCATGAGCGAACGGTTGGGCGTGCAAGGGCAGGGAACGGAAGGCGAAGGTGTGATCACGGAAGAAGTCTCTGACAGCGCGCCTGCCTTGCAGGCGCTGGCCGATGCAGCGCCTACCGACGCATTCGCGGTGCTGGGCCCGCACCTGCAGGCCGATGGCCGCCGCCGCGTTCGGGTCCTGGCGCCCGGTGCCGAGGCGATGGGCCTGATCGATCCACGCGGCAAGTTGCTGGCGCGCATGCAGGTCGGCGCGGTCGGTGGCGTGTTCGAAGGCGAGCTGGCAGTCGATGGGCCATACCGGCTGCGCATCGTCTGGCCGGATCTGGTGCAGGAGATCGAAGACCCGTACGCGTTTGCCCCGACGCTGGACGAATCGTTGCTGCTGCAGATCGCCGCTGGCGACGGGCAGGCATTGCGCAACGCATTGGGCGCGCAGCATCTGCGCTGCGCCGATGTGCCGGGTGTGCGCTTTGCGGTCTGGGCGCCGCATGCGCAGCGGGTTGCAGTGGTCGGTGATTTCAATGGCTGGGACGTGCGGCGGCATCCGATGCGGCAACGCATCGGCGGCATCTGGGAATTGTTCCTGCCGCGTGTGGAAGCCGGCGCCCGCTACAAGTACGCCATCACTGCCGCCGACGGCCGTGTGCTGCTCAAGGCCGACCCGGTTGCGCGGCAGAGCGAGCTGCCGCCGGCCACCGCCTCGGTGGTGCCCGGTGGCGCCGCGTTTGCGTGGACCGATGCCGAATGGATGGCCAGGCGTTCGGTGCAGGCGCCGTCGGCGCCGCTGTCCATCTACGAAGTGCATGCCGCCTCGTGGCGTCGCGACGGGAACGACCAGCCGCTGGACTGGGCCGGCCTGGCCCGTGAGCTGATCCCGTACGTCCAGCGGCTGGGCTTCACCCATATCGAGTTGCTGCCGATCACCGAACATCCGTTCGGCGGGTCGTGGGGCTACCAGCCGCTGGGCCTGTACGCGCCCACCGCGCGCCATGGCAGCCCGGATGGCTTTGCGCAATTCGTCGATGCCTGCCATCGCGCCGGCATCGGCGTGATCCTGGACTGGGTCAGCGCGCACTTCCCGAGCGACGCACATGGCCTGGCGCAGTTCGACGGTGCCGCGCTGTACGAGCATGCCGACCCCCGCGAAGGCATGCACCGCGACTGGAATACGCTGATCTACAACTACGGCCGGCCCGAAGTGACGGCGTTCCTGCAGGGCAGCGCGCTGGAGTGGATCGACCATTACCACCTCGACGGCCTGCGCGTGGATGCGGTGGCCTCGATGCTGTATCGCGACTACGGCCGCGCCGAAGGCGAGTGGGTCCCCAACGCGCACGGCGGCCGCGAGAACCTGGAGGCCGTCGCCTTCCTGCGCCAGCTCAACAGCGAGATCGCCACGCGCTTTCCCGGTGTGCTGACCATCGCCGAAGAGTCCACCGCCTGGCCGGGCGTGACCGCGCCGATCAGCGAGGGCGGCCTGGGCTTCACCCACAAATGGAACATGGGCTGGATGCACGACACGCTGAGCTACATGCAGCGCGATCCGGCCGAGCGTGCGCAGCACCACAGCCAGCTCACCTTCGGCCTGGTGTATGCGTTCTCCGAGCGTTTTGTGTTGCCGCTCTCGCACGACGAGGTGGTGCATGGCACCGGCGGCCTGCTGGGGCAGATGCCCGGCGACGACTGGCGGCGCTTTGCCAACCTGCGCGCGTACCTGGCGCTGATGTGGGCGCATCCGGGAGACAAGCTGGTGTTCATGGGGGCCGAGTTCGGCCAGTGGGCCGACTGGAATCACGATCAGTCGCTGGACTGGCATCTGCTCGACGGCGCACCCCATCGCGGCGTGCAGCAATTGGTTGGCGATCTCAATGCCACCTTGCGCCGCGTGCCGGCGCTCTACCGAGGCACGCATCGTGCCGAGGGCTTCGACTGGAGCGTGGCTGACGACGCGCGCAACAGCGTACTGGCGTTCATCCGCCACGACCCCGAGGGCGGCGCACCCCTGCTGGCGGTGAGCAACCTCACCCCGCAACCGCACCACGACTACCGCGTTGGCGTGCCGCGTGCCGGCAGCTGGCGCGAAATCCTCAACACCGACAGTGCCCACTACGGCGGCAGCAACCTCGGCAACAGCGGTCGCCTTGCGACCGAGCCGACGGGCATGCATGGGCATGCGCAGCGTCTGCGCCTGACCCTGCCGCCGCTGGCCACGATCTACCTGCAAGCGGAGAAATAACAATGAAGCAGCGCAACGACATCATCCCGGCCTGGGGCGCCTGGCCAGCGGGTGAGGGACAGGTGCGCTTCGCGCTCTGGGCACCGGACGCAACGCGCGTGGAGGTGGTCTTCGACGACGGCACGCGCAGCGCGTTGCAGGCCGGGCAGGACGGGTTCTTCGCCGCCACCCTGGCCTGCGCGGCCACCGCGCGTTATCGCTACAGCGTGGATGGCGGCGAGCCGGTACCCGACCCGGCCTCGCGCTGGCAGCCCGATGGCGTGCACGGCCCCAGCGCGGTGCAGCCCACCGACAGCTATCGTTGGAGCAACACGCAGTGGCAGGGCCGTCCATGGGACGAGGCGGTGATCTACGAACTGCACGTGGGCACCTGCGGCGGCTATGCCGGCGTGCAGGCGCAATTGCCGCAGCTGGCGGCAATGGGCATCACCGCGATCGAACTGATGCCGTTGAGCGCGTTCCCGGGCGCGCATAACTGGGGCTACGACGGCGTGCTGCCGTATGCGCCGGCCGACGCCTATGGCACCCCGGACGAACTGAAGGCATTGATCGACGCCGCGCACGGCTACGGCCTGATGGTGTTGCTGGATGTGGTCTACAACCACTTCGGCCCGGACGGCAATTACCTGCACAGCTATGCGGCCCCGTTCTTCAACGAGGACAAGCCCACGCCCTGGGGCGCGGCGATCGATTTCCGCAAGCCGCAGGTGCAGCGTTACTTTCTCGACAATGCGCTGATGTGGCTGCACGAATACGGCTTCGACGGCCTGCGCCTGGATGCGGTGCACGCGATCACCCCGAATGCTTTCCTGGATACCCTGCGGCAGACCGTGCAGGCCAGCCTGCCGGCCGGCCGCCATGTGCATCTGGTGCTGGAAAACGAGGCCAACCAGGCCTCGCAGCTGCAGCGCGGCTACACCGCGCAGTGGGACGACGATTTCCACAACGCCCTGCATGTGCTGTTGACCGGCGAAGCCGAAGGCTATTACGCCGCCTTCGCCGACAAGCCCACCGAGCACCTGGCGCGCGTGCTCGGCGAAGGCTTCGCCTACCAGGGCGAGCCTGACCCGCGCGGGCATGTGCGTGGCGAGCCGAGCGGGGCGCTGCCGCCGCACAAGTTCGTGGTGTTTGCGCAGAACCACGACCAGATCGGCAACCGCGCGCGTGGCGAGCGGCTGACCGTGCTGGTCTCGCCGCAACGCCTGCGCGCAGCGCTGGCGTTGACCGCGTTGACGCCGATGATCCCGCTGTTCTTCATGGGCGAGCCATGGGGCGCGAAGCAGCCGTTCCTGTTCTTCACCGACTTCGGCCCGCCGCTGGACGATGCGGTGCGCGAAGGGCGCCGTCGCGAGTTTGCGCACTTCGCCGCATTCGCCGACGAAGCGCAGCGCGCCACCATTCCCGACCCCAACAGCCACGCCACCTTCGCCGCTTCGCGCTCGCCGATCGACGATGCCGCGCACGGCGACGGCGCGCAGTGGGCAGCGTGGTTCACCGCGCTGCTGGGCGTGCGTCGGCAGTGGCTGGTGCCCGGCCTTGCCGAGGCGCGCGCGATACGCGCCAGCGTGCTGGCCGAGGGCGCACTCACCGCCACCTGGGAACTGCCGGATGGCCTGTGGCATATCGCCTTCAACGTCGGCAGCGCGGCCGTTCCGCTGCCGCCACTGCGCGGGCGTGTGGCATTTGCCGAAAACCTCGATGCCTCCGCGCAGCAGTTGCCGGTCGACGGTTTCATCGCCTGGCACGAGGACCGCACATGAGCACCAACACCCTGCACACCCTGGCCGCGGCAGCCGGGGTGATGGTGGATTGGGTGGATGCCAGCGACCAGCCACGGCAGGTGTCCGAGCAGTCGGTGCAGGCAGTGCTGACCGCCCTGCAATTCCCGTCGGCCACTGCCGCACAACGCGAAGACAGCCTGCGGCGCTGCCAGGCGCAGGCAGCCGAACCGGCAGCGCTGCTCACCGTGCAGGTGGGCGAGCCGCTGCCGTTGCGCGTTGCCGCCAATGCCAGTGGCCGCTGGACCGATGACAGCGGCGCCAGCGAACCGGCGCGTGCGGATGCGCAGGGGCAGTTGCTCGCACCACAGCGCTATGGCTACTGGACGCTGCAGATCGGTGCGCTGACCCAGCAGGTAGCGGTTGCGCCGCAACGCTGCTTCAGCGTGGCCGACGCCTGCGCGCAGCCGTCGCCGCGTGCCTGGGGCATGGCGTTGCAGGTGTATTCGGCCTGCAGCCTCGATGACGGCGGTATCGGCGATGCTGCCGGCGCTGTGGAATGGCTGCGGCACGCAGCGCTGGCCGGCGCCGATGCGCTGGCGTTGAGCCCGGTGCACGCCTCGCGACCGGTCACCGGCGGTTACAGCCCGTATTCGCCCAGCGACCGACGCTTTTTCGATCCCCTGCATGCCGCCCCGGTCCGCGTGCTGGGCGAGCTGGCACTGGAGGCCATCGACGACGTGGCAGGCCTGCGCCAGCGGTTCGATACGCTGCACACCAACGCATTGATCGATTGGCCAGCCTCGGCGCAGGCCAAGTGGGAACTGTTGCGCCATCTGCATACGCGCGTGGCGCCGGACCATGCCGACCTGCTCGCCTTCCGCACGGAAGGCGGGGCGGCGCTGGACGGGTTCGCACGGTTCGCCGCCAAGGATTTCGGCGACAACGATCCGCAGCTGCATGTATTCACCCAATGGCTGGCGGCGCGCAGCTGGTCCGATGCGCAGCGCGAAGCGCACGAGCGCGGCATGAAGATCGGGTTGATCGCCGATCTGGCGGTCGGCTTCGATCCCAATGGCGCCGAAGCCGCAGCGGCTGCAGACACCGTGCTGCGTGGCCTGGTGCTGGGCGCGCCACCGGATGCCTTCAATGCCGACGGTCAGCATTGGGGCATCGGTGCGTATTCGCCCACCGCATTGCGGCGTAGCGGGTTTGCGCCGTACATCGCACTGCTGCGCGCGGTGCTGCGCGATCGCGGCGGGATCCGCATCGATCACATTCTTGGCCTGCTACGGCTTTGGGTGGTGCCCAACGGCGCCAGCTCCAACGAAGGCGCCTATCTGGCGTATCCGTTGCACGACCTGCTCAATCTGCTGGCGCTGGAATCGTGGCGTCACCGCGCCATTGTCATTGGCGAGGATCTGGGCGTGGTGCCGCCGGGCATCCGCGAAGAACTCTCGCGGCGCGGGGTGATGGGCATCGATGTGCTGATGTTCACCCGCGACGACGACGGCGCCTTCGTGTCGCCGGCGCTATGGCGGCCGGATGCGGTGGCCACCACCACAACGCACGACCTGCCCACACTGACCGGCTGGCGCGAAGGCCGCGATATCGATTGGCGACGCAGGCTGGAGCTGATCCAGCCCGCGCAGGCCAAGGACGATGCCACGGCCCGCACCCAGGACGTCGCGCGGCTGGACGCAGCGGTCGAACACACCGGACTCAGCGCGGCGGACGACCCGCTGCTGGGTGCGCTGCGCTTCACTGCCGGCAGCGTCTCGCCGCTGGCCCTGCTGCCGGTGGAAGACGCACTGGCGCTGGACGAACAACCCAATCTGCCGGGCACCGTCGAAGTCCATCCCAACTGGCGTCGACGCCTGCCCGATCCCTTGCCGCATGCGCGCCTGACTACGGCGCTGCAGGGCTTTGCCGAGGCGCGTCGCGTCGCGGCCGTTTCGGAACCACAGCCATGATCGAGCTTCGCGCCACCGCCCGCCTGCAGCTGCATGCCGGCTTCACCCTGCACGATGCGCTCGCGCAGGTGCCGTACTACGCCGGCCTTGGCATCAGCCATCTCTACCTGTCGCCGATCGGCACCGCGGTGCCGGGCTCCACGCACGGCTACGACAATATCGACCCGACCGTGGTCAATCCCGAGCTCGGCGGCGAAGACGCGCTCGTCGCCCTGTCGCAGGCCGCGCGCGAACACGGCATGGGCCTGATCGCCGACATCGTGCCCAATCACATGGCCACCCACGCGCAAAACGCCTGGTGGTGGGACGTGTTGCGCCACGGCCGCAGTGCCAGGCATGCCGACTGGTTCGACATCGATTGGCGCGCGCCTGGCCGCGATGGAAAGTTGTGGCTGGCCGTGCTGGACCGCCCGTACGCCACCGCGCTGGCCGAAGGCCTGATCACCCTGGTGATCGAAGACGACGGCAGCGCGGCACTGGCACATTACGACCAACGCTATCCGATCCGCCCGCAGACGCTGGAGATCCCGGAAGCATCTGCACGGGCGCAATGGCTGCGCGACTACAACGACGGCGCCAAGCGCGGCGATGGCCGCCTGCACAAGTTGATCGAACGCCAACCGTATCGGTTGAACTGGTGGCGCGTGGGCAACGACATGCTCAATTACCGCCGCTTCTTCGACATCACCTCGCTGGTGGCGTTGCGGGTGGAGCTGCCGGCGGTGTTCGACGCCGTGCATGCGCTGCCGCTGCGGTTGGTGGCCGAAGGGCATCTGGACGGCCTGCGCATCGATCATGTGGACGGGCTTACCGACCCCACCGGCTATGTGCGCAAGCTGCGCAGCCGGCTGGATGCGGCCGGGCGCACGCGTGGGCTCAAGCCCGGCACGCTGGGCCTGTATCTGGAAAAGATCCTGGCCCCCGGCGAGCACCTGCCGGCGGACTGGCCCTGCGATGGCACCACCGGTTACGACTTCATGGACCAGGTCGGTGGCGTGCTGCATGACGCGGCCGGTTTCAAGCCGCTGGCGCGTGCCTGGCAACGCGTGAGCGGACGTAGCGGCGACTTTGCGCAGGAAGAACGCGTGGCCCGCGACGAAATCCTGCGCGGCCCGCTGCAGACCGAATTCAATCGCGCGGTGGGCGCGTTGTCGGCATTGGCGCACCTGGACCCGCCCACGCGCGAGTTCAGCCCGCAGATGCTGGCACGCGGCCTGTGTGTGCTGCTGCGCTGGTTTCCGGTGTATCGCACCTATGCCGGCACCCAGGGCATCACCGGCAGCGAGGCGGAGCGCCTGCGCGCCACTGCCGCGCGTGCCCGCGAAGGCATGCCCGAGGCAATCGTAGCGGCTGTGGACGCCATCGAGCGCTGGTTGCTGGACGATGCCGGCGCCGACCGCGCGCAGATCGCCTTGCGCCGCATCCTGCGTCGTCGGGTGGAGCAGCTGTCCGCACCGCTCAACGCCAAGGCCGTGGAAGACACCGCGTTCTACCGGCATGGCGTGCTGTTGTCGCGCAACGAGGTCGGCAGCCACCCGACCCATTTCGCCAACGAGGCCGCCGAATTCCACGCGCAGAATCAAGAACGCGCCAGGCACTACCCGCGCGCGCTGCTGGCCACTGCCACCCACGATCACAAGCGTGGCGAGGACCTGCGCATGCGGCTGGCGGTGCTGTCCGAGCAGCCGAAGTGGTGGGCCGAGCAGAGCACCCAGTTCGACGCCCTGGCCGAGACGCTGGAGTCGCCGGCGCTGGCCGGTGGCGACCAGCAGATGCTGTGGCAGACGCTGGTAGCGGCCTGGCCCATCGGGTTGGGCGCCGACCAGGCGGAGCCGCTTGCTGTCTATGCCGAGCGCGTGGCGCAGTGGCTGCTCAAGGCGGTGCGCGAAGCCAAGTTGCATACCAGCTGGACCGACGGCTCTGCCGAGTACGAACAGGCCGTGCAGGCTACCGTGGAGCAGGTGCTGACCAGCCGCGCCGGGTTGCCGCTGCGCCGCGCGCTGCTACGTGCCAGCAACCATATCGCGGCGGCCGGTGCGCGCAATTCGCTGGTGCAGACCACCTTGCGCCTGACCGTGCCCGGCGTGCCCGACCTGTATCAGGGCACCGAGGGCTGGGACCTGTCGCTGGTGGACCCGGACAACCGCCGCCCGGTCGATTATGCGCAGCGTCAGCGCTGGCTGGAGCAGACACGCGACTTCACTACCTTGCTGCGCAGCTGGCGCGATGGCGCAGTCAAGGCGCGTCTGACCGCCGTGCTGCTGCAGCTGCGCGGCGAACATCCGGCGCTGTTTGCGAAGGGCGATTACCAACCCTTGAGCGTTGCGGCCGGCGGAGATGCGCAGGTGCTGGCATTCCGTCGTCAGTACCGCAGCCAGTCGTTGGTGGTGGCCGTCACCCGGCTGGGCGCAGGCATCCACAGCGACGGCGATCTGCCGTTGCTGGTGCCGCCGGCCAGCTGGGGTCAGGCGTCGTTGGCATTGCCGGAAGCCACATACCGTAATGTGCTCGACGGCAGCACGCTGCAGCCGCAGCGCGGCCGCGTGGCGATGTCCACGGTCTTTGCACGTGCGCCGGTGGCAGTGTTGTTGACCCCATAAACGACCCCGAGGCAAATGTACGCAATGAATGACACGGAACGGCAAGCGCGGCTTCGCCAGTTGGCACAGGAGATCTGGGAGGCCGAAGGCCGCCCGGACGGGCATGCGGACCGCCACTGGGCCATGGCCGAGCGGCTGGTGGATGCCGAAGAACGCGCGGCCGAGCAGGCCGCCGAGCACGCGGCCACGCCGATCACTGCGCGCCAGTAACACCGTCTCTGCCACCTTGCATGGGCCGTGCCGTGCGCCCATGCAGGCGTGCACAGCCCGGCGCAGCCGCACACCGCGCACTGTCTTGAGTTCACCGTTCTAAGGAGTCACCGATGGCCACTCGCAAGTTCACTCAGCGCTCGCGCATCCGCGAAGGCCGTCCCAACCCGCTCGGCGCCACCTGGGATGGTCTGGGCGTCAATTTTGCGCTGTATTCGCGCAACGCCACGCGCGTGGAATTGTGCCTGTTCGACGAGCGTGGCCGCGAGCAGGAACGCCTTGCCCTGCCCGAGTACACCGACGAGGTCTGGCACGGCTATCTGCCCGATGCGCGCCCGGGCCAGTTGTACGGCTATCGCGTGCATGGTCCATACGCGCCCGAGGCCGGGCATCGCTTCAACCACAACAAGCTGCTGCTGGACCCGTATGCCAAGCAGATCGTCGGCGAACTCAAATGGGCGCCGCACCTGTTCGGCTACACCATCGGTCATCGCGACAAGGACCTGAGCTTCGATCGCCGCGACAGTGCTGCGTTCATGCCCAAGTCCGCAGTGATCGATCCGGCCTTCACCTGGGGCCAGGACCGCCCACCGCAGACGCCGTGGAATCGCACGGTGATCTACGAGGCGCACGTGCGTGGGCTGAGCATGCTGCACCCGGCGGTGCCGCCGGAAGAACGCGGCACCTTTTCCGCATTGAAGACCGATGAACTGATCGACCATATCAGCTCGCTCGGCGTCACTGCGGTGGAACTGCTGCCCGTCCACGCATTCGTCGACGACCAGTACCTGCTGGAAAAAGGCCTGCGCAATTACTGGGGCTACAACACGCTCGGGTTCTTTGCGCCGCAGGGCCGCTACATGTCCACGCGCACCGTGGCCGAGTTCAAGCAGATGGTGGCGCGGCTGCATCACGCCGGCCTGGAAGTGCTGCTGGACGTGGTCTACAACCACACCGCCGAAGGCAACGAACTGGGGCCGACGCTGTCGTTCAAGGGCATCGACAACGCCAGCTACTACCGCCTGGCCGACGATCGCCGCTTCTACATCAACGACACCGGCACCGGGAACACCTTCGATCTGACCAACGTCGGCGCGCTGCGCATGGTGATGGATTCGTTGCGTTACTGGGTGCAGGAAATGCATGTCGATGGTTTCCGCTTCGACCTGGCTACCATCCTCGGGCGCGAGCGTTACGGCTTCGATCCCTCGGGCAGCTTTCTCGATGCGGTGCGCCAGGACCCGGTGCTGAGCCAGACCAAGCTGATTTCCGAGCCCTGGGATATCGGCCCGGGCGGCTACCAGGTCGGCAATTTTCCGCCGGGCTGGGTGGAATGGAACGACAAGTTCCGCGACAACGTGCGTGCGTTCTGGCGTGGCGATGGCGGGCAGCTCGCCGAGCTGGCCACGCGCCTGACCGGCTCGGCCGACCTGTTCAACCATAGCGGCCGCCGCCCCACTGCCTCGGTCAACTTCGTCACCGCGCACGATGGTTTCACCCTGCGCGATCTGGTCAGTTACGAGGGCAAGCACAACCTGGCCAATGGCGAGGAGGGCAGGGACGGCAGCGACCACAACATCTCGGCCAATTACGGAGTCGAGGGCGAGACCAACGACCCGGCGATCAAGCAGCTGCGTCGTCAGCAGATGCGCAACCTGCTCGCCACGTTGTTGCTGTCGCAAGGCACGCCGATGCTGCTGGCCGGTGATGAGTTCGGCCACAGCCAGAACGGCAACAACAACGCGTATTGCCAGGACAACGAGCTGACCTGGATCGACTGGACCGCAGCGACCAAGGCAGCGGCGGCCGACCAGGCCGCGTTCGTGCGTCGCTTGATCCGCATCCGTCAGCGTTATCCGTTGCTGCATCGCGCACGTTTCTTCGACGGCAAGTTCGACGAAGCACTGGGCCTGAAGGATCTCACCTGGCTGGCGCCCAACGGCACCGAGATGGACGAGGCCGGCTGGCACGACCCGGAAGCGCGCGCATTGATGCTGCGCCTGGATGGGCGCTCGCCAACCACCGGCCTGCGCGAGATTGCCGCCAACGTTACCTTGCTGATGCTGATCAATGCGGCATCCACCACTGTGTCGTTCACGCTGCCGGCCATGCACGACGAACACTGGCGCGTGCTGGTCGATACCGCACGTCATGGCGGCCGCGTGGTTGCCGGCGGCAGCGAATGGAAGGCGCCGGCGCACTCGTTGACCTTGCTCGCGGTGGAGCGCGACCGCATCGCCAGCAGTGCGCGCATCGTCTCCGAGGGCGCACGCTGATGGCAGGGGCGCACTGATGGATGTGTTGTTGGCAGGGGCGACCGGTCTGGTCGGTAAACAGGTCTTGCAGCTGCTGCTCGCCGATGCGCGCTGCACGGGCGTGGTGGCGTTGACGCGTCGGCCACTGACGCAGATCCACCCCAAGTTGCGTAACCAGGTGATCGACTTCGAGCGCCTGGAGCACTGGACCGCACCGCGCATGGAGGCGGCCATCTGCGCGCTGGGCAGCACCATGAAGCAGGCCGGCTCGCGCGAGGCGTTTTACCGCGTCGACCACGATTACCCCCTGGCGCTGGCGCGTGCTGCCTGCGCGCAAGGTACCTCGGTATTCGTGTTGAATTCGGCGGCCGGCGCCGATGCGCACTCGCGGATTTTCTACAACCGCGTCAAGGGCGAACTGGAGCGCGATCTGCGTACCATCGGCTTTCCCTCGCTGACCTTCGTGCGGCCCGGGCTGATCGGCGGCGAGCGCGAAGAACGCCGCACCGGCGAGCATATCGGCAGCCTGGTGCTGGGCGCGCTTGGCCCGCTGCTGCCACGCCGCTATCGCATCAACCCGGCCGAATGCATCGCCGCGGCGATGGTGGGCGCCGCGCTGGCGCCGGCGCGTGGGGAGCATAGCGTCGAGGCGGCGGAGTTGGTGGGCTGACGCGGCGTCGTTGCGAGGCAGTCGGATAGAGAGTTGGTTGTCCGCCGTTTGGTAGGAGCGCGCTGGCGCGCGATGAGGCGTTACCGATACAGCCTCATCGCGCGCCAGCGCGCTCCTACAGATTCAAGTGCGGCAGATGGGCATGCTCTGCCAGCGTATGCAATACGCTTCCCTCGGCGACTGCTCACCATCACAGCCAGCACTTGCGTGTCGTCGCGAGGGCGTCGGATAGAGGGCCGTGCCCGTTGTATCGTAGGAGCGCGCCCGAGCGCGACGAGGCGTTACCGGTAGAGCCTCGTCGCGCGCAGGCACGCTCCTACAGGTGTACGGGCAGCGGCATCTTCGCCGGCGCAGCCCGGCCTACACGCCCAACGCCTGCCCTCGATCCACCGTCCGTAGCTGCAGGTTGTCACTGTGCGTCGCATGGAGCGCAGGCGCCTGCTGTTCGTAGGAGCGCGCCCGAGCGCGACGAGGCGTTACCGGTAGAGCCTCGTCGCGCGCAGGCACGCTCCTACAGGTGTACGGGCAGCGGCATCTTTGCCGTCGCAGCCCGGCCTACACGCCCAACGGTTGCCCGCGATCCACCGTTCGTAGCTGCAGGTTGTCACTGTGCGTCGCATGGAGCGCAGGCGCCTGCCGTTCGTAGGAGCGCGCCCGAGCGCGACGAGGCGTTACCGGTAGAGCCTCGTCGCGCGCAGGCACGCTCCTACAGGTGTACGGGCAGCGGCATCTTCGCCGGCGCAGCCGGGCCTACACGCCCAACGATTGCCAGCGATCCACCGTCCGTAGCTGCAGGTTGTCACTGCGCGTCGCATGGAGCGCAGGTGCCTGCCGTTCGTAGGAGCACGCCCGAGCGCGACGAGGCGTTACCGGTAGAGCCTCGTCGCGCGCAGGCACGCTCCTACAGGTGTACGGGCAGCGGCATCTTTGCCGGCGCAGCCCGGCCTACACGCCCAACGCCTGGCCGCCATCAACCGCCAGCACCTGCCCGGTGATCCAGCACGCTTGTGGCGATGCCAGAAACAACGCGGCATCGGCAATGTGCTGCACCTGCCCGAATCCGCCGAATGGGATGCTGTCGCGAATGCGTGCATACAGTTCCGGCTCTTCATCGCGGCGGCGTGCCCATAAGCCTTCGGGGAATTCGATGGAACCCGGTGCGATTGCATTGACGCGGATGCGTTCGCGCGCAAGTTCGGCGGCGAGCGTGGTGGTGTAGTAATTGAGCGCCGCCTTTGCGGTGGAATAGGCGATGGCCCGCGGTGTCGGGCGCTGGGCGTTGATCGAGCTGATGTTGAGGATCACCGCTGCATCGCTGCTGCGCAGATACGGCAGTGCGGCGCGATTGCAGCGCACTGCCGCCATCAGGTCGACCTCCAGCCCCGCCTGCCAGCTGGCGTCGTCGTTGCCGTGCCCGTAGCCGGATGCGTTGTTGATCACCACGTCCAGGCCACCCAGCGCCTGCGCCGCTGTCTGCACGTACGTCTGGATCTGTGCAGCGTCGGCGAGATCGCAGGGCAGGGTATGCACCGGCGCGCCGTGGGCTGCCAAGGTCTTAGCCGCCTGCGCCAAGCCATCTGCGTTGCGCGCGCAGATCGACACCCGGGCGCCGCTGTGCACGAACGCCTCGGCGATCGCCAGGCCGATGCCGCGGCTACCACCGGCGATCAACACGCGTTGCGCACGGTGTGCAGAAAGAGACATGGCGTTCCTCAGTTCGTAAAACCCCAATTATCGAACAGCTGGGTAGCGACATGGTCGACGCGTGTGCCTGTCATCGGATATTCGGACACGCGAGGCTTCAGTGGGTCAGGCACGCAGCAGACTGCAAGGCGCTGTCCACGTCGTTGGAGGGTCATGCGCCCGACACCACAAGGTGCTTGGCTTCTTGTTGACCCAAGCACCCAACAAAAATGGCGCCGGTGCATTACCAGCGCCAGCACAGAATCCAGATCACTCCAAATCTACCAGCAACAGCAACAGCAACAGCAACAGCAACAGCAACAGCAGCAACACCCGACCCTCTTCAGTGCAGCTGCACCGCCACGCAGCAAACTGCGGCCTCGCCGGCTACCCCGGGGCACTGCGCAGCGCAGGCCAAACCCATCGTCTGCAGCCCACATCGGCAGCGCCGATTGCAGTGGCGGCCGCTGTCATCTCACTGCCATCTGCAACACGCGTGGCCTGCGCCACAAGCCTCATCACTGCTGGCGATGAGCTCATGCCTTTCCGGCCGCTCGCCGCTAACAGTTTGTTTACACAACCACGCCGGGCTGCGGGCACAACGTGCGGGTCATTCAGTGGGGAGTTGCACATGGAAACCCATATCACCGTCATCGGCGCCGGCTTCTGCGGCACCGCGCTGGTCCGTGCACTGGCGCAGACGGCCGACGCGCAGGTGCGCATCACCCTGGTCGGCGTCACCGAGACCTTCGGCAGCGGCATCGCCTATGGCGCTGCGCGGCCGGAACATCTGCTCAACGTGCGTGCCAAGGATCTGGGCATCGACGCGCAGGCACCCGGGGCCTTCGCCGATACCCTGCATCTGGGCGAGAGCGGGCGGCTGGAATTCCTGCCGCGCCTTGCCTACGGCGACTATCTCCGCAGCGAGCTGGACGCGGCCGTCAGCGGTGCGCAGGCATCGGTGATGCGGCTGTCGCAGGAAGCGGTGGCGGTGGAGCGCGCGCGTCGCGGTTTTCGTGTGTTTCTTGCAAACGGCGACGCCTTCCATAGCGACCGCGTGGTGCTGGCGGTCGGTGCGCTGCAGCCGCAGGCGCTGGCCGGTATCGGCCCGCGTCTGAGCGTGCATGCGCGGTACATCGGCTGGCCATGGCAGGGCGATGCATTGTCGCGGCTGGGGCCGGACGATGACGTGCTGATCGTGGGCACCGGGTTGACCATGGTGGATGTGGCGTTGACCCTGCACGCACGCGGGCACCGCGGCCGCATGCTGGCGATTTCGCGCCGTGGATTGGCCCCGCAGGCGCATCTGCGTCAGCCCGGCGCGCCGCTGGAATTGCCGCCGCATCTGCAGCGCGCGCTCAAGGATGCGGATCTGCGCGGGCTGCTGCGCGGTGTACGACAGCTCAGCGCGGTGGTGGACGATTGGCGTCGCGTGGTGGATGCGCTGCGCCCGCATCTGCAGCCGCTGTGGCAGCGGCTGGCGCTGGCGCAGCGTGCACGCTTCCTGCGGCATCTGCGCCCCTATTGGGAAGTGGCGCGGCATCGGGTCGCGCCGGGTGCGGCCGAGCACTTGCAGCAGTTGCAGGCTTCCGGCCAATTGCAGATCGTCGCGGCGCGGCTGCTGCGTGCGCGCTGGGTACCCGATGGCGTGGAGGCGGTGATCCGTCCGCGTGCGGCTGCCGATGCGCAGACGCAACGCTTCGATGCGGTGATCCGCGCTACCGGTCTGGACACCGATATCGACCGTACCAGCGATCCACTGATTGCCGGTATGCGCGAAGCCGGCCTGTTGCGCGCCGATCCGCTGGGCCTGGGGGTGGACACCGATGCGCAACTGCGCGTGCGCGATGGCGCGGGGCAGGTCGTGCAGGGGCTGTATTGCGTGGGTCCGTTATTGCGTGGGCGCTATTGGGAAATCACCGCGGTGCCGGAGTTGCGCGTGGCCACGCGTGCATTGGCCGAGCGCTTGTTGTTGGGCGCGATGCCGGCGTTACAGCCAGAGCCGGAGCCACTGCCGAGGGAGGTAAATGCGCGCTTGTAGGTGGCCTTACCCTCACCCTGATTCCTCTCCCGACGGCAGAGCGGCTCTGCATCCTTCTCCCATCGGGACAAGGTGGCGCGTCAGCGCCGGATGAGGGGACGCGCGCAGCCTCGTGCAGCTGGACGAGGCGAACAGCTGCGCTTCTTGCCGTCATCCCAATTCCTCTGCCGACGGGAGAGGGGCCTTGTCGCGCCTTCCATCGGGAACCCGAGTTTGGTTGGTGCGAGCTCCTCACTGCGCAGGAGTAAGCTCCTTGCGTGATGCTCCCAACGTCTGCCGTTAGCAACAAGCACGTTCGATCGCCCATCAGCAGCCTCTGCGCGCGCAGGCATAGCCCGCATCCCGCAATCTCGCCTCGACTTCGCCAAGCAGCGCAATCATGCAGCGTGATGCGTAGCGCATTGCACCGGTGCAGACAGGACTAGGTCATGTTGATCGGACTGGGCTGATTACAGTCCAGACCGCTTCATTCCCTCGTCTGCCTGGAGTCTGCCATGCCCCGTCTTGCTCCCGCTGCCTTGCTCGCCACGCTGTGCGCCTGCACGCTGCCCGCCTGGGCCAGCGAATCGCTCAATACCCGCGCCGAAGTGCTTGCAGCCCTGGAATCCGGTTACGACGTCAGCCTGACCACCGACCTTGGCCGCTGCACACCCGAACAAGGCACGCCGGTCACGCAGACCCGTGGCGGCCGCCATATCGATGCCTATCGCATCACCGAGGACGGCACCGCCGCGTTCTCCGGCTCGCATTTCACCGTGGCCAACGATGGCAAGCCGATCCAGCAGTTCATGCGTTATCAGCTGCGCCCGGATGGCAGCGTGCGTTTCACCACCTACATGTACGACCTGCCGGGACTGCAGCAACGCGGGCCGGTGCTGGCGTATCAATGCACGATCAATCAAGGCATCCGCTTCCACGCCGATTGAGTGCATTGCACCGTGACGACTGCGGACTGCAGCAGCGCCATCGCGTGCACTGCAGCCTGCAGTGGTTGCAACTGTTTCAACTCGCGAATGCTGCAATTCACATATCCCGCCACTGACTTGTCGAGGAAACCCGCATGCCGTCACATCCAGGCTTTTCACTCGTTGTCGCCGCGCTATGCAGCGCGGCGCTGCCTGCGTTCGCCACCGAATCGTTGAGCAGCCAGGCCAGCTTGATCGATGCGCTGGAAGCGGGGCGCGCGGTTGCGGTGTCGGTGGATCTGTCGCGCTGCACGGCCGAGGCGGGGACCGCATCCAGCCAGAGCCGCGGCGGCGTGCGCATCGGTGCGTACCGGTTGACCGCCGATGGAACGCTGGCGTTTTCCGATACGCAGTTCATTGCCGCCAGCAGCGATGGCCGGCCTTTCCAGCAGTTCCAGCGCTATCAGGTTGGCGCGGACAACCGGGTGCGGTTGACCACCTACATGTACGACCTGCCGAGCCTGCAGCAACGCGGGCCATTGCTGGCGTATCAATGCGCGATCGATCGAGGCATTCGATTCCACGCGCACTAGAGCGCCGATACGGTGCGCGATGCCACGCTAGCGGTGGCATCGCATCGCTCACGCGACAGCATCAACACCGATGCGGCCTGGCCAGGGGCGCACATTCGCAGAATGCAGGCAATGCATAGCCACCATCAGCACCAATGCTGCGCCGAGCACACGGAGTTCTCACCGGGGAAGCGCATGGGGTGCGTCTAACGCGAGCGAACCGCGCGTGCCGATGTCATGCAATGGCCGCGGTCGGCGATTGCATGGCCGCATCTTGTCTGTGTCGACGTTACCGCGGTGACGACTGTTGCACCGCAACCGCGGCGGCATTGGAGTGCCAGCCACCGCCCAGCGCCTTGAAGGCGGCCACCGCACTGCGCGCCGCGTCCGTGCGCGCCTGCACCTGTGCATCGGACGCGCGCAGCAGCGTGTCGTCGGCATTCAACACTTCGATCAGGCTCACCGTGCCTTTCTCATAGGCCAGGGCCGATGCGCCACGCGCCTTGCCGAGTGCATCCACTCCCTGTGACAGCACCGCTGCCTGCTGCTCGCGCTTGACCAGCGCGGTGAACGCATTTTCGACATCCTCGGTGGCGCGCAACACGGCCAGGCGATACGCCGCCAGTTGTTCGGCCTCCTGACCCTTGGCCTGGGCGATCTGCGCATTGATGCGGCCGAAGTCGAACAGCCGCCAGCGCAGCCCCAGCACACCGGACGACTGCGCGGCATTGCCGGTGAACAGGTTGCCGCCGGAGATGGCCGTGGCGCTGCCGAGCAGGCCGCTGAGCGAGAACTTGGGGTAGTACTCGGACATCGCCACGCCGATGCGCGCATTGGACGCAGCCAGGCGGCGCTCGGCCACGATCAGGTCGGGACGTCGGCGCAGCAGGTCGGCCGGCGAGCCGCTGTCGGCGATCTGCGGTGCAAGCGGAATCGGCTTGCTGGCGGCCAGTTCCGCTCGGTGCGTGCCGGGCGGCATACCCAACATCACGTCCAGGGCGTTCATCGCCGCGACTAGGCCACTTTCGATGCCGGGCACCGACGCCTGCGCCTGCGCAAGCGCGCCTTGCGCCTGGTGGAGTTGCAGCTCGGGCGCCAGTCCCTTGCCATGCAGCAGCGTCACCATCGACACCAGCCCCTGCTGGGTGGCGACCTGGCGCTGCGCCACCTCCAGCCGCCCCTGCAGGCCGCGGATGCTGATGTAGATATCGGCGGTCTGCGCCGCCACCGCCAGGCGGGTGGCGGCGGCACCGGCTTCGCTGGCCTGGTAATCGGCCAGCGCGGCCTGGCGCCCGCGACGCAGGCCGCCGAACAGGTCAAGTTCCCAGCTCGCGCCCAGGTTGGCCTCGTAGAGCGTCGCGTAGCGGTCGAAGTTGGGCGTGCTGCTGATCACCTGGCCGAGCGGCGTTTCCAGCGACTGGTAGGCGCGGGTCGCGTTGCCGCTGATGTTGCCCGAAGGCAGCAGCGCGGCGGTGGCGGCGGTCAGCCCGGCGCGGGCCTGGGTGACGCGTGCGGTGGCCTGGGCCAGGTCGAGATTCTGCGCCAGTGCGGCGGTGACATAGCGGCTCAGGTCCGGGTCGTTGAAGCCGTTCCACCAGGTGGCCAGATCCGCCCGCGCGGTTGCCTGCCGTTCAGCGACTTCCGCCTGGCCGATGTAGTGGTCCGGCAACGGCGCGTCCGGGCGGGCGTAGTTGGGGCCGACCGCGCAGCCTGCGGCCAGGCTGGAGGCAATGAGCGCTGCAAGGGTGCGGAGTGACGGCATGACGAAACCAGAGTGGCGGAGATGTTGAGTGACTTTAATACGAAATGGTCACTTTTGTAAGTCGGGGGCGACGGCGCTAAGCTGTCGAAATGAATAACGCATCCAGCTACCCCGTTTCAGGCCGAGGTCCGGTCGATCATGACGTGCGCGACCAGATCGTCGTTGCCGCCACCGACCACTTCAGCCGCTATGGCTATGAGAAGACATCCGTTTCGGACCTGGCCAAGGCGATCGGGTTCTCCAAGGCCTACATCTACAAGTTCTTCGAGTCCAAGCAGGCCATCGGCGAGTCGATCTGTACCAACTGCATGCGCCAGATCGAGACCGAGGTCTGCGCCGCGATGGACGAAACCGACCAGGCGCCTGAGAAAATCCGTAGACTTTTCAAGGTGATGACCGAAGCCAGCCTGCGCTTGTGCTTCCAGGATCGCAAGCTCTACGAAATTGCCGCATCGGCAGCAAGCGAGCGCTGGCAATCGGTCATCGCCTACGAGGTCCGCATGCAGAAACTGGTGCACGATGTGCTGCAGCAGGGCCGCCTCAATGGCGATTTCGAGCGCAAGACGCCGCTGGACGAGGCCGCCCAGGCCGTCTACGCGGTACTGCGCCCGTACATGAATCCGGCAATGCTGCAATACAGCCTGGAGCACATCGAAGAGATGCCTGCGCTGTTGTCGGGCTTGGTCCTGCGCAGCCTGTCACCCTAAAAGTTGTTTGTGACTATTGACTGATTTGGTCACAAGTCCCAGGATGCGAGCCTTCATCAGATCGCTTCGGGATTCCCATGCTTCGGCGCCGCGTCGTTACCCCCCTCGTCCTGTCTGTCCTGCCGCTGGCACTGGTTGCCTGCGGCGGAAAGGCGCAGCCTGATCCACGCACCGCCACCCCGCTGGTCCGGGTGGCCACGGTGGGCGATGCCAGCTCGGCGGCGCGCAGTTTCTCCGGCACCGTCGCGGCGCGGGTGCAGAGCGACCTGGGCTTCCGCGTCGCCGGCAAGGTGTCCGAGCGGCTGGTCGACGCCGGCCAGCGCGTCAAACGTGGCCAGCCGTTGCTGCGCATCGACCCGGTGGATCTGCAACTGGCCGCGCGTGCGCAGCAGGACGCGGTGGCCGCTGCCCGCGCCCGTGCCCTGCAGACCACCGAAGATGAAGCCCGTTATCGCGACCTGCGCGGCACCGGCGCCATTTCCGCCTCGGCCTACGACCAGATCAAGGCGGCGGCCGATGCGGCCAAGGCGCAGCTGAGCGCCGCCCAGGCGCAGGCCGATGTCGCGCGCAATGCCAATCGCTATACCGACCTGCTGGCCGATGCCGACGGCGTGGTGATGGAAACTCTGGTCGAGCCGGGCCAGGTCGTCGCAGCTGGCCAGCCGGTGGTACGCCTGGCGCATGCCGGGCCGCGCGAGGCGGTGATCCAGTTGCCGGAAACCCTGCGCCCGCAGGTCGGCTCGGTGGCCCAGGCCATCTTGTTCGGCAACGCCGCGGTCAGCGTGCCGGCCACCTTGCGCCAGCTGTCCGAAAGCGCCGACCGGCTGACCCGCACCTTCGAGGCGCGCTACGTGCTCGACGGTGCGCTCGCGCAGGCGCCGTTGGGAACGACGGTGAGCATCCGCATTCCCGATGGCACCGCTGCCGGCACGCAGGCCGGGCTGCAGGTGCCGCTGGCCGCGCTGTTCGACGCCGGCAAGGGGCCGGGCGTGTGGGTGATTGCCGGCAATCCGGCCAAGGTGCGTTGGTGGCCGGTGACGGTGCTGGGCCTGGATGACGACCACGCCAATGTCGCCGGCAAGCTGGCGCGGGGCGAGCGCATCGTGGCGCTGGGGGCGCACCTGTTGCGCGACGGCGAGCAGGTGCGCGTCGCCACCACGATCGCGCCCGCCAATGGCAGCGCGACCGGCGCCAGGACCGCGACCGCGGCAGGAGCGCAGCCGTGAGCGAGGGCCGCTTCAATCTCTCCGCGCTGGCGGTGCGCGAGCGCTCGATCACGTTGTTTTTGATCTTCCTGATTTCGTTGGCCGGCCTGGTCGCATTCCTCAAGCTCGGTCGCGCCGAAGACCCGGCCTTCACCGTCAAGGTGATGACCATCGTGACCGCCTGGCCGGGTGCCACGCCGCAGGAAATGCAGGACCAGGTGGCCGAGAAGCTCGAAAAGCGCCTGCAGGAACTGCGCTGGTACGACCGTAGCGAAACCTATACGCGCCCCGGCCTTGCGTTCACCACCTTGACCTTGCTGGACAGCACGCCGCCCAGCCAGGTGCAGGAGCAGTTCTACCAGGCACGCAAGAAGGTGGGCGACGAAGTCGGCAACCTGCCGGCCGGCGTGATCGGGCCGATGGTCAACGACGAATATGCCGACGTCACCTTCGCGCTGTTCGCCCTCAAGGCCAAGGGCGAGCCGCAACGCCTGCTCGCGCGCGATGCCGAGACCCTGCGCCAGCGCATGTTGCACGTGCCGGGCGTCAAGAAGGTCAACATCATCGGCGAGCAGCCCGAGCGCATCTTCGTGGAGTTCTCGCACGAGCGCCTGGCTACGCTGGGCATCAGTCCGCAGGACGTGTTTGCCGCACTCAATGCGCGCAACGCCTTGAATGCGGCGGGTTCGGTGGAGACGCGCGGTCCGCAGGTGTTCATTCGCCTGGACGGTGCGCTCGACAGCCTGCAGAAGATTCGCGACACCCCGCTGGTGGTGCAGGGCCGCACCCTGAAACTGTCGGATATCGCCACGGTCAGACGCGGCTATGAAGATCCGTCCACCTTCATGATCCGCAGCGGCGGCGAGCCGGCGTTGTTGCTGGGCATCATCATGCGCGATGGCTGGAACGGGCTGGAGTTGGGCAAGTCGCTGGACAGCGAAGTGGGCGCGATCAATGCCGAGCTGCCGCTGGGCATGACGCTGAGCAAGGTCACCGACCAGGCGGTCAACATCGACGCATCGGTCGGCGAGTTCATGACCAAGTTCTTCGTCGCCTTGCTGGTGGTGATGCTGGTGTGCTTCGTCAGCATGGGCTGGCGCGTGGGCATCGTGGTGGCGGCGGCGGTGCCGCTGACGCTGGCGGCGGTGTTCGTGGTGATGCTGGCAACCGGCAAGAACTTCGACCGCATCACGCTGGGATCGTTGATCCTGGCGCTGGGCCTGTTGGTGGACGATGCCATCATCGCCATCGAGATGATGGTGGTGAAGATGGAGGAAGGCTACAGCCGCGTCGCCGCATCGGCCTATGCGTGGAGCCATACCGCCGCGCCGATGCTGTCCGGCACGCTGGTGACCGCCGTCGGCTTCATGCCGAACGGCTTTGCCGCCTCCACCGCCGGCGAATACACCAGCAACATGTTCTGGATCGTGGGCATTGCGTTGATCGTGTCGTGGGTGGTGGCGGTGGTGTTCACGCCCTACCTGGGGGTCAAGCTGCTGCCGGATCTGAAGAAGATCGAAGGCGGCCACGCCGCGATGTATGACACGCCGCGCTACAACCGCTTTCGCACTGCCTTGGCACGCGTGATTGCGCGCAAGTGGCTGGTGGCCGGCTCGGTGGTGGGTTTGTTCGTGCTCGCAATCGTTGGCATGGGCATCGTCAAGAAGCAGTTCTTCCCGATTTCCGACCGCCCCGAAGTGCTGGTCGAAGTGCAACTGCCGTACGGGACCTCGATCAACCAGACCAGCGCGGCCACCGCCAAGGTCGAAGCCTGGCTCGCCCGGCAGGACGAGGCCAAGATCGTCACCGCCTACATCGGGCAGGGTGCGCCGCGCTTCTTCCTGGCCATGGGCCCTGAGTTGCCGGATCCCTCCTTCGCCAAGATCGTGGTACGTACCGATAACCCGCACGAGCGCGATGCATTGAAGCTGCGCATGCGCAAGGCCGTCTCCGAAGGTCTGACACCGGAGGCACGCGTGCGTGTGACGCAACTGACCTTCGGCCCGTACTCGCAGTTCCCGGTGGCCTACCGGATCAGCGGTGCCGATCCGCAGGTGTTGCGGGGCATCGCCGCGCAGGTCAGGCAGGTGATGCAGGACAGCCCGATGCTGCGCACCGTCAACACCGACTGGGGCACCCGCACGCCCACGCTGCATTTCTCCCTGGACCAGGACCGCCTGCAGGCGGTGGGGCTGACCTCGACCGCCGTCGCCCAGCAACTGCAGTTCCTGCTCAGTGGCGTGCCGGTCACGCTGGTGCGCGAAGATATCCGCAGCGTGCAGGTAATGGCGCGTTCTGCCGGCGAGACGCGCTTCGATCCGGCACGCATCGCCGACTTCACCCTGGCCGGTGCCAATGGCCAGCGCGTGCCGTTGTCGCAGGTGGGCAAGGTGGATGTGCGGATGGAAGAGCCGGTCATGCGGCGTCGCGATCGCGTGCCGACGATCACGGTGGGCGGCGATGTCGACGACCAGCTGCAGCCGCCGGATGTCTCGGCGGCGATCACCAGGCAATTGCAGCCGATCATCGAAAAACTGCCCAGCGGGTATCAGATCAAGGAAGCTGGTTCCATCGAGGAATCCGGCAAGGCAACCACGGCGATGCTGCCGCTGTTCCCGATCATGCTGGCGGCCACCTTGCTGATCATCATCCTGCAGGTGCGTTCGATCTCGGCGATGGTGATGGTGTTCCTGACCAGCCCGCTGGGCCTGATCGGCGTGGTGCCGACCTTGATCCTGTTCCAGCAACCCTTCGGCATCAACGCACTGGTGGGCCTGATCGCGTTGTCGGGCATCCTGATGCGCAACACGCTGATCCTGATCGGGCAGATCCATCACAACGAGGCCGAAGGTCTGGACCCGTTCCATGCCCTGGTGGAAGCCACCGTGCAGCGTGCAAGGCCGGTGATCCTGACCGCGCTGGCGGCGATCCTGGCATTCATCCCGCTCACGCACTCGGTGTTCTGGGGCACGCTGGCCTATACGCTGATCGGCGGCACCCTGGCCGGCACGATCCTGACCCTGGTGTTCCTGCCGGCGATGTATTCGATCTGGTTCAAGATCCGCCCTGATACCGGCAACGGCAACGGCAACGGCAACGGCAGCAGCACCCCGGCGGTTGCGCAGCACGCCTGAGTGCCAACGGCGACGGCGGCCATGCTGCCGTCGCCGGGCGGTGTCGCGCACCCGGCGTCTTCGCGTTCGATCCACGCGCAGCCACATCGGCTGCGGCCGCTCTCCTCTCACAGATAAGGGAACCACCATGCAACAGCAACCTGTCGTGCTGATCACCGGCGTGTCCTCCGGCATCGGCCGCGTTGCCGCAGAGCGCTTCGCCCAACGCGGCTGCACCGTCTACGGCAGCGTACGTGCGCTTTCCACTGCCGCGCCGCTGGCCAATGTGGAATTGGTCGAAATGGACATCCGTGACGCTGCCTCGGTGCGGCAGGCCGTCGACGGCATCGTCGGCCGCAGCGGCCGCATCGATGTGCTGGTCAACAACGCAGGCCGCAATCTTGTCGGCGCAGTGGAGGAAACCAGCCCCGACGAAGCTGCCGTGCTATTCGATACCAACGTGCTGGGCATCCTGCGTACGGTCCGGGCGGTGGCGCCGCACATGCGGGAAAAACGCCAGGGACGTATCGTCAATGTCAGCTCGGTGCTGGGCTTCCTGCCGGCGCCGTACATGGGCGTGTATACCGCCTCCAAGCATGCGGTGGAAGGGCTGTCGGAAACGCTGGACCACGAGCTGCGCCAGTTCGGCATCCGGGTGACGCTGGTGGAACCGGCGTACACCAAGACCAGCCTGGGCAGCAATTCGCCAGTGGTGCAGACCACCATCGCCGAGTACGACCGCGAACGTGACATGGTCGGCCGTGCGTTCACCGGCTACATCGACAATGCGCCGGGACCGCAGGACGTGGCCACCACCGTGGTGGAGGCCGCACTGGGCAAGTGGCGCATGCGTCGCACGCCGCCCGGCCAGGCATCGCTGCTGAGTAAACTGCGCCGGTTCATGCCGGCAGGCGCGGTGGATGACAGTTTGCGCAAGCGGCTTGGATTGACCTGACACAGGCAGCGCGCCTGCGGGTGGATGCGTGACACCTTGCGCATCGATAAACACTGCGCGCCTTCAGTCCGATGCGGGTGGTGTATGCAATCGCCATGCACCGCCTGTCCATGGCCAGCCTTGCGTGTGTCGCCCCATCCATGTGCGGCGACCCGTCAACGCTTGGCAGCAGCGCCAGGTCAATCGCGTGCCGAGCGATGACCAACGCACCGATTTCGAGCACCGACCACTCCTGGGTGGCAGCGCGCACGGTGGTTTTGCCAGCTGCTCCAAAGCGTCGCGTGCCCCATGCAGCCTGTGGCCGGCTGCATGGAGTGGTCGGGTACCCGTTACACCTGGTCGGTGGGCACCACATACACTTCGGCAATGTTGACGTTCGCCGGTGCCTGCGCTGCGAACAGGATGGTGTCGGCAATATCCATCGGATCCAGCATCCGCACCGTGCCGGCATAACCGGCCATCATTGCCTGATATTCCGCGCTGGTGGTCTGTGCCGGAAGTTCGGTTGCGACGATGCCGGGTTGAATGCTGGTGACGCGGATGTTGTGCTTCTTGCCGACTTCCATCCGCAGGCCTTCGGTGAACGCGGTCACGGCGAACTTGCTTGCCGAGTACACCACAAATCCCTGGCCGAAGACCTTGCGCCCGGCGATCGAGGAGGTATTGAAGACATGGCCGGAATGCTGCTTGATCATCTGCGGCAGCACCGCTGCGGCCACGTTGAGCACGCCTTTCACATTGACATCGATCATCTGGTCCCATTCGTCGGTATGGAAGTCATCGATGCTGGACAGCGGCATGATGCCGGCGTTGTTGACCAGCACATCGATGGCGCCATAAGCGGCGATCAGGGCTGCGACGCCGGCAGCGACCGAGTCCTTGCTGGCGACATCCATTTCCAGCACCACGGCCTGGCCGCCCGCCTGCTCGATGTCTGACTTCAATGCCTGCAGCCGGTCGATGCGGCGTGCGGCAAGGCCCACCTTCATTCCTGCCGCTGCGAGTTTCTTGGCCGTTGCGTTACCGATGCCGCTGGAGGCGCCGGTAATCAGGGCCACTTTGCCGTGGAGCTCATTCGTTGACATGGACAGTCTCTTCGCTGGTTGTCGATACGGGACTGGACGCGGCGATACCGCGTCCAATCGGTTTTCAGTACCGGCGAGATGATATCCATCCTATACTTAGTTTCAATTACGCACCTATAGGTAACTAGATATGGCCGAGGAAACCACTGCGCCCTGCGACCTCTATCGCATCTCGGATATCCGCACCGTGCTGGAACCGATCGCCAACAAGTGGTCGGTCATGATCATGACGGTGCTGTGCAACGGGCCGACGCGCTTCAATCAGATCAAGCGGCAACTGGACGGGGTGACGCACAAGTCGTTGACCGAAGCGCTGCGGCGGCTGGAGCGGATCGGCTTGATCAGCAGGGAAGTGATTTCCTCGTCCCCGGTGGCCGTGCAATACCGGCGCACGCCGTTGGGCGACACCCTTGAAGCGCCGCTGATGGCGCTGCTGCACTGGTGCCAGGATCACGCCGATGAAGTGATTGCCGCCGAGCAGGCGTTCGTCGCGGGCACGCAAGCGGTGGTGCCGGAAACGGCAACGGTAGGGTGAGGGACTGCGGTTGATGCACACGTGCGCCATGCCGAGATGACGTGGCAGAGGCTTGCATGTGGCGTTGCCTGGCATCGGCCGGGAGCGAATCGGGTCGGCGCGTCGAAGGAGACGGCGGATCGCTCAAGGACAGGCGCCTCGGCGGCCAAGGCGGCGCCAAGGGCAAGCGCGCGCGATGCACCACGCCGGCGCTGCGTTGCGCTGATCGCAGCGAGCTCGAAGCGATGCGCGATCGGCGTGCCGGCACCGGTGCGCTCCCCCGGCACGAAGGCGACCACGCCATCGAGCGCATGCACCCGCCGGCGCCTGCTCGGTCCGTGCCAACGGCCGATGATTCACCCAGATTGGCCGCATGGCCCCACAATAGGCGGCCAGTTCCCCAACCGATGTCCCCATGCGCAAGACCTACCAGCTCAACCTCGAAGGCAAGAACCGCGACCGTCTGCTGGAAGCCAGCAAGAACGATATCCGCAAGTACATCCGTCGCGAGCGCCGCAAGGACCTGCCCGAGGGCGCGGACTACTGGGACTTCGACATGCGCTTCGGGGTGGACGAGGCCAGTGCCGCGCCGCTGCCGCCGGCCGAGCTGATCCGGGCGATCAATGCGCTGACCGGCGAAGGCGGCGAGCAGTTCTTCGTGGAAATCCTGCGCAAGCCCGGCAAGCGTACCCCGCGTGCCGATGGCGACAGCGCCCCGGGCGGCGAGCTGGATTTCGAGCAGGACTGAGGCGCTGCACCGGCGTGGCAGTGGATTGCCGCTACGTTGGCACCCTTGCATGGCCGTCTTCGGCAATGCGCCTTGCCGTCACCGCGGGTGGCCTAAGCGGCTCTAAATCAGATCGCATGGTGTGCACGCGGTAGGCATCGGCAGTCGATGTCCGTCATCTGCGCAGCCGCAACGTGCCAAGAGTGCGCAAGACCGGCATCGACGCATGCTGACACTGTCCGGCCTGCGCATGTGCCGCATGTTCAAGCGTGGCTCCTGCTCCTTCCAGATCCGCGCGACGACAGCGCGTTACGCGTGATGGACCACGCTCAGTCCCGCTCGCCTGCCTGTGACGCCGCCGCACGCAATTTGTCCTTCTTGCTCGGCCGCCTGCCCTTGATGCCGCCGTTGTCGTCCGGAACGCGCGTGCCGTTGTTCTGCGCTTGCGGCGCAGGCGTCACTGCCGCCGGGGTCGGCTCGAAACCGGCGACCACGCTGATCGGCACGCGCAGGCCCTGGCGTTTTTCGATCAAACGCCATTGCGGCTGGCTCTCTGCGGTGATGAAGCTGATCGCAAGGCCGCTGGCACCTGCGCGTGCGGTGCGGCCGATGCGGTGGGTGTAGTCCACCGTCGAGCGCGGCAGGTCGTAATTGACCACCGCCGGCAGCGCGTCGATATCGATGCCGCGCCCGGCCAGATCGGTGGCCACCAGTACCTGCAGCTCGCGCTGCTTGAAGGCGTACAACGTACGCTCGCGGCGGCCCTGGCTCAGCTCGCCATGCAGCGGTTGCGCGTTGATGCCGGTCTTGGTGAGTTTTTCGGCGACCTTGTCGGCGGTGTGCCGGCTGGCGACGAACACCAGCACATGCGACCAGCCGTGTTCCTGCAGCAGGTGGCGCAACAGCTGCGTGCGCTGGCCGGCATCGACGGCGATCGCGCGTTGCTCGATCGCTGGCGCAGCCTCTGGCGTGGCGGCAACAGTGATGCGTAGAGGGTCGCGCAGGCGACGCTTGGCCAGCGAGGCGATGGCGGGCGGAAACGTGGCCGAGAACAGCACGCTCTGCCGTTGCGCCGGCAGCAGGGCGAGGATGCGATCGAGCTCGGCGCCGAAGCCCAGTTCGAGCAGGCGGTCGGCCTCGTCCAGCACCAGCGTGGCGACTTCGCCCAGGCGCAGCGCATTGTGATCCACCAGATCCAGCAAGCGGCCGGGCGTGGCGACCACGATATCCGCACCACCGCGCAGGGCAAGCAACTGCGGATTGATCGAACTGCCGCCGGTGGCCGCAACGATCTTGAGCCGCCGCGGCAGATGTGCGGCCAGCTGATGCAGGGTGTCTTCGACCTGCGCGGCGAGTTCGCGCGTGGGCACCAACACCAGCGCACCGAGCACACGCGGGGCAGCATCCGGCGCCAGGCAGCGTTGCTGCAGCAACGGCAGCGCATAGGCCAGCGTCTTGCCCGAGCCGGTCTGCGCCATCGCCATCAGATCGCGCCCCTGCAGCATGGGCGGAATTGCCTGCTGCTGGATCGGTGTGGGCGTGCGGTGACCGGCGCGTGCCAGCGCCGTGTCGAAAAATGGCTGCAGCTGTGGCGACAGCGAGAGATGGGCAAATGACATGGACCGATTATCCAGGCATTTGCACTGCAATGGTCGGTGGGACGTCATGCTGGGTTGCCGCTGGGTACTGCGTCGGTGGGCGGGCAAGGGCCCTGCAGCAAACTCGCAGCGTCGAGTGCGCGGTGTCCTCACCGCTTGCGGGACACGCCGTGAACCCATCCCTGGGGGCTCGGTGGCGGCATCCATGCCGCCACACGGTCCCGCAAGCGGCGAGGCCACCGCACCAGACAGTTGGTCGGCTGCTTTCCTGAAAGCGTGCTCGGCTTGCGTGGCAGACGAGACGTTTGCAGGTTACGTGTTGGAGGTCGGTCTGTCGCCTGGCTTGCAATGGAAAATGGTGGAAGGTCGAGCGAACGCCCCGTGATCCAAACAGTGCACGTCATGCATTGCTTGCACCCGTACACCGACCATCTCGACAGGTCCTTGCCCGCTCACCGTCGCGGGACCTTACGCGGCATGGATGCCGCGTAAGAGCTTACAAGGACGTACTTGCAGCGTGTCCCGCGATGGTGGGCGGGCAGGGGGCCTACAGAAAACCCGCAGATCGGCTGCTCTGCAACTGATCCACCCGCAGTGTTCAAGCCTCATCGGGGCACAACGCAAAGCGACCAATACTTAAACCAAGGCGTTATTCCGCCGCGGTCAGATGCTTGAAACAAAAAAACGGTGGGTCGACTGCGCGGTGCCCTTACCGAGCGGCGCACTTACCGATCGTGTCACACGTCGCAACTTTATCCATGGAGGGCGACATGGTGGCCTGCCGCCAACGGTTCCCAAGCAGCGCGTGCACTGCAAGCGCCGACCCGGTCGCGTGCGGATGAGATCCTCAAGACCGGCCGGGCCCACCTGGCGGTGGGCGCGATGGTCCTGCTGTCCGCGCGTTAGTTGGCCAGCGCCAGATCGTCCAGCAGTGCGCGCAGGAAGCGTGCGGCTTCGCCGCCGGTGGCGGCGCGGTGATCGAACGTCAGCGACAGCGGCATCACCTTGTGGGTTTCCACCCCGCCCATCACCGGAGTGAGCTGGTAACGCGCGCGGCCGGCGGCGACGATGGCCACGCACGGCGGCACCACCACCGGAGTGGCGTAGCGGCCGGCAAACATGCCGAAGTTGGACAGCGAGATGGTGTAGCCGCTGAGTTCCGAGGCGGCGATGCTGCGGTTTTCCACCTGCTGACGCAGCCGGTTGACGCTCTCGCGGATGCCGTGCGCGTCCAGCATGTCGGCATTCCGCAGTGCGGGCACGAACAGGCCTTCTTCGGTATCCACCGCAATGCCGATATCGACCTGGTTGTGCAGGGTGCGGCTGAGCGCATCGCCGTCGAACCAGGCGTTGAGCGCGGGCACGGCCTGGCACGCACGCACAATGGCGCGCACCAGACGCACGGTGACATCGTTGCCGGGTTGCCAGGCGTGCAGGTCGGCATCGTCGTTGAGTGTGGTCGGCACCACCTTGCTGTGCGCATCGGCCATGACGCGCGCCATGTTGCGACGCACGCCCTTGAGCTGTTCGGGCTGGCCCTTGACGTTGGTGCCGGGCGATTGGGTGCGCATCGGCTTGCCGCTGGCCGACAGCGGCGAGCGGGCAGTGGTGCCCTCATCCGCCCTGCGGGCACCTTCTCCCGCAGGCGGGAGAAGGGTCGCCGTTCCCGCTCGATCCCTGCCGTGGTCAGCGATCCCGTTGGCTCTGTCACCTTCAGCGAACGGACCACCTCTCCCGCTTGCCGGATCGGCGAACGGACCACCTCTCCCGCTTGCGGGATCATTGAACGGACCACCTCTCCCGCTTGCGGGAGAGGTCGGTGCGCCACGCGCGCCGGGTGAGGGCTGCGCGGTGCCCGCAGCTGCGGCCTGCTTTACATCGGCCAGCGTCACCGTGCCGTCCGCGCCGGTGGCGCGTACCTGGGTCAGGTCCACGCGTAACTTGCGTGCGAGCGCGCGCACGACCGGCATGGCGCGGACACCGCCGACCGCAATGGCCTGTTCGCTCTGCACGGTGTTGGAGCTCTGCATCGCACCCACCACGGTGCCGGCGTCATCGCGCTCGCCTGCGGCGTCGGACGCTGCATTTGCGTCTGTGTCGGCATCGGCGATTTCGCCACCGTTGTCGGAGGCAACCACGCGTTCGGTGGGGCCAGCCGCGCTCTGTCCGGTACTCGGGGTTGCGGCCTGCGCGTTGCCGCCGTGCCCATGCCCATGCCCGGTGTCCTGGCCATCGGCGCGCTGCGGCTGCGAGGCGTCCAGCGCGAACTGCGCCAGCATGGAGCCGGTCACGATCACATCGCCGGCTGCACCGGCCAGCTTGACCACGGTGCCTGAGAACGGCGACGGCACCTCGACCACCGCCTTGGCGGTCTCCATGGAGACCAGCGGGTCGTCCAGGCGCACGCTGTCGCCTTCCTTGACGAACCACTCGACGATGGTGGCATCGGGCAGGCCTTCGCCCAGGTCGGGCAAATGAAAATTCTTGGCTTCGCTCATGGCAGATTCTCTTGCACCGCAGGCAACTGCGGCGTGGTGTCGTCGAGGAGTTCCAGGTCGGCTGCCGGCAGCCAGCCCTGCGCGCCATCGGCACGCTCGGACCACCACCAACCGCCATGTTCGTGATGCAGCAACACGTCCTCGCCCTGGCGGGCATCGAGTTCGCGTGCGTCGTAGTCGCGCAGCGCTTCGGCCATGCCGTCGCCGAGCGGGCGCAGCCAGGCCAGCGGCGCCCAGCCGGCACGGCCGTCGTCGGTAGTGACCCAGGCAAACGCGGGCCATTCTTCATCGCGTACGCCCACGCTCACCTGCCGGCCCGCCTGAAAGCGGACCGGGTTGGCGTAGGCGGCGCGATGTTCGCAAAGCAGACGGGCGCGCATGTCAGCCCGCAGCCACCGCGCGGCGCGCTGCGGTGACAATGCGCTCCACGCTCGGCAGATATTTCATCTCCAGCCGGAACAGCGGGATATGCGTGTCGTAACCGGTGACGCGTTCGACCGGTGCGAGCAGGTCGTACATCGATTTTTCCGCCAGCTGCGCGGCGATCTCGGCACCGAAGCCAGCAGTGCGCGGGGCTTCCTGCACGATCACGCAGCGGCCGGTCTTGGCCACCGACTCGGCGATGGTGTCGAAGTCCAGCGGGCGCAGCGTAGCCACGTCGATGACTTCGGCGCTGATGCCCTCGCCGGCGAGTTTGTCGGCCGCTTCCAGCGCTTCCTTGACCTGCGCGCCCCAGGTGACCAGGGTGACGTCGGTGCCGTCGCGCAGCACGAAGCACACGTCCAGCGGCAGCGCTTCGCCATCGTTGGCGACCACTTCCTTGTACTGGCGATAGATGCGCTTGGGCTCCATGTAGATCACCGGGTCCGGGTCGCGGATCGCGGCCAGCAACAGGCCATACGCGCGCTGCGGCGAGGACGGCAACACCACACGCAGGCCGGGCACGTTGGTGAAGATGGCCTCATTGGCTTCGCTGTGGTGTTCCGGTGCGC
This sequence comes from Xanthomonas sp. 10-10, assembly GCF_040182365.1. Taxonomy (NCBI): domain Bacteria; kingdom Pseudomonadati; phylum Pseudomonadota; class Gammaproteobacteria; order Lysobacterales; family Lysobacteraceae; genus Xanthomonas; species Xanthomonas sp. 10-10. The sequence goes on from NZ_CP144460.1 coordinate 662,835, forward strand.
GGATACCGCCGCCCCACGGCACGCGCAGCACCATCGGGCAATGCAGGCGCCCGCGGGTGCGGTTGCGCAGGCGTGCGGCGTGGCAGATCAGGTGATCGACCATGGGGTACACGAAGCCGTCGAACTGCGCTTCGGCCACCGGCTTCATGCCCTGCGCAGCCAGGCCGACGCTCAGGCCGGCGATGGTGGTTTCATCCAGCGGCGTGTCCAGCACGCGCTCGCTGCCGAAGCGCTGCTGCAGGCCGGCGGTGGCGCGGAACACGCCGCCGTTGACACCGACATCCTCGCCCAGCACCAGCACCGCGGGGTCGTGTTCCAGCTCCCAGGCCAGTGCCTGGGTGATGGCTTCGATCAAGGTGATGGGCGAGCTCATGGCACTGTCTCCGCGCGCGGCAGCGGCGTTGTAGGGGGCACTGGCGTGGTGCGAGGTTTCCGCGTGCACATGCTTGAGCTCATCCATGACGCGCCTCCAGGGCCATCACTTCGGCGCGCTGGGCCAGCAACTGGGCCGGCGGGTCGCCGTAGAGGTAATCAAACATGGCTTCCACCGGCTGCACCGGGGTATTGAGATAGGCGTTGACCTCTTCGTCGATACGCGCGCCGCATTCGGCCTTCCACGCGTCTTCCTGCTCCTGGTCCCACAGACCTTGCGCGGTGAGATAAGTCCTCAGACGCAGCAGCGGTTCGCGCGTCCACGCCTGCTTGACCTCGTCTTCGCCGCGATAGCGGCGCGCATCGTCGGCGGTGGTGTGGTCGGTGAGGCGATAGGTCATGAACTCGATCACCGTGCCGCCGTCGCCAGCCAGCGCACGCTCGCGCGCCTGACGCATCGCTTCGAGCACCGCGATCAGGTCGTTGCCGTCCACCTGCAGGCAATGCAGGCCGCCGGCCAAACCCTTCTGCGCCAGCGTCTGCGCACCGGTCTGCGCCGAGCGCGGCACCGAAATCGCCCAGCCGTTGTTGATCACGCACAGGATCAGCGGCAGCTTGTAGGCGCCGGCCGAATTGAGCGCGGCATAGAAGTCGGTCTTGGAACTGCCGCCATCGCCGCAGCAGGCCACCGCCACCTGCGGCTTGTTCTGCAGCTTGAACGACAGCGCCGAGCCGGCCGCATGCAGGCACTGGGTGGAGATCGGCACGCAGATCGGGAAGTCGATGGCCGCATCGGCATCGCGCGGATAATCGCTGCCGCGCTCGTCGCCGCCCCAATACAGCAGCACGTCGCGCGGACGCACGCCGCGTTCGAACATGGTGCCGTACTCGCGATAGCTGGGCGCGAACACATCGCCGCTGCGCATCGACGCACCGATGCCCACATGCGTGGCCTCATGGCCCAGGCAGGCGGCGTAGGTGCCCAGCTTGCCGGTGCGCTGCAGGGCCACCGACTTGCTGTCGAAGGTGCGCACGAACAGCATGCGCTTGAACAGGGCAAGCAGGGTTTGCGGGTTGGCGGCGTCGGCCGGCAGGTCGTCGCGGACGAAGTTGCCGTCCGCGTCCATGTACTGCAGATAGTCGATCTGGAACTGCGCGGCTACGCTCATTGCGGCGACACCTTCATCAAGAAGTTTCAAATGATATGAGTTGCCATGTTAAGGACGGCGAAGCAAAACGCTGTCCTGCACCGCAGCACACAATGATGCTGGGTTGCACAAAAAAAAGGGCGCGGACCAGGCCGCGCCCTTTGTCGCAGTAAGAAACTGCGACGTGGTGCACTGCGATCAGCGGCGCCCGGCACCGCCTCCGATCGGGGTGACGATCAGCGCCGAATCGTTGGCTGGGTTCGCATCCGGTGAGGCCGATGTGGCCCTGGCCTGCACGCGGATCGCACCGTCGGACGGGGTTGGCTTGGCTGCCACGGTCAGCTGGAACGCCAGCTGCGCGCCCGGCAGCACGACGGCCGCACTGCTGCACAAGAAGCGGGCATTACGCAGCGATTGCACCTGCTTGTCGCAGCGCCAGCCCTGCGGCGGCACCAACTGCGACAACGCAGACACTGTATTGCCTTCGATCACCAGGCCGGGACGCTGTGCCGGCGCGGCCCCGACGTTGTCCAGCAGCACGCGGTAGCTGGCGTTGAACGCGGTGGTCGGCAGGCTGGCGGGGCCTTCGAACCGCACCGCCAGGTCGCTGCGCGGCTGCGGCCGTGCCTGCACCACGACGGCCGCGGTGTCGGTGTTGTTGTCCGGCTGCGGGTCGGGCGACTGAGAGGCCACCGAAGCGGCCAGGGTCAGGGTGCGTCCGGCCAGGTCCGGGCCGGCATCCAGTTGCACTGCAAAACTCTGCGCAGATCCTGCCGCAAGCACCGGGATATTGCAGGTAAACGTGGTCTGCGTGGCATTGGTCTGGTTCTGGCAGATCCAGCCCGTCGGGGCAGTCAGGCGCGCCCGTGCCGGCAGGTCGAACACCAACGCCAGCGCAGTGAACGGCGCGCGGTCCGGCCCTCGGTTCTCTACATCCACGGTGTAGTCGATGCGTTCGCCTTCGACCACCTGGTCGCGCGCGGCGGTGACAGCCACCTGCAAGTCCGCGTTCACCTGCTTGGTCATGCGCAACAGCACCACGGTGGGATCGTGATCGGACAAGCGCGTGGGCGTGTTGGCATCGTTGCGCGCGGTGCCGGGGAAGTCGGCATTGATGCGCGCATGGCCCACCGACAGCGAGGCGATGTTGGGCGCGCGCATCAGCGCAGCGTTGGCCAGGATGTGATCCAGCGACTGCACGTTGCCGTCGAAGGCGTACGAGTAGCTCTGATCGGGCGTGTTGAACCAGGTCAGATCGGTGTAGTCCGGCTCGACCAGATCCACGCCGTCGCCGCCCACCACGGTCTGCGCATCCGGCGCCGGTTTGCCGGTGACGGTGCCCATCGCATCCACGTAGCCGTCGTTGAACTCGAAGGCGTTGAAGTCGCCCATCACCAGCACGTTTTCGTCAGGGTTCAATTGCTGACGCGTCTGCAGCAGGCGCGCCAGATACTCGGCCTGGGCCTGGCGCTTGGCGCGGATGCGGGTGCCGGCCGCGTCGTCGGTCTCGGCGCCGTTGAGCGAGCGCTGATGCACCACGATGGCGGTCAGCGGCAGCACGCGGCCATCGGCCTGATGCACGTTGGCAGTGAGCACCAGTGGCGGGCGATCGTTGAGCAGGCTTACGCCACCGCTGGGCTCGGTCCAGGTGGTGGTCTTGCCTTCCTGGGCGATGGACACCACTTCCACGCGCGGCACACGGCTGGCCACCTCGGCGGTCTTGACCAGGAAGCCGACGTCGATGCCGCCGACGTCGTTGCCTTCCTGCAGATAGGCCACGTACTGCGGATTGGGCTGCCCGCCGGCCACTGCATCGGCATTGATGCGCGCGGCCAGGGTCTGCAGCACGCTGAGGTTTTCCACTTCCACCGTGCCCAGGATGTCGGGTAGATGCAGGTAGCCGCGGATCGCCTGCGAGGCCTTGTTGAGGCGGGCCTGGAACGCGGCCGGCGTAAGTACCGGTTCGCCGATCGCCGGGTCGTTCTGGTCGTCGAAGAAGCGCTCCATGTTGTAGGTGGCCACGGCCACATCGTCGGCCTGCGGCCGCGGCGCCGGGCGCGGCAGGTCGGCACCGTTGCAGTAGACCTGCGGGGTGCGTTCCGGGTACAGCGTGTAACGGCGGAAGCTGTAATCCAACGGGCCGGTGGCACCGATCACCACACAACCCGATGCCAGATCCAGCCGCTCGGCACCCACGCCGGCACTGCCGACGGCGATCACTTCCGGGTTGGTATTCCAGCGCGGCACACCGGCAGGGGAGCCGGCCGGCAGCGGGTCGGGCAACTGCACGCCGGGCTCGCGAAAGGCACGCGGTACCCCGGTGACCACGGCATGGAACACGCCATTGCTGGTTGCCGTGGCGTTGACCTCGTTGACGTTGCCACCGGTGGGCGCATTGACGGTGAGGCTCGGAGCGGTGACGCGCATGCCTTCCAGCGCTTCGAGCTGGTCGTAGGCACCGTTCGGGTTGGGGAAAAACGGACTCAGCAGCATCGGATCGGGCAACGGGTTGCCGGTCGAATCCAGCAGCACGGTCAACGTGCCGCCGATCTCGGTCAGCGGCGGCTGGGTCGGGTCGGCGGTGGGCACGTATTCGATCACCGTGCCCTGCACGCGCACCCGGTTGCCGATGGCGGCGGCGTCCGGCGGTGCGCTGCCGGTGTAGACGTAGACGCCTTCGGAGGTGGCAGGGTCCGCATCGGTTTCGGCAGTGGGTGCCTGCAGGAAGAAGCCGGCGCTGCGGCGTGCGGTCACGATGCCCGAGGTGGCGACCACCTGGCCTTCCAGCGGCGAGCGTGCGCCCTTGCCCTGGATGGCGTGGATCGGCAGCAGGCTGAAGTCGTCGTTGAGGAGGGTGCCGGTGGCGCTCAGCGTGGCCGGCAACGCGCCGGTGAGGCCGCTGATCTGCAGCGCGAAGGTCTCGTCGGGCTCGGGCGTGGTATCGCCCAGCACCTCCACCGCGATGGTGGCACTGCGCTCGCCAGCGGCAATCTGCAGGCTGGTTGCCGGCAAGGCCACGTAGTCGCTGCCCGCCACCGCGGTGCCATTGACGGTGGCAGCGGTGAAGCGCACCCCACCCGCACCGGCCGGCTGGCTCAGGCTCAGCGTGAACACGAAGCTGCGGCTGCCGCTGTTGCCTTCGGCCTGGCTGACATCGGCCAGCGTGGCGATCGGCTGTCCGCCGCCGCTGCACAGGCGTGCGGTGCTGGCGCTGTTGCGCGGGGCCGGCGTGCCGGTGGCGAAATCGGCTGCGTTGTTGTCGGTATCGGTGCAACCATCGCCTGCGCGCAGCACCGCCAGCGTGTTGCTGGGGGCCGGCGTGGGCGCGTTGCCCTCGGCACAGCTGGCATTGCTGCCGTAGCCGACCAGGTCGGCGTTGCCGGTGGGGCAGGCGCCGCTCAGTGCGGCCGCAGTGGTGCTCAGTGCCACCTTGCCGGCCGTGCCGCTCATGGCCAGGGTTCCGGTGGCATCGGGGGTGGGCAGCGCAATGCTGCCGCCGCTGCCATCGGCCTGCTTGACCAGGTAATACCCGCCGGCCGGCACGCTGCCTGCTAGCGGGGTGACCTGCCAGCTGCTGCCGGCAGCCGAGGCGTACTGCACCGACCAGCCGTCCAGGCTGACCGTGGTGCTGCTGATGTTGTGCAGCTCGATGAAATCGCTGCGGAGGGTGGCGCCGCTATTGCCGCCACCGCCGTAGACCTGGCTGATGACGACCTGGGCATTGGCGTGGCCGGCAACTGCCAGCGCACAGAGAAATACGGCTGCACGACGCTGCAACACATGCATGAGATGAGAGTCCCCTGATCCTTGAGACGTGAAACGCTCCCCTGGTCCGGCCACGTCCCTGGCCGGCAGCGCCGTTCGATTCTGCATGAATTTGCAGACCTTGGTTGACGATACGGTGACACCGGCGCAGCGGCTGCGACCGCGCGGTCGAAAGCGGTTGGCTTTTTCAGGAGTGAAGCACCGGTCGGGTACGCCACGGCCTTGCGAGGTCATCCGAGCAAACAGGCCACCGAGCCAACCGGGCGCTGCGGCAATGGCGCGATGCAGCGGCATACCCGGGTGACCGCGCTGCAGCCACCAGGCAAGTCCCGAACTGCGCCAGTCAGCCGACATGTCTGCACGGCAGGACGCTACGGCAAACACTGGAGATGGCGTTGCGGAGACCCAGCTCCAGCGCCGCTCTCGGCAGCCAGACATTCGATCTCCGCCTCCGCCTCCCGCCTCCCGCCTCCGCCTCCCATTCCCAATTCCCAATTCCCAATTCCCAATTCCCAATCCCCAATCCCCAATCCCCAATCCCCAATCCCCAATCCCCAATCCCCGCCACTGAGCTACCCTGACCGGCCCGATCCACCTGCACTGCCATGCCCGTCGACAAGAACCTGCGTGACCTGGAACCCGGCATCCACACCGACCTGGAGGGGCGGCTGACCTACGGCGGCTATCTGCGGCTGGACCAGTTGTTGTCCGCACAGCAGCCGCTGTCCGAGCCGGCGCACCACGACGAGATGCTGTTCATCATCCAGCACCAGACCTCCGAGCTATGGCTCAAGCTGCTGGCGCACGAGCTGCGCGCGGCCATCGTGCATCTGCAGCGCGACGAGGTCTGGCAGTGCCGCAAGGTGCTGGCGCGCAGCAAGCAGGTGCTGCGCCAGCTCACCGAGCAATGGTCGGTGCTGGAGACGCTGACGCCCAGCGAGTACATGGGCTTTCGCGATGTGCTCGGCCCCTCGTCGGGGTTCCAGTCGCTGCAATACCGCTACATCGAGTTCCTGCTCGGCAACAAGAATCCGCAGATGCTGCAGGTGTTCGCCTACGACCGGCAGGGCCAGGAGCGCCTGCGCGAAGTGCTCGAAGCGCCGAGCCTGTACGAAGAATTCCTGCGCTACCTGGCGCGCTTCGGCCACGCGATTCCGCAGCAGTATCAAACCCGCGACTGGACCGCCGCGCATGTCGCCGACGACGCCTTGCGCCCGGTGTTCGAGCGCATCTACGAAAACACCGACCGCTACTGGCGCGAATATGCGCTGTGCGAGGACCTGGTGGATGTGGAAACCCAGTTCCAGCTCTGGCGCTTCCGCCACATGCGCACGGTGATGCGGGTGATCGGCTTCAAGCGCGGCACCGGCGGCTCCAGCGGCGTGGGATTTTTGCAGCAGGCGCTGGCGCTGACGTTCTTCCCGGAACTGTTCGATGTGCGCACGTCGGTGGGTGTGGAAAGCCGGACGCCGCAAGGCAATGCGGACGCTGCCAAGGACTGATTCAGGGCGACACGCCGAGCAGCGCGCCAAGCTGAGCAAGGGACATGCTAGGGAGGGGGCAAGCCGGGCAGGGCAACGCTGAGCGCGGCGAAAGCCAGGCAATGCAGTGAGTCGTAGCGCGCTCAAGCCCCGCTCCCCTGGGACGAAAGGCACGGCTTGCGCGCTAATGGCGCGCGCGGCGTGGAGCGAGTGCGGGTCGGGGCGCGCAGCTTGGGGGTGAGGTTACGGGTAAGGGCGTTATTCCCAGGGACCAGCCACCGTGCCAATGCTGGGATATCGGCAACCGGCACCGCCCGGCGACTTCGCACCCTCATCCGCCCTTCGGGCATCTTCTCCCGACGGGAGAAGGGAGAAGGTACAGACGTTCGATCGTGTGCGGCAGCTTCATCCTTGGTCTGCCGTTAACACAGCCAAGACTCAACCAATCCCAATCCCGAATCCCGAATCCCGACAAAATCGTCACTTCCCGCCCACCGCCATCAGGTCGTCGACTCCGGCGAATTTGACGCGTACATGACGTCTAAGTGATCCTCGCGCGTCGCCCAGGGTTCCGCCCTGGGGCACCCAGCCATTACTGAATACGCAAGGGACACCACATGAGCGTTGACGCAACTGCGCCGACATCCGCTTCCACTCCGCCGCAGCCGCCTGCGCCTCCCGAGTTCCCCACGCTGCTTGGCCACCCCCGGCCGCTGTGGATGCTGTTCATGACCGAGTTCTGGGAACGCTTTGCGTTCTACGGCATTCGCTGGGCGCTGGTGCTGTACATCGTGGCGCAGTTCTTTGGCGGCGACGCCACCGGCCAGGCACCGGCCGGACGTACCTACGGCGCATATCTGGCGCTGGTGTATGCGGCGGCGATCTTCGGCGGTTATGTGGCCGACCGCGTGCTCGGTTACCAGCGCTCGATCCTGGTGGGCGCAGCAGTGATGGCGACCGGCCTGTTCCTGATCGCCATCCCAGACCACACCATGTTCGAGATCGGTCTGGCGACCGTGGTGGTGGGCAACGGCTTGTTCAAGCCAAACATCTCCACCATGGTCGGCAAGCTGTATTCGGTGGCCGATCCGCGCCGCGACAGCGGCTTCACCATCTTCTACATGGGCATCAACCTGGGCGCGATGATTTCGCCGGTGTTGACCCAGCTGCTGGCCGAGAAGGTGTTCGGCACCCAGGCCATGCCGTCGTACAAGATGGTGTTCATGGCCTCCGGCGCGGGCATGCTGATCAGCCTGGTGTGGTTCTGGATCGGCCGTGCCCAGCTCAAGGGCATTGGCGCGCCGGCACCGAACGCGCAGGGCATCGGCCGCGTGCTGATGGTGCTGGCCGGCTGCGTACTGGCGATTCCGGTGGTGTATTTCCTGCTGGCCGTCGGTGCCGATGTGCTGCAGATCGTGCTGACGGTGCTGTTCATCGGCCTGTCGGTGATGCTGCTGGTCGAAGGCATCCGCGAGGGCAAGGTGCAGCGCGACAAGGTGATCGCGATGCTGATCATCTTCGCCTTCAACGTGTTGTTCTGGATGTTCTTCGAACAGGCCGGCAGCTCGTTCACCTTCCTGGCCGACAACATCGTCAACCGCAATTTCGGCGAGTGGACCTTCCCGACCGCGTGGTTCCAGTCGGTCAACTCGATCGCCATCATTGCGCTGGCGCCGGTCATCGCCTGGATCTGGGTCAAGTCCGGCCGCTTCAATCCGTCGATTCCGCGCAAGTTCGGCCTGGGCCTGCTGTTCAACGGCCTGGCCTTCCTGCTGCTGATGTTTGCCTTGTCCAGCCTGGTCAACGACGCCGGCAAGATCCCGTTCTGGACCTTGTTCATGGTCTACGTCATCCAGTCGGTGGGCGAGCTGTGCCTGTCGCCGATCGGGTTGTCGATGGTGACCAAGCTGGCACCGGTGCGCCTGGTCGGTTTCGGCATGGGTGGCTGGTTCTTGTCCACCGGCATCGGTAACAACCTGTCGGGTATCTTTGCCGGCCATGTCAGCGGAAGCGAAGGCATGAGCGTGTCCTCGGCGCTGGGCGGGTATACCTTCGGGTTTTGGGCGCTGGTGGGCGCCGGTGCGCTGCTGTTCCTGATCGCGCCGCTGATCAACAAACTGATGCATGGTGTGAAGTGAGGAGAAAAGCGATGCCGAGCAACCCCATTGTCTGTGGCCTGCTGCTGGCCGGCCTGTTGAGCGCCTGCGGGCAACACGCCGAGCAACAGGAGGCGCCACGGCCGCTGGATACGTCGATGCAGAAGCCACCCAGTGCCGACCCCAGCCAGCCGGTGTCCTCGGGCAATACGCCGACTGCTGCCGATATCGCGGCAGCGGCCGCGCTCAATGCGCAGTACGACCCGTCGCGCGATCCGGCTGCCGATCTGGAAACGGCCAAGGTGGAGGCCAAGCGCGGTGGCAAGCGCATCGTGCTCAATGTTGGCAATGCCGCCTGCGAGCCGTGCAAGGCGCTGGACGAGCTGATGGGCGGCGACGCCGAGCTGCGCAGCTTCCGCGATGCGCACTTTGTGGTGGTCAAGGTCAATCGCGATGCGGCCAACGAAAACGCCACGTTCCTGTCGCAGTTCGCCCAGCTCAACGACTACCCGTCGCTGCTGGTGCTGGACAACGACGGCAAGCTGCTGACCACCCAGACCAGCCCGGAGCTGCGCAAGGGCGAAGGCTTCGATCGCAAGAAGCTGTTCGATTTCCTCAAGCAATGGGCGCCGCCGGAAGCCTGATGCGCTGCGAGCGCGTTGTACAAAAAACCCCGCATTGCTGCGGGGTTTTTTGTATGCGTCAGTCCAGGTGCGGTGTCTGACGGGCACGCAGACGCACATGGGCACTGCATGCGATGCCGGGCGATGTGAGCGGCTTTGGCAGTGCTGCCTGCAACAACACAGTGCCCGCAGCGATTGCATAACCCCCCAGCGGGGTCGACATCAGCCAGCGCAGTGCCGCACGAACGCCATCGGATCGCACTGCAGAGCCAAGCTCAGTCCTTGCCCGCCATGCGCGGTAGCCCATCCTTGGCCAGCCGGTCGATCAACCGTTCCAGCAATTGCTGTTCCTCGTCACTGAACACCGACATCAGCCGTTGTTCCATTTCGTTGACCAGCGGTGCGACGGTTTCGTACACCTGGCGTCCGGCCGGCGACAGCGCCAGCATCGAGCGGCGGCGGTCGTCGCCGTGGGTCTCGCGGCGGATGAAGCCACGTTCCAGCAGGCGCGCCACCGCGCGACTCACTGCAACTTTGTCCATCGCGGTGCGGTCGGAGACCTCACTGGCCGAAGAACCCGGATACAGCGCCAGGATGGTGATCACCCGCCACTCGGGAATGGCCATGCCGTAGCGGTCGCCGTAGACCTTGGCGATGTTGGCACTGATGCGGTTGGACAGCACGCTGAGGCGATACGGCAGGAACTGCTCGAGGTTGAGCAGCACGGGGTGTTGCGGCGCATTGGAGGTGTCGTGATCGCTCATGTTGCACTGTGTCTTGATTTTGGTTTCATTTGCAACTACAAACGAGGGGTGGCCTGCGCATTCTCGCGGGTCTTCTGCCACCCCGCATAGCCCTGCGGGCCGCCTAGCGTGGAGAAACGACGATGAGCGCACAAACGAACAGCACTGTAGCCCGCCCCGACCCGGGGATGCAGGTCACCACCTTCGACAATCCGATGGGCATCGACGGCTTCGAGTTCGTCGAATTCGCCGCGCCCGCCGGCCAGGCCGCACAACTGCACGACTATTTCCGCAAGATGGGCTTCAGCGCGGTGCTGCGCCACCGTAGCCGCGCCATTACCGTCTATCGCCAGGGTGGGGTCAATTTCCTGCTCAACGAAGAGCCCGATTCGTTCGCCGCCGACTTTGCCGCCGCGCACGGCCCCTGCGCCTGCGGGTTTGCGATCCGCTTCCGTACCCCGGCCGACACCGTGCTGCAGACGGTGCTGGGCAATGGCGGCGAAGCGGTGCAGAACAAGCCCCAGACGCGCGCGGTGCCCGCACCGGTGGTCAAGGGCATCGGCGATTGCATGCTGTATCTGGTGGACCGCTACGGCGATGCCGGCAGCATCTACGACGCCGACTTCGAACCGATCGAAGGCGCCGACCAACAGCCGAGCGGCTTCGGCCTGACCTTCATCGACCACCTCACGCACAACCTGTATTTCGGCAACATGCAGCGCTGGTCGGACTACTACGAACGCCTGTTCAACTTCCGCGAGATCCGCTACTTCGACATCAAGGGCGCCAAGACCGGCCTGGTGTCCAAGGCGATGACCGCGCCGGACGGCATCGTGCGCATTCCGCTCAACGAGTCCTCCGACCCCAAGAGCCAGATCAACGAGTATCTGGACGCCTACCAGGGCGAAGGCATCCAGCACATCGCCTGCTTCACCGACGACATCTACGCCAGCGTGGAAAAGATGCGCGAGGCCGGGGTGACGTTCCTGGATACGCCGGACACCTACTTCGATGTGGTGGATCTGCGCATTCCCGACCACGGCGAAGATGTCGAGCGCCTGCGCCGCAACAAGATCCTGATCGATGCGGATGTGGACACCAAGCAACGCAAGCTGCTGCAGATCTTCACCACCAACTGCATCGGCCCGATCTTCTTCGAGATCATTCAGCGCAAGGGCAACGAAGGCTTCGGCGAGGGCAATTTCCAGGCATTGTTCGAAAGCATCGAACGCGATCAGATCAAGCGTGGGGTGCTTTGAGGGCGGGCATTGGGAATTCGCTGTTCGGGATTTGCCGAAGGCAATACGTTCAAGCGCCACATCATCAGGACACGGTTGTCTGACAAGACAAACCAGTAAGAGCTCACGCAGTTAAAGCCCCTCTCTCCACGGGGCGAGAAGTCAACCTTGCGCGCCCCTGGGGCGCGTGCCTTGGAGCGCCCGCGCCGCAAGCGCGGGCCGGGGCGCGGAGCGGGGGTTGGGGTGAGGGTACGGTGGAGCGATGAAAATCAGACCGCCATTACCCACGGTTGCGCTCACCAACGCGCGTGCGTCACGGACAGGGATGACAGAAGCAGAGCGCGCACTTTGGCGCTGTCTCCGCAGCAATCAGCTACAAGGTTTCAAGTTCAGGCGTCAGCATCCGATTCCGCCTTACATCGCAGATTTTTGTTGTATTGATGCGGCGTTGATTGTTGAACTGGATGGCTCGCAGCATCAGACATCCAGCGATCAGGCAAGAACGCGGTGGCTGCAATCGAAGGGTTGGAGAGTGCTGCGGTTCTGGAACAACGATGTGTTGCTTTCGCTGGATGCGGTGGTCGAGATGATCTTCAAGGTGGTCGCTACGCCGTACCCTCACCCCAACCCCTCTCCCGCGGGGAGAGGGGCTTAATCCGCCAGGCCTCAGCTCTTCTTCGGTAGGAAAGCGGCCTGATTCAACTCAATCCCAACCTTCTGCATCCGGGGAGGGAGGGCCAAAATCCGGACGCATGCCATGCATAACAACGAGCACTACATGACCGGCTTCGGCAACGCGTTCGCGACCGAGGCGGTGGCCGGCACCTTGCCGGTCGGGCAGAACTCGCCGCAGCGTGTGGCGCACGGGCTATATGCCGAGCAGCTGTCGGGCACCGCCTTCACCGCGCCACGCGGCGAGAACCGGCGCAGTTGGCTATACCGCATTCGCCCGGCCGCCGTGCATGGCAGCTTCTCCTTGATCGAGCAGTCGCAGTTCCACAACGACTTCGGCAGCGGCCCGGTACCGCCAGACCAGATGCGCTGGAGTCCACTGCCGTTGCCGGCTAAGCCCACTGATTTCGTCGATGGTCTATACACCATGGCCGGCAATGGCAGCCCGGAGGCGATGACCGGCGTGGCCGTGCATCTGTATGCGGCCAATGCCTCCATGCACGATCGCTTCTTCTATGACGCCGATGGCGAGTTGTTGCTGGTGCCGCAGCAGGGCCGTCTGCGGGTGCACACCGAGCTCGGCGTGCTGGAGCTGGAGCCGCAGCAGATTGGGGTGATTCCGCGCGGCGTGCGCTTGCGCGTCGAGCTGCTCGATGACACGGCCCGCGGCTATGTCTGCGAGAACTTCGGTGGCTTGTTGCGCCTGCCCGACCTGGGGCCGATCGGCTCCAACGGGCTGGCCAATGCGCGTGATTTCGAAACGCCACATGCCGCCTTCGAACAGCGCGAAGGCGCGTTCGAACTGGTGGCGAAATTCCAGGGTCATCTATGGCGTGCGGACATCGGTCATTCGCCGCTGGATGTGGTGGCCTGGCATGGCAATTACGCGCCGTATCGCTACGATCTGCGCCGCTTCAACACCATCGGCTCGATCAGTTTCGATCATCCCGATCCGAGCATCTTCACCGTGCTGACCTCGCCCAGCGACACGCACGGCACGGCCAACATGGATTTTGCGATCTTTCCGCCACGCTGGCTGGTGGCGCAGCACACCTTTCGCCCGCCGTGGTTCCACCGCAATGTGGCCAGCGAGTTCATGGGCCTGGTGCATGGCGTCTACGACGCAAAGGCCGAAGGCTTCGCGCCGGGCGGGGCGTCGCTGCACAACTGCATGAGCGGGCACGGCCCGGATGCGGCGACCTTCGACAAGGCCTCGCAGGCGGACCTGTCGCGTCCCGACGTGATCGCCGAGACCATGGCCTTCATGTTCGAAACCCGAGCGGTATTGCGGCCCACCCAGCAGGCGCTACAGGCCAGCCACCGGCAAGGCGACTATCAGCAATGCTGGTCCGGATTGCGTGCAGGGTTCAATGCGCCGACTTCTGGCCCGGCTGACTAAGCGCGTGCAACACGAGGCCTGGCTGACCGTCAGGCGGACGCGCTAGGTGCGCGCTGCGACATGTCCCGCCCAGGCGATCCGGTCCCGGGTGCGCTGTCCACATGACTGCCCGCCACGTTTTCTTGGCCGCTCCAATCGAGCCGATCAAACCGGTTTGCGCTACCGGCATTGGCGCTCAATCGGCGGGCAAGCTCAGCGTTTCCCCGACAGACACGGCCGTTCCGTCGCGTTACCGGCATCGACCGTACGCACGCCCAGCGCAATCGCACAGTGGCGCGCCCCTGGCCAGCGGCTTTGCATCATCGCAGCGACGGACCTGCGACACCCTATGCCGTCGGCATTACGCAGCCTGCTCTGCATCCGGCAGCAGCTCTTCAATCCGCGTGCGCACACGCTGTGCATACGAGGCCGAGGTGAACTGCGGTAGCTCGCGCAAGGCCGTATGGATGGCGATACCGATCGCCTCTTCCGCGCGTGCGGCCTGCAACTGCCGGTGCAGTACCACCGCAACCGGATTGCGCTGCAACTGCAGGATGTCGAGCAGGTACAGGCGCGCGTTGGTGGCAGCGCGACGGCGCTGACGTTGCAGATCCTCTTCGGTGGGCTCGGTGGCCGGCGGTGTCTGCAAGGTGGCAGGCGCCGTGGCAGTCGGCGCCATCGCGGCCATGGGCGCAGTCGAGCGCGATGCGCTGGCTTGCGCATCGTCGGTGTCGGTCAGATATCCCATCGCGCACAGCGTCTGCACCAGGGCGGCGCCGTGATCCCCCAGCAGCAGCGCCAGCGATGTCAGGTCGCGTTGACCGTCGGCCAGGATCAACGCGCGACGCTGCAATAACGTCAGCGGGCTGCGGTGCGATTGCAGCGCGGTCAGGGCGAGCTCGGTCTTGCGTGGGGTCATGGCGGCAGTCCTGCGAAGCCGACAGCGTGATCGCTGTCAATGAAGCGCCGATGACATCGCCGCGACGGGATGCGCGCGCGCCCTGCACATTGCCGCGATGCCGGTTGTGTACGCTGGCCCAGGACATAGGGAGTGCAGCAATGACATGCAGACTGCTGGGTTTGATAGGGATGGTGCTGGTGATGGCCGGCTGTCATCGCGGCGACGACGCGCCGGCTGCGCAAGCGCCGGCCGAGGCCGCGCATGCGCCGGTCGCGTCTGCCAACGATCAGCCCGCAGATGCAGTGCCGCCGGCGACCGCCCCGCCTGGCACGTTTCCGCCGCATCTGCGTCAGCAGCCGACCACGCTTGCGCGGATGGACGGCTACGGCGACCTGCGGTTGGGCATGGATGCCGCACAGGCACGCAAGGCCTGGGGTGGCGAATTACGCGGCAATGCCGCCAGCGACGGCGGGTGCTACTTCCTACGCCCGCAGTGGGCCGATGATGCGCGTCGGTTCGGTTTCATGTTCGAAGGCGATCGTCTGCTGCGCTATCAGACCAACGAGGCGAAGGAAGTCGCGCCCGGTGGCGGCAGGGTCGGCATGACGCTCGCGCAGCTGCGCGCGCTGTATCCGGACGGGTTGGATGCACAGCCACACAAGTACCTGCCCGGCGCGCAGACGCTGCGCCACGCCAACGCCGCGACGCAGTCTGCGGTGGTCTTCGAGACCGATGCCGACGGTAGGGTCAGCAGCTGGCGGGTAGGGCGGCCGCCGCAGGTGGATTATGTGGAAGGCTGCGGTTGAGCTGAGCTGAGCTGCGCGTCGCGTGGCATGTCGGTGTCGGCCTGTCGCCGCAGGCACACACGCAGATGCTGACGCTGCAGCGCTAGGTAGATGGATGATCCACGCTCGCGTAGCGCTGCTAGCGTAGCGTCGCTGCGGCGCTGCAGCCCATGGATAGGCAGCGCGTGCTGGTTCGCCCGCCTGCGGGGCGGCGCAGATGCAAACGCAGCGGTCGAGGTCTGCTGAAGTGCTATCGATGCACGCTCGGATGCAGGGGTTTGTGCAATGCGTACAGATGCCGTATCGCACCCCTGAAGCACCGTTGCATCCATTGCGCCTGAAGCAGCATTGCCGGGGAACTGCGTTACGCCTAACAAGGCCGCGTCACGCACTCGCATCAGCGGTGCCGCGCGAGATCAGCGCTCCGCTGCAGGTCGCTCATGTTGCTTGGCGGTCTCTGCGTTCTCGCCGACATCGCCTTCGGCCGTCGGCGAGGGCAGGCCTTCCTTTTCCATGTCGCCGTGGTTGGGCACTTCCGGGCGGTTTTCCATCATCAGCGACAGCGCCGCCTTGGCCATCATGTGCGCGCTGATCGGCGCGGTGATGAACAGGAACACGGTGATCAGCAACTCGCGCGGCTGCGGGTCCACGCCCAGGAACAGGTGATACCCCACCGAGCCCAACAGCACGCAGCCCACGCCCAGCGTGCTCGCCTTGGTCGGCGCATGCAGGCGCTTGAAAAAGTCAGACAGCTTCACCAGCCCGAATGCGCCGATCAGGATAAAAAACGTGCCGACCAGCAACAGCGCGCTCAGCAGGTATTCGGTGAGCGCGATCATTCGACGATATCCCGACGCAGCACGAATTTGCTCAACACCACGGTGCTGCCGAAGCCCAGCATCGCAATCACCAGCGCCGCCTCGAAATAGATCGGCGAATCCAGATACATGCCCAGCAGCATCAGTTCGGCGATGGCGGTGACCGAGAGCGTATCCAGCGCCAGGATGCGGTCCGGCACCGTCGGGCCGCGCAGCAGCCGCCACAATGCCATCAGGATGGCCAGGCCCACCGCGTGCATGCAGATGACGATGGTCGATTCGATGAACATGTGACCGGTCATGGAAAGATCTCCATCAGAGGTTTTTCGTAGCGGGTCTTGATCTCGGCGATCAACGCGTCCGGGTCGTCCAGATGCAGCACATGCACCAACAGGTATTTGCGGTCGTCCGACAACGCCGCTGACACCGTGCCAGGCGTCAGCGTGATCATGCTCGTCAGCGCCGCAATGCCGTGGATATTGGCGATATCCAGCGGCACCCAGATAAAGCCGGGGTGGATGCGCGATTCCGGCCCGAGTACCTGGATGGCGACCTTGATGTTGGAGCGCACGATGTCGCCGGCCGCCACCAGCAACATGCGCGGGACCGAGCGCAGCGAGCCGATGCGGGCGAATTCGCGGTCCAGCCGCGCGGCGAAGATCGGCACAACCACGCCCAGCAGTGCGCCCAGCACCCATTGCTGCGGCCCGAAGCTGTCGCTGAGCAGCAGCCAGAACACGAACACGGTGACAGTCAACGACGGCGAGGGCAGCAACCGGCGCCGCAAGGGCATGCGCGCGCTCATGGCTGCCTCCGTTGTGGCGTGGTGGCGCGCACCTGATCCACATATGCACCGGGGTCGCGCAACTGCGCAGCGGCGGCATCGGTGTAGCGCATCAGCGGTTCGGCACCGACCGTCATCGCCACCAGCCCGCTCAGCAGCAGAACCGTTGCGGCGGTTTCCACCGGTCGCATGCGGCCACGGCGTTGCGGCTGGAGTTCGGGCGTGTCTTCCACTGCCTCCGGCACGCGCCAGAACAGCCGCACGCCGGCGCGGGTCAAGCCGATCACCACCAATAGGCTGCTGCCGAGAATCGCGCCCCAGACCGGCCCGACCAGGCCGTCGGGCACATGCTGCAGCAAGGCCGCCTTGGCGAGGAATCCGGACAGCGGCGGTAGGCCGGCGACCGCGACCGCAGCGATCATGAACATTGCGCCGGGTATCCCACGCCGCGGCAGCGGTGCGACCACTTCCTTGCGATCGCTGGCGCTGCCGCGGCGGCGCCGGATCAGGTCCGACACCATGAACAGGGCCGCGGCCACAAAGCTGCTGTGCGGCAGGTAGTACAGGCCCGCACCCAACGCGCCGGCATCGTCGAGCGAGAAGGCGATGAACAAGGTCGCAGCCGAAAACACCACCAGATACGACACCATCACCCGCAACCGCGATGCGGCCATCACCCCGAAGGCGGCCATCAGCAGCGTCGCAATGCCCAGCCACAGCAGCGCATGCCGGCCAAACCCATGCAGCGCGCCGGCACTGGCGCCAAACCACAGCGAGGACACACGCAACGTTGCGTACAGCCCAACCTTGGTCATGATCGCGAACAATGCCGCTACCGCTGCCGGCGCGCGCGAATAAGTCTCCGGCAACCACAGGTACAGCGGCAGCAACGCAGCCTTGCTGCAGAACACCAGCAGCAACAAGCCCAACGATGCCTTGGCCAGCGGCACGTCCTGCGCCGGCAGGTCGGCAATACGTTGCGACAATTCGGCCATGTTGAGCGTGCCGAAGACGCCAAAGAGCAGGCCCAGCGCAATCAGAAACAGCGTCGACGCACACACGTTGAACACCACGTAATGCAGGCCGACGCGCATCTGCAGGCCGCGTCCGCCACTGAGCAGCAACCCGTAGGAGGCGATCAGCATCACCTCGAAGAACACGAACAGGTTGAAGATGTCGCCGGTCAGGAATGCGCCGTTCAGGCCCATCAACTGGAACTGGAACAAGGCATGGAAGTGCGGCGCGCGCCGATCCCAGCCGGCGCAGGCATGCAGCAGGCAGGCCGAGCCCAGGACCAGGGTGGTCAACAGCATCCATGCCGACAGCCGGTCGCCCATCAGTACGATGCCCAACCGCGCCGGCCAGTCGCCGAGCAGATACACCAGCACGCCGCCCTCCGCGGCACGTGCGAACAACGCGATCACCGCGGCTGCCAGCAAGGCCATGCTCGCCCACGCCACACTGCGCTGCACGCGCGGCCCGTAGCGGCGGTGCTCGACAAACAGCGATGCGGACGCGCCCAGCATCGGGATCAGAATCGGCAGGATCAGCAGATGATTCATCGCCGCGCCTGCCGCGTATCTGCGCCGGTGGCGGCATCTTCATGCGCATCCACGTGATCGCTGCCGTTGTCGCTGCGGCTGCGGATCGCCAGCACCAGGCTCACCGCCGTCATCGCAAAGGCAATCACGATCGCCGTCAGCACCAGCGCTTGCGGCAACGGGTCGGTGTAGTGCAGCAGGTCCACCGGCACGCCCTCGCGCAACACCGGCGGCTGGCCGCTGCGCAGCCGTCCGCCGGCGAAGATCAGCAGGTTGGTCGCGTACGACAGGAAGGTCATCCCCAGGATCACATCGAAGCTGCGCGCGCGCAGCAACAGATAGATCGCCAATGCGGTAAGGACGCCGATGGCGCTTGCCACTGCCAGTTCCATCAATGCTGCTCCGCGGTGCGTGTCGAACGTTGGGTGGGATCGATCTCGCCGCGCTGCGAACTGCGCGTACGCGAGGGCTTGATCGTGCCCATCATCGACAGCATCAACATCGCCGCACCGAACACCACCAGATACACCCCGATATCGAACCCCAATGCGCTGGCCAGTTCCAGATCGCCCAGCAGCGGCAGCGGAATCTCCACATGCCCGCTGCTCAGGAACGGCAACCCGAACAGCAGCGAGCCGGCACCGCTGAGCAGCGCGCACAACAGGCCGATGCCGATCAGCCGGATGTAGTCGAAGCCGAAGCGCGATTCCACCGACGCGGTGCCCTGGATCACGTACTGCATCAGCAACGGCACCGCCAGCACCAGCCCGGCGATGAAGCCGCCACCGGGCGCGTTGTGACCGCGCAGGAACAGGAACAGGGACACGGTCAGCGTCAGCGGGAACATGATCTGCGCCAGATCCGCCGGCACCGGCAACCGGATCGGCGGCCCGGGCATGCTGCGTTCCGGTGCCATGCGCGAGCGTCGCAACAGCGCATGCACCACCAACCCGGCAATCGCGAACACCGTGATCTCGCCAAACGTATCGAAACCGCGGAAATCCACCAGGATCACGTTGACCACGTTGCGCCCATACGCCTCGGGCAACGCGCGCTG
The DNA here is from genome assembly GCF_040182365.1 of Xanthomonas sp. 10-10. NCBI lineage: Bacteria > Pseudomonadati > Pseudomonadota > Gammaproteobacteria > Lysobacterales > Lysobacteraceae > Xanthomonas > Xanthomonas sp. 10-10. The sequence goes on from NZ_CP144460.1 coordinate 682,237, forward strand.
CAGCAGTTCGCCGGCAACGGTATGGCTGGACTGCGTCATCAAGGTGTACGACAGCGCGGCCAGTCCGGCGCCACCGGCGATCGCAAGGCAGGCGTCGCGGATCTTGCGCAGCCGCGCGCGCTCGGGCAGCGAGCGTTCGGGCAGGTAGTTCATCGCCAGCAGCATCAGCACCAGTGTCACCATCTCCACCAGCAGCTGCGTCAGCGCCAGGTCCGGCGCCGACAGGAACACGAAGGTCAGGCTGACCGCCAGCCCGGTGCCGCCGAGCACCAGCACCGCCAGCAGGCGCTGCCTGTACAGGAACAGGCTGCCCAGCGCACAGGCGATCATCAGCAGCCAGACCGTCCAGCCCAGCAGCGGCATCGGCGTGGGTGCCGGCCAGGCCGGCAGCGCGCCGCCCTGCAGGAACGGCACCAGCGCCACCACCACCGCGCTCAGCACCAGCAACATCAGCATGCGCTGCAGATTGCCGTTGGTGATCGCGTCGGTCATGTGCGTGGTGGCGCTAAACAGCGCACGCAGGTTCCAGTGGAACATGGCCTTGCCGGGCGAGCGGTTCTGCACCGCATACAGGTCCAGCAGGCGGCGGATCGCCATGTACAGCAGCGTGCCGCCGATCATGCCGGCCACGCTCATTGCCAACGGCCAGTTCAAGCCGTGCCACAGCGCCAGACTGTAGTCGGGCAATCGATCGCCAAGAATCGCGCCCGCTCCGGCGCGCAGCACCGGCGCCACCGTCCATGCCGGCACGATGCCGACCGCCAGGCAGATCAGCACCAGCACTTCCACCGGGATCTTCATCCAGCGCGGCGGCTCGTGCGGTGTGGTTTCCAGATCGCGTGGGCCGTCGCCGAAGAAGGTGTCGTGTACAAACCGCAGGCTGTAAGCCACCCCGAGCAGGCCCGCCAGCAACGCGGCGATGCTCGCCAGGATGCGCATCAGTTCCGGCGCCTGGGTCTCCAGCGCCACCGCAAAGAACATTTCCTTGGACAGGAAGCCATTGAGCAGCGGAATGCCCGCCATCGCCAACGATGCGATGATCGCCAATGCACTGGTAAACGGCATCAGCCGGCGCAGATTGCCCAGCCTGCGCATGTCGCGCGTACCGGTCTCGTGGTCGATGATGCCCGCAGCCATGAACAATGACGCCTTGAACACGGCGTGGTTGAGGATGTGGAACACGCCCGCCACCACCGCCATCGGCGTCGACAGGCCGAACAGCATCGTGATCAGGCCAAGATGCGAGATGGTGGAGTACGCCAGTACGCCCTTGAGGTCGTGCTGGAAGATCGCATGCCACGCGCCCAGCAACAGCGTGATCGCGCCGATGCTGGTGACGGTGTAAAAAAACAGGTCGGTGCCGGCCAGTGCGGGGTGCAGGCGCGCCAGCAAAAACACCCCGGCCTTCACCATCGTGGCCGAGTGCAGGTACGCCGACACCGGCGTGGGCGCGGCCATCGCCTGCGGCAACCAGAAGTGAAACGGAAACTGCGCGCTCTTGGTAAAGATGCCCAACAGCACCAATCCCAGTGCATACGGATACAGCGGGCTGGCGCGGATCACATCGCCGGCGGCCAGCACGGCATCCAGCTGAAAACTGCCGACGATGCGGCCGAGCATCAGCACCCCGCCCAGCAGCGCCAGACCACCGCCAGCAGTCAGCACGAATGCCATGCGTGCGCCTTCGCGTGCATCCTTGCGGTGCGACCAGAACCCGATCAGCAGGAACGAGCTGATGCTGGTGAGCTCCCAGAACACCATCAGCAACAGCAGATTGCCCGACAGCACCATGCCGAGCATCGCGCCCATGAACAGCAACAGATAGGCAAAAAAGCGCGAAGCGCTATCGCGTGCGCTCAGGTAGTAATGCGCATACATCACCACCAATGCGCCGATGCCCAGCACCAGCAGCGCGAACATCCAGGCCAGCCCATCGAGCCGCAGCGAGAACATCAAACCGATCTGCGGCAACCACGCATGCTCGCTGCCAATCACCTCGCCACGCAGCACTGCCGGCGTCAGCGTGGCAAGCACCAGCAGGCCGGCCAGTGGCGCAGCCGCAGCCAACCACGCAGTGATCGAACGTGGCGTGCGCGAGAACAGCGCGACGGCGGCGGCCATCAGGAACGGCAGCGCCAGCATAATTTCCAGCGGAAAAGGCATGCAGGGAACACAGGATTCGCGAGCAGGCCAGAGAGCTTAACAAACCGTTGACTGACGTCAGTGTCAACGCCGGCGCCGCGCACAGGCGCAATTGCCGGCCAAACGGCGCGCGCATCGACGTCGGGGACTGGGTATGCTGCTGTCATTCAGGACCATGTCGTTGCCCCGTGACCGCCACCCATCCCGCTCCGTCCACCGCTGTGTCTGCGCCGCGCGCCCTGGTTTTTGGCGGCAGCGGGCAGATTGGCGAGCGTCTGTTGACCCGGCTGCTGAGCCGCGGGTGGCAGGTGACGGCATGGTCGCGGCAGCCGCGTGCGGCGCGTTCCGGGTTGATCTGGCGGCAAGGCGATCTGGCTGTGCCGGCCGCCGCAGGCGATGCCTTCGAGGTGATCTTCAGCTGCGGGCCGCTGGATCACTTCGCCCGCTGGTATGCCGAAAATCCGGTGGTCGCATCGCGCATCGTGGCGTTCGGTTCCACCAGCGTGGAGGTCAAGGAGCATTCGATCGATGCGGCCGAACGCGACGTGGCGCGACGGCTGGCGCATGCCGAACAGGCGCTGTTTTCTGCGGCCATGGCGCGCGGCGCCACCGCCACCGTGCTGCGCCCGACCCTGGTCTACGGTGCCGGACGCGACAAGACGCTCACCCAGATTGCCGGCCTGGCCCAGCGCACCGGCGCCTTCATGCTGCCGGCCAATGCCACCGGTCTGCGTCAGCCGGTGCATGTGGACGATCTGGCCAGCGCGGCGCTGGCGGTGATCGGCCAACCGGCGACCCAGCAACGCAGCTACGCGGTGGGCGGCGGCGAAGTGCTGGCCTACACGCAGATGGTGGAACGGGTGCTGCAGGCGCTGCCACGGCCGGCGCGGCTCTATCAGGTGCCGCCCAGCCTGTTCGGGCTTGCGCTCACTGCCGCGCAACGCCTGGGCCGCCTGCGTGGCATGAACGCGGCGGCGCTGCAACGCATGCGCGACGACCTGGTATTCGACCTGGAGCCGGCACGTCGCGATTTCGGCTATGCCCCGCGCGCATTTCGCCCGCTGCCGGAAGAGCTCGGTATCGGCGAGTAATTCGGTGCGGGCGTGGCGCGCTCGATGTGCGCAGCCGCAGCGTGGCGTGGCGTGTGACTACATCAGACCACGCCTACATTCCTGCGAGACATGCCAGGCACGTCGCCGCCGGACTCAGTAGCGCCACCCCAACTGGCGATACACCTTGGCCAGCACCCAGATCGGCCCGATCAGCAGATAGGTCAGATCGGTCAGAAAGCTCGGCTTGCGGCCTTCGATCTTGTGGCCCACAAATTGCGCAATCCATGCCAGCACGAACACCGACAGTGCGGTGGCGAACAATCCGGTCAGCCCGATGCGGCCTTCGATCAACCGGCACAGGCAGCCGAAGAAAAAGAAGATGCCCAGCATGCCCAGCCCGAGCGGGCGCGACAGCCGGTTGTAATACGACCACGCCGCAAACATCGACAGCGCTGCCCACACCCCGCTGCTGAACCAGGTGCCGCCCACCGGAATGCACCAGAGCAGGCCCACCACCGACCACAGGATGGCCGGCACCGCGACCACATGGATCAGCTGATTGGTGTCGTTGCGGTGATCGTCGGAATAGCTGGCGAAATAGCGCTCGATCGGTCGCGCGGTCGTGGTGCGTTCGGTCATGTTCCCTCCCAGGAATGACCCCAAGCATACGCGTGCGAACGGCTGCGGTGGCGCTGCACCGGTAACCGGGCCCCGCCACGCAACACTGGCATGGCGAGGCCCGGACAGCATCAGTTGACCGATACCGCGCTCCAGGCGGCTGCCACCGCGCGGTACTGGGTGGAGGTGCCGCCATACAGATCGGTGGCCGCGCTCAACGTGGCCCTGCGTGCGGCGGCGTAGTTGCTGGAGGAGGTCATGTAGACGGTGAGCGCGCGATACCAGATGCGGCTGGCCGCGGTCCGGCCGATCGCCGTCAACGCGGTATTGCCGTTGCAGACCAGCCCGGCCGGGGTTACGTTCCAGCTGGTGCCGGCACCGAAGCCGCTCGGCACCACCGCGCCTTCGGCCAGCAGATAGTAGAAATGGTTGGCCACGCCGGAGCTGTAATGCACGTTGAGCGAGCCCAGGCTGCTGCTGTAGCAATCGGGCGAATCGCCATCCAGGCTCGGCTTGAACATGTAGCGCAATGCCAGCGTGCCGCTGCTGTTGCCGGGGATGATCTTTTCGCCGATCAGATAGTTACCCGGCTGCGCACTGTTGTTGGCGGAGTACTCCACCATCGCGCCCATGATGTCAGACGTGGCTTCGTTCAAGCCTCCCGATTCGCCCGAGTACACCAATCGCGCAGTGCGGCTGGTCACGCCATGGGTCATCTCGTGGCCGGCCACATCCACCGACACCAGTGGCGTGAAGGTGCTGCCGTCGCCATCGCCGAAGGTCATGCAGAAGCAGCTGTCCTGCCAGAAGGCGTTGTTGTAACGACTGCCGTAATGCACGCGGCTGCGCGCACCGGCGCCATCGTTGGCGATACCGCTGCGTGCATGCGCGGTGCGGTAGTAGTCCCAGGTCAACGCCACGCCGTAATGCGCATCCACCGCTGCGGTCACCGTATCGCTGTTGGCGCCGCTACCCCATGCATTATCGGCATCGGTGACCAAGGTGCCGTTGCCGGAGGTGCTGTTGCGCATGTTGTACGTGGCACCGCTGCCGCGGCTCAGATCGGTCAATTCGTAACCGCTGCTGCAACGCGTCGTGGCCAACGCCACGCTACCGGCATACAGCGAGCGCCCGGTGCCGGCCGCGCTGGTGCCGCCTGCGCACGCGGTATGCACCGTGTCCCAGGATTCGAGGATGCGTTGATCCACTGCATCGACGATGTAATGCATTTCGGTGGGCGTCTGATCGGGTTTGATGCCGCTATAGATCACCTCATATGCCAGTCGCGGCGTGCCTTGGCGCGCGTACAGCGCAAGGCTTGCGCGTGGTGCGGCGGCTTGCGGTACGTCGAACTGCCCACCTGCCACGCGCAAGGCGGTGGCGGCATCGATGCCCGGCAGCAGGCTGGGACGGACGCTGGTCTCCATGGTCTGACTCAACTGGCGCATCACGCCGCGCCGCGAATGCACCACCACATCGCCGCCGATGACCGGCAATCCCTGATAGGTACGATCGAAGCGCACATGCTCGGTGCCATCGGCATCGACGATGCTGTCGCGCGCGATGAAGGCATCGGCTGGCGCACGATTGGCCAGCGCTGCGGCGTTGTTCCCCAGCAGCGACTGCGCGCGCGATACCGCTGCAGTGGTAGATAGATCAGCCGCAGTAGCGACAGCAGAAAACGATAGCGCGCAGCAGATGGCCGCGCCCAGGCGATGAAAATGCATGACGACTCTCTCCAGAAAACGTGCGATGCAAAGACCGGCGGCCCCCCCCGACAGCCGGTCGCCGATGGCACCTCGGGTGCCGGCAGCTACGCTTGCACAGTCCCGAACTGGACAGTAGTAAAAGTTACGGATGTATCGCGTTCTGTGCGCCTGGCCACTTTGCGCTGCGCAGCGCATCGCAGAGATCTGCCCATCCCAGTGCACGCAGCGCATCGTCCGGCGTGCGTGCGCGCAATCTCTCTGTCGCCCAAGCGACCATCCTCGCCAAGCCGATTGCCCTGTGCATCGCGCACATCAAGACGATTGAGTTCCTGCGGCAGCTTGTCGACGCCGTCGTCTACTCGCCTGCGTCTGCGCCCCGAATTCCGGGAACGCTAACGTACCGAAATCCTTGGCGGTCAATTCCAGTGTGTTGTGTTGTGTTGTTCGGTCTCGGATTCGGATTCGGATTCGGGCAGGTCACGCATAACAGGGCAGATCAATCGGAAAGGACGCACGGTTCTCTGCTCAAACGTTGGCGGGCATGCCATTACCAGTGTCGTCGCTAGCGCGCTGATTACAGAGACTGGTCGTCCACCTCGACCAGCATCCAGCACGGGCGCCGGGCGAAGTGGTAGACCTGCTGATCGCCGGTGTCGGGCGTGCGGACCAGTACCTGTCGGCCATCGGCCTCCTCGGAAATCGTGACCTCGCGGCCGCCGTTGCGAGCTGCTTCCAGGTTCGGGATGACAGGCCATTGGACATTGGCCAGCGCAACCGTGCGGGTGACCGGCGTCGGCTCGGGCTGTGCGTCCGGGTCGAGTTCGATTATCGTCAGCGGATCGGCCGTGGCCTTTTCCTGTACCGCAATGTCTGCACTGAAGCTTTTCAGAAACGCAGAGAAGTCGGCGCTGGGGCAGGTTGTCGTCTGCGCAGGCGTGGCCGGAACGGTGGCGGATGCCGAAACTGCAGGTGCTGCATTCGCAGCAGGCGTCGCAACGCCGCCAGGCTCTGCTTGCGGCTTGCAGGCAGCCAGCGCCAGGCTCAGTGCGAGAGCGTGCAGGGACGTTCGGAAAAGGGCCAAGGGATCCTCCTGATCGTAGCGGGGCAGCTGGAGCGCGGGCGGGATGCTATACGCGCGCTGCTTGCCAATGTGTGAAAGCTTGCGGTGTCGTGGGTTGCGCAAACTGGCCGGCATGCAGCAGGCCAATGACCTCGCAGACCAAGCAGCCTGACGATGGCCCCGGTGCTCGCGTGAGTCCGCAGCCGTTGATTGCTGTCAGCGAAGCCAGGTTATCTCGATCGAGCCTGCACAAAGATCATCACGATTTGATCGTGGTTTGGCCGGAGATGTATCCGGCATGGCGCGGCTGACTATATCCCGTTTGAAAATACATCGAGTGCATCCGCACCCACCCATCCCTGTGCGCAGTCGCCGACATACTGGCCTGGGGCGGCGGCATGGCAACTCCCGCCGGGGACGCTCTTCGAGCGTTGGATCGGCCTGTCGCCATATGTTCCGCATGCCGGGTTGTTCTTGCATCCGGCAACACTGTCTGCAGGAATCGCAATGACGTAGTAATACAGAGGATTCTGTCCGGCGCGGCCGATCGCTTGAATGCAGACGAGCTGGCCCTGCGCCAGCCTCGCTCTGGCGACCGCACGACTGCCAGTGGTCGGCACCGCATCAAGTGCCTCCACCCCGCTTGCCTGCGCCACGCCGGCAAACAAGCCCGCATCGCCACATGCAGGCGAGAGCTCTACGTCGTAGAAATCGCCGGCATCGACATTTCCGGCCGTGCAGCCTTTTGCCATGTTTGCATCGGCACACTGCACGCCGCTTGCCTGTAGCAACGTCGCGAGCCGGTCAGCGACGGAAGCGCCAGCAGACGCCGGTGCCGATGCCGTCGATGTGACTGGCGGCGCGGCAGGGGTTGCTGATTCGCCGGCGCTGCACGCGCCTACTGCAAGCAGCCCGGGCAGCAGTGTGTTGAGTAACGCCGGCAATTTGCGGAATGAAAAATGTGAGAGTGCCATTGCGACTTCCTTGGCCAACAGACCGCGTCAGGTGCGTCCTTCAGCGCTCAATAAAGAGCGCTGCCCACCATTGCTGCTTCAGTGCAGTGCTAAAGCCCCGAGAGCGGGGCTCCAAAACTCAATCGACCGAAATACCCGCCAATCGCTGCAGTGCCTCGGCGTATTTCGCGCGCGTGCGTTCGATCACTTCTGCCGGCAGGCTCGGGCCCGGTGCGGTCTTGCCCCAGTCCAGCGTCTCCAGATAATCGCGCACGAACTGCTTGTCGTAGCTTGGCGGGCTGGTGCCCACTTCATATTGATCGGCCGGCCAGTAGCGCGACGAGTCCGGGGTCAGCATCTCGTCCATGATGTACAGGCGGCCATCGGCGTCGGTGCCGAATTCGAACTTGGTGTCGGCCAGCAGAATGCCGCGTTCGGCGGCAAAATCCGCGGCGAAGCGGTAAATGCGCAAGGTGGCATCGCGCACGCGCTCGGCCAGTTCGGCGCCCACGGTCTTGACCATCGCGTCGAAGTCGATGTTTTCGTCATGGTCGCCGACAGCGGCCTTGGTCGATGGGGTAAAGATCGGCTCGGGCAGTTTCTCGGCCTGGCGCAGGCCGTCGGGCAATTCGATGCCGCTGACCTTGCCGGTGCGCTGATAGTCCTTCCAGCCGCTGCCGATCAGATAGCCGCGCGCGATCGCCTCCACCGGCACCGGCTTGAGCTTGCGCGTGACCACTGCACGTTTGGCATAGAGCGTCGGGTCCACACCGTCGGGCAGCACCTGCTCCACCGCGATGTTGACCAGGTGGTTGGGCATCAGGTGGTCGGTCTTGTGGAACCAGAAATTGGAGACCTGGCACAGCATCTCGCCCTTGCCGGGGATCGGGTCCGGCAACACCACATCGAACGCGGACAGGCGGTCGGTGGCCACCATCAGCAGGTAGTCGCCGGGCGGCGCATCGGCGGGCAGGCGCTCGCGGGGAATATCGAAGACATCGCGGACCTTGCCACGATGACGCAACGGCAGGCCGGGCAGATCGGATTGCAACAGCGTGGTCGACACAGGCACTCCTAAGGACGTCGCTATGACGCTGTCCCCGGGACCCGGCGGGCCCGCGGGTGTGCAGCGGGCCGCGTAGTGTACGGCGCTTCGGCGCGCCCCGCTGGATTTATTGGCCGCCGCCGCACACCCGGTGTCGACGGCCCGTCAGCCAGGCCGGGCGGGCGTTCGGGTAAGATCGCCAGCCCGCCTTGCCGCCCCCGATTGCTCATGTCCTGGTACGGAAAACTGCTCGGCGCATTGGCCGGCGCCCTGCTGTTCCGCGGCGCGCCCTTCGTGGGGCTGATGATCGGCCTGGCCATCGGGCACGCGGTGGATGCCGGCTGGTTCAAGCGGCGCGCGGAAAACCCCTACGAAGCCCTTGGACTGGAGCCGGACGCCACCACGGCCGAGATCGATCTGGCCTATCGCCGGCTGATGTCGCGCTACCACCCGGACAAGGTGGCCAACGCCGACCCGGAAGCCCGTCGCCAAGCCGAAAAAAAAGCCAGCCAGATCAACGCCGCCTACGACCGGATCCAGCGGCTACGCAAGCGCTGACTGGATGAAGTGACTGTTCTAGCGCGTTCTAAAGTTGGCAGCACGCCAGGTCGCCGCGCATCCCCAAAAAAACAGCGCCACCCAGACCCAGCCCGGGTGGCGCTGCCATCAGGCAGGCATCAGAAACGATACGTCGCCGTCAGCCGTACCGCATTGGTCGAAAAGTCGGTGTCGGTGCGGCGCAGGTCGGTGCCGTCCGGATTGACGCGCAGGAAGGGGTTGGTGGCCGGCGCGGTGCCCGGCCCCACGCGCACGCGGGTGTCTTCGTCCTGCAGGCGGGTGAACAGGTATTCCACGCCCACCGAGACATGGTCGCTCAAACGACGCTGCAGGCCGACGCCGGCCTGATAGCCGTCGGCGCTGTCGCCGCCGCTGCCGGTGAAGCTGTTGGCGGTGTTGCTGCTGGCAAAGCTGTGGTCGAACTCGCCGCGCGCCACGCCGGCGGTGAAGTACGCCAGGTAATCGCCCTGCTGGCCGAAGGCATAGCCGATCCGGCCGCGCAACGCAGCGGTGCGGTTGAGCTGGCGGGTGAAGGTGTACAGCGCAGGCGTGGTGCTGAAGGCGCTGACGCTGTCGCGGATGTCGTTGCGGGTGTACTCGGCCACGACGCCATAGACCCAGTTGCCGGCCTGCCAGTCGTAGCCCAGCCGCGCCCCGTATTCGGCGCCGCCCTTGTCCTTGCTGCAGCCGCTGGCCGGCGTGCGCCCGGCCGCCGCGCCGCCGCAAAAGCCGGGCGAGAACGCATCGGCACCGGTGGCGGTGCTGACCTGGTCGCCGTCGCGGCCATCCAGGTTGGTGTCGAAGCCGAAACGGCCGCCGGACACCCCGGCAGGATCGGCACCGCCCACATTGGCGCCTAGGGAAAAGCCGGACCAGTCGGCCGGGCCGGTTTGTGCCCAGGCCGAAGGGGCCAGGGCCAGCAGGACGAGAGCGGCGGAAGCGAGCGGGGTGGTTTTCATGCGGTCTCCTTGCATCTGGCGCGGCGCGCCGGTCTGGTACGTACGCGCTCGCGTCCGCTACGGATGCACCGGCGCCTGCGTTTTGCGACGCGCTCGTCCGTGCGGCGCCGCCGGGCGGACGCCAGGACGCTGTCCGGACGATGCGGACTGGGGGGAGGCGCTCCCTGCGCCGCTACCGATGCTCGCCTGGATGCCAGGCAAGGCCGGTCCCCTGCCATCCATGCGATGGTTGGGTCAAACCTCCTGCCGGGCTCGGCTTTTCTCGCCGGTCCCTGGTTGCGACAATGGGGCTCCTGCATTTTCCCGAGCTGCCCATGCAACCGACGGCAATCGCCCCGTCCATCCTGTCCGCCGATTTCGCCCGTCTTGGCGAAGAGGTGAACAACGTCCTCAAGGCCGGCGCCGACTGGGTGCACTTCGACGTGATGGACAACCATTACGTGCCCAATCTGACCATCGGCCCCATGGTGTGCCAGGCCCTGCGCAAGCACGGCATCACCGCGCCGATCGACGTGCACCTGATGGTCGAGCCGGTGGATCGCATCGTGCCGGATTTCGCCGAGGCTGGCGCCACGACCATCAGCTTCCATCCCGAAGCCAGCCGCCATGTACATCGCACGATCCAGCTGATCAAGTCGCACGGCTGCCAGGCCGGGCTGGTGCTCAATCCGGCCACCCCGGTGGATATTCTCGATTGGGTGCTGCCGGAGCTGGATCTGGTGCTGGTGATGTCGGTCAACCCTGGCTTCGGCGGGCAGGCGTTCATCCCGTCGGCACTGGATAAGTTACGCGCCATCCGCAGCAAGATCGATGCGCTGGGCAAGCCGATCCGGCTGGAGATCGATGGCGGGGTCAAGGCCGACAATATCGGTGCAATTGCTGCCGCCGGCGCCGACACCTTCGTGGCTGGCTCGGCGATCTTCAATGCGCCCGACTATGCGCAGGTGATCGCGCAGATGCGCGCGGCGGTGGATGCGGTGCGATGAGCCAGCCGGCGCCGCAGATCCGTCCCGCCACACCCGACGATGTGCCGCTGTTGCATGAGCTGATCACCGCGTTGGCCATCTACGAACGCGAGCCCGACGCGGTCAAGGCCACTCCCGGCGACCTGCACGCCAGCCTGTTCGGCGAGCGCGCCACCGCGCATGCGCTGATCTGCGAGCAAGACGGCCAGGCATTGGGCTTTGCGGTGTATTTCTTCAACTACTCGACCTGGCTGGGCCGCAACGGCCTGTACCTGGAAGACCTGTTCGTACGCCCGCAAGCGCGCGGCAAGGGCGCCGGCCTGATGCTGCTGCGGTATCTGGCCCGGTTGGCGGTGCAGCGTGGCTGCGGACGCTTCGAATGGTCGGTGCTGGACTGGAATCAGCCGGCCATCGACTTTTATCAGGCGGTCGGCGCCCGCCCGATGGATGGTTGGACGGTGTACCGGCTCGATGGCGAGCGCCTGGCCGCATTTGCCGCGGGCGGTTGACAGCGGCCGGCAGACCCGGGCGAGCAGTCGAAAGCTGGACACGGGCGGCGCACTCAGCGCTGGAATCTGCCCGTGGTCCATGCAGTTACGAGCACCGCCAGTCCGCCTGACGCTGAGCGCAGTCGTTGTTGGTCGCTGCGCGCCCCGCAGCGCGCACAAAAGGAAGGCCGCTCCACCCGGAGCGGCCTTCAAGAAAATTGGAGGCTGATCCTGCCTCCGCCCGTCGTCCCTGCTATGGCCTTCTACTCTCCGGGTCGTCGATGACATGCCCATGACAGCCCGATGGCATTACGTATTCACGATCCACCCATTGGCGCGCTGCTAGCCTGCGGCCACCACCCTCACAGCATCGGCAGCGCGCATGGCCCCGTCCCACTGGCGTCTGATCCTCAACGGCAAGTCCACCGATAATCTGGACCTGCGTGAGGCGGTGGGGGAGTTGCGCAACCGCGGCGTGCAGCTCGAAGTGCGCGTCACCTGGGAAGAGGGTGACGCCGAACGTTACGTTGCCGAAGCGGTTGCCGATGGCGTGCAGACGGTGGTGGCCGCCGGCGGCGACGGCACCTTGAGCGAGGTGGCCGCCGCGCTCGCGCACCACCACGGCGATGCCGACAGCCTGCCATCGCTGGGCCTGGTCCCGTTGGGCACCGCCAATGATTTCGCCACGGCCGCCAACGTGCCGATCGAACCGCTCCATGCGCTGAACCTGATTGCCGAGCGCCCCGCGCACGCGATCGACCTGCTGCGCATCGACACCGCACATGGCCCCCACTGGTGCGCCAATGTCGCCAGCGGCGGCTTCGGGACCCAGGTCACGGTGGAAACCGACGAAGGCCTGAAAAAAATGCTTGGCGGCCTGGCCTACCTGATTACCGGCATGTCGCGGCTGGGCCGGATCGACCCGATCAGTGCCCGTTTTTCAGGTCCGGATTTCAGCTGGGAAGGCGAGTTCATCGCCTTGGGCCTGGGCAACGGGCGCCAGGCCGGCGGCGGTCAGGCGTTGTGCCCGGCGGCCTTGATCGACGATGGACTGCTCGACGTCACCATCGTGCCAGCGCTCAACGGCGAGGTGGCCGCCACGCTTGGCACCCTGGTCACCGGCGGAAAGCAGGCGGCGTTGGAACGCGTCGCCGTGCGCGCGCGGCTGCCCTGGCTGGAAATCCTCTCGCAGCAACCGCTCACGCTGAACCTGGATGGCGAACCGGAAACCTCGCTGCATTTCCATATCGATTGCGTGCCGGCACGGCTGCGGATGCATTTGCCGGTGGACTGCCCGTTGCTCAGCGAGTGAGCGCCTGGGTGCCGTGATTGGTGAGCCAGGAGTGGGGATTGATAGAACCTGACCATGCGGTGCGCACTGCTTTAAGCCCCTCTCGCTGCGGGAGAGCGGTTGGGGTGAGGGTTCCTGCGCCAACACCCATGCCGACACTAGGCGCACCTTGCCCTGCACCGGCGACCAACAACGCCTGACCTGCGGCGCACAAACGCATGACCAACGGCGCGCGCTGCCCGGAGCGCTGCCAGTCCGCATCGGACCGCCTGCCCGACAACACCCAACCCAACCCAGCTTCGCAATGTGCACCGCAGTTGCCTGTGCGCCTGCTGCCCTGGAGCGGCACTTGCGCTACAGTAGTGGCGTGTCCCGCCTGACGACTCCACGCTCCTTCTCTTCCGCTCGCCGCTGGTGGCGATGGTGGCTCGTTGCCGTCGTCCGCCCCGCCACAGAGTCCCGGAAGGAAAGTCGTCTTGATCACTGCAGAGCAGTTCCAGCGCCAGGCCGCTGAAGGTCACACCCGTATCCCCGTCGTCCGCGAAGTGCTGTCCGACCTGGACACGCCGCTGTCGGTCTATCTGAAGCTCGCTGACGGCGCTTACACCTATCTGTTCGAATCGGTCGAAGGCGGTGAGCGCTTCGGGCGCTATTCCATCATCGGCCTGCCGGCGCGGCGTGTGTACAGCTTCCGCGGCCACACGCTGGAAGTCAGCGAGCACGGCGAGGTCATCGACACCCGGCAGGTCGCCGACCCGCTGGCCGAAGTCGACGCGCTGCGCGCCGAACATTCGGTGCCGCAACTCGACGGCTTGCCCGGCTTCACCGGCGGGCTGGTGGGCTGGTTCGGCTTCGAGTGCATCCAGTACATCGAACCTCGCCTGGGCACGGGCGACAAACCCGATGAACTGGGCACGCCCGACATCCTGCTGATGCTCTCCGAAGAGCTGGCGGTGTTCGACAACCTCAAGGGCCGGCTGTACCTGATCGTGCATGCCGACCCGCGCCAGCCGCAGGCCTATGTGCGCGCCAACCGTCGACTGGACGAGTTGGCGCACCGCCTGCGGCAGGGCGGCGCCGGGTATCCGCAGGCGCAGATTTCCGATGCCATCGACGAATCGGATTTCCATTCCTCGTTTACTCGCGAGGAGTACCACGCGGTGGTGCGCAAGGCGCAGGAATACGTGCGCGCCGGCGATATCTTCCAGGTAGTGCCATCGCAGCGGTTGCGCGTGCCGTTTCGGGCGCGCCCGGTGGATGTGTATCGCGCGCTGCGCGCGCTCAATCCCTCGCCGTACATGTATTTTCTCGATGTCGGCGGCACCCAGGTGGTGGGCTCGTCGCCGGAAATCCTGGCGCGCCTGCGCGATGGGGTGGTCACCGTGCGGCCGATCGCCGGTACCCGCCCGCGCGGCGTAACGCCGGAGCTGGACAAGGCGCTGGAAGCCGAATTGCTGGCCGACCCGAAAGAGCGCGCCGAGCACGTGATGCTGATCGATCTGGGCCGCAACGATGTCGGTCGCGTCGCCGAACCGGGCACGGTCAAGGTGGGCGAGCAGTTCGTCATCGAACGCTATAGCCACGTCATGCATATCGTCAGCGAGGTCACCGGCACGCTCAAGGCCGGCCTCAATTACAGCGACGTGCTGCGCGCCACCTTCCCGGCCGGCACCGTCAGCGGCGCGCCGAAGATCCGCGCGCTGGAAATCATCCGCGAGCTGGAGCCGGTCAAGCGCAACGTCTATTCCGGTGCGGTCGGTTATATCGGCTGGCACGGCGATGCCGACACTGCGATTGCGATCCGCACCGCGGTGATCCAGGACGGTTACCTGTACGTGCAGGCCGGCGGCGGCGTGGTCTACGACTCCGACCCGGACCTGGAATGGCAGGAGACCATGAACAAGGGACGCGCGCTGTTCCGCGCCGTCGCCCAGGCCGCCAAGGGGCTGTGATGGACGGGCAGGGCAGCGCTGCGCGCATCAGTTTTCGCAACGATTACAGCGAAGGCGCGCATCCGCGTGTGCTGCAGGCGATCGTGCAGGCCAGTGCCGAGCAGAACGGCGGCTATGGCACCGATCGGCATAGCGAACGTGCGGCGGCATTGATTCGCGATGCCATCGCGCAGCCGCAGGCCGCCGTGCAGCTGCTGGTGGGCGGTACGCAGACCAACCTGATTGCGATCAGCGCATTCCTGCGCCCGCACCAGGCGGTGATTGCGGTCGAAGCTGGACACATCGCAACGCACGAAACCGGCGCCATCGAGGCCACCGGCCACAAGGTGCTCACGGTACCGGCGCTGCACGACAAGCTGACGCCTGCAGTGATCGCGCCGGTGCTTGCGGTGCACAGCAACGAGCACATGGTGCAGCCGCGGTTGGTCTATCTCTCCAACAGCACCGAAAGCGGCACCATCTACACGCGTGCCGAACTCGAAGCGCTGTCGCGCTTCTGTCGCGAACGCGATCTGCTGCTGTATCTGGATGGCGCGCGGCTGGGCGCAGCGCTGACTGCCAACGGTAACGATCTGGATCTGCCGACCATTGCCGCGCTCACCGATGCGTTCTACATCGGTGGCACCAAGAACGGTGCGCTGCTCGGCGAAGCCTTGGTCGTGATCCATCCCGCCCTGCAGGCCGATCTGCGCTATCTGATCAAGCAACGCGGCGCGCTGTTGGCCAAGGGCATGGTGCTCGGCGCGCAATTCGCCACCTTGTTCGAAGATGGCTTGTTCTTCGAGCTTGCCGCGCACGCCAACGCCATGGCGCAGCGCCTGCGCGCCGGCCTGCTGGCGGCGGGCGTGGAATTGACCAGCGACTCGCCAACCAATCAGCAATTCGTCGCCGTCACCGTGCAGCAGGCCGAGCGGCTCGCGCAGCGCTACGACTTCGAACGCTGGGAAACGCGCAGCGATGGGCGGCTGGTCATTCGCTTGGTGACCTCATGGGCGACCACGGCCGATACGGTCGATCGCCTGTGTGCGGATGTCGCAGTTCTTCATCAAGATCCCCTATCTCAGGACCGTTTCTAGGACGCAAGGATGATGACGATGAAAAGACTTGCAGGTTGGATGCTCGCTGGCGCTCTGCTGTTGCCCGCGATGGCATCGGCGCAGATCAACACGCTGCCGTCGCAGCCGCACTTGCTGGTGAAGGGGCAGGCATTTCGTACCGTCGATCCAGATCGTTTCATCGTCGATCTGAAGATCAGCAAGACCGACCTGCAGCCGGATACAGCACGGCAATTCGTCGAGGAGCGCGCCAAGCAGGTCTTGCAGGGGCTTCAGCGCAATCACGTGATGAAGGATTCGCTCTACGCTTCGGCACTGTCGATCTCTCCGCAATCCCGCTACGAGAACGGCAAGCTGGCCTTCCAGGGAACCCAGGTGGAGCGCAAGATCCGCGGCACCTTCACGTCCTTGAAGGATGTGCGTGCCTTTCTCGGCGGACTGGATGCCAACGAGAATGTCCAGGTGCTGTCGATGCAGACAGCGTTCGCCGATGCGGCCGCATTGCGTGCAGCCCTCAAGCGCGAAGCGGCCACGCAGTCACGCGAATCTGCCCAGGGGCTTGCCGCCGCCTACGGTGTGCGGCTTGGCGGGATCTACAGCATCTCCGATGTTGCCCCCAGCTTTGCCTACGGTGTCGAAGCAGGCACCTGGTCGGCACCCAATGCGCCAAGGCCGGGCTCGGTGGTCTCTCCGCCATCGCCGCCGGCCCCACCGCCGCCGCCCGCACCGGCTGCTGGCGTGCAGGGCGTGGGCGAAAGCCTGCTGACCGGCACCATCACCTACACAGAAAACATCTATGCGGTCTTTCTGATCGCGCAATGAGTCCCTTGCCATGCTGCTGATGCTCGACAACTACGACAGCTTCACCTACAACCTCGTGCAGTACCTGCAGGCGCTGGGCGCCGAGGTCACGGTGGTGCGCAACGATGCGATGAGCGTCGATGCGATCGCCGCGCTCAAGCCCGAGCGCATCGTGATCTCGCCCGGCCCGTGCACGCCCAACGAGGCAGGCATTTCGCTGCAGCTGATCGAACGGTTGGGCCAGACCACGCCGATCCTGGGCGTGTGCCTGGGCCACCAGAGCATCGGCCAGGTCTACGGCGGCGATGTGATCCGCGCCGGCAACATCATGCATGGCAAGACCTCGCCGATCCGTCACGAAGGCAAGGGCGTGTTCGCCGGCCTGCCGGACAGTTACGAGGCCACGCGCTATCACTCGCTGGTGGTGGACAAGACCACCCTGCCGGATGCACTGGAGGTCACCGCCTGGACCGAGAATCCGGATGGTTCGGTGGAAGAGATCATGGGTCTGCGCCACCGTCAGTTCCCGGTGGAGGGCGTGCAGTTCCATCCCGAGTCGATCCTGACCCAGCATGGTCATGCCCTGCTGAAAAACTTTCTGGAGCGCTGATCGCGATGCTCGCAACGCATGTTGCCGCCAGCGGCACGGCTTTCATCGACATCCATGCGCCAGCGCGTTACCGGCGCCGGTATGGCTGCCGCCAGCGCAAGGCGCAGTGGTTCGCTGACGGCTTCACTGCCGCACGCAGACATCGCTGCATCGCCGAGCAAGGCCTGCATGCCTCGCAATTACCCAAGGTCATTTCGCGATGAACACGTCCAACGACAGCATGCATTTCTACGAACCGGCGCAAGGCCACGGGCTACCGCACGACCCGTTCAATGCCATCGTCGGCCCGCGCCCGATCGGCTGGATCGGCTCGCGCAGCGCCGAGGGCATCGCCAATCTGGCGCCGTATAGCTTCTTCAACGCCTTCAACTACACTCCGCCGATCGTCGGTTTTGCCAGCATCGGGCGCAAGGACAGCCTGCGTAACATCGAAGCCACCGGCCAGTTCACCTGGAATCTGGCCACACGCCCGCTTGCCGAGGCGATGAACGCAAGCGCCGCGATGGTGCCGTCGGAGGTCGACGAGTTCGCGCTTGCGGGGTTGCAGATGGCGCCTTCGCGGGTGATCGATGCGCCGCGTGTGGCCGCAAGCCCGGTCAGTTTCGAGTGCCGGTTGAGTCAACTGCTGCAGCTGCACAGCGCAAGCGGTCAGGCCGTAGAAACCTGGTTGGTGCTCGGCGAAGTGGTAGGTGTGCATCTTGCGCATGCCGCGCTCGATGACGGCGTCTACGACCCGGCCAGGGTGCAGACCATTCTGCGGGCCGGTGGTCCGGCCGATTATTTCGAAGTGCAGCCGCAGGCGCGCTTCCGCATGCATCGGCCCGGGCAATGACCGACTGACCGCGTCGATTCGGTCCTGCGCACCTGGCTGCCTGTGCCAGCCCTGTGCGGTCACCCTCGCGCGACACACTGCAGGCCTCGCCTGCAGCCGTTTTCCACCTGATCTATGGCCGTTTCCATGCCCATCACGCCCCAAGAAGCCCTGCAACGCACCATCGAACACCGCGAAATCTTCCACGACGAAATGGTCGAGCTGATGCGCCAGATCATGCGTGGCGAGGTCTCGGACATGATGGTCGCCGCCATCCTCACCGGGTTACGGGTCAAGAAGGAAACCATCGGCGAGATCGCCGGCGCCGCCACGGTGATGCGCGAATTCTCGCGCCGCGTGGAGGTGGGCGATCGCCAGCACATGGTCGACATCGTCGGCACCGGCGGCGATGGCTCGCATACCTTCAACATCTCCACCTGCGCGATGTTCGTGGCTGCAGCCGGCGGCGCCAAGGTCGCCAAGCATGGCAACCGCAGCGTGTCCTCCAAATCCGGCAGCGCCGACGCGCTGGAAGCATTGGGCGCGGTGATCGAACTGCAGCCCGAGCAGGTTGCCGCATCGCTGGCACAGACCGGTATCGGCTTCATGTACGCGCCGGTGCATCACCCGGCCATGAAGGTGGTAGCGCCGGTCCGCCGCGAAATGGGCGTGCGCACCATCTTCAACATCCTGGGCCCGCTGACCAACCCGGCCGGTTCGCCCAACATCCTGATGGGCGTGTTCCATCCGGATCTGGTTGGCATCCAGGCGCGCGTGCTGCAGGAACTTGGCGCCGAACGCGCGCTGGTGGTGTGGGGGCGCGACGGCATGGACGAACTCTCGCTCGGCGCCGGCACCCTGGTCGGCGAATTGCGCGATGGCCAGGTGCGCGAATACGAAGTGCATCCGGAAGATTTCGGCATCGCCATGTCGGCCAGCCGCAACCTCAAGGTGGCCGATGCGGCCGAATCGCGCACGATGCTGTTGCAGGTGCTGGACAACGTGCCCGGCCCGGCACTGGACATCGTCGCGCTCAACGCGGGCGCGGCCTTGTATGTGGCAGGCGTCTCCGACAGCATCGCTGCCGGCGTGGTGCGTGCGCGTGTGGTGCTGGCCGATGGTTCGGCGCGCGCCCGTCTGGACGCGTATGTCGCCTTTACGCGTCAGCTCGGTGCATCGCGCTGACCATGCATCCGGCCGCAACGTTGCGGCAATCGCGCGGCCGCATCCTCACCCCTCCAATGGGCATGCTGCGCATGTTCGCGTGCAGCAACGGCCCGTTGTGGTCGTCTTGACCGATAATGCCCGCCCGCCAGGACCCGATACCATGAGCGATATCCTCAACACCATCCTTGCCCGCAAGGCCGAAGAAATCGCCGAGCGCAGTGTGCGCGTGCCGCTGGCCGAACTGGTCGCACGCAGCGCAGACCTGCCGCTCACGCGCGGGTTCGCCGCCGCCATGCAGGCCAGTATCGCCGCTGGCGAGCCTGCCGTGATCGCCGAAGTGAAGAAGGCCAGCCCGTCCAAGGGCGTGATCCGCCCGGATTTCCATCCGGCCGACATTGCGGTCAGCTACGAATTCGGCGGCGCCAGCTGCCTGTCGGTGCTGACCGATGTGGATTTCTTCCAGGGTTCGGATGCCTATCTGCGCCAGGCGCGCGAGGCCTGCACGCTGCCGGTGCTGCGCAAGGATTTCACCGTCGACCCGTACCAGGTCTACGAAGCGCGCGTGCTGGGTGCCGACTGCATCCTGCTGATCGTCTCGGCGCTGGAAGACGCGCAGCTGGCCGATCTCTCCGGTCTGGCGATGCAACTGGGGCTGGACGTGCTGGTGGAAGTGCACGACATCGACGAGCTCGAGCGCGCGGTGCAGGTGCCGGTGCCACTGATCGGCATCAACAACCGCAATCTGCGCACCTTCGAAGTGTCGCTGCAGACCACGCTGGACATGCGCGCTGCAGTGCCGCGCGACCGCATCCTGGTCACCGAAAGCGGCATCGTCACCCATGCCGACGTCCAGCTGATGCGCAGCCATGGCGTGAACGCGTTTCTGGTCGGCGAGACCTTCATGCGTGCGCCCGAACCCGGCGAGTCGCTGCGTCAGCTATTCTTCGCGCATGACTGAGTCGTTTCCCGCACCGCGCGACGATGCGCCGCTGGTGGTCTTCGATTTCGACCACACCTTGTACGATGGCGATTCGGGCAGCCATCTGTTCGCCTGGTTGATCAAGCGCAACCCGCTGCGTCTGCTGGTTGCGCTGCTGGCCTCGCCGATTCTCGGACCCATGGTGGCGATGCTGCCCACCCGCCGCCGCGGCGTATCCGGTTACGTCTGGATCGCGACCTTCGGCCTGCACCGTGCGCGCGAGTTCAATCGTTTCATCGACGCTTACGTGCTCAAGCACGAAGCGCAGATCCGGCAGCGTCTGCTTCCGCATGCGCTGAAGGTCTTCACCGACCACCGCGCTGCCGGCGATCGCGTGGTGGTGGCCACCGGCGCGCCGCCCGAGCTGGCGCGCGCGATTCTCGGGTTCGTGGCCCATCAGGACGTGCCGGTGATCGGCAGCTTGGTCGGGCCGCGGCTGGGCGCGGTCACCGCGCGGCGCCACTGCCACAACGAAGAAAAGATGCGCATGCTGCGCGAGCGCGGTTACGCCGACATCGCCATCGCGTATTCGGACAGCACCGCAGACCTGCCGCTGTTGAAGGCTGCACGCGCGCCGGTGGTGGTCAATCCCAAGGCCAATCGCGAAGAGCTGTTCAGGCAGGTGCTGCCCGCCGGCACGCCGATCCTCAACTGGGGTTGCCGCGACCGTGGCGGCAAGGCGCTCTGAGACAGGCGCAAGCGTCTGGCCAAGACATTGCCCAGTCGCACCGACAGGCCGCCCGTCTCGCAGGTGATTGGTCGGCAGACGCCTGAGGCTGCTGCGATCAACGGATCGTCAGGACTGTGATGCAATCGCAGTACAGACCGTGCGGCCTGATCGGTTGCAAACTCTCTTATAAGAGGTATCGCGCAAAACCGCGCCATTGAGTGGTGCCAAGCGAGCGCAAAAGCACAGAGCGGCGCTGTCTTGGTTGTGACATCGGCAGGCAGCCAGTGCACTGGGCACTGGCTGCGCCATGCGCTTAGCGCGTGCCGTACAGCACGACGGTCTTGCCGCGTGCATGCAGCAAGCCATCGGCCTGCAGCTTCTTGAGCACCCGTCCGGCCATTTCGCGCGAGCAACCGACCAGGCGTGCGAGCTCCTGCCGCGAAACACGCAGCTGCGTGCCCTGTGGATGGCTCATCGCTTCCGGTTCCTTGGACAGATCGTGCAAGGTGCGCACGATGCGGTCGGTCACATCCAGGAACGCCAGGCGGCTGGCTTTCCTTGTGGTATCGAGCAGCCGTTTCGAAAGCTGAACACCCAGTGCGTACAGGATGCGGGGGGCATCCGGCGACAGGCTGGTCTGAAACAGCTGCTGCAGGCGCTCGTAGCTGATCTCCGCCAATTCGCACTGGGTGCGGGTGCGCAGGATCACCTCGCGCG
Source organism: Xanthomonas sp. 10-10 (assembly GCF_040182365.1). NCBI lineage: Bacteria > Pseudomonadati > Pseudomonadota > Gammaproteobacteria > Lysobacterales > Lysobacteraceae > Xanthomonas > Xanthomonas sp. 10-10. The sequence goes on from NZ_CP144460.1 coordinate 703,839, forward strand.
TATCGGATTCGATGAACAACCCCATCTCGCCGACGAACTCGCCGCTACCGAAGTAGCCCAGCACCAACTCACGATCGTCATCTTCCTCGGCAATGATGCTCACCGAGCCGCTGATCACGTAGTAGAGGGTGCCGGCCGGGTCTCCTGGCCGGAAAACATCGGTCCGGGTCGGATAGCGCCTGCGGTGGCTGTGCGCCAGAAAACGCTCGATGGTGCCCGCGTCCAGCGCCAGTGAAGGGGTAGCGTTACGTACCGTCGTAGTGACAACCGTCGTGTTTCCTGGGCTCATGGTAGTTCCGCGTGTAATTCCTGAAGCTTAACGGCATGAGTCATGCAAGGTAAACCATTCTCAACATCGGCATTTCGTTGCTGGGATCTTTGGCTCATAATTGACTCCTTTCCCGCTTTCCATAAGGACAGACCGACGTGGTCAAGCCGTTGCCTCGCCTGAGGCTACAGGGGTTCAACAACCTCACCAAGGCGTTGAGCTTCAACATCTACGACGTCTGTTATGCGCGTACCGAAGAAGAGCGTCAGCGCTACATCGAGTATATCGATGAGCAGTACGACGCCGATCGTCTGACGCAGATCCTGACCGATGTGGCCGAGATCATTGGCGCCAACATCCTCAATATCGCACGTCAGGACTACGATCCGCAGGGCGCATCGGTGACGATCCTGATCTCCGAAGAACCGGTGATCGACAAGAAGCAGGCCGGCAAGGAGCTGATCTCCGACGCCGTGGTTGCTCATATGGACAAGAGCCATATAACTGTCCATACATACCCGGAGACGCATCCGCAGGAAGGCATCGCCACGTTCCGCGCCGACATCGATGTCGCGACCTGTGGCGTCATCTCGCCGCTGAAGGCGCTGAACTACCTGATCGAAAGTCTGGAATCGGACATCGTGATCATGGACTACCGCGTCCGTGGCTTCACCCGCGACGTGAAGGGCAAGAAGCACTACATCGACCACAAGATCAACTCGATCCAGCACTTCCTCGCCAAGAACGTGAAGTCGCGCTACGAGATGTTCGATGTGAACGTCTATCAGGAAAACATCTTCCACACCAAGATGCACCTGAAGGATTTCGACCTGGACCAGTACCTGTTCGAGGAGCGTGCCAAGAACCTGTCGTTCAAGGAGCGCATGAAGATCGAGACGCTGCTCAAGCGCGAGATCGAAGAGCTTTTCCATGGGCGTAACCTGAGCGAGTAATCGTAAAGAACGACCGGTTGCGCCCTTGTTTCAGGTGCGTCAACGACTCAAGGCGGGACGGCCCGCCACGCGATGACCTCGCGTTCCACAGCCGACGGCGGCCCAGTGTGCAGACACTGGGCCGCTTTTTTTTTGTCCGTTTTTTCTGTGAGGAGTACTGCAATGCCCTGGATCTATCTTGTACTGGCCGGCCTGTTCGAAATCGGCTTCGCCATGGGCCTGAAATACAGCGACGGGTTTACGCGGCTGTGGCCAACCGTGCTGACGATCGGCCTGGCCGGCATCAGCCTGTGGTTCTTGACCCAGGCGCTGAAGACGATTCCGGTCGGTACCGGCTACGCGATCTGGACCGGCATCGGCGCACTGGGCGTGACCATTGCCGGCATCGCCCTGTTTGGCGACAGCGCATCGTGGTCGCGTCTGGCCTGCATCGGGCTGATCGTCGCCGGGGTGATTGGATTGAAGTTGGTGTCGTAGTCAGCTCCGCTTCGCGGTTCTGACCCCCAAGATTTGCTTTGCAAATCTTGGGCCCCGACTTCGTGGCTACCTATCCCCGCGCCTTCGGCGCGCCCCCTTAACAAAGGGGGCTTTGGCTCCGGGTGGGTGCTGCAAGGTGCGGCGCATGGTTTGCAGCTGCCGGCGGCCGACAGTCCCCATCGCTAGAGCCTGTAGCTCCGCTTGGCGGTTCTGACCCCCGAGATTTGCTTTGCAAATCTTGGGCCCCGACTTCGTGGCTACCTATCCCCGCGCCTTCGGCGCGCCCCCTTAACAAAGGGGGCTTTGCTCCGGGTGGGTGCTGCAAGGTGTGGCGCATGGTTTGCAGGTGGCGTCGGCCTCCCATTCCCAATCCCTAGAACCTGTAGGCGAGGGTCTTCATCAGCTTGGAGGCCAGGGCCATGGCGGTGGGGATGGGCGGCGGCAGGATGCGGGCGCCGGCTTGTTCGGCCTGGTCGGCGTGGCGGGCTTCGTCGATTTTCATCACCCGCAGGATCGCGCGGCTGCGTTGGTCGATCTCCGGCAGGGTCTCCAGGTGCTCGTCCAGGTGGGCTTCCACCTGGCGCTCGGTCTCGACCACGAAGCCCAGGCTCCAGTCGTCGCCGCGCAGGCCGGCCAGGGCGCCCAGCGCGTAGCTGCCGGCATACCACACCGGGTTGAGCAGGCTGGGGCGGCTGTCCAGTTCGTGCAGGCGATCCGCGCACCAGGCCAGGTGGTCGGTTTCTTCCTGCGCGGCTTCCAGCAGATGATGCTGGGTGTGCGCGTCGCGGGCGACTGCCGCCTGGCCGAAGTACAGGCCTTGCGCACAGACCTCGCCGACATGGTTGATGCGCATCAGCCCGGCGGCATGGCGCCGCTGGTCTGGCTGCAACGCGACATCGGGGGTGTCGGCGGCGGGGTTGGGGCGCTCGGCGGGCGGGTTGCCGAAGACGGTCTCCAGCGCGCGCTGGGCTTCGACCAGGAGTCGATCGAGCGGGCTGTGCAGTCGGGTAGGGGAGGTCTGGGTCATGTCTCGATTCTGGCGCCCGGCCGATCCGCTGCCAACCATCTTGGCCCTGGTAGCGGTGCGACTTGCGCCGCTACGGGCTGCCGCGTACAATCCCGCCTCTTCTGTTTCGCCTTCACAACGCGTGGCAAAGTTCCAGCGGTCATTGCCGCTGCAATCCGCCCGACCACTCAAGAGTTTTCTCATGACTACGTTCACCGCCAAGTCCGAGACCGTCCAGCGCGACTGGTATCTCGTCGACGCCGCCGGCAAGACGCTCGGCCGTCTGTCCACCGAACTGGCCCGCCGCCTGCGCGGCAAGCACAAGCCGGTTTACACCCCTCACGTCGATACCGGCGATTACCTCGTGGTGATCAACGCCGAGAAGATCGTCGTCACGGGCAACAAGCTGAAAGACAAGAAGTATCACCGCTTCACCGGCTACATCGGTAACTTGAAGACCGAGAGCCTGGAGCAGGCGCTGCAGCGCCACCCGGAGCGCGTGATCGAAATCGCCGTCAAGGGCATGCTGCCGAAGGGCCCCCTGGGCCGCACCATGTACCGCAAGCTCAAGGTGTATTCGGGTGCCGAGCATCCGCACGCCGCCCAGCAGCCGCAAGTTCTGGATATCTAATCATGGCTATCACGCAAAACTACGGCACTGGCCGCCGCAAGTCCTCCACCGCTCGCGTGTTCCTGCGCAAGGGCACTGGCAAGATCACCGTCAACGACCGTCCGCTGGACGAGTTCTTCGGCCGTGAGACGGCGCGCATGATCGTGCGCCAGCCGCTCGAGCTGACCAAGAACACCGAAAGCTTCGACATCCTGGTCACCGCTTCCGGCGGCGGCACCACCGGTCAGGCCGGTGCGATCCGTCTGGGCATCGCCCGTGCGCTGGTCGAGTACGACGAAACCCTGAAGTCCGAGCTGCGCAAGGCTGGCTTCATGACCCGCGACGCCCGTGAAGTCGAGCGTAAGAAGGTCGGTCTGCACAAGGCCCGTCGCGCGACCCAGTTCTCCAAGCGCTGATCCATCGCGTTTGCTGCGTCCCGGTTCGCCGGGGCGCGTGCTTCAAAAGCCCGGCATTGCCGGGCTTTTGTCGTTTTTGGAACGGTGCGTGGCCGGACTACTTGAGGGCAGTCGGGCGACCGATTTGGTGCTGGCCTCGGTGCGCCGGGTTTTTGTGGTTCGGTGTGTGGCTGGGGCGTGTGGCGTTGCCGACGTCACGGCCGGCACGTTTCCGGCCGCTCGAATGGTTGTGTATCCACGCGCGTGCGACGCCAAGTCGTCCCGGTCCGGCGTGTCCATGGCGGGTTCCGGGGCGCGGTCGCCCGATTTCACTCAGGTATCGAGTGTCTTGGAACCTGCGCATTCTCCGGGCAGGCAGTGGCCGAACGCAGTGCGCGGCATCTGCAGCCTGGCCAGTTGCTGTGCGGATTCGGATGTGGCGCAGGCAACAAAAAAGGCCCGATCGTTCGATCGGACCTTCTGTGTTTGGCTGCCCCGGATGGATTCGAACCACCGAATGCCTGAGTCAGAGTCAGGTGCCTTACCGCTTGGCGACGGGGCAATAAAAACGTGTTGTCCCAGAGTATCGCATGCCTGGGCAGGCCTGAATACCATGGTGGCTATGGGTGGACTCGAACCACCGACCCCAGCATTATGAGTGCTGTGCTCTAACCGGCTGAGCTACATAGCCTAGGGAGCCGGCAATTCTCGCGATGCGCCTGGGTGTTGTCAAGTATTTCGTTTTCAGCTTGTGAGCCGGCCGTCGCCGTGGCAGAGTCGGTGACAGTAGATTTTCAGGAGTCCGCATCGTGATCGATCCGGACGGTTTCCGGCCAAACGTCGGCATCGTGCTGATGCGAAAGGACGGTCAGGTGTTCTGGGCACGACGTGTGCGCAGGGACGGCTGGCAGTTCCCGCAAGGTGGCATGAACACCGATGAGACACCCGTCGAAGCCATGTACCGCGAGTTGCGCGAAGAAACCGGGTTGTTGCCCGAGCATGTGGAATTGCTCGGCGCCACGCCTGGCTGGCTACGCTATCGCCTGCCGAGTCGGGCGGTCCGCCGCAATGAGCGGCAGGTGTGTATCGGCCAGAAGCAGGTGTGGTTCCTGCTGCAGTTCACTGGCGACGAGTCGCATCTCAAGCTCGACCACACCGATACCCCCGAGTTCGACCACTGGCGCTGGGTGGACTTCTGGTATCCGGTCGAGCACGTGGTGATCTTCAAGCGTGGTGTGTATGCGCGTGCGCTGCGCCATCTGGCGCCGCTTGCGCAGAACCTGGCAGGCCCGGCAGCGGTCGGTGTGATGCCCGAGCGTGCGCTGGAAGCGTGGTTGCCAGGTAGCAGTGCGGCCGGCCATGACAGTCCGCGCAAGCGGCCACGCAAGCGTGGCGGGGCGTCGCGGGTGCGGATTAATAATGATTAACGTTTGGAATTGACACCTATTCTCGTTTGCGGTGCAATCAGCACCGGTCCTCTCCGGATCGCCAGCACCGACGGATACCGTGTACGTCTGCATCTGTAATGGGGTCACCGACCACCAGATCCGCGAAGCGGCCGAAAACGGCTGCGCCAGTTTGGCCGAGCTGACCATGCGCACCGGCTGTGGGTCCAATTGCGGTTCATGCCTCGAAATGGCTGGCGATCTGCTGAGCAAGGCGCACGCGACCCGCGCGCTGCCGCTGCCTTTGCTGGGTCTGGCAAGCGCCGCCTAGCGGTGCGGCGCGCCCGTCACGCGCCGGGTGATGCAACGGGTGGCACGTCTCTGACTCCTGCGGTGGTTCCAGCGGCTGCTGGCATGCCGGTTTGGCATTGAGTAGTGCTTGGGCAGTCGCCTGGCTCTCCTGTCTTGCTGCGGTCACCTCGATGCGGCACGCATGGCTTTGCCGCATGCCCTCGGCAGCACGCAACTGATCACGATTCGCGTTCCTTCATGCGCCGCGCCAACGCGTTAGAGTGCGGCCGGCTCACTGTTTCGGAGACATCGCATGAAGGGCGATACCAAAGTCATCGAGTACCTCAACAAGGTGCTCTACAACGAACTCACTGCGATCAACCAGTACTTCCTGCACGCCAAGATGCTGAAGAACTGGGGCCTGAAAGAACTGGCCGAGCATGAGTACAAGGAGTCCATCGACGAGATGAAGCATGCGGACAAGTTGTCCGACCGCATCCTCTTTCTCGAAGGGCTTCCCAATTTTCAGGCGCTGGGCAAGCTGCGGATCGGCGAGAACCCGACCGAGATGTTCCGCTGCGACCTGGCGCTGGAGCGCGAAGCGGTCGCGGTGTTGCGTGAAGCCGTCGCGTATGCGGAAACCGTCAACGACTACGTGAGCCGCCAGTTGCTGGTGGACATCCTGGAGTCGGAAGAAGAGCACATCGACTGGCTGGAAACCCAGCTGGATCTGGTCGCGCGTATCGGCGAGCCCAATTACCTGCTGACCAAGCTGGACGACTGAGCCCGGTAAGTGCTGCGCTGCTGTCGGTGCAGTGGGGTAGGTTGGTGATGGCAGGTTGGGATGGGAAGGGCGATGGGCCACGGGTGCTTGGTGTGGCCGTGGCTATCCAGCTGGACGTGCGAGTGAGTCTGACCGGATTGCCAGGCAGGCTGAGTGCGGTCGTAGTCGGTGATCGCTCAGCCGGTTGCGCGGGTGGCGGCCTGCAGGCGGGCCACCTGGCCCAGCAGGGCCAGGCGGGCGCGGGCGTATTCGGCGATGACCAGGGCGACCATCACCGAGGGACGTTCGATGGTGCCGGTGCGGGCGGCCAGTTCGATGCGTCGCGCGGCATTGGACACGGCCTGGGCGCCGACGTTGGCGCTGGACGATTTGAGCGTGTGGGCCAGGTCGCGCAGCTGCATGCTGTCGCGATTGGCGGCCGCCGCTTCCAGCTGTTCGATGATGCCTGGGGCATCGTCCAGGAACAGCTGCAGGATGGTGATGGTGTCGGCGCCGGCGACTTCGTACAGCTCGTCGATCACGCTGCTGTCCAGGATCGGGAGCGCGCGCGCCTGGGCAGCTGCGCTGGCGCTCTCGGGATCCACCGGTGCGGTGCCGCTGGTCGGGCCAGGCGCCAGCGGCTGACGTGGCAGCCAGCGCTGCAGGCAGGCGTCGAGTTGCTCTCGGGCAACGGGCTTGGAGAGGTAGTCGTCCATGCCGGCGGCCAGGCAGCGTTCGCGGTCGCCAGCCATGGCATTGGCGGTCATCGCCACGATCGGGATCGGGCGGCCGCCGCTTTCGGTCTCCATCGCGCGCCAGCGGCGGGTGGCGGCGTAGCCGTCCAGCACCGGCATCTGGCAATCCATGAAGACCATGTCGTAGCGGGTGGATTCCATGCTGCTCAGCGCGGCTTCGCCGTCGGTGGCGGTGTCGGCTTCGAAACCCAGCACCGCCAGCAGCTTCTGCGCGACAAGCAGGTTCACCGGGTTGTCCTCGACCAGCAGGATGCGCACCTCGCGCGCGTTGGCCATCGGTGGCGGCAGCGGCTCGGGGATCATCGCTGGAGCCAGCGCATGGACCGGCTTGGTGTCCGGCGGCAGCACCAGCGTGCGCAGCACCTCGTCCGGACTCTGGCGCGGCACCAGGGTGGCGTTGTCCTGCAGTTCGGCCGGCACCGGCTCGTCGCCGTACAGCCAGATCAGCTTGGAGCCGCTGAGGTCTTCCGGGCGGGCCAGCGCGCGATGCACGGCGCGCGCGCTGTAGCGCAGCGTGTCGTGGTCGGCGATGACGCAGCGGAAGCCTTCTCCATCGCTATGGCGGCGCACGCGTTCCAGCGCTTCCTGGGTGGTTTCCATCAGCACGTGCGCCACGCCCCAGCTGTCGAGCAGGCGCTTGAGCCGCTGCGACAGGCGTGCGTCGGAGCTGATCACCATCACCCGCGCGGCATCGGCGCCGGTGCTCTGCTGCAGGTCGCCGATCACCTTGAGCAGCGGGATCTCGAACCAGAACGTGGCACCGCGCCCGGGTTCGGATTCCACGCCGATGCGCCCGCCCATCAGGTCGATGATGCGCTTGCAGATCGCCAGCCCCAGCCCGGTGCCGCCGTACAGGCGGGTGGTGGAGGCGTCGGCCTGCGCGAAGGAGCGGAACAGGCGGGCCTGCTGGTCGGGGGCGATGCCGATGCCGGTGTCGCGCACCTGGAAACGCAGCAGGTGTTGGGCGCGGGTCTCGCCCAGGCGGCGCAGCTGGATATCGATGCTGCCACGCTCGGTGAACTTGATCGCATTGCCGATCAGGTTGCCCAGCACTTGGCGCAGGCGGATCGGGTCGCCGCGCACCAGCAGGCGCACCGACGGTTCGATGTCCAGGCCCAGGCGCAGCTGGCGGCTTTCGGCGGTGCGTTGCAGCAGCTGCACCACACCGTCGAGCAACTCGCGCAGGTTGAAGGTGGTGATCTCCAGTTCGAGCTTGTTCGCTTCGAGCTTGGAGTAGTCGAGGATGTCGTCGACGATGCGCAGCAGCTGCAGCGAGCTGCCGGTGGCGGTCTGCAGCATGTCGCGCTGGTCCAGGCTGAGCTGGCCGCTGGAGATGAGTTCCAGCATCGGAATGATGCCGTTGAGCGGGGTGCGGATCTCGTGGCTCATGGTGGCCAGAAATTCGCCCTTGGCCAGCGTGGCGGCTTCGGCCGCCTGTTTGGCGCGCAACAGTTCCTGTTCCAGTTCGCCGTGGCGTTGCAGTTCCTGTTGCAGGCGTTCTCGGGCAAGTTCCGCCTCGTCCAGGCGCTTGGACAAGCCTTGCTGGACGCGGGCGCTGCGCTGGGCGGCCACTGCCGCGCACAGGGCGAACACCACGGCCAGCGCCGCAGCGATGGCAGTGAGCGCGTGCCAGGGTCCGCGGATGTCGCTCCATTGCAGGCCTGCGCCCACCGCAGCGGTGAGAGCGGCAACCGTGGCCAGGGGACTCCAGGCGCGAAGGCCTCCTGCCTGCGGCGTCATTTAGAGCACCGCGTTCGTGAAGTCGAAATCCAGTTCCTTGCCGACCGTCTGCACCAGGTTGCCCTGGATGAAGTCCACGCCGCTCATCCACATCGCGGCGGCCGCCTGCGGGTCTTCGATGCGCTGGCCGATGATCAGCAGGCCGCGCTGATGGGCGATGTCGATCACCCCGCGCAGTTCGTCGCGCACCGCGGCATTGCCGTGCGCATCGGCGAAACGGTTGGCCATGCGCACGAAACTCAGCGGCAACTGGCTCAGCAGCGCGTTGGCTTCGTCGCCGGGCTCGAACTGGCTTAGGCAGAACTGCACGCCGGCCGGCATCAGCTTGGCGCAGAACTGCTGCACGGTCACCGCGTGGATCAGGGCATCGTCCAGGCGCAGGTCCACGATCAGCGATTGCCCGGCCACGCCGCGTTCGACCAATGCCTTGAGCAGCCAGTCGGCGAACGCATCGCGCGCCAGCGTACGCGGCGATTGCGAGACGAACAGGCGCAGCGGCGGGCTGGCGTGCTGGTACAGATGCAGCAGGCCCAGTGCGTGATCCATGACCTGCTGGTCCAGGTCGGCGATGCGTCCGGCCGCTTCGGCGGCGGGAATCACCTGGCCGGCCGAGAGCAGGGTACCGTCGGCCTGGCGCAGCCGCAGCAGCACCTGGTATTGCGCGGTGTCGCCGCCGGCCACGGCCACGATCGGCTGGTAGGCCAGTTCGAGCTGGCCTTCGACCAGGCGCAGTTGTTCCTGTTGCTCGGCCTGGCTGGGCGCCAGATAGGTCTGCACGCCGTCGCTGCGCAGGCGTGCCTGCAGCGCAGTGCGCTCGACCGCTTCCAGCGCGCTGCCGGTGTCGTCGAAGCCCAGGCCCAGCGGCGCGGCGCCGATCGCGCAGCGCACATGCACCGATTCTTCCTCGCGCACCGGGAAGGCGTTGGCGGACAGCCGCTCGCGGATGTCCAGCGCGCGTTGTTCCAGACCCGCCTCGTCCAGATCCACGGCCAGCAGCAGGAAGCTGTTGTCGTTCAGACGTGCCAGCGGATACGGCTGGGCGGCACTGGCCAGGCGATGCCCGGCCTGGGTCATCAGGCGTTCGTAGGCGGCGTAGCCGTAGCGTTCGCGCAGGCCGAGTGCGCTGGCGATCTCGATGAAGAACAGGCCGCCGGACTGCTTGCGCTCCAGCGCAGTGGCCAGCAGTTCCATCACGTGGCCGCGCGTGGGCAGGCCGGTTTCCGGGTTGCTGCGCACGCTGACCTGCTCGCCGGCCAGCTGCAGCGCCTGTTGGCGCGCGCGGCGGATGCGATTGGACACTGCGGCGATCAGGTGGCGCGGGCGGATCGGTTTGGTGAGGAAATCGTCGGCGCCACTGTCGAGCACTTCGAACTGACGCTCCGGGTCCGGGTCGCCGGTGAGGAAGACGATCGGCAGCAGCTGCTGCCCCGGCTGCTGGCGGATCAAGGTGGTCAGGCGGATGCCGTCCAGCTCGGGCATGTGCAGATCCATCAGGATCAGATCCGGGTGATAGTCCTGGATCGCCTGCGGCACGCTGGCGGCGGTCATTTCGACCTGCGCGTGCATGCCGGCGCCATGCAGCACGCTTTGTGCGAACAAGGCCTGCGAGCGGTCGTCTTCGACGATCAGGACGCGATACGGCGCATCGGCCGCGACGTTGTCGCCGCCATCGGCTCTGACCGCGGGCACTGCGGAGGACGGCGACGGCGCTGCCGCAACACGCGTTGCGCCGGCATTGGCCGCGGCACGCGCCGGTGCGATGGGCGCGGCGTGGCTGGAAATGTTGGTCGCGGCGGGCGCGGGAATGATCGCCGCACTCACCGGCGCGCTGTCGTCGGGCGCGCCGGCAGACTCGTCGGCCCAGCGGCGCCAGTAATCGGCCGGCGGCGTCTCCGCGCGCAGCGGGCGATTACGCGTGGCGGTGTCGTCACGGGTGGTGAAAGGAACCGGATCTCGGGCGGCCATCGATACTCCCTGCAGTCGCGATGATTATGCGATGAACTTCACGATAGCGGTGAGCGGCGTGCAGCCGGCGTGCTTGCCGGGCGCATCGGCGCGACCAGCCGGCGCATGCCACGCCACAGCAAGCGCCAGGCCCACCACACCACCAGCGCGACCAACACGCTGGACCCCACCGCCAGACCCAATGCCAACCATGGATGCGCCAGGGCCAGCGCCAACGCGGTGGTAGCGATGGTGTCTTCGGCCAGCGAGGCGACCCAGTTGCTGGCCGGTTCCGGCGAGGTGTTGAGCAAGGCGCGGGTGCCGGCCTTGAGGGTGTGGCTGGTCAGTGCCACGCCGGCGCCGGCGGCCAGCACGCCCGTGCTCAGATCACCGTCCGGCGACAGCGTGGCTGCGGCCAGAAATGCGCCGGCCGGCACCCGTGCCAGCGTCTGCAGCAGGTCCCAGCCCGAATCCACGCCGGGGATCTTGTCGGCGAAGAATTCGGCCACCGCCAGCGCACCGGATGTGCCCAGCACCCACCATGATTGCGCTGGATGCAGCGCCGGCGGCAGCTCGATCCAGCCGAGCAGGCCGGCCAGGCCGACGCCAAACACGGTGAGATAGACGCGGATGCCGGCCAGCCAGGCCAGCAGGATGCCGATCACGAACAGATGGGCTTCGCTCATGGCGTTGCTTCCTGCGAACAATACGGAACTATCGGATAACCGCCGGCCGAGCGCCAGCGTGACCGCCGCTGAGGCTCTGGCACACTACGTCGCCGCCCACAGCGCCGGCCCGTCCGGACCCGATGCCCATGAGACCAGCCGCACGCGTTCAGATCGTCCAACGGGAGCCGGGCGGTGGCCCTTCCAGCGGCCGCTGGCTGTGGATCGTGATCGTCCTGCTGTGGCTGGCCTCCCTGGGCGGGGTGTGGTGGATGGCCAGCCGCACTGCGGCGCCGCGCCTGGTCGAGGCCGAGACGGCGTTGCAGCAGGCCCAGCGCAGCCAGGCCCAGCAGCGCAAGCTGATCGAACAATTGCAGCAGCGCCAGGTCAATCTGGCGATGTCCGACAAGATCAGCCGCGCGGCCAATACCGAAGTGCAGGCCTCGCTGGCCGAGCGCGACGAACAGATCGCCGCCTTGCGCGCCGATGTGGCCTTTTATGAGCGGCTGGTGGGTTCCACTGCGCAGCGCAAGGGGCTGAACGCGCACTCGGTGCAGTTCACCGCCGAGGCCGGCGGCACCTGGAACTACAGCGTCGTGCTGACCCAGAACCTCAACCGCGGCGCGATCAGTCAGGGGCAGCTGCGCTTTGCGGTGGAGGGCGTGCGTTCCGGCAAGCTGGTGACGGTGAGCTGGAACGAGCTGCACCAGAAGCCCGAGGCCGCCGCTCAGCCGTATTCGTTCCGCTATTTCCAGCAGTTGGACGGCAGCGTGATCCTGCCGAAGGATTTCACCCCGCAACGTGTCAAAATCTCCCTGAGCGGCGATGGGGCGCCGGTCAATCAGACATTCGATTGGAAAGTCGCCGGCAATGGCGCGGGGGAGTAGCTCATGTTCGGAAACAAATCCAACCGTGGTGCGCAGACCGTGGTCGATACCTTGATCGGGCCGCAGGTGGTGATCCGCGGCGACCTGATGTTCAGTGGCGGGCTGTATGTGGAAGGCCGCATCCTGGGCAAGGTGATTGCCGAAGAAGGCGCCAGCGCCACCTTGACTGTGGCCGAGCAAGGCAGCATCGAGGGCGAAGTGCGTGCGCCGATCGTGATCATCAATGGTCAGCTGACCGGCGACGTGCATGCGGCCGAGCGGGTCGAACTGGCAGCCAATGCGCGGGTGCAGGGCAACGTGCACTACCAGGTGGTGGAAATGAGCGCCGGCGCGCAGCTCACCGGGCGGTTGATCCATGCCGCCACCGCAGGCGCGACCGCCGCTTTGCCAGCCCCGGAAGCCAGCCGCACCGAGCCGGCCAAGGCCCTGCAGGCCGAAACCGCAGAGGCCTGAGCGGGCGCGCGGCTGAAGCCGGAGCGTCTGGCCGGCACGGCCTGCTTGAAGTGGGGCCGCCTGGCCCCCATGCTGACGCCATGAGTACGCTCGTTTCGCTTCCCACTGCCGCCCCGGCCCCGGACTATCAGTCCATCGACCGGCCGCTGAACTTTTCTGGAGCCGCCGCCGCCAAGGTGCGCGAGCTGATCCAGGAAGAGGGCAACGCCGAGCTGGCGTTGCGCGTGTATATCCAGGGAGGCGGGTGTTCCGGCTTCCAGTACGGTTTCGAATTCGACGAGAACCGCGCCGAAGACGATCTGGCCGTGGCCACCGATGGCGTGACGCTGCTGGTCGACCCGCTCAGCCTGCAATACCTGATGGGCGCCGAGGTGGACTACACCGAGAGCCTGACCGGCGCGCAGTTCGTGATCCGCAATCCCAACGCCAAGACCACCTGCGGGTGCGGTAGCAGCTTCAGCGTCTGAGGCTGTTCGGCCGGTTTCGGTCGCGTGCTTGCGATCGTTTGTCGGTGCATTGTTGCGTCGACGGGTGCCTGCAGCACGGCTGGCCGAGGTGCGCTGATCCAGCGCAATTGCTCAGCACCGCTGCGAAGATCGACGCAGCAGAGCACGCAAGCGCGTTTCGATAGATCGGCGCTGCGGGCGCACGGCGCCGGCATGGTCGAACCGCTTGTCTTCACCGGCGACCTGCAACAAGTGCGAGCGTCCACTGCGCGCCTGGGCCGATCATCATGCGCTGCCGGTTGCGGGTGTCGCCAATTATCGGCAGGCTTGCGCCGATGCCAGCATCTACTCTTCCGTTGTCCGGTTTTGCCTTCACCCATGCGCCGCTCGATCGTGGCGATGCCTTGCGCGACGATCCCGCCGCGTTGGCGCAATTGTGGCCACAAGGCCAGGTGCTGTTGATCGACGCCAAGGGCACCGCCCTGGCCGATGCGCAGGGGCAGCCGTTGTTGCTGCAGGGCGCAGCGCTTGCCGATAGTCCGGAGGCGGCGATCTTCCTGGGCGTGCGCGATGGCCGGGGCTGGTTCTGCCTGTCGGCCGACCCGCTCGACATCAAGGCGCCGCAGCGGGTGGATCTGCGCCAGGCAGCGGCCGAATGGCCGGCGGAGATCGCCACGACGGCGTCGTATGCGCGGGCCATGCTGCACTGGCAGTCGCGCACGCGCTTTTGCGGCGTGTGCGGCGGGGCGATCGTGTTCCGCCGCGCCGGCTTCATCGCGCATTGCACGCAGTGCCAGACCGAGCACTACCCACGCGTGGACCCGGCGATCATCGTTGCGGTCAGCGACGGACAACGGTTGCTGTTGGGCCGCCAGGCGAGCTGGGCGCCGCGGCGTTATTCGGTGATCGCCGGATTCGTGGAGCCGGGCGAGTCGCTGGAACAGACGGTGGCGCGCGAGGTGCATGAGGAAACCCGCGTGCGGATCCAGCACTGCAGCTATGTCGGTGCGCAGCCGTGGCCGTTCCCGGGGGCGCTGATGCTGGGCTTTACCGCGCATGCGGCCGCAACCGAAGTGCCGCAGGTGACCGGTGAACTGGAAGATGCGCGCTGGGTGAGCCATGCCGAGGTCGGCGCAGCGCTGGCTGGACAAGGTGGTGACGACGGGATCGGGCTGCCGCCTGCGATTTCGATTGCGCGCGCTCTGATCGAGCACTGGTATCGCACCCATGGCTGACGGCGCCGGCTGCAAGCGCATGCTGCTGGCAAGCGCTCCGGCGCCGCTGGCGGTTGCGTGCGGTGCCGGTACGCGAAACGCGTTACAGGGCGGTTGTGCCCGCTCGGCTAGACTCGGCTGAGGAGGGACACCTATGTTCACCACCCTGGTTGCCGTCGTCGTCGCACTCACGCTGGGCCATCTGGTCCCGGCGCAGGTGGCCAGGCTGCGCCGTTTTGAATGGTTTGGCCATTGGCTGCGCCGGCTGGACAGTCATGCTGCCGGGCGTGGCGCCTGGCAGGGCCGCTACGGATTCCTGCTTGCGCTGTTGCCGGTGCTGCTGGTGGCGATCGTGCTGCAGTGGTTGCTGGACGATGTCTGGCACGGATTCCTGTCGCTGCTGTTCGGCGTAGCGGTGCTGGCCTGGACCTGGGGCCCGCGCGATCTGGACCGCGATGTCGAGGCGGTGATCGATGCCGACGCGCCGGGTGCGCGACGCGACGCGATCTCGCAGTTGCAGGCTGCCGGCGGCAGCGTGCACGAGGATGCGCCATCGCTGGTCGAAGCGGTGGTGGTCAACGGCCTGCGGCGCTGGTTTGCGGTGCTGTGGTGGTTTCTGTTGCTGGGCCCGTTCGGCGCGGTGGTGTATCGCCTGACTGCGCTGGCGGTGGAAAGCCCGCTGGCCGTGCTGCTACCTCCACGCAACCTTGCCGGCGCGCGCTGGCTGCTGGCCGCATTGGAATGGCCGGTGGCGCAGTTGATGACGGTGTCGATGGCGCTGGTGGGCAATTTCGAGACGGTGTTTCGCGCCTGGCGGCAGGCGCACGGAAATCGCTGGACGTTGGAGCCGCATTTTCTCGGTGCGGTTGCGCGTGCCAGCGTCAGTGCCGAGCTACGCGAAGAAGCGCACGACTACACCGACTCGGGACTGGTGCCGGTCTGGCGCCGGCTGCCGGAAGTGCGCGATGCAATGAGCCTGGTCTGGCGCGTGCTGCTGCTGTGGATGGTGGTGCTGGCGTTGTTGGTGATTGCCGGGTGGGTGCGGTAAGCGGTGCACGCATTGTCACGTGTGAGCATTGCAGAAGGCTGCGCGCAGCGACTCGTAAAGCACCAACTGATCACGCAGCTGTTCTCTATCGAGGCCTGCATCAACGCGATTCGAACATCGCGTTCAATCTACGCAGTTGTTGGAGCAACGATCCGATTACAGGCTGCCTCTTAGTCATTGCTGCAACCAGTAATCGAAAGCTCAAGCGCCCCTTCTCTGACATCAGCGAAGATCCGAGTTCCATCGGTAAACTGGATAACGAGCTCCCCGGATCGGTGACGCCAGACCGTTTGAACAATCTTTCCGGCGAGCAGCGCGGTAACGCGGTCTGCTTCTTCTTGCAGCGTCACTGCGTGGTCCTTTCCGGCTTAACCCGGCGCAAGCAGCGTAAACGGGTACCACGGCAGATTCCGTGCAATCCAGTACGTGGGAAGTGCCCACAACCAGAACTTGGGTTCGGACATCACGCTCACCACCGGTGCGAACCAGCGTGCGCGCCAGCCGGCTTTCCAGGCGAGCAGGCCGGGCAGGGTGAACAGGCCGAGCACGGCGGCCGGATTCATGGCGAAGGCGCCGGGAAGATCGAAATGCACCAGCGCGTACAGCGCGCGGGTCATGCCGCAACCGGGGCAGTAGCAGCCGGTGACGGCGCGGAACACGCACGGCGGGAACGGGCTGTTGCTCGCGTTCGGGTCGAAGCGGTACAGCAGCGACACGCCAAAGGCGGCCACGCTGGTGGCCGCCCCCAGTCCAAGCCAATGGCGTGGACGCAGCTCCATTACTGCATGTGTTGCAGCTGCTGCATGTAATCCATGTAGCCCTGCATGCCGCCGGTGGCGACCATGCCGATGTTGATCAGCAGGCCGATCGCGGCCAGCACGCTGGTCACGATGCACCAGGTCTTGGCGGTGTTGGAGGCGCGACGCGCGCCGTCGATGTCGCCCTGGTTGAGCAGGCCGTTGACCTTGCTGGAGAACACGATCGCCACGATGCCGGTGATCAGGGCCGGGCAGCACAGGCAGAAGCCGAGCACGGTGGAGACGATCGCCCAGATCAGGTGATTGGGCACCGGGCCGGGTGCGGCGCTGGACGAGGGATGGATCGGCGGTGGGATGGCACTCATGGTGAAGCTCCTTGGGTGGTAAACGACAACGAACGGATCGGGTGCGTGGGGATGGGAAGGGCGGCGGCAGCGCGAGCGATGGCAGCGTGCGTCGTGCCTGCAGGACCGCGCTGCAGCGCTGCCACCGCGCGCTGCCGACAGGCACGACGGCTGCCGGTTGCGGCAGATGTCTCAGACACCAGATTGAGCACGACGACGTCCCCCGGTACGACTGGCCGCGTCCGCTTGGCGAACGCGGCGGCAAAGCGTGCAGTGGCGCACAGGCTACTCGCGGTGCGCGACGGACGCAAAGCCCGCGCCCATGCGGCTCATGGTCGGTCCTCGCGCAGTGCGCGGACCTGCTGTTCGAGCAATGCGGCAGTGGCCTGGTCGCCGGCAATGGCGGGGCCGGCCACCACTTCGATCTGCGCGCGCATCCGGCGCGGCACCCGCATGCGTCCCCGGCGTGTGTCGCGCCGGCTCCACATGCTCGACCACATGCCACGCAGCGCCATCGGAATCACCGGCACCTTGCGCCGCCGCAGGATCTTTTCGACACCGGATTTGAACGCGGCAATCTCGCCATCTTTGGTCAACGCGCCTTCGGGGAAGATGCAGACCAGTTCGCCATCGGCCAGCGCGGCATCGATGCGGTCGAAGGCCTGCTGCATCAGTGCCGGGTCTTCGCGCGCGCCGGCGATCGGGATCGCCTTGGCGGTGCGGAAGATCCAGCGCATCACCGGGATGCGGAAGATCTTGTAGTACATGACAAAGCGCACCGGGCGCGGGATCACTGCCGACAGGATCAGCGCGTCCATGTAACTGACGTGGTTACACACCAGCAACGCGGCGCCGTCGTCGGGCACGTGGGTGTCGATATCGCGCGCGCGCAGGCGATACAGCACGCTCACCAGCACCCAGCTGAGAAAGCGCATCAAAAACTCGGGCACCAGGGTGAAGATCCACAGCGCCACCAACGTGTTGGCGATGGCCAGCGCCAGGAACACCTGCGGAATGCTCAGCCCCGGCATCGGAATGCGGTGCCCGAACAGCACCACCTGCGGCAGCTGCAGTGCGATGCCGATGATGGCGGCGGCCACGATGAACAACGAATTCTGGATGTTGAGCCCGGCGATGACGCGCGAGAGTTCGGCCTTGGGCGTGCGGCTCTGGATCAGCGCGAACAACGGCACCACGAACAGACCGGTGAACAGGCCGATGCCGACCAGATCGATGATCAGCCGCAGGCTGCCGGCCTGCTGCACGAACTGGCCGATCGACAGGCCGCTCACCGGCGCGGCACCGGGGCGGGCGAAATACAGGTCCAGCAGGAAGGCGCTGATGCCGAACGCGCCCAGCGGCACCAGGCCGATTTCCACGGTGCGTCCGGACAGCCGTTCGCACAGCAGCGAGCCGACGCCGGTGCCGATCGAAAACAGCGCCAGCGCGAACACGTACAGGTCCTGCTGGCCGCCGAGGTTGAGCTGCGCGTAGGTGGGCAGCTGCGCGGTGAGCACGGTGCCGACGAACCAGAACCACGACACGCCCAGCACCGAGTTGCGCACCGCCGGCGTGCGCCGGGTCAGGCGCATGATGGCGCGCGATTCGGGGATGGGGTTCCAGTTGATCTTTAGCTCGGGTGCGCCGGCATCGACCCTGGGCACCAGCCGCGCCACCAGGTTGCCGGTGACGGCAATGGCAATGACCGCGGTGGCTGCGGCCTCCGGGCCGTGGCTGCCGGCGATCTGGAAGATCAGCCCGCCGAAGATCATGCCGCACAGGATCGAGATCGAGGTGCCCATCTCGACCAGGCCGTTGCCGCCGGTGAGTTCCTCGGGCTTGAGCACCGAAGGCAGGATCGAATACTTCACCGGCCCGAACAGCGTGGACTGCAGGCCGGTGCAGAACAGCGCAATCAGCAGGATCGCCATGTTCTCGGTGACAAAGCCCACCGCCGCCAGCGACATGATGGCGATCTCCATCGTGGTGGTGATCACGATGAGCTTCTGCTTCTCCAGTTTTTCGGCGATCTGGCCGGCCAGCGCGGAGAACAGGAAGTACGGCAGGATGAACAATGCCGGCGCCAGATTGGTGTACAGCGTGCGCTGCGCCGCATCGATGCCGAGATAGAACAACAGGCCGATGATGGCCTGCCGATAGACGTTGTCGTTGAACGCGCCCAGTGCCTGGACAGCGAAGAACGGCAAGAAGCGGCGCTGCCTGAGCAGGGCGAACTGACTGTGACCGGACATGCAGTTTCCTTTGCGAACGCGCGCAGCCTAGCAGGCTTCCACGGCGTGCTGGTGGATGGCCCGTGCGCCTAGCGCGACCGGCCAGGCGATGGCGCACGCTGCGCTGCCTGGGCACGCAGCAGTGCCACGAACGCGCGTGCGGCCGGGGTGGGGTCGGGGCGCCATACCGCGTAGGTCAAGAAACCGAAGCGCTCCTTCAGCGCAACCGTCACCACCTCGCGCATGGCCGCGGCCATGGTCTGCGGCACGATGCCCACGCCCAGGTCGGCGGCCACCAGCTCGCGCATCAGATCGGCGTGGGTGACTTCGTATTGCCGGCGCTGTCGCAGCCCGGCCTGGTCGAAGGCCGCGTCGACGATGCCGCGCACCCCGGCACCGGCAATCAACCCGGCCATGGGCTCATCGTCCAGCTCGGCCAGCGCCACCCGCTTGCGCGCGGCGAAGCGATGGCCGGGGGCGACGATCAGGGCGAGCGGTTCTTCGTGCAGGAGCAGACGCTGCTCCGGCAGCGCGACCTGCGGGCCGACGCCGACCAGGGCCACATCCAGGCGGCCTTCGCCCAGGTCGTGCAGCAAGGCCTCGCTCATGGCGGTGCGCAAGTGCACGTCCACCCGCGCATGCGCACTGCGAAACGCGCGCAACAGCGTCGGCACCTGCACCGTGCTCAGTGAGGAAATCTGCCCAAGCGTGAGCCGGCCGCGCACGGTACCCAGTGCCTGGGCCATTTCCTCGTGCAGGCGCTCGGCTGCGCGCAGGGTCTGGCGGGCGTTGTGCAGGAAGACGTCGCCGGCTGCGGTAGGCCGTACCCGGCGGGTGCCGCGTTCGAACAGGCGCGCACCGAGGGTTTCCTCGATCTTGGCAACCTGGTGGCTGAGCGCCGATTGCACGGTGTTGCAGCGACGGGCGGCGGCGGTGAAGCCGCCTTCGTCGGCCACGGCCACGGCGAATTCCAGTTGGCGCAGGGTCAGCATGCGATCTCGAAACACGATGGCGACAGTGAAAACAATACATTGGAAAGATGCCTTGCCGTTGGCCACACTGCGCCCCTTCCTTGACCAGGCACCTGCCATGACTGTCGACTCCGCCTCCCACCCGCCCTTGCCGCGCCGTCTGGTGCTGCTGATGGCGGCCGCCACCGGGCTGGCGGTAGCGAGCAACTACTATGCCCAGCCCCTGCTGGAAACGCTGGCGCAGGCCTTCACGATCCCGGTGCGCAGCGCCGGGGCAGTGGTGACCGCGGCGCAGCTGGCCTATGCGGCCGGTTTGCTGTTGCTGGTGCCGCTGGGCGACCGGCTGGAGCGGCGCAGCCTGATCGTGGGGCTGTTCGTGCTCAGCGCGCTGGGCCTGCTGATCAGCGCGAGCTCGCACAGCTTCGCGGTGTTGCTGGTGGGCACCATTGTCACTGGCGCCAGTTCGGTGGCGGCGCAGATCCTGGTGCCGTTCGCCGCGACCCTGGCCGCCCCGCACGAACGCGGGCGGGTGATCGGCACGGTGATGAGCGGTTTGCTGCTGGGCATCCTGCTGGCACGCACCGCCGCCGGGGTGCTGGCCGGTGTTGGCGGCTGGCATACGGTGTACTGGATCGCATCAGGTTTATTGCTGGTCACGGCCTGGCTGTTGTGGCGCGGGCTGCCGCGGCATCCGGGCAATGCGCAGCTGTCGTATCCGCAGCTGGTGGGCTCGGTGCTGACGCTGATGCGCGACGATGCGGTGCTGCGGTCGCGCGCGGTGCTGGGTGGGCTGATCTTTGCCGGCTTCAGCATGTTCTGGACCACGCTGGCGTTCCTGTTGTCCGGGCCTGCGTATGGCTATGGCACGGCGGTGATCGGGCTGTTCGGCCTGATCGGTGCGGCCGGCGCGCTGGCGGCCAATCGCTCGGGTCATTGGTCCGATCACGGGCATGGCGATCGGGTCAGCTGGGGCGGGTTGGCGATGCTGCTGCTGTCGTGGGGATTGCTGGCATTTGCGCCGCAGTCGATCGCGCTGCTGATCGTCGGCGTGCTGCTGCTGGATATCGCGGTGCAAGGCGTACATATCGCCAACCAGAGCGTGATCTATCAGCGCAATCCCAACGCGCGCAATCGCATTACCTCGGCCTACATCACCTGCTACTTCATCGGTGGTGCGGTGGGCTCGACACTGGGCACTGCGGCGTATGCGCAGGCCGGCTGGAACGGCGTGGTGATGGGTGGGGCGGTGCTGGCGGTGGCCGCATTGGGCTGGGTGGGGTGGAGCGTGTCGCGTCATACCTGGAAGTAAGCGCTGCGGAGACAGAATGACGCGGTTGCAGGCTGCATTGTGCATTGCCGCCTTCGCCCGGAAGCTCGTTTCAGTGGTTCTGGCGAGCCGGCGCGGCCGCGCTGCGCGGCGTTGCCGATGACCGGCAGGGGCGCGCTGCCTGCAAGGGCCTGCTAGCGCGTGCCCACCGCCAGGCGCGCCGCACTCTCGGCCGGCGCGTCGGTCACCGCAAGCGCAGCGGCGCGTAGCTTGGGCAGCAGGCGCAGGGTGAGTGCGAGCTGGTCGCGCACCAGACGCTGCTTGGGCGGCAGCTGCACGGCATGCTGCTCCAGCGCCTCGGCCATGGCCAGTTCTTCGCTTTCTTCATGCGCCGGCAGTGGCTGACGTTGGCTCAGTGCGGCAGCGATGTCGCCCAGCGCGCGCTGCAGATAGTCGCCGGCCTGCGCAATGCGGGAATCGTGTTCGCCATCGAGCGCGGCGCGGTGCGCGCCGAGCGCGGACAGATAGCCGAGCAAGGTGTTGGACAGCGCCAGGAAGCGGAAGCCCGCATCCAGGTTGCGCCGATAGCGGCCCGGTTCGCGCAGCATGTTGGACAGCGCCACCGATAAGGCGGCGTCAGCGTTATGCATGTCGCGGCGCGCGATGCGGTAGGGCAGGTCGTCGCGCATGCCGCTGGCGTATTGCTCCAGCACCTGGGTCAGGTAGCGCGCGCAGCTGGCCAGCACCGTGGCCATCACCTGGTTGAGGCGGCGACCCTGCCAGTCCGGCAGGATCAGGAACGAGGCGGCTGCGGCGATCGCGCAACCGATCAGCGTGTCGATCAGGCGCGGCCAGATCAGCACGAAGCCATCGCCGAGCAGGTTGAAGCAGAACAGCGCCATCACGGTGATGCCGGCGGTGGCCAGCATGTAGCGATCGGTGCGGGTGATGAAGAAGATCAGCGCAGCGGCCAGCGCCAGCAGCAGTTGCACTTCGGTGCCGGGGAACAGCTGCATCAGCGCCCAGGTGGCGACCAGGCCGATCAAGGTGCCGGCGATGCGCTGTACCAGCCGCAGGCGGGTGGCGCCGTAATTGGGCCGGCACACGAAGGCGGTAGTGAGCAGGATCCAGTAGCCGTTGTCGGCATGGATGGACTGCATGATGGCGTAGCCGGCCACCAGTGCGATGGCCATGCGCAGGCCATGGCGGAACAGCACCGAGCCGGGCGTGAGTTGCTGGCCAAGCCGCGCGGCCATCTCGCGCAGGGTGTGCGGCGAGGAATCGCGCAGGCGGGTGTCGAGGTTGTCGCTGGTGGAGTCGGATTGCGCCGCTTCCGACAGCTTGCGTTCGATGCTCTGCAGGTTGGTCACCAGCAATTCCAGCGCGCCGAGCAGGCGCGCCAGGGCGGGGTCGGCACGCGCGTGCAGATAGTCCAGCGATTGCCGCAGGTCTTCGGTGGCCAGGCGGCTGTTGTCGCCATAGTCGAACGGCTGGCGCAGCCGGATCGCCTCGCCCAAGGCGGCGCAGGCCTTGCCCTGCAAAGCGAGCAGGCGCTGGCAGCGATACAGCACATCGCTGTGGAAGAACGCATCGGTCAGCGCTTCGTAGGGGTAGTGCGAAGAACTGGCGCGCTCGTGGAATTCCTGCGCCATGTAGTACAGCCGGAAATACAGGCCCGATTGCACGCCCGGCCGCCCCGAGCGGCCGAAGCGGCTGATGATCGCGGTCTTGGCGGCATTGAGTGCGCCGACCACCTTGGCGTTCTGTTCGGCCAGCGCCAGCCGGCGCGCATGCAGGTCGCTTTGCCGTACCGGTTCGAACAGGTCGGCCTTGAGCTTGAGATAGCGGCCCAGTTCGAAGAACAGCCGCGACAGCCGCTCGCGTACCGGGCGATTGGCGAACAGGATGGTCCACAGGATCGACAGCACGCCGTACCAGGTGGCGCCGATCAGCAGCAACGCCGCGCCGTGCCAGGCCACCAGCGGATCGTGGCTGCCGTGCTGGTCCATGCCGATCATGGCGTAGATCGACAAGGCCACGGTGGCCTGTGCGATCGAGGCGTAGCGCTCGCCCAGCGCGCCAAGCAGGGTCAGCGAGAAGGTTGCCACCGCCATGCCGGTCACGAACGCCAGCGGATACGGAAACAGCAGCACCACCGACGCGGCAGCGGCGGCGAAACACAGCAAGGACAGCAGCACCGACTTGATGCGGCCCAGCCAGTTGTCGTCGGTCTCGGCGATGGCGCTGGCGATCGCACCCAGGAACAGCGCCGGCACCGCGGTGAGCTGCTGCCAGTGCCAGCACACGCCCATCGCCACCGCCAGCGCGATGAACACGCGCAGGCCATAGCTGGCCTTTTCATGGGCCCACAGGCGGCTGAGGCGGGTTTCGAAGGAAGTGGTGGCCACGGTCTCTGATGGGCAAGCGTGCCCGGACATTATTGCCGCAGGCACGCGCCGCCGGTGTGGACAGGGGCTAGTCCTTTGTCAGTAGCCGGCAGGTATGCGCACTGGAGCGGTGTGCGCGATTGCGCCACAGCCCCGCTGCACGGCCGCTTACCGCGCCTGGTGACCTTGCAACCTGTTGAACACCGCCTTCTCGACGACCACCAGCGAGCTGTTGCTCTGTTCGGCCGACAACCAGCAGATGTCCGTGCTTGCCCCCATCCGCCCTTCGGGCACCTTCCCCCGCAAGCGGGGGAAGGACGCTGCTTAGCCCTGCGCCTGCCGTTCGCGCGCAATCGCACGCCAGCCGATGTCGCTGCGCTGAAAGGCGTTGGGCCAATGGATCGGTTGCAGGCCAGCATAGGCGGCGCGCTGTGCGTCCTGCACGCTGTCGCCGAGCGCGGCCACGCACAGCACGCGGCCCCCGGCGCTGAGCACCTGGCCGTCGGCATTCAATGCGGTCCCGGCGTGGAAGACCTTGGCGCTGGCGGGCACCGCGTCCAGGCCATGGATGACCTCGCCGGTGACCGGCGTCTCCGGATACGGTTTGGCCGCGATCACCACACCCAGCGACGGGCGCGGGTCCCAGTGCGCTTGCGCGCGGTCCAGCGTGCCGTCGATGGCCGCTTCGACCAGATCCACCAGATCCGACTGCAGGCGCAGCATCACCGGCTGGGTTTCCGGGTCGCCGAAGCGCACGTTGAACTCGATCACCTTCGGTGCGCCGTGCGCGTCGATCATCAGTCCGGCATACAGAAACCCGGTGAACGGCACGCCGTCGGCGATCATGCCCTGCACGGTCGGCTCGACCACCTCGCGCATGACGCGTGCATGCACTTCCGGCGTCACCACCGGGGCCGGCGAGTACGCGCCCATGCCGCCGGTGTTGGGGCCGGTGTCGCCATCGCCGACGCGCTTGTGGTCCTGGCTGGTGGCCATCGGCAAGGCGTGTTTGCCGTCCACCATCGAGATGAAGCTGGCTTCTTCGCCATCGAGAAACTCCTCGATCACCACGCGTGCGCCAGCATCGCCAAACGCATTGCCCGAGAGCATGTCGCGCACCGCGTCTTCGGCCTCGGCCAGCGTCATCGCCACGATCACGCCCTTGCCGGCGGCCAGGCCATCGGCCTTGACCACGATCGGCGCGCCTTTCTCGCGCACATACGCGAGCGCGGCGTCCACCTCGGTGTGCACCGCGTAATACGCGGTCGGGATGCCATGACGCGCGAGAAAATCCTTGGCGAAGGCCTTGCTGCCTTCCAGCTGCGCGGCCTTGGCGGTGGGCCCGAAGATGCGCAGGCCCAGCGCGTGGAAACGGTCGACCACGCCCAGCACCAGCGGCACTTCCGGGCCGACCACGGTCAGCGCGACGGCTTCGCGCTGCGCCAGCGCAAGCAGGCCGTCCAGATCGTCGACCTTGATCGCGACATTGCGGCACTTGGCCTCGCTGGCGGTGCCGGCATTGCCCGGCGCCACCAGTACCTCGCTCACGCGCGCTGACTGCGCGATCTTCCAGGCCAGGGCGTGTTCGCGGCCGCCGGAGCCGATGACAAGGATTTTCAAGAGAGCTGCTCGCTAGGACGGGGGAAAGGACGCGCTACTTGCAGCCTTCGCGCTGCAGAGCGTTGGGGAAGGGGTAGGTCCAGGTCTTGGGGTCGAGTGCGAACACATGCGTGGTGTCCAGCGTCTGCCCGCAATCGCTGCCGTGCTCGTGGACGCGCAGCGGCCAGGTGCGCGCCTGGGCGTTGCTGCCGTCCACGTCCAGGGTGAAGTCCATATCGAACGCTTCGGCCATGCATTGCGCCTGGGTTTGATCCGGCTCGCGCGCCTCGTCGTCGCAGGCCAGCGCGCCGCTGTTGTCGATATGTGCGCGCAGCGAGCCGGCGCCCACCAGCCCCTTGGGGCCGGGCACCACCAGATCCTGCGATTCCAGGATCAGGCCCTGGCCCATCCAGAAGCTGTGCACGATGAAACCGTAAAAATCGCTGCCCAGCCGCAGCACGTCGACGCTACCGGGATTGCCATCGCTGCCGAAGGTGTCGGACAGTTTTTCGGCTACCACCTTGAAGTTGTCGCCATCGCTGCGCAGCACGAAAAAGTCGATCAGCCCGGGATTGCCGTGGCCGCCGTCGCTGAGGCTGTGGCACACCGCCAGCAGCTGCTGTACCTGCTCGCCGACCACCACCGGTTGCTCGGCGCAGACCTGGCTGTCGGCCTGGAAGCCGTCGGCCTGTCCGCTCCACTTCGCCGCCAGGCCGGCCTTGGCGCCATAGCGCGTGCGCAGGAAACCCTCCAGGCGCTCGGTGCGGCTCAGTTGCGTGGTGACGGCCGCCGCAGCAGCGGGTGCCGCGGCGGCAGACGCTGCAGCAGGCGCGGGATCCTGCTTGCATCCGCCAAGCAGGCCGGCAGCCGCCACCATCGCGGCGAGAGAGCGCAATCGGTCCATGGACCTGTCCTTGTCGTTTGGCTCAGTGACGGAAATGCCGCACGCCGGTGAACACCATGGCGATACCGTGTTCGTCGGCGGCGGCGATCACTTCGCCGTCGCGCATCGAGCCGCCGGGCTGGATCACCGCCTTGATGCCGGCAGCGGCGGCGGCATCGATGCCGTCGCGAAACGGGAAGAACGCATCCGAGGCCATCACCGAGCCGGCCACCGTGAGCCTGGCTTCTTCGGCCTTGAGCGCGGCGATCTTGGCGCTGACCACGCGGCTCATCTGCCCGGCGCCCACGCCAATGGTGCGGCTGTCCTTGGCGTAGACAATCGCGTTGGATTTGACGTACTTGGCTACGCGCCAGGCGAACAGCAGATCGCCCAGTTCCGCGTCGCTGGGCGCGCGCTGGGTGACCACGCTCAATTCGCCCAGCGACATGCCGCGGTTGTCGGCCGACTGCATCAGCAGGCCAGAGCCAATGCGCTTGGTGTCGTAGTTGTTCAAGCCATTGCCGTGCGGAATCTTGAGCACGCGTACATTGGCCTTCTTGGTGGCGTATTCCAGCGCGCCGGCTTCGTAGTCGGGGGCGATCAATACCTCGACGAACTGGCGATCCAGAATGGCTTTTGCGGTGGCCGCATCCAGCGTCTTGTTGAAGGCCAGGATGCCGCCGAAGGCGCTGGTGGGGTCGGTGGCATAGGCCAGCTCGTAGGCATCGCCGCAGGCCGCGCCCACCGCCACGCCGCAGGGGTTGGCGTGCTTGACGATCACGCAGGCCGGCGCATCGAACTGACGCACGCATTCCCATGCCGCATCGGCATCGGCCAGGTTGTTGTAGCTCAGTTCCTTGCCCTGCAGCTGCTGAAAGGTGGCCAGGGTGCCCGGCACCGGGTACAGGTCGCGGTAGAACGCGCCGGATTGGTGCGGATTCTCGCCGTAGCGCAGGTCCATGACCTTGATGAAGTTGGAATTGATCTGCGCCGGAAACGGGCTGCGCGTGGGCACGGTTTCCGTGCTGTCGGCCACTGCCGACAGATAGTTGCTGATCGCCGCATCGTATTGCGCCACGCGGTTGAACGCAGCCACCGACAGCGCAAAGCGCTTGGCGGCCGACAGCTGGCCGTCGTTGGCTTCCAGCTCTGCGAGCAGGTCGGCGTATTGCGACGGGTCGGTGGCCACCGCCACGCGCGCGAAGTTCTTGGCTGCGCTGCGCAGCATTGCCGGCCCACCGAT
The DNA here is from genome assembly GCF_040182365.1 of Xanthomonas sp. 10-10. NCBI lineage: Bacteria > Pseudomonadati > Pseudomonadota > Gammaproteobacteria > Lysobacterales > Lysobacteraceae > Xanthomonas > Xanthomonas sp. 10-10. Next base: position 730,822 of record NZ_CP144460.1, read on the forward strand.
GTCGATGTTTTCCACCGCATCGGCCAGCGTGCAATCGGTCTTGACGGTGACCGACTCGAACGGATACAGGTTGAGCACCAGCAGATCGATCGGCGCGATGCCGTGTTCGGCCATCACCGCCTCATCGACACCGGCGCGGCCGAGCAGGCCGCCGTGCACCAGCGGGTGCAGGGTCTTGACGCGGCCGTCCATCATTTCCGGGAAACCGGTCAGGTCGGCGACGTCGGTGACCGGCAGGCCGGCGTCGCGGATCGCCTTGGCGGTGCCGCCGGTGGACAGCAGCTCGACCTTGCGCGCCACCAGCGCGCGGGCCAGGTCGATCAGGCCGGTCTTGTCGGAAACGGAGAGCAGGGCCCGGCGCACGGGCAGGAAATCGGAGGCCATGAGTGAGGGGACAGTCGTTGCGGGGCAGCCGATATTGTAGGCTGCGCCAGCGCTCGAATGGACTCAACCACTGGTATGGCCTCGATTTATGCTCTGAAGGGACGCTTCCAGGACCTGCTGCGGCCCATGGTTGGCGCACTCTACCGCGGCGGCATCACCGCCAACCAGGTGACGCTCATCGCCGCAGCGGTGTCGTTGATGGTGGCTGCGGTGGTCTACCGCGCCGGCGCCAACTGGCCGCTGCTGTATCTGTTGCTGCCGGTGTGGATGCTGCTGCGCATGGCGCTCAATGCGGTCGATGGCATGTTGGCGCGCGAGTTCGGCCAGCAATCGCGCCTGGGTGCCTACCTCAACGAGCTGTGCGACGTGGTGGCCGATGCGGCGCTATACCTGAGCCTGCTCGGTGTGCCCGGCGTGGGCGCGCACTGGCTGTGGCTGTTTGCGCTGCTGGCGGCGCTGACCGAATACGCCGGCGTGCTCGGGCTGATGGTCGGTGCCGGTCGGCGCTACGACGGGCCGATGGGCAAGAGCGACCGCGCCTTCGTGATCGGCGTGGTGGGCCTTGGCCTGGCCTGCGGGCTGCTGGGTGCGCGCGGGGTGACCTGGGTCGCCATTGCCTTGGGCCTTGCCTGCGGCGCCACGGTGTGGCGGCGGGTACGCGCCGGGCTGGCCGAGGCGGCGGCGCGCTGATCGACATCGCGCAACGGCATGCGCTGCCGCGTCGCATGGACGCTGGGCGCTGGGCGCTGGGCGCTGGGCGCCTCTCATTTTCTCACTGATTTCAGGATGATCCGATGCGTGATGTCGTAGAGCGGGAATTCGCCAGTTTCGATGGCACGCAGCTGTTCTATCGGCATTGGCCGACGCAGCTGGCAGGCGCCGTGCCCAAGTCGGTGGTGCTGCTGCACCGTGGGCATGAGCACTCCGGCCGGGTCATGCATCTGGCCGAAGAATTGAACCTGCCCGATGCGCAATTCTTTGCCTGGGACGCGCGCGGCAACGGCCGCTCGCCAGGGGCGCGCGGCGACGCACCGGGCTTCGAGGCGCTGGTGCGCGATCTGGACAGTTTCATCGCGCATCTATGCGCCACGCACGGCATCGCGGTGCAGGACATCGCCTTGGTCGCGCAGAGCGTGGGCGCGGTGGTTGCAGCTACCTGGGTGCACGATTACGCACCGCCGTTACGCGCGCTGGTGCTGGCCTCGCCGGCGTTCAAGGTCAAGTTGTACGTGCCGTTCGCACGTGCCGGGCTGGCGCTGATGCATGCGCTGCGCGGCAACTTTTTCGTCAACAGCTATGTCAAGCCGCAGTGGCTCACCCACGATGCGCAGCGCGTGGAAAGCTACCGCACCGATCCGCTGATCACCCGTCCGATCTCGGTCCGCGTGCTGCTGGGCCTGTACGCGGCGGCCGACCGCGTGGTGGCCGATGCACAGGCGATCACCGTGCCGACGCAGTTGCTGGTGTCCGGTTCGGACTTCGTGGTGCACCGCGGCCCGCAGGATCGGTTCTACGAGAACCTGGGCTCGCCGATCAAGCAGCGGCATTGGCTACCGGGGTTTTTTCACGACACCCTGGGCGAGCGCGACCGCGCACTGGCCATCGCGCCGATTCGCGCCTTTATCCAGGCGCGCTTCGCACAGCCCCAGCTGCGCGCCCGATTGCGCGATGCGCATCGCGCCGGCCCCAGCTTTGAAGAAGCCGAACGTCTGGCCTGGCCGCCGCAACGCAATAGTCTGCAGGACCTGCGCTGGCGTGGCGTGCGTGCCGGTTTGCGTCTGGGCGGCAAGCTGTCCGAAGGCATTGCATTGGGCCTGCAGACCGGCTTCGATTCCGGCAGCACGCTGGATTACATCTACCGCAATCAGGCGCGTGGACGTGGCCCGTTGGGGCGCATGATCGACCGCAATTATCTCGATGCGATCGGTTGGCGTGGCATCCGCATCCGTGGCGCGCATCTGGGCGAGCTGCTGCGCGATGCGGCAGGCCGCTTGCGCCAGGCGGGCCTGCCGGTGCGCGTGCTCGATGTGGCCGCAGGCCACGGCCGTTATGTGCTCCAGGCGCTCGGCAGCGGTGCGCAACGCGCCGATGCCATCGTGCTGCGCGATTTCAGCCCGCTCAACGTCACCCAGGGCGGCGAGTTGATTCGCACGCTCGGCGCCGGCGACATCGCCCGTTTCGAGCAAGGCGATGCGTTCGACCCGGCCGCCCTGGCTGTGGTGCAGCCGGCGCCCACCCTGGCGGTGGTGTCGGGCTTGTACGAACTGTTTGCCGACAACGACCAGGTGGCGCGCTCGCTGGCCGGCCTGGCGGCGGCGGTGCAGCCGGGCGGGTATCTGCTCTACACCGGCCAGCCGTGGCATCCGCAGCTGGAATTCATCGCGCGCGCACTCACCAGTCACCGCGATGGCGTGGCCTGGGTGATGCGCAGGCGCAGCCAGCAGGAGATGGATGAGCTGGTGGAGGCGGCAGGTTTCCGCAAGGTGGCGCAGCGGATCGATGCATTCGGCATCTTCACCGTGTCGATGGCGCAGCGGATCGACGCATGACACATGGCGCGCGCCCGACCGGTCGTGCCGCGCTCTGGCTGGCGTTGCTGGGGCCGTTTTTCTTCCTCAGTTATGGCCTGGCCAATACGCTGGCCGGGCGCGCGGAGCAGGTGCCGTCGGTGGTGTTCGGCTGGGAACACGGCATGCCGTTCTGGCCGTGGACCATCGTGCCGTACTGGACGATCGACCTGTTCTACGCCGCATCGTTCTTTGTCTGCCGTACCCGCCGCGAACTGGATACGCATGCGCTACGCCTGCTCAGCGCGCAAGTGCTCTGCGTAACGTGTTTTGTGCTGTGGCCGTTGCGGTACAGCTTTGTGCGCCCGGACACGCAGGGTGTGTTCGGCTGGCTGTTTGCCGTGCTGCTGGGCTTCGACAAGCCGTTCAATCAGGCACCGTCGCTGCATATCGTGTTGCTGGTGGTGCTGTGGGTGCGCTATGGGCAGCATCTGTCCGGTGTGTGGCGCTGGCTGTTGCACGGTTGGTTCGGCTTGATCGGCGTGTCGGTGCTGACCACGTATCAACATCATTTCCTGGATATCCCCACCGGGCTTGCGGCGGGGTGGCTGTGCGTGTGGCTGTGGCCGGAGCGTATCGCCGCACCGTTTGCGCAGGCGCAACTGGCGCGCGATCGGCGGCGTTGGCGTTTGGCCGCGTTGTATCTGCTCGGCGCAGTCGCCAGCGCCGCGGCGGCGCTGTGCAGTGGCGGCGCCGGGTTATGGGTGCTGTGGGTGAGCCTGTCGCTGGGGCTGGTCGCGCTGAACTATGCAGCGCTTGGCGCGCCCGGATTCCAGAAGCGCAGCGATGGCGGGCTGAGTCTGGCTGCGCGCTGGTTGTATGCGCCGTATCTGCTGGCGGCCTGGTGCAACTCGCGGCTATGGACGCGGCGCGACCCGTTGCCGCGCGCGGTCTGCGATGGTGTGTGGTTGGGGCGCATTCCGCTGCCCGGCCAGCGCGCAGCCTTCGCCGCGGTGGTCGACGTGAGTGCGGAGCTGTCCCTGTACGCGGCACGCGCGCAGGACCGCGCGTTGCCGATGCTGGATCTGGTGGCACCTGCGCCTGTGCAGCTGCGCGCCGCCGCCGCCGCGATCGAGGCGGCGCGCGTGCACGGCCCGGTGCTGGTGTGCTGCGCACTGGGCTACTCGCGCAGCGCCGCCAGCGTCGCGACCTGGTTGGTGCGCAGTGGCCGCAGCAGCGATGTGGACGCGGCCATCGCGCGGCTGCGCACCGCATGCGCCTGGATCGTGCTGGGTGCGCAGCATCGCGCCGCCATCGTGGCTGCGTGCATGACTCACCCAGACAACGACAGCGCGGCCGAGCGGAGTCTGCAATGAACACATCCCCGATGACCTTGGCAGCCATGCGTGCGGTGTTGCGCCAGGGCGCGCCACTGGACCGGTTCTCGTTGCTGCTGCTGGCGGCCGCCATCGCCTTGCTGGGTGTTGCCGAGGCGCCGCCGTTGATACAACTGAGTTTTGCGCTCAGCGCATCGGCCGGGCTGATGCAGCGCTATTGGGCATTGCGCGTGGGCCTGGATGTCGACCTGCTGGAGGGCGTGATTGCGCAGATGGCGCGCGGCAGCGACGAAACCCACGCTGCGCAACAGCTCGACACGGCGCTGCATGCCATTGGCCTGCGCGCCACGCTACCGCCTACACGCGATTGGTCGACGCGCTGGGCCGGCATGCGCCGCTTGCTGCGCTGGCAACTGGCGAGCGTGGCGGCGCAGCTGCTGTGGTTGGTCGCGGCACTGGCACTGCGGGTATCCGGATGAGCGACGCGCATGGCCCCGGTCAGCCCGAACCCATGCAGGCCACCGCGGCGCAGCAGGCGTTGTGGCAGCGCTTGCAGGCGTATCGTTTTGGCGGCGATGCCGATGCGTTGCCGGCCTTCGTGCGGCGCGTCGCCAAGCAGGCCCGCTGCAGTGTGGGGCAGGCGCAGCAAGCGGTAGACGAATACCGGCGCTTCTGTTTTCTGGCGTGCACCGATACCCGGGATGTGACGCCCAGCCCCTTGGTCGACCAGGTCTGGCACACCCATCTCACCGACACCCGCGAGTATTGGCAGCAGTTCTGCCCACAGGTGTTGCAGACCACGCTGCATCATCAGCCCGGACGCGGTGGCAGCGACGACGCTGCGCGTTTCCAGGCGCAGTATCGACAGACCCTGGAGCGCTACCGCACACACTTCGGGCCGCCGCCGGTGCAGGTCTGGCCTGCACCATCGCCGCAGCCTGCAGCCACGCCTGCGCAGCAGCACGCTGCCGAGGCCAGCCTGCGTGCCCTGCGCGGCGAGCCGATGCACGCGCAGCGCGGCGCACGCATCGGCACGGTGCTGGTCTGGGCCGTTGCGACGCTGGTGATTGGCGTGGTTGCCGGCAACGGTGAGGTCGCCTCGCCGCTGCACTGGCGCGGCAGCAGCTTCCTGGCGCTGTTTGCGGTGGGGATCGGCCTGGCCTGGTCGGCATCGGCGTGGTTGCGGCGCCGCCTGCGCGGCAGCGTGCATCTGCGGCCGGTGGATGCGGTCGATGCGTTGGAACTGGCCTGTCTGAGCGGTGGCGCCGGGCGTGTGGCCGATCTGTTGTTCGCCCGCTTGCTGGCCTGCGATGCGGTGCATCTGCAGCGCGATGAGGAGGCGCAGGCGCGCAAGTGGGTACGTTGCGATCCCAGCGTTGCAGTGCCGGTGGCGCTGCAGCCGGCACTGCAACGCGTGCGCGATGGGGAGGATCCGGTGCTGGCATGGCAGTCGCTGCGCACGCTGGCCGCACCGGTGCAGCAGCGCCTGATCGACAAGGGGTTGCTGCTGGATCGGCGCACGGCGCTGCTGGTGCGCGGGGTGAGCGCCCTTCCCGTGGCCGCGCTGTGGGGCCTGGGCGCCTGCAAGCTGGTGATCGGGCTGCAGGGGGGCTATCCGGTGGGCTATCTGCTGGCCTTGATGGTGCTGGTCAGCATGCTGGTGCTGGGATTCTTGCTGGTGCCGGTACGCCGCAGCGGGGCCGGCGATGCGCACCTGCGCGAGCGCAGATCGACGGTCAGGCCCGACGCGGCGCGCACCGGCAACGATCCCGGCGAAGCGGTGGCGCTGTACGGCACCGTCGCGTTGGTGGGCACGCCATGGGTGAGCTATCACACGCTGCGCGCGCCCACGCCCGGCAATACCGACAGCAGCGGCAGCAGTTGCGGCGGTGGCGGCGACAGTGGCGGTGGGGATAGCGGCGGAGACGGTGGCGGTGGATGTGGTGGCTGCGGTGGAGGAGGCGACTGATGCAACCCAGACAGACCCTGTTGCAACGACGCCAGCGCTGGGCACGCGCCTTGCGCGGACGCGGCGCCACGCCCAACGGCGTGTCGTGGGCCGGCATCGCCTTCGCGGCGCTGGCCGGGGTGATGTTCTACATCGCCTTGAGCGCACCGGCGCGCGAAGGCGTCGCGCCGCTGCTGCTGGCCTTGCTCGGCCTGCAGGGGCGGCTGTGGTGCAACCGCCTGGATGGCGTGCTGGCGCGACAGGCGCGGCTGGTATCGCGCGCCGGCGAGGTCTACAACGATGCGCCGGACCGCCTGTCGGACGTGCTGGTCTGCGTCGGGCTGGGTTACGGCCTGCAGGCCAGCATCCCGTGGGCCGCGCAACTGGGTTGGGCAGCGGCGTTGTGCTGCGTGGCCACCGCCTACGTGCGCATGCTCGGCCTGGCCTGTGGCACCGCCGAGCCACGGCAGGGGCCGATGGCACGCGTGCAGCGCATGCACTGGTTGTCGCTGACGACCGTGCTGGCGATGCCGTGGCAGTGGGTGGGCCAGCCGCGCATCGCGGCATGGGTATTGATCGGCGCGCTGGCGGTGTTGATCGCCGGTGCGCTACTGACGGTGGTGCTGCGGCTGCGCATGATCGTGCGCACATTGGAGTGGACATGATTGCCCGTTTGATTGCGCGTGCCTGCAGCGGCGCCATCCGTACCTTGACCGGCGCGCGCGCGTTGTGGCGCGGCTGTGCGCCGTCCAACGAGCGCCGCGTGTATTACGGCAACCACGCCAGCCACGGCGATTTCGTGCTGATCTGGTCGTCGTTGCCGGCCAGCCTGCGACACGAAGTGCGCCCGGTGGCCGCAGCCGATTACTGGCAACGCACCGCGCTGCGGCGCTATCTGATCCACGCGGTGTTCAATGGCGTGCTGATCGAACGCAACCCGGCGCAACGCACCCGCGACCCGATCCAATGCCTGTGCGATGCGATCGATGCCGGCGATTCGCTGATCCTGTTTCCCGAGGGCACGCGCAACCCGGACGAAGGCGTGCTGCCGTTCAAGAGCGGGCTGTATCACCTGGCGCGGCAACGGCCGGAGCTGGAATTCGTGCCGGTGTGGATCGACAACCTCAAACGCGTGATGCCCAAGGGCAAGTGGTTGCCGCTGCCGTTGCTGTGCACCACTACCTTCGGCGCGCCGTTGCGGCTGGATGCCGACGAAGACAAAGACGCGTTTCTGGCGCGTGCGCGCGAGGCGCTGCTGGCGTTGTCGCCGGATCAACTGGAGGCGCGCGCATGAATCCCTATGTCTTCAGTGGCCAGTTGCAGCAGTCTTCGATGCATCAGCAGACGTTGTGGTTGTTCAGCGGCATCGCACTGGTCTTGATCATTGCCACGCTGATTTCCGAAACGCTGCGTTGGCGCGCGCGCGCGCGCCCGAGCACGGTGCTGGACAACCTGGTGGCGCGCATTCGCGCCTGGTGGGTGATGGCGGCGGTGGTCGGCATCGCATTCGTGTTCGGGCGCGCCGGGGTGATCGGCCTGTTCGCCTTGGTGTCGTTGTTTGCGCTGCGCGAGTTCATCACGCTCGCCCCGACGCGGCGCGGCGATTACTACGCCTTGTTGGCCGCCTTCTACATCGTGCTGCCGTGGCAATACGGGCTGGTGTGGACCGGCTGGTATGGCATGTACACGCTGCTGATTCCGGTCTATGCATTTTTGGTGTTGCCGATCCTGGCCACCATCGGCGGCGATACCACGCGTTATCTGGAGCGCACTGCCAAGGTGCAGTGGGGCTTGATGATCAGCGTGTTCTGCATCTCGCACGTGCCCGCATTGCTGAATCTGGAAATCCCCGGGTATGCCGGGCGCAACCTGTTGTTGATCGCCTTCCTGGTGATCGTGGTGCAGTCCTCGGATGTTTTGCAGTACGTCTGGGGCAAATTGGCCGGCCGCCATCTGATCGCGCCGAAACTGTCGCCGTCCAAAACGGTGGAAGGCTTCGTCGGCGGCGTGCTGTCGGCCAGCCTGCTGGGCATGGCGCTGTGGTGGATCACCCCGTTCGCGCCATGGCATGCCTTCGGGCTGGCGCTGGTGGCCAACCTGATGGGGTTCTTCGGCGGCCTGGTGATGTCGGCGATCAAGCGCGATCGCGGCATCAAGGACTGGGGCCACATGATCGAAGGCCACGGCGGCGTGCTGGACCGGCTGGACTCGGTGTGCTTCGCCGCCCCGGTGTTCTTCCACCTGATCCGCTACGGCTGGGCGTAAGCGTGTGACGAACCTTGGCGCAGGGCTGGCAGCGGCGCATCGGTTTGGTAAAGACGACGCGGTCGGCGGAGCTGCCGCCAGGGCTTGGAGCGTCACCTGAGTCGTCGCAACGATCGATTCCTTCGACGCTGCGTTGGAATATTCGCCGGTTAGTCAGTCGCAAGAGGTTCTGGTTGCTGGCAGCAAGGTGCAGGCAGCCGATCAGTGGCCTGCGACCTGCCGCACGGGTTGGCGGACAGCAGTTACTGCTCCGGACCATGATCGTCAAGTTAGAAACTGCGGACAGTGCACTAGCTGAAGGCGACGGCGGATCACGGACATTCAATCACCCACTTCTCATTATAAATCCTCGCCTAGCCTTGCCAGAGGCGGGGGAGTCTTAGTTGCACGCGGTGATGGCGATTCGTGTTTACCCGGGTGTTCTTTCGCTGCGGTATCTGATGGGCACGCAAAATTGTTTGAATCTCGTCTGGCGCACTGACGAACATAATCCGTAGCCGGTCGCAGATTGATAAAAAAATCCGATATCCGCATGCATGGCCTGCTCCTGGTCTTCGGTAATGCAAACATGTCTTCTGCTGCGGGGGAAGTTGTCCAGCGGGGCTGACCGACGATCTGGACTCGCTGATGTGTTCGCTCAACCGATTCAACAGCAACGACGCTCTCGGCGAGGCGTCCAGTTGCTACTTGCTGCAACGGCTGCCGCGCAGGAGCCAGCCTTGCCATCCATGCCAGCTGCGTCTTGCAGTCACGGCCGTCCATGACCCTGCGATTCAAGCAAGACACCGCAGTGCGCGTGCGCCTCAATGCGTTCGTCGATGACTCCATTGCATTACCGGCGCTGCCCTTGCCAACGGGTGGATCAGTCTCGCCATGACGGCTGGATGACCTCGCACCCTTTCCATCGGCCAGGACATGCACGCCGGTTTGCGCAGCTGTTTGGAATATCCAGATGAGATCACCCTTATGAATCGTGAAAAAGTCCTGGCATTACGCACCTGCACGAACAACATGTCCGATCATTGCGGACTGATCTGGCCACAGGCAGGCATCGTCGAATGCCGGCATTGGCAACCCAGCATCAAACAGGAAAACGGCTTGACCGGCCTGTTGTGGGGACAGGGCACCGATGCGCATCTGAACATGCATGCCGACGCGCATTGGGTCGTCTGCATTGTGGATACCGCCGACATCATCTGGCTGGGCGAAGAGGGAATGATCAAGTTCCCCAGGGCCGAGGTGGTCTACGCCGGCAGCCGTGCCGGCGCCTTGCAGTGCATCGCCGCCGGCATCGCGCAGCATGCCCCGCCCCAGCCCGAGCTGCCTGCAGAGACGATGATTGCCGCGGAATTCATTCCCAAGGCAGCGCAGGCGCAGTTCATTGCGCCGGCAGTGGAGCAGGGCGGCCATTCCGGCGCACCCGTGCCGCCGTTGGTCGCCGCCGGCGGTGCGCAGATGCCGCCGCATCCAGACGACACGCTGCGCACGCGAGAGATCGCCACCTATGGCAGCACGCTCACCGGTGCCGATCAAAGTCAGCTGATTGCAGGCTATGGAAGCACCGAGACGGCGGGTAACCGCAGCGAGTTGATCGCCGGCTATGGCAGCACCGGGGTGGCCGGATCGGACAGCACCATCGTGGCCGGTTATGGCAGCTCGCAGACCGCCGGCGGCGGAAGCACGCTGACGGCCGGTTACGGCAGCACGCAGACCGCGCGCAGCGGCAGCGATCTGACCGCCGGCTATGGCAGTACCGAAACCGCCGGGGCTGACAGCTCGCTGATCGCCGGGTATGGCAGCACCCAGACGTCCGGCGGCGACAGTTCGCTGACCGCCGGTTACGGCAGTACCCAGACGGCGCAAGGCGGTAGCGACCTCACCGCCGGTTACGGCAGCACCGGCACGGCGGGCACGGACAGCTCGCTGATCGCCGGCTATGGCAGCACGCAAACGTCCGGTGGCGAAAGCTCGCTCACTGCCGGCTATGGCAGCACGCAAACCGCGCAGGACGGCAGTGACCTGACCGCCGGTTATGGCAGCACGGGAACCGCCGGCGCCGACAGCTCGTTGATCGCCGGCTATGGCAGCACGCAGACATCGGGCAATGCCAGCTCGCTCACCGCCGGTTATGGCAGCACGCAAACCGCGCGCACCGGTAGCGATTTGACCGCCGGCTACGGCAGTACCTCCACCGCCGGTGCCGACAGCACCTTGATCGCCGGCTATGGCAGCACGCAGACCTCCGGAGGCGACAGTTCGCTCACGGCCGGCTATGGCAGCACCCAAACCGCGCGCAAGGGCAGCGATCTGACCGCTGGTTATGGCAGCACCGCAACCGCAGGCGCGGAGAGTTCATTGATCGCCGGCTACGGCAGTACGCAGACGTCGGGCAACGCCAGTTCGCTCACTGCCGGCTATGGCAGCACGCAGACTGCACGCAGCGGCAGCGATCTGACCACCGGCTACGGCAGTACCTCCACCGCCGGTGCCGACAGCACCCTGATCGCCGGTTACGGCAGTACGCAGACCTCCGGTGGCGACAGCTCGCTGACCGCCGGTTATGGCAGCACGCAGACCGCACGCAGCGGCAGCGACCTGACCACCGGCTACGGCAGCACCTCGACCGCCGGTGGCGAGAGCACGCTGATCGCCGGCTACGGCAGCACGCAGACCTCGGGCAACGCCAGTTCGTTGACGGCCGGCTACGGCAGCACCCAGACCGCGCGCAGCGGCAGCGATCTGACCACCGGCTACGGCAGTACCTCCACCGCCGGTGCCGACAGCACCTTGATCGCTGGCTATGGCAGCACGCAGACCTCCGGTGGCGACAGCTCGCTGACCGCCGGGTACGGCAGTACGCAGACCGCACGCAAAGGCAGCGATCTCACCACCGGCTATGGCAGCACCTCTACGGCCGGCGCCGACAGCACGCTGATCGCCGGCTATGGCAGCACGCAGACGTCCGGTGGAGAGAGTTCGCTCACGGCCGGTTATGGCAGCACGCAGACCGCGCGCAAGGGCAGCGATCTGACCACCGGCTACGGCAGCACCTCGACGGCGGGTGCCGATAGCACGTTGATCGCCGGTTACGGCAGCACCCAGACCTCCGGCGGCGACAGTTCGCTGACGGCGGGCTATGGCAGCACGCAGACGGCGCGCAAGGGCAGCGATCTCACTACCGGCTATGGCAGCACGTCGACGGCGGGTGCCGAGAGCACGCTGATCGCCGGCTACGGCAGCACGCAGACGGCCGGCTTCAAGAGCATCCTCACCACCGGCTACGGCAGTACCCAGACCGCGCAAGAGGGCAGCCTGCTCACGGCCGGCTACGGCAGTTCCTCAACGGCCGGCTCGGACAGTTCGTTGATCGCCGGCTATGGCAGTACGCAGACGGCCGGCTTCAAGAGCATCCTGACCGCCGGCTACGGCAGCACACAGACCGCACAGGAACGCAGCACGCTCACCACCGGCTACGGCAGCACCTCCACCGCCGGGCACGACAGCTCGCTGATCGCCGGTTACGGCAGTACGCAGACGGCTGGCTACAAGAGCATTCTCACCACCGGCTATGGCAGCACCCAGACCGCGCAAGAGGGAAGCTCGCTGATCGCAGGCTACGGCAGTTCCTCCATGGCCGGCCCGGACAGCTCGCTGATCGCCGGTTATGGCAGTACGCAGACGGCCGGTTACGACAGCTTCCTGACGGCCGGTTACGGCAGTACCCAGACCGCGCAAAGCAGCAGCTGGCTGATCACCGGCTACGGCAGTACCTCCACCGCCAGCTTCCAGAGTTCGTTGATTGCCGGCTATGGCAGCACGCAGACCGCCGGCTACGAAAGCACCCTGACCGCCGGTTATGGCAGCACCCAGACGGCGCAGGAAATCAGTTGGCTCACCACCGGCTACGGCAGCACCCAAACCGCAGGACACGGCAGCATTCTGACCGCCGGCTACGGCAGCAATTCCACCGCCGGTTACGAAAGCACCCTGATCGCCGGCTATGGCAGTACCCAGACCGCCGGTTACGAAAGCACCCTGACCGCCGGCTACGGCAGTACGCTGACCGCACTGGAAAACAGCTCGCTCACCGCCGGCTACGGCAGCACCGAAATCGCCGGATTTTCCAGCACGCTGATCGCCGGCTACGGCAGCAGCCAGACTGCCGGTGGCGACAGTACGCTGACGGCAGGTTATGGCAGCACCCTGACCGCGCAGGACAACAGCTCGTTGACCGCCGGCTACGGCAGCACCGAGACCGCCGGGCAGGACAGCTCGCTGATCGCCGGGTATGGCAGCACCCTGACCAGCGGCGTGCGCAGCTATCTGACCGCCGGCTACGGCAGCAACCAGATCGCCAGCTATGGAAGCTCGTTGATCGCCGGACACGAAAGTACCCAGATCGCCGGCCATCGCAGCATGCTGATTGCCGGCAAGCTCAGTTCGCAGACGGCCGGTTCGCGCAGCACGTTGATCGCCGGCATGGGCAGCATCCAGACAGCGGGCGACCGCAGCAAGCTGATCGCCGGCGCCGACAGCACCCAGACCGCTGGCGATCGCAGCAAGTTGCTGGCAGGTCGCAACAGCTTCCTCACGGCCGGCGACCGTAGCAAACTCACCGCCGGCGACGACTGCACGCTGATGGCGGGCGACCGCAGCAAGTTGACCGCCGGCAAGAACAGCATCCTGACCGCGGGCGCCAACAGCCGGTTGATCGGCAGCCTGGGATCCACCCTCACCGGTGGCGAAGACTCGGTGCTGATCTTCCGCTGCTGGGACGGCAAGCGCTATACCAACATCATCGCCAAGACCGGCGAGGAGGGCGTCGAGGCCGACACCGCCTATCAGGTCGACGACGACAGGAACGTGGTGGAAAAATTCGACGACCCGTTCGACACCATCGTGCTGGACCATGGCAGCGACCCGGCCTTCGCAGCGGATCATGCAGCGATAACGCAATTGCCGAACTGAGCAATTAACTCGCCCAGGCGGTCGGCATTGCCGATCGAGGCTACGGCCAACCGCCGGCTAGGCGGCGGTTGGCCCGATCAGATGAGGTCGGCCCGCGATGCGGGCCACGCTGGGGACTAAGCAGGTCCTGCCCAGAGGCGTGGCAGCGGGGGGCGCATCAGGCAGCCCTACCGGGCATCAACACGCAGAACATTCCACAATGCGCTGCAAGCATCGACTAACGGCCGCGTCACCTCACCAAGCGTGCCAGCCCAGCGCACTACCAGCCCGCAGCACACCCACGCTCCAACGATTCCCCAATCCCGATTCCCGAATCCCGAATCCCGTCCTACGTCAGCCCGTACTCTTTCAATTTCTTGCGCAAGGTGGCGCGGTGAATGCCGAGCATCGCCGCAGCGCGGCTCTGGTTGCCTTCGCAGTGATTGAGCACTTCGACGAACAACGGGATCTCCATTTCGCGCAGCACGATCTCGTAGACATCGTCCGCGTCGCTGCCGTCCAGATCGCGCAGGTAACGGCGAACGGACTGCGCCACGTGTTCGCGCAGCGGCGACTTCGGGGCGCCACGACTGGTGTCAGGACGAGAGGGGGCTGCGTTCAAAGGAAGTTCCCAGTGTCACGAGGCCGGGGCGCGTGGCCGGCGAGGGGGAGTGAGTCTAGCGCGTGACCTCATCGCTCGCCACGCCCATGTGGCGATCGGACGAGGTTGTGTCCGCTTAGCGGAAGTCGAAACTGAAGGCGGCGGTGCTGGCGGCCGGTTCGCGGACGCGAAACGCCACCTGCACGGCCTGACCCGGCGCCAGCGTGTCGTGCTCGGCCGGCGCCTTGCCCAGATATTCCTGCGGCGACAGCACCCGGGTGCCGATCACCCGCCCATCGGCATCGGACAGCGACAGCTGCAACCAGGGCCAGGCCTGCGCCCAGCGCGCATCGTTGCGGAAGCTGGCCTGGATCTCCAGCACGCCGGACACGCCGGGCAGCGGGCGCACGTCGCGATTGAGCAGGGTCAGCGTGGCCGGCTCGCGCCACGCCGGCAGCGTGCAGCGCACCACCGCGCAGGCGCTGGCCACCAGCGGCCGCCAGCGCGCGTCGCCGGCCAGATGCGCGCGGTCGGCGATGACGATCTGCAGGCCCAGCAACCCGGCCAGGCCAAACAACAGCGCCCACTGCCGCCCGCTGGCACGCAGCCGTGGGCGGCCGAGCCCTCGGCGCGCGAAGGTGGGCGCTGCCACGGCAGGCGCGGGCAAGGGATGCACTGGCGTTGCGTGGGCGCGCGCCTGCCCGGCGGCGTGGTCGTGCTGCACGTCGGCTGCGAGCGCGACGCTGGACGCGTCGAGGTTGCCCGCATCGACAGCCTCGCTCTCCTGCCGGTCTGTGGCGTCGGGCGCGCCATGGGGCGCGGTGCTGGTCATGGTGTCGTCTGGCGCCGCGCCTGCCGCGTCCTGCTCGAGCGCCAGCTGCGGCGCCACGCGTGCACGCGCGGCGGTTTCCTGCAGCCCGGCGTGGTCCGGATGGGCGCTGCCGTCTGCATCAGCGGGCGACGGGGTCTGTGCCGGCGCGGTAAGCGGCGCACGCACGACCGGCACGTCTGCTGCAGCGACCTCGGGCGCAGGCACCGGTTGCGATACGGGAGCAGCGGGCAGCCCGGCCGCGGGCATCGGCACCACCTGCTCCGCTGGCGCAGTGGCCGGCACCGCGGGCGGTTGAATCAACGTCGGGGCAGGCGGCGGCGTTGCGCGCAGAAAGGTGACCAGGGGGCGGCGCGGTGGCGGAGTCTCTGACATCGGCAGGCGTGCAGCGGGAAGACCGCTATTCAACCACGGCTACGGCGATGGGCGAACGTCGTGGGACAGCGACGTGCTCCACCCGCGCACGCCGGCTCAGCGCCCTGGCGGCGATACGGCGACGCCAACCAGGAGCAGGTTCACGGAAAGTCGCGGTTTGCCCACGACAACCGCTAACACCACCCGCCAACACCACCGCAGCTCACACGACGCCGCAGCAAACACGCTGTTTCGACTCCCGACTCCCGACTCCCGAATCCCGAATCCCGACTCCCGAATCCCGAATCCCGAACTCACCGCCTGCGCCGCGTCTTGCCCTCGGCCAGCAGCAGATCCAGCAGCCCGCTGCGCTGACGTGGCGCCAGGGTGTCGAAGCGGGCCAGCAGCACGCGTTGCTGATCGTCCAGGCGACGGTACTGGGCCGGTTCCTCGGCAATGGTCGACACCGGCGGGCCGAACACGCGGTCGCCGCGGCCAGTGGCCAGGTATTCGAACGCCATGCCGCTGCGCTTGGCCAGACCGATCAGGTTCTCCACCGACGGCGCGGTGCCCTCGGCCATTTCCCACTGCGCCACTGCGCTGCGGGTGACGCCCAGCTCGCCCGCCAGGGCTTCCTGGGTCAGCTTGGTGAAGCTGCGGGCTTCGCGTACTCGTTCGTACAGCTTGCTCACACGGCACCGGATCGGGAGGCGGACAGGGCCGGGAGATATAGCCCTAGCGGCGCTTTGGGATAGTTCGTATAACTTTCATATCGACATATGTTTGCGATACTGTCGCAATGGCGTCGAGGATGTGATCACAGCGAACTCAAGGAGGATGTTCATGGTCGAGCCTGTCACTCCAAACCCCGGCCAGCGGCCTGGCCAGACACCGGCGCCGAACGCACCGTGGCCGGCCGATTCGCCGCTGGATCCGGCGGTCGCGCACTTTCGTGGAGCGCCCTGCTACCAGGTCTGGCGACGCAATCAGGAGTGGGATGCCATTGCCGAGGGCATGCATTGGTCAGCCGCGCTGGCGCCGCGCGGCTGGGCGCTGCGCTATCGGCATTGGCCCTTGCTGGGGATCGGGGCGACGCTTGCAGTTCTGGCTGCAGGCGTGGCGCTGGCCGGCGTGCAGGCGTGGTCGGCGGGCGCCTGGGTGGCGCTGTTGCTGGCCGAGCTGGGCTTGCGTGTGGGTGCGGCCCGGCAGGCCGGGCGCTGGCGCAGTGTGGCGTTACAGCGTGCCGGCTGGCAGGCGGTGACCCGCCTGCGTGCGATCAGCGTGGCCGATGCGGTGACCACCGCGCAGATCCGCGCCAGCCGCCCGCAGCGGTGAGCGAGCCGGCGATCAGCTGCGGCGGACGCCGTCGATGCGCATCCAGTCTTCGTCGCGCTCGCAACGCAGCTGGTCGAACCAGGGCGCGTAGCGTTGCAGCAACTCGTCCTCCTGGCCGTGCAGGATGCCCGACAGGGCAATGCGGCCGCCCGGCGCCACGCGTGCGGCCAGGGTGTCGGCCAGCGCATCCAGTGCCGAGGCCAGGATGTTGGCGACCACCACCGGATAGGTCTGCACCGGCTCGTCCTGCGGCAGATACACCGCCAACTGCGCGCCCACGGCGTTGCGCTCGGCATTGTCGGCCGTCGCCAGCAGCGCCTGCGGGTCGTTGTCCACCCCCACGGCGCTGGCGGCGCCCAGCTTCAGCGCGGCGACGGCCAGAATGCCCGAGCCGCAGCCGAAGTCGAGCACGCTGCGGCCCTGCAACTCGCCGCTGCCGGCCAGGCTGTCCAGCCAGCGCAGGCACAGCGCGGTGGTCTGGTGCGTCCCCGACCCGAACGCCAGGCCCGGATCCAGCCGCACCACGGCGGCCTGCGGCGTGTCGGCCGCTTCGGGCAGGTCGTGATTCCACGGCACGATGAAGGTGCGCGCGCCGAACTGCATCGGCTTGAACAGATCCATCCAGGCGCGTTCCCAGTTGCTGTCCTCGACCATGCGCAGTGCCACCTGGCTCCAGTCCAGCTCCGGGTCGAACGCTTCCAGCGCCGCAAGCACTGCCAGCGCGTCGCTCTCGCCATCGAACAGCGCAGTCAGCACCAGCGAATTCCATAACGGCATTTCGCCCACGCCAGGCTCCAGAATGGCGCGCTCGTTGCTGGTATCGGCATCGGCATCGAGCAGGGTCACCGCCAGCGCGCCGACGTCCTCCAGCGCGTTCTGGAAGCGGGGCTGGGTGGTATCGGAGCAGGGCAGGGTCAGTTCAAGAAACGGCATCGTGGCAGTCGGCAATCATCAAGGCGTGCATCGTAGACCATTCGCGGCGGCGGGCTGAGGCATTGCGCCCTGCCGGGTGCATGGCGTGGTGGAAGATACCGGGGCGGGATCACGCGCCGATGCGCCAGACGCGTCTACGCGACAGATGCGCGTTGCATCCAGACGCGGAGCGCGAAGCCGCCGGACACACGGGGCATGCACGCAACAGGTGCCTCGCACTGGAGCGCTCGCGCGCCGACGCACACCCATTCTGTCTGTCAGGCAGAGCTCCGCGAGCGTTCCGGCATCGCGCTGTCTCCACATGCAAGGCCTACGCCGGATACGGGAGCCAGAGCGCGATGCGACCGGGCGCCTTTCGCACAAGCGATAGGCGCATTGCGATAAGAGTGCTCATGCGCAGACTGCCGTGTGTTCCTTCTGTCAGGCAGACGTCCGCGAGCTTGCCGGCGGTGCGACGTCCCCCCATGCACTGGCTACGCTTCACCCACACCCACACCCACACCCACACCCGCGATGCGATGCGATGCGATGCGATCAGGCACACGCAGCGCCCAGGCGAAGGGCGCTGCGCACATCAGCGCTGAAAAGACGTAGCGAGCGATTGCCAGGCGGGGGCGAACGCCGTCTTGGCGATGATCGACTGCACTGCACTGCACTGCACTGCACTGCACTGCACCGCAGCGGCCGGCGGCATTCGCGCGCTACATGCCCACTCCCGGCAAAGGTCGCGCCTGTCTGGTGATCGCGCGGTCGCCTACTGCCCGATCTGCGCCGGCACTGCAGGCATCGCCCAGGCGCGCTGCACGTAACGGCAGCGCTCGCTTGCTGGCCGCCGCGTGCACGGCCGGGTGCTAGACTCCGCGCCGTTGCTGCGGGCGTCTTCCGCAGCTGGGTTGCCGCTGTGATGCCGCTTGTCCGTGCCCGCCATCTCTGGCTGTTGCTCGCTCCCGTCGCGCTCGCGACGGCAGCGTGGTGGCACCTGCGTGCGCAGCCGGCAGCGCGCGCCACTGCCGTGCCCGCCAGCACCGGCGCCGTGCACCAGCCTGCGGCACCACCGGCGCGGCCCCCATCTTCCGAACGCGGCAACGCGCTGCAACTGAGCTATCGCGATGCGGTGGATGCACAGCGGGATCTGTATCGCTATGCGCAGCAACTGCAGCAGCAGGTACGTGCCGGCGATGCGCAGGCTGGCTGGCGCCTGAGCCGGGTCTACGATTACTGCGCGCCGTATGCGTCCAGCCCGGCCGGCTATGCCGCCGACAGCGCGTGGATCGCCACGCACCAGACCCCGGGCGTGGCGGCGATGCACGCTGCACGCGATCGGGTGGCGCAGCGCTGCGCCGGCTTCGCCCCCAGCGATGGGCTGGGCGCGCGCCTGGTCGCGCAACAACGGCTAAGCGCCGCACGCGGCGGCAGCCTGGCTGCCGAGGCCGCGTTGCTGGCCCTGGGCGAACCGCTGCAGGCAACGCCCACTTACAAGCGCGCGCTGGTGCGCCGTGTGCTGGCTTCGCGCGACCCGGAGGCTTACCTGGCCCTGGCGCCGGCGATGGGCGCGCGCGCCAGCGGCGATGACAGTCTGGACGGGTATGTGGCCGGCGATCAGTTCGCCGAACTCGCCTGGCAGGTGGCGGCGTGCCGCCTGGGCCTGGACTGCAGCGCCGACAGCACGCTGGTCACCAGTTATTGCGCCAACGCGGGCATCTGCTCGCGCGAGGGCGCGCAGGATTTTGTGTCGTTCGTATTCGACGCCGCGGTGCCGCGGCAGGGAGCAGACAGCGTGGATGAGATGGTCGATAGGTTGGTGTCCGATCCGGGAGCGCAGTCATGAATTACCGTCGGTTGGCGCATGGCGCCAAGTTCTGGTTCTGGGTGGCGTTGTTCGTGGCGTATTCGGCCGCGGCGGTGGGCATCGTGATGATCGATACCGCCGATCACCGTTACCAGCCGCTGTCGATCAGATCGACCACGGTCGGTGCCGACGAGCAGCAGCGAAGGCATGGCGCCAGCGAGGTGGCCGCGGTGTACCGCGCCAGCAGCGCGATGCCGTTCTCCACCTTGTCGGCCGGCTCGATGTTTCAGGTGGTCTGGCCGGACGGCTCCACCGAAACCATGATGGTGGTCGACCCGGCCTCGTCCAGCGGCATCGTGCCGGTGCCGGGCAGCCAGCAGGCGCCTGCGCCGCGGCGTTGAGCGATGCAGCGTATCGCGCCCTGATGCGGGTGTGCTGCGCATCCGCGCGCACGACTGACGATCTGCGCAGCGGATCCGGTAGCACCCGGCTCCGGTAGGAGCGCACCTGAGCGCGACGGGGTTCTACCGACAAAGCGCGGTCGCGCCCGGGTGCGCTCCTACGCATCGGGCGGCTGGCCGCATAGTTTGCTGGTGCCGGCTGTGATCCAGTCGCGTGCCTGGCCTGCGCGGCGCACTGCCGAGGCGATGCACCGGCAAGCCATGCGACAAGCCCGGTGTCCCGTGCTTGTCGCATGGTGCAATGGCCAGTGCGATCACTCCTAATTCCGTAGGCCCCCGGCTCGCGTAGGAGCGCACCTGGGCGCGACGGGGTTCCACCGATAAGGCGTGGTCGCGCCCGGGTGCGCTCCTACGCATCGGTCGGCTGGCCGCATGGGCGCCGGTGCGGGGGTGTCGTCGCGATGCACCGGGAAACAACGCAAAAAGCCCGGTTTCCCGGGCTTGTTGCGTGGTGCAATGGCCAGTGCGATCAGGTCAGCGCGATCGACTTGTTCTTGCGCTCGGCCAGGCGCTTTTCCAGGTAATGGATGTTCTGCCCACCGGCCTGGAAGCCCTTGTCGCGCATGATGCGCTGCTGCAGCGGGATATTGGTCTTGATGCCGTCCACCACCATCTCGCTCAGCGCCACACGCATGCGCGCGATCGCGGTCTCGCGGTCGGGGCCGTGCACGATCAGCTTGCCGATCATCGAGTCGTAGTTCGGCGGCACCTTGTAGCCGGCATAGATGTGCGTATCCACCCGCACGCCCGGGCCGCCCGGCGGATGGAAGGCGGTGATCAGGCCCGGGTTGGGCATGAAGGTTTCCGGGTCTTCGGCGTTGATGCGGCACTCGATCGCATGCCCGCGCAGCACGATGTCGCTCTGCTTGATGCTGAGCTTGTGGCCGGCGGCGATGCGCAACTGTTCGCACACCAGGTCGATGCCGGTGATGCGTTCGGTCACCGGGTGCTCCACCTGGATACGGGTGTTCATTTCGATGAAGTAAAAACGCCCGCCTTCGAACAGGAACTCGAAGGTGCCGGCGCCGCGGTAGCCGATGCGGATGCAGGCATCCACGCAGACCTTGCCGATCTCGTTGCGCAGCTCCTCGGTGATGCCCGGGGCCGGCGCTTCTTCCACCACTTTCTGGTGGCGGCGCTGCATCGAGCAATCGCGTTCGCCCAGATGGATCGCACCGCCCTGGCCGTCGGCCAGCACCTGGATTTCCACGTGGCGCGGATTTTCCAGGAACTTCTCCATGTAGACCTGATCGTTGCTGAAAGCGGCCTTGGCTTCGGATTTGGTGGTTTCGATCGCAGCCTTCAACGCCGCTTCCGAATGCACCACGCGCATGCCGCGCCCACCGCCGCCGCCGGCGGCCTTGATGATCACCGGGTAGCCGATCTCGCGCGCCACCTTGGTGTTGGCGACGATGTCATCGCCCAGCGGGCCGCCCGAGCCGGGCACGCACGGCACGCCGGCGGCCTTCATCGCGCGGATCGCCTCGACCTTGTCGCCCATCAGGCGGATGGTGTCGGCCTTGGGGCCGATGAAGATGAAGCCGGATTCTTCCACCCGCTCGGCGAAGTCGGCGTTTTCCGAGAGAAAACCGTAGCCGGGATGGATGGCCTGCGCATCGGTCACCTCGGCCGCGGCGATCAACGCCGGGATATTGAGGTAGCTGTCGCTGGAGGCGGCCGGGCCGATACAGACCGACTCGTCGGCCATGGCCACGTGCTTGAGGTTGCGGTCGACCGTGGAATGCACCGCGACCGTGCGGATGCCGAGCGTATGACACGCGCGCAGGATGCGCAGCGCGATTTCGCCTCGGTTGGCGATGACGACTTTATCGAGCATGGGATTCGGGATTCGGGATTGGGGAGTCGTACAGGGCGCTGGGTTCGCGCAAATGTCGCGCTTGTTCCAGCGTGCGGATCAACGCATTGAGCCTGGCAAACGTGCGATTGAGCAGATCGCTAGTTGCCGCACCGGGCGATGCGAACTGCAGGCGCGTTGCAATCTGCAGTTGCGTGTCCAGCTCCGCCAGCGAGCCCCGTGCCATCGAGAGATAACGCAGGTATTCGGCGGTGGAACGCCGTGCAGCACCTTCGGCAATGTTGGACGGAATGCTGATCGCCGCGCGCCGCATCTGTGCTGTCAGTCCAAAACGTTCGGAATCGGGAAAATCGTGGCTCAGGCGGTAGATCGCTTCGACAAGCGACATCGCATCGCGCCACACCGTCAGGCGCTCATGCGGTCGCTCTTGCGAATCCCGAATCACGACTCCCGAATCCCGGCGCTTCAGCCAATCACAAACAACGGCTGATCGAATTCCACCGGCTGGCCGGTTTCGCCGAGGATGGCCACGATGGTGCCGGAAACGTCGGCTTCGATCGGGTTGAACATCTTCATCGCCTCGATGATCGCCAGGGTGTCGCCGGCCTTGACCGCCTGGCCCACGGCGACGAATGCCGGCTTGTCGGGGGAGGGCGAGGTGTAGAACGTGCCGACCATCGGCGCGCGTAGCACATGGCCTTCCGGCAACGCAGCGGCCTGCTTGGCGCCCCCGGTGGAAGCCTCGGTGGGCGACTGCATCGGCATGGAGGCCGCTTGCGGTGCGGCGGCGGGGGCCGGTGCGTACTGCTGCACCGGCGCGCTCATCACCTGGGTGCCCTTGGGAACGCGCGCCAGGCGCACGCTTTCTTCGCCTTCCTTGATCTCGATTTCGGCGAGATTGGATTCTTCGAGCAGGTCGATCAGCTTCTTGATTTTGCGGAGATCCATAAGGGCCTCTTGTGGTGAATCGGTGGAGAGTGCCGGCGGATGCCGACGGAATGGGGTCAGACCCTCGGCGCGTTGGCCGATGGGGGGAGGGCACCTGTCATGCGTCGCGCTCCAGGCGCGCGATCGCCGCTTCCAGCGCCAGCCGGTAGCTGTCTGCGCCAAAGCCGCAGATCACCCCGTCGGCCTTGTCGCTGAGATAGCTGTGATGGCGGAACGGCTCGCGCGCATGCGGGTTGGACAGGTGGATCTCCACGAACGGCAGCCCCACGCCCAGCAGCGCGTCGCGCAGGGCCACCGAGGTATGGGTGAAGGCCGCCGGGTTGATCAGGATGTAAGCGGTGCCGTCCTCGCGGGCGGCGTGGATGCGCTCCACCAGCACGTGCTCGGCATTGGACTGCAGGCTGCTGAGCGTGTGCCCGGCTGCCTGCGCGCGGTCCACCAGGGCCGCATCGATCTGCGCCAGCGTGGTGCGCCCGTAGACCTCCGGCTCGCGGGTGCCGAGCAGGTTGAGGTTGGGGCCGTGCAACAGCAGCAGGTGGGCCATGGGATCCAGCGGAGCGGAAAGGCCGGAAGTCTGCGCGATGTGGGCGATGCTGTCCAGATAGCAGAAGTTATAGCTGTTTTAAGCAATCGTTTGAATTCTTGCGGCGATTGTCGGCGCAGTCAGGTGCGGAGGGCATCTACCCAGGCGGCCCTGTTGCGGCAGCCTGCAGTGCCAGGCCGCATCGTCACGGCCGCTGCCCACCAGCCCCGCCAGTGGCCCCCGGCACCGGCATCGGTGGTGGTGCCGCGCGGCGCAGGGACCGGTCTGCGCATCTTCCACTGCCGCGCGTCGTGGTTCTGTGCCCGTGGCAGCAAGTTCGGCCGTTCCCGCCAGCGGGGGCGAGGCGCCATCGGTCAGGTTGCGCCGCCGGAGCGGCCTGCCGCAGTGAGCGGCACCCACGCTGGCCGCGCGCACCCACCGCGCACGATGGGCGCCGTTGCCGCCCCGGATGCCCGCGCAGACAAGCGTCGGTGCAGCGATGCGCCCCGCCGCCGATGGCCTACCTGCCCTCGGTTGCCGCGGTGTCGCCTCCGAGGTGTCGCCACAGGAAGGTGTACATCAGCGCAGCACGGTGCGCAGCCTGGGCATTGTCGCCAGGGTTGGCGTGGCCGCCCTCCATGCTTTCGTAGAACACCGCGTCCTTGCCTGCATCCAGCATCTTGGCGGCCATCTTGCGTGCGTGCCCAGGGTGGACGCGATCGTCGCGGGTGGAGGTCAGGAAGATCGTGGGCGGATAGGTCTTGTTCGGATCGAACAGGTGATATGGGGAAAAGGTCTGGATGAACGACCAGTCCGCAGTGTCCGGGTTGCCGTACTCGTCCATCCATGACGCGCCGGCCAGCAGGTGGTTATAGCGGCGCATGTCCAGCAGCGGCGCTTCGATCACTACCGCCCCGAACAGCTGCGGATACTGGGTCAGCATGTTGCCGGCCATCAATCCGCCGTTGCTGCCGCCGCGCACGGCCAGATGCCTGGCCGAGGTGACCTTGCGTGCGATCAGGTCCTGCGCGATGGCGGCCATGTCCTCGTAGGCCTTGTGCCGGTTTTGCTTGAGTGCGGCCTGGTGCCAGCGCGGGCCGTACTCGCCGCCGCCACGCATGTTCGACAGCGCGAAGATCCCGCCCTTCTCCAGCCACGCTCGTCCCATGACGCCGGAGTAGTACGGCAGCATCGGGATCTCGAAACCGCCATAGCCATAGAGTTGGGTCGGTGCGCTGCCATCGAATGCCAGCGCCTTCGGACGGACCAGGAAATACGGGACGCGGGTGCCGTCCTTGCTGGTCACGAAGTGTTGCTCGATGAGGAACCGGCTGGCATCGAAGAACGCCGGCAACGCTTTCAGGCGCTGCGGTTGCTTGCCGATCTGCGCCAGCGACAGCGTGGGCGGAGTGAGGTCGTCGGCGACGGTGAGCCACACCGCATCGCTGTCGAGGTCGTCCAACGCCTTGATCTCTGCGGCGCCGAAACTGGGTGCACCGACGAACGCGCTGCGCTTCCAGCCCTGCGCACCGGGCGTCAGCACGCTCAGCCGCGTTTTGACGTCATCCAGGATGTTGAGCACCAGGTGCGAGCGGGTCCAGACGGCACTGCTGAGCGAGGCGGTGTCGGTGGGCTGGAAGACCACCTCGAAGGCGCGCTTGCCCGCCATGAAATCGTCGAAACGGGTGGCCAGCAGCGTGCCGGCTGCATAGGTCTTGCCGCCGACGCTCCACGGCTCGCGCAGCTCCAGCGTCAGCCATTGGCGATGCAACTGCTTGGTCGCCGAGTCCGGCACCTCGATCTGGGCCAGGTGTCCGCTACTGTCGCGCAGATACCAGCGCTTGTTGCGGATGCCCAGCTCGCGAATCACGATGTCCCGCTCGAAGCCCGGGGTGTCGTCATGGAAGGCCCTCACGCGCATATCCTGCGGGCTGCCCTCGTAGACGGTCGTGGCGGTGTCCAGGGCGGTGCCGCGTTTCCATTGTTTGACCACGCGCGCGTAGCCCGAATCGGTCGTGGTGCCAGCACCGAAATCGGTACTGACATAGACGGTGTCCTGGTCGATCCAGGAGAGCTCGCCCTTGGCTTCGGGCCGGACGAAGCCGTCCTGCACCCACTGCTTGTCGACCAGGTCGAACTCGCGGGTGACGTCGGCATCGGCACCGCCGCGCGACAGCGTGATCAGGCAGCGGCGATAGGCCGGACGCAGACAGTCGATGTCCTCGTGCTGCCATGCCCAATCCTTGCCCTCGCTCTGGTTGAGGGCGTCCAGATCCAGCACGGTTTCCCACTTGGGTGCGGGCTTGCGATATTCGGCCGGCGAAGTCCGTCGCCATATGCCGCGCTTGTGCTCTCTGTCCTGCCAGAAGTTGTAGTAGCTGTCACCGATCTTCTGCACGTCGGGAATCTTCGCATCCGAGTCCATGACTTCACGAATCCGTGTTTCCAGCTGCTTGAATTCGGCGGTGTCGGCCAGTTGTTTCTCGGTGCGTGCATCTTGTTGCTTTACCCAGTCGAGCGCTCTTGTGCCGGTGACATCTTCCAGCCACAGATACGGGTCTGCGCTGGCCGCAGCGGGTGGAGTAGCCGCAATGCCGGGTGTCGCAGGTGCTGCATCGGCACCTGCAATGCCGGCAAGAAACAAGGCTGCGCCGAAAAAGGTGGACGTGGGGGCCATTATGTTGCCATCGCCGAGAGGGGGCGACAGCATAAAGTCGAATCTCGCGCTGCGACCGCGCAGTGAGTAATGTTGAGAAATGCGCGCCGAGAAACATCCGTTCGCGCCGCGGCGACTTTATACAAAAATAAAAATAACCGGATGTGGCCGAGTTAATCGTTTCCGGGCTCGATCGCGACGGATGATGGTCGTCGGCATCTTGCGGCGTCGGCCGTGCGCCGGTGAGCGGGGCAGGCTGCCGGCGACAGCAAGACGCGCAAGTTTTTCAGATCACCTTGCGGGCACAATCTGCACGCTTGTGCAGCGCTCGCCAGACGCATGCATCGGGGCGTCGAAGAGGCCGCTCAGCGCGCCGCGCGCAGCAATGCATCCTCGGTGATCGCGCTGGTCAGCACCGTGGGCAGGATCGCCGGCGGGGCGCCGGGGCCATAGACCACGTACAGCGGCACGCCGACCGCCTGGTGCTGGTCGAGGAAGGTGCTGATGGCCGGGTCGACATTGGTCCAGTCGCCCTTCATGTAGACCGCATCGACACGGCGCAGCGCGTCGCGGAAGTCGGCGCTGCCCAGCACGTTCTTTTCGTTGGCCTTGCAGGTCACGCACCAGTCGGCGGTCATGTTGACGAACACCACGCGGTTGTCGGCGCGCAGGCGGTCCAGCAGCTGCGGCGAGAACGCGACCACGCCTTCGCTGGCGGCGGTGGCGGCCGGCAGGCGCAGGCGGGTGACGCCCACCACCGGCACGATGGCCAGCACCAGCATCGCTGCGGCCAGGCGCAGGCCGGCGCGGTTGCTGGTCCAGCGGCTGCGCTCGAAACACCACAGGCCCAGCGCCAGCAGGGTGGCGCCGACCAGCATCAGGGCCAGCGCATCCACGCCGCGCTGCTTGCCCAGCACCCACAGCAGCCAGATCGCTGTGAGATACATCGGGAACGCCAGCACCTGCTTGAGCGTTTCCATCCAGGCGCCGGGCGTGGGCAGGCGCCGCGCCAGCGACGGGATGAAGCCGATCAGCAGGAACGGCAGCGCCAGGCCCAGGCCCAGTGCCAGGAACACCAGCATCGCCAGCAGTGCAGGTGCGGTGAACGCATAGGCCAGGGCGGTGCCCATGAACGGGGCGATGCAGGGGCTGGCGACCACACAGGCCAGCACGCCGGTGAAAAAGTCGCCCAGCGGCCCGTTGCGCGCGGCCAGCGACTGGCCGATGCCACCCAGGTTGCTGCCCAGCGTGAACACGCCCGACAGGCTCAGGCCCACCGCGAACATCAGATAGGCCAGTGCCGCCACAAACCACGGCTGCTGCAGCTGGAAGCCCCAGCCGGCCGCCTGGCCGGCCGCACGCAGGGCGATCACCAGCCCGCCGATGGCGGCGAAGGACACCAGCACGCCCAGCGAATACCAGATGGCATGGCTGCGCGCGTGGCTGCGGCTCTCGCCGCTATGGGCCAGGCCCAGCACCTTCAGCGACAGGATCGGCAGCACGCACGGCATCAGGTTCAACACCAGCCCGCCCAGCAGGGCCAGTGCCAGCATCGCCAGCAGGCCCTTGTCTGTGTGTGGCGGCTGGGTGCGCTGCGGGTTGTCGGCCGCCGCTGTTGGCGCGGGTTGCGTCTTGGCGTCCGGCGCCGTTGCCGGAGCGGGCTCGGGAGGCGCCTGCCCGGCGGCCAGCGGCGAGATCATCAATGGGGCGGCTTGTGCCTGGTTCTGCGGCGACACCGTGCCGGTGGGCAGGTCCAGCGCCACGCGGCGGGTCATCGGCGGGTAGCAGATGCCGTCGGTCTGGCAGCCCTGGAAGGTGGCCACCAGGGTCACCCGCGCCGGGTCGGGATGCTCGCGCAGCAATGGCAGGGTGACTTCGGCCTGGTCGAAATACACCACCACATCGCCGAAATGTTCGTCGCGATGGGTCTTGCCCTGCGGCCAGCGCGGCAGCCCGGTGCGCACGCCGCCGCTGCCTTCCACCGCCAGCGAGGTGCGGTCGCGGTAGAGGTAGTAGCCCGGTGCCGGGGTGAAGCGCAGCAGCAGGCTGTTGCCATCGCCCACGATGGCCTCGAAGGTGAAGGCCTGCTCGGCCGGCAGCGGTAGCGCATCCACCCCGGCCCCCTGGCCGGGCGCCCCGAACAGGCGCGGGCCAGGCGCGGCGCGCGGCACCAGGGCGCCCAGGTTTTCGCGTGGCGTGGCGGTGGTGGCCGTCGGTGCACCGGGCAGGCTCACCCGGATCTCGCGGCGCTGCGGCGGGTAGCACACCCCGGCATCGGCGCAGCCCTGGTATTGCACCTGCAGCACCGCGGTTTTCAGTGCCGGATCGGCCCTGCCGGCCAGGGTGGCCTGCAGTTGTTTGCGGTAGGTCTGCACCTGGCCGAAGAACTCGTCGTGCTTGCTCTGGCCTTCCGGCAGCGCCAGTTCGCCGGCAGCAAAGCCTTGTCCGGATTTGACGCTGATGCGGTGCCGATACAGGTAGTAGCCCGGCGCGATTTTCCAGCTCAGGCCGATGCTGTCGCGGCTGTCGGCCTGGGCGCTGAGCGCGAAGGCCTGGTCCACCGGCAGCAGGTCGGCCTCGCTGACCGCCTGCGCGGCGGGCGCCGCCAGTGCGAGCGAGGCGGCGATGACAGGGGCGGACAACCGTGCGCAGCGGGCGATCCAGCGGGACAGAAACTTCATGGACGTCAGGATTCCTTAGCGGGTATCGGCCCGGACCCAATCGAGATACGCCGGCAGCCCGGCGCTGGCTTGGACCGCGACCGCCTCCGGCAGTTCATAGGGATGCAGTGCCCGCAGCCGCGCGATGGCGTCCGGCAGGCGATCCTCCCAGGTCTTGATCAGCAGCTGCACTTCGGTACTGCGCTCGATCGCCCCGTTCCAGCGGTATAGCGATTGCGCGCCCGGCAACTGGGTGACGCAGGCGGCCAGGCGTTCGTCGAGCAAGGCGTGCGCGATACGGTCGGCGCTGTCCGCATCCGGGCAGGTGCTGAACAACAAATGGAGGGAAGAGGCATTCATTCGGTCTGGCAGTGTAATCCCCTGTCTGCGGGGGGAGCGACTGCGCATTCCGGAACAGGGCGTCAACTTCGCTGGATTGGCGCCGCCGGCGGGCCGTGCGTAGCGCTGCCCAGGTCTTTGTGAGCCGAACAGGCGTGCCGGGCTTCTAGAACGGCGTCTGTGCGCACGCCGATGAGCGTAGTACGCCGGGTAACTTGCCGGCGCCGGATGCACTGCTGTCCGATGCGTGCCTGGACCGCGCTCCGCGCCAACAACAGGGTCGTGCAAAGCGAGGCTGGCCCGCGATCAGCAACAAGGCCCCGCTCCTGCGGACAATGTGGATTGGAGGGACCAGTTTCCCTGGCCCGGCATCGCGATCCCGGGCCAGGGGGGGGCATCACCGCCTGGTGCTGACGGTGGTCGTCGCCTCGCATGCGCCATCGGTTTGCGTGCAACGCCAGGCGGCAGCCTCGCTGCGATTGGCGACATGCTGCCGACCATCGCCGCTGGCGCCCGACGCCTCAGCACGCCGGCCTTCCTGGCACGCGCGGAACAGCGGTCCAGCCACGCCGGCCCGACGCAGCGCGCGTCGGGCCGGTGCGGCTCAGTTGGCCAGCTGGCAGCTGGCCGGTTTGGCCGAGGTGAACAGGCCGGCGGTGGCCCATTCGGGGTGGTCGACGAACGGGTTGCGGTTGCCCTGGAAGCTGAAGATCACCTGGTTGCGGGCGCGTTCTGCATCGTCCGGCGGGTCGGCCTGGTGCCAGGCCAGCAGCGTGGACAGCAGGCCCATGTAGGCGGGCGAGGACGCGGTCTGTACGATCCGGCTGCGGTCGTCGGTGAGTTCCAGATCCGGTTCGGACTGGCCGGTGGTCGCATCAACGCCGCCTTCGTAGCGGATCGCCATGTACATCACCGCGCGTGCCATGTCGCCCTTGCGCTTGCCCCACACCTCGAACGTGCCGCTGTTGCCGTCCGGCGTGCGTACCCAGTTGGAATTGCCCGGATAGCGCCCGCTGCCGCCGCCGCTGCCGTCGTTGACCTCGGTCACCCGCTCGCCGCAGCTGCTGGTGCAGGTGGCGTAGGGCTTGTTGCCGCGGTCGGCGTTGAAGGTGGTGTCGGTCAGGTACAGCATGTGGGTGTCGGTGTAGGGCGCATACGGCAGGCCGCGATCGCCGGTGGCGCTGCCGAAACCCAGCGAGTTGGGCCAGGTGTGCTCACGGTTGTAGGTCAGGCCGCTGCCGGTGCCGGCCCGGTCGCTGCCCTTGGCGTAGCTGCGGTTGCGGTAGGCGTCCAGGATCCGGCCGCTGTTGTTGGGGTCCTCGTCGGCCATCTCCAGGATGGTCCAGGTGTTGGTGCCGGTTCCGCTGTAGGGATAGACCGTGTGGCCGCGGATGGTCGCATTGAGCGAGCAGCGCAGCTGGCTGGGGCTGGTGGTGTTGACCCGCGAGTAGTAGCCGGTACCGCCGCCGCTGGCGGTCGCCACGGTGAAGGCGATCGACTGATTGGCCGCCGGGCTCAGCCCGCTGGCATCGCGGATGGCGCTGGCCGTGATCGCCAGGGTGCAACGCTCGCCGCCGACCAGGGCGGTGTTGGTGGACAGGGTGAAGCGGGTGCCGCTGCTCGGGTAGCTCAAGGCCACCGTGCCGGAGCTGGCGCAGCTCAGCGCAAAGGCGCCGCCGCTCAGCGTCACCGCCTCGCTGAAGCCCACGCTCAGATCGCCCGCGGCGGGGAAGCCGGTCGCGCCCTGGGTTGGAGTGGTGCTGGTGATCGATGGTGCAGCGCCGGTTTCGCCGCCACCGCCGCTGCCGTTGAAGGTCTGGCCGCGGTTGCACGCGCCAAAGGTCTGCGCCGACGAGCCGGCCCAGCTGAAGTTGGCCGCGCTGCTGCCGGTGCCGGTGAGTTGCAGCGAACTGCCGACCGCGCTGCTGTTGCTCTCGCTGACCGGCAGGTTCTGGCTGGTGACGCCGGCGGCGGGGCCACCGCTGCCGGTGATGGCGCCTTCGTAGCTGAGGAACTGCACCAGTTGCCCGCTGGGATCGACCAGCGCCACGCCGTCGTTGGGCCCGTTCTGCACGCCGTTGCTGGCGTAGCTCACCGTGGCCACGCGCACCTGGCTGCCGCAGCTGACCAGGCTGCCGGCCGGGACTGCCGTGTTGGCATAGACCGTCGCCGCACTGGGCGCGCTGCCGTTGTACAGATAGATCCGGTAGCCGCTCAGCGACTCGCCGGCGGTGGCCACCACTTCCACGCCTTCGCCGGTGTCGCCGGAGGCGCCCGCGTCGTCGTAATGCAGTTCGTTGATGAACACCGCGGCGTGGGCGGCGGGGACGGCCAGGACAATGGCGCAGGCCAGCGGAAGACTACGGAACGGCAACCTCATCGACAGCTCCTTGTGATCGGGGAATGCGGGTCCGACTGTAGAGTCTGCGCATGACAAACGATGGAACCTGGTTCCATTTTTAGAACGCGTGCCGCCTGGCCCGCATGGCGGGGCGGGTGGAGCGGCGGCCAGGGGGTGAGCTAGCGACGGCTACGCGCGCGGCCTGTCTGCGCGCCGCCCCAGGCCCGCCCGATGACGGTTTACTGGGCCTCCGTTGTCGCTGCCTCGCCTGCGAATCAGACCTGCCGAAGAAAAAAGTTTGCGCCCGGCCCTTGAAACCCGCCCGCCCAGCACAATCTCTGGCCCGCACCCGCTCTGTCGGGTTTTTTCCGCGCGCTGTGCTGGCAGTCGTCATATGCGAGTGCTAACATCGCCGATAATTTCCAGACCAATCAATCACTTAAGAGGGTCTTTCTCTATGAGCATCAAGCCGCTTCACGACCGCGTTGTAGTCAAGCCGATCGAAGCCGACGAAGTTTCCGCCGGCGGCATCGTGATTCCGGACTCCGCCAAGGAAAAGTCCACCAAGGGTGAAGTCGTCGCCATCGGCGCCGGCAAGCCCCTGGACAACGGCAGCCTGCGCGCGCCGGTGGTCAAGGTCGGCGACAAGGTCATCTACGGCCAGTACGCCGGCAGCAGCTACAAGTCCGAAGGCGTCGAGTACAAGGTGCTGCGCGAAGACGACATCCTGGCGGTCATCGGCTGATCAGGCGCTCTGCGCCGGGAATCGGGAGTGGGGAATCGGGAATGGGCAAAGCGGCTAGCGCCCTTCGCCATCCCACCCCGCCTCGATATCCGCCCTTGATTGACCGATTCCCCATTCCCCATTCCCCATTTCCGGAGTTACATACAAATGGCTGCTAAAGACATTCGTTTCGGTGAAGACGCACGTACCCGCATGGTCCGTGGCGTCAACGTTCTCGCCAATGCCGTCAAGGCAACCCTGGGCCCGAAGGGCCGCAACGTCGTGCTCGAGAAGAGCTTCGGCGCGCCGACCATCACCAAGGACGGCGTCTCCGTCGCCAAGGAAATCGAACTGGCTGACAAGTTCGAGAACATGGGCGCGCAGATGGTCAAGGAAGTCGCTTCCAAGACCAACGACAACGCCGGCGACGGCACCACCACCGCCACCGTGCTGGCCCAGGCCCTGATCCGCGAAGGCGCCAAGGCTGTGGCCGCCGGCATGAACCCGATGGACCTCAAGCGCGGTATCGACCAGGCCGTCAAGGCCGCCGTCATCGAGCTGAAGAACATCTCCAAGCCCACCACCGACGACAAGGCAATCGCCCAGGTCGGCACCATCTCGGCCAACTCGGACGAATCGATCGGCAACATCATTGCCGAAGCGATGCAGAAGGTCGGCAAGGAAGGCGTGATCACCGTTGAAGAAGGCTCGGGCCTGGAAAACGAGCTGGACGTGGTCGAGGGCATGCAGTTCGATCGCGGCTACCTGTCCCCGTACTTCATCAACAACCAGCAGAGCCAGTCGGCCGACCTGGACGACCCGTTCATCCTGCTGCACGACAAGAAGATCTCCAACGTGCGTGACCTGCTGCCCGTGCTGGAAGGCGTGGCCAAGGCCGGCAAGCCGCTGCTGATCGTCGCCGAAGAAGTCGAAGGCGAAGCGCTGGCGACCCTGGTGGTCAACACCATCCGTGGCATCGTCAAGGTCGTGGCCGTCAAGGCACCGGGCTTCGGCGACCGTCGCAAGGCGATGCTGGAAGACATGGCCGTGCTGACCGGCGGCACCGTGATCTCCGAGGAAGTGGGTCTGGCGCTTGAGAAGGCGACCATCAAGGACCTGGGCCGTGCCAAGAAGGTGCAGGTCTCCAAGGAGAACACCACCATCATCGACGGTGCTGGCGATTCGGCCGCGATCGAGTCGCGCGTCGGCCAGATCAAGACCCAGATCGAAGACACCTCGTCCGATTACGACCGTGAAAAGCTGCAGGAACGTGTGGCCAAGCTGGCCGGCGGCGTTGCCGTGATCAAGGTCGGCGCCTCGACCGAAATCGAAATGAAGGAAAAGAAGGCCCGCGTCGAAGACGCCCTGCACGCCACCCGTGCAGCCGTCGAAGAAGGCGTGGTCCCGGGCGGCGGCGTGGCCCTGGTGCGTGCGCTGGTGGCCGTCGGTAACCTGACCGGTGCCAACGAAGACCAGACCCACGGCATCCAGATCGCCCTGCGCGCGATGGAAGCCCCGCTGCGCGAAATCGTGGCCAATGCCGGCGAAGAGCCGTCCGTGATCCTGAACAAGGTCAAGGAAGGCACCGGCAACTACGGCTACAACGCGGCCAACGGCGAGTTCGGCGACATGGTCGAGTTCGGCATCCTGGATCCGACCAAGGTCACCCGCTCGGCACTGCAGAACGCAGCCTCGATCGCCGGCCTGATGATCACCACCGAAGCCATGGTGGCCGATGCACCGAAGAAGGACGAGCCGGCGATGCCGGCCGGCGGTGGCATGGGCGGCATGGGCGGCATGGATTTCTGATCCACGCCACTTCGGCTGTTGCAACACAAAAGGACCCCGCCGAAAGGCGGGGTTTTTTGTGGGCGGTCGTGGATGCCGCAAGAGGCGGTCGTCGATGGATGATCTGCACCGGAGCATGTGGCAGATGCACGTTCGCCGTTGGTCGCGCAGGCCAAGCAGACCCCCACGACCTCGTAGGAGCGCACCTGGGCGCGAAGAGGCGTCACCGATAACGCTCTGGTCGCGCCCGGGTGCGCTCCTACGCAGGGTCGATGCGGCGCCCGCGCAACCGGCTCGCGGCCCCAACCGTGTGCGACATCGCAAAACCACGCAGATCGCGACGTCAATCACACTTGCATGACAAGGTGTTGACACCGATGTCATCGCAGTTCTAGCGTCGCTGGGCAGGCGTTTGCGCCGCGTGGTCGGGGGGCCATCGGACAAGGGGCGGCGGTGCGTGCATCGCTGGCAGACGTCGTTGCAGTGCACTGCCACGCCGGCCGCGTCCGGCTTCTCCCGGGGATCTTATGAACTGCCGCAGTCATCGTCTTGCCTTGTCGATTTCCGTGTCCCTTGCACTGACGGCCGCCGCTGCGCCGCCGCTCATGGCCCAGCAAACCGAGCCGGACACACCGCGCGCCACCTCCACCCTGGATGCGGTCAGCGTCACCGGCTCGCGCATCAAGCGCGCGCAGGTCGAAGGCGCGCAGCCGGTGGTCACCATCTCCGCGCAGCAGATCCAGCAGGAGGGCTTTGCCACCGTCTACGACGTGCTCAACAGCATGAACCAGCAGGGCTCGGTGGAAGCCGATACACAGTGGGGCTCGCACACGCCCAATGCCTCGCCGATCAATCTGCGCGACCTGGGGCCCGGGCGCACCCTGCTGCTGGTCAACGGCCACCGCGTGGCCGATTACCCGCTGCCGTACGGCGGCGAAAGCAACTTTTCCAACTACAGCAACATCCCGTCTGCGGCGGTGGAGCGCATCGAGATCCTCACCGGCGGCGCCTCGGCGATCTATGGCTCGGACGCGGTGGCCGGCGTGGTCAACGTGATCCTCAAACGCGACTATCAGGGCGACCAGCTGCGCCTGCGTGGCGGCACCGCCACCGAAGGTGGTCGCGACAGTTTCGATGTGTCGTGGGCGGGCGGGCGCACTGGCGAAAACTGGAGCGTGACCTACGCCCTGCAGGCCACCCGGCGCGACCCCTTGAGCGGCCGCGATCGCCCGCAGATGGACGACTCGGACGACATGTCCTATTCCAACTGGACCGGCCAGAACCGCCTGTACGGCTTCAACCCGTTCACCGGCCTGAGCCTGGTCGATGCCAACACCAATGAACGTCTGGCGCCGCCTGCGGGCACCTGCGCGCGCTTCGGCGGCGAGTTCGTCGATGCGCCGCGGCTGAGCTACGACCAGAACAGCGGCGCGCTGACCAATGCCGGCGACTATTGCGGCGTGGCGCGCGATTACGGCGATTGGGGCCTGGTCACCGGCAGCGAAGATTATTCGGCGTATCTCTACGGCACCTGGAAGTTCGGCGAGGCCACCGAGGCCTGGGCCACGCTGTCGGCCAACCGCAGCATCGGGCGCTGGACCTACGACCCGCCGTACGCCTACCTGGGCCCGTTCCAGGACGCGGCCACCGGACGCTCGTTGAACCTGATCCGTCAGCTCACCCGGCGCGAAGCCGGCGGCTGGGACCGGCTGGCCAACTACAACAAGGAGCAGTCCTGGGATCTGAGCGCCGGCTTGCGTGGAGTCTGGGCCGATCGCTTCGATTGGGAGCTGAGCGTGGGCCGCTCGCGCTACACCGTGGACGAATACATCCGCACCGTGGATACCGCGCGCGCCACCGAGTACTTCCTCGGCAGCCCCACCGGCACCGCCGCCGATGGCTCGCCGATTTATGCGATCAACGAAGCACGGCTGTATGCGCCGCTGTCGTCGAACCAGTACGACCAGCTGGTCGCCAAATCGCATAACTCGGCGTATTCGTGGGTGAATCAGGCCAGTTTCAGCCTCAGCGGCGATCTGGTGCAGGGCTGGGCCGGGCCGATCCGTTTCGCCACCGTGGCCGAAGTGGCCAAGCAGGGTTATCAACTGTCGCCGGACCCGTGCGCCAACGAGTGCTACCCAGTGGACGTGGTCGACAGCGGCGGCGGCGAACGCCTGCGCAGCTCGGCCGGTCTTGAATTCCAGATCCCGTTGCTTTCGACGTTGAGCGCCAATGTCGCCGGCCGCTACGATCGCTACGGCAATTACCGCTCTTCGGCCGCGATTGCGACCGATGTCGGCACGCAAAGCGATACCACCTGGAGCGCGGGTCTGGAATGGCGCCCGGTCGAGAGCCTGTTGTTGCGCAGCACGCTGGCCACCAGCTTCCGCGCGCCGGACATGCACTACGTGCTCGGCGAACCCAGCTCCACCAACCAGACCGTGATCGACCAGTACCGCTGCATCACCTCTGGCGCGTATCAAACCGGCGGCTGCAACGACGAAAACAACAACATCTATTACACCGTGGATGTGAATCGGCGCGGCACCCCGGATCTTCGCTCGGAAACCGGCCGCTCATTCACTGGCGGGGTGGTGTGGGACATCGCGCAAGGGCTGTCGCTGAGCGTGGATTACTACCGCATCCAGCTGGAGGAAATGATCAAGGATCTGGACCGCGACGAGATCCTGTCGGCCGAAGCCGGCTGCCGCACCGGCACCACCATCAGCGGCGGTGCCTGGAACAATCCAGGCGGTGCGGGGTATTGCGACACCATCACCTCGCGCGTGGTGCGCAATGCCGATGGCACCATCGCCAGCATCGAGCGCGGCCCGATCAACCTGGCGCAGATGGAAACCTCCGGCATCGATGCCTCGCTGAAGTATCGCCTTGCCACCGCCGGCTGGGGCAACTTCCAGCTGTCGCTGGATTACAACACCCTGATCGCCTACCGCGAACAGATCTACCGCACCGACAGCGACGAGAACCGCCGCGACGAACGCGTGCGCAGCCGCGTGCGCGGCAGCGTGCACTGGGACAACGGCGGCGCCTGGGACTGGACGGTGTACTTCCGCCGGCTCGGCTCGATGCGCGCGGTCAACTGGGGCACCTGCGCCCGCTTCGACGACGGCTACCAGCCCAGCGCTTCGGACGAATGCCTGGTCACCGACACCGGCAACGTGAATCTGGGCCAGACCAGCAAGCGCTATTTCGGCCGCGTGGGCCCGGCGATCTACTGGAACCTGAGCACCGGCTACAAGATCACCGACCACGCCAAGGTCAACTTCTACGTCAACAATGTGTTCAACGAAGTGGGCTACGAGAACAAGGAGCGCTTCTACGGCTACGGGTTCTACAACACCACCTTGTTCAACCCGATCGGCCGCGAAGTGGCGGCGGAGTATGTGTTTACGTTTTGAGTGACGTTTGCCCCACTGCACGCCATGGCCTCATCGCCGTGGCGTGCAGTGGGGTGTTGCGGTGACACATATAGGCGCGGCGTAACACCAGCCAAGACGCGATGTCAGGCAAGACGCGATGCGGTTCGGCGCAAGCTTGCCAACGCCCGCGTGGCGATGCCGCGCATCGGATCGCTCAAGGCCGCGTCGTCGATGGACCGCTGCCAGAACTGTTCGGCCATCTCCGCGGCGCGTCGCCATTGTGCGAATTGACCGACCGTGGGTGGTGGAATCTCGATATCCCGTGGCACGATTTCGCCACTGGATGCCGGCCGCAGCGCCATCGGCAACATGTCGTACACCGGCGCAAGCCGCAGCGGCAAGGTGTCGGCAAGAATCAGCGCTGCATTGCCCAGATGCATGTCAGTGTTGCCGATGAGCACGCCGAACCAGCTGATCACCTCAAGACGCTCTGCATCGTCCGCACTCAGCCAACCATCGCGCTTGAGCAGTGGCGCAAGCGCGCGCCACGTGCCGACCTCCGACTGCCCATAGAACGCGGTAAAGATCGCCATCAACGAGACAAAACCGTGGCGGCCCAGCGTCGGAGTGCGATCGAAGCGCGTGGATTCGAGAAAGACGCGCTCGCCGGCCTGCAGCCGCTGCGTCGTTGCGGCTGCGATGCCACCGGCAAGTAGCACGTTGCTCGCAAGGTGCTCCATCTGCAGCAGGTCCGCCCAGCGCCGCCCGGCCGGCTGATCGATCCGGTCGGAGAACTTCACGATGACCGGACGATACACGCCATGTTCGCGCAGCACGGCAGTGAACTTCGGTTGCTCGCCTGCAGCGGACGAGCCGACGTCCTCGCCGCGCAGGGCGGCATCGGCATGCTGGAGATATGCGTGCAGGCGCGCCTCGATGTCGATGCACTCAGGCTGGTCGATCGACGACAGCGCGCGAGCCAGCGCATGCTCGCCCACGAGCAGGTCGCCGAGCTGGTCGTGACCATCGGACAGCAGCGCGACGAGTGTGTCACCGGGCGACCACAGCATGAGATTTTCAGGTAGCCGCAACGACCCGGAGACGCGGCGTGCCAGATTGCGCCCCAGAAATCCCTGCGGGCGTTGGTCATCCAGAAACCAGGGCAGCGACTCGAACACGCCCAGCTGCATCGGCGGATGCAGGAGCACCGGGTTTTCCTGCAGCAGCTCCACGAAGAAGTGGTCGTGATGGAGTGCATGCAGCTGGCCCAGCGCCACAACGCGGGCATGGCTGTCGATGCGGTAGAGCGGCCAGGCGCGCGCGCCCCGCACCTCGCCCGCGGCGGCATAACTGGTGGCGCGTGCGCTGCCGTAGCGCCGCACCGCAGTTCCTGCGGCGGCAACCAGGCGAGAAAGGGTTGCCTTGCTCACGCCCAATCGCGCGGCAAGATCGGCGCCGCGCAACGGGCCGTTGACGCGCAGCGTGGTGACCAGGCGTTCTACTGCTTCGGGCTGGGGCATGCAAATCACGAGTGAAACGATTAATGAAACGATATATCAGGTTTGATCGCGTAACAAGTATATGACTTGTATGGGATATTTCACAATTCAGAGAGAAATCAGGCATTGGTGGTGAAACGATACTTTCGGTGTTCCTGGACCGGAGAGTGTCCGGAGCGCAATCCTGCACAGAGCGGGACGGCCCCAGCGGCGCTCAAGAAACGACGAGCGTCGCAGTGCGGCATCGTTCATGTCACAACGCCCGGACGCGGTGCGCGCATCCGCTTGTCGCCAAGAGCGGGCCTGAAACACCGCATGGTGTGCCGAGGTGAGGCGCGCCCTGTACCTATTGCATTCGCTTTCAGGCGGGTAGACCTCCACGCCAGCGCCTTGATCGCACCGCGCCGGGCACGCGCGGCAACACTCCGTAACACTGCTGCTGCAGGTAAGGGAGTCGGCACGTCAGCATCGATCGGATTGCGACCCGTTGCCCTGATCAATCGTTGCTGCCATGCGTACGACTGCTTGCCGCTCCACCCGACGATTGCTTCCACGCGCATGGTCCGTTGCCGATGAAACAGTGGCAACGCGCAAATACGCGTGGTATCAATGCATCCCATGAACGCACCCCGCAGCCAGTTTTATTTTTGGTACTACGGTTTTCCGATGCCGCTGGCGGAGGACGGATTGCGCTCACCCTGAAGAAATCTTCAGCAGCATTCCCGAAAAGCCGCCAGCGCACACTGGCGGCTTTTTTTGTTGCCGCCTTGCCTGGCTTCCCTATGCACTGCCGACCCGAGACAACGTTATGCCGCCCGTGACCGATGACCTGCGTATCCGCAAGATCGAAGCCCTCGCACCGCCTTCGCAGCTGCTGTCGCTGCTGCCCTGCGACGAGCGCGCCTCCGAAACCGTGACCAACTCGCGCGCCGCCCTGCACGCCATCCTGCATGGGCGCGACGACCGCCTGGCGGTGGTGATCGGGCCCTGCTCGATCCACGACCCGGTCGCGGCGATGGAGTATGCGCAGCGGCTGCGCCCATTGCGCGAGCAGTTCGGCGACGCGCTGGAGATCGTGATGCGGGTGTACTTCGAAAAGCCGCGTACCACCATCGGCTGGAAGGGCCTGATCAACGATCCGGACCTGGATGGCAGCTTCCAGATCAACAAGGGGCTGCGGGTGGCGCGCGGCCTGCTGCGCGACATCAACAACCTCGGCCTGCCGGCGGGTGTGGAATTTCTCGACATCATCTCGCCGCAGTACATCGCCGACCTGGTGGCCTGGGGCGCGATCGGCGCACGCACCACCGAAAGCCAGGTGCATCGCGAAATGGCCTCGGGCCTGTCGTGCCCGGTGGGCTTCAAGAACGGCACCGGTGGCGACGTCAAGATTGCGGTGGACGCGGTGGGTGCGGCCTCGCATCCGCACCATTTCCTGGCCGTGACCAAGGATGGCCAGACCGCGGTGGCTGCCACTGCGGGCAATCCGGATTGCCATGTGATCCTGCGCGGCGGCAAGGTGCCCAACTTCGATGCGGCCAGTGTGGAAGCGGCCAGCCAGGTGCTGAATAAATCCGGCTTGCCGGCACGCCTGATGATCGATGCCAGCCATGCCAACAGCGGCAAGAATCCCGACAACCAGCCCAAGGTCATCGACGACATCGCCACGCAGCTGGAAGGTGGCGAGACGCGCATCGTCGGCGTCATGGTGGAGAGCCACCTGGTCGGCGGCCGCCAGGAGCTGGTGCCCGGTTGCGAGCTGATCTACGGCCAGAGCATCACCGACGGCTGCCTGGATTGGGACGCTTCGGTGCAGGTGCTGGAGCGTCTGGCGACAGCGGTGCGTGCACGTCGTGCGCGGCGGGTTGCCGAGGCTGCATGAGCCCGGGAGGTGGCATTGTCGGGCCGATGGCAGGATTGCGCGTCGGGCGGCTTGCGGATGCGGCACCAGGCGTCGCCCGAATCCTTTCGGCGCGATGCGCCACTTCTCCGGTGGGAGAAGGTCAGGAGCGCTGCTGCTCCTGACGGAATGAAGGCAGCCCGCCTCGCCATCGTGAAGCGTCTTTCTTTGGCGAAACGAAAACCCCTGTGCCTGTGGGAAAGGGCTGGGGCGATGGTGCGGCGGAGCACCATCCTCCAACGCCTGAACGGCCACACCAGCGGCCAAAAAAAACGCCGGACCGGCGCAGGGAGCCGGTCCGGCGGATTGAACAACACCACCCACTGGTGACTCGTCGCTGTGGCGGCCAGGAGGGAGAGTCGTTGCGCACCGCCGGCGAGCGAGTAGGAACGTTATCCCCCGCGCGCATGGCCCCCGCATGTCGCTGCGTGGCGTCGGCAGACATGAAGTTTCGAAAGAGTTAATCGACGCCGCAGCGGTGCTGCACTGCGGAGATCGCCGCATGCGTGACAACGTAGCCAGCAGCTTGCGCAGGTGCGCCGGTTCGATACGCATCGCCATCGCCATCGCCTCGGGGGCGCCCGGGCCGGTGAAGCCACTCATCGCCACGGTCTGGCCCGGTTGAGTCGGCGTGGCTGCTCCGCCGGCGCAGACACCTGTCTTTCGCGCAGCGGCGCCTGCAGGATGGGGAGGCTGGACATGCCGGGCATAGCGGAAACCGGCACGCCCACCATGGCCGCGCCCGGCATCTTGCCGCAGGCGACCTTGCTGCAACGGGCAGCGGCGTCCACGTCCATTGACCATACCGCCGGGAAGCACGGCGTACATCGCCAGCCGAACACGGCCGGCACTCCCCCTGCCTGGGAGCAGGCGCAGATGCTGCTGCGCGCGCTCCATCGTGCACCTGACAACGCCTCCACG
The DNA here is from genome assembly GCF_040182365.1 of Xanthomonas sp. 10-10. NCBI lineage: Bacteria > Pseudomonadati > Pseudomonadota > Gammaproteobacteria > Lysobacterales > Lysobacteraceae > Xanthomonas > Xanthomonas sp. 10-10. Next base: position 772,007 of record NZ_CP144460.1, read on the forward strand.
GTATCGCGCGCGCTCAGCGTTCACGCCTCGCCGTCGGCGCACCCGCGATAGTGACGGCAGACTCTTCTCTGCTTGCGCCCATGCCCTCTCTTCGCGAACGCTTTCAGCGCTGGCCCCGGCCGTGGCGGCTTGCGGTGCTTGTGCTGTTGGCGCTGTACGCGCTGTACCTGGTTGCCGGCAATGTGTTCCTCAACACGCCGTTGTTCGACGCCACCACCAACCGGCAGCCGCACAAGTTCACCATGCAGACCGGCCCGGCGCTGACGCTGTTCCCGGGCGAGGTGATGGCCTGGAACGTGCGCATGCGCGGGCAGGCCAACCGCACCGTGTATGTCTTCCACGCCGATCGTGCGCATGCGCGCGTCGCGTTGCTGGCCTTGTTTCGGCGCGAGGTCCGTCTGCCGTGGCTGCACGCCACCGGCCTGAGCGCGGAAGTGGAAACCTCCGACACCCCCATTCCGCCACCACCACGCGGCGATCAGGGCTGGACGCTGCGCTTCGATGCGATCAGCAGCAACAGCATCCGCAGTGCGCGGCTGGGCAAACTGCTGATCGCCGGCAACGGCCACGGCACGGTGGGCTTTCTGAAACAGCTCAAGGGCGGGCCATCGGAGCTGTTTGCGTCCGAGGCGGGCTTCCGCGATGCGGTGGTCAGCTTCGATGGCGTGCAGGTCTTCAATGGCGCGCAGCTGGATGCGCAGTTCCAGTTTCCGCGCCACTACCGCGATGAAGCGCCCGGCCTGCGCAAGCTCGGCATCACCCATGCGCGGCTGCAGTTGAAGGCCGGTACGGTGGCGTTGAAGATCGATACCGGGGCGCCGCACGTGGATATCCGCAGCGGTCCATCTGCGGCGCGTGTGGAGGCCGACATCACACTGGATCGCGGCGCACTGCAGCCGGGCAGCCATGCGGTGTGGCGGCTGCCATTGATGGCCGGTGTCGGCGCCACCGACCGCGGCATGCTGGCGCTGCAGCTGGATGTGGCGCAGGACATCCGCGTACAGGCGCGGTTGCCGCGCGATGCAGACACCGGCAGCGAACTGCACGCCGATCTGCGCGTTGCCGGCCGCAGCATTCCCTTCCAGGAGCCGGCGCAGCTCCTGCCGCGGTTGTCGGGCCAGGTGCAGGGGCGCTGGAAGTTCGAATCCTTGAACTGGATCGCCGAGCTGTTCGTGCGCAAGCCGTGGTTTCAGCTGGAAGGCGGTGGCCTGGTGGAGGCCGATCTACGCCTGGCGCAAGGCCGGCTCACCAGCGGCAGCAGCCTGGAGATCCCGCGCGTGGAGGCGGCGGCACAGGTGTTCGACACGCGCCTGACCGGCATCGCCAGGGCGCGCGGTCGCATCGACGATGCCGCCACCCCGCAGGCGCATCTGGATGTGAGCATTCCCACGTTCCGCGCCGCACCGCGCGATGCGCCGAGGCAGATCCTGCTGGATGGCCGCGACCTGCAGCTGGCCATGCATGGCGATGCCGAACTGGCGCGCCTGCGCGACACGCTCAAGGCGCAGCTGCGTTTCAGCGATGCGAAGGTGCCCGACCTGACGGTCTACAACCGCTATCTCTCCGGCAAAGCGGTACGCCTGCTCGGCGGCAGCGGCAGCCTGACCGGCGATGTCGCGCTCAACGCCTCCGGCGATGTCGGCAGCGGGCATGCGCATCTGCGTGGGCAGGGCGCGCATCTGGCGCTGGCCGGGATGCAGATGCGCGGCGATGCCGAATTGCAGGCGCAGCTGCAACGCGCCGACTTCAAGACCAAGTTCTTCGACCTCAGCGGCACACGCGTGCGTTTGCGCAACATGCGCGTGGGCGATGACACTGCCGACGCCAATTGGTGGGGCGAGCTGCAGGTCGGGGCCGGCACCATCCAGGCCAGTGCGCCGTTCCAGCTGGATGCCGACGCCGCGCTGCGCATGCGCGATGCCGCGCCGTTGCTGTCGGTGTTCGCACAGCGGGCCGACTATCCGCGCTGGGTGGTGGGCCTGCTGGATTCGGGCGAGCTCGATGCCACCGGGCGGGTGCGCTGGCGCAAGCAACAGCTGACGGTCGACGACCTGCAGGCGGAAAATGCACGTCTGTCGTTGCGCGCGCGTCTGGCCCTGGACGACGACGCGCGCCGTGGCAACCTGTATCTGCGCTGGGGCGTGCTCGGCGCCGGCATCGAAATCGATGGCAAACAGCGCCAGTGGCATCTTGCCGGCGCACGCGAGTGGTACGACGAGCAGCCGGGTCTGCTGCCGCCGGTGTCCAAGCGCAACTAAGCGCTTGGTGGGTTCGTGGCGGGCGCGGTGATGGATGAGACGCGAATCGGTGCGATGCAGTGTCGACGCGGGTTGCGGGCGGCGCTGCAGATGCATCAGATGGCCGGAAGCGGCTGACAAAACCATCGCACAGCCGCCGACGGGCGCGGCCAGTGTGCGGAATCGGCATGGCCCCACGCACCCACTGCATCCGCCGTGCGCCGTGCATCTCCAACAGACCACTGCCCGGTACGTGCTGGCAACCTGCCAAGAGCAGCTGACAAAAAGCCTGTGCCCACCGCGAGGTGGGCGCAGGCGGTGCTCGGTGCGGCATCTACCACGCGCACTCCGATGCTGAGCGCACCGTCCACACCCACATGACCACCGTTCGCTACGTTTTCGTAGCCGCTCTAAATCATCCGCTTGCCATGCCGAGGCATGGCGTGGAGCGTTCGGCCCCTGGCATCCCCGCCACGTGCCACGCCGCGCGGACGTCAGCGCCTTCGCCCCTCGCATTGCACGGCAACATGCCTCGATACGCACCGCGCTCACGGCCCGCTTGGCACACTGCGCCGCGCCGCCTGCGCGGTCCCTGAAGGAGCCTGCCGTCATGACGATGCCCGTTCGCGCCCGTTGGCGCGCATTGCCTCGCACGCTGCGTTGGCCATTAGCGGCAGTGATCGCGCTGTATGTCGGCTACCTGCTGCTCGGCAATCTGCTGCTCAACACCCCGCTGGGGCCGGCAGCGCTCAACCGCAAGCCGGACACCTTCGCCATGCAGTGGGGCCCCGGGCTGACCTGGTGGCCGGGACGGGTGATGTTGTGGAATGTCGACCTGCACGGCCGCTCCACGCGCAACCGCTGGAACGTCAGCGCGCAGCGCATGAGCGGGCAGATACGGATGTTGCCCTTGCTGCATCGGCAACTGCTGGTGCCGGAACTGCAGGTGTACGGTGTGCGTGCCGGTCTGCAGTCGGCAACCTCCATGGCGGATGCCGTGGCCACGCCTCCCGCCGCTGCCGTGGTCGGTGCGCAGCCTGCAACCACTACGCCGGGCGCAACATCGCCTGCACCCGCAACCGATCCAAGCGAACAAGTCGCAGCGCATGCAACGCGCGCGACAGCTGCGCCTTCCACAGCACCAACAGCGGCAGCCGCAGAACGTGCGAAGCCAACAGCAACACCAACACCAACATCGTCGTCAGATCAGGCACGCGATCCGCCAGCCGCCAATACCCCTGCAAACCCAACACCTGCCACACCCGCCTGGACACTGCAGTTCGACCGCATCGAGGCCGCGCAGGTCCACGCGCTGTCGCTGCGTCAACTGCGGATCGAAGGTGACGGCCAGTTGCAGCTCGGCCTGTTCAAGCAGTTGCGTGGCGGGCCGATGGAGCTGTTTCCGTCGCACGCCGCGTTCGACAACGCGCGCGTGCACTGGGGCAAGAGCGAGGTGCTGCGCAACGGGCAGCTGCGCCTGGAAGCGAGCATTGCGCGGCATGTCCCCGACCAGGCGCGCGGGCTGGCCCTGCTGCAGCTGACCGATGCGCTGGTGGCCCTACACGGCGACACTGCGGCGCTGGACGTTACCCGCACTGCGCAGGGCCGGCACACGGTGGTCACGCGGCCGGGCAAGGGGCGCGCAGATGGCGAGTTGCGCTGGACGCGCGGTGCATTGCAACCCGGCAGCCAGCTGCACTGGCGCGCGCCCCTGCACGACAGCACGCGCACGCCTGCCGCGTTGCTGGGCGAGGTGGCGGCGCAGTTGCAGGTGGACGACAACATGCGTCTGACCGTGAGCATGCCCGAGCCTGCCGATGCGGGGCTGACACTGGACGCCGACCTGCGCGTGCAGGGCCGGCAGTTGCCGCTGACATCGCTGCGCCACCTGCTACCGCGCACCTCCGGGCATGCAAGGCTGCATTGGCAACTGGCCTCGCTCAGCTGGATTCCTGCGCTGTTTCCGGATGTCGACTGGCTCACCCTGGACGGCGATGGCCTGGTCGATGCGGACCTGCGCATTACGCGCGGCCAGCTCGGTGCAGGCAGCCGTCTACAGGTGCCGCATGTGCGCGCGCATGTCGGCGTGATGGGGCACGCCATCGACGGTCAGGCCAGTGCCGATCTGCGCGTAGACGCCGACGCAGACGGTCAGCTGCTGCCCGCGCTTGCACTGCAGATGCAGCAGTTTTCGATCGCGCACAGCGACGCGCCCACGCGTCCGTTCGTGCAAGGCCGCGATCTGCGCCTGGATCTGCAGACGCGCGCCGACGCACGCAACCTCACCACCTTGCGCGATGCCACGCGGGCGCATCTGACCTTCGCCAACGCGCGTGTGCCGGACCTGCGCGCGTACAACCGCTATCTGCCGCAACAGCAGCTGCGGTTCGATGGCGGCAGCGGTGTGCTCAGCGGCGATCTGCAGATCGAACCCGGCGGGCGTATCGGCAAGGGCGGCTTGCGTATCGGTGCGCGCGCGGCGCGCCTGCAGTTCGCAGGGCTCGCGTTGCGCGGCAACGTGGATGCCGATCTGCGTCTGCAACGTGGCGATCTGCGCGCAGAAAACTTTCGCCTCGACGCAAGCACGGTGCAGCTGCGCAATGTGGGTTTCACCGGTCCGGACGGCCAACGCCGCGATGGCTGGTGGGCGCGCATCGTGCTGGACGACACCCGTATGCAGTGGCGTCAGCCGATCGGCGTGGATGGGCGCGTGCGCATCCAGGTGCGCGACCTGGCGTTCCTGATGGCGCTGTACGCGCGCGATCGCTCCATTCCCGACTGGATGCTGCGCCTGGTGGATGCAGGGCAGGCGCAGGTGACCGGCCGTGTGCAGTGGCAGGGCAACACCGTCATCGTCGATCGACTGCAGGCAAGCAACGAGCGTTTTCAGATCGATGCGCGATTGCGCCTGCAGGGCACGCAGCGCAGCGGCAGCCTGCTCGCACGCTGGGGTGTCTTGAGTGCGGCGATCGGCCTGCGCAACGACAGCCCTGAGTGGCACCTGCGGCGCGCGCCGGAGTGGTATCGGGCGCAGCCGGACCTGATCCGCTGAGCGCCGTCCACGCCAGCGCTGCGTGAAGAAAACTGGACCAGTTCTGTACCGTCTGGTGTTGTTTTGCAGTGCAGCGTGCAAGTCGGATTCGGGGCGCGCACTATGCTCCTGCATCCCGACGTGGGGGAGGGAGCAAAGCCCGCTGGCAGTTCGCTGCAAGCGGGCTTTTTTATCGCCTGACGTTTGGCCGGTCAAGCATGTGCAGCCCCGCAAACCCGTGGATTTATGCCAGTTCCAGCAGCCACAGCGCGCTGCCGCCGGTGATGAACAGGCGCTGGTGATCCTGGTCGAAGCTGCAATTGGATGCGGTATGCGGGGTCGGCACCAGCCCCAGCAGGCGGCCCTCCGGATCGAAGACGCACACGCCGGCGCCGGAACTGCTCCATAGCCAGCCTTGCCGGTCTACGCACAGGCCATCTGGCAGGCCCTCGGGCACCACTGCAAAGCGGCGTGGATCGTGCAGTGCACCATCGCGCCAGTCCATTGCAATGATCTCCTGCTCGCCAGAGCCGGTTTCCGGGGTTTGCGACACGTACAGCACGCGTTCGTCGGGCGAAAACGCCAGCCCATTGGGGTGATCCAGCCGGGCCATGCAATGCAGCGCGCCACCATCGGGCGGCAGCCGGTAGAGGCCGTGATGGCCCAGCTCCTGCGGGCCGGGGCAGCCCTGGCTGGGCTTGAGCAGGCCAAACGGTGGGTCGGTGAACCAGATCGCGCCATCGCGCGCGACGATCAGATCGTTCGGCGAATTCAGCCGCTTGCCCTGGAAGCGGCCGACCAGTAGATGCGCCCGTCCATCCGCATCGCTGCGGGTGATCGCGCGGCGGCCATGCTCGCAATGCACCAGCCGCTGTTGCGCATCCACCGCATTGCCGTTGGTAAAGGCCGTGGCGTCCAGCAACACGTCCACTGCGCCGTCCTCGCGCCACCCGAGCACGCGGCGGCCCACCACGTCGCTCCACACCAGCGTGCGCTGCGCCTCCCACCACACCGGGCCTTCGCTCCAGGTCGCCTGGTCGTACAGCGTGTGCAGGCGCGCGTTGCCCAGCCGCGCGGCCAGGGCGGGGTGCTGCGTCGCCGGCGGTGCGCACCGGGTTGGCTGCGGCGGGCCGGGCGGCCGCACGCGGCAATGGCTGTGCATCAACGCGGCGCCTCGTGACCGAACGGATGCGCCACCGCCGCGCCGGGTGACTGCGCAAACTGCACCAGCATCTGAAAGCACGGCGCATCGCCGAGCTGGCCGGAACGGTGACCACGCGCATCGGTGGTGCCCTGGTCCTGGCCGAAATGGATATCGCCAGGGCCCATTTCCACCCGCGTGCCGTCGCCGGTTTCGATGAACCAGCGGCCACGCAGCGGAATCACCCACTGCGGATGCGGGCTCTCGTGCCAGTCGCCGACCCAGCCCACCGGCAGCACCGCAAACTGGATGCCAAGCACCTCACCCGGGAACGGCCGCAGCCACTGTGGCGCTGCACCGCCACCCACGCTCTTGCTGCCGAAACCCGGCAACTGCGAAGGAGTGAGCTGGCTGACGCCATCCGGCCCGGTCCACAGGTGCAGGAACGGCAGGCTGGGTGGCAACGCCAGATCGGTGCCGTCGTTGTTCAACGCAACCTGGGATGGCAGCAGTGCGGCGGGCAGCAGCGTGGGTGACATGGCGGAGCCTCGTGCGAAAACCGCAGTGCAGCACGGCCATCGTCAGGGCTCCGTCAGCGGGATGTTCAACGCTTGGAAATCGCGCGCCTGTTGCAACGGACACGCAATATGCGCCGCCTGTCGGTTTGCCTGCTCACGGTGGATTGAAAGTCCGCTGACGATCGACAGCCTGCAGTCCTCGTGCCGACCTGTTGGCGCTTGCCCGAGTGCGTCGGGTGCATCGCCAGCATCAGCGTGCTGCGCTTCAACTTCGACGCCGGGCTGGGCCTGCGCTGCGGCCTGCGGTCCGGTGCCCAGACACGGCGTCGTCCCGATCGCGGCTGCGATCGACGCTGTGGCGTACAGCCACTCGCGGGGCCTGGCGTGCATCGCGCATCGTACAAACGGGAGCAGCAGCCTGCGGTTGTCGGGAGATCGGGCGCGCCTACATGCCACTGTCGTGGCGGGATGCCAGAATCGGCGCATGTCGCTACCCATTTCCTCCGCTTCTCCTGCGCTCACCGCTCTGATCGAGCGGGCCGTGGCGCGTGTCCGCCAGGCCGTCCCGGCCGAGCAACCCTGGCCTGGCGGCGATCTTGCGTCAGCGCTCGAACAGGTGGCGCTGGTCAGCGACTTCGCGCTGGAAACCCTGGCGCGTCAGCCCGCCTTGCTGCAGCACCTGGCCCAGGCCGATCCGCCGCCGCTGCCGGTACCGACGCTGGACCCGGCGCAGCCGCAGGCCTGGGCGGCGCAGTTACGGCGCTACCGCGCCGCCGAATCCACCCGCCTGGTGTGGCGCGACGTGCTGGGGCTGGACAGCGTGGACGACACGCTTGCCGGTGCGACCCGGTTGGCGGAAACCTGCCTGCAATGCGCACTGCAGGCGCTGGAGCAGCAGTTCGACAGCCGCCACGGGCAGGTGATGGCCGACGACGGCAGCGTGCAGCGGCTGGTGGTGTTCGGGCTGGGCAAACTCGGCGGCGGCGAGCTGAATTTCTCCTCGGATGTGGATCTGGTCTATGCCTACCCGCAGGGCGGGCAGTCCGACGACGCGCGCCCGCTGGCGGCCGAGGAATATTTCGCGCGCCTGGGCCAGCAACTGGCCAAGCTGCTCGACGAGACCACTGCCGACGGGTTCAGTCACCGCGTGGATCTGCGCCTGCGGCCATTCGGCACCGCCGGCCGCGTGGCGTTGTCGTTCACCGGCATGGACCAGTACTTCCAGCGCGAGGGCCGCGATTGGGAGCGCTATGCCTGGCTCAAGGCGCGCGCGGTGGCAGGCGACATCGCCGCCGGCGAGGCGTGGCTGGAGACGCTGCGGCCGTTCGTCTACCGGCGCTACCTGGATTTCACCGCACTGGACGGCCTGCGCGAAATGAAGGCCGCCATCACTGCCGAAGTGGCGCGGCACGACCGGCTGGACGACATCAAGCGCGGGCCCGGCGGCATTCGCGAGATCGAGTTTCTTGCGCAATCGCTGCAACTGATCCGCGCCGGACGCGAGCCCGCGCTGCGCGAACGACGCCTGTTGCCCGCGTTGCAGGCGCTGGTGGCCGCAGGCCAGATCGAAGCGGACAACGGTGCGGCCTTGACCGAGGCGTATCGCTTCTTGCGGCGTCTGGAAAACCGCCTGCAGATGCTGCGCGATGCCCAGACCCATGCCTTGCCGCAGGCGCCGCTGGACCGCGAGCGGATTGCGTTGGGCCTGGGCCATGCGGACTGGCCGGCGCTGCTGGACGCGCTGGCCCCGCATCGCAGCTGGGTGGCGGCGGAATTTGCCGAGTTGCTGGCGCCGCGCGTGCGTGCCAGCGCGCCGGATGCGCTGGCCGATTACTGGCGCGCATTGCCCGAGGGCGATGCGGCGCCGTTGCGGGGCATCGGCTTGCACGATCCCGGCAACGCGCATCAGGTGCTGAGCGATTTTGCGCAGTCGTCCGGCGTGCGTGCGCTGTCGGACACCGCGCGTGCGCGGCTGGATCGGGTGATGCCGGCGCTGCTGCACGCGGCCACGCGCGCCAGCCAGCCCGATGCGGCCGTGCGACGCATGCTGGGCCTGTTGCAGGCCACCTTGCGTCGCACCAGCTATCTGGCGCTGCTGGACGAACAACCCAGCGCGCTCGCGCGCCTGGTCGATGTGCTTTCGCGCAGCGCGCTGCTGGCCGAGCGCCTGGCCGCGTACCCGCTGCTGCTGGACGAGCTGCTCGACACCCGCATCAGCGGGCCATTGCCGGATCGCGCGGCCCTGCAGGCGGCGTGTGCCGACACGCTGCAGATCGACGATACCGAGGCGGCCCTGCGCGAACTCAACGAACGCCGGCTGGCGCTGAGCTTCCGCATCGCGCTGGCTACGCTCGACGGCCGCCAGCTTGCGGTGGACAGCACCCGGCAACTGGCCTGGCTTGCCGAGGCGGTGGTGCAGACCGTCCTGCAGCTGGCGCGCGTGGAGCTGGTTGCCGCGCACGGGCAGGTGCCCGGCGGCACGTTCGCCATCATCGGCTACGGCAGCCTGGGTGGGTTGGAACTGGGCTTCGGCTCGGATCTGGACCTGGTGTTTCTCTACGATCATCCGCGCGCGGTGGAAAGCTCGGACGGCAAACGGCCGTTGGAGGCCGGGCGCTGGTTCGCACGCTTTGCGCAGAAGGTGATGGCGTTGCTCGCGGCCGAAACCGGCGCCGGCCGCCTGTACGACATCGATGTGCGGCTGCGCCCGGATGGCGGCAAGGGGGCGCTGGTGTCGTCGCTGGCCAGCTACCGCGAGTATCAGCGCGAGCGCGCGTGGACCTGGGAGCATCAGGCGCTGGTGCGCGCACGCGCGGTCGCGGGCGACGCGTCGTTGTGCGAGGCCTTTACACAGGTGCGTCGCCAGACGCTGGCGCGCGTGCGCGACACTGCGCTGCTGCACGAAGACGTGCGCAAGATGCGCGCACGCATGCGCGCCGAACTCGATCGCAGCGATGCCGGCCGGCTGGATCTCAAGCAGGGCGCCGGCGGCCTGGTGGATCTGGAATTCCTGCTGCAGGCCGGTGTGCTGGGCCAGGCGGCGCAGCATCCGCCGCTGCTGCAGGTCTGCGACACGCCGGCCTTGATCGATGCACTGGTGCAGGCGCAGTGGCTGCCCGGCACTGCCGCGCAAACGCTGCACGACGCACATGCCACGCTGGTGGAGGCCGGGCTGGCCTGCACGCTGGACCGGCGCCCGCGCCTGATCACGCCTACCGCCGCCATCCAGCAGGCCACCGGCAGCATCTTCGCGATCGCGCAGGCGCAAGGCCTGGCGTTCCCGCGCGGCAGGGACGAACCGCGTGCGTGAGGCATTGCATGATGTGTGCAGGTGATGGCAGCACGCCATGCGCAGCGCAGCGGCGAGCCGGTTGTGATCGGCCGCGTCAGTGCGGTGGCGATGCCGCAGCCGCAGGCTGCGCACGCGCGATGGTCGCGGTGAAGCCGGCCGAGCGTGTCAGCGCCTGCGGGTTGGACACGATCCGCCCCAGGCGCACCAGATCGCGCGATGGCGTATAGCCGCGGTAGAACACCGCCAGGTTGCCCCACGGCGCGTAATACATCAGGTCGCCCACCTGCGCCGGGCCGGCAGGGCCAACGGCACTCAGATCGAGTTTATTCGGCAGGTAGCTGATCTTCTCGCTGGCATGGAAGTCTTCGAAAGACACGGTCATCGGCAGCCGCGCCAGCAGGTCGCGCGTGGCCGAGTGATCGACCAGTTCGGCTTCGACGACTTCGTTGCCGATGGTGAGGGTGATACGCATCGCGCGCTCCGGTGTCGGTGGGGCGGTCGCCGCCGTTGGCGTTGCAGCCGGGCAGGCGGCGACCAGGACGGCGCACCCCAGCACCAGGGTGCGCAGGCAGGCGCTGGAGCGAAGGATCGGCATCGGCGCTGTCCTCGTGGATTACTGCAGGTGGTCGCGGAAGAACGCGGTGAGCGTGTCGAATGGAATCAGATCCACGCGGTCGTACAGGTCCACATGTCCTGCGCCCGGCACGATCACCAGTTGCCTGGGTTGGCCGGCCAGACGGTAGGCCTCTTCGCTGAACTCGCGCGAATGCGCTTTCTCGCCGGTAATGAACAGCATCGCGCGCGGCGAAATGCTCTCGATGTCGTTGAACGGGTAGAAGTTCATGAACTTGACGTTGCTGGTCAGCGTCGGGCGGGTGGTGTGTTCGGGCGACTGACCCTTGGGCGTGTACCGTCCGCGCGGTGTCCGATAGAAATCGTAGAACTCGCGCTCGATCGGCGTGGACTGCGGCGTCAGCGCCAGGACCGTGCCGCCGGTGTACTCCACCGGCCCGCCGCTGAATTCGGCAGTGCGTTGTTTGGCGGCCGCAGCGATGATCTGCTTGCGCTGCGCCAGGCTGAGCCCGTGACGCAGGCCATTGCGGTTGGCCGCGCCCATGTCGTACATGCTCACCGTTGCGATCGCGCGCATGCGCGGGTCGATCTTGGCCGCGCTGATCACGAAGCTGCCGCTGCCGCAGATACCCAGCGCGCCGATCTGCTCGCGATCGACAAACGCCTGCGTTTCCAGGAAATCCACCGCCGCGCTGAAGTCTTCCGCATAGATGTCCGGCGACACCGCATTGCGCGGCTGCCCCTCGCTTTCGCCCCAGAACGACAGGTCCAGCGACAGCGTCACAAAGCCCTGCTCGGCAAGTTTGGTGGCGTAGAGATTGGCGCTTTGTTCCTTGACCGCCCCCATCGGATGCCCGACCACAACGGCCGGATGCCGCTTGCTGGTGTCCAGACCCTTGGGCACGAACAGGTTGCCGGCCACGGTCATCCGGTACTGATTCTTGAAAGTGACCTTTTGCATGGTCACCGCATTGCTGGTGTAGAAATTATCGGCACCGCTGGACATGTCTGCTCCTGGCGTTGGGAATGAAACGAGCAAGAGCACCACAAGGAGGATGCGCAGTTGCATGGTGTGGCTCTCATGAAGGTGCACGCCGCCCGCACCTGTGTGCCTTTGCGGTTGCATTTGCCGGTGGATGAAGGGATTAGGTGTGCGGCGAACGGGCGACGCCGTGCGGGCACCGGCAGCGCTGCGGCATTGGCCATTGCGATGTTGCCGACGACCGCGCTGCATCACCGTGTGCAAGCGGTCCGCCGCGATGTCTGCATGGTCACGCCACTGGTTGTCTACTGCGCGCTTTGCGTACCCACCTGCTGCCGCGGTGGTGCGCCTTGCGGTGGCCCAATGTAGGTCAGGCGCTGCGCCAGAGCATTACTGCCACGCGCATGCCTTCATGCGGGTGTTTCATGAGTCGTGTGAGGTGCCGCGCACACCGCGACGTGACGCGGCCTGGCCGCCATGCAGGCGGTGTGCGCCGACGGCGTACCGATGGCGCCGACCGATCGTCTGCAGCGCACAGGCCTGTGTGTGCAACGCTGCGATGACCCAACGGTGATTCAGTTGTTCGCCCGAGGTGCGCTACGCCACAGCAACGCGCGGAACGGCCCGAGCAGGAACACGCCCATGCCCAGCTTCACCGCCAGATCGCCTGCAGCCCAGCTCAGCCACGGCAGCGATGCACCGGCAAAGGCGATGCTCCAGAAAAGCGCGGTATCCAGCGTGGCGCTGCAGGTGGTGGCCACGATGGGCGCGCGCCACCAGCTGCCGTTGCGCAGCCGGTCGAACACGGTGATATCCAGCAGCTGCGCCGCGATGAAGGCCGTGCACGAGGCCGCCGCAATGCGCGGCGTCGCCAACCAGATCGACAACACCACCGCCAGTGCGAACCCGCACCAGGCCACCGTGCGCGCCGCACGCGGGCCAAAGCGGCGATTGATCAGGTTGCTGACCAAAAACGCCAATGGATACGAGAACGCGCCCCAGGTCAGCCAGTCGTTGATCGGGTACTGCACCAGGATGTTGGACAGCAGCACCACCGCGCCCATCGCCAGCACCGCCCAACTCAGTGCGCGGGCGGTAAGTGGAGCAAACGGGGCAGGGGGTGCGGAGGACATGGCAGCGATACGGTGCAAACAGAGCGGAGGGCGCGGGTGTCGCTGGCGATCGGCAACGCGCGCAGGTCGCTAGTGTACGAGCGCGATAGATGGATGCGAGCGCCGGAGGTGCAGGTGGTTGGGGCAAGCGCACAAGCGGGCCCGGTGCGATGGCGTGGGTTGCCCGTCGCCGCAGGCCAATGGCGCGATCGGCCGTAATCGTGATGCTGCGACCAGGGCGGCGTTACGGTGCCTTGGTTGCGTCGCCCCGGCGGCTCACTGAACTCACCAGACGCGACTGCTGCTGTTGACCACTGCATCGCCGGTCGGCAGGAAGGCCTGGGCCTGGCCCTGCGGCGCATGCACGGTCCAGCCACTGCCGGCGGGGCTGGGCTGGAACGTCACCACCTCGCCGACGCGGAAGCCTGCGGCGGGGTCGTCCTGGCGTGCCGGCCATTGCAGTACCGCAGTGGTTTCGGCCTGTTGCGGATCCTGCAGGCGCACCTGGCGTGCGCCTTCGGGCAGGGTATCGACGGCCTCCACGCGCATTGCCGGCAGCTTGTGCGCGCGTGTCTCGCGACGTGACTCGGCCAATGCGTTATAAGCTGCAACCGGTGGGGCAAAGACCGATCCCACCACAGCGGACGCGGCCAGCACCGGCGTGGCCAACGCCAGCGCAGAATAGAACTCGGATTTTTCACCGGGTGTGGTCGCTTCGCCGGCGTGCGCGCAGGGCACGGCCAGGGCAGCGAACAGGCATGCTCCCGCAGCGAGACAGGAACGGGCGTGCATCATGGCGTTTCTCCAGCTGTGTCGACGACGCGAGCAATAGACAGTTCCTGCAGGACGGCGTCGCGTTGATGCAGGAAGTCGAAGATTGATTCGACCGTGACCACCGAATAATCGCCGGACACCCGCTCACCGGCGGGGTGGTCCGAGGTTGCGGCATTGGCGGCGACGAAGCGCGCGCCCAGGCGCTGGCGCAGATCCAGATGCAGGATGCTGGGGTGGTAGCGCGCGGCACGCAACCAGGCTTGCGCCTTGCGGCGGTCGTCAATCAGTTCCGGCGGTTGCGCTTGCGCCGCCAACGCGACCGCCAGCACTTCCAGCACCCATTGGTTGGAATTCTGATATTCGGTGGAGAACGGATACGCCACGATGCTGTAGCGCGTTTCATGCAGCCGGTGGGCGATGTTGCCGCTGCCGCTCAGCAGATCGTGCAGCCGTTGCTGCACTGCGCGGGTCGGGATGCCTACGCGCAGGTCGCTGCTCAATGCGCTTTCGCCGACAAAATTGCTCAGGCCTTCCACATACAGCCGGGACGCGTCGCTCTTGCAGCGATTGAGCAGGTGCCGCACGCGCCACAGACCATCCTCGTCGCGCAGCGCAAATGCCAGGTGGCTATGTTTGAGGCCATAACGGCTCAGGTCCTGGCCGCCGCGCGCCAACAGCACGACCTGCGCATCGGGCAATGCATCCAGCGCCTGCGCGGTGTCGCTGGCCATGTCGAACATCGCAGCGGTGGCCTGCGGCGTGGGGTAGCGCGGCACGCATGCAGGCGTTGCGGCTGCGGCCAACGGCAAGGCGGCCAGCAGTGCCAGCGTGACCGCCCGTCCGATGGCATGTTTGCTCCTGGGTGGCTTCATCGATCGCAACATCCTTGTGTCGGGCGCCATCGTCGGGCGCGTGATTCACGGCGACAGGCGCGCGCGCACCTGCAGGGCGATGCGCTCGGTTTCGCGCACCGGCAGGATATCGGCCGCGGCACCTAAAACTTCATCGCCTGCACGCAGCCGCTGACGGTGCCGCAGCGCCTGCACATGGCGGCCGACGCGCCCGCTGGCGCGGTCGCCGAATGCGGCCGTCACCGGCACGCGCGTGGCGCAGGCCTCCGACAACAGGTTGACCGAGTCGGCAGTCGCCACGATGGCATCGGCCCACCCCAGCAGGCCGGCGTAGGGATTGGGGCCGTCGCGTTCGTCGCACCACAGCAGGTGTGGCACGCCGTTGCAGGCCGTCCGCAGTGGGGCGATTGCGTCCGCTGGCGTGCGCCGCGAGACGGTGACCAGCAGGCTGCCGCCGAGCGCGCGCAGTTGCGCGCGCAACTGCGTGCACAGCGCGGCCAGATCCTGCGCTGTCCATGGCACCTGCGTGGTGGGTCCGCCGACCAGCAGCGCCAGCCGTGGGCCGGGCAGGCGGCCCAGAGCCGGGAACGCGGCACGCCCGTCCGCCAGCCAGGCATCGTCCACCGGGTGCAGGCTGCCGAGCAGGGTGAGCACGTTCTCGCCCCGCAACGCATCGTGCTCGGGCACGATCAGCAGGTCCCAGTGGCGGGCATCCAGGCGTGGGTCCAGGATCTGCACGCTACGGCTGCCGCGGACGCGCAGCAGCCGGGTGGCCAGCGCCGCCTGGCGGCCGCAACCGATGGCCAGGGCGGGCGGCTGCTGCAGTTGCCGGGCGAATGCGGCACCGAAAGCAGCCTGCGCGCCGGGCAGCACACGCGGCGCCGCCCAACGCCAGGGCGGCTGAGGGTGCAGATGGATTGGCTGGAAGACCCCCGGGCGCAATGCCCGCGCCAGTGCCTCGGCCTGGCGTGCATTGCCGGCGCGGCCGTCGCTCAGCGCCCAGGTCACCGCCATCGTTTCAGATCCGACATAGATTTGTTTCAGATTGAACGCGTGTGGCGGCAATCGCACCACTCTACACTGCGGGTCTTCACACTGGTGCCGGCGCCACAGCTTACCGTCGCGCCATCCCTTATTCTGGAGTGCTCATGTCCGATTCGCTCAATGCTGCCGCACTGGATCAGCTGTTCCGTACCGCCCGCACCCAAAACGCCTTTCTCGACAAGCCGGTCAGCCAGGCGCAGTTGCGCGAGCTTTACGACCTGTTGAAGTGGGGCCCGACGGCGGCCAACGGTTCGCCGGGGCGGTTCGTGTTCGTGACCACGGCGCAGGGCAAGCAGAAGCTCAAGCCGGCGCTGTCCGAAGGCAATGCGGCCAAGACGCTGGCCGCGCCGGTCACGGTGATCGTGGCGCACGACGAAGACTTCCACGAAAAGCTGCCGTACCTGTTCCCGCATGCCGATGCCAAGAGCTGGTTCGACGGTGCGCGCGAGATGCGCGTGAGTGGCGCATTCCGTAACGGCTCGCTGCAGGGCGCCTATCTGATCCTGGCCGCGCGCGCGCTGGGCCTGGATGCCGGCCCGATGTCGGGTTTCGACAATGCCAAGGTGGATGAAGCGTTCTTCGCCGGCACGCCGATCAAGTCCAACTTCCTGATCAATCTTGGCTACGGCGACCCGGCCGGGCTGTTCCCGCGCTCGCCGCGCCTGAGCTTCGATGAAGCGGCGCGCTTTGAGTAATGCTCTGCAGTGAGCAACGCCGCGTGTGGCGTCGCCGCTGCGACATCACTGCCTCGGCGTGTCTGCCTGCGCTCATGGCAGGTCGTCATGGTTGCCGCCCGATACCGATCGCTCCATGTAGTGCTGTATTGCTGTGTGTCGTCGATCAAGCGATTGCGCCCATCCACCAGTGAGCGCGGCCGATGCCAGGAGGCGGCCGATGCCATGTGTCCACTGCGCATTCCGGGCCAGCCGTCCTTCGCCTTCTGACCACTGCCGTGCAAGATAGGTTTGCCGTTCTACAGTTTCCTGCAGTCCTCGTCCGTCTGCGTCCGTTCCATCCGCGTTGATCCAATGCGGTCCCTCATCTCAAGGAGTTTCAATGAAGACCACCCACAAACTGCTGCTGCCGCTCGCCCTGACCCTGGCCATCGCCGCCTGCTCCAAGCCGGCCGATAACGCCGCCACGCCGGCCGCCGAAACCCCGGCCGCCACTGCGCCGGCTGATGCCGCTGCCACCACTCCGGCCCCGGCTGCGACGCCTGCCGCCTCGACCGCTCCGGCCGTGGAAGTGGCCTCCGGCACCTACACCCTGGATCCGAGCCACACCGACGTGATCGCGCAGTGGAGCCACTTCGGCTTCTCCAACCCGAGCGCGCATTTCGGCAATGTCGACGGCACCCTGGTGTACGACGCGGCCGACGTGACCAAGTCCACCGTGCAGGTCACCCTGCCGCTGTCCGGCTTGAACAGCTTCACCGCCAAGTTCGACGAGCACCTGAAGAGCGGCGACTTCTTCGATGCGGCCAAGTTCCCGACCGCCACCTTCAAGAGCACCAAGGTCGAAGCGGCTGGCACCAACAAGCTGACCGTCACCGGTGACCTGACCATCAAGGATCAGACCAAGCCGGTCGTGCTGGACGTCACCCTCAACGGTGCCGGCGAGCACCCGATGAAGAAGGTGCCGGCGGCCGGTTTCGATGCCACCACCACGATCAAGCGCAGCGACTTCGGCGTCGGCCAGTACGCCCCGAACGTCAGCGACGAGGTCAAGATCCGCATCACCACCGAGGCCCTGCAGGCCAAGGCCGGCGACGCTGCTGCGAAGTAATCAAGCAATAGCTCACATTAGGGCCCGCCATTGGCGGGCCCTAACTTTTTCGAGAAAATTTCAAGCAGCTAAACCCTTGAGAGCATCATCCCTGATCAGGCGGCTTGCTCGATTGGAAGTAGATATATCTGAACGCGGTGATCGCTGAAGGTCGCGGTCGTGTTTCCCGCAATATTCATTTCTGCAAGCGTCCTTCCATTTGCATCTGCCAGCACCAGTGCGTAGATGTCACCAAATAGGTGGTCCGTACGGATGATGGAGGCTTTGACGCGGTATTTTCTATTGTCGGGTAGAATCAGGACTGGCGAGATTTCGCCTGGGCTTAGCTGAAGGTCGATTTCCCTTCCGCTCAGATCACCTCGAACCTTCACTTCTAATATCTGTTTCCTCGGCGTTGCCTGTTGAAGGGCGGTGGTGTTTGCTCGCTGAGCCGAGTAAGCAGCGATAGGCGAGGCTGCCAAAAGCGCGATGGCAACTGCTCCCATCAAAAAACGGCGAAGTTCATCTGTCTTCATATCTTTCATGGGAAGCCTCTCGATTGAGCAGGTCCATCCGGTGATAGTGCACCGATCAGATAAAGATTTAGAAATCCTTGAGTTTGCGTTCTAACAAGCGAATTTATGGGTGTCAATAGTTGCTGTGTTCGCTTGTTCAACGTCGTCATCCGAACGTAAGTCTGCACTGATGATGATCGGGTCATCCGGCGTTCGTTGTACCTCATGCCACTTTCTATGCGTGTTCGTACGTATCAAGCCCTCACTTCATGGCCGGATCCTTTGGAACAGCCTGAGCCGGTGACGACTGCGTATCGATGCATTATCGATATTGCGACCTGTCGCCGAGGAATAGTATGCAGCGTGCGAGGTGTCATCCGTGTTGCATGAGCGCATAGCAAGTCCGGGCTGACCTCTGCAGTTAACTTTAGATCAGACGATCGATACCGTCGGTGTCTCTTTCATGAAGCTCAGGCGTCTGGCTCGTCAAGCATCGCTTCAAGCCTACAGTGTTTGTTGTTGGGTGCTCGGCTCATGTTAATGAGCATCTGGGACACCTTATAATCGAATTTATCTTCGCAATGGATGCCTCCTGATGCTTGGTTGCATCGATTTCAAACGAGATAGCCAATTGATCTGGAAAGTATTGCGGCGCGGGCTGTGTCGTAGGTACGCGCTTCTTATTGACGATGCGTTCGGCTCGAGGTGATGCAGCAAACCCAGGTGCAGGACCGTTTCCAGTCATCACTGATGTGCATGCGCCTTACCGCGCTTTGAACGCGCTGGTACGGCAGAAGTAACAGCACAGACCGTCTCGCAAGCCAGCCCAGTGGTCTTACAGGTCGAGGTTTCCGACTCCGAAGGTTGGGCATTCGTCAGATGCGACGTAGTTTGTTCGCCACTCTCCACTGATCGGCAGAGGCAGGAGTGCTTGACCTCACTCCGCAGCCAGATGCGCTTTCCAGTACCCCTTTGCGCGGATCGATTCCTTGTCCACGCCCAGGTGCTCTTCCACGAACTTGCGCATTGCCCGCGCACGCATCGATTCGGCGCCGATCCAGTAAAAGGTGTCGCCGTCGTGTGGCTCGTAATCGCGCAGGCTGTCTTCCAGCAAGGTGCTGCTGGCGGCATCGAAGCCATTACGCTCCAGCCAGTACACGTCCACATCGGCGGCGCTGATCAGCTCCTGCCGCTCGTCGGCATCGGCCACTTCGATAAAGACGTCTGCGTGCAGGTCGGCGGGCATCGATTCCAGCCAGCGGCCGATTGCCGGCAGCGCGGTCTCGTCGCCGATCAGCACGTAATGGTCGTAGTCGTCGGCCACCAGGAACGAGCCGCGCGGGCCGCCGATCGCCAGCGCGTCGCCGGGTCGGGCGTGTGCGGCCCAAGTGGATGCCACGCCATCGCCATGCAGCACGAAATCGATGCTCAGCTCGCCGCTCTGTGGATCGAAGGCGCGCGGCGTGTAGTCGCGCCCGGGCGAGGGCAGTGCGCCTTCGGCATAGCGCGGCCCTTCCGCGGTCATGGTCGGCAGCACGAAGGCGCCATCGGCATTGGGGAAGAACAGTTTGACGTGATCGTCCGGCGCTTCGCTTTGAAAGCCGGCCAGCTCGCTGCCGCGGAAGACGATGCGGCGCATCTGCGGAGTGATCGACTCGCAACGGATCACCTGCACGTCGCGTAGGCGCGTGTCGCGACGAACTTGGGTATTGGTGTGTGCAGCCATGGTGGTGCGATTCCTGATGGTGTCGCGCTCACAGGCGCGGCGTTGGTGGGGGAGGCGGATGCGATGGCGTGCGACACGGCACCCAGTGGCGATCGACTGGCGTCGATGCTTCAACACTCAGCGTGCGTCCTGCTCCATGCCGTCGGCGGCGGCGTTGAGCAGTGCGGCAATCCGTTCGGTTTCGGCCTCGCTCCACTGCCCGTGCCGTGCGAACAGGCCGTGCTTGATGCGGTGAATCGCCTCGCGGATGGGTGGGGGTGTCTGTGCCTTGATCAGCTCGCGGGCGCGGCGATGGGTGCGCGCCAGTGCGGCATCCAGGGCATCGCGCTGATCGGCGGCATGGCTGCGGCCCGTGTCGGTGATCCGATACCGCTTGCGGCCCTGCTCCAGATCGGTGTGCACCCAACCGCCGGCTTCCAGCTGCGCCAGCGCCGGGTAGATCGCGCCGGCGCTGGGCGTGTACAGCCCTTTGAACAGCGCCGCGATCTGCCGCATCAGCTCGTAGCCGTGTCGTGGGTGCTGTTCGATCAAGGCCAGCAGCAGCAGGCGCAGATCGCCATGCCCCAGCGGACGGGTGCGCGCACCGCCGCGCCCGGAGGCGTGTCCATCTGACGCATCCAGATCGGCCAAGACCTTGTGGTGGCGGGGAGTCATGTTCATTCGATATATCGAAGCACGCGAAAACGATATATCGAAGTGGCGGCGCCCGCAAGCGTCTGGCTGTCGCATTGCTGACTGGCTGTCGTCACGTCCTTCGCCGATGCTGCAACGCGTCTAGACACGATCGAGCTCCATAATTACGATGTAATTACTTCGACATTACGGGCTCGGCCCGGTGAGGCATCGCGATGAGTCGACAGTGGGACACCCAGGCCGAAAGCCGGCGCAAGCGCTTGCAGCGTGCCGCCGCGCTGGCGCCGCAAGGCCGCGTGGTTGCCGCCAACGATGTGGTGGCGCTGCTGGAGGCGGTGATCGAGCCCGGCGACCGGGTGTGCCTGGAGGGCAACAACCAGAAGCAGGCCGATTTCCTGGCGCGCTGCCTGACCGAGGTGGATCCCACGCGCGTGCACGACCTGCACATGGTGCAGTCGGTGCTGTCGCTAGCCGCGCATCTGGACGTGTTCGAGCGCGGCATCGCCAAACGCCTGGATTTTTCGTTCTCCGGCCCGCAGGCCGCACGTCTGGCCGGCCTGGTCAGCGAAGGCCGCATCGAGATCGGTGCCATCCACACCTATTTGGAATTGTTCGGCCGCTATTTCATCGACCTGACCCCACGCATCGCGCTGATCACCGCGCAGGCCGCCGACCGCCACGGCAATCTCTACACCGGCCCCAATACCGAAGACACGCCGGTGATTGTGGAAGCCACCGCATTCAAGGGCGGTATCGTGATCGCGCAGGTCAACGAAATTCTCGACACCTTGCCGCGCGTGGATATTCCGGCCGATTGGGTCGACTTCGTGACCGAAGCGCCCAAGCCCAATTACATCGAACCCCTGTTTACCCGCGACCCGGCGTTGATCTCGGAGATCCAGGTGCTGATGGCGATGATGGCGATCAAGGGCATCTACGCCGAGTACGGCGTGGACCGGCTCAATCACGGCATCGGCTTCGACACCGCAGCAATCGAACTGCTGCTGCCCACCTACGCGCAATCGCTGGGATTGAAAGGCAAGATCTGTCGCCACTGGGCACTGAATCCGCATCCGGCGCTGATCCCGGCGATCGAATCGGGCTTCGTCGAATCGGTGCATTCGTTCGGCTCCGAGCTGGGCATGGAAAACTACATCGCCGCCCGCCCGGATGTGTTCTTTACCGGCGCCGACGGCAGCATGCGGTCCAACCGTGCGCTATCGCAGACGGCCGGTTTGTATGCCTGCGACATGTTCATCGGGTCTACGCTGCAGATCGATCTGCAGGGCAATAGCTCCACTGCCACGCGCGACCGCATCGCCGGCTTCGGCGGCGCGCCCAACATGGGCTCGGATGCGCGCGGCCGCCGGCATGCCAGCGCTGCCTGGCTCAAGGCCGGACGCGAAGCCGCACGGCCGGGCGAGATGCCGCGCGGGCGCAAGCTGGTGGTGCAGATGGTGGAAACCTTCCGCGAACACATGGCGCCGGCCTTCGTCGACAGGCTCGATGCCTGGGAGCTGGCCGAACGCGCCAACATGCCGCTGCCGCCGGTGATGATCTACGGCGATGATGTCAGCCATGTGCTGACCGAAGAAGGCATCGCCAACCTGTTGTTGTGCCGCACGCCGGAAGAACGCGAGCAGGCGATTCGCGGTGTGTCCGGCTATACCGCCGTGGGCCTGGGGCGCGACAAGCGCATGGTCGAAAACCTGCGCGATCGCGGCGTCATCAAGCGGGCCGAAGATCTGGGCATCCGTCCGCGCGATGCCACCCGCGATCTGCTCGCCGCGCGCACGGTCAAGGATCTGGTGCGCTGGTCGGGGGGGTTGTACGACCCGCCGAAACGTTTCCGCAATTGGTAAGGGCTCAGCATGGAAACCCTGCGATATCGCTTTGACGGCCAGCACGGTGCACGCACCGGTCTGGAGCATGCGCTGGTCGGCGTGGTCGCCTCCGGCAACCTGGAAGTGCTGGTCGAGCGGGTGCCGCTGGACGGTGCGATGGAGATTGAAATCCTGACCGCCGCACGCGGTTTCGGCACGATCTGGCAAGCGGTGCTGGGCGACTTCGCCGCACGCCATCCGCTGCGCGATGTGCGCATCAGCATCAACGATGTCGGCGCCACACCGGCGGTGGTGAGCCTGCGTCTGGAGCAGGCGATCGATGTGCTGCAGGGAGCCGCCGCATGAGCCGCCGCCTTCCAGCACGCACCCGCCACCTCGTAGGAGCGCACCCGGGCGCGACGGGCCTTCCCGGTAATGCCGCGGTCGCGCCCAGGTGCGCTCCTACGCCTGTTGTCGGGAGATTCTTATGAGCACCACCATCCCCATGCCCGAGCGCAGCTACGACGAACCGGCACACCGCAGCGATCCCGTAGGAGCGCACCCGGGCGCGACGGGCGTTCCCGGTAACGCCGCGGTCGCGCCCAGGTGCGCTCCTACGCATGTTGTCGGGAGACCCTTATGAGCACCACCATCCCCATGGCCGAGCGCAGCTATTACGAAGCCGATGCCCGCGAGCGTATCGACGGGCTGCTGGACGCCGGCAGCTTTCGCGAATTCGTCGGCCCGCGTCGGCGCCTGGTCAGCCCGCATCTGGCGCAGCTCGACGTGCCGGGGGCCTTCGACGACGGCATCGTGGTGGGCGAGGGCAGCCTGCGTGGCCGCGCGGTGCTGATCGCTGCGCAGCAGGGCGCCTTCATGGGCGGTGGCGTCGGCGAGGTGCATGGCGCCAAGCTCACCGGCCTGCTCGAACGCGCGGCAGCCACGCATCCGGCAGCGGTGCTGTTGTTGCTCGACACCGGTGGCGTGCGTCTGCATGAAGCCAATGCCGGCCTGATCGCGATTTCCGAAGTCATGCGCGCCGTGCTGGGCGCGCGCGCGGCCGGCGTGCCGGTGTTGGCACTGATCGGTAGCGGCAATGGCGCGTTCGGCGGCATGGGCATCGTGGTGCGCTGCTGCAGCACGGTGATCATGTCCGAAGAAGGCCGCCTGTCGCTGTCCGGCCCGGACGTGATCGAAACCGTGCGCGGCGTGGAAGAGTTCGACGCGCGCGACCGCGCCCTGGTCTGGCGCGTGACCGGTGGCAAACACCGCTATCTGCTGGGCGAGGCGCAGGTGTTTGTGGCCGACCGCATCGCGGCGTTTGCCGATGCCGCGGCCAGCACCTTGGACACACTTGCAGAGCCCGACGGCGATGCAGCGCTGCACGCCCTGGAGCAGGCACATCAGCAACTGTCTGCGCGCATCGATGCGTATGGCGATTGCCGCGACGGCCTGGACATCTGGGCGCGCCAGGGCATCGCCGATCCGCAGCGGCTGCCGCTGCTGGACACCGACGCCTTCCTGGCGGCCACTGCAGATCGGAGCACACCATGGAACTGAGCCAACTGCTCGACCAGCTGTTTCCGCTAGGCCACGCCATCGCGCGCAACCACGATGTGCTTACCGGCAGCGCCGCCACCGCCACCGGCGAGGTCACGGTGATCGGCACCGCCAACAGGCTGGAAGTGGGCGTGGACCACGCGCTGGCCCTGGCTGCCACCGTATTGGCCAGCACCCGTGCGCATCCGCAGCGGCCGATCGTGATGCTGGCCGATACCGCCGGGCAACGCCTGGCACGTCGCGATGAATTGCTGGGCATCAACGGCTATTTTGCGCATCTGGCGCGTGCGCTGGACCTGGCACGCCGGCGCGGCGCGCGGCTTGTCACGCTGGTCTATGGCGAAGCGGTGAGCGGCGGCTTCCTGTCGTTCGGTTTGATGGCCGATCAGATCCATGCATTGCCGGATGCGCAGGTGCGCGTGATGGATCTGCGTGCGATGTCCCGTGTCACCAAGCAATCGGTGGACACCTTGCAGGCGCTGAGCAAGAGCTCGCCGGTGTTTGCGCCGGGCGTGGAGAACTATGTGCGCATGGGCGCGGTGGACTCGCTGTGGGGCGGCGATCTGGCACAGGCGCTGCTCGGCGCATTGGCCGCTCCCGTCGATGGCGACCAGCGTCGCGCACTGGGCGCGCAGCGCGGCGGCCGCACCCTGGCGCGCGATGTCGCTGCCGCCGTGGCAGCGGGCGAGGCCTGAGCATGGCGCCGCGCCACGCCCTGGTGTGGTTGCGCGACGATGCGCAGTGGCAGGCGCACACGCCTGGCGCGCAGCCGCGCTTGCAGCGCTGGTTTGCCGCAGGCCTGCCGGCGGTGGTGGCCCGTGGCGACGGGACCGAAGCGCCGGGCAGCCTGCGCCTGGGCGTGCCGTTGCCGCCCGCCGAGGGCAAGCAACGTCTGGCATTGCAGGCCAGCGTCGTGGAAATCGCACGCTGCAGCCCACCGTTGTCGTTGGATGCGGTGATCGCCCACGCACCCGGCGCGCTGCAGCCCGCGTTGCAGGCGTTGCAAGCGCACGCGCAGGCTGACGCACTGCATCCGCGCGTGTTTGGCAGTTTTGCGTGGCAGGCGTTGACGGGCTTGACGTATGTGCATGTGCAATCGGATCTGGATCTGTTGTGGTCCATCGAGACGCCCGGGCAGGCGCAGGCAGTGGTTGCGTTGTTGCAGCGCTGGGAACACCGCCACGGCGTGCGCGCCGATGGCGAGTTGCTGCTCCCCGGCGACATCGCAGTGAACTGGCGCGAGTACGCCGGCAATGCACAGCAGGTGCTGGTGAAATCCGGCAACGGCTGCCGCATGTTGGCGCGGACTGCGTTGTTTCAATGGAGGACCGCGGCATGAGCGCACACGCTCGCGATATACGCCGTGTCGACGTGCCTGCCGCGCCGCGCGGCCTTGCGCACCGGCTCGGCCGGCTTGCCGTTGGCGCACTGCACGCGGAACTGGCCTGCGCGCCCAAGCCCGGGCTGGTGACGCCGTTCGATAGTGGCAGCCATGCCGACATGGATGCCGCAACCTTCCTGCGCAGCCTGTTCGCCTTGCGTGGCTATTTTGTCGCCATCGCGCAGGCCGGCAGCGACAACGCTCCCTTCGCACGCCTGCGCGATCTGGGCATCGCGGCCGAGGCGGCGATGCTGCGCGCCACCGGCGGCATCAATACCCACCGCGGCGCGATCTTCAGCCTCGGCCTGCTTACCGCACAGGCCGCACGCCTGCGCGTGGCGCACGGCCACCGGCCATCTGCCGAGGCGGTCTGCAACGGTGTGCAGGTGTGGAGCGCGGCGTTGCGCGCGGCGCCGCTGGATTCGCACAGCAATGGCCAGCGCGTGCGTGCGCAGTACCAGGTTGGCGGCGTCCGCGAACAGGCCGCAGCGGGCTACCCGCTACTGCGCGAGATCGCGCTGCCGCATCTGCGCGCCGCGTTGGACAGCGGCGCCACACAGGACGCTGCGCTTGCGCAGACCTTGATGCAGCTGGTTGCGCACGTCGACGACCTCAATCTGCTGCATCGTGGCGGCACAGACGGTCTGGCATATGCCAAGGCGCAGGCGCGCAGTTTTCTCGCTGACGGCGGTATCGCGCAACCGGGTTGGCGCGATCGGCTGTCGTCGATGGGCAGACACTTCGTGGCGCGTCGTCTCAGCCCCGGCGGCAGTGCGGACCTGCTGGCGTGTGCGTGGTTCCTGCATCGTCAGGAGACGGTATGAGCAGTTGCCTGCCCTTCGCCGCCGCACAAGCGCGCTTGTGCACGCTGCACGCTTTCGCGTCATGTCGCACAGATGCCGCCGCTTGCTTGCACCACGCGCCGGGCAACATTGCCGGCAGCGCACGTGCGCGTCGCCATCGCGGTCGTGTGACAGCATGCACGTGGCGCACAGCATGACTCTGGCCATCCTCTGCCCGGGCCAGGGTGGCCAGCACGCCGACATGTTCGCGCGGATTGCCGATGCGCCCGCCGCCGCCGCGGTGTTCGCTGCAGCAGGTCAGGTGCTTGGCGGCGCGCCGCAAACCCTTGCCGCAGATCCTGGCCGCTACGCCAATGCCGTCGCCCAGCCGCTGGTGTGCGCAGGCACCCTGGCGCAGTGGCAGGTGCTGCGCGCGCATCTGCCGACACCGCTGCTGGTGCTGGGTTACAGCGTCGGCGAGCTGGCTGCGCACGCAGTGGCCGGCAGCATCGATATCCAGACCTGTCTGCAGCTCGCGGCCACTCGCGCGCGCGCGATGGATGCGGCCAGCCCCGACGATGCCGGGTTGATGGCCGTGACAGGCCTGTCGCTGCCCACGCTGGATTCCCTATGCAAGACGCATGGTGCAGCAGTGGCCATCATCAACGGCGACGACCACGCCGTGCTTGGTGGGCCGCGCGCCGCCTTGCGGGCGCTGGGCGACGACGCGCAGGCGCGCGGCGCACGCGCCAGCGTGCTGCCGGTCAGCGTGCCTGCGCATACGCCATGGCTACACGCCGCGGCCGATGCCTTCGCCACAGCGTTGACCAAGGCGGCGATTCGCGCGCCGACGGTGCGCGTACTGGCCGGCATCGACGCACGCGCTGTCGCCACGCCGCCGCAGGTGATCGACAGCCTGGCCGCGCAGATCGCGCAGACCGTGCGCTGGCACGACGTGCTGGTGCAGGCCGCCGAACGCGGTGCGCGAGTGTTTCTCGAACTCGGCCCCGGCAGCGCGCTGGCGCGCATGGCGCGCGAGATCCTGCCGGGCTGCCAAGCGCGGTCGGTCGACGATTTCCATAGCACCCAAGGCGTTGTGGAGTGGGTCAATGCCGCATGCGAACGCGCGGCATGACCACCAGGCAGGTGTCGTACACGGCGTGACCCTTGGATGGCGGGTGGCCATCCGTGCTGTACGCGTATCAGGTGTCTGGGAGGGCGCATGACCCCGCAAATTGCAACGATTCTTGGCTTGGTACTCATGTTCATCGTGGCCACCGCATTGCCCATCAACATGGGTGCAGTGGCCTTCGCGCTGGCGTTCATCGTCGGTGGCGTGTGGGTGGGGCTGGATGGCAAGGAAGTGCTGGCCGGCTTTCCCGGCGACCTGTTCCTGACCCTGGTCGGCATCACCTATCTGTTCGCCATCGCGCAGAAGAACGGCACGATCGATCTATTGGTGCATTGGGCGGTGCGCGCGGTGCGCGGGCGCATCGTGGCGATCCCGTGGGTGATGTTCGTCATCACCGGCCTGCTCACCGCCTTCGGTGCGCTGGGGCCGGCGGCCGTGGCCATCATCGGCCCGGTGGCGTTGCGCTTTGCCAAGCAGTACCGCATCAATCCGCTGATGATGGGCCTGCTGGTGATCCATGGCGCGCAGGGCGGCGGCTTTTCGCCGATCAGCGTGTACGGCGGCATCACCAACAAGGTGGTCGAAAAAGCCGGGCTGGACGTCACCGAGATGGCGGTATTCCTCACCAGCCTGGGTTTCAATCTGATGATGGCGATCATCTGCTTCTGCGCCTTCGGCGGGCTCAAGCTGATGCGTCGGCAGGAAGTGTCGCTGGCCGATGCGCAGTATGTGCCGGTCAGTGGCGATCAGGCATCGCAGCGTCGCTTTGCCATCGAAGGCCACGGCGCGCTGGTGGCGGCCGGCGGCGGCACCTTGTCCACCGACCCGCTGGCGCTGGAGGCGGTGTCCATCACCCGCGATCGCGTGATCACGCTGGTCGGCCTGCTGGGTCTGGGCGTGGCGGCGCTGGTCTACAACCTCAACGTCGGCCTGGTGTCGATCACCGTGGCCGTGGCGTTGGCATTGATCTCGCCGAATGCGCAGAAGGGCGCAGTGGATGGCATCAGCTGGTCCACGGTGCTGCTGATCAGCGGCGTGGTCACCTATGTGGCGGTGCTGGAAAAGGCCGGCGCGGTGGACTACATCGGCACCGGCGTGTCGCATATCGGCATGCCGTTGTTGGGCGCGTTGCTGGTGTGCTACGTGGGCGGCATCGTGTCCGCGTTCGCCTCGTCGGCGGCGGTGCTCGGCGCCACCATTCCGCTGGCCGTGCCGTTCCTGATGCAGGGCCAGCTGGGTGCGGCCGGGGTGATCTGCGCGCTTGCGGTGTCGTCCACCATCGTCGATGTCAGCCCGTTTTCCACCAATGGCGCGCTGGTGGTGGCTTCGGCGGCCAAGGAAGAGCGCGACGGGCTGTTCCGCCGGTTTCTGGTCTATAGCGGGCTGGTGGTGTTGTTGGGGCCGCTGGCGGCGTGGCTGCTGTTCGTGGTGCCGGGTTGGCTGTGAGATTGCCGCCGGTGGGCAGGGTCGGCGGGCGCGCCCGTAGAATGGGCGCCCCCGATCCGCTGCCGACGACCTGCCCGCCATGACCCTCGCCCCTGATTCGCGCAACGCCAAGAAGCGCGTACCGCTGTACGAGGAAGTGGCCGAGCGCCTGCGCCAGAAGATCTACGACTACGCGCTGCCGCCGGGCGAATGGATCGACGAGCCGGCACTGGCCGAAGAACTGGGCATCAGCCGTACGCCGCTGCGCGAAAGTCTCAAGCTGCTCGCGGCCGAGGGCCTGGTGCAACTGGATGCAGGCCGCGGCAGCCGGGTCACGCGGCTGACGCTGGAAGATCTCAATCAGTTGTTCCCGGTGATGGCGATGCTGGAAGGCCGCTGCGCGCATGACGCGGTCAAGCGCCTGGATGCGGCCGGTGTGCAGCGTCTGGAACAGCTGCATGCAGCGATGGAGGCGGCTGCCGCTTCAGGCGATCTGGCCGAGTATTACCGCAACAACTATCTGATCCACGAGACCGTGCAGCAGTACGCAGGCAATCCGTGGTTGATCCGGGTCACCCACGATCTGCATCGCATCTTGAAGATGCACCGTGGCCGGCAGTTGCTGACGCCGGGGCGGATGGCGCAGTCGCTGGCCGAGCACCGGCAGTTGATGGACTGCGTGCGACGCGGCGATGCCGAAGGGGCCGAGCGCACCATGCACGGACATCTGTTGAGCCAGGGCCAGGCGCTGGCGGCCTACGTGGCGGCGGGCGGGATGTTGAACGTGCCGGCGCCATTGCCGCGGTCGGGCGGGGTGTAGACATCCGCGCGTAGTTTCGGAAGGTCATGCGGCGCACGTCGCAGTGTTCAAGGGTGTCCCTCCGTGCCACGCGCAGCACGCGCGGCACGGCGCCAAACTCGCTGAGTGCAGTTCCTTCTCCCTCCGGGAGAAGGTGCCCGAAGGGCGGATGAAGGCGCGGTTACCAGGGATTTCCAACGGATGCACCTGTTGGCCCTGCGGGAATTTCAAGCGCAGCGTTCAAGCGTCAGTGCTTAAACCACAACGCCAAAGCTACAGCGCTTAAGCAACGGCAAAGTGAAAGGCTTCCGCACCCTTCAGGCGGGTGACTCTTGAACAACAGCAAGAACAACAGCGCTGAACACAGCATCCGCTCACTACGCAAACACCAACATCAGCGAGCGCCAGAGCCTGGCCAGGAAGGGGGTGCCAGTGCCAATGACCGGCCGTCGCTCAGTGCAGACCCTGCCTATGGCTCCGCGGTCAAAAGCAGGTGCCCCAAGCGCGGCCAGGCGTGGCCGCAGCTAGCGCCCCCCCAGTGCCAGCAGCTCTTCCACGCGCTCGATCAGCTGCGTCCCCGCCAATCCCGCAAACACGTCCGGATGCGCATAGCCCCAGGCCACCGCGGCGAACGGCAATCCCACCACCTGGGCCGCTTCCCAGTCAGCGACCTGGTCGCCCACGTAGACCGCCTGCGCCGGGGTGTGCGAGGTCGCACGCAAGACACGTCGCAGCGCCCGCTGTTTGCCCAGCAGATGCGCGCCGCCCTCGATGACGGCGAACTTCGTGCCCAGTTCCTCGCCCAGCGCGCGTTGCACGTTGTCCACCGAGTTGGACGACACCACCGCCAGGCGCGTGCCGCCGGCATGCAGCGCGCTCACGGTTTGCGCAATGCCGGGAAAGAGCGCGGCCGGTGGCGCAGAGCGCATCAGGCGGATGAAGTCGGCCGCCACCAGCGGCACGCGCCAGGCGGGCAATCCCGATTGTTTGAGCAGCGCGCGCGTGGTCAGCCGGCGCGCGGCGTCCACTTCATGCGCTTGCGCTGCGCGAAAGCCGTGCCGCGCGGCCAATGCGCGCTGCGTGCTCAAAAAGAAGCCGAACGAATCGGCCAGGGTGCCGTCGAAATCGAAAATGATCAGTGCAGGCATTGCGACGCAGCGAGCAGGGCGTCATAGCCTAACCAAGCACGCCCACATGCCGCACGCACACACGTCCCCACGTGTGCGCGCAGGCGATGCGGCTCTAGGCTTCGGCGAAATGCGACACGATGGGCGCATCGCTGTGCGCGCTTTGTTCGATGACCTTGCGCTGCATTGCGGCCAGGTAGGCGTCCAGCTCTTCGGTGGAGGCGAACACATCGCTCAGCGGCACCGCCTTGACCATGTCGAACACCTTGCGGATCTGCGGCTGCGGGTTGGCCACCAGCACCTTGCCCTGACGTGTGGCCAGCGCCTTGCGCGCCTTGAAGATGCAGCGGATGCCGGCGCTGGAAATGTATTCCAGCGCGGACAGGTCCAGCACCAGCGTGGTGATCAAGGTGCCCAGCAGCGGCGACAGCGCCGCGTCCAGGTCCTGGTAGGTGTGGGTGTCCAACCGCCCGGTCAGGATGACGCGTTGGCGAGTGTCTTGCGGCGGGTCGATCTGGATGGCGAGCGTGGTCATGACAAAGCCTCGGGGACAGGGGCGTACGGGTGCAGCAGGGTGACGCGCACGATGTTGTATGCACCATCGCGGCGGTAGTCGATGTGATCGGCGAACTGATGCACCAGAAACAAGCCCAAACCGCCGATCTGGCGATCGTCGAGCTCGCTTGTCACATCGGGCATTGGTGCAGCGCACGGGTCGAACGCAGTGCCGGGGTCGTGCATTTCCAATACCAGTGCCTGCGGGTCCAGTTGCAGTTGCAGGCGCAGCGGCTGTTCGGTGCATTGCCCGTGGGTGAGTGCGTTGCAGCCCAGCTCTTCCACGATCAGCCGGATCTGGCCGATACGTTCGGCGTGCAGGCCCTCGCGGGTGAGCGAGTCTTCCAGCGCGTCGTTGGCGCCGGCCAGCTGGGCCAGCGACGGTGCAATGGCCAGATCGAACTTCATGGGCTGGTTGCCTTTCCGGGGACGCCCCGGCCGGTCTCTGCGACCCGTCCAGCATGCTCCTGACGCAGCCGGATCGCCAGCAGGGTGATGTCGTCGTATGGCTCGGCGTTGCCGGTAAAGCGCGCGATGTTGGCGATCACTGCCTTGCACTGCGCCGCGGCACTACGGCGCGGGTGCAGCGTGGCGAGCAGCCGCTCCAGCCCGTAGCTGGCGCCGTGCTCGTCCATCGCCTCGGTCACCCCGTCGGTGTACCCCAACAAGGTCTGCCCAGCGGTCATCCGGCCCTGCAGTACCGGGAACGATGCCTGCGGTTCGATCCCCAGTGGCGGGCCGGTTTCCAGCGTCAGCGCAGATGCCTTGCCGTCGATGTCGATCAGCAACGGCGGCTCGTGCCCGGCGCTGGCCAGCCAGTAGTCGCCGCTCACCACATTGATCAGCCCGCACAGCACGGTGGCGAACATGCAGGTGTCGTTGTTCTCGGCCAGTCGCGTGGAGGCGGCGATCAGGATGCCGTCCGGGCGCGTGTGCCGGCGCGCGGCGATTTCCAGCACGCTGACCGCGCGCGCCATGAACAACGCCGCCGGCACGCCCTTGTCGGACACATCGCCGACCACGAACCACAGCAGCCCCGGCTCGGTTTCGACGAAGTGGTAGAAGTCGCCGCCCACCGCCTTGGCCGGCTCCAGCCAGGCGCAGGTTTCCAGATGCGAACTCGCACGGTCGAAGGTGCGCCCGGAGGGCAGCATCGCCTGCTGGATCTCGCGCGCAATCTGCAGCTCGCTGTGCATGCGTTCGCGTGCGGCGGTCATCTCGCCGATCTCGGCGATATGGTGGCGGATCGCATCGCGTGCGCTGTCGAAGGCGCGCGCCATCACGCCCACTTCGTCATTGCGCTCGATGTGCCGTAACGGGTACTCGAACTCGCCACGACGGAAGTGCTCGGCGGTGTCGGTCAATTCCTCGATCGGTCGCGTCAACTTGCGCGTGATCCGCACCATCAGCCACCACCACACGCCCGCGCCCACCAATGCCGCCGCAGCCACCCATGCCGCCAGCCAGTTCAGGCCAGACAGCACATAGCCTTCCGAGGCCGACAGCACAAACGTCCAGCCGCTGTGCCCGACTGCCGCGCTATGGGTCAAAAAACGCTCGCCGTCGGGCGCAGTATGCGAGAAAGAGATCGGCTGGCCGGCCGCCATCGCACGCTGCAACGGCGCCAGATCCGGCCGCGAACGCGCCACATAGCGATCGAGCGTGGTGTGCAGATCCAGCGCCGGATCCGGGCTGAACACCAGCATGCCTTCCGGCGACAACAGCATCGGCCGGATACCGATATCGCGCGGCAACTGGTCGATGATCTCGCGCAGATGCCGCAACGGCAGATCCGCACTCACCATTCCCACCGGCGGCGCATCCGGCGCATCGCCCGGCCGCCGCAGCGGCAGGTTGTAACTGGTGTACAGCTCGTTGCCGCCATTGGTGTTGAGGTACGGCTCGGACCACCACGCGCGGCCTTCGCGCTGGGTGCGCAGGTACCACGGCATCGCGCGATAGTCGTAGCCCAGGTCCTGCACCGATTTCTCCAGCACGCGCGTGCCGTTGCGATGCACGTACCAGACAAACCCGGTATCGCCGGCTTTTTGCGTTCGCGGTTCGATGATCAGGCGCGCCGCACCGATATCCGGGTCGCCACTGAGCGTGGCCAGCAACAACGCGCGCAGGTTGAACGGCTGCAGCCCCACTGCGCCGCTGCTGGCCGCCAGCGTGCGCCCGCTCACCTGCACCGAATCCAGCATCGCCGCTAGGCTGCGCGCGGTCTGCTCGGTCAAACCGTCCACTTCCACGCGCGCCGCTTCCACCAGTTCCGCGCGCGCGCCCAGGTAGAACACCGTGCCCAGCACGCTCAGCAACACCACCAGTACCGCGGTGGCGGCGAGCAATACGCGCATGCGCAGGCTATGCCGCCAATGCACGCGCGGGGTGACAGCCACGCTGTCGGCGGGCGATGTGAGAACCGTGGCGATAACACGCTCCCCTGGCGGATAGCGCCGATCATCGCAGTTTTCCCGCTGGCGACAACTGCCCGATGCATCGCAGCAAGCCCGGATGCTGGTGCTGTCGCCAACAATCGACCATGCCGGTCGCCACAGCGACGGATCGCCAGTCACACACCCGCTGCGCACGCCCGTGCCGTTTTTCTGTTGCACCCGCACAACAATGCGTTGGCGAAAATAGCGCCAGTCCGCTGGCGCAAGCGTTTTGCGGCCGCGAACTATGCCGCAATCGCGCAACAGCTATAGCGAGCGCGACCGCATTGCGCTGCCGTGCTGGAATCGCCCCCGTTTCGCGGCGTGCCTGGCCGTCGCGCGCATCGCCCGCATCGCTCCACCGCGCGGCGGGTTCGGGGGGATCAGGCAGGGCGCCAGCTGGCGCGACATCCATCGATCAAGGGAGAGGGTTTCATGCGCATTTTTCGTACCGGGTACAGCCGTTTGCTACTGGTGCTGTTGCTGGGGCTTGTCAGTGCCGGTGCCGGCGCGCAAGGCATCGCCAAGGGCGCCGATGTCAGCTGGCTCAACCAGCAGGCTGCAGCCAACCCGCCGCAGGTGTTTCGCGATGCGGCAGGTAAGACCACCGACTTCATCAAGCTGTTCAAGGATGTGGGCGGTAATGCGGTGCGCCTGCGCGTGTGGGTGAACCCGCCTGGCGGCTGGAACGACGGCCGCGACACGCTCGACAAGGCCAAGCGCGCCGCCGCGCAGGGCATGCGCATCATGATCGACTTCCATTACAGCGACACCTGGGCAGACCCTGACGATCAGCACCGCCCGGCGGCCTGGGCCGGCCACTCCGTTGCCCAGCTCAACACCGACGTGTACAGCCACACCCAGGGCATCCTCAAGTACCTCAAGGACAACGGCATCACCGTCAGCTGGGTGCAGGTGGGCAACGAGATCAACGCCGGCATGTTCTGCGACAAGTGCACGCAGCCGGTGAACTTCGCCAACGTGGCGCAGTTCATCAACAGCGGCTACAACGCCACCAAGGCGGTGTACCCCAATGCCAAGGTCATCGTGCATCTGGCCAACGGCTACGACAACGCCAACTTCCGCTGGTTCTTCGACAGCCTGCGCTCGGCCGGCGGCAAGTGGGACGTCATCGGCATGTCGCATTACCCAAAGGCCAGCAGCTGGCAGCAAACCAACGGGCAGCTGGACACCAACATGCGCGACATGATCAGCCGCTACGGCAGCGACGTGATCGTGGCCGAGGTCGGCATGGACTGGCAGCAGGCCGCCACCACCCGCGCCATGCTCACCAACCTGCTCAGCCGCAGCAACGCCATCGGCTCGCGCGTGCTCGGCGTGTTCTATTGGGAACCCAACGCCTACCCGGGCTGGCAGGGCTACACCTTGGGCGCAGTCAACAACAACGGCCAGCTGACCGAAGCGCTGCAGGCGTTCTGACCAACCCGCCACCCCGTAGGAGCGCACCCGGGCGCGACAGGGCGTTACCGGGAAAGCCCGTCGCGCCCGGGTGCGCTCCTACGAATGGTTGTGCCGAGACGCGAGCCGCGCCGCGCAATCGCTCCCTCGACAGCGCCTGCCCGCCAGCGCCGATGGCCGGCTGTTCCTGCCAAAGACCGCAAAAGACCCCGCCACCCCGCAGGAGCGCACTCGGGCGCGACAGGGCGTTACCGGGAAAACCCGTCGCGCCGAGGTGCGCTCCTACGGATGGGCATACCGAGACGCGAGCCGCGCCGCGCAATCGCTCCCTCGACAGCACCTGCCCGCCAGCGCGGATGGCCGGCTGTTCCTGCCAAAGACCGCAAAAGACCTCGCCACCCCGTAGGAGCGCACCCGGGCGCGACAGGGCGTTACCGGGAATGCCCGTCGCGCCCAGGTGCGCTCCTACGTCTGGTACGTTCCGCGCTGCGCCGGCCGCCGGTCCTTATCCTTTGGTCGTACACCGGCAGCGCCCGCTGCGCCGGATCCTCGCTCCAGTCGGCACCGAGACCCCACCCATCGCACAACACCGTCCCATTCCATACGCCCCCGTAGCGAGGAATGGCAACAGGTGCGTGCGGTACACTTGGGGGTTCACGAATTCACGATGTCGACACACCCGCGGGGTGTGTCCCCCCGGGAGCGCTAATGAACTGGTTGAACGAAGTGCTGCACAACGATCCGAACCCGCTCGAGACGCAGGAGTGGCTCGAATCGATCAAGGCCGTCATCGACGTCGAAGGCCCTGAGCGCGCCCATCAGCTGCTGGAAGGCATGGTCGAACAGACCCGCCGCGCCGGCGCTTACCTGCCGTTCTCGCCCACCACCGAGTACGTCAACACCATCGCACCGGCCAACGAGGCCAAGAACCCCGGCGACTCCGCGCTGGAGTGGAAGATCCGCTCGATCATCCGCTGGAACGCCATGGCCACCGTCGTGCGGGCCAACCGCAAGCCGGGCGACCTGGGCGGCCACATCGCCTCGTTCGCTTCCAGCGCCACGCTGTACGACGTGGGCTTCAACCACTTCTGGCGCGCGCCCTCGGACAATCACCCGGGCGACCTGCTGTTCGTCCAGGGCCACAGCGCCCCGGGCATCTACGCCCGCGCCTTCCTGGAAGGCCGCATCAGCCAGGACCAGCTGGACAACTTCCGCATGGAAGTGGACGGCCAGGGCATCTCCTCCTACCCGCACCCGTGGCTGATGCCCGAGTTCTGGCAGACCCCCACCGTGTCGATGGGCCTGGGCCCGCTGGCCGCCATCTACCAGGCGCAGTTCATGCGCTACCTGGAAAACCGTGGCCTGATCGAGAAGTCCGACCGCAAGGTGTGGTGCTTCATCGGCGACGGCGAGTCTGATGAGCCGGAAACCCTCGGCGCCATCGCCCTGGCCGGCCGCGAAGGCCTGGACAACCTGATCTTCGTGGTCAACTGCAACCTGCAGCGCCTGGACGGCCCGGTGCGCGGCAACGGCAAGATCATCCAGGAACTGGAAGGCGTGTTCCGTGGCGGCGGCTGGAACGTCATCAAGCTGCTCTGGGGCGGCTACTGGGACGCCCTGCTGGCCAAGGACACCAATGGTGTGCTGACCAAGCTGATGATGGAAACCGTCGACGGCGAATACCAGAACTGCAAGGCCTTCGGCGGCGCCTACACCCGCGAGAATTTCTTCGGCAAGTACCCGGAGACCGCGGCCATGGTCGCCGGCCTGTCCGACGACGACATCTGGCGCCTGAACCGTGGCGGCCACGACCCGCACAAGGTGTACGCCGCCTACCACCAGGCCGTGAACACCAAGGGCATGCCCACCGTGATCCTGGCCAAGACGGTCAAGGGCTACGGCATGGGTTCGGCCGGTGAGGCGCTCAACCCCACCCACCAGACCAAGAAGCTGGATGACGCGGCGGTCAAGCACTTCCGCGACCGCTTCAACATCCCGGTGACCGACGCCCAGCTGGAAGACGGCCAGGTGCCGTTCTACCACCCTGGCGAAGACTCCCCGGAAGTGCAGTACCTCAAGGAACGCCGCAACGTGCTGGGTGGCTTCCTGCCGCAGCGCCGTCCCAAGGCCAGCAAGTCGTTCGTCGCGCCCACGCTCGACAAGTTCGAGCGCCTGCTCAAGGACAGCGGCGAGCGCAGCTATTCCACCACCATGTCCTTCGTGCAGAGCCTCAACATCGCCCTGCGCGACAAGGAACTGGGCCCGCGCATCGTGCCGATCGTGGCCGATGAGGCGCGCACCTTCGGTATGGAGGGCATGTTCCGCCAGATCGGCATCTATGCCCCGTTCGGCCAGAAGTACAAGCCGGTCGATGCCGATCAGCTGATGTACTACCGCGAAGACCAGACCGGCCAGGTGCTGCAGCAGGGCATCAGCGAGCCGGGCGCCATCGCTTCGTGGATGGCCGCCGGCACCAGCTACTCGGTGTCGGATGTGCCGATGCTGCCGTTCTACATCTACTACTCCATGTTCGGCTTCCAGCGCGTGGGCGACATCGCCTGGCAGGCAGCGGACATGCGTACCCGCGGCTTCCTGCTCGGTGGCACCGCCGGCCGCACCACGCTCAACGGCGAAGGCCTGCAGCACGAAGACGGCTTCAGCCAGGTCATCGCCGGCTCCATCCCGAACGTGCGTAGCTACGACCCGACCTTCGGTTTCGAAGTCACCGTCATCATGCAGCACGGCATGAAGGCGATGATGGAAGACCAGATCGACGAGTACTACTACATCACCCTGATGAACGAGAACTACGCTCACCCCGGCATGCCGGATGGCGCAGCCGAGGGCATCATCAAGGGCATGTACCTGCTCAAGGACGCCGGCAAGCCCAAGAAGGGCGAGCTGCGCGTGCAGCTGCTGGGCAGCGGCACCATCCTGCGCGAAGCCATTGCCGCGGCCGAGCTGCTGGACAAGGACTTCGGCGTCACCGCCGACATCTGGTCCTGCCCCAGCCTCAACGAAGTGCGCCGCGACGGCTACGCCGTCGAGCGCTGGAACCGCCTGCACCCGGAGGCCGAACAGCGCAAGCCCTACGTCACACAGCTGCTGGAAGGCCGCCAGGGCCCGGCCATCGCCGCCACCGACTACGTGCGCGCCTTCGCCGACCAGATTCGCGCCTTCGTCCCGATGACCTACACCGTGCTCGGCACGGATGGGTTCGGTCGCTCGGATACGCGTGCCAACCTGCGCCGGTTCTTCGAGGTGGATCGTTACTACATCGCGCATGCGGCGATTGCCGCGCTGGCGAAGGATGGCAAGATGACGGGCAAGGATGTGGCCAGGGCGATCAAGCAGTACAAGATTGATCCTGAGAAGGCGAATCCTGTTGGGGTTTGAGACGTGGCTAAAAGCTAAAATAAAGAAGGCGGCCTATGGCCGCCTTCTTTATTTTTACCCTACTTCATGAGATCTTGGATACATTAAGCGAGTGCTCTCATCAAATTTGCCTTTACAAGGAAGTGAGCTATGAAGAGTTTCGAGGGTTGGGCTGCAGTATCAATTCATGATTTACTGATAGCCTATAGAAAAGCGAAGGCGGACTGCTTCTTTGAGCACACATTTCCAGCCGCCTCCAAGTTTGCGAAGTATGAAGAGAGTCTCCTTGATAATCTTCAGTCGCTACTAAATAAGCTCCAGGCTAATGGCGATATATCTAGCATCCCTGGAATTTTGGGGCGATATCGACTAGTTCCTAAAAAGCTCCAAGTCATAAAGAAGAAAACCCCTAGTGCTAGCGGCCATGTGCATTTCTCAGATGTGCGGAGAAATTTTGAGAATATAAAAAGAACTCATGATGTAGTTCCAGATTTCAGGATAATAGGTGATTTGCCAGTTGATGCGCATGTGTTATCTGCGCTCTGGATTAACTTCATAGGGCATAAGCTCGATGCGGCACTTGAGTCGTCTTGTTATGGGGCTCGACTGCGTAGGATTCGGCCAGACGTTGAAGATGCGGACGATTTTCACATTCGTGCGATTGGATCTTTTCCGCCATATTTCCAGGCATACCAGCGTTGGCGTTCAGATGGGCTAAATGCAATTAGGTATGAGCTTGAACGCGATAAAAAGGTGGTTGCCGTATCGCTAGATCTGAAAAGCTATTATCACACAGTGGATCCGGGGGCTATTGCGCTACCCGCGCTTATAGAAGAACTTGGAGTTTCCCTTAATGAATTCGAAGCGGAGTTTAATGCTGGGTTTGGACGCTACTTGTCGGCTTGGTCGGAAGGTGCTCGCAAGTTTGGATTGGAGATATCTCCTTCTGCGGCTGAAATTCGTGGCGGCTTAGTGATTGGGCTCACTGCAAGTCGCGTTATCTCTAACGTATTTCTGGCAAAGTGGGATCGTCTGATTAAAGAAAAACTAGCACCGATCCACTATGGTCGTTACGTTGATGACATGTTCTTGGTTATCCGAGATACGGGCCTTATAAATAGCGACCTAGAGCTGATGGAGTACCTTGCCAAGGCTGTTGGTCAAGACGTCCTCAAAGCCATAGGAGACGGGGGCTTCTGGGAGATTGATTTGGGCCAAGATATCCTTGGATCGTCGAGGATTTCGCTGCAAGCAAATAAGCAAAAGCTTTTCATTCTACAGGGGGGCGCTGGA
This sequence comes from Xanthomonas sp. 10-10, assembly GCF_040182365.1. NCBI lineage: Bacteria > Pseudomonadati > Pseudomonadota > Gammaproteobacteria > Lysobacterales > Lysobacteraceae > Xanthomonas > Xanthomonas sp. 10-10. The sequence continues at coordinate 811,306 of NZ_CP144460.1, forward strand.
CTGGACTTGCTGGACAGCATCGAAAGCGAAATAAATTCTTTGTCGAGTGAGCATCGTTTGATGCCTTCACCTGATGAAATTGAAAGTTCGCCAGCGGCACGTGTTCTGTCGGCAGCCGGCGTTGTGGGCGACAGTGCGGACACTTTAAGACGCGCAGATGGTCTGACAATAAGAAGGCTTAGTTGGGCGCTTCAGCTTAGGCATGTGGAAACGTTGGCACGAGATCTCCCCCTGGGTCAATGGACTGATCAGCGAAAGCAGTTCTACGAATTTGCACACAATCACATATTAAGACCGGATACCTTATTTGCTCATATCAGCTACATCCCAAGGTTGCTCGGATTTGCTATTTCCATGGATGAATGGTCCGCAGCTAGGGTCATAGCCGAAAAATCGTATGGTGCAATTGACGATCTTGCAGTGGCCGTGCCGGAAGGTGCGCGAGCGATCCTTAATGGAGTTGAGATCGCCAGTTCTACCGCTGTCTGGGCAGCTGTAAGAAACTCACTTACGTTACAGTTCGCAGATTCTTTGGTGAGATTTATTTCTCCTGAAGATCTGCTGATCAATAAGATGCCAAAAGAAAGCTCGCTGCTTGAGCTTATTGCGTTGGAGCTTGCAACATATGGTAATCCCAGTGGCGAGGATGGGTTGGCAATTGGTAGTGGCTTTCGAGATCTGGCCATTTCTGTGGCTCTAGCTGATCTTGCCAAAGTTCCGTTCAAGAGAATGCTGCTCAATAGATCAACAAGCAGGCTTATTAGGTCTGTAAAAGAAGGATCTGAGGCCGCAGTTATTATGCAAATTGCGCAGTCGAGCATTTTTAAAGTCGATGTCGTGCAAGAGTTTTTAACGCTAACCCGCAAATCTAGGTTGCGTCCAGCTAGTTATGCTGAGGGTGAGGTTGAAAGTTTATTCTCTTACATATTTCCTACTCGGCCTTTTACCCCTACTGAAATCTCAGAGTTGGCTCCAGCATGTGTTGATCCAAATTTAGCGAATATGGAGAATGGAACTCCGGCCAAGATTTGGGCAAAATATACAAGTGCTCTCAGGGGTGTATGGGTCCGACCAACTCTAATCGCTAATGAGAATGAGAGCCCAGATGTCGATAGCCGGAAAAAACGAGGATCTAGATTCTTTAGGATAGGAACTTTCAGCAAAGAGAAGGTCGTTGTCGCATTACCGAGTATTGAAACGGCCGATAGTGATTGGGCTGCCATGGCATGCGGAAAAGGGAATTTATCTTCATCAAGGTATGGTGCGATCTCCGAGATTGTTAATAAAGCAATAAAGCTTGCAGTGCGTCCGGATTACTTAATATTTCCTGAACTTTCGCTTCCAATTGAGTGGGTCGATAGTGTGGCGTCGCGACTTGGATCCGCGGGGATCAGCTTGGTGGCGGGAACGGAATATCGCCACATATCTCGGAGTGTGGTTCACAGCGAGGCTTGTCTGGTGCTGACTGATAATAGGTTGGGTTTCCCATCTTTCTCCAAGATTTGGCAGCCAAAGCTTGAGCCCGCCGTCAACGAGGATAAAGACTTGCAAGCTGTGCATGGAAAGCAATGGAAGATATTCGGCGATACCTACAAGAAGATTCAATCAAAGAAAAGGACTGTTTATATCCATAATGGCGTCCACCTCGGCATAATGGTTTGCTCAGAGCTGCAAAACAGTCGCAGCCGTGTCTCTTTTCAAGGGTCGGTCGATGCGCTGTTTGTTTTATGTTGGAATCCGGACCTTGATACGTTCGCGTCGCTAGTCGAGTCCGCCGCGCTAGATATTCATGCTTACACGGTGCTCGTCAATAATAGAAAATATGGTGACAGTAGAATTCGAGTGCCTGCTAAAAAGTCTTTCGATCGAGATCTGGCGAGAGTCCGCGGGGGCGACAATGATTTCCTTGTTGCAGCAACTTTAGATGTTGCGTCACTTAGGCACTTTCAAAGTAGAGCCAAGCGATGGCCGAGTCCGCAAGATAAATATAAGCCGGTACCCGAGGGGTTTAAGTTGATCAAAACAAGAAGAAAACTTCCTGCGAGCTGATTATTACGCAGACGCGGCGCGATACGCGTCGCCATGCGAGATCTACACTAGAAGTAAAGCTAGCTCTTTTTATTGAAAGAAGGAGCGACCATGAGATTGGACTTCGCTGCCTTGGTGGGGCTGAGGCAGGCTACACATCAATGCAGTAGGTACCAAGCGCCCGCCTGGAACGAGGCGATCACTAAAATCAAGCTTTTCCGATCAGCGCAGTACACCTATGAGATGCGGGTCGTCTGCTGTCATGTGATGGGGATCGGTAGTTTGCTAAATTTGCCAAACTGCCGTAATGTCTGCCCATGCGCAATGAACAGCCGACCCCTGGGCAACTCCTCACCAGTCTTCTCGCAACCCGAGGGTGGAGCAATCGCGCTTTCGCTGGCGTTATCGGCTTGGATGAGGGTACTGCGAGTCGACTTATAGGCGACAAGAAGCCGATCGGGGCAGTTCTCGCTCTTAAGCTAGAGCAAATCTTCGAAGTGCCAGCTGAAGAGTTCCTCCGCCTGCAAGCTTCATACGATTTGGCTGTTGCGCGCTTAAAGCAGCGTCCAGACCCAGAGGCGGCGCAGCGTCAGCTAATTTATGGCGAACTCCCACTATCGGCAATGATCAAGCGGGGTTGGCTTGATGCCCCTTCGGTGCGGGATCGCTCGGCCGTCAACGCGGCTTTGACGCAGTTTTTTGGCGTCGAGACACCAGAGCAGATTGAACTTCTTCCGCATGCTGCTAAGCGGTCTGAGGTTGGAGCTGTAGCAACACCAACCCAGATGGCATGGCTTTATCGCGTTAAAAGACTGGCTAGTGAGATGGTCGTCCCTGCTTATTCGGAGGCTAAGGGACGTGCTGCAAGTGAACAGTTAAGTAGTCTCCTCGCGTCGGCGAGCGAGGCGCGCAAGGTCCCACGGGTCCTTGCCGAGCACGGTATTCGCTTCGTTATCGTTGAAACTTTGCCGAGTGCGAAAATTGATGGCGTCTGCCTGTGGCTCTCGGATACTGCGCCGGTGATCGGCATGAGCGTCAGGTTCGATCGCATCGACAACTTTTGGTTCGTTCTTCGACATGAACTCGAACATGTCTTAAGAGGCGACGGCAAAGGTGGAGCCGTTGTCGACGCCGACCTTGAAGGGGCGGCGGGAGGGGTAGGAAGCGATGTATCTGAGGAAGAGCGAGCTGCCAACCTCGCGGCGGCGGAATTCTTAGTGCCTAAGGCTAAGATGGACTCCTTTGTGGCCAGAAAGGCACCTTTCTTCCGCAGCGACGACATTGTCGGATTTGCCCGAACTCTTAAAGTCCATCCGGGTCTAGTTGCGGGCCAGCTACAGCGCAGGATTGGTAAGTACAACCTTTTCAGGGATCACCTGGTGAAAGTTAGGTCGATTGTTATACCTAGTGCGATCGTTGATGGCTGGGGCAACGTTGCCCCGATTTCCGAGTGGGAGATAAAGCATGGCCCGTAAGCGCCAAGAAATGCAGAGAATCATCCGCCTGTACCGCGAGTCCACGGGTGACGTGTCTGTGAACATGCATGAAGTTGCAAAGTTTGCTGCCAAGATGGGGTGGCCGTTACCGACACCGAAAAGTGCTTTGGACCGTCTTGCTGAGCAGTTCTCAATTGCAGCCCGCGAGGAGACTCGTCATGATGAGGTTACCGGTCGCCCGTATCGATCAAATCTGGCGTACACCGATTACAGCAACGGCAGCCAGTTAGTGCTGTGGGCAGATATTGACCAAGCTCCCCGCCCTATCGCGAGAAAGGCCTTCGTCCAGAGACGTGAGCAAATGATTGGCGATGCGGTCCAGCTAACGCTAGATGTTGACCATTGGAATCGAGTTCATAAAGACGACGAGCCTATCGAGATGCCTCTCGATTTTGCTCCAGACGTCGAGTGGCGTTTGGCAGCCGATGATCCCGGCGAGAAGGCAGCCTGACTGTTCGACTCCATCGATATATGTTGACTTGTGCAGAATGCTTCCGAACCGCCGAGAGCGGCCACACAGGCTAAATCTAGACAGCGGCTATAGGTGCGAAGCATGACAGCTTGTCGCTATCGACAACAGCGAGCCCGAGCGCCTTATCACGGTAAGAAAGTAAGGGGTCCGGTTAATTGATCAGCCGACGGTGCTAGATTAGGAAGGGGATTGCCAGGTCTGACGCTGACAAAGTGGTCGGCTTGATTTAGACAATAGCTTGGAACGCATCCTGGCGCAGGGCGCGCGGCGCGCTGCTGCTGCGGTTGCAGACTAATGCCAACGAGCAGGTCGTCGGACACAGCTTAGTTGAGCAGCACGGGGTAGGCGCTGCTCAATCAGGTAGGTGCCAAGCGCAGTTCAACAAGGACTTTGCGCCAGCGCCGACCGCCTGCGCTAGGTAATTGCTACCCTAGAAACGTTTTACGGGGGGGGAGGAAATTAAATTTTTATTTTTGATGCGGTGGTGCTCCTAGGAAGGTTTGCCGATAAGTATCTTAAGTAAGAAAGGCTTAGTAGAGGAGCTTCTCTTCCTACTCAAGCGTTGGTGGTCTCTTTGTAGCGGCGCATGACTATAAACTTTACGCTCCCGCATCGGATGACGGGTTTTCCGGATTCAGCGAATAAGCAACGACCTGCGACAAGTACATGCGCGCCAGCTAGGTCTTCTAGGTCTTCCACCTCGAATGCGTCTAGAAGCTGCTGCGCAATGTCATCAAAAATGGCAATGCTCGCGCCGCCTCGTGTGAGAGAAGAATTTAGCCATAACTTTCCGTCAGAAGTGCGTCCAGCAGATGCAACCGCACCCCAATAGAGTGCAAGCTTGTCGTGATGGATCTCGCGAGAAATCGTGCTGAACTCATGGGTGACCTCGCTAACGGTTCCCTGGATAAGAACTTCGTTCTCATTTCTGTACAAAGAGATCAGCTCGCCAGACGTTCTGAAGGTTGGACTCTGCACTAATCGGTAAAGAATTCTGCGAAGCGTGAAGTGCTGATTAGATAGGCGGTTTCCAGCGATCCCTACAAAACGTGTGCCGCCCTCCCTTTCACTACCCGCCCCATTTGAAGCTGGAGCAGCTAAGACGTCGACCTGACGTGCATCTTCGAGGTCTAAGCGCACAACAATCGTATTCCCAGCGTTTACTTGGTCCTGCTCGTTGATGCCCGGCGCTCTTTCGCCGACGACCTCGTATTGAACTTTCAGGCCGCAGTTATCCGCATGATGCGAGCAGAAGTGGGGCGGATGCCCGTGCCGGCTTTCTTTACGAAACCAAGCAAACTCTCCACACTCCGTGCATTCTAGGCTACGCCGCTTAATTTCTAAAAGTGCTTCTGGGAGACGAGAGAATTCATTTGCCTCCCATACCGTACTTTCGCCAGCTTGTCTTGCGTGCTGCATGCTCCACTTCCTTAGGATCGAGCTAGTCGACGTCTCCATTGCTAGCGGCAAGCAAGAGGTTCTGCTTGAGAGGGGGTAACGAAATTCGTGACACGAATCGTGTTTCAACGCGATCTCATAAGACTCACTTCTGTTTCCAATGATCGCTGTGCTCGTAGAAAAGATAGAGCGCGTCCCTGAGTTGTGCCAACACATCACAGGTAGCGCTTGTAGGCTAACTGCAGTAGATGGATGCGCCTAAGTTGGCTAGCAGATTCTTATTGGTCGCTGTGCATGCTCGAGCAAACTGTGACGCGCGCCGTGTCGCCTAAAAACTTATTGACAGGTGGATTCACTCCTCGCAATCTAGCTGCAAGGAGCGTCGAAACTCCTCACACAGCGGTACCCACCTCCGTCAAACCGGTGGGTTTTTTGTGCCAGCATCTTGCAGGTACAAGCCGACGCAATGCCTGCGTCGGGAGGGCGGCTAATACAACACCCGCAAGGGGAATACGCCCGCCGGCTGTGTGCGGTTTCGAACCTCCCGACATCCCGTCGCCGTTGGCGGCGGTTCTTGGGTTGTTCCAGGAGGGCGTTGCCATGTCTACCGCACCATCCATGCCGGCATTTGTGTCGGTTGATCTGTTGCCAACCTTCGCTCACCGCCTGCGGTGGAATGTGGGCGAGGTGCTGCGCCGACTCGACGCGCGCGCAGCTGTTGAGCAGGCGAGCGCCCATTGCGCGCATCCGCTGAGTTGCAAGTCCGCTGTGCTGCCGCACACCTTGCGCCGCTGGTTCGCACGCAGAGCCGTGGCGTTGCAGCAGTGCGTTGCCGCATCCACCAACGACCACCCGGAGGCGCCATGACACGCCGCCGCCCACCCACGACATCTGCCAGCGCACTGCCCACCCGCACGCGTGCGCGCCCCGCGCCGCCCAAGCGGGTGCAGTGGGTCGTTGTGGAACCCGACCGCACTAAGCTGCCACCGATGCTGCCGCCCGACCCGGACGCCTCCCCGCAAGGCCCCGGCACGCTACACGCACCCCGTCGCGCCCGCCGCCCGCGCCAATGCACCGTCAGCTACACCCATTACCCCGGCGCCCACGACCACGCCGGCGACCAGCACGTGCCCCACGTCCGCCTCAGCGGTCTATGGCTGGAACAACTGGGCTTTGCCATCGGCACCAAGCTGCGCATCACCGCCAGTGAAGGACAGCTGCTGATGGAGGTGTTGCCGCCAGCGGAGGTGCCGGCCAGGGCGCGCAGTGTGCGGCGATGATGGTGCGGCTGCCAGACCCCTTGCGATTGACCTCGGTGCCGGATGCCACTAGCGTCGCAGCCACACCAGCGCACAACGGACGCTTCATGATCGCGCGCCCCCTCTACGCCTTGCTCGCCACCCTCGCTCTGGGCGCATGCGCCCACACGGAGGCCACCCCGGCACCGGCAACCGTCACGGAGACATCTGCCATGCGTTCCTCAGCCGATCACGTACCTGCAGATCCTTCCAAAGGTGGACCACGTACCGCGCAGGAAGCATTGGAGCGGGTACTGGAGCTGATTCGCACAAGCACCAGTATTGAATCGTTCACTGCCGACCATGTGTCTCGAGTAATGGGCCAGTCGGTGCAGTATCGCGATGATGGTTCCGGGCGGTTCGGTGCCAGCGGAGTGCTGACCCGAAACTGGAACTACGGGTTTGGTGTCAACAAAACCGAAGTAAAGGGTGCATGGTTCGAGTTCCTGTTCCTGCCTAATCCTCCAGAAGCGTCTCCGTCTGTGTCGGATATCTGCCAGATCGACTTCGAGGCATTTGCGGCGCACATCGAAAAACTGGGTTTCTCGCGGCAGCGCAAACTTGTCGAAGATGGGCGATGGATGAGCGATATCTTTCAACGCCCAGGCATGCGCGTAGAGCTCTTCCCGCGTGGAGAGGCTGACGAACCTTTAGCGCGCACCACGCATCAGTGCGTCGAGTGGGTTCAAATTCGCTAGTCCAAGGAGCGGACATGTTGAGCCAAGAAGCAAGTGCCGTGGTGGCGTCATTCGGTCAGCAACCAGGTGTCACACGTGAGCATCTGGACAACTTCAACCGGGTCCTGAACGATTCGCCCGGGTTGACCCGCCAGATCAACGAGGCGGTGCAGTAGCTATCTTTCGCGCATGCGAGCCGCAGACCATGTCCAAGGAGCGACCAAATGGCTGAGCAGGTGCGATCAAGGCCTCGTTTTCCGGTGGCAGTTCTAGTTGTGGCGATGGGATTGATCGCCTCGTGTGCAAGCTCTACTTCCGCGAGCAGGGCGCCTTCGTTTTCTGGGCAGTGGGCGTATGCCAAGAAATGCGACTTGGGCCACTATCTGAGCCTGCATCTGCAGCAGCATGGCGATCGCGTCACGGGGGATTGGAGCGCGGCGACGAACGCCCACGGCAATGATGGACAATTGCAGGGACAAGTGCGTGGAGACACGTTGTATGTCCGTTACTGCAGCGATGATGGGGGAAACAGCTACGCCGCATGCCCCGCCTTTTCAGGGCCAGAGGATCAGTTCCGGCTGGAAAATGGGCAACTTGTCCAATATCAGAAGTACGGTTCTGTCTACCGCCGTAGCGTCGCGCTTCATCAGGACATCGCTGGGAAGGAAGTGCCCTTTGACAAGGATTGTAAGGATCCCGAGGACGATCAATGAGTGCGCTTACGGACCAGGTGCTGCGCGCGATCCTCTACTTCGCGGTGGGTGTCACCTCCGAGAGTCGATACGATGCATATCGACTGGTTGTCGCAGGCAACAAGGCGTTAACGCCGACACTCGAACCGGCGGACAAAAGCGGCTACTCGATCGGTACCGGCTAACGGGGTCGGGTTCACTTATCAGTAGCTGCGCTAGGCTTATGCCGCCGATGTGCCGGCCTGACGCCTGCAAAGCGACGGTTCTTGGCTTCAACCATCGCGAGGAAGGCGGCGTGGCCTAGTGCTAGCTGCTGCTGTAGATGAAGGCAGATGCTGGCGAGAAGTTTGTCGGGCAGGGCTTCATCGAGCAGAGCGCGTGGGCGTTAATCGCTTGAGCGGGTCATTGCCAAGCGCAAGTTAGCAGGGGTGTGGAGTCAGGTGGGTCAGACGCGCCGCCCGCGCTGTCGTCGTGCCGGGGAAACTCAGGTCGGTTAAATTCTTATGTTCCTTCAAATCTGTAAATGCCCGAGCTCGAGCACCAGCCGCCGCAGCGTCTGTTGGACGTTGTGTTTCGCGGCCATAAGTGGCCCCTGATACTTTGATCGCTGCGTTGCCGGTGTCGACGACACGACCTGCCAGTCGCTTATCGGATTGGAGTGGGGGGCTGCGGTAAGAATAGGCAAGGGTTTGGGGTGCTGGGGAGCAGCTTTGTTGCGGCAAGACCGGCAGAGATTACAAGAGAAATCATGATCATTGCGGCGTACTGGGGGCGCGATCTAGTATTCATTGATACAGGTGCCTCTTTGCATTGCATCTCCCTGGTAAGCATGTCGAGCTGTCGGGCTGCGCTGTCCCAATCATTGCAATGAACCAAAACTTGATGTACTTCATCAGCGTCATTTATCTGCACGATGTACAGGCGCTTGCCAGTCTCGTGCTCGATTCGAGATTCAGTGAGCATCAAAGTGAGCGAATCGCAAAGTTTCTTGTCAGTGCCTGAGTAGAGGATTTCCATGGGGTGAACGCTCGCATTGGGCCGCGCGGAGAAGCGGTGGCGGCTCGAGTGGATAAGGAGTAGCGGCGTTAGGTTAACTCATCAGTCGACGGGACTGAGTTTGCGTGATCGGTGAGCAGGACTGGCGCCTGCAAAGCGTCGGCTCTTGGCGAAGGCATCGTGGCCCAATGCTCGCTGCTTCTGTAGATGAAGGCCGATGCTGGCGAGCAGTTCGTCGGACAAAGCTTCATCGAGCAGGGCGCGGTAGGCAGTGGATCGCTCAATTGGGTCGTTGCCAAGCGCAAGCCAGCAGGGATGTGGTGTCAGTGCGCAGTGCCCGCGCTGGCCCAGATTGGCTGGGCAACTGGACCAACGAATACGCCGCCGGGTCGTAGCTGAAGCGAACACGCACTGGATTGGGTTCAATGTAGCGACAGCAGCGGAGGACGCAATCAGGGCGATCTATAACTTATGAAATCGAGTCATCCTATTTCAAGTCTATTATATAGCCTCCATCCGCACCTTTTGTGTTACCAAGCAATGGCGCCAGTTGCAGCCAGTGCTACTGATGAATCCTTAACGTCGTTTCACAAACAGTGCATACCTGAAGTCGGTCCAGGCCATGGAGCGTAAGCTATAAAAAATTCAAATTTTTTGATGATGGCCGTGCTTGCTGTGTTGGCCACTGCATGTGCAGAAAACAACTTGCCGGTTCAATACTCCCAGTTGTCGTTGTCTCCCCTCAGCGTTCATAGGCAGGATGCTGAGAATGTTCGGATAGATTTCAAGGTGCCATTGGAGAGTCTGTATTACGTTGCGGGTGCTAACTATGAGGTGGTGAACGGCTCCTTGTCGGTGAGGATTATTCGGTGTTCCATCCACGAGCAATGCAAGGCGATGGTCGACTTGTTGCCGGGGCTTCCACCTTCTGTAGGGAAGGTAGTCATTCCATTTGCGGGAAATCGCGTGCGCATCACGCACAGTGACGGTATCCAGTCGTTCGACATCTAGGGAAGTGGGAGATGGCTGACCGGCTCGTGCTAGGAGTGCATAGCTGGGTTGATCCAAACACGCAGGCGAATGGAAATGCGTTCGATAAGTTCACTGACGGTGGCGTTCAGACGGCCACGCCGGCGACCAGCACGTGCCCCACGTCCGCCTCAGCGGCCTATGGCTGGAACAACTGGGCTTCGCCATCGGCACCAAGCTGCGCATCACCGCCAGTAAAGGACAGCTGCTGATGGAGGTGTTGCCGCCGGTGGAGGTGCCTGCAAAGCACCTTAGGGCGCGTCGCTGAGCGCCATTCGCCGCATTCAGGTGAAGCCTGTACGCCGCTTGCCGATCTTGCAAACGCAGAACCGCGTGAGGTAAGCGCTGCCGCCGCCTGATGCGAGGTCATTGACGTGTTAGATTTCAGCGACACTCTTAGCGCAGGATCAGAGAGATGGCCTTTCACCTTGGGAAATCCCATGGCCGGCAAGTTAACCAAGGACGTAATATCCTTCCTCGGGCAACGTTGCTACCGAGTGCGTTGCTGGCAATATGCAGCTTTCATGCGGGATGTGCCCCGAGTACTCCACGCGATCAGTTAGCCGTAGCGGCCGCAAAGCCCTCCACTGAAACCAGGAGCAAAGACGTGACGGAACGCCTCAAGCAAGATGTGGATCGTTTGATCGCAACAGACTTCCAGGATGTCGTCGCCGTTAGTACTCAGCTCCAAGCTCAATTTGGACCACGGCACCTAGACGGAGAAAGAGAGCTCCGGGTAAGCGAGCAGGGCATGCTGGCGGGTGAAAAGGTACGGCGCGTTGAGTTCATTAATGCGGCAGATGATCCATCACGCGGGAAGTTGGTTATCGATTTCTCGCCACCTGGCCCGAGTTTTGTGGAAGCTCCCTGGGCTGATGCTGTTCCTTATCCGCCTCGACCAGATGCGCGAGATTCCAGAGCCTATTGGGAGATGACAGTTAACGGAACCAAGGTCATCTTTGGTTTGACAGAAGACCAGTCACACCTGAGCTATATTTCGATCAGCAAACTTTGAGATAAGTTTGGTGAGTCAAGCAAGGGAAATGCATAATGGAAATTAATGAAGAGAAAAAACTTCCACAGCCAAAACAGGTAGGTTCACCAACCAATGGTGCGCTACCCGCTTCTCCGCTGAAGGATCCAGCATTAGCGCCTTTAATTAACTCTTCGCCCACACTTCAAGCGGGCCTTTCTCAGTTCAAGCGAGATGGCATAGGCGTTGATTGGGGTAGCGCGGGTGGAGGTACTTACCTGGATCCAGGTAAGAAAGTCGTGATTGACCAGAACGCAGCTGGCAAAGGCGAACGGATCGCAAGATCACTATCGCATGAGATTGGACACCATGGGTTCGCTGAGCCTAAAGATTATTCTTCCAAGCAAGCTTACGTGAACAATATGCTGCGCGGCGAAGCCGCTGCAACGCTCAGCAACGCACTCGTTCGACGTGAGATTCTGAATCATCAGGGGCCAGATATCGGCATCTCTGGAAGTGGCACGAGACCGCAGCAGTACGAGGCAATTGCAGATCAGCAAATGGCAGGCCGCATCACACGCGATGCTGCATTGAACCAGATTGCCCAGGTCTTCAAGACGGAACAACCTTCGGTTGCTCCAAGTAAGACGTACGAGCAATATTATGGCGATTACTACGACAAACACATCGTCCCCTGGAAGCTTAAACAGGGGCGGCCAGAGCCCGGGGCTATTGGCGACATCACTACTTCTGATGTGAAGCAGGGTGGACTTGCCCCTGAATCACATCCGGCCTCACCGAGGACCGCGTTGCTGCCCTCACAGCCAGGCCATGCAGACCACGCGCTGTATCAGCAGATCAAGGGTGGCGTGACGCAGCTCGACGCCCAGCACGGCAGGGAGTGGGATGCATCGAGCCAACGCATGACCACCAGCCTGCTTGCGCTGGTAAAAGAGGAAGGGCTGTCGCGGGTGGACCATGTAGTGCTCAACAATCCGACACCTCAATTGGCTGGCGGCGAAAAGGTCTTCATTGTCCAGGGTACGCTCAATGACCCGGCCCACCAGCGTGCCCATATTCAGACAGTGGACGCCTTGCAGACACCAGAGGCCCAGTCGTTCGATCGCCTGCAGGCAATCAACCAGACTCAGGCCCAGGCGCACGAACAGCAGCAGGGGCTGGAGCAGTCGCAGCAAGCCGTTACCCAGGCCGGGCCGTCGATGACGCGCTGAGATATTCCATGTTGTCGGTACCGGCTGTCATTGAGTGCGACGAAGGCTAAGAGTTGCCTGTGAAAAATTCGCTGATGTACGTCGTGTTCTGTTTGCTCGTTACAACGGGTTGCACCCGGAGATTCGCTCAATTTGGGATGGATAAGCCCTCCGGCCCCTCACTCTGTGCACAGGTTCTGGACTGGGAGAGCACAAGCGCGTAAGCTCCCCCGTCAAGCAGGCACTTCAAAAGTAGAGCTTTCGGCGTGCTTGTTGCGGTACTCGACCGGGGTCATTCCGCCGAGCGAATCATGGGATCTTGCTTCGTTGTAGTCGATCATCCACCAGTGGGCGGCTTCGCGCACATCGTCGAGGCAGGCGAAGAAATTCAGGTCGAGCACTTCCTCGCGGAACGTGCGATTGAAGCGCTCAATGAAGGCATTCTGATTTGGCTTTCCCGGCTGGATGTACTGCAGTGCGACGCCATTCGTCTTGAGCCAGCTGGTGAACGCTTCGCCCAGGAACTCGGGGCCGTTGTCCGAGCGCACCACCTGCGGCAAGCCATGATCGCGTTTGATCTGCTCGAACACACGCACAAGCCGTTGCGAGTTGATCGAGGTGTCAACCTCGATGTGCAGCGCCTCGCGATTGAAGTCATCCACCACGTTGAAGGTGCGAAAGCGTCGTCCGCATGCCAGCGCATCGCTCATGAAGTCGACCGACCAGACCGTGTCTGGCAGCCTCGGCACGTAGAGCGGCACCCGCTCACGCTTGGGAAGGCGACGCTTTGCAGCGCGGCGTAGGTTGAGCTTCATGGCCTTGTAAACGCGATAGGTGCGTTTGGGATTCCAGCCTGGTTGCTGCTTGCGAAGGTAGTCGCTGCACTTCCAGAAGCCACGACTGGGGTGCGCTTCAACGTAACGCGCGATCTCGGCAATCAGCTCGGCATCGCGCACCGTCCAGTCCAGAGGCGGTGCGTACCAGGCGGCACGCGACAGCCCGACGCATGCACAGGACCGGCGCAACGGCCGCGCGTGGACCTCGATAAGGAACCGCACCGCCTCGCGCTTACGCGCCGGCCCTAGAGTTTTTTTGCGATCAGGTCCTTCATTGCCGCGTTGTCGAGCGCCAACTCGGCGTACATCCGTTTGAGCTTGGCGTTCTCGGACTCGAGCTCCTTGACCCGCAGCAGCTCGGACGCCTCCAAGCCGCCGTACTTGCTCTTCCACTGGTAATAGGTCGCCGTGCTGATGCCGACTTGGCGACAGATGTCTTTGACTGGAACGCCTGCGTCAGCCTGCTTGAGCGTGGCGATGATCTGTGTCTCGGTGAACTTCGATGTGCGCATGGAACCTCCTGACTTGGGAACGATGCCAGAAAGATCTACTTATGCGGTGTCTGCCGATCGGGGGAGCTTACGAGCGCACCTCAGGTGCTGCGAATAACGCCGCAGATCGTCGAGGACGAGAACGGCCGGTCCTATCATTTTGATCTCGGTGGACGAAAGGGGCTGCGCTATCTGGATGCGAGTTGTGGAATCGGTGTGTATGCTGAATGCAGATTCGACGCAACTTATTCGAATGGAAATGTCTTTCGATTTACTGAGCTGTCGACATTTAGCCTCTGGGAAAGTCGAGAGGAGTTCTATCTTGTCTATCATGTCGTTGCCCCTAAGGGGGAGTTCGATAAGGGATTGCGAAGAGTCGTCAAGGTGGATGATCCATCCTCAGAGATCTGCAATCAGATCGGTGACTACTCAAATTTGATGTAGTTGCCCGATCAGGATGTCAACGACTTGCTCAGTTGCCTGGGTCCGGAATTTATCAGGAGGGCACGTCGCTAATCCTGCCAAGATGCGCGTGCATTGCGCTTCTGGTAAAACATCGCTCTACCGCAGGAAGGAGCCGCGCCGTATGTCATTCGCTATCTTCCGTTCTTACGTTTCGGCATCGGCCGCAGTGGTCATTGCCACCTTTGCAGGATGCGCCATGACCGAGCCGCCAATCTCAAAAGAACAGTTCTCCGAGCATGTTGTGACGCTGCTGGCCGGCAAGGACTCGGCTGTGGTCGAAGCCGGCAAGCTGACCGATTTCCCTTGGAAGACGCTGTGCTTCGAGCGCGATGACAGCCTGTTGCTGAAGTTCGATCGCGACGGAGAGACATCCGTGCTGCCGTTGCCCTATGAAGAGTTCTTCGTGGATGAGGCACATGTGAGCAATTCCCTGGAGGACAGCTGTGTCACGCCATCCGACCGCATCCTGATCAAGAAGAAGTATCCGGGCTATCAAGGGCCTATCGAGTTTCAGAAGGCGGCGCAGGGAGGCTAAGCCATGGTCGATATCACCGATCCGAAGGGTGCCAAGCGTCAGATTGAGCAGGAAGCCTATCGGCACTACGAACATCTGAGCGGCATCACCTTGGCAAAGCGTCCCGATGGCACCTTCCAATCGCAGGGGCACAACGAAGAGCTCGATGCCTTTCGGCATGCGTATACCAGCGGCCGTGTCACCCAGCTTGCGTTAGGTCAGCAATGGATCGCACGCAGGTTCGGGGATGATGCCGAGATTGGGCCAGCCCATCCAAATGATCCCTACGAACATCGCATGGATCTATGGAACAACGAAGCCGGTCGCCGGCTTGGCGATCAGACCTCCGGGCGAGATGAGCTGGCGCGACAGGCCTACGCTGCGCTGCGCCAGGGCGATCTGGCGACCGGTTTGAACGATCCGCGGCTCAGGCAGCTGTTTCCCGACGATCCACGCCTGGCGCGGCCCCAGGGAGATCCTCAGCGTGATCTCGTGACCAGCGGCGATGTTGACCGGATCAACAAGGATGTATCGCGCCTGCAGGACCAGCAGCATGACAGGTTCCCAGACACGCATCCGGATCGTGCGTATTTCAATACGCTGCGTGGGCAGCTGCCTGCATCGGTGTCCGACACCAAGGTGGCCGAGGTCATGATTGCCGCAAAGCAGGCGGGTGTGGAACGGGTCGACCAGCTCGCAGGCGCCGTCCTGCGTGACGACCACATCTTCGTGTCTGGCAAGACGCCAGGATTTCGTGCGCAGGTAGACGCGACCACTCCGGCACCTGATATGCGGCAGAGTGTTTACACCGCCGATCAGCACAATGCCGTCCAGGCCTACGACCAAGCGCAATCACAGGCTGCACAACAAACACCTGCGCCTGGACGCTAGGCGGCTCAGTGGGAGGCTGGTGGTAGGTGCTGCCGACGTGATGCCTTCGACGGCTCAGTCATCAAGGGAAGGCCGGCGCGCGCCTGTTGACGCGTGATGTCTGGTCCCGGTAATGGTCAACGCGTGACGCTCACCGTAATGCCGCACGCGCCGCCTGCAACGAATCGGCAAACAGGTCAACGGCGCGCTTTCCCTCGTTGTCCTTGATGGTCTGGTCGGCGCCCCTCGCCAGGACAAGCGCGTAGTTGGGCGTGCTCTCATCGTTGCTTTCCTGTTCGGCGGCGTAGTGCAGCAGGGTGCGGCCCCTGGCGTCGCGCGCGTTGATGTCGATCCCCAGGCTGAGCAGAAAATCGAGAAAGGCCACTTCCTTCGGGAAGGTGTGGCGCGGTAGCCAGTGATGGGCGGTGAGGTTATGCAACAAGGTCTGCTCGCCCGGTTGCAGGGCCAGCGGGTCCAGCCCCTTGCTCATGATCAGGCGCAGCAAGTCCGGCTGGAAGCAATAGGCCAGCGATGAGCGCCCATCGGCCGCGTTGCGGGTGGCATCGGCGCCCAGTTCCAGCAGCGCGGTGATGGGGCTGTTGCCGGCTAGCGTGTGGGACAGCAGCGCCGATTGCAGCGGGGTGTAGTGCAGGGAGTCGTCAGGGTTTTGCGCGATGGCCTGTGCGTTGATGTCGGCGCCGCCGGCGACCAGCACGCGCACCTTTTCGCCGGTGCTGGCGGTGTGCAGCGGCGTGGTGCCGTGGATATCGCGCGCGTTGGGATCGGCGCCGTGCGCCAGCAGCACGCGTGCGGTGGCCACGCCGCCCCAGCCGAGCATGGTGGTGCCGTTGTCCCAGCGTGCGTCCGGGTCGGCGCCGGCATCCAGCAGCGTTTCCAGCATGTCCAGATAGTTCTGCAGGCTGAGGTGGTTGTGCAGCTTGCCGTCGACATCTTTCACCGCCTCCTGGCTGGCCTGCTGCAGGCCGCGCTTGGCGGCGCGATAGCGCTCGCGGGTCTGTGCGTCCTTGGCTTGGGCGATCATGGCATCCAGTGAGTCGAGGCTGCCGATGCTGGTGCTGTCGATCAGGTGCTGGCGGTATTGCGCGCGGGTCATCGCGGCGATGGGTCCGCGGGTGACCACCAGGTCGTGCAACGGCCAGTAGCGCTGATTGGTCCAGCCGTTGACGCGTGCGCCGTGCGCGATGAGCCAGCGCACGGTGGCCAGCGTGCTGTGCTTGACCGCGGTATTGAGCGGCAGCAGCCGTGTATTGAGCGTTGCGCCGGCCTTGAGCAGGCGCTCGATCATGACCGGGTTGTCGTGCCGGGTGGCGTAATTGATGGCGGTGGCAAATTCCTGATCGGTGGCGATGTGCTCGCTCAGCCAGTCGCTGTCCGGCGTGCAGTCGGGGACGGCGCCTGCCAGCAAGGCCGCCTCGATACCGACGAGCGAATCGGTACGTGCCGCATCCAGCAATGCGCGATCGGCCGCGCTGCGCTCCACCACCGGCAACGGCGGTGTGTCGTTGCCGGGCTGTGCCGGGTCGCGCTGCAGCCAGGCCAGCCACGCTTTGGCGCCTTCGCTGCGGGCGTCCAGGTAGAAGGTGTCGTTTTTCTGGCCGTTGCCGAAGCGCATCCACGAGGCCCATTCGGTGCCGGCCATGCCTAGCGCCGACATCTGGGTGATGAAGCTGAAGAAGTCCGGCGCCAGCGCCAGGCCGTGCAGCATCTCCAGCTCGTGCGAGAAATAGCGCACCGGTTGCCTGGCCGGATCCGCATGCGTGGTGTCGATGGTCAGCCAGTCGCCGTTGATGAGGCTGTAGAAAGCGAACTGGTGTTCCCACATTGCGGGGCTGTTGGGTGCCTCGGACAGGTCGCGCGTGGCCAGCTCCTGCTTCCAGTCCAGAAACACCGGCAGGGCCATCGTATCGATATGCGTCAGGCTCCACACCGCGTCGCGGTTGCAGCTCATCGACGGCAGGTCTTGTTGTTCCATCGCGCGCAGGTGCGAGGGCACAGACCAGCCGAAGCTCACTTGCGCCGACAGCTCGCGCAGGACATGGCGCAGTTGTGCGGGGATCGGCATGCGGTGGCGGCGTTCTAGCGCGACCAGCTGCCGCTCGGTCGCAGGCGGGGCGATCCGCAACGGCGTCACCCGCCAGTGGCGCTTGCGGGCGATGGCTTCCATCCAGCGCCATTTCGCCTGCCACTGGGTCCAGCGTGTGTGCAGGGCGGTGTCCTGCTTGGCGCAGGCTCCGGGTACGCCCGCTGTGGCCACGGCGAGGAGGCCGGCTTCGAGAAACTGACGACGGGTGACCTTGCTCAGGTGCGGTTCCTCGCAGAAGGCGGAAGAGACAGCTGCGTGCGGGGCAAAGGATAACCCGCGAGGGGATCGGCGCCCGGCAGCAAGCAAAGCGCGAGCGGTACACCAGGACGCGACCCAGGAATGCCTGCAGCGCAGACCTTGCGCTCTGTTGCCTGGGCTCGATAATCGGCACGACACCGTGCGGCGGCTGCGATACGTGCTGCCTGCAGCCAGATGTGGCTGAACTGCATCGGTGCGGGAGCAACGTCAATCCACGGAGGATGCAGATGCCATCGACATCGCAGATGGAAGACAGGTTCACCCCGGCTACGCGGCTGTATGCCCTGCTGGCGCGCGACGGGGGAAGCGGTGTGATCTTCCGGCGCGGGCCCAGCAAGCAGGTGCAGTTGATCGCCTGGGATTTGCGTACCGATACGTTCGCCCACGGGCAATGGTTCAAGGGCCGCATCTACGAACGGCGTTGCGATCTGTCGCCGTCGGGGCGGCTGTTGGTGTATTTCGCGGCCAAGCACAAGGGCGATTTCGGAACCTGGACTGCGCTGTCGCGCCCGCCGTTCTTCACCGCGCTGGCGCTGTGGCCCAAAGGGGACGCGTGGGGTGGTGGCGGCGTGTTCGAGGACGAGCAGACGCTGCTGTTGAATCATCGCCCGCAGGCAGGCCGCGAGCCGTTTCCGTTGCCGACCGGCTTCGGTCTGAAGCACGGGATGACGGTGCGGCCAGTCGGGCAATGGTCGGGCGGTGGCGAAGACGAGCCGATCGACAGCATGTTGCGGCAGCGCGATGGCTGGCGAACGATCGACACCGGTGAGGGCCAACGCGGCGGTTTGCGAAGCGGAGTGCTTTATCGCTTTGCGCGGCCACGCGTGTGGGAGAAGGACGGCAGTGGCGGGCGCCGACTGCAATCGGCGTTGCATGCGGTGGGAACCCGCAACGACGCCTGGTATGCGCTGGATCACCGCGTACTGGATCGCGAGGGCGTCGTGCTGGTGGACCTGCCCGGGACCGACTGGGCCGACTGGGACGGCGGCGACCTGGTGTACGCGCGGGGCGGCTGCCTGTATCGATTGTGCAAAAGCGATTTCCGGCGCTGTCCCGAGGAGGGCGAGCAGGCGGCTCGGCTGCTGCATGACTTCAGCAAGGCGCGGTTTGCGCCGGTGGCACCACCGGCGGAGGCGCTGCGCTATTGAGCCAGCGCTGCGCGAGAGTGGCGATCCAGGCTGACGTCCGGCGTCAATGCCGGGTTCGTGAGCGGTCGGCAGGCGAGCAAAGGTGCTCTTTCGGTACTTGAGCGGTTTAGTGGATCACGGTGCACCGACATGCCGGGGCCGATCATCGCGGCCATGAACAGTGGGAACCAGATCACGGCGCGAGCCGTCTCCGTCGCGCCCGGTAGCACGGGGCGCTCCAGCATCAAGGTGACTGTCGAGTTGACGGGCAATCCCGATCCGCGGTGGCAGGCTTGCTTCAACTTCGTCGTACAAGGGCGCGACGGGTTCTTCATGAAGGCCAGGCCGGTCTTCGACGGGGGCAGCTTTGCAGGCGAGGTGCCAGCCGAGCAGGTTGACGCATTCCGACAGGAGCTGCCTGAGGTGATCGTGGCGGCCAATGTGCTTGCGAGGGCGCAGGCCAACAAGGATGCGCTGCGGTTGCGTCGCTGAGCGCTGCCGGTTCGGCGCATGCGATGTGAGCGGTAGCGCAGTTGCTGCGCGTCCCTCGGCGCTGCGTTAGTCCTGCAGGCCTGCGATTGCGCCAGTCTTCGGCATAAGGCGTTCGTCTTGAAGCCGGCATCGTCGGTGTTCCCTCACCATGCTGCCGTGGCGGATTCCCTGTCGGCGAGCGGGCAGGGCGCACTGACGACGGCCGCGTGTCTCAACTGCATATTGCGGCGGATGCCCATCTCCCAAAGCAATACGACTTCTCATTTCCAGTCGGCGTCTGTTGATGTGGTGTGCCGGCACGCATCGCATCGACGCGACGCGTGCCGGCAGTCGAACCGCTCACCAATCCGTCGGCGCGTAATCCTTCAGGAACTGCCCCCACACGTGCTCGCCGGTATTGAAGCCGTGGATGATCGGGTCGACGATGCGGGCGGCGCCGTCGACGATGTCCAGTGGCGGGTGAAAACGCTCCTGCTGCACCTTGAGCGCGGCGATGTCGGCCGGATCTTCGTCGGTGACCCAACCGGTGTCGACGCTGTTCATGTGGATGCCGTCGTTTTGATAATCGGCCGCCGAGGTGCGCGTCATCATGTTCAACGCGGCCTTGGCCATGTTGGTATGCGGGTGACGGGTGGTCTTGAAGTTGCGGTAGAACTGGCCTTCCATCGCCGAGACATTGACGATGTGCTTGTCGCGCTCGGGTGTGCGCAGCATCAGCGGCTTGAGGCGTGCGTTGATGATGAACGGCGCGATGGCGTTGACCAGCTGCGTTTCCAGCAACTCGACCGATGGCACTTCGGCCATCAGCAGGCGCCAGGAATTACGACCGCGCAAGTCGACCTGCTGCAGATCCTGATCGAGACGGCCTTCGGGGAACAGGTGCTCCTGGCCCACCAGCTCGTCGTCCAGCAGCGCGACCTGCGACAGCTCGGCGGCGCGGGTGAGGCCATCGGCATCGGCAAGGCCGCGCCCGTGCACGGCAGGCAGTGCGGTGGCCGAGGCGTCGCGCAATGGCTCGGGCGTGCGCAGTCCTTCGTAATGGCCAATGAGCTTTTGGACGGTGTCCGGCAGTGCATCCAGCGCGGCGGTTTCGTTGGCCATCATGTGCGCGTAGAACTGCGGCGGGCGGCGCACGGTCTGGCAGGCGTTGTTGATGATGAAATCCAGCCGCTCGCGCGTGGCCAGCAACTGGCTGCAGAACGCCTCCACGCTGGGGGTGTGGCGCAGATCCAGGCCGAAGACCTGCAGGCGATGGCCCCACTGCGCAAAATCCGGCTCTTGCGCGTAGCGCGCGGCCGAATCGCGTGGAAAGCGCGTGGTGACGATCAGCTCGGCACCGGCGCGCAACAGCTTCAGGCCCGCTTGATAGCCGATCTTGACCCGTCCACCGGTCAGCAACGCCACGCGACCGCGCAGGTCGGCGGTTTCGGTGCGCTTGAAGAAATTCAGCTCGGCGCAAGCGGGGCACATCTGATCGTAGAAGTGATGCAGCTGGGTGAACTTCTGCTTGCACACGTAGCAGTGCCGCAGTTCGGGCGAATGCAGCGGCTCCGGCGTTGCGGATGCGTTCTGGCCGTTATGCGCGTCGTGCAGACCGGCAGCATGCGGCGGGAAAAAGTTTGGCGTGCTGAACACCGGCTTGCGCCGCAACGCGCGGATGCCGCGCTGCTCGAGCAGCGCCTCGGCCTTGCGCACTTTCTCCTGATGCCGCTCGCGCTCGCGCTGCTTGAGCAACTGCCGCCGCGCCTTGGGCTCGGGGTGATAGACCTTGGCCACCACTTGGTGCAGGCGCACGCGGTCGGCCTCGGGCAGGGTGTCGAGCACGCTGCGGTCGGCCTCGATGGCCTCCAGCAGGTCCAGCGCCGCGCGCAGGCGGTCGGTGAGCGGCAGGTCGTCGTTGGCGGGCAAGGGCGGGGCAGTGGTGTTCAAGGTAGATCCGGAAAGAAGCGGTACAGGGGCGTGGCGGGGGCGGCCGGCTGCCAGAAAGCGGGAAGGGGGCCGGCGAGAACGGCGGCAGGCTGCCAGCTGGGGGCAAGCGATCGGCCGCAGCGCAGGCATTTTCGCCGATTGTGGGGCCGTGGCGCCAATCGATGGGGGTGTAGGGGCCGAGTTGCCGCCGCGACGCCCAAGCAACTGGTGGCTACGATAGCCCCGAAGGTGCAGGGGTCGGCTGTTGCTGCCAACCAGGTGTATTGATGCCGCATGCGGGTGCCTGGTTTCCCTCATCGGCGCGCTGGCACCCTTTAGAATCGGCCGGACATGGGGCCGGCAACACGGTTCTGTGGGAGACCCACACCACGTCCAGACAGGAAGGACCCGCCATGCCAGCATTTGCGCTTCAGTATTTTTGCCGGTTTGCCCTTGTCGCGGCGATGACGGGATTGGCTGCGTGCGGCGCTGCTCCAGAGCAGTCGAATCCGGCGCCCCCGATCAGCCGCGAAGCGGCCGCGAAGCGAACTGTGGTCCCACTAACGCGCCCCGTTGCCCTGGACAAGGCCGGCACGATCGCGGATCTGGAGTTTGATCTTCCGCCGCCTCGCCCTGGTGCATCTGCTGATTTGATGCTGGGCCTGCGCGTGTGGGCGGCGGATGCGACTTCCATGTACGAGATCAAGGATTCGATCAACCATGGAGAGTTCCATGCGAGATTGCATCTGACGCGCGTGGATGGCGCAGCCCCTGTGCAGATTGCACTGACGCGTATCAGCAAGGACTTGAGCCATCGACTTCCCGTTGCCGAAAGTGGTGAAGTGTCTGCTACCACATCGACCAGCGTAGACAGTGCAATGCTCAAGGATGCCGGACTTCTCGACCAGCGCTCGGTGTATGGCGTGCTCAGTCTGGCCCAGGTGCAAAGGGCTGTGCCCGGGAGATATCGCCTTGTTGTTGAGCTCCGCGGTGACCGGCCGGATTTGAATGCAAAAAATGTTGAGCTGATTGTTGCTTACTTCAATAAAGGGAAATAAGTCATGGCCAAGGAAGACCCTTACCTTCTCACAATTTATCTTGCATCCCCCGGTACGCCGCTGAAGGAAGGGGGAACATCCTTCACCGGACACATGTATCTGGGAACCTCCCACGGCGATGTCCATGAAAGCTTCGGCTTTGCACCAAGCGCAAGGCCCAGAGCGCAGCGGAGTGATTCGGACGACATCCCGGGGGAAGTGTCCGGAAAAGATGTAGAAAATTACAGGGACCCTCAGTACGCAAGAACGATGGAAATCAGCAAGGATCAGTACGACAGGATTCGAGAGTTTGCAGCCGACCCTGCAAAGCACGGCTTCGACATGAGATACGACACGTTTTCCAACTCGTGTGTCGACTTCAGCTGGGCCGCATTGAATCATGCTGGCCT
Organism: Xanthomonas sp. 10-10; assembly: GCF_040182365.1. Lineage (NCBI taxonomy): Bacteria > Pseudomonadati > Pseudomonadota > Gammaproteobacteria > Lysobacterales > Lysobacteraceae > Xanthomonas > Xanthomonas sp. 10-10. The sequence continues at coordinate 834,088 of NZ_CP144460.1, forward strand.
TTATCGCCAGACCGTTCTCGGAGGCATCAAAGGCTATGAAGGCGAGCCGAAGGTGCTGCATAACGAGCCTGAAATTCAGAATCTCAAGGCGCCGTTTCCGGAGAGTGAGTTGAATAGGGAGGTGCGACACCCCAAGCCTGAGCGGGACCTGTGGCAACTCATCTTGTCCGATAACCAGACACAGGCCGATACCGGTCGCCTGGTTGCTGATGGCACGCCGATAGACCCGCTGCATCGCCAGGCCGAGGAGGCAGTGCGCCGCCTTGAGCAAGGGCTTGGCAGGGAGTACGACGAAAATAGCGCACGCCTGGCGGCCAGCTCCGCGTCCTTGGCCAGGGAGCACGGGCTGTCGCGGATCGATCATGTTGTATTGAGCGAAAACACAGCTAAGGCGCGGCAAGGCGAGAACGTGTTTGTTGTGGAGGGAGCTCTGAACGATCCAGTGCACAAGATGGCGCACATGAGAACCGGTGATGCGATCGCGCAGCCCGTCGCCCACTCCTTGGCGCAGCTGCAGTCCTTGGGCGAAACGCAGCAGCAGTCACAGCAGCTGGAGCAACTACGGGAGCAAGCGATTGCACCGCAGCACCGGATGACGTGAGACGGGTTCTTCCGGCAAGGCGGCCGCCGCGATTGATGGAACGACGTGAGGGTGAGCCGGTTACGGGGATCTGCTGTTTGAGCAGATCCCATGCCGAGCGCAGGGATGCGATCGCCTGGACGATTGGGTAGTCTTTCACCCACCGGGCGCATAGGCGCCCGGACATTCAGGGGACATCGATGAAGAATTCCATGCTTGCCAGTGGGCTGGCAGGCTTGCTGTGTGCGTGTACGGTGGTGTCGCCCGACCCGGGCCAGAAAGCGGTGTTGGTGGATAAACCGATGCTGTTCGGTAAAGGCGGAATCCGCCTGGACGACGTGCGTGACCCGGGTCGGACGTATGCGTGGCTGACTACATCCGCCACCTATGTGGATGTGACGCCGCAGACCGTGCAGGTGGCCTTCGACGACTTTTCGTCCAGCGACAATATCCTGCTGGATTTCTCCACGCAGATTCAGTACCGGATCACCGCACCGGCAGTGTTGCTGTCCGGCTTCGGGCAGGATTGGTTCAAGAACAATGTCGCCAGCCAATACGCATCCATCGTGCGCGACCAGGTCAAGCGCTATGACATGACCAAGATGATGAGCGATCCCGATACCGCCAGAAAAATCGACGATTCGGTGACGCAGAACGTTCGCGCCCTGGTCAAGGAGCAGCAGCTGCCGATCGAGATCCAGAACATCACCTTGGGCCGCGCGCGTCCCAACCCGGATGTCCTGCAGCAGATGAACCTGACCGCTGCCCAGCAGCAGCGGGTCAAGACGCTCGTCGAGGCCACCACGGCCGAGCGACAGCGTGAACAGGAGCAGGTCGCCAAGGCCGATGCCGACAATGCATACCGCAATCGCATGGGGCTGACCCCGGAACAATATCTGGCCAGCCAGATCGCCGAACTCAATGCAGAGGCGTGCAAGAAAGCGCAGGCCTGCTACATGGTGCCTTCCGGCACATCCGTGATCGCGCGCTAGCTGGGTGGCCTCACCAGGGACTGGGTTGCAACCTGATGAGGCAACTGCGCGACAGGCGTGCTCGCCGTGATGGCGGGCTGCTCACGTGCCTTCCAACATGGCTGGGCTACGGTGACTGCTTGTCGTGAGTACAAGGAGACACCATGGGCCTGCTGGTCGATGGAAAGTGGCAAGATCGTTGGTATGACACCGACAAGAGCGATGGGCGCTTTGAACGGTCGCAATCGCAATTTCGTCACTGGGTGACAGCCGATGGCTCTGCCGGACCGCATGGGAAGGGCGGATTTCAGGCGGCGGCGGGGCGTTATCACCTGTATGTGTCATTGGCGTGCCCGTGGGCGCATCGCACCTTGATCTTTCGCCGCCTCAAGGGGCTGGAGTCGCTGATCGACGTATCGGTCGTGAACTGGTTGATGCGCGACCAGGGCTGGACGTTCGATCCTGGTCCGGGCGTGATCGCCGATCCGGTTCACCATGCCAAGCGGTTGTATGAGGTGTATCTCAACGCCGATCCGCGTTACACCGGGCGCGTGACGGTGCCGGTGCTGTGGGACCGCGAGCGCAACACGGTGGTCAGCAACGAGTCGGCGGACATCATCCGCATGTTCAACAGCGCCTTCGACGCGGTTGGTGCGGCCGAAGGGGACTTTTATCCAGCTCCGCTGCGTGAGCAGATCGATGCGCTCAATACGCGGATCTACGACACCGTCAATAACGGCGTCTACAAGGCGGGCTTTGCCACCACGCAGGCGGCTTACGAAGAAGCGGTGGTGCCGCTGTTCGAGACGCTGGATTGGCTGGAGGCGCGCCTGGGCGAGCATCGCTATCTCTGCGGCGACGTCCTCACCGAGGCGGACTGGCGGCTGTTTACCACGCTGGTACGGTTCGACGCGGTGTATGTCGGGCACTTCAAATGCAACCTGCGACGGATTGCCGACTATCCGCAGTTGTCCGGTTTCTTGCGCGAGCTCTATCAGATGCCGGGTATTGCAGACACCGTGAATTTTCAGCACATCAAGGGCCACTACTACCAGAGTCACGCCACCATCAACCCGACCGGTATCGTGCCGATGGGGCCGGTGCTGGACCTGCATGCACCGCATGGGCGTGGTGGTTGAGACGCCGGTGAGAGGCCGCCTGATCGTCCGTGTTGCGGGTATGCTGCGCTGCCTTGATCTTCCGAAGGCAGACGTGCCCGACGATACGGTGGTGGGTGCAGGGCAGATCGCGCTCATCCGCAGGTTGTGCGATGTGGTCTTCGGGAATGCCGTCGATACGCACGCGTCTGCCGGCAGTCACACAGGCAGCGGTCGCACCCTGTGGCTGTACCGGAAGGGCAATCGGATGTGCTGTGGGTGCGAACGGGTCGACGACGCGCTGGCACCCCGTTGTATATGACTCCGGGCCGGCAGCCGCGCTCGGATGGGTCCCAGCCGAGCTCAAACGTACTCGTCCGACGCATCATCGGTGCGCTTGCGCTGATGGTGCCGCTTGGGATCGCATTGTTTCTGCCATTCGGGTGTGTCTGGGTCTACCTGCTCGGCACGATGCTCGCGCAATGGGGGGGAGAACAGGCTGAGTGGTGCGGTGCACCTCACGTGGGTCTGGTGGCTGGGAGCCTGTGTCGGTGCCAGCGTCGCACTGGCGCAGCGGAGCGGAGCGATGCGATTGTCACGGGTGTCTTGCTGGCAGGCGTGTGTTTTGTTGCGCTTGCGCTGGTCGGTCGAGCGTGGGAGAGGATCGCTCGCCTGGCCAGTGCGCATGACGACCCCGGCCCGACGCTGACACGGATCGATGGTATCGAAAGGCCGCGTGGCAGGGGACGGTCGGATGCAGCGCCATCGACACCGGAAGGTGGACGCCTGCGTATCGTCGGCTGTCATGAGCCGCGCAATAGCGCGCCGCTGCAGTACGACTATCTGTTCCCGGATGGCAGCGTGGTGTTTGGTGCAGGCGCATCGACGGCGTACTCACCGGATGGGCGCTACTTCGTGTCGCCCATGCCAACGACCGGCGCGTGGGGGCTGTTGATTTACGACCGCCATGCGCAACGGGTCTATCGCTGCAACAAGGTCGAAACCTTTGTCGATCTCCATCGGGTAACGCAGACGCATGTCGAAGGCTGGGGTAGCCGGATCGACAAAGACGGCTGCATGCTGTCGGCCGCGACCGAGGACCTGCTTGCGCATTCAGTCAGTGAGCCGATGGTCGACATGGCAGATCTCAGGATTCCAGAGAGCTACGCGGACCATGCCAGACGGCGACGGGAGGTTGAGCTTCCAGTCGCTCCGGCGGGAGCGCCGGCATTGACGCTGGTCGCGTATCTGCCGTGTAGCCTGATGGCACTCGACGATCCGTTGGAGCCGCTGTTGTCGCCCTGGTTGGAGCTGATGGTCGATGACCAGCCCAGCGGACTGCTGATCTGCGGACGCAATCCCGTGCTGCTCTGGGGCGAAGACGGTCAATCGCTCGCCTGCGTGGTCAAGCCCAAAGGGTGCGATGAGCAGCCAGGCCAGTGGAGATGGAGCATCCAGCAGGGCTGGCATGCAGTGGACGAATCAGGCGGCCAGCCTTAGCTGGGCGATGCGGCATCTGCGCTGCTGCAGCTGTCATGGCCTGTTGGTGCCAACAGGCCTTCGTGCGATATCTGCGTGCAGCTTACGCTGCAACTACTGCCTGGCTGCATCCCGGATGATCAAGGTCGCTGCACCCACCGCGATGGCGTCTTCGACGACACCGGTGCTGGTCTGGCCATAGCGCTCGATCGCACGCATGCGCGCATTGAAGGTGAGATAGGCGGCGGCAACCGCGGTGGTGGCGCCGAGCAATGCCGCGATGCCGCGCTGTTCGCGCGGTGCCAGCGCCGTGCCGACGATGACCCCGGTGGCGATGCGGGCGATCATGCCGGGCAGCACGATGCGGTCGGGGGCGGTCTTCATCTTGTCGCCGGCCAGCTCGCCACCGGCAAGCGCCAGCATGCCGGCCGACGCGAGGGGATTGGCGAGCAATGCGGGCGCGCCATTGTCGGCGGGAAGCTTGCCGGTGCGTGCAGCATTGGCCACGGCGGCCAGTGGGGTCATCGAGCGCATGCCGGCCACGGCGCTCATCAAAATGGAATGGATCAACGCCATGTGCACCTCTGCATGTGCGCAACCATCGCAGGCGGGATGCGCTGCGCGGCACGCTGTCGTGCCGTACACACTAGGTGCCGACATGTGTGGAACTTGGCAAGACGTTGTGCAGGCCACGCAGTGGTCGCGACCTGCCAGTGGTGCCGCGCATGGAGGGCAGCGGCAAGAGGTGATGCGCGCATCGGCAGCACGCTGCGATGCGCGCGCCCATCAATGCCTGGCGAACTGACCCCGTTGCCACGCCAGCCACACCAGCGTGAGGCCGACTGCCAGGCAGACCAGCATGCCGGGTAGCGATGCTTCCGGGCCGAATGCGCCCCCGGTGAGCCACTCCGGCATCGTGGCGTTGAGCGTGCTGCGCGCGATCGCCGGGCCCATTGCCATGCCCGAGACGGCGGCGCCGAACAGATAGCCCTGGGTAAAGTTCCAGGCGATATGCGCACCGATCGACATCCACAGACGGCCGGTGAGCGCGTAGAAGGCGCCCAGCATGACCCCGGCTTCCAGTGCGATGCAGATTGCCGCAAATACCGTGGCATTCGGGTTGCCCAGATGGCTGAAGCCGAACACCGCCGATGACGCCGCAAACGCGATCCACGGGCCGAATGCACGCCACACCAGACGCAGCAGCACTGCACGCATCATGAGCTCTTCCACCACACCGGCTTGCAGCGCCTTACGCAGCGGTGTCAACGCCGATGCCGGACCGATCCACTGGATGTCGTACAGGCCGAATAGTGCCATGATGCCCATCACCACCGAAAACATCGCGGCACCTGCCAACAGGCCGATGGTCAACTGCGGCAGCATCGCAGGTAGCGCAATTTCCGACGGCGTGCGTTTTTCGGCCAAGCGCACTGCCAGTGTGTAGATGCAAAGTGCCACCAGCGCCCCAAACAGGCTGACGGCGAACTGCACCGGCTTATTGGTCTTTGGCCAGAACCCTCCCAGAAACCGCGTCACCACGCCGGTGGGGATGGCGACCAGGAAGAACAGGACGATCGTCCAGCCGCATGCGCGTAGCCAGCGCAGCCGTCCAGGGCGCAAGACACCGTCATCGCCCAGCGCGATGGGATGCGGGGCCAGTGTTCCTGCGGATACCGCGACCGTGCCCGTGGATTGCGTCGTTGCATGCATATGCGACTCCTTGTAGATGCGTCGGCTATGGGGTGGGCGTGCTGGAAAGTGCGGTCGCTGCCGCGGAAATGCGGGTTGCAAACGAGCGTTGGTTCAACGCGGCGATGGCTTCTGCAAGCACTGCCGACAGCGGCACCGACAGCTCCATATCCAGTTGCGCGGCTGCTGCATTGGTCGCTGCCCACTGATGCTGCAAGGCTGGAATCATCTGCTTCGTTCTGGCGGTGAGCACCACGATGCGCTCGCGTGCATCTGCACCGGGTTTGAGTGCGACCAGACGCTGCTTGGCCATCTGCGCCACGGTCTGGCTGGCGGCGGAGTGGGTGATGCCGATCTCCTGTGCCAGCCCCTTGATGGATGTCGGGCCAAGCCGCATGAGCACACGCAGCACGGGCGTATAGCGGGGTCGCCAGGCAAGGCCGGATGCGGCGTAGACCGCCTCCAGGTCGCCGTCGAGCAGCTCGATCAGGTGCCGGACCAGGGTGCCGAGGGTAGGGGGTGGGGAACTCATGGATCAAATGTATAAGCGCTGTTGCAATTACGCCATGTGCCGGAAGTATGGGGCATCAGCCGGTGCTGACGACGGGTGCGGCTTCATCGGCGTCGCCACGTGGGATCGCGGGATCGGGCGAACGAACATGGGGCGTGCCGATAGCCCGCTGATCGGTCGTGGACCGCCGGCTGTGCAGATGGCCTGGCATGAAGGGCGGCGCACGTATCACACTGGCGCCGCCGCACTCATCTGGCTTGGGGGTCACTCGACCTTGTACAGCAGGGCCAGGGTGGATTTGCGTACGACGTTGCCGCAAAGCAGGTAGGGCTTGTTGGCGCTGGTTGGCTGGCGTCAGCCGCCCACGTTGTCGCCATACACCCACTGCGCGAACAGCACTGAAAGATCGCGCCCGCTGGAGCGCTCCATTGCCGACTGAAGATCGTGACTGACGACCGTTTTGCCCGCATTATCCCGCGTATAGCGGCGCATGCCCGCCCAGAACGCCTGTTCGCCAAGCGTTTGCCGCAACTGCGCAAGGAATAGCGCGCCCTTGCTGTACTGCACGGCGCGGCGGAGACGTAACGAAGGATACTGGCCCGACCAGGCAAGCGGTTTGTCGAAGCCGGCGTCACGGGCAATGGCAAGCCGGCGGCGTGCTTCATCCAGCTCCTGCTGGTACGTCGCATCGCCAAAGGCGTGTTGTTTCCACGCGGCGACCATGAACGTGGTGATGCCCTCGTTCAACCAGAAGTCCTGCCACGACGCGCAGGTGACAAGATTTCCCCACCACTGATGCGCCATTTCATGCGCGATGATCCATGCCGAGGTGGCATCTTCCTGCTCGTCTTGCAGTTCTTGCGCACCGATGAGCGAGAACGTGGCCGCTTCCTGTGCCTCCTGTCCGGGGACCAGGAGCTGGGTGTAACGACGATCCGGCAGTGATACGCCTGCCGCGTTCGCAAAAAATGCGGCAATGGATGGTGTCTGCTGGAATGCAGTGGCCAGGTTCGCAGCCTGACCGGTGCCATCGAGATAGACGAACCTACCAGCGGTGGTATTGGATGACTGCTGCGAGAAGTTCCCGACCGCAAATCCGAACAGATAGGCCGAGTACGGCCTGGTAGAGCGCCAGCGGTGCAGCACCAGGCCGTTCGAAAGCTCCTGCCGGGGCAAGGCTGCGCCGATGCTCAGCGTCTCGATGCCGGCAGGAACAAAAAGATCCAGAGAGAAAGACGCTTTCTGGCCGGGGCTGTCCTGCAGGCAGACCATCCAGTCGCAGGCGAAGTAGCTGGTGTAGAAGCCGCTGGCTGCGCGGACAACTCCCTGCGCCGGCACGCCGACGATCTTGAAGGTGAGCCAGGCACGGTCACCTTTGGCAAGCGCGGTCGGCAACGCAAACGTGATGCCTTCGGCGGTGCTGGTCGTTGCGATCGGCTGACCATTCAGTTCGGCCGAGAGGATCTGCAGTGCATTAGGCGAGAACGTCAGCTGGGTGAGGTGGTCGGACGTGCTGCGCAGGCGAATGCGCTGTGCGCCGGAGAGCGCGGTGGTGGAGAGGTCCGGGCGCAACTGCACGTGATAGCGCTCCACCTCGAACCCTGCGCCCGGCAGCGTCGGCGCTGCGGCCATCAGCGAAGACGATGCGAGTGCCAGCAGTGCAACCACGACCTTGTATCCCGCCAGTACCCGATGTGTCACTGCTGGCTCACCTCAGGAGTTTTTATCCCGAGCAAGGCCTTCAAGCCGTGCGTGGCGCCGCGTGGCCCGATGGTCAGGTGGTCCTCGTCGTTGAGAACTTCCAGCTCGACATGCAACGACGGATAGTGTCGTTCGCGCAGTGCCTGCGCCATGTTCCGTGCGTCGACGACCATGTCGTGATTCTGGTGATAGCGCACTTGCTCGTACTCGCCGACGTACATGTAGACCTGTGCCGGCAGGTCGGTATGCGAGGCAGCAAAGCTTGCCTCCTGCGCCACCATCGCGTGCTCGCCATACCAGTACGAAGGGCTGCCCAGGATGTAGCCGGCGAACATGTCCGGTGTGCTCAACAGGATCTGCGTGCCCAGCAGGCCGCCGTACGAATGCCCCAGATACAGGCGCCGCTGTTCGTCGGTTCGGTAACGGTTGGCAACGAACGGCAGTACGCGATCGCGCAGGTAACGGATGTAGTCGGCACCCTTGCCGTGGGTGGCAACCGGCGCTGCGCCCGGGCCATCCTCCGGTGTGGGCGTGTAATCGCGTCTGCGGCTCGGCATGGGCTCGTCGCCGACGGCGTAGGACAGCCCGACCAGAATGAAATCGGCGATGGCCGGCCCTTCGCCGTTCAAACGACGCGCGATCTGCTTGACCAGTGGAAACGCATAGTCGCCATCGGTGGCATACAGCACCGGGTAGCGGCGCTGCGGATTGTCCGCATAGCCACGTGGCAGCGCGACGAAGACCTGGTAGGTTCGACCTGTTGCCGGATCGGGCACATCCCAGACCTGGGTATCGGCCAGTTCATACGGTTGACCATCGCCACGCTGGCCACCAGGCGCGTGAGCGGGCGTACGCGCTGTGGACGCTGGTGCCGCTGCGGCAGTGGGTGTCGGTGCTGGCGGTGGTGCCTTGCCGCAGCCAATCAGTAGCAACAGTCCCAATCCAGCCGATAACAGCTTGTTCAATACAGCCTCCTGCATGTGGTGAAGCGTGGTGCCGTTGCAGCGGTGCAGACGAGAGCTGGCTGTCGATACGTGGCGGACCGCGCGTGCCGGTTCTGTCGCGTTGGGTGCGTGCCGACATCGACGATGCCAGCATTGCCGGAAGACGCGACTGACATGGCAACGTATAACACGGGCCGCTGCCAGGTTCCCGACGCTCGAAGAACTTGAGCGCCCGCGGAATCATCGAAAACCCGGGAGCACACTTGCTCAGTTCAGACGACCAACCACGCGCAACGCCGCGGCCGTGGCCATATCGTTCGGATTGGTGCCGGGCAGGCCCTGCGGCACGGCCATGCCCTTGCTGCGATAGAACTCGGTCCAGTATGGCGACACCTGACCGGTCTGCAGGTTCCTGAAGTTCATCGGTTGCAGCGCAAACACGTGATGTGCGCGGAAGGCGCGCTCGATGAAGTCCGAGCAGTAATAACTGTTGTCGTCCTGCACGTAGGTCTGGTTGTACGGTTTGCCGAGCATGCGCCGCGCCTGCGCGATGGCATCGGAGATGGCAACGCGATGCTCGGGGGTGAGCCGGTACACGACGACCTGCCGGTGCCTGGCGGTGGCTTCATCGATGAACGCCTGCAAGGGTTGCTCGCGCGAGCCATGTTCGTCCGCATGCAGCACCACCTGCGTATCGCCGGCATGCGCCACCAGCGCGACATGGTCGAAGCTGAGCTCGCCCCGTGTGGCGGTCGCGTCGTCGATGGCGCCGCTCAGGCCGGTGCGTGCCGCGGTAACGAACAGCAGGTCGCCATCGTGCACCCGCAGCGCAAGCGCGGTGCCGGGCAATAAGGCGATCAGCAGCAACAACAGCACCGGGGCAATGCGCATGGTCTGAGCTTTCAGGACAACAGTGCCGGCATTATCGCCGGGATGCATGCCCGCTGCGCCGGGCAGCGGGCCGCTTGCGTGCCGGCAGCGCCACGCATCGACGTCGCTGACCTGTAAACTGCCGCTGCCAGCGGGCGTCGCCGCCGCCATCGCGTCGCGGCAATCCTTTGTGTCCACTGGAGTGTTGCATGCGTTCTGCTGCTACGTTGTCGCCGATGGGGCGGCTGTTTGCGGTTGCCGCCTTGATCGAAGGCGTGACCTGGGCCGGGCTGTTGCTCGGCATGTTGCTCAAGTACGGCACACAGACCACCGAGGCGGTGGTGTGGCTGTTCGGTCGCCTGCACGGCGGTGCCTTTCTGTTTTACGTACTGGTCAGCGTGCTCGCCGCGCTGCGGCTGCGCTGGCCGTGGTGGGCCTGGGCGCTGAGCTTGCTGGCCGCGCTGCCGCCGTTGGTGACGGTGCCGTTGGAGATGTGGTTCCGGCGTATCGGCTTGCTTGGCCAGCGGCCGCCGTTGGCAGGTTGAGGTGTTGCATGCGGGTCGCCCACTTGCAACGCGGATCGGTGTAGGTTCGGTGCGCGCCGCACCAGCCAATGTGCGTGCAGTTTCTGCGTTGCAATCCCGTGCGGGGAATCGCGTACGCGTAGACGCGGCAGCGCTCGTTTGCCACCATGCGCCTCTCAAGGACAGATCGTAGGGGCGATATGCGTGACTGGATGATGGGCGTGCTGAGTGTGCTGGCGTGGGGAGTGGCGAGCCCGGGATACGCGCAGGGCGCGCCGGAGAGCGTGGATCTGGTGCCGTATCTCAAGAGCGATCAGTTCGAGCGGATCAAGATTTCGCCGTCCGGTGCGTACTTCGCACTGACCATGCCGCTGGAAGATCGCACCGTGTTGGGCATCGTGCGGCGGCAGGACAAGGTGGCCACGGCCAAGGTCACCGGCGGCGTCAACAGCGTGGTGGACGATTTCTGGTGGGCCAGCGATGAGCGCATCGTGGTGTCGATGGCGCAGCGGCTGGGCTCGCGCGACGAGCCGGTGGCGATCGGCCAGCTGCATGCCATCGATGCCGACGGCAAGAATGCTCGACTGCTGGCCAGCCCGTACGGCACCAACCCGGACATCAACGGCGCGCAGTTGAAGATGGACCTGGACCCGGCCACCTACATGCTGGATACCTTGCCGGGCGACGCGCGCAACATCCTGGTGTCGGCGGTTCCGTTCGTGGGCGATCCCAACGTCCGCATCGACAAGCTGGACATCCAGACCGGCCGGCGCACGACCGTTGCCACCTCGCCGGTACGCCGGGCAGGATTTGTGACCGATCAGCAAGGGCGTATCCGCTTTGCCAACGGCCTGGACATCAGCAATGTCAGCAAGCTGTATTACCGCGACAGCGACGATGCGCCGTGGCGGCTCATCAACGATGCGGCCAGCAGCAAGCAGCGCCAGTTTCCGCTGGGGTTTTCCGCCGATGGCAGCCGCGCGTATCTGCAGGTGGAGCAGGCGGCCGGTACAGATGTGCTGGTAGCGTGGGACCCGGCAACCAGCAAGACGACACCGCTGTTGCACGACGATACCGTGGACCCATACCGCATCCTGCGCGATCTGGATGGCACCACGCCGATCGGTGCGTCGTACATGAGCGATCGCGTGCGCAATCGTTTCTTCGACGAGACGTCGCCCACCGCCAGGCTGTACCGCAGCCTGGAAAAGGCCTTCGACGGCAACGCGGTCTATATCACCTCGGCCACCAGCGACCGCCGCCTGGTGCTGGTGTATGTGTGGAGCGATCGCAACAACGGTGACTATTACCTGTTCGACACGGTCAGCAAGAAGGCCGACCGGGTGTTCAGCCGCCGCGAATGGTTTGCGCCCGATGGCGTGCCGGCGACCAGGCAGGTGAGCTTCAAGGCGCGCGATGGCCTGTTGCTGCATGGCTATCTCACCCAGCCATTGCATGCGCAAGCCGGCACGCCACGACCGTTGATCGTGATGCCGCATGGCGGCCCGTTCGGGATCTTCGACAAGTGGGAATTCGATGACGACACCCAGCTGCTGGCGGCAGCCGGCTACGCAGTGCTGCGCGTCAACTACCGCGGCTCGGCCAACTACGGCTATGCATTTACCCAGGCCGGTGCCAGGGAGTGGGGCGGACGCATGCAGGACGATGTCACCGATGCCACCCGCTGGGCCATCGGCGAAGGCATTGCCGACGCATCGCGCATCTGCATCTATGGCGCCAGCTACGGCGGGTATGCGGCGCTGATGGGCGTGGCCAGGGAGCCGGCGCTGTATCGCTGCGCGGCCGGCTATGTGGGTGTCTACGATCTGGACATGATGGCACGCGATACCGGGCGCTCCGCGCGCTGGGCCAGGAACTGGACGGTCGATTGGCTGGGCGCACGCGACACCCTGGCCGCGCGCTCGCCGGTGACGCTGGCACGGCAGATCAAGGTGCCGGTGTTTCTGGCGGCCGGCGGCAAGGACGAGCGCGCGCCGATCGAACATACCAAGGCCATGGAGCGCGCCTTGAAGGGGGCCGGCGTACCGGTGGAGTCGCTGTACTTCCCCAACGAGGGCCACGGCTTCTACACCGAGGCGCATCGGCGCGAGTACTACACGCGCTTGCTGGCGTTCTTGAGCAAGCAGCTGGGTGGCGGGACCGCGAAGTAAGGGGTTGGCGTTCCATCAGGTGTTGCCTGATGGGGCGCATGATCTAGCGTGCCTGCGGTGATGATGCATGCAGCTTGATGCGTCAACTGCGGTGTGCGCGCCTCCATCTTTTGCGATGCGGTGTTGCGGCGTTTGCGTGCGCGGGTAAGGCGTCGCGGCCGGGTCCGCTCCTACGGTTCTTGGGGGTCTGGTGGTGCCCATGACCGGGGCGGCACGACGGCGCAGGCCAGCTGCATCGCCGCTGTCCCTGCGCTCCCGGTTCAATGGCTCGACCGCGCGGCACCGTCGATGGTCGACGATGCCGCATCCAGCGTCGCTTACTTCTCCGGCATCGGCTTCATTTGATATTGCGCCGGAGGCGTGGCACCGAGCAGGTGCTGCACGAAATAGTCCCAGCGGCGGCGGGCGACGTAGGGAGTGAGCTCGCCGTAGCCATGTTTGGCGTTGGGCAGCATCAGCATGTCGAAGTCCTTGTTGGCCTTGATCAGCGCATCGGCGACCAGCAACGTCAGGTACGGCGGCACGTTGTCGTCCAGCGTGCCGTGCACCAGCATCAGCTTGCCTTTGAGCTTGCTGGCGTGGGTGGCGTTGGCCTGGTCGTCGTAGTTGGACGTGCCGTCCTTGTTGACGATGTGCTCGCCGTGATACTTCTCGGCCCAGTCGTCCTCGTAGCCGCGGTTGTCGTGGTTGCCGCTTTCCGACCAGGCCACCTTGAAGAAGTTCGGGTAGCGCAGCATCGCGGCGGTGGAGGCATTGCCGCCGCCCGAATGCCCCCAGATGCCGACACGGCTGGTGTCGAACCACCGGTAGCGCTGGCCGAGTTCCTTCACCGCGGCCACTTGGTCGGGCAGGGTGTTGTCGCCCATGTTGGCGTACCAGGTGTCGTGGAAGGTCTTGGAGCGCCACGGCGTGCCCATGCCGTCGATGGCGATGACGATGAAGCCCAGTTCGGCCAGCGACTGGTTGTCGCCATGGCCGGCCAGGAAGCTGCGGCCGCGGACCGAGCCGGTCTGCGGGCCGGGGTAGACGTAGTCGATCACCGGGTACTTGCGTGCCGGGTCGAAGTTGCTGGGCTTGAACATCAGCCCGTACAGCGTGGTCTTGCCATCGCGCGCCTTGACCGTGATCGGCTCCGGCGGCACCCAGCCGGCGGCCTTGAGGCGGCTGATGTCGGCGGTGGCGATGGTGCTGAGCGTGCGCCCGTCGGCGGCATCGCGCAGCACGCTCACTGGCGGCGTGACCGAGGTGGAATAGGTGTCGACAAAGCGCTTGCCATCGGGTGACAGCGCGATGCTGTGGTCGGCGACCTCGGGCGTGAGCAGCACCGGCTCGCCGCCGTCCAGGCTCACCTTCCACAGCTGCTGGTAGTACGGGTCCACGCCCGCCACCTTGCCCACGCCGACAAACCATGCCGTGCGCGTCACCGGGTCCACGCGCAGCAGTTCGGTGACGTTGCCTTCGCCGGTGGTGATGGCGCGCTTGGGTTTGCCGGTGGCCAGGTCGTAGAGATACAGCTGGCCCCAATCGCTACGCTCGGAGAACCACACGGCCTCGTTGCTGCCGGGCAGGTAGGCCCAGTTGGCGGCGACCTGGCCGCTTTCGTAATAGGTCTTGGCGGTTTCGTCGAAGGCGGTGCGCACCGCGCCGGTGCCGGCATCGGCGATACGCAGCCAGACCTGCTTGTGGAAGCGCGAGGTCGAGGCGAACGCCAGGGTCTTGCTGTCCGGCGCCCATTTCACATCGTCCCACAGGCCCGGCGAGCAGCTGACGTCGTCGCACAGCGTGGAGCGGTGCTGGTCGGCGGGCATCTTCAGCCGCACCACGCTGGCACTGGGCACGTCGATGATGACGCGCTCGATCATGGTCACGTCCTTGTCGCCGGCCAGCGGGTATTTCCACGACTGCAGTTCCGGATGCCCAAGCTTGGTGCTGACCAGGTACATGTCGCCGGTCTTGCGCTGGTCCTGCTGGAAGGTGGCGATCTTGCGCGAGTCCGGCGACCACGCAACGATGGCGTTGTCGCTGTGCTGCCAGCCGGCGTTGTCGGTGGCGTAGCCGAAGTTTTCCACGCCATCGCGGGTGAGCTGGGTTTCCTTGCCGGTAGCCAGCTCGCGCACCCACAGGTTCCAGTTGCGGATGAAGGCCTCGCTGCGCTTGTCCGGCGACAGCACGCCCGGTTCGGGCTTGTCCTGCGCATACAGCTTGCTGCAGCGCGCACGCGCGTCGCAGACCACGGCGGTATCGCGCACGTTGAGGCGGTAGCGGCCATCGGCGGTGACCTTGACCACCGGCGCGAAGGTGTCGGCCTTGAGCGGCTTGTCGCCGGTCTTCAGGAGCGTATTGAGCGAGGCGACCAGCGCGGACTGTTTGAAGATCGGTGCGGTCTTGCCGGTGGTGGTATCCAGCTGCAGCAGCCGGTTGCCCTTGGCATCGTGATCGACATAGACCATATGCGTGGCGTCCAGCCAGTCGATGCGGGTGGCGGCGTGGTCCACCAGCGGCTGCGCGGCGTAGTAGATCAGGCGCTCGGCACGCGCGTAATCGGCTTCAGTCACGCCCGCTGCCTGCGCGCTGGCCACGGCGGGCAGCAGGGCGGTCATCAGGGCGGTGAGCAGGTGGCGCAACGGCAACGGTGTAGGCATGTGGACCTCATCAAAAGGGTGCGCGCCGACAACGGCGGTGCAACCTCGCATGCTACGTGTGCGGGCAGGGCAAGCGACCCTGCCAAACGTCGTGCCTTGCTGCGGAACGAAGGTGTCAGGCGTGGTGCCGTCGTTGCCGCGCGGCCCGCGGCACCTGCGGCTACTTGCCCATGCAGCGCTTCCAGCGCTCGTTGACCCGCTGCGCAAACCAGGCAGTGGTCAGCGTGCGGGTGATCTTGGGGCTGTCCAGGGTGATGCCGGGCAGCACGGCACGCGGTAGCGGCTTGCCGGCACTGCGCTCGGCCAGTGCGAATACCTGGCGATACAGCTCGGTGTCTTCGAAATCGGCGGTGCTGCCGGCTTCCAGGGCGCGGCGCAGCTGCCGGTCGCTCATCGCCAGCTGGCTGCCTAGCGCACGTGCGGCGCGCTCGGTGCCGCCGGGTGCCTCCAGGCTGGCGCCGGGCGTGAGCAGGTCGCCGTCCAGCGCAAGCGCGATCCCGCTGGCCTTGCTCAGCGCGGCCTGGAAAGCGGCATTGCGACTGGCGTACCAACCGGCGTTGAAGTCGGCAAAGCGGTACAGCAGCGCGTCGTAGCTGGCGGGGTAGCCCAGCAGATGGGTGGTGCCGAACCACAACCCGCCGCGGCGGCTGAACACCTCGTGGCGGATCGAGCTGTCGGGCGCGTACGGGTAGCGCGCGGCATGTTGTTCGGCAAACGCGATGCTGACCTGCATCGGCCCGGCGGTGTGCACCGGATTGAGCCCGTCGAACAGGCGCGCGCCCAGCGGCACGCTGCCGGTGAAGTCTTCGAAGATGCGGCTCAGCTCCTGCTCGGTGCGCGCTGCGGCGATACGGGTGGCGTAACTGCGGCCATCCGGCGAGGAGATGCGCAGGGCGGCATCGACCATGAAGGCCGGGATGTGGTGCGCGCTGGCGCGGCGGTCGATCTCCGCGCGCGAAATCCTGCCGAGATTGGGCACGACCGGGTTGGCCTGGTAGGTCGACTCCTGCTCGGTCACCGCCAGCACGGCACAGATGTGATCGGCGCTGGTGTCCAATGCCTGCGACGACAGCGCGACGTAGACATCGTTGGCCCAGCCCGCGCGGTCGGGCAGGCTGGCCGGCAGGCGCCGCGCGATATCGGCCTTGACTGCCTCCGGCGAGCGTTGCGGCGCGCGCGGTGCCTGGGTGGCGCAGGCCGTCAGCAGCGCGACGGCCATCAGGGTGAGCAGGCGGTGCAGGGGCAAGGTCACGGCTTCTCCAGACGATCAGGGGCGGCAGCTGCCGTGCCGAAGTTTACGTGGCTGCGCCGTGGCGTCTGTCATGGGCGGTCGGGCAAGGCAGGTTTGCGCCGCGCATATCCCGATCGTGCCGATACGGCGGTGGCGTGGTGCTGGCGCTCGAAGTGTCTGTGCGCTGGGTGCTGCGGCAAGCCCGCATCGATCGACAGCACGTGACCGGCCTCCGCTACACGCCGCGCGGCGCCGCAGAGCGCGGCGACGCGAGCAAGCGTCGTCCACCGCCCGCCGATCCGCAAAGCCGCCGCGTCATAAGACGCGACGGCCTGCTGGCCTCGCATGCAGACAACCCGGCGCGGCCAACCGCTTCATCCACCCGATTCAAGACTTGCATATTCCGGCCGATAACGGGCTCGACCATGAAAGCTTGTCACGGCCTCGGCCGCTTCCACAGGTCATCCTTGCAGCCGTATGCCATCGAGCGCGCGCATTGCCGTGCAGCTCGCGCGATTCCACCGCTGTCCGACCACGGGAGTGCCCTCAGATGCCGCAGCAAACAGCCAGCCCCGGCCAGGTCAGGTGCAGTGCGGTGGCAAGCGTGTGCATGCGGTGTGGCCCCCCCTCGCAGTGAGGGGGCGCTGAGCATGCCTGCGATCGCCTGGCGCCGCCTGCTCGCTGCCTGCCTGTTGCTGTTGGTGAGCACTACGGCCTGGGCGCAGCCGCAGCCCTGGAAGGCCATCGAATCGGCCACGCTCGACGACCCGATGCAGGCGTTGCGGATCGCCCAGCATGCATTGCAGCAGGCCCGCGCCGATGGCGACCGCGATGCGCAGTTCTGGGCGCTGCTGGCGCAGGCGCGCGTGCTGATCTCGCTGGAAGACAGCGATGCGCGCCAGGCCGCGCTCACCCAGGCCCACGGCCTGCTGGACCAGTTGCATGGCAATGCGGCGCAGGCGCGGCTATGGCTGGACATCGTGCAGGCGCTCAGCGACGTGCGCGAAAACCCCAACCGCAGCATGGTGGCGCGGCTGAACGGCTTGCGTCAGCAGGCGCGCGCGCTGGGGCGCAGCGATCTGTTGTGCGAGATCGAAGCGGTCGACATGTGGAGCATGCTGGCCTCCGGGAGCAGCGACGAGGCCTGGAGTGCGGCGCAGGCCAGTTACCAATGCGCCGCGCGCGAACACTTGCTTGGCCTGGAGCTGGATGGCCTGACCCAGCTGGGGTCGCTGGCCAGCCGCGTCGCAGGCCGGGTGGTCGACGACAACGACGCCCAGGATTATCTGCAACGTGCCCTGGCGCGCCTGCACGACCAGCCGGCACGCTTTCAGCGCAGCTTGATCGAATACGAATACGGCAGCGCGCTGGCACTGCAGCAACCGTCCGCCGCCTTGCTGCACTTCCGGCGCGCGCTGGCGCTCAGCCGCGAGCTGGGGGATCAGGCCGGCGTGGCCGCAGCGCTGACCAGCACCAGCGAAGCCTTGATCAAGACCGGCGACGCGGCAGCGGCGCTGGCCATGGCGCGCGAGGCGCTGCCGTTGATGCAGGCGCAGGGAAATATCGGCCGGGTCGCCGCCTGCCACGCGATCCTGTTGCAGGCCTTGACCGCTCTGAAATCGCCCAGTCTCGGCAGCGCGATCGTCGCGGCCGAGGCGGCCGACGACCCCAACCTGAGCTTGAGTGGACGTGCGGAGCTGGTCGATGCCATCGCCCAGGCGCTGGCGGTGGAAGGGCGGCATGCCGAGGCCTACCAGCAGCTGCAGCGCGCCAACGCGCTGCGCGCGCAAAACCTGGACCGCCAGCGCGATACGGTGATGCTGCGGCTGCAGGCACGCTATGAAGATGCCCGGCGCGAAGCGGAAAACGCCGAGTTGCGCCGTCGCAGCGAAACCGCGCAGCTGGCGCTGGAGGCACGCGAAGCCGGCCAGCGCGCCTTGTGGATCGCGCTCTGTGCCGCCTGCCTGCTGCTGGTGGGCGCGCTGATCGTGCTGGCATTTGTCGCACGCCATCGCCGGCAACTCTCGCGGCTGGCCATGCGAGACGAACTCACCGGCCTGCCCAACCGCCGCGCCATCCGCGCCGAGGCGCAGCAACAGATCGACCATGCCTTGCGCACCCACACGCCCTGCATGCTGGCCTTGATCGACCTGGATCACTTCAAGCTGATCAACGATGTGCACGGCCATGCCAGTGGCGATGCGGTGCTCAAGGCGCTGGCCAGCGCCTCGCAGCTGGCGCTGCGCGCCCACGACCGCCTGGGCCGACTGGGCGGCGAAGAATTCCTGCTGGTGCTGCCGGGCTGCGGTGTGGACGAAATTCCAGCGGTGTTTGCCCGGTTGCGCAATGCGGTGGCGGCGATCGAGATCCCCGGCTTGCCCGCACAGCGGCCGGTGCGCTTTTGCATGGGCGCGGTGAGCGTGACCCCGGCGGCAGGACTGGACGTGCTGTTGAGCCAGGCCGATCTGGCGCTGTACGCCGCCAAGACTGCAGGGCGCGATCAATGGGCGGTGTGCTGAGCCGGTGGCATGCGACGGGCAGTCTGTGAGCGGCGCTGCAGGCGCGATGCGCTCGGTGAGTGCTGCACGCGGCCGGCGTTCGTGCCGGACCTGGGCATCACCCCACGGACCCGGACCGGCCCGTTGTTAAGTCGGTCGCCCGGACAGGTCGGCATGGCCTGAGCGGGCGAGCGATGGCAGCAGGTGTTACTGGCGGGCTTGCTGCAGCGGAATCTTGTGCTCGGCGGAATATGCGCGCTGTGCGGTATTCAAGGCTTCCATGTCGGTATTGAGCTGGTTGGAGACCGATTCCAGATCCTTGGCCAAGGGCTCCAGTTCGGCATTGGTGTAGCCATCGGGCAGGGAGGCGAAGCGTTCCAGCGCGGCCATCATCGTATCGGCGCTCTTGAGGTAGGCCGACAGTTTGGTGTCCAGGTCCTTGGCGTTGTCCGGCACGCCCGAGGCCACCGCGGTATTGGCCTGCGTATTGGCCGCCAATGCCTTGCGTTGGCTGCCCAGCGCCGTCTTGTACCCACCCAGCGGTTTGTGCGCGACGGCATCGGCGATCAGGCTCTGCCCGCGCTCGCCCGACACCCACGGGTCGATGATGGTTACCACGCCATTCCAGACCGACACGTTGTGCAGCAGGTAATCGCTGGAAGACAGCTTGGATGCGCCGGACGTGACGCCGCCCCCGCACGCAGAGAGCAACAGGCTGAGGGAGACCAGCAACAGGGTGGTGAACGTCTTCAAAGTGAGATCCTTGATACAACGCGGTTGCCATCGAGTGGCAAACCCGCAGGAACTCAAGGAAGCGTCCGGACATCGGTATCGCGTTGTGCAGGCCATCTTCCTTGAGACGAATGCAGCGTGAAGCCTTCCATGCACGCAGTTGCGTACGCTGCGCCGGCAGTATAGCCGCACGCCTTGTCCATGCGCGTTGCAACACCAGTTCAGTGGCGCTGCGATCGCCTTCAATCCGCGCAGACAATCCTCAACGCCTGTGTCGCGCGCGATCGCTCACGTACACTGCGCGCCCCGCAACTGCCTGGACACCCGGGTGAAAAAGCCCCGCACTGTCTCTCCGCCGGCGCGCACGCGTGGGCACCGTGCCCTCCAGACATGGTTGGTGCGCGCGGTGGTACTGATGGTGACAATCGCATGTTGTGGACGGCTATGGCTGCTGCTGGAGGCGATCGCCCGACAGCGCTATGTCAGCGTCATCCGCGGCCGCCCGGCCAGGATCTTCCATGCCGACAGCGACCCGCAGCGGTTCTGGATTTCCATCGGCTGGGATGCCGCACTGACCTGCACGCTGTTGGCCCTCATCGTCTGGTTCGCTTACGCCGAGTGGAGCGCGTGTCGCCGCAGGCGCCGGTGAGCGCTGTGGTCATCCGGAAAATAGTCGCCTGCGCTTGATGTGGTGCGTTCGTCCATGCGCTGCAGGCAGGCATGTGTTGAGCGGACGCTGATCACCAATGCAGCACGCGAACGCGGCAGCCGCGCTGCCGCACCGTATGCGTGCATGCCGTCGTCGTCATGGCGTGCGTTGCTTGCGCGCAGGCTTTTGCAGGTTGCGTTTGGGCCAGGTGTCGTAGCTATAGACGAACTGCTTCTGGTCGGCGCCGGCGGTGGGATCGCACTGCCAGGAGCTGGCAACGGTGCCGGGCTCCAGCACCCCGTCGACCTCGCGCACCGACTGCGATTCGAACGCGCAGATCGGCCCATAGCGGGCGACGTCCCAATCTGCGCGCGCGGTGGGATGCGCATGCTGCACCAACACGATGTCGCTGCCATTGAAGTGATGTACCTGCGCGCCGTGCTCGCGGTTGATGCTGAAGTAGCAGGGGGCATGCACACCCAGTGGCAGCACCTCGTTGTCGCGCAAGACCGCGCATTTGCCATCGCGTTCGCCCAGCCGGATCAGGCGCCCGGCCAGCGTTGCGGTGGTTACCGGATACCGCGCGGTGACTTCCGACATCGGCTGTGCCGGCGCGGTCTGCGCGCGTGCCGGGGCGCACAGCGCCATCAACGACGCAGCTAAAGAAAAGGTGGCCAGATGCGTGCGCATGCAACGTCCGTGTCGAGGGCGGTGCAGTATCGCAGATCGGCCCGGCGGCATGGCCGGGCCAGAAAACTAGCGCCGCACAGGCAGCGTGGCGAGCACGCCATCCAGTGCGAGCTGGGCGGTAAAGCCGGCCTTGGTCAGACGCTTGGCCACTTCATTGGGCACATCGCGGCCGCTGGTGAGTCTGTTGGGCGCGCCGGTGTAATGAAACAGCCGCCCGCCGCGGCGCAGGACGCGCGCCAGTTGGTCGTAGAACACCTGCGAATACAACTCGCCGGCGATACCGAAACGTGGCGGGTCATGCAGGATGGCGTCGACCGAATCGTCCGCCAGCGTGGCGATCTGCTGCGATATGTCGGCATGGGTGAGGTGCAGGCGCCCGCCGGCATCGGCCGCCTCCGGATTCGGCGACCACGGGTTGAGGGTGCGCAGCCACAGCACGTCGGCGTTCTTTTCGAAGGAGAGCAACTGCGCCACGCCGTCTTCCAGCGCGCAGGCCGCGAAATACCCCAGGCCGCCGCAGGTGTCCAGCACGATCTTGCCGCGTGGGTTCACCAGCGCCACCTTGCGGCGCGCATCTTCGAACGGCGATATCTGTGCAGACGGCAGCATCTTGATGCCATCGATCTCGAAAGTGGGCGCGCCCCATTCGGTCGGTACCAGTTTGATCAGTGCACTGCCGAAGCGCGAGATCGGCGCAAAATCGTCGCCACCCCAGAAATACACCGTGCGGTCCTTGAGCTTGCCCGGATAGGGAAAGCCCATGCCCCGCCACTGCCATGTCTGCGCGTCGAGCTGCACGGTATCGCTGCCGCGGCCCAGATCCAGCGACCCGGTCCAGGTGGCAAGGCCGGCGCTGCGTGCGGCCAGCAGCGCCTGGGCATCGGGAAGGGTGAGCAACGGTCCGGAGTAGTGGGTCACGTGGTCGCAGGGGAAGAGCTTGGCGGCATCGTAACCGACGAGGCGACGAGTTAAAAACGTGGTGATGCATGCGCGATACATTGCAGCGTTTGCTGGCGCTGACGGGGAACGGCGCGACGTGCACGCGGTGCCTGCCCAGGGATGATGGGCCTGGCCTGCGACGACGGGGATGCCGCCAGGCCTCCACGACTGCCGGCCCTTGCGCGAGCCCCGCCCAGGTTCGCTCACGTACGGCCTTGCGCGAGCGCCCTGCACGCCTGGCGACGGTCCACGGCCAGGCGCTCAGGGCAGGCGTCTTCGCACGATCTGGCAGGGGCGCCTTGGGACGAAATAGCGGGATCATCCGGCCAGCAGGACGCACGCGCACTGCATAATGGCTGCGTTCCCCGCGCTCCTTCCGCGTGGGGCGTCATCGAAGGCACGAGGCGCGTGATGCTCAAAGGTGTGCTGCTCGGTTTTGCGTGTTATGCGGCCTATTCGATCAGCGATGCCTTCGTGAAGCTGCTCGAAGGGACGCTGCCCGTGTACGAGGTGCTGTTTCTCGGCGCCTTGCTGATGCTGTTGGCGGTGCCGTTCCTGAAGAAGCCCGACGACCAGCTGCGCGAACTGGTCATGGCCAAGCAGCCGGCATTGTGGCTGCTGCGCGCGCTCACCGGCGCCATCGGTAATCTCACCTCGGTGATTGCCTTCACCACCTTGCCGATGGCCGAAGCGTTTGCGCTGATCTTCCTGATGCCGATCTTCGTGACCGTGCTGTCGGTGGTGTTTCTGAAAGAGGAAGTGCGCTGGCGGCGCTGGACGGCGGTGATCGTCGGCTTTATCGGTGTGCTGATCGTGCTGCGCCCCGGGTTTCGGCATCTCACCCACGGGCATGTGGCGGCGATCGTGTGCGGCCTGGTCGGTGCGATCTCGGTGATCGCCCTGCGCATGGCCGGGCATAGCGAAAAACGGTTGACGCTGTACGGGGCCGGCGTGATCGGGCCGTTGGTGATGGGCGGCATCCTGATGCTGCCGAGCTTCGTCTGGCCGTCGCTTTACCAATGGGGCCTGCTGGCCGGTTACGGCCTGCTTGCGGGGCTGGCGGCCATTTGCATGATGTACGCCACGCGGCTGGCGCCGGTCAGCGTGGTGGCGCCCACGCAATACAGCCAGATGCTATGGGCGATCGCGTTCGGTTACCTGCTGTTCCACGACCATCTGGACTGGCCGATGGGCGTGGGCATCGCGCTGATCCTGGGCGCCGGCCTGTTTACCTTGATCCGCGAAGAACAGGTATCGCGCTGGTGGCGGCGAACCAAGATCGTTTAGGCAGGCGCTGTGCGCCTCGGGATTTGGGATTTGGGATTCGCAAGAACAAGAGCAAGCGCTTCAGCGCGTCGCGACATGAGCGCAGCAGCGCTGTTGCGACTCCCGACTCCCGACTCCCGAATCCCGAATCCCGAATCAAGGCCTGCGCCAGGCCTCGACAATACGAACGTACTCGCCGCTGGCCTTGCTCAGGTGCAGCCACTGGTCTACATAGGCTTTCCATGCGGTGTCATCGCGTGGCAGCAGGAAGGCTTTTTCGCTGTATTGCAGCGGCTGCTCGGGTGCGATGGCACATAGGCCAGGCAGGCGAGCCTGCTGGTACACAGCCTCGGACGCGTCGGTGATCATGACATCGGCGCGTCGCTCCAGCAGCTCCTGAAAGATGGTGGTGTTGTCGGCAAACAGCCGCAGCTGCGCGCGCGGCAATTCGCGCCGTGCGAAGGCTTCGTTGGTGCCGCCCGGCGGTTCTATCACGCGCACTTCGGGGCGATTGAGCTGGGCAACGCTGCGATAGCGTGCCTGGTCGGCGCAGCGCACTAGCGGGATCTTGCCGTCCACATCCAGCACCGCGCTGAAGCTGGCCTGGCGTTGCCGTTGCAAGGTCACCGAAATACCGCCAACGGCAATCTCGCACCGGTCGGCCAGCAGGTCGGGCAGCAGCTGCGGCCAGCTGGTGCGCACAAAACTGGTCCGCACGCCGAGACTATCGGCCAGCGATTGCGCCAGCGCGATATCGCTGCCTTCAAAGCTGCCGTCGGCGCGCAACAACGTATAGGGGCGATAGTCGCCGGTGGTGCATACACGCAAGACGCCAGCGTGCAGCACCGCATCCAGCCGAGACGCCGGCGTGGCAGCGTGCGCGGTACCACAGGTCAGCAGAAGTGCGAGCAGGATGCGACAGAGCATGGCATGGTCTCGGGGATGAGGACGCATGATAGCGATGGTCGGGCGGGCGGCGCTGGACCGTTGCGATGTCGCCGGTGGCAGGCGGTGCCCCCGTGCCGGTGCGCTGCGTGCTGTCGGTCACAGCGGTGTTGACATGGACGATAGGCGGCGCGGTGCTCCGTGCGCCACGCGTGGCCGCCGCACCTCGTCGCCGAGCGACGTCAACATGGCGTTACGGCTCCCGCCGTCCGGCTCACAACCCGGTAGCGCCCTCCGGCCTAGCGTCGCCGCATTACCCGAACGCACGGACTCAGTCATGCACCTTACCTCTCGCATTGCACGCCCCATGACCAGCTTTGCTGCAGCCATGTCGGTCCATGGCACCCCGGATCCGGATACGAACGGCGACGAGATCCCCGTCGAGGAGGCGCCGCAACAAGGCGGCCTGCGCGAGGAGGTGGGCAATCTCGACGAGGAAGACGATCAGGCCTTGCCGGGGCGTGTCGGCGGTGGTCTTGCCGGCGGGTGAGGGCGTGATGGCAAGTTGCGCAGTC
This sequence comes from Xanthomonas sp. 10-10, assembly GCF_040182365.1. Taxonomy (NCBI): domain Bacteria; kingdom Pseudomonadati; phylum Pseudomonadota; class Gammaproteobacteria; order Lysobacterales; family Lysobacteraceae; genus Xanthomonas; species Xanthomonas sp. 10-10. The sequence goes on from NZ_CP144460.1 coordinate 858,735, forward strand.
GTGCTGTTCGCATGAGGCGAGCGAGCTGCGTCCTGTGTGGAGACGACTGCCGCACTTACAACGTTGTCTGCGACGCAGCTGGCTCAAGGAGCGTTGCCTGGAGGAGACGTCGAGAGCGAGACGGATGTCTTCGGGCAACGATGAACATGTCGAGGCTTCGCGCCTTGTTCTTACTCCAACCCCACTTGGCTACTCCAATCCCGCTCGGCGTCCAGGCCAGCGCTAGCGGCGCGGGCGGCGCAGGGCTTGCGAGTCGAAGGGTGCAAACAACGCCCCTCGCGTCGACAGGAGAGGGGTGTTGATCGTTTCGCCTAGCGTAGACCGCGTTGAGTTCCTCGCTTGCGCGTGACCGATGTGCCAGCGACGCATTACGCCACTGCGAATCCCGAATCACGGAAACTGCACACTGCCAGGCTGGAAATACGCAGGGTGGCTGCCGTCTTCGTAGAGTGCCGGAATCGTGTCCAGGATCGCCTTGCCGCGGATATCGGTGATGCGGATGGACAGCGGTTGGTTGCCCAGTTGTTCGCCGAGGAAATGGTTGTAATCCATCTTCTGCAGGCTCTTCCAGGTGGTGCCTTGTTTCACTTCGAACTTGACCACCGGGTAGGCATGGTTGCGCACCTGGATCGCGGCCCACCAGCGTGAGCTGCCCTCCTTGATGCGGTACTGCACATTGCCGGTGACCGGTGCGCGCACAACCTTCCAGCTGATCGGGATGCGCCCGTCCACCATGTTGCCGATCGCCGCGAACGCGTTATGCGACAGGTCCAGACCACCGGACGCGCCTTCTGGATACAGGTCGGTGACATACACGGTGGTCTTGCCTTTGGGGCCGGTCACTTCCAGATAGGCGCCAGCCAGTGCGGCCTTGACCCCGCCGAAGTTCAGCTGCGTCGGGTTGAGTGCGGTGATAAACGCGGTGCTCGGGATCGGATCCAGCAGCAGCGCACCGCCGGAATATCCGGAGCCGGTATACGTCGCGGTGCCGGTGAAGGTGCTGTCCCAGGTCGTGGCCTTGCTGACGTCCTTTACACCAGCACTTTTTGCAGATGCGGCGACAAAGGCTGGCGGCGCGATGCCCCAGGCCTGGTGCAGCACCTGCAACTTGTCAGCGCGCGGGCTGCCGTCTGGCGCCAGCAGGCCGCCGTTGTTGGCATTGCCCACCTCCCAGCTGCCGAGAACCGCGCTGCGCAATCCGGTGTTGGCAAGATAGGCGCTCAGTGCGGTTTGCCATGCCGGGTCGCGCGGATCGCCATCGCCCAGACCGCCGCCAATGCTGACCGGGACCACGGCGTGGTCGCGCGCAAATTGTCCGAAGTCGCGTTGCCAGGTGGCAGGCAACCGCTGCGCAAAGTCCGGCGCTGCAAACGCGTCGACCGTGTCGCGATCCGGGCCGGCAAGCTTCGGCATCAACACCAGATGTCGCGCTGCGATACATAGCGGCACGCAGACCAGCGGCTGCAGATTGCTGCCAGCGGCCTTGCGTGCAGGGTCGCTGCACACCACGTTGCCGCCTACGCCTTCCACGCCCACCACCCAGCGTGGTGCCTGGGCAAGCACGCTGGCGGCCGCGCGCGATGCGATGCGATTCCAGTCCGCCTCCGCGGCATTTCCTGCCCAACTGGCATTGCGATAACCGCTGCTGCCAAGATCGATGCCGATGACACCGGTGGTGTCGCGGTAGCGATGTGCAAGGCCGGTCAGACCGCGCATCCATGTCTGCTGCTGCGTGCCCAGTTGCGGTGCACTGTCATCGCAGCGGCCATCGGCAAATGCGAATATCACCTGCAGCCCGCGTCCGGTGGCGGCACGCACCACCGCATCGAGCAACCGCGATGCATCCAGCCCGCGCAATGCCGGGTCGCCGGCAACCTCTGCCGCCGCCACTGGTCTGGCCTGCAGCGCCGCTGCGCACACCGGCACACGCACGGTATTGATATCGGCAGCCTGCATCTGATCCAGAACCTGCGTCAGCGTGCTGTCGCGCAAACCGGCAGCGGCCAGCGCAGTGCGATCAAAGCCGGGCCAGGTTACCCCGCGGATTTGCAGCGCCTGGCCTTGCGCATCGACGAGTCGGCCCTGCGGATCGACTTGCACCGCCGGTGCGGTCACGGGGGCGAGCAACGCGAGGGCGAGCAATAGATGGGTGCGCGATTGCATGGAAGTCTCCTGGGTGGCGGCTACGCAGCAGACCAGCTATTGCCGCATGCGGTCCGTGCGCGCAGTCAAGGAAGCGGGCGGGAGTGTGCGCAGCACCGTAAGCAGACTGCCGCACTGGAATGGGGATCGCTGTTTGTGCGAGATGCCGCACGAATGTCATATGGCTCGGCATAGTCGTCCCGGATGGCGAGTGTGCGGCTGGCTGCTGGTCGGTGCATGACAACCACACGCTGCACTGTGTGGACGACAGTCCGTGGACAGATGGACGGGCAGCGCATTGCAGTCGCGGCGCACTTCAATGCAATGGACGCCATGCATGCTTGGATCGCAGCGTGCCGCCGACAAGTGCCACGCAGCAGACCTGACCTACCGATGCACTCGCAGATGGCCAGCGGCCGGTGGCTGCGTGACGGCGACGATCAACGCACCATGTTGGGGCGGGTACTCCCCTGCTGTGGCGACTTCGGTCGTGCGAACGGCAGCTGCATCAAACGCTGGTGCCGGCGGGCGCGATCTCGTATTTTTGACGGCTTGTTCACTTGCCGGTGCCGTGCCAATGTCCGATCCGTCCGCACCCGATCAGTTGCAACGCAGCTTGTCCAATCGCCACCTGCAGTTGATCGCGATCGGTGGGGCGATCGGTACCGGCTTGTTCATGGGCTCAGGCAAGACGATCAGTCTGGCCGGGCCGTCGATCCTGTTCGTCTACCTGATCATCGGCGCGATGCTGTTCTTCGTGATGCGCGCGATGGGCGAGCTGCTGCTGTCCAACCTGGACTACAAGTCGTTCATCGATTTCTCCACCGACCTGCTCGGGCCGTGGGCCGGGTTCTTCTGCGGATGGACGTACTGGTTCTGCTGGATCATCACTGCCATCGCCGATGTGATCGCCATTGCCGCGTATGCGCAATTCTGGTTTCCGGGCCTGGCACCGTGGATTCCGGCGATTCTGTGCGTGCTGTTGCTGCTGGCATTGAATCTGGTGACGGTGAAACTGTTCGGCGAGATGGAGTTCTGGTTTGCGCTGATTAAGATCATCGCCATCTGCGCGTTGATCGTCACCGGCGCCGGACTGGTGGCCTGGGGTTTCCGTTCGCCGTCGGGCAATGTGGCCTCACTGAGCAATCTGTGGAACGACGGCGGCATGTTCCCGATGGGCATCGGTGGCTTTTTTGCCGGTTTCCAGATCGCGGTGTTCGCCTTCGTCGGTATCGAGCTGGTGGGCACCACCGCCGCAGAAACCGCCGACCCGCGCCGCAATCTGCCCAAGGCGATCAACTCGATTCCGGTCCGCATTTTGATTTTCTATGTGCTGGCGCTGGTGGCGATCATGGCGGTCACGCCGTGGCGGCAGGTGGTGGCCGACAAGAGCCCGTTCGTGGAGTTGTTCGTGCTGGCCGGCGTGCCGGCGGCAGCGAGCCTGATCAACTTCGTGGTGTTGACCTCGGCCACCTCGTCGGCAAACAGTGGCATCTTTTCCACCAGCCGCATGCTCTATGGTCTTGCCGAAGAACGGCATGCGCCGAAGGGGTTCGCAACACTCTCGCGCGCTGCGGTACCGGCACGCGGCCTGCTCTTTTCCTGCGTGTGCCTGCTGCTGGGCGCGATGCTGGTGTACCTGATTCCCAACCTGGTCACTGCGTTTACGCTGGTCACGACGTTGTCGGCGGTGCTCTTCATGTTCGTGTGGTCGCTGATCCTGTGCGCCTACATCGCGTACCGGCGCAAGCGTCCGGAGCAGCATGCCGCTTCGGCATTCAAGATGCCTGGCGGCGTACTGATGTGCTACGTGTGCCTGGCGTTCTTCGCCTTCGTTCTGGTGCTGCTGACCCTGCAGGCGGACACGCGCCAGGCCTTGCTGGCCAGCCCGGTGTGGTTCCTGATCCTGGCGATCGGCTATGCGGTGAAGCAGCGGCAGATCCGTGCCTGAGCGGTCGGCGTGGCAGTGCCGGCACGGCGTGACCCGCCGGCATGACCGGCGCGGTACTGCACTGCCGGTCCTTACATCGCCATGTGCGCCGCCGCTTTAGTTGGGCTTGCTCGACGAGTGCTGCAACGCAGGCTCCGCAAGGGCGGACGATGTGTTTGCGGCTGCACATCGCCGCGATGAAGGCCACTGTCAGCTGAGCGTGCTGGTGCATTGGCGTTGACGCCGATGAGATGGGGCCGGATGCTCGCGGCCATCCACCGCCACGGCCTGCCGCATGATCACGATCCACCCGATTGCCGGAACCCATCACGCACAGGGGTACTGGGTCGACCTGTGCCAGCCGACCCCGCAGGAGTTGGACGACACCGCCAAGCGGGTGGGGTTTGCGCTGCCCGATCGTGCCGCCATCGGAGAGATCGAATTCAGTAGCCGGGTGCGCCGCCAGGGCGATGTGCTGTTCCTCAACGTGCCGCGCTTTCAGGACGACGATGGTCCGACCGCGCCGCTGGGCTTTGCGCTATCGCCGAGCATGCTGGTGACCCAGCGCGAGCAGCGCATCGGCTCGTTCGACGCCTTGGTCGCGCGGCTGGAGCACGAGCCCTGCCACAGTTCCGACGACTTGTTGCTGCGCATGTTCGATCAACTTGTCGGGCGCCTGGCAGACCGGCTGGAGGCGCTCGAAGCCCAGGTCACCGAAACCACCCAGCAGGTGTTCGACAAGCCGCACAAAACCCGTGACCTGGAGCGCATGCTGCATCAGGTCGGCGGCATGGGCCGCCAGCTGGGCGGGCTGCACAATGCAGGGCAGGGCATGCTGCGCCTGATCACCTATCTGGATGGCGCTGCCCCGGACTGGTTCGCCGCCGATGCGGCCAAGCGTATCGGAATGCTGCACAAGGACCTGACCACCCTGAGCGAATTCCAGCAGCACATGGACGACCGCATCGAGTTCCTGCTCGACAGCGTGCTGGGGATGATCAACATGGACCAGAACAACGTGATGAAGGTGATGGCGGTGGCCTCGGTGGTCGGCATCCCGCCCACCGTGCTGGTCGGCATCTGGGGTATGAACTTCGCCTACATGCCCGAACTGAAGGGGCACGACAACTATTTCTGGGCGCTGGGCGTCATCGCGCTGAGCGTGGTGATTCCGCTGGCATGGTTCCGCAAGCGCGGCTGGGTGTGATCCATGAGAACCGTAGGGGCGCACCCGGGCGCGATATGGCGTTACCGGTAAGGTCCTCGCGCCCAAGGGCGCTCCTACAACGTGCCGCCAGCGCAATCATCTGATGCGCACGATGTCGCGACCACGCACTGCCAAGCCAGTGCAGCTCGGAAGCTGTGCAGCCCGCAGCAGAACGCAGGAAAACGTAGGAGCGCCCTCGGGCGCGATGTGGCGTTACCGGTAAGGCCCTCGCGCCCGGGGGCGCTCCTACGACATGCCGTGCGCAATCATCTGATGCGCACGATGTCGCGACCACGCACTGCCAGGCCAGTGCAGCTAGGAAGCCGTGCAGCCCGCAGCAAAATGCAGGAAACCGTAGGAGCGCACCTGGGCGCGATGTGGCGTTACCGGTAAAGCCACATCGCGCCCGGGGGCGCTCCTACAGGGTGGGCCGGGATGTGCCGCTGTCACTGCGCACCGCGTCGTGACTGGAAAACCGCCTAGCTGCGTAGCGTGTGATGCGCATTGTCTAGTGCTGCCGGGTGGCCTGAATCAGCCCTTGGCCTGGAAACTGGCTTCTTCGTACGGCTGCACCACCACCCAGCCTTCGCCGGCGAAGCGCATCTGCAGGCTTTCGCCCGAGCCGCGGCCAAACAGCGTGCCGATCGACACGTCGGTCACCAGCTCCGGGGTCAGCGTGCCCGACCAGGCCACGGTGGCGTTGGGGTCGGTGAACACCGGGCCGCTGGCGGCGGTGACCGGCAGGGTCAGCGGCTCATAGTGCGAGGTGATCGCCACGATGCCGTGGCCGCTCAGGCGCACGTTGAACAGGCCGCCGGACAGCATGCCGGCCACTTTGCGCATCATCGTGATCTTGTGTTCGACACCGGACTCGAACGCCAGCACATCGTTGCCGTTGACGAAGATCGCCTCGCCATTCAAACGCAGCAGCGTGACCAGCTTGCCGAGGTCGGCCAGATATACACGGCCCTGGCCTTCGGCCTTCATCAGCTGCATGCCTTCGCCGCTGACGGCCTTCTTCAGCAGGTTGCCCAGGCCCTGTTCCAGCAGACCCTCGCGGGTGAACTTGACGTTGCCGGTGCGCGCGACCATGGCGCCGGCCTTGGACCACACCATGCCGTCCAGGCGCACTTCCAGCAGATGCGGGTTTTCCAGCTCGAACGGATCCGGGCTGAGGTCCTTTTCCTTGGAGTGGGCAAGAAATTCGTTGAGCGAGCGTACGGCCATGCGTTCCATCCTGGAGTGAAAGAGTGCGCATGATACGCGGCCTGGATGTCGGCATCCCTCGCCTGCGCACGCAGGAGCTTGCGCTTGCCGCAGCTCGACGCGGCGTTGCACGCGGCGTCTCAATGCCACACCCAACTTCGCACGTTGCCGAACGCGTTTAAAGTGCGGTTCCTCTCAACAGACGCGACTTGCATGGCAACACGACCCAAGCTGTGGATCTGTGCGGTGCTGGTGGCCACCGCAACCGCGTTGCTGGCGACATGGTGGTGGTGGGTGCCGGCGCCAAGGGCCTTGCCGCAGGCGCAGGGCCCGGCTGCGACGCCATTGGGATGGCGGGCGCAGTTGCAGTGGGTGGCCGGCAACGGTGTGCGTGGCGCGCAGGATGGCCGCGCGACCGAGGCGCAGTTTGCCGACCCCTACGGCCTGGCGATCGACGCGGATGGCGCGCTGTACATCGCCGACGGCGGCGACAACAACCGCATCCGCGCCATGCTTCCCGACGGCAGCGTGCAGACGCTCGCGGGCGGGCGCGAAGGTTTTGCCGATGGCACGGGCGCGGCCGCGGCGTTCGATACGCCATCGGGGATCGCCTTCGACACGGCCGGCAATCTGTATATCGCCGACACCGGCAACCATGCGATCCGCAAGCGCACACCACAAGGCGTAGTGACCACGCTGGCCGGCGACGGCCGTGCCGGGTTTCGCGATGGTGCCCCGGCGCAGGCACGTTTCAATGGGCCGATGGGCGTGGCGGTGGATGCGCAGGGGCGCGTGTATGTCGCCGATACCTACAACGATCGCATCCGCGTGATCGCGCCCGATGGACAGGTCCGCACCCTGGCCGGCGGCGCCTTGCCCGGCATGGCCGATGGCGTCGGCGATCAGGCGCGCCTGGATACGCCGACCGACCTTGAGGTGGATGCGCACGGTGTGGTGTGGGTGGCCGACATGCGTAACGACGCGATCCGCCGTATTGCCCCCGATGGCAGCGTCAGTACCTTGGTCGGTGGCGATCCTGCCGACCTCAGTCCGCTGCTGTATCGGCCGATGGCGCTCGCCATCACGCATGACGGCGTGCTGTACGTGGGCGATGCAAGCGGGCGCGTGCTGCAGGTGACGCGTGCCGGGCATGTGGTGACGATGAGCGGCGAGGACGTGATGCAACGCCTGTCGCGCCCGGCGGGGATGGCGGTGGATGCGCAGGGCGTGGTGTACGTCAGCGACGCGGGCAGCGCGCGCGTGCATCGGTTGGTGCCGGCAACTGCGGCCAACGCGGATGCCGCGCCCGTGGTCGGGCCGGCCGATGCGCAGCCCTTGCCCGTCACCCAGGGCCGCTGGCCGTTACAGCCGCAGACCGGCTGGCATGAAGTGGTGGGCACGCTCGGCGAGGTGCGCGGCAACTACCAGGGAGTCAGTCGCGATCATCTGCATGCGGGCCTGGATATCCGCGGCGACGTCGGCCAGACGGTCGTTGCGGTTGCCGATGCCAAGGTGTCCAGTCCCAACGCCAGTTGGGGGCTGGGGCAATTGAGCGAAGGTCTGGCACTGGATACGATCGGCTACATCCATCTGCGCGTGGGCCGTACCGCGCAAGGCAAGCCGCTGGATCCGGAACGCTTTCATCTGCTGGCTGACGCCGACGGCAAACCCGAGCGTATGCGCGTACTGCGCGGTACGCGATTTCGTGCCGGCGATGCACTGGGCACGCTCAATGGCATGGCGCATGTGCATCTGACTGTTGGTGCCAACGGCTTCGAGCGCAATGCGGTGCAGCTGGGGTTTGTCGGCTACGCGGATCATGTGGCGCCGCATATCGACAAGCTGAGTCTGCTCGATGCTGCGGGACAGCCATTGCCGGTGACCAACGGCGTGGTGCAGGTGCCGCGCGCGGCGGGGGTGCAGATCGTGGTCGAGGCGTGGGACCAGGTGGATCGCAATTTGCCGCGTCGTCGTCTGGGGCTGTACGCGCTCGGTTATCAGGTGCTGGATGCGCAGGGCACGCCGCTGGCCGGCGAAGCGGAGCCGCGCATGACGATCGTGTTCGACCGCATGCCCAGCGACCCGGATGCCGTCTTGACCGCCTACGCGCCCGATAGCGGTATCACCGTGCATGGCAGCGCGGTGACGCGGTTCCGCTACATGGTCGGCAACACGGTGCGCGATGGCCGTCTTGGCAGCGGGCAGTGGCAAGCCGGTGCGCTGCCGCCGGGCGACTACGTCCTGCGCATTACCGCGCGCGATTACAGCGGCAATACGGCGACCGCCAATCGGGATCTGCGCGTGCGGGTGGAATGACGCATAGGGCCTTGCGTTGATGACGAGGCAGCGCATCGGTGACACATGCGTGGCGCAGGCCGCTGTGCACGACGATCGCTGCGATCGGGATTGGATCCACATGCGCATGCCCGGCACTCAGCTGCATCGCACGCTCCGCGTTGAAGGTGCGTCGCAAAACACGCTGCCAGGTTGCCTGCGCCGTGCTTCTGAGATCAGCGTCGGATTCGTGGCATTGCCGCTTGGCTAGATTGGTCCTGCAGAAAACGTCTTTACGTTGTTCAAGGAGTGGGCCGATGCGCGTTGTTCGTGGCAGTGGAGTGGATGGGGGCTGGTCTGGAATGTCGCTGCGTGGCGGCGCAACCGCGTCACTGTTGACCCTGGCCGCTGTTGCGACCGGCTTGCACAGCGCACCCGTGCAGGCGGCAGTGGGGCCGGGTGTGGTGAGCGGCGACACCATCGTGCACGATCCGTCGATGCTCAAGTTGAGCGATGGGCGTTACTACATCTATGCCACCACCGGCGTGGTCACCAGTACCGACCGGACCAAGTTCAGCAATGCGGGTGCGATCTTCAGCAGCATGCCGAGCTGGGTGCGCAGCTACAACCCGGACAACCAGCTGTGGGCGCCGGATGTGTCCTTCCACGGCGGCAAGTACCTGATGCATTACACCGCCTCCAAGTTCGCCACCAACACCTCGGCGATTGCGCTTGCCAGCAGCAGCACCGGCAAGCCTGGCTCGTGGAAGGATCAAGGCATCGTCTACACCTCCAAAAGCAGCGACGACTACAACGCCATCGACGGCAATCTGGTAGTGGACGGTAACGGCAAGTGGTGGCTGGCGTTCGGCTCGTTCTGGTCGGGCATCAAGCTGATCCAGCTCGATCCGGGCACCGGCAAGCAGCTGTCCGGCAACACGACGCGCTACAGCCTGGCGAGCCGGCCGTCCCCGGGCGCGGTGGAGGCACCGTTCATCCAGCAGGCCAATGGCTGGTACTACCTGTTCGTGTCGTTCGATGCGTGCTGCAAGGGCGCCAGCAGCACCTACAAGATCGCGGTGGGGCGTGCGCGCTCGGTGACCGGGCCGTATCTGGATCGCGCCGGTGTGGACATGCGCAACGGCGGCGGCACGGTGATCCAGTCCGGCTTGGGCAGCATGCATGGGCCAGGCGGGCAATCGGTGTTCCGCGATGGCGACGGCGACATCCTGGTCTACCACTACTACGACGACCGCGGCGACGCGCGCCTGGGCATCAATCGGCTGGGGTATGACGGCAGTGCATGGCCGGTGGTGCAGTAGCAGCGATCAATGGGGCACGCTGCTGCTCCCTGCAATGGCGCAGCGATCGGGCGATGCGTGTTGCCGTGATCTGCCGGCGCTGCCGACTGCCGAAACTACGCTGCCGCCAGCGCCGCCGAGCAATGCCCGGCATCCGCTGACGCACGCTCAGCGCGTGGCCGCTTCGGGCTTGCGCACGCGTTTGGCCGGCGCCGCCTGGGTCGCTGAGTCCGGATACAGATTCAACAGCATCAAGGTCACGCCATTGGTCCAGCCAAAGCCGTCCTGCAAGGCGTATTCGCCGCCGCCGCCACCGGCCGCATCGGCATCCAGGCCGTATTTTTCGACCAGCTTGTGCTCGCGCGCGAACAGCGCCTGCACCTGGGTGAGGAAACGTTCGCCGATGGTGCGCGCCAGTGCGTCTTCGCCGTAGCGACGCAAGCCGTCCACCGCCACCCACTGCAGCGGCGCCCAGCCATTGGGCTCGTCCCATTGCTGGCCGGTCTTCACCGCGGTGGTGGCCAGGCCCCCGGGGCGCAGCAGACGCGCGCGCACCACGGTGGCGGTGCGCTTGGCATGGGCATCCGACGCCAGGCCTGCGAACAGCGGATACAACGCAGCGGCGGTGACCTGGTCGCTGAGCGTGCGGTTCTGCCAGTCGTAGTCGGCGTAGTAGCCGGCGGCGTTCCACAGATGCGCCTCGATGGCCTGCTTGCGTTGCTGCGCCAGTGCGGCGTAATCGAGCGTGCACTCGGCGCCCGGCTGCGTACACGCCTGCGCCAGGGTGCGCTCCAGGTGATACAGCAGGCTGTTGAGATCGATCGGGATGATGGCGGTGGTGCGGATGGTGCGCAGGTTCTGCCCATCGGCCAACCAGCGGCTGGTGTAGTCCCAGCCGCTCTCGGCACCGGCGCGCAGGTCGCGGTAAACCTCGGTGGCGGGACGGTCCTTTACTTCGGCTGCGGTGCGGGTGTCGTGCAGCCAGGCCTCCGGACGCGGCGTGTCGCGCTCGTCCCAATAGCGGTTGAGCACGCTGCCATCGGCCAGGCGCACCACATGGCGCGCGGCTTCGCCGGGCTGGAGCCCGTCGCTGCCCTGCATCCAGTACGCGTATTCCTTTTGCAGCTGCGGCAGATACCGCTGATAGACCGCCTCGCCTTCCACACCGGCCTGCAGTTCCACCATGTAGGAGAAGAACGGCGGCTGCGAACGGCTGAGGTAGTAGCTGCGGTTACCGTTGGGGATATGCCCGTAGGTATCGATCAGGTAGGCGAAGTTGTCCAGCATCTGACGGCTGAGCGTGGTCTCGCCGCTCTTCACTAGGCCGAGCATGGTGAAGTAGGAATCCCAGTAGTACACCTCGCGGAAGCGCCCGCCCGGCACCACGTACGGGTGCGGCAGCGCCAGCAGGCTGCTGTGCGGTGGCACGTGGGTCTGGCTGCGCACCAGCTTCGGCCACAACAGGTCGATGTGTTCGCGCAGCGCCGTGTCCTGGCGGATGGCGTCGGTCTGCACCGGCGGCGATTCTTCGAAATTGGCATCCACGAACTTGCGCAGATCGAAGCCCGGGTGATCGTGCTGCGCCAGATAGTCGGCATTGATCAGGGCCGGGTCGCGCAGCGGCAGGAAGTCGACGAAATGCTTCTGGTCGTCGAACAGCTCGCCGCTCTGCACGGCCTGGAACAGTTCCGGGTAGGCCACATCGGGCGTCGGCGGCGTGGACGCAGGCGCATTGACGACCGGAGTGTCCATCGGCGCGGCAGTCAGCGTGCACGGCGCGACGAACATGCTCAGCGACAGGCCAAGCAGCGACGTGCAGCACGGGGGCGCGGCAGAACTCATGGCATCTCCAGAACGGGCAGTGGCGTCAGGCATGGTAAACGACCGAAGTGGCAGGCGGGACCGCGTGCGCTGCCGCAACGCCGGCAGACTTCGCGCAGTGACAACGGGATTCAGCAAGGTGATCCGGCGCGCCGCCGCAACGTGCGCCAATCCAGGCGTATCGGCGCCGATCCAGTCAGCTTGAGCGGCGCGACGGCGCACTGAGTCCAATGCCATCGCTGCAAGAAGTGCGCCAGCGCACGGCAGGCAAGCGGCAAACGCGCATAGCCGAGGTCGACGACATGCCCGCGGATGATGGCCCTGCGCGCGCGCAGGTGCCGACGTCGGCTTGTCAGCGTCAGTGCCAGGCCCGGGACTGCCCGGCCGATCATCGGGCACCGGCCAGCGCGCACCGTGGCCGCGCGATGGGTGATCGGTAGAGCCGGGGCCTGCGCTCAATGTGAATGGCGACTGGTCCCTGTCGAGCAGACAACGAATTTCAAACGCGCGTAAACGCCGCGACCGCTAGATTTGCGCGCTCCGCACCGGGGTTGGTGGTGCGGTGCCCGTCTCTTACCTTATCGGTCTCCCGCATTGTGATCACCCGCAGGAAGGAAGCGCTTGTCGCGCATGTTGCTGCAGCCGCATGCACGGGCGCCATCCTGTTTTTTCTTGCGTGCCTGTTGCTGTACATGCCGGCTCCGCGTCTGGCCGTGCAGCAGGATGAAAGCCTGCTGGTGTATTTCCTGCCGCGTCCGCAGGTGACGCCGCCGGCGCCGCCGGTCCAGCCGCCGCCGCAGGAGCAGCCCAGGCGGCAACAACGCGCCAGCGCCGCTTCCGCATCGGCCGCCCGTCGTGCGCCACCGCCCACGCGCACCCCGCCGCCGCAGCGTCAGGTCGCGGCCGCCAACGCACCGGCCGATGCATCGATGGCAGCGCAGCTGTATACCCGCGAGGGCCGTCTGCGCATGCCACTCGACACCAAGGTGGACCCGATGGCGCAAGGCGGCGCAGTGCCGCCGGGGATGACCGACGCGCGCGCGCAGGCCAAGGCGCGCAACGTGATGGAGCGGGTCAACCCGGTGCAGTACCAGGACACGCGCTTTGCCAAGGATTGGAAGAGCGACGGCACGCTGGGCGACGTGGCGATGCAGGAAATGAATCGCGGCATGAAGAAGTTCAACGACATGCTCAACGGGCCGCAGACGCAGGTGGCCAAGGCACGCCCGCCGCCGGACGTGCGCTTCAATCCTGCGCTGGCCGCAAATCAGGCCGACATGGGCAGCGAAGCCACCGGCGATGCGTACAAGGCCGCGCCGATCGCACACGAAACCTTGCCCGACCTCAAGGGCGAAGCCAGCCGCCGCATCCGCGAGGCATTGGCGGCGCTGGAACAACGCAGCGCACGCTGCGATGGGTCCAGGCGCAAGTCGCTGCTGTCGCCGGTCCGCACGCATCTGTCCGACCTGGAGCGCGCCGAACACGCGCTCAACAATGGCGCCGACCCGGTGATGGCTGCACAGCTGTTGCCACGTCAGGCCGACAGTGCCTACGACCTGGCGCGTCGCGCGCTGTGGTATGCCGACCGGCAATTGAAGCAGTGCGCGGTGGGGTAGGTGGGACGTTTGCGCTACGGCGTAAATCCGACGGAACGCTACGGCACTCCGCCGAGCGCTACTGTGAGCCCCTCTCCCGCCCGCGGGAGAGGGGTTGGGGTGAGGGTACTGCTACGGCAGCGAAGCAGCTGCCTAGGCCAGACTCTGCCGGTAGCGATCCTTCTCTGCGCTCAGCGCAATTTCCGCGCGTAAAAAGACCTGGCCGATCGGCTCGTCGGCGCGGGTGGCTTGCGCGTGGCCGAGCAAGACCGTCAGTCCCAGCCCCTGTTGCAGCTGCGCGACGTCGCGCAGCTGCTGCAGCGTGCGGTCGGCATCGGGGCCACGCAGGACGGCGATGAATTCCGCGCTGTCGGTGACCCGGTCGATACTGTTGCCCGGCCCCTGCACGAGTGCGGCGAATGCCTGATCGAGCTGTTGCAAGTTGCGGCCAAGCAGGCGCTCGCTCTGGCGTTCGGCCAATGCGGCCAGTTCTTGCACTTCCAGGATCACCAGCTGGTAGGGCGCCTCGGCAGCCAGCGCGGTCGCGGCGGCAGCCGCGGCCGGCTGCAGGATGGCGGCACGCTCCTGGTGCAGCGCCTCCTGGCGTGCGTCCAGCAGGTGCATGGTGACGCGGGCCAGCGCCTGCAGGCCGGTACGCTGATGTTCGTTGAGCGTGCGCGGTTCGGTATCGAGCACGCACACGGTGCCCAGCGCCACGCCTTCGGGCGTCACCAACGGCATGCCTGCGTAGAAGCGTGCGCCGGTGTCGCCGGTGACCACGGAAATATCGCGGAACCGCGGGTCCTGGGTCAGGTCCGGCACTTCCATCAGCTGGCTCGGGTCGCGAATGGCGTGGTCGCACACCGCCTGGCTGCGGTCGGTCTGTTGCAGCCCCAGGCCAAGTTGGGCCTTGAACCACTGACGGTCGCGGTCCACCAACGACATCAGTGCAATGGGCGTATCGCATAGCGATGCGGCCACCTGCACGATGTCCTGATACGTATCTTCCGGCAGGCTGTCGACGATGCGATACCCATCGAGGACCTGCTGGCGGGAGGCTTCATCTGCCGTCGGCATCTCTTTCATCGGATCAGCCAAACACCTGTCGAGGAGAGCGGCCAACCTTAAAGGACTGGCCGATAACGTGGCGTGGATAGGATAGGCGCCGCCGCTGGAGATCGAAGTGATGCAGCGACGTGCGGGGTGCAATGATGATCGCCTACGGCCCGGCGTGTACTGCTGCAATCGCCAGTCGATGCAACAGGCCGGCAATCGCGCAGCCGTTGTGGCGCGATGCCGGTAGCGGCGCGATCGGACTGCGCACCGCCAATCAGACGATCGAGCACTGGAACAGCCGGCCATCAACTGATCAACCGGATCAACCGGCAAATCTCCCAAACCGTCCCGCACCGGGCAACGCAGCATCGCTGTCCACCCACCCGCCTGTGTCGCGCAGGCGGGCAGGGCATCAGGCGAGTGTCAGCGCTTGACCGGCTTGCCGTCGGCGTCCAGCACCTGCACCTCGCCCAGCTTGAGCGCACGCACCGGGGCCTCGATCTTCTTCAGGTCGCCCACGATCACCCAGGTCATCGCGTCGGGCTTGATGATCTGTGCGATGGCCTTCTGCGCGGCCGGCTGGTCGATCGCTTCCAGGCGCGGCTTGAGCGTCTGCACGTAGTCGTCAGGGCGGTCGAACTGCACGATGCCTTCGATCGCACCGAGCACGGCGGTGGTGGTTTCGTAGCTGCCGGGCAGGGCGCGGATGCTCTGGTTCTTGATCTTTTCGATCTCCTCGCCGGTCAGTGGCTTGTCGCCGACGATGGCGCGGGCCTCCTTGAGGATCTCGTTGGCCGACTCGGCGGTCTTGTCGGTCTGCACCGGTGCGGAGAACAGATACGGCCGCTGGCCCTGCGCATCCATCAGGCGGGTGCCGGCACCGTAGGCCCAGCGCTTGCTCTCGCGCAGGTTCATGTTCAACCGCGAGGTGAAGGTGCCGCCGAAGGCATCGTCGGCCACGCCGATGGCCAGGTTGTCCTGCGTTTTGGTCGACGGTGCGAGCAGGCCCGCCAGGATCACCGACTGCGGCGCATCCGGCCGGTTGATCAGGTACACGCGCGGCTTGGGCTGGGCGGCCACATCGACCAGGTTCTTCTTCGGCAGCGGGCTGGCCGGGGCCTTCCAGTCGCCGAAGGCCGCATCCAGCTGCGGGATGATCTGCGCCAGGGTGGTGTCGCCGGCGACCAGGATGCGCAGGTTGTCCGGGCGCAGCCACTGGCTGTGGAAGGCCTGCAGGTCCTTGGCATCGAGGCTCTTGATCGCTGCCTCGGTGCCGCTGCCGGTGAGCGGGATGCCGTACGGATGCTTGTCGCCGTACAGCAGCGGCGGCAGCGCACGCAGACCCAGGCTGGTGGGCTTGGTCTTTTCCTGCGCGATGCCGGCCAGCCACTGACCACGGATGCGTTCGATGTCCGACGCGTTGAACGCCGGGTTGCGCACGATGTCGGAGAACAAGTGCAGCGACGGCTGCAACTGGTCGTTGAGGGCATTGAGCGAGGCGCTGCAGCTATCCAGATCGCAGCCGACGCCGGTGATCGCCCCCAGGCGCTGCTTGCGCTGGGCCACTTCCACCGAATCCAGCGAGGCGGTGCTCTCGTTCATCAGTGCGGCGCTGAAGCTGGCGGTGCCGAGCTTCTTGCCCTGGTCGGCGGCATAACCGGCGTCGAACAGCAGCTCGACCTGGGTGACCGGGATGGTGTGGCGCTCGGCCAGGATCACCTCGATGCCGTTCTTCAACTTGCCGCGCTGCAGTTTGGGGAAGCTCAGGTCGGGGAACTGGGTGGTCTTGGGCACGCCCTTGTTGCGGTCCACCTTGGAGGCGGCGACGGTGTACTTGCCGGCGGCGGGGAGCTTGGGCGCCGGCTTGCCCGGTTCGGCGGCGCGTGCGACCACTGCCTTGTCTTCGGCAGCCGGGTCGAAATCCTTGCCGGCCGGCAGCACGGTGAGCAGATAGTCGCCCTTGCCGAACCAGGTGGCGGAGGCCTGCCTGACGCTGTCCACGGTGGCGGCCTGGCCGCGCTGCAGGTCTTTCTTGTAGGCGCCCGGGTCGCCGCGATAGACCTGGCCCTCGGCCAGGAGCACCGCCTTGCCGGTGAAGCCGCCGACCTTTTCCAGCCCGCGCACGAAGCCGGCGCGATAGGCCACCTGGGCCCGTTGAAGTTCGTCGGCGGTCGGGCCCTGGGCGATGAATTTCCTGAGCTCTTCGTCGATCACCGCCTCGACCTTGGCCGGGTCCACGCCGTCCTTGACGTCGGCCTGGATCTGCACCTGGCTGGACAGCGCGAACGGCTGCACCGCGGCGGACACGTCATCGACCAGCTTGTCCTGGTAGACCAGACGCTGATACAGCCGCGAGGTCTTGCCGCCGCCCAGCACGGTGGTGGCCAGATCCAGCTGGATCATGTCGTCGGTGCCCAGCTGCGGCGCGGCCCAGGTGCGGTAGATCCGCGGCTGCGAGACATGGTCGTGCTGCACGCCGCGCTTCTGCGCGGCCAGCGGCGTGACCCACGGCTGCTGACGCGCCACCGGCTTGCCGGACGGGATATCGCCAAAGTACTGCGCGGCCTTGGCGCGCGCCTGCGCCACGGTGATGTCGCCGGCCAGCACCAGGGTGGTGTTGGCGGCGCCGTAGTTGTCGTTGAACCACTGTTTGACGTCGCCCAGCGAGGCCGCGTCCAGATCTTCCATCGAGCCGATGGTGTCGTGCTGGTACGGGTGGTTGGCCGGAAACAGGTTGGACAGGATGTTCTGGTCCACGCGGCCATAGGGGCGGTTTTCGCCCTGGCGCTTTTCGTTCTGCACCACGCCGCGCTGGGTGTCGAGTTCTTCCTGGCCGATCGCGCCGAGCAGGTGGCCCATGCGGTCCGATTCCAGCCACAGCGCGGTATCCAGCGCGGTGGTCGGCACCGTTTCGAAATAATTGGTGCGGTCGAACCAGGTGGTGCCGTTCATGTCGGTGGTGCCGACCTGCTCCAGCGGCGCGAAGAAGCTGCCCTTGTTGTTTTCCGAACCGGAGAACATCAGGTGCTCGAACAGGTGGGCAAAGCCGGTCTTGCCGGCCGGCTCGTCACCGGAACCGATGTGGTACCAGATGCTTACCGCCACCACCGGCGCCTTGTGGTCTTCGTGCACCACCACGGTCAGGCCGTTGGGCAGGGTGAAGCGGGTGTAGGCGATGTCGGGGATGGCGCTGTTGTCCGTAGTCTTGGACAGGCTGGCCGGGGCGGCCTGTGCGGCGGGCGGAACGGTACCGGCAGCGGCGCCGAGCACGCCGGCGATCAACAAGGACAACGGACGCAGCATGTGACACTCCAGAGCAGGACAATCGGCCGAGGGTAGTGGCTGCTTGGCGAGGCCGCAAATGCTGTTAGGCACGGAGGCGGCGGGCGGCAGTAGCACGCCGCCGGAAATACGAAAAACGGCGACAGAACTTCGTCTGGGCTGAGTTCGCGCCGTGAAATGGGATGTGCGCGGGCCGCAGCGGGCAGCTGCCCGGCTTGGGGCCCGGCAACCCAGGTCTTGCAGGTGCTGTGCGCCGGAAGCCCCGCGTGGCGGCTGGCTTGCCCGGGCCGCGCAGGCGGCGCGCCATCGGTACACGGACGCGCCGGGATCCGGCGGAGGTGCTGCAAGGGCTAGTGGCCGGGCCCCGCCACGCGCCGGCACGGCGTACATGCACGACGCGCGGCTGTAGCGGCCGGTCGCTGAGGCTGGCGCGATCGTCCCGCCACTGTGGCCCTCCCGCACCCGCCGCCACGGGTTGACCGGGCCGTAAGCGGGCCCGGCCGGACGCGCTCAAGTTGATCATCGCCTCGCCGTTACTTGGGGCGACCTACCTTCTTGGCCATACGCCGCCCGCCGATCACCCCATGACCGTCCTGTTGCCGCCCGTGCCGATTCCCGCCAACGACGCCTTGCGCGTGGACGCGGTCCGCCGGCTGGGGGTGCTGGACACCGAGGCCGAGGCCGAGTTCGACGATATCGCCTGGCTGGCGGCGCATGTCACCGGCGCACCGATGGCACTGGTGTCGCTGCTGGACGCCGACCGGCAATGGTTCAAGGCGCGCTGCGGTACCGACCTGGAGGGCACGCCGCGCAGCGTGTCGTTCTGCTCCTACGCGGTGATGGGGACCGAGTTGATGGAAGTGCCCGACGCCGAGGCCGACCCACGCTTCGTCAACAACCCGTTGGTGGCCGCCGCGCCCGGTGTGCGCTCCTATGTCGGGGTGCCGCTGGTCGGCCGCGAAGGCTATGCCTATGGCACCTTGTGCACGCTCAGCACCAAGTCGCGCGTACTCGACGACGATCAGAAACAGGCACTGATCCGCCTGGCGCGGCAGGCGGTCAGCCAGCTGGAAGCGCGCCGCGACCGGCTCGATGCGCAGGCGCAGCGGCAGACCCTGAGCATGTTGCTGGAAGCCATGCCTGACGGCGTGGTGGCCTGCGGCACCGATGGTCTGCTGCGCGAGTTCAACCACGCCGCGCGGCAATGGCATGGCACCGACCCGCGCGTGCTGCCGCCGGCGCAATGGGCGCAGCATTTCGACCTTTACAGCGCAGACGGCAACCGGCTGCTGCCCACCGACGCCATCCCGCTGCTGCGCGCCTGGCGCGGCGAGCACGTGCGCAATGCAGAACTGGTGATCCGTGCCAACGGTCAGCCTCCGCGCAGCGTGCTGTGCAATGCAGACCCCGTGGTCGGCGACAAGGGCACTGCGCTGGGCGCGGTCTGCGTGATGCACGACATCACCCAGCTCAAGGACGCGTCGGCGGCCTTGTCTGCCGAGCGCGCGCGGCTGCAGGCGCTGGTGGATGCCTCGCAGGACGTGGCGATCATCGCTTTCGACCCGCAGGGGCGCATCGAGCTGTTCAATCCCGGTGCCGAACAACTGCTGGGCTACGCGGCCGACGAAGTGCTGGGCAGCTCTCCGTCGCGGTTCCACCTGCAGGCCGAGCTGGAGCGTCACATGGCCACACTGGCGTTGTCGCCACCGGCGTATGTGGAACTGGCTGCGGCCGCCGCCGGCAATGTGCTGGCCGAAGAATTGTGGACCCTGGTGCGCAAGAACGGCGAGCTGCGCCGGGTGCGGCTGTGCTTCAACGTCATCCACGATGCGCAGCAAGGCCTGGCCGGCTATCTGGCCATGGCCATCGACGTCACCGCCGAACTGCAGGCGCAGGCCGCCGCGCAATTGGCCGCCGAACGCTTCACCGGCGCCTTCGAAACCGCACCGCAGGGCATGGCGATCGTCTCGCTGGATGGCGCCTGGCGCGACGTTAATCCGTCCTTGTGCAGCATCCTCGGCTACCCGCGCGAGCAATTGCTGCGCACCACCTTCCAGCAGATCACCCACCCGGACGATCTGGAAATGGACCTGCAGCTGGTACAGCAATTGATCGCCGGCAAGCGCGATAGCTACAGCCTGGCCAAGCGCTACATCAGCCAGCAAGGCGCAGTGATCTGGGCGCAGCTGTCGGTGTCGCTGGTGCGCGACGGTAGCGGTGCACCGGTGCATTTCGTTTCGCAGATCCAGGACGTCACCGAACGCCATGTCGCCGCCGAACGCCTGGCCGAGAGCGAAGCGCGGCTGCGCGCGATCAGCGACGCCACCCCGGCGCTGGTCAGCCAGTTCGATGCCGGCCAACGCTGCCTGTTCGCCAACGAAGCGCACCGCGATTGGCTGGGCGTGGAGCCGGCCAGCCTGGTCGGGTCGCCGATTACGCATCTGATGGGCGCGCCGCTCAGCGCGACCGCTCGCGCCGCGCTGGCGCAGGTGGCCCAAGGGCAGCGCGCCAGCTTCGAGCACGTGTTGCAGATGGGTGGCAACGCACGCGATATGGAGATCACCCTGGTGCCGGAAAACCGGCGCCTGCCGGGGCAGGCACACGGGTTTTTCCTGATGGCGCAGGACGTCACCGCGCACAAGACCCTGCACCGCCTGATGCACGAGCGCGCCACCCGCGATGCGCTGACCGGCCTGCCCAACCGCCACGCCTGGACCGAGGCATTGCAGAACGCCGTGCTGCAGGCGCACCAGTTGCAACGCGCGGTGGCGGTGATGTTTCTGGATCTGGATGGCTTCAAACGCATCAACGACACCTACGGTCACCGCGCCGGCGACGCGGTGCTGGTGGAGTTCGGTCATTGCCTGCAACGCGCGGTGGAAGGCCGTTACCTGGTCGCGCGTCTGGCCGGCGACGAATTCGTGGTGCTGCTGGACAATCTGCAGACGCCCAAGGCCGACTGCGCCCGGGTTGCCGAGCGCATCCGCCATGCGGCCTCCGCCGGCGCCCTGTTCGGCGAGCAGCGGCTACCGATCCAACCCAGCATCGGCGTGGCCTGGCAACACGGCGACCAGGCCGAGGCGGCAAGCCTGATGCATGCCGCAGACGAGGCGATGTACGCCGCAAAGAACGCGCGCTGCAGCAAGGACGCCGCAATGAACCGCCGCGACGCTGCGCGTTGAGGTCGGCGGCAACCGCGGTTCCTTCTCACCACGGGAGAAGCTGCCCGAAGGGCGGGTGAGGGCACGTCGGTCAGGTGCCCCGCCAGCCATGACTCTGCGGTTTGCCCGACGTGCTGCTGCAGCAGCACGCGGCTCGCTCCATGTGGCGCGCCACCTCACGACGCGCCTGCTCGAAGTTGTGGTGCTGCATCGCACTGCAGTCTGCTCGATGCGGAAGCGCTGCGTCGATGCAGGCTGCGCCAGGGTTGGTCAACGAGTTTGGATACACCTGTGATAAGGGTGTTTGTCGATCTCTCGATTGCCGGCGCACTTCTGCCGACTCGCAGTGCGCATCGTTCTTCGTCGACGTGTCATGGCCGACGGGGCACCCTCACCCCAACCCCTCTCCCGGCGGGAGAGGGGCTTGAACAGCGAAGCGGGTGACGCTGTTCCTTACTGCCCTCGGGAGAGGGCTTGAACAGCGAAGTTCCTTCTCCCCTCGGGAGAGGGGCTTGAACAGCGAAGCGTATGGCGCGGTTCCTTCTCCCCTCGGGAGAAGGTGCCCGAAGGGCGGATGAGGGCGCGTCAGACATGTGCGCCCTCGAACCATTCCTGCCAGGCTTTGCCCGACGTGCGGCTACATCGCCACGATTTAGCCTGCTAGACGCGGTGGTGCGACATCACTCATCGGTCCACTCGAAGTAGAGCTGCTGCATGACCAGGCGGCCTCATCGAAGTGACGGTGCTGCGGCACTACGCAGCCTTCTCGACGCGATGGCGCTGCATCGATCCGGGCTGCGCCGGTGCCAGCTGGAACACCGCCACCGCGCGCGTCAGATCCGCGGCCTGGTCTTCCAGGCTGCGCGCGGCCGCAGTGGCTTCTTCCACCAGCGCGGCGTTCTGCTGGGTCATTTCGTCCAGCTGCATCACCGTGGTGCTGACCTGTTCGATGCCGGCACTCTGTTCGGTGCTGGCGGCGGTGATCTCGGCCATGATGTCGGTCACGCGCTTTACCGAGCTGACCACCTCGGTCATGGTGCTGCCGGCCTGCTGCACCAGCGCCGAGCCTTGCTCCACCTTTTCCACCGAGTCGGAAATCAGCTGTTTGATTTCCTTGGCCGCACCGGCCGAACGCTGCGCCAATGCACGGACCTCGGTTGCGACCACTGCAAAGCCACGGCCCTGTTCGCCAGCGCGCGCGGCTTCCACTGCGGCATTCAAGGCCAGGATGTTGGTCTGGAAGGCGATGCCGTCGATGACGCCGATGATGTCGGAAATGCGCGCCGACGATTGCGTGATCGCCTGCATGGTGGTGACCACTTCCTGCACCACACGGCCACCGCTTTCGGCGACATCGCCGGTGCCCTTGACCAGTTGATTGGCCTGGCGTGCGTTGTCTGCGTTCTGGCGCACGGTGGAGGTCAGCTCCTCCATCGATGCGGCGGTTTCCTCAAGATTTGCGGCCTGGTGTTCGGTGCGCGTGGACAGGTCGGCGTTGCCGCTGGCGATCTCGCCGGCGGCGGTATTGATCATCTCGGCCGACTGCTGGATGCCCTGCACGATGCTGGTGAGCTGGATCGCAGTGCGATTGGCAGCATCGGCCAGACGTCCGAAGGCGCCTTCGTAATGCGATTCCACCCGTTGCGACAGATCGCCATCTGCAATGGCGGCCATGATGCGGCCCACGTCGTCCAGGCCCGCATCGGCCTGCTGCATCAGGCGGTTCAAGGCCTGCACCATTTCGGCGAACGCAAACTGGTAGCGCGCCTGCTCGCCGCGTGCGGAGAAATCGCCACGCGCGGCGGCATCTGCCAGGCGCGCGATGTCGCTGTTGATTGCCGACAGGTTGCCCTTCACTGTGTCCAATGCTTCGTGCAGCGCCGCGCGCTGGCCGGGCAGGCGACGCATGTCGCGGCGCAGATCGCCACGGCCGTAGTCGCCCATCAGGTCCATCGCCTCGTTGATGGCATCCAGATGTTCGAACACCACCGTGTTCACGCCATGCGCCAGGCTGCCGTAATCGCCGGGGAAATCCTCCGGAATGCGGTGCGCGATGTTCTCGCCCTGCTGCAGCCGGATCATGGTCTGCATCTCGCCGTTGAAGCGCTGCAGCTGGTTCTGCATCTGCTGCATGCTGTGCATCAGTTGCCCGGTTTCATCGCGCGATTCCACCCGGATGTCGTTGTCGAAACGGCCCGAGGCAATCGCCTCGGCGGTGCGTGAGGCGGCACGCAACGGTGCGGCCATCGCCGAGGCGATCAACCAGCACAGGCCGATCACCAGTGCGACCAGCGCGCCGCCGATCAGGGTCAGGGTGCGGGTAAAGCCCCACGCCTGCACCTGGATGTCCTCGGCGTACACGCCCATCACCAGCACCCAGTTCCAGGCCGGAAACGTCTTGGCGTAGCTGATCTTTGGAAGCTGTTCCTTCTTGCCCGGCTTGGGCGCGTCGTAATAGCTGAAGCCATCGCCGCTGTCGATCGCGGTCTTGATGTCGCGATACACGTACTGCCCGGCATCGCTCTTGTAGTCGGTCATGTCGGTGCCGACCGGGCGCTTGGGATGCATCAGGATGCGCATCTGCGGGTCGACGATGAAGAAGTAATCCACGCCATCGTTGGTGCGCATGTCCGCGAGCGTGGTGCGCGCGGCTTCCTTTGCCTGGTCGGCGGTCAGTTCGCCGGCTTTGACCTTGTCGGCGTAGTGCTGCATCACCGTGAGGCCCATCTCGACCTCGGTCTTGACGCTGAGCTTGCGCGCCTCGATCAGGTCCAGGTATTGCAGGCGCGCCGCGGCGACCGCGAGCAGAATCACGCCTACCGTCAACAGCGTGCACAACAGCACGAATTTGCGGGTCAGCGGAAGATTGGCAACATGGCGACGCAACAGGGAGACAACGGGCATGGCAACGATATCCGGAACGCGCCGCGCAGGACGCTATGAGATGGATAACGGCTGATTCACATGCGGGTTGAACATTGATTGCGGTAGCGTCTGCTTGTGACAAGGCAACGCCGATGCAACGTAGGAGCGCACCTGGGCGCGATGCGACGTTGCCTGGAAGGCTTCGTCGCGCCCAGGTACGCTCCTACGATGGCCCGTTGTCTTGCACAGAGCGCAGGCGCCACATCGATCAAAGAGCGGCCGGTCGCGCGATACAAAGGCGGGCACGCAAGGCGCGTGCCCGCCTTCCACATCAGCTTGCGGCGCAGAAGCCGAATTCGGCCGTGGCACCGGCGGCCAGCGTGCGGTTGAAGTCCACGCCACTGGCCTTGAGCGTGCTACCGCTCTGCGACCACACCACGTTCCACGCGTTGTTGACCGTGCCGGTGACCGGTACCGTCACCGACCAGGTGCCGCTGCCGGTCCCGGTGTTGGTGACCTGCACGCGGTTGCACGAACCGCCGTTCCAGCTGCTGTCCACGATGACCTTGGTGCTGAAGGTGCCGGTGCCCGGGGTCGGGGTCGGGGTCGGGGTGGGGGTGGGGGTCGGCGTAGGCGTAGGCGTAGGAGTTGGAGTCGGCGTCGGCGTCGGCGTGGTGCTGCTCAGCGTGCCCCACAGGGTGCGCAACAGCGTCATCTTGTCCTGGCGCACGGTGGTCCAGTCGTCGCGCAGGATGCCGCCGGTGTCGCCGCTGTTGGGATTCCACGACCAGTAGAAGCCTTCGTTGATGCCCTTGCTGCGCAGGTACTTCACCAGCGCGTCCTGCCACACCTTGTCGCGCGCATCGCCTTCGCCGTACTTGCCGCCGAACTCGCCCAGCAGCAACGCGTACTTGCCGGCGAACTGGCCGAAGTGACGGTCCCAGATGGCCGGCATGTTGTTGGGGAAGTTGCTGTCGTTGAAGTAGGACTGCACATACACGTCCGGGCCGTACACGTGCGGCGCCAGCAGCAGGCGGTTGGCCGGGATGTTCAGCGGGGTGCAGGCCAGCGGCTGCAGGTTGCCGCCCCAGTAGATGCCGCCGTTGGTCGAACACACCGGGTTGTCGGTGATGCCTTCCACCGCAATGATCCACTTCGGCGCCACGGCCAGCACCGCGGCCGACCCGCGTTCGGCGGCCTTGTTCCAGTCGGTGGCGGCGTTGCCGGTGCCCCAGGTGGCGGCGCCGTGCGGCTCGTTCTTCAGGTCCAGGCCGAGCACATACGGCACGTTCTTGTAGCGGTTGGCCACAAAGCGCAGGTCGGCCAGCCACTGGGCTTCGGTGTAGGAGCCGGTGTACCAGAGCTCGGAGATGCCGGCGCAATCGGGGGTGTGGTGGTCCAGCAGCACGTACATGCCACGCGCGTTGAATTCGTTGATCACCTTGTCGAGGATCTGCAGCGAGGTCAGGCCCTGCAGGTCGGCATTGCGGCTGTAGTCGATGCTGCTGGGCATGGTGTCGCTACGCAGCGTGGCCGGGCAGAACGGCAGCCGCACGGCATTGAAGCCCAGGCCCTGCATCTGGTTGATCATCTCCTTCCAGTTGCGCGCCCACAGGCCATGCATGACATGGTTGCCGGTCTCGAAGCCAAACACGTTGACGCCCTTGAGCTGCACCACCTTGCCACTGTCGTCGACAACCCTGTTGTTGCTGATGGAATAGCTGAAAGCCGGCGCGGCGGCCAAGGCCAGCGCAGTGGCCAGTGCGAGCGTACTTGCGGTCCTGAAGATGGACATGGTGATCTCCCTAGATAACCGGGCTCGACACCCGAGCGCGGTGAGGGGGGCATCTTGGTCTGCGCCCGCGCCGCGCGGCGTGATCTCAGCCACAAAAAAGCGCATTGGCGCACAGATCACCGGCGGGCTGCGGGCGCGGTCGCTTTCCCGCACACTATCGCCGCTGCGCACTGTCCGCAGGCTGTCCCTTTTGTCCCCGGAGTGTCCCCGATGTCTTTCCTGCGTGCCGAACTGGCGCAATGGCGCGCTTCACCTGCGCGCGAACTGATGGCCGGTGCGGTCGCAACATTTGCCCTGATTCCCGAAGTGATCGCCTTCGCGTTCGTGGCAGGCGTGGACCCGCAGGTCGGCCTGTTCGCGTCCTTCGTCATCGGCATCGTGATTGCGTTCTGTGGCGGGCGCCCGGCGATGATTTCTGCTGCAGCCGGCTCGGTGGCGCTGGTGGCCGCACCGCTGGTGGCGGCGCACGGCTTGGCGTATCTGCTGGCAGCCGGGCTGCTCGCCGGCGCGGTGCAGATCCTGTTCGGGTTGCTGCGCTTGGGCGTGTTGATGCGCTTTGTCAGCAGCTCGGTGCGCACCGGCTTCGTCAATGCACTGGCGGTGCTGATCTTCGCCGCGCAGCTGCCGCACCTGCTGGGCGCCAACCTCACCACGTGGGCCATGCTCGGTGTGGGCCTGGCGATCATCTACGGCCTGCCGCGATTGCGCGTGCCGGGCCTGTCGGCGATTCCCTCGCCGCTGTTGTGCATCCTGCTGTTGACCATCGCCGGCAGCGCCCTGCACCTGCCGCTCAAGACCGTGGCCGATCTTGGCAAGCTCCCCACTGCATTGCCGTTCCTGCAATGGCCGGCGGTGCCGATGACGCTGGAAACGCTGCGCATCATCGCCTTGCCGGCATTGGCCATCGCCATGGTGGGCCTGCTCGAATCGCTGATGACTGCGCGGGTGGTCGACGAACTCACCGACACCCCCAGCGACAAGAACCGCGAATGCACCGGGCTGGGGGTCGCCAACGCAGCGGCCAGCCTGTTCGGCGGCATCGCCGGTTGCGGCATGATCGGCCAGACCGTGGGCAACGTGAAGTACGGCGGCCGTGGCCGGCTGTCCACCTTGTTCGCCGGGGTGTTCCTGCTGATCCTGATGGTGCTGCTCAAGCCCTGGGTGTCGCAGGTGCCGGTGGTGGCATTGGTGGCGATCATGGTGATGGTGTCGGCCGAGACCTTCGACTGGCGCTCGCTGCGCACCGTCATCACCCATCCGCGCACCTCCAGCGTGGTGATGCTGGCCACGGTGGCAGTGACCCTGGTGACCCACAATCTGGCCGCCGGCGTGGCGGTGGGCGTGGTGCTGAGCGGGGTGTTCTTCACCTTCAAGGTGGCCGGGCTGCTGCAGATCGCCCACAGCGATGGCGCAGACGGCGTGCGCACCTACAGCGTACGCGGACAGGTGTTCTTCGCCTCGGCCGATGTGTTCATCGACGCTTTCGACGCACGGCAGGTGCCTGGCCGCGCCGTGGTGATCGACGTCAGCCGTGCGCATTTCTGGGACATCACCGCCGTGGCGGCGCTGGACAAGGTGGTGCAGCGCTTGCGGCATCACGATCTGGATGTGCAGGTCGAGGGCCTCAATGCCGGTAGCCGCCGGCTGATGCAGCGGCATGCCCTGGGCGAAGACGCGCTGGAGTCCGCGCTGCCCTGAGCCCCGCGGGGCGATGCGCCCCATCGCAGCGCCGGGCATTTTTGTCCGCTGCGCACCGAGGGCTGGATGCGGGCTGAGCACGGTCGGCGAGCGGTCTCAAGTTTGCGCGGGCAACGCCGATGAACCGGCATCCTGACTGCCGGTCGTTGTCGTGAAGCCTGCGCGTTGCCACTCCAGTTGTCTGCCAGCCCGCCGCGTCCGGCAGGGCGGGCCCGCGTTTGCGCACCGGCTGCGCCGCCAATGAGCGCTACGCCGTTGCTGGAACGGATGGTGGACATGACCGCCATCCGCGACGCCGATCTGCTCGATCTGAGCCTGTTGCGCACCATGCGCGAGGTCTGCTCCGTCGAGGAATTGTCGCTGCTGCGCATCGCCCCGGACGGCCGCACCATGGCCGAAACCCGCCTGCACGACGACGGCCGCCTGTCGCTGACGGTGGCCGAGCTGAAGGATGCGCAGATGCGTGCCCGGCTGGCCGACGTGCATGGCCCTGGCGAGGTGGTGCAGCTGCAGCAGGATGGCAATGCGCTGCTGCTGTACCCGATGATGGAAGCGCGTGGCATCCGGACCTGCCTGCGGGTGGGCGGTGCGCGCACGCCCGGTGTTGCCGAACAGGCGATGTTGCAGGGCTTCGCACGCTTCTTCCAGAACTACCGCAGCCTGCTCGACGATGCCCAGCGCGACGCGTTGACCGGCCTGCGCAACCGCAAGACATTCGACGACGTGGTGCTGGGGCTGTTCGCAGCTGGTCCGGACGCGCCGGCCAACGACAGCATCTGGCTGGGCATCGTGGATATCGATCACTTCAAGCGGGTCAACGACACCTTCGGTCATCTGTACGGCGACGAAGTACTGCTGCTGGTGGCGCAGTTGATGCAGCGCGCGTTCCGTCAGGACGATCTGCTGTTCCGCTTCGGCGGCGAAGAATTCGTGATCGTGCTGCGTGGGGTGGATCGCGATGTGGCGGTCAGCCTGTTCGAGCGCTTCCGCCTGGCCGTTGCCGAGCATGTGTTCCCGCAGGTCGGGCAGGTCACGCTCAGCACCGGCATCGTGGAGCTGACCCACGGGCGGCTGATCAGCCAGCTGCTGGACGAAGCGGACAAGGCGCTGTACTGGGCCAAGCAGCACGGCCGCAATCGCGCGGTGGTGTACTCCGAGCTGATCACCAGCGGGCAGTTGCTGCAGACCACGCAACAGACCGGCAGCGTGGACCTGTTCTAAGAGCGCTTGGCAAAACGACTGCGCAGCCAGGCGGACGTAGCCGGTGCCCGGTGCGGCAGATGCCCCTCGCACACTCCGGTTCCGAGCGCACTGTCCGCACCCCACCTGACGACTGTGCGCCAGGCTTTACTAGTCTCTCCAGGCGCGCGCATCGCCGTGCCGCACCGGTTGGACGCGTGCAGGTGCGCGGCTGCTCCCGCGCGACACGCGGCCATCGCAGGTGACCATCCCGCGACATGCCGCCGCTTGCACCCGCGGGTGGCTACACTCCAGGGCTGTCTGATAGCTGGGGTATGCAATGAAGCGATGTGCCATGGGACTCTTGGCAATGGCGGTCTCGACCGCAGTGATGGCGCAGGCGCCGACGTTCGATGGCGCGCGCATCTCGCGCGACGTCAGGGAGCTGGCGTCCGATGCCTATGAAGGGCGTGGCCCGGCCACCGCCGGCGAAGAAAAAACCATCGCCTATCTGAGCAAGCAATTTGCCGACGCGGGCCTGCAGCCCGGCGGCGACCTCAAAGATGGCAAGCGGCTGTGGACCCAGGCGGTGCCGTTGCGCCGCGCCGATATCGTCGGTGCGCCGACGCTTGCGCTGACCGATGCCGGCAAGCCGCAGGCGCTGACGCAAGGCAAGCAGATCGCCATCCGTGCCGCGCTCGACGGCGCGTCCAAGGTCGACATCGCCAATGCGCCGTTGGTCTTCGTCGGCTATGGCGTCAAGGCGCCGGAGCGCGACTGGGACGACTTCAAGGGTGTGGACCTGAAGGGCAAGATCGCGGTGGTGCTGATCAACGACCCGGACTTCGAAACCGGCAAGGGCGCCTTCGACGGCGCCGGCATGACCTATTACGGCCGCTGGACCTACAAGTACGAAGAGGGCGCACGTCAGGGCGCGCTCGGCGTGCTGGTGGTGCACGAAACCGCGCCCGCCTCGTATGGCTGGGACACCGTGGCCAGCTCCAATACCAACACCATGTTCGACGTGGTGCGCGACAACCCGCG
The DNA here is from genome assembly GCF_040182365.1 of Xanthomonas sp. 10-10. Taxonomy (NCBI): domain Bacteria; kingdom Pseudomonadati; phylum Pseudomonadota; class Gammaproteobacteria; order Lysobacterales; family Lysobacteraceae; genus Xanthomonas; species Xanthomonas sp. 10-10. Next base: position 888,291 of record NZ_CP144460.1, read on the forward strand.
TGCCGCGCACCCCACCGTGGAAGGCTGGATCCAGCGCGATCTGGCCACCGAGCTGTTCAAGCGCGCCGGGCTGGATTTCGAGGCGCTGAAGAAGCAGGCGCAGACCCGCGGCTTCAAGCCGGTCGAGCTCAAGGGCCAGGGCCTGAGCGCCAGCTATCAGGTCAAATCCGACGTGATCACCTCGCACAACGTGGTCGCACGCCTGCAAGGCAGCACGCATCCGGATGAGACGCTGATCTACAGCGCGCACTGGGACCATATCGGCGTGGGCAAGCCGGACGCACGCGGCGACACCATCTTCAATGGCGCGCTGGATAACGCCAGCGGCACTGCGGCGTTGCTGGAACTGGCACGCGGTTTTGCCAGCGGGCCCAAGCCGGAGCGCTCGGTGGTGTTCCTGGCCGTCACTGCCGAAGAGAAGGGCTTGCTGGGCTCGGAGTTCTACGCCTCCAAGCCGTTGTACCCACTGGATACCACCGTTGCGGTGATCAACATGGACGGCATGAGCCCGTTCGTGCCGTCGCGCGATTTCGGCATCTACGGCACCGCCAAGCTCGAGTTGCTCGATCAGCTCAAGACGGTGGCCGCACAGTCCAAGCTGCGCTACACGCCCGACCCCAAGCCGCAGGCCGGGTATTTCTTCCGCTCCGACCATTTCTCCTTCGCCAAGCGCGGGGTGCCGGCGCTGTCCTATGCGGCCGGGCAGGATTGGGAAGTGGGCGGCATTGCCGCAGGCAAGGCCGCATCGGACGACTACACCGCCAAGCGCTATCACCAGCAAGGCGACGAATGGAAGCCGGATTGGACCTTCGCCGGCGCCGCGCGCGATCTGGGGGTGCTGTACACGTTGGGCCAGCAGTTGGCCGGTTCGCGTCAGTGGCCGAACTGGAGCGGCGATTCGGAATTCCGCGCCACCCGCGATGCAAGCGAGGCGGCACGCAAGTAGGACCGGCTGACAAGACGACCGCGCTTTCATCAGGGCAGCGTTGCTTCGGTGTGCATGGTTTTCAGTAAAGCAGCCAGCAATCTGCTTGGTGCGGTGTCCTCGCCGGTCTCCAGGGACGGGTTCACAGCGTGTGCCGCAAGCGGTGAGGGCACCGCGCCCTCGATGCTGCGAGTTTGCTGCAGGGCCCTTGCCCGCCCACCATCGCGGGACACGCTGCAAGTACGTCCTTGTAAGCTCTTACGCGGCATCCATGCCGCGTAAGGTCCCGCGACGGTGGGCGGGCAAGGACCAGTCGAGATGGTCGGTCTGCAGGGTTTTCAGTAAAGCTGCCAGCCAACTGTCTGGTGCGGTGTCCTCGCCGATTGCGGGACCGTTGGCGGCATGGATGCCGCCATCGAGCTTCCACGGACGGGTTCACGGTCTGTCCCGCAAGCGGCGAGGGCACCGCGCCCTCGATGCTGCGAGTTTGCTGCAGGGCCTTCACCCTCCACCATCGCGGGACACGCTGCAAGTACGTCCTTGTAAGCTCTTACGCGGCATCCATGCCGCGTAAGGTCCCGCGACGGTGAGCGGGCAAGGGCCAGTCAAGATGGTCGGTGTGCAGGGTTTTCAGTAAAGCTGCCAGCCAACTGTCTGGTGCGGTGTCCTCGCCGATTGCGGGACCGTTGGCGGCATGGATGCCGCCATCGAGCCCCCATGGACGGGTTAACGGCGTGTCCCGCGAGCGGCGAGGACACCGCGCCCTCGATGCTGCGAGTTTGCTGCAGGGCCCTTGCCCGCCCTCCATCGCAGGACACGCTGCCAGTACGTCGTTGCAAGCTCTTACGCGGCAGCCATGCCGCGTAAGGTCCCGCGACGTGAGCTGGCAAGGACCAGTCGAGATGGTCGGTGGGCATGGCTTTGAATAGAACAGTCCGCAGACTGTCTGGTGAGACCCACCGACCGCCACGATCGCCCGCCAGCAGGCTGTCGCTGCAACCGATTGCAGGTCCTGGCACATCAATTGCACCTATCTGACACGACAGCGTGGTTTGACGCCCGTGACAGCACGCGTGCCAGGCTGCAATCTGTTGGGGTTGCGTTCGGTCGTTACCGCGTAGTCTGCCGCGCGGTCCTCGTCGGGTGGGGCGAAGACTGCACGATGGCCTTCGTTTCCTTTAACGGTCGATTCTTTAGGATGAGCCGCGACGTCGCGTCGCCGCCAGGAGAGTTTGTGCATCGGAGTGGTTTCATAGCTGCCAATACCGCGACCTGGTCGCACGCCGCCGGGCATCTTGCCGGTGCGGTGCGCTTCGCACGATCGCTACGCGTGGCGGGGATGGACCTCCCGCTGCAGCCCGCACTGTCGCACGCATGCGACGGGCAGCCTTGATGGACGGCACCGTGACCCTTTCCCCCGCACCAACCGCATTGCCCCCCACCTCCGCCCTCGACGCCGGCCAGCCCACGCTGCCACCGGAGGCGCCGCTGGCGATGCCCGAACAGAACCTGCGCGAAGGCAGGCTGCAGGTGCCCCATCAACGCACCTCGCCGGTCGGCATCGGTCTGCGGCGCTTCTATCTGATCGGCGGCACCTTCGCCACCACCGCCGTGGCGGTGTGGGTAATGCTCAGCGTGCTGTGGCCCGATGGCCTCAGCGTGCTGGAAGGCTGCCTGCTCGGCCTGTTCGTGCTGCTGTTCGCGTGGATCGCGATGTCCTTTGCCAGCGCGGTGGCCGGTTTCATCACCGTGGTGGCGCGCGCCGGACGCAAGCTCGGCATCGACCCGGAACAGCCGCTGCCCACGCTTCGCTCGCGCACCGCGCTGCTGATGCCCACCTATAACGAAGACCCGCGCCGCCTGCTGGCTGGCCTGCAGGCGATCTACGAATCGGTGGCCGAAACCGGCCAGCTGGAGCATTTCGACTTCTTCGTGCTCAGCGACACCACCCGCGATCACATCGGCGCTGCCGAAGAACTGGTCTACAACGAGTTGTGCGACCGCGTCGACGGGCACGGGCGCATCTTCTACCGCCGCCGCGCCGACAATGCCGCACGCAAGGCCGGCAACGTGGCCGACTGGGTGCGCCGCTTCGGCGGCAGCTATCCGCAGATGCTGATCCTGGACGCCGACAGCGTGATGACCGGCGACACCATCGTGCGGCTGGTCGCCGGCATGGAAAACAATCCGGACGTGGGCCTGATCCAGACCCTGCCGGCGGTGGTCAACGGCCAGACGCTGTTCGCCCGCATGCAGCAGTTCGGTGGGCGCGTGTACGGGCCGATCATCGCCTTCGGCGTGGCCTGGTGGCATGGCGCCGAGAGCAACTACTGGGGCCATAACGCCATCATCCGCACCCAGGCCTTCGCCGACCACGCCGGCCTGCCGTCACTGCGCGGGCGCAAGCCGTTCGGCGGCCACGTGCTCAGCCACGATTTCGTCGAAGCGGCGCTGATGCGGCGCGGCGGCTGGGCCATGCACATGGTGCCGTACCTGCAGGGCAGCTACGAAGAGGGCCCGCCCACGCTCACCGACCTGCTGATCCGCGACCGCCGCTGGTGCCAGGGCAACCTGCAGCACGCCAAAGTGGTGAGCGCCAAAGGCCTGCATTGGATCAGCCGCATGCACATGCTGATCGGCATCGGCCATTACTTCACTGCGCCGATGTGGGGCCTGCTGATGCTGATCGGCATCGGTATCCCGCTGGCCGGCGGCGGCATCGACCTGGCCGGCGACCTGCCGTTCTCGCCTGCGCGCTATTGGCACGGCAGCAGCCAGGGCAATGCGATCTGGATCTTCGTCTGCACCATGTTCGTGCTGCTGGCGCCCAAGCTGCTGGGCTACATCGCATTGCTGCTCAACCCGCGCGAGCTGCGTGCCTGCGGCGGCGCGATCCGCGCGCTGCTGAGCATCCTGCTGGAAACCGTGCTGGCCGCGCTGATGGCGCCGGTGGTGATGTACCTGCAGTCGCGTGGCGTGTTCGAAGTGCTGGCCGGCAAGGATTCGGGCTGGGACGCGCAGGTGCGCGACGACGGCAAGCTGTCGTGGCCGGCGCTGTTGCGCAGCTATGGCGGGCTGACTGTGTTCGGCCTGTTCATGGGCGCGGTGGCGTACACCGTCTCGCCGTCGCTGGCGGCCTGGATGGCGCCGGTGATCGTGGGCATGGCGCTGTCGATCCCGGTGGTGGCATTGACCTCGTTGCGCCGCACCGGCCTCGGGCTGCGCCGCGCCGGCATCTTCTGCATCCCCGAAGAGCTCGATCCGCCCAGGGTGCTGGTGCGTGCATCCGAGCTGCGCCGCGCTGCTGCGCTGGAACCGTCGCTGATCTGATTGGCGGTACTGGCGGGCCCGATTGGACCCGGTGTGCTGTTCGCCAACCACGCGCTGTCGCCGCCCCGGGCGACGCCCCGGCCGCATCTGCACCGACGAGGGCGCGACCGGCAGGCAGCCCACTGCCACTGCTCCACGGCAACTCGCCGCACGCGATCCGGGTGAGCGGCGCGTGCGGGCGCGCGTTACCGGGCAGTGACCGGCGCGCAAGGCATAATGCCCGGCCCCCAAGCGGAGCTGGATGATGCTGGAAGTGATCGAACGCGAGACCGGACCCAACCCGCAGTGGACCGTGCTGTGGCTGCACGGCCTGGGCGCCGATGGCAGCGACTTCGCTCCGATGGTGCCGGAGCTGGTGCGACCGCACTGGCCGGCGCTGCGCTTCGTGTTCCCGCATGCGCCGATCCGCCCGATCACCATCAACAACGGCGTGCGCATGCGCGGCTGGTACGACATCGTCGGCATGGACTTCGCCAGCCGTGCCGACAAGGCCGGTATCGCCGAGTCGGTGGCCCAGGTCGAAGCCTTGATCGCCCATGAGCAGGCCCGCGGCACGCCGCCCGAGCGCATCCTGCTGGCCGGGTTTTCGCAAGGCGGTGCGGTGACGTTGGCCGTGGGTCTGCAGCGCCGCATCCCGCTGGCCGGGCTGATCGCCCTGTCGACCTATCTGCCCGATCCCACGGCCGCTGCCAGCCAGTTGCAGCCCGCTGCCATTGCCCAACCGTTGTTCATGGCGCACGGCAGCGCCGACCCGGTGGTGCCGTTCGCCGCCGGCCAGGCCAGCATGCAGGCGCTGCGCGCGCTCGGCTTCGCTCTGGAATGGCAGACCTATCCGATGGGCCATCAGGTCTGCCTGGAAGAAATCGACGCCCTGCGCGACTGGATGCAGGCACGCTTTACCGCCGCCTGAGCCCGTGGCCACCGTTGCCCCGCAGATCACCTGGATGCCGGACCTGTGCCGGCTGCCACGCTTGGGTGCCATGCTGGGGCTGGCCGAGCTGGTGGTGCTGGTGGTGACCCTGGTGCCCGATGCCGGCGCCGCGCGCAGCATCACCCTGTCGCGCTTCGTCTCGGCCAGCGGCCTGGCGCTATGGCTGGCGTTGGCGGTCACCGTGTTGCTGTGCGTACTGCGGCCTTCGCTGTCGCGGCTGCCGCCCAGGCTGGGTGGGCTGGCCGCGCTGCTGATTGCCGCGCTGGTGGCGATGCTGGGCGCCGGCATCGTGCACGGGCTATACGCCGTGCTGGGCCAAGCCCCGCTTGGCCCGTTGGTCGGCTTCTGGCGCTTCACCCTGGGCGGTGCCGCCACCGTGGTGCTGATCACCGCGCTGGCGCTGCGCTATTTCTACGTCAGCGACCGCTGGGAAGCGCAGGTGCAGGCCAACGCGCGCGCCGAAGCCGACGCCTTGCAGGCACGCATCCGCCCGCACTTCCTGTTCAACAGCATGAACCTGATCGCCAGCCTGCTGCGGCGCGACCCAGTGGTGGCCGAGCAGGCGGTGCTGGATCTGTCGGATCTGTTTCGCGCCGCGCTGGGCGCCGGCGAAGGCGTCTCCACCCTGCGCGCCGAATGTGAGCTGGCTGAGCGCTATCTGGCCATCGAGTCCTTGCGCCTGGGCGAGCGCCTGCAGGTGCGCTGGCACCGCCAGGAACCGTTGCCGTGGGAGCTGCCGATGCCGCGCCTGGTGCTGCAACCGCTGGTCGAAAACGCGGTGCTGCACGGAGTCTCGCGCATGCCCGAGGGCGGCGCGCTGTATCTGTCGCTGCGCCAGCGCGGCAGCCAGTTGCAGATCCGCATCGTCAACCCCGCCCCGCAACCGGGAACCCAGTTGCCGCTGCTCGCCGGCGCCGGGCATGCGCAGGCCAGCATCTCGCACCGGCTGGCGTTTCAGTTCGGTGCCGGGGCACGGATGGCGGCCAGCTGGGCTGAGGGCTACTATGCCTGCGAGATCACATTGCCGCTGCCGTGACGGGGGAGTCGCTGCAGCGAAGGGGGATGTCCATGACGGCCACGCAAGTGCGGGTGCTGATCGCCGATGACGAGCCACTGGCGCGCGAGCGCCTGCGCATGCTGCTGGGCGAGCATCCGCAGGTCGAGGTGATCGGCGAGGCCGAAAACGGCCAGCAGGTCCTGCAGCAGTGCGAACAGCTGCACCCGGACCTGGTGTTGCTGGACATCGCCATGCCCGGTGTCGACGGCCTGGAAACCGCGCGGCTGCTGCGCCAGCGCCAGCCACCGCCAGCGGTGGTGTTCTGCACCGCCTATGACCAGCATGCCTTGTCGGCATTCGACGCCGCCGCGCTGGATTACCTGATGAAACCGGTGCGCCCGGAACGCCTGTCCGCGGCCCTGGAAAAGGTCGCCACGTTTCTGGCCGGGCGGGTGCCCGGCGTCGCGCCGCGGCCGTTGCGCACCCACCTGTGCGCGCGTCTGCGTGGCAGCCTGCGGCTGATCGCCATCGGCGACATCCGCTACCTGCAGGCCGAAGAGAAGTACGTCATCGTCCATCACGCCCGTGGCGAGGACCTGATCGAGGAGTCGCTCAAATCGCTGGAAGACGAATTCGCCGACCGCCTGGTGCGCATCCATCGCAATTGCCTGGTGGCCCGCGACGAACTGATGGAGCTGCGCCGCAGCGGCGACGGCCAGGTGCACGCGGTGCTGCGCAACGTGCCGCAGACCCTGGAAGTGAGCCGGCGTTGCGTGGCCAGCCTGCGCGATCAACTGCGTCATGTATGAGTTACCGGTCCGGTCCGCGATAATGGCCGGATGACCACGCTCCGCATCGCCACCCGCAAGAGCCCGCTCGCCCTTTGGCAGAGCGAACATGTCGCTGCCGCGTTGCGCCAGCACCACCCCGGCCTGGAGGTGGTGCTGGTGCCGATGAGCACCCGCGGCGACGAAGTGCTGGACCGCTCGCTGGCGGCGATCGGCGGCAAGGGCCTGTTCCTGAAGGAACTGGAGCTGGCCATGCTGCGCGGCGAGGCCGACTGCGCGGTGCATTCGCTCAAGGATGTGCCGATGGAACTGGACGATCCGTTCGTGCTGCCGGCGATCCTGGGCCGCGGCGACCCGGCCGACGCGCTGGTGTCCAATCTCTATGCCAGCCTGCAGGCGTTGCCGTTGGGCGCGCGGGTGGGCACCTCGTCGTTACGGCGGCAAGCGCAGTTGCGCGCAGCACGCCCGGACCTGGAACTGATCGACCTGCGCGGCAACGTCAACACCCGCCTGGCCAAGCTCGACAACGGCGGCTACGACGCCATCGTGCTGGCCTGCGCCGGCCTGCAACGGCTGGGGCTGGACGCGCGCATCAGTGCGCGGCTGGACGCGCCGGACTGGTTGCCGGCACCGGCGCAGGGTGCGGTGGCAGTGGAATGTCGTGGCGACGATGCGCGCATCCATGCGCTGCTGGCGGTGCTGGATGCCCCCGCCACTCGCGTCTGCGTGGAAGCCGAGCGGGCGATGAATCGCGCGCTGCACGGCAGCTGCCATGTCCCGGTGGCCGCCTTCGCCACCTGGAAGGACGAGGGCCTGTACCTGCAGGGCATGGTCGGCAGCGCCAGCGATGGCCGCCTGATCCACGCCGATGCGCACGGCAGTCCCGAAGACACCGAAGCGCTGGGCCGCCGCGTCGCCCAAGGCCTGTTCGACAAGGGCGCCGCCCAGCTGCTGGCCGAGCTGTAGCGCACTGCCGTCGCCCGGCCCTTCGGCCGCCAGGCCCACGCCCCGGCTGTCGTAGGAGCGGACCCGGCCGCGACGGGCGTTCCCGGTAGAGCTATCGCGGCCAAGGCCGCTCCTACCGAGCGGTCGCGTATTCGAACGTGTGGACCAGGTCGACCATGGTCGACGTATCGCCCTTCGCATCGCCCCCTACTACCAGGTCCTCCTGTCGTAGGAGCGGACCCGGCCGCGACGGGCGTTCCCGGTAGAGCTGTCGCGGCCAGGTCCGCTCCTACCGAGCGTGGTCGTGTATTCGAACGTGTGGACCAGGTCGACCATGGTCGACGTATCGCCCCGCGCGTCGCCCGCCTACCACCAGGTCCTCCTGTCGTAGGAGCGGACCAGGCCGCGACGGGCGTTCCCGGTAGAGCTGTCGCGGCCAGGTCCGCTCCTACCGAGCGCGTTCGCGTATTCGAACGTGAGGACCAGGTCGACCATGGTCGACGTATCGCCCCGCGCGTCGCCCCCTACTACCAGGTCCTCCTGTCGTAGGAGCGGACCCGGCCGCGACGGGCGTTCCCGATACAGCTGTCGCGGCCAAGGCCGCTCCTGCCGAGCGGGATCGCTTACTTGAACGTGTAAACCAGGTTTACCGTGGTCAGCGTGTCGGTCTTCTTGTCGCCGTCGCTGACCTCGCTGTTGTGGCGCATCTGCCAGGCGGCCTTGAGCGCGAAGTGCGAGTTCATGCTGACCTGCACGCCGAAATCGTTCTGCGCGTAGGTGTTGTATTCGCCCGATTCCACCAGCAGCGTGTTGATCAGGTCGGTGTTGTCGGTGACCGTGTACTTCAGGTCGAACAGACCGCGCCCGATCAGGCCGGTCTCGTTGCGGTCTTCGTCGCTGTTGTGCGCGCGGCGGATACCCGGGCCGATCTGCGCGTCCAGATAGAAGCGCTCGGCATCGATCAGGCGCGTGCCGTAACCGATACCGAAGGTGGCCAGCCGATCGTAGGTGGCGAAGTCGTCGTGTTCGTAGCGGCCGGTGGCGGTGAGCTGGCGGTGTTCGCCCAACTGCAAGGCACTGCCCACGCTGCCGGTGTAACGCTCGGCGGTGGTCTGGCGTTCGCGTTCGGTGCTGCCGTCGTCGTTGGTATTGGTGTACTCCGAGCTCGAACGCAGCGCGGTGGCATCCAGGCTGTGGATCCAGTCGCCGTCGGTGTAGCGCAGGCGCACGCGGCCGTTGAGGCTGTCGGTGGTGCTGTTGCCGTGGGCAGCGGCATAGCCCAGCTCGCCGCTGCTGCCGCTCCAGGGCGAGGGCACCAGCGCAGCGGCAGGGTCAACCGGCGTCGGCGCGACCGCGATCGACTGGGCCCACACGGTAGGCGTGATCAACAGCAGGGGCAGCAGGGCAGACAACTGGGCACGGCGGGACATAAGCGGCTCGCTTGAGGGCAGGGCGGGAGGGTGAAAGCGATTTCATGATAACGGACTGTGCGGCACGTCATGACCCGGTGAACGCTGCGCTTCATTGGCGGTTCTGGCGCTGGCGGCAGCTGGCGCGTTGTCGTGTGGGTTGCGGGCGGCGCACAGACCCGCGCACGGCGTCGTCGCGGCCGGCGCAACCCGAGCGGCCGGGACTGGCGTGTTCTGCACCAGAGTGCATAGCGACGCTCACCCCGCCGCGCCAAGAACCGGACATAATCGGCGCATGGACCGCTATGAACGTATCAACTCCCTGCATCGCCTGCTCAAGTCGGCGCGCTATCCGGTCACCGTGGCGCGGTTGCAGGATGAGCTGAGCTGCTCCCGCGCCACCGTGTATCGCGACCTGGCGTTTCTGCGCGATGCGCTGATGGCGCCGGTGGAAGGCGATGGCGAATCGGGCTTTCGCTATCTGTCCGGCGAAAGCGATCGCTTCGAGCTGCCCGGCCTGTGGCTGAGTTCGGAAGAACTGCATGCACTGCTGGCATCCCAGCAATTGCTCGCGCGCACCGGCGGGGGCGTATTGTCCTCGATGCTGGCACCGTTGCAGCAGCGCATCGAAGGGCTATTGGCGGCACAGGCCGGCGTATCGCAGTGGCCAGTGGACCGTGTGCGGGTGATTCCGCATCGCGGCCGCAAGCTGGACGAAGCGAGCTTTCGCACGGTGGCCTCCGGGGTGCTGGAGCGCAAGCAACTGAGCTTCGATTACCGCGCACGCTCGACCGACGAATCGACCAAGCGCACCGTGTCCCCGCAGCGCATCACCCATTACCGCGACAACTGGTACCTGGATGCCTGGGACCATGGCCGCGATGGCGTGCGCAGTTTTGCGGTGGACCGTATCAATCATGCGCGCCTGCTCGATGCCGCCCCGCGCGATGTGCCCGACAGCGAGCTGGACGAGCAGCTGGCCGCCAGCTACGGCATCTTTTCCGGCGCCCCCAAGGGCTGGGCGACCATCGTGTTCAGCGCCAAGGCCGCGCGCTGGGTGGCCGACGAGCACTGGCATTCCAAGCAGCAGGGCCGCTTTTTGCCGGACGGCCGCTACGAGCTCAAATTGCCGTACAGCAACTCGCGCGAGCTGCTGATGGACGTGCTGCACTACGGCTCGGATGCGGAGATCGTCGAACCGGTGTCGCTGCGCGAGCAGGCCAAGGCGCTGTTGTCGCTGGCGCTGAGCAACTACGACTGAGCCAGATCGGTCGCATGCACGCGTTTGTCTTGCGCGCATGGGTTCCGCTCAATCAGCGACATGCAAGTTGACCAGCCATCTGGTCGAGGCGGGCGCACTGCTGACGGCGGCGTGCGCTGCTGACGCCGCACGGCACCTCCGCGACCAGGCTTGCACGCCAGGTGCTTGGGCAATCCACGCGCTGCACAAACACTAGGCTGGCCACGGTGCGTCATCGGTCGCGCCGGATCCTGCGGTGGCGATCAGCCGCAGTGGCATGCACGCGGCAGTCCGCTAAAGCCAGAAGCAGCTAGCCAGACGTAGCGATCAAGTCGTCAGGCAAGTGTTGAAGGCGCACCCGGGATCGACGTACACGCTACGGAACCGATCACCAGGCAATGGCGGGACGCGCCTGGCGGCTTCGCAGACGTTCTCCCAGGCGTTCCGGCGCAGCTGGACCTGGCAACACGCCTGATCGCAATGATCAGCCGATCGCATCCATGACCGGAAGACGCCGGAGCATATCCGCAGCGCAATACTCAGCGCTTGTTGGGTACTTCAAATCCCAGACGGTCCAGCTGCTCGCGCAACTGCGGCACGCGCTTGAGCTTGTCGGTGTAGATGGAATAGTCGTCGCGCATCTTGTCGACCAGCTTGCGGTACTGGTCGCGGCTCATGTCCGGCTTGCGCGCGAAGATCCAGGCCAGGTCGCGGCCGGGATAGGAAATCAGCATCCATGAACCGTCCGGTGCGATTTCCAGGATGCGCTGCTTGGCCGGAATGACCTTGTAGAACCACACCCGCCAATCGCGGTTGCCGCTCTCGGCGTCCACCGACGCGCGCGCGTTGACCTCTTTTTCCGGCTCGCCGAAGCCTTCGCGGTACAGATAGCGCACCGCCACCTTGCCGTCTTCGACCAGGGTGTACTCGTCGCGGCTGGTGACGTGCCCGCGCTCGACCGGGTTGGGCATGCGCGCAATCACGTACCAGGTGCCCATGATCTTGGACAGATCGATCGCCGGCTCGGTGGTGGATGTGTCCTTGGCGGATGCCACGGGCAGGCCGAGGACGAGCAGGAAAGCGAGGGCGATCGTAACGGTCAGGCGCATCGCAACATCACAAAGGGGCAGTAGGAGCAGCACACTACCGCATGCAGGGGGCAAGTTCGCGTCAACGGTCGGGTCTGGCGTCGGCGACTGCGGCATCGGGATCAATCCCTCGATCCTCCGTCCTCGCTGCCCGATCCCGATCGCCAGCCACTTCAAGGCACAGCCCGCGGCGCCGCACCCGCCCAGCCAGCATCTCGCCTGTCGGGTCGCAATCGGTGAGATGGGCACAGGCAATCCTGCCGGCCTGTGTTCATCCCTTCTGCCACGGAGTGCCGCCATGTCGCATCGTCCTTCTCCTCGTTCCGAACGTCCCGATCCGCGGGTGTTGCGCCCGGTGCGGCAGATCGCCCTTGCCGGCCTGGCGCTGGTGCTGGTGTGGCCGGCGGCGCGCGGTTACAGCGAGTGGATCGGCTGGCTGCCCCTGTGGCTGGTGGGCATGCCGATGCTGGCCTGGTGGAGCCTGCATCGCTTCGCGCTGCCCACGCTGACCCGGCCGGGCGCTCGGCGGGTCTTGCCGCGGCGGCGTGGCCCGCAGGCACAGCGTCGGCGCGTTGCCGCGCGGGCCACGACACCGGCGCGGGCGGCCTGACCTTCGGCAGGGGAGGCCGGGCAAGGGGCTGTGTTAGGTTTTCCGGCATTGGTTTTTCCGGAAAAATACATGCCCAAGTTCGCCTCGATCTGCCTGGTTGCCGGCCTGATCACCGCTGGCGCCGTCTCTGCAGAGGAAACCGCCGTGTCCAACGATCCCTACGCCTGGCTGGAAGATGTCACTGGCGCCAAGCCGCTGGACTGGGTCAAGGCCCAGAACGCCAAGACCGAGGCGCGCCTGGCCACCACGCCGGCCTTCAGGCAGATGGAAACCAGCATCCGCGAAGTGCTGGATTCGGACGCGAAGATTCCCGGCGTGCAGAAGATCGGCGAGTACTACTACAACTTCTGGAAGGACAAGCAGCACGAGCGCGGCCTGTGGCGGCGCACCACGCTGGACGAATACCGCAAGGCCTCGCCGAAGTGGGAGACGGTGCTGGACCTGGATGCGCTCAACAAGGCCGAGGGCGAGAACTGGGTCTGGCATGGCGCCGACTGCCTGCGCCCGGACTACCAGCGCTGCCTGATCGCGCTGTCGCGCGGCGGCGCCGATGCCGACGTCACCCGCGAGTTCGATCTCGGCAGCAAGCAGTGGGTCAAGGACGGCTTCTTCCGTCCCGAATCCAAGGGCGGGCTGGGCTGGATCGACAAGGACACGGTCTATGTCTTCACCGATTTCGGTGCCGGCAGCATGACCAGTTCCGGCTACCCGCGCATCGCCAAGCAGTGGAAGCGCGGTACCCCGCTCGGCGCCGCCACCGTGGTGTACGAGGGCAAGCCCACCGACATGTACATCGCGGCGATGCACGATGACACCCCGGGCTTCGAGCGCGATTTTGTCAGCCGCACGCTGGCCTTCTACAACGACGAGCTGTATCTCAAGGGCGCCGACGGCAAGCTGGTCAAGGTGGATGTGCCCAACTCGGCCAGCAAGTCGGTCAAGCGGCAATGGCTGACGCTGGAGCTGCGCGAGCCATGGACGGTGGGTGGCAAGACCTACACGGCGGGCTCGCTGCTGGCCACGCGCTTTGACGACTTCATGGCCGGCAAGCGCAGCTTCGATGTGCTGTTCGCACCGACCGACACCACCTCGCTGGCGGGCGTGGCATGGACCAAGTCACACCTGGTGTTGAACGTGCTGGAAGACGTCAAGAATCGGCTCAGCGTCATCACCCCATCGCAGGACGGGTGGAAGAAGAGCGCGTTTGTCGGTGCGCCGGCTTTCGGCACGATCGATGTCAGCGCCGTGGACAGCGACGACAGCGACGCGCTGTGGCTGACCGTCACCGATTACCTCACACCCACCACCTTGTCGTGGGTGGACGTCGGCAGTGCGCCGCAGCCGCTCAAGACCATGCCGGCGTTCTTCGATGCCGGCAAGGACAGCATCGAGCAGCACTTTGTCACCAGCAAGGACGGCACCCGCGTGCCGTATTTCCTGGTGCGCCCCAAGAACCTCAAGCTCGATGGCAGCGCGCCAACGCTGCTGTACGGCTATGGCGGTTTCGAGATTTCGATGACGCCGAATTATTCCGGCGGTTTGGGCCGCGCCTGGCTGGACAAGGGCGGCGTCTACGTGGTGGCCAACATCCGCGGCGGCGGCGAGTACGGCCCGCGCTGGCACCAGGCTGCGCTCAAGCAGAACCGCCACAAGGCCTACGAAGACATGGCCGCGGTGGCCAAGGATCTGGTCGCGCGCAAGATCACCTCGACCAGGCATCTGGGCGTGCAGGGCGGCAGCAATGGCGGCCTGATGACCGGCAACATGCTGACCCAGTATCCGGAGCTGTTCGGCGCGGTGGTGGTGCAGGTGCCGCTGCTGGACATGAAGCGCTACAGCCATCTGCTGGCCGGCGCCTCGTGGATGGCCGAATACGGCAACCCGGATACCGACGACTGGAGCTTCATCCAGACCTTTTCGCCGTATCACCTGTTCGATCCGAAGAAGACCTATCCGCCGGTGATCTTCCTGACCTCCACCCGCGACGACCGCGTGCATCCGGGCCACGCGCGCAAGATGGCGGCCAAGATGATCGAGGCCGGCAAGGACGTGACCTACTACGAGAACATCGAGGGCGGTCACGGCGGTGCGGCCAACAACGCGCAGGCAGCGCATATGTCGGCATTGGCGTATAGCTTCCTGTGGGAGCGCCTGACCGACTGATCGGTTGGCACAGGCCGCATGACGCGCAGTGCAACACGAGGCCGCCGGCACAATGCAGCGGCCTCGTGGCGTTTGCGATCAAACCAAAACCAACGTAGACGATGCGGGGTGTGATCGATGTTTGGCTTGATGCTGACCTTGGCGGTCGGCGCGTGTGCGGTCGAGAATGCACGCTACGTGCTGCGCGACGATACCGATACGCAAGCCCGCTTTCTGGCCGTTGCCAGCGGCCCGCACTGGCCGGCGCAGGTGGCCTTGCGGGTGCATTCTTCGCGCACTGGAGGGAGTGCATGGTTTTTGCCCTGGAGCGACAGCAGCGACGACAGTCAGCACATGGCGTCCACCGCTGATGTGACCGCGCCGGGCTGGCAAGCTCCGGATCCCGATGGTGGGCCGCGCCCTCTGGGTGATGTGGGCTACATCGGCACCGATGCCACTTACCGTGTCCTGAGCGAGCTTCCACGCGCCGGTATGCCGGCGCCTGCGCATTTCCTGTTGCCCGACTTGCGTCAAGCGCTGTGGTACCGAGCGGCGCCAGGCCAGCGGCAAGCGATTGCACGGCAGTTCTTCGGTCTGGTCAGCTGCGTGCCGAGGTAACACTGTGTGGCGCTTTCGTGCCTGCTTGTCGCCACTTTGATGACCACGCGCGATATCCCTGGAGGGGTGGGATGAAACTCAAGGATCTGGGGCCGCGGCTGTGCATTCTCGGGCCGTCCAACAGCGGTAAATCGACCTTGGCCCAGGCGATCGCACGCAAGCGCGGATGCGCATGCGTGCATCTGAATCAGTTGCATCATTTCCCGAACACTGCCTGGCTACCTCGTCCCAGGCAGGACTTTTTCGCGCTTCACGATGCGGCCATTGCCGCAGAGCAGTGGGTGATGGATGGCAATTACCTGGGCTGCCTGTCGCAGCGTCTGGCGCGTGCAACGGGCGTTGTTCTATTGGACATCCCGGTGACCACCAGCCTGGTGCGCTATCTGCGCCGAACCTGGTTCGAGCAGCGCCGTTGCGGCGGCCTCGATGGCGCCAGGGAGCGGGTCAGGTGGGAGATGCTGCGCCACATCGCGGTCGTCGAACGCAGAAAACGCAAAGACCTCGCTAGGATATTCAAGCGCAGCAGCGTGCCGAAGATCGCATTGCTGACGGTGCCGGCGATCGATCAATTCTATCGCCATGAAAAGTTGAACTCGCAAGGTCTGCGCCAGTGACAGCGGCTCCCGGCGTGGTGTCACGACAGAAGGCGATTGACCGCGAGGGCGTGCTCAACGCGCCTTATGGATGGCAGGTGCTGTGGTGTCATGCAAGGCGCGTCTACAGACTGCGTAACCCACGCGCAATGCGCTCCACCGCCTGTTCCAGACGCGGCAGGCTCTGGGTGTAGGCGATGCGCACGTGCTGGTTGGCGCGATGGAAGCCGAAGTCGATGCCGGGAGTAAAGGCAACGTGCTCGGTTTCCAGGAAATGCGCGCAGAACGCCTGCGCATCGTCGGAAAACGCGCTGATGTCGGCGTAGAGATAGAACGCGCCTTGGGGTTCGATGGCGATGTTGAAGCCAAGCTGGCGTAGCGCGGGCAGCAGATAGTCGCGGCGTTGCTGGAACTGCGCGCGGCGCGCTTCGAAGATGGCGATGCTTTCCGGCGTGAAACACGCAAGCGCTGCGTGCTGCGCAATGGTCGAGGCGCTGATGTAGAGGTTTTGCGCGAGTTTTTCCAGCTCGGGCACCGCGCCGGGCGGGGCGATCAGCCAGCCCAGGCGCCAGCCGGTCATGCCGAAGTATTTGGAAAAACTGTTCAAGACGAAGGCGCTGTCGTCCACTTCCAGCACGCTATGCGCGTCCAGGCCATAGGTCAGGCCGTGGTAGATCTCGTCCACCACCAGGTGCCCGCCGCGCGCATGCAGCGCCTGCGACAACGCGGCCAGCTGCGCGCGCGACAGCACGCTGCCGGTGGGGTTGGCCGGCGATGCCACCAGGGCGCCGACGCTGTCGGCGTTCCAGCACGCGTCCACCAGCGCCGGGGTCAGTTGGTAGTCGGTGTCCGGCCCGACCGGCACCAGTTGTGCGGCACCTTCGATCAGGCGCAGGAAGTGGCGGTTGCACGGATACCCAGGGTCGGCAAGCAGCCAGTGCTTGCCCGGGTCCACCAGCAGGCTGCTGGCCAACAGCAGCGCGCCCGAGCCGCCTGGCGTGACCAGGATCCGCTCCGGGTCGACGCTGCGGCCATAACGTTGCGCATAAAAGCCGGCAATCGCCTCGCGCAACGCGGGCAGCCCGCGTGCGGCGGTGTAGCGGGTATGGCCGGCGGCCAGTGCGGCCTGCCCGGCAGCCACGATCGGCGCGGCAGTGGTGAAGTCGGGTTCGCCGATTTCCAGGTGGATCACGTCGTGACCGGCCTGTTCGAGCGCATTGGCGCGGGCCAGCAGCGACATCACATGGAACGGCGCGATGTCCTGGCTGCGGCGGCTGTAGCCCGACGCGGGCGAAAGCAAGGGGTCCATTGCGAAGATCATAGACCAGCATGACCTAGGACACATGACGCCCGGCGACGGGCTCTTCCACACTCGGGCGCTGGGATGGCATTGCGTTCATCCAACGGACCCCAATCTGATGAAGCCTGTCCTGACCTTGTTGATCGCCAGCCTGATGACCACATCTGCCTCCTCTTTCGCCGCTCTCCCGTCGCCGCCGGACGTCGCCAAGCACCCGCATGTGGTCAAGACGCCGTTTGGCGCCACCCGTAACGACGATTACTACTGGCTGCGCGACGACAAGCGCGAAGACAAGGCGATGCTGGCCTATCTCAACGCCGAGAATGCCTACACCGACCAGGTGATGGCGCCGCTCAAGCCGTTGGAAGACACGCTCTACAACGAGATCGTCGGGCGCATCAAGCAGGACGATGCCAGCGTGCCGTATCGCGAGCGCGGCTATTGGTATTACACCCGCTTCGAAGCCGGCAAGGATTACCCGATCCAGGCGCGTCGCAAGGGCAGCATGGAGGCGCCGGAAGAAGTCCTGCTGGACGTCAACCAGATGGCCCAGGGCAAGGGCTATTTCAGCGTGGGCGAGGCCGAGGTCAGTCAGGACAACCGCCTGCTTGCCTGGGCCGACGACGCCGTCGGCCGTCGCCAATACACGATTCGCTTCAAGAATCTGGACACCGGCGAGATCTATCCGGACACCGTGGAAGGCGTCTCCCCGAACGTGGTGTGGGCGGACGACAACAAGACCGTGTTCTACGTCGAAAACGACCCGGAAACGCTGCTCACCGTGCGCGTCAAGAAACACGTCCTGGGTACTGCGTCCAAGGACGACGTGCTGGTGTACGAAGAGAAGGACGACAGTTTTTACATGGGCGTGGGGCGTACCCGCGACGACAAGTACATCACCATCGGCGTGGAAAGCACGGTGTCGTCCGAGACGCGTTATGCGCTGGCCGCCAAGCCGGACACCTTCAAGGTGCTGGCCAAGCGCGAGCGCGATGTGGAGTACCACGCCGAACATTTCGACGGGCGTTGGGTGATCCGCACCAACGCCGATGGCGCCGAGAACTTCAAGCTGGTGACTGCGCCCACCGATGCCACCACGCGCAAGCAGTGGACCGACTGGGTCGCCCACGATGACAAGGTCTACATCGAAAATTTCGAGCTGTTCGATGGATTCACTGCCATCGAAGAACGCTCCGGTGGCCTGGAGCGCGTGCGACTGCTCAAGCGTGATGGCAGCCATGAGTACGTCAAGGCGGATGAGCCGGCGTATTCGATGGGCTTGTCGGTCAACCCCGAGCCGGACACCGTGTGGCTGCGTTACAGCTATACATCGCTGACCACTCCGGCCACCACCTACGACCTCAACACCGCCACCGGCGAGCGCAAGGTGCTCAAGCAGCAACCGGTGATCGGCTATGACGCGAACAAGTATGAGACCGAACGCGTCTGGGTCACGGCCCGCGACGGCGTCAAGGTGCCGGTGTCGCTGGTGTACAAGAAAGGCTTCGAGAAGGACGGCACGGCCGCGTTGTTCCAGTACGCGTACGGCAGCTACGGCATGTCGATGGACCCGTCCTTCAATCTGCCGGCGATCAGCCTGCTGGACCGTGGTGTGGTGTACGCCATCGCACACATCCGCGGCGGCCAGGAAATGGGCCGCAAGTGGTACGACGATGGCAAGCTGCTGCACAAGAAGAACACCTTCAACGATTTCGTCGACGTCACCCGCGGGCTGGTCGCGCAGGGCTACGCCGCCAAGGACCGTGTGGCGGCATCCGGCGGCAGCGCAGGTGGCCTGTTGATGGGGGCGGTGGCCAACATGGCGCCGCAGGACTATCGCGTGCTGGTGGCGCAGGTGCCATTCGTCGATGTGGTCACCACCATGCTGGATGCCAGCATCCCGTTGACTACCAATGAATACGACGAGTGGGGCAACCCGGAAACCAAGGACTACTACGACTACATGCTGTCGTATTCGCCCTACGACAATGTGCGCAAGCAGGCGTACCCGGCGATGTTCGTCGGCACCGGTCTGTGGGATTCGCAGGTGCAGTACTGGGAGCCGGCCAAGTGGGTGGCCAGGTTGCGCGACGACAACACCGGCAAGGCTCCGATTGTGTTCCGCACCAATATGGAAGCCGGTCACGGCGGCAAATCCGGCCGCTTCCGCCGTTACCGCGAGTTGGCGGAGTCGTATGCGTTCGTGCTGGACCAGCTGGGCGTCAAGTAGCTGGGGAGCCGGGATTGGGGAGTCGGGACTCGGGATTCGCCAAGGCGGATGGCTGAGGTTTCGGTGGTGAGTGCATCACGGTGAGGTGGGGCGGTTGGTTTCCGGCCTCCTTGGTGTGTTTCTGCCTCCTGCCGTTGCCCCCGCTTGGGCTCGTTGTTGTTGCTCTTTTCCCCGGTTGCTTGAAAGTGAGTTGAGCACCGCCGCCACGCTTGGCCGAAGAGGCGTGCTTGTCCGAGTGCAGCGCGTCTGGCCGCCGTGCCCTGCCTTGCCAAACGCGCGGCGAACGGTGACGCTGGATTCCAAGGCCTCCACCGGCAGCTGCAGTGGCTGCGCCGACAACGCGCAGGCCAGGCCACCTCACCCCGGTCTGGTCGTATCATTTGCACATGACGCGACCGAACCGATTTCGCTGGGCCTGGTGGTTGCTGGCGTATGCCAGCCTGGCGACCGGCATTGTCGGGATCTTTGTGCCGGGATTGCCGACCACGGTGTTCATCCTGATTTCGGCCTGGGCGGCGTCGCGTGGGTCCGAGCGGCTGCATGCCTGGCTGCTGTCGCATCCGCGTTTCGGGCCGGCAATCGTGGAGTGGCAGACCTATCGGGCGGTCAGTCGCAAGGCCAAGTGGATGGCGACGCTGACGATGACCCTGTGCGCCGGCATCATGCTGTGGTGCGTGCCGGTGTTCTGGGTGAAATGCCTGTCGATCGGCAGCATGACGGTGGTGGCGATCTGGTTGTGGCTGCGTCCGGAGCCACCGCCGCGCGCGCTGCAAACGCCGCACTGAGCGCACGGCAGTCAGGGTGTTCTGGCTATACTCCGGTCCATGAGCATCATGTCCCGACCTTCCGTTCGTCTCGCACTGGTTGGTGCGACCTTTGTCCTGCTTGCCGCTTGCGGCAACAAGGGCCCGCTGGTGATGCCGCAGAAGCCGGTGCCGGTGGAAGCCCAGCCCGTGCCGCAGCCGCCGGATGCGCCGCAACCGCTGGATGAGTCCACACCTGCGCCCGCGCCGGTGGAGACAGACAGCAAGCCCGCATCCACCACCGACCAGCCCGCTAGCAGCGGCAATGAGCGCTGACGGTCGCAGCGAGCGTCTGCGTTTCACAAAAATGCATGGCGCCGGCAACGATTTCGTGGTGCTGGACCTGCGCGACGGCACGCCGCCGCCGGATGCTGCGCTGGCAGCGCGCCTGGCAGATCGACACTTCGGGGTCGGCTGCGATCAGATCCTGACCATCGAAGCCCCGCGCAGCGAAGGCGCAGTGGCGGCCTACGGCATCTGGAATTCCGACGGCTCGGCCGCGCGTCAATGCGGCAACGGCGCGCGCTGCGTCGCGGCCTGGCTGGTGCGTGATGGAACCGCGCAGGGCGAGCGCTTCCTCATCGACAGCCCGGTCACCGCACATGCGGTGGAGCAGGTGGATGCGGGAACGTATGCGGTGGCCATGGGCGTGCCGCAGTTCGAGCCCACGCAGATTCCGCTGGCCGGCTTTGCGCATGCGCGCGACGAATACTCGCTGCCCGTGCACGGCGAGACGGTACGCTTTGGTGCAGTGTCGATGGGCAACCCGCATGCCGTGCTGGAGGTTGGCCGTGTCGATGCCGCCCCGGTGGAGCGTGTGGGCAGCTTGCTGCAGCAAAACGCTGCATTCCCCAATTCGGTCAATGTCGGGTTCGCGCAGGTGGTGGATCCCACGCATGTGCGTCTGCGCGTGTTCGAGCGCGGCGTCGGCGAAACGCTGGCCTGCGGCAGCGGTGCGTGCGCGGCTGCGGTGGTGCTGATGCAGCGCGGCCGCGTCGAGCGCGACGTGCGCGTGTCGTTGCCCGGCGGCGAGCTGCAGATTCGCTGGCCCGACGATGCGCAGGAGGTGGTGATGTCCGGCCCGGCGGTGTTCGTCTTCGATGGAGAATGGAACTGATGAGCGACAACACGGACAAGTTCAGTGCGCACGAGGTCGCAACGTGGTTGCGTCGCCATCCCACCTTTCTCAAGCAATTCCCCGATCTGGCGGTGAGCCTGCTGGTGCCGCGCGACGATGGTCCTACCGCGTCGCTGGCGACCTATCAGCTGGAAGTGTTGCGCGACAAGAACCGCGAGCTGTCGCGGCGCCTGCACGAGCTGGGCAGCAATGCGCAGGTCAATGAGCGGCTGGCGGTGCGCACCCACCAACTCACGCTGGCACTGATGCGCCAGACCACGGCCGCCGATACGCTCAAGGCGATGGCTGCGTCGTTGGCAGAAGATTTCAACGGTGAGCTGGTGCGGCTGGTCGTGCTCGCGCCGGTCGCCGGCCTGAACGCGGATTGGTTGCAGGTGATCGCCGCCGACGATGCGCGCCTGGCCCCGTTTCGCGATTGCCTGAGCGATGGCGAGCCGATCTGCGGCCGGCTGCAGGCTGAAAAACACGCGCTGCTGTATGCCGAACAGGCGGATGCGGTGCAATCCACCGCGTTGCTGCCGTTGCCGGGTGTCGGCCTGATTGCGGTCGGCAGCAGCGATGCCAACCGGTTCTATCCCGGCATGGGCACCTTGTTCCTGCGCATGATGGGCGAGTCGCTGGGCGTGGCGCTGCAGCGTTTCACGGCGTGATGGCAGTGGCAGGCCATGCAATGCGCGGCCTGCTGTGCACCCCAGCGTCGCTGCGGCGGCGGCAGGGTAGCTGAGATGTCCTCGGTCGAAGGATTTCTGGCGTATCTGCAGGTCGAACGTCAGGTGTCGGCGCACACGCTGGATGCGTATCGGCGCGATCTTGCCGCGTTGCTGAGCTGGGCAGCCGAGCACAAGGATGCTACGGGTGCCGCGGTCGGGTTGGACGTCGCACAGCTGGACAGCGCGCAGCTGCGTCAGTTTGTTGCGGCAGAACACCGGCGCGGCCTGTCCGCCAAGAGCCTGCAGCGGCGCCTGTCTGCATGCCGCAGCTATTACGCCTGGTTGCTCAAGCACGGCCGTATCGCGGCCAGCCCCGCGGCGGCGTTGCGGGCGCCCAAGGCGCCGCGCAAGTTGCCGCAGGTGCTCGATGCCGATGAGGCCGTGCGCCTGGTCGAGGTTCCGACGGATGCGCCGCTGGGCTTGCGCGATCGCGCATTGCTGGAACTGTTCTATTCGTCGGGGTTGCGCTTGAGCGAGCTCTGCGCATTGCGCTGGCGCGATCTGGATCTGGCCAGCGGCCTGGTGATGGTGCTGGGCAAGGGCGGCAAGCAGCGCCTGGTGCCGGTGGGTTCGCATGCGATTGCGGCCTTGCGCCAATGGCAGCGCGACAGCGGCGGACGTGCCGAAACGCATGTCTTCCCCGGGCGCGCCGGCGGTGCGATTTCGCAGCGTGCGGTGCAGATCCGCATCAAGCAATTGGCCGTGCGCCAGGGCATGTTCAAGGACGTGCACCCGCATATGCTGCGGCACAGTTTTGCCAGCCATATCCTGGAGTCGTCGGGCGATCTGCGCGGTGTGCAGGAGCTGCTCGGTCATTCCGATATCGCCACCACGCAGATCTACACGCACCTGGATTTCCAGCACCTGGCCAAGGTCTACGACGCCGCGCATCCGCGTGCCAAGCGCAAGAAGTCTACCGACTGAGCGGCTGATCGTCGCGGACCGGGCAGGCACGCGATTGCATCGGCGCGCTCGGCAGGTTGCTGCAGTGTCAGTGCGCAGGACTGGGCGAACGCACTTGCAGGGGTGTCATGTCCGAACACGGCGAGCGGGCCCGGCATGCGCGCGTCATCCTGGGCTTCCAATCCCTGGAAGATCAACATGGCCACCTTCCGTCTGACCGGACTCGATCCGGCCCTGTTCACCCACCTGCATGGACTCGACGATGCTGCGCTGGCAAGCCATCAGGCCGTGCGCGTGATCGCCGATGCCGACCATGGGTTTCCCTGTCGCGTCAGCCTGCAGGATGCGCGCGCGGGTGAACCGCTGCTGTTGTTGCCCTACCTGCATCAACCCGCCGACTCGCCCTACCGCGCCAGCGGGCCGATCTTCGTCCGCAGTGCGGCGACACCGGCGCAGCTGCAGCCCGATGCGGTACCACCGGCGATCCGCTCACGGCTGATATCGCTACGTAGCTACGATCATCGTGATCATCTGGTCGCCGCCGAGGTGTGCGCAGGGGAACAGGTTGCCGCGTGGCTGCGGCATTGCCTGGATGACCGGCAGATCGCCTACGTGCACCTGCACCACGCACGCCAGGGCTGTTACGCGTGCCGTGCGGAACGTGTGGGGTGAATCATCCCAGGGGCGATGCAACGCGCAAGCACGGTGGCCTGAGTGGTCCGCGATGAGGCATCGCGCGCGCTGCCGTAGCGGCGCCTGGCGCGCGCCCATGCGTCGGCGCTGCGGTCTGCGGCGCATCGGCGCAGCGCGCTTGAACCCGGCAGGGGCGTCCCCACCTCATTGGAAACCCCCGGAGGACCCATGGACCCCAGCCAGAATCCCAACATCGTTCACGCCACCACCATCATTTCGGTTCGGCGTGGTGGGCACGTCGCCGTCGCGGGCGATGGCCAGGTCACGCTCGGCCACACCGTCATGAAGGGCAACGCGCGCAAGGTGCGCCGGCTCGGTCGCGAGGGTCAGGTCCTGGCCGGGTTTGCCGGTGCCGCCGCCGATGCGTTTACGCTGTTCGAACTGTTCGAAGCCAAACTCGACAAGCATGGGCAATTGACCCGTGCCGCCGTGGAGTTGGCCAAGGATTGGCGCACCGAGCGCCGCCTGGGCAAGCTCGAAGCGTTGCTTGCGGTCGCCGATAAAGAAACCTCGTTGATCATCAGCGGCACCGGCGATGTGATCGAACCGGAAGACGGCATCATCGCCATCGGTTCCGGCGGCTCGTACGCCTTGTCGGCCGCCCGCGCGCTGCTGGCGCACACCGAGCTCGATGCCAAGACCATCGCCACCGAAGCGATCAATATCGCTGGCGATATCTGCATCTATACCAATCGCAACGTGGTGGTCGAGGAGCTGTGATTCGGGAGTGGGGAATCGGGAATCGCAACAGCGGTTTCGGTTCCACCCCGACGACATAGGCTATTGATTTCGCGCTTGCGATTCCCCTTTCCCCATTCTCGATTCCCCAATGCCAAATTCCGATACTTCAACCATGACTCCGCGCGAAATCGTGCAGGAGCTCGACCGTCATATCGTTGGCCAGCACGACGCCAAGCGCGCGGTGGCCATCGCGCTGCGTAATCGTTGGCGGCGCATGCAGCTGCCCGAAGAGCTGCGCAACGAGGTGATGCCCAAGAACATCCTGATGATCGGCCCGACCGGCGTCGGCAAGACCGAGATCGCGCGACGTCTGGCAACCTTGGCCAATGCGCCGTTCGTCAAGGTGGAAGCCACGCGCTTTACCGAAGTGGGTTACGTCGGCAAGGACGTGGAGCAGATCATCCGCGATCTGGCCGATACCTCGGTCAAGTTGTACCGCGAGCAGGCCAAGGTGCGTGTGCGCAACCAGGCCGAAGAACGTGCCGAAGATCGCATCCTGGATGCGCTGCTGCCACGCCGCGCAGCCGGTATTGGCTTCGATCCGGAAGCCGCGCGCAACGAGCCGTCGTCGCAGGACAACGATACCCGCATCAAGTTCCGCCGCATGCTGCGCAATGGCGAGCTGGACGAGCGCGAAATCGAACTGGACGTCGCGATCAACGCCAGCATGGACATCATGACCCCGCCGGGCATGGAAGAAATGGGCCAGCAGCTGCGCCAGATGTTTTCCAACCTGGGCAGCGGCAAGTCGCAGAAGCGCAAGCTCACCATCAAGGCAGCGCGCCCGCTGTTGATCGAAGAAGAAGCCGGCAAGCTGGTCAACGAAGACGACGTGCGTGCAGCGGCGATCGAAGCCTGCGAGCAGCACGGCATCGTGTTCATCGATGAAATCGACAAGGTCGCCAAGCGCGGCGAAGCCGGTTCCAACGGCGGCGATGTGAGTCGCGAAGGTGTGCAGCGCGATCTGCTGCCGCTGGTGGAAGGCTCCAACGTGTCGACCAAGTACGGCACGGTCAAGACCGACCATATCCTGTTCATTGCCTCCGGCGCCTTCCATCTGGCAAAGCCCAGCGATCTGATTCCGGAGTTGCAGGGGCGCTTTCCGATCCGGGTGGAACTGACCGCGCTGACCAAGGCCGATTTCGTGCGCATCCTCACCGAGCCCAAGGCCGCGTTGATCAAGCAGTACGAAGCCTTGCTGCAGACCGAAGGTGTCACGCTGACCTTCGGCGCGGACGCTGTCGACCGCCTGGCCGAGATCGCCGCGCAGGTCAACGAGCGGCAGGAAAACATCGGTGCGCGGCGTCTGCACACGGTGTTGGAGCGTCTGCTCGATGTGCTGAGCTACGAGGCGCCGGATCGCGACGGTCAGAGCGTCACCGTCGATGCGGCCTATGTCGATGCGCAGCTCGGCGAGCTGGTGCAGGATCCGGACCTGAGCCGCTACATCCTCTGAGCGCAGCGCACCTGCGCGCACCTGCCGGATGCAATGCATGGATGGCATCGGCATCAAATGCGTTGCAAGCACGGCAGGAACGCCTAACAGAACGATGCAAGAGGTGGCTTTGTTAGCCGCATCCTGTCAGATGTAGTCAAAAGCCGAGTCGGTCGAGGGCGCGGCGCCCTCACCGCTTGCGGGACACGCCGTGAATCCGTCCCTGGAGGCTCGGTGGCGGCATCCATGCCGCCACACGGTCCCGCAAGCGGCGAGGACACCGCACCTAACGTTGGTCGGCGCTCGCATAAAAGCTGCTTGTTGCCCGACTTGCGTAATGCGTTGCTTGCACATGCACGCCGACCATCTCCGCTAGTCCTGGCCCGCGCACCGTCGCGGGACCTTACGCGGCATGGATGCCGCGTAAGAGCCTCCATGGACGGATTTACGGCGTGTCCTGCGATGGTGGGCGGGCAAGGGCCCTGCAGCCAAGCTGCAGATCAGCCGCCCTGCAGCCAAACCGCTGCAGCCAGGCGGCAGATCAGTCCCCGCAACGAAGGTCCAACTCATCGGCTCTGCATACATCTGCCTGAAGTCGTCTGTCAGCAGCTCCCAGCGAACAGCATCACGCCACACGGCCGGCCTTCTCGTTGCAGTCTTTCTTTCCTCACGTGCCGAGGAAGGCGCCCGAAGAGTGGATGGAGGCAGTACGTCAGCCGTCATCTGCACCGCACATCAAACCCGTTGCACCCAGCAAACCGCTCAGTCCTCGCCGATATCCTCGTTCCACACGTCCGGATTGGCCGCGATATAGCCGCCCAGCAGGTCGATGCAGTCCTGGCTTTGCAGGTCGATGACGTTGACGCCGTGTTCGCGCAGCCAGGCGATGCCGCCCTGGAAAGTGACCGACTCGCCCACCACCACGGTGCCGATGTTGAACTGGCGCACCAGTCCGCTGCAGTACCAGCACGGCGCCAGCGTGGTGACCATGATGGTGTCCTTGTAACGGCGCTGACGGCCAGCCTTGCGGAAGGCATCGGTTTCGCCATGCACGGACGGGTCGTTCTCCTGCACGCGGCGGTTGTGGCCGCAGCCGAGCAGGCGCCCGTCGTTGTGATACAGCGCAGCACCGATCGGGATGCCGCCTTCGGCCAGGCCCTGGCGGGCTTCGGCAATGGCGGTGTCGAGCAATGCGCGGTAGTCGGGGGTGGTGATCATGTGGACTCCATCGTGGCCGCGCCGGCAGGGCGCAGCATGTCGAGATGTGGGATGCCGTCTTCCAGATACGGCGCGGACGACGGCGCAAATCCATGCGCCGCGTAGAACGATTGCAGATGCGCCTGTGCACCCAGCTGGATCGCGCTGCCCGGCCAGTGCGTATGCACCAGGCCGATGCCCTCGCGCAACAAGGCGTGCGCCAAGCCGGTGCCGCGAGACGCGGCCGCAACGACCACGCGGCCGATGCTGGGTTCGGCGTAACTCAGTCCCGGCGGCAGCACGCGCAGGTAGGCCGCCAGCGCGCTTGTGTGGGTGGTACCCAGCACATGCAGCACGCCGGGATCGGTATCCTTGCCATCCAGTTCCGGGTAGGCGCATTGCTGCTCCACCACGAACACGTCCGTGCGCAGGCGCAGTAGCGCGTACAACTGCAGTGTGCTCAGCTGGGTAAAGCGCAGCTGCTGCCAGTGCAGGGGAGGCGTGGATGTGGAAGGCATCGGCGCATGATAACGGCATCGCTTGCGGGCGGCAGGCCGGCAGGCGCGCCACGAGCGGCACGAGCGCGCAGGACGATGAGACCGTCGGTGCTGAGGCGGACAGTGCCATTGCCGATGGTGTCCACGTGCGCCGGACGGGGCGCCGGGAGCGCCTAAAACGTAGCCTGCAGTGGTCCGCTAGATGGGGGCGACGCACTCGTCACCGCAGCGAATGAGTGGCCCACGCCACCCGAGCACAGGCCGCGCCCGCTGTGAGGTTGCCGATGCGTTTCGCTGGCCGCCCCTGCGTGCATGGCGTCGGCAGCGTTCAATCGGCCTTGCTGTCTGTATCGACCGCCACCACCACCGACATGCCCGGGCGCAGGCGCGGCGCCAGCGGCTGGTCGGGGTCGACGCTGATGCGCAGCGGAATACGCTGGGCGATCTTGACGAAGTTGCCGGTGGCGTTGTCGGCCGGCAGCACGCTGAATTCGGAGCCGGCGGCCGGAGAGATTTCCTGCACGTGGCCTTGCAGGCGTGCGTTGTCCAGGGCATCGACGGTAAAGCTGGCGCGTTGGCCGATACGGATCTTCGCCATCTGGGTCTCCTTGAAATTGGCCACGATCCACAGCGTGTCCGGCACCAGCGACATCAACTGCGTGCCGTTGGTGACGTAGGCGCCCTGACGTACGCCGAGCTGGCCGAGCTGGCCATCGCGCGGGGCCAGGATGCGCGTGTTGTCCAGGTTGATCTGCGCCAGTTGCACGGCCGCTTGCGCATTGGCCACTGCCGCTTCGAGCGCTGCGCGATTGACGGTGACGCTACGTGCGTTTTCTTCCGCGGCCTGCACTGCCGCACGCGCCTGCGCTACGCCGGCGGTGGCCTGGGCGCGCGCGGCAAAGGCGGTGTCGCGGTCCTGTTCGGACACCAGTTTCTGGTCGGCCAGCTGTTGCGCACGCGCATAGGCCGAGCGCGTGCGATCGCTCAGCGCCCGATTGCTGCTCAGCGCTGCGCGTTGCTCGGCGATGGTCGCTTCCGCGCTATGGCGTTGCTGCTCCCAGTTGGCGAGATTGGCTTGCGCCGTCTGCACTTGCGCCTTGGCCTGTTCGAGCTGCTGGGCGTAAATGCGGTTGTCGATGGTGGCCAGCAGCTGGCCACGTTTGACATGCGCAAAATCCTGCACGGTGACCTGCGTGACATAGCCGCTGACCTGCGGCGCAATGACGGTGATCTGGCCATGCACCATGGCATTTTCGGTGCGCTCGATCGCGCTGACGAACGGTGGCAGCCGCCATGCGTACAGCACCAGCGCCACCCCGATCAGGGCAAGCCCGCCAAACCCAATCGCGCCGGCGATGCGGCGACGGCGGCGACGGGCGCGATCGGAGTCGGCAGTGGGGTCGGCAGTTGTATTCATGGGCGCGCAGTGGAAGCGGAAGGGGAGGGTGACACGGGAGGCCGCAGATAGCGTCGCCACACCAGCACGGACAGGATCCACACCCCCGTGGCAATGGCGATACAGCCGATCAGCAGAAACACATCGTTATAGGCCAGCACATTGGCCTCGCGCGTTGCCACGTTGCCGAGCGCACGCACCCCCTGCGCCTGGCGCAGCGTCGGGTCGCCGATGGTGCGGCCATACAGGCTCGCATACGCCTGCACGCGCGCGGCCACCTGCGGGTCGGTCAACACCAGATGCTCGACCAACTGGCTGGAATGGTATTTCTCGCGGAGGATCTGCACGCTACCGAGCAGGGCGCTGCCGAGCAGCCCGCCCATGTTCTGCGCCATGCCGAACAACACGATGAAGCTGATCAGATTGCCGGGCTGGGCGATCACCCGGCCCAGCCCGGCCACCATCGCCGGGCCGATGAAGAAGGTGCTGCCGAAGGCCAGCAGGAACTGGCTGACGTACATCTGCTCGGGGCGGGTGAGGCTGGTGGCATCGGCATCCATGAAACAGCCGACACAGATCGCCGCCACCGCAATGATCAGGTGCTCGGCCACGCGCGCAGGGTTGATCAGCCATGCGCTTGCGGCAACCCCGACCACCGCGCCCAGCAGCATCAGCGCGAACAGGGTCTGCAGCTGATCGTTGGCCAGGCCCAGGGTCTGGAAGAAGCCGATCGCGCCAGTGCTCTGCTCGGACAGCACCAGCCGGATCAGCAGGATCGCCAGGCCCAGCCGCAGCATGTCGCCGCTGGCCAGCCAGCGGGTATTGATCATCGGATTGCGGCGGTTGTGTTCGATCCAGGCGGCCATGCACAGCAGCACGATGGAGGTCGCCAGCACCACGCCCAGCCACGGCGTGCTGGTCCACCACAGCAGTCGCCCCAGCGACAGCACCGCGGCCAACCCGGCCGCGCCGGCCGCAAACAGGGGGAACGTGACGAAATCCAGCGGCTCGAACACCCGGTAGCGGTCGCTGGGTGGCAGCTTGAGTGCCAGTACGCAGGCCAGCGCGAAGATCGCCAGCCCGAACTCGAACAGGTACAGGCCCTGCCACTGCCCGAATTCCAGCAGGTCGGTGGAGAACACCCGCGCCAGCGGCAACGCCAACTGGGTCACACCCAGGCCCAGCACCACCGCCTTGAGCCGGTACTTGCCGGGAAATGCCTGGATCACGTAGTACAGCCCCAGCGAGCTGAGCGCCGCGCCGACCAACCCGTGCGCCGCGCGCACGGTGATCGCCGAACTCAGGCTATGCACGAACAGGTGCGCCAGCGCGATGGCCGCATACAAGGCCAGGAAGATCTCGGTGAAGCGGCGCAGCCCGAACTGCTGGCGAAACTTCACCAGCAACAGGTTGGCCGACATATTGGTCATCACGTAGGCCGCCGGCAGCCAGGCCATTTCGGTGGCGTAGGCGCCCAGGCTGCCTTGCAGATACGGCAGGTTGGCGGTGACCAATGCGTTGCTCAGCCCGCCGGTCAGCGCCACCACCAGGCCCACCAGGCCGTACTGAATGCGGCGCCGGGTCGGGTGCAGCGGCGTGGATGCCGACCCCGGCAGGGTGGGCTTTTCGTGGGGCTGCCAGTCGCGTGGGGCGTACTTGTCGGGCACGCAAGGCTCGCAGGGCCGGTTGCGGAAGAGTTCGCGATTGTGGTCCGGTTGCGGTCATGGTGGCGTCAGCAGTGCGATAATCCGGGCATGAGCGAATCCCCCTATACCTCCGGTACCACCCATTTCGGCTTTCGCGATGTCGCTGCCAAGGACAAGCAGAAGCTGGTCGGCGAAGTGTTCACCTCGGTCGCGCGCAACTACGACCTGATGAACGATCTGATGAGCCTGGGCGTCCATCGCGCATGGAAACGCTACTTCGTGGCGACCGCGCAGGTGAAGCCGGGCGACCGCGTGCTGGATCTGGCCGGCGGCACCGGCGACATCGCCGTGCTGCTCAAGGAGCGCGTGGGCGACGAGGGTGCCGTGGTGCTGGGCGACATCAACGCAGGCATGTTGTCGGTGGGTCGCGACCGGCTGACCAATCGCGGCCTGGTGGCCGGCTTCGACTACGTGCAATGCAATGCCGAGGCGCTGCCGTTTCCGGATCAGAGCTTCGATCTGGTGACCATCTCCTTCGGCCTGCGCAATGTCACCGACAAGGACGCCGCACTGCGCGAGATGTATCGCGTGTTGAAGGTGGGCGGCCAGGCGCGCGTGCTGGAGTTCTCCGAAGTCACCGCCGAGTGGTTCAAGCCGATCTACGACTTCCACTCGTTCAAGATCCTGCCCAAGCTGGGCCAGTTGTTCGCGCGCGATGCCGACAGCTACCAGTACCTGGCCGAAAGCATCCGCAAGCATCCGCCGCAGGATTCGCTCAAGGGCATGATGGGCGAGGCCGGATTTGCGCGCTGCCACTACAAGAATCTGACCGGCGGCATCGTGGCAATCCACTCCGGCTACAAGATCTGAATCCGCCGCACGGTTGAGTGCCGACGCGGCGCGCGCATCACGCGCCGCGCCTGGTAGTGCGGTCGCCGCTTGTGTTCGCTTGAGGCGGCCTTGCGTCGCGCGCGGTCCGATGCGCCAACGAATTTCTGAGACTTTCGTCGCGTTGGCTCCACCATTGGTCGGCGACACTAGGCGCTCTTTTGCCGGAGAGTTGGATGCGCTTATACGCCGGGCTCTCGCGCGTGTTTCCCCGTTCCTTCAGCGCCAAGTTGCTGGCGGTGACCTTCGTCGGGATCCACCTGCCGCTGCTGTTGTTGATCGCGTGGCTGGCATCGCAGAGCGAGCTGGAAGGGCGCATGTTGTGGTCGGTGATCATCGTCGCCCTGCTGGCCACGCTGGCGGGGACGGCATTGACGCTCTCGGCGCTGTATCGCCTGCTGGCGCCGTTGCGTATCGCCGCCGACGCGCTGGACACGTATTACGCCGACCAACGCCTGCCCAGCCTGCCCGAGCATGGCGACGACGAATTGGGGCGCCTGTTGCGCGGCATCAACCGCAGCCTGCGCGGGATCGATGCCGGCATGCGCGATCTCAAGAAGCACGCCTTGTTCGATCCGTTGACCGAAGCGCTGAACCGGCGCGGCTGCGAACAGGCGATGCGCGATTCGGTCGCCGCCTCTCAACGCGAAGGCTGGCCGTTCGTGTTGTTCGTGTTGGACATGGACAACCTCAAGCCGATCAACGACCGCTTCGGCCACCTGGCGGGCGACCGCGTGCTGGTGCGGCTGGTGGAGTCGGCCTACGGCTGGCTGGGCGCGCAGGACTGGATCGGGCGCTGGGGCGGCGATGAATTCCTGATCGGCGTACATGCCAGCGAAGACGACGCCACGCTCAAGCTCAATCAATGGCTGTCGATGCTCGAACGCGAAGATGGCGAGGAGGCGCCGTTGCATGTGAGCGCCGGCAGCGCGGTGTGCGAGCGTGGCCTGGATGCCACCGAGCTGTATCGCCGTGCGGATGCTGCGATGTATCGCGCCAAGTTCTCCGGCGGCCGGCGCCTGGTGCGCGACGGGCACGACACGCCGCGCAGTCATCCGGTGGTCTAGGCGCGATCCGGAGATCACCTGGCGGCCGGGCCACAGGCCGGTGCGCGCGGCGCGCGGGCGGCATGCATCACTCCAGGCTGCGGCTGCTGCAGACGGTTCGCTCCGATGCACGCAGCGACATGGGCATGGTCTGACCGGCCGCCAGGCGCTCGCCTGGCGCCGTACGGGCAGGCGACGGCCCGGGGCGTTAAAATGCCCAATTCCCTCGCTGCGGTGCCATCGATGCGCTTCCCGTACCTGTCGCTGTCCCTGGCCGTGTCCATTGCGCTGGCCGGCTGTTCCAACGAATCCCCATCGCCGGCTGCCACTACCGCTGCGCCGGCCGCCACCGCCAAGGCTCCCGTGAAAGCAGACGCCCGCAACCACGACGAAAGCTCCTACGCCCAGCCGCAGCTGGTGGTGATCAAGGATCTGGCGCTGGACCTGAAGCTGGACTTCGACAGCAAGCAGATCGGCGGTACCGCCACCTATACGCTGGAGTGGAAGGACAAGGCGGCCAAGCAACTGGTGCTGGATACGCGCGAGCTCAGCATCGCCCAGGTGCAGGCCGACGACGGCAAGGGCGGCCTGGCGCCACTGCAGTTCGCGCTGG
This sequence comes from Xanthomonas sp. 10-10, assembly GCF_040182365.1. Taxonomy (NCBI): domain Bacteria; kingdom Pseudomonadati; phylum Pseudomonadota; class Gammaproteobacteria; order Lysobacterales; family Lysobacteraceae; genus Xanthomonas; species Xanthomonas sp. 10-10. The sequence goes on from NZ_CP144460.1 coordinate 921,143, forward strand.
CGCCGGCCGACAAGACCTTCGGCAGCAAGCTCACCATCGAGACGCCGAACCAGCCGTCCAAGGTCGTGATCACCTATCACACCGCACCGACCGCCTCCGGCCTGCAGTGGCTGGAGCCGTCGATGACCGAAGGCAAGCAGCTGCCTTTCATGTTCAGCCAGTCGCAGGCGATCCACGCACGCAGCTGGGTGCCGTTGCAGGACACCCCGAGCGTGCGCTTCACTTACAGCGCGCATGTGACCTCGCGCCCGGACGTGATGGTGCTGATGAGCGCCGACAACGACCCCAAGGCCGCGCGCGACGGCGATTACAGCTTCAAGATGCCCGAGCCGATTCCCTCCTATCTGCTGGCGATCGCCGCCGGCGATGTGGTGTTCAAGCCGATTTCCGCGCGCTCGGGCGTGTGGGCCGAGCCGGCGATGGCCGACAAGGCCGCCAAGGAATTCGAAGACACCGAAAAGATGATCGGTGCGGCCGAAAAACTGTATGGCCCGTATCGCTGGGGCCGTTACGACATGCTGATGCTGCCGCCGTCGTTCCCGTTCGGCGGCATGGAAAACCCGCGCCTGACCTTCGCCACGCCCACCGTGATCGTCGGCGACAAGTCGCTGGTGTCGTTGGTCGCCCACGAACTGGCGCATAGCTGGTCCGGCAACCTGGTGACCAACGCCAGCTGGAAGGACATCTGGCTCAACGAAGGCTTCACCACCTACGTGCAGGGCCGCATCACCGAAGCCTTGTACGGCGTGGAAATGGCCGAGATGGAGCGCGAGATCGACCAGGGCGATCTGCTGGCCGAAGTAAAGGACATGGCGCCGGCCGACCAGGCGCTGGCGCTGCCGCCGCTGGCGCAGCGCGACCCGGACGAAGCCTTGAGCCAGGTGGCCTACGTCAAGGGCGCGTGGTTCCTGCAGTTCTTGGAGCAGCGCTTCGGCCGTGATGTGTTCGACCCGTTCCTGCGCGGCTGGTTCGACGATCATGCGTTCCAGAGCGCCACCACCGACCAGTTCGTCGACTATCTGCAGAAGAACCTGCTGGCCAAGCATCCCAACACCGTGAGCGCGGCCGAAGTGGATGCCTGGTTGAAGCAGCCGGGCATCCCGGCCTTCGCTGCCAAGGCGCGCTCGCGCAGCTTCTCGATCGTGGACACGGCACGCATCGCCTGGAGCGGTAGCGGCACCCTGCCGAGCAAGCAGGTCACCAGCGAGTGGAGCACGCAGGAGTGGGTGCATTTCCTCAGCGGCATGGGCGCCACCTTGAAGCCCGAGCAGCTCAAGCAGCTGGATGAGGCCTATCACTTCACCGGCACCCCGAACGGCGAGATCGCCATGCGCTGGTATCCGTTGGCGATCCGCAGCGGCTATATGGAGGCACGTCCTGCCGCCGGCGAGTTCATCGAACGCGTGGGCCGTCGCAAGCTGGTATTGCCGATCTACGCCGAACTGTTGAAAACCCCGGACGGCATTGCATTCGCCGAACAGGCCTTCGAAAAAGCCAAGCCCAGCTATCACCCGATCACCACCGCCTCGGTGGCCGAGATGATCGCCAAGGCCAAGGCGGCACCGCAGCCGACGCAGCCGTAATGGCAGGGAGGGCGTTGCGCCGCCCTCCCGTCGCGGCAACACGCCGCCGTAGGAGCGCACCCGGGCGCGACGGGGCTTTCCCGGTGAGGCCCGATCGCGCCCAGGTGCGCTCCTGCGACGCGGGGTAGCTGATCGCGGGTGGTGCGGTAGGCCGGTATCGTTGCCGCTGCCGTCCATGTCTTCCGGAACCGACGGTGCAGTCGCGCCGTGGTGCATCCCCGCCCGCCGCTTCCATCGCCGCACCGTGCCCTGCAACTACCGCCGTAGGAGCGCACCCGGGCGCGATGGGGCATTCCCAGTGCAGCCCGTCGCGCTCGGGTGCGCTCCTACGATGCGCGGCTAGCTGATCGTGCCATGGGGCGTGCTGGTATCGTTGCCGCTGAATTTGCCCTGGAGTCGACGATGAAGTATCTGCTGAGCGCGGCCTTGTGCGTCGCTGTAGTGAGCGGCTGTACCGATCGCGAGGCGCAACGTCAGGCGCAGGAAGCCGCACAGGCACAGGTCAAGGAAGGCCAGGCCAATGCACTCGCCAAGCAATACGACGAGGCGGTGAAAGCGCAGAACTGGGACATGGCGCGCGCGCATGGTGCCGCACTGCTGGAAGGCTACGCCGGCACCGCCGCCGCCACGCGCATCGAACCCGGGTATGCCGACATCAAGGCCAAGGGCGAACAGGCGCGCGAGCTGCGTCGCATGCAGGCGCTCTGGCAGTACTCGCAGGTGCCGGCAAAGGGCGGCACGCAGCGCTCGGCGATGATCGACGCCAAGCAGCCCGTGGATGTCGACGGCAGCGGACCCAAGCCGGTGAGCCTGGTATTTCGCGATCACCCGCAGTGGAAGCGCCACAGCTATCTCGTGCTCAAGGCCGGCGATTTCAACTGCTATGGCGGCTGCAAGGTGCAGGTCTCGGCCGATGGTGGCGCACCACGCGCGATGGCCGCGCACCGCCCCGATACCGATGAAGCGATCGCGATGTTCATCGACGACGACAAGGCGCTGTGGAAGCTGGTGCGCAACGCAAAGCGCATCAGCATCGCCTTCCCGGTCAAGGCCGGCGGCACGCGCACCGCAGAGTTCGACGTGGGCGGCCTGGATACCACCCAGATGCCGGGCTGGAAATAATCCATGGATGGTGCAAGCGCTGCCCGGCTGCCGCTGTCTGCCTACCGGCATTGGGTGTTCGACATGGATGGCACGCTCACGCTGCCGGTGCACGATTTCGCGTTGATCCGGCGCGAGCTGGAGATCCCGCCCGAAGATGACATCCTGCATCACCTGGCTGCATTGCCCCCCGATCAAGCGCAGGGCAAGCACGCCTGGTTGCTGGAGCACGAGCGCGCACTGGCTGAAGCGGCGCGGCCTGCGCCGGGCGCGCAAGACGCGGTGCGCGCGCTGCACGCGGACGGCTGCCGCCTCGGTTTGCTGACCCGCAACGCACGCAGCCTGGCGAAGGTGACGCTGGAGGCGATCGGCCTGGACGATGCCTTCGCCTGGGACGACATCGTCGGCCGCGACGAGGCCGCGCCCAAGCCTGCGCCCGACGGACTGCAGTATTTCCAGCAGCGTTGGGCGGTGAGTGCCGCTGCAGTGCTCATGATCGGCGACCACCACAACGACCTGGCCTGCGGCCGCGCGGCCGGCGCGGCGACCGTGCTGGTCAATACTCCCGGCGATCCCTGGCCCGGCCTGGCCGATTGGCGCCTGCGCGATTGCAGCGAACTGTTGCAGCGATGGCAGTCCCGCGCAGACGGCTGACCTTGCATCAGTGGCGTCTCGCCGCCGGTAGAGCGATGACGCGCCGCCGGCTCGCACGCGTCGGCGCATCAACTGCCCCTTTCCCCGCGGGAGAGGGGGTGGGGTGAGGGGACCGAACGGATCCCCGGTGCCGCTTCAACTGCACGGTGGCTGCGCCCCTCCCCGCATCCACCCCTTCGGGGCAACTTCGCCCAAAAGGTGAAGGAACAGGCGCGTGGCGTCGCGCTACAGCCCCGCTTCCCGCAGGAGATGGGCGAGGGTACGGATCAAGCGCAGTCCATCAGATCCCCGGTATCGGGCTGCAACAGCGCACGAACGTGAACGCGTCGGCGTTGGAGCACCCTTCGGTCCGCCCCGGCGCATTCCTCCAACGGCAGACCAGCGCGACAGCGTCGCGTCCCTCTCCTTGCGGCCTTCCACCAAGCCACAGGCCCGGGAACATCTCCCTCGTCCGGCCGACCAGCGTTTCCGCCTCCTCTACTGAAGCGTTTGCGCCCAACCTGTTCCATTGCTGCTACAGCACGCCCGGCGCAAAGTGTGCCAAATCCGTTACACCGCTCGCGCGGCATTCACTGCGTCCATACAAAGCCCTGACACCGCAAGGTGCTGCGACGCAACAGCGCGCTGGCACGCGCTGTGCTCTGTCCTCTCGCGGTACCCACCCGTTTGCGCCGTCGTCGCGCGCATCAAACGCAGTGGCTGTTCGTTCGATTGGATTGTTCACCGAGAGGGGTAGACGCATATGCACCAATCTTCCTGTCGCAGCATCCGCAGCGGCGCGTTGCTGATGCTTGCGCTGAGCGCCGTACTGGCCGGCTGCAAGAAAGACACGCCGGCCGAAACCGCAGCGCCCGCACCTGCAGCCACACCCGCCGCCGCGCCGCCCGCCGCCGCCGTGGTCGATACCGATAGCGAATTCACCGCCAACGCCAGCAACGCGGACAACTGGGGTGGCGTCGGTCGCGACTTCGCGCTCACTCGCCATAGCCCGCTGGCCGAAATCAACCGCGACAACGTCAAGAACCTGAAGATGTCGTGGGAGATGAAAACCGATGCCACGCGCGGCCACGAAGGCCAGCCGCTGGTGATCGGCAGCATCATGTACATGGTCAGTGCGTATCCGAACAACGTGTTCGCGATCGATCTGGCAGCGCAGGACGACGGCGGCAAGGTGTTGTGGAAATACACCCCGCAACAGGACGAACGCTCGGTGGCGGTGGCCTGCTGCGATACCGTCAACCGCGGTGCGTCGTATGCCGATGGCAAGCTGGTGTTCGGCAGCTTGAGCGGCGATGTGATCGCGCTCGATGCCAAGACCGGCAAGGAAGTGTGGAAGCAGAAACTCGCGCATCCGGACAAGGGCGAAACCATCACCATGGCGCCGATCATCGCCGACGGTAAAGTGGTGGCCGGCATCAGCGGCAACGAGTTCGGCGTGCTCGGGCGCGTGGCCGCCTACAACCTGTCCGATGGCAAGCAGGCGTGGTCCTGCGATGCGGCCGGTACCGACAAGGCGATCTGCCTGGGCCCGGACTTCAACAAGGCCAATCCGCAGCATGGCCAGCTCGGCGACCTGGGCGTCAAGACCTTCCCCAATGACGAATGGAAGCGAGGTGGCGGCGCGGCCTGGGGCTGGTACAGCTACGACCCGAAGTTGAAGCTGGTCTATTACGGCACCGGCAATCCCGGCCTGTGGAGCCCGTCGTATCGCTGCGGCAAGACCTCGCATGAGGAATGCAACAACGGCGAGCACGACAACAAGTGGTCGATGACGCTGTTCGCGCGCAAGATCGATACCGGCGAAGCGGTTTGGGGCTATCAAAAAACCCCGTTCGACCAGTGGGATTACGACGGCATCAACGAGCCGATCCTGGTCGACCTGACCATCGACGGCAAGCAGGTTCCGTCGGTGGTGCAGTTCGACCGCAACGGCTTTGCCTACGTGCTCGATCGCCGCGATGGCACCTTGCTGCGCGCGCACAAGTTCGTGCCGGCCAACTGGGCCGAACGCATCGACATGAAGACCGGCCGGCCGGTGAAGGTGGCCGCGCATTCGCCGCTGGAGCGCGGCAAGAAGGTACAGGCGTTCCCCTCGGCGATGGGTGGCAAGGACCAGCAGCCGTGCTCGGTGGATCCGGCCAACTCCGCAGTGTTCTTCTGCGGCACCAACAACTGGCACATGGAGCTGGAACCGCAGGAACGCGGCAACACCATGATGGGCCTGCCCTACGTGTTCGCCAACGTGATGATGAAGCCCAACGAGCCCGGTGCGCTGGGCATCGTCAAGGCCTTCGATGTGGTGGAAGGCAAGTCCAAGTGGGAGATCAAGGAGAAGTTCCCGGTGTGGAGCGGCACCCTGGTCACCGACGGCGGGCTGGTGTTCTACGGCACGCTCGATGGCTGGTTCCGTGCGGTGGACAAGGACACCGGCAAGAAGCTGTGGGAGATGAAGCTGCCGTCCGGCATCATCGGCAACCCGATCGCCTACAAGGCCAACGGCCACCAGTACGTGGCGGTGTTCTCGGGTATCGGCGGCTGGATCGGCCTGCCGGTCGCCGCAGGTCTGGATCCGTCTGATCCGTACGGCGCGCTGGGGGCTGCCGGGCTGGCGTTCGGCGCCGGCTTCGACAAGATCCCGCTCGGCGGCATGGTGCATACCTTCCGTCTCGATGGCGCCGGCAAGACCGTGACCGCCAGTGCCACCGCCACTGCGGCCGCCGGCGGCGGCACCGCCAACGCAGCAGCGAAGACGGCACGATGAGATCCACGCAAGGCGTTGGACGCGCACGTCGGCAGAGCCCTGCCGGCGTGCGCGGCATGACCTGGCACCTGCGCAAGGTGCTGGTGGTTTGCAGCCTCGGACTCGTCGCCGCAGGTTGCACACGCGAGCCGTCTTCACCGGCGGCTCGCGCTTCTGATTCCGGGGCGGCGCCCACAGCGGCGCCTGCATCCACGACAGCGCCAGCCTCCGCGCAAACGCCGGCCAACACGCCGCCAGCGGCGCCTGATCCCACGGTGCTGCGCGTCTGCGCCGATCCGGGCAACATGCCGTTGTCCAACAAGGCCGGCGAAGGCTTCCAGAACAAGATTGCGCAAGTCGTCGCCGATGCCATGGGCCGGCGCCTGGAATACGAATGGCGCACCTATTACCAGCGCGGGCTGGCGCGCAGCACCATCACTGCCGGCCGCTGCGATCTGCTGATGGATCTCAACAGCGATTTCGAGCAAGGCCTGACCACGCGCCCGCTGTACCGCTCGACCTACGTGCTGGTCACGCGCAAGGGTTTGAATCTGGTGCCCGCATCGCTGGACGATTCGGCGCTGAAAAAACTGCGGCTGGGCGTGTTTCAAAGCTCGCCCGCCCGCCAGGCGCTCTACGAGCACGGCATCAGTGGTGAGGTGCAATACCTGTTCTACGACTCGGCCACCGCGCCGGAAGAACATCCGGGCAAGCTGGTGGAGCGTGTGGCCGCCAACGAACTGGATGCGGCCGAATCCTGGGGCCCGGTCGCCGGTTACTACGCCGCACGCAGCAGCCTGGGCGTGGTGCCGTTGAACACCATCGACGATGCGGTGCTGGAATATTCGATGGCATGGGCGGTATCGCGCAAGAACGCCGCACTGCGCGATGCATTGAACACCGCGCTGCAGGACAACGCCGCCAAGATCGCCGAGATCCTGCGCAGCTATCACGTGCCGCTGGTGCGCTGCAGCGACTGCATCGTGGCTGGCGACCTGCCATCGCACGGGCCTTACGTCACACCGGCTTCCGCATCGACCGCGCCGAGTCCTGCCGCCTCGTCGCAGGAGCTGGCGCAGTTGCAGTTACGCATTGCCGATGGTGCAGACCCCAACCAGGAGCTGGCGCATGCGCTGGATGCCGGCGATGCAGTGCGTGCGGCGTGGTTGCTGCGGCATGGCGCCGATGCCAACACGCCCAACCTGCTCGGTGAGCCGCCATTGCATCAGGCCATCCGCAATCAGGAACCGGATCTGGTCGGGCTGTTGCTGGATGCCGGTGCGCGCCTGGAGGCGCGCGATGCCAGTGGCTGGACTGCGCTGATGAAAGCCGCGTGGGCCAATGATGCCGATAGCGTGACCCGGCTAGTGGGCAAGCGCGCGCTGGTCGATACGGTGTCCGGCGATGGCTGGAGCGCACTGGATCTGGCGGTCTCGTATGCCGACGCCAGCGTGGTGCAGGCTTTGCTGGCCGCGGGGGCGAACGTCAGGCGCGCCAATGCCAAGGGATTCACGCCGGTGATGTTTGCGGTGGCGCGCGACGACCCCGCCATCCTCGATGCGCTGCTCGCGCGCGGTGCCGATGTGGGGCATGCAAACCAGGCCGGCGTCACCGCCCTGATGCTGGCCGCAGCGGCCGGACGCGAGGACGTCGCCAAGCGTCTGCTGGCGGCCGGTGCCGACCCGGCGGCGCGCGACCGTGATGGCAAGACTGCTGCGACATTGGCACAGGACCGTGGCGATGCCGCGTTGGCTGCGCTCCTCAGCGAGGCCAGGCGCCCCTCCAGACGCTGACTGTTTCATCCGCCGCGTGCACGGGGTGCGCGGCGTTCCCTCCGATCAGAAAGGTTCGTTCATGCGCAAGTCCACTGTGGGTTGTATCGATCGTTCCATGCGCATGCCGGTCTGTGCGTTGTTGCTCAGCACACTGCTGGCTGCGTGCGGAAAAGAGGCTCCGCCGGCACCGGCATCCGACGCGGCGCCACCACCGGCCGCCAGCGCGCCCGTAGCGGCGGCCGATGCCACCGCGCCACCTCCGTCCGCAGCTGCACCCGCGGCAATGCCCAATCCGGCCGCAGGGCCCGCGCCCGACCCGGCCACGCCAGCCGCACCGCCGGCCACGGTGACGCCGATTGCGAAGGGGCCGGAGGTCAAGGTTACGCCTGAACTGATTGCCGAAGGCAAGAAGATCTATTTCTCTGCCGGCTGCAACGCCTGCCACGGCGGCACCGGGGGCGGTGGCATGTGCCCGCCGCTGACCAACGACATCTGGGTCTACGGCAGCGATGACGACACCCTGCGCACGCTGATCAGCGAAGGCACCGCGGCCATGATCACGCACGGCAAGACCCGTATCGGGCACGAAAAAGTCGTGGGGCAGATGCCGCCGTTCGCGCCGGTGCTCAAGCCGGGCGACACCGAAAAACTGCTGGCTTTCATCCATTCGATCAACAAGACCGCGGGCAAGGCGCAATGAAGCAAGGCGCACTGCGCTCGGCACCCGGTCGCTGGCAGCGCGCCTGTGCGGTGATTGCATCGGGCGCGTTGCTGCTGATCGCCGGTTGCCAGCGCGATGCTGCTGCCCCGGCAGCCACAGCGTCCGCGTCTGCGGCTGCATCCAGCAGTGCGGCACCGGCGCCGTCAGCGGTGTTGGCCTACGTGCCCAACCAGCGCAGCGGCACGGTGTCGGTGATCGACACCGGCACCGATACGGTGGTGCGCACCCTCACCGCACAAGGCCAGCTCGGCAAGCGCCTGCAACAGGTGTTGCCCGGCCCGCAGGGGCACCTGTATCTGATCGATGCCGAGCACCACCGTTTGATCGAACTCGACACCGCCAAGGACGCGGTATTGCGGCAAGTGGACATCGGCGAAAACGCCGAAGGCATCGCGCTGTCGCCGGATGGCAAGCAGTTTGCGGTGTGCGTGGAAGGGCAGAATCAGGTGATGCTGATCGACGCGGCGCAGTTCCGCGTGCAGCAGGTCATCGCCACGCGTGGGCAGGCGCCGGAGCATTGCGCGTATACCCCCGATGGGCAATGGCTGCTCACCAGCAACGAAGGCTCCAACGACATGGACATGATCGAGCTGGCCACGCATCAGTCGCGCGGTGTGGTCGCCACCAGCGGGCATCCCCGCGGCATGGCGTTCGCACCGGACGGCCGCAGCGTCTATATCGCGCAGGAAACCGCCAACGTGGTGGATGTGATCGACCTGCAGACCCGCACGCGCCGTGCCAGTCTGCCGGCCGGCGTGCGCACCGCCGGGGTGACGCTCTCGGCCGACGGCACGCGGTTGTACGCATCCAACGGCGGTGCCGGCACGGTCAGCGTGATCGATACCGGCAGCGCGCGCAGCCTGGCCGAGATCGCGGTCGGATTACGGCCCTGGAATCCGGCCCTCACGCCGGCCGGCGACAAGTTGTATGTGGCCAATGGACGCTCCAACACGGTGAGCGTGATCGATACCGGCAGCTTGCGCGAACTCAAACAGATCCCTGTCGGCGAACTGCCGTGGGGCGTGGTCATCGCGCGCTGAGCGGCGGCCATGCCCAGACGCGCCGGGGAGGCGGGATGAAGACACGCGCTGCGGTGGCCTGGGGGCCGAATCAACCGCTGAGCATCGAAGAGGTGGACCTGCAGCCGCCGCGCCCCGGCGAAGTGCTGGTGCGGCTGGTTGCCACCGGCATCTGCCACGGCGATGCGCATGCGCTGGCGCACGGGCATGCGAGCAGCTTTCCGGCAATCCTGGGGCAGGAGGGCGCGGGGATTGTCGAAGACGTGGGCATTGGCGTGACCAGCGTGCGTGCCGGCGATCACGTCATCCCGCTGTACATGCCCGAATGCGGCGTCTGCAAGTTCTGTCGCTCCGGCCGCACCAATCTGTGCCAGGCGATTCGCAGCAGTCAGGAGCGCGGCCTGATGCCAGATGGCAGCAGCCGGTTTTCGTTGAACGGGCGCCCGATCCTGCACCACATGGGCACCAGCACGTTTTCCGAATACACCGTGTTGCCGGAGATAGCGGTGGCGCGCATCCATCCGGACGCGCCACTCGACCAGGCCTGCCTGCTCGGTTGCACGGTCACCACCGGTGTAGGCGCAGTGCTCAACAGCACGCATGTGCGGCCCGGCGATTGCGTGGCGGTGTTCGGGTTGGGCGGGATCGGCTTATCGGTCATCCAGGGCGCGGTGTTGGCGCAGGCCGGGCGCATCATCGCGGTGGATATCGACCCGGGCAAATTCGCCCTGGCACGCGCGCTGGGCGCCACCGATTGTCTGGATCCGCGCGACTACGGCGCGCCGATCCAGCAGGTGATCGTAGACCTCACCGATGGTGGTGCCGACCACAGCTTCGAATGCGTTGGCGATGTCGGCGCGATGCGCGCGGCGCTGGAGTGCTGCCACAAGGGCTGGGGCGAGAGCGTCATTCTCGGCGTGGCCGACGATGCCCAGGAAATCAGCACCCGCCCATTCCAGCTGGTCACCGGCCGGGTGTGGCGTGGCAGCGCGTTCGGCGGCGTGAAGGGGCGCAGCGAGTTGCCCGGTTACGTAGAGCGTTATCTGCAGGGCGACATCCAGCTGGCGCGGCTGATCACCCGCACCCTGGCATTGGACGACATCAATCAGGCGCTGGCGGATCTGCGCGCGGCGCGCGGCATCAAATCGATCGTGAGGTACTGAAGGAGACGACATGAGGTTGACACATCACCTGCCGAGGTATCGCAGCACACCGCCGTTTCACGCCGCAGGCCATGGCCGCGACCCATTGCAACGGCATCGGCTTGCCTGCGCATGTGCAGCGCTGCTGTGCGCCGGCACGATCGGCACCGCAAGGGCAGACGACGCGCCGCAAGTCACCTGGCTGGATCGTATCGAAGTCACTGCCACGCCCATCCCCGGCACCACCATCGATGCGGCGCAACTGCCGTACATGGTGCAATCGGCGACCACTGCGGAGTTGTCGCGCGGGCGCAGCAACAACCTCGGCGATCTGCTGCAACGCCGCTTTGTCGGTGTGGATGGCAACGATGTGCAGGGCAGCGCCTTTCAGAACGACCTCACCTTCCATGGTTTTCGCGCATCGGCATTGCCGGGCGCCTCGCAAGGCGTGTCGGTCTATCTGGATGGCGTACGCGTCAACGAACCGTTCGCCGATATCGTCAGCTGGGACATGCTGCCCGAATCGGCCATCACCGCGGTCACCCTGATGCCCGGTTCCAACCCGTTGTTCGGGCCGAACACGCTCGGCGGTGCGGTGGTGCTGTCCACCGCATCCGGACTCACTGCGCCCGGATTGCAGGGCGAACTCAGCATCGGCAGCGGCGCGCGCAAGCGGCTGGACGCCAGTTATGGCGTGGCCGGTGGCGATGGCTGGCATGGCTTTATCGCAGTCACCGGCTTCGACGAAAACGGCTGGCGCGATGCGTCCGAAGGACGCCTGGGCACGGTGTTCGGCAAGCTCGGCCGGCAAGGCGATGACACCGACTGGAGCCTGTCGCTGCTGCACGGGCGTAGCCGCCTGATCGGCAATGGGCTGCTGCCCGATACCAGCTACACCGACGAAGGACCCGAGCCAGGCTTGTACCGTGCCGACCGCCGTGCGGTGTACACCTCGCCCGATCTCACCCGCAATCGCAATACGCTGCTGACGGCGCAGCTGGACCACCGGTTCGATGCGGACACCGCGCTGCATGCGCTGGCGTACTCGCGGGCTGGCCGGCGCGACACCGTCAACGGCGACATCGGCGAAGACTACGAAGAATTCGTCGAAGAATGCGCCTCTGGCTACGCCACCGACGGCAGCGCGCTGGACGCCGATTGCGAGGTGACGCGCGCCGATGCCGATGCGCTGCATACCGGCGCCCTCAATACCACCCAGATGCGTCAGCAAGCGCAGGGGCTTGCGATCAACCTTAGCAAGCAATGGGCGGCGCATGCGCTCAGTGCCGGCGTCACCTTCGACCGCGGCCATGTGCGTTACCGGCAATTCGCCCGCGATGGCTGGGTGCAGCCGGACAGGTCGGTGCTGGCAGACGCCGACGCCGAGCGCGCGTTCTTCTCTGGCGTGCGCGGCAGCACCAAGACGCTGGGTGCGTTTGTCGCAGACACCTGGGAACTGGACGCCGCCACCCACCTCACCGCCGCGGTGCGCTGGAACCGGGTGGTGGTGGACAACATCCTGTCCACCGCCGAGGACGGCGACCGCCCACGCGAGCGCTTCGTCTATGCCAAGGCCAACCCGTCGCTGGGGCTCACCCATCGGCTGGAGTCCGGCCTCACCGTGTATGGCTCGGTGGCGCAGAACACACGCGCGCCGACCGCCATCGAGCTGGGTTGCGCCGACCCCACCCAGCCGTGCCGGCTGCCGACCGGCCTGCAGGCCGACCCGCGCCTGGAGCAGATCGTCTCGCGGACCGTCGAGCTGGGCGCGCGCTGGTCGCCATGGGCCGACAGCAACGCGACGGTGTCGGTGTACCGCGCCGACAATCGCGACGACATCCTGTTCTTGCGTGCGCCGGATACGCAGCTGGGCTATTTCGATAACGTCGGCCGCACCCGCTATCAGGGCGTGGACGCTGCGCTGCACCTGCGCAGCGGCGATTGGCAATGGTCTGCCGGGTACAGCTATCTGGACGCGACCTACCGCAGCAGCGGCGAACTGCTGTCCGGCGAACGCGTGATCACGTTGCGGCCCGGCTTGCGGATCGCCGCGCTGCCCCGGCATAACCTCAAGCTCGGCGTGGAATGGCAGCGCGATGCGCTGACCCTGGGCGCCGGCGTGCGTGTGGTGTCCGGACGCGTGGCCAGCGGCAACGAGGATGGGCAGGTCGACAATGCCGAGGACGGCGAGCCGGCACCCGAGCGCATCGACATCGGCACCGCCGGCTATGCGTTGGTCGACCTGCAGGCGCGTTGGCAAGTCAGTGACCGGCTATCGCTGTTTGCGCGCGTCGACAATGTCTTCAACCGCCGCTACGCGACCTATGCGGCTGTGGCCGAAGACGTGTTTCCCGATGGCGAACTGGCGCGCCCGCAAGATGCACCAGTGGAAACCGGCCCTGCCCGTTTTCTCGCGCCGGGCGTACCGCGGCAGTATCTGATCGGGTTGCGTTGGGCGTTATGAGTTGGGCTGAGATTGGGGATTGGTGAGTCGCAACGGGTGAGCCAAGAACCGCGCTTGGCGTGATCTGGATGGTCCCAAGCCGCGCTGGTCGAGGGCGCGATGCCCTCACCGCTCGCCGGGACACGCCGCGAACCATCTCCGGGGACTCGGTGGCGGCATCCATGCCGCCACACGGTCCCGCAATCGGTGAGGACACCACACCAGAGAGTGAGTCGGTGGTCGTATGAAAAGCTGCCTGTTACCCGGGTTGAATCGGGAAGCTGATCGGACGCGATGCTATCCGAACAACACATCTCATGCTCAGCGCGCAACCCTGCGTCCCGACCATCTCGACAGGTCCTTGCCCGCCCACCGTCGCGGGACCTTACGCGGCATGGATGCCGCGTAAGAGCTTACAGGGACGTACTTGCAGCGTGTCCCGCGACGGTGGGCGGGCAAGGGCCTTGCAGCAAACTTGAAGCGTCGAGGGCGCGGTGCCCTCACCGCTTGTAGGACACGCCGTAAACCCGTCCCTGGGGACCGTGTGGCGGCATCCATGTCGCCAACGGTCCCGCAAGCGGCGAGGACACCGCACCAGACAGATTGCTGGCAGCTTTACTGAAAATCCTGCACACCGACCATCTCGACAGGTCCTTGCCTGCCTATCGTCGCGGAACCTTACGCGGGTTGGATGCCGCGTAAGAGCTTACAGGGACGTACTTGCAGCGTGTCCCGCGATGGTGAGCGGGCAAGGGGCCCTGCAGCAAAGCCACAGATCATCCGCTCCGCAATCGCGGCATGTACGTAGTGCCTGCCGCACCGAGCAACAGCGTTGCCCGGCTGATGGCGAAGAAGGAGTTTTTTGAGCGCTCCAAGTACCAGCGCTGAGAGACGCTGCCTTGGCTTTTACGAATCCCCAATTTCCAATCCCGAATCACCGCTCCCGATCAGCCCGTATCCAACCCATGCTTGCGCAGCTTGCGATACAGCGTGTTGCGGCTGATGCCGAGTGCGTCGGCGGTGCGGCTGACATTCCAGCGATGGCGCTCGAGTTGTTGCTGCAACACCAGGCGTTCGGCCTGATCCAGGGCCACCCGGCCCGGCATGTCGTCGGCGGCGACTGCGCGCGCATCGACCAGGCACGGCGCGCTGCCGGCATCGACGATTTCCTGCGGCAGGTTCGGCAGGCGGATCACGCCGTCGCTGCACAACACTGCCGCCGTGCGCAGCACATTGCGGAGCTGGCGCAGGTTGCCCGGCCAGGCGTAGCTGAGCAGTTTGTGCATCGCCTCTTCGCTGATGCGCACGCTGTGCTCTGCGTTTTCTTCGCGCAGCAAGGTGCGGATCAACTCGGCTTTGTCGCTACGCTCGCGCAGCGGAGGCAGATGCAATACCACGCCGTTTAGCCGGTAGTACAAGTCCTCGCGGAACTCGCCTGCGGCCACGCGTTGCGCCAGGTCGCGATGGCTTGCGCTGATGACGTGCAGCTCCAGCGGCACTGCACGTTCGCTACCCAGCGGAGTGACGCATTGTTCTTCCAGCACACGCAGCAGGCGGCTCTGCAAGGGCAGCGGCATATCGCCGATTTCGTCCAGAAACAGCGTGCCGCCGCTGGCCTGCAGCAATTTGCCATGCCGCCCTTCGCGCGCGGCATCGGTGAATGCACCGCGCGCGTAGCCGAACAACTCGCTTTCGATCAACGCTTCCGGAATGGCGGCGCAATTGATCGCGACAAATGCGCCGCTGGCCCAGGGCGAACCACGGTGCACCGCCTTGGCGAACTCCTCCTTGCCGGTGCCGGTGTCGCCACGCAGCAGGATCGAGACGCGATGCGCTGCCAATTTCAGCGCATTGGCGAGGTTATGGCGCATGCGCGGGTCCGAGCCAACGTGTTCGCCGGGTTGCAGGTCCGAATCCGGTGCGCCCTGCGCCGGCCCGCCTACCGCCGGTAGCGCCGGGCGCGCACGTGGCGGGCGCACCAGCGCATAGAAGCGCCGCCCGTGGCAGGCGCAGCGGATCGACCACAAGGTGCCTGCGTCGCTGCCGGCACGGTGTTCGATGGTGTCGAAATCAAGCTGCATCACCTGCGAGATGTCGCGGCCCACCAGCTGGCTGCGGTCGATCTTGCCCAACTGCTCCAGTACCGCCTCGTTGACCGCCAGTACGCGGCCGTCGGCCCCGATGGCGATCAGCGCTTCATGCAACAACCCGGCGAATTCAGGGCGGCTATGAAAGCGCAGGATGAAGGCGTGGCCGAATTGATTGAGGAAATGCGAGCGCGAAATCTGCGCGGCCGACATGCTCACCAGCGCCACGGTGTGACGCTGGATCTGCTTGCTGTCCTGCGCGTTGGGGCTGGACGCATCCAGCACCGCCAGCAGCCCGCCGTGCGGGTCCAGGATCGGCGCGCCGCTGCACGACAGCGGCAGGTGTCGGGTCAGGTAGTGCTCGCCGCGATGCACGCTGACGGCGGTGCGCTCGGCCGCGCAGGTGCCCAGGCCATTGGTTCCCTGATGGCATTCGGCCCAGCTGGCCCCGCACAGCAGCCCTGCCTGGCGAAACTCGCGCAGCAGTGTGGAGTCGTGCACGCTGTGCAGCACGGTGGCCTCGGCATCGCCAAAGATCACCGCGTACCCGCTGCCCGCGATCTGCTCGTACAGGTTTTCCATTTCCACCTTGGCGATACGCAACACCTCGCCCAGGCGCTGCTGGCGCTCGCGCACATGCAGGGCGTCGTGCACCAACGGCTCTGGCGTCGCCTCGGGCAGCAGCGCGTAGTCGTCCAGACAGCGCCGCCACGATCGCGACAGCGGCGCCGCCAATGGCGCAATGTCGCGCAGCCGTCTGATCTGCCGGAGCACATCCGGTTCGATCTCCGGCAGGGTGATGGAGGAAGCGGCGACAACGCTTGGCTCGGACATGGGCCAGCGTTCCTCAGTGGGCGCGAAGCGTCAGTAAAGGCACAAACCGGACGTATGCTCAAACCGCATTGCAGCAAACTGCAACGCGCGGCGTGCCGGACAAGCTCTTCAGGCTGGCGGCCAGGGCGTTTGCGGCGCGGCGGCGGCCGCTGGCGCGCGTCGTTTCCAGGACGGCTGACATGCCCTTGTTGGCGGCGTGAGAAGGCGACGGTGGCGCCCAAGGCGCATGGTTTGCGCGCCAACGGCGCAAGGGCAGGCCGGGGCGGCGTGTGGGCTGGAGCGAAGGTGTGTTTCGACGCGTGTGTGCCGGCCGGCCGCATCACAGGGCGCGCGAACCCTCATCCGCCCCTGCGGGCACCTTCTCCCGGCGGGAGAGGCAGCGTGCGGTGGACGGCTCGCGTTACCGACCCGGGCCGGGCACGGCACAGGGAGCGCAGACGAGCGTGCGGTGCGCAGCTGAGCTGTCGCACCGGTGTCGCTCAGCACCGCTCAGAGCGCGTAACCGACCTGCTGCTTGAACTGTTGGTTGAATTCGGCGAAGTCGAAGCGCTGGTTGTGGGTGCCGGGGTGTTCCACCTTCAGCGCATCCCGGGGTTCCTACCCGGAATCAGGGCGGCAGTGACGCACAAACTAGGCCTGGGCTCGAACCGAAGTTCAGCAAAGCCGGCCTTGGGGATCGGTGGTGCGCGCCAGGAGCGCAACCGTGGGGGCAAGGTCGCCGCGCAGGCCGTCAGGCGGCCTTGCCCGCGCGGCTGCCGATCGGTGCGATCCCGGCCCGGCTCCTGCCGTTTCTAGGCCATCGCAGGGCCGCCGCGGGCGGGCTCGTCCATGCCGCGTTCCAGCTCGGCTTGTCTGCCTTGTTGCAGCTCCTTGCCGATTGCCAGGTTCGCCGCCTGCAGCTTCTGGTCCGATTGCTCAACCGGGGTGTTGAGCGCCTGTTCCACGTTCACCGCGGCGCGCTTGTGCGCTGGATCGCCCGGGTCGCCCTGCACGACGAACAGGTGGCCATTTTTGCCCAGCGTCACGTGGTCCGCGCGGTCCAGCGCGTTGGACGCAAGCGGGAAGTCGTTGTGCGCAGAGGTCCCGCGGTTGTCCCGGCATGCGGCCAGAGCGGCCCGGCTCAATCGCTCGCTGGTCTCGTCGTACGGCTTGCCGAGATCTTTGTCGATCTTGCCGACGCCGTCGCGGATCTGGTTGAGCAGGGTGTGGTTCTGGTGGTCCGGATCGTTCGGATTCGCCGGCGCCGCACGCTCTGGCGCCGGTTCCGTCGAGGACGGGGTGTCCTGCGCGTTACGCCGCTCGCGCATCTGCGCCGGGGTCGGCACATGCAGCAGCGTTTCGGTCTTGCCGTGCTTGCTCACCTGCAGGTCCACGCTCTGGTCGGCATTGCCGACGCGCTTGACGTCGCCGTGCTCCACCGCGCTCCACTTGCCGCCGACGAAGGCCGTGCCGTGACCGTTGCCGTCGAAGACCACCAGATCGTTATCCGCACCGAACAGGCTGGACGACTGCGCGGACACCTTGCCGCCATTGTTCTTGAGGTTGTAGCCGAAGGACGCGTCCTGATCGAGCGCGCCGATCAGCTTCGGCGCCTGCCCGTTTTGCAGGAACAGGGTCTTGACCGCGTCGTACTGGTGGCGTGCGTCGGGATGGGCGATGTCGTTCTTCAGGTCGATCGGGCTGCGCAGCGGATCGGCGGCGACCGCGTTAAATGCGTCGTGCAGTGGGTTGCCCGGCTGTGCCGCACGCAGCTTGTTGAATACCTCGGTGCCGGCGAGCGCATGATGCACCCCGGTCTCGATGTAGTCGGGAACTTCCTTGCCGTCCTTGATCTTGTTCGGCAGCATCGCATCGACCTTGCTCACCACGTCGTCGACGCTGGCCAGGCTGCCGTCCTTGATCCCGTTGATGATTTTCGGGTACTGGCCCTTGCCTGCCTGATTTTCCAGCTTCATGACCACGGTGGCGAACTTTGCCTGGTCGTCGAGGCTGGCATTTTTGTAGAGGTCGGTCTGTTGCAGCTGGTGCAGCGCGCCGCCCGGGTCCTTGTTGCCGTCGCCCGGACGCAAGAGGCGCTCGACCTGCGTCCGGTCGTGGTCGTGTACAAAGCTCACGCCGGCATCGGAGGCCAGGAACTTGTTGAGGTTGCCGCGCACCGTCTCGTCCAGCGCGCGATTGTTGTCCGCCTTGATGGCCTTGCCGTCGCGCTGCAGGTCGGCGGTGGTTTGGGTCTTCTCGCTCTCCGACAGCGCCAGGCTCGGCGTCTGCTTGGCGGCCCAGGTTTGGTAGGCGGACACCAGGTCTGTGGCCACCTCCGGATGCGCGCCGAAGTCGGTCTGCAGCGTGCCGATAGTGAAGCCGCTGTTCCCCACCGGCGTCATCTTGCCGTTCGCGGTGGTGCCGGCGAAGGACAGGTGGTAAGCCACGTTCTTGGGGCCGATGCTGCCTTCGGACGACACGCCGATGGCGAAATACGCCAGCGTCTTCAGTTCGGTGTCACTCAACTGCGGCTTAGCCGCGATCGTGCTGTTGCTCGGGTCTGCCATGTCCGTTCTCCTTAACGTTATCAAACCCTTGGGGCGGCGATCCGCGCTAGCCCGCCGCGCCGTGCCCGCAGAGTTTGAGGTTGGTACGCGCGGCGCGGATCACTCCCAGGTAATCGTCGACGATGGCCGGACTCATGCCGTCGGCGATGGCCTCGTCGCTGCGGTTGGCGTCGCCGCGATAGGGGGCCAGTGCCTGCAGGCATTCCGCATCGTCGCCGAGCCTGTGCTGGGTGATCGCATAGTCGTTGCGGATCGCGCCTTCGTCGCTGAAGCTGGAGGTCGCCAGGCAGCTGCGGTAGAGCGGCGCCAGCGTCGCCTCTGCTTTCGCGTAGTCCTTGCGGTCGTAGAGCGACTGGAACGCCGTGCGCGTGCGCTGCACGGCGGTCGGCTCGCAGGCTGCCGCCAGCGGCAGGTAATCGCCCTCGAAGCTGCCGTTGCCGCCGCAATACTCCCGGCAGGCGTGCTCGCTGCCGGTCGCGGCACGGATCGCGGCACCGGCGCCGGTCTTGGCGATCTCCAGGGTGCAGGTTCCTGGCTGGTCCCCGTCGTACACCGCCGCTTGGGTGCCACGCAGCTTGCCGCTGAAGCTGCAGCTGGCATCGGCATTGAGCGTTTCCAACGAGAAGCCGGAGGTGCCTTGCGTATCGGGTTCTATCGTGAGCTGACCCCAGCCGTGCTCGGTGGCGTAGTGGCCGGGCGCAGGCATGGTGGCAGCAGCGGCGGGCGGAGCGGTGGCACGGCTGGCGTCGACGGAAGCTGTCGCAGACGGGGAAGCCGACTGCGCCGCCTGCCCGGAGTTGCCGCATCCGCACAAGGCGGCGATGCACAGCGCCAGGCACAGGCGGACGGCGTTCTTGGCCGAGGTCAGGCGTCCGCTGGACGGAACAAGCGCATTTACCACGGCATCCTCCACTGACGCGAATGCCGCGAGCCTATGCCTGACACAGGCGGCCCGGCAAGCGGCTGCCCGACTGTTCGCTCGGCGCGCTCCGCGCCGCCCTTACAACGCGTAACCGAACTGCTGCTTGAACTGGTCGTTGAATTCGGCGAAGTCGAAGCGCTGGTTCTGGGTGCCGGGGTGTTCCACCTTCAGCGCGCCCATCAGGTTGCCCATGCGCCCGATGGTCAGCCAGTCGTAGTTGTGCTGGATGCCGTAGATCAGGCCGGCGCGGAACGCATCGCCGCAGCCGGTGGGGTCGACCACGCGGCGCTCGTGCGCCGGCGGAATGTCGTAGGTCTTTTCCGGCGTATGCACCAGCGCGCCCTTCGGGCCCTGCGTGGTGATATAGGCCTGCACGCGCGAGACGATGTCCTTCTCGTTCCAGCCGGTGCGTTCCTGCAGCAGGTTGGACTCGTAGTCGTTGACCACCACGTAGTCGGCCTGCTCGATGAACTCACGCAGCTCCGGTCCGTTGAACAGCGGCATCGCCTGGCCGGGATCGAAAATGAAAGGAATGCCACCGGCAGCGAACTCTTCCGCGTTCTGGATCATGCCTTCGCGCCCGTCCGGGCCGACCAGGCCCAGGGTCACGCCCGGCACGTCGCGCACGTGATTCTCGTAGCTGCGCATCATCGCGCCCGGATGGAAGGCGGTGATCTGGTTGTTGTCGTGGTCGGTGGTGATGAACGCCTGCGGGGTGAACAGGTCGTCGATGATCTTCACCCGCGACAGGTCGATGCCCAGGGTTTCGAAGTGTTCGCGGTACGGGCCGAAATCCTGGCCCACGGTGCCCATCGGAATCGGCGCGCCGCCGAGCAGGTGCAGGTTGTAGGCGATGTTGCCGGCGCAGCCGCCGAACTCGCGGCGCATGCGCGGGACCAGGAACGACACATTCAGGATGTGCACCTTGTCCGGCAGGATGTGGTTCTTGAACTGGTCCGGAAACACCATGATGGTGTCGTAGGCGAGGGAACCACAGATCAGTGCGGACATCGAGTCAGGCCTTTGCGTAAGGAAATACCCGCCAGTTGCCGGCATGGCGGCGGGACGGCGCCAACGCCGCGGCGCAAAGGGTAACGGCTGTGATCGATCAGGGCCACAACCACGTGCCATGCCCGGCGTGACCGCCACATGAAAACCGGGCCGGAATCACCGATTTTTCCTTGCCCGCACCGGGGGGGATTGCTAGGCTAGCGGACTTCGTTTTCTGCCCAAAATTTCGCCAGTCTGGCGGCGGGCACGCGACTTACCCAGGAACAACTCCCTCGATGTTCAAGAAACTGCGCGGCATGTTCTCCAACGACCTGTCCATCGATCTGGGCACGGCCAATACGCTGATCTACGTGCGCGGACAGGGCATCGTGCTGAACGAGCCATCGGTGGTGGCGGTGCGTCAGGACCGCGCCATCGGCGGTACGCGCTCGGTGGCCGCCGTTGGCGCCGAGGCCAAGCAGATGCTCGGCCGCACCCCGGGGCACATCACCACCATCCGCCCGATGAAGGATGGCGTGATCGCCGACTTCACCTACACCGAAGCAATGCTGAAGCACTTCATCAAAAAGGTGCACAAGTCGCGCTTCCTGCGCCCCAGCCCGCGCGTGCTGGTGTGCGTGCCGGCCGGTTCCACCCAGGTGGAGCGCCGCGCGATCAAGGAATCTGCGGAAGAGGCCGGTGCGCGCGATGTGTACCTGATCGAAGAACCCATGGCCGCAGCGATCGGCGCCGGCATGCCGGTGACCGAGGCGCGCGGCTCGATGGTCATCGACATCGGCGGCGGTACCACCGAAGTGGCGGTGATCTCGCTCAACGGCATCGTCTACTCGCAATCGGTGCGCGTGGGTGGCGACCGTTTCGACGAGTCGATCACCAACTACGTGCGCCGCAACCACGGCATGCTGATCGGCGAGGCCACCGCCGAGCGCATCAAGCTGCAGATCGGTTGCGCCTACCCGCAGGACGAGGTGCAGGAGATGGAAATCTCCGGCCGTAACCTCGCCGAGGGCGTGCCGAAGATGATCAAGATCAACTCCAACGAAGTGCTCGAAGCGCTGCACGAGCCGCTGTCGGGCATCGTGTCGGCGGTCAAGCTGGCGCTGGAGCAGACCCCGCCGGAACTGTGCGCCGACGTCGCCGAGCGCGGCATCGTGCTCACCGGCGGCGGCGCGCTGCTGCGCGACCTGGACCGCCTGATCTCCGAAGAAACCGGCCTGCACGTGCAGGTGGCCGACGACCCGCTCACCTGCGTGGCCCGCGGCGGCGGCCGCGCGCTGGAGCTGGTGGACATGCATGGCAACGAGTTCTTCGCGCCGGAGTGAGGCGTTCGGAATCGGGAATCGGGAGTGGGGAATCGTGAAAGCATTCCCCGCCTGCGGTCCTGAGCGGTTGCGACGCGGTCCCGCCCATGTGAGTTTTCGCCTCAACCGTCTCGGGGACAGCCGACTGCTCCCCGATTCCCCATTCCCGATTCCCCATTCCCGGCCCTGAAAGTGCCCTCCTACGCCGGTCCTCCCGTCGCCTCCCGTCCGGGCGAAGTCACCTCCACGCTGCGGCTGCTGGTCTATCTGGTGCTGGCGATCGTGCTGATCGCGCTCGATAGCCGCGGCAGCTGGCTGAGCCAGCTGCGGATGCAGGCCAATCTGCTGATCCAGCCGATCTGGGCGGTGGCCGGGTTGCCGGGGCGGATCGGCTCGCAGGTACGCGACAACGCCGCCACTCATGCGCAATTGGTGGAGGAAACCCGCGACCTGCGCAACCAGCTGCTGGTGGCCAATGCGCGCCTGACCCGGCTGCAGACCGCCGCGCTGGACAATGCGCAGCTGCGCGAGCTGCTCAACGTCGCCGAGCGCCGCGGCCTGGACGTGCAGCTGGCGCCGATCCTGGATATCGACCTGGACCCGACCCGGCAGCGTCTGCTGCTGGATGCCGGCAGCCGCGATGGCGTGCTGATGGGCCAGGCGGTGATCGATGCCGGCGGGCTGATGGGCCAGGTGATCGAAGTGACCCCGCTGCATTCGACCGTGCTGCTGCTGACCGACCCCGACCACGCGGTGCCGGTCAGCGTTGCGCGCAACGGCGTGCGCCTGATCGTCTATGGCCGCGGCGACCGCCTGGAACTGCGCGACATCCCGCTCAGTGCCGGCGTGCAGGTGGGCGATGAAATCGTGACCTCCGGCCTCGGCGGCCGCTTCCCGGCCGGCTTCCCGGTCGGCAAGGTGTCCGAACTGCATCCGGACGACACCCACGCCTTCCTGGTCGGCGAACTGACCCCGGCCGCCAAGCTCGATCGCGGCCGCGATGTGCTGCTGCTGCGCGCCGGCAAGCCGTTGCGGGTGGTGCCGGGAGTCGGGAATGGGGAATCGGGAATGGGGAGTGGCAACAGCAACGGCAACGCCGCTGCGCCGGTAAATGCGCCGGTGACCGCGACACCACGCACTCCGGCGGCCGACGGCTCCAACGCAGTGGTCGATCCAGCCCGTACGGCAGCGGACATCGAGACCGCGCCCGGCTCACAACGGACGCCGGCACCTGCCGCGTCCGGCGCCTCCGGCGCGCAGCCAGCAGGGGTGGGGACTGGCGACTCGGGAACCAGGAACGGCAGCAGCGCGCCAGCGGGTCGGGCGCCAACCACCGCACCGACGCGTGGCGCTGCCTCTAACGATTCCCGACTCCCGATTTCCGATTCCCGCCCGGCGTCAACGCAGGGCTCGCGGGCGTCGGTAAATGGACAATCGGGAACAGGCAACCGCAACGCCTCACCGCCGCGGAGCACCGCTCCTGCCGATTCCCGACTCCCGACTCCCGATTCCCGTCCGGCTCCGCAGGAGACGGACCAATGACCCGCATGCGCAACACCTGGATCCTGCCGGTGAGCCTGTTCATCGCGCTGGTGCTGGGGCTGCTGCCGTTGCCGGCGGTGGTGCAGCCGCTGCGTCCGTACTGGGTGGCGCTGGTGCTGGCCTACTGGGTGATCGAGGAACCGGATCGGGTGGGCCTGGGCGTGGCTTTCGTGGCCGGCGTGCTGGCCGATCTGCTGTACGGCGGGCTGCTGGGCGAGCAGGCGCTGCGGCTGGTGATCATGACCTTCATCCTGCAGCGCTTCCGCGCGCGGATGCGCTTCTTCCCGGTCTCGCAGCAGGCGCTGGCGATCGGCGGGCTGCTGCTCAACGACCGCATCGTGTCTTCGGCGGTGCATCTGGCGATCGGCGAGCCGACCCTGCCGTGGAGCTACTGGTGGGCGCCGTTGCTGGGCATGGCGCTGTGGCCGCCGCTGTTCGTGTTGCTGGATGCGCTGCGCCTGGGCAAGCGGAGCAAGAAGTAGCCCATGCACGGTCGGCGTCAGCCCAAGAACCCGCATGCCGAGGCCGAGCAGTTCCGCCGGCGCGCGGTGCTGGGGTTCGTGATGGTGGTGATCTGCCTGGTCGGCCTGGGCGGCTGGTATTTCAAGCTGCAGGTGCTCGACCACGAGGTCTACGCCACCCGCTCGGAAGCCAATCGCATCAAGCCCAAGCCGGTGGTGCCCGGGCGCGGCATGATCTACGACCGCACCGGCCGGCTGCTGGCCGAGAACGTGCCGGCGTTCCGCCTGGACGTGACCCCGGACAAGGTTGCCGACATGGACGCCATGCTGGCCGCGCTGGGCAAGGTGATCCCGATCGCGCCGGAGGACCTGGAGCGTTTCAATCGCGAGCGTCGTGCACGCCGCAGCTTCCTGCCGGTCACGCTCAAGCTACGCATGAGCGATGAGGAAATGGCGCGCTTTGCGGTGGAGCGCTGGCGCTTTCCCGGGGTGGAGCTGGAGCCGTATCTGACCCGGCGCTACCCCTACGGACCGTTGTTCGCACACATCATCGGTTACGTCGGCCGTATCGATGAAAAAGACCTGGCGGTGCTGGGCGAGGGCAATGCCGCGCTCACCCATATGGGCAAGTCCGGTCTGGAGCGCTATTACGAACAGGACCTGCGCGGGCAGGTGGGCTACGAGCAGGTCGAAACCAATGTGCAGGGGCGGGCGATCCGCACCGTCGGCCGGGTCGCGCCGCAGTCGGGTGCGGACTTGCGGCTGTCGGTGGATGCCGACCTGCAGCGCGCGATGGTGGCCGCGTTCGGCGAGCACGAAGGTGCGGCGATCGCGATGGACCCGCGCACCGGCGAGATCCTGGGCATGGTCAGCCTGCCCAGCTACGACCCCAACCTGTTCGTCAACGGCATCTCGCATACCGACTTCAAGATGCTCAACGACAACCCGTCGCGGCCGCAGTTCAACCGGCTGGTGCTGGGTGGCGTGGCGCCGGGCTCCACGCTCAAGCCGCTGATCGCGCTGGCTGGGCTCGATAGCGGCCTGCGCCGGCCGGAAGACCGTGTGCTCTCCACCGGCATGTTCTACCTGCCCGGTGTCAGCCGCGGCTGGGGCGACTCGCACCGCGGCGGTCACGGCTGGACCGACCTGCGCAAGTCGATCGCCCAGTCGGTCAATACCTACTACTACCGCCTGGCGGTGGATATGGGTATCGAGCGCTTTGACCAGTACATGGGCGGCTATGGGTTCGGCGCGCCCACCGGGGTGGACCTGCTGGGCGAAATCGGCGGCATCCTGCCGTCGCCGGCCTACAAGTACAAGACCCGCAAGGAGCGCTGGTATCCCGGCGACACCGTCAACATCGCCATCGGCCAGGGCGACTGGAAGGTGACTCCGTTGCAGCTGGTACGCGGGGTCTCGGCGATCGCCGGCGGCCTGCTGCTGCGTCCGCATCTGGTGCTGGAGCAGCGCACCGGCTTCGACCACCCCTGGCAGCCGATGATCCAGCCGCCGGGCAAGCCGATCAGCCCGAGCGCGGCGCATCTGCAGGTGGTGCGCGAGGGCATGATGGACACCATGCGCCCCGGCGGCACCGGCTATGCGATCACCCCCGGCGCGCCGTACCAGATGGCCGGCAAGACCGGTACCGCGCAGGTGGTCAGCCGCAAGGGCGTGGCCGCGGTGGACCCGCGCAGCCTGCCGCTGCATCTGCGTCACCGTGGCCTGTTCGTCGGCTTCGCGCCGGCCGACAACCCGGTCATCGCGGTGGCGGTGGCAGTGGAGGGTGGTGGTTTCGGCACCAGTTCGGCCGCGCCGATCGCCCGCAAGATCTTCGACGCCTGGCTGCTGGGCAAGATGCCCGCGGGCCTCCTGCCGTTGGACAGCGAGCTCGGCATGACCGCGGTGGCCATCAACCAGTTCGAGTCCGGCGCCACCGATGCACGTGCGGCCGGCGATGCGGCAGCCGCCACGCTGGAAGAATTGCCGGTGGTGATCGGCCAGACTGCGGTGGCGCTGGATCCCACCACGCCCGCGCAGCCGGTGGTGCCGGATGTGCCCGATGCGGTGCAGGAGACCGATCATTGAGTGACATCCTGCGCTGGTTGGTGGACATGGCCGCGCGCTTCACGCGCAGCCTGGACTGGGTGCTGTGCCTGGCGCTGGGCGCGCTGATGGTGATCGGCCTGTCGGTGCTCAAGAGCGCCGGCGGCGCGGCCAACGGCGATCACCTGGTGATGGCGCAAGGCGTTCGCTTCGTCATCGGCATCGCCGCGATGTGGGGCATTTCGCGCATGTCGGTGCTGCGCCTGCGCGCCTGGACGCCTTGGGTGTATGGCCTATCGATGCTGCCGTTGCTGGCGGTGTTCGCACTGGGCACCGGCAAATACGGCCGCCAGTGGCTGGATCTGAAAGTGTTCTACCTGCAGCCGGCCGAGCTGCTCAAGATCAGCCTGCCGATGATGGCGGCCTGGTATCTGCACCGCATGCCGCTGCCGCCGCGCATTTCCACCGTGTTGGTCACCTGCATGATCATCGGCGTGCCCACCGCGCTGATCATGCTGCAGCCGGACTTCGGCACCGGCGTGTTGATTGCGGCAAGCGGCGTCTTCGTGCTGCTGCTGGCCGGCCTGCCATGGTGGTGGGTAGCGGTGGGCCTGGGCGGCGTGTCGGCGGCGGCGCCGGTGGCCTGGTTCTGGTTGCTGCGGCCTTACCAGAAGGATCGCATCATGATGTTCCTCAACCCCGAAAACGACGCGCTTGGCGCCGGCTGGAACATCATCCAGTCCAAGATCGCCATTGGCTCTGGCGGCTTGGATGGCAAGGGTTGGGGGCTGGGCTCGCAATCGCATCTGAACTTCATTCCCGAACAGACCACCGATTTTGCGTTCTCGGTGCTCAGCGAAGAATTCGGCTGGATCGGCGTGGCCACCGTGCTGACGCTATATCTCATCGTCATCGGCCGCTGCCTGTGGATCGCCTCGCAGGCGCGTGACACCTATTCGCGCCTGGTTGCCGGCGCCACCGGCCTGGCCTTCTTCGTGTACGTGCTGGTCAACGGCGGCATGATCTCCGGCCTGCTTCCGGTGGTTGGCGTGCCGATGCCGTTGATGAGTTACGGCGGCACCTCGGCGGTGTCGTTGCTGGCCGGATTGGGCCTGGTGATGGCAGTGAAGACGCACCGACCGGTGCATGGATATTGAGGCCTCGTGTCAGTTGCAGCGCTGCGTTGTACCGGCGCAGCTGACGCGCCAGCGGCATGCGTGGCAGTGCAACCCTGATCGATGCGTCACGCGTGTGTCAGTGCGCCGGCCAAGCATCGATCACCCCGCGTTTTGCGCGCTGCATTGCAATGACGACACAGCGATGCAGGCTGACTTCGCGCGCGCGGCGTTTGGTTCGCTCGCGCTCTGCACGCGCGGGGCGTGCTCCGTAGAGTCCGCCACGCCGCTGCAGTGATGGCGGCCGCGTCGCGTTGCCTGTGCAGGTGCGCGCCATTTCTCTTTCGGGTGCCTTTTCCATGAAATTGCTAACCGCCGCCATCGGCGGTGTCTGTCTGCTGCTGTCCGCGCAGGCCAGTGCCGTCACCTTCGCCACCGGCGATACCCGCACTGTCGCGCAACCCACCATCCCAGCCACGTGTTCGCCGTCCCTGAAGGCTGGGCTGACGCCGACCGGGCGTCAATTCGATGATGCGACCGAGCGCTCGCCGCCGGATACCAGGACCATCCAGGCCGCGCTCAATGCCTGCAAAAACGGCAGCGTGCTGCTGACCGGCGGCAGCGGCAACGCATTTCTGACCGGCCCGCTGACCATTCCCAGCGGCGTAACACTGGTGGTCGACCAGGGCGTCACCTTGTACGGCTCACGCAATCCGGCCGACTATGGCAGCGGCTGCGGCGTGGCAGGTTCCAAGAGCGGCGGCTGCGCGCCGCTGATCAGCGTCAAGGGCGTCAAGTCGGGCGTGATGGGCATCCGAACCGGCGGGCGTCAGGGCACCATCGATGGCCGCGGCGATCTGACCATGCTGGGCAAGAGCACCAGCTGGTGGCAGTTCGGCGAAAACGCCAAGGCGGCCGGTCAGGTACAGAACAGCCCGGATCTGATCAAGGTGCAGAACTCCACGGCGTTTACGCTGTACGACATCAACTTGATCAATGCGGCGTACTTCCATTTCTTCGCGCATATTGTCGATGGCCTGACCATCTGGGGCGTACGGGTGAAATCGCCGGCCACCAGCCCCAACACCGATGGCCTGGACCTGGACAGCGTGACCAACGCCAGTCTGGTCGACAACGATGTGATGGGCGGAGACGACTGCGTGGCGATTAAGACCATCGCCTCCAAGTCCGGCAACATCACCGTGCGCGACAACCGTTGCTACGGCACCCACGGCATCTCGATCGGCAGCGAAGTGATGTTCGGGGTCAACAATGTGCTGGTCGACAACAACGTCATCACCGCCACCGACGATGCCGGCAACCGCAGTACCGACAACAACGGGCTGCGCATCAAGACCAGTATCGTCAAGGGCGGCCCGGTCAGCCTGGTCACCTACCGCAATACCTGCCTGTTCGGCGTGACCAGTCCGCTGGTGATCAACCCGTTCTATGCGTCCGGTAGCGGCGGGACCAAGCCCAGCTTCAAGGAGATCGTCGTCAACGGCTTGCGCACCACAGCCGATGTCGGGCTCAAGGGCAAGGGGTGGATCCTGAAAGGCTTTGATGCGCAGACACCGTTGGACCTGGTGCTGGCCAATCTTGCGACAGGCAACAAGGCCGTCGCTGCCAGCGACGCACAGATCGGGCTGGTCAACAGTGACCTGACGCCGACCGGTACCGGTGTCACCACCGGCCCGGTGCAGGTGAGTGGTGCCATCCCGACCTGCTCGACGGCACCGCGTTTCCCGGCGTTGTGATCCATCGGGCGCGGCCGGCCTCCGGGCCGCGCTCGATCTTCTGCCTTTTCCCCGGCATGCTGCGGCGCCGATCGGTGCCGGCGCGTTTTGCGCCTTCGCCGATCGGTTGAACCGACGGGGCGGGCTGCTGGGCCATGCTGAGACATCGACGATCAGTACCACGCCTGTAGATTGGCGAACCGATACACCAGATGCTTGTCGATGAAGGCGATCAACACCGGCAACACGTCGGTGACGCGGCGCAGCTCGGCGTCGCTCAACGCCACTGCGGCGCGGCCTTCGGCGAGCTCGGCCATCTGGGCGCGGATCACGAACTGTTTCTGTCGCAACCGCAAAGCGATTGAAAATCGCAGGCTGCGATCCCGCGATCCCGCGATCCCGCGATCCCGCGATCCCGAGATGGCGGCAATTGCCGCCGTCGCCACGTTTGCCAGACACGCCCGCTGCGCACTTGTCCGTGTGCTGCCAAGCCGTCTCTACACGTCCTGCTCGTTTGCAGCGGCCTCATCTGTACACGCCCGGGGTTTTTCGTGCCGGGCCCGCACGAAGGAGTGGGCTGTGCGCGTCAAGCGATGCTGTGGCACGCCTTGACTTAGGCTAAAGCTCTTTCGTTTCATGGCCTTATTGCCAGAAGTTCATCTGATGTCTGTTACCCTCGGCCGATGATTCGACGCACCTTGACCTGCCTGCTCACCCTCGGCCTTGTCGCCTGCGCGACCCAGCCCAGCCCTCCGTCCCCGCCGCCGGCTGCCAGCGCACCGCCGGCCAAGCCGCCAGTGGCTCCGGTCGCGCCTGCAAGCGCCGCCGCCGAAGCCCCCGCGCTGCCGCCGGTCGATCTGACCCCGGTGCCCTTCGAGATCGCACACGCCAACTTCGTGCGCGACACCGCCGCCAAGTACGGCATCGACGCCGCACAGATCGACGCGGTGCTGGCGCAGGCGCAGTTCAAGGACGCCATCGTCACCGCGATGTCGCGGCCGGCCGAGCGGGTCAAGCCGTGGAACGAATACCGCCCGATGTTCATCACCCAGGCGCGGATCGAGGGCGGGCGTAACTTCCTGGCCCAGCACCGCGCCGAGCTGAGCAAGGTCGAAGCCGCTACCGGCGTGCCGGCGCAGGTGATCGTGGCCATCATCGGGGTAGAGACCAGTTACGGCAGCAATGCCGGCAAATATCGCGTGCTGGACGCGCTGTATACGCTGGCGTTCCGCTACCCGCGCAGCGGCGACCCGGCCAAGCTCGAGCGCGAAGTGCGTCGCGAGCTGTTCTTCCGCGACGAACTCGGCCAGCTGTTCGCGCTCGGCAAGGAAGAACAGCTCGATGTCACCAGCCTGATTGGCAGCTATGCCGGCGCGATGGGCATGGGCCAGTTCATGCCGTCTAGCTACCGCCAGTTCGGTGTCGATGGCGATGCGGATGGCAAGCGCAATCTGTTTACCGATTACAACGACGTGTTTGCCTCGATCGCCAACTACTTCGTCAAGAAGGGCGGCTGGGTGCGCGGCGGTCAGGTCGCCGTGCCGGCCACGCTGGCTGCCGGTCACGAGGAATTCAATCCCACCGACTGGTCGCCGGTATACACGCTGGCCGATCTGTCCGCGCGCGGGTATCACCCTGGTGCGCCGGTGGTGGCGGGCAGCACCGCCACCCCGATCAGCCTGGACGACGCCAACGGCAAGCAGTACTGGCTGGGCTTTCAGAATTTCTACGCGATCACCCGGTACAACATTTCCAAGATGTATGCGATGGCCGTGTTCCAGCTGTCCGAGGCCATCGCCGGCAAGGAGTTACCCCCGGCATGAACAGCATGACAGGCCCCAAGTGGCTGATTCCGATGGCGCTGATGCTCGGCCTGGCGGCCTGTAGCAGCGCACCGAAGAAAAGCGTCGGCGCCAAGGGCAGCGGCGCCGTCAAGGGCGTCAAGGTCGAAGGCAAGGGGCCCGCGTATGTCGCCACCGGATGCCCGTCGACCTCGCCGTATGCCGCTGCCAAGGAAGACCCGTCCACACGCGGCGACTACACCGCCGGCGGCCTGTACAAACCCGGCGTCAAGGACACCACGCCCGACCACGTACCGAACGTGGCCTGTATCCCCGAACCGCTGGTCACCGACGAGCCGCGCTCGGCGGTCGGCAATCGCTCGCCCTATGAAGTGCTGGGCAAGCGCTACGTGGTGATGGACAACCCGGGCGACTATGTCGAACGCGGTACCGCCTCGTATTACGGCAGCAAGTTCCACGGCCGGCTGACCTCTAACAAGGAGGTCTACGACATGTACGCCTTCACCGCCGCGCACAAGACGCTGCCGCTGCCCAGCTTCGCCCTGGTGACCAATACCGATACCGGCGACTCGGTGGTGGTGCGCGTCAACGACCGCGGCCCGTTTCACGATGGTCGCGTGATCGATCTGAGCTACGCCGCCGCGGTCAAGCTGGGCATCACCGGCAAGGGCACCGGCAATGTCGAAGTGCGCGGGCTGACCGAAGCCGATAACGGCAACCTGCTGGCCAAGCGCAATCGCGGACGGGTGCCGGTCACGACGGCTGTTGCCACCGCGCGGCCGGTATCGGGCAGCAGCCAGATCGATGGCCTGGTGCAGCGTCTGCCCACCGGCACGGCTGCTCCGCGTGCGGCGGTTGCAAGCGCGGCTGCCGTCCCCGTTGCGACATCCCTCGCCACTGCGCCGGCCAAACCCGCCGGCGAGCGCTGGCGTTACAACGTCGCCGAGTCGCGACAACCCGGCAATCCGGACAATTTCGATGCCTGGATGAAGTCGCAGGGCGTGCGCGTTGCGACCGGCAAGCCGGCAGCGGTTGCGCCGCGTCCGGCATCGGCCACGCCTGCGCCTGTCGCTGCCGCGCCGGTGGCGGTTGCAGCGGTCAGGCCAGTGGACAACGGCGCGCCTGCGCGCCCGGTCAAGACCGATCCAGCGCCGGCCAAGGCGCCGAGTGCAGCGGAAGCCGCCCTTGGCGACATCCTGTTGCAGGTCGCCAGCTTCGCCAGCCGCGAAAACGCCAACCGCGCGCTGTCGCAGCTTGCCTCGGCCGGTATCGCCGGTGCCAGCGTCAGCGACATCGTCAGCGGTGGCCGCACCCTGTGGCGCTTGCGCGTCAACGCACGCGACCACGCCAATGCCTCGGAGATCGCCCAGCGCATCGCCGGGCTGGGCTTCGGGCGCCCGCAGATCGTCGCCAACTGAGCGCAGACCGGCATGCCGTCAGGAGCGGCCATTGCGGTCAGCGACCCGAGGCGCTGGGCTGGCGCCGACCGCGTCGACGTGCATGCGGCAGCCAGTGGCTTGGGGCGTCCGGCGCGCGATCAGCTGACTGCAACACTGAACTGCGCAGGCGCGTGGGACCCGGCGTGCGTCGCCTGAATCTCCATCGCACCTTACAATTTCGTATTACCCAGCCTTCGGGCCCGTCAGGAGTCGTTCTTCAATGAAATTCCGCTTCGCCGCCGCTGCCTTGGCCACGTTCGCCTTCGGCCTGGTCTGCGCCCAGACACCCGCGCCGCAGCCGACTCCCGCCGTGGCTGCCGCGCCGGCTGCACTGCCGGTTCCGCCCGCACCCGCGCCGGCCGTGTCCAAATCCTGGATCCTGATGGACTACGCCACCGGGCAGGTGCTCGCCGGCGAGAACATCCATCAGCAGTTGGCTCCGGCCAGCATCACCAAGGTGATGACGTCCTACGTGGTGGCCGCAGAAATCAAGAACGGCAAGGTCAAGCGCGACGACCAGGTCATGATGAGCGAGCGCGCCTGGCGCGAGGGCGGCGCCGGCACCGACGGCAGCTACAGCGGCTTCCCGGTCAACCAGACCGCGCGTCTGGAAGACATGGAAAAGGGTATGGCGATCCAGTCCGGCAACGACGCCGCGATCGCGCTGGCCGAGCACGTGGCCGGGAGCGAAGAAGCCTTCGCCTCGTTGATGAACAGCTACGCCGCCAAGATCGGCATGAAGAATTCGTACTTCGTCAACGCGCACGGGTTGAGCGCCGAAGGCCATCACTCCACCGCTTACGATCTGGCCATGCTGGGCCGCGCGATGGTGCGCGATTACCCGGAAACCTACGCCTACAACAAGATCAAGGAATTCCAGGTCGGCTCGATCAAGCAGAGCAACCGTAACCGGCTGCTGTGGCGCGACCCGGCGGTGGACGGCATCAAGACCGGCCATACCTCCGAAGCCGGCTACTGCCTGCTGAGCTCGGCCAAGCGCGGCGACCAGCGCCTGATCGCGGTGGTCATGGGCGATAGCTCCGAAGAGCAACGCGCCACCGACAGCCTGGCCCTGCTCAACTGGGGGTTCCGCTTCTTCGAAACCCATAGCCTGTACGCGCCCGGCAAGGTCGTGACCAAGCAGAAGGTCTGGAAGGGTGCGCAGGACGAAGTGCAACTGGGCGTGGCCCAGCCGCTGCAGGTCAGCCTGCAGCGCGGCCGCTACAACGATCTCAAGCCCAGCATGGAAGTGGCCAAGACCCTGGAAGCGCCCATCAAGAAGGGTCAGCAGGTCGGCACCGTCAAGGTCAGCCTGGACGGCAAGATCATCGCCCAGGCTCCGCTGGTCGCCATCAACGCAGTGGAGGAGGGCGGCTTCTTCAAGCGCCTCTGGGATTCGTTCTGGATGTGGTGGGAATCGGAGTGATCCATGGAAAAAGCCGGCGAAAGCCGGCTTTTTGGAATCGGGAATGGGGAATAGTGAATCGTAGAAGCGGGCGTGTCGCTCTTGCTTTACCGATTTGCGATTCCCGATTCCCGATTCTCAGCCCTCAAAGCATCCGACTGATCGTGAAGCTGCCGTAGACCGGGGTTTCGCGTTGGGTTTCGAATTCGCGGGTGCGGTGGTAGCGGGCCAGCGCAAACTTCCAGCGGCCGTACATCACCGCCAGGCCGTAGCCGACATCGCCCACAAGCGGGCGTTTGTCCACGCTGTGGCTGTTGCGGAAGGTGTTGCCATCCAGGGTGATGTCGCGGATCACCCAGCGTGCGTCGGTGGTCACGAACAAGTGGCCCGACCAGCCGCTGGCACGTCCCAGCCGGCTCGGGGCCGTGTTTTCGCCCGCCGGGCGGGTGGGGGTGCTGCCGAAATCGTCCGGCAGTTTCCAGCCAAAACGCGCTTCGCCACCGGCGTTCAGGTGCGTCGCCATGTTGCCCACTGCGCCGCCCCAGTGCGAGATGAAGTCCCAGCCGAATCCATCGGCATTGCCGCTGGCATCGGCCGGCCAGCGGCGCATGCGTTCGTGCACCAGGTTGATCAGCGGCTCGTTGTGCAGCTGGTTGTCCCAGCCCTGGAATTTCTCGTCGCCCAGCGCGTCGTGGATCGCATCCTGCGCTTCCTGCGCGAATGCCCACGGGCCAACCACGCCCACCTGCAACTGCGTGGTCCGCAGGTGCGCGTCGTTACGCGCGTTGTAGCCAAAGCTCGCCAGCAGGATGCCCGCATACGGACGGTCGTCCGGGATCACGTCGCGACGGGTGTAATCGGTGGGCGTAAAGATCGCCTGGCCGATCGAGAACACCATGTTCTGCTGGTCGAACTCGCCTGGGTGCAGCCGCTCCAGATAGCTATTGACCCAGCGTGCGGTGCGCGGCAGGCACGGGTCGTCGGTGTAGTCGACCAGGTTGGGCGAGACCAGGGTCAACACCGCACCGTTGGAATACCCCTGGTCCTGGTCTTCACCGCCGAACAAGTCGTTGTCGACCCGGAAATTGACCGCCGGCGGCGTGCGACCCAGCCGGCTGGAATCGCACTGATCCGCCGCGATGGCCGGCATCGACAGCCCGGTGAGAGAGAGCAGCAAGGCAGCAGACAACGCGCGCGGTCGGAGCATGGAAGGCCTGGTGGACAAGGAGGGGCGGGATGGTGCAAAGGTGCCTGCGCCCGCGGCTGCGCCGCGTGAACATGCGCCTTTGCGTGACCGCATTGTCAGTCGAGGCCGGTCTGTGCAGGACTTCCGTTTCCACGTAGGAGTGTTTGGCTGAGTGCCGCAATCAAGAATGCCGCGCGGGCTCTGGAAACCGTGTTGACCCCTACGGCTAGGGTCCGAGGACAAGACTTGGGTTTGCCCTCTACCGGCCCGATAATGGGGCGATGGATATCAGCACCGACAACCCCGATCACGGCTTCCAGTTTCCCGGTACCTTCGAGCTCAGCGCCATGGGTGCGGCCGAGCGCGGCCTGGAAACCGAATTGCCGCGCCTGCTCGCTGCCACCGGCGTGGAGCTGCTGCAGGAAAGCGTCAGCTGGAAGCATTCTTCCAACGGCAAATATGTCTCGGTCAAGATCGGCTTCCGCGCCGAGAGCCGGGAGCAGTTCGACGCGGCGCATCAGGCCTTGCGCGACCATCCGGAAGTGAAG
Source organism: Xanthomonas sp. 10-10 (assembly GCF_040182365.1). Lineage (NCBI taxonomy): Bacteria > Pseudomonadati > Pseudomonadota > Gammaproteobacteria > Lysobacterales > Lysobacteraceae > Xanthomonas > Xanthomonas sp. 10-10. The sequence continues at coordinate 956,299 of NZ_CP144460.1, forward strand.
TGGACGCTGTAGCGGCCGAACCCGCCGTGGTTGCGACTGGGCCCGCACAGCTGCGCGACCTCGGTCAGCAGGATTACGCTCCGGTATGGCGTGCAATGCAGCGTTTCACCGATGCACGCGATGAGCAAACTGCCGATGAGGTTTGGGTGGTCGAGCATGCGCCGGTGTTCACGCTGGGCCAGGCCGGCAAGCCGGAGCACGTGCTGGCGCCGGGAGATATTCCGGTGCTGCAGGTGGACCGTGGCGGTCAGGTGACCTATCACGGCCCCGGCCAGCTGGTGGTCTACCCGCTGCTGGATCTGCGTCGGCTCAAGATCGGCGTGCGCGATTACGTCTGCAAGATCGAGCAGGCGCTGATCGATACGCTGGACGAGTGGAACATCGTGGCCGAACGCCGCGAAGGTGCGCCGGGTGTGTACGTCGGCGGCGCCAAGATCGCCGCACTCGGCATTCGCGTGCGCCGGGGCTGCACCTTCCACGGATTGTCGTTCAACGTGGCGATGGACCTGGAACCCTTCCACCGCATCAACCCCTGCGGCTATCAGGGCCTGCAGGTGACCTCGGTGCTAGACTTGGGCGGCCCCCCCGGGATGGAGGCCGTCAAGGCCGTGCTGCTCGATCAGCTGGCGCGCCAATTCGGCCTGACCCTGCACCCCGCCTCCGCAATGCCCGACCTTTCGCTTCCGGCCTGAGCGCCCGTATCGCCATGACCCAGCCTATCGCCCGTTCCATCCCCTTGCAGGTCGTTTCCGGCGACAGCGCCGCGCCTGCGCCGCTGCAGACCGGCGTCAAGCAGATCGGTGGCGACAAGATCAACCGCTCGCCGGTGCAGTTCGTCGACGCGCCGGTGCTGCGCAAGCCGTCCTGGATCCGCGTGCGGATTCCGTCCGGCAACGCAGTGCAGAACCTCAAGGCCAAGCTGCGCGAAAACCGCCTGGTCACGGTGTGCGAAGAAGCCAGTTGCCCGAACATCCACGAGTGCTTCAGCCACGGCACCGCGACCTTCATGATCCTGGGCGAGGTGTGCACACGACGCTGCTCGTTCTGCGATGTGGCGCACGGCCGGCCCAAGCCGCCGGATGCCAACGAGCCGACCAGTCTGGCGACCACGGTGGCCGACATGGGCCTGAAGTACGTGGTGGTCACCAGCGTCGACCGCGACGACTTGCGCGACGGCGGCGCGCAGCACTTCGTGGACTGCATCGCAGCCATACGTGCCAGCTCGCCCAACACCCGCATCGAGATCCTGACCCCGGATTTCCGCGGCAAGGGCCGCATGGACCGCGCGCTGGAGATCCTGGCGCTGAGCCCGCCGGACGTGTTCAACCACAACATCGAAACCGTACCGGATCTGTATCCGAACGTGCGCCCCGGTGCGGATTACCAGTGGTCGCTGACCCTGCTGCAACGCTTCAAGGCGCAGCATCCTTCCATCGCCACCAAGTCCGGCATCATGCTCGGGCTGGGCGAAACCATGGAGCAGGTGCAGGCTACCTTGCGCGATCTGCGTGCGCACGATGTGGACATGATCACGATCGGCCAGTATCTGCAGCCGACGCCGCACCACCACCCGGTGATGCGCTACTGGACGCCTGAGGAATACAAGGCGCTGGAAGACTACGGCAACGCATTGGGTTTCAGCCACGTGGCGTCTGGCCCGATGGTGCGCTCGTCGTATCACGCCGATCGCCAGGCTGCCGGCGCAGGCGTCGCTGCCTGAGCAACGCGGGGCGCTCGATGCGTCCTGCGGCAGCGGCACCAGGCGTTCGAAGCCGCGCGCGTGGATGCAAGGTCCCCATGACGCGCGATTGTGACGGCGTCAGCTGGATGGCACCTAAGCCATCGTTTCATCGCCGGCCCCGTGCAGCGCACGGGGCCGTGTCGTATCCGACAGTCCGGGCGCCGGCGCAAGGTACGGTCGCGTTCACAATCCGATACAGACCCGGCGCTAGGCTGATTCAGCCAGCAGATGACAACGCCAGCAACTTTGGGCACTGTCATGCTGTCTGATCCGTTCACCGCCTTTCTTTCGTCGGCCTTGTGCCGAGAGCCATTCGATGACCTACAACGTTTCTGCGTCCATGAAGGCCGGCCTGCTGGCGCTGGTGTTGACCACTCCGATGGCCTTGCTCGCACGCGCCGACACTGCGCTGCCGGCCGCCGCCACGCCCGAACAGGCGACGGCGACCAAACTGGTCTATGGCCTGCTGTCCGACAGCCGCTATGCCTACCGTCCGCGGACGCTGGACGAGGCGATGTCCAAGGACGTGTTCAAGCGCTATCTGGAAACGCTGGATGGCGGCAAGCAATTCTTCACCCAGGCCGACATCGACGGCTTTGCACCGCTGCAGTCCGGCGTAGGCGATGCGCTGCGCGGCGGCAATCTGGAGCCGGCGTTCCAGGTGTTTGCGATCTACAAGAAGCGCGTCGATCAGCGCGTCAAATACGCGCGCGATCTGCTCAAGCAGGACTTCGATTTCACCGGTAGCGACAAGTTCGAGTACGACCGCAAGGACGTGCCGTGGGCCTCGGACGACAAGCAGCTGGACGTCCTGTGGCGGCAGTCGGTGATGAACGACTGGCTGCGCCTGAAGCTGGCCGGCAAGAAGCCCGACGACATCCGCAAGACGCTGGACAAGCGTTACGCCGCGCTCGCCGATTCGGTGAAGCAGCTCAAGGGCGAGGACGTGTTCCAGTTCTTCGTCAACGCCTACACAAACGCCGTCGACCCGCATACCGATTACTTCACCCCGCGCACCGCCGAGACGTTCAACCAGCAGATGTCGTTGTCGCTGGAAGGCATCGGCGCGCAACTGCAGAAGCAGGACGACATGGTGGTGATCCGCGAGGTGATCCCGGGTGGTCCGGCCGCAGTGGATGGCACGCTCAAGCCGGGCGATCGCATCGTCGGTGTGGGCCAGGCCAAGAACGGCGCGATCGAGGATGTGATCGGCTGGCGCATCGACGATGTGGTGGCCAAGATCCGCGGCAGCAAGGATACCCAGGTGCGCCTGGAGTACATCCCGGCCGAGTCCGGCATCGACGGCAAGCACCGCACGGTGACGCTGACCCGGCAGAAGGTGCGTCTGGCCGAACAGGCTGCCAAGGGCGAGACGATCACCCTGCCGGCCAAGGGCAGCGAACCGGAACGCCGCATCGGCATCATCAAGCTGCCGGGCTTCTACCAGGACTTCGAAGGCCGTCGCCGTAACGCGACTGATTACGCATCGGCAACGCGCGACGTCGCCAAGCTGCTGGCCGGCTTCAAGACCGACAAGGTCGATGGCGTGGTGCTGGACCTGCGCAACAACGGCGGCGGTTCGCTGGACGAAGCGATCGAGCTCACCGGCCTGTTCATCGAGCAGGGTCCGGTGGTGCAGGTGCGCGAATCCGGCGGCCGCGTGACCGTCAATGGCGACAGCAATCCGAAGGTAGCCTGGGATGGCCCGCTGGGCGTCCTGATCAACCGTGGCTCGGCCTCGGCGTCGGAAATCTTTGCCGGTGCGATCCAGGATTACGGTCGAGGCCTGGTGATCGGTGAGACCAGCTTCGGCAAGGGCACGGTGCAGAACATCGTCGACCTGGACCGTTGGCCCGCCGCCGAAGGCCAGCGCTATGGTCAGGTCAAGCTGACGATTGCGCAGTTCTTCCGCGTCAGCGGTTCCAGCACCCAGCACAAGGGCGTGGTACCGGATATCGCGTTCCCGGCCAGTGTGGATGCCACCGAGTTCGGCGAAAGCACCTACGACAATGCGCTGCCGTGGACGCGCATCGCTGCCGCGCCGCACACCCAGTACGGCAACTTCGCGCCGCTGCTGCCCAAGTTGCAGACGCTGCACACCGCGCGCATCGCGGCCGACAAGGAGTTCCAGTGGTGGGAAGAGGACGTCAAGCAGTTCCGCGACGAAAAGGCCAAGAAGTACATCTCCTTGAACGAAGCAGAGCGCGTTGCCGAGCGTCAGAAGCAGGATCAGCAGCGCAAGGATCGCCAGCAGGTGCGCAAGCAGTTGGGCCTGCCGCTGGATCCGCTCGCTGATGACAGCGACGACGGCCTGACCGGCAATGAGCGCGACATCGTCAAGGACACCGCACGCGAGAAGGCCGCAGAAAAGCGCCCCGATCCGCTGCTGCATGAATCGGCCGCGATTCTGGCCGATGCGCTGGGCCTGCTTGCGCAGGATCAGCCGCTGTCGGCGCAGGTGTTGCCGCAGTCGACAGCGCCGGGACGTTGGGCCGACTGATTGTTTGCCGAGCAGCTGGCGACAACCTCGGGTTGAAGTAGGAAACGCCACCGCACTGCGGTGGCGTTTTTGTTGGCCGACCCTTTAGATGTCCGGTGCGGCGGCGCGAGCGGGTTTGACCGCTGAGCGGCTGCCGCGCCCGCGCGCGTTGCAATGCCTCATTACGTCCGATGTGGCTTTACGCCAGCGCCTGCCACATACCTTGCAGGCCGAGCACCAGCAACGTGGTGAAAAAAAAGCGCCGAAACATATCTGCAGAAATGCGATTGCGCACCCAGGCACCCAGCGACATGCCGATGACGGTGGGCAGCAGCGCCCACAGCGACGGAGCGATCGCCGCGCCCGGTAGCGCACCGTGCCAGGCCAGGGCGATGGCCAGCGCCAATGTCGCAATGCCGAAACACCAGCCCAGCGACCGGATCAACACCTCGCGCGGGAGGTGCAATGCGCTGAGGTAAGGCAGTGATGGCAGCACGAACACGCCGGTGGCGCCACTCAACAGACCGGTGACCAGTCCGGCCAATGGCCCGACCCAGGGTTCGTGACGCGCCTGCATCGTCCACTGTCGGCGGGCCAGCCCAAGCAGGGCGTACAGCGCCAGCAGCGCGCCCAAGCCGGCGCGGACCAGGGCGGGGTCGGCGCCTGTCATCACCCCTGCACTGAGCCAGGTGCCGAGTGTCACGGTTGCCAGCAATGGCCACAGACGTCGCAACAGGGCCAGCGTGTCTGGCCCCCAGGCTTGCTGCACATTCGTCACCAGTGAAGGCAGTGCCAGCAAGGCCGCTGCCTCGGCAGGCGTCAGCCACAGACCGAGCAGTCCCATTGCAACGGTCGGCAAGCCCATTCCGGCCACGCCCTTGACCCAGCCGGCCAGCAGGAAAACACCTGCGATCAGATGCCAGTGGGTGTGCAATGTCTCCATGCAGGCAAGGATCCGGGCTTGTTGCGTGACAGACAATGCGGGATTGTTTGATGCAGGCTTCGGCGAAGCCGAAGGGTAAGGCACAGGAAGCGGAGCGTGGAAAGATCCATGGCCCGGCCGCCTGTTTCGTCGGCGGCCAGTGCACTTCGATGGATACACGTGTGCGAGTGGAGCGATCATGCATCTGGAATTTGTCGATCTACGGTTGTTCATCGCGGTGGTCGAGGCGGGCAGCATCACGGCCGGTGCGCAACGCGCGGCGTTGTCGTTGGCGGCTGCCAGCGCGCGAATTCGTGCGCTGGAGCTGCAAGCGGGCGCCGTGCTGCTGGAACGCGGGCGCCGCGGTGTCAGCCTGACCCCGGCCGGTAGTGTGTTGCTGCGGCACGCACGGCAGCTGCAGCGGCAGGCCGAGGCGTTGCAGCTGGAGCTGGGCGGTTACGGTGGCGGCGGGCAGGTGACGCTGCGGCTGGCGGCCAATACCGCAGCGCTGTCGGCATGGCTGCCCGAGCGGCTGGCGGAGTTTCTCATCGCCCATCCGCAGCTGGATCTGGCGTTGACCGAGCAGGGCAGCGACGCCGCCGCCGATGCGGTACGAGAGGAACGCGCCGATATCGCGGTTGTCGCGGGCCATGCCGATGTCAGTGGCCTGCAGGTGCTGCCGTTCCGCGAGGATCGCTTGGTGCTGGTGATGGCTGCCACGCATCCACTGGCTGGCGCCTCGACGCTGCGCTTGCGCGAGCTCGCGGGAGTGGACACGCTGGGCCTGGCCGGCGACAGCGCCTTGCAACGGCACCTGCGCGTGCAAATGAACCGCGCCGGCGTGCAGTTGCGCACGCGTGCAAAGGTGCATGGCATCGACGCGTTGTGCCGCATGCTCGCACACGGCATGGGCGTGGCGATTCTTCCGCACGCCGCAGTGCAACGCTCATCTGTGTGCGATCAGCTGGTCACGGTGCCCCTGGATGAAGCCTGGGCGCCTCGGCAACTGTCGATCGTGCTGCGTCACGAACCTGCCTCGTCGGCCATGCTGCAAGCGCTGGTCGACTGGCTGCAACGCGATTGACCTGCGTGCCGTCAGACGGGCCGGCATCGTGACAGTGTCACGTTGCCGGCACGATCAACGCGGCCAGTCGAATTCGGCCAGCACCGGGTAATGGTCCGAGGGCAGGACACCGTCAGGGCGCGTGTCCAGCGTGGTGAAGCGCACAGGTGTCAGGCCGCGGAACAGGATCCAGTCGATGCGACGGGTCGGGCGGGTGCTGAAGTCCTGAAAGGTCTTTTCGGGGCCTTGCGGCCTCGCCACGTTGGCGCGTGCGTCCTTGAGCGTGGCGGTGAGCGTGCGGTAGGTGCCCTGATCCGGATCGCTGTTGAAATCCCCGGTCAGCACCACCGGAATGTCTGCCGGCAAGCTGGCGATACGCGACAGGATCACGCGCGCACCTCGTTCGCGCGCTGCCTCGTCCTGGTCACGGTGCGGCAGATGGGTGTTCAACAGGTAAAAGCGGCGCTTGTCGCTGCGTCGCTCGAACAGGGCCCAGGTGACCATGCGCGGCAGGTCGGTGTTCCAGCTGCTGCTGCCGGGCACGTCGGGGGTGTCGGACAGCCAGAAATCGCCCGATTCCACCACCGACAACGCGCGGCTGTCGTAGAACACGCCCATATGCTCGTCGCTGCCATCGGCGCGGCGTCCCTTGCCGAACCAGCGATAAGCCGGCAATTGCGATGCAAGATAGTGCGCCTGGTCCTGCACCAGTTCCTGGGTGCCGAAAACGTCGGGATGGGTGTGCTTGATCAGCTCGACCATTGCCGTGCGTCGTACCGACCAGCGCTTGTCGCCGTCGGTGTCCACCGGCACCCGCACATTGAACGACATCACCCGCAACGGCGCAGATCCTGCCCATACCGGCAGCGACATGCACAGCATGGCAACAACAGCAAGCAATGGGCGAGAGGCAGCGCGAAAGAACTGGCGTGGCATCTGACAAATCCGGGGTGACCAGCCGCCAAGTCTAGTGCGCGTGCATGACCATTGCGTCCACGCGCGATTAAAAAAAACAGGCTTGACGCCGTCGCGCATCGGCGTAGCATTTACATCAAGACAGCGGATAGACCGCTGGCTGACCACTCAACCGTGAGGGATTCTCATGGCAACACAGTACGACTATCTTGTCTTCATCGGGCGCTTCGAGCCCTTTCATAACGGCCACGCTGCCGTCGCCCGCCACGCGCTGGGCAAAGCGAGCAAGCTCATTGTGCTGATCGGCTCGGCCGACACGCCACGCACCATTCGTAACCCCTGGACTGTCGCCGAACGCGCAGTGATGATCGAGTCCGCGTTGCCGGGCGAGCGCGAGCGTTTGATCCTGCGTCCGTTGCGCGATCATCTGTACAACGAAAGCCTGTGGATTGCCGAAGTGCAGCGCCAGGTTGCCGAAGCGGTGCACGCCGATGGCGGTACGCTCGATGCGCGAATCGGCCTGATCGGCATGGACAAGGACGCCAGCAGTTATTATCTGCGTGAGTTTCCGCAGTGGCCGCTGGAAGATGTGCAACATACCGCCACCTTGTCGGCCACCGAGTTGCGCCGCTATCTGTTCGAAGCCGGCGATATCGGATTCCATGGCGGGTTGCTGATGCTGCGCGGCAACGTGCCGGCGCCGGTGTACGAGATGCTGGAAGCGTTCCGTCGCAATTCGCCGAGCTACGCGCAACTGGTGGCCGAATACCGCTTTATCGAGCAGTACCGCGCCGCCTGGAAGGATGCGCCGTACGCGCCGACCTTCGTGACCACCGATGCGGTGGTGGTGCATTCCGGGCACGTGCTGCTGGTGCGCCGGCGCGCCGAGCCGGGCAAGGGGCTATGGGCACTGCCGGGCGGGTTCGTTGCTCAGGAAGAAGGGCTGCTGGACAGCTGCCTGCGCGAGCTGCGCGAGGAAACCCGGCTCAAGGTGCCGGTGCCGGTGCTCAAGGGTTCGTTGCGTGGGCGCCAGGTGTTCGACCATCCCGAGCGCAGCCTGCGCGGGCGCACCATCACCCATGCATTCCATTTCGAATTTCCGGCCGGTGAGTTGCCCGCAGTGCGCGGTGGCGACGATGCCGACAAGGCGCGCTGGATTCCGATTGCCGAAGTCATGGCGATGGGCCCGCGCCTGTACGAAGACCACCTGCATATTCTTGAATTCTTCCTGGGTCGTGGCTGAGCACGACGTCAGCGCCTGCGTACCGCTGCTGACCGGCAGCGGTCAGGTCAACACGTCCTGCTTGAATCACGACTTCCCACCGGCGGACAGACCGCTGGTTTCTCCGACGCGAAGGAGCTTCCGTCATGCATTACCTCGATAACCTGCTGCTCAACACCGATAGCTACAAGGCCAGCCACTGGCTGCAATATCCGCCCGGCACCGATGCCTCGTTCTTCTATGTCGAATCGCGCGGCGGCGTCTACGACCAGACCGTGTTCTTCGGCCTGCAGTCGATCCTGAAGGAAGCCATCAACCGGCCGGTGACGCATGCCGACATCGACGATGCCAAGGCCTTGCTGGCCGCGCACGGCGAGCCGTTCAACGAAGCCGGCTGGCGCGACATCGTCGACCGCCTTGGCGGGCAGTTGCCGATCCGTATCCGTGCGGTGCCCGAAGGCGCGGTGGTGCCCACGCACAACGTGTTGATGACCATCGAATCCACCGACGCCAAGGCGTTCTGGGTGCCGTCGTATCTGGAAACCTTGTTGCTGCGCGTGTGGTATCCGGTGACGGTGGCCACGGTGAGCTGGCAGGTGAAGCAGATCGTGCGCGATTACCTGGAGCGCACCAGCGACGATCCGGAAGGCCAGCTGCCCTTCAAGCTGCACGACTTCGGTGCGCGTGGCGTGTCCAGTCTTGGCTCGGCGGCGCTCGGCGGCGCGGCGCATCTGGTGAATTTCCTCGGCACCGATACCTTGTCGGCGTTGTTGCTGGCGCGCGCGCACTACCACACGCCGGTGGCCGGGTTTTCGATTCCCGCTGCCGAGCACAGCACCATCACCAGCTGGGGGCGCGAGCGCGAGGTGGATGCGTACCGCAACATGCTCACGCAATTCGCACGGCCCGGTTCCGTCGTGGCGGTGGTGTCCGACAGCTACGACATCTACCGGGCCATTCGCGAGCACTGGGGCACCACCTTGCGCGATGAGATCATCGCCTCCGGCGCGACGGTGGTGATCCGCCCCGACTCCGGCGACCCGGTGGATGTGGTCGAACAGTGTCTGCTGTTGCTGGACGAGGCCTTCGGGCATCAGCTCAACGGCAAGGGCTACAAGGTGCTCAACCACGTGCGCGTGATCCAGGGAGATGGCATCAATCCGCAATCGTTGCGCGCCATTCTGGAGCGCATCACCGCAGCCGGTTATGCCGCCGACAACGTCGCCTTCGGCATGGGTGGTGCATTGCTGCAGAAAGTGGACCGCGATACGCAGAAGTTCGCGCTGAAGTGCTCGGCGGTGCGTGTGGACGGGCAGTGGGTCGACGTCTACAAGGATCCGATCACCGACCAGGGCAAGCAGAGCAAGCGCGGTCGGCTGACCCTGCTGCGCGATCGCCGCGATGGCAGTTACCGCAGTGCGTTGCTCGACGAGGCGGCCACCAGCCCCGACAGCGAAGATGCATTGGTGACCGTGTGGGAGAACGGCGCGATGCAGCAGGAGTGGACGTTGCAGCAGGTACGCGCGCGTGCCGACGCCGCCCGGCGCTGACCGCTGGCACGCAGGCATGGCCATGCCCGCGCTCACCGATGTTGTGCCTTTGCTGCCTGCATCACCGCTGTTGGCGCAGTTGCGCGCGACGGTACCCAACCTGCAGCGGCGCGTGCCGCTGCAGGCCGACAGCAGTCGCTGGCATGCGTTGCAGATCGGCCCACGCCGCTATCGGGTTGCATTGCCGGTCACCTTGACGCCGTATGCCTCGGTGCGGCCCTGTTCGGCGCGCTGCGGGTTTTGTTCGGAGAATTTGCGCCAGCACGCGGGCGGTCTGGCGGGGGCGATGCTGCGCCCGGGCCCGGACTATTTCGCGCAGTTGCGCGCCGCACTGCAACTGCTGCATGCGATGCCATTGTCGTATTCGCTGTCGGGTCTGGAAATGACCGACGATGCGCAGTGGCTGCAGACCTTGCTGCACACCTTGTCCACCACTCCCGATGGTCCGTGCGTCGAGCAGCGCGTGCTGTACAGCAATGGTGCGGGCCTGGCGCGTACGCACGGTGAGCGTCTGCTCGATGCGCTGGTGGATTTCCGGGTGTCGTGGCTCGAATTGTCGCGTCACCATCCGTTGCAGGCGCAAAACGACGCGATCATGCGCTTCCGGGCGGGCGAGCCGATTGGCGATGCCACCACGTTCGTGCGGACTGCCCGTCGCATCGCCGCGCGTCTGCCGCTGCGCCTGGTCTGCATCGTGCAACGGGGCGGGGTATGCAGCGCAGAGGAGATCGCGCGGTATATCGAGTGGGCGCGCAGCTGTGGTGCCGGTCAGGTGATCTTCCGCGAGTTGTCGCGGCTGGACGATGCGTATCGCAGCAACGGCACCCTGCGTTACATCGAGCGGCACCGCATCGGCGTGGAACACCTGCTGGCCACGTGCATGCAACAGCCATGGTGGTCGCGTTGGCAGCTGGATGGCATGACGGAAGGCTATTACTTCTGGAATGTGCGGATGCGTAGCGAGGATGGCATGCAGGTGGTGTTCGAAAGCGCCGACTACGCCGCGATGCACGCCCGTCACGCCACCGGCGATCTGTACAAGCTGGTGTTCTTCGCCAATGGCCGGCTGTGCGCGGGGTGGGACCCGGATGCCGATGTGCTGTGGGACGCTGCCCATGGATGAGCTCGATCAACGCAGCTGGTGGACGCCGGCGCCCGACGATGCGGCCTGGGCGTTGCCCGACGACCTGCGCGCCAGCGACCCGCTCAACGGGCGCGACTGTGGCTGGGTGAATCAGATGCGGCCGTTCGTGCGCCATTTCAGCCAGCCGGGCGAGCAGGTGTTCGACCCGTTCTGCGGATTCGGCAGTACCTTGCTGGCAGCGGCCTTCGAAGGCCGCGCGGCGCACGGCATGGAGATCGACCAGGCGCGTGCACGGCTGGCGCGCACGCGGCTGCAGCGGCACGCCGTGGATGCGCCGATCGTGGTCGGCAGCCTGGTGCAGGCCGCGCCCGCCGCACCGATCGATCTGTGTCTGACCAACGTGCCGTATTTCGGTTGCCAGTGGCATGGTGCGGCGGAGGCTGGGCAGCTGTATGCCAGCGCAGACTATGCGGGCTATCTGGCCGGCATGCGCGCGGTGTTTCACGCGCTGCGGCGGCACTTGCGTCCGGGCGCGTTCGGCGTGGTCATGGTCGAAAATGTCCGTGTGGGCGGGCGCGTGATCCCCCAGGCCTGGGATCTGGGCCAGATACTGGGCAGCCTGTTCACGCTGCACGACGAGCGGGTGCTGTGTTACCCGCATCCTGCCGCTGAATTGGAGCCTGCAGGCACCGACAGCAATCGCAGCCACGAATATGCGCTGATCTTTCAACACGCCCGCGCCCGGTTGGATGTGCAGCAGGCAGAGCAACTGCTGCAGGCCGTGCAGGCGCTCGGCGTGCCGGTGGTGGTGCACGGCAGCTACGCGCGGTGGCAGCAATCGCCTGCGGCGGTGCCGCAAGGCCCGGCGGATCTGGATGTGATGGTGTGCGCCGAGCAGCAGCTGTGGGACCGCCTGACCAGCTGGTTGCAGGCGCAGGGCTTCAGCTTGAGCTTGTGGGGCGAGCCCTGCCGCGCGCCAGTGACGCTGGCAGCGGTGCGTGCCCATCACTACCTGCGCGCCGAGCGGATCGGTGCCGATGGCAGCCGCCTGCAGGTCGACCTGCAACTGCCAACGGATGAACCGCCGGTGCCCTGAGCCGGCAACGCGACGCCGCGCGCACATCGGTTGCGGCTATGCTTTGGCCGGTTTTGGATGCCGGAGTCTTCCCATGTCGTGTACTTCCCTGATCGCGCGCGGTGCGCTGCTTGGCGCGTTGGCAACCCTGGCCGGCTGTGGTGGCAGCAAGGGCGACAGCATGCTGATGCGTGAGTCGTTCAACTCCGACGACACCTATTCGCGCAGTGTGGCGGCCACGTCGCCGCAAGCCTGCGAAGCGGCACGACGCGTGCTGTTGAGCCAGGGTTATGCGGTGACGCGTGCCGACGCTGCGGCAGTGGAAGGCAGCAAGAACTTCCAGCTGAAGGAAGCCGACCAGAGCGAGCAGCTCAATCTACGGATTTCCTGCGCGACGCAGGATGGCGGCAAGGCGCAGATCTTCGTCAGCGCGCTGCAGGACAGATACGCGTTGAAGAAGAGCTCGACATCGGCCAGCGTCGGTGTCGGCGTACTCGGTTCGTTGTCGTTGCCGGTGGGCAGCAGCGGCGACTCGCTGGTGCGCGTGTCCAGCACCACGGTGCAGGACGCGGCCTTCTACAAGCGTTTCTTCGAACGTCTGAACTCGTACCTGCCCAAGGTGACCGAAGCGGCGCCTGCCGCTGCGAGCGCGATGCCCGCATCGGCACCGGCGGCTCCGCACCCGCCGGCCGCACCCGCTGCGGCGCCGGCACCTGCTACCAGCGCGGCTGCGTCATCAGCCACTCCGGCACCGGTCCCGACCACGGTTGCGCAACCGCCCGTCGCGCCATTGCCGGTCGAAGCGCAGGACCCACCGCCGGCACCGGCCAGCGTGCCGCAGAGCGAACCCGCCACGCAGCCGTGACGCACGATTCACGCAGCGCTCCAAAGCCTGAATAGAGGCGCTGCGCTTCACGTTGTGTTCTCGACCGAATGGCGACAGTGCAGCCATGGCTCGCCGAATGGGCGAGGACGATGGAGACGTACGATGAAAATGCGCAATTCCCTGATGGGTATGTCCCTGATCGCTCTGATGGCGACGAGCACCTTCGCGCAGGCGCAGAACTATTCGCAGCACCGTTACACGACGGCAGATGAAGGCCGCAGGTTCAACGATGGCACACGCGTGCGCTGCAAGAACGTCGAAGTGCAAAAGAATTCCACCGACCCCAATCGCCTCGGCGGCACGCTCGCTGGCGCGGCCATCGGCGGCTTGCTTGGCAACCAGGTTGGCGGCGGCAACGGCAAGAAGGTAGCCACGGGTGTGGGTGTTGTAGGTGGTGCCCTTGCCGGTCGCGCGATTCAGGGCAACCGTCAGCAGGCCAACGGCAATCGCCAGGTCGAGCGCGTCTGCGAACGTCGCTGAGCTTGACGCCACGTTTGTCACGAGCCCCGGTCATGCCGGGGCTTTCTTGTATCTCAGGAGCAGCGCCGTGCTGCCGATCCATCTTCCCGAGCGATGAGTTTCTGCGTACCTAGCGGCCGATGGCAACGGCGATCGCCACGCGTCGTGTGCGCGCCGCGCGCCGCATGGCGCCGCGTGGCGAGGCTGTTCTGTACGGTGGCGATGTGCGGCCTGCAGCTGCTGCAAGTGGCCGCTGCCGCACCCGGTCAAACGGTGAGCAAGGCCGCACCCGATTGCGTGGAAGCGCTGTTGCGGCGATTGGGTTGGAGCATTGACAGTGCGGCGATCAGCACGCCAGTGATCCAGCGTGGCGCGCCCTGCACGCGCGGCTCGCTTGCGCAGGCGCATGCAGCAGGCGATCTGCGGATCACGCTGCCGGCGGGCTGGGATGCGCGACAACGTGGCGTGGCGCTCAACGCGCTGCTGGACGATTCGGCCAGCCAATGCGCCTACGGATTCGAAGTTGGTGCTGCCACGCATCGCGCCGTCACCCGGTTGCAAGACAATCCGCATTACCGGTTTTCTGCGCTGCAACTGGGCTGGATCGGCTTCGGCTGGCGTGGTGCCGCTGCGCAGGGCTGGAGTGGATTCAGGAGCTTCGGCCGCGGCTATCAGCCACGCGGCAGCAATGCACAGGCGCTGGACGCGTTCTATCGTGGACAGGTGCGTTCGGAATGCGGTGTGGGGCGGCAGGTGGCCCAGCTCGCCACGCAGCGCGAACTGTATGGCGATGCCGGATTCGATCAGGTATTTACCCCGGGCGAACTGTCCATCGGCACGTTCTTGACCTTGCACGACACCGACAGCATTTTGCTCGGCGCGCATGCCGGCGAGTTCTTTGCCGACGGCAAGGCGGTGAAGACTTCGCAACTCGGGCGCCAGGCGTTTGTCGGTGCGCCCGGCTTCATCGCGCATGTGTTCGACAAGGCGTCTCTGGACGACATCCATAACCAGGCCGAAAACTTCGTCGTGGTGGATGTCAGCGATGCGGCAGCGCAGGCGTTGGCCCAGCACGGTGGCTTTGCGCACTACGACGCGCTTAACCGGCAGATATGGGAGCTCTCCAGGCAGCTGCGCGGCCCGGGCAAGCGGCGGTTCGAGCGACTGCTGTACGAGCGCGACGCGGCATTGCGGGCAACGCTGGATCCGCAGCAGCAGGCGCGCTTGCAGGAAATGCAGAGGTTGCTGGATGACCCGTTCTATCAGGGCTTTCTGGTGTATGTGCACCCCAAGGGCACCAAGCCGATCGGGTATCACGTCGCTCGTCTGCTCGATCGCAACCCGCGCACACCCTATGCGATCGACCTGACCTTGCACAATCTGCGCAGCACCTTGTACTGGCGATGGATCGACTGGCAGCTGCAGCAGTGCGGCGCCAGCACCGTCACGGAACAATCCATTGAGAATTCCGCCACGCCGGCGCACGCCAGGCGTGGCACCCTGCACTGATCAGAGCATTGAGGAGTGGTTATGGAACTGGGTATGGTGGGTTTGGGCCGCATGGGCGCCAACATGGCCGAGCGTCTGGTGCACGGCGGACATCGTGTGCATGGCTACGATCCGGGCGCGAGCGCGCGCAGCAGCGCGCAGGCCAAGGGCATCGTCACTGCCGATGCACTGGCGGCGCTGGTCTCCGCGCTGCCGAGTCCGCGCGTGGTGTGGCTGATGGTGCCGGCGGGCAAGATTGTCGATGACACGCTGGCGCAACTGCTGCCGTTGCTGCAGGCCGGCGACATCGTCATCGATGGCGGCAATTCGTATTACAAGGATTCGCAACGCCGCGCGGCGCAGTTGCAGGAAAGCGGTATCGCGTTCGTCGACTGCGGCACCAGCGGTGGCGTCTGGGGCTTGAAGGAAGGCTATAGCCTGATGGTTGGCGGCGAAGAGGCCGCGGTGACCACGCTGCATCCGATCCTGGCCACGCTGGCGCCTGCGCCGGACAAGGGCTGGGGACGGGTGGGCCCGAGCGGTGCCGGCCACTTCACCAAGATGGTCCACAACGGCATCGAGTACGGAATGATGCAGGCCTATGCAGAAGGGTTCGCCCTGATGCAGCACAAGACCGATTTTGCGCTGGACCTGCACCAGGTCTCGGAGATCTGGCGCGACGGCAGCGTGGTGCGGTCGTGGTTGCTGGACCTGACCGCCGATGCGCTGCGGCATAACCCGGCCATGGACGGTATCGCGCCCTTCGTGGCCGATTCTGGCGAAGGCCGCTGGACAGTGGCCGAGGCGATCGACCTGGAAGTGTCTGCGCCGATCATCACCTTGTCGCTGATGGAGCGCTTGCGTTCGCGCGACAAGGACTCGTTCACCGACAAATTGCTGGCGGCAATGCGCAACCAGTTCGGTGGCCACGCAGTGATGACGACCACCGCGGCAGCGCCGACGATCGGCAGCAAGGACGCGTAGGCGGATCGCTAGGAGGGCCGCGATTGCCGAGAGGCGTCGCGGTCGCAGAACGGTTTGAAGGCGGTCGACTCGGGCGCGCGCGTAGGCGTCACCAACCGCTGCCCGCAACGCGCGCTGGCGCAGCCCTCGTTTCAGGACGGCTCCACGTTTCAGGACGGCTCTACGTTTCAGGACGGCTCTACGTTTCAGGACGGCTCTACGTTCGTGGCGTGGCGCGCGTGGGGCCTGTAGAAGCAGTGCGTTGCGCCAGCGGGCTGCGTTGCTGCCACACATGCGGCGCCTTGCACATTGCGTGCGGTCGATTCGGCGGCGGCGTGTTGTCAGGCGCCGGCTGCGCTTTGCGCGCGCAGTCGATGCCTGCGGGTCGTCAGGGCGCGCGTTTGCCATCCAGCCATTGCACCTGTCCGGTCGCTGCGCTGCGCTGCGCCAGTTCCAGCAAGTGCATGAGTTGCACGGCGTCTGCGCCGGCGACCGGCGCCGGCCCGGTGCCGGCCAACGCATCGCGGAAGGCCGCATAGCACTGCCGATAGTCGCCGGCCAGGTTGTCGGGTTGATGAGTATGTACGCGGCCTTCTTCATCCACCCGGGTAAGCGTGCCCGGCAAGGGGTCCACGCCCCAGCCGACCGTGCCCGGGCGACGTCCGGCGCGCAATTGGTCTTCCTGCGTGTCCAGGCCGTGCTTGAGATAACTGCCGCGCGTGCCATGCACGGCAAACCGCAGGCTGTTGTCGGCGACCAGCGAGCCGGCATGCAGGATCACGCGCAGCCGCGGGTAGTGCAGGGTGACGTGGAAATAATCGTCGCTGCGCGCCTGGCTGCGCTGGCGTTGCAGATCCGCACCGATTGCCTGCGGCGTGCCGAACAGTTGCAACGCCTGGTCGAGCAGATGCGGGCCCAGGTCGTACCACAGGCCTGCGCCGGGGATATCGCTCTCGCGCCAGCGGTCGCGCACCTGCGGCCGATAGCGGTCGAAGTGCGAATGAAATTCCACCACCTCGCCGAGTTGGCCTTCGTCGATCAGGCGACGCACGGTGAGAAAGTCTGCGTCCCAGCGTCGGTTCTGGAACACGCTGATCACGCGGCCGGCCGCTGCCGCAGCGTCGACCATGGCGCGCGCCTGCGCGGCGTCCAGCGCAAAGGGTTTATCGACCAGCACGTGTTTGCCTGCAGCCAGCGCCTGCAATGCGAAGGGCGCATGCGTCTGATTGGGTGTGGCAAGGACCACCGCATCGAGCTCGGGGTCGGCCAGCGCAGTGTCTAGGTCGGCGACGACGGCGACCTCGGGGAAATCGGCCTGCGCCTGCTGCGCTTTGGACGAGACCAGGCTGTGCAAGCGCAGCCCCGGCGTGCTGGCAATCAGCGGCGCATGAAAGGTGTGACCGACATAGCCGTAGCCGACGACAGCCAGATTGAACGGTTTAGCCATTGAAAACGGTTCATCGCAACGAACGAGGGAATCCGCATGGTATTGCACATACCCGTGTGCGCGAGGTTCACAACCCCTGCATGCAGCGGTCACGTGTGCTCGACGACCGCCACCGCAAGCTGCAGCCACATTCAACAGGAGCGATTCGAATGAAGAACATGATGCATGCACGTAAGCTGTTGGCGCTGGCGTTGTCGCTCGGCCTGACCCTGGGTGCTTCGCAGGCATTCGCCGCCCCGCAGGACATGGGCGCGCACAAGGATCATGCCGCTGGCATGAACGAATCCAAGAAGCCGGTCACCGATACCTGGATCACCACCAAGGTGAAGACCGATCTGCTGGCCACCGACAACGTGTCGGGCACCGACGTGAAAGTCGAGACCAAGAACGGCATCGTGACGTTGACCGGCTCGGTGGCAACGCAGGCCGAGCACGACAAGGCTGTGGCCGTGGCCAAGGGCATCGAGGGCGTCAAGAGCGTCAAGTCGACCGGCCTGAAGGTCGTCGCTGCGAAGAAGTAAGCGCAGCTGCTGCGAATGCCGGGCCAGCTGCGGCGAGGCGGCTGATCCGAGCACGAGGCGCACTCTAGCGAGTGCGCCTTTTTTTTGCGCGTTTGATTCGCCATGCCTATGCGAGCGGCTCTGGAAGCGGGCTTGCTGAGCGATGTCGCCAGGCGCTGATGCGATGCCTTGTCCAGCTCTGTTCGCCTGGTCTGTCGGCCGCCTGCTGACCGACGCGGGTTGTCCTGCTGCGTCTATCTGTTTATCGGTGACGAATGTCGCGGCGGTCTCGGCTGCAGCGATGCGTTGGGTTGGTCCCGGATCGTGCCGTCGACCCGGATCGTCGAAGACCACCTGGCCGCCGGGGTGGTGCGCAAGCAGATCATCGGTGTCGAAGGGAGCGTTTCTCACCCACCTATCGACGCGCGATCGCATCTGGTGAGCGCCTGCGGCACGCAGGATCGGGCGGAGCTGGGCGTGGCAGGTGCTCGTTATGGCGTGGCCCGCCTCTTTACAACAAGGCCGGGCCGATTGGGGCGGACCGCTGGGCCAGCGGTCCATGGTGCTCCATCGCCGACAAACGGCGGCCTTCTCGCGCCATTTTCACCTTTGCTGCACTTATGATATGCCCATTCAGCTATGTCATGGCCGTTGCGGCATGGCTGAACCATTAATCTCGCCCGCGGCGTGATCGGAGACAATGCCGACTCGTCCCGGGCACGTGCAGCGAGCGGATACAGACCTAGCAATGCAGACAACGGTCCAAGCAGACAGATGGGATCGCTGGCGCCTGCCGTCGTTGGCGGTTGCCGTGTGCCTGATCGTGGTGGTGCCGTCGTTGCTGCTGCAGCAGATGGCGCGCAACGCCAATCAGGCCGCAGTGTGGGTCTCGCATAGCCAGGAAGTGCAGGAGACCGCGCAACGGCTGGAGGCGGCCATGCGCGATACCGAATCGGCCGCGTTGATGCGCTCGCACGGCGTGGAGCGCCCGGCCTTGCTGGAACGCATGCGGCGTGGCCGGCGCGAGTCGATAGCGGCGGTGCAGCGGTTGATCGCCCTGACCAAGGACAACCCGCCGCAGCAGGTGCGCATGGGGCGCATCCAGAGCACCATCGAGCGCCGCCTGCTGCTGGCTGAGCGGATTGCGGTCACCACCGAACCGGCGCAGATCCGTGCGCTGATCGACGACATGACGGTGAACAACCCCATCCGTGTGCTGATCGACGAGTTGCAGGGTGCCGAGGGCCGGTTGCTGGCATTGCGCAACGGGCGTGCAGACACCGAACGCCTGCACTACGCGATGCTGAGCTGGGCCACGCTGGCAGTGCAGCTGCTCTTGCTGGCAACCGTCATCTGGCTGCTGCAGCGGCAGATCCGCCGCCGTCTTGCCGCCGAGCAGGAATACCTGCGCGCCAACGGCCGTGCCAGTTCGGTGCTGCAAACCGTGCGTGAGCCGATCGTGCTGCTGGATGCCAATCAACGCATCCTGCTGCACAACCCCGCCTTTGCCGAGTTGTACGGTCTGGAGGAGCGCGGCAACGAATTGATGGCGCTGGAAGATGTGGGCGACGGGGTCTGGCACGACCAGCAGATCCACCAGCGCCTGGCCGACGTGTTGCTGCGCGGGCGCGAACTGTGGGACTTCGAGCATGAGCAGCGCGGCGCCGATGGCGTGCTGCGCACCATGCTGATCAATGCCCGCCGCATGCCATTGCCGGATACCGTCGACGAAGACGTGGTGCTGATGACGGTCAGCGACATCAGTCTGCAGAAGGCCTCGCAACTGCGCATCCAGGAGCTCAACCGGCAGATGGAGGGCAAGGTGGAGCAGGTGTCGGAGGTCAACCGCGAGCTGGAAGCCTTCAGCTATTCGGTATCGCACGACCTGCGCGCGCCATTGCGGCATGTGGCCGGTTTTTCGGACAAGCTGGCGCGCCATCTGGGCGATGCGGCCGACGAAAAGTCGCGTCACTACATGGAAGTGATCAGCTCCTCGGCGCGGCGCATGGCCTCGCTCATCGACGACCTGCTGGTGTATTCGCGCCTGGGCCGCAGCGCGCTGCGGTTGCAGGCGGTGGACATGCAGTCGCTGGTGGCCGAGACGCGTGCGATCCTGGATTCCAACGTGCAGAGCGAAAATACCGGCCACCGTGTGGACTGGCAGATCGCGCCGCTGCCGGTATTGGTGGCCGACGAAAACATGATGCGCCAGCTATGGATGAACCTGCTGGGCAATGCGGTCAAGTACAGCGCCAAGCGTGAGGTGGCCAGGGTCGAGGTGACCTACACGCCGATGGCCGACGGCGGCCATCAGTTCAGCGTGCGCGACAACGGCGCGGGCTTCGACATGGAGTACAGCGGCAAGTTGTTCGGCGTGTTCCAGCGCTTGCACAAGGCCAGCGAATACGCTGGCACCGGCATCGGTCTGGCCAGCGTGCGGCGCGTGTTGACGCGTCACGGTGGCCGTATCTGGGCCGAAGGTGTCGTCGACGAAGGCGCCACGTTTTATTTCGAGCTTCCCCCTGCGCTTGAAGCGCCCAACCAAGAGTTCACTGTATGACCGCCATCCGTACCATTCTTCTGGCAGAAGACAGCCCGGCCGATGCGGAGATGGCAGTCGACGCCCTGCGCGACGCCCGTCTTGCCAACCCCATCGTGCACGTCGAAGACGGCGTTGAAGTCATGGACTACCTGCTGCGTCGCGGCGCCTATGCCAACCGCGAAGAAGGCCTGCCGGCGGTGCTGCTGCTGGACATCAAGATGCCGCGCCTGGATGGGCTGGAAGTGCTCAAGCAGGTGCGCAGCGACGAGGCGCTCAAGCGGCTTCCAGTGGTGATCCTGTCGTCCTCGCGCGAAGAAAGCGACCTTGCACGCAGCTGGGACCTGGGCGTCAACGCCTATGTGGTCAAGCCGGTGGATGTCGATCAGTTCTTTACCGCGGTCAAGACGCTCGGCACGTTCTGGGCGGTGATCAATCAGGCACCGGAGCTGGACTGACCCATGCCGCATGAGGGTGGCAAACTGGAGCAGCTGAAGATCCTTCTGGTGGAAGATTCGCCGGAAGATGCCGAGCTGTTGTCCGATCAGTTGCTCGATGCCGGCATCGACGCGGCGTTCGAGCGCGTGGACAGCGAGCCGTCGCTGCGCAGCGCGCTGGAGGCGTTTGCGCCGGACATCGTGCTGTCGGACCTGAGCATGCCCGGGTTTTCCGGCCATCAGGCGCTGCGCCTGGTGCGTCAGAATGGCGCCACTCCCTTCATCTTCGTCTCCGGCACCATGGGTGAGGAGACGGCGGTCAAGGCACTGCAGGACGGCGCCAACGACTACATCATCAAGCACAACCCCACGCGGTTGCCGAGCGCGGTGATGCGCGCCATCCGCGAGGCGCGTGCAGAGCTCGAGCGCCAGCGCGTGGAGAGCGAGCTGATGCGTGCGCAACGGCTGGAAAGCCTGGCAATGCTGGCGGCCGGACTGAGCCATGACCTGCGCAACATCCTGCAACCGCTGCTGATCGTGCCCGACCTGCTGGCCGGGCGCACCGACGACCCGCAGCTGCGCCAGCTGGCCAACGTGGTGGCCGAATGCGGCCGCCGCGGGCACGAGATGGCCGAGTCGATGCTGTCGTTCGTGCGTGGCTCCAACAAGCCGCGCGAGCAGGTGTCCATCGCCAACCTGTTTCAGGCGGTGCAGATGCTGCTGCGGAGCAGCCTGCCCGATGGCGTGCGATTGCAGATGGACACGATCGCCTTGGATCTGACCATCGAAGCCAACTACACCGAATTGCAGCAATGCCTGCTCAACCTGGGCTTGAACGCGATCCAGGCGATGCCGGGCGGCGGCACCCTGGTGCTGTCGGCCGATCGCTTCGACGCCACGCGCGTGCGCATGAGCGTGGCCGACACCGGCGTGGGCATGACCGATGAAACGCGCGCGCGCCTGTTCAGTCCCTTCTTCACTACCAAGGCCGATGGCACCGGGTTGGGTCTGATCTCGTGCAAGCGCATCGTGGAAAGCTACGGTGGCAGCATCCAGGTCGACAGCCGACTGGGCGAGGGCACGCGCTTTGACATGATCGTGCCGATGCGTGCGGCAGCGACGGTGATTGCCGAGAGCGAGCCGCCGCTGGCGCTGGGCCGTGGGCAGCGCATCCTGCTGGTGGACGGCGAGGCCACGCGGCTGTCGCTGCTGGGCAATGCCTTGTCCAGCCAGGGCTACCAGCCGCAACTGGCCACCGATGGCGCCGCTGCGCTGCAACTGGTGCAGCAGCACGCGATGCCGGATCTGGTGATCATCGACAGCGACATCATCCTGTTGTCGGCGGTGAGCGTGTTGTTGAGCATGCAGGAGCTGGGCTACCAAGGGCCGGCGATCGTGCTGGAAGATGTCGGCGCGCCGTTGCAGCGTGCGCATTTCCCGCCCGACATCCCGGTGCACGTGCTGCGCAAACCGCTGGAAATGCGCCGTGTATTTCGCGCGGTAGCGCATGCGCTGGAAGTGGCCTGATCCACGCGCGCGCTCGCTGCGCCTGTGCCGATGGGCCTGTGGCGCGCGCCAACAGTTGACGCTGACGCCGGCCGCATGCGCGAATACCGCATGACCACCGTGCTTCTCAGCCTCGGCAGCAACGTCCAGCCGACTCACTACCTGCGCTTGGCCGTCGCCGCCCTGCGCGCGCGCTTTGGCCAGCTCGACGTCTCCCCGGCATACCGCACGCCGGCAGTGGGCTTCGATGGGCCGGACTTCGTCAACAACGCCGTGGCCTTGCAGACCGACCTGGACCTGGATGCGCTAGACCACTGGTTGCATGCGCTGGAAGATGCGCATGGCCGCGATCGCAGCGGGCCGCGTTTCAGCGACCGGACCCTGGATGTGGACGTGGTGTTCTTCGGCGATTGCATCGTTCAAGGGCCGGGCCATCTGCGTATCCCGCGCCCGGAGCTAAAGCATGCCTTCGTGCTCAAGCCGCTGGCCGATATCGCGCCGGACTTCGTCGACCCGCTGAGCGGACGGAGCTTGGCCGCGCTGTGGCAGGCGCATCCGCAATACGGCAGTGCGTTTACGACGGTGGAGCTGGATGCGCCCGCGCTGCGTGCTGCGCACTAGCACAGGTGTACGGCGCGGCTGGCCGTGCTGCACGACCGTGGTGAACTGACAGCTCAGCCGCGCCGATCGGTGTAGGCGCATCCGTCTGCAATCGCTGACGATGCACCCTCACGCAACGCGCGCACTCGCGCGACCAGAACCTGGCGAGCAGCCGCCAGCTGCGTGTGGACGGCGCACTGAAAACCGGAGTGTAGGCACCAGATGCCGCACCGGGCACTTGCCGCGTCCGCCTGGGGTGAGCGCGTTCATGGTGCTGGCCGCTCTCAGCTGAGTTGACGGCCGCCGTCCACATGCAGGATCTGCCCGGTGATGAAGCTGGCGTCGTCCAGCAACCAGCGCACCGCCTCGGCGATCTCTTCCGGCGTGCCGATGCGCGCCAACGGCGTGCGGGCGAGCAGCGCCTGCCTGGCGTCGGCAGACTTGCCTTGCTCCGGCCACAGGATGGCGCCGGGCGCGACGGCATTGACGCGTACCTGCGGAGCCAACTCCAGCGCCAGCGAGCGGGTCAGCATCTCCAGCGCGCTCTTGGAGGCGCCGTACAGCGGATGGTTGCGCATCGGCTGCTGTGCATACAGGTCGGTGAGATTGACGATGGCGCCGCGGTGCTGGCGCAATTGCGTGGCAGCGGCCTGGGCGATGAAGAACGGCGCCCGCGCATTGACCGCGAACAATTCGTCCCACTGCGCCGGCGTGGCGTGACCAAGTGCAGTGGGATAGAACGCCGAGGCATTGTTGACCACGCCATCCAGGCGGCCGAATGCGTCGACGCACTCGGCCACCAGTTGCGCAGGCGCGTGCGGCAGGCGCAGATCCGCGTGCAAGGCCTGCGCGCTGCCTGCGCGTTGCGCGCACAGCTCGGCCACGCGCGCGCCTAGCGCGTCGGCGGACTGATGCGCGTGCAGGGCAACCCGGTAGCCGGCGGCGTGCAGCGTGGCGGCGATCTGTGCGCCGATGCGCCGGCCTGCGCCGGTGATCAACACCACCTTGGAACTGTCTGTCATGGCGTACTCGCTCGGCGTTGCAAAGGGCTCGGCTATCCTGTGCATTGTCCCCGCAACCGGTGCCCGCATGCACGCCGACCTCCCCACTCCCGATTCGGACGCGCTGGCCCACAGCGACCGACTGGCTGCGCATGTGCGCGCCGAAATCCAGGCCGCCGGCGGTGCGATTCCGTTCTCGCGCTTCATGGAGCTGGCGTTGTATGCGCCGGGTCTTGGTTACTACAGCGCCGGGTCGAGCAAGTTCGGCGAGGCCGGCGACTTCGTCACCGCGCCCGAGCTGGGCCCGTTGTTTGCGGCCACCGTGTCCGGTGCGCTGGCGCCGGTGCTGCAGCAGCTCGGGCCGCAGGCGCGAATGCTGGAAGTGGGCGGCGGCAGCGGCGCATTTGCCGAAGTCACGCTGAAGCGGCTGCTGGAGCTGGACGCGTTGCCCGAGCGCTATGCGATTCTCGAACCCAGCGCAGACCTGCGCGAGCGCCAGCGCGAGCGCCTGGGGCGCAGCCTGATTCCGCCGGTGTTCGATCTGGTCGAATGGCTGGATGGCCCGTTCCCGGACGATTGGGACGGCGTGCTGTTCGCCAACGAGGTGATCGATGCGCTGCCCACGCCGCGCTTTGCGATACGTGAGGGCGAGGTCTACGAGGAAACCGTGGTACTCGATGCGCAGCAGCGGTTTGCGCGTGGCGAGCAGCCGGCCGACGCGTTGTTGAGCGCGGCGGTACGGCATCTGGAGCGCTATCTGGAGCAGCCATTCGCCGATGGCTACCGCTCCGAGCTGCTGCCGCAACTGCCGTACTGGATCCAGGCGGTGGCCGGCGGCCTGAAACGCGGTGCGATGGTGTTTGTGGACTACGGATATCCGCGCGGCGAGTTCTATCGCGCGCAGCGCGAGGACGGCACCTTGCGTGCGTTCTATCGCCATCGCATGCATGAAGACCTGTATCGCTGGCCCGGTCTGCAGGACCTGACGGCGTCGGTGGATTTCACCGCGCTTGCGGAGGCGGGCACCGGTGCCGGCTTCGAACTGGCCGGTTACTGCACGCAGGCCAGTTTCCTGTTGGGCAACGGCCTGGATGGCTTGCTGGCGCAGGCCGATACGCGCACCGATGAAGTAGGGCGCATGCGCCTGCGCGAGCAGATCAAGCGGCTGACCTTGCCCAGCGAGATGGGCGAGCGCTTTCAGGTGATGGGCTTTGCGCGCGATGTGGACATCGCGCCCGCATTTCTGGCCGGCGATCTCACATGGCGGCTGTAACGCAGACGCTGCGCCCGTTTCATCGGCCGCGGTTGTGGGTGGGGTTATGGATCGCTGCGATCGTGGTGGTGATTGCAGTCTGCCTGGGGCCGCCGCCGGAGATTCCGGAGCTGCCTGACAACAGCGACAAGGCCGAGCACTTTTTGACCTTCGCACTGTTGTGCTGGGGCGCGGTGCAGTTGTTTGCCACGCACCGCGCGCAGGCGGTTGCGGCCATCGGTCTGGTGGCGTTGGGTATCGGTATCGAGATCGCGCAAGGCGCACTGACGACCAATCGAAGCGCCGACCCCTACGATGCGCTGGCCGACACGCTGGGTATCGTCGCCGGCCTGTGCCTGGCGTGGACGCCGTTGCGTTTTGTGATGTTGCGGATCGACCAGCGCCTGTTTGCGCGGCGTTGAGTCGCGTGCGCGCAGGCGCGTACGAACGCACGCCTGCGCCAGGCATTGCCGTTATCGGGCGATGGCTTGCGATGGCCAGTGAGGCGTCGGCAGCGAGCACCGGGTCGTTGTGGCAGCCGACGGCGGTGTCTGACGTTCCAGACCCGGCGCAGGGCCGCTGCATCGCGTAGCAGCCCTGCGCACATCATCGGATGTAGCGTCAGTCCCAGCCCGTGGATGGGCGAGTTACAGCTTCATGTTCAGGCCAAGATAGAGCTGGCGCCCTGCCGCTGGCGAAAACATCGGCTGTGCCTGCGTCCAGAAGAAGCTGTCGTACCACACGTAGGCGTACTCGCGGCCGGTGGCGTTGCGGACCTGCAGATCCACGCTCCAGGCCGGGTTGATGGTGTATCTGGCGGTGAGATCCAGGGTGGCGAAGCCGCCGTACTTGCCGGCCACGTTGCGCTCTTCCAGGTAGTAATCGCCTTGCGCGCGGCCCTGCATGCCCAGGCGCAGCGCAGCGGTCGGGCGGTATTCGACGCCGATGTTGCTGATGTAACGCGGCGTTGCGGCCACTTCGCGGCCGACCAGCGACACGCTGGCATCGCGGTCGTCGCGTTCGATCTTCGCTTCCTGATACGCGTGCGATGCCCATAGCGTCCACCTGTCGCCCAGCTGCGCATTGATCTGCGCATCCACGCCACGCCGGCGTGTCTTGCCCAGGGTGACGGTGGTGCCGGTGGCGGGCATGTTGGAGACTTCGTTGGCCGCGTCCTGCTGCCACACCGCGATGCGCGCCTGGCTCCCATGGAACGGGCTGAATTTCATGCCCAGCTCCATGCCGGTATTGGTGGACGGGCGCACGTCTAGCTGCCCGGCGGTGAGGTAAGCCGGCGCAGTGGAGCCGGTCAGCACCTGGAAGCTGCGGCCCCAGTTGGCATAGACGTTGGTGGTCGGGGTGAAGGCGTAGACCACGCTCAGTTTCGGCTGCTCGATGGTGCCGTAGCGCTGCAGCGGTGCGCGAACGCCGCCGGGCAGTTGGGTGTGGCCGTCGAAGCGGTCCACGCGGTAGGCCGGCACGATCTTCAGCGCCTCGATCGGCTGATAGATCGCCTGCACGTAGGCGCCCCAGTTGTCGAAGGTATGGCGGTCGTCGTTCTGGATGCGTGCCGGGGCGGCGTTGAAATTGGTGGGCTCGGCGTAGCTGAAGCGCTCGCGTCGGTAGGCGTTGTCCTGATGTTCGTAGTTGACGCCGCCTTCCAGGGTGAGCGTGTCGCTGCTGCGCCAGGTCAGCGTGTTGAGCATGCCGACCTGGGTCTCGTCCCAGATGCGGCGCTGGCGGGGCGCGTTGCCGGTGGGCAGGTCGCTGAAGGTCACCTGGCGGTCGTCCAGATAGCGGTTGTAGTAAAGCCTGGTGCCTAAAAACAGTCCTTCCGCCAGCTTCAGGTCCATATGGACGCCGACCTGGCGCATGTCGCGGTCGTCGCCGTCGTTGCGGTTGCGCAGGTCCGAGCTGCGACGGTCTGCCTGCATTTCCGCTGCGGTCATGAAGCCGGGTTCGTCGGCCTGGTTGTGATAGACGCGTGCGGTCAGGCCGATGCGCATGCCGTCGTCGAGGCTGCCGTAGAACCATTTGCCGCCCAACGCATATTTGCTGGAGTTGTCGTGCTCGCGGTAGCCATCGGAGGCCTGCACGCCGACGAAATAGTTCTGCGCAAACCCGTCGCGTTCGCGGCCCACGGCCAGCTGCCCATCGCGGGTGTTGAAGCTGCCGTAGGTCAGGCGCGCGTCGGTGTAATTGCCGCCCTGGCGCGTGCCGAAATTGATGTTGCCGCCGATGTTGTGCAAGCCGTAGCGCGGATCATTGGTGCCGCGCACCACCTCGATGTAGCTGATTTCCAGCGGGAACAGCATGTCGATGAAGCGCTGGTTGCCGCTGTTGACGTTGCTGGGAATGCCGTCGATCAGCGTCTTGATCGCATTGAGGTAACCCTCGCCGTTGAAGGCGCGAAAGCTGACCTTGCCCGATTCGGCGCCCTGCCGGGTTTCGGTGAGCTGGATACCGGGCATCTGCCCGAGCAGCTCCCAGCTATAGGACACGTTCTTGTCTTCGATCTGGTCGGCGCCCAGCACGTCCACCGAGGTCAGCACCTGATGCGCGGTGAGTTGGCCTTCGCCATGTTGGTGGACATCGACCTTGCCGAGCGTCAGCGCCGAATCGGACGACTGCGCACGCGCTTGGGCGGCAAACAGGATGGCAGCCACTGCCGCCACGAGAATCTGGATCTTCATGGATCGAACGACACCGATGCGAAGGAGCTGATCACCCCATGTGTCAGCCAATGCAATATTATAACATATGCGACGTACGTCGCCGGCGGCTGGCTGAAGCCGGTAGCGCAGCGTGCCCTGTACGCCCGTCTGGGCGGTTGGTGCGTCGAGCACGCGCTTTGCTTGAGCGCGTTGCCCGGTCAGCCGGGCATGCGCGCTGCGCGTTCGCGCAGCCATTTGGTCGCCACCCACTTTTCGCCGGCCAGCACCGGGGCGCCGGCATGCAGGCTACGTGTCATCGGATGCGGGCGGTCGTAGCTGAAAAACACCGCATTGCCCTTGATCGCGGCAATCTCCAGATGCACATCGGGAAAGCGCGTGGCCCCGCCGCGGTCGGGTGTGTTGAGGTACATCACCATCGAGGCGACGCGTTGCCCGCCTGCCTGCAGCAACACTGGCGTGCCCGCTGCGTCGGGGTCGAAGTAATCGTAGTGCGGCTGATATTCGGCGCCGGTGCTGTAGCGCAGAACCTGCAAGCCTTCGCCGTGATCCACCGGCCAGTCGAGCAGGCGGGCGATACGCGCTTCGATGCGTTGACAGAGCGCATCCTGCCCGAGTTGCAGACACATGCTGTCGCTGGTGCGCGCGGCATGCACCACCTGCGTGCCGTTGGCGTTGTCCACGGTGCGTGAGCGCGCAAGGCGTGGCTGCGCCAGGGCGATCAATGCATCGCATTCGGCATCGGACAGAAAATCACCCAGCACCATCACGCGCGGCAAGCGCATGCGCATCAACACACGCACCTGACGATCGCCCAGATCCAGCAGCGCGGCATCGCTGTCGTGCAGTAGCGCCGGCACGCGAACCGGCAGCGGCAATCCATGTGTCTGCGCATGCTGCTGGATGTGCGCACGCACCAGCGCTTCGACTGCATCGATGGCGTCCTGTTCGTCCCAGCCACGATCCAGCAGCGGTTGCAGTGCTTGTTCGGGCGGCTGGCCAGCCAGGGCCTGCGCCACGATCCAGTCTGCCAGGGCGGTGGGGATATCGGTGAGTTTCATCCCGCTACAGTGCATGCCAACGTGTGGCAGCTATATGTCAAA
Source organism: Xanthomonas sp. 10-10 (assembly GCF_040182365.1). Taxonomy (NCBI): domain Bacteria; kingdom Pseudomonadati; phylum Pseudomonadota; class Gammaproteobacteria; order Lysobacterales; family Lysobacteraceae; genus Xanthomonas; species Xanthomonas sp. 10-10. The sequence goes on from NZ_CP144460.1 coordinate 985,203, forward strand.
TGTGTCGTGGTAAGACAAATGCAACAGACGGCCCCTATAAAGGTGACGGGGATCTTGAACGTGCTCGCCACTGCAGTGAGCGGAACGCTACCAATTCTTGACGACTCCTCTTCATACCGGACCTTTTGACCTGGAGATCAGCCGCATGTCCGTTCGCAATAGCAGCAAGACACTTCTCATGACCTTTGGCACCGCGCTGGCGTTGTCCGCCTGCGGTGGCGGTGCAGACCGCGTCGCCTCGCCCGGCGAAGGCGCGTTTCCGCCCGCACCGGCACCGACCCCGGCGCCCACGCCTGCACCAACGCCGGCTCCGACACCGACGCCGACCGGCCCGGCCGCGGATTGCCCGAGCGGCTTTTCCAACGTCGGCACCATCGCCAACAACACGCTGCGTGCCTGCCAGTTGCCGGAGACCATCACCGGCAACCTGGTGGTGCCCGCGCGCGCCGGTACCGCGTATTCGATCAGCGGCCGCGTCAACGTCGGTACCGACCGCGGCGGCGACGCCACTGCGCCGGCGGCCGGCAGCGCGCAGGGCGTGCTGACCATCGAGCCGGGCACGACCCTGTACGGTTCGTCGGGCAGCGACTACATCGTGGTCAATCGCGGTTCGCAGATCTTCGCCGAAGGCAGCGCCAGTGCGCCGATCGTGTTTACCGCGCGTCAGGCGCTGGAAGGCCAGGTCAACGCCAACACTATCGGTCTGTGGGGCGGCATCGTGGTGCTGGGCCGTGCGGCGATCAACAACTGCCCGGGCACCACCGTGTCCGGTACGCCGCAGTGCCAGGCGCAGGTCGAAGGCACCAACGCGTTCTATGGCGGCAATAGCGCTACCGACAACAGCGGTTCGATGCGCTATTTGCGCGTGATGTATTCGGGCTTCGAAATCTCGCCCAACAACGAGCTGCAGGGCATCACCCTGGCCGGCGTGGGCAGCGGCACGCGTCTGGATTACGTGCAGATTCACAACAGTTCCGACGACGGCATCGAGTGGTTCGGCGGCACGGTCAACGGCAGCCATATCGTGATCACCGGCGCCGACGACGATTCGCTGGATACCGATGCAGGTTGGAGCGGCGCATTGCAGTTCGGCATCGTGGTGCAGCGCGCCGGCGGCGGCGACCGCATGAACGAGTGGAGCAGCCTGCGTCGCCAGCCGTATTCGCGCCCGAAGGTGGCCAACTTCACCTACGTGGGCAATGCGCGCGCCGGTGCGGCGATCATGCTCAATCAGGGTACCCAGGCCGCGTTCTACAACTCGGTCTTCACCCGTCCCGCCGGCGGCACCGGCGATGGCCTGGTGTGCTTGAACATGGCCGATACCGACACCGCAGGCACCTTCCACTCAGTGTTCTTCGCCTGCCCGACGGCGTTCGGCAGCGACCCGCGTGCGGCCAGCCAGTTCGCCGCCGGTACCAACAATGTCGCCAACGGCGTGTCGACCTTGCAGAATACCTTCATCAACGGCGCCAACGAAACCGCAGTGCCGGCGTTCCAGGGCCTGAACGGGGTGAGCAGTTTCTTCCAGCAGGTGAATTACATCGGTGGCGTACGTGATGCCAACGACACCTGGTGGCAGGGCTGGAGCTGCGGCCTGACCGCCGATCGCCCCTGCTGAGGCACGGCATCGCACGGCGGCCAGCGCGCCGCCATGCGATGCGTCCAGCTTCATCTTTCTGTTGTCAGGGCTCCCACGATGCGAAACTTCGCTGTCGCCCGTCTTTCGCGGACGGGCCTGTCTCTTTCCATTTCCACCTTGCTGCTGTCCGGCGCCGCCATGGCGCAGTCGACCGGCAGCGATGCCGCCGGCGGCGGCAGCAGTTCCAGTGCGGCCGCCATTGCGCCCAAGCAACTCGACCAGGTCGTGGTGCGCGGCGAATACATTCCCGAACCGATGCTGCAGACCTCCGAAGTGGCCTCGTTCGTCACCCGCGAGGACATGGAGCGCACCGGCGACAGCAGCGCCGCGGTGGCGCTGACGCGCGTCACCGGCCTGAGCCTGTCGCGCGGCAAATACGTCTATGTACGCGGTCTTGGCGAGCGCTACTCGTCGGCCTTGTTCAACGGCTCGCCGCTGCCCAGCCCCGAGCCGATGCAGCGTGTGGTGCCGCTGGATCTGTTTCCCAGCGACGTGCTGCAAAGCGTGACCGTGCAAAAAACCTATTCGGCCGATTATCCCGGCGAATTCGGTGGCGGCGTGATCGATCTGCAATCGATGACGGTGCCGGACAAGCCGTTCCTGTCGCTCACCGTGGGCGGCGGCGCCAATAGCGTCACTACCGGCGAGAAGGGCCTGACCTATTACGGCTCCGGTGATGACGAGTGGGGCTTTGATGACGGCGCGCGCAAGCAGCCGGGCGCATTGCGCGATGCCATCGCGAGCGGGCGCCGCGTGGACCTGGGCAATTTCTCGCGCGATGACATCCGCCGCATCGGCCGCAGCATGAACAACGCCAACCTGTATGTGCTGCAGGAAAAGGACAGCATCGACCCGGACGTCAACGTCGGCGGCAGCGCCGGCTACAGCATGGACATCGGCGAGGCCAAGCTGGGCATTCTTGCGGTGGCCAGCTACGACAACGAATGGCGCACGCGTACCGGCAAGCAGCAGGACGGCATCTTTGTCGGCGATGGCGTGGAGTTCAATTCCAACTACGACTTTGCGACCACGCGCAACAACGTGCGCACCAACGGCATGCTCGGCCTGGGTTGGGAATATGGCCGCCACAAGATCGGCTGGACCACCTTGTATGTACACGACAGCCTGAAGGTGGCGCGCAGCCGCGCCGGCCGCGACGAGCTGGCCGGATTCGATGTGCGCGACGACAACACCGAGTGGTATGCGCGTCGGTTGATCAACAATCAGCTGCTCGGCTCGCATGCGTTCGGCGAATACGACGATCTCAAGATCGAGTGGCGCGCGGCGGTGGCCAATGCCAGCCGCGATGTACCGTACGAAACCGGCATCCGTTACGAGTTGCTCGACGGTTACTGGGCGCACGATGCCTCGCGCGTGCAGAACTACACACGCTTCAGCAAGGTCGACGACAAGGTCGCCAGCGGCGGCGTGGACGTGACCTGGCGGCTGCCGATCGAGCACGACCTCACCGTCAAGGGCGGGTTGGCGTATCTGGACAACGACCGCACCGCGTGGAGCCGCGAGTTCCGCTTTCTGGCGCTGGATGGCCCGTTGCCGTTCCTGAACCAGTATCAGCGCGTGGATTACCTGATCTCCGACTACAACCTCAGCAACGATCTGCTGCGGCTGCGCGAGACCACCGGCAGTTTCGGTGCGGCAGCCTACGACGCGACCTTGAAGGTCAAGGCGGCCTACCTGCAGGCAGAAGGCGAGATCGTGCCGACCCTGCGCGCCACCGTGGGCGTGCGTTATGAAGACGCCACCCAGGCGGTGCATCCGTACGACATCTTCAGCGGCGCACGCCAGGACAGCGTGGCACCGTTGCAGAACAGCTACGCGCTGCCATCGGCCACGGTGACCTGGAACTTTGCCGACAACCAGCAGCTGCGCTTCGGTGCGTCCAAGACGATCGCGCGGCCGCAATTCCGCGAAATGGCGCCGCAGCAGTATCTGGACCCGGATATCGACCGCCAGTTCTTCGGCAATCCGTTCCTGATCGACAGCGAGCTGGTCAATCTGGATGCGCGCTACGAATGGTTCTTCGAGCCGGGCCAGTACGTCACCGTCGGCGCGTTCTACAAGAACATCGACAAGCCGATCGAAGCCATCGTCAACGACGCGCCCGGTGGCGGCATCGTGCAGAGTTTCATCAATGCGCCCAAGGCCACGTTGTACGGCATCGAGCTGGAAGCCAAGAAGTATCTGGACGTGCCGGTCGCGGCCGATTGGTGGGGCGACAAGCGCATGTTCGTGTCCGGCAACTACACGCGCACCACGTCCGAGGTGAGCGCCAGTGCCGGCGATACCGTGCAGCCGTTCGGCTTCAGCGCACCGGTACAGGCCAACCTGTTCATTCGCGACGGCTCGGCGTTGCAGGGACAATCGGACGATATCGCCAACCTGCAGATCGGTGTGGAGAGCGAGAGCACGCACAGCCAGGCGACCTTGATCGCCAACTACGTCGGCGAGCGAATTTCTGCGCGTGGTCGCCCGGGTCAACCGGATTACATCGACAAGCCTGGAACCTCGCTGGATCTGGTAATCAAGAAGGGCCTGGTGTGGTCTGGCGATACGCTCTCGGTGAACTTCGCCGCACGTAATCTGCTCAAGACCAAGTATCAGGAGTTCCAGCGCGTGGGCAGCAGCCGGGTCGATCTGTACACCTACCAGCCCGGCATCAGCTATGACATCAGTGTGACAGCGCGTTTCTGATCCATCGGGCGCGTGTCGGATCGCAAACGCCCGCTGTGCTTCGGCATGGCGGGCGTTTGCGTTTTGCCGCATGTCGGTGTGTGTCGTCTGGTGTCATCGATTTCTTCGAACTGACACATTGCTGCCGCATTCTGTCATCCGATCGCAATCCTTCAGCCGGATGTCTGCTTTGCACCGCGCCTTGCCCTCGTTGACTACCGTCATGTCGTCGCATGCCGCACGCACGGCACTGGGCTGTGCGCTGGTCGGGTTGCTGGCACTGCAAGGGCTGCGTCTGCTGTGGTTGCTGATCACCCCGGTCGGTCCGGTTGGTCACGCACAGCCGGTCGCGGGCACGGTGTCGGAGTGGTCTGCATTGCGCCGCGACGTGTTCTATCGCAGCGTTGCCGACAGCAATAGCGATGGCGTGCTGCTGCACGGTGTGCGTGCGGGTGCTGCGCAGGCAGCGGCCTACCTGAGTCTCGGCGATGGCCGGCAGGGCGCCTACCGCGTCGGCGATACGGTGATGCCCGGCGTCGTGTTGCAAGCGGTCACCGCCGACCACGTGCTGCTGCGGACCGGTAGCGGCGTGCGCCGCCTGACATTGCTCGATGCGGCGCCGCAGGCGCCTGCGACAACGTCATCGTCAGCGAACACAGCCGCAGGTAGCGCATCCGGCGTGATGTCCAACGTGGGCAATGCGACGGCAGCAGCAGGCGCAACCGCGGTCGACCCGCAACAGCTGCTGAGCAGCGCCGGGCTGCGTGCAAGCGCGGATGGCAGCGGCTTCACCATCATGCCGCGTGGCGATGGCGCGCTGTTGCGCCAGGCCGGCCTGGCGGCAGGCGATGTACTGACCCAGATCAACGGGCGCACGCTCGATGCCGAACACCTGCGCGAGTTGCAGGACGAACTGCGCGATGGCCAGGCGGCCACGCTGACCTATCGCCGCGACGGCCAGACCCACACCATGACCTTGAAGCGCCCGCAATGATTGCTGCTCGCCCCATATGGCTGTTGTCGGCCACGTTGCTGTGCGTGTGCGCCGTGACACCAGTCGTCTCGCTGCAGGCCGCCGATGCGCCAGCAGTGCGGCTGCAGGACGTGGACCTGCGCGCCTTCATCCAGGATGTCTCGCGCGCCACCGGCATCACCTTCATCGTGGACACCCGCGTGCAGGGCACGGTCAACGTGGCGCGCGCGCAGGCGATGAGCGAAGCCGACCTGCTCGGCATGTTGCTGGCGGTGTTGCGCGCCAACGGCTTGATTGCGGTGTCCAGTGGTCCGTCGACCTATCGCATCATTCCCGACGATACCGCCGCGCAACAGCCGGGTAGTGCCGCCAGCGGCAATCTGGGGTTTGCCACGCAGGTGTTCACGCTGCAGCGGGTGGATGCGCGTAGCGCGGCAGAGATCCTCAAACCGCTGATCGGGCGCGGCGGCGTGATCATGGCGATGCCGCAGGGCAATGGCCTGTTGATAGCCGACTACGCCGACAACCTGCGCCGCATTCGCGGGCTGGTGACGCAGATCGATACCGATCGCGCGGCCATCGACACGGTGACCTTGCGCAATAGTTCCGCGCAGGAGCTGGCACGCACATTGACCTCGCTGTTTGGCCAGGCCGGCGAGCGCAGTGCGGTACTGTCGGTGTTGCCGGTGGACAGCAGCAATTCGTTGATCGTACGCGGCGACCCGGCGCTGGTGCAGCGGGTGGTGCGCACCGCGATGGATCTGGACGGGCGCGCCGAGCGCCGTGGCGATGTCAGCGTGGTGCGGCTGCAACACGCCAGCGCCGAGCAGTTGCTGCCGGTATTGCAGCAGCTGGTCGGGCAGACGCCGGGCAATGAGGCGCAAGCCGGGCAGGACACGCGCTCCACTGCCGTGGATGTGGCGGCAGCCGCCGGCACCGCACAGACCCAGGTGATCGCACCGGCTACCGGCAAGCGCCCGGTGATCGTGCGCTACCCCGGCTCCAACGCCCTGATCATCAATGCCGACCCGGAAACCCAGCGTGCCTTGATGGACGTGATCCGCCAGCTGGACGTGCATCGCGAGCAGGTACTGGTGGAAGCGATCGTGGTGGAGATTTCCGACACTGCGGCCAAGCGCCTGGGCGTGCAGCTGCTGCTGGCTGGCCGCAACGGCACCGTGCCGTTGATCGCCACACAGTACAGCGGTGCAGCGCCGGGCATCGTGCCCCTGGCTGCGGCCGCCGCCGGCACGCGCAGCAATAACGGCGACGACGATTCGGTGCTGGAACAGGCGCGCAATGTGGCCGCGCAATCGTTGCTGGGACTGAGTGGCGGCCTGATCGGCCTGGCCGGGCAAAGCAACGATGCGGTGTTCGGCATGATCATCGATGCGGTCAAGAGCGATACCGGCTCCAATCTGCTGTCCACGCCATCGATCATGACGCTGGACAACGAGCAGGCGCGCATCCTGGTGGGCCAGGAAGTGCCGATCACCACCGGCGAGGTGCTGGGCGCGGCCAACGACAACCCGTTCCGCACCATCCAGCGTCAGGACGTGGGCGTGGAGCTTGAGGTGCGCCCGCAGATCAATACCGCCGGCGGCATCACGCTTGCGATCAAGCAGGAAGTCTCGGCAATTGCCGGGCCGGTCAGCGCGCAGTCCTCGGAACTGGTGTTCAACAAGCGCCAGATCGAAACCCGCGTGGTGGTGGAAAACGGCGCCATCGTCGCGCTTGGCGGCCTGCTCGATCAGAACGACCGGCAGACCGTGGAAAAGGTGCCGCTGCTCGGCGATGTGCCCGGGCTGGGCGCGCTGTTCCGGCACAAGTCGCGCAATCGCGACAAGACCAACCTGATGGTGTTCATCCGCCCGACCATCATCCGCGATGCGGCCGATGCGCAGCGCATGACCGCACCGCGCTACACCTATCTGCGCGATCGCCAGTTGGCCGATGGCGACCCGGAAGCCGCGCTCGATGCGTTGGTCCGCGATTACCTGCGCGCGCAGCCGCCGCAGTTGCCGGCTGGACCATCGCCGGCACCGGCAGCCACGCCTGCACCCGGCGCACGTCCCGTGCAGCGCTGATGCCATGGACACCGTGCGCGCCAGCATTTCCTATGCGTTCGCCAAGCGCCACGGCGTGGTGCTGCTCGGCAGCGACAGCGCCGCGCAGATCGGCCTACGCGAAGGCGGCGATGTGCAGGCCCTGATCGAGTTGCGGCGGGCGCTGGGCATGCCGTTGCAGGTGCGCACCTTGGTGCCGGCGGTGTTCGACCGGCACGTGTCGGAGATCTACGCCGATGCCGGCATGGAGCAGGGCGTGCAGGTCGAGGCGCTGGACCTGCACGGCAGCCTGGATTCGTTGATCGACGATATCCCCACTGCCGATCTGCTCGACAGCCAGGACGACGCGCCGATCATCCGCCTGATCAACGGCATCATCGCCGAAGCCGCGCGCCTGGGCGCCTCCGATGTGCATCTGGAGTCCTACGAATCGCGCTTGCGCGTGCGGCTGCGCGTGGATGGGGTGATGCGCGAAGCGGCCACCTTGCCCGGGCGCATCGCGCCGCTGCTGGTGTCGCGGGTCAAGGTGATGGCACGGCTGGATATCGCCGAAAAGCGCGTGCCGCAGGACGGCCGTGTGTCGCTGGTGATGGGCGCCAAGGCGCTGGACGTACGCGTGTCCACGCTGCCCACGCGCAACAGCGAGCGGGTGGTGCTGCGTATCCTGGACAAGGAGCAGGGCACCTTGTCGTTGACGCAGCTGGGCATGCCCGCGGCAGTGATGCACACCGTGCAGCGCGCATTGCAGGTACCCAATGGAATCGTGCTGGTGACCGGTCCCACCGGCTCGGGCAAGACCACCACCTTGTACGCCGCGCTGAGCCTGCTCAACGATGGCTCGCGCAATATCCTTACCGTCGAAGACCCGGTGGAATACGCCATCGACGGCGTCGGTCAGACCCAGGTCAACGCGCGGGTGGGCATGACCTTTGCCGCCGGTCTGCGCGCCATCCTCCGCCAGGACCCGGACGTGGTGATGATCGGTGAGATCCGCGATGCCGAGACCGCGCAGATTGCGGTGCAGGCCAGTCTCACCGGCCATCTGGTGCTGTCCACCGTGCACACCAACGATGCGGTGGGCGCGGTCACGCGCCTGCGCGATATGGGGATCGAACCGTTTCTGCTGGCCTCGAGCCTGCGCCTGATTCTGGCGCAGCGGCTGGTGCGGCGGCTGTGCCCGCAGTGCCGCGCGCCACGGCCATTGGATGCAGCCGCACGGCAGCTGCTTGCGGTCGATGACGGTGGCGGTGCGACGGTGTACGCCGCGGTCGGCTGCGCGGTGTGCCATCACAGCGGTTATGCCGGGCGCGTGGGCGTTTACGAAGCCATCGCGGTAGACGATGCGATGCGCCGACTGATCGGCGACAACGCCGACGAGGATGCGCTGGCAGCAGTCGCTTTCGCACGCGCGCCGCGGTTGGGCGACGCCGCACGCGCTGCCGTGCTGCAAGGGCTCACCACGCTGGAAGAAGCCTTGCGCGTCACCCGCCAGCAGGAGGATGCGCATGCCGCGGTTTGATTACACCGTGCTCGATCTGCATGGGCGCAGCCGCCAGGGCGTGATCAGCGCCGACAGCGTGCACAGTGCGCGCGCGCAGCTGGAGCAGCGCCAGTGGGTGCCGGTGCGGGTCGACGCCGCTGCCGCTGCCGCCACCATGCGTGCGGCACGCTTCAGCGGCAAGGATCTGGTGTTGTTCACGCGCCAGCTTGCGACGCTGGTGGAAACCGCGCCCCTGGAAGAAGCCTTGCGCACCATCGGTACGCAATCGGAACGACGCGGCGTGCGCCGCGTCACCAGCCAGACCCATGGCCTGGTGGTCGAAGGCTTCCGCTTGTCCGATGCGATGGCCCGCCAGGGCAACGCATTTCCGCCGCTGTATCGCGCCATGGTCGCCGCGGGCGAAAGCGCCGGTGCCTTGCCGCAGGTGCTGGAGCGGCTGGCCGATCTGCTCGAGCGGCAGGCGCAGGTGCGCAGCAAGCTACAGTCCGCCCTGGTCTACCCGGCCGCGTTGGCGCTGACGGCCGGTGCGGTGGTGATCGTGTTGATGACCTTCGTCGTACCCAAGGTAGTGGACCAGTTCGACTCGATGGGCCGCACCTTGCCATGGCTGACGCGCGCGGTGATCGGTGTGTCCAACTTCCTGCTGCATGCCGGCGTTCCGCTACTGGTTGCGCTGGTGATTGCGGTCATCGCAGCGTTGCGTCTGCTCCGGCGCCCGGCGCTGCGACTGGCTGCGGATCGCGCCATCCTGCGTGCGCCCTTGCTCGGCCGGTTGATCCGCGACCTCCATGCCGCACGCATGGCGCGCACCTTGGCGATCATGGTCAACAGCGGCCTGCCGCTGATGGAGGGGCTGATGATCGCCGCACGCACGGTCGACAACCGCGCCTTGCGGCTGGCCACCGACAGCATGGTCACCGCGATTCGCGAAGGCGGCAGTCTGGCTGCGGCGATGAAGCGCGCCGGGGTGTTTCCGCCGACGCTGCTGTACATGGCCTCCAGCGGCGAAAACAGCGGGCGCCTGGCGCCGATGCTGGAGCGCGCCGCCGATTACCTGGAGCGTGAGTTCGAATCGTTCACCAGCGCGGCGATGAGCCTGCTGGAGCCGGCCATCATCGTGCTGCTCGGCGGGGTGGTGGCGGTGATCGTGCTGTCGATCCTGTTGCCCATCCTGCAGTTCAACACCCTCGCGCTTGGCTGAGCGCGGCCGCTTTCTTCGGAGATCCCCATGCAGTCCAACCAGTGTCGTGCACGTGCCGGCTCGCCTGTCTCGCGCAGTGGCGTGCGCGGTTTCACCCTGGTCGAGTTGATGGTGGTGATCGTCATCATCGGCCTGCTGGCCACCGTGGTGATGATCAACGTGATGCCCAGCCAGGACCGCGCCATGGTCGAAAAGGCGCGCGCGGATGTTGCGGTGCTGGAACAGGCGCTGGAAACCTACCGACTGGACAACCTCACCTATCCGACCACCGAGCAGGGCTTGCAGGCCTTGCTCAGCCCGCCCAGCGGCCTGACCCGGCCCGAGCGCTATCGGCAGGGCGGTTATATCCGCCGGTTGCCTGAGGATCCATGGGGCCACGCGTATCAATATCGACGCCCGGGACGAACCGGTGGCTTCGACGTCTACTCCTTCGGTGCCGACGGCGCCGAAGGCGGCGATGCCGACAATGCCGACATCGGCAACTGGCGCTGAGGTGCCGCCGTGCTGACTGCACCACCCAGCGCGCAACGGACGGCGATACGCAGCCATCGCGGACGCATGCGTGGCTTCACCCTGCTCGAGCTGCTGGCGGTACTGGTGATCACCGCGCTTGCCAGCACCCTGGTAGTGATGACCATGCCGGACACGCGGCAGGATCTGCATGCTCAGGCCGACATGCTGGCCAGTGCACTGGCCAATGCACGCGACGAGGCGATCCTGAGCCTGCGCATGGTTGAAGTCAGCATCGACGCGGGCGGCTATACGTTCCGTCGCCAGGCGCAGCGACGTTGGGTTGCGCTGGACCAGACGCCGTTCGCCGCCACGCGCTGGCCTGCGGGCGTGCAGGCGCAGTTGCCGGGCGGCGGTACGCAGTTGAGCGTCCGCTTCGACCCGACCGGTGCGGCCACGCCGCAACGCATCGCGCTGGACGATGGGCAGCACCAGCTGCAGGTGATGGTGGATGCCGCCGGTGTGGTGCGGGTCGATGCGCCGCGTCGATAACCAGCGCGCCTGCGCCGGATTTTCGCTGCTTGAGCTGATGGTCGCATTGGCCATCTTCGGCATGGCGGTGGTCGGGTTGTTGAATCTGTCGGGCGAAAGCACGCGCACGGCAGTGGTGCTGGAAGAACGCATGCTTGCGGCGTTGGTTGCGGAAAATCAGGCGATCGAGGCGATGCTGGCGCCGGCCAACGCCGCAGTGGCGCCTGCGCAAGGCCAGGACCTGCTGGGTGGCCGTCGTTGGGACTGGCAACGCCAGGCGCTGCCGGCAAGCGCTGGCATGGTGCGGATCGAGGTGCGAGTGCGCGCCGCAGGACAGCCGCAGCAGATTGCCAGCCTGAGCACATTGCGGAGCGTGCAATGAGCCGCACGCAACGCATGCAGGGCTTCACCCTGATCGAACTGCTGGTGGCGCTGGCGGTCTTTGCGCTGGTGGCCGGCGCCGCGGTGGTGGTGATGCGGCAAAGCATCGACCAGCGCGATGCGGTGCGCGCGCGCCTGCAGCAGGTGCGCGAACTGCAACTGGTCCATGGCCTGCTGCGCAGCGATCTGCAACAGGCCGCGGTACGGCGCACGCGCTACAGCGATGGCAGCGCCGCGCGCACCGCGTTCGTTGCACGTGCGCCCGGGTCACAGGCGCCGTTGTTCGGCTTTGTCCGGCGTGGCTGGAGCAATCCGGATCAGGCGCCGCGTGCGTCGCTGCAATACGTCGAGTACCGCATCGTCGACGGACGTCTGGAGCGCAGTGCGCGGCCGGCGCTGGATGGCGCGGTGGCCGGGGCGCCGCAGGTGCTGCTGCGCGGTGTGCGTTCGGCCGAGGTGGCGTTTCACTATCGCGCGCAGTGGAGCGATGGCTGGAGCGGCGGACTGGAGGCACTGCCGGATGCACTGCTGCTGGAGCTGGATCTGGAGCAATGGGGTCACGTACGGCAGCTGTTCCTGCTGCCGGAGGGGCGCGCATGAGCGCGCTGCATGCCCCTGCGCAACAACGCGGCGTCGCATTGCTGACGGTGCTGTTGCTGGTGGCGGTGATGACGCTGCTGATGGTGGCGGTATTGAACGACCTGCGCTTTGGGTTGCGCCGCAGCGGCAACGCAGAAGCGATGACGCAGGCGCAGTGGTATGCGCTGGGCAGCGAGGCCGTGGCGCGGCAACGCTTGCAGGCCTTGGCCAGGCGCGACCCGCTGCGCACCACGCTGGACGGTGGCTGGAACGACCAACCGATCAACTTCCCGCTGGACGATGGAATGGTGAGCGTACGGCTGCGCGATCGCGGTGGTTGCTTCAACCTCAACAGCGTGGTGATGGGCGCACCCGAGCAATGGCAACGCAGCGACGATGGCGCCAACCAGTACCTGGCCTTGCTGGACGCGCTGGATATCGCCCCGCAACAGGCGCAGGCGCTCACCGATGCGTTGGTGGACTGGATCGATAGCGATACCCAGCCGGGCGCGCAGGGCGCCGAAGACGACCGCTATCTGCAAGCGGCGGTGCCGGCGCGCACCGGCGCGACCTTGTTGGCCGGCGTCAGCGAGCTGCGCGCCGTCGCCGGTTACACGCCGGCGCTCGTCGCGCAGCTGCAACCCTATGTGTGCGCATTGCCCGAAGGGCGGTTGTCGCCGATCAACATCAACACGCTACGCGCCGAAGATGCGCCGGTGCTGGCGGCCTTGACCGAAGGCGCGGTGGAGTTGCCGGCCGCACGCCGCATCATCGCCGCGCGGCCGGTTGGCGGTTGGCGCGATGCGGCGGTGTTCTGGAAGCAGCCCGCACTCATGCAGGCGGCGTTGCCGGATGCGGTGTTTCAGCAGATCCAATTGCGCACGTCCTATTTTTCTCTCTACAGCCAGGTCGACCACGCCGGTGCGCAGGTTCTGCTGGAGGCATTGCTGCAACAGGACCCTGCCGGCCGCGTGCGACTGGTGGCACGTCAATGGAGCCCCGACGAATGAGTAGCACCCTGCTGTTGTTGCCGGCCGATGCCACAGCGCAGCCCATCAGCGTGCGCGTGGATGCACACGGCCACGTGTTGGCGCAGGATGCGTTGAATGCGCAACGCGCGCCAACGACGCAGACGGTGCTGGTGGTGCCGGGCGTGGACGTGCATCTGCGTTGGCTGGCCCTGCCCGGGCATAGCATCACGCAATCGCTGGCTGCGGCGCGGCTGCAGCTGGCCGAGCATCTGGCAGGCGATGCACAGACGCTGCATGTGGTGATCGCCGACCAGGCACAGAGCGATGGCACGCGGCTGGTGGCCGCAGTGGATGGCGCGGTGATGCGGCAGTGGCTCGACCGTGCGGCAGAGCTGGGTGTCGTCCCCGATGCGGTAGTGCCCGACTGTCTGCTGCTGGCCGACGCGCCGCCGGATCAGCCGCCGACGCTGCTGCACTGGGATGGCCGCTGGTTGCTGCGTGGCACGCGTATCGCCTGCAGCCTGGAGCCGCAGCTTGCGCAGGTGCTGGTCGCATCGCTTCCGATCGCCCCAATGCCGCCGCCGGGGCCGGATCCAATGCACGCCATCGCGCAGTTTGCGCGGCATGCCGCCACCGCGCCGATCAATCTGCGCCAGCAAGGCTTTGCCGCGTCAACGCCGCAACGGGAGGGCCTGCGGCCACGCACGCTTGCGTGGTTGCTTGCGCTGCTGGTGCTCTCGCCTGTGCTTGTGATGGTGGCGCAGAGCCTGCGTTACGACATCGGCGCGCAGCTCCTGCAGCGGCGCAGCGCCCAGCTGATGGGGCCGAGTGGCATGTCCTCTGGCGCTGACAAGACACGCCAGGCCGGCGCCCCGCAGAACGCATTCGCAACGCAACTGGCGGCAGTGTTCGCCGCAGTCGACGCAGTACCGGGTGCGGAACTGGATGCGCTCGCTTACCAACCACAAGGTCCGCTGCGCGTCACCTTGCTGCATGGCGACGCCGCGCAACTGGAGCGCTTCACCGCCCAGCTCGGCCGCGCCGGTTGGCAGCTGCGTGCAGGCGCGGGCCAGCCCCGCGATGACAGACTCGCCACTTCGCTGGAACTGGAGCCGCCGCGATGAACACGTTGCAAGGTATGCCGGTATGGTGGCAGAGCCGCGCACCGCGCGAACGCGTCATGGTCGCGGTCATGGTTGCCGCCATCGCTGCCTTCATCGGCTGGTATGCGCTGCTGGTGCCGCTGCGGCACTGGCGCAGCGGCGCGCAGGCACGGTATGACCACGCCGCAGAGGTGCTGCTGATGGCGCGCGCGTCGCACGGCGGTACAGTGGCCGCCATCCCGCTGGCGCGCATTACGCAAAGCGCGCGCGATGCCACGATCACCATCACCCGCCAACAGCGCAGTCCGACCGGAACGCTCGCAGTGCAGATCGACACCGTCACCAGCCCCGTCCTGTTCGCCTGGCTGGAACAGCTGCGCCAGCGTCACGGCCTGACGCCTTCGGCGCTTGAGATCACCCGCCGCGACGGGCAGCTGCAGGTACGCTGCACGTTTTCGGGCATCGCGCCATGAGGGCAGTGCGTTGGTTGTTGCTGGGCAGCGCGCTGCTGGTCGTCGGCGTGATCGCCACCTTGCCGCTGCGGTTGGTGCTGCCGATCGAGACGCTGCCGTTCACCGCGCTGGAAGCACAGGGCTCGATCTGGAACGGCACTCTGCGTGGCGTGACCTGGGCCGCCATGGACGTGGGCGATGTCGGCGTGCGTCTGCGCCCGCTGCCCTTGTTGCGCGGGCAACGCCAGGTGCAGCTGCGCTCGGCCACCGCGCAGCTGATGGCATTGCAGGGCGCCCGATACGGTGTGCAGCAGGCCACTGGTCGCCTGTTGCTGCGCAAGCCGGGTGGGGTGGCCCTGCTGGATCTGTCGATCGATCTGCGCGAGGTGCATGCGATCTTTGATGCCATACGATGCACGCAGGCCGGCGGCGATGTCGCCGTGCAGGTGCTGCCCAACGCAGGTGGCGAAGCCGCCGGACTGCTGCCCTTGCGTCTGCGCGGTAGCCCGCGCTGCGTGGGCGATGCCCTGGTGCTGGCGCTCGCGCCCGATGGCGGTCTGCCCGAAGGCGTCGACCTCGGCGCCGAGCTGCGGCTGCAGCGCGATGGCCGCTGGCAGTGGCGCACCCAGGTCGAGCCCGGCAACGACACCGCGCTGCAGTTGGGCCTGCAACTGCTCGGCTTCGTCCAGACGCCGGAGCGTTGGCTGGTGCGCGTCGATCAGGGGCAGCTGTAGCGCCGCTCACTGCTGGCGAAGCGGGGAGGGCTGGTTGCGTGGCGCAGCGGTTTCCGCTGCCCGCCGGCTGCCGGTCCAAGACCTCCAGTGCCGGCAAAATTGGTCTGATCTGCCTGGCCACACATCGGCTGGCCGCAACGCTGCCTTGCCAAGCCGGTTGCCGAGACGGCACCCCGTGCAATGCAGACCAGTGCCCGCCGCGCCGACATTCACCGGTCAATCCCCAGGCGCGCCCGCTGGCGTCGCACACGCCCGCCCGACCCTTCCAGATGGGCCGGCGCAGCGCAGGGCTGGTGCGTCGCTGTAGATTGGTACTATATTGGACCTATCGAATTCGGGCAGGCGGGACTAACGAATGGCCAAGGCCAAGGCGGACGCCGACAAGCGACTGGACGACCTGCACCTGGACGCGTCCGCGCCAACCCCGCTGTACCTGCAGCTGGCCGGCAAACTCACCGACGCCATTCGTGGCGGTCAGTGGAAGGCCGGCGAAGCGCTGCCGGCCGAGCGCCAGCTGTGCGAGCGCCTGCAGATCTCGCGGGTCACCCTGCGCCAGGCGGTCGATGTACTGGTCGAACAAGGCCTGGTCTCGCGTCGGCAGGGCGCCGGTACCTTCGTCACCACCCAGATCCAGCACCAGCTCAGTGGCCTGACCAGTTTCAGCGAAACGCTGCGCATCAAGGGCTACGAGCCCGGCACGCGCTGGCTGGAGCGGCGGCTGCGCCCGGCGCATGGCGAAGAGATCCTGCGGCTGGGCCTGTCGCCGGATGCGGCGGTGGCTTCGCTCACCCGTCTGCGCAGCGCCGACGACCGCGTGATGGCCTACGAGCATGCGGTGCTGCCGCAGCGCATCGTGGCCGACCCGCAGCAAGTGGGCGATTCGCTGTACAGCTATCTGGATGCGCAGGGCACGCCGGTGGTGCGCGCATTGCAGTACTTCCGCGCGATCAACCTGCCGGCGCGTCTGGCCGAACATCTACGCATGAAAACCGGTGAGGCGATTTTGCATGTGGTGCGCGTGGGCTATGCGCGCGACGGCAGCGCGATCGAATTGACCGACACCTATTGCCATAACGATTTCTACGACTTCGTCGCCGAACTGCGCCGCTGACCCCAACGGCATTCCCTACGACAACCTCAGAGCCAGCCGATCCATGACTACCGCCAGGCCCGCAAATCCCGTTGTCTCGATCGCCATCGTCGGCGTGCTGTTTTTCATCATCGGCTTTTTCACCTGGATCAACGGGCCGCTGATCACCTTCGTGCGGCTGGCGTTCGACCTCAACGAGGTCAATGCCTTCCTGGTGCTGATGGTGTTCTACCTGTCGTACTTCTTCCTGGCGCTGCCGGCGTCGTGGATCCTCAAGCGCACCGGCATGAAGAAGGGGCTGGCGCTGAGCCTGGTGGTGATGGCGGTGGGCGCGGCCGGCTTCGGCCAGTTCGCCACCCAGCGCTGGTATCCGGGCGCATTGGGCGGCCTGTTCGTGATCGGCAGCGGCCTGGCGTTGCTGCAGACCGCGATCAACCCGTACATCAGCATCCTCGGGCCGATCGAAAGTGCCGCACGCCGCATCGCCTTGATGGGCATCTGCAACAAGATCGCCGGCATCCTGGCGCCGATTCTGATCGGCTCGCTGGTGCTGCATGGTATCGGCGACCTGTCCGCGCAAGTCGCCAGTGCCGATGCCGCAACCAAGGAAACCTTGCTCACTGCATTCGCCGCCAAGATCCACGCACCGTATCTGGTGATGTCCGGCGTGCTGTTGTTGCTGGCCATCGGCGTGCTGTTCTCGCCATTGCCCGAACTCAAGGCTTCCGAAGCCAATGCAACCCCCGGCGCTGCCGGCGTGCAGAAATCCAGCATCTTCCAGTTCCCGCACCTGTGGCTGGGCGTGTTGTGCCTGTTCGTCTATGTGGGCGTGGAAGTGATGGCCGGCGATGCCATCGGCACCTACGGACATGGCTTCAACCTGCCGCTGGACAGCACCAAGCTGTTCACCTCCTACACGCTGGGCGCGATGCTGCTGGGCTACCTCGCCGGCCTGGCGCTGATCCCCACCGTCATTTCGCAGGCGCGTTACCTGAGCGTGTCGGCGGTGCTGGGCGTGCTGTTCTCGCTGGGTGCATTGTTCACCCATGGCTATGTATCGGTGGGCTTCGTCGCCGCGCTGGGCTTCGCCAACGCGATGATGTGGCCGGCGATCTTTCCGCTGGCCATTCGCGGGCTTGGCCGCTTCACCGAGATCGGTTCGGCGCTGCTGGTGATGGGCATTGCCGGCGGCGCGATCATTCCGCAGCTGTTCGCCATTCTCAAACAGCACTACGACTTCCAGGTCGTGTTCGCTGCGCTGATGGTGCCGTGCTATCTGTACATCCTGTTCTATTCGCTGCGCGGTCATCGCCTGGGCCTGCCGGCCCAGGCCAAGTGAGCGACGCGGCATGATGCGTTCCGACGAACAAGGCACTTCCATGCGCAGGCCCACCATCAAAGACGTCGCCGAGCGCGCCAAGGTCTCGTTGAAGACCGTGTCGCGTGTGATCAACAACGAGCCCTCGGTGATGCAGGCCACGCGTGCGCGCGTGCTGCGTGCCATCGCCGATCTCGACTACGAACCCGATCCGTCCGCACGCAATCTGCGCAGCGGCACGCCGTTCGTGATCGGCCTGGTCTACGACAACCCCAATCCATATCACATCATCGGCATCCAGAACGGCGTGCTGGCCGCCTGCCGCGAAACCGGCTTCGGCCTGCAGATCCATCCCTGCGATTCCACCTCGCCATTGCTGGCCGAAGAGCTGGCCGAATGGGTGCAGCGCTCGCGCCTGGCCGGCGTGGTATTGACCGCGCCGATGTCCGAACGCCCCGAACTGCTCGCCGGCCTGGCCGCGCGCGGGATCAAGAGCGTGCGCATCATCGCCGCCACCGACGATCCCGGCGACGGCCCATGTGTGTATATCGACGACCGCGATGCCGCGTATGAAATCACCGAGCATCTGATCCAGCTCGGCCATCAACGCATCGGCTTCCTGTGGGGCGGCCCGCAGCATCGCTCCAGCGGCGAGCGCTATGCCGGCTACGAGGCGGCGTTGAAGGACTATGGCATTGCGCTGGACAAGCACCTGGTGATTCCCGGCGACTACACCTTCGACGATGGCTTTCGTGGCGCGCGTCGGTTGCTGTCGCTGCGCGAGCCGCCCACCGCCATCTTCGGCAGCAACGATGAAATCGCCGCCGGCGTACTGGCCGCGGCCAAGTCCACCGGCATGAATGTGCCGTATCAGTTGTCGATCGCCGGTTTCGAAGACAGCCCGTTCTCACGGCAGTCGTGGCCGGCGCTGACCACCGCCAAGCAGGCCACCGACGACATCGCGCGGCACGCCGCACGCTTGTTGATCAGCCAGCTGCGCAGCGATGCCTACGACGACCAGCCCGCGCAATTGCAGAACCGTGGCTTCGTACCGCAACTGGTGGTGCGTGGTTCCACTGCGCCGGCGCCCGCGTCCACCGGCAAACCCCTTCCCCCCGAATCCGCCTGAGCCCCGATGAGCCTCCCCACCGAAACGCAGACCTTGATGTTCCGCGAAGCCGCGCAGACCGCCGATGTGGTCGCCGCACAATTCGCGCGCAATGCCGACACCATCGCTGCGCTTGCGCAGTCGTTGCGCGATAACCCGCCGCCGTTCGTGGTGACCTGCGCGCGCGGCAGCTCCGACCACGCAGCGACCTATGCCAAGTACCTGTTCGAGACCCAGCTGGGCATCGTCACCGCCTCCGCATCGCCATCGGTGGGCTCGGTCTACGCGGCACCACTGCAACTGCGTGGCGCGCTGTACATCGTGATTTCGCAATCGGGCAAAAGCCCGGATCTGCTGCGCAATGCCGAGGCCGCCAAACTCGCCGGTGCGCGCGTGGTGGCCCTGGTTAATGTGGAAGATTCGCCGCTGGCGCAGCTGGCCGATGTGGTGATTGCTCTCGGTGCCGGCCCGGAAAAAAGCGTTGCCGCCACCAAGAGCTACCTCGCCTCGCTCGCCGCGGTGCTGCACCTGGGTGCGGTGTGGAAGAACGACCCCGCACTGCTCGCCGCAGTGGACGCGTTGCCGCAACAGTTGCGCAGCGCCTGGCAGGCCGACTGGTCCGCGCTGACCACCGGTCTGACGCCCGCGCATAACCTGTTCGTGCTTGGCCGCGGGCTGGGTCTGGGTGCGGCGCAGGAAGCGGCATTGAAGTTCAAGGAAACCTGCGGCCTGCATGCCGAGGCCTACAGCTCCGCGGAGGTCAAACACGGGCCGATGGCATTGGTTGGCCCGGGCTTTCCGGTGCTGGTGTTTGCGCAGCCCGACGAAACCGGTGCAGGCACGCGCGCGCTGGCCGAAGAATTCCGCGCACGTGGCGCGCAGGTGTGGCTGGCCGCGCCCGATGGCGATCTGCCGCTGGCCGATGTCGCGCACCCGGCGTGCGCGCCGCTGCTGACCGTGCAGAGCTTCTACCGCGCGATCAATGCGCTGGCACTGCAGCGCGGCCACAATCCCGATCTGCCGCCGCACTTGAACAAGGTTACGGAAACAGTTTGAACATGGATGCTTCTCCGATTCAGGCGTTGTGCAACGCACGCGTACTTACCGATGACGGCCTGCAGGATGGTCTGGTCGTGCTGCTGGACGGTGCGCAGATCCAGTCCGTCGTCGCGGCAGACGATGCGCGTGTCGCGCAGGCGGCCGCTCGCGTGGATCTGGCCGGCGCGACCTTGTTGCCCGGCTTCATCGACATCCAGGTCAACGGCGGTGGTGGCGTGTTGTTCAACAACGCGCGCGACCCGCAGGCGCTGGCCACGATTGCCGCAGCGCACCGCCGCTTCGGCACCACCGGCATGCTGCCGACGCTGATCAGCGACACCGCGCAGGTGATGGCCGAGGCGATCGACGCCACGCGCCAGGCCATCGCACAAGGCGTGCCCGGCGTTCTCGGCATCCATCTGGAAGGCCCGTACCTGAGCCCTGCGCGCAAGGGCACCCACGACGCGCACAAGTTCCGCCTGCCCGACGCGCACGAAATCGCCGTCGATACCTCGCTGGACAACGGCGTCACCCTGATCACGCTTGCGCCAGAGCGCGTGCCGCTGGATGACATCCGCGCGTTTGTGGCCGGTGGTGCGATCGTGTTCGCCGGCCACACTGCGGCGACCTACGAGCAGGCCTGCGATGGCATCGCTGCTGGCGTCAGTGGCTTTACGCACGTGTACAACGCGATGTCGCAACTGGCCGGGCGCGAGCCCAATGCCGTGGGCGCCGCGCTGGAAGATCCAGACGTGTGGTGCGGCGTCATCGTCGATGGCGTGCATGTGCACCCGGCCAGCCTGCGCGTGGCGCTGGCGGCCAAACCGCGTGGCAAGCTGCTGCTGGTCACCGACGCCATGCCGATGGTCGGCGCCGACAGCCCCAGCTTCGACCTGTACGGCGAAACCATCACCGCCGTCGACGGCGTGGTGCGCAATGCCGATGGCGCCCTGGCCGGCTCGGCGCTGGACATGGCCACGGCCGTGCGCAACAGCGTGCGCTGGCTGGGTGTGGACCTGGCCGAAGCCGCGCGCATGGCGTCCACGTATCCGGCGCAATGCATCGGCCTGGGCGACCGGCTGGGGCGCATCGCACCCGGCTACCAGGCCGATCTGGTACTGGTGGACGCCGACGTGCAGGTAGTGAACACCTGGGTGGCCGGGCAGCGCGACTGAGCACGACTGCTGCGCTCACGGTCGGATGGGCGCAGCAGGTGTAAGGAATTGGCGAACATCCTGCCGATGGCGGTTACAGCAGCCCGTCAAGGCAGTCTGTGCATGGCCTGTCTGTGTCGGTCGGTCTTCGTCTGGGGACTGTGCAATCCGCACGACAGCTATGTGAGAGCTGATGCCCGGAACAAGTCACGCCGCGTGCATCCGCCTGTCACGTTGGTACGGCGACGTCTTACCGCTGCCTCGCACCCTGACGCAACGAGGCCTGCAACGCACTTGCATGTATCGCGCCAGCCCGCTGTATTCGAATGCGGCGCGCGGAGCTGTGACGGTGCCTTTTGATGAAAGTGCGTGCGCAGAAAAGCTCGTGGCATGGATGACGCGGGTTTGATGAGTCGTCAAGGCCGCACTTTGCATCG
This sequence comes from Xanthomonas sp. 10-10, assembly GCF_040182365.1. Lineage (NCBI taxonomy): Bacteria > Pseudomonadati > Pseudomonadota > Gammaproteobacteria > Lysobacterales > Lysobacteraceae > Xanthomonas > Xanthomonas sp. 10-10. The sequence continues at coordinate 1,006,620 of NZ_CP144460.1, forward strand.
CAACATTTCGCTGCGCAGCCCTCCCACGTCAAGCTGACTGGCGCAATGGTCTGCATGTGCCGCCGTCATGATTGCGATGCGGGTCACACCGCTATTCCATAATCGACGGTGACCACGGCGTATCTCGCATAAATCCAGGCATTTCTGACCGCTGGTTGACAGTGCCACTATCGGAAGGCACCTTCGCTGATAACGTTGTCAGCGAACAGGAGCCTGTTCCAGTCGAACACATCACTGCGCCAGCCACGCTTGGGTTGGTGCCTCCATCCGCACGCGTTGTAGAGCCGCGCGGATCACTGCTTGCGGTCCGGCACAGGGGACGGATCGCGGCACGGCGCGCATGGCGCGCTTTAGTGCAACCCAACGGTTGCGACCTGACGCATCAGCCACGAGGTCAACGTAATGCTGTTTCCCCGTCTGTTTTCGTTGTCTATTACCGCACCACGCCTGCCCACTGCACAGTCAATCGACATGCGCCATCGTCTCTGCGCAGCGCCGCAGGCCCCCTTCAAATTGCGCTTGACGAAGGCTCTCCAAGCCAATCCAGCACATGCGCACAGTGCTTGCTCGAGCAAGGCTGCATCAAGGCATTGGCCGCAACGCGCGCGATTGGGTGCGGCCGTGCGCGGCCTGCTGATCGGTGGCACCGCAATGAGCGGCGTACTGGCACTTCCCGCTTCTGCGCAGCAACAGCCCGACTCTGCACCCGCACAGCAACAGCCCGTCGCCGCGCCATCGCAGCAACAGGCACCAGCCAATCCTTCGGTCTCCACGCTGGACGAAGTCAAGGTGGTGGGTTACCAGGCCAGCCTGGGCAAGGCGCTCAACGTCAAGCGCAATGCCGACGCGATCGTGGATGCGATCAGCGCCGAGGATATCGGCAAGTTCCCCGATACCAACGTGGCCGAATCGTTGTCGCGCCTGTCCGGCATCACCGTGGATCGCCAGTTCGGCGAAGGCGAAAAAGTCAGCATCCTCGGTACCGATCCGGCGCTCAATCGCGTCCTGCTCAACGGCCAGACCATCGCCTCTACCAGTTGGGGTGGCGACCCCAACGATCCGGACAGCCGTTCGTTCAACTACAGCACGCTGGCACCGGAAGTGGTGGGCCTGATGGAGGTCTACAAGACCCCCGAGGCGCGGATCGACGAAGGCTCCATCGGCGGCACCGTGATCGTGCACACGCGCAAGCCGCTGGAGCTCGATCGCAATACGCTCACCGGGACAGTGAGCTACGGGTACAACGATCGTTCCGACGAGGGCAAGCCGAATGCCTCCGCGCTCTACAGCTGGAAGAACCAGGACGAAACCTTCGGCGTACTGACCTCGGTGATGCATTCCCAGCGCGTGCTGCGCCGCGAGGGCGTGGAGATCTTCGGTTACGACGATGTCGCTGGCGCCGCGTTTCCGCCTGCGGTGGTCGGCAACAACACCGGTGTGTTTCCCACCTCGATCAACACCGCGTTGTTCCAGCAGACGCGTAAACGCGATGGCATCAGCGCTGCGCTGCAGTGGAAGCCCGATGCCGACTTCGAGCTCAACCTGACCGGTCTGTACGTCACCGAGAACTTCGACAACTACAACCAGAGCCGTTACGGTTATTGGGGCTCCAATCCAGGCGACGCGCAGGCATTGGGCTTCGAAAACGGCGTGGCCACTTCGGGCACCTTCGGCGACCAGTCCAACACCTATCTGGACGGCTACCTGCGCAACAGCGATGTCACCACCGGCAGCATCCATTTGCGTGCCGACTGGCATGGCGATGGCTGGAATGCCTCGAGCCAGGTGGGCTACACCAGCTCGCAAGGCGGTGCCGAGCGCATCTACGGCATCCAGTTCCGCAATCTTGCCGGGTACAGCTACAACATCGACGGGCGTCGCACCGCGATGGACTACAGCACCGACCCCACCAATGCGGCGGCGATGCAACTCAACAATGCCTCGGCCAGCCATAGCCCGCAGTACGACAAGGAGCGTTATCTGCAGCTGGATTTCGACCATGCGGTGGAATGGGGGCCGTTCACGCAGATCCTCACCGGCATCAAGCTCACCAACCACGCCACCGGGCAGTCATCCTATAGCCGCACCTGGGCGCCGAACGATGGCAGCACGCTGGCGGATTTTTCGCCGGGCACCACGCCGTCCGGCTACCTGGATGGCCTGTCCACCAGCGCCGACATGCAACGTTGGTCCACCATCAATCGCAGTGCCATCAGCCGCTACATCGGCGGGCTGGAAGGCGATGACGGCCTGCCGATCAGCTACGCCGGCAACTACAGCATCCAAGAGCAGAACCGTGCATGGTTCCTGCAGGGCAACTTTTCCGGCGAGCGCTATCGCGGCAATATCGGCGTGCGCTACGTGCACACGCGCGACTCCACCGATGGCTTCAGTTATGCACCAGGCGGCAGCTACACGCCGGTGAATTTTCTCAGCAGCTACGGCAAGTGGTTGCCGGCCTTCAATATCGCCTACGACCTGCGCGACGATCTGATGCTGCGCTTTGCCGCCTCCAAGGTCATCGCGCGACCGCGTTACACCAACATGACGCCGTACGTGGCCACCGATGACACCACGTTGACCGCGTCCACCGGCAACCCCGGTTTGAGTCCCTACGAGTCGACCAACCTCGGTGCGTCGGTGGAGTGGTACTTCTCCGACAGCAGCCTGCTCAGCGGCGAGTTCTTCTCGCGCGATATTTCCAACTACATCCTGACCACGGTGCAGGACCGGGTGTTCTTCAACAACGCCACCGGTGGGTCGAGCACCTACCAAACCTCGGTGCCGACCAATGCCGGCGACGCCAAGGTGCAGGGCGTGGCGCTCAATCTGCAGCACAACTTCGGCAACGGCTTCGGTGTGGTCGCCAACTACACGTATTCCGATTCCAACACCGACGGCGACTACAGCCTGCCGTACAACTCGCGCAACGCCTACAACATCAGTCCGTACTACGAGCAGGGCAAGTGGAGCGCGCGCGTCAATCTGGGCTGGCGCTCGGAGTACTTCACCCAGATCGGTCGGCTCAACGGCCAGCAGATGACCGATGCCTTCACCCAGGTCGATGCCTCGTTCGGCTATCAGGCCACCGAGCGGCTACGCGTGGCGCTGGAAGCCACCAACCTGCTGGACGAGACCTACTTCAGCTACATCGGCAACAAGAACCAGCCGTACTACATCTACAAGAACGGCCGCTCCTTCATGCTGAGCCTGAATTTCAAGATGTGAGGGATGCCGAGCGGCTGCGCGATGCAGCCGCTCGTCGCTAAGCAGTGAGTGGCGGGCGAGAACGCGTGGAGTCGGCAGCTTCGGGTGTCCATCAAGACAGGGTCGTCCGAGCCTGGCAGCGCGGCACCACAGCGCGTGGGCGCTCGCTTGATCGAGATGGCGGCCTGGCAGGTGTGTAACCGCAATGCCGCACGGCTACACACCAGCTGCGCACAGGTGTCCCTGAGGCGCATCGATAGCGCGTTGCGCGCTAAAGATGCCGATCAGGAAAGTGCAGAAGCATCTTCGTTGCTGCTGCCATCGTTGTGCTTGTTGCGGTTACGTGCGTCGGCAATCGCCGCGATGCGCGCCTTGGTCAATGCCTCGCCGATTTGCGGGCCTTGCAGACCTTCGGCTGCCAGGTCGCGCGCGTTGATCGCCAGGGCGGCGGCATGGAGGCGCTTCAGTTCTTCGCCTTGTGGATAGACGGCCTCTTCGCTGCCCAACCTGCCGCGCTTGTCGGCTTCGCAGACCAGTGCCAGTTGCGCGATGCGTTCCGGTCGACGGAATGCATCGCAGCGCACCAGCAGTTCGTGCACCGTGCGGTTGCGCAGTTCCGCCAGACGGTGGATGTTGAGGTGCTCGCGACAGGCGGTGACTGCGAGCTGGCGATAGTCCTGCGGCACCTTGAGCCGTTCGCACAGCGCCTGCAGCGGGGCAACGCCGCGCTGTTCGTGCATCAGGTGGCGCGGCCATTCGTCCGGCGGAGTCAGCGCCTTGCCCAGGTCGTGGGTCAACGCGGCAAAGCCGATCAGCGCATCGCCCGGTGCCAGCCGCGCGGCCATGTCGCTGACCATCTCCTGATGGAGGCCGGTATCCACTTCCGGATGGAACTCGGCGCGCTGGGGAACGCCATATAGCGCATCGAGCTCGGGCAGGATGACGCGCAGCGCACCGGTGTCGTGCAAGGTGCGCAAGAACGCGGCCGGCTGTGCGCAGGTCAGCGCGCGGCGCAGTTCCTGCCACACGCGTTCGGGCACCAGGCTGTCCAGTTCGCCGCTGGCCGCCATCTCGCGCATCAGTGCGGCCGTGTCCGGTGCGATGCTGAAACCCAGCGGTGCCAGCCGCGCCATGAAGCGCGCCGCACGCAGGACGCGTACGGGGTCTTCGACAAAGGCCGGGCCCACATGCCGCAGCACGCGCGCCTGCAGATCGCGGGCGCCGCCGTACGGGTCCACCAGGGTGCCGCTGTCTTCGTCGCGCGCCATGGCGTTGATGGTGAAGTCGCGGCGCAGCAGGTCTTCTTCCAGCGTCACCGACGGATCGGCATCCACCACGAAGCCGCGGTAGCCGCGCCCTGACTTGCGCTCGGTGCGGGCCAACGCGTACTCCTCGCCGCTGCGCGGATGCAGAAAGACCGGGAAGTCCTTGCCCACCGCCTTGAAACCCTGCGCCTGCATCTGCGCCTGATCGGCGCCCACCACCACCCAGTCGCGGTCGCCGGCCGGCTGGCCAAGCAGGGCATCGCGGACTGCGCCGCCAACGAGATAGATCTTCATCGCTCCATGATGCCCGATGCGGTGCTTGCGTCGAAACAACGCGCGGCCAGCGCTGTCGGGTTTTGCTTGGGTGTGGTGCCCGGCGGGGGGCATCGCGTAGATATCGGTGTCTGCAAGCGATTGCTGCGGATGGATGATGCGGCAGGCGTCTGGTCTGCGACTTGGCTGCAGGGCCCTTGGCCGCCCACCATCGCGGGACACGCCGTGAATCCGTCCATGGAGGCTCTTCTGCGGCATCCATGCCGCAGAAGGTCCCGCGACGGTGGGCGGCCAAGGGCCGGTCACGATGGTCGGTGCATCACCAAGCAGTGAATGCCTTCATCGCTCTGAGCGATCCGCCCATTGCCCGGCCCAGTGTTGCTGTCGCATCGGTGGCCGCTTGCACGGATGCGTGACCGTGCAGTTGCGGCGCACCGAGACGATCCGCTGCGTCAGATCTTGGCGCGTTGTTCCCGCAGGCCGGTCAATTGCACGGTCCAGTCGTTCAAGCGCGCGCGCTCCTGTTCGACGACCGCCGCCGGTGCGTTCTGCACGAAGGTGGCATTGCCGAGTTTGCCGTTGCACTTGCCGATTTCGCTTTCCACCCGCTTGATCTCCTTGTCCAGGCGGGTGCGCTCGGCCTCCATGTCGACCAGGCCTGCCAGCGGCACCAGCAACGTGAGTTCGCCCACGATGGCGGTAGCCGCAGGCGGAGTGTCCTGGCCGGCGTCCAGCCAGTCGATGGATTCGAGCTTGAGCAGGAACGCCAGCTGCGATGCGAAGCGCGCCACGCGCGTGCGGTCGTCGGCGGTGCCGGCCTGCAGCAGCAGCTGCACCTGCTTGGACGGCGGCACGTTCAACTCGCTGCGCACGCGGCGCAATGCCGACACCATCGACTTCAACCATTCGACATCGGCCTCTGCGCTGGCGTAGCTGCCGGTGTCCACATCGCCGACCTGCGGGAATGTCTGCAGGGAGATCGTTGCGGCAGTGATGCCCAGGCGCGGCGCGACCTGTTGCCACAGCTCTTCGGTGACGAACGGGGTGAGCGGGTGCAGCAGGCGCAGCAGCGATTCGAGCACGTACAGCAGGGTGTGACGCGTGCTGGCCGCGGCGTCGTTGTCCTGCACGGCACCGTTGAGCGCCGGCTTTGCCAGCTCCACGAACCAATCGCAGAACGCGTTCCAGGCAAATTCGTACAACGACTGCGTCAGCAGGTCGAAGCGGTAGTTTGCGTAATGCGCATGCGTTTCCGCGGTGACCTTGTCCAGCCGCGCCAGAATCCACTTCTCCGCTTCGGTACGCGGTTGCGGCACGCCGGCAAAGCGCGCGCCCTCGGTGTTCATCAGCACAAAGCGCGTGGCGTTCCACAGCTTGTTGCAGAAGTTCTTGTAGCCTTCGGCACGGCCAAGATCGAACTTGATGTCGCGGCCGTGCGTGGCGAGCGCGGCGATGGTGAAGCGCAGCGCGTCGGCACCGTGGGCGATGATGCCGTCCGGGAATTCGCGGCGGGTGGCTTTTTCGATCTTCTCGGCCATGCGCGGTTGCATCAGCCCGTTGGTGCGCTTGGCCACCAGGTCTTCGATGCTGATGCCGTCGATGATGTCCAGCGGGTCGAGCACGTTGCCCTTGGACTTTGACATCTTCTGGCCCTGCGCATCGCGGATCAGGCCGGTGATGTAGACATCGCGGAACGGCACCTGGCCAGTGAAGCTGTCGGTGGCCATGATCATGCGCGCCACCCAGAAGAAGATGATGTCGAAGCCGGTGACCAGCACCGACGACGGCAGGTAGCGCTCGAAGCCGCGCTCGGCCATCGCGTTCGCATCCGGCCAGCCCAGGGTGGAGAACGGCCACAGCTGCGAGGAGAACCAGGTTTCCAGCACGTCGCTGTCCTGGTGCAACGCGACGTCGGCACCCAGGCCGTGTGTGGCGCGCACCTCGGCCTCGTCATGGCCGACATAGCACTTGCCTGCCTCGTCGAACCACGCCGGAATGCGATGCCCCCACCACAGCTGACGGCTGATGCACCAGTCCTGGATGTTCTCCATCCAGTGGCGATAGGTGTTGATCCAGTTCGGCGGCACGAATTTGACCTGGCCGCTTTCGACCAGCTCCAGGCCGCGCCTGGCCAGCGCGTCCATTTTGACGAACCACTGGTCGGTGAGATACGGCTCGATCACCTGGCCAGTGCGGTCGCCGCGCGGCACCTGCAGCTTGTGCGGCTTGGTTTCGACCAATACGCCCAGGTCTTCCAGTTCCGACAGCACCAGCTTGCGGGCGTCATAACGATCCAGGCCGCGATAACGCTCCGGCGCATTCTCGTTGATGGTGGCGGTGACGGTGAACAGATTGATCAGCGGCAGGTCATGTCGCACGCCCACCTGGTAATCGTTGAAATCATGCGCAGGCGTGACCTTGACCACGCCGGTGCCGAAGGCGCGGTCGACATAATCGTCGGTGATCACTGGCACCTGCCGGCCGGTCAGCGGCAGCACGATGCGGGCGCTGTGCAGCGTGGTGTAGCGGGGGTCTTCCGGATGCACCATCACTGCGGTATCGCCCAGCATGGTTTCCGGGCGAGTGGTGGCGACCACCAGGTAATCGCGGGTTTCGCGCAGGGTCTCGACGCCGTCGGCATCGTGCTCGACGTGCTCGTAGGTCACGCCATCGGCCAGCGGATAGCGGATCGACCACAAAAAGCCGTCTTCTTCGACGTTTTCCACTTCCAGATCGGAGATCGCGGTCTTCAGCACCGGGTCCCAGTTGACCAGCCGCTGGCCGCGATAGATCAGGCCCTGCTCGTACCAGCGCACGAACGCTTGGTTGACCGCGGCCGACGGCTGCGGGTCCATGGTGAAGGTACTGCGCGACCAGTCGCTGGAGGTGCCCAGGCGGCGCATCTGGCGCTCGATGGTGTCACCGGATTCGGCCTTCCATTCCCACACCTTGGCGATGAAGCCCTCGCGCCCCAGCGAGTCGCGCGTTTCGCCCTTGCCTTCCAGCGTCAGATTGCGCGACACCACCATTTCGGTGGCGATGCCGGCGTGGTCGGTGCCCACCTGCCACAGCGTGTCGAAGCCGCGCATGCGGTGGTAGCGCACCAGCGCATCCATCAGCGTCTGCTGGAACGCATGGCCCATATGCAGCGTCCCGGTGACATTGGGGGGTGGCAGCAGCACGGTGTAGGGCTCGCCCTTGCCGGACGGTACGAAGTAACCGGCCGCCTCCCACTGCGCGTACAGGCGCGATTCGAAGGAAGAGGGTTCGTAGCTGGAGGCGAGGGTGGTCATAAGGAAGGGAATGGGGAGTCGGGAATAGGGAATGGGTAAAGCGGGGTGTACTGCTCGGTGATGGTCCAATGGGAGAGAGCCGGGTTTCGATTCCCTATTCCCCATTCCCGATTCACATGTCGTACTTGGTCAGTTCCAGGCCCAGGGCCTTGTACTGCTTCCAACGTTCGCGCAGCGGTTCGCGGGCGGCAGGGTCGGCAGGCACCACTTCCAGCACGCGGTCGCAGGCGCCCAGGTACGGGTCATCGCGCAGGTTGATCACCAGCGGGCGCGAGGGTGCGGCGAACTCGGGCGCGGCGATCAGCACCGGCGCCAGTTCGTCTTCCTCGTCGGTGCCGGCGATCTGGTGCGGTACGTAGGCTTCGTCGTCGAATGCCCACAACAGGTCATCCAGCGCCTCGGCCTGCGCGGCGTCGCGCGCCAGGATCAGGGTGGACAGGTTGGCGTCGTTGGCCTTGCGCGCCAGCTCGCAGACCAGCCGCAGCGGTTCGTCGAGGAAGCGCGGTTTGGCGATCAGGTAGAAGTCGGCACGGGGCATCAGGGCAGGGAATCGGGAGAGGGGAATCGGGAATGGTCACGGCATCGCCGCGACCTCGAAGGTCGCGGCGATGACTGAGAGGAGAAGGATTTCACGATTCCCTATTCCCGATTCTCAATTCCCACCTGCGGCGCGGTCGAGCAACCACTGCGTCAACAGCCCCACCGGGCGACCGGTGGCCATGCCGCGCTTGCCTTCGTCGCTGGCGACGCCGGCGATGTCCAGGTGCGCCCAGCGCTGGTTCTCGGTGAAGCGCGACAGGAAGCAGCCGGCGGTGATCGCGCCGCCCCAGCGGCCGCCGATGTTGTAGACGTCGGCGAAGGTGGAATCCAGCAGGCCCTGGTACTCGTCCCACAGCGGCAGGCGCCAGGCGCGGTCGAACACGTGCTCGCCGGCGGCCAGCAGTTCGTTGGCCAGGTCGTCGTGCTTGCTCATCAGGCCGGCGGTCTGGTGACCCAGCGCCACCATGCAGGCGCCGGTCAGCGTGGCCACGTCCACCAGTGCTTCGGGGTTGAAGCGCTCGGCGTAGGTCAGCGCATCGCACAGGATCAGGCGGCCTTCGGCGTCGGTATTGCCGACCTCGATGGTCTTGCCGGACATGCTGGTGATCACGTCGGAGGGGCGATAGGCGTTGCCGTCGATGGCGTTCTCGACCGCCGGCACCACCACCACCAGATTGATCGGCAGCTCGGCCTTGACCGTGGCGACGAAGGTGCCGATGACGTTGGCGCCGCCGCACATGTCGTATTTCATTTCCTCGATGCCGCCCTGCGTCTTGAGGTTGACGCCGCCGGTGTCGAAGGTGATGCCCTTGCCAACCAGCACATAGGGACGCGCGTCGCCGCCGCCGTTCCACTTCAGCACGATCAGCCGCGGGCGGTTGGCCGAGCCGCGCGCCACCGACAGCAGCGAGCCCATGCCCAGCGACTCCATCTGGGTCTCGTCCAGGATCTCGGCTTCGGCACCGGCGTACTTGCCGGCGAATGCGGCCGCGGTGTCGGCCAGGTAGGCCGGGGTGCAGTAGTTCGGCGGCAGGTTGCCCAGCTCGCGGGCGAACTCCACGCCCTCGGCGGTGGCCACGCCCACGGCCAGCGCGCGGGCGTCGTCGCCGGCGATCGCCAGCGTGGTCAGGCCGCTCTCGTCGACCTTCTTCTTGCCCAGCGTGGCGGTGTAGCGGTAGGCGGCATGGTCGCTGACGATGATCGCCTGGCGGATGTTCCATGCGCTGTCGCGCGCCTTGACCGGCAATTCGGTCAAGGTGAGCAGGGCGGTGCCGACCGCGCCGGTCTTGAGCGCGCGGGTCGCATCGCCGATCGCCTTGAGGTAGGGCGCCACGCCGAACTTGCCGGCCTCGCCCAGCCCCACCACCAGCACACGGGGAGCGGTCACGCCGGGCAGGTCGTGGACCAGGGTGGTGCTGCCGGTCTTGGCAGCCACATCGCCACGTGCCACCAGCGCCGTCAAACGGCCCTGGCTGGCGCTGTCCAGCGCCTGCGCAGCGGGCGACAGGGTCTTGTCGGCGAACACGCCAACCACGATGCAGTCGACGGCGGCGCTTGCCGGCGCGTCTTGGTTCAGGGTGAATTGCAGGGCCATTGATCAGATTCCGTAGGCAAATCCGTACAATCGCGGGCTGTTTACGCCAACCTGACTAGGCTGGCGACGCCGCGAACGAATCCGAGAGTTTAAAACAAGCCCACCCTATGCCGAAGCTCGATCGATATCTGCTTAGCGATTTCACCCAGAGCTTCCTGGCCACCTTGATCGTGCTGCTGGTCGTCAGCGTCGGCGGCGTGCTGGTGGATATCCTCGGCAATATCGCCGATGGCCGCATCCCCGCTCGCTTGCTGCTGTCCCAGGTGGGCCTGCAGTTCGTGGCCTACCTGCCGATCATCCTGCCGCTGGCGCTGATGCTGGGCCTGTTATTGGCCCTGGCAAGGCTGTACCGCGATTCAGAAATGGCCGTCATCACCGCCATTGGCGTAGGCCCCAGGCGCATGTTGCGGCCGATGCTGATGCTGGTGGTGCCGGTAGTGGTGATCATCGGGCTGTGCTCGCTGTGGTTGGGTCCGTGGGCCAGCCGCACCGCCGAAACCATGCTGGAAGACGCCAACCGCAGCGTGCTGATGGCCGGTCTGGAGTCGGGCAAGTTCACCCCGCTGTCCGGTGGCGGGGTGGTGTACCTGACCACCATCTCGGCCGACGGCAAGAACCTGGGCAAGGTCTTCATGCAACGGCAGAAGGACGACCGCCTGGACGTGGTCACTGCCGAACGTGGCGCGATGTTCTTCGAAGGCAAGACCGACCGTTACCTGCGCCTGGAGGACGGCTACCGCATCGAAGGCCCGGCCGCCGGCGACACCCTGGACTACCGTTTGATGAAGTTCGCCAGCAACGACGTGGCCTTGCCCGACCGCACCCGCACCCACGACGCCAACGACCCGGAAGTGATGTGGACCACCCAGCTGCTGTCCGATGAGCGTCCGGCGGCGCGCGCGCAGCTGCATGAGCGCCTGGCGCCGCCGCTGTTGGCGCTGGCGTTCGCCCTGCTGACCCTGCCGCTGTCGCGCAGCGCGCCGCGGCAGCAGCGTTACGGCCGGATCATGCTGGCCTTCCTGGCCTACATGGTGGGCACCAACCTGATGATCGTCGGCACCCAGTGGATCGCCAATGGCAAGACCCCGGCTGCGCTGGGCTTGTGGTGGCTGACGCTGCCGCTGCTGGCAGTGGCGGTCTGGGCGTATGCGCGCGATGGCCGCGTGCGTCGGCCGAGGGCGGGCGCATGAGGCTGACCCCGCGGGTCCATGATTGGTACGTCGGTCGCGCGGTGTTGTTCACCGTGCTGCTGACCTGGGCGGTGCTGCTAGGGCTAGACCTGGTCAACGCCTTCGCCAGCGAGGCCAAGAACATCGGCCAGGGTAGCTACAGCTTCGGGCACGCGGTGGCCTTTGTGGCCTACACCGTGCCACGTCGCGCCTATACCCTGTTTCCGACCGCCGCAGTAATCGGCGCGTTGATGGGCCTGGGCCAACTGGCGGCCACATCCGAGCTGACCGCCTTACGGGCGCTGGGCGTCTCGCGCAAGCGCATGTCGGCCTCGGTGGTCGCAGCGATGGCCTTGCTGACCGCCTCTATGGTGATCAGCGGCGAGACCGTGGGCCCCTGGGCGCAGAACCAGGCCGATACGCTCAAGGCCAGCGCCCGCTACAACAACAGTATGGCGTCCTCGCGCTATTCGGGCCTGTGGGCACGCGAAGGCGACACCTTCCTCAATGCGCTCAGCGGCGAAGAAAAGCTGCTCGACGGCGGCGGCACCGCGCTCGACCTGCACGATGTGCGGCTGTATCACCTGGACGCCAACGGCAGGCTGCAGCAGCTGACCTACGCATCCGTGGCCGAGCATCGCGACGGCCGCTGGACCTTGCGCCAGGTGCGTCGCGATACCTTCCAGGAACGCTCGGTGCAGCGCCAAACCTTCCCCGAGCTGCCATGGCAATCGCAGCTGAGCCCGGCGGCGCTGGCGGCCGGCCTGGCCAAGCCGCGCAACCTCTCCGCGCACGAGCTGGAGCAGAGCATCGAGTACCGCCGCCGTAACGGCCTGGATGCGCGCGATTACGAGGATCAGTACTGGAGCCGCTGGTTCTACCCGCTCAACGTGTTGGCGCTGTGCATGGCGGCGATTCCGTTCTCGTTCGGTTCGCTGCGTAGCGGCGGCCTGGGCAAGCGGCTGTTCCTGGGCATCCTGTTCGCGCTCGGCTTCTGGCTGCTGCAGCTGTTCTTCGGCCGCATGGCAGGCGCGCTCAAGCTCGATTACCGCATCGCCTATGCACTGCCGCCGATGGTGATGCTGGGCGTGTCGGCATGGTTGTTCCGGCGGCGAAGTAGCTGACGTGCGCCGGCTGAGCCTGACCGGATTGGCGATGTGCGTGCCGTATGCGGCACTGATTGCGTTCTGTCAGCGCTTTGCGCACGACCCGCAGGTCGACTACAAAAGCCAACTGGTGTGGAAGCAACTGCCAGTGATGTTGCAGATGATGGTTGCAGATGGCCTGGGCCTGACGCGCCTGCCGGTCCAGCTATCCTGGGCGACGGCTTATACGCTGATGGTGGCGCCCATGTTCCTGGCGCTTTATCTGTTGGGCCGCGCGCTGGAGAACACCTTCAGAGACCATGGCCCGGCTTGGAAAGACCCATCCAATACGGATGGGCGCGGACAGTGAGTTTCACTCTGCTGCCGCCCTGCTTTTGTCTATAACGCGACCTCGATTAGCTGGACTCGCGGGGGCCGGTCCGTCGCTGCCACATCCACATCCAACCGTCAGGCCGGTGGCTTGAAAGTCGCTGTGGTCTGGTCCCGGTTGTGCGTCCCTCACGCCGTGCGCGTGCCGCGTAGCGCCGCTGACAGTGTGAGCCACCAGGAAGACGTGGCGAGCCAATCATCAGGTGGGTGCGGACGGCGCGCTCAGAACCTGAGCATGCGGGTCGCCCCTGTCGCATCGAGCATCGGCCGCACCGGCACGGCGGTGAGCGCCATAGGCTAGGCCTTGGGTCTGACCATCCGCTGCACTCTGGTTCCGCTGGCGCGGTCGTGCCATGTCAGCCGATCGCGATCGACCCAGGCCCACCAGAATCCTAGTCCGCCCAAGGCCAGCGACAGCGTGCCCACCGCATAGCGGATCCACAGCGCGCGCCAGGAGGCTTGCGGGCCGACCAGCTGCAGTCGCCAGGGACGCATGCCCAGGGTCTGGCCGCCGCGGCGCCAACTCAGCGTGGCGTACACCCCGGCGGCGACCCAGCAGCACAGCCAGAGCAGCCACTGCCAGGCACTGAACGGTGCGATGTTTTCGCGCGCCGGGTGCCCGGCCAGGGTGAAACCCAGGGTGAAAGCGGCCGAAATCAGCATCCACAGCGCCAGCACCGGCCAGGCGTCGTAGCACATCGACAATAGCCGCCAGTGCAGCAGGGCGGCCGGTCGTGGGGAATCGGATGCGGCGATCGAAGTCATGGCGCGAGCATAGCCGGCGCCAGCGATGCGGCAACGCCGCGCTGCACTAATGCAGTCCCCAACGCACAGCGGCCGACGCTGGCTGTGCGGTCCGCCAGGTGGCTGCGGCCAGAGCCTCGGTGGCGGCGCAGGGGCCTGTCGCCGCTGCGGTCCAGGCGCTCCGGAAACAATGTGGGCTCGCGCCGTCTCGTGTCACCCAGGCCGTGCTTGGGATCCGGGCACGTTTGACCTAAGGGCTTTCCGATGACAGCGTCGCGCCCAGGTGCGCTCCTGCCTGTGTGATGCGCACGAGTGAATGCGGCGCGCGTGCTGGGTCTTGCGCTAGGTTCGCTAACCGCGAGGGTGATGCTTGGCGTGCAGCTTCTGCAGGTGCTGCCTTGCCACCAGCGTGTAGATCTGGGTGGTCGATAGCGAGCTGTGGCCCAGCAGCATCTGCAGCGCGCGCAGGTCTGCGCCGTGGTTGAGCAGGTGGGTCGCAAAACTGTGGCGCAGGCCGTGCGGGCTGACCGTGGCCGGGTCGATGCCGGCCACCGCCGCATAGCGTTTGACCAAGGTCCAGAAGTGCTGACGGCTGGGCGGCTGGCGTGCCGCATCGATGAACAACGGCACCTGCCCGTCGACTGCGGCCACGGCCTTGTGACCGGCCAGCAGCGGGCGCGCCTCATGCAGATAGCGCTCAAGCCAATGCTGCGACTCTTCGCCCAGCGGCACCAGGCGCTCCTTGCTGCCCTTGCCGGTCACTCGCAGCACGCCCTGGCGCAGGTTGACGCCCACCGCCGGAAGATTCACCAGCTCGCTGACCCGCAGGCCGGCGGCGTACATCAACTCGAGCATGGCGCGGTCGCGCAGGCCAAGCGGTGCCTGGACATCCGGCGCCGCCAGCAAGGCCTCGATCTGGGTTTCGGTCAGCGCCTTGGGCAGCGAGCGCGGCAACCGGGGTGGGTCGAGCATGGCAGTGGGATCATCGCTGCGCACGCCATCGCGCAGGCACAGGCCGTAGAAGGCCCGCAACGTCGACAACAGTCGGGCATTGCTGCGCGGCGAGTACCTGGCCTCGGTCCGCCAGCGCAGGTAATCGAACAATACCGACCGATCGATGCCGAGCAATCCACCGCCGGCACCGTCGCGCCACCGTGCCAACCCTTCCAGGTCGCGCCGGTAACTGTCCAGCGTCTGCCGCGCCACGCCCTGCTCGGCCCACAAGCGATCCAGAAAGCGCTCGATGGCGGCGGTATCGGCCGCCTGCACCGGCGGCAGCTGTTGGGTGAGTTGGCGACGTTCGGCAGGGCTGCTGGCTGACATCGCCACAGCATAGAACGTGACGCGCGGAATGCGATGCGCCACGCTGGTTATCGGTCAGGTGTTGCCAGCGCTTGCCTTGCCGCATCGTGGCCGAGGTTTGCGCCCCAAGGAAGTCGCACGCCACGCCTGATGCTGCGTAACAGCGCCATGGCCGGCTCCCAGGCCACGGTGAATTGCCGCAGGACAGCAAGCAAAGCACACCCGGGATCACACACGTAGGAGCGCACCCGGGCGCGACGGCCGTCACCGGCAATCCCGCCGTGCCGACTCCCGCGTCAATGCCCGCAAGCGCTGACGCAGCGACAGCAAGCGCAACAATCCGTCTGTCCGGACCGGGAGTGCCACGAACTCGCCGGCGAGCGAGCGAACAAACTGTCGCGGCCGCTGCCAGGCTTCATCCACCCTGTGCGAGAATCGAGCCACCCCGATTCCACTGGATGCGTGAATGTATCGTCTTGCCATCGCCGCGCTGCTGGGCGCGCTCAGCCTTACCGCCTGCGCACAATCGTCGCAGCCTGCGGCAAGCAACGCCGGCGCCAAGCCAGCCGCCGCTGCCGCCCCCGCCGCGACCGGCAATGTGGATCAGCGCGTCGGCGCCGCCCTCAAGGCCCTGGACCCGGACTTCAAGCCGGATTACATCGGCGCCGCGCCGTTCCCCGGGTTCCGCGAAGTGGTGGTCGGCGGGCAGGTGCTGTACGTCAGCGATGACGGCCGTTACCTGATCCAGGCGCAGCCGTTCGACATCCAGAACAAGCAGTTCGCCGCCAGCCCGGGCCTGCTGGCGTATCGCCGCAAGCAGCTGGAGACCGTGCCCAAGGCCGACCGCATCGTGTTCGCACCGGCCAACCCCAAGTACACCGTGACCGTGTTCACCGACGTGGAGTGCGGCTACTGCCGCAAGCTGCACAGCGAGATCGGCGAGCTCAACAAGCAGGGCATCGCGGTGGAATACCTGGCCTTCCCGCGCATGGGCCTGGGCAGCCAGGACCACAAGGAAATGATTGCCGTGTGGTGCGCGGCCGACCGCAAGCAGGCGCTGACGGCAGCCAAGTCGGGCCAGCCGGTGAACTCCAAGGACTGCAAGAATCCGGTGTCGATGGAATACACGCTGGGCCAGCGTCTGGGCGTCAACGGCACCCCGGCGATCTTTGCGCCGGACGGCACCCAGCTCGGTGGCTATCTGCCACCGGCGCAGCTGCGCGAAGCGCTGGAAAAGCGCGCGGTCACCACTGCCGGCGGCAGCCGCTGAGGGATCCGTTGGCGGCGCGATGATGCTGCCTGGAGGCTGGCCGCTGCGGCGGTTGGTGTGATCGATCAAGAGGCTGGAATGCGCATGCATTCCGGCCTCTTGCGTTTCGGGGTTAGAGCGGCTGACAAACTTAGCGGGCAGTCGTCAGATGGGCAGGGATGGCGCAGAGGAGCCGGCGTGTACGCGTGGTCCATGCCGCACCCGGCACCGGCCGCACCCGCCTGGTGGTGAGCACCGCCGTTTTGTCAGCCGCGCTGTGGGGTTGGAGCAGCGGCGGACCGGCTTCGGCCAACGCTGCTGACCTCGCACGCGCGCTGTTACCCAGGCCGGCGACAGCTGTGCGCCGCACTTCCTGCTGGCATCGCCATCCGTCTTCGCCGTTGCCGCATCGGGCCGGAATGCGCCGAATCGGGGCAGTCCGTGCGACGCGTCAGCCGACAGATCGGTGGCCCACCCACGCCAGGTCCGGCGCCGGCCCATCAGCTCCGTTACAATCTGCAGCCCCGTTTCTGACACGGTTCCCCGGACATGATGGTCCTCGAGGGCGCTTCCGCCCTTTCGCCGTTCCGCCGCGCTCGGCTCGAAACCCGCCTGCAAACCCTCGTCCCCGCGCTGCGCATCACCGGCGCTTGGCACGTCTATTTCATCCGCGCCGAGGCCGGGCAAGCGCCTGACCAGGCCACCTTGCAGCGGATCCTGCAGGCCGAAGCCGCCCCCGCGCCGCGGGCCGAGGCGGCTTCCTCGCGCTACGTGGTGCCCCGCCTGGGCACGCTGTCGCCGTGGTCGAGCAAGGCCACCGAACTGGTGCGCGGCGCCGGGCAGCCGATCCAGCGCGTGGAGCGTGGCACCCGCATCGATCTGGCCGGCTGGCCGGCCGACGAGGCGATGCAGGCCGCCGTGGCCAAGCTGCTGCACGATCCGATGACGCAGTCGCTGCTCGGCTCGGCCGCTGCCGCCGAAGCGCTGTTCAACGTGCCCGAGCCCGGTCATCTGCAGCGCGTGCCACTGGATGGGCTGGAGCAGGCCAACCGCGACCTGGGTCTGGCCCTGGCGCAGGACGAGATCGACTACCTGCGCGAACGCTTCGCCGAGCTGGGCCGCGACCCGGCCGATGTCGAGCTGATGATGTTCGCCCAGGCCAACTCCGAGCACTGCCGGCACAAGATCTTCAACGCCAGCTGGACCATCGACGGCAAGCCGCAGGAACGCTCGCTGTTCCGCATGATCAAGCACACCCACCAGCAGACCCCGCAGCACACCTTGTCGGCCTATAGCGACAACGCGGCGGTGGTGGAAGGCGTGCCGGCCGCGCGCTATCGCCCGGACCCGGCCACCGGCCAGTACCGCAGCGAAGCGGTGCTGCCGTCGGCATTCGCCATCAAGGTGGAAACGCATAATCACCCGACCGCGATCGCGCCGTTTCCCGGTGCGGCCACCGGCGCCGGCGGCGAGATCCGCGACGAGGGCGCCACCGGCCGCGGCGGCAAACCCAAGGCCGGCCTGACCGGTTTCACCGTCTCGCATCTGCGCATCCCGACCTTGCCGCAGCCCTGGGAAGCGCCGCGCGCGCTGAACCCGCGCATGGCCCCGGCGCTGGACATCATGCTCGACGGGCCGCTGGGCGGCGCTGCATTCAACAACGAATTCGGCCGGCCGAACCTGCTCGGCTATTTCCGCAGCTTCGAGCTGGCCGAAGGCCCGGGCCTGACCCGTGCCTACGACAAGCCGATCATGCTGGCCGGCGGCCTGGGCGCGATCGATCGCAACCAGGTCGAAAAGCTGCGCCTGCAGCCCGGCGATGCGGTGATCGTGCTGGGCGGCCCGGCGATGCTGATCGGCCTGGGCGGCGGTGCGGCCAGTTCGGTGGCGGCCGGCGACAGCGCCGAGGCGCTGGACTTTGCCAGCGTGCAGCGCGAGAACCCGGAGATGGAGCGCCGCTGCCAGGAGGTCATCGACCGCTGCGTGGCGCTGGGGATCGACAATCCGATCCGCTGGTTCCACGACGTGGGTGCGGGCGGGCTGTCCAACGCCATTCCCGAGCTGCTGCACGATTCGGGCGTGGGCGGCATCATCGACCTCGGTCGCGTGCTCACCGACGACCCCTCGCTGTCGCCGCTGGAACTGTGGTGCAACGAATCGCAGGAACGCTACGTGCTGGGCGTGCCACAGGCGCGGCTGGACGAATTTGCCGCCATCTGCGCCCGCGAGCGTTGTCCGTTCGCCGCCGTCGGCGTGGCCACCGCCGAGGAGCGGCTGGTGGTGGGCTATGGCGTGTTTGGGGACGGGATTGGGGATTCGGGATTGGGGATTCGCGAAAGCGATTCGTCAGTCGCCGGGTCCGCCGTTGCTTCCAACCAATCCCCAATCCCCAATCCCCAATCCCCGCTCCCGATCGACCTGCCGATGGATGTCCTGTTCGGCAAGGCGCCGAAGATGCATCGCGACGCGGTGCATCCGCCGGCGCCGCAGTGGCCGGTGTTGCAGACTGCCGGGCTGGATTTGCACGAGGCTGGCTTGCGCGTGCTGGCGCATCCCACGGTGGCGTCCAAGAGCTTTCTGGTCACCATCGGCGACCGCAGCGTGGGCGGCTTGACCGCGCGCGAGCAGATGATCGGGCCGTGGCAGCTGCCGCTGGCGGACTGTGCGATCACCCTGGCCGGGTTCGAGACGTTCGCTGGCGAGGCGATGTCGATCGGCGAGCGCACTCCGCTGGCGCTGTTGAACGCAGCAGCGTCCGCGCGCATGGCGGTGGGCGAGGCAATCACCAATCTGTGCGCTGCTCCGGTGCAGACGCTGGACAGCATCAAGCTCTCGGCCAACTGGATGGCCGCGGCCGGCCATGCCGGCGAAGATGCCTTGCTGTACGACGCCGTGCGTGCGATCGGCATGGAGCTGTGCCCGGCGCTGGAGCTGAGCGTGCCGGTGGGCAAGGACTCGCTGTCGATGCAGGCGCAGTGGGTTGTCGGGAATGGGGAATCGGGAATCGGGAATGGCGAAACGCCGCAGCCCTCCGCTTCCACCATTCCCCATTCCCCATTCCCCATTCCCGGTGAAACGCACAAGAGCGTTTCACCGGTCTCGCTGATCATCAGTGCGTTCGCGCCTGTGGGCGATGTGCGCACGCAGCTGACGCCGTTGTTGCGCAACGACGAAGAGAGCGAGCTGTGGTTGATCGGGTTGGGCGGCGGCAAGCAGCGTCTGGGTGGCTCGGTACTGGCGCAGGTGTATGCCGACGATGCGGCCTTGCCGGCGTTCGGTGGCGAAGTGCCGGACCTGGAAGATGCGCAGCGGCTGCGCAGTTTCTTCGAATTGATCCGCGATGCGCGCCAGAGCGGGCTGTTGCTGGCCTATCACGATCGCAGCGATGGCGGTGCGTTTGCGGCGCTGTGCGAGATGGCCTTTGCCTCGCGTCAGGGCCTGGATATCACCCTGGATGCGTGGGGCGAAGACGCGTTCCGCAGCCTGTTCAATGAGGAACTCGGTGCCGTGGTGCAGATCGCCAGCGAAGATCGCGCCGCGTTTGCCGATCTGGTCGAGCGGCATGCACTGACCGAATGCGCGCAGCGCATCGCACGCCCCACTGGCGCGCCGCGTATCCGCGTGAGCGGGCAGGGGCGTGTGCTGGCGGAATGGCGTTGGGAAGAATTGTTCGATGCCTGGTGGTCGGTGACCCACGCCATGCAGAAGCTGCGCGACAACCCCGACAGCGCCGACGAGGAGCGCGCGCTGGCGCGCGATTTCCAGGCGCCCGGCCTGCGTCCCAAGCTGGTGTTCGACCCGTCCGAGGATGTGGCCGCGCCGTTCGTGGCGACCGGTGCGCGGCCCAAGGTGGCGATCCTGCGCGAGCAGGGCGTCAACGGGCAGATCGAAATGGCCTACAACTTCGAACGTGCCGGGTTCAGCGCGTTCGACGTGCACATGAGCGACCTGATCGAAGGGCGCGTGGATCTGGCGCAGTTTTCCGGCTTCGCCGCCTGTGGCGGTTTCAGCTATGGCGATGTGCTGGGTGCCGGCCGCGGTTGGGCCACCTCGATCCTGGAACGCGCGGCATTGCGCGATGCGTTTGCCGCGTTCTTCGCGCGCAGCGATACGTTCGCGCTGGGCGTGTGCAACGGTTGCCAGATGCTCAGCCAGCTCAAGGACATCATTCCCGGTGCCGGGCACTGGCCGCGTTTCCTGCGCAATCGCAGCGAGCAGTTCGAAGCGCGCACCGCGTTGCTGGAGGTGGTGGAGTCGCCGTCGATCTTCCTGCGCGGCATGGCCGGCTCGCGGATTCCGGTGGCAGTGGCGCATGGCGAAGGCCGTGCGGAGTTCGACACGGCCGTGGACCAGGCCGCCGCACGCGTGGCGCTGCGTTTCGTCGACGGTAACGGCGCGGTGGCATCGCAGTACCCGCTCAACCCGAACGGGTCGCCGGACGGTATCACCGGGCTGACCAGTACCGATGGCCGCGCCACCATCCTGATGCCGCATCCCGAGCGCACGCCGCGCACGGCAAACCTGAGTTGGCATCCGGCCGACTGGGGCGACGATTCGCCGTGGCTGCGGATGTTCCGAAACGCGCGGGTGTGGTGCGGTTGAGTCGATGATCCGAAGCCGCGTGCGCTGAGTGCGCGTCGCGTGCCTCCGCCGACGGCCGTGTGCAGCGATGCACACGGCCGTTTTCGTGTGCTGCCATGGCGTGCGCGGTCACGTCATCGCAAGTGCGTGCATGGCTGTCTTGGTGTGACGGGCTGTGCCGCACATCGCACTGCGTCGGTGCTGTCGCCCGAAGACGCGTGCAATCCCCATGTGTTGGACGACTGCTGGCGCGTTCTGGTCAGTCTGGTCCTGCGTGGTGGTCGGTGGGGTTGCCCAGCCGGCAGCGTGTCCCACACCGGGCTGCAGCGCGGCGATCGACAAGCTGCGGCGCGTGATCAGGTGCGGCTGCGCAACCGCAACAAGGTTCCGTAAAAACCATAAGGTTTGCTTCGAGTAACTATCAAAAATGCTAGTTATTAGAATCGAAGGTAATTTTTTCTGTGTGCGTGATGCGATTCGCATTTAGTTATTCGGGTTTTCAATAAATTCATCGAGCGTTACGTATCCAGTACGCGTCGCTCGTCCGCTACGCACTCAACTGTCGCTTCTTTTCCGGGTGAATTCCGGTGAAGGAGAGCTGCTGCGCTCGATAAAACCTCAGGGGGACTGCGCGCCGATCAGGCGTGCGGTGGTCGGTTCTCACACGCCAGACCATAATGGGGAGTAAGTGTTTAATGAAGAATATCGAAAATGCCGAGGGGCAGTCGCCCTCCGGCAAGGCGACGCATTACCCGATTATCTCGAACATGCAGGCGCGGTGCCGCGTGCATGCACGCGGTGGCCTTGCCGCTGCCATCTGCATGGTGCTGGCGGGCGGTTCCATCGCGGTCGACGCAATGGCGCAGGCGCGCCATCCGGCCACGCAGTGCAGCGTGGTCGATGGTCAACGTCTGTGCGCGCAGTCACTGGCTGCCGCTGGTGCGTCGACGGGACTGGTTGCCGGTGCCGCAGCGCCGACCTCCATGGCCACCGCGTCGATGCCGACCGAAGACGATGCCGACCTGCCTCCCTTCGTCGACGGGCGCGACGCCATTGCGCTGGGGGCGGCAAGCAATGCGCTTGCCGATGGCGCCAGCGCGCTGGGAGCGGGCAGCCTGGCACTGGAGCGCGATGCCACGGCAGTGGGGCGCAATGCGGTGGCGATCGGTACCTCTGCGGTGGCGGTTGGCGGCGTTGCAACGGTGTACGACTACGACGAATTCGGCTTTGTCGTCGGCAGCAGCGAGCAGACCACCGAGGCCACCGGCGTCGCCTCCACCGCAATCGGTGGCGGTGCCAAGGCAGTCGACCCGCTGACGACGGCGGTCGGCACCGGCAGCATTGCCGCCGGTGTGCAGAGCACGGCGCTGGGCTATCACGCACGCACGTCGCAGGATGGTGCCACTGCCGTGGGCGGCCTGTCGCAGGTCTCCGGGTTTGGCGGTGCGGCGCTGGGCTACAGCGCCAACGCAAGCGCCGATTTCGCCACTGCAGTGGGTTTTGGCGCACGCGGTACCGGCATCAGCACGGTGGCAGTGGGCAACAGTTCGCTTGCCAGCGGTGCCGACAGCGTCGCCATCGGCGGCGCCAGCCAAAGCACGCAGAACGCGATCAATGCGGCGACCGGGCTTGGCGGCATCGCGCTCGGCGCAGGTGCGCAGAGTCAGTCCGATTACGCGATTGCGATCGGCTACAACGCCAATATCTTCCCCAATCGGCCGGGCAATACCGATGCGATCGCCATCGGGCATTCCGCCGGCGCGTTTTCGCCACGTGCGGTGTCGCTGGGTGGCGGGGCGCTGACGTCCGGCGACGGTGCGCTGGCGATTGGCTATGACGCAGCCAGCGTGACCGACAACAGCATCGCACTGGGCGCGCGTGCGGCCACCTCCTGGTTCAATGGCAACAATACCGCCATCGGTGCGGACGCGCAGACATATGGCGTGGATGCGCTGGCGATCGGCTACGGTGCGCGGGTAGGCAACCTGGTCGACGACGCCTGGAACCGCTCGGCCGCCAGCGCGGTGGCCTTGGGCGCGCATTCGTATGCGAACCGCAGCAACACGGTGTCGGTGGGCGATGTGCAGGCCGGATTGACCCGACAGATCACCAGTGTCGCCGCCGGCACCGAAGCAACCGACGCGGTGAACGTGGGCCAGCTCGATGGCGTGCGTGCAGTTGCCCTGCGTCTGGACAGCCAGCTGGCGTCGGCCAAGTCCGATGTGGACGAGCCGGCCGCATTTGCAGAGGGCAGCAACGCCATTGCGCTGGGCAGCGCCAGCAATGCGCTGGGCGAGGGCGCGAACGCCTTCGGCTCCGGGAGCGCGGCAGTCGGCCGCGATGCGGTGGCGGTTGGCCGCAATGCCAGCGCGTCGGATGCATCCGCCGTCGCGTTGGGCGGTGTGGCCAGTGTGCCGTTGTTCGATGCCAGCGGCTTCATCGTCGGTCAACAGGAGCGTGCGACCACCGCACAGGCGCGCGGTGCGCTGGCATTGGGTGGCGGTGCGCTTGCGATGCAGACGTTCGCCACGGCGGTCGGCACCGGTGCATCGGCAGTCGGCGCGCAGTCCACCGCAGTCGGCTTCGGCGCCCAGGCACGGGAAGACACCACGACGGCGCTCGGCGGCTTTTCGGCCGCACGTGGCGCTGCTTCGTCGGCGTTGGGCTTCAATGCGATCGCCGCAGGCAGGTTGACCACAGCGGTCGGTTTCGACGCGCTGAGCAACGGCGAAAGCAGCGTGGCCGTGGGCAGCAGCGCGGCAGCCTTCGGGGAGCGCAGCGTCACCATCGGCGGCTATTCGCTGATTAGCAACACGCTGCAGAACGCAGCCAGTTCGGGGGTGGGTGGTGTCGCCATCGGTGCCGGTGCGCGCAGCCAGGCCGATTACGCGATTGCGCTGGGCTACAACGCCAATGTCTTCGGTAACGACGACAACGTCGATGCGGTGGCCATCGGCCATAGCGCTGGCTCGTTCGGGCCACGCACGGTGTCGCTGGGCGCATCTGCGTCCGCGCAGGCCGAACAAGCGGTTGCCATCGGTTACGACGCGCGTGCCGCATCGACCAGAAGCATTGCCATCGGCAGCGGCGCCGATACCTCGATCTTCTACGGCGACAACATCGCCTTGGGCACCAATGCCAAGGCCGATGCGCCGGATGCGATTGCAATCGGGCGCGATGCCAGCGTCGGTGTATTCGTCGGCGAAGCGGGCAGTGCCGCAGTGGCCTTGGGGGTACAGGCGCGCGCACTGGGCAACAACAGCCTGGCGCTGGGCTACAACGCCTTTACCCGCGAGAGCGGTCGCAACGCGGTTGCTCTGGGAGCCAATGCCGGTGCCAGTGGTGCCGATTCGGTGGCGTTGGGCGCGGGCGCACGCAGCAGCGAGGTGAATGTGGTGTCGGTGGGTAACGGCAACGGCCGTGGCGGTCCGGCAACGCGTCGTCTCGTCAACGTCGGTGCCGGTGCGATCGCCGCCGGCAGCCTGGAGGCGATCAACGGTGGCCAGCTGTTCCAATCGTTGAGCAATGCGGCGAGCTTTCTCGGTGGCGGTGCGGCGATCGGCGCACAAGGTGTGTTCGTTGCGCCGACCTATGTGATTCAAGGCAGCAGTTACAGCAACGTGGGGGCTGCATTGACTGCGTTGGACAGCAAGGTCACCGAGCTGGATGCGCGTGCGGGGACTGCAACCGCATCGCGCGCGTCTGCAGCGCGCATGACGTCGGCAGGTGCGCGGTCTATGGGGGCGGGCGCTACAGGCGATGCGGTGGACGCTGTGCAATCCACATCCACCGCGGCCGCGCAGACGGCTGTTGTCGCTGCAGCTGGCGACACGGCGACACGCAGCCTTGGCTCAACCGATGGCGTGCAAGGCACCCCGACGGCGGCAGTGGTCGGCAGCATCACGCCGGCGGCAACCTCCACCGCAGTCGGTGCGTCGGCAGTGGCCAACCACGTGACCGGTACCGCGATCGGCGGTAGCGCCTACGCGCACGGCCCCAACGACACCGCGATCGGCAGCAATGCGCGCGTCAATGCCGACGGCAGCACGGCAGTGGGTGCCAATACGCAGATTGCGGCGGTGGCGACCAATGCGGTGGCGATGGGCGAGGGTGCGCAGGTCAGTGCGGCGTCCGGTACCGCGATCGGCCAGGGCGCACGCGCCAGTGCACAAGGTGCGGTGGCCTTGGGTCAGGGCTCGGTGGCCGATCGCGCCAACACGGTGTCGGTGGGCAGCGTCGGGGGCGAGCGGCAGGTGGCCAATGTGGCGGCCGGTACGCGTGCCACCGATGCGGTGAACAAGGGCCAGCTGGACAGCGGCGTCGCCGCGGCCAACAGCTACACCGACAGCCGCTACAGCGCGATGGCCGACAGCTTCGAAAGCTATCAGGGCGATATCGAAGACCGTCTGCGTCGGCAGAACCGTCGCCTGGATCGTCAGGGCGCGATGAGCTCGGCGATGTTGAACATGTCCGCCAGCGTGGCCGGTATCGCCTCGCAAAACCGCATCGGTGCCGGTGTCGGTTTCCAGAACGGCGAGTCGGCGTTGTCGGTGGGCTACCAGCGTGCGATCAGCCCGCGCGCCACGTTGACCGTGGGCGGTGCGCTGAGCGGCGATGACAGCTCGATCGGCGTGGGTGCCGGTTTCGGCTGGTAACCCTCAGCAATAGCCTGCGCGCTTGCATCCAAACGCGCGGCCTGACGCCGGGCTGCGCTCTCCCCGTCCTTGTCGTTGCATCCACCTTGAAGGAACTCCATCGTGATCCAGCACTTTTCTTCTCGCATCGTTGCACTCGTCTGCTGTGCATGTCTGCTATCCCTTGGCATCGGGGTGGCCGGCGCGGCAACACGCGATCCGGCAGCAGCTGGCGCGCAGCGTCGACAGGCCATGGCCGACGCGTCGGTCAGCAGAATCATCGTCAAATACCGCGCCGGGCGCGTGGCTACGCGCGATGTGGGGCGCAGTGCATCGATGACGATCACCGCTGCGGCAGCGCGTGCCTCGATCCGCCTGGCACCGGCTGCGCGTGCGGGCGGCACTGTGGCGCCTGCGTATCTGCGCACGCTGGCGGTGGGCGGTGCATTGATCAGGCTGCCCGCCCAGCTCGGTCGTGCCGATGCCGATCGGCTTGTGCAGGCATTGGCGGCCGATCCAGCAGTGGAATCTGCACAGGTCGATCGACGCATGTATCCGCTGCAAACCACCGTCGGCACTTTGCCCAACGACCCGCTGCTGCAGACCAACCAGTGGCATCTGCTCGACCCGGTGGGCGGCATCAATGTTGCCCCGGCCTGGAGCAGCACGCACGGCGAAGGCGTGGTGGTTGCCGTGCTCGATACCGGCATCCTGCCCAGCCATCCCGATCTGGCAGGCAACGTCCTGGCCGGCTATGACTTCATCACCGATGCGTTCGTCTCGCGGCGCGACAGCGATGCGCGCGCACCGGGCGGGCTGGATCGCGGCGACTGGGTCGAACAGGATGGCGATTGCGGCATTTTCTCGTTGGCTGCAGACAGCAGCTGGCACGGCACGCATGTGGCCGGCACGGTTGCCGAACTCACCAACAACGGAATCGGCGGAGCCGGCGTCGCCAACAAGGCGAAGATTCTTCCGGTGCGCGTCATCGGGCATTGCGGCGGCTATAGCTCGGACATCAGCGACGCCATCGTCTGGGCGTCCGGTGGGCATGTCGACGGTGTGCCGGACAACCGCGATCCTGCCGAAGTGATCAACCTGAGCCTGGGCGGCGGCGGGGCCTGCGATGCGGCGACCCAGTCAGCGATCAACGGTGCGGTATCGCGCGGCACCACGGTGGTGGTTGCCGCGGGCAACGAGGCCTCGGACGTGTCGACGTCCAGCCCCGCCAATTGCGCCAATGTGATCGCGGTGGCTGCCACGCGCGCGACCGGCGGGCTGACCGATTACAGCAATTTCGGCCGTCAGGTCGATCTGGCCGGGCCCGGCGGCAGCTCGCAGTTCTTTGCCACCGACGATGGCCCGATCCGCAGCTTCATCTGGCAGACGTTCTACACCGGCAAAACCACTCCGACCTCGGGGCAGTACACCTACGGCGGCAGCACGTTTGCCGGTACCTCGATGGCCTCGCCGCATGTGGCTGGCGTGGCGGCATTGGTGCAAAGCGCGTTGATTGCCGATGGCAAGGCGCCGCTGTCGCCGGCGGCACTGGAAAATCTGCTCAAGCGCAGCGCGCGGACGTTCCCGGTGCTGCCGCCTGCGGCAACCCCGGCCGGTACCGGCATCGTCGACGCGGGCGCGGCGGTCGCCCGCGCACTGCGGCGTTGCGATGCCGATGACCTGGGTTGCACGCTGGATGCCCAGACCTTGCGAAACGGCACGGTCCAGCGCGGCGTGTCCAATGTGGCCGGGGAGGCGGGCGTGTTCACCTTTCAGGCGTCCGCAGGCCAGGTGCTGAGCTTTCTCAGCTTCGGTGGCAGCGGCCAGGCGTCGCTGTACGTGGCGCTTGGGCGCGTCCCCAGTGCCGACGACAACGATGGCGCCTCCACGCGTAGCGGCACCAGCCAGACGGTGCGCTTTACCGCGCCGCGTGCAGGCACCTATGTGCTCAAACTGGAGGGGGCCAGCTTCGATGGCGTGAGTCTGCTGGCGCGCCAATGAGTCGACGCCTGGCAGCGGTGCCTGGCGTAGTCGTCATTTCCTTGGCGCAATTGCCTCCGGCGCCAACGCCGGCGAGCCAGCCAGGCAATTGTGGCCGGCTGGCGGTGGGCTGACCTGCCGTCTGACCCATTCCTGCTGCGTTTTTGCGCAACCAAGCCCGCTGGCGTCTCGCCAGCGGGCTTTTTTGTCCGTCATGGGCATGGCTATTCAGCTTCGAAATGTCTCGCGAGACATGATCTAGGTCGCTGTTTTCCAAACAATTATCAAAAATCTAATAAACGCAAGCAGAAGTGTGACGGAAAACACTCATATCTTCGCTTTCTGTCAAAAACTTGACGCCTGATTTGACGGCTGTTAACACTTTGCGCAGTTCTATGGTTGGGTAGCGTTCACTTTTTGACTACCTGGGGTGCAGGCGCAAGCCGCCCATCGCCGCAAGGCCCATAGCGCGCACAACCACGGGGAATCGCGTGGCCGAAAGGCCTTCCGAGGGTGGGCGCTCGCCAAAAACCAGTCCCAACAACTCAGGAGTCGTACGTCGATGAATCGGATTTATCGCAAGGTCTGGAACAAATCATTGGGCGTGTGGGCCGTGGCCTCGGAACTGGCCAGCGGTGACAGCCCCGGAGCCGTTGCTCCAGCCTCGCTCATCGACCGCCGCCAAAGCCTAGCACTGGCTGCCGCCATCACCCTGGCGCTCGGTGGCGCCGGATTGGCCACCCCGCTTCCCGCCAGCGCGCAATCGGTCGAAGTCGGCCGCGGCGCCTCCGCACCTGCCGCCAAGGCGACCGCCATCGGTGCCGGCAGCAAGGCCAGCGCCACCGGCGCCGTCGCCACCGGTGCCGACAGCAGCGCCAGCGGCGTGAACAGCAGCGCGATCGGTCGCCAGACCAACGCGATTGGCGAAAACGCCGTGGCCATCGGCTACAACAGTTTTGTGCGCCAGGCCGGCGTCAACGGCGTGGCGCTGGGCGCCAATGCCGGCGTCACCGGTGCCAACTCGGTTGCGCTGGGCGCAGGCTCGCGCACCCACGAAGACGACGTGGTGTCGGTCGGCAGCGGCAATGGGCGCGGTGGCCCTGCAACGCGCCGCATCACCAACGTCGGTGCCGGCATCAACGCCACCGATGCGGTCAACGTGGCGCAGCTGCGCGATGTGGCCGATGTGGCCGAAGACACCGCGCTGTTCTTCAAGGCAAGCCCGGGCGACGACAGCGTCGGCGCCTATGTCGAGGGCGACAGCGCATTGGCCGCAGGCAATGCCGCCAATGCCGTCGGTACTGCAACCACCGCGCTCGGCACCGGCGCCAATGCCGTGGCCGAGAACGCGACGGCCGTGGGTGCCAACGCACTCGCTTCCGGTCAGAACAGCGCAGCGTTCGGCCATAACGCCCAGGCCAATGGCCCGGCCAGCGTGGCCGTGGGCGGCGCTGCGGTCGACGCAGACGGCCAGCCGTTGGTCACCAACGGCGGGGTGCCGGTCACCACCGGTGCCACCAGTGCCGGTGTCGGCGGAACGGCGGTCGGCGCCAGCGCCAATGCCGATGGGTTCGCGGCGTCCTCGTTCGGCGTCGGCGCGTATGCCGCCGGTGCCCAGGCATCGGCATTCGGTGCGGTGGCCAACGCCGGTGGCGATTACGCCACTGCCGTCGGTACCCAGACCAGCGCCAGCGGCACCAGCAGCACCGCCGTGGGCGGTCCGGTGGATCTGATTCCCGGGTTGGGTTTCTTCGTGCAGACCCAGGCCAGTGGCGAGGCGTCCACTGCGCTGGGCGCCGGTGCGATCGCATCGGGCACCTACACCACCGCCGTCGGCACGCTGAGCGAGGCGTCGGGAACCGAAGCCACGGCGGTGGGCTACTTCGCCTATGCACCGGGCGAAGGCGCAACCGCAGTCGGTCCGGAGTCCTGGGCCAGCGGTGAGTTGAGCACGGCGCTGGGTTACTACAGCACCGCACGCGGCGCCAACTCGGTGGCGCTCGGCGCCAATTCGGTCGCCACGCGCGCCGATACCGTGTCGGTTGGCGCGGCCGGCGCAGAACGTCAGATCACCAGCGTCGCTGCCGGTACCGAAGGCACCGATGCGGTCAATCTCGATCAGCTCACCGCCGTTTCCGATGTCGCATCCACCACCGCGCGCACCTTCGTGGCCACCGGCGAGGGCGCTGCAATCGCCGAAGGCGTGGACAGCGTTGCGGCAGGTTCCAATGCGTCGGCGCTGGCCGATTACAGCACGGCGCTGGGGTCCAGCAGCATTGCATCGGACATCAACACCACGGCCGTTGGCAGCGGTGCAGTTGCGAACGTCAACAACGCCACGGCGGTGGGTTTCAACAGCATCGCCAGCGACCGCTACGCCACTGCGCTGGGCGCAGACAGCACCGCGTCGGGCTTCTACGGCACCGCGCTTGGCAGCACCAGCGTGGCCTTCGGTCGCGGCGCCACTGCGGTCGGTTTCGAAAGCATCGGCAACGGGCTTGAATCCACCGCATTGGGTTTTGCCAGCGTGGCGTTCGGCGACACCAGCACCTCGATCGGCGCGGAAAGCACCGCGTATGGCAGGGGCAGCGTCGCTGTCGGCATCACCTCGGCCGCAGGTGGCGATGCCTCGGTCGCAATCGGCGACACCGCCATCGTGCTGGGCAACGGTTCGGTTGCCGTCGGCGCATCGACGAGTGTATCGGCCGACAACAGCGTGGCGCTGGGTGCCAACTCGGTTGCCGACCGCGCCAACACGGTGTCGGTGGGCAGCGTGGATGGCCAGCGTCAGATCACCAATGTCGCTGCGGGTACTGAAGGCAGCGATGCGGTGAATCTGGATCAACTCAACGCAGTGGCCGGCACCGCCGAAACCACCGCGCGGCTGTATGCCGGGACCGGCGACGGCACTGCCGTCGCCCAGGGCGAAGATGCAACGGCGGCCGGTTCCAATGCTACTGCGGATGGCGATTACAGCAGCGCCTTCGGTGCCAGCAGCAATGCCACCGCGATCGGTGCAGTGGCCATCGGCAGCGGCGCCAGCGCAACGGCGCAGTACGCCAATGCCGCCGGTTACAACGCTGCAGCCAGCGGCTTCGGCAGTGTGTCCAACGGCGCCTTCAGTCAGGCCAGCGGCGACTATGCCGTGGCCGTGGGTGGCGAGAGCGAAGCAGCCGGCGCGCAGAGCACTGCACTGGGTGCAGCGGCCGGCGCATATGGCGATGGGTCGCTGGCGGTCGGCGCGCTGAGCGAGGCGCAGGGCAGCGAATCCACCGCGCTGGGCTACTTCGCCAGCGCCAGCGGCGAATCGGCCACGGCAATCGGCGCAGAAAGCGTCGCCGACGGCACCACCGCCGCGGCACTGGGCTTCGGCGCACAGGCGACGGCCAATTACGCCACTGCGGTCGGCGGTTATTCCACCGCGAGCGGTTTCAACAGCACCGCGCTAGGCAACTTCAGCACCGCCAGTGGCTCCAACACGCTTGCCGTGGGTAGCGACGCGACCGCCACTGGCGCCTACAGCGTTGCCGCCGGCCAGGGCAGTGTGGCCAGCGGCTACAACAGCGTGTCGGTCGGCGGCGCCTTGCTCGGCCTGTTGCCGACCGAAGCCTCCGGCGATTTCTCCACCGCCGTGGGTGGCGCCGCGTGGGCGCCGGGCCTCAACAGCACCGCGTTGGGCAACTTTGCCGAATCCACCGGCGAAAGCAGCGTGGCCCTGGGCGCCGACTCGGTCGCCGATCGCGACTTTGCGGTGTCGGTGGGCAGCGCCGGCAACGAGCGCCAGATCACCAACGTGGCGGCCGGTACCCAGGGCACCGATGCGGTGAACCTGGACCAGCTCAACGCGGTTGCCGAAGCCGGTGCAGCCACCAGCAAGTACTTCCAGGCCAGCGGCAGCGACGACAGCGATGCCGGCGCGTATGTCGAAGGCGATAACGCATTGGCCGCGGGCGAGGGCGCCAACGCCACCGGTACCGGCACCACTGCAATGGGCGCAGGTGCACAGGCGGTGGCCGACGCGGCCACCGCCGTCGGCTTGGATGCGCTGGCCAGCGGCGCCAGTGCCGCTGCGGTGGGCAACAACGCGCAGGCGTTGGCCGAAAACAGCAGCGCGTTCGGCAGCAATGCGCTGGCCGGCGATATCGGTGCCACCGCAAACGGCGCGGGTGCGCAGGCAAGTTCCACCTACACCACTGCGCTCGGCAGCGAGGCGGTGGCATCGGACAATCAGGCCACCGCCGCAGGTTTCCGCAGTGCGGCCTCCAACGTCGGCAGTGCGGCATTTGGCGGTTACAGCGAATCCAGCGGCCGGCTGTCGTCGGCCCTGGGTTACGGCGCGGTGGCGTCCAGCGATTACAGCACCGCCGTCGGCGCCGCATCGCTGGCTTCCGGTGCCAGCGCGGTGGCCGTGGGTGAGTTCAGCGAAGCCACCGGCGACGAAAGCGTTGCGGTCGGCGGCAGCACGTTCTTCGGCTTCATCCCGGCACGTGCCTCGGGAACCGGCGCGGCCGCCTTCGGTGCGGGTGCGTGGGCAACCGCCGACTACACCACCGCGATCGGCTGGAACTCGTATGCGGACGGCACCAATGCCACCGCATTGGGGCAGAGCGCTGCGGCGTTGGCCAACAACACGCTCGCACTGGGCGGCAACAGCCGCGCCGATGCGGTCGGCGCCAGCGTGATCGGCGTGGATGCGTCGGCCACCGGCGTCAACAGCACCGGTGTCGGCCGCCAGGTCAATGTGATCGGCGAAAACGCGGTCTCGGTGGGCTACAACTCGTTCGTTCGCCAGAGTGCGGTCAACGGCGTGGCCCTGGGTGCCAATGCCGGCGCAACCGGTGCCGATTCGGTGGCCTTGGGCTCGGGCTCGCGCACCTACGAAGCCGACACCGTGTCCATCGGTAGCGGCAACGGCCGCGGCGGTCCGGCGACGCGTCGCATCGTCAACGTCAGCGATGGCCAGGCGGCGACCGATGCGGTCAACAAGGGCCAGCTGGATGCGGTGTCGGCCGATGTGCAGAACACCAGCAGCAAGTTCAAGACCACCGGCGATGCAGTGGCCACCGCAACCGGCGAGCGCAGCACGGCTGCCGGCTCCGGCGCTGTCGCCACCGGCGCACGCAGCGTTGCCATTGCCTCCGGCAGCAGCGCCTCGGCAACCGGTGCCAGTGCGATGGGTGTGGACAGCAGCGCCAGTGGCGTGAACAGCACCGCGATGGGCCGTCAGACCAATTCCATCGGCGAAAACGGCGTGGCGCTGGGTTACAACTCCTTCGTGCGCGAAAGCGGCAGCAATGCAGTGGCCCTGGGTGCCAATGCCGGTGCCAGCGGTGCCGATTCGGTGGCCTTGGGCTCGGGCTCGCGCACCTACGATGCCAACACGGTGTCGGTGGGTAGCGGCAATGGCCGCGGCGGTCCGGCGACGCGTCGCATCGTCAATGTCAGCGACGGCCAGGCCGCCAGCGATGCCGTCAACAAGGGGCAGCTCGATGCCTTGGCGGCCGATGTGCAAACCACCAGTGGCATGGTCAAGACCACCGGCACCGGCGTGGCCGTGGCAACCGGTGATCGCGCCACCGCCGCAGGTGCCGGTGCCACTGCCAGCGGTGCACGCAGTGTCGCCATTGCCGCCGGCAGCAGCGCCAGCGGCGCAGGGGCCAGCGCGGTGGGCGTGGACAGCAGCGCCAGCGGCACGAACAGCACCGCGATGGGTCAGCAGACCAACGCCATCGGCGAGAAGAGCGTGGCGCTGGGCTACAACTCCTTTGTCCGCCAGAGTGCGGTCAACAGCGTCGCCTTGGGCGCCAATGCCGGCGCAACCGGCGCCGATTCGGTGGCGTTGGGCTCGGGTTCGCGCACCTACGAGGCCAACACGGTCTCGGTGGGCAGCGGCAATGGCCGCGGCGGTCCGGCCACGCGCCGCATCGTCAACGTGGGCGCCGGCGCGATCGCCGATGCCAGCCTTGACGCGATCAACGGCGGTCAGTTGTTCCAGTCGCTCAGCAATGCCGCCAGCTTCCTCGGCGGCGGCGCGGCGATCGGCGCGCAAGGCGTGTTCGTTGCGCCGACCTACGTGATTCAGGGCGCCAGCTACAACAACGTGGGCGCGGCATTGACCGCGCTGGATACCAAGGTCACCCAACTGGATGCACGTGGCGGCACTGCGGTTGCCAGCACCACGTCGCTGCGTACCGCCGCGGTGCCGGCTGTCGCTGCACCCGCTGCCAGCGATGCAGCAAGCAACGTCGGCACCGCCACCGCGACTGCCGGCGTGCAGGGCACCCCGACGGCGGCAGTGGTCGGCAGCATCACGCCGGCGGCAACCTCCACCGCAGTCGGTGCGTCGGCAGTGGCCAACCACGTGACCGGTACCGCGATCGGCGGTAGCGCCTACGCGCACGGCCCCAACGACACCGCGATCGGCAGCAATGCGCGCGTCAATGCCGACGGCAGCACGGCAGTGGGTGCCAATACGCAGATTGCGGCGGTGGCGACCAATGCGGTGGCGATGGGCGAGGGTGCGCAGGTCAGTGCGGCGTCCGGTACCGCGATCGGCCAGGGCGCACGCGCCAGTGCACAAGGTGCGGTGGCCTTGGGTCAGGGCTCGGTGGCCGATCGCGCCAACACGGTGTCGGTGGGCAGCGTCGGGGGCGAGCGGCAGGTGGCCAATGTGGCGGCCGGTACGCGTGCCACCGATGCGGTGAACAAGGGCCAGTTGGACAGCGGCGTCGCCGCGGCCAACAGCTACACCGACAGCCGCTACAGCGCGATGGCCGACAGCTTCGAAAGCTATCAGGGCGATATCGAAGACCGTCTGCGTCGGCAGAACCGTCGCCTGGATCGTCAGGGCGCGATGAGCTCGGCGATGTTGAACATGTCCGCCAGCGTGGCCGGTATCGCCTCGCAAAACCGCATCGGTGCCGGTGTCGGTTTCCAGAACGGCGAATCGGCGTTGTCGGTGGGCTACCAGCGTGCGATCAGCCCGCGCGCCACGTTGACCGTGGGCGGTGCGCTGAGCGGCGACGACAGCTCGATCGGCGTGGGTGCCGGTTTCGGCTGGTAACACGGGTTGCATCAAACGCGGCGGCGCCGAGCTGCGCCGCCGCGGTAAGGCCTGAGGGGGCGGGCAAGGACCGTGGCTAGGCCAGCCAACGGATTCGCATGGAGTGATGGCCGTACCAGGAGCGATCGATCAACTGCCGCAGGCCGGCTCACGGCTGCGCGGTGTTGTCGACCCCGTTCCAAGCCTGATTCACGAAAAACACGAAGAGGATTTCACCGTGATCGACAAGACCTTCCGCCTCACCCCGCTGACCGGCGCCATCCTGATGATGGCCCTTGGTGCGTCCGGCACCCTGGCTGCCGCACCGAAACTGCTGGTCAAGGAACCGACCCAGTCCGCTTCGGCCGGCGCCCCATTCAGTAGCCGCCTGATCGTGCGCTACAAGGACAACACCGCCGCTGCGACCGATCGCGGCAGCAAGCTCAATGCCGTGCAGGCCGCGGTCGGCCGGGTCGGCGCCGCGACCGGCGCACGCAGCAGCGCAGCCGCCGCCAAGGCGACGTATGTGCGCAAGCTCGGCATCGGCTCGGACCTGATCAAGCTGTCCAGCACACTGACCGCCGCACAGGTGGACAAGGTGGTCGTCGAGCTCAGGAATGACCCGTCCGTCGCCGACGTGCAGATCGACCGCATGTTGCGTCCGGTCGAGATCAAGAAGAGTGTTGCCGCCACCGATGTGAGCCCGCAGCTGGTTCCCAACGACCCGCTGTATGCGCAGTACCAGTGGCACCTGAGCAACCCCAACGGCGGCATCAATGCGCCGGCCGCATGGGATCTGTCCCAGGGCGCCGGCGTGGTGGTGGCGGTACTGGACACCGGCATCCTGCCGGGCCATCCCGATTTTGCCGGCAACCTCCTGCAGGGTTACGACTTCATCACCGACGCCGAAGTCTCGCGTCGCCCGACCGACGCCCGCGTCCCGGGTGCACTGGATTACGGCGATTGGGAAGAGGCCGACAACGTCTGCTACAGCGGCTCGGTCGCCCAGGAAAGCTCCTGGCACGGCACCCACGTTTCCGGCACCGTGGCCGAGGCGACCAATAACGGCGTCGGCATGGCCGGCGTCGCGCCCAAGTCGACCATCCTGCCGGTGCGCGTGCTCGGCCGTTGCGGCGGCTACACCTCCGACATCGCCGACGCCATCGTGTGGGCCTCCGGCGGTACGGTCGAAGGCGTGCCGGCCAACACCAACCCGGCAGAGGTGATCAACATGAGCCTGGGTGGGGGCGAGCCCTGCGATTCGGCCACCCAGCTGGCCATCAACGGTGCGGTGTCGCGCGGCACCACCGTGGTCGTGGCGGCGGGCAATAGCGGCGAAGATGCGGCCAACCATTCGCCGGCCAGCTGCAACAACACCATCACCGTGGGCGCCACCCGCATCACCGGCGGCATCACCTATTACTCCAACTACGGCAGCAAGGTGGACTTGTCCGGTCCCGGCGGCGGCGGCAGCGTGGACGGCAACCCGGGTGGTTACATCTGGCAGGCCGGTTACACCGGTGCGACCACGCCGACCTCGGGAAGCTATACCTATATGGGCTTGGGCGGCACCTCGATGGCGTCCCCGCACGTGGCGGGCGTCGTGGCCCTGGTGCAGAGCGCAGCGATCGGCCTGGGCGACGGCCCGCTGACTCCGGCTGCGGTCGAGGCGTTGCTGAAGCAGACCAGCCGCCGCTTCCCGGTGACCCCGCCGGCCAGCACCCCAATCGGCAGCGGCATCGTCGATGCCAAGGCTGCGCTCGAAGCGGTACTGGTGGAGCCGTGCGATCCGGCCACCGAGACCTGCGCACCGACTGCCATCGCACTGACCAACAAGGCGCCGGTGGCCGGTCTGAGCGGCACCTACGGCAGCTCCACGCTGTACAGCTTCGAGGCCAAGGCCGGTGCGGTACTGAGCTTCATGACCTACGGCGGTACCGGCGATGTGTCGGTGTACGTCAGCTATGAAGCCGAGCCCAGCGCCACCAGTTTCGATGCCAAGTCCACGCGCCCCGGCAACAGCGAAACCGTCCGTTTCACTGCACCGAAGGCGGGCACCTACTACATCAAACTGGTAGGCGCATCCGATTACGCGAAGCTGACCCTCGTTGCACGACAGTAAGTAGCGCAATAGTGTGACCAATGCCCCCGGCCAATCACCGGGGGCATTGTTTTTCAGGACGATTCAGATGCGTGCGGTTGATCGTCGCGGCAAACTGCTACAGTCGGCGCCGGACCAGTGGAGACGAGTGTGAACGCGGTTGCCGTCGATCCAATTGAGCATCGAAGTGCGGAAACGCGCATCGTCGAAGCGTTGCTTGAACGCCGTCGTCTGAAGGACTCCGACCTGCTGCGCGCACGCCAGTTGCAGGCCGAATCCGGCATGGGCCTGCTGGCCCTGCTCGGCCGCCTGGGCCTGGTGTCCGAGCGCGATCATGCCGAGACCTGCGCCGATGTACTCGGCCTGCCGTTGGTGGATGCACGCCAACTCGGCGATACACCTCCGGAAATGCTGCCCGACGTGCAGGGCCTGTCGCTGCGTTTTCTCAAACAATTTCATCTGTGCCCGGTGGGCGAACGCGATGGCCGGCTGGATCTGTGGATCGCCGATCCGTACGACGATTACGCCATCGATGCAGTGCGTCTTGCCACCGGCTGTGCGTTGTTCCTGCAGGTCGGCCTGCGTTCGGAAATCGACGATCTGATCGAGCGCTGGTACGGCCAGGGCCGCAGTGCGATGGGTACCATCGTCGAGACCGCCGATGGCGATGCCAACAGCAGCGACGACATCGAAGCGCTGCGCGATCTGGCCTCCGAAGCGCCGGTGATTCGCCTGGTGAATCTGGTGATCCAGCACGCAGTGGAATTGCGCGCATCGGACATCCATATCGAACCGTTCGAAAGCCGCCTCAAGGTGCGCTACCGCGTCGATGGCGTGCTGGTGGAGGGCGAAAGCCCGCCGGCCAAGCTCACCGCCGCGGTGATCAGCCGCATCAAGATCATGGCCAAGCTCAATATCGCCGAGCGCCGCCTGCCGCAGGACGGTCGCATCATGCTGCGCGTACAGGGCAAGGAGCTGGATCTGCGCGTCAGCACCGTGCCGACCGCGCACGGCGAGAGCGTGGTGATGCGTCTGCTCGATCGCGAAACAGTGGTGTTCGATTTCTACAAGCTGGGATTTACCGAAGACTTCCTGCCGCAGTTCCGCAAGGTGCTCGAGCAACCGCACGGCATCATGCTGGTGACCGGCCCCACCGGCTCGGGCAAGACCACCACGCTGTACACCGCGCTGAGCCAGCTCAATACCTCCGACGTGAAGATCATCACCGTCGAAGACCCGGTTGAGTACCAGATCGAAGGCATCAACCAGATCCAGGCCAAGCCGCAGATCGGGCTGGATTTTGCCAACGCGCTACGCAGCATCGTGCGCCAGGACCCGGACATCATCATGATCGGCGAAATGCGCGATCTGGAAACCGCGCGCATTGCGATCCAGTCCGCGCTCACCGGCCACCTGGTGCTGTCCACGCTGCACACCAACAACGCGGCCGGCGGCATCACCCGTCTGCTCGACATGGGCGTGGAAGATTACCTGCTGACCTCCACCATCAACGGCATCCTGGCGCAGCGCCTGGTGCGCAAGCTCGACCTGGACAACGCCGAACGCTACGCCGCATCGCCGGAGGAGATCGACAAGTTCGATCTGCGCCGTCTGCAGCCCGATGGCGAGATTTACCTGTATCGGCCGCGAGCTTCGGCCGCTGCACCGACCGGCTATCTCGGCCGCACCACCATCGTCGAGTTCCTGGTGATGAACGACGAACTGCGGCGCGCGGTGATGCGCCGCGCCGGCATGGGCGAGATCGAACAGCTCGCGCGCAAGGCCGGCATGCGCACCATGTACGAAGACGGCCTGTCCAAGGCCTTGCGCGGGGAAACCACCATCGAAGAAGTGCTGCGCGTGACGGAGGATGCGTGAGAGTCAACGGAGCCACAATGAGCATCGGATGCTCGGCATCGGAAGATAAGCAGGGCAAGGTCTCGGCAACGCGTCGCGCACGCACACAGGTGCGCCCAGTCGCGCCAACGCAGCGCGGTATCGCGCTTTTACCGAATCCCGAATCCCGAATCCCGAATCCCGGCCTTCCATCCTGATGCCCCTGTACCGCTACAAAGCCCTGGACGCCCACGGCGAAATGCTCGACGGCCAGATGGAGGCGGGCAGCGATGCCGAGGTGGCGCTGCGTCTGCAGGAGCAGGGCCATCTGCCGGTGGAAACGCGGCTGGCCACCGGCGAAAACGATTCGCCGTCGCTGCGCATGCTGCTGCGCAAGAAGCCGTTCGACAATGCGGCGCTGGTACAGTTCACCCAGCAGCTGTCGACCTTGATCGGTGCCGGGCAGCCGCTGGATCGTGCGTTGTCGATCCTGATGGATCTGCCGGAAGACGAAAAAAGCCGGCGCGTCATCGGCGACATCCGCGACACCGTGCGCGGCGGTGCGCCGCTGTCGTCTGCACTGGAGCGGCAGCACGGGTTGTTCTCCAAGCTGTACATCAACATGGTGCGTGCAGGCGAAGCCGGCGGCAGCATGCAGGACACCTTGCAACGGTTGGCCGATTACCTGGAACGCAGCCGCGCGCTCAAGGGCAAAGTGATCAACGCGTTGATCTATCCGGCGATCCTGCTGGCGGTGGTCGGTTGCGCGCTGTTGTTTCTACTGGGCTACGTGGTGCCGCAATTCGCGCAGATGTACGAAAGCCTGGATGTCGCGTTGCCGTGGTTCACCCAGGCGGTGCTGAGCGTGGGTTTGCTGGTGCGCGACTGGTGGCTCGTGCTGATCGTGGTGCCCGGCGTGCTCGGGTTATGGCTGGATCGCAAGCGGCGCAATGCCGCCTTCCGCGCATCCCTGGACGAATGGCTGCTGCGCCAGAAAGTGGTCGGCAGCCTGATCGCGCGCCTGGAAACCGCACGGCTGACGCGTACCCTGGGCACCTTGTTGCGCAACGGCGTGCCGTTGCTGGCGGCGATCGGCATCGCGCGCAACGTGATGTCCAATCTGGCCCTGGTCGAGGATGTGGCCAACGCGGCCGACGACGTCAAGAACGGGCATGGCCTGGCGATGTCGCTGGCGCGCGGCAAGCGCTTTCCGCGGCTGGCCCTGCAGATGATCCAGGTCGGCGAAGAATCCGGTGCGCTGGATACGATGTTGCTCAAGACCGCCGATACCTTCGAGCTGGAAACCGCGCAAGCGATCGACCGTGCGCTGGCCGCACTGGTGCCGCTGATCACGCTGGTCCTGGCGTCGGTGGTGGGGCTTGTCATCATTTCGGTGCTGGTACCGCTGTATGACCTCACCAATGCGATCGGCTGAGAGCGGCGGGCGAGACGACTGCGCAGCCAGGCGGGCGCAAGCGGGACTCGGCAGCGGCCCGCATCGCTCGTACACTGGCTTAACCGCACGCAGCGCTTTCACTTGCGCGGCGTCTTCACAACAACGTTCCGGTGACCGCTCGACACCTACGCGGGAACCAATGCAATCGCCGCTGTGTCATCTGGTAGCGGCAGCATCCTTCATCGACGTGCAAGGAAATCGTTCATGATCAAGCGCTCCATCACCCGTAGTCCGTCGCGCGCAGGCCAGGCCGGCATGAGCTTGCTGGAAATCATCATCGTCATCGTGCTGATCGGCGCGGTGCTCACCCTGGTGGGTAGCCGTGTGCTGGGTGGTGCCGATCGCGGCAAGGCCAATCTGGCCAAGTCGCAGATCCAGACCCTGGCCGGCAAGATCGAAAACTTCCAGCTCGACACCGGCAAGCTGCCGAGCAAGCTGGATGACCTAGTCACCCAGCCCGGCGGCAGCAGCGGCTGGCTGGGCCCGTACGCCAAGCCGGCGGAACTCAACGACCCGTGGGGTCACACCATCGAGTACCGCGCGCCGGGCGATGGCCAGCCGTTCGACCTGATCAGCCTGGGCAAGGATGGTCGCCCTGGCGGCAGCAGCTACGACTCGGACATCAAGTACCAATAAGCCCTCGCCATGCGCGTTGCATGTCAGCCGTTGCGTCGTCCGCATGGAGTCGGTCCTGGCCGCACCCGCACGCGTGGCAGCTCGCTGCTTGAAATGCTGCTGGTCATCGCGTTGATCGCGATGGCCGGTGTGCTGGCTGCGGCCGCATTGAACGGCGGCATCGATGGCATGCGCCTGCGCACCGCCGGCAAGGCGATCGCATCGCAACTGCGCTATACGCGCACCCAGGCAATCGCCACCGGCACCCCGCAACGCTTCCTGATCGACCCGCTGCAGCGCCGTTGGGAAGCGCCCGGCGGCCATCATGGCGATCTGCCGTCGTCGCTGCAGGTGCGCTTCACCGGCGCGCGTCAGGTGCAGTCGCGGGAAGATCAGGGCGCCATCCAGTTCTTCCCCGATGGCGCTTCCACCGGCGGCCGCATCGATCTGCAGGTCAAGGACGCGCGCTGGCGCGTGGATGTAGGCTGGATCACCGGCGAAGTGCGTTCCGGCCCGCTGCGGGCGCCTGCGCCATGAAGCGTCAACGCGGTTACACGCTGATCGAGGTGATCGTCGCCTTCGCGTTGCTTGCCCTGGCATTGAGCCTGTTGCTGGGGTCGTTGTCCGGCGCTGCACGCCAGGTGCGCGCGGCTGACGACAGCACGCGTGCGACCCTGCATGCGCAATCGCTGCTGGCGTTGCAAGGCATGGACAAGCCGCTGGTGCCCGAGCAGCAGCAAGGCACGTTCGAGGACGGGCATTTCCGTTGGTCGATGGATGTGCGCCCGTACGACGAACCGCGACGCAATCCGCAGGCGCCGGTGGCCCCTGGCGCGCACAAGCTGCTGCAACTGACCCTGGTGGTGCGTTGGGGCGAGGCGCCCAATCAACTGCTGCAGTGGCGCACCTTGCGCCTGGTGGCCGCCACCGCGCAGGACACCGCGCCGTGATACGTTCGCGCAGCGCAGGCTTCACCCTGATCGAAGTGCTGCTGGCCACGATGCTGCTGGTCGGCGGGCTGGCATTGGCGTTTGCCACCTTGCGCTCGGCCAGCGCGGTGAGCCAGCGTGGCGAGGCGATCGCCCAACGCAGCGAGCGCGTGCGCGCGGTGGAAGAATTCCTGCGCCGTCGGTTGGCCGCCGCGTTGCCGCTGGCGATGAGCATCGACCCGCAAAGCCAGCAACCGATGCTGTTCGTCGGCGAACCGCAGCGCATGCGCTTTGCCGCCGATGTGCCGGATTACCTGGGACGCGGCGGCCCGTACCTGCACGAGTTGTCGGTGGTGGGCGATGGCGAGCAGCGCACCTTGCAAATTGCGTTGACGATGCTGCAATCGGGCAAGTCGATCGAGGAAGGCAGCAAGCTGCCGCCGGAGCCGCTGGCGCAAGGCGTGCAGCAGGTGAGCTTTCGCTACCGTGGCATGGATCCGCAGAACGGCCGCCTGAGCGGATGGTTGCCGCAGTGGGAATGGCACGACCGCCTGCCGTTGATGGTGCGTATCGAGATCCGCAGCGGCGGCGCTGCATGGCCGCCGTTGATAGTGGCGTTGCCGCAATCCAGCAATCCTGGAGCGGGGCAATGAGCCGGATACGTGGCGCCGCCTTGGTGCTGGTGTTGTGGCTGATCGCCCTGCTCACCGCGATGATCGGCGCGTTTGCGCTCACCGCGCGCGTGGAAGCCCTGCAAGGCACTATGCTGCGCAACGGCGCGCAGGCGCAGGAATACGCGCGTGCCGGCCTGGAATACGCACTGTCGCGCTTGCAGAGCGCCGATACCCAGGCACGCTGGCGCGCAGACGGCCGACGCTATCGTTGGCAGATGGACGACGCCAGCGTGGAGATCCGTATCACTGACGAGAGCGGCAAGGTGGATCTGAACATGGCCGAGCCGGCGCTGTTGGCCGGGCTGGTGCGTGCCGTGGGCGGCGAGCAGGGTCGCGATACGCGCATTGCCGGTGCCATCGTCGATTGGCGCGATGGCGATTCGCTGAGCCAGCCCGGCGGCGGCGCGGAAGACCGCGATTACGCCGATGCCGGCCTGCCGTATGGCGCAAAGGACAGCCCGTTCGAGACCCTGGGCGAACTGCGCCTGGTGCTGGGCATGGACAGCGAGTTGTATCGCAAGTTGCTGCCCAACATCACCTTGTACAGCGGCCGCTCGCGCCCGGAAGCGCGCTTTGCGCCCGGCCCGGTGTTGACCGCGATGGGCCTGGATGCGCAGCAACTGCTGGCCCAGCGTGACGCGCCGCCGGGTTTGCCGGGCAGCGAGGCGACGGTCGGTGGGTCTGACACTTATAGTATCGAGAGCCGGGCGCGACTGAGTCAGGGACGCGAGGCTGTATTGCGGGCGGTCGTGTCGACAAGCGCGTCTGCAGTTCCGGGATCGGCCTACACCGTGTTGCGTTGGGAAGAGGGAGCAGCAGTGCAATGACCGCATGGCGGGATACCTTGGGTCGTATCGGCGTACGCGCCATGCCGGGAGCCGGAGGCTTCTGGCGTTGGTGGCAGCACTCGCTGCTGGCGTGGTTGCCGCAGCGTTGGCAATGGCAATTGGGCCTGTCGCAGGCGCGCCTGTTGTTGCAACTCGATGGGCAGACCTTGCAGTTGCTGCGTCACCGCGATCAGACCCGCGAGGCGATCGCCAGCCTGCCGTGGCCGGTGCAGCCGCAGGAAGTCAACGCCGTGCTGCCGACGGCGCTGGATGGCCTGCCGCGGCATTGGCTGTTGCCGTCGGCGCATGCGTTGCGGCGCCCGTTGCGCCTGCCCGCCGCCGCCGCCGCGCGACTGCAGGACGTGGCACGTTTTGAAATCGACCGGCAGACCCCGTTCACCGCCGACCAGGTGTATTTCGATGCGCGCGTGCTCGATGTGCGCGAAGACGGCCAGCTCGATGCCGAACTGGTGGTGGTGCCGCGGCGCATGATCGATGGCCCGGCCGGTGTGCCCGACGCCTGGACCAACGCGTTGTCCGGCATCGATGTGGCCGATGCGCAGGGCGCCCCATTGGGTGTGAACCTGCTGCCGCCGGCACGCCGGTTGCGGCGCAGCGACCCGATGCAACGCTGGAACCTGCTGCTCGCCGCCACCGCGGTGGTGTTGCTGGCAGTGGCCGGCTGGCTGCTGCTGGACAATCGCCGTCAGGCCGCCGACGACCTGCGCGCCAAGGTCCAGGCCAACGCCGCGCGCGCGCGTCAGGTGGCTGCCGAGCGCCAGCAGCTGGTGGATCTGGTCGAAGGTGCCAGCTTCTTCCAGCAGCAGCGCGCCACGCGTCCGACCTCGGTGGAAATCTGGGACGAGCTGAGCCGGCGCCTGCCCGGAGGCACCTATCTGGAAAAATTCTCGGTCGAAGGCGGGCAGTTGCAGCTGATCGGTTTGAGCAACGAAGCCTCGTCATTGGTGCGTCGTCTGGAAGGCTCGCCGCTGTGGCGTACGCCATCGCTGACCGGCGTGCTGCAGAGCGATGCCGGTCGCAATGTCGACCGTTTCACCATCACTGCCGAGCTGGCCGGCCCCGATGCGAAGGAGGCGGCCGATGCCACGCAGCGTTGAGCGCGATCGCTGGATCGCATTGGGCCTGCTGCTGCTGGTGCTCGGCGTGGCGTACCTGGTGCTGGTGCACCCATGGTTCACCCAGCCGATGATTGCCGTGCAGGACGAGCTGCAATCGCTGCGCGAGCGCGAGCTGCGCGTGCGCGTGCAACTGCAGCAGGCGCCACAGGTCAGCCAGCGGCTGCGACAGGCGCGGCAGACGCTGGAAAGCCGCCCGGGATTCTTGCCGGAAACCTCTGCCGAACTGGCCTCGGCCGGGCTGGTGCAGCGGCTGGAACGCGCAGTGGTGGACGCCAGCCCCGGCAATCGCAGTTGCGCCATCAGCAACCGCTCGCCGTTGCAGCCGGAGAGCAAGGGCCGCTTCACCCGTGTGGCGGTGCAGGTGCGCTTGCGCTGCGGCACGCCGGAGCTCGCCTCGGTGTTGTACAGCCTGGAAAACGGCACGCCGCGGCTGTTCGTGGATAACCTCAATGTGATGGCACAGCGCTACCAACTCTCGCCCAACGAAAGCGGCAATGGCCTGGACATCGCGTTCGAGCTGGCAGGGTATCTGCGTCCCGGTGCCAGCGCTGCGCCGTTGAATACCGATGCCGCGCCCGCCGCCGCCGCCGGGGAGGCCAGCAATGCGCCTTGACCTGATCGGGTTGCGCACCTGGTTGCTGGCCACGGTGGTCGGCTGGGCGCTGCTGGTATGCATGC
Source organism: Xanthomonas sp. 10-10 (assembly GCF_040182365.1). Taxonomy (NCBI): domain Bacteria; kingdom Pseudomonadati; phylum Pseudomonadota; class Gammaproteobacteria; order Lysobacterales; family Lysobacteraceae; genus Xanthomonas; species Xanthomonas sp. 10-10. Next base: position 1,051,223 of record NZ_CP144460.1, read on the forward strand.
TTGCCGTGGCCGGGCTGGGCAAGCGCGTGGAACTGCTCCCGGACGACCCGGCGCTGGTGCAGCGCCTGCCCACCTTGCCGGCGCCTGCGCCGGAGCGGCTGGGAGCTTTCGAAAAATATTCGGAGATCGCCGCGCACCCGGCTTTCGCCGAAGACCGCCTGCCGCATCCGTTCTTCCTGTCCGGCAACGACGGCAGCGGCGCGGCCTCGACGGTGCGCCTGACCGGCGTGCTGCTGACCGAAAACTTCAAGATGGCCACGCTGACCCTGGACCCGCAGGACTCGGTGCGCGTGCAGCTCGGCGGCGAAGCAGTCAAGGGCTGGCGCCTGCTGGCCCTGCAGCCGCGCAGTGCCACCATCGAAGGCCCCGGCGGCACCCAGACCCTGGAATTGCACGTGTTCAACGGTCAGGGCGGGCAACCGCCGACCGCCAACGCCGCCGCGCGTGGTGCTGCGGGCGCGGTCCCGCCGTTGCCGTCACCCGATGCCGCCGCGACCGTGCAACCGCCTCAGCCGCAGCCTGCCACCCCGCCGACACAGCAGCAGCCTGGCGGGCAAGCCCCGCCGACGGTGCCGCCGCAACGCAGTGATGGCGCGCAGGAAGCCCCACGCCCCTCCGACGATCAGATGCGTGCCATCCGCGAACGTATCGAAGCCCGACGCCGCCAGCTGCAACAGCAGCGCCAAAGCGGCTCTACCCCCGGTCAGACCCAATGAGTGAACGCATGACGCCGCGCCTGTTTCCCGTGTCCCTGCTGATTGGCCTGCTGGCCGGTTGTGCCACCACTCCGCCGCCGGACGTGCGCCGCAATGCGCGCCTGGATCCGCAAGTCGGCGCTGCCGGCGCCACCCAGACCGCTGCCGATCAACGCGCCGACGGCAATGGCAACGCCAGCGCCAAGCCCAGCCCGGTGATCCGGCGCGGCAGCGGCACCATGATCAACCAGAGCGCTGCCGGCGCCCCCGCTCCGACCCTGGGCATGGCCAGCAGCGGCAGCGCCACCTTCAACTTCGAAGGCGAATCGGTGCAGGCGGTGGTCAAGGCGATCCTGGGCGACATGCTCGGGCAGAACTACGTCATCGCCCCCGGCGTGCAGGGCACCGTGACCCTGGCCACGCCCAACCCGGTTTCTCCGGCGCAGGCCTTGAACCTGCTGGAGATGGTGCTGGGCTGGAACAATGCGCGCATGGTGTTCAGCGGTGGCCGCTACAACATCGTGCCGGCCGACCAGGCGCTGGCCGGCACCGTCGCGCCCAGCACCGCGTCGCCGTCGGCCGCACGCGGTTTCGAAGTGCGCGTGGTGCCGTTGAAGTTCATCTCCGCCAGCGAAATGAAGAAGGTGCTGGAGCCGTACGCGCGCCCGAACGCCATCGTCGGTACCGATCCGGCGCGCAACGTGATCACCCTGGGCGGCACCCGCGCCGAGCTGGAAAACTACCTGCGCACCGTGCAGATCTTCGACGTGGACTGGTTGTCGGGCATGTCGGTCGGCGTGTTCCCGATCCAGTCCGGCAAGGCCGAAAAGGTCAGCGCGGATCTGGAAAAGGTGTTCGGCGAACAGAGCAAGACGCCCAGCGCCGGCATGTTCCGTTTCATGCCGCTGGAAAACGCCAATGCGGTGCTGGTAATCACCCCGCAGCCGCGCTATCTGGACCAGATCCAGCAGTGGCTGGACCGCATCGACAGCGCCGGCGGCGGCGTGCGGCTGTTCTCCTACGAATTGAAGTACATCAAGGCCAAGGACCTGGCCGATCGGTTGTCGGAAGTGTTCGGTGGGCGCAGCAACAGCGGCGACTCCAGCGCTTCGCTGGCGCCGGGCTCGGAAACCAGCGTGCTAGGCGGCGCATTGGGTAATCGCGACAGCAGCATGGGCGGCAGCTCCGGCATGACCGGCGGCAGCGTCGGCGAAAGTGGGGGCAGCAGCGGCACGGTGGGCGGTGAGTTCGGCAGCAGCGGCACCGGTGGCAGCAGTGGCGGCGGGCTCGGCAACGGCAGCCTGCAATTGTCGCCGCGCAGCAACGGCAATGGCGCGGTAACGCTGGAAGTGCAAGGCGACAAGGTCGGCGTATCGGCAGTAGCCGAAACCAATACCTTGCTGGTGCGCTCCACCCCGCAGGCATGGACGTCCATCCGCGACGTCATCGAAAAGCTCGACGTGATGCCGATGCAGGTGCATATCGAAGCGCAGGTGGCCGAGGTGAATTTGACCGGTGACCTGAGCTACGGCGTCAATTGGTACTTCGAAAACGCAGTCAATGCAGCAGCAGACTCGGCCGTCAATGCAACCGGAATTGGCGCTGGTGCCGGCTTGGCGAGCGCGGCGGGGAGAAACATCTGGGGCGATATCGCGGGGAAAATCACCGGTGCAGGTGGCGCTCAGTGGACGTTCCTGGGCAAGAATGCGGCTGCCATCATCACGGCGTTGGATCGGGTGACAAATGTGCGACTGCTCCAAACGCCTTCGGTGTTTGTGCGAAATAATGCAGAGGCAACGCTCAACGTCGGCTCGCGCATCGCAATCAATTCAACGTCGATCAACACCGGCCTTGGTAGCGACAGTAGTTTCTCTTCTGTGCAATACATTGATACTGGCGTGATTCTGAAGGTGCGTCCGCGTGTGACGAAGGACGGGATGGTGTTTTTGGATATCGTCCAAGAAGTAAGTAGCCCCGGTGATCGGCCCGCCGCATGTACTTCGGCGACCGCAACGGTAAACGCAGCAGCCTGTAACGTCGACATCAACACCCGCCGTGTCAAAACAGAAGCTGCTGTGCAAAGCGGTGACACGATCATGCTGGCCGGTCTGATTGATGACACAACCACGGATACGAGCGATGGCGTGCCCTTCCTGAGCAAGCTTCCTGTAGTCGGCGCGTTGTTCGGAACCAAGGGAAAGAGCAACACCCGCCGCGAAGTCATCGTGCTGATCACCCCGTCGATCGTGCGCAACCCGCAGGAAGCACGCAATCTCACCGATGAGTACGGCCAGAAGTTCAAGGCCATGGAGCCGCTGAAACCCAGCCAGAAGCCGCAATGAGTGCGGCACTGCCCGTCGTGCTGGTGCCGGTCGGCACCGACGACGAGGCGTTGGATGCCTGTCTGGGTGCACTGGATGCAGCCACGCCGGCCGGCACGCGGGTGTGGCTGGCCGACGATGCGCAGGCCGGCCCGCGCGGCCGCGCGGTGATCGAGCACTGGCTGGCGCGCACGCAGCTGCAAGCGCACCACACCCGTCGCCAGCGCATGCTGGGCGAGGTGGCGCATCTGGATGAAATGCTCAGCGCCTGCGGCGACGCCGACGTGGTGGTGCTGGGGGTGGATGCCTGCCCGCTGCCGGGCTGGCTTGGCCAGTTGAGCGCGTGTTTCGCGCGCGATGCCGCCATCGCCACGGCGACGCCATGGAGCAATGTGGGCGAAGCCTGTAGCTGGCCGCGCCTGGGCGAACTCAACCCCATGCCGGATGCGCCGGAACGGCTCGCCGCCGCCTGCGCGGCGATGCCGCCGCTGCATCCGGAGCTGCCCTCGGCGGTCGGCCATGCGGTGCTGTTGCGCGGCAGTGCGCGGCGCAAGGCCGGCGGCCTGGATGCCAGCAGTTATGGTTCGTGGTACGCCGCGCTGGTGGATTTGAGCCTGCGCATGGGCGGGCTGGGATGGCGCAATGTGCTGTGCGATACCGCCTTCGTCGCCTCGCCACGCGAAGGCCGTCCGGCCGATGGCGACATGGATGCGCTGGCCACCCGCTGGCCGGCCTGGCACGCGCGGCTGGCCAATTTCCTGATGCACGACCCGCTGCGTGCGCAACGCGACCAACTTGCCCAGCTGCTCGCCGACCTGCCGCCGCCGGACCCGCAACGCATGTTGTTCGACGCGTAGCGATGGCACGGCCGAGCCTGGCCGATACGTTGGCGCGGCAGTAGCGACGGAATCATTGCAGGGCGACAGACAAGAACGGCTGCGCAGTTGCCAGGCAGGCACAGCGCCGTTGTCCCTCACTGCGTCATGCACGCTTTGAGCGTGCATGACGCATCCACTTCAGCCGTTGGCGTGTTGTCAGCCGCGGACAGGTCGCAACGATGCACGACAGACGCAACGAAGAAAGGCGTACGCGATGCTCGTCATCGATTCCCGATTCCCGATTCCCGATTCCCGAATCCCGAATCCCGGCGCTAAAGTGCATCCCGCGTCGGCGCATCGGTGCGTACCACGACGTCCAGCGCATCGTGGCGCCAGGATTCGATATCCAGCTCCACCGCGCGGCCGTCTTCGGCGAAGCTGATCCGCCGCAGGCGGAAACACGGCGTGCCGGTGGTGGACTGCAGCAGCAGGGCCTGCGTGGCGTCCAGGCCGGCCGGATGCATCGACAGCTGCGCGCGGCTCAGGAACAGCCCGAGCTTCTGGTTGAACACGCTCGACAGCGAGCCGGCCAACTCGTGCTCGAGCAGGCCCGGCGCCCACGCTGCCAGCACCACATTGGTTTCCAGCAGCACGGCGCGGCGGTCGATCCAGCGCCGGCGCTGCAGCACGAAGACGTCCTCGTAGGGCGTGTCCAGGCGCAACGCGGCCGCAAACGCAGCGCCTGCGGGCTGGCGGGTCGCGCTCAGCAGTTCGGTGCGCGGTTTGCGCCCCTGCGCGGCCACGTACTGCATGAAGCCGGCGATGCTGGTGGGGTCGTAGCGCACGCGTGGTGCGCTGACGAACCAGCCACGGCGGTTCTCGCGGTAGATGCGGCCTTCGGCTTCGAGATGCTGCAAGGCTTCACGCAGGGTGATGCGGGTGCAGTCGAAGCGCTCGGCCAGCGCGCGCTCCACCGGCAGGCGCTGGTCCGGGCCCCATTCGCCGGCGGCGATCTGCGCGGCGATGATGTCGGTGATGGCATGTTGGCGCGAGGCGGTCATGCGGCGCGCCGCCACTTGGAGATACGGCCCATCGGCCAGGCAATGAGATGAAGATCGTGCATACCGCGATGGTAAAGAAGAACGCGCACGCAAACCGCACCGGGCTCAGCGTGCCGTTGTCAGGTTCCGGGTCTGTTGGGTTTTCCAGCTGCGCCAGCCGTAGACCGCCAACGCCACGAAGCCCGCGTAGAGCAGGGCAGTGGGATACAGAGCCTTGCTGACGAACACGCCGACGTAGATGCAGTCGAGCACGATCCACAACACCCAGTTGGCGATGCGCTTGCGCGCCGCCCACACACTGGCGACCAGGCTGAAGCTGGCCAGTGCCGCGTCCAGCCAGGGCAGTGCGGCATCGGTGCGGTGATGCATGTAGGCGCCGAGCGCGGCAGCGAACGCCGCGCCGATGCACAGCGACAGCCACAGTTCCGCAGCCGGCATCGGCAGCGGGCGAATCCGCGTTTCTGCAGCGGCGCCGCGCCGCCAGTGCCACCATCCATAAAGCTGGGTCAGCACGTAGACCCCTTGCAGCAGCATGTCCGAATACAGCTTCCACTGATAGAACAGCCAGGCGTACACGGCCACCGCCACGATGCCCACCGGCCAGCACCAGCGGATGCGCCGCGCGGTCAGCCACACGCCCAGCAGGTTGATCACAACGGCGATGGATTCGAGCAACGACATGCAATGCCTGATGGAAAGGGGACAGCGGTGGGAGAGGTGCAACCCGTGCAAAACAGCGGTGCGGTCGGAAGTGGATGCTGCGCGATGCCCCGAATCTGCGTGCGATGGAAACGCGATAGCGCCCTCACCGCTGAGTCCCTGCCTTCAACTGGTGCCTGCTGTTTCAGCCATTGCCTGAAACACGCACAAGCACGGCTGACTCGCTTCGAGGTCCTTCCTCCGCCTGCGGGGGAGGGTGCCCGAAGGGCGGATGGGGGCAGCAGGCCTCAAAAATCCACCTGCACCGTCAGCCGCGCCGTACGCGGCGCACCCGGAAACAGATAGGCATCGCCCTGGTATTCGCCGGAATCGCGCCAGTAGCGTTTGTCGAACACGTTGTCCACGTTCAGACGCCAGGTGGTCGCCACCCCGCCCAGCGCAGTGGCGTAACGCGCACCCAGGTTGGCCACGGTGTAGGCCGGCACGCTGGCATTGCCGAGCCGGTCGGCGAACTTGCGGCCGCTGTATTGCACGCCTGCCAGCACCGCCAGGCCATCGACACCGGGCACGCTGTAGTCGGCCTGCACGCTGGCACGCAGCTTGGGCACATTGATCGCCTGATGGCCTTCGTAGGCGGCAATGTCGGTGTCTTCGGCGCGCGCGCGGATGGCGGCGACGCTGGCGAACACACGCAACTGCTCGGTGGCCGCCCCGTCGGCAGACAGTTCCAGCCCGCGGTTGTGCAGGCGGCCCTGCTGCACGAACCGCAGGCCGCCATCGGCCTGCGGTTGGGTGAACTGATACGCCTGCCGGATATCGAACAGCGCCGCGCCCAGGCGCAGGCCATCCAGCTCCACCTTGGCGCCGGTTTCCAGCTGGTAGGCATTGGTCGGCGGCAGGATTTCATCGGCGTTGTCGGCAAACCAGGGCGCCGTGCTACCGGCGGCAAGGCTCTTGGCGTAGCTGGCATACAGCGACATGTTTTGCTGCGGCTTGAACAGCAGCGCAGCCTGCGGCAGCACCGCATCCTTGCGCGTGCGCCGTTCCAGCAGGCCATCGCGGTCGAAGGCGCGCTCGTCCAGGCGCACCGCGCGCGCGCCCAGCGCCAGCTCCCACTGTGTGCCCAGGCCGATGCGGTCGGCCAGCACCAGCGCGCGTTGACGGCTATCCAGGCGGCGTTGCTTGGGGTCCAGCGCCACATCGGTCTGTGCAAAGACCTCAGGGTCGCGGTCGATGCTGCCGCTGCCGACGAACTCGTTGACCGAGCCGAAACGATCGATGGTGCGGCGCAGCCAGTCGCCGCCGATGCTCAGGTGATGCTCCAGCACGCCGGTGACCGCATGGCCTTCGAGGGTGGCGCGTAGTTGATCGTGCACGCGGGTGTCGTCGGGGCTGCGATAGTCGTAGACGTCGTACTCGCCTTGCGCGCTGAAGAAGTTGGGCGTGGCGATGTCGGCACAGCTTGCCGCGCCGTAGCAGCCCCAGGCGAATGCGGAAAAATCGTTGATCGCCGAGCGGCTGCGCGAGGCCTCGGCAGTGCCGCGCCAGTCGTCGTTGAACTGATACGCATAGCGCAACTGCGCGTTGAGCGAGTCCATTTCCACCGGTCGTGCCCACGGCTGGTAACCGAGCAGGCGGTGCACATCGATGTCGCGCGGCACCTGCGTGCCACCGAGCAATTGGTAGCCGGGCACCGAGCGTTGCTGGCGATGCTGGTATTCCACGTCCAGCTGCAGCAGCGATTGCGCGCTGATCTTCCAGTCGCCGGCCAGCGACAGAAAGTTGCGGTAGCCATCGGCGTGATCGACATAGCTGTCGATGTCTTCGCGCGCGGCATTCACCCGCAGGCCGAGCGTGCGCTCGGCGCCGAACCAGTCGCCCAGATCGGCGGCGACATAGCGCGAGCCCTGCTCGTCGGTGCCCAGGGTCACGCTGCGCACGTGCTCGGGGCGCTTGGTGCGGTAGTCGATCAAGCCGGCCGGCTCGTTGACGCCCGACTGCAGCCCGGCCAGGCCCTTGAGGATCTGCACCTGCTGCTTGTTTTCCAGCGCAATCGACTGCTCGCCCACCGCGCTCAGCCCGTTGATGCGATAGCTGTTGGCGGCATTGAGCGAATAGCCGCGCACCACGAAGTTCTCGTAATAGCCGATCGGCGCATACGCATCGCCGGTCGAGGCATCGGCGCGCAGCACCTCGCTGAGCACGCGCGCCTGGCGATCGAGCAGTTGCTGGCGCTCGATCACTGCGATGGACGCCGGTGCATCGAGCAGGCGCGTGGCGCCGAAGCCGCCCAACGCCGTGCTGCTATCGCTGCGCTCGCCCAGCACGTTGACCGTGTCCAGCTGCACCGCGGACGCGCCGGGTTGCTGCTGTTGCGCCAACGCAGGGGTGGCCAGGCCCAGCGCCAGGGCGAGCGTCAGCGGGCGACGGGGAAGTGCAACTAGCGACAGACGGGACATGCACAGAACTCGCAAAAGGGGGGAGGAAATAGACGGGGTTGCCGCTCATCGCAGCAGCGCCGCGCGCGCATGCAGATGCGCAAGCAGCGTTTGACCATCGGCACTGGCAAACCAGTCCGCGTGGCCCAGCAGATAGCGGTGATAGGCGATATCCACGTTGTCGGGCGAGCGCGTGATGCCGGCGAAGTACTCGATCTCGCTCAAGGCGAAATCGGCATGCACGATCGGCAGCAGCGCGGCCAGGCAGCGCAGCTGTCCTGCACTGAGTGGGCGATGCAGCGCATAGCCATCCAGCAAGGCATCGAGTTGTTGCAGCTGCGCCTGCGCGCGCGCGCCGGTATCCAGCTGCAGCCACGGGATCAGGTTGCGTTCGATCGCGGTGGCCAGATCGAACAAGGCACTGCTGCGATCGCTCAATCCGAAATCGAAGATCGCGCTGACCTCGCCGGCGCCGTGGTCGGTATTCCACAGCAGATTGGACGCATGCCAGTCGCCATGCGTCCACAGCGGCGGCATCGCATCCGGCGCAGACAGCAGCGGCCAGGCACGCGCATGCCAGGGCAGCAGGTGCGTGGCCAGATCGTGCTGCCAGGGCAGCGCCTGCAACGCTGCGGCCAGCTGCGGCCGCGCGGGCAAGGCGCGCTGCAGCGCCTGCACCGGATCCTGCTGGGTAAACAGCCGCAGGTTGGCGACCAGAACATTGGTGGAGCGCGGCGGCGCATCGAAGCCCTGCGCGGCGTGGTGCAGCTGCGCAAGCGCAGCCCCTGCGGCCTGCGCATGCTCGACGTGGCTAAACGGCGTCCACGACAGTGCATCGCGATACAGGTCGCGTCCCGCCCCGACGCGTTGCACTTCGTAGACCCATTGGTCCTGCGCAAGAGCGGTCTGACCGTCAGCCGCGTACAGCACCTCCACCACCGGCGCGCCGGCCCAGCGCAGGTGCGCCATGAAGCTGTGTTCTTCGCGCAAGGCCGCGACACTGCGCACGCTGCGGTGGTGGCGTTTGACGATCACCGCGCCGGACGCGGTCTGTACGCAGGCGGCAGCGGAGAACGGACGCGCGCTGTGCCAATGCACGCCCTGGTCGGCGCCAAGCCCGGCGAACCGCTGCAGCACGTGGCGGATTTCATCCATGCTCAGTGCCGGCCAGTCGGGCAGGGCCAGCTCCAGGCTCATGCCATGCACCTGATGGGTCGCACTCATGGGCGCGCGCTCCGCAGCCATGCTGGCGAAAACACGATTGGTATAGACCAGCTGCACGAGGCCGATCCAATGTGTCCGGCATGCAGGCCGGCGACAACACGGACGGCGCTGCCGGGCCGTCGTTGTCGCGCTGGCGCCATCAGGCGTTCGCGCGACATGGAGTGGAAGGGCAGCGCGAAACCGAAAGGTCGCTGGCCGTCATCTCAACAATCAAGTGTGGGAGTGCCGCAGGCGGCGCCGAACCAGGCCGCGTGGCGGCCGTCGGGCGCGCAGTATGCCCCGTGCCGCCGCCGGCCGCCATGCCGGCACGCTGCCGCGATGGCGCTGCGCGCTCCCGGCACCGGATAATGGCCGGATGACTCCAGTCCAGATCGCCGCCGTCGTTGTCACCTATCAGAGCAGCAGCACCATCGATGCCTGCCTGTCGCGGCTACGTGCGGCCGACGGCGTCGGCGAGATCCGGGTGGTCGACAACGCGTCCAGCGACGACACCCTGGACGTAGTGCAGCGGCATGCGCTGGCCGATGCGCGGGTGCACTTCATCGCCAACCCGGACAATCCAGGCTTTGCCACCGCCTGCAATCAGGGGGCGCGCGACTCGCAGGCGCCCTGGCTGGTCTTCATCAACCCGGATCTGATGGTCGAAACCGATACCCTGGTGCAGTTGTGCGCGCGCGCCGATGGGCATGCGGCGGTGCTGCTGGGGGTGGAGCAGGTGGACGAGCAGGGTCGGCCGGATGCGGCCGTGCGCCGCCGCGACCCGGACTTTGCCGCGATGCTGCGCGCGCCGCGTGCCGCTGCCCAGCTCGCCGTGCCCGCCAATCCGTCGCTTGCCCTGCAGCCGGTGGATGCGATCTCGGGCGCCTTGATGCTGATGCAGCGCAGCCTGTTTGATCGCCTGGACGGCTGGGACGGCCGTTATCGCCTGCACGCCGAGGACCTGGACCTGTGCCGGCGCGCCCGTCAGGCCGGCGCGCTGGTCGCGGTGGCCAACGACCTGCAGGTGGTGCATGTGCGCGGCGTCTCCAGTCGTGCGCGGCCATTTTTCGTGGAATGGCATAAACATCGTGGATTGTGGCGGTATTTCCGCAAATTCGAGGCCGCTGAGCGCGGGCCCTTGACCCGGGTCGGGGTGTGGCTGGCGATCTGGACCCATGCCGCCGCGCAGGTGCCGCGATTGTTGCGCCAGAAATGAAGTTGCTGGCGTTAAATTGGTGATAAATCTGTGATGAGGGCGCGGGCGAAACTGTGATACGTTTCGCCGCGAAGTGTGATCCAGCCCGTGCTTCCTGTCCCTAACGGGTCCCCCATCAGGAATCGTACAAATGTCCTTACAGAACGACCCGCGCTCGCGGGTACGTCAGTCGTGCCTCACCTCCGGGCAGTCCAGTCCGGTTGTTGCATCGTCTACTCCTGCCCGTAACGCCCGCCGCCTGTCGGTGGCCGCGATGTCGGCACTCGCCTTGAGCTGCGCGCTGGCCGCGTTACCGGGTAGCGCCATCGCCGGTGCCTGGACCCAGCCGCAGGGCGACACGTTGGTGATCGTCAAGGCGCTGCATAGCGATGGCCGAGGATGGTTCGACGACAGCCATCACCGCACGACCTTTGGCGACGGCCAGCAATTCGATGGCAACGGCCGCAGTCGCCAGGACCAGCTCAATGTCTACGTCGAGCATGGCCTGACCGACATGCTCAGCGTCATCGGCAATTTCTATTTCAACGACATCGGCTTCAGCAGCCACGATGCCGTGAGCGGACGGCAGCAGACCACGACCACCGGCTTTGCCGATCAGGAAATCGGCTTGCGCTATGCGCTGCCGAGCGCGCAGAACGATGTGTGGCGCAGCTCGGTGCAGGCGTTGGTCAGCATCCCCGCCTACGGCCGCAGCAAGACCTATCATCCGAATAATCCCGACGCGAATTCCGATCCTGCGCTTGGCCTGGGCGACTACGGCCTGGAGCTGCGTTACAGCCGTGGCCGCGGTTACACGCTTGGCGGGCGCAACGGCTACGTCGACCTGGGTGGCGCAGTGCGCCTGCGTGGCAGCGCCGCCTCCGACGAAGTGCGGGTGGATGCATCCACCGGTCTGAGCCTGACTCCGAGCTGGTTGCTGCTGGGCGAGCTCAACGTGATCCAGGGCCTGGGCAACGGACGTAGCAACTTTGATGTCCCCGGCTCTGCTGGCGGCGTCGGCTTCGTCGCCACCGGCACCAACTACGACCTCACCAAGCTGCAGTTGTCCACGCTGTACACCGCGCCGGGTGGCAGCCAGTGGCAGTTGGGCTACCAACAGCCGGTGATGGGCCGCAATACCGGCGCCGCAGGCGGGCCCTTCGTGGCCGCCTGGTGGCGTTTCTGAGGACGCCACGACAATGACGGTCACCTGCGAAATGGAAGCGCTGGGACGGGCGCCGGACATCGGCCGCGAACGTGGTCTGTTGGGTCGCGCGCTGGTCACGGCAGGCGTCATCACCGACGAACAGCTGCGCTCGGCGCTGGCCTTGCAGCAGCGTTGGAATTCGCGGCTGGGCGATGTGATCCTGGCCCAGCGCGGTGTACCGGCGCAGCGGTTCTACGCCATCGTCGCCGCGCACTTCGGGCTGGAGTTCATCGATCTTGTGCAGCAGCCGCCGGATCCGAGCCTGCTCACCCCCGGCGACCTGGATAGCTATGCGCAACGCCTGGTGTTGCCGTGGAAGCGCGAAGACGGCGTGCTGGTACTGGCCGTGGCCGACCCCGACCCGGCGTTGTTCGCCTGGGCGCGTGCGCATTACGACGAAGAGGTGCGGTTTGTCGGCACTGCCAAGTTCGACATCATCTGGAGCCTGCAGCGCTACGCCGACGAGCAGCTCACCGACAACGCCTTGAACCTGCTCGCCTCGCACGCACCGACCTACTCGGCGCGCCAGGTGGTCACGCGCGGGCAGAAGTTCACGTTGTGGGCGATCGCGGCGGTATTGCTGATCGCGATGGTGCTGTTCCCGGTGCCTACGCTGATCGCCGTCAACGTGCTGGTGGCGTTCGGCTTCCTGGCGACCTTCGGCTTGAAGCTGTTGCTGGTGTGGTTCGGCTCGCGCCACCGCATCGACATCAAGGTCACCGAAGACGAAGTGGCCGCGCTGCGCGACGACGACCTGCCGGTCTACACCGTGCTGGTGCCGATGTACAAGGAACCGGAGGTGTTGCCGATCCTGGCCAACGCGCTGCGCAAGCTCGATTACCCGATCAGCAAGCTCGACGTGAAGCTGGTGCTGGAAGCCGACGACTTCGACACCATCGAAGCGGCCAAGAAACTCGGCCTGGAAGCGTTCTTCGAAATCATCCGGGTGCCGCCATCGCAGCCCAAGACCAAGCCCAAGGCCTGCAACTACGCGCTGCACTTTGCGCGTGGCGAACTACTCACCATCTACGACGCCGAAGACAAACCCGAGCCGGATCAGCTCAAGCGCGTGGTGGCGGCGTTCCGCAAGGCCGAAAAGGATGTGGTGTGCATCCAGGCGCGGCTGAACTACTACAACGCCGACGAAAACTGGCTGACGCGGATGTTCACGCTGGAGTACACGCTCTGGTTCGACTTCTACCTGCCGGCGCTGGAATACCTGCGCATCCCGATTCCGCTGGGCGGCACCTCCAATCACTTCCGTCTGGATGTGTTGCGCCAGGTGCGCGCATGGGACCCGTACAACGTGACCGAAGACGCCGACCTGGGCGTGCGGCTGATCCAGAACGGCTACCGCGTCAACGTGGTCAATTCCACCACGTTCGAAGAAGCCAACGTCAGCATTCCCAACTGGATCCGGCAGCGCTCACGCTGGCTCAAGGGCTACATGCAGACCTGGCTGGTGCACATGCGCGACCCGGTGCATCTGTATCGCAGCACCGGGTTCAAGGGATTCTGGGGTTTCCAGTTCTTTATCGGCGGCAATTTCTTCATCGCACTGGGTGTGCCGGTGATGTGGACGTTGTGCCTGGTCAGCGTGCTGAGCGGTGCACGCGTGTTCGATGCCATCTTCCCGCCGTGGCTGGCCGCGATCTCGATGGTCAATCTGCTGCTGGCCAATGCGTTCTTCATCTACATCACGCTGGTGGCCGCGTTCAAGCGCGACTACTTCAAGTTGGCGCCGTACGCGTTGACGGTACCGTTTTACTGGGCGTTGCAATCGATCGCCGCCTTCAAGGGTCTATGGCAGTTGATCCGCAATCCGTTCTATTGGGAGAAGACCACGCATGGCATCAGCAAGCATTCGGAAAACGAACGCCGCGCCGCACTCGAAGAGTGAGCCGGTAGCGCGTCGCGACAGTGGCTTGCCGGCGTTTCTGGTGGCCGTGGTGGCGTTGTCGCTGCTGAGCCAGCCGTTGTTGGTGCAGTCGCTGGGCGCTGTTGCACCGACCACCACGCCCGGCATTGGTGTGCCGGCCAGCGGGTTGCTGGCATGGGCGGTGGATCTGGCGTTGCACCGTTGGGATCTGCCGTTTCAGGTATGGCCGTTCCTGGCGGTGGCTGCCAATGCGCTGTTCCTGTCGTTGCTGTGGCGCGATCTGGCTGGCGTGTTCGGGCGCGGCTGGGCCAGCGGGCTGACGTTGCTGGTGGGTTGCAACCCGCTGTTCCTGCTGCCGATCGCCGCGGGCGGCAGTCAGGCCGTGGGCCTGCTGGCGTTCTACGGCTTGTGCCGCACGCTGCGCCGCCTGCAGGCGCCGGTGGAAGCCTTCACCTACCTGCGTATCGCCGGGTGGCTGTGCATCCTGCTGTGCCTGGATCTGCAGACGTTGGCGTTGTCGACGATGGTGGCGCCGTGGCTGCTGCTGGTGATGCCGCCGCAGATGTTGCGCAAGGCGCCGGGCTCGTTTTACCTGGTGTGCTATCTGCCGTTTGCGTTTCTGGTTGGCATGTGGGCCTACGTCAATCTGACCGTGTTCAACGCGCCGTGGCCGACCTTGTCGAGCATCGGGCACGCGGCCAGTCCGCTGCCATTGCCGCTGGCCGAGCAGGCCGAAGGCTGGTTGCCGGCGGTGCGTTGGGGCGTGGCGGCGGTGGCCTGCTTCCCGGTGTTGGCGTTGGTAGCGCGGGCGCACAACGCTGCGCTGATGCGTGGCGTTGTGGCCAGCGCCGGCACGGTGATCTGTGCGGCCGCACTCTCGTTCGCGCTCGGCTGGGCCGGTTTCGATGCCTTGTTGCTACTGTGGGTGCCGGCGGCCTTGTTGCTGCGCGCCCTGCAGGCCGACCAGCGCAGTCAGGCTGCGGGATTGCTGCTGCTCGGCCTGATCGGCGCGGCCTGGGTGCAACCGCAGGGCTGGGGCAGCTGGATGCGTGCGGCGCCTGCCGACGAACAGTCGCTGCTGCGGGGCGAGGCGGTGGTCGTGGCCGCGCCGGTGTCGCTGCCGGTCGCGCGCGTGGCGACGCCGGCCGCTGCGGCCGCAGTGACCCCGTTGGCCGAGGCGGATGCGGCGATCCAGGCGCATGTGGCAGCGCAGCTGAGCGCCGCCGCGCCAGCCGGCCCTGCAACCGCCACCGCGCTTCAGCCGGACGTGGGTAACGCAAGGTTGCATACGGGCAAGTGCGTGCAGGGCAGTGCAGCGCCCACCAGCGAGGTGTCCGCCGCATGTTCAAGCGCGTTTTAATTCTCGCGGCGTTGCTCGCCGTGTGCCTGCTGGCCAATGGCTGCAACGCGGCCGCGCCGATGTGGATGGGTGCCAACGTCAAGGTCTCCGCCAATGCGCCGTGGCAGAGCGCTGCCGCTGCGCAGTCGCTGGATGCGCTGGCTGCCACCGGTGCGCGCAAGGCGCTGCTGGTGGCCTTCGTCTGGCAGGCGAACCCGCAGTCGAACGACCCGGTGCTGGGCAGCGACAGCAGCCTGGATGCGATGCGCGCAGCGCTGCGGCAGAGCCATCGTTCCGGCCTGCAGCCCACGCTCAAGGTGCACGTGTGGGTGCCCGGTCACTGGGCCGGCGAGGTGGCGCCTGCCGATCAGGCCGCCTGGTTTGCGGCGTATCGACAGGCGCTGCTGCCGCTGGCGCAGCTGGCCGAAGACGAACACGCCGAGGCGCTGGTGGTCGGCACCGAACTGCGCAAGCTGCAGGACGCACCGCAATGGCCAGAGTTGGTCGCGGCGGTGCGCAAGGTCTATCGCGGCAAGCTGCTGTACGTGGCCGACGGGATGGAGCATGCAGAAACCTTCCGTTACTGGTCGCTGTTCGACGCGGTCGGCACCAGCCTGTATCCGCGCCTGTCCGACGCTGCCGGCGCGCGCGCTGCGGAAATGACTGCCGCCGCGCAGCGCCTGCAGGATCTGGGGCAACGCGTGGGCAAGCCGGTGTGGGTGGCCGAACTGGGCCTGCGCTCGGCGCGCGGCAGCCTGGCAGCGCCCTGGGAAAGCCCGGAGCAACGTACCGCCGCAGTGGATACCCGCCTGCAACTGCAGGTGCTGCAGCAGTGGCGCACCGTGTTGCAGGCCCATGGCGTGGACGGCATTGCGCTGTGGTGCTGGTACACCGACCCTGCCGCCGGCGGCCCGGGCGACAGCGACTTCACCGTGCAGGGCAAGCCGGCGCAGCAGGTGCTGGCACGTTGATGCATCGACGGGCGGCCGTGCCTGGCGACTAGCCGGCGCGGCCTTTGCGGGTGGTCATCCTACTGTGCAGGCGCTCGGGGAGTGGATCTGCGATCGGTGGCCTTGTGGAGCTGACTGGCGCCGCTGGTGCGTGGCACCGAACAGCCGATGGCCCCATTCGCTCCCGCGGACACCCTCGAAACTTCGACCTGGCCAGCGTGCCGGAGCGTGCGCCCTGGGCGCAGGGCGGGTGCATCGCGGCCGGCGCTCAGGTCATGCCCAATGCACGCGCGGCCACCGCCGCTGCGGGCATAATCCGGCCGCATGATCATCCATTCGCTGCTCGACACCGACCTGTACAAATTCACCATGATGCAGGCGGTGCTGCATCAGCATCCGGCCGCGCAGGTCGAGTACCGCTTCAAATGCCGCACGCCGGGCGTGGATCTGGCGCAGTTCATCGATGAGATCTCGCGCGAGATCGATGCCTTGTGCCGGCTGCGCCTGCGCGAGGACGAGGTGGACTACCTGCGCAGCCTGCGTTTCATCAAGCCGGACTTCGCCGACTTTCTGGCGCTATTCCATCTGGACCGCAAGTATCTGCAGCTGTCGGCGTCGGCCACCCACCCGGGCGAGATCGAACTGACCATCCGCGGCCCGTGGCTGCACACCATCCTGTTCGAAGTGCCGCTGCTGGCGATCATCAACGAGGTGTGGTTCCGCAACACCTCCGAGCCGGATTTCGAAGAGGGCCGCAGCCGCCTGCGCGCCAAGGTGAGCAGCCTGCGCAACATGCCGGCCGGCTGCAAGATCGCCGACTACGGCACCCGTCGCCGTTACTCGCGGCACTGGCACGGCGAGCTGCTGCCGCTGCTGCGCGATGGCCTGGGCGAGCAGTTCGTGGGCACCAGCAACGTGTATTTCGCCAAGCACTACGGGCTGACCACGCTGGGCACGATGGCGCACGAATACCTGCAGGCATTCCAGGCGCTGGGGCCGCGGCTGCGCGACAGCCAGGTCGCCGCGCTGGAATCGTGGGCGCGCGAGTACCGTGGCGATCTGGGCATTGCGCTGTCGGACATCGTGGGGCTGGACGCGTTTCTGCGCGATTTCGACCTGTATTTCTGCAAGCTGTTCGACGGCATGCGCCACGACTCCGGCGACCCGTTCGAATGGGGCGAGCGGGTGATCGCGCACCTGGAAGCCCACCGCATCGATCCCAAGACCAAGGTGCTGGTCTTCAGCGATGGCCTCAACATCGACAAGGTGATGCGCCTGTACGCGCACTTCCACACCCGCTGCCGGCTGGCGTTCGGGGTGGGCACCAGCCTGACCAACGACCTGGGACCGACGCCGTTGCAGATCGTCATCAAGATGGTCCGCTGCAACGGCCAGCCGGTGGCCAAGCTCAGCGATTCGCCGGGCAAGAGCATGTGTGAGGACGCCGGCTACCTGCGCTACCTGCGCGACGTGTTCGGTCTGCCGCCGATGCCCGAAGGCGCCTGACCGGGGGCGGCAACGACTGACGCAGGCCGGCATTAACTGCCAAAAAGTATGTGCCGCTGTCAGGGAATGCCCGGAAAAGTGAGATGCATCTCTCAATCGCTGGTTGGCAAACGTTAACATTGGCATCACGCTTGCATCACTTTTGGTGCAACCGTCGTATGTGACGTCCCTCCCTCGCGAAGCCTGTTGAATGCCTGCACTCGACCCCTTGTCGCTGTACCGCACGCGGAGCTGCTCCCGACAGTGGCTGGGCTTTGTGCGGGCGATGGCCGAGGAGTTCGGCGCCGCGCTGCCCGAGCATGACCTGGCCACCTTGATGGCCCGGATCGGCCGCCGCTTCGCGCGCGAGCACAGGCTGGCACCCTGCATCGCGCTGGACCAGGTGCAACAGGCCGCCAACGCGATCTGGGACAGCTGCGACTGGGGCCGGTGCACGATGGACGAACACCCGGACCATGTGCAGATCCGGCATGGCGGTGCGCCGTTGAGCGTGGCGCTGGACGGGGCCGCATGGAGCGATGGTTTCCTGCAGGGTGTGTATGAGGGATGGTTCCAGCAATTGGGGATGCTGGCAGGGCTGGCGGTGCAGAGCGCGCCAGCCGATACCGTCGATCTGCGCCTGTTTGTGTTGGCGCGGACGGCATGACCATGTGCGATCGGGCAAGGGGACTGTGATGGCACCGAAGAACACCAAAAACGCGCAGGGACACGACGATGTCTCGGGCCTGTTCGCGCGTCTGGGGACGCAGGCGAGCGAGGGATATCACGATTTTGCGTACACCCAGCTGCCGCCGCGCAAGCCGGGCATGACGCCTGCCGAGGCGCCGGCAACGGGGCAGGCCGCGCCGGCTGCGCGGGAGGCTGTGGTGGCGCCGGGGCACGTGCCGGCAGCACCCTCAGTTGCGGCGGTCGCACCAGGCGCGCCGCTTGCCGACCGACCGTCGCCTGAGATGCACGTCGCAGCACCCACCGACCGGACAGCCAACGGATCGCCGGGCGATGCGCTGGCGCCGCTGCGCAAATTGCGGCAGCGCGATGAGCCCGGCGTGCGCGCATCGCCGCCGCCGGAGCGACCGGCGCAGACACCGCTGGAACAACTGTTCCAGCGCCTGCTGCAGGCCGACGCGCGCAGCTCTGCGCATAGCCCGCTGCAGCGCCTGCGCTCGCGTTGACGCCTCACTTCCGTCCTTCCCGGCAAGCGCGTCAGGCGATTGCCGCTGCGTTGCCGCACGTCTGCCACGTTTCCAGGATTGCCCGATGACCACAGCCCGCCTTCGTTCCGCATCACCGTTGCCCACGTTGGCAACCTGGGCGCTGTGGCTGCTGGGTGGCCTGCTGCTGGTGTTCGTGGTGGCCGTGCCGATGGATGTCACCCAGCAGATGGTGTTTTCCGGTGTGCTGTTCGCGGTGGCGCTGGCGGTGCGCAACCGTGGCGGGCGGGTGGTCATCCTGATGATGATGAGCATGTCGCTGGCGGTGTCGTGCCGCTACATCTGGTGGCGCACGACCCAGACCATGGGCGTGGGCAGCGCGGTGGATTTCATTCTCGGCCTGGGCCTGCTCGGCGCGGAGCTGTATGCATTCGTGATCCTGGTGCTCGGCTATTTCCAGGTGCTGTGGCCGCTCAATCGCAAGCCGGCGCCCTTGCCTGCCGACCAGAGCCTGTGGCCGAGCGTGGACGTGTTCATCCCCACCTACAACGAGCCGTTGTCGGTAGTGCGCACCACCGTGCTGGCCGCCAGCGTGATCGATTGGCCGGCCGGCAAGATCACCATCCACCTGCTCGATGACGGACGCCGCGACGAGTTCCGCGAGTTCTGCGCCGAGGTCGGCATCAACTACGTCACCCGCACCAACAATGCGCACGCCAAGGCCGGCAACATCAATGCGGCGTTGAAGAAGTGCAGCGGTCAATACGTGGCCATCTTCGATTGCGACCACATCCCGACCCGCTCGTTCCTGCAGGTGGCGATGGGCTGGTTTCTGCGCGACACCAAGCTGGCGCTGGTGCAGATGCCGCACTACTTCTTCTCGCCGGATCCGTTCGAGCGCAACCTCGATACGCACGGCAAGGTACCCAACGAAGGCGAGCTGTTCTACGGCCTGTTGCAGGATGGCAACGACCAATGGAACGCCACGTTCTTCTGCGGCTCGTGCGCGGTGATCAAGCGCACCGCGCTGGAAGAGGTCGGCGGTGTGGCGGTGGAAACCGTGACCGAAGATGCGCACACCGCGCTCAAATTGCAGCGTCGCGGCTATCGCACCGCGTATCTGGCGGTGCCGCAGGCGGCGGGACTGGCCACCGAGAGCCTGTCCGGGCATGTGGCGCAGCGCATCCGCTGGGCGCGCGGCATGGCGCAGATCGCGCGCATCGATAATCCCCTGCTCGGTCGCGGGCTCAAGCTGTCGCAGCGGCTGTGCTATCTCAACGCGATGCTGCACTTCTTCTACGGGCTGCCGCGCATCATCTATCTCACCGCGCCGCTGGCGTACCTGTTCTTCGGCGCGCATGTGATCCAGGCGTCGGCGTTGATGATCCTGGCCTATGCGCTGCCGCACATCCTGCAGGCCAATCTGACCAACCTGCGCGTGCAGAGCCGCTTCCGCCATCTGTTGTGGAACGAGGTCTACGAGACCACGCTGGCCTGGTACATCTTCCGCCCCACGCTGGTGGCCTTGCTCAATCCCAAGCTCGGCAAGTTCAACGTCACGCCCAAGGGCGGGCTGGTGGCGCGCAGTTATTTCGATGCGCAGATCGCCAAGCCGTATCTGTTCCTGCTGCTGCTCAATGTGGTCGGCGTGATCGCCGGCGTGCTGCGGCTGATCTATGTCGGCGGCAGCGGCGAGCAGCAGACGATCTGGTTCAACCTGGCCTGGACGCTCTACAACATGGTGCTGCTCGGCGCCACGATCGCCACGGCCAGCGAAACCCGCCAGGTGCGCAGCGCGCACCGTGTGCCGCTGGATATCCCGGTCAATCTGTACCTGCCCGACGGCGGGGCGCTGGCATGCCGCTCGGTGAATTTTTCCACCGGCGGCATGGCGATCAAGCTCGCGCAGCCGCAGCCGATCGAACCCGGCCTGGCGGTGCAGATCGGACTCAGTCATCGCGGCATCGAGCAGACCTTGCCGGCCGTGGTGCGGCAGGACCGCGATGGCCAGGTCAGCGTGCAGTTCACCGCGATGTCGATGGAGCAGGAGCGCTGGCTGGTGGCGTCCACCTTTGCGCGCGCCGATATCTGGTTGTCGCAATGGGGTCAGCACGATCGCGATTCGTTCTGGCGCTCGATGGGTCAGGTCTTGGCGGCCAGTGCGCGCGGGTTCGGGCGCCTGGGCCGGCATATGGTGGATAGCACGCGCCAGGGGTTCCGTCCGGCGCGCGCGGTGGATCTGGAGTCGTGAACGTGATGCGTGGTAGTTCCCTTTCCCCTGCAAAGAAACAACTGATGCGAATGTCCCCGGCGGTGTTGACCTGCGCGCTCACGCTTCTGGCCGGTCTGGCGCAGGCGCAACAACCCGTGCCGGCTGCGCAGGCCGACGGCGATGCGCAGAGCGCGGCGGCAACAGCGATCGCACCTGCGGCGCCGGCACCGCTGCCCGCCGGCAGCACGCGCGCGGCAACGCTGCGCGATCTCGGCATCGATTACGAAATCACCTTGCGCGGCGTGCAGGGCAGTGCCGGTGTGCCCTTCAGTGTGCGTAGCGATGAAATCGTCACCGCCGCCACGCTCAACCTGAAATACAGCTACTCGCCATCTCTGCTGCCGGACCTGTCGCACGTCAAGGTCACCATCAACGGCGTGACCGTTGCGACCTTGCCCACCGACAAGGCCAACGCCGGCAAGCTGCTCTCGGCCGATCTGCCGGTCGATCCGCGGCTGATCACCGACTACAACCAGCTCAACCTGCAACTCATCGGGCATTACACGCGCGAGTGCGAAGACCCCGACCACAGCAGCCTGTGGGCGAATGTGGACGCGGCCACCAGCCTGTCGTTGACCACCACGCCGCTGGCGCTGGCCAACAACCTGGCGCTGCTGCCGGTGCCGTTTTTCGATGTGCGCGATACGCGGCGTCTGGAGCTGCCGTTCTATTTCCCGCAGCAGCCGGATATGGCGACGCTGCAGGCCGCCGGCACGGTCGCCTCGTGGTTCGGCACCCTGGCCGGGTATCGCGGCGCGGTGTTCACGGCCTCGACCAGCGCCCTGCCGGCCACCGGCAACGCGGTGGTGTTCGCCACGCCCGACACCTTGCCTGCGCAGTTCGCCACCGCCGACAGCGGCGTGGCCGATATCCGCGGGCCGACGGTTGCGGTGGTGGTCAACCCGACCGATCCCAACGGCAAGCTGCTGCTGGTGCTTGGCCGCAACACCGACGATCTGCAACGCGCGGCTACCGCGCTGGCGCTGCGCGCGCCGTTGACCGGTGCGGTGGCGCGGATCGGCGAGATGTCCGCGCCGACGCCGCGTCGGCCGTACGACGCGCCCAAATGGGTTTCCAGCGAGCATCCGGTGCGCTTCGGCGACCTGGTCACCCAGTCAGGCGCGCTCAACGTCACCGGCTATCACCCGGACCTGATCCGGGTCGGTCTGCAACTGCCGCCGGACCTGTTCGTGTGGGAGCGCGACGGCATTCCGGTGGCGCTGAAGTACCGCTACACGCTTCCGGAGCAGGACAACAAGTCCGCGCTCAATGTCAGCATCAACGAGTCGTTCGTGACCACGCTGCCGCTGACCGGCCGCCCGTTCGCCGAATCCACGCCGATGCGCTGGTGGAACAGCCTGGGCACGCGCGGCAGCATGCCGGTGCATCAGGATCTGAAACTGCCGGTGGGCGCGTTTTCGGCCAATAGCCAACTACGCTTCCATTTCTTCTTCGATCGCCCGCAAGGCGAGGCCTGCAAGAACACCTTCCCGGATGTGTCCGGCGCCATCGATGCCGATTCCACCATCGACCTGAGCGGCTTCCACCACTACATGGCGATGCCGAATCTGGCTGCGTTCGCCAATGCCGGCTACCCGTTCACGCGGCTGGCCGATCTGTCCGAATCGGCGATCGTGTTGCCCAACAACCCGGGCGACCAGGATCTGGGCAACGTGCTGACCTTGCTCGGCCGGTTCGGTGCGTCCACCGGCTACCCGGCGCTGCATGCGCAGATCATCGCCGCCAGCGCGGTGCAGCAGCATGCCGATCGCGATCTGTTGCTGCTGGGCAGCGCCGAGTCGCAACCGCTGTTCAAGCAGTGGCGCGCGCAGCTGCCGGTGGGCCAGGACGGGCAGAATCGCCGCATCGGCCTGACCGATTGGCTGTTCGACAAACTGCCCGGTTTTCTCTCGTTCGACGCGCGCCGCACCGACCTGCCGACCACCACCGACATCGCGTTGCAGCCGCAGCCCGACGACGTGTTGCTGATGGGCTTCGAATCGCCGTTGAAATCCGGCCGCAGCGTGGTCGCGTTTCAGACCGAAGACCCGGCCAACATGAATCGTCTGTTCGATGCCTGGTTCGACCCGGCGTTGCTCAAGGATTTCCAGGGCAGCGTGGTGTTGTTGCAGCAGAAGAAGGTCACCAGCCTGGTCGGCAACCAGACCTATTACGTGGGCCACCTGCCGTTGCCGACCTGGCTGCGCTGGTACTTCTCGCATCACCCGGTCTGGCTGGCCTTGACCGTGGTGCTGCTGGCGCTGCTGCTGGCACTGGCCGCGCGCGTACTGCTGCGCCGGCACACCGCCGAGCGCCTCAACGACGGCCACGGCGCATGAACGCGCACACGCGCGGCAGTGTCATGACGCGCCGCGGCCTGCTGCGCGCCGGTGCGCTGGCGTCGCTGGCCGCGCTGTTGCCGGCCGGCGCGACGGCGGCACCCGCACAGTGCGGCGCCTGGCCGCTGTGGAACGCATTCGTGTCCAAGCACATCCAGCCCGACGGCCGGGTGGTGGACTTCCTCAACGCCGATCAACGCTCCACCTCCGAAGGCCAGTCGTATGCGCTGTTCTTCGCGCTGGTGGCCAATGACCAGGTGCTGTTCGACAAGGTACTGGGCTGGACCCGGCACAACCTGTGCGGTGGCCGCCCGGATCTCAATCTGCCGGCCTGGTTGTGGGGCCGCGATGGCAGCGGCGACTGGCGCGTGCTCGATGCCAATACCGCCAGCGATGGCGAGTTGTGGATCGCTTACGCCTTGCTGGAAGCCGGCCGGCTGTGGAACCGCCCCGGTTACGGCAAGGCCGGCCAGCAGATCCTGCAACTGATGCGCACCCAGGAAGTGGCTGCGCTGCCTGGCCTGGGGCCGATGCTGTTGCCCGGCCGCAGCGGCTTTGTCGAACCCGGCCGCTGGACGCTCAATCCCAGTTATCTGCCGATCCAGGTGCTGCGCCGCTGCGCCAACGCCGACCCCAAGGGGCCGTGGGCGGCGATCGCCGCCAACGCGGCGCGCGTGCTGCGCGACAGTGCGCCGGTCGGCTTTGCGCCGGATTGGACCGTGTGGGACGGCAAGGCCTTCGGTGCCGATCCCAAGCGCGGCAATCTCGGCAGCTACGATGCCATCCGCGTGTACCTGTGGGCCGGCATGCTGGACGCCGGCGAGCCGCTGCGCGCGAAGTTGCTGCAGGATTTGTCCGGCCCGGCCGACCTGCTCGCCGCAGGCACCGCGTTTGCCGAAAAGATCGACACCGCGCGCGGCGTGGGCACTGGCACCGTGCCGGTGGGGTTTTCCGCCGCGTTGCTGCCGTATCTGAGCGCGCTGCGGCAGCCTGCGCTGCTCAAGGCGCAGGCGCAGCGGATTCCGCTGGCCGCCACACCGGCCGCCGCAGCGCTGCCGTATTTCGAACGCACGCTGGCCCTGTTCGGACAGGGCTGGCTTGAGAACCGCTACCGCTTTGCCGCAGACGGGCGCCTGCTGCCCGCCTGGAGAACGCCTGCATGCTCCGCAAAAACCTGACGCCGCTCTACCTGGCCGGCATGATCGACCTGTGCCTGCTTGCCTGCCCGGTGCACGCGCAGACCAGCGCGACCCAGCAACTGGTCGGGCAGGGCAACTACTGGCACGACCAGGGTCGCGACGACCTGGCCGCCGACACCTGGAAAAAGCTGCTCGGCATCGACCCGGACCAGCCCGATGCCTTGCTCGGCCTGGCGCAGATCGACCTGGCGCAGGGCCGCCAGTCCGAAGCGCGCAAGCGCCTGCAGCAACTGGAAGCGGCGCATCCGCAATCGCCGCAGGCGCAGCGCCTGCGTGTGGCGATCGGTGCGCGCGGCAGCGCCACTGCCGGCGAAGATCCCAACCTGCGCAATGCACGCCGCGCCGCCGCGGCCGGACGTTATGTGGAAGCCGCGCGCAGCTATGAAGCCGTGTTTGCCGGCAAGGCGCCGCCGCCCAATCTTGCGCTGGAGTACTACCAATCGTTGGCCGGCACGCCAACCGGTTGGGAGCGTGCGCGCGACGGGCTGCGCAGGCTGCAGGCCAGCGACCCGGCCAACCCGTCCGTGCAGCTGGCGCTGGCCCAGGTGTTGAGCTACCGCGAGCCCACCCGTCGCGAAGGCATCGCGCAATTGCGCGCGCTGGCCCAACGCGCCGATGTCGGCGGCCCGGCACGCACCAGCTGGCGCCAGGCGTTGCTGTGGCTCAACGCCAGCACCACCGATGCACCGCTGTACCAGGCATTTCTGGCCGGTACGCCGACCGATGCCGACGTGACCGCCAAGCTCGGTCAATTGCGCGAACAACGCGCGGCTGCTGCCGCTGCGCCCGCCGACCCCAACGGCGTCGCGCTCAGCGAAGGTTTTCGCGCGCTCAATGCCGGCAATCTGAGCACGGCCGAACAACGCTTCACCCAGGTGCTGCGCGCCCGCTCGCGCGACCCGGAAGCATTGGGCGGCCTGGGCTCGGTGCGGCTGCGTCAGCAACGCTTTGCCGAAGCGCAGGAGCTGCTGCGCCCGGCCGCGGCCAGCAGCGGCAAATGGAAAGGTGCGCTGGACAGCGCGCGCTACTGGCAACAGCTGCAGCAAGCCGAAGCCACGCGCGCGCGCGGAGACATCGCGCAGGCACGCCAGTTGGTGGAGCAGTCGGTGCAGTTGCTGCCCAACGAGCCGGCAGGCCATGTCGCGCTGGGCGGTTTGCAAAGCGCCAGCGACCCCGTCGCGGCCGAAGCCAGTTATCGCAAGGCGCTGTCGCGCGATGCCGATAACGCCGGCGCCTTGCAGGGCCTGGTCGGGCTGTACAGCCGCCAGGGCCGCATGACCGAAGCCAGCGAATTGTTCAATCGCCTGCCGGCTGCCGAGCGCGCCAAGTCCGGCGGGCAAGCCTTGCTGCGTTCCAACGTGCAGCGCGCCCGCGCGCGGCAATCGCTGGAGGCCGGCGATGCGGTCAGCGCGCAGGCCGAGCTGGAAGCGGCCATGGTCGAACGTCCCGGCGACGCCTGGATTCGCCTGGATCTGGCCCGTCTGTATCAACAGGCCGGCCGCCCAGATCAGGCGCGCAGCGTCATGGATGGCCTGCTTGCCGTGCACGGGGACCAGCCCGAAGCGCTGCACGCCAACGCCTTGCTCGCGCAGGAAAGCGGCGACTGGCAGGGTGCGTACGACAGCCTGGATCGCATTCCGGCGGCCGCGCGCACGCCGGAAATGACCCAGCTGCGCACCATCGCCTGGATCGAACTGCAGGCACGTCAGGCGCGGCTGCTGGTGGAGCAGGGCAGGGTTGGCGAGGCGCAGCAGTTGCTCGCGCGCACCGAAACTGCGCTGGGCAACCAGCTCGACGATCCGCAGTTGCTGGCCAGCCTGGCCGGCGCGCATGCCGACGCCGGCAACGCCTCGCGCGCGCTGGTGCTGGCGCAGCGCCTGGTCACCGGCGCCAATCCGCGCACCGAAGACCGCCTGCAATATGCCGGCGTGCTGCTGCGTGCGCATCAGGATGCGGAATTGTCGGCAGTGCTGCGCCAGCTGCAATCCACCACCATGACGCCGGAACAATTGCGCCGCTATCAAACCCTGCGCAGCGCCTACACGCTGCGCCAGGTGGATGCCTTGCGCGAGCTCGGCAATCTGGAAGGCGCCTACGATGCGCTGTCGCCGATCCTGGCACAGCAACCGGACAACCGCGACGCCCAGGCGGCACTGGCACGGCTGTATGCCGCCGCCGGCGATCAGCGCCAGGCGCTGGCGATCTATCAGCAGATCCTGCAGCGCCACCCCAACGATCTGGACACGCTCACCGCCGCCGCCAACAGCGCCGCCGCGCAGTCGGATCTGCGCAACGCCGAGAGTTATCTGCAGCGCGCGCTGGCGCAGGCGCCGGAGTCGCCGGAGGTGCTGGCCGCCGCCGGACGCGTGTATCGCAGCGCCGGCAAGAACCGCAAGGCCGAGCAGTATTTCCGCGCGGCGCTGGCTGCGCAGCAACGCCAGGCCGGTCAGCTCGATAACGGCCTGCCGGGCGCACGTGGCCCGGCAGCGGTGGCCTCGGCCGGTCGGCCGCTCAATCCGTTCTCCGGCATGACCGGCGCCATGCCGCGCTCGCCGGCGGTGCTGTCCGAGCGCATGGATGGCGCTGGCAAGTATGGCGAGGTTGCGCCGCTCGCCGCGTCGCCGGCCTCGGCCCGGTTCGCCGCGGTTGCGCCGGCCGGTGCATCCGTGGACACCGGTGGCGATGTGTTGCCGCAACCGGTCAGCGCCAGCGTCGCGCCGGCCATGCTGCCTGTGCCCGGCAGCCGCCCGCGCGGATCGGCACGCGACGAAAGGCTGCTTGCCACGCGCGCTGCCGCACCGATCGGCGCGGACGCCGGCCCGCGCCTGACAAGACCTGCCGCCCAGGCGCTACCGCCGGCCGGTAGCGGTAACAGCGTGCTCGACGAACTGCGCGCCGTGCAATCGGAAAACAGCGACAACCTCGCCGGTGGCGCGCTGTACCGCTCGCGCGATGGCGAAGACGGCCTGGGTCGCCTGGACGACATCGAAATGCCGGTGCAGGCCGAGTTCGCGGTGGGCGAAGGCAAACTCGGCGTCACGCTGACCCCTACCGTGGTGGATGCCGGTACGCTGACCACCGATTACGCCACGGCCAGTCGCTTCGGCGCCGGCCCGCAGACAGCAGTCAACGACGCGCTTGCCGCCGACCGCAGCCCGATCGACACGCTGACCGGTTCGGCGGTGTATCAGTTGCTCGCCACCCAGGGCGATAACGTCGCCACGCGCGAACGCCTGCGCCGTTATGCCTTGAATACCGGGTTGTTCGGCGAGCTGCTGACCGAAAACAACAACAGCACGCCGGCTGCGTTGGCCGCGCTGGCCAACGAACCGCTGCCGGCGTATTTGCTCAGCGTCAACGCGTCCAACACGCCGATTGCGCAGCTGGCGCGCGACATCCTCGGCAATACCGCGATCAGCGAACAGCTGGCCGCTGGCGATGGTGCCGCGTTGCAGGCGCTGGCCAGCAGCTCCGCCGCCGCGCAACAGACGCCGACTTCGCTGGCGGCCACGCTCAACAGCATGGCCGCCACCGGCAACGGTGCGCGCCGGCTCAGCCAGGACGACACCGGCGTGGGTGTGGGCGTGCGCTATCGCAACGGCGGTTTCAGCGCCGACGTGGGCAGCACGCCGATCGGGTTCCAGGAGCAGAACATCGTCGGTGGCGTCGGCTATCGCGGCGACCTCGGCGAGACGGTGAGCTGGTCGGCCGATGCGTCGCGGCGCGCGGTGACCGACAGCGTGCTGTCGTTCGCCGGCGCGCAGGATGCGCGCAGCGGCCGCGAATGGGGCGGCGTCGCCAGCAACGGCATCGCGCTCTCGGCTACCGCCGATAACGGCCTGCTCGGTGGATATGCCAATCTCGCCGCGCACCGCTTGACCGGTCACAACGTGGCCGACAACGACCACCGCCAGGCCGACCTGGGCTTCTACGTGCATGCACTGGAAACGCAGAATCAATCGCTGACCGCCGGCGTCAACCTGACCGCCATGCAGTACGACAAGAATCTCAGCGGCTTCACCTACGGCCACGGCGGTTACTTCAGCCCGCAGGAGTATGTGGACCTTGGCTTCCCGGTGCACTGGAGCGGCCGCAGCGCGGGGCAGAGCGTCAACTGGAAGGTCGATGCCAGTGTGGGCGTGCAGCATTTCAAGACCGATCCAACGCCGTATTTCCCCACCGACCCGACCCTGCAACAGGCTGCTTACGATGCCGCATCGCTGGCGGCGCTGCTGGGCCTGGTCGACCGCTACACCGACCCGGTATATGCGGGCGAGAGCCGCACCGGCGTGTCGTACAACCTCAGTGGCGCAGCCGAATGGCAGGTGGCCCCGCAGCTGTTTCTGGGTGGGCGCATGACCTTCAATAACGCACGCGACTACAACCAGTTCAGCAGCAATCTCTATCTGCGCTTTGTGATGGATCGCCTGGGCGCCGCACTGGGCCGCGCACCGCAGGTGCTGACCTCGCCGTACGCGGCGGATCGCTGAGGCGGCGGCACTGGCGGTTCGCTCTCGCAGCGGGCACTCGCCGCTGCATGCGGGCCGGGCGATGCATGCCTGCGGCCCTGCTGTGTGGGCGCACGCCTGTCACGGTCGTGCATCGATCTTGCGAGCGGCGTGCGGCGCACCGCCCCGCACCACATAAACGAACGGCGCCTTTCGGCGCCGTTCGCATCCCCATCAAGTGACGCGCGCTCGCCTCAGGGGCGAACCTTGGTGGCGCAGATGAAAGTCGCCGCCTGCTGCACGCGGCTGATCGCACCCTGGTCTTCCAGTTCGCGGATGTGATCGTTCATGCAGGTCAGATAGCCGAAGCGGTTACCGGCATTCTGCGTCTTGCACAGGCTGCTCTCGGCGGTCAGGTTTGCACCGACGATCAGACCGCCGGTTTCCACCGTCGGCACCAGCGTGTTGCAGTTACCCAGCCGGGTCAGGCCGCGGTTCAAGGTCCAACCGATATCGGCGAACATCGCCGGGGTCAGGTCGATGTTCAGATGCGCTTGCACTTCCGGCGTATCGAACGGCTCCATCAGCGCGTTGGGCTGCAGGTCGGTATCGAAGTGCGAGAACGTCGAGCCACCGGCCACCACGCTGGGTGAATACAACCGCGTGCGGCCTGCGGTGTCGGTGCCCTGCAGCAGGTCCGGGTCCTCGTACAGGCCTGCCACCACTGCGCTGGCACCCTTGAGTCGCGCGCCATCGGCCTGCGACACCATGATCGCCGGGATGGTGATGTCGGTGATCGGCGGCGCGGCATTGCCCATGGTCTGCACGCCGGCGGCGTTGTTGGCCACGATCACGCCGACCGCACCGTTGAGCTGGGCGTTCTTGACCTTGATCGCGAACGCGCAGGTGCCGCGGTCGATCAGCGCCACCTTGCCGGCCACCTCGGCCGCATTGACGAACGGGGTTTCGCAGCCATCGGTGGCCGAGGGGGCCGCAGCGCCGTCGTTGATGGTCACCACTGCGCGCGCCGGGAAATTACCGGCGGTGGCCAGCGGCCCGAAGCTGGCAAAGCCCACTTCGAACTTGCCGGCCGCAGCGGCCGGCGCGCTGACCTGCAGCAGCGTGCGCGGGTCCAGGATCAAGGCTGCCTCGCGGTTGACCCGCGTGCCGGCCCACACCGTGCGGCCGGGCGTACGCATCGCTTCGGCGCGCAAGGCGTTGGTCATGGTCGGGTCGTCGAAACGCTTGTTCTGCACGTTATCGAAGGCCTGCGAGGTGTACACGTCGGTCAGCCCGCTGCCCGAGCCGAGCACGCCGGTGGTCTTGTTGAGGAACCCGGCAGCGCCCAAGCCGTGGCCGATTTCGTGCATCACCACGTTGAGGAAGTTGATCTGGCCTTCCGGGGTCTTGCCGTCCAGGCCCAGGTACCAGCCCGAACCGGCCAGGCAGTCGTCCTTGCCCAGGTCGCCGTTGAATTGCGAAAACACGTCGGCCGGATCGGCCGGATCCGGTACCAGGTCCTGGCCGGCGATCGCGTCGCCCAGCGCGGACGGATACAGCGTATTGGCCTTGGCGCCGGGGAAGTTGTTGACGATCCAGTTCGGCCCTGCCTGGCCCAGCGTGCCGCCGGTGGCGGTGCAGGTCAGCCGCGCGAACGAGGCATAGACCTTGATCTCGACGTTGCTCTGCAGCACCGCGCCCCACAGGTCCATGGCGTACTGGTAGGCGATGCGACGCTGTTCGCCGACCGAGCGCCCGGGATTGCCGCCCAACGGTGCGGCGGTGGTGGGGTCGTTCAACCCAACCACGGTGCCGGCATCGCCATTGATCAGCGTGACGTTGGCGGCGCTTGCACGCAGTGGCGCGATCGCCGCAGCCACGGCCAGAGACAGCAGCAACAAGGGCTTATTCATGCGGCAGCGCTCCGTGCTCGGCGTGGGCGGGTTGGGTGTCGGCGTCGTCGCTGTGCTCGATCACGATGCGGCCATCGGCCTGGCGGGTCGCGGTCAGCGAACTCATTTGCGTGGCCGGCAACTTGCGCGCCACGGTGCCATTGGGCAGGCGGCGCTCGGTGGCACGGGCGGCCGCCTCGGTTTGCGGCACCGTCGTGCGCGTTGCCGCACTGCGGGCAGCCGAACCGGCCTGCTGGTCCAGCGCCGCGCTCTCGGCGTCGGTCAGCGGGCGCAGCTTGCCGGTGACGGGATCGATACCGACCTTGGAACTGCTGGTTGCAGCCTCTTGCGCCATGGCCAAGGCCGGCAGGCAGAGGACGCACAACACACCGGACAGCATCCATCCGGGCTTACGAACGCTCATCATCGTTGGGGTTTCCTTGAGTCCAACAGGGAAAAGGGACGCCGTGCAGACACCGGCATCGGGGGAATCCTTCCGTTTCAGTCTGTTCATGACTGAATCATGAATCCGTGATGTGTGTCAATCTTTTGACATGTGGCGCGCTGAATGCGAAGCGATAGCCTGAAACGGTTATCGGTGCACTTGCGTCGGGGGAATTCTTAGGGATTCAGCGGTGGCTGGTACCCGGATCGGCCAGATTTTTGACGCGAGCCAACTGGGCCGGAAGCCACCCTTGTCCCCTCGGGAGAAGGTGCCCCGAAGGGGCGGATGAGGGTACGAGCGAGGCCTGGTTGTGGGTGAGCGCAGGTATTCAAGTGCACCTGAGCTTCGCTTCGGACCCTCCCCCAACCCCGTTACCGACGGGAGAGGGCCTTAGTCCACCCCGGCCAGCGGTCCGGTCCGCGCAAACAGCGCGGTTGCAACGATGCCCGCAAGCCGTGCGTTTGTGCGTTGTCGGAGAGATGCTCATGCCTGCACCTGCACCTGCACCCGCATCGGCATCAGCGCTTTCTGTGCGTGCCTTGCGCTGACTCTGCGACAGCGCGTTGCATTGGACCTCGACGCGTTACAGTCGCGGCTACTCCGCGCACCAAGTCCCCATGTACGCCGTCATCTATCACAACCCCGCTTGCGGCACGTCGCGCAACACGCTGGCGCTGATCCGGCATGTCGGCATCGAACCGCAGATCATCGAGTATCTGCAGTACCCGCCAGACCGGCAGACGCTGCAGGCGCTGATTGCCGATGCCGGCCTGTCGGTGCGCGATGCCCTGCGCCAGAAGGGCACGCCGTATCTGGAGCTGGGACTCGACAATCCCGCGCTGGATGACGCCGCACTGCTGAGCGCGATGCTCGCGCATCCGATCCTGATCAATCGCCCGTTCGTGCAGACCTCGTTGGGTACGCGCCTGTGCCGTCCATCCGAGCAGGTGCTCGACCTGTTGCCAGCGGCCACCGGCGCATTCGTCAAGGAAGACGGCGAACGCGTGCTGGACGAAACCGGCCAGCGCATCGGCGCCTGAGCGCGGCAGCGATCGTGGTCATCACTGCGCCGCTACCGGTCCTGCGTCTGCCGCGCTAAGCGCATCCACTGAATCGGTAGCGCCATGACCGCGCACAACTGATCGGCGTTTGACGTCGACGCCATCGCCGGCATGGACTGCACCGCTACCACCCCGTGTCTACCGCGCTGGAAGCGACCAACGGAGCGACTGTCTGACCACAGGCAGACGCGGCCGGTGCCAGGGCGTCAGGTAGCGCTCGTACACTCCGACTGGCGCCGTCCACACCTGCCTGGCAGCCGCTCGCCAGCGTGTGGTGGCCGTTCTAAGATCGTCGTATCGTTTTGAGGAGCATCGACGTGATTCGCGAGATTATCCGCATGGGCGACAAGCGCCTGCTGCGCGTGGCGCCACCGGTGACCGACCTGGGCAGTGCCGACTTGCATGCCTTGGTGGCCGACATGTTCGAAACCATGGACGACGCACGCGGCGTTGGTCTGGCCGCGCCGCAGATCGCGGTGGACCTGCAATTGATGGTGTTCGGTTTCGAAGTCAGCGAGCGTTATCCGGACGCGCCCACGGTGCCGCGCACGGCCTTGGCGAACGCGCAGATCGAGCCGCTGTCGGACGAGATGGAAAACGGCTGGGAAGGCTGTCTGTCGATTCCCGGCCTGCGCGCGGTGATCCCGCGTTACCGCCACATCCGCTATCGCGGTTTCGCCCCCGACGGCAGCCCGATCGAACGCGAGGCCGAAGGCTTCCACGCGCGCGTGGTGCAGCACGAATACGACCACCTGGTTGGCCGTCTGTATCCCTCGCGGATCGAAAACTTCGACACCTTCGGTTTCGAAGACGTGTTGTCCTACGACCTGTAGCGCAGCGCTCGCGCTGCGCGTCTCATCTTCTGCGGCGGCACGGTGGAGGCGAGACGGCACTGCACCTCGGATGTAAAAAGGGCGCCGTTCGGCGCCCTTGTCGTACTTACTTCAGCGCCTTGAAGCGCAGACGCTTGGGGCCTGCGTCATCGCCCATGCGGCGGCGCTTGTCTTCTTCGTACTCGCGGTAGTTGCCCTGGAAGAACTCCACGTGCGACTCGCCTTCGAACGACAGGATGTGCGTGGCGATACGGTCGAGGAACCAGCGATCGTGCGAAATCACGAAGGTGTTGCCCGGGAACTCCAGCAATGCATCTTCCAGCGCACGCAGCGTTTCGATGTCCAGGTCGTTGGACGGTTCGTCGAGCAGCAGCACGTTGCCGCCCTGCAGCAGCGTCTTGGCCATGTGCAGACGACCGCGCTCACCACCGGAGAGCGAGCCGACCATCTTCTGCTGGTCCTGGCCCTTGAAGTTGAAGCGGCCGATGTAGGCGCGCGACTGGATCTCCACGCCGTTGATGTTGAGGATGTCCAGGCCGCCTGCGATTTCCTGGAACACGTTGTGGTTTCCTTCCAGCGCGTCGCGGCTCTGGTCCACATAGGACAGCTGCACGGTGGGGCCGACCACGATTTCGCCGGAATCGGGCTTTTCCTGGCCAGTGATCATCTTGAACAGGGTCGACTTACCGGCACCGTTGGGGCCGATGATGCCAACGATGGCGCCGGGCGGCACGATCATCGACAGGTTGTCGATCAGCAGGCGGTCGCCGAACTTCTTGGAGACGTTCTTGAACTCCATCACCGAGTTGCCCAGGCGCTCGCCCGGCGGGATGAAGATTTCATTGGTCTCGTTGCGGCGCTGGTAATCCACCGACTGCAGCTCTTCCAGGCGGGCCAGACGCGCCTTGCCCTTGGTGCGCCCGCCCTTGGCGTTCTGGCGCGACCATTCCAGTTCCTTCTGGATCGCCTTCTGGCGTGACTTTTCCTGGTTGTCTTCCTGCTTGAGGCGCTCGTCCTTCTGGGTCAGCCAGTCGGTGTAGTTGCCCTTCCACGGAATGCCGCGGCCGCGGTCCAGTTCCAGGATCCACTCGGCGGCGTTGTCCAGGAAGTAGCGATCATGGGTCACCGCCACCACGGTGCCGGTGTAGCGCGCCAGGAACTGTTCCAGCCACTCCACCGACTCGGCGTCCAGGTGGTTGGTCGGTTCGTCGAGCAGCAGCATGTCCGGCTTCTGCAGCAGCAGGCGGCACAGCGCCACGCGGCGCTTTTCGCCACCGGACAGCTTGCCGACGATGGCGTCCCACGGCGGCAGGCGCAGCGCGTCGGCGGCCACGTCCAGCTGGTTTTCCAGGGTGTGCGCATCGCCGGCGGCCAGGATCGCCTCCAGGCGCTCCTGTTCCTTGGCCAGCGCGTCGAAATCGGCGCCTTCTTCGGCATAGGCCAGGTACACCGCATCCAGCGCGGCCTGTGCCTGCAGCACGTCGCCTACGCCTTCTTCGACCGCTTCGCGCACGGTGTGCTCGGGGTTGAGCTGCGGCTCCTGCGCCAGGTAGCCGACCTTGATGCCGGCCTGCGGACGGGCTTCGCCCTCGAAATCGGTATCCACGCCGGCCATGATCTTCAGCACCGTGGACTTGCCCGCGCCGTTCAGGCCCAGCAGGCCGATCTTGGCGCCCGGGAAAAAGCTCAGCGAGATGTCCTTGATGATCTGCCGCTTGGGCGGGACCACCTTGCTGACGCGGTTCATGGTGTAGATGTATTGCGACATGGGTGCTCCGTGGACGCAGGCAGCCCACCGGCCGG
This sequence comes from Xanthomonas sp. 10-10, assembly GCF_040182365.1. Taxonomy (NCBI): domain Bacteria; kingdom Pseudomonadati; phylum Pseudomonadota; class Gammaproteobacteria; order Lysobacterales; family Lysobacteraceae; genus Xanthomonas; species Xanthomonas sp. 10-10. The sequence continues at coordinate 1,085,938 of NZ_CP144460.1, forward strand.
GGCCGGAGGCAGCGGAAAAGGGATTGCGCCGATTATACGGGCAAGCGCCCGGGGCCGCGCCGGGTGGAATCTAGCTAAACCGCAGCCTACCTACTACCTGAATAGGGATTTTCGTAACCGATTCCAGCAAGAATGCGTTAAGGCGGGCAGCGCCTTAATGAAATTGCGACATCGCAAACAGGAGCTGGTCATGAACCGCAAACGCATCGTCACTGTTGTGCTTTCTTCCATCCTGGCGCTGGGCTCCGTGGCTCCGGCAGCGTTTGCCGACGACTGGGGCCGCGGCCACGATCGTCGTGGCCACGACCGCGACGATCGTCACGACCACGACCACGGCCGCGATCGCCGTGGCGACTGGCGCAACGATCGCCGCGACTGGCGGGACGATCGTCGCGACGATCGCCGTTACTACAGCAGCGGCTACCGCGAGGGCTATCGCGATGCCCGCTATCAGGACCGTCGCTACGACCGCAACCGGGTCTATGTCTACGATCGCCCCAGTTACTACCGCGCCGGCCCGCCGCCGCGCCCGTACTGGGCCCGCGGCCAGCGTTACCACGGCCCGGTCTATGTGATCAACGACTACGACCGCTACAACCTGCGCCGCCCGCCGTATGGCTACCGTTGGCAGCGCGACAACACCGGCAATCTACTGCTGGTCGCCATCGCCACCGGTGTGATTGCCGACCTGGTCCTCAACAACTGAGCAGGCCGCCGGCCGCTCGCCGAGCAATCGGGCCAGTCATCACGCAAAGGCGCACTCCGGTGCGCCTTTGTCGTTTGCGTGGCGCGCCGACCGATCGGGCCCATGCCCGCCAGCCGCGCGATTGGTCACCCGTGCGGCGGGGGCTTACAATCGGCGGCCCTACTGGCTGCAGCTGCCCCGGAGTTTCGAATGTTCTCGCGCGACGTCCGACTGGAAACCTACGACCCCGAACTGGCCAAGGCCATTGCCGCTGAAGTCGGCCGCCAGGAGGATCACGTCGAACTGATCGCCAGCGAGAACTACTGCAGCGCCCTGGTGATGGAAGCCCAGGGCAGCCAGCTGACCAACAAGTACGCCGAAGGCTATCCGGGCAAGCGCTACTACGGCGGTTGCGAGTTCGTCGACATTGCCGAGCAACTGGCGATCGACCGCATCAAGCAGGTGTTCGGCGCCGACTACGCGAACGTGCAGCCGCACAGCGGTTCGCAGGCCAATCAGGCGGTGTATCTGGCGCTGCTGCAGCCCGGCGACACCATCCTGGGCATGAGCCTGGCCCACGGCGGTCACCTGACCCACGGTGCCAAGGTCAACGTCTCCGGCAAGCTGTTCAACGCGGTGCAGTACGGCGTCAACGAGCAGGGCCTGATCGATTACGACGAGGTCCAGCGCCTGGCGACCGAGCACAAGCCGAAGATGGTGGTGGCCGGGTTCTCGGCCTATTCGCAGAAGATCGACTGGGCGCGTTTCCGCGCCATCGCCGACAGCGTCGGTGCGTATCTGTTCGTGGACATGGCGCATGTGGCCGGCCTGGTCGCCGCCGGTGTGTACCCCAGCCCGCTTGAGCATGCGCACGTGGTCACCTCGACCACCCACAAGACCCTGCGCGGCCCGCGCGGCGGCATCATCGTGGCCAAGGGCGCCAGCGAAGAACTGCAGAAGAAGCTGCAGTCGATCGTGTTCCCCGGTATCCAGGGCGGCCCGCTGATGCACGTGATCGCGGCCAAGGCGGTGGCGTTCAAGGAAGCGCTGGAGCCGGAGTTCAAGACCTATCAGCAGCAGGTGGTCAAGAACGCCCAGGCGATGGCCAACACGCTGATCGCGCGCGGCTACAAGATCGTGTCCGGCGGCACCGAAAATCACCTGATGCTGGTGGACATGATTGGCCGCGATGTTTCCGGCAAGGATGCAGAGGCCGCGCTCGGCAAGGCGCACATCACCGTCAACAAGAACTCGGTGCCCAACGACCCGCGCTCGCCGTTCGTCACCTCCGGCCTTCGCCTGGGCACCCCGGCGATCACCACGCGCGGTTACAAGGAGCAGGACAGCATCGACCTGGCCAACTGGATCGCCGACGTGCTCGACGCCCCCAGCGACGAAGCCGTGCTGGCCAAGGTGCGTGACGCAGTGACCGCGCAGTGCAAGAAGTATCCGGTGTATGGCTGAGACGGGAATGGGGAATAGGGAGACGAGAATGGTAAAAGCAACGCTGCGATAGCTCTGCTGTTCCGATTCCCTATTCCCCTCTCCCTATTCCCGGACTTCCGATGCACTGCCCCTTCTGCCAGCACAACGACACCCGCGTGATCGATTCGCGGGTGTCCGAAGACGGCACGACGATTCGTCGGCGCCGCGAATGCGAGGCCTGTGGCGAGCGTTTCAGCACGCTGGAAACCATCGAGCTCAAGCTGCCCACCGTGGTCAAGAGCGACGGCGGGCGCGAGGCCTTCGATGCCCGCAAGCTGCGCACCAGTTTCGACCGCGCGCTGCAGAAACGCCCGGTGTCCGAAGAACAGATCGAAGCGGCGGTCCGCGCGGTGGTGCATCAGCTGCGCATGTCAGGCGAGCGCGAAGTGGGCTCGCTGCGGGTGGGCGAATACGTCATGGTGGAGCTGCGCAAACTCGACCATGTGGGCTATGTGCGGTTCGCCTCGGTGTATCGCAGCTTCCAGGACGTGGCCGACTTCCGCGAAGAAATCGAAAAGCTCGAGCGCGAGCTTCCGGTAGGCAGCGAGCAACTGCCGCTGCTGGAAGCGGCGCTGGAACGCGCCGGCAAACCCGGCAAGCGCTGAGCGCATGCGCATCGCCTGCGTGGCGGACACGCCAGAGCATCTGCCCGCCATCGCACAGGTGCATCTGCAGGCCTTCGGCAGCCTGTTGCCGGACTGGACGTTCGATGAAGCGTTGAGCGAACTGCGCAGGCATACGCGCGATGGCGTGATTCCCACCACCTGGGTCGCGCTCGATCCGTCGCACTGGCTCGGTTCGGTCAGCCTGCTGGAGAACGACGACGACCGCATCCGTCAATGGTCGCCCTGGCTGGCATCGCTGTACGTGCAGCCGCAGGCGCGCGGGCGGGGCATCGGCCAAGCACTGGTGGCGCACTGCGTGCGCGCCGCCGCGCAATTGCGTGTGCCGCTGCTGTATCTGTATTGCCAGCCGGCGCTGGTGCCGTTTTATCGGCGACTGGGCTGGCACGCGCATGCCGAGCTGTTGCTTGGCCCGATGCAGATCGTGGTGATGGCCATCGCGCCCGAAGGAGCAAGGCAATGAAGGTGACGGCCGACGACCACCGCTGGATGGCACAGGCGCTGCGCCTGGCAGAACGTGGTGCATACACCACGCGGCCCAATCCGATGGTGGGCTGCGTGATCGTGCGCGATGGCGTGTGCGTGGGCGAAGGCTTCCATCAGCGGGCCGGTGGCCCGCATGCGGAAGTGTTCGCGCTGCGCGCCGCTGGCGAGCATGCACGTGGGGCGACTGCATACGTGACATTGGAGCCATGCGCGCATTACGGGCGCACGCCGCCGTGCGCACTGGCCTTAATCGAAGCAGGCGTGGCGCGCGTGGTTGCGGCGATGGCCGACCCGTTTCCGCAGGTCAACGGCGGTGGCTTTGCACTGCTGCGCGAGGCCGGGATCGAAGTGGTCGCAGGTGTGCTGCAGGCGCAGGCGCGCGAACTCAATCGTGGGTTCCTCTCGCGGGTAGAGCGTGGGCGCCCGTGGCTGCGGGTCAAGCTGGGCGCCAGCCTGGATGGGCGCACTGCGCTGGCCAACGGGCACTCCAAGTGGATTACCGGTGCGCACGCACGTGCCGACGTGCAACGCTGGCGTGCGCGTGCCGGCGCCATCCTGACCGGTGCCGGCACGGTACTGGCGGACGATCCGGCGATGACGGTGCGCTTGGGCGATGACACGCCCTTCGTGCCGCCGTTACGGGTCGTGCTGGACGCGCGCTTGCGCACCCTGGAGTGCGGGAACATTCGCCAGGGCGATGCGCCGACGCTCTATCTGCATGGCCATGCAGATAGAGCGCCGTCGCTGCAGAGTGCCGAATTCGTCGGGATGCCACTGCAGGAAGGGCGTCTGGATCCGGGAGCGGTGCTGGCGCTGCTGGCCGAGCGCGGGATCAACGAGGTACATGCAGAGGCCGGCGCAACGCTGAGCGGCGCGCTGCTGCAAGCCGGCCTGGTCGACGAACTGCTGGTCTACATGGCACCGGTGCTGCTGGGCGATACCGCCAGACCGCTGCTGGCCGGGCTTGGCATCGATACCATGGCGCAACGTCGCGCTCTGCATCTGGCCGATGTGCGCCAGCTTGACCAGGATCTGCGGCTGCGCTATCTGCCTGGTGTCGTCGAATGAATGCTGGCTATGGCGCAAGGGAACGTTACGGGATGCTGTTCCTGTAGTGCACGTGTTCTGCAAGCGTTGAAGCCTGAGTGGGGGGCGTTACCCAATTCCTGGCCTGCCCGGGGCAGCGCAGGTGCGAAGCAGGCAAGCGGTGCAGGCGACGGGTGAACAACTGCCGACCAATGTGTGCTCTCAGGCCTCTACAGACGAAACCCACCTTTCTTCACGTATCGGATTTCTCGTTATGACCATGCTCGCTGCACATGCCCGGCAGTTTGCGGAAGGACAAGTCTGGGAGTACCGCAACCGGGCCGAGGAGCCGGGTTCGACGCTGCTGATCAACAGGATCGAGGTCGAACCGAACATTGGCGAGGTGTTCCATATCAGCGTCCGCGACGTGCGGGTCAGGAACGTGCGTGCTCCCAATGCCGTTTCGACGGAGTTGCCGCATTTTCCGGTGTCCAGAACGACACTCGAAAGCTCCGTGACCACGCTGGTGGGGCATGCCCCGGCAAATCCGGAGTATCTGGAGGGCTACACGACATGGCGCGCGGCCTTTGACGACGGCGACGCCGGCGTCTTCACACTCCCCGTGAGTGAGATCGTCGATGTCATCGAAACCACCATCAATCAGTAGCAGGATGCGAGGCGATGTGAGGGGCGAATGCGTGGTCCGGTTTATGGGCATTTCCTGCTGGCAGCAAGCGTGCGTGCGATGTTGCACGCTCTAGAAACGTGGCTTCCACCGCCCATTCTGCTGGTGGTGCTTGCAGCAGTGCTTTGGCGATTGCCGGGGGCTGTCTCCTCGAGGGTATGCATTTCCATTGGCGTGCCGTGCCTTGTGCTTGGCCTTTCGATCAATGCGTGGTCGAAAGTCATGTTTCGGTCTGCGCGTACCACGGTCAATCCACTGCACCCAGAGCGATCTTCTGCCTTGGTGACATCCGCTGTATCGGTATTCGCGTCACCCGATGTACCTGGGCTATGCCCTGGCATTGCTGGGCTGGGTCATCTGCCACGGGCAGCTGCTTGGCTTGCTCGCAGTGGCGCTGTTTATCGGCTATGTCACGGTTTTTCAGATACTGCCCGAGGAACGCTGCCTGTCGGCACGCTTCCAGGCCGACTATGCGGTGTACCGCGCAGCGGTGCGTCGCTGGCTCTGAACCCGCGTCACGCACGTCGATCAATGGTGCGTTTGACCTGGCGCCCTGCGATTCGCCCTGTGTTCCTGTCGACATTGGACATTGGACATGGGCGGGTGCCGCCGCCGCTGGAGTGTCGTCGGGCGCTTCAAACTGATGTGCGGCGTTTCGCAGGGGCGCACGTTCCAGCTGCGAATGGTGTGCGAGCAGCGTTTCGATCGGACGGTAGAGCATCGGTACCCGGTTGCTTGTTGAAGCGTTTTTCCGTCAGGTCGGGCCGATCGTGCCAGGAAGGGCCGGACATAAAAAAGGCTCCGCAAGCGGAGCCTTTCTTGTAGCTGCAGCGCGTCGATCAGAAGCTTGCGCGCACGCCGACCTTGTATTGGTTGGCGTCGTCGATGAATTCGACCTCGCCGACCAAGCCCCAGGTGGGAGTGAAGTTGACCTGACCACCCAAGGTGCCGGCAAATTCGCCCTGGTCGAGATCATTGCCATCGATGTAGCCAGCCTTGATCCATGCCTCCGTGCGCGGCGAAGGCTTGCCGCGTAGGCCAAGACTCACCATGCCGAAGTTCCTGTTGGCTGATGAGGCCGAGAAGATGCGGCTGCCTGCTTGCTTTGCTTCAGCTTCGATCTTCGTGCGCAGCACGCTGGCGTCTGCAATGAAATCGACGCGCTCGGTCATTTCCTGACGGTAAGCGATACCCAGATTGGCTTGTTGCAGCGTCGCTTCCAGAGTGATGTTGTTTGCGAGGCCGTAGTCGTTCGACGCACGCTGGTAGCCCGCGAACAGGTAGACCGGCTCGGCAATCTGCCACGAGCCGCGAATGTAGCCGCCATCGATGTCGTCCGAATCGCCGTTCACGGTGATTTCGGTGCGGTTCCAGCCGCCTTCGACATAGCTGTAGCTCAGACCTTCAGCAGTGGCGGCAAACGGGGCGGCGGCCAGCAGGGCAGCCAGAATCAAGGTGGTGCGCATGAGTGTTCTCTCTGAATTGATGTCCGTTTCTTCCGGCCGACAGGCTGGAAAAGAGCGCGACGTCTCCCGCCGCGGCGCGCAATTTAACAGACTCTTCACAAAACTTGCCATGGGGGAATTCCTGACACGACACAGCGTCCCGCCGGCCTTAGCCGGTGGTCAGCAATGACGCCGGTGCACGCTGTTAAACTGCGCCAGCCGGTTCGCCGGTACTCACGAACGTCTTCAGGGCGGGGTGCGATTCCCCACCGGCGGTAGGCACGTGCAAACGTGCGAGCCCGCGAGCGCTTCGCGGCGGCGCCCGGCAGTTCATTGCGGGGGTGGTGCGAAGGTCAGCAGATCCGGTCCGATGCCGGAGCCGACGGTATAGTCCGGATGAAAGAAGACGGCCAACGCGCAGCCTTGCGGCTGCGCGCGCGCCTGTTTGCTTTGCCTTGCGGCGTTTTTCGCTCAACTTCTGCGAGAAACGACTATGTCTTTGCATTACCTGTCGCGTTGCATCGCGACCCTCCACTGCGCCAAGCCACCACGATCGTTGCTGCAAACGGGGGTGCGCTGATGTTCACCGGAATCATTGAAGGCGTGGGCCGTCTGGCGGCGCGCCAGCCGCAGGGCGGCGATGTGCGGTTTAGCTTCGCTGTCGGCAACTTGCCGTTCGAGGCGGTGCAGCTCGGCGAAAGCATCGCCGTCAACGGCGTCTGCCTGACCGTGATCGCGTTCGACGCAGCCAGTTTTCAAGCCGATGCGTCCACCGAAACCCTGTCGCTGACCACCTTGGGTACGTTGCCGGAAGGCGCGGTGATCAACCTTGAGCGTGCGATGCGCCCGACCGATCGCCTGGGCGGGCATCTTGTCAGTGGTCACGTCGATGGTCTGGGTCAGGTGCAATCGGTGCACGGCGATGCGCGTGCGCAGCGCTGGCGGTTTGCCGCTGCGCCTGCCGTATTGCGCTATGTCGCCAAGAAGGGCTCGATCTGCGTGGACGGCGTCAGCCTCACCGTCAACGACGTGGACGAGGCCGGCTTTGAAGTGGCATTGATTCCGCACACGGTCGCCAATACCGCGTTTGCGGCCACTGCCGTGGGCGCTGCGGTGAATCTGGAAATCGATCTGGTGGCACGCTATGTCGAGCGCCTGCTCGGCACGCGGGGTGCAGCATGAATTTCGCGCCGGTTCCCGAGCTGATCGAAGAGTTGCGCGCCGGGCGCATGGTGGTGATCGTCGACGACGAAGACCGCGAAAACGAGGGCGATCTGATCATGGCCGCCGAGCTGGTCAAGCCGTCGGACATCAATTTCATGGTGACCCACGCGCGTGGACTGGTGTGCCTGTCGCTGACTCGCGAGCGCTGCGCCCAGCTTGGTCTTGCGCCGATGGTGCGCAATAACACCGCGCAGTTCCAGACCAACTTCACCGTCAGCATCGAGGCGGCCGAAGGCGTTACCACCGGTATCTCGGCCTACGACCGTGCGCATACGGTGCGGACCGCGGTACGTCCGGATGCCAAACCGCAGGATCTGAGCCAGCCAGGGCATATTTTCCCGCTGATTTCGCAGCCCGGTGGCGTACTGACCCGCGCCGGCCATACCGAAGCCGCCAGCGATCTGCCGATGCTGGCCGGGCTGGAACCGGCCGGCGTGCTGGTGGAAGTGCTCAACCCGGATGGCAGCATGGCGCGCCGTCCGCAGCTGGAAGTGTTTGCACGCGAGCACGGGCTGAAGATGGGCTCGATCGCCGATCTGATCGCCTACCGGCTGGCCAACGAGCACACCGTCGAACGGGTGGACGAGCGCGACATCACCACCGAGTTCGGCCCGTTCAAACTGGTGACCTACCGCGACCGCATTGCGCACGACCTGCACTTTGCCCTGGTGCGCGGCGTGGCCGAGCCGAATACGCCCACGCTGGTGCGCGTGCAGGTGGAAAACCCATTGGCCGATCTGCTGCATTGGCAGCGCGATGATTTTGGCGTGGCCGCTACCGATGCCTTGCGTGCGATCTCCGCCGAAGGGCAGGGCGTGATGGTGGTGCTGTCGGCCCCGCGCGACAGCGAATCGCTGTTGGCGCGGTTGCGCCAGCAGCCCGAAGCTGCCGCCAATGCCAAGGACGTCAGCCAGTGGCGGCGCAATGGTGCCGGCGCGCAGATCCTGGCCGAGCTCGGTCTGGGCAAGCTGCGCGTGCTGGGGACCCCGCGCCGCCAGGTCGGCCTGGCCGGTTTCGGGCTGGAGGTGGTGGAGTATCTGGAATGCCACCCGGGCGAAGCGGTGCGTTCGGTGCCGCCGACAGCGTTGCCGTAAGCGCAATCCAGTGCCGGCAGCGCGTGGTTGCCAGCGGGTGCGGGTATCGAAGAAGCGGGTGGCGGTGACGTCGCCCGTGGCCCATCGCCAACCGCCTGCCGCTGGCAGCCATGCGCTGCAGGTGATGCGCCCTGGCGTCCCGGACGCCCCGGCAGTGCCTGCTTCGGCGGGCCGCTGCCGTGCATGTCGGCCGGGTCCGGGCCCGGCAGCTGTTAAACTTCCCGCCCCCTCGAGTTGCCGACCCGCATGACCCACTACGAAGGCGATCTTCGCCCCACCACCGCGCGCTTTGCGATCATCGCCAGCCGCTGGAATGCCCGTATCACCGACGTGCTGGTTGCCGGCGCGCGCCAGAGCCTGGCCGGCAACGGCATCGGCGAGGACGCCATCGACGTGATCCGCGTGCCCGGCGCCTGGGAAATTCCGATCGCCGCCAACCGGGTGGCGCAGTCTGGCCAGCACGGCGCGATCATTGCGCTGGGCTGCGTGATCCGCGGCGATACCCGTCACTACGAACACGTGGCCGACCTGTGCGCCGAAGGCCTGATGAGCGTACAGCTGCAGACCGGCGTGCCGGTGCTCAACGGTGTGCTGGCGGTCGAGCGGGTGGAAGATGCCGAAGCACGCGCCGGCGGCAGCCATGGCAACAAGGGCGAGGAATGCGCGCTTGCCGCGCTGGAACTGGTGAATTTGATGGAGTTGTTGCCATGAGCAAGTCCGGTGGACATGCCCGCCACGGCCGTCGCGACGGCATCGACCCGGTGCTGCGCTCGCGTGCACGCCGCCGTGCGCTGCAGGCGGTGTATGCCTGGCAGATCTCCGGCGGCTTTGCCAAGCAGGTGATCGGCCAGTTTGCACATGAGCAGGCGCACGAAGTGGCCGACCTGGCGTACTTCGAAAGTCTGGTGGAAGGCGTGCTCACCCATCGCGCCGAACTGGATACCGCGTTGACGCCGTACCTGGATCGTGGCGTGGAAGAGGTCGACGCGATCGAACGCGCGGTGCTGCGCCTGGCTGCCTACGAGCTGCTGTATCGCCAGGACGTGCCCTACCGCGTGGTGATCAACGAAGCGATCGAAACCGCCAAGCGCTTCGGCTCCGAACACGGTCACACCTACGTCAACGGCGTGCTGGATCGCGCTGCCGTGGAGTGGCGCAAGGTCGAGTCCGGCGCGAGCGGCGCCTGAGGCGCCGCGGGAATGGGGATTCGGGAATGGGGAATCGCGAGAGCACCGTTTACGATATCTCCTGAAGCGCTTTTGCGATTCCCGATTCCCTTTTCCCGATTCCCGTTGCCATGCCCGAATTCGATCTGATTGCTCGTCTGCGCGCGCGCATCGCTGCGCGTGCCGATGTGCCGTTGGGCATCGGCGACGACGCAGCGCTGCTGCAGCCGCCGGCCGGCGAGCAGTTGGCAATCACCGCGGACACGCTCAATGCCGGGGTGCATTTCCCGCACGAAACGCTGCCCGCCGATCTGGGCTGGAAGACGCTGGCGGTGAATCTGTCCGACCTTGCGGCGATGGGCGCGCAACCGCGCTGGTGCACCTTGTCGCTGTCCCTGCCGCACGACGATCTGGCGTGGGTGGACGCATTTGCCGATGGGTTCTTTGCGCTCGCCGATGCGCACGGCATTGCGCTGGTCGGCGGCGATACCACGCGCGGTCCGTTGTCGTGCGCGGTCACCGCGATCGGTAGCGTGCCGCCGGGGGCTGCGCTGCGTCGCGATGGCGCGCGCGTGGGCGATGATGTGTGGGTGACCGGCCAGCTTGGCGAAGCGGCGGCGGCCTTGTCGCTGTGGCAGGCCGGTACGTTGGATGTCACGCATGTGGCGGCTGACCGGCTGCATGAAGCATGGCGCCTCCGCTTGCTGCGTCCGCAGCCGCGCGTGCAGGCGGGTTTGCGTCTGCGTGGGCTTGCGCATGCCTGTGTTGATGTCTCCGACGGCCTGCTGGCCGATCTGGGCCATCTGTGCGAACGCAGTGGCGTGGGCGCGCAGCTGGCGTTGACCGACTTACCGCAGATGCCGCGCAGCGATGCAATCAGCGCCGTGCAGTGCATTGGCTGGCAATTGGGCGGCGGCGACGACTACGAGCTGTGTTTCAGCGCCGCGCCGCAGCACCGCGATGCCGTGCTGCAGGCGATGGCGTTTGCCGGCGTGGCTGCCACGCGCATCGGCCAGATCGTTGCCGCACCGGGCGTGGTGGTGCACGACGCCGACGGCCATCCCTGGCAACCGCCCCAACGTGGCTATCAGCACTTCGTGGGTTGAGGATTGGCGGCTGGTGCCGCGGCGCTGGCGGGTCGTGACGACCGCTGCCTAGGCGCTGCGTGCGTTGTTGCAGGGCCAGCCGCGCCAGGCGCATCGATCGACGTGGATTGCGTGTCTGTGCACTGCATCTTGTGGTGAGCGCTGTGCTGCGAGGCGCCTGCTTGGCTTTGGCGGTCTGATGGTGTCCTGAAGGGATAGACGGCCAAGCGGTATTGCCGTGTCTGCAGCACGGCCCCCCTCGAACGTGGGTCTCGTGATGCCAGCAGGACATGTGTCCGGCTGCAGCTCAGCCCGCATATCCACTGATGGCCTCCAATTGCCGCTCGCTGCTCGCCGCCGACTCCCGAATCCCGAATCCCGAATCCCGAATCCCGAATCCCGAATCCCGAATCCCGAATCCCGAATCCCGAATCCCGAATCCCGAATCCCGAATCCCGAATCCCGAATCCCGAATCCCGAATCCCGAATCCCGAATCCCCGCCCTTGAGCCATACCGTACCGTCTGGTACGTTCGCCAGGTTCTCCCCCGAACCACGGATGCATGGCAGTTGCCGCTGGGCTATCCCGGCCCGGCTCCGCGTGGGAGAGAGCAGCATGAACAAGGCTTGGATCCGTGGCATCGCCGCGGTTGCGTTGCTGGTGTCGTCGGCGTCGGCCGTGGCGGGCGCCTTCAGCAAGACTTATGAGCGCATCCCCGGCTGGGACGGCGCGCCGATGGGGGCGCTGGTGCTCGTGCCGCAAGGGCAGGGAAGCGGGCCGTTTCCGCTGATCGTGATGCCGGCCAGTTGGTCGTTGCCCAATCTGGAATATCTGGGCCGCGCCACCCAGCTGGCCAGCGATGGCTATGTTGTCGTCAGCTACACCTCGCGCGGGTTCTGGGATTCGGCCGGGCAGATCGACATCGCCGGTCCGGACACCGTGGAAGACGTCAGTGCGGTCATCGATTGGGCGCTGGCGCACACGCCGGCCAATCCGAATGCGATCGGCGCGTCCGGCATCTCCTACGGCGCGGGTATCAGCTTGCTGGCCGCCGAGCGCGACCCGCGTATCAAGGCGGTGGCCGCGCTCAGTGGCTGGGCCGATCTTGAGGCTTCGCTGTATTCCAATCGTACCGTCAGCCAGCAAGGCGTCGGGTTGCTGGTCGGCGCAGGCGCGTTGACCGGACGCGCTGGCCCGGATCTGGCGCAGATCGGTACGAAAGTGGCGCAGGGCGATTTCGACGGTGCGGTACGGGGATTTCTGCCCAAGGCCGCTTCGCGCAGCCCGCTCACCGACGTGGCTGCACTCAACGTGCGCGGTACCGCAGTGCTGTTGGGAAATGCCTTCAACGACGGCTTGTTCCCGCCGAATCAGACCATCGCCTTCTTCAATCAGCTGCGCGGGCCCAAGCAATTGCTGCTGAGCCAGGGCGATCACGCCACCACGGAACTACCCGGTGCCTTGGGCCTGCCCAACGAGGTCTACACCGCCGCCACGCGTTGGTTCGATCGCCATCTCAAGCAAGTACGCAATGGCGTGGATACCGAAGCGCCGGTGCGACTGTCGCCGCGCGCCGGGCAATGGCTGGCGTATCCGGATTGGACATCGGTGCAGCAGGGCAGCACGCGCCTGGGTCTGTCTGCACCATCCGGGTTGCTCAGCCCTACCGGTGGGTTGATTGCCGGCACCGCCAGCGGATGGCAGTCGCGCATTGCCACCGATGTGCCGACACTGGCCGACTCGGGCGTGGTGCTGGTCAGCGGTCTGTTGCAAGGCATCGGTGTGCCGGTCACCACGTCCATTCCATTGGTCAATCGCATCGGCGCCGCGGTGTGGATGGGTGCGCCGTCAAGCAGCACGCAACGGCTGGCGGGCAGCCCATCGTTGCGCGTGACCGTGGTGCCCAGTCAACCGAACGTGAGCCTGTTCGCCTATCTCTATCACATGGATGCATTGGGCGTGGCGCAGTTGATCACGCATGCGCCGTACTCGCTTCGCGGAGCCATGCCGGGCCGCGCAGTGACGCTGGATTGGCCGCTGCAGGCGGCCGCTGCGGAGATTCCGGCCGGGCAGCGTCTGGTGCTGGTGATTGACACGCACGACGTGCGCTATACCAATGCCAGTGACGGCGGCGGCACGGTGACGTTTACATCGCCGCTGGCAACGCCATCAGTATTGAACGTGCCGCTGCGATGACGTTGTGCTGAGCGGATGGCGCGGTGAGTTGCAGGTCGCGTGCATCCGAGCGGGTGCGGCAATCATCGCCTGTCCATTAGTGCGCAACTGCATGTGCATCCAGACACAGCCGACAAGATAGGCAGGATGTCATTCCCGATTCCGGGAGAGTTATAGGGCGGTAGTCCTGCAGCCTGGCTCAGGGCCTTCGCTCGCCCCCATTGCGGGACACGCTGCCATGACGTCCGTGCAGCTCTTACGCAGCATGCATGCCACATAGGTCCCGCGACTGTGGGCGGGCAAGGACCTGTCGAGAAGGTCGGTGTGCATGGTTTTCAACAAAGCAGCCAGGAAGCTGTCTGGTGCGGTGAGGGCACTGCGCCCTAGGCGCTGTGAGTTTGCTGCAGGGCCCTTGCCCGCCCACCATCGCGGGACACGCCGTGAATCCGTCCATGGAGGCTCTTACGCGGCATCCATGCCGCGTAAGGTCCCGCGACGGTGAGCGGGCAAGGGCCAGTCAAGATGGTCGGTGTGCATGGTTTTCAGCAAAGCAGCCAGCAAACTGTCTGGTGCGGTGTCCTCGCCGATTGCGGGACCGTTGGCGGCATGGATGCCGCCACCGAGCCTACAGGGACGTACTTGCGGCGTGTCCCGCAAGCGGTGAGGGCACCGCGCCCTCGACGCTGTGAGTTTGCTGCAGGGCCCTTGCCCGCCCACCGTCACGGGACACGCTGCAAGTACATCCTTGTAAGCTCTTACGCGGCATCCATGCCGCGTAAGGTCCCGCGACGGTGGGCGGCAAGGGCCAGTCAAGATGGTCGGTGTGTAGGGTTTTCAGTAATGCAGCCAGCAAACTGTCTGGTGCGGTGTCCTCGCCGATTGCGAGAACCGTGTGGCGGCATGGATGCCGCCACTGAGCCCCCATGGACGGGTTTACGGCGTGTCCCGCGAGCGGCGAGGGCACCGCGCCCTCTATGCTGCGCGTTTGCTGCAGGCCCTTGCCGGCTCACCATCGCGGGACACGCTGCAAGTACATCCTTGTAAGCTCTTACGCGGCATCCATGCCGCGTAAGGTCCCGTGACGGTGGGCGGGCAAGGACCCGTCGAGATGGTCGGTGTGCATGGCTTTCACTAAAGCAGCCAGCAAACAGTCTGGTGCGGCGTGCTCGCCGCTTGCGGGACCGTGTGGCGGCATGGATGCCCCCTGGGACTGGTTCACGGCGTGTCCCGCGAGCGGTGAGGGCGCCGGACCCTCGACCAGTAGAGCGTTGCTACGGCTTCATAACGCACCGATCCAAAACCTGGTTGTCCTGAGCGGGGACTGGACTGTGAGGGCAAGGTCGCGGTTGCCCGGAAATGACTGCATGGCGTGACTGCACACCGTCGCTGCGCAGCATTTATGCGGAATTTACGCGGCGGCTGTCGCAGGTCCATAGCGACTTTACGCAGCCCGGGAAGACACTGCGCAGGTTGGCGGAGCGGTTCCGCCCTGGACGATTCCGATGCATCCCTTGACCTGTCTGCTCCATCGGCGCTGTGCGCGCGGTGTGGCAGCGCTTTGCCTTGTTGGCCTGCAGACGCTGCATGCGCCGTTGCACATCGCATCCATCGCGCCGCGTTGCGCGCACGACGGGGAGTAACCGTCATGCCTGCCTGGTTGTCCCTGCTGTGCGGCGTGGCCGTACTCGTTGCTGCGGCTTACCTGTTGTACGTGGTGCTGCGGCCCGAAGACTTCTGATGCGAGTGCGCTCCAATGAGTGAAACCTTTCTTGTCTACGCGCTGGCCATCGTGCTGGCGTGGCCCCTGGGCCGTTATCTGGCGGCAGTGATGCGTGGTGCACCGATGCGCGGCGATGCGCTGTTCGGCTGGATCGAACGGCCGTTGTATGCACTACTCGGTACCCGCCCGCAGCAGGGCATGTCGTGGCGCGGCTATGCAGTGGCGTTCTTGCTCAGCAATCTGGTTGTCGGCCTGCTGACCTGGGCAGTTTTCATGACCCAGGCATGGCTGCCGTTCAACCCGGACGCCATCCCGAACATGCGCTGGGATACCGCGCTGCACACCATGGTGTCGTTCGTCACCAACACCAATCAGCAGCACTACTCAGGCCAGGCGCAGTTGTCGTACCTGGCGCAGATGACCGGCATCGTCGGCCTGCAGGTGGTGACGCCGATGATGGGCCTGGCCTTGGCGGTGGCGACCTTGCGTGCATTGTTCGGCGGGCGAGGCGCCGCAACCGTGTCAGATGCTTCGCTGGCATCCACTGCGACGGCGAGCGCCAAGCCACCGGTGGACGGGCCGTACGATGCGGAAATTCACACGCCACACCAGGGACGGCAGCAGTCGGCTTCGGGATTGGAGGCACTGCCGGAGGCAGACGTCGGCAATTACTGGGCGGATGTGATCCGCGCCAGCGTGCGTGTGTTGCTGCCGCTGTGCCTGCTGTGGACCGTGCTGCTTGGCTGGCAAGGCGTTCCCTCCACATTGCAGGGTGCCGCCACCGCCACACCGTTGGACAGCAGTGCCGGCATGCCCAAGCAGACCATTCCGGTCGGCCCGGTGGCGGCGATGGTCGCGGTCAAACAGCTCGGCACCAATGGCGGCGGCTGGTATGGCCCCAATAGTTCGGTGGCGTTGGAAAACCCCACGCCGTTGAGCAATTTGCTGGAAACCCTGGCGCTGGTGCTGCTGCCGATGAGCGTGGTGTTCATGGTCGGCTACCTGACCGGGCGCAAGCGACTCACCGCGTTGGTGTTCGGCACCATGTTGACGATGTCGGCTGCCTCCACTGCGTTGTTGCTGTGGTCCGAAGCGCATTCGGCCAGTGCCGCCTCGCCGGCCTTGATGGAAGGCAAGGAAGTGCGCATCGGCGCCGATGCGTCCGCACTGTGGGCAGCGTTGACCACGCAAACCTCCAACGGTTCGGTCAATGCAATGCACGACTCGCTGGCGCCGCTGAGTGGCCTGGTCACGTTGGTGGATATGCTGATCAACGCCATCTGGGGCGGCGTCGGCTGCGGCCTGCAGCAGTTTGTGGTGTACCTGTTATTGAGCGTGTTTCTGGCTGGGTTGATGACCGGGCGCACGCCCGAATTGTTCGGCCGCAAGATCGAAGCGCGCGAAGTGCAATTGCTGGCACTGTTGATTCTGTTGCAGCCGCTGGTGGTGCTGGGCTTTACCGCGGTGGCATTGGCGGTGCCGGCATTGACAGCCAATTCCAATCCGGGCTTTCACGGCATCAGCCAGGTGTTCTACGAGTACACCTCGGCCTTCGCCAACAATGGCTCGGGTTTCGAAGGGCTGGGCGATGCCACGTATTGGTGGAACCTGAGTTGCTCGGTGGTGCTGGTCCTGGGCCGCTACCCGGCGTTGATCCTGCCGTTGATGGTGGCCGCGCGCATGGCGGTAAAGCGGCGTGCGCCCGAATCGGCCGGCAGCCTGCAGGTCGAAACGCCCACCTTTGCGCTGACCTTGATGGCGATCGTGCTCGTGCTGACCGTGCTGCAGTTCATGCCGGCACTGGTGCTGGGTCCCATCGCTGAACACCTCGCCCTGGCGGCATCCTGAGAATTGAGCAATGTCTACGATCGATACAACTGAAAAACGCGAGCGCGGTGACGCAGCGTTGTTCGATGCTGCGGTGCTGATCGCAGCGATGCGTGCGGCCTTTATCAAGCTGTCGCCACGGCATCTGCTGCGCAGCCCGGTCATGGCGGTGGTGATGGGCGGCACGCTGCTGGCGGCAGTGATCACCGCCAGCGGCTACGGCAATGCCGGCTTTGGCTGGGCGATCACGGTGATCTTGTTCGTCACCGTGCTGTTCGGCAATTTTGCCGAAGCCATCGCCGAAGCGCGCGGGCGTGGACAAGCCGCATCGCTGCGCCGTGCGCGCAAGGATCTGGTCGCACGTCGCGTCGAAACCGCATTGGGCGGGCGCGAAACCCGCGTACCGGCTGCCGAACTGCGCCCGGGCGACTACGTGATGGTGTCCGAAGGCGAATTCGTCCCGGCCGACGGCGAGATCGTGCGCGGTCTTGCCACCATCAACGAAGCGGCGGTGACCGGCGAATCGGCACCGGTGCTGCGCGAGGCCGGCACCGATCGCAGTGGCGTGATCGGCGGCACGCGGGTGCTGTCCGACGAGATCGTGTTCAAGGTGACGGCCGAGCCGGGCCACAGCTTTCTGGATCGCATGATCGCGCTGGTGGAAGGCGCCAACCGGCAGAAGACGCCCAACGAAATCGCGCTGACCTTGTTGCTGGCCGCAATGACGTTGACCTTCCTGATCGTGGTGGCATCGCTGCCGGCGATTGCCGGCTTCGTCGGCGTCACGCTGGATCCGTTGTTGCTGATCGCATTGCTGGTGTGCCTGATCCCGACCACCATCGGCGGCCTGTTGCCGGCGATCGGCATTGCCGGCATGAACCGCGCGCTGTCGGCCAATGTGCTGGCCAAGTCCGGCAAGGCGGTGGAAGTGGCTGGCGACGTGGACGTGTTGCTGCTCGACAAGACCGGTACCATTACCTACGGCGACCGCCAGGCCACCGCGTTCCATCCCCTGGCCGGCATCGATCGTACGCAACTGCGCGATGCCGCGATGCTGGCCTCGCTGGCCGACCCGACGCCGGAAGGTAAATCCATCGTCAAGCTGGCACGTCAGCAGGGTGCGGTTGCGGTCGAGCCGGACGGCGCGCATTTCATCGCCTTCACTGCGCAAACCCGCATGTCCGGCGTCGACATCGCCGGGCGCAGCATCCGCAAAGGCGCCGGCGACTCGATCGTCGCCTATGTACAGGCAATGGGCGCGACGGTCTCGCCGGAATTGAACGGACGTATCGAAGAAGTCGCGCGCGGTGGTGCCACGCCGCTGGTGGTGGCCGAAGGCCGCCATGTGCTCGGCGTGGTCGAGTTGAGCGACGTGGTCAAGCAGGGCATCAAGGAGAAATTTGCGCAGCTGCGTGCGATGGGCATCAAGACGGTGATGATCACCGGCGACAACCCGCTCACCGCCGCCGCGATTGCCGCCGAAGCCGGCGTGGACGATTACATCGCGCAGGCGCGCCCGGAAGACAAGCTGGCGCGCATCCGTGCCGAGCAGGCCGGCGGTCGGCTGGTGGCGATGGTCGGCGACGGCACCAACGATGCGCCGGCATTGGCACAGGCCGACGTGGGCCTGGCGATGAACTCCGGGACGCAGGCGGCCAAGGAGGCCGGCAACATGGTGGATCTGGATTCTGACCCGGCCAAGCTGCTGGCGGTGGTCGAAGTGGGCAAGCAGCAGTTGATCACGCGCGGTGCCTTGACCACCTTCTCGCTGGCCAACGACGTGTCGAAGTACTTCGCGATCCTGCCCGCGCTGTTTGCGGCCGCGATTCCCTCGATGGCCGCGCTCAACGTGATGCAGTTGTCCAGCCCGCGGCATGCGGTGCTGGCGGCGCTGATCTTCAATGCGTTGATCATTCCGGCGTTGATTCCGCTGGCCTTGCGCGGCGTGCGGTTCCGTCCGTCCAGCGCCACGGCCTTGCTGCGCCGGAACATGCTGATCTACGGCCTGGGTGGCGTCTTGCTGCCGTTTGCCGCCATCAAACTGATCGATCTGGCGCTTGTCGCCACCCTGGGTACCTGAGTCATGACCACGTCTTCCAAGAGCACTGCCATATCCACCTCCGTGCCATTGCGCGATGATGGCGTCCTGCGTGCCTCCATCGGCCTGGCAGCTTTCACGCTGCTCGGCCTGGGCCTGGCCTATTCGCTGGTCGCCACCGGCATCACTGGCGCGCTGTTTCCGGCGCAGGCGCAGGGCTCGCTGCTGCGTGCGGAGGCGAAGGTGGTCGGCTCGGCACTGGTGGCGCAGCCCTTCACGGATGCGCGTTACTTCCAGCCGCGCCCATCCGCGGCCAAGTACGACCTCACCGCTGCCGCCGGCAGCAATCAGGCGCGCTCCAATCCGGACCTGCAGTCGCGCATCGCCACAGCGCGTGCCGAGGTTGCCGCACGCGATGGCATCGCCCCGGATGCGGTTCCGGGCGAGTTGCTGACCCAGTCCGGCAGCGGCCTGGACCCGCACCTGAGCCCGGCCGGCGCCCAGGTACAGGTGCGCCGCGTCGCCGCCGCCCGCGGCTGGCCGGAACAACGCATCGCCGCGCTCCTGCAGGCCGCCACCGAACACCCCCAGTTCGGCCTGCTTGGGCAGCCTCGGGTGAATGTGCTGGCGCTGAACCTGGCATTGGATCGCGCCGGGAATGGGGAAACGGGAATCGGGAATGGGGTGAAGCAAAAGCAATAGGATCATCGGGCAGCTGTAGGCTTTGCGATTCCCCATTCCCCATTCCCCATTCCCGATGATCGACGCCCGCACCCAACAAGCCGATGCGCTGATCGGCGAACTGCAGCGAGAGCACGGCGGGCGCCTGACGGTCTTCCTCGG
The DNA here is from genome assembly GCF_040182365.1 of Xanthomonas sp. 10-10. Classification (NCBI taxonomy): domain Bacteria; kingdom Pseudomonadati; phylum Pseudomonadota; class Gammaproteobacteria; order Lysobacterales; family Lysobacteraceae; genus Xanthomonas; species Xanthomonas sp. 10-10. The sequence goes on from NZ_CP144460.1 coordinate 1,105,545, forward strand.
CGCGGCGCCCGGGGTGGGCAAGACCTACGCCATGCTGTCGCGGGCGCGCGAGCGCCTGCGGCAGGGCATGGACGTGGTGGCCGGCATTGTGGAAACCCACGGGCGTAGCGAAACCGCCGCGTTGCTGGACGGCTTGCCACTGTTGCCGCGCATCCGCGTGAGCTACCAGGGCCGCACGCTGGAAGAGCTCGATCTGGATGCGCTACTGGCGCGCAAGCCGCGCTTGGCCCTGATCGACGAGCTGGCCCATCGCAACGTGCCCGGCAGCCGGCACGAGCGGCGATGGCAGGACATTGTCGAGTTGCTCGATGCCGGCATCGATGTCTACACCACGGTCAACATCCAGCACCTGGAAAGCCTCAACGACATCGTGCTACGCATCACCGGCGTGCGCGTGTCCGAAACCGTGCCCGATGCGGTGTTCGATCGCCTGCGCGACATCGTGCTGGTGGATCTGCCGCCACGCGAACTGATCGAGCGCCTGCAGCAGGGCAAGGTGTATCTGCCCGAACAGGCGACCCAGGCGTTGCAGGCGTTTTTTTCGCCATCCAACCTGACCGCGCTGCGCGAGTTGGCGATGCAGACCGCCGCCGACCGCGTCGACAGCGACCTGCGCGACACCCAGGCCGCACGCGGGTTGCCCGGCACCGCCGCGCTGCGCCGTCGCGTGGTGGTGGCCATCGATGGGCGTGGCAGCTCGGAGTATCTGGTGCGGGTGGCACGGCGACTGTCAGAACGCCGCGATGCGCCATGGACCGTGGTCACCGTGCAGACACGTACCGTGGCCGATGCCGGCTGGCAGCTGGAGATCGACCGCGCTTTTGCATTGACGCGTCGACTGGGGGGCGACACCGCGTTGCTGCATGGCGCCAATGTCGCCGAGGCCTTGCTGGATTTCGCATCGCAAAACGGTGTGTCGACCCTGGTGCTCGGGCGCACCCGCGAGCGTCCCCTGGCGCGCATGTTCAACCGCACCCTGACCCAGCAATTGCTGCAGCGTGGCGCGCATTACGAACTGGTCATCGTCAGCTCCGCCGATGCACGCGCGCGCGCGCGGCAACGCTGGCGCAATCCGCGCCATTGGTTGCAAGGTTATGACCTGGCCTTTGCCGCAATCGCCGCCGCCGGTGCGGTGGGCGTGGCGTGGCTGTTGCAGCGCTGGACCGATATCGACGATCTGTCGATGGTGTTCATCGTCGCCGTGGTGCTGGTCGCCTCGCGCACGCGCATGGCCGCAGCGGTGATCGCGGCGTTACTGAGTTTTGTCGCCTACAACTTCTTCTTCATCGAACCGCGCTTCACCCTGCACATCAGCGCGCGCCAGGGCGTGGTGACGGTGTGCCTGTTCCTGATCGCCGCCCTGGTCGCCGGGCGCCTGGCCTCGCGTCTGCGTAGCCAGGTGCTGGCGTTGCGCGCCGCCAATGCGCACGCCAACGCGCTGCAGGCACTGGGCCGCCAGCTCAGCACGGCCGCCGATCTCGGCCAGGTATTGGAAGCCGGTCGCCGTGCATTGAGCACCGCGCTGGATGCGGAGGTCTGGCTGCGCCTGGAGCAGCGCGAAAGCGACGCACCGGCCAGCTTCGGCGCACTTGACCGCAGCGCGGCGGAGTGGACGCAGCGCCATGGGCAAGCTGCGGGCCGCTTCACCGACACCCTGGCCGGTGCGCAGTGGTGGTGCCTGCCGGTACGCCACGAGCGCGGCACGCTCGGCGTGGCGGCGCTGCGCTTCCGGCAGAGCGTACAGCGCCCCGGGCTGGAGCAACGCCGGCTGGCCGAAGCGATGGTGGACGATATCGGTCAGGCGGCGCTGCGCACGCGCCTGGTCGCCGATCTGGAAGGCGCACGCGTGAGTGGCGAAACCGAGCGCCTGCGCTCTGCCTTGCTGTCGTCCGTTTCGCATGACCTGCGCTCGCCGCTGGCCTCGATGATCGGCTCGGCCAGCAGCCTGGCCAGCTACGGCGACGCGATGGATGCGCAGGATCGCCATGCCTTGCTCGACACCATCCAGCTCGAAGGCGAGCGGCTGGATCGCTATATCCAGAACCTGCTCGACATGACCAAGCTCGGCCACACCGGGCTGACCTTGAATCGCGACTGGATCGGCGTGGACGAGTTGGTCGGCTCGGCCACGCGCCGCCTGCAGCGCTACCAACCGGAGGTGCGCCTGCAGCTGGAGCTGGCCGCCGACCTGCCGGCGATCTGGGTGCACCCGGCGCTGGTGGAGCAGGCCATCTTCAACGTGCTGGAGAATGCGGCGAAATTTTCGCCGCCCGGCATGGCCGTCACCGTGCAGGCGCAACTGCGCAGCGGCGCGCTGCAGATCGACATCGGCGACCAGGGCCCCGGCATTCCCGAAGACGAGCGCGCGCGCATCTTCGACATGTTCTACAGCGTCGAACGCGGCGACCGCGGCCGTCATGGCACCGGGCTGGGCCTGACGATCTGCCAGGGCATGATCGGCGCGCATGGCGGCAGCGTGGAGGCGCTGGCAGGGACGCATGGTCACGGCACCACGATCCGCATTACGCTGCCGTTGCTCGTTCCCGCCGCGCCACCTCGCCCCGATGCCGACTGACCCCACTGCCATCCCGCCCGCCCGTGTGCTGATCGTCGACGACGAGCCGCAGATCCGCCGCTTTCTCGACATCAGCCTGCGCGCGCAGGGGTATCGCGTGCTGCAGGCCGGCACCGGCGAAGAAGGTCTTGCGCTGCTGGCCGGGCAGGGCGCCGAACTGGTGGTGCTGGATATCGGCCTGCCCGACCGCGATGGCCATGAGGTGCTGCGCGAGATCCGCCAATGGTCCAACGTGCCGGTGATCATGCTCACCGTGCGCGCTGGCGAAACCGAAAAGGTCGCCGCACTCGATGCCGGTGCCAACGACTACGTCACCAAGCCGTTCGGCGTGCAGGAACTGATGGCGCGCATCCGTGCGCTGCTGCGCCAGGCCGGCGCCGGCAGCACGGTGGAAGAAAGCGTGTTCGACGATGGTCGCCTGCACATCCATCTGGGCCTGCGCGAAGTCACCCTCGATGGCGAAGCCGTCCCGCTCAGTCGCAAGGAATACGCCCTGCTCGCGCTGCTGCTCAAGCACGCCGGCCGTGTGGTGACGCAACCGCAGCTGCTGCGCGAAGTGTGGGGCCCCACCCACGAGGAAGACACCCACTACCTGCGGATCCTGGTCGGCAAGCTACGCCAGAAACTGCACGACGATGCCGCCGCCCCGCATTACATCGTCACCGAGCCCGGCGTGGGGCTGCGGTTTATCGGGGTGACGCGCTGAGGCGACAGCACCACTAGAGCGGCGGCAACACCTTGCCCGGATTCAGGATCCCGTCCGGATCCAGCGCGGCCTTGATCGCGCGCATCGCCGCCAGCGTGGGTGCGCTGAAGGCCTGGGTCATGAAGTCGCGTTTGGCCACGCCGATGCCGTGCTCGCCGGAGAGCGTGCCTTCCAGCGACAGCACCAGCGCGAACACGCGCGGTAATGCCGCATGCGCGCGTGCGTGTTCGTCGGCATCGTCCGGGTCGTACATGATGTTGACGTGCAGGTTGCCGTTGCCGGCATGGCCGAAGGCGACGATCGGCAGGGCGAACTCCGCCGCCAGCGCTTCCACGCCTGCAACCAGTGCAGGAATGCGCGACACCGGCACCACCACGTCTTCGTTGATCTTGCCGGGCTTGATGGTGCGTAGCGCCGGCGACAACGCACGGCGTGCCGCCCACAGTTTGTCGCGCGCACTGCCATCGGCGGCGATGTCCAGGCTGATGACGCCCTCGCCATCGGCGGCATCGTGCAGGGCCTGCAATGCGTAAGGCAGCGTGTCGTGATCGCCATCGGCTTCGATCAACAACATCGCGCCAGCTTCGGGCACGTCGCTGCCATTGCGGCGCAGTAGTGCGATCGCACTGGCATCCATGAATTCCAGCATGGTCGGCGTGGTGGGTTGCGCCATCAACCGCGACACCGCTGCCGCAGCGCTGGCGGCATCGCGGTACAACGCGCGCAGTCCGGCCTGCGCGACTGCGCGCGGTGTCAGCTTCAACGTCGCTTCGACGATGATCGCCAGCGTGCCTTCGCTGCCGACCAACAGATGGGTGAGGTCGTAGCCGGTGGAATTTTTGGTGTATGCGCCGCCGCAGCGGATGACGTCGCCGGTGCCGGTCACTGCCACCAGGCCGAGTACGTTGTCGCGGGTGGCGCCGTATTTCACCGCGCGCGGGCCGCCGGCGTTGGTGGACAAATTCCCGCCAACGCTGCAAATCTCCGCACTGGACGGATCCGGCGGCCAGAACAAGCCATGCGGCTGCAAGGCCTGCTGCAGATCGCCATTGAGCACGCCAGGCTGCACCACGGCGCAGCGGTCCTCCGGGCGCAATGCCAGGATGCGGTTCATGCGTGCCATCGACACCACCACGCCGCCGGAGAACGGCACCGCCGCGCCGGTGGTGCCGGTGCCCGCGCCGCGCGCCACGATCGGCACGGCATGCGCGCGGCAGGCCTGCACGATTGCCACTACGTCGTCAGTATCGCGCGGCAGCGCAACGGCAGCGGGCAATGCCCAGCGATGCGAATCGTCTTCGCCGTAACGGCGGCGCGCATCGGCACCGGTCAACCAGCCATCGGATCCAAGCCGCGCTGCCAACAGCTCGGCCAGCGGGGTGGGAAGTACGTCGGTCATTGCGGGTGATCCTGTGGTGCGGCGCGCTGGATGCATCTAAATCCCAGCGCTGCGACGGTGAGCGGCAGCCAGACCCAGCGCAGCTCGGAGAGCAGCGTGGCCAGGCCGCGCGCATTGAAGAACCCGTTGGCGAACGGCGACACGCGGATCGGCCGCCACGGCGCGAACCAGCGCGCCTCGCTCCATGGCCACGCCAGCGCAACGCCAAGTCCGCCGGAGGTCATCGCATCCAGTAGCGGGTGCGAGGCGGTGCAGACAAACAGCCACACTGCGGCCTGCACGACATCCGCACGCAGGCTGCGATGCGCCAACGCGCCGGACAGTGCAACGACGCTGGCGAACAACAACGAATGGCTGGCACCACGGTGGCCAAACGCATCGGCATACGGAACGTGCAGCGCAAATGCCAGCACATCCGCATCGGGCAGCATCGCCGCCACGATGCCGGCAGCGAGCAGTCGCGGGGAAATGCGTCCGCGTTCGCTGGCGCACCAAAGCGCCAGTGGCACTGCGGCGTGGGTCAGGATGGTCGGCATCGAATCTCGTTAGTCGAGCTTTCTGAACACTCAGCAATCGTCGGCGCGGAAGGCGTCGCGGATCCAGTGCAGCAGCGGCGGCTCGCCGCTGGCCTCGACCACGTCGAAGCGACACGGTAGCGCTGCCAATGCAGGATGAGAAACAAGAAACAACTGCGCGGCCAACACCAGCTTGCGGCGTTTGCGGACATCCACCGAGGCCGCGCCGCCACCGAAGCGGCTATCGCGGCGATAACGCACTTCCACGAATACCAGCGCCTGGCCGTCGCGCATCACCAGATCCAGTTCGCCGCCGCGGTAGTTGGCATTGCCCTCCACCAGCTGCAACCCGGCCCGCTCCAGCAGCGTGCGTGCGGCCGCCTCCACCGCCGCACCCCGCTGCTGGCGCGCTGCCGGCATGGCGTCAACGGCCGTCGGCGATCGGCACCGGGCGGCCACCGTTGAAGGTGGACCAGGCCGGGGTGCGCAGCACGTTGCCGAAGCCATCCAGATGCAGCGTGCCGGTAGCGCCGCGCAGGCCGCCGTCGGTGCCGGTGGCGAGTTTTTCCAGATATGCGCTGATCTTCCAGGCGTCGTAGCCGAACGCGAACAGGCGCGCGCCGGGTCCGCGTGCGCTGGGCAGCGTGCTGGCAACCTGGGTGGAGGCCGGCAGCCCGGACACGCCCAGCGCGGTCCAGGTCTCGATGGGGTAGATGATGCCGTCCAGGGCCAGGTCGTCTTCGACCTTGCCGGTGCCGGCCACCAGCTGCGAGGTGCCCACGCGCGACTTGCCGGCGAATCCGCTCAAGGCCAGTTGCGGCGCCAGCGCGCGCGCGGTGTTGCCGCGCACCGCCAGGAATACCGCATCGGCGGCACCGTAGTTGCGCAGCTGCGCACCGATGTCGCCCGGTACCTCGGCCACGCTGATGCTGCCGGCGACGCTGCCGCCGCGTTCGGTGAAGCGGTCGCGGAAGGCCTTGATGGTGCGCTTGCCGTTGTCGTCGCTGGTGCCGACGATCAGCACGTTGCGGCGTTCGCGCGAGAGCAGGTATTCGGCGGCCATGATGCCGTCGTCTTCCGGTGCCAGCGAGAAGCCCGCGCTGCCGCTGGGCGGCGCCTTGTTGTCGGTGGGACGGTTGAGCGCCAGCACCGGCACGGCAAGCTGGCCTCGCGCGAATAGGGCGCTGACTTCGTCGCGACCCAGCGGGCCGACCACGTAATCGACACCGGCGCTCACCGCCTTGTCGTAGGCGGCGTTGGCGCCAGCAGCGGTGCCGGCGGTGTCGAAGAACTGCACCTCCGGGCGGCGGCGGGTTTCGGCGTAGTAGCCGGCCAGCAGTCCATCGCGCACCGGGGCAGAGGCGGTGGCCAGATTGCCGGTGAGCGGCAGCAGGACGGCCAGCTTGATCGGCGGGCGGTAACCATCGCGCTCCGCCGGCGGGCGCTTGCTGGTGTCGAAGCCCCACTGCGCATCGCGGTCGAACGCGCGCGGCAGCGCCAACCCGCGGCTGATCAACGCGCGGCCGGCAAAGTTGTACAGCGGGTCGCCGGCCGGCAGCGCGGCGGTACGGCCCTTGAGCGAGGCATCGTCCAGCGCCGCCAGCAGACGCACGATGGCGCGCTGGTTCTCGCTGCGGGGCGTGCCGGCCAGGCTGGCATCGGCGCGTGCGCGGTCGGCGGCGGCGCCGAACAGGTCGCCGGTGGCTTCCAGCGCGGCGGCGCGTGCCAGCAGCCAGCGCGTCTGCAGCGGCTGGGTCAGCCCCTGCGGGCTGTCGCCCAGTGCCTGCAGCGCCTGCGCGGCCTGCTTGTCGATCACCGCCAGCTCGCCGGTCAGCAGCCCGAAGCGGGCGCGTTCTTCCCCGCTCAGATGGCGTGCGTTGACCTGCGCCAGCAGCGTGCGTGCGCGGGCATCGTCGCCGGCGTCGTGCCAGCCGAACGCGGCGGCGGCCAGCAGACGGCTGCGCTGCGCACCGCTGGCACCGGCGGCTTCGGCTTCCAGCTGCTGCGCCGCTTCGCGCGGCTTGCCCTGGTCCAGCAACGCCAACGCAGCGCTCTGCGTCGGCGAGGCGGTCTGGGTGACGCTGCTGGTGGCGCAACCGGCAGCCAGCATGACCAGCAACGACAGGGCGGAGATCCTTGCAACACGCTTGTTCATTTCAGATCCATTGGACAGGGGCCGCCAGGGCGGTCCGTTGAAAACCGCTACGATTCTACCCTTTGCCCCCGGAAGACCGCTGATGATGTCCCCTGGAACCCTGCACGTGGTCGCCACGCCGATCGGCAACCTGGCCGACCTGTCGCCGCGCGCGCAGGAGGTGTTGCGTGGCGTGGCCGCGATCTGCGCCGAAGACACCCGGCATACCCGCCAATTGCTCAGTCATTTCGGCATCGACCGCCCGCTGCTGGCCCTGCACGACCATAACGAAGAGGCCATGTCCGAGCGCATCGTGGCGCGCCTGCGCGAGGGCGAATCGCTGGCCATCGTCAGCGACGCCGGTACCCCGTTGGTCAGCGACCCCGGCTTCAAGCTGGTGCGCGCTGCCCGCGTCGCCGGCATCAAGGTCAGCCCGGTGCCGGGTGCCTGCGCGGCGATCGCCGCGCTCAGCGTCGCCGGCCTGCCCAGCGACCGTTTCGGCTTCGAGGGCTTTTTGCCGGCCAAGAGCGCCGCCCGCCGTGAGCGCCTGGCGCACCTGGCCGGCGAAACCCGCACCCTGGTGTTCTACGAGTCCTCGCACCGCATCGTCGACTCTCTGGCCGACCTGCGCGGTGCCTTCGGCGACGAGCGCCCGGCGGTGATCGCCCGCGAGCTCACCAAACTGTTCGAAACCGTGCTCGACGGCACCCTGGCGCAGCTGCAGGCCAGGGTCGAAGCCGACGACAACCAGCGCAAGGGCGAGTTCGTGGTGATGGTGCAGGGCGCCGCCGACGCCGCCGACGGCCAGTTGGCCGAAGGCCGCCGCGTCTACGCCAAACTCGCCGAACACCTGCCGCCATCCACCGCCGCCAAGCTGGCCGCCGAACTGACCGGTGCGCCGCGCAAGGCGTTGTATGGAGGATAGGAGGGCGATCGCGGGAGCGGGTGTGCGTGCGCGTGGGATGTCTCGGTAAGGCCGGTTCGCGCCCAGGTGCGCTCCTACTGGCGATGGCAGGGCTGGTTCGGCGCCGTTTTGCACGGTGGCGATAGCGTATAGTGCGCCCCGGCGGAGTCGGCCAGACAGTCGCGTCACTCGCAAGGGTGCCGAGGAAAGTCCGGGCTCCATAGGGCAAGGTGCCAGGTAACGCCTGGGCGGCGCAAGCCGACGGACAGTGCAACAGAAAGATACCGCCTACGTTCCTTTCGGGGAGCCGGTAAGGGTGAAATGGTGCGGTAAGAGCGCACCGCGAGTCCGGTAACGGACCGGCACGGCAAACCCCACCTGGAGCAAGACCAAATAGGGATCCATTGGCGTGGCCCGCGCTGGATCCGGGTAGGTTGCTTGAGCGCTGCGGTGACGTAGCGCCTAGACGAATGACTGTCCACGACAGAACCCGGCTTATCGGCCGGCTCCGCCGCCTTTTTTGGGCGTAGGCCCAAAAAAAGGCGCCCACGTTTCGTACCGCCTTCGGCAGTACAAAAGCGCGGGTCCCGCTCCAGGCATGCCACAACCCCGCGGCTGTCGCCGCGCCCCCTTGACTCAAGGGGGCTTGCAGATAGGTGGTTGGCTGGGGTGCTTGCGGGCTACCTGATCCACTTCCTTCCACCGCTTGCGGGGGAAGGTGCCCGAAGGGCGGATGGGGGCGAGCATTTCGTACCCTCTTGATGCGCATGAATTTGGGGTGTCAGCGCGTGCCAGCGATGTCCAGCCGTGTTTCGCCCTGGAAGATGCCATCCGGGCCGAAGCGGCGCTCGTGGATGAAGCCGCCACCGTGATGGTCCACCGCCACGATGGTGCTGGCGCGGGTGCCGTAGCTGGGGCCGGCAATGAAGGCGGCCGAGAGCAGGCGTTCGGTTGACAGATCCACACCCGTGCTCGGGAGGGTGTGGTCAGGCGCGGTGGCGGGGTTGCCCAGCGCGTCCCACAGGGGTTGCGGGTCGTCGTCGCCGTGGGCACACCAGTCGTGCAGGGCGCCGGTCAATGCACGCGTCTTTGGCCACGGCATGTCCAGCGGGCCGTTGGACATGCCGTGGATGCCCGGCTTCAGCTGGCGCGCCAGTGGCGGGTGGTTGCTCAGGTGTTCGCAGCGGTCTGCGTCGCACAGCAACAGATTGAACGGCGGGAACTCGTGCCCGGCGCCTGCCAGGTCGTGGGCGTAGCCGGCCGCGTCCAGGCTGCCGGACAGATAGTCCGCAATCAGATGCCCGCGCGAGCGCCCGGACATGCTGGCCAGCGGGTCGCGCACGTTGGTAACCACGGCCACACGGCCGTCGCTGCCCAGTCCGACCCAACTCCCGCCCGAGCGCAGGTCGCGACCGGCCAGCACGGTATCGGCAGGCGCCGCCCACTGCGCGAGCGGGGCGGTGGGGCGTTCGTGGAATTCATCGCGGTTGCCGGCCAGCAGCAGGCGCCAGCGCGGGTGGGTTTTCCAGGCAAGAGCGACCAGGCACATGCCCGCGATTGTCGCCCGTTTGCGCAGTAGCTGGGTGCAGCTGGCGCAGCGTGAAGTGAGACGGGGGTCGGGTTTACATGGCCTTCACGGCCCTGAATTTTCGTTCAATCTCAAAATCTGAGACGAAACAGCAACTTGTGGATAAGCTTTGAACAAGTCTCTAAAGAGTGCTGCAACTCATTGATGCGACTGGCGATTTGTGATCTTGAAAACTGTTGACAACCTTTGGCGCGCTGCTAAGGTGGGCATCGGAGGGAAAACCAGGTGTTTTGTGGTTTTTCGTGGTTCAATGATCCCCCAGCGGGTATTCGAGGTTGCATTCGGTGTTTCAGGGCGAGACTGCCATCACAGTGGACGACAAGGGGCGCATGGCGGTACCAACCGCGTATCGCGACCTGGTCGCGCGCGTGAGTGCCAACCGCCTTGTGCTCACCTACAACCCGTTCGAAGCCGGATGCCTGTGGCTGTATGCGGAGAAGGAGTGGGAGCGGGTGCGCGACGATGTGATGTCCAAGCCCAACACCCAGCGCGTGGTCCGCACGCTGCAGCAAAAACTGGTGGGTTCGTCCGCCGTGCTGGAGCTGGACGCCAATGGCCGTCTGAGCATTCCGGCCAGCCACCGCAACGCGGTCGGCATCGAGAAGAAGGCCGTGCTGCTGGGCATGGGCGACAAATTCGAACTCTGGAGCGAGCAGGCACATCGCGCACTGATCCAGCAGACATTGTCTGACGGGGATCTGGGCGATGAATTGCTCGATCTCAGGTTGTGAGCCGGGGTGCCCGGATGCGCGGTGAAGCGCAGCCCGGTCACCCGGTGTCGCAGCCGCCGGCGGCCCATGTGCCGGTGCTGTACACGCAGGTTCTGGATGGCCTGCAGGTGACCGAAGGCGGAACCTATCTCGATGGCACGTTCGGGCGTGGCGGACACGCACGCGGCGTGCTGCAACACCTCGGCCCGGGAGGTCGACTGCTGGTGATGGACAAGGACCCTGAAGCGATCGCGGTGGCCGAACAGACGTTCGGTGGCGATGCGCGCGTGTCCATCCATCGCGGCAGTTTCGCCGGGCTCGGCCAGGTGGTCGCCACTGCGAGCGTCGACGGCATTCTGCTGGATCTGGGCGTGTCCTCGCCGCAGCTGGACGTGGCCGGTCGCGGTTTCAGCTTCGGCAAGGACGGCCCGCTGGACATGCGCATGGACCCGGACAGCGGCCAGAGCGCGGCGCAGTGGCTGGCGCATGCCAGCGACCGCGAGATCGCCGATGTGCTGTGGACCTATGGCGAAGAGCGCCAGAGCCGCCGTATCGCACGCGCCATCGTGGCACGCCGCGCCGAGCAGCCGTTGCTGCGCACCGCGCAGCTGGCCGAGCTGATCGCCTCGGTGATGCCGCGTGGCGACAGCAAGACCCATCCGGCCACGCGCAGCTTTCAGGCGATCCGCATCTACATCAATCGCGAACTGGACGATCTGGAAGCCGGCCTGGACGCTGCCCTGAGCGCGCTCAAGCCGGGCGGCCGCCTGGCGGTGATCAGCTTCCATTCGCTGGAAGACCGCATCGTCAAGCAGTTCATGGCCCGCTACGCCAAGGCCCCGCCGAGTAACCGCCGCCTGCCCGAAGCGCAGCCGTTCGTACCGACGCTGCAGCTGATCAGCGGCGCCATCAAGGCCGACGATGCCGAGTTGAACGTCAACCCCCGCGCCCGCAGCGCGGTGTTGCGGGTGGCTGAGAAGCTGGGAATGGGGAATGGGGAGTCGGGAATGGGCACAGGCAACAGCGCCGCTGCTTCCCGATTCCCGAATCCCGAATCCCGATTCCCGGCGTCTCCGAACGGAGACGGCGTATGAGCCGCCTGCTGCTCATCGTGCTGCTTGCCTGCAGCATCGCCTCGGCGATCGGGGTGGTGTACATGCGCCACATGCATCGCAAGTTGTTCGTGCAGTTGTCCAAGCTCGAGCACACGCGCGACGAGTTGAATATCGAGTTCGGCCGGCTGCAGCTGGAGCAGGCCACCTGGGCCGAAAGCAATCGGGTCGATCAGGTCGCGCGTGCGCGCATCGGGATGAAGTTCCCGGAGACCAACGACATCGTGGTGGTGCGCCCATGACGCAGCGGCAGGACAGCCGTTTTGCGCGGCGCAGCCGCCCGCAGGGTGGCGCACATGGAGGTGTTGCGCCCATGACAAAACGGCAGGACAGCCGTTTTGCACGGCGTAGCCGCCCGCAGGGTGGCGCACATGGAGGTGCGCCATGAAAGCCGGCCGCAACCGCCCCCGCAGCAACTTCAACCTGCGTGGCCGCCTGACGCTGGTCGGCATCGCGCTGGGCCTGTGCTCGGTGACGCTGATCGGCCGCGCGGCATTCGTGCAGCTGGTCAACCGCGATTTCTACCAGCGCCAGGGCGAAGCACGTTATCTGCGCGAACTGCCGATCGCCACCTCGCGCGGCATGATCACCGACCGCAATGGCGAGCCGCTGGCAGTGTCCACGCCGGTGGAGTCGATCTGGGTCAATCCGCAGGAACTGCTGCGCAACCCCGACCGCATTGCCGAGTTGGCCAAGGCGCTCGGGCAGCCGCTGGACGAGTTGAACGCCAGGCTGGCGCAAAAGGCCGGCAAGGAATTCATGTACCTGCAGCGCCGGATCAACCCGGACAAGGCACATGCGATCGTGGCGTTGAAGATCCCGGGTGTGTTCTCGCAGCGCGAGTTCCGTCGTTTCTATCCGCAAGGCGAGGCGATGGCCCATGTGCTGGGCTTCACCAATATCGACGACCGCGGCCAGGAAGGGCTGGAGCTGGCCTTCGACGAATGGCTGCGCGGCAAGCCCGGCTCCAAGAAAGTGGTGCGCGATGCGCGCGGCGCGATCGTGGAGAGCGTGGACCTGGTGCGTCCGGCGCAACCGGGCAAGGACCTGACGCTGAGCATCGACCGCCGCATCCAGTTTCTGGCCTACAAGGAACTGCGCAACGCGCTGGTTGAAAACAATGCTGCCGGCGGGTCGATGGTGGTGATGGACGTGGCCACCGGCGAAGTGCTGGCGATGGTCAACCTGCCGACCTACAACCCCAATTCGGTCACCGGCATCAATCCGTCGGCACGACGCAATCGCGCCGTCACCGATCTGGTCGAGCCGGGCTCGACGATGAAGCCGCTGACCGTGGCCACCGCGCTGACCGCCGGTGTGGTGACCAAGGACACCGTCATCGATACCAACCCCGGCTATATGTCGGTGGGGCGCTTCACCATCCGCGATGTGCCGCGCAACAACGGCGTCCTCAACGTCACCGGCGTGATCACGCGCAGCTCCAACATCGGTGCGGCCAAGATCGCGGCCAAGGTGCCGGACCAGACCTTCTATCAGTCGATCCGCAACTTCGGCTACGGCGCTGCGCCGCACAGCGGGTTTCCCGGCGAATCGGCCGGCGTGGTGCTGCAGCCGGCGCGCTGGAGCGGCCCGTCCAAGACCACCATGTCCTACGGCTACGGCCTGTCGGTGACGCCGCTGCAGATCGCGCAGGCCTACGCCACGCTGGGCAACGGCGGCAAGCTGACCCCGCCGACCTTCGTGCGCGGCCAGCACAACGAGACCCGTCAGGTGGTCACCCCCGAGGTGGCGCGCCAGGTCATCGACATGATGGAAACCGTGGTCACCCAGGGCGGCGCCAAGGGCGCGGCGATCCTGGGCTATCACGTGGCCGGCAAGACCGGTACCGCGCGCAAGAACGGCGCCAACGGCTACGAGCGCGGGCATTACAACGCGCTGTTCGCCGGTCTGGTGCCGGCCACGCGGCCGCGCTTTGCCACCGTCATCGTCATCAACGATCCGCAGGGCAAGGTGTATTACGGCGGCCTGGTGTCGGCGCCGGTGTTCCACAAGGTGATGGAAGGCGCGCTGCGGTTGATGGACGTGCCGCCGGACGATATCCAGTCGTGGCTGGCCGCGCAGGCCGCCGGCAAGACCGGTCAACCGATCGTCAAGCCGCAGCCGGCCGATCTGGATCCGGCGTTGGTGCCGGATCCGGTGGACGAAGTGTCGGCCGGCATTCCGACCGCGATCGCGCCGCCGCCTGCGCCTGCGCCTGCGCAGCCTGCCCCGTTGCAGGAGAGCCGTCAGTGAGCCGCAGCATGCCGCTGTCGCAGCTGTTGCCGGAACTGACGCTTGCGCGCGATGTGCAGGTGTCCGGCCTGGTGATGGACAGCCGTGCGGTGCGCCCGGGCGATGCATTCGTGGCGATCGCCGGCTTCGGCGCGCACGGGCTTGGCTTTGTCGAGCAGGCGCGCGCCAATGGCGCGGTGGCGGTGCTGTTCGAGCCGCCCGCACCGGACGCGTTGCCGGCACCGGCCGACGCCATCGCCGTGCCCGGCCTGCGTGCGCGGCTCGGCAGCATGGCCGACCAGTTCCATGGTCATCCGTCGCGCACGTTGCGGATGGTGGGCGTTACCGGTACCAACGGCAAGACCTCTACCGTGCAGCTGCTGGCGCAGGCGCTGACCCTGCTCGGTACGCCCACCGGCACGCTCGGCACGCTGGGCGTGGGTCTGTACGGCGCGACCGTACCGACCGGGTTCACCACGCCGCTGGTGCTGCCCACGCATGCATTGCTGGCGCAATTGCGCGACGAAGGCGCGCAGGCCGCAGCGATGGAAGTGAGCTCGCACGCACTCGATCAGGGCCGCGTGGATGCGGTGCATTTCGACGTGGCGGTGTTCACCAATCTCACCCGCGATCATCTCGATTACCACGGCGACATGGCGCAGTACGGCGCGGCCAAGGCCAGGCTGTTCACGCGTGCCGGGTTGCAGGCTGCGGTGGTGAATCTGGACGATGCGTTCGGCCGCACGCTGTTGGCCTCGCTCGATCCTGCGCTGCGCGAGATCGGTCTGAGTTCGCGCGGGCAGGGTGGCGCCACGGTGCGCGCCGATGCACTGCAGCTGGATCACAACGGCATCAGCTTCGCGCTGCGGATCGATGCCAGCGTGCACGCCGTGCATTCGCCCTTGCTGGGCCGCTTCAACGTGGACAACCTGCTGGCGGTGGCCGGTGCCTTGCACGCGCTGGGCTATGCGCCGGTGCAGATCGCCCAGGTGCTGGGGCAGCTGCAGCCCATCCACGGCCGCATGAATCGTCTCGGCGGCGCGCATGGCGCACCGCTGGTGGTGGTCGACTACGCACACACGCCCGACGCGCTGGAACAGGCGCTGACCAGCCTGCGCTCGCACGCGCAGGACCGGCTGATCTGCGTGTTCGGTTGCGGTGGCGAACGCGACACCGGCAAGCGCCCGCAGATGGCCGCCATCGCCGAACTCAATGCCGATGTGGCGATCGTCACCGACGACAACCCGCGCGGCGAAGATGGTGATGTCATCGTTGCCGATATCGTGCGCGGCTTTGCGCGCCCGGATGCTGCCATCGTGCAGCGCGACCGCGCCGCGGCGATCCATCAGGCCATCGCCATGGCCAGCGCGTCGGATATCGTGCTGATCGCCGGCAAGGGCCACGAGGCGTACCAGGAAGTGGCCGGCGTGCAGCACGCCTTCGACGATGCAGCAGTAGCGGCGCAGGCCCTGCTGCCGCGCACCGTGCTGGGAGTGCGCGCATGAAGCTCACCCCGTTGTCGTTGATTGCGCATTGGGCCGGCGGCGAGCTGCACGGCGACGATGCCATGATCGATGCGGTCGGCAACGATACGCGCACGTTGTCCCACGGCAGCCTGTATGTGGCGCTGCGCGGCGAGCGTTTCGATGGGCACGACTTCGCTGCCGATGCGCTCGCACAAGGCGCCAGCGGTTTGCTGGTGGACCGCCTGTTGCCGACGTTGGGCGTGCCGCAGGTGCTGGTGCACAACACCGAGCTGGCGCTGGCGCGCATTGCCGCCGGCATGCAGCGCGATCGCGCCACCCGCGTGATCGCCTTGACCGGTTCCAACGGCAAGACCAGCGTCAAGGCGCTGCTGCTGGCCATCCTGACCGAAGCAGGGCGGGTCGACGGCACGACCGTCTACGCCACCCCGGGCAACCGCAACAACGAAATCGGCTTGCCGCTGGCGGTGATCGCAGCGCCCGACGACGCGGATGTCGCGATCTATGAAATGGGTGCCGGCAAGCCGGGCGACATCGCCTACCTCACCGACATCGCGCGGCCGCATGTTGCGCTGGTCAACAACATCGCGCCGGCGCATCTGGAGCGTCTGGGCAGCCTGCTCGGCGTCGCGCAGACCAAGGGCGCGATCTACACCGCGCTGCCGTCCTATGGCGTGGCGGTGATCAATGCCGACGATGCGTTCGGCGCCTGGTTCGAGCAGCAACTGCATGCGCAGCCGGTGCCGGGCCGTCGCGTGTTGCGCTACGGCTTGCAGGCCAGCGCCGACATCCGTGCCCGTCAGCTGCGACTGCAGGCCGATGGCGCACAGTTCACGTTGGTGACACCGCAGGGCGAGGCGCAGGTTGTGCTGCCATTGCCGGGTCGCCACAACGTCCTCAATGCACTGGCTGCCACCGGATTGGCACTGGGCGCCGGGATCGCACTGCAGATCATTGCCGCTGGCCTGGCCAAGGCGCGCGCGATAGCCGGCCGGCAGATCGCCCATCGCCTGCCCGATGGCGCGGTGCTGATCGACGACAGCTACAACGCCAACCCCGGCTCGCTGGATGCGGCCATCGATGCATTGGCCGCCGCGCCGGGTGATGGCTGGCTGGTGCTCGGCGACATGCGCGAACTCGGCCCGGAAGGCGCGGCCCTGCATGCCGCTGCCGGCCGTCGCGCACGCGCGGCCAAGCTGCAGCGCCTGTATGCGCTGGGCGAACTCAGTGCCGCCGCCGCGCAGGCATTCGGCGAGGGCGGCCGCGTGTTCGCCACCCATGCCGCGTTGATCGCGGCCTTGCAGGCGGATCTGGCGCAGCTCGCCGTTTCGCAGACTCCAACGCAGGAATCTTCTTCGATGTACGAACACACCGGTGCGGCGGCGCAGACTGCCGCCACCACGGCGCACACCCCGCCCACGCTGCTGGTAAAAGGCTCCCGCGGCAGCGCCATGGACCGCATCGTCACCGCGCTGCTCGCACCGGCGGAGGGCGCATCCCATGCTGCTTGAGTTGGCGCGTTGGCTGCAGCAACTGGAGAGCCTGTTCGGGCTGTTCAACTATCTGACCTTCCGCGGCATCCTGGCGGCGCTGACGTCGTTGTTCCTGTCGTTGTGGATGGGCCCTGCGGTGATCCGCAAGCTGGCCCAGTTCAAGGGCGGCCAGCCGATCCGCCAGGACGGCCCGCAGACGCATTTTTCCAAGGCCGGTACGCCGACCATGGGCGGCTCGCTGATCCTGCTGACGGTGACCTTGTCGGTGCTGCTGTGGGGCGACCTGCGCAATCGCTACGTGTGGCTGGTGCTGGCGGTGATGCTCTGTTTCGGCGCGATCGGCTGGTACGACGACTGGATCAAGATCGTGCGCCGCGATCCCAACGGCTTGAAGTCGCGCTGGAAGTATCTGCTGCAGTCGATCTTCGGCCTGGCCGCCGGTCTGTTCCTGTACTACACCGCCGACGTACCGGCGGCGATCACGTTCTACATCCCGATGTTCAAGTCGATCGCGCTTCCACTGGCCGGCGTGAGCTTCGTGGTGATCGCCTACTTCTGGATCGTCGGTTTCTCCAACGCGGTGAACCTCACCGACGGCCTGGACGGCCTGGCGATCATGCCCACCGTGCTGGTGGCCTGCGCACTGGGCGTGTTCGCCTATGCCTCGGGCAACGTGGTGTTTGCCGAATACCTGAAAATCCCGCTGATTCCGGGCGCCGGCGAGCTGATCATCATCTGCTCGGCGATCGCCGGGGCAGGCTTGGGCTTTCTGTGGTTCAACACCTATCCGGCCATGGTGTTCATGGGCGACATCGGCGCGCTGTCGCTGGGTGCGGTGCTGGGCACCATCGCGGTGATCGTGCGCCAGGAGCTGGTGCTGGTGATCATGGGCGGCGTGTTCGTGATCGAGACGCTGTCGGTGATGATCCAGGTCGCCAGCTTCAAGCTCACCGGCAAGCGCGTGTTCCGCATGGCGCCGATCCATCACCACTTCGAACTCAAGGGTTGGCCGGAGCCGCGCGTGATCGTGCGCTTCTGGATCATTTCGGTGGTGCTGGTGCTGATCGGCCTTGCCACGTTGAAGGTGCGCTGATGAACGACATGTCCCGCCAGGCCACACGACTGGACGCCATCGGCGGCCGTTACGACCCGTGGCTGCTCGGCGCGGCGGTCACGCTCGCCTCGTTGGGCGTGGTGATGGTGGCGTCCAGTTCGATCGAGCTGGAAGCCAGCCCTTTTTATTACCTGACCCGCCACCTGCTGTTCCTGGGTGTCGGCATCGGGCTGGCGTTCTGGGCGATGCGCACCGAGCTCAAGACCATCGAGCAGCACAACCAGATGCTGCTGCTGGCCTGCTTCCTGCTGCTCATCGTGGTGTTCGTGCCTGGCCTGGGCAGCACCGTCAATGGCGCCAGGCGCTGGATCAACCTGGGCGTGTCGCGGTTCCAGGTCGTCGAAGCGGTCAAGGTGCTCTACATCATCTGGCTGGCCAGTTACCTGGTGCGCTTTCGCGACGAGGTCAATGCGACCTGGCAGGCGATGCTCAAGCCGGTGTTCGTGGTCGGCTTTCTGGTGGCGCTGCTGTTGCTGCAGCCGGACTTCGGCTCGTCGATGCTGCTGTTGAGTGTCACTGCCTGCATGCTGGTGCTCGGTGGCGCCCCGATCGGACGCATCATCCTGCCGATCCTGCTGCTGCTGCCGGCGCTGGTGGCGCTGGTGATCTTCGAGCCGTATCGCATGCGGCGCGTGACCTCCTTCATGGACCCGTGGGTCGATCAGCTTGGCTCGGGGTACCAGCTGTCCAATGCGCTCATGGCCATCGGCCGTGGCGAGTGGATCGGGGTGGGCCTGGGTGCGTCGGTGCAGAAGCTCAACTACCTGCCGGAAGCGCATACCGACTTCATTTTCTCGGTGATCGCCGAAGAGCTGGGCTTCATCGGCGTCTGCGGTGTCGTGTGCCTTTACGCGCTGCTGGTCGGCCGTGCGTTCTGGGTGGGCATGCGCTGCGTGGAAATGAAGCGTCACTTCTCCGGCTACGTGGCCTTCGGTATCGGGCTGTGGGTGGCGATGCAGAGCTTCGTGTCGATCGGCGTGAACCTGGGGATTCTGCCGACCAAGGGCCTGACCCTGCCGCTGATTTCCTCCGGCGGTTCGTCGGTGCTGATGACCTGCATGGCCATGGGCCTGCTGCTGCGCGTGTCCTACGAGATGGATCGCGCCGAGCGCCTGCGCAGCAAGTTGTCGCCGCAGGGTGCGGGCACCGCAGCGTCGGAGCCGGCCGAGCCGGTGGTCGAATCCGTACCGCCGGCGTATGCGGCGGGGCGCAAGCCGCAGCGCGAGACCGCTGCAGCACCGGCACCGGTGGCAGCGACGCCAGCTGCGCCGCCTTCGGTGGCGCCAGCATCGGCCATCCTGCGCGGCACCAGCAGGATGCAGCCGCGTGTGGAACCGACCTTCGGGAGAATCGCATGAGCGTGCAGGCGGCTCCCTCGCAAACCTCGGCCACGCCATCTGCGGGCAGCCGCCCCGTGATGATCCTGGCTGGCGGCACCGGTGGGCATATTTTCCCGGGCCTGGCCGTGGCCAAGGTGCTGCGCGCGCGCGGCGTGCCGGTGACCTGGCTGGGCGCCGACGGTGCGATGGAAACGCGGCTGGTGCCGCAGCACGATCTCCAGATCGACACGCTGGCCATCAGCGGTCTGCGTGGCAAGGGTGTCATCAAGTTGCTTGGTGCACCGGTGCGGGTGATGCGCGCCGTGCGCGCTGCCGGCTTCGTATTGCGCAAGCGGCAGCCGCGCGCGGTGATCAGCTTTGGCGGCTTTGCGGCAGGCCCCGGCGGCCTGGCTGCACGCCTGCTCGGCGTGCCGTTGCTCGTCCACGAACAAAATCGCGCGCCCGGCATGACCAACAAGGTGCTGTCGCGTTTTGCTCGGCGTGTGCTGACCGGTTTTCCAGGCAGCTTCGCTGGCGAGGAAGCGGTGGGTAACCCGGTGCGCGCGGAAATCGCCGCGCTTCCTGCACCGGCCGCACGCCTGGTCGGGCGTGGTGGGCCGGTGCGCGTCCTGGTGCTTGGCGGCAGCCAGGGCGCACGCGTCTTGAATCAGGCAGTGCCCGCGGCACTGGCGGCGCTCGGGCATCCGGATGTCGAGCTGCGCCATCAGTGCGGCGAGAAGCTGCGCGGCGAAGCCGAGGCTTCCTATGCGCAGGCCGGGGTGAATGCCAGCGTCGAACCGTTCATTGCCGACATGGCCGCCGCCTACGCCTGGGCCGACCTGGTGGTGTGCCGCGCCGGTGCCTCGACGCTGGCGGAGCTGTGCGCCGCCGGTATCGGCAGCGTGCTGGTGCCCTTCGCCGCCGCCGTCGACGATCACCAGACCCGCAATGCCGAATACCTGGTTGGCGCCGACGCCGCCGTGCTGCTCAAGCAGGACGACACGTTGGCCGTGCGCCTGCAGCAGGTCTTGCAGACCTTGCTTGCCGACCCGGCACGCCGCCTGTCGATGGCGCAAGCCGCCCACACCCTGGCCAAGCCGGATGCTGCCGAGCGTATCGCCGACATCATTCTTCAAGAGGCCGGGAGTGGTGAATCGGGAATGGGGAATGGGCAGAGCTCGAAACAACTGCAGGAACACACAGTGATGCAAGAAAACAAGCGTACCGATCAGGCGCTCAACGCCGTCGGTGCCTGGCTTTACACGATTCCCGACTCCCGATTCCCGATTCGCACCTCCGCCGGAGGTGCCGCGTGATCCGCCGTCTGCAGGACAGCGGCGATCTGGTGCGCGCGTTTCCGCGCGTGCATTTCGTCGGCATCGGCGGCACCGGCATGAGCGGCATTGCCGAGGTCATGCTGACGCTGGGCTATGAGGTCTCCGGTTCGGACAACGCCGACAATGCGGCCACGCGCCGCCTGGCCAAGCTCGGTGCGCGCGTGATGCGCGGGCATTCGGCGGCCAATGTGCTCGGCACCGATTGCGTGGTGGTGTCCAGCGCGATCCGCGAAGACAACCCCGAGCTGATGGAAGCGCGCAGCCAGCGCATTCCGATCATGCCGCGTGCGGCGATGCTGGCCGAGCTGATGCGCTTCCGTCGCGGCATCGCGGTGGCCGGCACGCACGGCAAGACCACCACCACCAGCCTGGCTGCGGCCGTGTTGAGCGAAGGTGGGCTGGACCCGACCTTCGTTATCGGCGGGCAGTTGCTGGCCGCCGGCGCCAACGCCAAGCTCGGCGGCGGCCAGTGGCTGGTGGCCGAGGCCGACGAGAGCGACGGCAGCTTCCTGCGCCTGAATCCGCTGATGGCGGTGATCACCAACATCGATTCGGATCACCTGGAAAACTACGGCAACGACTTCGCCCGCGTGCAGGCCGCCTTTGCCGAATTTCTGCAGCGCCTGCCGTTCTACGGGCTGGCCCTGCTGTGCATCGACGACCCGGAAGTGGCTGCACTGGCCGGCAAGACGCCGCGCCACGTGATGAGCTACGGCATGAGCGAAAACGCCGACGTGCGCGCCGAAGACGTGGTGCAGGACGGCCCGCGGATGCGCTTTACGCTGCGCCTGCCCGAAGGCACTACCACCCCGGTGACGTTGGCCTTGCCGGGCCGGCACAACGTGCTCAACGCACTGGCTGCCGCCGCGATCGGCTGGCAGCTCGGCGTGGAGCCGCAGACCATTGCGCGCGCGCTGGAAAACTTCGCCGGCATCGGTCGCCGTTTCAACGACCTGGGCGAAGTCACCACCAGCAACGGCGCGCGTGTGCGCGTGGTCGACGACTACGGCCACCATCCGCGCGAGCTGGAAGCGGTGTTCGCTGCCGCCCGCGGCGGCTGGCCGGACAAGCGTCTGGTGGTGGCCTTCCAGCCGCACCGTTACAGCCGTACCCGCGATCAGTTCGATGCCTTCGCCGCCGTGCTGAGCACTGTCGATGCATTGGTGTTGAGTGAGGTCTACCCGGCCGGCGAAGCGCCGATTCCCGGCGCCGATTCGCGCGCACTGGCGCGTGCCATCCGTGCGCGCGGCCGCAGCGAGCCGGTGGTGGTCGGCCAGATCGCCGGCCTGGCCGAAGTGCTGCCGGACGTGCTGCAGGACGGCGACCTGTTGTTGATGATGGGCGCCGGCGATATCGGGTACGTCGCCCAGCACATCATCAATCACGGTTTTGTCGGAGAGCAGGCATGAGCGCGCCGATCGCCGCTGCACGCAGCAACGATCCGGCCGCGTTTGGACGCGTCGCAGTGCTGCTTGGCGGCACCTCGTCCGAGCGCGAAGTGTCGTTGAATTCCGGCAGCAACGTGCTGGACGCACTGCGCGCGCGTGGGGTCGATGCGCAGCCGGTCGACGGCATTCCCGCATTGGCGCAGGCGCTGGTCGCGCAGCGCTTCGATCGCGTGTTCAACGTGTTGCACGGCCATAACGGCGGCGGCGAAGACGGCATCGTGCAGGGCCTGATGGAAGCCTTCGGCGTCCCGTATACCGGCTCGGACGTGCTTGGCTCGGCGTTGAGCATGGACAAGATCCGCACCAAGCAGGTGTGGTTGTCGCTGGGTCTGTCGACGCCGCGTTACGCGCGTCTGGCTGCCGGCGCCAGCGCAGACCAGATTCACGCCGCTGCACGGCAGATCGGGTTGCCGGTGATCGTCAAGCCGGCCAACGAAGGCTCCAGCGTCGGCGTCAGCCGCGTGTTCGATCAGGCGCAGCTCGAAGAAGCCGTGCTGCTGGCCGCGCGCTACGACGGCGCACTGTTGATGGAACAACTGATCGAAGGCGACGAGCTGACCGTGGCCATTCTGGGCGAGACTGCGCTGCCGTCGATCCGCATCGTGCCCAAGGGCCAGTGGTACGACTACAACGCCAAGTACCTGGCCGACGACACCCAGTATCTGTGCCCGGGGCTGGACGGCGAGGCCGAAGCGCAGATCCGCCAGCTCGCCCTCGACGCCTTCCGTGCTGCCGGCTGCCGCGGCTGGGGCCGCGTGGACGTCATGCGCGATCGCAACAGCGGCCAGCTCTACCTGCTGGAAGTGAACACCGCTCCCGGCATGACCAGCCACTCGCTGGTGCCCAAGGCCGCCCGCCAGCTCGGCATCGATTTCGAAGAACTGGTTTGGCGCGTGCTGGAGCAGACGCTGTGAAGCCGGGATTGGGGATTCGGGATTGGGGATTGGCCAACAGCGACGCCATGCGCGCCGTTGCCATTGCCGTTGCCGTTGCTGTGGCGAATCCCCAATCCCGAATTTCCAATCCCGCGAGCGCAGCGCGCGCCGTTGCGAATCCCCAATCCCCAATGCCGAATCCCGTGTGCGGAGCACACCATTGAACGCCACCCTGCGCATCCTGGCCTGGTTGATCGCGGTGGCGCTGGTCGCGTTGCCGGTGGTGGCCGTGCTCAACGGGTGGGTGGGTGCGGAGCGATGGCCGTTGGCGAAGTTGCGGGTGTCCGGCGATTTCAAGCGGGTGCCGGCCGAAGAATTGCGCGCGGTGGTGTTGCCGTATGCGCGCTCGGGCTTTTTCGCAGTGAAGTTGCAGAACGCACAAGACGCCATCGCGCGGCTGCCGTGGGTGGAAAGCGCGCAGGTGCGCAAGCGTTGGCCGGACGTGCTGGAAGTACGCGTGACCGAGCACAAGCCGTTCGCGCGCTGGGGTACCGACCGCATGCTGTCCGAGCAGGGCCGGCTGTTCCGCACCCCGCCGTTGTTGAAGGATTTCAAGCTGCCGCAACTCGGCGGCCCGGACAGCAAGACCCAGGACGTGGTGGCGCTCTACAACGAGTCGCGCGCGCTGTTCGCGCCGACCGGGCTGGATGTGGATCGCCTGGAGATGGACGCCCGCGGCAGCTGGTCGCTGGGCCTGAGCAACGGCGTGCAGATCGTGATCGGCCGTGACGATGCCCGCGCCCGCCTGCAACGCTTCGCCCGCGTGCTGCCGCAACTGGCCGACCCGCAACGCCCGATCGCCCGCGCCGACCTGCGCTACACCAACGGCTTCACGGTCGAACGGCGAATGGAGAGTGGGGAATCGGGAATGGAGAAGAAACCCAAGCCGGCGTCGCCCGCTGCGCCTCACGCACTTGTCCTCAATTCTCCCCGTATTCGTGCACCGCTGTTGACCATTCCCCATTCGCTATTCCCTATTCCCGGCTTTAAGACATGAATCGCAAAGGCGACAAATCCCTCATCGTTGGACTGGACATCGGCACCTCCAAGGTCGTCGCGCTGGTCGGCGAGTACTCGCCCGGCAATCCGATCGAAGTGATCGGCATCGGTTCGCATGAATCGCGCGGTCTCAAGCGCGGCGTGGTGGTGGATATCGAGTCCACCGTACAGTCGATCCAGCGCGCGGTCGAAGAAGCCGAGCTGATGGCCGGCTGCGAAATCCGCTCGGTGTACGCGTCCATTTCCGGCAATCACGTGCAGTGCAAGAACTCGCCCGGCATCGTGCCGATCCGCGACGGCGAAGTGACCTGGAGCGATCTTGAGCGCGTGCTCGATGCTGCCAAGGCCGTGGCCATTCCCGCCGACCAGCGCATCCTGCACGCGATCCCGCGCGAATACGTGCTGGACGATTCGCAGGAAGGCATCCGCAATCCGGTCGGCATGACCGGCGTGCGCCTGGAGGTGCACGCGCATCTGGTGGTGTGCGCGCAGTCGGCCGCGGCCAACATCACCAAGTGCGTGCAGAAGTGCGGCCTGCAGGTGGACGACCTGGTGCTGTCGTCGCTGGCTTCCTCGGTGGCGGTGTTGACCGCCGACGAGCGGGAACTGGGCGTGGTGCTGGTGGATATCGGCGCCGGCACCACCGATCTGGCGGTGTACGTGCAGGGTGCGATCTGCCACACCGCTTCGCTGCCGATCGCCGGCGACCACGTCACCAACGACATCGCGCACATGCTGCGCACGCCCACGCCGGAAGCCGAGCAGATCAAGGTGCGTTACGCCTGCGCACTGGCGCAGCTGGCCACCGCTGAGGAAAGCATCCAGGTGCCGTCGGTGGGCGACCGCCCGCCGCGACGCATGCCGCGGCATGCGCTCGCGCAGGCAGTGCAGGGCCGTTACGAAGAAATCTTCGAGATGGTGCAGGCCGAACTGCGCCGTTCCGGCTTCGAGGAAATGGTGCGCGCCGGCATGGTGCTCACCGGCGGCGCCTCGAAGATGGAAGGCGTGGTCGAACTGGCCGAAGAAATGCTGCAGATGCCGGTGCGCGTGGGCATTCCGCAGCACGTCACCGGCCTGGGTGAGGTCGTCGGCAACCCGGTGCACGCCTCCGGCGTAGGCCTGCTGCTGATGGGCAGCCAGATCGAACACCCGCGTCGCCCGTCGATCCCGACCGGACGCGCGGGCAGCTTGTTCAAGAAATTGAAGAACTGGTATCGCGGCGAATTCTGAGGAGCCGGGATTCGGGATTTGGGATTGGCAAGAGCGAAAGAAAAGCAGGGCGGCGGCGAAGATAAGTGGAGAGCGGTGAGCGGGTAGGCGGTAAACTTTTTTGCAGGCATTGCGTCGAGGAGTAGGTGCGGTGAGTCGTGGAGCGCAACAGCGCATCCATGGCCCAGGCACACGAATCCCGACTTTCAAACAACAACACTCGCCGTGATGCGGAGTGGGCAGGGACCCTCGCTTTTGCGAATCCCCACTCCCCACTCCCCAATCCCGGCTCAAGAGGACACTGACATGGCACATTTTGAACTGATCGAAAAGATGGCTCCCAACGCGGTCATCAAGGTTGTTGGCGTAGGCGGCGGCGGAGGCAACGCGGTCGCGCACATGGTCAACACCAACGTCGATGGCGTGGAATTCATCACCGCCAACACCGACTCGCAGGCGATCAAGAACTGCGGCGCCAAGTTGCAGCTGCAGCTCGGCACCAACGTCACCAAGGGCCTGGGCGCCGGCGCCAATCCGGAAGTCGGCCGCCAGGCGGCACTGGAAGATCGCGAGCGCATCATGGACGCGCTGCAGGGCGCGGACATGGTGTTCATCACCGCCGGCATGGGCGGCGGCACCGGCACCGGTGCTGCACCGGTCGTTGCGCAGCTTGCCAAGGAAATGGGCATCCTGACCGTGGCCGTGGTCACCAAGCCGTTCCCGTTCGAAGGCCGTCGCCGCATGCAGGTCGCGCTGAAGGGCATCGAGGAGCTGAGCCAGCATTGCGACTCGCTGATCACCATTCCCAATGAAAAGCTGATCACCGTGCTCGGCCGCAACGCCACCATGATCCAGGCCTTCCGCGCTGCCAACGACGTGCTGCAGGGCGCGGTGCAGGGCATCGCCGACCTGATCGTGCGTCCGGGCCTGATCAACGTCGACTTCGCCGACGTGCGCACCGTGATGTCGGAAATGGGCCTGGCCATGATGGGCACCGGTTCGGCTCGCGGCGACGATCGCGCACAGGCCGCTGCCGAAGCCGCCATCCAGAACCCGCTGCTGGACGACGTCAACCTGGCCGGTGCCAACGGCATCCTGGTCAACATCACCGCCGGCCCGGACTTCACCATGTCCGAGTTCGACGAGATCGGCCGCACCATCGAAGCGTTCGCTTCGGAAGACGCGACCGTGGTCGTCGGCACCGTGCTCGACCCGGACATGCAGGACGAAGTGCGCGTGACCGTGGTGGCCACCGGCCTGAACCGTGCCGTCGCCCGCCAGACCCAGCGTCCGGACCAGCGCGCGCCGATCAAGCTGGTGCGCAACGCCACCACCGGCCAGCCGGAATTCGGCGACTTCGACACCACCAGCGGCGACGCGGTGTCCAAGGCCGTCGGTGGCAGCATGGGCCTGGGCCTGCGCCGTCCGAGCAGCGACTCGGTCGGCAGCAGCCACAGTGCCGGCAATGCCGCACCGCCGGCTGCAGACCTGCCCAACGATTACCTGGATATCCCGGCGTTCCTGCGCCGCCAGGCCGACTGATGGACGTCGGCTACGTCGCCACGGCGGCGTAGCCCGTCCGACCCGACAGCTGTCGGGGCTGCCATGTCATGTCCTTTTCTGCCGGATCGGTCACGATCCGGCAGCTTTTGCAGTGGCAAGACAGCGGTATGACACCTTTCCTCACGCGCAACTTGTTAAAATTCGGATAATCTCACTGGATTAGACAGTCTGTTCAGCGTCTGTCTGCATCGTTCCCCCAGACTTCGCACATGACCCAGCAACGCACTCTTAAGAACACCATTCGCGCCACCGGCGTCGGCCTGCACAGCGGCGACAAGGTGTACATGACGCTACGACCGGCCCCGGTCGATCATGGCGTGGTGTTCCGGCGTGTGGACCTGGAACCGGTCGTCGAAGTCCCCGCCGATGCCGAGCTGGTCACCGAGACCACGCTGTGCACAGGCCTGACCTGCAACGGCGCCAAGATCCAGACCGTCGAACACCTGATGTCGGCACTGGCCGGCCTGGGTGTGGACAACGTCATCGTCGAACTGTCCTCGGCCGAGTTGCCGATCATGGACGGTTCGTCCGGCCCGTTCGTGTTCCTGCTGCAGTCTGCAGGGATCGTCGAGCAGAACAAGGCCAAGCGCTTCATCCGCATCAAGCAGACGGTGGAAGTGCGAGAGGGCGACAAGGTTGCGCGTTTCGAGCCGTACGACGGCTACAAGTTGGGCTTCACCATCGAATTCAATCACCCGATGATCCCGGCCAAGCAATCGCGCCAGGAAATCGAGTTCTCCACCTCGGCCTACGTCAAGGAAATCTCGCGCGCCCGGACCTTCGGCTTCATGCGCGACCTTGAGTACATGCGCGAGCGTAATCTGGGCCTGGGCGGTTCGATGGACAACGCCATCGTGCTGGACGAGTTCCGCGTGCTCAACGAGGATGGCCTGCGCTACACCAACGAATTCGTGCGCCACAAGATCCTGGATGCCATCGGCGACCTGTATCTGGCTGGCGGCGCCATCCTGGGCGCCTATGAAGGTTTCAAATCCGGCCATGCGCTCAACAACAAGCTGGTGCGTGCGTTGCTGGCGGATCAGGCCGCCTGGGAATGGGTCAGCTTCCCCGAAGGAACCGAGCAACCGCCGGTGACCTACGCCAGCCCCGTCTACGCCTGAGAACGCCATCTCTGCCGCGTCGCTTCCGGGTTGATGCGGCCCTGCCAGGCGGCGCTGGCCCCGCCTGCGTTCGGCCAACCCCTGCACTTGCCTGACGACCGCTTGCCGACTGCGCTCACTGCCTGACGATGTGTCAGGGAATGCCGCAATCGGCATCGAAAGTGTGAACCTGCTCGAATTTCGTCCCGCGCCTTAACTTTTATTTAAGACTTCTCTAACTCCTGCGGGCGCCATGACCGCTAGGATGCGTCGGGTCGTGCGTGGTCTTCGCAATCTTTTCACGCGCTGCTGGCCGCCCGGAGACGACGGCAAGGATGTCACCGCTTGGTCGGCAAGACGTCCTGCAGGGATGCCAGTGCCTCGCGCAGACCCTTGTGCGTGGCTTCGGACACCGGCCGTGGACGGTCGCGGTTCTGCTGTGTTGGGGAATGCAGCGGAGTGCTTGCCGTCTTGACGGTCACTGCGGTGGCCTTCAACCCGATGGATCGGGCGGCATCAAGAAGTTGGGTCTCGGCGAGCCGCACCTTGGCATGCCAGATCGGTGAATCAACCAGAAAAACGAGCTGTTCGCCTCGGACATTGGCCAACCGGCAACGGGTCGCCAGATGGGGCGGTAACAGGGGGCGCAACTGCCGGTCCAGCGCATCGAGCCACAAGGCTCGACGCAAGGGGTCGCCAGCCTTTTCACCCAGCGCGGCCTCGATGGCCTGCTGCGGAGCGGAAGGGTTGCGTGCGTTGGACTTGGGCTTGGACATGACACTCATATGGCGTTGAAGAAAGTTGTAATCAAATCTCGCGAAACCCGGGTACAGCGTGTAGCCCGACAGTTCCAGGGCTTTGCCGCGGATCGACCGATGGTCGTCCTCGGCGCCGTGCTTGGGCTGGGCATGTTGATCGGCGTCGGCGCAAGCACCGCCACCGGCATGGTGACCAATTCCGCGCTGCAGGCCAAGGTCGCGCAGCAACAGGCCGAGCTGGCCCAGGCGCAGCGCGCCTCGCAGGCGCAGGTCAATGCACTGGCCGCACGCATGGGCGAGCTGCAGGCGCAGGCCACCCGCCTCAACGCGTTGGGCGAGCGGCTGACCGAAATGGGCAAGTTGAAGGATGGCGAGTTCGACTTCGACGCGCCGGTCGGCGTCGGTGGCGGCGACGAGCCGGTCAGCGACATGCCGGTGGAAACGCTCAAGCAGACGCTGGGGCAGGTCGAACAGCAGTTCTCCGCCTCCGGCCAGCAACTGAACGTGCTGGCTTCGCTGATGTTCGATCATCAGCTCGAGCAGAATTCGGTGCCCTCGCGGATGCCGATCCGCAACACCTATATCACCTCGGGCTTTGGTGGCCGCGCCGATCCGTTCGACGGCGGCTCGGCCTTCCACAAGGGTGTGGACTTCCACGCCAACGTGGGCGATCCGGTGATGTCGGTCGCCGATGGCGTGGTCAGCTACGCCGGTGTGCGTGGCGGCTACGGCAACGTGGTGGAAGTGGACCATGGCAACGGCTACGTGACCCGCTACGCGCACAACTCGCGCCTGGTGGTGAAGGTAGGCGATCTGGTGCGCGCCGGGCAGCAGGTGGCCAGGGCCGGTTCCAGTGGTCGTTCCACCGGTGCGCACGTGCACTTCGAGGTCTGGGCCGATGGTCGCGTGGTCAATCCGCGCAAGTTCCTGGGCGACACCAACACGCCGGTAGGGCGCCGAGGGCGCGGTTGACGAAGGCACGGCACGCTCCGGCGGAGGTGCTTGATTCGTGAAGGCTCGCCCCAAGCTACAATAGGGTGTTGCCATGACAGGGCGCAGTGCGCCCTGTTTCGTTTACGGCGGTCGGGTCTTGGGACCGGCGTCGGTCAAACCGTTCCTTTTCAACCGGTTTCTTCAATGATCAACAGTCTGCTTACCCGTGTCTTTGGCAGTCGTA
Source organism: Xanthomonas sp. 10-10 (assembly GCF_040182365.1). Lineage (NCBI taxonomy): Bacteria > Pseudomonadati > Pseudomonadota > Gammaproteobacteria > Lysobacterales > Lysobacteraceae > Xanthomonas > Xanthomonas sp. 10-10. The sequence goes on from NZ_CP144460.1 coordinate 1,135,356, forward strand.
ACGAACGCCAGCTGCGCCAGCTCACCCGCCTCGTCGCCCAGATCAATGCGCTGGAGCCGACGATCGAGAAGCTCTCCGACGCCGAGCTGCAAGCCAAGACCCCGGAGTTCAAGCAGCGGCTTGCCACCGGGCAGTCCCTGGACAAGATTCTTCCCGAAGCCTTTGCGGTGTGCCGCGAGGCCAGTCGTCGCGTGCTGGGCATGCGCCACTACGACGTGCAGCTGATCGGCGGCATGGTGCTGCATCTGGGCAAGATTGCCGAGATGCGCACCGGCGAAGGCAAGACCCTGGTGGCGACCCTGCCGGTGTACCTCAACGCGCTGCAGGGCGAAGGCGTGCATGTGGTCACGGTCAACGACTACCTGGCGCGCCGCGACGCTGCGCAGATGGGCAAGTTGTACAACTGGCTGGGCCTGAGCGTGGGCGTGGTGTATCCGGGCATGCCGCATAGTGACAAGCGCGAGGCCTATGGCAGCGACATCACCTACGGCACCAACAACGAATTCGGCTTCGACTACCTGCGTGACAACATGGCGCTGTCGCGCGCCGATCGCTACCAGCGCAATCTGCACTACGCGATCGTCGACGAAGTCGACTCGATCCTGATCGACGAAGCGCGCACCCCGTTGATCATTTCCGGCCCGGCCGACGAATCGCCGGAGCTGTACATCCGCGTCAACCGCATCGTGCCGCAGCTGACCAAGCAGGAAAGCGAAGAAGGCGAGGGCGATTACTGGATCGACGAGAAGGGCAAGCAGGTGCATCTGTCAGAGGCGGGCATGGGCCACGCCGAAGAACTGCTGATGCAGGCCGGCATCCTGGAAAACGCCGAAGACGGCCTGTACGCCGCGCAGAACCTGAGCGTGGTGCATCACCTCAACGCCGCACTGCGTGCGCATGCGATCTACCAGCGCGACGTGGATTACATCGTGCGCGATGGCGAAGTGGTGATCGTGGACGAATTCACCGGCCGCACCCTGTCCGGGCGTCGCTGGTCCGACGGCCTGCACCAGGCGGTCGAAGCGAAGGAGGGCGTGCCGGTACAGCGCGAGAACCAGACGCTGGCCAGCATCACCTTCCAGAACCTGTTCCGCATGTACAAGAAGCTGTCCGGCATGACCGGTACGGCCGACACCGAAGCCTACGAATTCCAGAGCATCTACGGCCTGGAAGTGGTGGTGATCCCGACCAACCGCCCGACCGTGCGCAAGGACCATCCGGACCAGGTCTTCCTCAACCGCAAGGGCAAGTTCAATGCGGTGCTGGCCGACATCGAAGACTGCGCCAAGCGCGGCCAGCCGGTGCTGGTGGGTACTACCTCGATCGAGACCTCGGAGATGCTGTCCGAGCATCTGCGCAAGGCCGGCGTGAAGCACGAAGTGCTCAACGCCAAGCAGCACGAGCGCGAAGCGACCATCGTGGCCAACGCCGGCCAGCCGGGTGCGGTGACCATCGCCACCAACATGGCCGGTCGCGGTACCGACATCGTGCTGGGCGGTTCGCTGGAGTCGGAGTATCACGCGCTGGGCGAGGATGCGACCGAGGACGCGCGCTTCACGATCAAGACCGATTGGCAGCGTCGGCATGACGCGGTCAAGGCGGCCGGCGGCCTGCACATCATCGGTACCGAGCGTCACGAATCGCGGCGTATCGACAACCAGTTGCGCGGCCGCGCCGGCCGTCAGGGCGACCCGGGTTCGTCGCGCTTCTATCTGTCGCTGGAAGACAACCTGATGCGCATCTTCGCCTCGGACTGGGTCCAGAAGGCGATGCGCATGATGGGCATGAAGGAAGACGACGTCATCGAAGATCGCCTGGTCAGCCGGCAGATCGAGAAGGCCCAGCGCAAGGTGGAAGCGCATAACTTCGACATCCGCAAGAACCTGCTGGACTTCGACGACGTCAACAACGATCAGCGCAAGGTGATCTACGCGCAGCGCGACGAGTTGCTGGATGCCGAGTCGGTGAAGGACAACGTCGATGGCATCCGCGGCGATGTGATCTATGACCTGGTCGCCCGCTTCGTGCCGCCCAATTCGGTGGACGAGCAGTGGGACCTGCAGGGGCTGGAAGCCACGCTGGAATCGGAGCTGGGCATGCCGATGGCGTTGCGCGAAATGGCGCGCACGCAGGAAGAACTGGACGCCGAGCAGATCGCCGCCAAGGTACAGGCGGCGGTGGATGCGCACTTCGCCGAGAAGGAAGCGGCGGTGGGCAACGACACCATGCGCGCGCTGGAAAAGCACGTGATGCTGACCGTGCTCGATCAGGGCTGGAAGGAGCATCTGGCCAAGATGGATTACCTGCGCCAGGGCATCTATCTGCGTGGTTACGCGCAGAAGCAGCCCAAGCAGGAATACAAGAAGGAAGCCTTCGAGCTGTTCTCCGAGATGCTGGAGAACGTCAAGCGCGAAGTGGTGAACCTGCTGGCACGCGTGCGCATCCGTAGCGAAGAGGAAGTGGCCGAGCTGGAAGAACAGGAGCGTCTGCAGGCGCAAGCACGCCTGATGGCCTCGCAGTTCCAGCACCAGGATGCCGGCGGCTACGGCGCCGACGAGGAAGTGGAGCAGATGCAGGGCGGCAACGCACCGGTGCCGGTGTCGCAGGTCACCCGCGACGAGCCCAAGGTGGGCCGGAACGATCCGTGCCCGTGCGGCAGCGGCAAGAAGTACAAGCACTGCCACGGTCAGCTCAGCTGAGCTGACCGTGGAGCAGCCCGCTTGGCGGGCTGCACACCCAGCGTCCGCTGCGCGGACGCTGGGTGCACGGTCCTTGCTTCCGATCCCCGCGCCGTTGGCGCGCCCCCTTACCAAAGGGGCTCTGCTTACGGATGGGATCCCTGGGGGCGCTTGAAGCAGGAAAGGGGATGTCGCAGGCCGGATCCGAGGCCACACTTAGGTTTCGTGCCTTTGGCCAAATTTCTGCCAACGGCCTCTTTGCCAACGGCGTGGCCTGCATCGTTGCCAGGTCATGCCTGGAAACCACGGCACAGACGCCAGAAGAGTTCGAGCAGCTCGATGAGTTCTGTCCCGGTGCGCCTCGGCCTGGCAGGTTCGTTACCCGCTTGTCCATCGCGCACGGGTGCCAACTGCGCCCCGCTGCATGCAAGCTTCCCCGCCTGCGCCACCGCGGGGCGTATGCTCGATCCATATCCTGCGGGGAGTGCGGTCATGACGCTGCTGTCCAGCCAGCAATTGAAAGTGTTCGTGCCTGCGCGCGATTACGCGCTGTCGCAGCGGTTCTATCGTGCGCTGGGCTTCGTGCAGGAGGACGAGGTGGGCAACGTGACCTGCTTTCGGCACGGTGCGCACTGCGCGTTCCTGCTGCAGGATTTCTATGTGCGTGAGCTGGCCGAAAACCTGATGCTGCATCTGTGGGTGGACGATGCCGATGGGTGGTGGCAGCACGTGCATGACCTGGGGTTGGATGAGCAGTTCGGTGTGAGCTTTAGCGCGCCGGAAGACCGGCCCTGGGGCGCGCGCGATTTCACCCTGCACGATCCCAGTGGCGTGCTGTGGCGGATCGGGCAGCCGCTGTAGGAGTGAATCGGGAATCGGGAATGGGGAACTGCTAAGGCGGAATTGCAAAGGCAGGCACGGTGCGTGCTTCGACCAATCCCGATTCCCGATTTCCGAATCTCTATTCCCAGCCCCCAAGCGATTGCGTTGAACCGCTCACTCGCGGCACTCTTGTTGCATGCCCGATTCCCTTCGCTCCATCCACGTCGTCGCCGGCGTGATCACCGACCCGCGCGGCCGGATCCTGCTGACGCGTCGTACCGAAACCCGCGACATGCCCGGCCTGTGGGAATTTCCTGGCGGCAAGCGCGAGCCCGGCGAAAGCTCCGAGCAGGCGTTGGTGCGCGAGCTCAATGAAGAACTCGGCATCGAGGCCCAGGTTGGCGAGTGGGTCATGGACGTGCCGCAGCTGTATCCGGACAAGCGCCTGCGCCTGGAGGTGCGTCACATCACGTCCTGGAAAGGCAGCCCGCGCGGGCGCGAGGGCCAGGCGATGACCTGGGTGGCCGCCGACAAGCTCACCCGCTATTCGATGCCGCCGGCCGATGTGCCGGTAGTGGGTGTGCTGCGTCAGCCCGACTGCTATCTGATCACGCCCGAGCCCCAGGACGATGCGCGCTGGCTGGAGGGCCTGGAGCGCGCGCTGCAGGACGGTGTGACCCGCATCCAGCTGCGCGGGCGCCAGGTCGCGCCGGCGCGTTGGCAGGCGTTGTTGCATCAGGTGCTGACCCTGCGCGGCCGTGCACGCGCACAGTTGTTGCTCAATCGCGATGTCGCACTGGCCGCGGAACTTGGAATCGGCGTGCATCTGGGATCGGAGCAGTTGGCCATTTTGCAGGAACGTCCGCTGCCCGCAGAACAACCGGTGGCCGCCTCTTGCCATGGGCTGGAGGACTTGCGTCATGCGCAGCGGCTTGGCTGCGATTTTGCGGTGCTGGGTCCGGTGCAGGCCACTGCATCGCATCCGGATGCGACACCGCTGGGATGGGACGGCTTCGAAACCCTGCGCGAGCAGGTGTCGTTGCCGATCTACGCACTCGGCGGCATGCAGGTGGCCGATCTGCGCGAAGCACGCTCGCATGGCGCGCAAGGCATTGCGGCAATTCGCTCGCTTTGGCCGCAGTGAGCGTGTCAGCATCCGCGCGCTAGCGTCTATCGCTTGATGACATTGTCGAAAGCAGTCGCATCGGTTGGACAATGACCTCACGTTTTGCGTGGGCGACTGCGGTCATCGCAGTGACTGCGCCAGGAGCGGCCGACAAACGCGCTGAGCAGCCATCGGAGGGTGCGGGCAGTGCTGATGGAACGGTGGAGTCAGGGTGGGCATACCGATCCCCCGACATCGGCTAGGCCCGCCTTGCAGTGAAACAGTGTTGCCCCACTTGAGTGTTGTCAGGGCCGACCGGAGATCACCAGGTGCTTGAACTCTCGCTGGAAACGAGCGCGGAACTCGACCGTCTGGGCGCGCTGGGCGATCGGCATGCCGAAGCAGGCGATTTTCCTTCGGCGCTGGAGGCGTATTGGTCGGCCTGGAACGTGTTGCCCGATCCCAAGCAGGGCTGGCGGGCGGCGACGTGGATACTCGCTGCGGTCGGCGATGCCAATTTCCGCAGTGGAGATTTCACGGCAGGTCGGGACAACCTGTCGCATGCCATGCAGTGCCCTGGCGCACTTGGGAACCCGTGCATCCATCTGCGACTTGGGCAGTGCCAGCTTGAGCCTGGCAATCTTGATCGCTCGGCAGATGAGCTCATGCGGGCTTACATGGGGGACGGTCCCGACGTTTCGCCAGCGAGGATCCCAAGCATCTGGAGTTCCTGAGGGCGCGTGCAAACGGGATTGAATTGCCTCGCAAGACGTCCAGGTGGAAGTTCTGGAAGTGAGTGCTCGCCATCCATCGCGCCGATGCCGTTGCGGGGAGCGGCCCACCGCAGGCCTCGGTCGGGCTTAAAACGTCACCCAAAAGCAGTTGTATTGCCGGCGCAGGCGCAACACGCTGCGCGCGGGGGTGCCGCTGGCAAGGTTCTGTTCCAGGCGCAGGCCCCATGGGCGCGGGCGTGTGGGCGCAGGCAATGGCGCATCGATCGCGCTGCCGTCCAGCGATGGAGTTGCCGCGGCGGTGTCTGCATCCCAGGTAGGCGTCCCGGTCTGCGGATACATCGGTGCGATGTCCAGCAGCGGGCGTTGCACGATGGCTTCCAGCCGGCTCAGTACCTGGTTGGCCGCCGCGTCGGACTGCCCGCTCCACAGGTACAGGCTGGACAGTCGATTGACGTCGCGACTGTCCACGGCGCTTTGCAGCAGCGACACCAATTCGCTCAGCCGGCGCGGGCAGCCATAGCGGTGCAGCCTGGTATTGCCTTGCGTGCGCGGGGCCGGTGGCGCGCGCATTGCGGCGCCCACGTCTTCGCAACGGCGGTCGGTGAACATGGTCTGGCCGTCCGGCGTGACGCAGCGACGGATCTCCTGTGCCTGCACGCGATTGGCCGCAGGCAGGCAGAGCAGCAACACCATCATTGGCAGGAAGCGAAACATCAGCGCAGCCTAGCCGGGCACGCGTGAGCTGGCGAGAAACGCGAGGGTCGCGCGCGCGTACGTGGTGTGGCCGGGCGCACCCGCGTGCATTGAATCGTGTGTACCGGCAGGTTGCCGCAAGTGGGCAGAGCCTGTGGCCGCGCTCAGCGCCCGAGCAGCTGCAGCACCTGCGTGGTCGGCTTGGCCAGGTTGAGCGTGTAGAAGTGCAGGGCCGGTGCGCCGCCGGCGATCAGGCGCTCGCACAGGCTGGCCACCACTTCTGCACCGAAGGCGCGCACCGCGTCGGCGTCGTCGCCGTAGGACTGCATCTTCTTGCCGATCCAGCGCGGGATCTCTGCGCCGCATTGCTCGGAAAAACGCCGCAGCTGCGAGAAATTGGAGATCGGCATGATGCCGGGAACGATCGGCACCTCCACGCCCATGCGCTGCACTGCATCGCGAAAATGGAAGTAGGCATCGGCGTTGTAGAAATACTGGGTGATCGCCGCATCCGCACCGGCATCGACCTTGGCCTTGAAATAGCGCAGGTCGCTCAAGGCATCGACCGCTTGCGGATGGGTTTCCGGATACGCGCCGACCTCGATCCGGAAGGCATCGCCGTGCTCGGCGCGGATGAAGGCGATCAGGTCCGAGGCATAGCGCAGGTCGCCCGGGTGTCCCATGCCCGAGGGCAGGTCGCCACGCAGCGCAACGATGCGGGTGCAGCCGATGGCGCGATACAGCTTGAGCAGTTCGCGGATCTCCTCGCGGCTGCCGCCGACACAGGACAGGTGCGGCGCTGCCTCGAAGCTGTGCTTCTGCTTGAGATGGCGCACTGTCTCGGAGGTGTAGCTGAGCGTGGAGCCGCCGGCGCCGAAGGTGCACGACACATATTCGGGCGCATAGCCCTTCAGCCGGGTCGCGGTGCGGTCCAGCTGCGCACGTTGGTCGTCGGTCTTGGGCGGGTAAAACTCGAAGCTGAGATGCGTCATCGCGGCGGGTCCGGCGGATCGTTTCCACATAATATCGCTTCATCGCGATGAATGCATATTTGGTTGCGGGTGTCCCGATCGATTGCGGGCGATGCCAATGTGCAGGGATGACCGCATGGCCGGGGCTGCTTGCATGTGCCCGCAGCGCGGCGCGGCGTGCGCGCCAAGCTCGGCCACTCCGCGCCACTTGACCGGAGCGCGGCATGCAAGAGCAGGAAATGGATGTCATCGCCGAATCGTTGGGCCGCATCCGGGTTGCGTTGGCGCGAGTGTCGGCGATCTGGCTGTTGCACTGGCCGAACAGCCCGGCGTGGATGGCAGCAAGTTGCTGAGCGACTTTGCGGCTCGGCTGCGATCGCGCCAGGACGATGGCACGTTCAGGGTGTTCGAAGCGATCCGCCCGTGCATCGACCAGGGCGTCGCTTCCGAGCAGGAGTGAGCATTGCCACGCGTGTCTGCTGCATGCAGGTGCGCATGATGCAGGCATGGTGTGCAGCGGCAATGGCATCTCCGTCCTACGCCGGGCATTTACATCTGCCTGCCTACACTGGGCGCCCCTTTGACGGAGCGCCTTGATGTCCGATACCACGATGACCGCCATCGCCATCCGCGATGGCAAGGGCGATGCCGATGCGCTGTATGCCACCGAGCAACCGCGCCCGCGTCCGGCGCCCGGGCAGGTGCTGATCCGCGTACATGCGGCGGGCATCAATCGCCCGGATCTGCTGCAGCGCGCCGGGCATTACCCACCGCCGCCCGGCGCGCCGGAAACGCTGGGTCTGGAAGTGGCCGGCGAGATCGTGGAGCCGGCCGGTCGCTGGAAGGCGGGCGACCGTGTATGCGCGCTACTTGGCGGTGGTGGCTATGCGCAATATGCCGCGGTCGATGCGCGGCATGTGCTGCCGATTCCCGCCGGCATGGACCTGGTGCATGCAGCCGCATTGCCGGAAACCCTCTTCACTGCCTACACCAATCTGTTCGAGCATGGCCGATTGGCGGCCGGTGAGTGGCTGCTGCTGCATGGGGCAACTTCAGGGATTGGCGTCACCGCGATCCAGATGGCCAAGGCGGCCGGTGCACATGTCTTGGCCACTGCGCGCTCGGCCGGCAAGGCGGCGCAGGCGCGCGAGCTGGGCGCCGATGTGGCTATCGATTCCACCAGCGAATCGTTTGTGGACGTGGCCAAGGCGCATGGCGGCGTGGACGTGGCGCTCGACATGGTGGGTGGCGCGGTGTTTGCCGATACGCTGGAAGCGCTCAACCCGCGCGGGCGCATCGTCTATATCGCCTCGCAGGCCGGTTCGACCATCGAGGTGCCGATTCCGCAGCTGATGCGCAAGCAGGCCATCCTGACCGGATCGACGTTGCGTCCGCGCACTGCCGACGAGAAGGCCCGCCTTGCTGCAGAAGTCGAGCGCGTGGTGTGGCCATGGATCGAACAAGGCCGGATTCGCGTGCTGATCGACAGGCGCTTCCCGCTTGGCGAGGCGGCCGCGGCGCATCGCTATCTGGAGCAGGGCAGCCATCTGGGCAAGGTGGTGCTGGAAATGTGAGCGTCCGCGCCCAGCTGCCCGCCCTGCGAGTGCGGGGCGGGCAGCTGGCGACGCTGTGCGGGCCGGGTGTAACGATAGGGCTGCAGCATTGCCGCCTGCCGAACAGCCGTCGGTGTTGTTCCTGCAGTGCCTTCATGGCTGGCCTGGTGTCATTGGCGTTGGCGCTCGCTTACCCGCTCGCCATCGCGACTGCCTGCTTTCCAGGTGCGCACAGACTTCGTTCGAGAGCTTCACTGGGCGTCCTCGCTCAACGCCGAACAACTTCGCATGGTGCGGAGTGAATGGTCACACCTGCTCGTAACAATCCGCAGCCGATGTATTCATTCTCGACAGCGGAGGAATCGAACGATGCGGAAGTCCCTGGGCATGGCATTGCTGGCATCCACACTGACCGTGTGCGGCGCGGGCGCCGCGTCCGCGGCGACGTCGGATCTGCCGGCCTTCGGCCAGTTGCCGGCGGTCAGCGCCAGCGCGCCGATGGCGCCGGAGCGCGTTTTGCAGATCAGTCTCGTGCTCAGGCCGCGGACGGACGCAGCCCTACAGCACGCGGCGATCGAGCACTGGCTGATGCGCGACGCGGCCGACCCGCTGCTGCGCGGCGCGCTGGACCATGCCGCTGCGGCTGCTGCCAGCGACATCGCCCAGATCAGGGACTACCTGCGCAAGCATGGCATCAGCGACGTGCAGGTCGTAACCGATGGTCGCGTGTTGCAGGCCACTGCAACGGCGGCCGCGCTGCAGTCGGCGTTCGCGGTGACGCTACGCACCGGCACCATCGACGGGCGTGCGGTGTACTTCAATCAGGATGCGATCGTTCTTCCTGACGCCTTGCGTCCACTCGTGCAAGGTGTGGTGGGGCTGGATAACCGCAGCACTGCCCGATTGACCCAGCGCTCGACCGTTCCCGCCGATGCGCGAGTCGCTGTTGATCAGGCACTGGGTACAAGTGCAGCCCTTGCGCGCAGTACCGGCGCCTCGGACGTGGTGCGACATAGCGTGGAAGAGCTGGGCAGCGTCTATGGCGCGAACGCACTGGCACCTGCCAGCGGCGTTGTCGGTGCCGTTATCGCCGCCGGCAATCTGGAACAGACGCTGTCACGTCTGCAGCATTTCCAGACGCTGCACGGCCTGCATACGCCGGTCACGGTGGTGACGGTGGGCGACCCGGCAGCGCCGGGTTTCCGCTCCACGGCAGATAGCAAGAACAACGAAACCGAGTGGGACATGGACACGCAACTGCTGGTCGGCAGTGCCGGCGGACTGAGGCAGTTGATCATCTACAACATCCCGGACTTTTCCTGGAAGAGCATGACCGATGGGTTGGCGCGTGCGGCCGACGACAACCTTGCGCGTGTGGTCAGCATGTCGATCTACGCACCGGAAGCCGAAGTGAACGACACGATCTTCCAGGCCATCGATGCCAGCGTTTCCAAGGCGGTCAGGCAGGGGCAGAACATCCTGATCTGCAGCGGCGACGACGGGATCTATCAACCCTTGAGCGCGCGTGCGAGTGCGCCGTATTACGACAGCCTGCTGGGTCATCAGGACCAACGCCAGGTCGCGTTTCCCGCATCGGACCCGTACGCAATCGCGGTCGGTGCCACAGAGCTGCAGACCAGGACCGGAAGCGCCGGCACCTATGCGGCCGAGCGCGTCTGGAACACCGGCGTGGGCCGCCAGATCAGCCAGGGCGGCCTGAGCCGGGGTGCCGACGCGCCGCAGTGGCAGAAGGCCGCGATCCCCGCACAGGTAGGTTCCGGACGCCGCGCCGTACCGGATGTCAGTTTCAACGGCGCTTTTTCCAGCGGCGCAGAGATCCTGCTGACCGATGCACAAGGTCGCGAATTCCGTGGGTACGTCTGGGGCACCAGCGCCGCCACGCCGACCTTCGCCGGCTATGTCGCGCGGGTATTGCAGTCGCACCCGAATCTGGGTTTCATCGGTCCGCAGCTCTATCGCTATGCGAGCCAGCACGGCGCTGCGCAGCGCAGACATGATGTGCTGGAAGGGACCAATGGCCTGTATGGCGATGGATATGTGGCCGCAAGCGGCTGGGATTTCGCTTCGGGTTGGGGCAGCCTGGATATTGCCGACTTCGACCGTTTCCTGGCCCACGCCTCACCCTGATCCTGGGCATTGCCATGGTGTGCGGCGCCGGCATGATCGGTGTCGCACGATAGGCGACTGCCAGCGGTCACATCGTGGTGTCGAGCAACGCTTCGATGTGGTGGCCGTCGGGGTCGATGACGAATGCGGCGTAATACCCATCGCCGTAGTCGGGTCGTAAACCGGGCGCGCCGTTGCTGAGACCGCCGTGCTGCAGTGCGGCCAGATGAAAGGCGTCCACTGCAGCAGCAGTGCTGGCTGCGAATGCTAGATGGAATCCGCGGCCCGGTGCGCATTGCGTCGCCTGTTGCTGTTTCAGTGCCAGGCAGTCTTCGCCGCCGGGGTGGCCGTAGCCGACGGCCTGATCGTGCGTTCCCGGTTCCAGGTCCGACCACACCCGCACATAGCCGAGTGCGCCAAGCACGGCGTCGTAAAACGCGGCCGAGGCCGCGATGTTGCCAACGCCAATGGATACGTGATGCAGCATCGATGCAGTCCTGCGACGAGGAGCACTTGCGTGCCGGCCGGCGATCCTGGGCCGTGCGCATGCCGTGCGTCAATCGTTGCCGTGGGCGCGGCCCGTCAAGACGCGCGTCGCAATCGGCATGGCGGCCTGTATCGCAGCGGCCGGCAGGCATTGCAGCTGCGCAGCGCTGGCGGAACCGCTGCATGGCGCCCGTGCAGGTATAGCAAAACAAGCAGGAGCGATGTCTCGCAGCGGGCCATGGCCTGACCGTACACTGCGCCGTCGCAGGTGTGTGGTCGCAGGTCTGGCTACACGTTGCGTCGGCCCGACGCCTTTGCCGCAGGCAGCGCAGGCGGCGGGCACGCCCCTCCTCACCAGCACGAAGGTTTCGATGAAGCATCCAGACGCATTGCGCATTGCCCTTGTCGGTATCGGCAAGATCGCCCGCGACCAGCACGTGCCGACCATCGCCGCGCGTGCGGACGTGCAGTTGGTGGCCACGGTGAGCCGGCATGGCACGGTCGACGGCGTCCCGGCGTATCACACCCTGGATGAGGCATTCGCCGCGCATCCGGAACTTGAAGCCGTCGCGCTGTGCACGCCACCGGTGGGACGGCATGCATTGGCGCAGGCGGCATTGAACGCTGGCCGGCATGTCTTTCTGGAAAAGCCTCCAGCCGCCACGCTTGCCGAGATCGACGACCTGCGCAAGGTGGCGCAGCACGCACAGCGCAGCCTGTTCACCAGTTGGCATTCGCGTTGCGCGGCCGGCGTGGAACCCGCGCGCGCATGGTTGGCCGACAAGCAGGTCGTGCGTGCGCATATCACCTGGAAGGAAGACATCCGCCATTGGCATCCGGGACAGGACTGGATTCTCGAACCCGGCGGCATGGGCGTGTTCGATCCCGGCATCAATGCGTTGTCCATTGCCACCCACCTGCTGCCGCGCAGCTTCGCACTGCGCGAGGCCGAGCTGCACACGCCGCAAAACCGCCAGGCGCCGCTATACGCCAGGCTTGCGTTTGTCGATACCGCCGGCGTGCCGGTGACGGCCGAATTCGACTTCCTGCAGACCGGCCATCAGCGCTGGGATATCGAAGTGGAAACCACCCAGGGCGTGCTCATGCTCAGCGAAGGCGGCGCCAAGCTGCATATCGACGGGCAGGCGCAGGCCGTGCCCGCGTCCAGCGAGTACGATGGCCTGTACCGGCGGTTTGTACAGCTGGTGCGTGCCGGCGAATCGGAGGTGGATGTCGCTCCGTTCGTGCATGTCGCCGATGCGTTCCTGCTCGGGGCACGCACGGTCACCGCTCCGTTCGCCTGGTAATCGATGGCACTATCCCGGCAGCCGGGATGACGAACAACACCGGCCATCGGACGGTGTTGTCTTGCCGCAATCGCGTGTCTGCACGGTTGCCGCAGCGCCATGGTGTTACACGTTCGTCGGCAGCCTGGCTGCCGACGATGCCGATCAACGGCTTTCCAGTGCCACGTCGTCTTGCTCGATGTTTTCGGCATTGCGCACATCCGTCGCCGGCATGCTTGGATTCGCCGGCCTGCGCAACGCTGGGGCGATCTGCGCGCGGAAGCGCCTGACCACCCACGTCTCATCGAGCAGGGCAAACGCGAAGAAGCCCAGCAAGGTGCCGGCGACCAGTGTGGGCGCATGCGTGAACGTGCCCGGCAACAACAGACTGAGCCACAGGAAGATGTTGGGCGAGGTCTGCAGCAGGTGAATGTCCGCCGCGATGCCGGCATCGATACGCTTGCCGGTCACGCTCTGGTGTGCGCGTAAGTACACGGCGCTGCCCACGCGGCAAGCCAGCAGCAGCGTGAACGGCAGCAGCAGCGCTCCCCAGGCCTGCCAACCGCCATGCGTCAACGCGTGGACGAGCGCGGTTCCTTCGGTGCGTAGCCCGACCAGCAAGGCCATCGGCACCATCGTCAATGCGCCCACCCAGCCCCAGTTGGTCGCGAGCTTGCCAGCCGCGATCGGGCGCGCCCGCCGCCACCCCTGTGCGGCCAGCGAGGGCAGCGCCAATGCAAGCAGCAGCACCACGAAGAACCGCTCCAACGCATGCGCGCTTCCCAGCAGCGCGCGGTGATCCACAAACAACGCCAGCAGGAGCAGCGGCAATAGCACCGACAAGACGAGTGTGTAGCGCGCTGCGAAGAAATAATCGCCGCCGCGCGCGAGCGACAAGGTCGGCACCGACAATGCCGGCGGCACGATCAGCAACAGGCCGATCACGTGGATCCATTCGTTCTGGAACTGTGTGAGCAACAGCATGGCGCAGAACGCGCGTGCCACGCTGATCACGCACAGCGCAATGTTTTCCGGCCCCTGGGTCAGGCGCAAGGCGCCGGCCTCGATGCGTACCGACAGGAAGAACGCATTGACTGCCAGCAATACGACGATGGCCGTGGTGCTGGCAATATGCGGCAAGCGCACGCCCGCGCACGCCAGCGCGAAGCCGCCTAGCGCGGCGATCAGCATCCATTGCAGGAGATGGATTTCGGTCTGCTCGCCCAGGTAGTTCATGCGCGAGGAACTGCGCGCCGTCATCTGCCTGAGCTCGTCCCACGACAGCGGCCGGGAATTGGGCAGCCGGAAGTCGATATAGTCGGCAGGTGGCAGGCCGGAGGCGATCAGCGCAAATACCTCGACGATGTATTTGTGCGCCACCACCAGTACCTGCTTGCCTTGCCGGTCCAGCGGCGCAAGCACGGTGTCGTAGTAATGCTTGCAGCGGGCGTACATGTCCATCCAGTGTTCGCCATCGGGTGGTGCGCCGTCGGCATCGTGGAAGCAGGCGTCGTAGAGGCGATGGCCGATCGACTTCTTGATCAGCGTTTTGTTCTTGCCGGCGAAGATGCCGAAATCGCGTTCCACCAATGCGGCGCTGGAGATCATCTGCGGTGTTGCGGTGACGCCTTCCAGGATGATGGCTGCGGTTGCCTGCGCCCGTTCGAGCGTGGACACGTGGACCTGATCGAAGTGCAGCCCGCGTTGGCGGACGTAGTCGGCTGCCTGACGCGCCTGGCGACGGCCCAGCGGAGTGAGCGGCGAATTCTGCGCGCCTGCAAAATAGTTCTGTTCGTTTGCGAGCGACTCGCCATGACGGACGAAGTACAAAGGCATCGGCTGTGCTCCGGTAATGCACCACTGGTCGGTGAGACCGACAGCGCCGCAACACGAGTTGCCGACACGGCGCCTGCGCAGCTGTCAGGCGAGCACCGATGGATGCGGTATGGGCCGCGGATCCGTCGGTGCCTCGCCCCGTCATCCCGCTGGACGGTTGCGCGCGACGTTGGGTCGATCATTGCTCAGGCGGCGATGCCATCGGCTCGCGGTCAGCCGGCTGCATGCCAGGAAAATGGACCCGCATGCAGCCGGTTGCCAGTAGGTCCGGCAAACCGAGCATTTCGTTGCGACGCGCGCGCTGTTTCTGTCGATCGATTCATTCGCGGGCCAAGAATGTATCGATCGCATCCGGGTGCATCATGTCCGCGCGTGATCGCATGCGCACCGTGTGGTTGCGTCAAGCGCGGCGATTTCGCCGCGCGCACACGCACGACGCCTGCGCACGCTACATGCGGCGCAGGCGTTGACTGATGCGGTCAACACGCGTGGCGATCACGCCGGTGTGGTGTTGGCGGCGTGCGTGCGAGATCCGGGCACTGCCTGGTGTGCAGGTGCGATTTACATTACCTGCTCATGCTGTCAGTGCCGATGGGGTGCATTGCTGCGCTCGGGATCAGCGCCGCCACATCCGCGTGCCACGTGCCGGCAGGGTGAACGTGTAAGAGCCGCTGGTGATGCGCACCACGTTGCCCGAGCCCAGCGCGTCCACGTAGTCTGCGTTCCAGTACAGCACACTGTTGTTCATTCCCACGGTGGTGGTGACCGGGTTGCCGCATTTGTTTATGCCCACGATGCCCAGGCTGCCGCGACGGAACAGGATGTGGCAGGAACTGGACGACAGCACCTGCATGTCGGTGCCCTGCACGCCGTTGTGGAAGCCGATCATGCGGCGCAGGTCGTCGCGCTGGTAGGCGTTGACCCAGCGGTTGTCGCCGCTCTCGTTATTGTCGGTATAGACCATCGGCATGCCGCCGTTTCGACCGATCAGATAGGCATAGGCCAGGGTTTCGTCGACCGGGTCGAGAATGGCGTAGCGGAAGCCGGCGTTGTTGGGGATGTCGTGCGTGATGGCGAAGGTCACCGCGCGATTGCCTGGCAACGCCTGCCCGGTACTGGCCGGGTCCACCAGCTGCTGCATGCTGGCACCCACGGCAAAGGCGTTGCGCACTGCGTTGAACAACGGAAAATCGTATGCAGCATGCGGCGTGGATTGCAGATACGGCGCAAGGAACTGGTCGTAATCGCCATTGCCGGTGCCGCCGCCGGTGATCACTTCGCCGAACACATAGACACCGGAGCGGATGCCGGCATCGAAGACGCGGTTCAGATGATCGAAGGTCATGTGCTTGGCCGCATCCACGCGGAAGCCGGTCACGCCCAGGCCCTTGAGCGCCTGCAGATAGGCGCGCTGCTGTTGCACCACCCAGTCGTTACCGACCAGATCCGGCAAGCCCGGGTCGCTGCCGCCGCCGCAGATACGATAATTGCGCACCTGGAAGGCATCGTTGTAGTTGGTGATGCACTGCGCCGGGCCGAAGTCGCTGGCGCTCAGGAAGTTCGACTGCAAGGTGCCGAACAGGCGCAGCGAATCGTAACGTCCCGGGTTGGCTGCGTACTGCGACAACACCGCACTGCCTGGGTAGTTGAGGTCCGGGCGGGTCGCCGCTTCGTTGGCCATGTGGTTGAGCACCACGTCGGCATAGGTTTCCACGCCGTTGTTGGCCAGTGCCTTTACCATGCGCGAGAACGCGGCCGTGTCGCCAAGCGGGCCGTCGATCACGCGCAAATCTTGCGGTTGATAGCGTGCCCACCACGCGCTGCCTTGCGAACGAGTGGCCGGCGCCACCAGAATCTTGCGATAGCCGGCATCGGCGATCTGCTTGGCGCGTGCTTCCACGGTGGCATAGGGCCAGTTGAAGGCATGCAGGATGACATCGGCCTGCACGTTGGCGGTGGTCAGCAGCAAGACCGCCGCCGTCAGCAGCAGGCGGCCGCATCGCTGCGTAAGCGAGGGTGGAGCATGAGCAGGCGTGCTATGCATCGGATGATTCTCCAGTCGGTAAGCGCGAGCATCCGCGCAGTCCGCGATGCCCGCATCAAGGCCTCCGGCCCCTGTTCCGGAAAGCGCGCGCACGGCGTGCAGCGCGTGGCGATGCTAAGCGCGCATCGCGCCGCAACATCGGTGTTGTGCATACGTATTCAATGCGCCGGACCGCCAAACTGCGTGCGGGGTTCGACGGCAACAGCGCGATGGGTCGCACAACTTGCGCCGCATCCGCTGCGGCTGGAGCGCAGGGCATCGGGCTGGCGCGTTTGGGCGGCTAACGCGCGTGGTCAGCGACGTATTGCCATCGACGAGGGCCGTGGCAGGACTGGAATGCGACAGGCAGCGCCCTGTCGATGTTCGCCATGCAACGAGCGCGCGCTCGACCTTGCTACGCGTTTTGAAGCTGCCTTGAGCGGTCTATGCACCAGCCTCAAGGAGAAACGTCGCAGGCAACAGCGGCTGCCACGCACTGCGCCGGTGCAGCCTACGCCGCACCGGCTGGCCGCCAGCGCTCAGCGATACGCGTGGCGGAGCTCATCGCGGGTATGCAATTCCTGCAGCTTGGTCAGCGGTAGGTCGATGTGCTCGTCGGTGTAGTACGCCGGCTGCTTGGCGGCGCTGCCGCCGGCATCGCGCTCGGCGCCTTTCCACTTGCTGAAGCCCTTTTGCGGCAGCGCCAAGCTGATGGTGTCGCCATTGACGCTGTGTACCCGCACCACACCGTAGGCATGCCCATCGTAGGCGCCGGGCGCTAACGTCTGCAGGTCCACGGTGTACAGGTCTCCTGCCGCAGGCTGCGCCAGCAGCGCGTTGTCCTGCTTGGATGCCTGCGATGCGCTATAGGCGCCAAACAGCACCAGCAGCGCAATCAGCCCCAGCAGCACCAGGCCGCCAAACCGGCGGTAGGCAGGAATCGGCGGCTTGCCCCGGGACGCTTCGAAGGTTTTGGTGTCCAGCGGGGTGCTGTGGTTGCAGCCGTCGCACACGCGCAGATACTGCTTCTTGGTGACCCAGCTGAAGATGTACCAAAGGTGCGCATAGCGGTAATGCAGGACATTGCGAAAACTGCGCTGTTGCGCGCATTGGTCGCACTGCGCGCCGTCGGCGGCTCCGAGTGCGATGGCGTCGCCGCCCGATCCCCATATGATCATCATTCGTCCTTGAACTGTATGGAAGTGGCGCATCATAAGCGCTGCGTGGCCGGTGGCGCACCTGCCCGGGCGCTCCGCGGCGACGGATGCGCGGCGTCCCGGACCGGCGGCAAAGGTGCCTGGCGGCTGTCGCGTTAAACTAGACGCTGGTCCACTGCCGATGTCTCCCATGCGTAATCCACTGCAAGAACAGCTGCTCAAGGCTGGCCTGGTCAAAAAAGCCCAGGTGGACAAGATTGCGCGCGAGCAGGTCAAGCAGCGGCATGCCAAGGGCGGGGCGGTAACGCCTGCCGATGCGGACAAGGTGGATGCGGCGCGGCTGCAGGCCGAGCGTGCCGAGCGCGATCGTGCGCTGGCCGAGGAGCGCAACGCGCAGCTGCGCAAGCAGGAAGTGCTGGCGCAGGTGCGGCAGATCGTGGAGACCAGCAAGGTCAAGCGGGAAGGCGAGATCGACTATCGGTTCAACGATGGCAGCGTCATTCGCAGCGTATTGGTCAATTCCATCTTGCGCAGCCAGCTGGCCAGCGGCGCGCTGGTGATCGTGCGGCATGGCGAGGGATTCGAGCTGATCCCGCGCGCTGCGGCCGAGAAGGTCTACAGCCGCGACGCAGCGACCGTGGTGCTGGATCACGGCCGTAGCACGGCACCGGCCGCCAGCGATGGCGACGATGACTACTACAGCCAGTTCAAGGTGCCGGACGATCTGATCTGGTGAGGCCGCGACGGGCGCTGTCGCTGCCTGTTGCTCGCTGCCCGCAGCGGTGCGTCAACAGCAGTGACGCATGCCGTGCAATGCCGCTTGCTCGTCAGCATAGGCCTGCGGGTAACGGCCGCAGACAGAGGTTACCCTTGAGGGCCTAGCCGCTGCCCGCACTGCCATGTCCATCGTTCTTACTGCGTTTGCCCGCCCCCGTCTGTTTCCACGCGATGGCCGGCGCAATGCCATCCAGGACTGCACGCCCGAGCAGTTCATCCAGCATCTCAATGACACCCCGCCGTTGCGCGTGATCGAAGGCTACGCCCCGTTCTGCCAGCTGCATGTACACCGCAACTGGACCAGCACGCGCTGCCTGACGGTGCCGATCACTGCCGACAACCGGCATCTGCTGCGCTCGGGCTATGAGGCGCGCAACACGCAGGAGCTTCCCGTTCTGGTGCGCTGGTTCGAAGGCGTCGAGTCGCCGGTTGCGCAGTACATGGTGCCGATCCTGTACAGCCGCGATCAGCTCGCCAAGGAAGGCGCGCCGATCGATGCGGACTGGGGCGTGGTGGGCTGCCTGTACACCGCCGAGCCCGACGACATCCCGATGGCACCGATCACGATGTTGCGCAATGCGCTGGGCGTGGAAGAGGGCGGCTCCGGCGTGCCACTGGACCGCGAGGCCTACCGGCGCAGCGTTGCGTTCTGGGAACGCAATGCGAATTGGCGGCCGTAGCAGGCAGCTAGCCGCAGCGTATCGTGCGATTCGTTCGCGCGGGCAAGCAGAAGCGCCGCGCGTGAACTCATGCGTGTCGGCGGCGCAGCATCGCTGCGCCACCGCAAGCGCATCCTTTCGCCTGGCCTGAACGGATTGCACGTGCGGCTGTAGAGCCGAGCTGCGTCTGCGGTTTTCCGAACGCACCGCAGCTCGACATTCCGATGACTGTCAGAACCGGTACTCGGCATTCACCGATGCCATGTCGGTGCTCAGATCGACATCGAATTTCTTGGCGTTGTAATGGTCGTAGTTGGCGCCGATGCTGAAGTGCTCGCCCAGGTTGTAGCCCACGCCTGCGCCCGCGTACCACGAGAGCTTGTCCAGGTCGGAGCGGTCCGACACGGTGTCATTGCGCAGGCCCTGGCCCTTCCAGCCATACAGCCCGCCACGCATGCTTGCGTACCACTTGTCGCCCAGTGCGAAGCGCTGGCTCACCCCGACCGTCCATCCACGTAGCTGGCTCTCGTCTTCCACGACCGCATCACCGCTGAACAGGTTTTTCGCCTGGATATTGCCAAGATCGTTGTAGCCAGCTTCCAGGCCAATCGATAGCCACGGAAACAGCGCGTTCCAGCGATACCCGGCGGAGACGTTGTAGCCGGTATCGCTGCCATCGTAAGGCCCGCTCTTGAGCGAAGTGCGGCCGACCCCGCCGTTGACGAACCAACCCGCACCGTCGCCGGATGCGGACTGCGCGAAGACATCGGGTGCAGCCGCCAGTACCAGCGCCGAAAGCGCCAACGTGAGCATGCATTTGTTCATGACGAGTTCTCTTGAAAGTGCGAATGCGGCGAGGAATCACCAACGCACGCCATGAGCGGCGCAAGCGTTGCGCGCCATGTTGGTCGGCGGAGTTTGGAAAGTTGTTAGCCGCAGACGTGTGCAGCACCCGATCTTCCCAAGCGCGGCACTGCACTGCGGTACTCCCTCGACGCAAGACAGCGTTGCAGCCAGCACCATCAAGGCGCGTTCGGTTCGCCGATCGCATGCAAAACGGGCGCCTTGCGGCGCCCGTTTTTTCTGCACGTCCTTGCCTGGGCGATGGCTCGCCCGATGGATCAGTAGCGGTAATGATCCGGCTTGTACGGACCAGCCACGTCCACGCCCAGATACTCGGCCTGGTCCTTGGTCAGCGTGGTCAGCTTGACGCCGATCTTTTCCAGGTGCAGACGGGCCACTTCCTCATCCAGGTGCTTGGGCAGGATGTAGACCTTCTTCTCGTAGCTGTCGCGCTTTTCCCACAGGTCGATCTGCGCCAGGGTCTGGTTGGCAAACGAGTTGGACATCACGAAGCTCGGGTGGCCGGTGGCGCAGCCCAGGTTCACCAGGCGGCCGTCGGCCAGCAGGAAGATCGCGTTGCCGTTGGCGAACACATACTTGTCCACCTGCGGCTTGATGTTGATCTTCTCCACGCCCTTGAGTGCATTCAGCGCATCGACCTGGATCTCGTTGTCGAAGTGGCCGATGTTGCACACGATGGCCTGGTCCTTCATCGCCTGCAGGTGCTCGACGGTGATGATGTCCTTGTTGCCGGTGGTGGTGACATAGATGTCGCCGCGGCCCAGGGTGGATTCGATGGTGTTGACCTCGAAGCCTTCCATCGACGCCTGCAGGGCGCAGATCGGGTCGATCTCGGTGACGATCACGCGGGCGCCGTAGGCGCGCAGCGAGGCGGCACTGCCCTTGCCGACGTCGCCATAGCCGCAGACCACGGCCACCTTGCCGGCCAGCATCACGTCCATCGCGCGCTTGAGGCCATCGGCCAGCGACTCGCGGCAGCCGTAGAGGTTGTCGAACTTGCTCTTGGTGACCGAGTCGTTGACGTTGATGGCCGGGATCAGCAGCTTGCCGGCTTCGGCGATCTGGTACAGGCGGTGCACGCCGGTGGTGGTCTCTTCGGAGACGCCCTTCCAGTCCTTGACCACGCGGGTCCAGTAACCCGGACGCTCGACGGCCACGCGCTTGAGCAGCGCCTTGATCACGCCTTCCTCGTGCGAGGAGGCCGGTTCGTCGACCCAGGTGGAGCCGTTTTCGAGCTCATAGCCCTTGTGGATCAGCAGGGTGACGTCGCCGCCGTCGTCCACCACCAGCTCCGGGCCGGTCTGGGTGCCGTCGGCCAGGGTGAAGGTCAGCGCGTCCAGGGTGCAATCCCAATACTCTTCCAGCGTCTCACCCTTCCAGGCGAACACCGGCGTACCGCTGACCGCGATGGCGGCTGCGGCGTGATCCTGGGTCGAGAAGATGTTGCACGAGGCCCAGCGCACGTTGGCGCCGATGTCCTTGAGCGTTTCGATCAGCACGGCGGTCTGGATGGTCATGTGCAGCGAGCCGGTGATGCGCACGTCCTTGAGCGGCTTGCTCTGCGCGTGCTTGCGGCGGATCGACATCAGGCCCGGCATCTCGTGCTCGGCGATGTCCAGCTCCTTGCGGCCCCAATCGGCCAGGGAGAGGTCGGCGACTTTATAGTCGTTGTGTGGGGCGATTTTCGTGACAGCGTTCATGCAATAGCTCCGGTAGGCAGATCGATGTCTGCAATGCCGGGCGCCGTTGAACGATGGATGCTTGTCGAGCCTGGCCGTATTTCTTGCACCTTTTGGTGCAGTTGGCGGATCAGTCCGCCATACCGGTCGCAGCGCCCCTCGACGAGAGCGGTGATTATATCGGCAGCACCCCCCTCCGGCATGAATTGGCGGGCATGAAGTGGCACGACCCCCAACCAACGGCAGGGGAGTCGCCGACGAGCGGCTGCTAAGGTCCAGGGTTGATCGAGACCGGGAGCGGACAATGCAGGCGAAACGGAATGCGCAAGGCTGGCGGCAGCACACATGGGCGTTGGTGTGGGCAGGCGCAGGAGCGCTGGGGTTGAGCGCGCCGTTGCTGGCATCGGCAGCCAGCTCACCAGCGACACCCACCGCCGCGGCAGCAAGTAGCGGGTATCAACTGCCCTCCAAGGCGCTGCAGGCAGTGGTCGACGCACCGCGCGCGCCGCTGCTGCACCTCTCGCCCAAACGCGATCTGGCTGCGATGCTGCAGTTGCCGGCATTGCCGGACATCGCCGAGGTGGCCCAGCCCGAGCTCAAGCTGGCCGGCCTGCGCATCCATCCCAAGACCTTCGCCAGCAGCCGGTTTGCCTTCGCCGGCAAGCTGTGGATGCTGTCGGTAGCCGATGGCAGCGAGCGGCAGATCGCCGGGCTGCCGACGCCGTTGTCGCTGGCCACGCTGAGCTGGTCGCCGGACCAGCGCTACCTGGCGTTCCGGCGCGAGGACGCGACCAGCGGTGCCAACGAGCTGTGGCTGGTGGACGTGGCGGCCGGGCAGGCCAGGCGCCTGGTCGCTGGCTTGAATACCAGCGTCGACGACGAGTTGCACTGGTTGCCCGACGGCAGCGGCCTGCTGTTGCAACAGCAAGTGGCAGGGCAGGGTGCGCCGCCTGCCCGCGACGTGGTGCCGGACGGCCCGGCGACCCAGCAGACCAGCGCCGCCGCAGGCGTGCGCTCGCTGCCGACCTATCAGGACCTGCTGCGCAACGAGGCCGATGCGCGCGTGTTCGAGTACTACGCCACCGGCCAGCCGGTCATCGTCAGCGTCACCGGGCAGGTGCGCCCGATCGCCACGCCCGGCATCTATCTCAACCTGTCGGTGTCCCCGGATGGGCGCTACATCCTGAGCGAACGCAGCGAGCGGCCGTTTTCCTACCTGGTGCCGGTAGACAACTTCCCGCGCCGCATCGAGGTGCTGGACCTGCAGGGCAAGCTGGTGCGCCAGATTGCCCAGTTGCCATTGGTGGAAGGCTTGCCGACCGGCAATGACGCCGTGCCCACCGGCGTGCGCGACATCGCCTGGCGGCACGATGCGCCGGCCACCCTGGTCTGGGCCGAGGCGCAGGATGGCGGCGACCCGGCACGCGAGAGCAAGGTGCGCGATGTGGTCCGGATGCAGGCGGCGCCATTCGCGCGTGGGCCGGTGACGCTGGCGCAGCTGGGCAGCCGGTTCGAGGGCATCCAGTGGGGCCGCGGCGATCTGGCCATCCTCAGCGAGAGCTGGTGGAAGACCCGGCGCACCAAGCAGTGGCGCATTGCGCCAGACCAGCCGCAGCGCGCGCCGGAACTGCTGTGGGATCGTTCCTCGCAGGACCGCTATAACGATCCCGGCACGCCGGCGACCATGGCCGATGGCAAGGGCCGCGCATTGCTGCAGACCGGTGCCGATGGCAACAGCCTGTTCCTGCTTGGCAAGGGTGCTTCGCCGGAAGGCGACCGCCCGTTCGTGGATCGCTTCGATCTGCAGAGCAAGCGCGCCACGCGGCTGTTCCATTCGCAGGCGCCCACCTATTCCGCGCCGCTGGCATTGCTGGATGCGCAGGGCACGCAGTTGCTGCTCAGCCGCGAATCGCCTGAAGAACCCGCCAATTATTTCGTGCAGTCGCTGGGCGATGCGGCGCCGGCACCGCGTGCGCTGACGCAGTTCGCGCACCCGTTGCCGCAGTTGCGCGGCGTGCAGAAGGAGCAGATCCGCTACAAGCGCGCCGATGGCGTGGACCTCACCGCCACGCTGTTGCTGCCGCCGGGGTACGACCCCAAACGCGATGGCCCACGCCCGCTGCTGATGTGGGCCTATCCGGGCGAGTTCAAAAGCGCCGACACCGCCAGCCAGGTCACCGACTCGCCGTATCGCTTCAATGCGATCAGCTACTGGGGGCCGCAGGCATTCCTGGCGATCGGCTATGTGGTGCTCAACAACCCGACCATGCCGATCGTCGGCGAAGGCGATGCCGAACCCAACGACACCTATGTGCCGCAGCTGATCGCCGACGCACAGGCGGCGGTGGATGAAGTGGTGCGGCGCGGTGTCACCGACCGCGAGCACATCGCCATCGGCGGGCATTCGTACGGTGCGTTCATGACGGCCAACCTGCTTGCGCACACGCGGCTGTTCAAGGCCGGCATCGCACGCAGCGGCGCCTACAACCGCACGCTCACGCCGTTCGGCTTCCAGGCCGAGGAACGCAACTACTGGCAGGCGCAATCGGTGTATCAGGCGATGTCGCCGTTCAACTACGCCGACAAGATCAAGGACCCGCTGCTGCTGATCCACGGCCAGGACGACAACAACACCGGCACCTTCCCGATCCAGAGCGAGCGCATGTTCGCCGCGATCAAGGGTCTGGGCGGCACCGCGAAGCTGGTGATGCTGCCCAACGAATCGCATGCGTATCGCGCGCGGCAATCGATCCTGCAGATGCTGGCCGAGAGCGAGCAGTGGTTGAAGAGCAATCTTGGCGAGCCGGTGAAGGAGACCGGTGCGACACGCGCGCGTTGATCGATGGTGCGCTGGCACCGGTAGGAGCGCGCTTGCGCGCGATGCGGCGTTACCGGTGAGCTTCGTCGCACCCGGGTGCGCTCCTACAGCGGATGCGGCTGTTGCGCTGCCGGCAACGTCTGCTGAGCCGCGTGGATGGTTGCGCGATCACCCATAGGAGCGGGCTTGCCCGCGAGGGCCTTACCAGGGAAGCCACGTTGCGTAGGAGCGGGCTTGCCCGCGATGGGCGTTACCGGGAAAGCCCATCGCGGGCAAGCCCGCTCCTACAGGTCGTCGGTAGGCGCACACGATGGTTGGTGTTGAAACCGTCGTGATGGTCGCGATCATCTAATCCTTTTGGGTTAGTCTTCGACGACTTTGCGCTTGATGAGGGTGTGCGTTTCCGATGAACGAGTACCGCAGCAGTCTTGTGTTCGCTACCCCCGATCTTCCCTTGCGCGACGATGTGCGTCGCCTGGGGGCACTGGTCGGCGATCTGCTCGCCGAGCAGGTATCTGCGGAATTCCTCGACGAAATCGAACGCGTCCGTACCACCGCCATTGCGCGTCGCGAGAGCGATGCGCCGCCTTCCACGTTGAGCGAGCAGCTGGCCGGCCGTGAGCCGCGCGATGCCGAATCGCTGGTGCGTGCCTTCAGCACCTATTTCCAGGTGGTCAACATCGCCGAGCGCGTGCACCGCATCCGCCGCCGCCGCGAGTACCAGCGCAGCGGTACCGATACGCCGCAGCCCGATGGCCTGCACGATGCCCTGCGCCGGCTCAAGGCGCAGGGCGTGAGCCTGGAAGAACTCAGCCAGTGGTTGCCGCGCATCGACGTGGAGCCGGTGTTCACCGCGCACCCCACCGAAGCGGTGCGCCGCGCGCTGCTGGAAAAAGAACAGCTGATGGTCGCCAGCCTGGTCGACAACCTCGACGGCATGCGCACCCCCAACGAGCGCGCCAGCGATGCGGCGCGCTTCCGCATGGCCCTGACCGCGTCCTGGCAGACCGCCGATTCCTCGCCGGTGCGTCCCACCGTGGACGACGAACGCGAACACGTGGGGTTCTATCTCACCCAGGTGCTCTATCGCGTCATCCCGGTGATGTACGAAACCCTCGAACACGCCATCGAAGAAACCTACGGGAGCGTGCCGACCCTGCCGCGGCTGCTGCGCTTCGGCACCTGGGTGGGCGGCGACATGGACGGCAATCCCAACGTGGATGCCACCACCATCGCCGGCACCCTGGATGCGCAGCGCCGCGCGGTGCTGGACCGCTACCAGAAGGAACTCTGGCAACTGGCCAGCCTGCTCAGCCAGTCGACCACGCTGGTGGCGGCGAGCCCGGCATTGAATGCGCAACTGGAGCGCTACCGCGCATTGCTGCCGGACGCAGCCGCGCGCTCGCGCCCGCGCCACGGCGACATGCCGTACCGGCTGCTCAACGACCTGATGCGTGCACGGCTGCAGGCCACGCTGGACGATGCCGATGGCGCCTACAGCGCACCGTCGGAGCTGGAGCACGATCTGCAGGTGATCCTGGACAGCCTGCAGGCCAACAAGGGGCTGCATGCCGGTTGGTTTGCGGTGCGTCGGCTGTTGTGGCGCGTGCGCAGCTTCGGGTTCCATCTGGCGCGTCTGGATGTGCGTCAGGAATCGAGCGTGCATGCGCGCGCGGTTGCCGATGCGTTGGAACAGGGCGACTGGGACGCGCAGGACGCCACCCAGCGCGCCGCGCTGCTGGGCCCGTACGCGTCTGGCGAGCAGGCGTTGCCGCGTGTGCAGGACGACGGCAATGCGCGGCTGGACGCGGTGTTCGCCGCACTTGCCGATGCACGCACGCGCCACGGCGCCGATGCGCTGGGCAGTTACATCATTTCGATGGCGCATAACCGCGCCGACGTGCTCACCGTGCTCGCCCTGGCGCGGCGCGGTGGCCTGGTCGATGACGCTGGTGCCGTACCGCTGGATATCGTGCCGCTGTTCGAAACCGTGGACGATCTGCGCGGTGGCACCGGCACCGTGCAGGACTTGCTGGCCGACCCGGTGTATCGCCAGCATCTGGCGGCGCGCGGCGATACGCAGATGGTGATGCTGGGTTATTCGGACAGCGGCAAGGACGGCGGCATCGCGGCGTCGCGCTGGGGCCTGCAGCGCGCGCAGGTGGAACTGCTGGAAGCGGCCGCCGAACTCGGCGTGCGGCTGACCTTTTTCCACGGGCGCGGCGGCTCGATCGCCCGCGGCGGCGGCAAGACCAGCCGCGCGCTGGATGCGGCGCCGCGCGGCAGCGTCGACGGCCGCTTGCGCGTCACCGAGCAGGGCGAGGTGATCCATCGCAAGTACGGCATTCGCGCACTGGCCTTGCGCTCGCTGGAGCAGATGACCGGCGCGGTATTGCTGTCCAGCCTGCGCCCGCGTATGCCCGAGCCGCGCGAGGACACCTGGCGTCCGGTGATGGATCTGGTTGCCGAACGCAGCAGCGTGGCCTATCGCGCCTTCGTCGGTGCACCGGATTTCATGCAGTACTTCCGCCTGGCCACGCCGATCGATGTGATCGAACGCATGACGCTGGGCTCGCGCCCCTCGCGTCGGCTGGGCCAGGACGCGGCGCTGTCGAATCTGCGCGCGATCCCGTGGGTGTTTGCATGGAGCCAGGCGCGCGCGGTGATTCCGGGCTGGTTCGGCGTGGGCAGCGGCTTGCAGGCGGCGGTGGAGGCCGGGCATGAGGACAGCCTGCGCGAGATGGCGCAGGACTGGCCGTTCTTCCGCACCTTCCTGGACGACATCGCCATGGTGCTGTCCAAGGGCGACCTCAACATCGCCGAGCTGTTCTCGCGCTTGTCGGGCGACCTGCATGCGCGGTTTTTTCCGCAGATTCGCGACGAACTGGCGCTGACCAAGCACTGGGTCAAGGCGCTGCTGCAACAGCAATCGTTGCTGCAGCACGACCCGCGCCTGGCGTTGTCGATCCGCCTGCGCAACCCTTACATCGACCCGATCAGCGTATTGCAGGTCGACCTGCTGCAACGTTGGCGCGCCACCGGTGGCGAAGACGAGGACCTGCTGCGTGCGCTGGTCGCCTGCGTCAACGGCGTCTCGCAAGGCGTGCAGAACACCGGCTGATCCGACCGTTGGTCGGAGAGGGCGCGCAAGCGGCAAGCGGACTCTGGCATTAGCGGACAAATCTGTCCGATAATGCCGGCATGACGACTCCCCGCCCCGATGCCGCGCTACGCCGCCGGCAGATTCTCGATGCCGCCGACGAAGTGTTCAGCGAACACGGCGTCAATGCCCCGTTGGAACTGGTGGTGGAACGTGCCGGCCTCGGCCGCGCCACCCTGTACCGCAATTTTCCGGATCGGGTGGCGTTGATGACCGCGCTGATGGCGCGTGGTCTGGATGGCCTGGAGCGGCTGGCCGCCGATCTGGCCGACCGAGCGGACGGCCTGGCCGTGCTGCTGCACGACGTGGCCGAGCACATCGCCCAGTCTGCGCCGCTGGTGGATTTCTGGCGCTCGATGGAACGCGCAAATCCGGCGGTGGAAGCGGCCGACCGGCGGGTGGTGGCGATCTTCTTGCCGTTCGTGCACCGCGCCCGCGATGCCGGCCTGTGCCGGGCCGATGTCGACGACGAGCAACTGCTGCTGGTGATCGACATGCTGGGCAGTTGCCTGCGCGGTAACGACGAAGCGGAGCGCAAGCGCCTGGCGCATCGCTCGGCGGACCTGTTGATGCACGCGCTGGGCATGCAGGTGCCGCAAGGCGGCACGCGATGACACCAGCCACCCGCGCGGCGATCGGCCGCTGGGCGCTGCGCGCGCTGCTGGTGCTGGCGGCGCTGTGGGGCGGCCTGGCGATCTATTTCGCGCTCACCGGCAACGCCCTGGTGCGTGGCGGTTGGGTGGCCTCGTGGTGCGCGATGGCGTTGGCCGCGCTATGGGGCTTGCGCCGTGGCCGCGAGAACTGGGCCCTGGTGGGCATCTTCGGTGCCGCGTTCGTGGCGCTGGCGGTGTCGTGGGGGTTGATGCAGCCCAGCCAGGACCGCGACTGGGCCGACGATGTCGCCCAGCGCCTGCAGCCGCAGGTGCGCGGCAACATCGTCACCCTGCACAACGTGCGCAACTTCGATTGGCGTAGCGAAACCAACTACGTCCCACGCTGGGAGACCCGCCAGTACGATCTGGATCGCCTGGTCAGCGCCGATCTGGCCCTGTCGTACTGGATGGGCCCGGCGATTGCGCACACGCTGGTGTCGTTCGGCTTCGACGATGGCTCGCACGTGGTGTTCTCGCTGGAAATCCGCAAGGAACGCGGCGAATCGTTTTCTGCGGTGGGCGGCTTCTTCCGCAGCTTCGAAGAAACCCTGGTGGCCGCCGACGAGCGCGACATCCTGCGCGTGCGCACCAACGTGCGTGGCGAAGACATGTACCTGTATCGCCTGGCCATTCCCAGGGCGGGTCTGCGGCGCATGTTCATGGGCTACGTGGCGCTGGCCAACGACTTGAATCGCAAGCCGGCCTTCTACAACACGCTGACCAGCAACTGCACCACGATCGTGTATGCCCTGGTGCGCCAGCTGCAGCCCAGCTTGCCGCTGGATCACCGCTTGCTGCTGTCCGGCTACGCCGATCAGTACGCGTACGACCATCATGGCCTGATGCCGGGCTATGACTTTGCGACCTTGAAGCAGCGCGGGCACTTCACCGCGCGAGCCATCGCCGCCGACACCGCGGCCGACTTCTCCGAACGCATCCGCGCCGGCATGCCGCAGGTGCCTGCGCCCGGCGTATCGACGAGCGCATCACGGTGATGTTGCACGGGCATCCGCGTCGCGTCGCCGTGGTCTTGGCGGCGCTGCTCGCCTGCACGTGGCTGAGCGGCTGCGCGATGGTCACGGTGCAAGCGCGCAACAGCGGCGACTACATCGCGCGCACGCGTGGCGATGTGCTCAGCACCGGTGCGCTCAGCCAGGCCGGCAGCGAGACCTTGCAGGTGGCCGGGCTGCACCCCAAGGCCTGCCGCAAGCAGCCGTTGCCGTGCGCGCAGCAGCTCACCACGGTGGCAGGCGTCGGCGATGAGCGCCGCCTGGCCACGCAAGCCGAGCTGTGGACGGCACACGCGATCGACCTGAGCGGCCGCAACCCGGCACAAATGAGCGACGCGGCGGTGCAGGCCTGGCTGGAGGCCGCGCGGCACGCGTATGCCTATCTGTTTTTCACCGCGCGGGCGCCGAGTGCGCGCGCGTTCGAAAACCGCCAGACGCAGGTGCGCGACTACTACAACTATGCCGTGCAGCAGGTGGTCGAACGGCTGTTCGCGCGCGCGCAACAGGCCGGCGACACGGCGCCTACGCCGACGCAGGTGGGCCGCTGGCAGGTGGCCATCGACATGTCCGCGTATCGGCTGCCGGGTGGCGGCAACACGCCGCGCGCGATCTTTGCCGCCTCGGCGCTACGCTTCAATGGATTGCGCAGCACCTATCGACGCGATGGCTTTGGTGCCGAACTGGTGGCCGAAGTGGACCCGCAGGTGGTCGGCGACCCGGCCGGGCTGGCCCTGCAGCAAGCCGCCGCCGCAAGTGCGCCGCCACAGCGCCCGATACCGACCTTCAGCGAGATGCCGTACGCACCGGCAACGCTGCTGCTGCGTTTCGATGGCGATACCCTGGATGCGGTGCTGCGGACCGATGTGGTCACCGTGGTGCCGTACGACCCGTATCGCCAGAACGAGGTGGTGCTGCATGGTCAGCGTGTACCGCTGGCAGCCAACTTCACCGCCGCCTACGGGCTGTGGCTGGCCAAGTCGGGCTTTGCCGCGCAATCGCTGCGCTCGATGCTGGGCAGCGCGCGCGGCATCGATCGCCCGCATCTGTATCTGATGCAGCCCTACGACCCCAACCGCCGCGTGCTGCTGATGCTGCACGGGCTGGCCAGCAGCCCGGAAGCCTGGGTCAACGTGGCCAATGAAGTGATGGGCGACGAAACCCTGCGCCAGCGGTATCAGATCTGGCAAGTGTATTACCCCACCAATGCGCCGATTGCGGTCAATCGTGCGGAAATCCAGGCATTGGTGGAGCGCAGCCTGCGCCACTTCGACCCATCCGGCACGGCGATCGCCTCGCAGGACATGGTGTTGATCGGCCACAGCATGGGCGGGGTGATCGGACGCCTGCTGGTGTCTGCGTCCGGCGAACAGCTGTGGAACGCGCTGCTGCAGGACTATCGGCTGGACGGCGAGCGCGGCGCACGGGTGCGTGCGACGTTGTCGCCGTTGCTGCATTTTTCGCCAATGCCGCAAATCGACCGCGCCATCTTCATCGCCGCACCGCATCGCGGCACGCCACTGGCCGAAGGTGGGCTCGGGCGCTTCGTCGGCCGCCTGGTGCGGCTGCCGGTGGCCTTGCTGGATCGCTTCGGCGACGTGCTGCAGGATCTCGCCAACAGCGAGCGCGAGGGGCACGGCGGTGACTACCGGCGCAAGGGGCGCCTGCTGCCGCCCACCAGCATCGACAACCTGCGCGATACCGACCCGTTCGTGCGCGCCACGATGGATCTGCCGATTTCGCCGCAGGTGCGGTACCACACCATCGTCGGCCGCGAAAAACCGCAGGTGCCGCTGGCCGATTCCGACGACGGCCTGGTGCCGTATCGCAGCGCGCATCTGGACGGTGCCGCCTCCGAGCTGGTGGTGACCTCCTGGCACAGCGTGCAGGAAACCCCGCAGGCGATCCTGGAGATCCGCCGCATCCTGCATGCTCAATCGCAGGCCGAGGCCGGGCAGGCACCTGCGCAGGGTGCCGCGCCCGCGGCTGCGGCGACGCCCGCGATGTTGTGAGGCTGCCGCCCGCGCGATCGCTCGATACCGAGGACGATTGCCGGAAAGCGCGGCGGAGCTGGCATGCAGATACGCGCGCCGCGCCTGGTGACGGCCGCGCCGCGCGCATGAGGGGCACGGCTCGCCTTGCATCCAGCAGGTTGCCCGCCGACGGCATCCTCGTGTTGCTGCGTGCCACGCTGCCGTACCCCTGCTCGATCGGTCTGTTTCTCGACGCGCAGCCGTCATCTGTTAGCGCCGGCAGTGCCGTCGGCAAGCATCCGGACCGGCCTTAGCGCCTTGTTTACCGTGCGCGTGCTATCAGGCAGCTCTCGTACAGGCTCGAACAAGGAAGAGGCGATGCGCAAGCTGTCGGCAGTGCTGTGGGTCCCGCTGTTGCTGGTCGGTTGCGGAAGTGGCGAAGGTGCGAAGGATGCAGCGGCGGCTGCCGATCCAGCGCCCGCAGCAGCGCAGGCGGCGCAGGCCAACGGCGCGCCGGACGCGTCCGCAGCAGCGGATGAAACCGTGCCGGAATTTCCGGCCATCCCCACCATCGTCATCCCCGAGATCGTCGGCGTGACCCCAGCCCAACGCGCGCTGGAAGCCTCGCTGCAGGACATCCTCGACCCGATCGAAGGCGTCAGCGTCGCACCTGCGCGCTGCGGCGATGGCGGCGCGTTGATCAACGATGCCGGCATCACCAGCATCGACGCCGACGGCAACCTGCTGCGCAACGGCGGCGACGGCCTGTTCAACCTCAAGGCCGACGGCAGCGGCACCGCCAACTTCGAGGGCGGCCTGGTCAACGTCAACGCCGATGGCAGCGGCACCATCAACGCATCCGGGCAGGGCGGCGACGATGCCCTCATCGACGTGCAATCCAACGGTGGCGGCACCTACAACGGCCCGGCCGGCTTGA
This sequence comes from Xanthomonas sp. 10-10, assembly GCF_040182365.1. Lineage (NCBI taxonomy): Bacteria > Pseudomonadati > Pseudomonadota > Gammaproteobacteria > Lysobacterales > Lysobacteraceae > Xanthomonas > Xanthomonas sp. 10-10. Next base: position 1,167,354 of record NZ_CP144460.1, read on the forward strand.
TCAGTTTGAACGGCAAGGGCGCAGGCACCTGGAACAGCGACAAGAGCGGCCTGATCGACAATCACGGCGATGGCAGCGGCACCTGGAATGGGCCGCGCGGGTTGGTCACCGTCAATGCCGATGGTTCCGGCACCTGGAACGGGCCGGATGGCCTGGTGCAGAACCGCGGCGACGGGACCGGCACGGTCGGCACCCCGCCGCGCGAAGTGCGCATGCCGCCGCTGCCGAAGGTACCGCCGGCCGGCCGCTTCCCTCCATTGCAGAAGTTCGCTCCGCCCGGGGCGCCTTGCGGCTATCTGATCAGCTTGAACGACCGCATCCTGTTCGACTTCGACAAGTCCGACATCCGCACCGATGCCGCACGCGTCCTCGACACGCTGGCGGCCGCGCTGGGCAAGGTGACCACCAAGCAGCTGGAAGTGCGCGGGCACACCGATGCAAAGGGCGACGACGCCTACAACCAGTCCCTGTCCGAGCGCCGCGCCAACGCGGTGCTGGCCGCATTGCGCACACGCGGCGCCGCACAGGCCGCCGGCGCAAAAGGCTATGGCGAATCGCAACCGGTGGCGCCCAACACGGTCAACGGCCAGGACAATCCGGGCGGTCGTCAACTCAATCGCCGCGTCGAGATCTTCCTGCGCACATGAGTGGGATACGCAGGATGGGGTGAGCGCGATCGGCTGCAGCTGCGTGCTGCGTCGGCACAGATCTCGATCACGCTGACGCAGGCCTTGGGCGCTGTCGCGAGCGGATTGTCGCCTCGCGAGTCGCGATGCGTCACGACGCGTCGTCGCGTACGTCGGACCTTCAAGCGCGCTGTGGGCATCTTCTTCGCAGAAGGGGCCGCTTTGCTGCGAGACACACGGCTGGAACCATGACGCCACCGCGTCATGCGTGGTCGTGTCGCGCCCTGCGAAGATGCGTGCGCACCCGCGCAAGCGGCCGTATGCGCATGCCGGCAGCGATCCGCGCTTCCATACGCCAGCGACTATGCCGACTTGCGCGCTCGCTGCGCGCATTTGTCATGTCGGCAGCTCGCGTCACGGCATTGAAATATGCCGTCACCACCATGCGCGGCGCCTGCTTGCAGGTGTGACGCAGGTCCGCCGCTGCAGGCCGCGCCGCTCTCCCACACATCACCGTGGCGCCGCCGTGGCATGCGTCCATGGCGCGTTGCTGCACGCATTGGATTTGATCATGATCGTTCGTTGTACGTTGTCGCGTCCTTCGCGCCTGTCGCAGGCCTTGTGCGTGTCGTTGTCGATCGTGTGCGGCCATGCAGCCGCGCAGTCTGCCGCAGCAACGCCTGCGCAAGGCGAGATGGCGACCTTGGACAAGGTCACCGTCGCCGCCACCCGTTACAACGCGACCGACATGCAGATGGCCGCAACCAACACCGTCAACGTGTTGTCGGCCGACGACCTCAAGACCACCGCCGTGCACAACGTGGCCGAAGCACTGGGGCTGATGCCGGGCGTCAATGTCATCAACACCGGGCAATCGTACTTCGGCGGCATCGATGGCGCTGCGCGCGGCGAAGGCATGTTTTCGTCGGTGCGCGGCCTCAATGCCGAGTACAACGTCAACCTGATCAACGGCATCAACGTCGCGCAGGGCATGCCATACAGCCGTGGCGTGCAATTGAGCCTGCTGCCGCCCTCGGGCCTGCAGACCATCGTGTTGAACAAGACGTCCACCGCCGATATGGATGGCGATGCGATCGGCGGCACCATCGACTACCGCACGCCCAGCGCCTTCGATTCGCCCGATCGCCAGGGCGGCAGCGTGACCTTGAGCGGACGCATGGAGAGTCGTGCGCGCGATTACGGCGATTCCGGGCTGGGAAGTGGCGCAGCCGGCGATTGGCATGCACGCTTTGGCGACACCGGGCAGTTCGGCGTGGCGGTCAGCGCGTATTACGACGAGCGCCATTTCGTGAACAGCGAAGTGGCCGGCGCGTCGGCCGCGCGCAACGATGGTTCGTGGGAGTTTGCGCGCGCCGATGCCGGCGGCAATCTGGCTGCAGGTAGCGACCCGCAACAGGTGCTGCAGAGCACTGGCATCAACATCGGGTATTCGCAAGGCGACACCCGCCGCTACGGCGGCAATGCTGCGTTCGATTGGCGGGTGGACCCCAGTCTGCATCTCTATGCGCGCATGACCTACGCCTTCGCCAAGACCGAGCAGAACACCGGCTACACGCAGTTCGTACCGGCCAATGTCAGCTTCACCCAGATCGGCAGCAGTGGCGTGTACCAGCCGCAGATCAATCGCATCGCGGTGCGCTACTGGTACGAGACCAACCCCGAGCAGGCCGACCTTGCCACCCTCCAGTTCGGTGCGGAAAAACAGCTCGGCCATTGGACGTTTGCGCCGAACCTCTTTTACGGCACCGGCAGCAACGACCGCCCGGACCACGTGGAAATTTCCGCGCGCAACGATCAATACACCTCGAGCAACTTCGCCTACGGCGCGAACCGCTTCATCAGTTACGACGGCGACGGCTTTCCCATCCCGCTGCTGACTCCTGCGATGCAGGCACAGGCCTCCGATGTGGGCAGCCTGTTCGCGCGACGTACCGGGCAGCTTTCCAGGCAGTACAGCGGCCAGGACAAGGGCGGCGGCAAATTCGATGTGGGCTACGATTTCGATGACGGCTTGCTCAGCCGCATCGCGTTCGGCGTGAAGTATGTCGACAGCTCGCGCAGCTTCACCGATCGCGACTGGACCAATGCCAAGTACACCGACGGCACCTTGCTGCGCGACACCGGGCTGATCGCGCAGCGCTACGACGCGGTCTATCCGGGGCAATACGCACTGCCCACGGTGCGGCTGAGCAATGCCGCGCTCAACGACCTGATCGCACGCACGCTGACGCCAGCCAGTTTCGACAGCTGCGGAAAACTGGCGATCAATAACCTCAACTGCAATACCATGCGCGCCACCGAAGCGGTCAGCGCTGCCTATGCGATGGCGACATTGCATAGCGGCGATTGGGAAATCCTGCCGGGCGTGCGCCTGGAACATACCGCCATCACCAACACCTTCTGGGCGCAGCCGGCGGCCGTCAACGGGGCCGAGCAGGTCGGTGCATTCGCCAACAATCGCACCCGCTACAACGTGGTGCTGCCGAGCGTCTTCGTGAACTACCGGCCCGCCGGCGACAGCGCGGTGTATCGCGGCTCGGTGTGGACCAGCTACACACGCCCGGCATTCGTGCAACTGGGAGGTGGCCGCTCCACGGATATTTCCAGCGATGGCCAGACCATCATCACCGAAGGCAATCCGGACCTGAAACCGATTAAGTCGCTCAACGTGGATCTGTCGGGCGAATGGCAGAACGACGCTGGCGGCCACGCGATGCTGGCCGGTTATTACAAGCGCCTGACCGACTACATCTACGAGAGTGGATCGGAGGCGGCCAACGCCGGGCAGAGCGGCGCCGCCAGCACCCGCTTCGTGCGTCCGCAAAATGGTGGCGACGGCCGCGTGCTGGGCCTGGAGGCCGCCGTGCGGCAGACCTTCCAGGGCTTGCCTGCGCCGCTGGATGGCGTCGGCGTCGGCGCCAATGTCACCCGCCAGACTACACGCGTGGATCTGGGTGAAGCAGGCTTTGCGCACGAACGCATCCAGAATGCACCGAACCTGCTCGCCAACGCGGAAGTGTTCTACGAAAAGGGGCCGTGGTCGATCAACCTGAGCTACCACTATTCCGGCGAATACGTGTCGGTCTACGACTATCTCAACCAGGGCGCGCGCTGGGACAACCTGTGGATCAAGCCGATCACCCGCGTCGATCTGCATCTGGGCTATGCGCCGGGCGATCACCTGCGTGTGGATCTGTCGGTTGCCAATCTCACCAGGCAGCACAGCTATTGGGCGCATGTGGGGCACGACACCACGGCCATTTCCGACATCGTCGATTCGGGCATGACCAGCCTGGTGACCGCCAAATATGTGTTCTGAGTCGGATTGTGCAGGGTGGGGCGTGTCGGCAGGTGTGCAGCAGCGCAACCGCAAGGCTGCGGAGCAGGGCGCATCGCAGTGCGGGGCACTCACTGGCGGTGGGGAGCCGCCGCAGTCTGGGCGATGCAAAGGGGCCGGAGGCGATGCGATGGGGATCGCGTCGCCTCCGCTACGCGCAGCGCCAGTGCGGCGTCGCGGAATCGCGCCTGCGATCGCCGCTGCCTGCCTGCTGATGGCGCTTGCCGCGCTGTTGGGCGGCTGTGCATTGCCCTCGCGCAGCGCATCGCATGGTCGTGCGAATGATCGCGACCACGACGCTGGTGGCGCAGACCGGCAAACCGAGCAGCTGGAGCGCGTGGTGGTGGTGTTCCGCCACGGTGTGCGTGCGCCGCTGCAGGGCGAGGCGGCTGCCGCGCGCTACGCCGACCAAGCCTGGCCGCAGTGGTCCACCCCGGCCAGCCTGCTCACTCCGCGCGGCCGCAAGGCAGTGCGATTGAGCGGCGAGTATCTGCGTCAGTGGTTGGCCCAGCAGGCGCTGCTGCCGCGCACCGGATGCCCGGCACCGGGGAGCGTGTCGGTCTGGGTCAATACCGATCAGCGCACCATCGACAGCGGTGCCTTGCTGGCCGACGCACTGGCGCCGGGCTGCGGCATCGTCGCCGGGCACCGCGAGGCGGGCAGTAACGACCCGCTGTTCCGGCCGATCGAGGCGGGCGTGGTGGCGTTCGATGCGGCAGCCGCGGTGGCATCGATCCAGCGGCAGACCGGTGGCCCTGCCGCAGTGCTGCAAGGCCATGCGGACGAGTTGCAGGCGATGCAGCAGATCCTGGGTTGCACGCGCACGCCTTGCGACTTTGCGCGCATGCCCTCGACGTTGGCGCCATCGGCCAATGGGCGTGGACTGGCCTTGGGCGGGCCGATCGATCTGACCTCCGGCACCGGCGAAGTGCTGTTGCTGCAGTACGCCGACGGCCTGCCGCTGTCGCAGGTCGGCTGGGGCCGCGCCACACCCGAACGACTGGCGCAGGTCTCGCGCCTGCACGCGCTGTTGTTCGATATCTACGCGCGCCCGCACTACATGGCGCAGCGCTCCGGCGCGCCGCTGGCCCGCCAGGTCATGCTGCGCTTCGGCGATGCGCAGGCGCCGAAGGCTTCGTTGTTTGTCGGCAGCGATACGCATATCGCTGCATTGAGCGGGTTGTTGGGCGTGCATTTCCACCTGCCCGGCTACGGTGCAGATGATCCGCCACCGGGTGGCGCGTTGGTGCTCGGCCTGTGGCGGGAGAGCGACGGCCGCCAGGTCGTGCGTGCCCGCTACCTGGCGCAATCGCTGGATCAACTGCGCACGCTGGCACCGCTGGATCTTGCCCATCCGCCGCTGCAGCAGGAGCTGTCGCTGGGCTTGTGCGCTCCGGAGCAACGCATGGCCTGCCCGTTGGCGGACTTTGCTACGGCGCTCGAACAGCAGTTGCAGCTCGATCGGTAGTTTCGCGATCGCGACAGCTGTCCTGCGGTGGTCTGCATGGCATGTGGCTTCGCCCCGCACCCTCACCCCAACCCCTATCCCGCAGGAGAGGGGCTTGAGCAGCGGTTGGCGTCGTTGTCCCTTCTCCCGCAAGGCGGGAGAAGGTGCCCTAGGGGTGGATGAGGGTACGTGCGCAGCCACGTGCTATTGGCAGGTGAGCGGCTTCTGAGCGGCTTCGTCCGCACCCTCACCCCAACCCCTATCCCGCAGGAGAGGGGCTTGAGCAGCGGTTGGCGTCGTGGTCCCTTCTCCCGCAAGGCGGGAGAAGGTGCCCCATAGGGGCGGATGAGGGTACGTGCGCAGCCACGTGGTATTCGGCAGGTGAGCGGCTTCGCCCGAACCCTCACCCCAACCCCTCTCCTGCGGAGAAAGGGGCTCTATTTCGTCACGCCCATCCGCGTGTGGGGCCGCCGTAAGCCTAACTTGCCACTTCCTGGAGTTGGGCAACCCACCGACAGACCTCAAAACGAAACCGGGCCGCATCAGCGGCCCGGTCGTTGTGCATCGCGCTCGCTCCTGCAGGAGCGGCGTGCTTACTTCAGTTTTGCATCGGCGCGCAGGGCGTCGGCGCGGTCGGTCTTTTCCCACGAGAACGAGGTGGCGGAATGCTGCGTGCCGGCACCGTCGGTGTAGGTGAAGTCCTTCGGCTTGCGGCCGAAGTGGCCGTAAGACGCAGTCTGCTGGTACATCGGGTGGATCAGGTCGAGCATCTGGATGATGCCGAACGGACGCAGGTCGAAATGCTTGCGGATCAGCTTTTCGATCTGCTCGTCGGCGATCTTGCCGGTGCCGAAGGTGGTGACCGAAATCGAGGTCGGCTCGGCCACGCCGATGGCGTAGGAAACCTGCACTTCGCAACGGTCGGCCAGGCCGGCGGCCACGACGTTCTTGGCCACATAGCGCGCGGCATAGGCGGCCGAACGGTCGACCTTGGACGGATCCTTGCCGGAGAACGCGCCGCCGCCGTGACGGGCCCAGCCGCCGTAGGTGTCGACGATGATCTTGCGACCGGTCAGGCCGCAATCGCCCACCGGGCCGCCGATCACGAACTTGCCGGTCGGGTTGATGTGGAACTTGGTGCCCTTGTGCAGCCACTTGGCCGGCAGCACCGGCTTGAGGATTTCCTCGCGCACCGCTTCGATCAGGTCCTTCTGCTTGATGCCCGGGTCGTGCTGGGTCGACAGCACCACCGCGTCGATCGCGGTCGCCACGCCGTCTTCATAGCGCAGGGTGACCTGCGACTTGGCGTCCGGACGCAGCCAGGACAGCGCCGAGTTCTTCTTCTTGCGGATCTTCGCCTGCTGCTCGACCAGGCGGTGCGACAGGTGGATCGCCGCCGGCATGAAGCTGTCGGTCTCGTTGGTGGCATAGCCGAACATCAGGCCCTGGTCGCCGGCGCCCTGTTCTTCGGGCTTCTTGCGGTCCACGCCCTGGTTGATGTCCGGCGACTGCTTGCCGATCAGGTTGAGCACGCCACAGGTCTCGCCGTCGAAGCCGACGTCGGAGCTGTTATAGCCGATGTCCAGGATCACCTTGCGGGTGAGGGCTTCCAGGTCGATCCAGGCGCTGGTTGTCACTTCGCCGGCAACGATCGCCACACCGGTCTTGACCATGGTCTCGCACGCCACGCGGGCACGCTTGTCCTGGGCCAGGATGGCATCCAGCACGGCGTCGGAGATCTGGTCGGCGATCTTGTCCGGATGGCCTTCGGAGACCGATTCGGAGGTGAACAGGTAGCTGGACATCAGGCTTATATCCCTTAATTCGGATGAAAAGATGGGTGCGGATGATACACGCCCCGTGTGTCGGTTGCATTGTGCGCCTGAACGCGATGCCGTGGGGTTAAGCGCGACCGACAAGGCGCTCCGGCAGTCGGCAATGAGGTGTCCGCATCGCGGCAAAGTCGGCCATGCGTGAGCGAGGCGGGCCGATCCCCACAGCCCAGCGCCTTACCTGCCAAGGCGCGGCATGCAATGGGGCCGTCTGCCACTGCATGAGCTGCTCGAACACCTGGCCGACACTGGGTTCGAGCTGCAAACGCTGTGGTCGGCGTTGGGCATCCATCCACGACAGGACTTGCCACAGCCTCGAGCAACCCGCCGTTCAGGTCGATTCGGCCAGTTGCAGCCGGGGCTCGTGGCTGACCGGGAAATTCATCGAGCGGGCGATGAAGCACTTTTCATGCGCGGTGTGGTGCAGCGCTCTGGCTTGCTCGAGGTCGCTGCCCGGTGCCAGGGTCACCAGCGGGCGCAGCACCACCGAGGTGAACTGCCCGGCGCCATCGGCCTGCTCCAGCATGGCACCTTCGGCGTTGTCCTCGTAGGCCTGCACGATAATGCCGGCATTGGCGCACAACCCCAGGTACCAGAGCTTGTGGCAGGCCGACAGTGAGGCGACCAACAGGTCTTCGGGGTTCCAGCGTGCCGGGTCGCCGCGGAAGCCTGGATCTGATGAGCCGTCGATCACGCTGGCCTTGCCCTCCGCCTCGATACGGTGGTCACGGCTGTAGGCGCGATATCCCGAGGTGCCGCTGCCCTGGTTGCCGGTCCAGGTGACCCTGACGCTGTACTGGTGCTGTTGGTCTGGCATTCCCGCACTCCTTGCCTGGGGCGCACACCATGCGTCCTTCAGACCGGGCTGGCAAGGGACTCCACTGCCTAGGCCTCCACCGGGGTAGGCGCTTCCCAGCGGTGAAACATCCGTGCCAGGTCTTTTCGCATCGGTTGCTGTTGCGCCGGCCGTGACGCAGAGGCGGCGCTTTCCCGGTTTGCTTCAAACAACAAAAGGTCACTTGCGCAGCGTTGCCATGCAGCCGGTCGCGAGTCTTCTTGTGTCCGAGCCGCGACAGGTGCGTAGCGTTCCACACGTACGGCGACCGCTCGTCAAGGCTGCGCTTGCGCCTCACTATCCGCTGCACCCGCGCAACGTGCCGGCCGCTGCAATGCGCCGCTGGTCGCCCTGGCGCGGATCTTCCCTGCAGCTCCGCGCCAGCGCAGCTGTGTGCCGACTGAAAGCGCGTGGGGCGATGCCCGTCCGTGCATGTGGGGCCTGCTAGCATCGGGCGATGGATTCCCTCACCCAGATCGTTCTTGGCGGTGCCATCGCTGCCGCCATCGCGCCGCCCGGACAGCGGCGTGCCGCCCTGCTCGCCGGCGCGGCACTGGGCACCTTGCCCGACCTCGATTCACTGGTCTTGCTGCCACTGACAGACGACCCGGTCACCCTGATGACGGTGCACCGCAGCGTCAGCCACTCGCTGTTCGTGCTGCCGCTGCTGGGCTGGCTGATCTGGTGGCTGTTCCGGCGCTACGGCAATGGACGGGTGGCCAGCGCGCCCAGGCGCTGGTTCTGGGCGATCCAACTGGCCTTGATCACCCATCCGCTGCTGGACGCCTTCACCGTGTACGGCACCCAGCTGTGGTGGCCGCTGCAGCCGCATCCGACCATGTGGTCCAGCGTTTTCATCATCGACCCGGCCTACACGCTGTGGCTGCTGCTGGCCTGCGCGATCGCCTGGTTCGCGCGCGCGCGCCCACTCGCCCAGCGCGTGCTGGTGATCGGGCTGGTGGCAAGTTCGGCCTATCTGGGCTGGTCGTTGATCGCCAAGCATCTGGTCGATCAGGAAGCCGACCGCGCGCTGGCAGCGATGGGGCTGGCCGATGCGCCGCGCTTCTCGGTGCCGATGCCGCTCAACACCTTGCTATGGCGGGTGGTGGCGATGACGCCCGGCGGCTATGTGATCGGCGAGCGCTCGCTGGTGGCCGACACCGGGCCGATGCAGTTTCGCGGCTTTTCCAGCAACACCCAGGCGCTGGGCGAAGTGGCCGCGTTCGATTCGGTGCGTCGGCTGACCTGGTTCAACCGCGGCTTCATGCGCGCACGCCTGGTCGATGACGACTTGATGCTCAGCGATCTGCGCATGGGCCTGGAGCCGGACTACAACTTCAATTTCGTCGTCGCGCACCGCGACGGCGGGCAATGGCAGCCGATCGTGCCGCGTCAGGTCCAGGCGGCCTATCGCGCGCCGGTGGCCCGCGATCAGATCGGCGCAGTGCTGGCGCAGATGTGGCACCGCATCTGGCATGCGCCCGCCGGCACGGCGCTCACCGGCGATCTGGAGCAGGTCAATACGCCGGCGACGTCGACACACTAGAGCCGCCAACAATCCGACCGTGCCGCCGCCAGCTAGGCGCGGCCGGTGCTCGGTGCGGCATCCACCAGGCGCACTTCATTTGCGTTCGCAGCGCGCCGTGCCTGACGGCTGCTTGCAAGGTGTCGTGAGCCATGCCAGGCCATGGTGCGCAGCGGATGCCAGCACGCAGCGCAGCGCAGCTGCGCGTGTTCGGGTGCCGTCCAGATGCCTCAGGCGGCGTTCGGCAGCGGTGGTGCCACGCCGGCAATCAAGGCGTCGAAATAATCGCGGGTCAGCGCCAGCTGCGCTTCGGGCGTTTCGGCGCGATTGACCACGGCGCGGAAGTCGGCGCTCTGCGGGTGATCCTTTGCGTACCAGCCCAGGTGTTTGCGCGCGATGCGCACGCCCTGCGGTTGGCCGTAGAACGCATGCAGCGCGTCCAGATGACCGAGCAGGGTGTCGCGCACGAAGGCCAGCGTCGGTGGCGGCAACAGCGTGCCGCTGGCCAGGTAATGCGCCACTTCGCCAAAGATCCATGGCCGCCCCTGCGCCGCGCGCCCGATCATCACCGCATCCACACCGGTGGCGCGCAGCACCTGCGCGGCCTTCTGCGGCGAATCGATGTCGCCGTTGGCGATCACCGGGATCTGCAGCGCCGCCTTGATCTCGCCGATGGTGGCGTACTCGGCAGTGCCGGTGTAATGCTGGTCGCGGGTACGCCCATGCACCGCCAACGCAGCGATGCCGCAATCCTGCGCGATGCGCGCGATGACCGGGCCGTTGCGGTGGTCGCAGTCCCAGCCGGTGCGGATCTTCAGGGTCACTGGCACATCCACTGCCTGCACCACCGCGCGCAAGATCCGCGCCACCAGTTCCTCGTCGCGCATCAACGCCGAGCCGGCCCAGGCATTGCAGACCTTCTTGGCCGGGCAGCCCATGTTGATATCGATCAGCTGCGCGCCATGGTCCACGTTGTAGCGCGCCGCCTCGGCCAGCTGCTGCGGCTCGGTGCCGGCAATCTGCACGCTGATCGGATCCGGCTCGCCGGCATGGTCCATGCGGTGCAGCGATTTGCGCGTGCCCCAGAAACGCGGATCGGAGATGGTCATCTCCGATACCGCCAGCCCGGCGCCCAGCCGCTTGCACAGCAGCCGGAACGGCTTGTCGGTGACGCCCGCCATCGGGGCGAGGATCACCTTGGGGGCAATGGTGTAAGGGCCAATCTGCATGCGCGCATTGTCGCTGGGGTAGCTGCTGCTGCCAACTCGGGCGCCGCCACACAAGCGCGGACCGGTGCTGGAGCAGGCCAGCACGCGCCGGCCGGATCGCACCGACGCGACCGGGCCCGGGATCGGCAGGTCAGCGGATCAGCTGGTACAGCTCGAAACCCTTGGCGCCACCGTCCAGGATCAGCAGCAGTTCGTCCGGCCCCAGAGCGACCAGCCGGCCGACGCTGTTGCCGTTGGTGCCGTCGGAGATGTTGCCGGGCGCGTAGCGGCCTTCCGGTTCGTCGTTGACCGTGCTGGCACCGAGGAAGGCAAACTCGCGGCTGTCCTTGGCCAGTGGATACAGCGTGCCGCTGCGACGCTGCGAGCCGCTGACCTTGCGGAAGCGATAGCCGCAGGCATCGCGGCTGATCTCGGCCTTGAAATAGGGGTAGGCATAGGCGAACCGCTGGTCGACCTGGATCGAGCGCACCTGCCAGCGGCCGTCCAGCTTGCCTGGCACCTGCGGCGACCCAGCGCGCTGCAGCAGCGTGCGCGCCAGCGCGGCGCCGTCTTCCTGGTCGGTATCGTCGTAATGCGCTGCGATCGCCTGTTGCAGGCTGTCCGCAGACGCGGTTACCGCAGCGCGGTCGGCATCGCTGGCAGTGCCGTTCCAGTCGCAACGCTGCGCAGCGGCCGACAGCGGGACAAGCCAGGCGCACAGCGCAACGAACCGGATCAGGGAAAAATGACGCATCGAGAACTCCTTGTCGTGATGCAGGCCCGTCACGGCGACGGGCGGTGAAGTGCGGTGGCCCGAGTGAATGCCAGCCGATGTCGCCATCGGCGCAGGCGGTTAGCCGGCGTCCGGCAGCAGCCGTGGCATCGATGCCGCGGCGCCTTCCACTTCGGTGGAGCGGGCGGCGTAGCGGGTGGCAAAGCGGACATGGGTGATGAAGCTCGCGCCCGGCGACTGCGCCAGCGAGGCCACCAGCGCGCCGTTGAAGGCGTCGCCGGCACCGGTGGTGTCCACCGTCTGCGCGCTTTCTGCGCCCACGCGGTAATGCGCCGCACTATCGCCGCGCAACTGCTCGTCGGCATGCGAAATGAAGGCGCCTACCGCGCCCAGCGTCACCACGACGGTGCCGCCCGGCAGCAGCTTGCGGCACAGCGAATGCAGCGTATTGCCATCCAGTGCGGCCACATCGTCGGCATTGATGCGCTCGCCGACGTGGCGGCCGAGCAGGGCGGCGAACTCGGTTTCGTTCGGGGTCAGCACATCCGACAGCTTGAGCAGGCCGATCGAGGTCGGTGCGTTGGCCGGTGCGGCGTTGAGCACGGTCAGTACGCCGCATTCGTGCGCCAGGGTCAGTGCCGACTCGATGGTTTCGGCCGGCGATTCCAGCTGTGCCAACAGCACGCGGGCCGAGGCAACCAGCGCGCGCTGGTTCTCGACAAAACCGGTGCTCAGCACCGAGTTGGCGCCGGCACCGATCACGATGGTGTTGCGGCCGTGGCCGTCGACATAGATGCCGCCGGTGCCGGTCGGTTCATTGCTCGGCTCGGCGATCAGCGCAAAACCGTCGTGCGCGGCCAGCGAGCGCGCCAGCGCGCCGCCGGCATCGTCGCCCAGCGCGCACAGGAAGTGCGTCTTGGCGCCGGCACGTGCGGCCGCGACCGCCTGATTGAATCCCTTGCCACCCGGGCCGGTGCTGTAGCGGCCGGCGATGGTGGCACCCGGCGCAGGCAGCACATCGCAGCGCCACACGTGATCGACATTGAAAGACCCGACAACGACGACCGAACTCATAAATACCTGCTTGCTTGAATGACTTGAATGAAACGTGGCGTCCGGCGATTAGACCGCGACACCGATGAACCCGCGCCGCCTCAACCGAAGTGCGAGAGTACGCCGGCAATGGTAGCGGTCATGAAGGTGGCGATCGAACCGCCGAGCACCGCACGCAGGCCGAACTTGGCCAGATCGTGACGACGTTCCGGCGCCAGCCCGCCGATGCCGCCGATCTGGATCGCAATCGAGCTGAAGTTGGCGAAGCCGCACAGGGCATACGTGGCGATCAGGCGGCCTTCCTCGCTCAGGCTCACGCCGGCGACCTGGCCCTTCACGATCTGCGACAGCTCGGTGTAGGCGACGAATTCGTTGATCACCACCTTCTGGCCGATCAGCGAACCCACCGTTGTCGCGTCCGCCCACGGCGTGCCGATCACCCAGGCCACCGGTGCAAGCACGTAGCCGAAGATCGTCGACAGGTTGGTCGGCCGGCCCAGCGCCGCTGCCGCGCCGGTCACTTCGCCCAGCCAGGTCAGCGGGGCGTTGATCAAGGCGATCAGCGCGATGAAGGCCAGCAGCATCGCGCCGATGTTCAGCGCCAGGCGCAGGCCATCGCCGGCACCGGCCGCGGCCGCATCGATGATGTTGCTGGTGGTCTTTTCCACTTCCATCTTGACCGTGCCGCGGGTCAACGGCGTGCCGGTCTCTGGTACCAGCAGCTTGGCCACCACCAGCGTGGCAGGCGCGGCCATGATGCTGGCGGCCAGCAGATGCTTGGCGTAGAACGCCTGCTGCGCAGGGTCGCTGCCGCCGAGCATGCCCACATACGCAGCCAGCACGCCGCCGGCGATATGCGCCATGCCGCCGATCATCATCGTCAGCAGCTCGGACTGGGTCATCTTGGGGATGTACGGGCGCACCGTCAGCGGCGCCTCGGTCTGGCCGATGAAGACGCTGGCGCACACGCTGGTGGTTTCCGCGCCGGACACGCGCATCACCTTGGTGATCGCCCAGGCCATCGCGCGCACCACCAGCTGCATCACGCCCAGGTGGTACAGCACGCCCATCAGCGCAGAGAAGAAGATGATGGTCGGCAGCACCTGAAACGCAAAGATGAAGCCGTAGCTTTCGATGTTCATCAGGCTGCCGAAAATGAAGGTGGAGCCTTCATTGACGAAGCTCAGCACCTTCACAAAGCCCTTGCCCAGCGAATCGAACACGTCGCGCCCGCCCGGTACCAGCAGCACCAGCGAGGCGAACGAGATCTGCAGCAACAGGCCGGTGGCGACCAGCTTCCAGTCGATCGCGCGGCGGTTGGTCGAAAACAGCCAGGTGATGCCGATGAGCACCGCCAGACCGAACAGGCCGAAACCGATCCTTCCCAAACCTTCGACCATTCCAATCCCCGGGCTGCCAACGGCAAAACGGGAAGCCTAGAGCAGGGGGTGACGGCGGGCAAGGCGAACGGCATTCAGAAGGCCGTCGCAGGCTTGCGCAGGCCTCCAGCTCGGTAAACTGCGCAAGCCGGTCCGGGGCAGGTGCCCTGGAGGTTGCAGGAGATCGCCATGCTTTACCGTCGTCTGGGTTCCACCGGGCTGCAATTGTCGGCCTTGTCGTTCGGGGCCTGGGTGACCTTTGGCAAGCAGATCGGGCGCGGCGAAGCGCGCAACCTGATTGCCGCGGCCTGGGACAACGGCATCAATTTCTTCGACAACGCCGAGGTCTACGCACGCGGCCGCGCCGAAGAGGTGATGGGCGATGTGATCGCCGACCTGCGCCTGCCGCGCGATGGCTACTGCGTGTCGAGCAAGGTGTTCTTCGGTGCGGTGGACAGCCCGCGCCCGACCCAGCGCGGGCTCTCGCGCAAGCATGTCACCGACGCCTGCCATGCGGCGCTCAAGCGCCTGCGCGTTGACTATCTGGATCTGTATCTCTGCCACCGGCCCGACCCGGACACGCCGATCCTGGAAACCGTGCGTGCGATGGACGCGCTGATCCGCCAGGGCAAGGTGCTGTACTGGGGCACCTCCGAATGGAGTGCCGAGCAGTTGCGGACGGCCATCGCCATCGCCGGGCAGGAGCACCTGCACGCTCCTTCGATGGAGCAACCGCAGTACAACCTGTTGCACCGCGACCGGCTGGAGCGCGAATACGCGCCCCTGTGCGAGGGCGGGCTCGGTACCACCATCTGGTCGCCGCTGGCGTCGGGCCTGCTGACCGGCAAGTACAACGCCGGTGTAGACGCCGATAGCCGCCTCGGCCAACCGGATAATCACTGGCTGCAGGACGAAGTGCTGGGCACCCAGGAGTCGCGCCGTCTCGAACGGGCCCGCGCGTTCTGCGCAGTGGCTGCCGAGCTCGGGCAGTCGCCGGCCCGGCTGGCCATCGCCTGGTGCCTGCGCAACCCGCACGTGTCCACGGTGATTCTGGGTGCGAGCCGCGTGGCGCAGCTGGAAGAAAATCTCGGCGCCCTGGAGACCTTGACCCAGGTCGATGCCGCCGGTTGGGCACGGGTGGAGGACGCCACGCGCTGAGGGCAGCCATGTGCGGTGGGCACGGGAGGGGGACGGTTGGCTGCGCGGGTTTGGCGGGCGCTTGTACGCAACGAGACGCCGCAACTGGCCGGTGCACGCCGATCCGATTCCCTATATGGCAAGGTGCTGCCGTCTCTCGCGGCGGTCCCCCGGTTTGTCCACTGCATTGCGGAATCCCCACAGGGACCTTTTCGATAGGTTTAGTGAATCGAAATAGTTAAACCCATGCAAAGCTCGCGTCGCGAAGATGAGAATGGCTCTTGATCATTAAATGAGAATGGTTATTATTTGTCTGGCCAACCGACTGGAGATCCAGACCATGACCGCTCATCCCGTGCTGCTCCGCTCCGAACCGGTCAACCTGCGCGACCGCGCCGTCCCACGTGTCGTTCCTGCCGAAGACCTGATCAGCAGCGAGGCGCTGCTCAAGGGCCGTCGCGAAGTGCTGATCCAGCACGGCGACCGCGTCTACCGCCTGCGCCATACCAGCAACGACAAGCTCATCCTGACCAAGTAAGTTCCACCCTCCGACCCGCGCATTGGCGCGGGGCTCGGGTCGTCTGTCGCGGGCGTTGCCGCCGCCGTCCGCGCTTCCCACGCTCTTTCCCCGGCGGCCGGTGTCGGCCTTGTCTGCAGCAGGTGCTGCCGGGAACTTCCCCTCAAAGGTTCCCGATGATTCGCCTGCATCCGCTGGTGGTCGCGCTGTCGCTTGCGCTGCCTGCTGTTCCGTTGTGTGCCCACGCTGCCGAATCAGACGCTGGCGGCGATGCTGCGCGTGAGGTACACGACTTCGATCGTATGCAGGTCACCGCCACGCGCACCCAGCGTGCATTGATCGACGTGCCGGGCACGGTGGACGTCATCGACCGCGGACAACTGGACAACCAACTGGTACGCGAACTCAGGGACCTGTTCCGCTACACGCCCGGAGTGTCGGTGACCAGCAACAGCGGCCGCTTTGCCGGCGCCAGCGGCATCCGCATCCGCGGGCTGGACGGCAACCGCGTCGCGATCCTGGTGGATAACGTACCGGTGTCGGATACCTTCGCGTTCGGCAGCTATCTCAATGCCAACCGAAATTTCGTCGATCTTGAAACGCTCAAGCGAGTGGAGGTCGTGCGTGGGCCGGCCAGCTCGCTGTATGGCTCCGATGCGCTGGGTGGCGTGGTGGCTTTCGTCACCAAGGACCCTGCCGATTACCTGAGCGCCGACAAGCGCAGCTATGTCGGCCTGAAGTTCGGGTACGAAGGCGACTGGAACGGCTTGTTTGCCGGTGCCACTGCGGCATTCGGCGGCGATCGCTGGAGCGGCATGGTGGCCGTGGCGCATCGCCAGGGCCAGGAAGCGCAGAACCAGGGCGACAACCGCAGTCGCGATTTCACCCGCACCGCGGCCAACCCGCAGCGTATCGATGGCCGCAGCGTGCTGACCAAACTGGTGTACGCGCCGAGCACGCAGCAGCGCTTCAAGCTTACCGTGGAGGGCAACGAAGACTACGGCAGCATCGAGGCGTTGACCGGCATCGACCCGCGCGTGGCAACGCCATCGTTGCGCATCCTGTCGCAGGACGGCCGCGATCATCAGACCCGTACGCGGGTGTCGCTGCGGCATGAGCTGGACGCACTGGACGCGGCGCTGGCCGACGACCTGCAATGGCAGCTCTATCGCCAGGACAGCGAAAGCCTGCAACGCACCGACGAGTTGCGTGGCAACAACACGCGCCGTCATAACGAACACAACTTCGATCAGCGCGTCTACGGCTTGCTGGTCAACGCGCACAAGTCCATCGACACCGGCACGCTCAATCACGACATCACCTATGGCCTGGACGGCACCTGGACCGACACCCGCGCCAAGCGCGATGGCTACTCTGTCAACCTGGCCAATGGCGCGATCACCAATCGTGTGGGGCAGGACGTGTTTCCGGTGCGCGATTTCCCGAAGAGCGAAACCACCAAGCTCGGGGTGTATGCGCAGGACGAGATCGGCTTGTTGGATGGGAGGCTGTCGCTGACGCCAGGCGTGCGCGTGGATTATTTCCGGCTGTCGCCGCAGGTGGACGACATCTTCCGCGAAGACAACCCGGGTGTGGCGGTCGAAACCATCGACCAGACCCAGGTGTCGCCCAAATTCGGCGCGGTGTGGCGGTTTTCGCAAGCCTGGTCGGCGTATGCCAACTACGCGCACGGCTTCCGCGCGCCGCCGTACAACGACGTCAATATCGGCTTCACCAATCTGCAGGCGCGCTACACCGCCATCGCCAACCCGGATCTGAAATCGGAAACCAGTCGCGGCGGCGAGCTGGGGCTGCGCTTCAACGATGCCGTGGGCTATCTGGGTGTGAGCGTGTACTACACCGACTACCGCAACTTCATCGAATCCTACGCACCGGCCGGCGTCAATGCGGAAGGCTTGATGCTGTTCCAGTCGCGCAATGTCGACGATGTGGTGATCAAGGGCGCCGAAGCGCGTGGCGGGCTGGATCTTGGCGCGCTGGCCGGCTGGCAGGGCTGGTCGTTGAGCAGCGCGGTGGCCTATTCGGAAGGCGACAACCTCACCGACGATACGCCGCTGAATTCGGTCGACCCATTGCGCGGCACGCTGGGCGTGGCCTTCGACAGCGATGGCTGGGGTGCGGAACTGATCGGCACCTTTGTCGCACGCAAGCGTCGCCCGCAGCTGGACAGTTACTACACCCCGGCCGGCTACGCCACGCTGGATCTGATGGGGCATTGGGAGTTCGCGCCCGGTGCCAAGGTCACCGCCGGCATCTTCAATCTCGCCGACCGCCGCTATGTGGACTGGAACGCGCTGCCCAACGGCACGCTGGCCAGCAGCACGGTGCTGGATCGCTTCACCGGCGCCGGACGCACGGCCTCGGTCAGCCTGGCGGTGAGCTGGTAGCGGCCATGCCCATCGCCCGCACACTGCCGTTGTCCTCGGGTGCACGTGCCGACCGCGCAGCGTTGCCGCGCGCAGCGCAGCTGTCGGCGCTGGGTACGGTGCTGTGCTTGTATCGTCCGGCGCTGGGCACTGAACTCGATGGCTGGCGGCACGCGGTCGATGCGGCCGCCTCGCGCCAGGTGGACAGCGATGGCGTGCGCGAAAGCATCTGGTTCTTCGGTGCCGACGGCCAATGCTGCTGGCGCCTGTGCCTGTTGCCGGACAGCGATTTTTTGAGTTGGGATCGCCTGGTCTCGCGCTTGCCGCCACTGCCGGCGGAAACGCACGGCCTGGGCGTCGGCGAGCGCCTATGGCGCCGGCTGGCCGGACGCATGCGCGGTGAAAGCTGGCGGTTGAGCGCGCTGCGCCTGCAGTCCACGGCCAACCGCCAGCAGCCGCTGGTCGCCAGTCTTGCGACCGTTTCCGCGCTGGGCGCCGAGGTTGCCGCACGACTGGCCCGCGAAGAAGGCATCGACGGACGTGTGGCCGTGGACGATTGCTGCTGCGCACGCGCTGCCGCCGCGCGCGCCACGCAGGCGGCCTCGCGCGGTACCGATCCCACCGACATGACCACGTCGCTGCTGCGCCTGCGCCGCTGACGTTTCCACGACCACGACCGAGAGTTCCGATGAGCCGATTGTTTACGTATTTTCCTGCCGTGATGTTGAGCCTGTTACCGGCGGTCGCCGCCGCGGCTGCAGAGCCCGAGCGCGACCGCCAGAGCATCCTGGCGATGCAGGGCGAATACGCTGTGGATTTCGCCTTCGACGAGACCGTGTTGCTCAAGCCCGGTTACGAGCGCGCGTCGGCGATGCGCAGCGGCGCCAACGAGGTGGTGATCGTGGTGGAAGACACACCACGCAAGATCGTGCTGCAGCACCTGCTGGTGGATGAAAAGACCAAGCATGTGACCAAACATTGGCGGCAGGACTGGGTCTACGAAGCGTCGCAGCGCTTCGAATTCAGCTCCGAACAGACCTGGCAGGTGCGCGCAGTGCCGGCGGCGGTGACTGCCGGTGCCTGGACCCAATGCGTCTTCGAGGTAAGTGATGCGCCGCGCTATTGCGGCACCGGACGCTGGGACTACGCCGATGGTCACCCGACCTGGACCAGCGACGTGAGCTGGCGTCCCTTGCCGCGCCGCGAATACACCAAGCGCAGCGACTACAACGCGCTGTCGGTCATCAATCGCCACACGCTCACACCCAATGGCTGGACCCACGAACAGTTCAACACCAAGGTGTTGCGCAAGCCCGATGGCAGCCAGCAGGCCATCGCGCGCGAGTTCGGCTTCAACGATTACCGCAAGACCACCGAGGTCGACTTCGCCCCGGCTTATGCCTACTGGAAAGGCACGCAAGGCTATTGGGCCAAGGTACGCACCCGCTGGGCCGCATTCCTGGACACGCCGCCAGGCCTGCATCTGAAAACCAAGCCCGATGGCATGGCGATGATCATGCCGATGTTCGAACAGGCCGAGACCGTGCAGAAGGGCAAGCGGGTCAAGGACGCGCAGATCGACGCGGTGTTTGCACAGTGGGTGGAGCGCGCAGATTAAACACATCGCTGATGTGTAGGAGCGCGCTTGCGCGCGATGAGGCCTTACCGATAAAGCCTCATCGCGCGCCAGCGCGCTCCTACAGGGCATTGCCTAGTCCTTTTCAGCGCCTGGCCCAGGGACAAGCGCGACACGCCGGCGAATGCCGCACCGGATGTCGTAGGAGCGCACCCGGGCGCGACGTGGCTTTCCCGGGAATGCCCAGCGCGCCCGGGTGCGCTCCTACGGGCAAGGCAGCGGTTTATTCCTTGAACATCAAGAACGCCGCCACCAGGATCAGGCCGAACGCGGCCCAGTGATTCCACTTCAGTGCCTGGCCCAGGTAAAAGGTCGAGAAGCCTGCGAACACCAGCAGCGTGATCACTTCCTGCATGCCCTTGAGCTGCGGTGCCGAATACACCGCGCTACCCAGGCGGTTGCCCGGCACCTGCAGGCAGTATTCGAAAAACGCGATGCCCCAGCTGACCAGGATCGCAATCATCAGCGGCGTGCTCTTGTACTTCAGATGCCCGTACCAGGCGAAGGTCATGAACACATTGCTGGCGATCAGCAGCAGGATTGGGTACAGGTAAGCAGTGAAGGGTGCGGTGGGCATGACGGCGGACGGCAGGAAAGGGGCCGGCAGCATAAGCCAGCGCCGTTAAGCGCACGCGACCGTGCCGATGAGTCCGGCATGCGGGCTCAGGCCGTCGAGCCGATGCGAAGCGCCTGCATGAGGCATGGCTAGGGAGAACGTTTGGCCACGCAGCGAAGCGCCTGCGCCCACCCCGCTAGCGCTGCATCCCCCAGCGCCTGACGGTGAGCCGTTCGATGGCCTGGAACACCACGCCTTCCACCAGCAGCCCCAGCACGATCACCATGGCCAGGCCGGCGAACACCTTGTCGGTGTAGAGCTCATTGCGGTTCTGGAAGATGTACCAGCCCAGGCCGCCCTGGCCGGAGGTGGCGCCGAACACCAACTCGGCCGCGATCAGGGTGCGCCAGGCAAACGCCCAGCCGATCTTCAGGCCGGACAGGATCGCCGGCAGGGCGGCCGGGATCAGCAACTGTGCCACGTAGCGTGGGCCACGCAAGCCATAGTTGCGGCCGGCCATGCGCAGGGTTTCCGGCACCGCCTGGAAGCCGGCGTAGGTGGTCAGCGCCAGTGGCCACAGCACCGAATGCACCAGCACGAACACCAGGCTGCCGGTGCCCAGCCCGAACCACAGCAGGGCCAGCGGCAGCAGCGCGATGGCCGGCAGCGGGTTGAACATCGCCGTCAGCGTGCCCAGCACATCGCGGCCCCAGCGCGTGGACGCGGCTAGTGCGGTCAGCACGAAAGCCAGCACCACGCCAAGCGCATAGCCCTGCGCCAGCACCCGCAGCGAGGCGCCCACACGGCGCAGCAATTCGCCCGACAACAGCCCGTCGTAGAACGCATGTGCGGTCTGCCATGCGCTCGGCAGCATCAGATCGTCGCCGACCACCCGCGCGGCGATCTCCCATACCGCCACCAGCGCCACCAGTACCAGCGCCTTGCGCAGCCATGGCGGCGCCTGCCAGCGCGCGGGCACTGCAGTGGCGACCAGTGCAGGATCCAGGGGCTGTACGGCCAGTTCGTATTCGGCGCGCACCGGCGGGAGCGGCGGCAGCCTGGCAGCAGTGCTGCGGCTCATGGCAGCGCCTCGCGCTGACGCAAGGCAGGACGACGCAAAGGCGCCACCTTGTCGTCGTCGAGCGTGGCGTCGGGCAGGTCGAACAGCAAACGGTGGATGCGCTGGGCGGTTTGCTGAAACGCCACGCTGCCGGCGCTGTGCGGGCCGAATGCGTGCGCGTTGAGTTCGGCGCGGACCTGGCCGGGATGCGGCGACAGCAGCAACACACGGTTGCCGACCACCAGCGCTTCTTCGATGGAGTGGGTGACAAACAACAGCGTGAAGCGCAATTGCTCCCACAGCTCCAGTACCTGCTCCTGCATGCGCGAGCGCGTCAGCGCGTCCAGCGCCGCGAACGGCTCGTCCATCAACAGCACCCGCGGACGCATCGCCAGCGCGCGTGCTATGGCGACGCGCTGCTTCATGCCCCCGGACAAGGTGTGCGGGTAGGCCTCGGCAAACGCGCTCAGCCCGACCTGCGCCAGGCTTTCGTCGGCACGCTCGCGCGCTTCGGCGCGGCTGAGCTTGCGCGCTGCGCGCAGGCCGAAGACCACGTTCTCGCGGACGGTCTTCCAGGGCGCCAGCTGGTCGAATTCCTGGAATACGACGACGCGATCCGGACCCGGCCCGGTGACCGCGTTGCCATCCAGACGGATCTGCCCCTCGCGCGGGGTGACGAAGCCGGCCACCGCCTTGAGCAGGGTGGATTTGCCGCAACCCGACGGCCCCAGCAGCACGAAGCGATCGGCTTCATGCACATCGAAGCGCACCCGATGCGTGGCGCGCACCACGCGCTGCGCTGAGGCGTATTCCAGGCTGACATGATCGACTTGCAGCAGCGGCACACGCATCGCTCAGCTCCCGCCCGCAATCAGCGGATCATCGAAGAAATAATCGCCCACCTTGGCGGGTGCCTGCTTGATCGCACCACTGTGCTGCATGAACTTGCCCAGCTTCAGCGTGTTCTGCGGCGCCACGGTGAACTGCACCTTGGGGTCCTTGAGAATCTGCAGCACCAGCGCGCGGTCGATGCTCGAGCCGTTACGACGCAAGAAGATGTCCGCCGCCTGCTCCGGGTGTGCAGTGACGAATGTCGCCGCCTGGTCCAATGCAGCGACAAAGGCGCGATAGGTCTTGGGATTGTCACGGCGGAACTTCTCGGTGGCGTACAGCACCGTGGCCGACGATGGGCCGCCTTCGATGTCGTAGGAACTGGTCACGATATGTGCGGCCGGGTTGCGCGCCAGTTCCTGTTCCTGAAACGGTGGGCTGGCGAAATGCGCAGTGATTTCGCTGCGTCCACGGATGATTGCCGCGGCGGCATCCGGGTGTGGCAATGCCACCTGCAGCGGGTCCAGCTGATGGGTGCCCTTATCGCCCCAGCGCTGTTGCGAGGCATGCTGCAGAAACCGCGATTGCACCGACACGCCGGTGGCCGGCACCGCAATACGGTCCTGCGGCGTGAAGTCGCCGATGCTCTTGATGCGCGGGTTGTTGCTGATCAGGTAGTAGGGGAAATTGCCCAGCGAGGCCACGCCGCGCACATTCTGCCGACCACGGGTGCGGTCCCAGATGGTGAACAACGGTCCGACCCCTGCACCTGCGATATCGATCGAACCGGTGAGCAAGGCATCGTTGACCGCCGCGCCACCGGACAACTGCAGGAACTGCACGTCGATGTCCACGCCGGCGGCCTTGCCTTGTTGCTCGATCAGCTTCTGCTCCTGTGCCACGTCCAGCAGCAGGTAGACAATGCCGAACTGCTTGGCGATGCGCAGCTTTCCTTCTGCCTGCGCAGTGGCGCTCAGCAGCAATGGCAGTGCGGCCAGCAACAATGCCGCGACGCGCTTTGAGACTGTGCGGCGCCTGGAAGGTGCGTGAGAGGTGACGGTCAAACGCATACGGCGCTCCAGTCGAAAGGGGGGAGGGACAGGCGCGCGCTCAGAACGGCGCATCGCCTTCGATGGTGGTGCGGTTGAGCCGGCGGCGCAGGTGATCGGGCGTGCCGGCGGCCAGATGCATGACCGAGCGGTTGTCCCAGAACACCATGTCGTACGGCTGCCATTGATGCCGGTACACCAGCGCCGCGCGCGTGCTGTGTTCGAACAACACCTGCAGCAGGGCACGGCTTTCGTCTTCGGGCAGCCCGACAATACGGGTGGTGAAGTGTTCGCTGACAAACAGCGCCTTTTGCCCGGTTTCCGGGTGCGTCCGCACGATGGGATGCTGCACCGGTACTACTTCGGCAATCTGTTCGGGTGTCAGCGCCGGGCGCCACGGGTTGCGTGCGCGCAGCTCTTCGTACTTGGCGAGATAACTATGTTCGGCCTGCAGGTCCTGCACGCGGCGCTTGAGCGGCGCGGGCAGCGTTTCCCAGGCCAGATGTTGATTGGCGAACAAGGTGTCGCCACCTTCGCTGGGCAGTTCCTGCGCGTGCAGCAGAGAACCCAGGCTGGGCGTTTGCTTGTACGACAGATCCGAGTGCCAGTAATGCCCGGCATCGCCGAGCCCGATCGGCTCGCCGTTCTCCTTGATGTTGGACACCACCAGCACTTCCGGGTGCCCGCGCAGCTGGAAGTTGCGCAGCACATGGATCTGCAACGGTCCGAAACGACGGCTGAAATCCACCTGCTGCGCGGGCGTGATGCGCTGATCGCGGAACACCAGTACGTGATGGTCCAGATGCGCAGCGTGGATGCGCGCGAAGGTCGCGGTATCCAGCGGCTGCGACAGATCCAGCCCCAGGACTTCCGCACCCAGTGGCGCGTCGAACGGCACGATCCGCACGGCCGACGCCTGCGCGGCGGTGGCATCGTTGCGCGGCGATTGCACGCGCGCTGCAGAATTCACGCTAGCCATGACGTTGGCACCTCGACAACAGCAGAGGCCGCCCGAACGGCGACCGGACTGGTCACTCTAGGCAGTCATGCCGCCGCTGCGAACGTACGATTGGCAAGGTGCTTATGCGCTGCAGGTATATGCACTGCAACATGCGCGATGCCCGACGCTGCGCAAGGCGCAGCGCTCCATGCCGGTGGGTCATGGCGCGCAGCTGGTGGCGCAATCCTTGGCCAATCGCCACCACAGGGCCGGCTCCTGGCCGGCCTTATTCTGTGCGCAGTGCCAATGCCGGCGGCGTGGACAGGATGCGCCGGGTGCCCGACCAGCCTGCGAGCAGGCTCAATGCCAGCCCGAACGCGCCGCCCAGCAGCAGCCGCGGCCAATCCGGCGCCAGCGCGATGTCGAACGCCTGCTGCCCGACCACCGCGCCGATGACGGCCGCAGCCGTGACCGCCAGGCCCGCAGCCAGCAGCCCCAATGCGCCGAACTCCACCAGCACGGCGCCACGCAACTGCCCGCGCCGCGCGCCCAGCGTGCGCAGCACTGCGCTGTCGTAGCGGCGCTCGCCTGCGGTGGCCTGCAGCGCGGCCAGCAGCACCAGCACGCCGGCCAGCAGGCTGAAGCCCATCACCAGCTGCACGGCCTGCGCCACCTGGTCGATCACCTCGCGTACGCGGCCGAGAATTGCATCGATGTCCAATACCGAAATATTGGGGTAGTCGCGACTGAGCGATGCCAGCTTGGGCGCATTGCCGGGCGGCAGATGGAAGGCGGAAATCAGGTTGTACGGCGCATCGCCCACCGCGCCCTGGTTGAGCAGCAGGAAGAAGTTGACCCGGAACGAATCCCAATCGGCCTTGCGGATGCTGGTGACGGTGAAGCTGCGCTGTTGTTCGCCCAGCAACAAGGTGATGCGGTCGCCGAGCTTGAGCTGATAGCGCTGTGCCCAGCCTTCCTCCACTGACGCCTCGGCCTGCGTGCTGTCGGCGCTCCAGAACTTGCCTTGCAGCAAGGTGTTGGCCGGCGGAAATGCATGCCGCCAGGAAAAGTTGACCGGGCGGTTGTCGCCGTCGCCATCGTCCTGCGGGTCGCGGTCGCCGCGTACCGGCGGCTTGTCGTTGATCGCCACCAGCCGGCCGGTGGAAAACGGCTCCACCGCAGCGTTATCCACGCCCAGGCCTCGCAAGGTCTGCAGCACCGGCTCGGTCTGCTCGGGCTGGATGTTCATCAGGAAGTAGTTGGGCGTGTCCGCAGGCAGGCGGTCGCGCCATTGGCCCAGCAGGCCGGGGCCGACCACCGCCAGCAGCAGCAGCGCGCACAACGAGAGCGACAGGCCGACCAGCTGCACCACGCTCAACCCGCGTCGGCGCGTCAGCGAGGCCAAGCCCAGCTTCCAGGCCCCGCGCAGACGGTGCTGGATCGGCCGCAGCAATGCCAGCAAGCCCAGCCCCAGCAGCATCGCCACCAGCGCCAGCGCGGCCAGGCCGCCCAGCACCCAGCCAGCCAGCACCAGGTTGCCGGTGGCATAGACGGTGAGCGCCAGCGTAGCGGCCAATGCGGCCGCATATACCAGCAACGAGCTCGGCGGCACCGCGGCAAAGCTGCGGTTGAGCACGCGCATCGGCGGCACGTTGCGCAGCCGCAGCAGCGGCGGCAGGCCGAAGCCCAGCAGCAGCACCAGGCCGATGCCTGCACCGGCCAGGGCCGGCGTGGCCTGGGGCAGCGGCAGCCGGTTCGGGATCAGACTGCCCAGCGCCTGTACCAGGCCTTCCTGCGCCAGCATCCCCAAGCCGATGCCGACCAGGCAGGCCGGGATCGCGGTCAACAGCAACTGCAGCGACAGCATCGCCAGGATGTCGCGCTGCCTGGCGCCCAGGCAGCGCAGCACCGCCACGGTGTCGATGCGCCGCATCGCAAACCGGTTGGCCGCCAGCGCAGTGGCGACGCCGGACAACAACACCGCCAGCAAGGCCGACAGGGCCAGGAAACGCCCGGCGCGATCGAACGCGGCGCGCATGCCGCGCTGGGTGTCTTCGATACCGACCAGGCGGTATTCGCTGGCGCGCGGCTTGAGCCAGGCGCGCAGGTCGGCGATCGCGGCCGGCGCACCGGCAAACATCAATCGGTAGGAGGCGCGGCTGCCCGGGCCAAGCAGGCCGGCGCCCTCAATGTCGGCGCGATTGACCAGCAGCGGCGGCGACAGCTGCATCAACTCGCCCGAGGCATCCGGCTCGGCGCGCAGCACGCCGGTGATGGTGAGATGGCCGGCGCCGAATTCCAGCTGCTCGCCCACGCGCAGGCCCAGTGCTTCCAGCAGCCGCGGGTCGGCGTAGGCCTGGCCCGGCGGCGGTGCGGTGGCAGGGCTGCCTTCGCCGCCGCTGCCGTGCTTGGACACCAGCAACTGCCCACGCAACGGGTAGCCGGCGCCGACGCCGCGGATATTGGCCATCTGGCTGGCATCGCCATGGAACAGCACGCTGGGGAAGCTGACCATGCGCGTGCTCTGCAGCCCGCGTCGCTGTGCCTCCTCGGCAAAGCCGGCCGGAATCTCCTGGCGCCCGGTGACGCCCAGATCGCCACCGAGCACCTCTGCCGCACTGGAGGTCAATGCCAGCGTCACCCGGTCCACCAGGGTGCCCACCGCCGTCATCACCGCAACGCCCAGCACCAGCGCGGCGAACACGGTCAGCAGGTCGCCGGCCAGGAATTCGCGGCGCACCGCGCGCGCGGCCTGTCGCAGTACGTTCATGCGGCCGGACCGGTCTGTGCGTGCAGGCGGCCGCTGTCGATGCGGTAGATGTGATGGCAGCGCTGTGCCAGGGTCATGTCGTGGGTGACCAGCACCAGGGTGGTGTCGCTGGTGGCATTGAGCGCAAACAGCAGGTCGCTGATCTGCGCGCCGGTAGTCTGGTCCAGGCTGCCGGTGGGCTCGTCGGCAAACAGGATGCGCGGTCTGGCCACGAATGCGCGCGCCAGCGCCACGCGCTGCTGCTCGCCACCGGACAGCTGGCGCGGGTAATGCCGCGCACGCGCGCTCAGGCCGACCGCCTCCAGCACCTCGCGCACCCGCGCCGGGTCTTCGCGCCCGGCCAGTTCCAGCGGTAACGCAATGTTTTCTTCCGCCGTCAGCGCCGGCAGCAGGTGGAAGCTCTGGAACACGAAGCCGACTTCGCGCGCGCGCAGGGCGGCACGCGCTTCTTCGTCCAGCTGCCCCAAGTCCTGGCCGGACAGCGCAATGCTGCCGCGGCTGGGCAGGTCCAGCCCGGCAAGCAGGCCGAGCAGGGTGGTCTTGCCCGAACCGGAGGCCCCAACGATGGCGATGCTGTCGCCTTCACTGACCGTCAAGCTCACGTTGTCGAGGATGTGGAGTGTTCCCTCCGGTCCACTGACGGATTTACCGACCTCGCGGACGTCGATGGCGGTGCGGGTGCTGGAGCGGGGGGCCAGACTGTCGATGAGGAATCTCCGAATGCGTGAAAGAACACTGCGATATGGCGCGCTGGTCCTGTGGCTGCTGACACTGTCCCTGCTCGCGCCGGGATTTGCCTCTGCCAAAAGTCCGGTGACTACCGCGCCGATCCTGGTCGTCGGCGACAGCCTGAGCGCTGCGCACAACATCCCGGTGCAGTCCGGCTGGGTCACCTTGCTCGACCAACGCCTCAAGCGTGACATGGCGACGCCACCGGCGGTCGTCAATGCCAGCATCAGCGGCGAAACCACCTCGGGCGCATTGACGCGGCTGCCAGGCCTGCTGGCAAAGCACCATCCCGGCGTGGTGGTGATCGAGCTGGGTGGCAACGATGCGCTGCGTGGGCTGACCCCGGCCCAGCTGAAGGCAAACCTGGAGAAGATGATCAAGCTCAGTCAAGCGTCCGGCGCCAAGGTCCTGTTGCTGGGCATCGACGTGCCGCCGAACTACGGCCCGGCCTACCGCGAGCGCCTGAAGGCCACCTATGCCGACCTGTCCAGACAGTACAACACCGCGCTGGTGCCGTTCTTTCTGGAGAAGGTGGCCCTGCAGCCCGGGTTGATGCAGGCCGACGGCCTGCACCCGACCGCGGCGGCCCAGCCGAAGGTGCTGGAGACCGTGTGGCCAGCGCTGCGACCACTGCTGGGGCGTTGATCGGATGACATGAAACGTTATTCGGCCTTCACGTCGCTTGCACCGCCGATCCGGCATGTTTCACAAAGCTGAAGACCGAGGAAAGTCCATGCGTCAGACCAAGGAAACGTCCGGCCTCGTGCTGGTCGTCGAAGACAACCGCAATATCTCCGAAATGATCGGCGAATACCTGGAAGGCCGTGGCTTCGAGGTCGACTATGCGCAGGATGGACTGGACGGTTACCGTCTGGCCGCCGAGAACAGCTACGACGTGGTCGTGCTGGACCTCATGCTGCCACGCCTGGACGGTATCGAAGTGTGCCGCCGCCTGCGTAACGACGCACGCAAGTCCACCCCGGTGCTGATGCTGACCGCCCGCGATACGCTGGACGACAAGCTCACCGGCCTGGGTTTCGGCGCCGACGACTACCTGACCAAGCCGTTCGCGATCCAGGAACTGGAAGCGCGCCTGCGTGCCCTGATCCGCCGCGAACGTCGTCAGGTGGGCTCGGAAGTGCTCAAGGTCGCCGACCTGGTGCTGGACCCGGTGAGCATGCGCGCCACCCGTGCCGGCACCGAGCTGCAGCTCTCGCCGATCGGCCTGCGCCTGCTCACCATCCTGATGCGCGAATCGCCGCGGGTGGTCACCCGCCAGGAAATCGAGCGCGAAATCTGGGGCAATGGGTTGCCGGATTCGGACACCCTGCGCAGCCATCTGTACAACCTGCGCAAGATCATCGACAAGCCGTTCGATCGCCCGCTGCTGCACACCGTGCAGAGCGCCGGCTATCGCATTGCCGACATCGCCCAACCGATGACCTGATGTCGCCGGCCGGCTGCCGACTGGCGGCCGGCCGCTCCTGTAGGCGCAGACGCGCCGCTCGTTCTCCCGTGCCGCCGGCTGGTTGCACGATGGACTCACGGAAGCGTTGCCTATAATCCGGCGCTCTCCCCTGGATGCAGCAATGCCACACGGGCTCCCGCGAAAAATACGTCTTGCCTTCCTGCTGCAGGTCGCGCTGGCGAGCTTGGCGATTGTGCTTGGCGGGTATTTGATTTCCTTCGTGATCAAGTACAGCCTGGTGCGCACCGTGCTTGCCGACGAGGCCGTGCACTTCTGGCGCATGCACAAGAACACACCGGACAACCGGCCGCCGAACACACGCAATATCCAAGGGTATTTCTCGCCTGCGGGCAATGCCGCCGATGCAGCGCCGCGTGCACTGCAAATGCTGTCGCCGGGTTTCAGCGAGGTGGCTGCTGCCGATGCGCTGGTCTATGTGGATCAGCGCCCCGAGGGGCGCTTGTACCTGGTGTTTCCGCGCTCGCGTGCCGCGCATCTGACGCTGTGGTTCGGCGTGGTGCCGGCCATTGTCGTGCTGCTGGGGATTTACGGCGTTTCCTGGTTCACCTACCGCGTGTCCAAGCGACTGGTGTCGCCGATCAGCTGGCTCGCGCGACGCGTATCGCACTGGGACCCGCGCAACCCCGATGTGGACGAATTGTCGCCGGAGCGCTTGCCCGCAGAGTTGCAGGGCGAAACCCGACAACTGGCCGCCGCATTGCATGCGCTCGGCCAGCGGGTCAGCGACCACGTCGCGCGCGAACGCAATTTCACCCGCGATGCCAGTCACGAGCTGCGCACACCGCTGACGGTGATCCGGGTGGCCAGCGACATGGCGCTGGCCGACGATGAGCTATCGCAGCGTACCCAGCGCAGCCTGCGTCGCATCCAGCGCGCCGGCCGCGACATGGAAGCGGTCATCGACGCGTTCCTGATCCTGGCACGCGAAGCAGAGATCGATCCGCAAAGCGAAACCTTCGATGCGGCAGAGCTGGCCAGCGAAGAGGTGGAGAGCGCCCGCGAATTGCTTGGCGACAAGCCGGTGTCCTTGCACATGGTCGGCGACCGCAGCCTGCAGATGTTCGCGCCGCCACGGGTCATGCGGGTGGTGCTGAGCAATCTGTTGCGCAACGCCTGCGCCTATACCGATACCGGCAGCATCGAAGTTGAAGTGACCCAGGACCGCATCGTGGTGCGCGATACCGGCATCGGCATGAGCGAAGAAGCGCGTGCGCGTGCGTTCGAACCGTTTTTTCGCGCCGATCCCACGCGCCCGCAGGGCACCGGCCTGGGATTGTCGATCGTGCGCCGGCTGTGCGACCGCTTCGGCTGGCGGATCGAACTGCACAGCGAGGCAGGTGTGGGAACGTCGGTGGCGGTCGTGGTGGCGTAAGCCGGTGGCTGTTCGCCAGACGCGGCGTTGTCGGTCGATCGCTTCGGCATGAAGGCGCTCACGCACCATCCGTGCATGGGTGACCAGATGCGGGATGCCTCAAGCCGATGCGTCTCGCTTCATCCGCTGGCGTTGCGTGCCGTGGTGAGAACGCGCATCGCCTCTACGACGCAGGACGGTGAGTGCACCCGTTGCCATGCGCTGCGTCCTTGCTGCGCCTGCGGTGCATGAGCTTTCGTGGTGGCCGGTCATCTCCGCTGCCAATCAACCGATCCGATGGCCTGCGCCATCAGATCGCTTGGCCAACCCTTACTTTTGCTCCAATACCGGCGCCACTGCCTTGCGCCAGAGTGCATAGCCGTCTGCAGTCATGTGCAACATGTCTTCGCGAAACAGCTCAGGGCGCGGCTTGCCCCTGGCATCGAGCATGGGTGTGTAGACATCCACAAAATCCACGCGCGGCAGCGGCGCGAGTGCGTCCTTGATCAGGCGATTGGCGGCGATCACCGACGGCAGCAATTGCGCACGCGAGGGACTGGGTTTGATCGACAGATAACTGATGCGTGCATCGGGCAGGTCGCGCCGAATGCGCGCGACGAACGCGACCACGTCATCGCGCACCTGCTCGGGCGTCCGGCCGCTGTTGAGATCGTTATCGCCGGCATACAGCAGCACCTGGCGTGGCGCATACGGGATCACGATGCGGTCGGCGTACCAGGTGCTGTCGCGCACTTCCGAGCCGCCGAACCCGCGATTGATGACCGGTTTGCCGGGAAAATCCTGCGCCAGCGTGTCCCAGAAGCGGATCGAGGAACTGCCGACGAACACGATGCCGTGCCTGGGCGGCGGCTGGCGCGCGTCGTTGGCGGCAAAGCGCTGCATGTCTTCTTCCCAGGCCGCGTTGGAGATCTGCGCGGGCACCGCAGGTGCGGCGTGTGGCGCCTGATGGGCCTGGGCGATGGCGTGGCCGGAGAATAGTGCGAGGGTGCACAGCAGTGCGCGCAAGGCGGATCGAGTCATGCGAAAACCTGCAGCAATCAAGCGGGCTGCCCATGGTGCAGCAGTCTGCGAGCTGAGGGCAAACCGAACCGTGGCTGGCGGTGTGCAGCGCCACGGTGCAAGATTCGCACTTTCCCCAGCAGCGACCATGCCATGCGTCCCCCTTGTCCCCCGACGCGCCCTTGCGGCCGGAAGCACTGACGCATGGCCGATCAATTGGGACACGTGCCGCGCGGACCGCGCCGCATGCTCAAGGCTGCGATCTGGTCGTGGCAGGGATTGCGTGCAGCCTGGTTGCACGAATCCTCGTTCCGGCTGGAAGTCTGCCTGGCCGTGGTCATGGCCCCGCTGGGCCTCTGGCTGGGTCAGTCGCCGCTGGAACGCGTTGCGCTGGTCGCGCCGTTGTTGATCGTGCTGGCCGCCGAGCTGCTGAATTCGGCCATCGAAGCGGTGATCGAACGCTATGGTCCCGAGCACCACGTGCTCGCCGGCCGCGCCAAGGACATGGGCTCGGCAGCGGTGTTTCTGCTGCTGCTCAATGTGCTGCTGTGCTGGGGGGTGATTCTGGTGCCGCGGGTGCTGTGAAGGACTTTACCGGTCTTTAGAGCCCTCCCGTATGCGGTGGCTGCTGCGGCAACTGCTCGCTGGTGCCGCCCGGAATCGGACGCTAGTGCTCCCTGGGCGTTGCATGCCGCGCTCGGACGCACGCGATGGGCAATGACGCGTTGGGCACTCGGGTTGGAGACGTCCGCCGGTTCGCGCAACGCAGGATCGGCGTGGTGACAGGTGCTGCGATGCATTGGCTGGCAGCGGCCTTGGGCGCTAGCGCTGTCGCGATGGAGCGCCGATCGACAGCGTTGCGCATTGCGCACCGCCTGTCGCTTTGGTGTGCAGCACCGCCGCGCACGCCAGGCGCAGGCATGTGTATGCCGGCTTGACCCGACGCGTGGCATGCTGCGGCTCTCTTTCAACGGAATCGCCTGCATGTCTGTCCTGATGCGTGCCCTGGTATTGCTGCTCCTGACCGCCTCTCTGTCGGGTTGCGGGTACAACGCGATCCAGCAAAAGGAAGAGGGCGTCAAAGCCGGTTGGTCGGAAGTCCTGAACCAGTACCAGCGCCGTGCCGACCTGATTCCCAACCTCGTGCGCACCGTGCAGGGCTACGCACAGCAGGAGCGCCAGGTGCTGACCGAAGTCACCAATGCGCGTGCGCGCGTCGGGCAGATCCAGGTCAATGCCGATGACGAAGCCTCGCTCAAGAGTTTTCAGCAGGCGCAGGGCGAGCTGGGCAGCGCGTTGTCGCGGTTGCTGGTGGTCAGTGAAAATTACCCGCAGCTCAAGTCCGACCAGTCGTTCCGCGACCTGCAGGTGCAGCTGGAAGGCACCGAAAACCGCATCACCGTGGCCCGCGGCAGATACATCCAGACGGTGCAGGACTACAACACCTACATCCGTTCGTTTCCGCAGGTGATCACCGCCAAGATCTTCGGTTATCAGCCCAAGCCGAATTTCAGCGTGGAAAACGAAGCGCAGATCTCGCGCGCGCCGCAGGTGGATTTCGGCAATCAGCAAGCGCCGCAGCAGCAGCCGCCACAGCAGCAACCGCAGCCTGCGCATTGAATCCCTGCACTGCGCAGTACCGAATGCTGCGCGGTGTGCTGCACGGCACGTCGAGGCAGTCGCTACGTTGGCCATGTCGATCCATCTGTCGCTTGCTCAATCAAGACCTATTTGTAGATACGGTATATCAAGCCACTCTCCCCTCGGGAGAGGGGCTGGATGAGGGGACGCAGCGACGCCCTTGCATCGTTCCAACTGCGCGTGGCGTCGCTCGCTCCCTCATCCGCCCCTGCGGGGCATCTTCTCCCGCACGGAGAAGGGACAGCCAAGTGTCAGTGCTGATGAATTGTCAGTACTTATCAGGTAGGAGTCGGTAATGCGGAAAATGGACAGGTGGGTGTGCTGGATAATGGCGTTACTGCTGCTGCCCGCTTCGGTGCTGGCGCAGGATCTTGCGGCCATTCCCCCCTTGCGCTCGCCAGTGGTCGATGTCACCGGCACCCTCGATGCGGCGCAGATCCAGCAGCTCGAGCAGCAGGCGCTGGCGTTGCAGCAGCGCAAGGGCGCGCAGCTGCAGATCCTGATCGTGCCGACCACCCAGCCGGAGGCGATCGAGCAATACGCCCAGCGCGTGTTCGATCAATGGAAGATCGGGCGTCAGGGCGTTGACGATGGCGTGCTGCTGCTGGTGGCCAAGGACGATCGCCGCGTGCGGATCCAGCCCGGTTATGGCCTGGAAGGCGCCATCCCCGACATCGTGGCCAACCGCATCATCCAGGAGTATCTGGCGCCGCGCTTTCGCGAGGGCGACTACGGCGGCGGCATTCGCGATGCGACCGCGACGCTGGCCGGCCTGATCGAGGGAGAAGCCCTGCCGGAACCGGTCAGCGGGCATGCCGATGGTGGCGTGGGCAGCGGTGCAGGCGGTGGCGGCTGGATCATGGCGTTGTTCATCGGATTTGTGGCCGCAATGGTGGCGCGCGGCATTCTCGGCGCCTTGCCGCGGCCGTTGCGCGCCGTGTTGACCGGTGTCGCCGCCGGCGCTGCCGCCCTGCTGTTCACCTCGTTGCTGTTCGCCAGCGTCGGTGCAGCCATCATCGGCCTGTTGGCGGGCCTGGTCTCCGGTTCGCCTGGGCGCTTCGTCGGTGGCGGAGGCTGGGGCGGCGGTGGGTTCGGAGGATTCGGGGGCGGTGGCCGTGGTGGTTTTGGCGGCGGCTGGGGTGGCGGCGGTGGATCATCGGGAGGCGGTGGCGCCTCGGGGAGCTGGTAATGCGGTGGTTCAGGCATTTTTTCGCGCCCTCGGCGCAGCGCAGGTTTCCGGCTGCCTGCATGGACACCATCGCTGCGGCCGTGGCCGCCAGCGAACGCAGCCATACCGGCCAGATCATGGTGGCGGTGGATGCGGACCTGCCGCTCGGGGCGCTGTGGCGTGGGCACACGGCCCGCCAGCGCGCCGAGCAGGCGTTCGCGCAGCTGCGCACCTGGGACACCGACGCCAACAACGGTGTCTTGATTTATCTGCTGCTGGCGGACCATGCCATCGAAGTGGTCGCCGACCGCGGCCTGCGCAGCCAGGTGCCGGAGGCACAGTGGGCGGAGGTGTGCCGGCGCATGCAGCAGTTCCTGCGTGAGGGCCAGCACGAGGCCGCGGTCCTGGCCGGGATCGAGGCGGTGACCGAGCTGCTGGTCGCGCATTTCCCGGCCACCGGCGACGTGCAGCATGAAGACGAGCTGCCCGATCGGCCACAGCTCTTAGGCTGAGCGCGCTCGAGGTGTCAGAATAGCGGCCTCGCTTTTCGTCATACGCGGTCCGCATGATCTATCTGCACGCCATCGACCCCATCGCCTTCTCGCTCGGCCCGGTGCAGGTGCACTGGTACGGCTTGATGTATCTGGCCGCCTTCTTCTCGGCCTGGGCGCTGGGCCGCTCGCGCATCCTGCGCGGCCGTCTGCCCGGCGTGGATATGGACGGTTTTTCCGACCTGCTGTTCTACGGCATGCTCGGCGTGGTGCTGGGCGGGCGCATCGGCTACATGCTGTTCTATGCATTCGAGACCTTCCTGGCCAATCCACTGATCCTGTTCAAGGTGTGGGAAGGCGGCATGAGCTTCCACGGCGGGCTGCTGGGCGTATTGATCGCCTGCTGGCTGTGGGCACGCAAGCATCGCCTGCACTTCTTCGACGTGATGGATTTCGTCGCGCCGCTGGTGCCGTTGGGCCTTGGCTTCGGGAGGCTCGGCAATTTTGTCGGCGGCGAGCTGTGGGGTAAGTTCACCCAGGCCGGCTGGGGTGTGATCTTCCCGCATGCACCGGAGCTGGCTGACATCGCACCAGCGCAGATTCACGCGCAGTACGCCGCCGGCGCACTGGATCGCTTCGCCCGTCACCCGTCCCAGCTGTACGAGGCCGCGCTGGAAGGCGTGGTGATGTTCGTCGTGTTGTGGGCATTCTCGATGAAGCCGCGTGCGCGCTATGCGGTGTCGGGGCTGTTTGCGCTGCTGTACGGGGTGTTCCGCTTCATCGTGGAATTCGTGCGGGTGCCGGATGCGCCGATTGGCTATCTGGCCTTCAACTGGCTGACGATGGGCCAGATTCTGAGCTTGCCATTGATTGCGGTGGGTCTGGTCTTGCTGGCGATGTCGCGCCGCGCGCCGGTGTTGCAGCCGGTGGTGCCGGTTGCCGCAACCGTGGAGGCGGCCAAGTGAAGCCGTACCTGGATCTGCTGCAACACGTGCTGGAACACGGCGCCGAAAAGTCCGATCGCACCGGTACCGGCACGCGCAGCGTATTCGGCTGGCAGATGCGCTTCGATCTCAATGCCGGCTTCCCGCTGGTCACCACCAAGAAGCTGCACCTGCGCTCGATCATCCACGAGCTGCTGTGGTTTCTGCAGGGCGACACCAATATCGGGTATCTGAAAGACAACCAGGTGCGTATCTGGGACGAATGGGCCGACGACAATGGCGATCTTGGCCCGGTCTATGGCAAGCAGTGGCGGCGCTGGACCGGCCCGGACGGCGTCGAGATCGACCAGATGCAGTGGCTGGTCGATGAGATCAAGCGCAATCCGGATTCGCGTCGCCTGGTCATCAGCGCCTGGAATGTCGGCGAACTGCCGCAGATGGCATTGATGCCCTGCCATAGCCTGTTCCAGTTCTACGTGGTCGACGGCAAGCTCAGTTGCCAGCTCTACCAGCGCAGCGGCGACATCTTTCTGGGCGTGCCGTTCAACATCGCCAGCTATGCGCTGCTGACCCATATGGTGGCGCAGGCCACCGGCCTGGGCGTGGGCGATTTCGTGCATACGCTGGGCGATGCGCATCTGTATTCGAATCACTTCGAGCAGGCCCGCGAGCAGCTGACGCGCACCCCGCGCGCATTGCCGACCTTGCGCCTGAATCCCGAAGTCACCGACCTGTTCGGGTTCCGCTTCGAGGACATCGCGATCGACGGCTACGACCCGCATCCGGCGATCAAGGCGCCGGTGGCGGTGTGACGAGCGAGTTGCGGCATGGTCCGCCAGCATCCACTTGAGACGACAGCACTGTGATGGCCAAGCATTCGATCAAGGCACGGGAAAAACTGGCTGATTCGCTGATGGCAATGCAGGCCAGCCTGTTTGTGAATCTCACGAGCATCCTGCTCATCGCACCGATCGGCTTTTTCGGTATTGCCTTGTACAAGGGCGAACCCCTGCAGCTGACGAACCTCTTCGGCGGGCAGTCTTCGGCGGCGCTGGCGGTGATTGCTGTGTTGTACCTTGTGGCTTTCTGCCTTGGAATGATGGGCCGGCACGCCGCGATGAAAATCTACGACACGCTGTATCCGGACCGATGAAACTGACCCTGATCGTCGCCTTCGACCGCAACAACGCCATCGGTCGCGATAACGATCTGCCGTGGAAGTTGCCGGACGATCTCAAACGTTTCAAGGCGCTGACGCTGGGCAAGCCGATCCTGATGGGGCGCAAGACCGCGCAATCGCTGGGGCGCGCCTTGCCAGGGCGCCTGAATCTGGTGCTGACGCGCTCGGGGCAGGTGCCGTTCGCGGGCATGCAGGCGGTGGCATCAATCGATCAGGCGATAAAGCGTGCCGGGCACGAGGGCGCGCAGGAGTTGTGCGTGATCGGAGGCGGCGAGGTGTATCGCCTGACGATGGAACGCGCAGACCTGTTGGCTGTCACCGAGGTGGACACCGTGGTCGACCATGCCGATACGCACTTCCCGCCGATCGACCCGGCTGTGTGGGTGCCGGTGCAGCGCGAGGAGCATGCAGCCGATGCGCGCCACGCCTTCGCATTTTCTTACGTGGATTATCGGCGCCGCTGAGCGGCCGGATTTTCACGCCGGGCAAGGCTGACCAAGGTGCGACGCCGCACTGCGAGGCAGCGTGGCAAGCGTGGATCGACACCCGGCGCGTCAATCGACGCGCTTGTTGACCACCACCTCGCCCAGTTCGATCAGGCGCGCACGCACGACGTTGCGGCTCAGTCCCAGCAGGGCAGCGGTCCTGACCTGGTTGTGGTGGCAATGCCGGTAGGCGGCACGCAATAGCTGCGCTTCGACGGTGGCATGCAGCGCGCCGTCATTGCTCTCGAACAAGGTGTCGAAGGCGCGTGCGAGCAGAGCCGTGGCATCGGGTTGCGCATCGCTGGTGGACGGGGTGGGCAGGCGCAGTGGCGACAACCGGATGTCGTCAGCGCGCACCACGCCGTCGCGGTGGATCAGCAAGGTGTGGTGGATGACATTTTCCAGCTCGCGGATATTGCCCGGCCACGGGTACTGCACCAGGAGCCGCTCGGCCTCCGCGCTGACCATGACCTGGCCATGGCCCAGGCGCTGGCTGTAGATCTGCACGAAATGGCGGATCAACGGTGGAATGTCGCCGGGCCGTTCGCGTAGCGGCTTGAGCCCGACGCCGACCACGTTGAGCCGGTAGAACAGGTCCTGGCGGAACTGCCCCTGGCCGATTGCCTGTTCCAGCGGCACGTTGGTGGCGGCCAGCACCCGTACGTCGATCGGGATACTGCGGCGCGACCCCAGGCGCACCACTTCGCGCTCCTGCAGCACGCGCAACAACTTGACCTGGATCGGCATCGGTAGATCGCCGATCTCGTCGAGAAACAGCGTGCCGCCATTGGCTTCCTCGAACCAGCCGGCCTTGGCGCTGAGTGCGCCGGTGAAGGCGCCTTTTTCGTGCCCGAACAATTCTGCATCGACCAGCGATTCGCTGAAGGCTCCGCAGTTGACCGCCACGAACGGCTGCTGCGCACGCGCGCTGAGGCTATGGATATGACGCGCCACCAGCTCCTTGCCAGTGCCGGATTCGCCGATGATCAGTACGCTGGCTTCGCTGGGCGCCACGCGTTCCAGGTGTGCCAGCAATGCCTGCGATGCCGGGTCTTCGAACACATGCGCGGCGGCGGTCGTGCGGTTGCCGGCAGCGACGCGTTGCGGCAACGACGGTAGGGTCAGCAGACGGAAATCGGACATGGGCCGGATGCTAGGAGAGAGAAGAGGGAGCTACGCAGCACCGAGATGCGCAGGCGAACTCGCGGTGACGAGCATGCCGCCACAGCGATTCATGAGTAGAAGCTGGGTGTAGGCGCCTGTTGCCGTAGCGCCCATTCGCCGAGTTCGCGCACCTTGTAGTCGACCGGATCGTGCAGGGTCTGGGTACGCAGATTGCGCCAGTAGCGGTCCAGGCGCAGCGCCGCATGGGTGGCGCGTGCGCCGGTGACCTCGAACAGTTTGCTGCTCACCTCCAGCCCCACGCGTGTGGTGGCGACCTTGGCGGCGGCCACTGCCAGGGCCACCTGTGCACGTTCGTCGCCGGTGAGCGCGTGTTCCTTGCGCCAGGCGGCATCGAGCAGATCGGCGGCGCGCCCGGCCAGCAGGCGTGCGCTTTCCAGCCCCAGCCAGAACTCGCCGTAATGGGCCAGGATGTAGGGATCGTCGCTGGCCCGTTCGACCCCGGAGCGATGCCAGGGGCGCGTTTCGGTCAAGGTATAGGTGCGTGCTTCTTCGAACGCGCCTTCGGCGATGCCCAGGAAGACATGCGCAAACAGCAACTGCGCCAGCAAGGGGCGCAGGCACGCGAATGGCGTACTCAGCGGGCCGGGATCGAGCAGTAGCTCGTTTTCTTCCACCCGCACGCGCTCGAAGGTAGTGCTGCCGCTGTCGGTCTGGCGCTGGCCGATGTTGTCCCAGTCGTGGCCCAGCGTGATGCCGCTGCGCGCGGTGGGCACGGCGCCGATCAGCAGCTTGCCGCTGCGCTCGTCCAGTGCGGAGGCGATCAGCATCTGCGAATCGAGAGCGCCGGAACAGAAACTCTTCTTGCCGGAAAATTCGCGCCAGCCCTCATACTGCACGGCGACGGTGCGGGTATCCAGGGGATTGAGCGCGTTACCCCAGAACCACTGCTTGCGCGCGGTCTGCTCCAACCACGGCTGCCACTGCGCCGGTTGGCCGAACAAGCGCACGGTGGCCAGCATCAGGTGGTGGAAGCCGAACACGTGCGCGATCGAACTATCGGCCTTGGCGAATTCACGCACGATGGTCAGCACCTCGCTCCAGCTGGCGCCGAGACCGCCGTATTGCAGCGGGATGCTCAGGCCCAGCAAGCCGCTGGCGCGCAGCGCATCGCGTTCTGCCTTGGGGGTGCCGCCACGCGCATCGCGTTCGATTGCGGTGGCTGCGAAGTCGTTGGCCAGGCGGCGGGCCGTGTGCAGCGGATTCAGTACAGTGGGTTGCAGTTGGTGGCTTGTCATGCGCTGTGGCCTCGTTCCAGTCGCAGAGAGATGATCGGTACCCGGTGGCGCGCGTGCCGCCGGCCCGTGCCGGTTGGCAGCCGTATGTGTCGGGGTGGCCTGCAGGCGAACGCCGCATGCTTACACCGCATGGATGTCGTGCAGCGCAGCCAGCAGGTCCTGACGCGCCTCACGCAGCGCCGCCTCGTGCGCCCGGCGGTCGCGTGGCCGCGGCGGGTCCAGTACCTGGGTATGCACGATGGACCCGGGCTGGCCGCCGATAACGATGGCGCGGTCGCTCAGATAGACCGCCTCGTCGATATCGTGCGTCACCAGCAGCACGGTGAAGCCGTGCTCGCCGGCCAGGCGCAGCAACAGCTGCTGCAGCCGGATGCGGGTGAACGCATCCACCGCGCTGAAGGGTTCGTCCAGCAACAGCACCTGCGGTTGCCGGTACAACCCGCGCGCCAGTGCCACCCGCTGCGCCTGGCCGCCGGAGAGTTGCTTGGGCAACGCCTGCGCGTGGTCGAGCAGGCCAACCTCGGCCAGCAACTGTTGCACGCGCGGCGATTGCCGCGCTGCCGCCGGCGAAACGGCGGTGTCGTCGGCGAAGGCGACATTGGCTGCTACGTCCAGCCAGGGCAGCAGGCGCGGCTCCTGAAAGATGAAGCCGATACGGCGGTCGATTCCCTGCACGCGGCTGCCATCCAGCAATACTTCGCCGCCGTAGTCGCGCTCCAGGCCGGCCACGATGCGTAGCAAGGTGCTCTTGCCGCAACCGCTGGGTCCGATCAGGCTCAGGACTTCGCCCGGTGCCACGCGCAGCTCGATGTCCTGCAGCACGCTGCGTGCACCGAAGCGTTTGTTCGCTACCTGGATCTGCAGGCCGGCACTCATGCCGCGTGCGCCGCGTGTGGGTGGGCGCGGCGGTTCTGCAGGTTGTCGCGCCAGTGCAGCGTGCGGGTTTCCAGTGCCTTGAGCACGCTGTCACTGAGCTTGCCGAGCAGGGCCAGCAACACGATGGCGGCAATGACGATGTCCGGCCGCGAGGTCTCGCGCCCGTCGCTCAGCAGATAGCCCAGCCCGCGCGTGGCCGCGATCAGTTCGGCGGCCACCAGAAACATCCAGGCCAGGCTCAGGCTGGTGCGCAACCCGGTGAAGATGGATGGCAACGCGGCCGGCAGCAGGATCCGCCGCACCATGCGCCCCCAGGGCAGGCCATAGGTCTCGCCCAGCTCGATCAGCGTGCGGTCGACCTGGCGCAGGCCATTGGCCACGCCCAGATACATCGGGAAGAACGCACCGATCGCGATCAGGGTGATCTTCGGCGCTTCGTCGATGCCCATCCAAAGCAACAACAACGGCACCCAGGCCAGGCTGGGAACCGCGCGCAGCGCCTGGAAACTGGGATCCAGCAAGTGCTCCAGCCAGCGGTTCAAGCCGACGCCGATGCCGATCAGCAGCCCCAGCCCGGCACCCAGCGCAAAGCCCACCAGCACCCGTAGCACGCTGGCGCCCAGATGGCCGGCCAGCCCCCGGCCGGCTTCGTCTGCCAGCGTGGTCAGGATCTGGCTGGGAGGCGGCAGCAGATAGCGTGGCGTCCACCCCAGCGCCGAACACACTTCCAGTGCCGCAAAAAAGCTGATTGGCAGCACCAGGCCCAGGCTGCCGGCAGGCAGGCGCCAGTGTCGACGCGGGCGGCGGGACGGTGGCAGGGTGCGCGACAGGCGGAGCGAGGTCTGATTCATGGTGGCGGTCACCCCTGCGCCACGCGTGCGCGCGTGGCATAGCGTGGATCGATCAAGGTGCCCAGCACCTGGGTCAGGTCGGTTCCCGGCCGCACCAGGCCTTCTTCCAGCAGGATCGGCGCGGCGCTGCGCAAGGCCGCCAATTGCTCGGCACCAATCAGTGGCCGGCTGAGATCGGTGCGCCGCAATTGCAGTTGCGCAACCGGCACCGAGAGCCTGGCCTGCTCGGCGATCAGGCTCGCCAACGCGTCCGGATGCGCGATGGCCCAACGGCGTGCCTTCTCATAGGCCTGCAGCACCAGCGGAATCTGCTCGGGGTAGGCGGCGGCGAATTTTTCGCTGGTGTTCAAGAAGCCGTACGAATTAAAGGCGACGTTGCGATAGAGCAGCCGTGAGCCGGCTTCGAGCTGGCTGGCAGCCATATGCGGGTCCAGTCCTGCCCAGGCATCGACATTGCCGCGTTCCAGTGCAATACGCCCATCCGGATGCTGCAGATGGACGATGTCGACGTCGTTCCGGTGCAACCCGACCTCGCGCAGCGCGCGCAACAGGAACAGATACGCGTCGGTGCCCTTGGTGGCGGCCACCCGTTTGCCCTTGAGTTCGGCCACGCGCTGAATCGGCGATTGCTTGCCGACGACCAGGGCCACCCATTCCGGGCGCGAGTACACATAGACCGCCTTGACCGGATTGCCGTTGGCGCGCCCCAGCAGCGCGGCCAGGCCAGCGGTGCTGCCAAAGTCGATGCTGTTGCCGGCCAGATACTCCAGTGCGCGATTGCTGCCGGCCGATAACACCCAGGTGACCTCGGTGCCCTGCGGCTTGAGCGCCTCTTCCAGCCAGCCGAAGTGCCTGAGCACCAGCGAGGTAGGCGAGTAGTAGGCGTAATCCATGCGCAGGCGCTCGGGAACGGCGATCTTGCGCGGCGCGTCTGCGGCGCCGGACAGCAGTGGCGGGGCACCGAGCGCGACTCCGGCCAGCGTTCCGAGTTTGAGCAGGTTGCGACGCTTCATGAGTACTCCTCTCAGCGCGCCGAAGCGCGTGGCACGATGGTGTTGGCGATGACCTCGCCGAAGGGGCCGCTCAGTGGTTGCCCGGGCAGTTGTTGCCGGCGTGCGCGTGGCAGCAGCGGGAACACCAGTTCGGCAAAGCGATAGGCCTCTTCCAGGTGCGGATAGCCGGAAAAGATGAAGGTGTCGATGCCGAGCGCCGCGTATTCCTCGATCCGCTGCACCACCGTCTGCGGGCTGCCGACCAGGGCGGTACCGGCACCGCCGCGAACCAGGCCAACCCCGGCCCACAGGTTCGGGCTGACTTCCAGATCGGCGCGCGTGCGGCCCTGGCCACGTCCATGCAAGGCGGCCATGCGCCGCTGGCCGACAGAATCCATACGCGCGAAGGCGCGCTGTGCGCGCTCCACGGTGTCGTCGTCGAGATGGCGGATCAGTGCGTCTGCGGCCGCCCAGGCCTGCGCGTCGGTTTCGCGCACGATGACATGCAGGCGGATGCCGAAGCGCAAGGTGCGCCCGAGCGCGGCCGCCTTGCTGCGGACGGTGGCGATCTTCTGCGCTACCGCAGCCGGTGGCTCGCCCCAGGTGAGGTAGGTGTCCACCTGCTCGGCCGCCAGGTCGTGCGCCGCATCGGACGAGCCGCCAAACCACACGGGTGGATACGGCCGTTGCACGGTGGGATACAGCAGTTGTGCCGCCTTCACCTGCAGATGCTTGCCATCGAAGTCGTAGCTCTGGCTGTCATGGCTGTGGCGGATGATCTCGCGCCAGATCCGGATGAATTCGGCCGAGGCATCGTAACGGTCGGCGTGATCGAGAAACACGCCATCGCCTTCCAGCTCGCCGCGGTCGCCGCCGGTGACCAGATTGACCAGCAGGCGCCCTCCGGACAGCCGGTCGAAGCTGGCCGCCATGCGCGCTGCCAGTGCGGGCGCCATCAGCCCGGGGCGCAGCGCCACCAGAAACTTCAGCTGGCGCGTGGCATTGATCAGGCTGGACGCAATCACCCACGGGTCTTCGCAGGAGCGCCCGGTGGGAATCAGTACCCCTTCATAGCCCAGCGTGTCCGCCGCTACGGCCACCTGTGTCACGTAGTCGGCACTGACCTGGCGCGCGCCTTCGCTGGTGCCCAGATAGCGGCTGTCGCCGTGGGTGGGAATGAACCAGAACATCTCCATCGCACTCTCCTTCAGGTGGGCTGCTGCATCGCGCCGGCGAACCGGATCAGGCGATGCGCAGTCGCGCATCGGGGCGCACGCCCAGCACGCCGGCAGCGCGTTCGGCGGCCAGTGCGATACGCTGGCACAGCGCTTGATCGACCACCCGGTAATCGTGGAAATCGCTTTCGCTGGCATAGATGCCGATCGGTAGCGTCAGCGCCTGGAAGAACGCGAACAATGGCCGCAGTTGGTGATCGATGACCAATGCATGCCGTTCGCTGCCGCCGGTAGCGGCCAGCAACACCGGCGTGTCGATCAGTGCGTGCATGTCGATCAGGTCGAACAGATGC
This sequence comes from Xanthomonas sp. 10-10, assembly GCF_040182365.1. Lineage (NCBI taxonomy): Bacteria > Pseudomonadati > Pseudomonadota > Gammaproteobacteria > Lysobacterales > Lysobacteraceae > Xanthomonas > Xanthomonas sp. 10-10. The sequence continues at coordinate 1,211,398 of NZ_CP144460.1, forward strand.
TTGAGCAAGCCTGGATACGATCCGCGATACACCGGTGCGACGACCAGCAGCAGGTCTGCCGTTTCGACCTGGCGCAAGGCCTGTTCCGTAGTTGCGTCGACGTCGCTGCGCCATTGCGCCGTGCCCAAGGGCCTTGCGATATCGCCGAGCTGGATGATGCTGGGCTTGATGGCCAGGTGCTGCGCCAGCTCTGCCAGGGTGGCCTCTGCCAGGGCCAGGCTGCGCGAAGGGCGCGAGGTGCTGCCGGAGACGGCAACGACATTCAACGGAGTGCGCATGCGAGATTCCTGTAGGGGGGCGTGTCGAGCTGTCACGCAAACTCCGTGCCATCCAGACATGCTTGCTGTTGCTGCAGCGACATAAAACGCGGAAGCAACATGCGTCGACGTGTCAATCACGAGCAATTGCATCTGACTGCATGGCGCGATGCAGTGCAATGGCAAAGCGCCATCGGCGATGGCGTGCGCTTAGCAGGATTGAGAATGATCTAATGAAATTGCAGAAAATTAGCTGTTTCAAGCCATTTTCGATGCGGTCTTCATGACGTAACGAGTATGAGGATAGAGCGCGCGGAGATAAGCGCCCAAAAACTGTTTGCAGGGAAACATCGGATCAGCAGTTTGCGCATTTTCCTGGTTGGATACATTCATCCAGTGCGGCATGCAGGACGAATCACACGCGTGACATTGTTCGTTTCAATAACGCCCGGTGCGTGCAGTGCAGTCACGCGCTGGGTAGCGACGTGGCTGCTGGAGTGATCGCCCGGGCTTTACGAACAAGGTCGCGTGGATGCGTGTACATCACCGATATCGGCGCGGTATCGCGCAGCCAGATCGTGTTTGCGTAGCCCGCAAGGTTGCATCGCGTTGTCGTATTGGGTCGTTCGCTGGCGAGTCAATTGTTTTCGCGCGGCGCGCGATGTTGGTCAACGCGATGTGGATCGCACGGCGGGCATGTCGACATGTCGCGCAGAGATAAGCATGGCACGCGATGTGCGTTGCATGCGATGGCGGTGACCCGCGTACGCGCGTCGTATTTGCAAAGCGCAATGCATGTGCTTTCCAGCACCGAAGAAGACCGGCAGCGCGCAGTCCGCCGTCCAATCCTTATCCTCGCAGGAGTTTCCAATGAGCCATTCGTCCAACGCTGCGCCGCTGAGCTTCGCCTACTGGGTTCCCAATGTCAGCGGCGGGCTGGTTGTCAGCACGATCGAGCAGCGCACCGACTGGAGCCTGGACTATAACGTGCGGCTGGCGCAGGCCGCCGAACACGCCGGCTTCGATTACGCGCTGACCCAGATCCGTTTTACCGCCGGCTATGGCGCCGAGCATCAGCATGAGTCGGTGTCCTTCAGTCAGGCCTTGCTGCATTCCACCTCGCGCCTGAAGGTATTGGCCGCTATCCTGCCCGGCCCCTGGGCGCCGGCCGTGGTGGCCAAGCAGATCGCCACCATCGACCACATCAGCAACGGACGCATTGCGATCAATGTGGTCAGCGGCTGGTTCAAGGGCGAGTTCGTTGCCATTGGGGAGCCGTGGCTGGAACACGACGAGCGCTATCGGCGCTCCAGGGAATTCATCCAGGTGCTGAAGGGGATCTGGACCCAGGATGCCTTCAGTTTCCATGGCGATTTCTACCGTTTCAACAACTACACCCTCAGTCCCAAACCGCTGCAGAAGCCGCACCCGGAGATCTTTCAAGGCGGAAGTTCGCGCGCGGCGCGCGACAACGCGGCAAGCGTGTCGGATTGGTATTTCACCAATGGCAACACGCCGGAGCAGTTGCGCATACAGATCCAGGACCTGCAGACCAAGGCGGCCGCCAACGGCCACCGCGTTCGTGTCGGCGTCAACGCCTTCGTGATCGCGCGCGAGACCGAACAGGAGGCGCAGGCGGTGCTGCAGGAAATCATCGCGCATGCGCATGTCGATGCGGTCAGGGCGTTCGCCGATGCCGCGCGGCAGGCCGGGCAGGCCTCGCCGGAGGGCGAGGGCAATTGGGCCACCTCCACCTTCGAGGACCTGGTGCAGTACAACGACGGTTTCCGCACCAACCTGATCGGTACGCCACAACAGATCGCCGAGCGCATCCTGGCCCTGCAGGAGGTGGGCGTGGATCTGGTGCTGTGCGGCTTCCTGCACTTCATCGAAGAGGTGGAGTACTTCGGCCGAGAAGTGCTGCCGCGTGTGCGCGCGCTGGAAGCGCAACGCGCGCAGTCGGCGCTGGCTTGAGCACCACGCCCAGGCCGCGACGGCGGCCGGAGGCTTATTCCGCTGCCGGGCCGGCTGGACGTGTGGTGCCGGCGCCGGTTTCGCCGGCATTGGGCGCGGCGGTGCCCTTGCCATTGGCGCCGCCGCTGCCACCAGCGCCACCGCCGGTGCCGTTTCCGCCACGTCCACGGCCACGCCCGCGCGGGCGGCCCTGGCCTTCGCGGGGACGCCGCGGCGCGTTTGCAGCAGGGGCGGCGGGGGCGGTGACCTCGCGCCCCGGCACCTGCACCACACGCAGCTCCTCGGTATCCAGCTGCAGGGCGGTGAGCTTGCCGCCCCACACCGCGCCGGTATCGATGGCATGCACGCCCTGGGTAATGGTGAGCCCCAGCGCGGACCAGTGGCCGCACACGATCTTGAGATCGCGCTCGACCCGGCCCGGCACCTCGAACCACGGGTAGAGTCCTTGTGCCTGCGTGCCCGGCGTGCCCTTGTCGTCGGTGGCTATGCGCCCGCGCGGCGTGCAATAGCGCATGCGCGTGAACAGGTTGATGATCGCGCGGCTGCGGTCGTATCCGCTCAAACCTGGCGACCAGCCCGGCTGATCGCCATACATGTTGCGCAACAGTTTGCGATAGCCGCCGCCCTGTAGCTGCTGCTCGACCTCGCGCGCATGTTTTTCGGCCAGCTGCGTGGTCCATTTCGGCGCCAGTCCGGCGTGGATCATCATCCAGCCCAGTTCGCGGTCCACGTGCGCCAGCTTCTGCATGCGCAGCCAGTCCAGCAGCACGTCGCGGTCCTCGGCCAGCACGATGCGCTGCAGATCCGGGTTGACCTTGCGCTGCTCTTCTTCCGAGCGCGCGCCGATCGCCAGCAGCGACAGGTCATGATTGCCCAGTACCACCACGCTGTGCGCGCGCAGTGAATGCACCAGCCGCAGCGTTTCCAGCGATTGCCCGCCGCGGTTGACCAGGTCGCCGCAGAACCACAGCGTGTCATGTGCCGGGTCGAAATTGATCTTCTCCAGCAATCGCTGGGTGATGTCGTAGCACCCTTGCAGGTCGCCAATTGCCCAGACGCTCATCGCGTGCGCTCCATCAATCCAGCAGTCATCAGTGCAGCGTCCTGGGTACGCTCAGCACGAAGGCGGCGATCGGGGCGGTGAATTCGGTGCCATCGTCGGCCACCATGTCGTAGTGGCCTTGCATCTGGCCCTGCTCGGTTTCCAGCAGTACACCGGAGGTGTAATGGAAGGCTTCGCCGGGGCGCAGCCACGGCTGCTCGCCGACCACGCCTTCGCCGTCCACCTGCTCGGTGCGGCCGTTGGCGTCGGTGATCTGCCAATGGCGTGCGATCAGGCGCGCGGGCACGGCACCCGCGTTGTGGATGCGGATGCTGTAGGCGAAGGCAAAGTGGCCTTCTTCCGGGGTCGATTGCTGGGCGAGGAAGCGCGGCGACACCTCGACCTCGACCCGATAGCGTGGATCATCTTGCATGGGGAAAGTCTAAATAAAACGGCGTGGGAGCGGCGCTCAAGCCAGCTCGACATTGGCCAGCCGGATGAAATCGGCGACCTCGAGTTGTTCGGCGCGGGCATCCGGCCGCACGCCAGCCGCCTCGAAATGCGCGGGCTCGCAAACGCTGGACAAGGCATTGCGCAGCGTCTTGCGACGCTGCCCGAAGCCGGCGCGCACCACATCGGCAAAGCGGCGGCGGTCGTTGATCATGACCGTGGCCGCATCGCGCGGCACCAGCCGCACCACCGCCGAGTCCACCTTCGGCGGCGGTCGGAACGCGCCTGGCGGCACCACGAACAGTGCGGTGACCTCGCAATACGCCTGCAGCATCACGCTGAGCCGGCCATAGACCTTGCTGCCGGGACCGGCGGCCATGCGGTCGACCACTTCCTTCTGCAGCATGAAGTGCATGTCGGCCACTGCAGCGGCGTGGTCCAGCGCGTGGAACAGGATCGGCGAGGAGATGTTGTAAGGCAGGTTGCCGACCAGCCGGATCGGCGTGCCGTTGGCCAGTTCGGTGAAATCCACGCTGAGCACGTCGCGGTGGATGATGCTCAGCTCGCCGATCGGTGCGGCCGCCTCGGTCAATGGTGCGATCAGGTCGCGATCGAACTCGATCACCGTCAACGCGCCATGCTTGCGCAGCAGCGGGAAGGTGATGGCGCCCTGGCCGGGACCGATTTCGACCAGGTGCTGGCCGGCGCGCGGGTCCACCGCCTGGACGATCCGGTCGATGTAATACCGGTCGGCAAGAAAGTGCTGGCCAAGCGACTTCTTGGCCGGTGCGCTGAAGGAAGGATTCATGCGCGCAGTTTAACGGAGCCGGCGGCTGCACGCGGTGTCGGTGCTGCGTGTGGCTGCGGTAATGGCGAGGGAAGTCATCTAACCTGCGGCGATCGCGCAGCAGCGACGCGACGTTAGCTGCGTGCCGCCAGGCGTGCGCACAACGCCGTTGCCGCCATCAGGCTGGAGGGATCGGCGATGCCGCGCCCGGCCAGGTCCAGCGCTGTGCCGTGATCCACCGCCACGCGCGGGTAGGGCAGGCCCAGCGTGATGTTCACCGCCTGCTCGAAACCGCTGTACTTGAGTACCGGCAGGCCCTGGTCGTGGTACATCGCCACCACCGCATCGAAACCGCCCAGCTTCTGCGGCAGAAAGGCGGTGTCGGCCGGCAACGGGCCGATCAGCTGCATGCCTTCGTCGCGCAGCCGCTCCAGCACCGGGATGATGATGTCCAGTTCTTCGCGGCCCAGGTGACCGTCTTCGCCTGCGTGGGGGTTGAGGCCGAGCACGGCGAGACGCGGGTTTTCCAGGCCGAAGTCGCGGCGCATCGCGGCATGGGTGATGCGCAGGCAGCGCGCAACCGCGTCGGCGGTGATCGCATCGGCCACCGCGCGCAGCGGCAGATGCGTGGTCACCAGTGCCACGCGCACGATGCTGTTGGCCAGCATCATCACCACCGGGCAGTGGGCCTGTTCGGCCAGCAATTCGGTGGTGCCGGTGTAGGCGATTCCGCCGGCGTTGATGATCGCCTTGTGCACCGGGCCGGTCACGATGCCTTGCAGACGTCCGGCAAGGCAGTCGCCGGCGGCGGTACGCAGGCCGGCAATGACGGCCGCTGCATTGGCCGGGTCGGCGGTGCCGAAGCGGGTCGGGACGGCCTGACGAATCGGAAACAGCGGCAGATCGCCGGGCATGCGTGCCGGCTGGTCTGGATCGAGCAGGCGCACAGACAAGGACAGCGCCTTGGCGGCGCTGTTCAGGGTATCGGGGTCGGCGTAGGCAACCAGCTGCGCATCGGAGCGCGGCTGCTGGACGAGCCGGATGCACAGCTCCGGCCCGATTCCGGCCGGCTCGCCTGGCACCAGCGCGAGCGACGGCACCATCACCGACTCAGCGCGCCGGCTGTGCCGGCGGCGGGGTCGGGGCAGCCGGTTCTGCGCTCTTGGTCGGCTCGGCAGTCGCGTTGCCGTCGGCGCGATCGCCGGTGCGGTAGCTCACATATGCCTCGCCACGCAGTTCCTGCAGGTAGCGGTTGTATTCCTCTTCCAGCTTGCGGCGGCCGATGGTTTCACGGACCTGCGCACGCTGGTTTTCCGCGCTGACGTCGGTCTGACGGCTGCCGACGCGCTGCACGATGTGCCAACCGGCCTGCGTGCGGAACGGTTCGGACACCGCACCGTCGGCCAGGCCTTCGACCTGCTTGCCGAAATCCGGGCCGAACGCGTCGGCCGGGAACCAACCCAGATCGCCACCCTGGCCACGGCTATTGGTGTCTTCGGAGGACTCCTTGGCCGTTGCCTGGAAGTCGGCGCCGCCGGCGATGCGTGCCCGCAGCGTGTCGATCTTGGCCTTGGCCTGTGCGTCGGTCTGGTTGTCGCCGATGCGGACCAAGATGTGGCGCGCGTTGTATTCGGTGACCATCTTCTTTTCGCCGCCGGCATTGGCGTCGCGCATTTCCACCAGCTTGAGCAGCTGGAACCCGCTGGGACCACGTAGCGGTCCTGCGACCTGGCCGGGCTGCATGTCGCGGATCAGCTGGGCAAATGCGTTGGGGATTTCGTCCAGGCTACGCCAGCCCAGGTCGCCGCCTTCCAGCGCGTTGGGGCTATCCGAATAACGCACCGCTGCCGCAGAGAAGTCCAGTTCGCCCTTGTCGATCAGGGCCTTGACGCCATCGACCTTCTTTTGCCCGGTGGCGATCTGGTCGGCAGTCGCGCCTTCCGGCAGGCCAACCAGGATATGCGCCAGGTGGTATTGGCTACCGGTCGTGGCCTGTTGGGCCAGCGCGGTATCCACTTCGCCTTCGCTCACGCTGATGCGGCTCTGCGCAAAGCTCTGGCGCAGGCGCTGCACGATGATTTCGTCGCGCACCGAGGCGCGGAAATCGCCGTAGGCCATGCCATCGGCGGCCAGCTTCTGGCGCAGGCCATCCACGGTGGTGCCGTTCTGCTGGGCGATGCTGGCAATGGCGCGGTTGAGTTCCTCGTCGCTGACGCGGATGCCGCTGCCGTCGGCGCGGCCGACCTGCAACTTGACCAGGACCAGGCGCTCAAGCACCTGCCGCTGCAGGACATCGTCCGGCGGCAGCTGGTTTTCGCGACCGGCGTACTGCGACTTGACGTTGCGCACAGCGCGATCGAGCTCGCTCTGCAGCACCACGTCTTCGTCCACGATAGCGGCGATACGATCCAGCGGCTGGGATTGCTGCGCCGATGCCAGCGGCGAGACCGTGCTGGTGATTACCAGCAACGAGGCAAGAAGAACAGAGAAAGGCTTGGTCATGGAATCAGGTTCGGATCGTAATCGTCCGGATTGGTCGTGGTGTTGCTGGGCGGGACCAGGTACAGGTCGTCGCGGTAATAACCGAGAATAGCACGGCGCAAAGTGCGGTCCGTGTTCTGGCCGAACGAGCTCAAGCCCTTGAGCACGAACTCGAACTGGATCGAGTTGTCCATCTCGCCGTCGCGGTTACGCACGAACCGGCGCACCAGCGCGCGCACCGCCAGGCAGCAGCTGTCCCACTGCACGCCGCCGATGATTTCCAGCGGCTTGCGGTCCAGCAGCGAGTAGTAATAGCGTCCGACCGCACTCCAGGTAGGGTTGATCGGATACAGGAACGAGAAGTCGGCCTGCTTGAGCTGGTCGTTGTTACTGATCAGATCGCGACGATACCGGTACGCCAGATTGATGATGCCGTCGTTGCCCAGCAGATAGCGCGTGCGCAGACTGGCCAGATCTTCCTTGCGCGAATTCGGGTTCCATTGATAGGTGGCACCCATCGACCAGCGGTCGTTGATCATGTAGTTGGCATCGGCCACCCAGGCGGACTTGCCCTGCTGAACGGGTTGCTCGCTGCCGGCAGCGGCATTGGTGCTGTTGTTGATCGTCACCAGCGAATCGTTGAAGTACAGGATCTGGCCGGCGCTCAGCGAAAGCTTTTCGCGCCCATCGTCCTGGCGCAGCCAGCGCGAAGTCACTGCCAGTGTCAGCTGGTTGGCATCGTTCTGACGGTCTGCGCCGGTGTAGCGTGTGTCTCGAAACAGCTGGCCGTAGCTGAAGGTGAACGGACGGGTATCGAAGACCGGTAGGTCGTCTTGGTCGCGGTATGGCACGTACAGGTAGTACATGCGCGGTTCCAGCGTATTGAGATAGTTCGTGCCGAACAGCGAGGTCTCACGATCGAAGTACAGGCCGGCATCCAGCGAAGCGATCGGCAGGCTGCGCGTGGGCGTGCGATCACCAGTCAACGGCAGGGTGGTGGCCAGCGTCGAATCCAGTTGGTAGGCGGTGTAGCGCCAGGCGACCGTCGGCGTCACAAACCAGGCTGCGCCCGACAGCGGCATCGAGATGTAGGGTTTGACGTCCAGGCGCGAGCCGCTGCCATACTCGTAATTACGGATATTGGTGCGGACGTATTCGTCGCCGTTGTTGTTGTTGCCGTTGCCGTTGGTGTTCGGGATGAAGTCCACCCGATACGAATCGTCATGCGTGAAGCGCACCGCCTCGGCATAGACACCGGCTTCGAAAATGCCGAACGGCTTTTCCCAGGTGAAATAGGCGCGCGGCTGCCGGTTGTAGGGCAGGGCTCGCTCGTCCAGGGTGTAGTCGGTCAGCTGCCAGCGGTCGGCCATCAGGCCGGCGGTCCAGGTTTCGCCGGTGCCGTAGATACCGATGGTGCTCTGCAGGCTGGACGCCGAGCCCATGCCGTTCAGGCGGCTAGTGAAGTCTTCCACATAGCGGGTATCGCTGACCCAGGAAATGCTGCTGCGCGCCTGCCAGTATTTGTTAACGTCATGGTAGCCGCTGTAGAAGACGCTGCCACGGTCCTTATCGCGCAACTTGTCGTTGGGCAGGTAGTTACCGGTGATTTCGCCGCGACCGCCGTCGTACAGGTAGCGGAACTCGGTACCGAACATGAAACCGCGCTTGCTCATGTAGCGCGGCAGCAAGGTGGCATCGTAGTTCGGCGCCAGATTCAGGTAGATCGGCTGCAGGTAATCGAAGCCGTTACGTCCGGACAGGCCAAACTGCGGAAACAGCAGGCCGGTCTGGCGACGGTCGTCGATCGGGAACTTGAACCACGGGAAGTACAGCACCGGCACCTTGCCGATCTGCAGCACGGCGTTGCGTGCGGTGCCGAAGCCCTCTTCATTGTCGACATCGATCTCCGGCGCGCGCACGCGCCAGATCGGCTGCGAGGGATCGCAGGTGGTATAGGTGGAGCGGTGCATCTGCCCGACCTGGCCCTGCAGGTCCACGGATTCGGCGCCGCCGTTGCCACGCCGGTCCACCAGCTGGTACTGGATGTTGGTGACCTTGTGGGCGTCGGTGTCCTGGTTGCCTTCGGCACGGTCGGCGACCATGCGGAAGGAGGTGTCCTGGTAGCGCACATTGCCTTCGGCGATGTAGTTGCCGGTCTCGGTATCCATGCGCAGGTTGTCTGCGCCCAGGAACTGATCGCCGCGCTTGAGCGCCACGTTGCCCTGGTACTGCGGGGTGGTGCTGGTGCCGGACAGCTGGTCGCCTTCGATGTCGGTCGGCAGCTGCTGGCGCATTTCGGCCGCCTTGGCGTCGGCGGCGGGGGCGCCGTCGAAACCAGGCAGCGGGTCAACGGCCGGGCACAATCCCCAGTTCAACGGCTTGTCGGCAGCCATGGCCGGGAGGCAGATGGCGATGCTCAAGGGCAGGGGCAGCAGGCGGAGAGCTCGGCGCACGCGTGGTTCAACCAATAAAATGGCGACTAGCTTGCCGTATACCCCGCATAGGGGCAATGAAGAGCGCCGGCGCGGAGAGGGCGAGGTTCATCGCCAGCATCGAGGCGACCGGGGCCAACTGCCAGTCAGCGCAGCGCAGCGACGTGGGCCACGCTGCTTTCGCGCAGTGCCTGCAGGTCGTAGCCGCCTTCCAGCAGAGAGACCACGCGCCCGCGTGCATGGCGTTCGGCCAGGGTGCGCAGGGCGGCGGTCAGCCAGCCGAAATCGTCGTCGTCCAGCATCAGGTCGGCCAGCGGGTCGCGCAGATGGGCGTCGAAGCCAGCCGAGATCAGGATCAGTTGCGGACGAAACGCATCGATCAGCGGCAGCATTTCGTCCTCCCAGACATTGCGGAAGCGCAGCCCGTCGCTGCCCGGCGGCAACAGCAGATTGTGGACATTGCCGACGCCGCGCTCATGGACGCTGCCCGAATGCGGGTACAGCCCGGACTGGTGGGTACTGAGGTACTGCACGGCCGGGTCGCGTTCGAAGATCGCCTGGGTACCGTTGCCGTGATGCACGTCGAAATCGACGATGGTGATGCGCTCCAGGCCATGCCGGTCGCGCGCATGGGCGGCGGCCACGGCGACGTTGTTGAACAGGCAGAAGCCCATCGACACCTGCGCGGTGGCGTGGTGGCCGGGCGGGCGGACGGCGCAAAAGGCGGTGCGGGTCAGGTCCTGCATCACCGCATCCACGGCGGCGATGCCGGCGCCGGCGGCGCGCAGGGCGGCTGCGCGCGAGGCCGGCACCATGCGGGTGTCCACGTCCAGCTGGCGGTAGCCGGTGAAAGGGGTTTCCAGCACGGCGTCGACCTGTTCGCGCTCGTGCACGCGGCACAGGTCGCCGAGCTTGGCCAGTGGCGCCTCGCGCCAGTCCAGATCGGGGAAGGCGGCGCGCAGGGCATCGACCACCGCTTCCAGGCGGGCGGGACTCTCGGGGTGCTCAGGGCCGGCGTCGTGGCCGAGGCAGGCGGGGTGGGTAAAGACCAGCATGGGGCAACTCTAGCCTCTCCGCGGTGCCGGGCACATGCTCAAGCGCGACGCCGGTCGTGCCGCCACAGCACTTCCTGCTGGCCATCGACACGGGCCAGTACCCGCGCCAGCACGAACAGCAGGTCGGACAGGCGATTGAGGTAACCGATCGCCTCGCTGCGCACCGTTTCCTGGCGCGACAGGGCGACGGTTTCGCGCTCGGCCCGGCGCACGATGGTGCGGGCCAGATGGCAGCGTGCGGCCGCCTCGCCACCGGCCGGCAGGATGAATTCCTGCAGTGGCGGCAAGCTGTCGTTGAAGTGGTCCAGATGGTGTTCCAGCGCCTGGATATCGGCCGCCTCGATCGCGGCGTGGCCGGGGATGCAGAGCTCGCCGCCCAGATCGAACAACTGATGCTGCACGGTGGTCAGCAGCTCGGCGATCTGGGGTGGGACGCCGGGAGCCGCCAGCAGCACCCCAATGGCCGAATTGGCTTCGTCCACGGTGCCGTAGGCGTTGACGCGCAAGGCGTCCTTGCCGGTACGGCTGCCGTCGCCCAGCCCGGTGCTGCCATCGTCGCCGGTGCGCGTATAGATACGAGAAAGACGGTTGCCCATGACCTCAGCCTGCGTGGGTCTGGCGCGGCGGAGCAATCACGCGCTCGGCCACGACCTGGACAAGCGCCGCCGCAGCCACGTACAGCGCAGCGCTGCGCAGGTACAGCCCCAGCCAGTCGGTGTAGTTCTTGAACCAGCCGGCCACGGTGGGCTCGCTCACGCTGGCGCTGATCCAGTAGAAGCTGCCCTGGGCGATCAGCTGGCACAGCGCCACGGCAACCAGCAGGGTGGGAACCAGCCAGGCCAACGCGCTCCACTGCGCACCGTGGTAATGCCGACGCAGCCAGACGCCACCGGCCCACAACGCGAAATACGCCGGAATCAGGCACCAGTACGCCGGCGACACGCAGTAGTGCTGCCAGAAGCTCATGCCCTGGCCGGTGATCACCAGCCAGTCCACCGCGACCGCCAGCCCCATCAAGAGCGGGAATGCCAGCCGGGTGCGCGCCGCCAGATGGAATCCGCCGATGAAGAACACCGCCCACGACGCATCCGGCACCGGGGCGAAGTGATTGATCCGCGTGGCCGCCATCAGCACGGCCAGCAGGCTCAGGATCCAGTTGTCGTGCGAGCGAGGCGTCATGTGCGGGAAGGGCCGGGTTGCAGAGGGGGAAGTGTAGCGTGGAAGCCGGCGCGCCCGCGCCGCGGTCTGACCGGCGCCGGGCTGGGCGGTGGGAAGACCGGCGCCGACTGCGGCGACGCGCGCACCGGCAGACGCGGCAAGATGTCCCACGCAGCGGCGCCACCGGGCCGGGGGCGAAGGCTTATCATGGCCAGATGACACACCCACATGACGTTCTGATCGTTGGTGGCGGCCTGGTCGGCTCCAGCCTGGCGATTGCACTGGACCGCCTCGGCCTGGATGTCGGACTGGTCGAAGCCACGCCGGCCGGCGCGCCGCCGGCGGTGTTCGACCAACGCAACCTGAGTTTTGCCGCGGCCACCGTCAACGCGCTCGGCGTGCTGGGGGTGATGGCCAAGCTGCGCAGCCCGCCCGGCCCGATCCGGCGCATCCACGTCAGCCGCGCCGGCGATTTCGGGCGCGTGCAGCTGGAGGCCGTCGACTACGGGCGCGACAGCTTTGGCCAGGTGGTGGTGGCGCGCGACTTCGGCGACGCCTTGCAGGCACGTCTGGACGAAACGGCTGGCGTGCGCCGTTACCGCCCGGCGCGCTGCATCGGTGTGGAGCCGGTACAGGACGACATGCGCGCGGTGCGCGTGGCAACCGCCGATGGCGAACAGCGCGTCCTGGCCAGGCTGGTGGTCGGTGCCGATGGCACGCACAGCGCCGTGCGCGAACTGCTGCATATCGACACCGACACGCACGATTTCCTGCAGACTCTGTTCGTGGCCCGCGTGCGCGCCTCCCGGCCGCCGGATGGCACCGCATGGGAGCGCTTCGGCGAGCATGGGCCGACTGCGCTGCTGCCGCGGGGCGACCGCCACTACGGCGCGATCCATTGCGTCGCGCGCGCCGAGGCCGAGGCGGTCGCCGCGCTCGACGAGGCCGGCTGGCTGGCCCGGTTGCAGCGTGCGGCCGGCTGGCGCGCCGGGCGCTTTGTCGCCAGCGGCGAACGCAGCGCCTATCCGCTGGTGCAGGTGCTTGCCAACCACCTGATCGCCGAGCGCGTGGTGCTGCTCGGCAACGCGGCGCAGACGCTGCACCCCATCGGCGCGCAGGGCTTCAACCTGGGCTTGCGCGATGCGCTGACATTGGCCGAGCTGATCGAACACGATCGCAGCGATGCCGGGTCCGGCGCGCTGTTGGCCGACTATGTGGCGCGTCGGCGCGTGGACCGCGAGCAGACGATCGGCTTCTCCAGCGGGCTGGCGCGGCTGACCGGAAACCCGGCACCGTTGCTGCGGCCGCTACGCAGCCTGGGATTGCTCGCGACCTCGCAGGCCGCGCCGCTGCAATCGATGCTGGTCGGCGGAGCGATGGGTTTTCGTGGCGATGTGCCGCAACTATGCCGGGGGAGCGTATGAGCCGCCGCAGTACGCGCGATGCGGTGATCGTCGGCGGTGGTGTGGTCGGCGCCGCCTGCGCGCTGGCGCTGGCAGACGCCGGCTTGAGCGTTGCGCTGGTGGAAGGGCGCGAGCCCGCGCGCTGGCATGCCGATCAGCCCGATCTGCGTGTGTATGCCTTCGCCGCCGACAACGCCGCGCTGCTCGACAGTCTTGGCGTGTGGGCCAGCGTGCGCACCGGGCGCGTGCAGCCATATCGGCGCATGCGGGTCTGGGATGCCGGCGGTGGCGGCGAGCTGCGTTTCGACGCCGACACGTTGGGCCGCGAACAACTTGGCTGGATCGTCGAGCATGCGCTGCTGGTCGATCGCCTCTGGGCGGCCGTGCACAGTGCGGGGATCGAAGTGCATTGTCCGGCGCGCGTGGCCGAACTGGAGCAGGACGCCAACGGCGTGCGCCTGCGCCTGGACGACGGCAGTCGGCTGGAAGCTGCGATTGCCGTCGCGGCCGATGGCGCAGCGTCCACCTTGCGCGACCTGACCGGCCTGCCGGTGTCGCGGCATGCCTACGCACAACGTGGCGTGGTTGCCTTTGTGGAGACCGAACAGCCGCACCAGGCTACTGCCTGGCAGCGCTTTCTGACCACCGGGCCGCTGGCGTTCCTGCCGTTTGCCGATGGCCGCAGTTCGATTGTCTGGACGTTGCCCGATAGCGATGCCGAGCGCGTACTGGAACTGGACGATGCGGCGTTTTCGCACCAGCTGACCCAGGCGTTTGCCGCGCGCCTGGGACAGGTGCGTGTGGTGTCCGCACGCACTGCATTTCCGCTGCAACGGCAATTGGTGGAGCAATACGTCAGCGGCCGCGTGCTGGCCCTTGGCGACGCCGCGCATGTGGTGCATCCGCTGGCGGGGCAGGGCGTCAACCTGGGCCTGCGCGATGTCGCTGCGCTGCGCGCGCAAGTGCGCGCAGCGCTTGCCAAACGTGCGGACTGGGCCGCGCCGCATCGGCTGCAGCGCTGGGCGCGCACCCGCCGCAGCGAAAATACGGTGGCCGCCTACGGTTTCGATGCGATCAACAGCGTGTTTTCCAACGACGAAATGCACCTGACCCTGCTGCGCGGATCGGTGCTCGGCCTGGCCGGCAAACTGCCGCCATTGGTCGATGCGTTGTGGAAACGCGCATCCGGCGGCGCGTGACCGTCCTCGCGCCCGCAGGCCGGTCCGCCAGGCGGCAATGCTGACGTTATATGCCTTTTGGCTTATAGCGTAGGCCGCATCTTCCATACGACGCACGCGTCCGGCGTGGCTACAGTCGCGCCATGACTTCCGTTGCGCATACGTCCAGACCCACCTTGCTGCTGCTCTGCGGCCTGCTTTGCGACGCTGCCATCTGGCAACCGCAGCGCGACGCGCTGGCGGATCTGGCCGATGTGCAGGTGCTGGACTTCCCCGGATTCGACAGCATCGTGCAGATGGCCGCCCACGTGTTGGCTGGCGCACCGCCGCAGTTCGCGTTGGCCGGGCATTCGATGGGCGGGCGGGTTGCGCTGGAAATCATGCGTCAGGCGCCAGAACGGGTGACGCAGCTGGCGCTGCTCGATACCGGCATCGCGCCGCGTCGCGATGAAGAACGCGAAGAGCGTCAGGCGCTGGTGGATCTGGCGCGAACGCAGGGCATGCATGCGCTGGCGCTGGCCTGGCTGCCGCCCATGCTGCACCCCGCACGCATTGCCGATTCCGCTTTGATGCAAGGCCTCAGCGCGATGGTGCAGCGGCAAAGCGCGCAAAGCTTTGCGGGCCAGGTCAACGCGTTGCTGGAGCGTCCGGATGCCGCGCCGGTGCTTGCGCAGATTCGCTGCCCCACCTTGCTGGGTGTCGGGCGCCAGGATGCCTGGAGCCCGCTGGCCCGGCATCAGGACATGGCACGGCAGATTCCCCAGGCACGCCTGAGCGTGTTCGAAGACTGCGGGCACATGGCGCCGGTGGAAGCGCCTGCTGCGGTGACGGCGGCGTTGCGCGATTGGTTGCAGGCCGCGTGATGGCGCAGAGGAAACGGCGCGTGGGTCACTGCTGCACTCGCTGACCGCGCCAACCGGTGTTTGCTGGAAATAAAGGAGGCTGCATGCACGACGATGTCTCGATCATCATTGCCTGCGAGCAATTGATCCGCCGGTTCGCGCTGTACAACGATCGTCACGACCATGAGCAACTCGCGGCATTGTTCACCGACGATGGCGTGTTCGCGCGCCCCAGCGTGCCCGATGCTCCGGTGCATGGCCGCGCGGCGATTCTGCAGGCCTTTCGCGAGCGCCCGCCGCGCACCACCTGTCATCTGATGCTCAACACCCTGGTCGACATTCAATCGCCCACATTGGCGCATGCGCACAGCAACGTGCTGCTCTACACCGCCGGCGATACGTCGATGTCGCCGCCATGGAGCGCGCAATCGCCCGCGTTGCTGGGCAGTTTCGACGATGTGCTGGTCTTCGAGCAGGAGCGTTGGTTGTTCAAGCAACGCCTTGGAACCTTGTTGCTGCGCATCGGCAGCTGAGCCGCATTCCCCTCCAGGCATGGTGCTGGCGCCGGTTTCGCGCCGCGCGTTGCCGTCCCGCTTTCTTCCCCACGTCGCGCTCGCAGTCATCCATCCCTTCGCATTGGAGATTCGCCCAGTGGAACGCGTTCGCATCCCCGCCCGTCGTCGCTCTGTCCTGTCTCGCGCACTGTCACGCCGGCCGTGTTCATTGGTTGCGGGGGCGTTATTCGCCGTCGCATTGCCGAATGCGGCACTGGCGCAAGCAGTGCCAGAGACAGCCGCGCCTCCACAAGGCATCAATCTTGGCGGTACCAGTTTCATGGACGGCTTCGGTTCGATGACGCCCGGCTGGACCGTCATCGAGTATTTGCGTCACTACAACCTGAATGCCATCAAGAACGCGAGCGGCGACGACTCGCCGGCCTTTCGCGATCCGCAGGTCGACGTCAGCGTGCTGCTCACACAGCTCATCTACGTGACGCCCTACACCTGGAAAAGCGGCTCGCTGAGCTTCAATGCCATCGTGCCGTTGGTCAATTACAACACCGCATTCGCCGCTGACAGCCCGGTGCGATTGAGCAGCAACGGCTTCGGCATGGGCGACATTTCGTTCGGGCCGGCACTGCAGATGCCGCCGGTGATGCGCGATGGGCGGGTGTTCTTCTTTCAGCGTTTCGCGATCGACGCGTTTGCGCCGGTGGGCAAGTTCGACCGCGACACCGCGATTAACCAGAGCACCGGGTTCTGGTCGGTGGCGCCGCATTGGGCATTCACCGTGCAACCCAGCGACGACTGGGAAATCAGCGCACGCATCAATTACCTATACAACTTTCGCACCAGTCGCGCCGGCGGGGTGCCGCCGATTCCAGGATTCCGTTTTCGCAATGGCCAGGCCGGCGATGCGGTGTGGGTCAATCTGGCTACCTCGCTCAAACTCAACGAGCAATGGCGCGTGGGTCTGAACGGTTACTACCTGCAGCAGTTGAAAGACAACCGTACCAATGACCAGCGCGTGCCGGACAGCAAGCGCATGCAGGTCTATCTGGGCCCGGGCCTGTCCTGGCGCATGGACCAAAAGAACGTGTTCAATTTCAACGTATACATGCCGCTGAAGGTGGAGAACTCGGTGGCCGGCAACAGCTTCAATCTGATGTTCGTGCACTCGCTATAGCGCATGCAATCTGCCACGCACACCGGCCGTCGTGGTCGGCGTGCGGGATGGATGAAACCGTGTGTCGCTGTTCGTGGGGGCATGCGTCGGATACAACAGACGGTCCTTGCGCGCACGTCGATGCCATTGTTCTACCCGACACACAGCACCGTGCATCTGCAAGATTCACAGTCCCATGCTGTGTCGCTGTGTATTGGCATGTTCGCGGAACAGCAGTTCCGCACGTGCGCCATCGCGTTGTTCGATGGCGGCGACAATCGCGCCATGCTGGCGGTGCCCGTAATACAGATCGTCATAGGCCAGGGTGGCCGAGCGCTGACCGAACACCACGTTGACCGGGCTGACGAAGGGTACCAGCGTGCAGCGGTCCACCGTTTCGGTGAGGATCGGTTTGTTGGCCGCCACCACGATGGCGCGATGGAAGCGCGCATTGATCGCGCCGTAGGTCTGCTCATCGCCTGCATCGAGGCTACGCTTGGCAAACAGCCGGTCGCCCTCGCACAGACAATCGTGCAGGGTGGAAAGCAAGCTCGCCGACGCGCCCTGTTCGGCCACCGTGCGCGCCGCCATTCCCTCCATCAGCGCTCGCACTGCCAGGGCATCCAGGCTTTCCTGCTGGCTGAAACGCCGGACCGCGTAGCCACGGTTGCCGACCTGCACCAGAAGGCCCTCCTGGCATAACGCCGGCAACGCCTGGCGGATGGGTGTGCGCGAAATGGCCAGACGCTCGGCCAGGGCCGCCTCGGTGATGCGCTCGCCCGGGGCAAAGGTGCCACACAGGATCAATTCGCGTAGTTGCTGGACCGCTTGCAATCGGTGGTTGTTCGCCATTGGCTCCATTCTCTCGCGCCGTACCGCAGCGCACGTTCCTTCGAAGGGGAAACTCGCAATTACCTGTACAAAAACCTTGCAGATGAGATCGCTTGATGGCAATTTGGATCCCAAGGATACCGTTTTGGCGATCCGGGGTGGTTGGTCACCCGTGTTGGGATCCATTGCATCGTCAATCCTGACTCAATCAATGACGTGCGCGCTGCCTTCGCTGGCAGCGCTGCATCGCAGGAGCAAAGCATGGCTAGCATCATCGGCGGCATCGGAACCTCGCACGTTCCCACCATCGGGGTGGCCTACGACAAGGGCAAGCAACAGGATCCGGTATGGAAGCCGTTGTTCGACGGCTACACGCCGGTGGCCGAGTGGCTGGCCGAACAACGGGCCGACGTGCTGGTGTTTTTCTATAACGACCACTGCACGACCTTCTTCTTCGATCTGTATCCGACCTTTGCGCTGGGCGTGGGCGAGCGCTTTCCGGTCGCAGACGAAGGCGCAGGGCTGCGGAATCTGCCTGCGATCCGCGGCGACGTGCAGCTGCAGGCGCATATCGCCGAGTGCCTGGTCAACGACGAATTCGACCTGACCGTGTTCCAGGACAAGCCGATCGACCACGGCTGTGCGGCGCCGCTGCCGCTGCTGTGGCCGCATGTACCGGACTGGCCGGGCACGGTGGTGCCGATTGCGATCAACGTCCTGCAGTACCCGCTGCCGACCGCACGCCGCTGCTACCGGCTGGGCCAGGCGGTGCGTCGTGCGATCGAGTCGTATCCGGAAGACCTCAGGGTGGTGGTGGTCGGCACCGGCGGGCTGTCGCACCAGATCCATGGCGAGCGCACCGGCTTCAACAACACCGATTGGGACATGGAGTTTCTGGACCGCTTCCAGCACGCGCCGGAAACGCTGACCGATCTGACCCACACCGACTACGTGCGCCTGGGCGGTGCCGAGAGCGTGGAGCAGATCATGTGGCTGGCCATGCGCGGGGCACTGGATGGGCCGATCCGCAAGCTGCATCAGAACTACTACCTGATGACGACCACCGCGATGACCGTGGTGTTGTACGAGCCGGGCGAAGAACGCGCCGACGCGCCGCGCTCGGCAGAGCTGCTGGCGCGCACCGCCAACGCGGCATGAGGGCCTGCTGATGAATCCGCAAGTAAAAGACATGGATAAGATCGACGGCACCTATCTGTTCGATCTGCGCACCAGCAACCGCGCACTACGCCTCAATCGCTTCTTCTGGCATATGATCCGCGCCCCATGGCGCGATCGCTTTTTGCAGGAGGCGGAAGTGTTGATGCAGGAAGCCGAGCTCACCGAGCACGAGAAAGCGCTGGTGCGCGCGCGCGACTGGCTTGGACTGGTGCAGTACGGCGCCAATTTTTTTGTGATCGAAAAGTTCGCCCGCGTGGTGCGCATGACCAATCTGCAGGTTTACGCGATCATGCGCGGCGAGTCGTTCGAAGACTTCATGCAGACCAGGCGTGTGCCCGAGGCACGCTGATCTGCGCGTCCCGGCCGCTGGCCGGGTGCTGCCCCCCGACTTTCCAACGTAAGGCCCACCCCCATGACCATGTCCTCCGTGTTCTTCGAACACCGCATCAAGGTCCGGCATCTACGTGTCATCGAGGCGCTGGACCGGCAAAAAAGCCTGCTCCGCGCCTCACGCGTATTGAATGTGACCCAGCCTGCACTCACGCGTGCCTTGCAGGAGATCGAAGAGATCGTCGGCGCGCCCTTGTTCGAGCGCCATTCGCGTGGCGTGCGTCCCAATGCGATGGGCGAGGTGCTGGTCCAGACCGCGCACGTCGTGCTCGGCCAGCTGCGGCGCGCGCAGGACACCTTCGAAGGCTTGTTGCAGGACGATGCGCTCACCATCACCGTCGGTGCCCTGCCGGTGGCCGCGAGCGGCCTGCTACCGGCAGTGCTGGCAGCCTTGTACCGCACCGAGCCGACGCTACGGGTGCGCCTTCTGCATGGACGCACCGACGAATTGCTGCCAAAGCTTGCCGGAAACGAGGTGGATCTGGTCGTCGGCCGCCTGTATCCGCTGGCGCGCTACGACGCGTTGGTGCGCAAGGTGCTGTACCAGGATCCGATTGCGCTGGTGGCGCGGAGCGACCATCCGTTGTTTGCCAATGGCCCGGTGCGAATCGCCGAAGCGGCTGCCTACAGACAGGTGTTGCCAACCCTGAGTCAGCACGTGGAGCGCGACGTGGCGCAGGTCATGCGCGAGCACGGATTGGCCACGCGCGATCAACTGCGGTCCAGTTCTGCCAGTTTCACCCGCGAGATCCTGCTCGGTACCGACAGTATTGCGGTGATGCCAAGCATGATGGTCGCCGGCGATATCGCACGCGGCGAACTGCGGGCCTTCCAGCTACAGCAGCCCTCGCAGGCGCGCGCAGGTGGCGTGATCTATCGCGACAGCAGCGCCATCCTCAAACCCGGCGTACGGTTGTTGATGCGCGAGCTGGAACATCAACTGGCGCTGATGGCGCAGCAAGGTGCGGTATGGGTGGACGAGCACATCGGCGAGGACGACATGCTGCTGGATGCCTCTGCATAACGGATGATCGCAGCGACACGCGCGAGGTGCATCGCCGGGCGGGACGCGTGCGGTGCGTCGCTTGCTTGGACCGTTGCGCTGTTCGACTGCGGACGTGGATGGACTCGACTGCCGCATACGTATGATTGAAGCCCGCGCCGCGCTCGGGTGATCCTGCGCCAGGCTGATCGAGTGGCTTGCACAGCGATAGCCGACATCGCTGCAGTCCGGGCGTGCGCGCTGATGCGCACGCTCGTCTCCGTCGGCTGCCAACGCCATCAGGCTTCCTTGGCCAAGGCATCCTTCAACCGCGCCTTCTGCAGCTTGCCGGTCGCCGTACGTGGCAACGCCTCCACCAGACGCAGGTGTTTGGGGACCTTGTACTTGGCCAGGCGCTCGATCAGATAGCTGCGGATCTGCTCGAGATCCGTCGCTTCGGCAGCGGGCACGATCGCCAGATACCCCACCTCGCCCCATTGCGGGTCGGCCATGCCGACCACGGCGCACTCGCGGATGTCGGGGTGATCGGCCAGCACGGCTTCGATCTCGGCCGGATACACGTTTTCGCCGCCGGAAATGAACATGTCCTTCTTGCGGTCCACCACCCAGAAGAAGCCCTCGTCATCGCGCCTGACGATATCGCCGGTGCGAAACCAGCCTTGTGCATCGCGCATCTGTGCGGTTGCCTGTGGATCGCGCCAGTAGCCGGGACTGAGGTTGGGGCCCCGCAACAACAACTCGCCAGGCACGCCCGCCGGACAGTCGTTGCCATCCCCGTCCACCACCCGGGTCTGCACGTTGGGCGACGAAATGCCTGCTGCGCCGAGCTTGCGGCGAATCACATCGCAATCCACCGACATGCCGAATACAGTGCCGGCTTCGCTCATGCCGAAGCCGCAGACCATGGGGATGCCATCGTCCAGCCAGCCCAGCAGATCGTCTGCGGCGTGCGGCGCGCCACCGCTGACCAGCGCGGTGAGGTGACGCAGCGTTGCTGGATCGAAACCGGGCTGGCTGCGAAACGCCTGCATCATCTGCGGCACGCCGACATAGTGGCTAATGCCCAGCGCCGGGTTGCCGAGCCAGCTCAATGTCCGCTTCGGCTCGAAGCCGCTCGACACCTGGATCGACCCGCCCACCGCCAATGCCGGCCGCACATTGGTGGCCAGGCCGATGATATGGAACATCGGCGCCTCGCACAGAAAACTGCTGTTGGCATCCACACGTGTGGTGACGCCGAAGTTATGCGCCACCTGCTGCAGATTCTGCTCGTTCAACATCACGCCCTTGGGCTGGCCGGACGTGCCCGAGGTAAACAGGATCAGGCTCACGCGCTCGGGCGGGATGTACGACGTTTCGGCCGGTGCCAGCACCTTGGCATTGTCGATGAAGCTGGCCAGGGCTTCCACATGCGCGCGCCCGGCCGCGACGTCATCGCCCAGCAACAGATGCGGCTGCGCGCGTTGCAGCAAGGTGTCCAGCTCGGTGGAGCTCAGTCGCCAGTTGAGCGGCACATAGATCGCGCCGACCCGCGCACAGGCAAAATGCAGCGCGACCTGCCACACCGAATTGCGGGCCAGCACCGCCAGCCGTTCGCCGTCGACGCAGCCGCGCGTCTGCAGCGATGCGGCGAGCTGGCCGATCAAGGTGTCCAGTTCGGCATATGTCCATTCCTGATCCAGCAACAGGTCGCGCGCGACAAGCCGTTGCGGTGTGAGGCGGGCATGGAAGGAAATCGAGTCGGTCGGCATGGTCATGGCGCTGTCTATCCGAATGCAAGGTGGGGGAGTGACTGGCGTGAGTGCGACAGAGATGGCAGGAAGGTTGATGCGCGTGCGCAACGGCGCAGTACGCGTTCACAGACAGGTTGCTCGCGCATCACGGGAGACGACATGTCCTGATGCGCAGCGCGCTGTATTGCGGCGACGCAAGCAGGCTCGCCGCGCAGCCGCTGAGGTAAGGCTCAACTGAGATAGACGGTTTTGGTTTCGAGAAACGCATGCAGGCCTTCGATGCCGCCTTCGCGGCCCATGCCCGAGTGCTTGAAGCCGCCGAACGGCATTTCGATATCCACCCACATACCGTTGATCGAATGGCTGCCGCTGCGCACGCGCCGCGCAATGCGATACGCGCGATCGACATCCTCGCCATAGACGGTGCCGTGCAAGCCATAGTCGCTGGCATTGGCCTTGGCGATCAGATCGGCCTCGTCGTGATAGTCGATGAAGCTCACCACCGGGCCGAAGATTTCTTCGCGTGCGATGGTCATGTCCGGTGTGACGTTGGCGAACACCGTCGGCTCGATAAAGAAGCCACGCGGCAAATGCGCCGGGCGGTTGCCGCCCATCACCAGCTGCGCGCCTTCGGCACTGCCCTGGGCGATATAGGACTGCACGCGTTCCAGCTGCCGGCCGAGCGCCAACGGCCCCATGCCGGTGTCGGCGGCGAATGGGTCGCCGAGTTTGAGTGCGCCAAGTGCTGCGCAATACGCCTGCAGGATTTCGTCGCGCCGTTGCGCCGGTACCAGTACACGGGTCAGCGAAAAGCACACCTGGCCGGTGATCGGCATGGAGTAGGGCACCAGGCTGGGGAGCACTTTGGCCAGGTCTGCATCGTCGAGCACGATGGCGGCCGATTTGCCGCCCAGCTCCAGGCCGACCCGCGCCAGGCGTTCGGCACAGGCCACGCCGATCAGGCGCCCGGCCTGGGTGGAGCCGGTGAAGCTGACCTTGTCGACAAGCGGGTGCCGGATCAGCTGCTCGCCGACCTCGCGGCCTGCCGGCAACAGGTTGAACACGCCGTCGGGCACGCCCGCGGCGCTGATGCATTCGGCCAGGATGTACGCATCGATCGGGGTCTCCGGAGAGGGTTTGGCCACCACCGTGCAGCCGGCGGCCAGCGCGGCGGCGACCTTGTAACAAAGCAAGACCAGTGGCGCATTCCAGGGCGTGATCGCCGCAACCACGCCAACCGGTTCCTGCACCACATGCACGCGTCCGCCATTGGCGCGGGCGCGCGGTTCGACGAACGGATGGGTGGCGATCAGATCGCCGTAGTAGTCGAACAGGCCGGGCGCCTGCTGCGAGGCGCGCCGGCTGAAACCGATGGTGGCGCCGACCTGGCCGGTCCAGGCTTCGGCCAGCTCCGGCATGCGTGCGCGCAGCTGGTCGGCAACGCGCTTGAGGATCACCCCGCGCTCGGGCGGCGACAGTTGCGGCCAGGGGCCGGTGTCGAAGGCGGCACGCGCCGCGGCCACGGCGGCCTCGGTATCTGCGTGCGATGGTTCGGTGTAGCGCAGCAGGCGTTCTTCGGTATGCGGGGCGATCACATCGACATGGCGATCGCCGTTGCTTGCGCGCCACTGGCCGTCGATGAACAGGCCCAGCGGTCCACGCGCGGCGATCCCGCGCAGCGTTGCGGATAAGGCTTCCATACTCCCTCCTCGGTGCAGAAAACCACTGGCAGCGCCAGCGGTGCGTGGGTCGCACGCATCGCTTCGGGCGCCGTCGGACGTGCCTAGGCGCTGTTTTTCTTGAGGTCGTACTCGCCCAGGCCGGGCTTGTAGCTCTTTTCGTCGATGAACTGACGAATGCCTTCCTTGCGGGCGTTGTTATCGAACGAGTTGGCCGCTTCCTGCATGCGCACCAGATAATCTTCGGCTTCGTCGTAGGTCATGGTGCCCACGCGGCGCACAGCGTCCTTGGCGTATTTCAACGCCACCGGGTTCTTGCGCAGCAACAGCTCGGCCACTTCGCGCGTGCGTGCCTCCAACCGTTCCAGCGGCACGCTCTCGTTGACCAGGCGCCATTCGGCCGCCTTCTTGCCGTCGACCATTTCGCCGGTGAGCGTCATCCACATCGCATCGCGCATGGACAGCAGCTCGACCGCAACCTTGGTCACACCGCCGCCCGGCAGGATGCCCCAGTTGATCTCCGACAGGCCGAACTGCGCTTCATCGGCGGCAATGGCCAGGTCGCAGGCGAACAGCGGGCCGAAGCCGCCACCGAAGCACCAGCCGTTGACCATCGCGATGGTGGGCTTCTGATACCAGCGCAGGCGACGGAACCAGCCATAGGATTCGCGTTGCGAACGCCGCACGCCGCGCAGGCCCTGCGCTTCGGTTTCGCGGAAGTATTCCTTCAGGTCCATGCCGGCCGACCAGGCGGTGCCTTCGCCACCGAGCACCAGCACGCCGACGTCGTCGTCAAACTCCAGCTCGTCCAGCACGTCCATCATGCGGCGGTTGAGCGCCGGGCTCATCGCGTTGCGCTTGTCCGGGCGTGCGAACTTCACCCAGGCAATGCGGTTTTCGATGCGAACCGATACCACGTCATGCTCGTTCAAGCGGCGTCTCCTTCAAGTCGGGGGCTGCGGGATCAGAGGTCTTCGGCCAGCGCGGCCTCTGCCACGGCTGTGCGCTCCAGCGTGGCGCTGGCGTTCAATTTGCACAGCAGGCGGAGCAGGGTTTGCTGTTCGCCGGCCTGCAGGCCGGTGCAGGTGCGTGCGACGGCGCGTGCCAGGCAGGCTTGCGCCACCTCCAGCGTGCGATGGCCATGGTCGGTCAGGTACAGGCCCTTGCTGCGACGGTCGCGGCCGGCCAGGCGTTCGATCAGGCCTTGCTCGGCCAGCGCATTGGCGATCTTCATGCCGGCGGCGCGGTTGACCAGCAGGCGGTTGCCGAGTTCGGTCTGGTCGCAACCGGGCTGGTCGCGGATGTGGATCAGCGCGGTGACGCGTGCCGGGGTGAGATGCAGCTCGGCCAGTTCCTGGCGGGCGGCATGGCTGGACGCCAAGGTGGCCAGTTGCAGTTGGTAGCCGAGGTCTTTGGCCAGTGCCAGGAGAGCGGTCATCGATCCATCCAAATTGTATCCGTTAAATACAATCTAGCCGACCGAAGCGGGCGCTGCAAGAGGGGGTGATGTCGAAAGCCGAAGCGCTGTTGCGCACCTGCGTCATGCCGGTGCGCCTGCCTGCCGCTCAGGTGTGCGGCGTGATCACGGAGTCAGCCAGCCGGCCAGCTGCTCGCGCGTCAGGTAGCCGCTGTGGCGGCTGTCGAGCGCATCGAATTCGTCGGCCAGCGCGGGGTTGGCCTGGGCTTCGGCACGGCTGATGCGGCCGTCGCCGTCCGAGTCCATAGCCTGGAAGTCGATACGGTAGCTGCCGACCACGCTGCTGGGCTGGATCGAGCGCACGATCACGCTGGATTCGTCGCGCGGGCGTTCCAGCCGGGTCTGATGGGTGACCTCGCCGCTGGACAGCGGCTGGGTGCGGATGACAGTGGGCACATCGACCAGCGGCATGCTGCTGGCCGGCGTGGGTGCCTGCTGGGCGGATGCGACGCCGCAAACGAGCAGCAGTACGGTACATGTGGCGAGACGGCGGATGGTCATCAGATCCCCCTGATGTGGAACAGCCGGTAAGGATAGAGGGTGTGGGCCGCTTGCGGTGGTGCGCGTTCGGTGAAGGCGGCGCATCGCCAGCTTCCTTGCACGAGTTGGCAGTCGCGGCATTGGCGTCAACGGCGGATCTTGCAAGGCGACAGCGTTGCCGTCGCCTTGCAGGCCACTCAGCCGGGGATGAAGGGAAACACGATCTTGAGCAGGCCCTTCAAGCCGCCTTCGGCCGTGCTGGCCACGGCCTTGGCGCCCAGGCTGTTGAGTGCGCGGCGCACGTCTTCCCAACGCAGCTGCGCGATGTCCTTTTTCAACAGGTCCGCCACTTCTTCGGCAGTGGGCGTGAGCTTTTGCAGTTCGCGTATCGCCGCCTGCGGGTCCTGCTGCAGATAGCCCCAGCGTTCGGCGATCTTCAGCAGCGTGTCGAAGCG
Source organism: Xanthomonas sp. 10-10 (assembly GCF_040182365.1). Taxonomy (NCBI): domain Bacteria; kingdom Pseudomonadati; phylum Pseudomonadota; class Gammaproteobacteria; order Lysobacterales; family Lysobacteraceae; genus Xanthomonas; species Xanthomonas sp. 10-10. The sequence continues at coordinate 1,237,349 of NZ_CP144460.1, forward strand.
CACCGCCACCACCTCGCGATTGCGTTCGTACACCGGCAATGCGCCGACATCGAGAATCGCCTGCTCGAACTGCTGTGCGTCGTCGGGGTGCTCGATCCGCACCGCCAGAAATCCCTCTTTGCGGCTGCGCTCGCTGACATGCTTGGCACCGGAGCGCAGATTGTCTTCGGTGAACACGTTGGCCACGATGCGCTGCATTGCCGCGTCGCCTTCTTCGGGCACCAGGGCACGCCAACGGGCATAGCCATCGCGACGCAAGGCCTTGACCTTGGCCGAGGTGACGCGCAACTGCAGGGCGACAAGGGCGTTGGAGCTATTGCGCGAGATCGCACCATCGCGCTCCAGCAGCACGAAGATCAGCAGTTCCAGGTCGCGTTTGGTCAGTGACTGGAACCCCTGCAACAGGGTCAGTCGCAGGAATTCGCTGCCGAAGGCGGCCGCATCCTTGAGTTCGATCGGTTGCATGGGGGAGTCCTCCGCGGGTGACCTGCAGGATGCCAGGATGCTGTTGCGCGACCTGAGAACCGATGCGACGCGCGCAGCAATTTCAGTGTCCGGTTTCGCGCCCTGGGCGATCGGATCTGAACGTTTCAACTGCGCCACGATCCTGCAGGGTGACGAACACCTGTTTGCCATCGCTGCCACCGAAGGCGACGTTGCTGGCCTTGCGGCCCTTGAGCGCGATGGTGCGCAGCAACTTGCCAGCCGGCGAGACCACCGCGATCTGCCCGGCATCGTAGCGGGCGATATATAGATTGCCGTCGGCATCGCAGCGCATGCCGTCCATGCCGAAATCGGGGAAGGCGATCAGCAGGCGCTTGTTGCGCAGGCTGCCATCGTCTCGCCGATCATATACCCACACCTTGCGCGAGACGCTTTCGTTGACATACAGGCGCTTGCCGTCCGGACTGACGTCCAGACCGTTCGGCGTGGTCATGCCCGATTCCATCAGCTGCACCGCACCATCGCGACGGATGTGCCACAAGCGCCCGCTATTGTCCTTCCAGTTCGGGTCGCTGGCATAGAAACTGCCATCTGGCGCCAGCGCCAAGTCGTTGGGTCCATCGGAATCGGGCAGCGAGGCGAAGGTGCTCACCACGCGCGTCTGCAGGTTCACTTGCAGGATCTTGTGGCCGGTGTAATCGGCGACGTACATCGCGCCATCACGAAAGCGAATGCCGTTGCCTGTACTGCCGGCAGGCAAGGTGACAAACACCTCGGCAGTTGCGCTGCCGTCTGCTTGCAGCGCGATGCGCGCGATGGTGCCGTCCTTGCCCAGATTCACGGCGTACAGCGCGCCATCCGGGCCTGCTGCCGGGCCTTCGGCGTTATGAGTGAATGCGCCATCGCCAATCAGGTCGCGTGCAACAAACGGGGTGTCGTCGGCGATGGCGAGCGAACTGGACAATAAAAACGCCAGTGGCAGTAGCCGGCGGCGGGCGGCAATGGTCATGCGCAGTGCTCCAGATGTGATCGTTTGCAGTGTGCCAGAACGTGCAGCCCGACCATGGCGATGATCACGTGCGATCAAGTAAGGTGCGCGGGCAGTACCGGACCAGGGCAGCTGGGCAATGCTGGCGTGTGGCCAGGCAGAGGTGGTCGATGCATGCCGAGGTCGTGCGCGCATCGCAACGTCCATCGCGCTGACGCTGCCTGCATGATGCCGCTGGTCAACGCCGGTCGCTATTCTCTCTACGAAGGAGGTTTGCATGTCTGTGGAATCCTTGACGCGTCGCCGCTTGCTTGCCGCCTTCGGCAGTGCGGGCATCCTGCTTGGCGCACCTGCATGGGCGCTGCCGAAAAAGAAGCCCGGAAAGCCGCTCAATGTGGCCCTGGCCGGGCTGGGAAGTTATGCCGGCGAGCAACTCGCGCCAGGCCTGGCGTTGACCAAGCACTGCAAACTGGCCGGTATCGTGACCGGTACGCCGTCGAAGATTGCGCCGTGGCAATCCAAGTACGGCATTGCCGATCGCAACGTCTACAACTACGACAACTTCGACCGCATTGCCGACAACGACGACATCGATGTGGTCTACATCGTCACACCGACCCACATGCACGCACCGCTGGCACTGCGTGCGGCGGCGGCCGGCAAGCATGTGTGGTGCGAAAAGCCGATGGCGATGCACGCAGGCGAATGCGAGGCGATGATCGCGGCCTGCAAGCGCAACAAGGTGGCGCTGACGATCGGCTACCGCATGCAGCACGAACCCAATACGCGGCGGCTGATTGCAATGGCCAGCGAGAAGCCGTTCGGCGCGATGCAGCGAGTGCGTGCCGAGGCCGGCTACAACGGTTATCGCGATACGACCAAGGCCGATCGCCCGTGGCGGCTGCGTTCGCAATTCGGTGGCGGTGCGATGTACGACATGGGTGTGTATCCGCTCAATGCCGCGCGTTACACCGTGGGTGCCGAGCCGCTGGCAGTCACCGCCAGGCGCTGGACCGATCGTCCCGAGTTGTTCGATGAAGTCGATGAGCATATGGATTTCACGCTGGAATTTCCCAATTCCGTGCGTGCGGCATGCAAGACCAGCTTCGGCGCCAACATGAATGTGCTGCGTGCCGAATGCGAGCGTGGCTGGTACGAGCTGTCGCCGTTCCAGAGCTACCAGGGCGTGACCGGCAAGGCCAGCGACGGCCGCGTGTTCGACGCCAAGGTGCCGCATCAGCAGGCCTTGCAGATGGACGAAGACGCATTGGCGATCATCAATGGCACACCGTTGCGTGCACCGGGCGAAGAAGGCCTGCGGGACATCCGCATCGTCGATGCGATCTATCGCTCCGCACGCGAAGGCAGCAAGCGCATCGTGCTCTGATCGCGCCTGGCTCCGTCATCGACGGAGCAGGCCCGCCCAAGCCAGGCGAGCAGGCGGGGAGGATGGCGGGCGCACCCACCCGCCACGATGAAGCACCCAAAGCCCGTGCAGTTCACTACCGAAAGCGTCGCCAGCAATCCCGCCGCCGGTCCCCGGCTTTTACGATTCCCGATTCCCGATTCCCGGCTCTCAGTCCCGCATCGCCAGCACGGTGATCTCTTCGCGATCGTGATACAGCTGCTTGGCACGTACGGTCAGCGATTTTTCGGCCTGCTGCTCGAACAGGTCCAGGCACAGGCGCGTCTCGTCCCAGCGCTTTTTCATCGGCAGCTTGAGGTTGAAGATGGTGTGGCGGCACCAGCCTTCGCGGATCCAGGTGGCCATGCGCTCGGCCACGCGGCGCGGTTGCTCGACCATGTCGCAGACCATCCAGTCCAGTGCTTGCGCAGGCCTCCAGTGAAAGCCGTCGGCACGTAGATGCTCGACCAGGCCGGTCTCCAGCACATGCTCGCGTAGCGGGCCGTTGTCGACGCTGGTGACATGCAGATGCTGGCGCGTCAGGACCCAGGTCCAGCCGCCGGGAGCGGCGCCCAGATCGGCCGCGCGCATGCCGGGTTTGACCAGGCGCTCGCGCTCCTCGGGCGTGAGCAGGGTGAGCAGTGCTTCGTCGAGTTTGAGCGCCGAGCGCGACGGTGCTTCGGGTAACAGTTTCAGCCGTGGAATGCCCAGCGGCCACGGCGCGCTGTCGTCGGCATCGGCCACCGCCAGCAAGGCGTGGTCGCCATCGAGAAAACACACGTGCAGGCGCGGCAGACGCGGCTGCGGCTTGTCGGTGAGCAGGCCGGCCTTGCGCAGTGCCGGCCGCAGCGCGTTGCCGAAGCTGCGCGCCAGGCCAGCGAGCGGTTTGCCGGCGTCCGAATCCGGGTGCTCCACCCACAGATCGCCAAAGCGCGCCTGCCCTTCCAGCGCGGCCAGGATCGGGGTGATACGGTCTTTGGGATCGATGCCCTTGAGCTCGGCAAGCACCACCAGCTTCTGCCGCGCAAAGATCAGTTCGCGCCAGTGCAGTTTTGCGGCCAGTTGCGCGGGCTCATCGCAGACGAACAGCACATAGCCATCGTTGCGCTGGGTACGTGCATAGCCGGCGATGCCGACGAATGCGGCGCGCGCGCTCAGTTCGGCGGCCAGCTCCGGTTCAAAGCCCTGGCGGCAATAGCAGAGCAGCCCGCTCATCGCGGCGCTCGCGGCGAGCGGTCAATAATGGTCACCGCCGCCCTCGCCGTAACTGCGCAGCACCGCACAGGCGTGTTCGCGTTGTACATCGCGGACCACCTCGATGCCGCGGCGGGTGAGTTCGCCCACCCAGTCGGCAGGCAGCGGGCCTTCGTCGAATTCGGTCAGTGCCATCACGTCTTCGGCGCGCGCGCCAATCAACAGGCGGTCGATCCCGGCCCACACCGTGGCGCCATAGCACTGGCAACACGGCTGCGCGGAAGTGGCCAGCGTCACCGGCGACAGCACATCGTTCAAACGCGGCGTCTGCAGGCGCTGCTGCGCGAGCATGTAGGCCATGTTTTCGGCGTGCGCCAGCGAGGTGGTCTGCGGCACCACGCGATTCACCGCCGCAGCGATGATGCGGTGGTCCGGGCCGAACACGACCGCACCGAACGGGCCGCCGCTGCGCTCGCGCACATTCATTCGCGACAGGTCGATTGCCAGCGCCACCTTGTCCTCGTCGCTGGGATAGGCGCGGCTGTCGTCGACATGCGCGTGGATCCAGTCGGGCAGCGTGAGGTGGACTTGCGCGTAGAGCATCAGTGGACCATTTCGGTAGAAGGGGGAGCGGGGCGCAGTGTATCGGCCTGGGCGTCCTTTGCGGCACATTGCCCGGCCACGCACTGGCAGGCGCTGATCTCGCGGAAGCCGCACACGCTCATCATGCCGCTGGCCTGGCACTGCGCCATCACGCCCTTGGGATCGGTGGCGCTGTTGACGTTGACGCAGGCCGGGAATGCGCCGCAGCAGTTGCCGACGTTCTTTACCGTGCAATCGGCGTCGGTGCGGCAGGTGGTCGTCACGGTGATCGGTTTGCCTGTTGCCGGGCCGCTTGCCGAGCCGGTCGCCGGAGGCGGCGTGGACGTCCCGGCCTGTGGTGCGGCCACACAGCCGATCGACACAAGGCAGGCCAGCAGCACCATCGTGCTCAGACACCGGGATAACAGACGGGACATGCGGCCGCTCCGATCAGGACAGGTGAGCGGCCATGGTAAGCCCCGGATGCGCCGAATGTGGCGAGCGCTGGATCAGCCTTGGAAAACCCGGGGATCCCTGTCCTGCGGGCTAACGCTGGCCAGGGCCTGGCGTGTGATCGAAATACGCCTGCGGCGTCCGTGCAGTCAATGCTGTCTGCGCAGCGCCCGGTTGCAGCGTGTGGCAAGGTCCAGTTGCTGCATGCTTTCGTCGCGGCGATCGCTGGGCAGATCCTCATCTGCCCGCCCCGGAACAAGCGTGCAGAACACCTCGGCCGGAGTCGTCGCGTTCGAGACTGGCGGCTGCGGCGAGCAGGCCGTCAGGCCGATCGACAGCGAAAACACCGCGCTGCGCAACGTGTTTGCGGGTGAGCGTAAACGTGGTTGTGGGAGGCACATGGCGGCGTTGTTGGCGGACACAGCCTGCAATCTAGGCCGATGGGTGCATCAGCTGTCGGCGTCATTTCGCTTCCGCATGCAGTGCTGCGCACCACAGCACGCCGACCAGCAGGCAGGCGATGGCGGCCAGCTCCAGTGGCGTGGGCAGGCGCATTTCCCAGGCAAAGCCGTACAGCAGCGCAAAGATCGTTTCGAACACGATCATCTGCCCGACCAGGGTCAGCGGCAGCACGCGGCTGGCCCGGTTCCACAAGGCATTGCCGATCACCGAGGCCAGGATGCCCAGCAACAGCGAAATGCCCCAGAAACTTGCCCAGTCGAGCGGCGCATGTGGCCCGCTGCCGATCAGTGCGGCCGGCGCCAGCAACAGCGCCAATGCGCCGGTGACCACGCCGGTGAGCAGCGACCAGTCGCCGCCTGACAGGTCGGGACGGCGACGCAACCAGCGTGCATTGGCGATCGAATAGGCCGACCACGAGACCAGTGCACCGACTGCGCACAGCAAGCCGGCAATGCGGGTGAGGCGGTCGTTCGCCTGCTGCCCGGAGTCGTCCTGCACGGTGTCCAGCGCGACCAATGCCACACCGATGACGCAGAGCAGGCATGGCGCGGCGAGCCGCCGCAGTTGCACCGCGCCGGCGGCGCGCGTGCCGATGACGGTGACGACCACCGGCAGCAGCCCGATGATCAGCGCCGTGGCCGCGCTACCGGCCCACTGCACCGCGCTGCCGAGCAATACGTAATAAATCAGATTGCCCATCAGGCTCAGGCGAACCAGCGCCCACCATTCGGCGTGACCCAGACGGGCAGCGGTCTGTCGCGCGCGCGGGGCCAGTACCAGCGCGGCCACCACGCCATACGACAGATAGCGCGCCACTGCCAATTGCAGCGGGGTGAACGCCGACAACAACTGCGGTGCCAGAAACACCAGCCCCCATAACGCGCCCGCACCGATGCCACAGGCCACGCCCATCGTCAGGCGCTCACGCATCGTGCTTCTCCTTTATGCAATGCGCTGCAGCGTGCAGTGCAGCGCTGCGTTGATCAAGCTCGCCGCTCGCACGCATGCCCGCGGCACTCTGTCCACAATGAAGCAGTCCACAGCGGTGCGCCCGCAAGCAGCATGCCCGACGCGATCTTTCATTGCCTCTCACGATCGTCCGCTTGCAGGCGTCATGCAGGATGATTGGCCCCCGCATGCACGGGTGAGCGTCGTGGGCAACGACACCGCTGCGATCAGCAGCCGGACGGCCGCAAGCCGGTTGTTCGAACAAGGCGGGCGAACGATTCCATCTTCCCATCAAACAATCGGCGACGCCTGCCGTATCGCAGGCGTCGCCGACGTGGTTGCCGCGATTACTTGGCCCAGGTATCGCGCAAGGTCACGCTGCGGTTGAACACCGGCGTGGCCGCGCTGTGGTCGCGGCGGTCGGCCACGAAATACCCGGTACGTTCGAACTGGAACGCCTGCTCCGGTGCTGCCTGCGCCGCCGACGGCTCCACATAGCCGCGCACGCTGCGCTTGGAGTCGGGGTTGAGATAGTCGCGGTAGGTCTTGCCTTCGGATTCGTCGTCGGGCTTTTCTACCGAGAAAAGTCGGTCGTACAGGCGGATTTCCGCCTCCACCGCATGCGCCGCACTGACCCAGTGAATGGTGCCCTTGACCTTGCGGTTGGCACCTTCCATGCCCGGACGCGATTCCGGATCCAGCCAGCCGCGCAGCTCGACGATCTCGCCGTCCGCGTTCTTGATCACTTCGTCCACGCGCGCGATGCCCGCGCCACGCAGACGGATTTCGCCGCCCGGCACCAGGCGCTTCCAGCCCTTGGGCGGGACCTCGGCAAAATCCTCGCGCTCGATCCACAGCTCGCGCGAGAACGGCACCTCACGCGTGCCGAAGCTCTCATCCTTGGGATGATTGGAAAACTGCAGTGTCTCGGCATGGCCGTCGGGTAGGTTGCTCAGCACCAGCTTGAGCGGGTCGATCACCGCCATGCGGCGCGCCGCCGCGGCATCCAGATCTTCGCGCAGGCAGCCTTCCAGCACCGAGAAGTCGATCAGCGAGTTCTGCTTGCTGATGCCGACCCGGTCCACGAACAGGCGCATCGCCGCCGGTGTATAGCCGCGCCGGCGCAGGCCCTGCAGCGTGTACATGCGCGGGTCGTCCCAGCCATCCACCAGCTGTTCTTCCACCAGCGCGGTGAGCTTGCGCTTGCTCATCACCGTGTAGTTGATGTTCAGGCGCGAAAATTCGATCTGGCGCGGCTTGGCGGCCTCGCGCGGCAGGCCCTTGTCCAGCAGCGGCTGCAGCAACTCCGGATGCCCGGCCAGGTCCACCTTGTCCACGCACCAGTCGTACAGCGGGCGGTGGTCTTCGAACTCCAGCGTGCACAGCGAGTGGGTGATGCCTTCCACTGCATCGCCCAGCGAGTGCGCAAAGTCGTACATCGGGTAGATCGGCCAGGCGTTGCCGGTGTTCTGATGCTCGACATGCTTGATGCGATACAGCGCCGGGTCGCGCAGGTTGATGTTGCCGCTGGCCATGTCGATCTTGGCGCGCAGCGTGCGTGCGCCATCGGGGAATTCGCCGGCGCGCATGCGGCCGAACAGGTCCAGGTTTTCCTCGATGCTGCGCTCGCGGTACGGCGAATCGCGGCCGGGCTCGGTCAGCGTGCCGCGGTACTCGCGCACCTGTTCGGCGGACAGGTCGCAGACGAAGGCATGGCCATCGCGGATCAGCTTCTGCGCAGCCAGGTAATACACCTCGAAGTAATCCGACGCGTGGCGCAGCTGCGCCCACGCGTAGCCCAGCCAGCGCACGTCATCCTGGATGGCGGCTGCAAATTCGGGGTCTTCCTTGGCCGGGTTGGTGTCGTCCAGGCGCAGGTTGCACAGGCCGCCGAACTCGGCTGCCAGGCCAAAGTCCAGGCAGATCGCCTTGGCGTGGCCGATGTGCAGGTAGCCATTGGGCTCGGGCGGGAAGCGGGTGCGGATGACCGTGTGCTTGCCGCTGGCCAGGTCCTCGCGAACGATCTGGCGGATGAAGTCTTTCTTCTCCGCCGGGGCGGTGGCGTCGGTGGCTGGAATCTCGGACATGCGGGGCATCGGCAATAAGTAAACCGCAAGTTTAGGCGGTGGCACCGGTTAGGGGTAGGCGGCGTGGGTGTTGCGCGCTCGGCTGATGCGGTTTACGGCGGCGTGAAGTGCCGGCAAGGCCCCCGCATCCCTGCCATCAGCGCACTTCGCTGGCGCAACGGGCATCCCCAAGGCCGCAAGCTGCGGCGAGCCGTCAGGCCGCCGCGAGGCTGCCAGAAGGAGTGCGGCTGCGCCCGGTCGGCACTGCTGGCGGTGGCCGGCCCCGACGCGTACGCTGCGCCGACCCTCTGCAGCGAGCAGCGCATGCCTTTGCCCCGCCTGGTGATCGGCGACAAAACCCTGTCTTCGTGGTCGTTGCGGCCGTGGCTGCTGCTGCGACATTTCCAGGTGCCGTTCGACGAAGTTCGCCTGCCGCTGGATACGCCCGAGTTCCAGGCGCGCATTGCCGGTTATTCGCCCACCCGCAAGGTGCCGGTGCTGTGGGACGACACCCTGCATGTCTGGGATTCGCTGGCGATTTGCGAATACATCAACGAGCGCTGGCTCGACGGCCGCGGCTGGCCGGCCGATCTGGCGGTGCAGGCCCAGGCGCGCGCGGCCGCGGCCGAAATGCATTCGGGTTTTGCCGCCTTGCGCATGCAGTTGCCGATGGATCTGGCGCGTCCGCCTGGTCCGGCGCAGTGGGATGCGGCGGCCGAATGCGACATCACCCGCATCCAGGCCCTGTGGGCCAGCCTGCGCGCCGAGCACGGCCATGCCGGCACTTTCCTGTGCGGCAACTTCGGTATCGTCGATGCGATGTATGCCCCGGTTGCGCTGCGCTTTGCCAGCTATGGCGTACCGCTGTTCGAGGCTGCCGGCGATTACCTGGCCGCCCTGGATGCGCTGCCGGCGCTGCGCGAATGGCGCAACGGCGCAGAACGCGAACGCGAACGCGCGGAGCGTGGCTGATGCAGGTTGCCTATCGCGCCAGCCATATCATCGATGCGCATCTGGCCAAGCACGCGCTGGAAGATGCCGGCATCACTTCTTTCGTGTTCGGCGAATCGCTGCTGGGCGGCGCCGGCGAATTGCCGGCCTTCGGCGTGCTGCAGGTGTGCGTGGCCGACATCCATCTGAGCCAGGCGCAAGCGGTGCTGGCCGACATCGGCCTGTGCGGCGAGGTCACCCGCGCGCTGTAGCGCAGCGCCAGTCGTAGGAGCGCACCCGGGCGCGACGGGCGTTACCGATAAAGCCTCGTCGCGCCCGGGTGCGCTCCTGCGACATGCACCATCATTCCGGCCGACGCCATCCTGGCGGCGCGGCCTCCGGCGCGGCCAGTGCGCGCAGGCGTTTGAACAGCACCGTGGTTTCGGCCACGTTCCACACCCGCAGCGCGACCTCGAAGGTGTCCAGTGGCTTGGTCAGGAAGTCCTTGGCGCCCAGGCCCAATGCGCGGTGACGCGCGCTGCGGCTGGGGTCGGCGGTGAGCACGATCACCGGCAGGAAATGCCCCGGGTCGGACAGCCGCGCCAGCTGTTCCAGCAGCGCATAGCCGTCCAGCTCGGGCATCTTCAGGTCCAGCAGGATCAGGTCGGGCGCGAACGCCGACACCAGCCCCATCACCCGTAGCGGGTCGGTGGTGGCGATGACCTGCTGGAAGCCTTCGCGCTGCAGCAGGTCTTCGAGCAGCCGGACATTGGCCGGCTCGTCGTCGACGATGAGAATGCGCGAGCCCAGGATTTCGTCGCGTGTCATGCCAGCAGCCCGTCGATCACGGTGAAGAATTCCGCTACATCGAGCGGTTTGGTCAGATACGCACGCACGCCTTGATTTCCGACGCGCGCCAGGGTGGCGGTGGTGGCATCGGCGCTGATCACCACCACCGGCACCTGTGCCGTGGCCGGCTGCGCCTGCAGCTCGCGCAGCAGTTCTTCGCCGTTGCCATCGCTCAGGTGCAGGTCCAGCAGGATCAGATCCGGAACGCCCTGCTGCAGCAGCTCGCGTGCCTGCGCCAGGCTGGCGGCTTCGAGCAAATGCCACTGCGGGCGACGCTCGGTGAGGGTGCGGATCAGCGCCTGGTTGGACGGGTTGTCTTCGATGCTCAGCAGCCGGCACACCCCGCTGCCGCTGGTGCTGGGGGGCAGCAGGGTGCGCGCCGGCTCGCTGCGCTGCGGCTCGCCCTGCGGCAGCGCGATCCAGAAGCGTGCGCCATCGCGGCTGCTGTCCACGCCGATCTGCCCACCCATCGCCTCGATCAGGCGCTTGCTCAACGCCAGGCCCAGACCGGTACCCTCCACGGCCGACCGCTCGGCGCCCAGTCGCTCGAACGGTGTGAACAGGCGCTCGATCTGCGCCGGCGTCAGCCCCGTGCCCTGGTCGGCCACGGTGATACGCACCTGTTCGCCATCTGCCTGTGCGGTGACCTGCACCTGGCCTCCGGGGCGATTGAACTTGACCGCGTTCGACAGCAGATTCAGCAGCACCTGACGCAACCGCTGCGCGTCGGCGCGGACCGTCCATGGCCCGTCGATGGCGGCCGGCTGCAGCGCGATGCCGTACCTGTCGGCATCCGGCGCGATCAGGCCCAGCGCCTCGTGCACGGCTGCGCGCACCGCGATGGGTTCCGGGCTCAGATCCAGTTGATCGGCCTCGATCCGCGCGATGTCCAGCAGCTCGGTGATCAGCCCCAGCAGGTGCCGGCCGGCGCCCAGGATGTGCTGCAGATGGCGGCGGGGACCGGGCTCGGGCAGGTCCATTTCCAGTACCTGCGCATAGCCCAGGATCGCATTGAGCGGTGTGCGCAGTTCATGGCTGCTGCGCGAGAGGAATTCGGTTTTTGCGCGGTTGGCGGTTTCCGCCTCGCGCCGTGCCAGCTGCGCTTCGGCCGCACGTGCGGCCAGCAGCTCGCTGGCCTGCGCTAGGCGTTGACCGACCTGGCCCAATTCATCGCCGGCACGCGGCTGCGGTGCCAGCGGCAGGCCTTCGCCCAGTCGGTCGGCGTTGGCCGCCAGGGTGCGCAGCCGCCCGGACAAGGCCGAGGCGAACCACGCTACCGCGAACACCGCGCCCAGGCCACCGAGCATGGCCGCACTCAGGGTGATGATGAGATTGCGCTGACGCAAGCCCTGCGCCTTGGCGGTGCGCACCTGCAATTGCGCGGTTTCGTAATTGCGCAGCTCGCGCAGCTCGGCACGCAGGATGTCGAGCTTGTACTTGCCGTCCCAGAGCTGGCGGATCTCTTCCTCGCGGCTCAGATCCGGGGCCAGCAAGCGGCGCCAACCCTGCATTTTTTCCGCAAACAACGGCTTGATGCGCGCAAACCGCTGCGCCTGCCCCGGGTCGGTGATGCGTTGCGACAGGCGCTCGGCCACGCGTTGCAGCCGCGGTTCGGCATCGCGGTACGGGGTGAGGAATTCGTCGCGGCGCACCAGCCGGTAGCCGCGCACGCCGGCCGCGGTTTCGGCCAACAACGCATGCGCTTCGTACAGGTCGCTCAACACTTCCAGCGTCTGGCGCACGTCGTTTTCGGCGGCGATGTTCTGCCGCTCCACGCTGTAGATCGCCATCAGCGCCACCGCCAGCAACAGCAGCGGCAGGGTCACCACCGCCAGACTCTTGCGGGTGATCGGCCAATCGTTCCAACGCACTGCCAATGCATTCATAGCGCGAGTCCGGCTTGGACCGCGTACACCGCGGCCTGGGTGCGATCTTTTACCTCAAGTTTCTGCAGGATTCGCTCCACATGCACTTTCACGGTGCCGGGAGAAATCCCCAGTTCAGCTGCCAGGGTGGCGTTGGTGAGCCCGCGCGGCAGCAGCGACAGCACCTGTTTTTCGCGCTTGCTCAGCGCGCTGAGGCGGTCGTCCTGTATCGGTTTGCGCCGACGCGTGGCGATCGGCTTGGCCGGTTCGGCCACCATCGCCGGCAACAACAGCGCGAAGGCCTGCAGCGCCTGCACGTCGTCGTTGCCGGGCGCGGGGCGGTTGTCGTGCCAGGCCACGCAGAGCATGCCGTGGGTCGTGCCCATCGCATGGATCGGCACCTTGGCTTCGCGCATGTCGCTGGGGCGTGGCGGCATCAGCCAGGCCGCTTCGTGGCCATCGCCGGCTGCACTGGCACCGGGCGGCAGTGCGCGTCCGCGGCTGGCCAGCACCTGCGCGCGCGGCCCGCGCTGCGCCAGCACGGCGCCGTGTTCCAGGCCCAGCAACAACAGCACGCGGCCAAGCACCGCATCGCAGGCGTGCTCGGGCGTGTGCGCCTGACGCAGGGCCACGGCCGCCTCCCATAACGCCTGCCAGCGCGCGCTATCGGAAGCCTCGCGCCGCAAGCTCAGACGCCAATCGCCAGCATTGGTAGGGGTTTCCATGGATTCGCTCTAGGCCGATCAGCATATTTGAGTATATGCCACTCGGCAGAATTGTTGGGGTCGCTCGATTTCGATACTGAGCTCGCCCGCTGAGGCACCCCACCACAACCCAACGGAGATTTCCCATGCGTCGCACTCTGTCCTCTTTGGTTCTGGCTCTGGCTGCCACCCCGGCGCTGGCCGGCGGCGTCATGCACTACGCCGACAAGGCCACGCTGCCGGCTGGCGGCGAAGAGCGTGAAGTCGCTGCGCTGTTCGACACCTGGAACGCCGCGCTGGCCACGGGCAACCCGCACAAGGTGGCCGATCTGTATGCGCCCGATGGCGTGCTGCTGCCGACCGTGTCCAACGAAGTACGCGCCTCGCGCCAGCAGATCGAAAAGTACTTCGAGATGTTCCTGACCAAAAAGCCTCAGGGCGTGGTCAATTACCGCACCGTGCGCGTGCTCGATGACGACAGCGCGGTGGATGCCGGTGTGTACACCTTCACGCTGACCGACAAGGACGGTAAGAAGAGCGATGTGCAGGCGCGCTACACCTTCGTCTACGAAAAGCGCGACGGCAAGTGGCTGATCATCAACCACCACAGCTCGGCGATGCCGGAAGTGGACACGCGCGCGGCGGTCGCCAAGACCAAGTAAGCGCCGCATCGGCGACGGGTGCCGGCCGGGCAGGCTTGAAAGCTGCCGCGGCCGGCGCCATCCAGCAGGCAATCCTCACGATTGCGGAGTTGCACCATGCTGGGAATCGGCGCCTTCAAACAACGTATGCCACGTCCGGGCGAGGCACTGCCTGGCCGCGAGCAAGCGCTGCCGTTGCATAACACGCACCTGATCAACGGTCACCCGTTGCGCGGGGAATTTACCGGCCTGGCCCAGGTGCAATTCGGGCTTGGTTGCTTCTGGGGCGCGGAACGCAAGTTCTGGAACGTGCCGGGGGTGTACACCACCGCGGTGGGTTATGCCGGCGGTGAGACACCCAATGCGACCTACTCCGAAGTGTGTTCGGGACAGACCGGCCATACCGAAGCGGTGTTGGTGGTGTACGACGAAGCGTCGGTGTCGTTCGCACAGTTGTTGCGCACGTTCTGGGAAAGCCACGACCCCACCCAGGGCATGCAGCAGGGCAACGATGTCGGCACACAGTACCGCTCGGCCATCTACTGCACGACGCAGGCGCAATACGACGCGGCACTCGCCAGCCGCGACGCCTATCAGCAGCAGCTGGATGCTGCAGGGTATGGCGCAATCACCACGGAGATCCGTTTCCCGGCGCCGACGTTCTACTACGCCGAAGACGATCACCAGCAGTATCTCGCCAAGCACCCCAATGGCTATTGCGGGCTTGGCGGCACGGGAGTGAGCTGCCCGATCGGGCTGGATGCCTGACGGAAAGGCGGGCCGGATTGAAACGCTGCCAACCACGTGATCGTGGCAGCGCGCCGATGGCCAATAGTGACCGGCAGCGTTATCACGATCAGGCAGCGCATGGGAGTGCATGCCAGGCAACTTGAATGGCTACGTCGGAGACGACGTGGCCATCTTTTTTTGCGGCGTGCGCCAGACGCGCCGCCGCCGCGTGTGGCTGAGCAACGCACCGGTGCAATTGCGGTCAATCACGACAGCCAATCACGACAGCCAACCGGTGCAATGAATCGGTGCGGCGAATCACTGCATCCGGTAGCGCAGCAAATGCGCCAGGTGTGCCTGCATCCGTTGGATCAGACAAATTCGCCGGCAAACATGCCGCGCAGCTGCGTAAGCATGTCGGTACGTTCGGGATGCAGCAAGCGCATGCAGGCCAGCGCAAAGCCGACCGGGCTGGTGCCTGGCGCAGTAATCACGCTGTCGGCGGTGACGACTTTTTCGTGGCGATACTGCGCGGCACCGGCATACGGCACCACATGTTCCTGCAAAAATGCCAACGCGTTGCTGGTATGGGCACGGTTGTCGAGCAGGCCGGCATAGGCCAGCGCGATGGTGGCGCCGCAGATCGCAGCGACCGGGCGCTGGTGCTGCACGCGCTCCACCAATAGCCCGCTCAAGCCCGGAATCTCGCCCGCCTGCCAGCGCTCGCTGCCGGGCAGGATCCATAGGTCGGCATCCAGCGGCGCCAGATCCGAGAGCGCAAATTCCGGGGTGATGCGCAGACCGCCGATGGACTGCACCGGCTGGCCATCGATGCTGGCAATGGCCACCTGGTCGCCAAACCATTCGCGCGCCGCTGGCAGCACCACGCCGATTTCCCAATCGGCCACGCCGTCGACCATCACCACTGCAATGTTTGCCATTGTCCGTTACGCCAGTTGAGGTATCCGGATTCTAGGCAGTGCGCGTGCGGCGATTGTAAGCAAGGTGTGGAGATGCGCAGGGAGCGGGCGGCAGCGCGACCGGGTTCATCGGCCAGCCGAGCGGCTGCCTGCGAGATAGGCGGGATAGCAGACGGTGGCCGCCATGTGCAAGGCACGCAGTGTGGATCGGATCCGTCGCGTTACCTGCGTTACCTCAACAGACAGCGTGTGCCGGCGCCGGGGAAGCGCGCCGAGCAGCGGTATCGACCTGCAAGCGGTGCATCGGATGCGCGGGCGGTGGTGCGAGCAGGATGAAAAAACGCTGTGCTGCGATCCTCGCTGCACTCCCGAACACGACAACGCCCGCAGCATCGGCTGCGGGCGTTGGTGGTCGTGCTTTTACGTCAGGACGATCAGCCGGCGAGCTTATCGGCGATGGTCTTGCGCAGGGCTTGCAGGTCCTTGGCAAAGGTGTCGATGCCGCCGGCAAGCTTTTCGGTGGCCATCGGGTCGGCGGCCAGGTCGGTGGCGAAGCTGTCGCTGTTGATCGGGGTGATCTGCGCGTTGTCGGCAGCCGCTGGCGAGAGCTTGCGCGGCAACTGCCCGTGTTCGGCATCCAGCTTTTCCAGCAGGTCCGGCGAGATGGTCAGGCGGTCGCAGCCGGCCAGCGCTTCGATCTGCGCGGTGGAGCGGAACGAGGCGCCCATCACAACGGTGGACGAGCCGCGCCGCTTGAATTCGTTATAGACGGTGCGCACGAACACCACGCCCGGATCTTCGTCGATGCTGGCCGGGGTCTGGCCCTGGGCGACGTAGTAATCCAGGATGCGGCCGACGAACGGGGAAATCAGGAACACGCCGGCTTCTGCGCAGGCCAGCGCCTGGGAGCGATTGAAGATCAGCGTGAGGTTGCAGTCGATGCCTTCGCGCTGCAGCTGACGGGCGGCTTCGATGCCTTCCCAGGTGGCGGCAATCTTGATCAGGATCTTGTCTTTGGACACGCCACGCTCGGCGTACATCGCGATGAACTTGCGCGCCTTGGCGATGGTGGCCTGGGTGTCGTGCGCCAGGTCGGCGTCCACTTCGGTGGAGACGCGGCCCGGCACCAGTTCGGCCAGCTTGACGCCCACGCCGATGGTCAGGCGGTCGGCGACCTCGTTGACGGTGGCGGTGCGGTCTTCGCCACCGTGCTCGCGGCCCCAGGCCAGTTCGCGCTCGATCAGATCGGCATAGACCGGCAGGTCCAGCGCCTTTTTGACCAGGGTAGGATTGGTGGTGCAGTCGACCGGCTTCAGTCGCTTGATGGCGTCGTAATCGCCGGTGTCGGCAACGACCACGGACAGGTCGCGCAGTTGGGCAAGCTTGGAGGGGGATGCAGTCATGCGGGTTCTCTCGAATCGTGGAACGGGTCGTGGATAGGACGCAGCGCGCTACGTTAGCGCGCCGCGCGCTGGAAGTCGCCCGCGGCAGCGGGTTGATCGTGCACGGCAGTCACGCGCAGGCGCAGGTCGCGCCCGTCGGGCGTGCGCCAGTCGATGCTCTGGCCGACCGACAGGCCAAGCAGCGCACTGCCGACCGGCGCCAGCACCGAGATGCGGCTGTGCTGGACATCGGCCTCATGCGGGTACACGAGGGTAAGCGTATGCCGTTCGCCGTGCAGCTGGTCTTCGCATTCGATGCGCGAGTGCATGGTGACGACATCGCCGGGAATCTGGTCGGGCGGCAGCACGCGTGCGCGGCCCAGTTCGTCGCTCAGCGCAGTGGCGGCGGGATGTTTGTTGAACGCGGGGGAATCGAGCAAGGCCTCAAGACGTGCGAGGTCGTGGCTGGAGACAAGGATCGATGGCGGCAAGCCGCTGTGATGTTGCGAAGTCATGGCACTCTCCTGACGAATACGGCTCGCCAACACGGCAAGCGGAATCGACAAGATGAGGGCACCGTCGGCCGATCCCAATACATCCTGCCCGGCGCAACACTGCGACTGACTTGCGAAGGTCGAAGCGTTTTTTCAGGGCGCCGGGATTAGCGCGTCGATCAAGCGAGCGCTGCGACAGAGGCCCAGGGCACAGATGGCAGGAGCAAATGCCTGCGCATCTAAGCCGCCAGATGGAAGCAGCCGCACGGATGAATCTGCAGCGTTGGAAAAACAGCGGTGCAAGAAGAACAAAAGGCGCCGCTTCCGCGCCGCCATTGTTTGTCATCTACAAATGTCGCCAAAAGCGACCACAGCCGTGGAAACGCTTTGACGATTCCCGATTCCCGATTCCCGATTCCCGAATCCTAAGCCGCAACCGCCTTGGGACCCGTCACAGGCTGCTCCAGCGTGAACAGGCTGTCCGGCAGTTCCTTGAACAACTGCGACAGCTGCTCCAGGAAGGCGGTCATCGCCGAGCTGCGACGCCAGGCCATGGCAATGCGGCGGCTGGGTTGTTTGTCTTCGCGGAAGCGGATCAGGCGGATGTTTTCCGAGCGGGCAACCGGCGGCTTGACTGCCAGCAGCGGCAGCAGGGTGACGCCGACATTGGCAGCCACCATCTGACGCAGGGTTTCCAGGCTGGTGGCCTGGAATTCCGACTTCTCCAACGCTCCTGCCAGATGGCAGACATCCAGCGCCTGTTCGCGCAGGCAGTGGCCGTCTTCCAGCAGCAACAGGCGCTGTTCGGACAGATCGTCCAGCGTCATGCTGTCGTGGCGCGCCAACGGATGGCCTTCCGGCACCGCCAGCACGAAGGGCTCCTCGAACAGGAACTCGGCATGCAACTGGTCGTCCTGCAACGGCATCGCCAGCAGCGCCGCATCCAGGCGTCCCTCGCGCAACTGGTGCATCAGCCGGTCGCTTTTTTCCTCGATCAACAGCAACTCCAGGCGCGGGAAACGCTCGCGGATGCGCGGCACCACATGCGGCAACAGATACGGCGCCAGGGTGGGGAAGATGCCCAGCCGCACCGTGCCTGCTTCCGGGTCCTGGCTGCGCCGTGCGGCTTCCTTCATCTGTTCCACCTCGGCCACGATGCCGCGCGCACGCATCGCCGCTTCGCGGCCGGCCGGGGTCAGCATCACCTTGCGCGGGGCGCGCTCCACCAGCGGCACACCCAGCTCGTCCTCGAGTTTCTTGATCTGGGTGGACAGTGTCGGCTGACTGACAAAACACGCCGTCGCGGCGCGGCCGAAATGCTTGTGGTCAGCCAGGGCTACCAGATATTTCAGGTCACGCAGATTCATGTGCAGCAGCCCTCAAGGCGGTGACGGTTAACGACTGACGTGCGATGCAGCTTAGCGCCCGGCATGGCCGGGCGATGGCTGCGGTTGCGCTTATGCGGCTTGCGCAACGTTTTCGGCGCTGACCGGTGCGCTGGAGCGGATCAGGTGATCGAATGCGCTCAGGGCGGCCTTGGAGCCTTCGCCCATCGCGATCACGATCTGCTTGTACGGCACCGTGGTGGCGTCGCCTGCCGCAAACACCCCCGGCACGCTGGTCTGGCCTCGGTCGTCGATGATGATCTCGCCACGCGGCGACAGCTCCACCGTGCCGCGCAGGAACTCGGTGTTTGGCAGCAGGCCGATCTGCACGAACACGCCTTCCAGATCCACGTGCTGGATGTCGCCACCGGTGCGGTCCTTGTAGACCAGGCCGGTGACCTTCTGCCCGTCACCGAGCACTTCGGTGGTCTGCGCGCTGGTGATGATGCGCACGTTGTGCAGGCTGCGCAGCTTGCGCTGCAGCACTTCGTCGGCGCGCAGCTTGTCGTCGAATTCCACCAGCGTGACATGCGCCACGATACCGGCCAGATCGATCGCGGCCTCGACACCGGAATTGCCGCCGCCGATCACCGCCACGCGCTTGCCCTTGAACAGCGGGCCATCGCAATGCGGGCAATAGGCCACGCCCTTGTTCTTGTACTGGTCTTCGCCAGGCACGTTCATCTGCCTCCAGCGCGCGCCGGTGGACAGGATCACGGTCTTGCTCCTGAGCGAGGCGCCATTGGCGAGCTTGATCTCGATCAGGCCATCGGCACCGGCCGGAATCAGCTGCTCGGCGCGCTGCAGGTTCATGATGTCCACGTCGTACTGGCGCACATGCTGCTCGAGCGCGGCGGCCATCTTCGGGCCTTCGGTTTCCGGTACCGAGATGAAGTTTTCGATCGACATGGTGTCCAGCACCTGGCCACCGAAACGCTCGGCGGCCACGCCGGTGCGGATGCCCTTGCGTGCGGCATACACCGCTGCTGCCGAGCCGGCCGGGCCGCCGCCGACCACCAGCACGTCGAAGGCGTCCTTGGCCGCGATCCTGGCGGCGTCGCGCTTGGCCGCGTTGGTGTCGAGTTTGGCGACGATCTGCTCCAGCGTCATGCGGCCCTGGTCGAACAGCTCGCCGTTCAAGTACACGGTGGGCACCGACATGATCTGGCGGGTTTCGACCTCGTCCTGGAACCACGCACCGTCGATGGCCACGTGCTTGATGCGCGGGTTGAGCACGGCGGCCAGGTTCAGCGCCTGCACCACGTCCGGGCAGTTCTGGCACGACAGCGAGAAATAGGTTTCGAACTGGTAGTCGCCATCCAGGTGCTGGACCTGCTCGATCAGCTCGGCGGCAGCCTTGGACGGGTGCCCGCCCACCTGCAAAAGCGCCAGCACCAGCGAGGTGAACTCGTGGCCCATCGGCAGGCCGGCAAAGCGCAGCGAGATGTCCTGGCCCGGCGTGGTCAGCGCAAACGAGGGCTTGCGCTGGTTGTCGTCGCGGTGGATGTCCAGGCTGATCTTGTCCGAGAGCAACACCAGGTCCTCGAGCAGGTCGAGCATTTCGCGCGAGCCGGCGCTGTCGTCGATCGAGGCATTGATCTGGATCGGCCGCGTAACCCGTTCCAGGTAGGCGGTCAGCTGGGTCTTGAGATTGGCATCCAACATGGAAAACTCCTGGAAATGGGCAAGGGGAGAGCGTGGCGTCGCTGCGCAAGCGCAGGTCGCCGGGGGAGGAAGGGGATGAACCGCAGCCGGCGCGATGTCGGGAATGCGTGCTGGCGATGGCTGGCGGGCAGCCCGGCACCGGCTCCGGTTCACCCCCGGCCCAGTGCTGGGCCGGAGATGCTCCGGCCTCAACCACAGGCCGGAGGTGTCAGTCGGTTTAGATCTTGCCGACCAGGTCCAGCGACGGAGCCAGGGTCTTGGCGCCTTCCTTCCACTTGGCCGGGCAGACCTGGCCGGGGTTGTTGGCGACGAACTGGGCAGCAGTCAGCTTGCGCAGCGTCTCGGTGACGTCGCGGGCGATCGCGTTGTCGTGGATCTCGAGGGTCTTGATCACGCCGTCCGGGTTGATGATGAAGGTGCCGCGCAAGGCCAGGCCTTCTTCTTCGATGTGCACGCCGAACGCGCGGGTCAGCTTGTGGGTCGGATCGCCGATCAGCGGGAACTGCGCCTTGCCCACGGCCGGCGAGGTTTCATGCCACACCTTGTGCGAGAAGTGCGTATCGGTGGTGACGATGTAGACCTCGGCGCCTGCCTTCTGGAACGCGGCATAGTTGTCGGCGGCGTCTTCCACTTCGGTCGGGCAGTTGAAGGTGAAGGCGGCCGGCATGAAGATCAGCACCGACCACTTGCCCTTCAGGCTGGCCTCGGTGACTTCGATGAAATTGCCGTTGTGGTACGCATTCGCCTTGAACGGCTGGACCTGAGTGTTGATGAGAGACATTGAGTTTCCTCGTGCGATGAAGGGGGGCGGGGGATGGAACAGCCGCCATGGTAGGCAGGATCGATAGATTTCTCAAATCGATTGATGGAATTGGATAGATAGTTTTTGGCTATCGATTTTGCAGACGGCATCTGGCGCTGCGGGTGGGCCGTCCCATCTCCGATAATGGTCGGCCGATGTTTCGCATGAGTGAATGATCCGTATGAGCGACGATCCTGCAGGCATCCCTGCCGAACAGCTGCTACGGCAGGCCGCGCTGCGGATCGACCGTCGAGACGCCGAACCGCTGCTGTTGCACGCGCTGAGCCGCGACCGCGCCTGGCTGTTCGCGCACGGCCGTGACCCGGTGCCGCCGACCATGGCGCAGGCCTTCGAAGCCTTGGTGCAGCGGCGGCAGGCGGGCGAGCCGGTGGCCTACCTGACCGGTTCGCGAGGGTTCTGGACCCTGGACCTGGCTGTCTCCACCGCCACGCTGATTCCACGTGCCGATACCGAAGCGCTGGTCGAGCTGGCGCTGGAGCGGCTGGAGCACACGCCCGGCCGCCGCGTGGCCGATCTGGGAACGGGCAGCGGCGCGATCGCCCTGGCGATCGCCAGCGAGCGGCCGCAGGCGCAGGTGATCGCCACCGACGCCAGTGCGGCCGCGCTCGCCATCGCCCAGCGCAACGCCGACAGTCACCGTCTATCGAACGTGCACTGCCGCCACGGCAGCTGGTTCGCGCCGCTGGCCGGCGAGCGCTTTGATCTGATCGCCAGCAATCCGCCCTACATCGCGGCCGGCGACCCGCATCTTGCGCAGGGCGATCTGCGCTATGAGCCGGCCAGCGCGCTGGCCTCCGGCAGCGATGGGCTGGACGACATCCGTTCGATCGTGGCCGATGCGCCCGCGCATCTGCGCGCAGGCGGCTGGCTGCTGCTCGAGCATGGCTGGGATCAGGGTGCGGCCGTGGCCGAGCTGCTGCGCGCGCGCGGGTTTACGCACGTGGCCACGCATCAGGATCTGGAACAGCGCGATCGGGTGACGCTGGGATGCTGGGAGGCGGGCGCGACGCAATAAGGTTGTCTGCTGCAGTGTCGCTGACGGTGCAGTCACTGCGTGCCGGCGTGCCCGGGCACTCACCGCTGCGGGAAGACACGGCCGTTGGCTCCATCGTCGATCGCTACAATGCGGGTTTTCGCCCAGGACCGACGCATGCGCACGCTCTATCCCGAGATCACGCCCTACGAGCAGGGCAGCCTGAAGGTCGACGACCGCCACACGCTGTACTTCGAACAGTGCGGCAACCCGCAGGGCAAACCGGTGGTGATGCTGCACGGCGGCCCGGGCGGCGGTTGCAACGCCAAGATGCGGCGCTTCCACGACCCGGCCAAGTACCGCATCGTGCTGTTCGACCAGCGCGGCTCGGGCCGGTCCACCCCGCATGCCGATCTCACCGACAACACCACCTGGGATCTGGTCGCCGACATCGAGCGCCTGCGCACGCACCTGGGCATCGAGCGCTGGCAGGTGTTCGGCGGCAGCTGGGGCTCGACGCTGGCGCTTGCGTATGCGCAGACCCACCCGCAGCAGGTCACCGAGCTGGTGCTGCGCGGCATCTTCCTGCTGCGTCGTTTCGAGCTGGAATGGTTCTATCAGGAAGGCGCCAGCCGGCTGTTCCCGGACGCATGGGAGCACTACATCAGCGCCATCTCGGCCGACGAACATGGCGATCTGATCGCTGCGTTCCATCGCCGCCTGACCAGCGACGACGAAGCCACGCGGCTGGCCGCCGCCAAGGCCTGGAGCGTGTGGGAAGGCGCCACCAGCTTTTTGCACGTCGACGAAGACTTCGTCACCGGGCATGAGGACGCGCACTTTGCGTTGGCGTTCGCACGCATCGAGAACCACTACTTCGTCAACCAGGGCTTCTTCGAGGTGGAAGGCCAGTTGCTGCGCGACGCGCACCGCATTGCCGATATCCCCGGGGTGATCGTGCACGGCCGTTACGATGTGGTCTGCCCGCTGCAAAGCGCCTGGGATCTGCACAAGGCCTGGCCGAAGTCACAGTTGCAGATCAGCCCGGCCTCGGGGCACTCGGCGTTCGAGCCGGAAAATGTCGATGCCTTGGTACGCGCGACCGACGGGTTTGCCTGAACGACCATGTCGGACGCAGACGGGTCATGCCCTCGCATGACCCGTAGGAGCGCGCTTGCGCGCGATGGGGCGCTACCGGTAAAGCCCGATCGCGCGCAAGCGCGCTCCTACCCTGCTTGCCGGTTTTTTAGCGCGGCAGCAGCGCATCCGCCAGCGGCGGCAGGATGCGCGCCAATCGATCTGCCCATGCCTGTTGACCGGCGGCGTCGCCGATCAGGTCCTGGCGGATTTCCAGTTCCACATGCAGCAGGCCGCGGCCTTCGCCATGGACCGGGATGGCGTAGTCGGTGGCATCGCTGACCGCATACGGTTGATTGTCTCCCACCACCAGGTCCGGCTCCGCACGCAAGGCATCCAGCAAACGATGCGCCAGCCGCGTGTCGCGGTGGTACAGCACGCCGGCATGCCAGGGACGCGCGTTGCCGGCCATCACCGGGGTGAAGCTGTGCATCGACACCAGCAGCGTCGGTTGCGCGCGCTGCGCGCGTGCATCCAGTTCGGCCGCGATGCGCGCGTGGTATGGCGCGAAGATCGCATCGATACGTTGCTGGCGATCGGCGGCGGTCAACGCCAGGTTGCCGGGAATCGACGTGCCGTCGCTGACCTCCGGCATCCGGCTGGCCGCGCCATCGGGCCGGTTGCAGTCGATCACCAGCCGCGAATAGGTCTGGGTGATGGCAACCGCATCCAGCGCCTCGGCCAGCAGACGGGTGACCTGCGCAATGCCGATATCCCAGCCGATATGGCGGTCCAGCTCGAACTGCGGCAGGCCCAGGTTGTCCAGCCGTGCCGGCACGCGCTGGCCGGCGTGGTCGGCGATCAACAGCCACGGCGATGCCGCCCGCGCGTTGTGCACGGTAAACGCCGGCGGGTCTTCTGGGCCAAGCAATGGGTCCACGGCGGCATCAACCACGCGGCGTGCCATCCAGGGCGTGATCGACCAGGTACAGCCCGGCCCACAACTTGGGGTCCATCTGATAGCCCTCGGCCATCTTCTGCACCAGCCAGGCGCCGACCTGCGCGCGCGGGATTTCGTGCACGGTGATGTCCTCGCTGGCATCGCCGCCGCCGGCGCCGACCTTGCGCAGCCCGGTGGCGCGCACGAAGGCGATCTTCTCGCTGCTGGCACCGGCCGAGGTGGGGCCGATCATCAGCACTTCGGCGTGCGCGGCGGTCCAGCCGGTCTCTTCTTCCAGTTCGCGGATCGCCGACAGCTCGATCGACTCGTCGGCATGCACATCGCCGACCAGGCCGGCCGGCATTTCGATGGTGCGCGCCTGCAGCGGCACGCGGAACTGTTCGACGAACAACATCGCATCGTCCGGGGTCACCGCCACGATGATCGCGGCCAGGCCGCCGGCATGCACGCGTTCGGAGTACTCCCAGGTGCCGCGCACGACCATGCGCTGGTACTTGCCTTCGTAGACAACGGTGGGCGGGGTGTCGTGTCGGTTCATGGTCAGGCGCCTTGAGACAGGGAAGCGGGAGGTGGGGGCAGCGCGGCGCCGTCGCACACGGCCAGCAGGCGGCGGCGCGTGAGCGGCCCGAAGCGCAGGCTGTCGCACAAGCCGATCAGCATGTCCGCATCGGCCTGCGCGCGCGTGAAACCGGCGTCGGTCAAGCCCAGCGGTGCATCCAGTGCAATGGTGGTGAGCTGGCGCCACAGCAACGCATGGTCGCGTTGTTCGCGCAGCCGTACGGCCATTTGCGCAGCGCCGCGCAAGCGCAGGAACGGAATCTCGTCGATGCGTTCCAGCAGCGCATCCAGGCTGCCGAAATGCGCCAGCAGTACGGCCGCCGATTTGGCACCGATGCCGGTGATGCCGGGAATGTTGTCGATCGCATCGCCGCACAGCGCCAGGTAGTCGGCGATCTGGTGCGCATGCACGCCATGGCGCGCCTTGACCCCGTCCATGCCCCAGCGCAGGTTGCGCGCGTAGTCCCATTGCTCGTCGTGTTCGAACAACAGTTGCGACAGATCCTTGTCGGCCGACACGATCACCCCGCGCAGGCCGTGCGCGCGCACGCTGTGCAAGGCGCTGCCGATCAGGTCGTCGGCCTCGTACTCGCGGTGGGCCAGCACGCTCAGGCCCAGGGCTGCGCACAGCGCCTTGCAGTGCGCGAACTGGCGTCGCAGTGCATCCGGTGCCGGCTCGCGGTTGCCCTTGTAAGCGGGGTAGATCGCGTGCCGAAAACAGCTGTCCAGTGCTTCGTCGAAGGCGATGGTGATGTGCTGCGGGCGCTCGCGTTCCAGCAGGTCCAGCAGAAAACGCGCAAAGCCGTGCACCGCATTGGTCGGCCAGCCTTGCGCGTCCTGAAATTCGTCCGGAATCGAGTGCCAGGCACGGAACACGTACAGGCTGGCATCGATCAGGTACAACGGCTCCGGGCGCGGGCCGCCCGGCAGCGCCGCGGCAATGGCACCCGGCAGCGTGCTCACGGGGTCCAGTCGCGCAGCAAGGTGCGCGGGTCCGGACGCTCGCGCTCGGGCACCTGCATGCGCGGCGTGCCGACATGGATGAAGCCGGCGATGCGCTCATTTTCGCCCAGGCCCAGATAGCCGGTCACGGCCGGGTCGTAGGCCATCCAGGCAGTCAGCCACTGCGCGCCGAAGCCATGCGCCTGCGCGGCCTGCAGTAATGCAAAACACACGCAACCGGCGGTGAGCAGTTGCTCCTGCTCGGGCACCTTGTGCTCCGGGCGTAGCGTGGCGACGACCACGATCACCAGCGGTGCATCGCTGAAGCGGTTACGGTCTTTCTCGACCACCGCCGGTGGTGCCAGCGGATCGGCGGCCTGGGTGCGTTCGGCCAGAAAGTCGCCCAAGGCATGCCGCGCGTCGCCGCTGATGCGCAGGAAACGGAACGGCACCAGCTTGCCGTGATCGGGCACGCGCACCGCCGATGTCAACATGCGCAGCAAGGTGTCTTCATCCGGGCCGGGCTCACCCAGTTGTTTGGAAGGGACCGACCGACGTGCGTCCAGCGCCTGGAGCGAATAGGGTGCGTGCATAATTTGCGGTTCTGGGCAACGAATGCGCCAATTATAGACGGGCCCTTCCCAACGCCGGCCGCATGATGGCCGGCCCCGGGATGTCTGCAGGCATCGCCCCTTCCTGCCCGCTCTTTCAGCGTTGTCCGATGACCCAGTTCGTTTCCGCCGAGCCGCTACCCAGTCGCAACCCGCAACTGCTCGATCAGGTGCGCGAGATCGTGTTGCTGCCGCTGGCCGATGCATTCATCGATGTGCAGGATGCGCTGGCCGAGGCGCTGTTCCGGCTGGCGGCCGATGCCGGTGCGGCGCAGAACGATTTCATGGAAGCCATCCGGGCCTTGCGGCAGCAGCGCGAGCCGATCACCGCGCGCTTTCGCGGGCATCTGGCCAAGGCCTGGCAGGGCCTGGAGTCCGCGCGCCCGCTCTCGGCCGAGCGCACCCTGGCGCGCGGCGCGGCGGGGCTGAGCCTGTTGCCCGAACAGGATCTGGAAGTCCGGCTGGCGGTGCGCAATCTGGCCGCCGCCCTGCAGCATCAGTGGCGGCCGGAGCTGATGCGGCTCAATCGCTATCTCGGCTTCATCGCCGGCGGGCTGCGCATCGATGGCGACAGCAACCCGTTCGGTCCCGAGCATCTGGGCGTGGCGCTATACGAGGCCTTCCAGGGCGTGACGCTGGCGGCGAAGGTGCATCTGGCGGTGATCAAGGTGTGCGAGCAGCAGCTGATGCCGCGCGTGGGCCAGCGTTATGCGGAGCTGGAGCAGGCCCTGGCGCAGGTTGCCCGTCTGCGCGAGCTGCCGCAGGCGCGGCTGCGCCGCAGCGGCATCCCGCGGCAGGGCCAGGCCGGTGGCGAAGACAGCGCCGACACGCCGGACTGGATCGCCCGCTTCTTTGCCGACTGGTCCGGCGGGCAGGGGGCGCTGGTCGGCGTGGCGGTGATCGACGTGCATCTGCGCAGTGGCCGCGAAGTGCTGCCGGCAGCATTGCACCAGCGCCTGCAACAGGCGCGCCGCCTGCGCGAGCCCGAGGCTGGCCGGTCGGAGTCGGCCGCGCTGCGGCGGCTGTCGCCACGCGAGGTGGTCTCGGCGTTGTCGCTGCTGCAGACCATGCCCGGCGCCGGGTTCGACAGCATCGACGACGGCCAGCGGGGCCTGCCGTCTGCGCTGCGTCAGCACCTCATGCGCGCGGCTGCCTCGCTTGGCGTCGACCCGGCCACCACCTGCCTGGACCCCAACGATGCCGACGCGCTGGATCTGATCGCGCTGCTGTTCGACGCGATCCTGGTGCAGAGCCAGCTCTCTGCGGCGCAACGTCGCCTGCTGGGACAGCTGCTGGTGCCGATGGCCAAGATGGCGATGCTCGACGGCCATCTGTTCGTGCGCGATGGGCATCCGGCGCGCCGCCTGCTCAATCTGCTGGTGGATGCCTGCGACGGCAACGGCTGCGAAACCGCCGCCGAACAGGCTTTGCTGGCGCAGGTGGAGTCTGCCGTTGCCACCGTGGTGCGCGACTTCGATGAGCATCCAGCGGTCTTTCTGGCGCTGGAAGCCGAGTTCGGCGCCGGTTACGAGCAATACCGGCGACGCGTGGACATTGCCGAGCGCCGCGCCAATGAGCTGCAACGTGCCGAAGAACGTCGCGAACGCGCGCGCGGCATTGCCGCCCAGGCGCTGGCCGAGCGCCTGGCGCGCGGACCGCTGCCGCCGGTGGTGGAGCATTTCCTCAGCCGCGTCTGGCATCCGAGCGTGCAACAGGCCGCGCTGCGCACCGATGGCGCCGGCCCGGCCCTGGACGCTGCCATTGCAGTGGGCGATGCCGTGCTGGCGCAGTTGACGCCTGCACGCAGCGACACCGGGCTGGACGCGCAGCAGCGGACGGCGCTGCTGCAGGCGTTTGCGCTGGCCGGCCTTGGGGCGCGCGAGGCCGAGCAGGCCTTGCTGGAATTGCTGCACGCGCTGGCACCCACGCCGGCTGTCGCCGATGCGGAACGACTCGCGCCCACCCTGAGCGCGTTGAGCCTGGCGCCCAGCCCGGCCGACCCGGTGGCAGAGCCGCTGACGCCGATGCTCGATGCCGGGGCGCAGGTGGAATTCGACCGCATCACTGCCGATTTCTTCCGCGCCCTGGCGATCGGCACCAGCCTGGATTTCGTCGACCGCGAAGGCCGCGTCCAACCTGGCAAGCTGTCGTGGATCAGCCCGATCTCCGGGCGGCTGATGTTCGTCAATCGCCGTGGCGGGCGGCTGTGCGTGTCCTCGCCCGAAGAGCTGGCCATGATGGTCTGGCTGGACCGGCTGCGTCTGCACCGCGAAGAGGACGCCTTCTACAGCGCAATGCAGGGCGTGGTCGACGGCTTGGATGCGACTGCCAACCTGAAGCCTTAACCCCCGCAGGCGTACAAGGAGCCACGACAGGCTCCACCGTAGCGTTGCGAGCTAGGATGTCGGCTTGACACGCAAACCCTGGGCGGTCACGAGTAAAGTGAGAGCTGCGTCACACTTAACGAACGAGCGAAACGCCTACCATGCGAAGGCGGAATTTGGGGCCGCGTCTGTTTTTCCTCGTTTGAATATTTTCACGCCTGCAGAGGCGGGGAGCCTTTGCGCATGACTTTTCAGCCCAGTCCGTCGGGACACCCGGGCCGTGACCAACGCTTGCTCGAACAGGCGCACGACGTGTTCGTGCCCGCGCTCGTGCAGGTGTTTGCAGCTGCAGTGGCGCATTTCGATGATGTCCTGTTCGATCGCGCCGAATCCGCTGGCGCGTCACAGTTGCTTTTTCTCGATGGCATGCGCGAGTTGCGCCGCAAGCGCGAAGACGTGACAACGCAATTCCGCCAACAGCTGGAAGACGGCTGGCAGGCGCTACTGCTGGGCACGCCGCTATCGGCCGAAGTGGTGCTGGCCGGCGACATGGGCACCGGCCCGCTCAGCCTGGTGCCCGAGCACGTGCTCGAATCGCGATTGGCGGTGCGCAACCTTGCCACCGTGCTGCTGCGCGACTTCAAGCAGGTGCTGGCGCGCGTCGACCGCCGCCTGGGCTGGGTTGCCGGTGGCCTGGAGTTGGTGGCCGACACCAACCCGATCGGTCCGGAACATCTGGGCGTGGCGATCCACGAAGCGTTCGCCACCTGCGACCTGGCCCCGGAAGTGCGGCTGGTGCTGATCAAGCTGTGCGAACGCGACCTGGCCGAGCCGATCGGCAAGTTGTACGCGCGCCTGGACGAAACCCTGGCCAAGGCCGGCGTGATGCCGGAGATTTCGCAGCCCAAGCGCCCGCCACCGCGCATGCAGCCGCGCGGGCAGACGCCCGAAGAGCATGCGCAGGCCCAAGCGCAGGGCGGCAACGCCGACATGGACGGCGACGATCAGAACGATCAATACGCGCCGGCCTGGGCCAATCGCTTCCTGGACCGCTGGGCGCATAGCCGTGGCCGCATGCAGGCCGCCGCGCAACGCGGCCATGCCGATGGGTCTGGCGCCGGCGGCATGGACGGCGACGCCGATCATCCGGGCGGCAGCCAGGGCATGCTGCTGGATGCGCTGCATGAGCTGTTGCAGCAGACCCGTAGCGTGCGCGACAGCACGGCGTCGGCCGCGTCGGTGGCGGTGGGCCAGCAACGCCCGCTGAGTCAGCGCGAAATGATGTCGGTGTTGTCGCTGCTGCAGGCCACCCCCAGCGCGACGCTGCAGGCGGCCATCGGCGACGACAACGAATCGCTTGCGCAGCGTTTGAAGAATGAAGTGCTCAACAGCGCCACGCGTCTTGGCGTGGACCCGGCTACCGCAAAGCTGGACCCGATGGACGAGGATGCGATCGATCTGGTCGGCATGCTGTTCGACGTGATGCTGGACGAGCGCGACCTGGAGAACCGCTCGCGCGAGATGATTGGCCGGCTGGTGGTGCCATTCGTCAAGGTGGCGCTGCTGGACCGCAAGATGTTCGTGCAGAAGACCCACCCGGCGCGGCGTCTGCTCAATTCGCTGGCCGAGGCCTGCGAGGGCAACAACGGCGACAGTGCCGCCGAGCGCGTGCTGATGGGCAAGGTCGAGGAAATCGTCGACCGCCTGGTGGCCGAATTCAACGAGAACCTGGCGATCTTCCTGACCCTGGAAGAAGAGTTCCGCGATTTCCTGTCGCAGCACCGTCGCCGTGTGGAAATTGCCGAGCGCCGCGCCACCGAAACCCAGCGCGGCCAGGAAAAGCTCGAGCTCGCGCGCAGCCGCGCGCTGACGGAGCTGGAGCAGCGCGTGCTGGCCGGTGCGCCGTTGCCCAAGGCGGTGGAAGACTTCCTGCGCCAGCCGTGGCTGCATCATCTGACCATGGCCATCCTGCGCGACGGCGACGAAGGCCCCGGCACGCTGGAGGCATTGGCATTGGCCGATGGCGTGCTGGAAGAACTGGGTGAGGCGCGCCGCCACATCATCGGCAAGCCATGGCTGCAGGTCTGGCAACCGGCGTTGCATCGCGTATTTGCCAGCGTGGGCCTGCATGGCGACGCGGTGGTGGTGGCGATCACCGCATTGCACGACACCTTGCAGGCCATTGCCGAGGCGCGCCCGGAGCTGGAAAAGGCCCTGCCGGAACTGCCGCAGGTCAACCTGCCGCCGCCGGCCGCCGAAAGCGTCAGCGTGGTGCTGGGTGCCGAAGCGGTGGCGCAGAGCATCGACAGTGCCGACGCCGAACGTTTCCGTGCGATGGACATCGGTACCTGGCTGGATTTTGTCGACAAGGACGGCAAGGTCCAGGCCGGCAAGCTATCGTGGGTAAGCCCGATCTCGCAGCGGCTGTTGTTCGTCAACCGCCGCGGTGTGCGTTTCTGCGTCGCCTCGCCCGAAGAGCTGGCAGTGATGGTGCGGCTGGGCCGCCTGCGCGAACACATCAACGACGGCGCGTTCGACAGTGCGATGCAGGGCGTGATCGATCGGCTGGATCCGCTGCACACCAACGGCACGGTGCACTGAAGGCACGCTGGCGTTGCCCTGGCCGGCAGGCCGGTGGAACGACTGCAGAACTCACATCACCCACGTGCCTGCTCGCGATTGGCGTGCGTGCGTGCGGCACCGCGTCGGCCAGCGCAGTCCACTGATGCCGATCGCATCTAAGGCCTGCGGCCAGGTCAACCTCGATGCCCTGGCGGTGCGTGCCTACGGCGCTGCCGGCCCGACAAACTCCAATGCGCGCGTGATCACCGAGGGGTGATCGACCATGCGGTTATGCCCCAGCCCTTCGGTACTGAACAGCTGCGCGCCCGGCCAGAGCGCGGCAAAGCGTGCACCTTCTTCCCAGGGCGTTTCGCGATCGCGGCGGTCGTGGATGACCAGCGCCGGGCGATCGAACTGCGGCAGATGCGAGGACGCGTCGAAGTCGGCAAAACAGGTGCCGGTCAGCTCGATCAGCCAGTCCTCGAACGGCACAAAGGTCGCAGGCGCAAGGCCGGCCGCCTGGAACTGGCGCCTTGCGCTGCCTGCAGGCTCCACCAGCGGGGCGATCAATACATAGCGCGCAGGGCGCCAGGCCGGATCATCGGCAAACACCGCAGCGGCGGCGCCCAGCGAGTGACCGATAAAGACGGCGGGGCGCCCGAAGCGGCTGCCCATCTCGCGCAGGATCTTCACGAAATGCGGCAGATTGCTGATCTGCCCGCTGCTCAGGCCGTGTGCGGCCTGGTCGAAGGCCAGCACCGCATACCCGAGCGCCCGCAGCTGCGGAACCCAGGCGGCAAAGCGCAGGCCGTAGCTGGCCCAGCCATGCGACAGCAGTACGTACGGCTGCCGGGTGGGGTCGCCCCACTGGTACACCGCGATGTCGAAACCGTCGATGCGCAGCGTCTGGCGTTGCACATCGTCCAGCGTGGCCGCGATAGCGGCAGCCTGTCGACGTCCGGCCGGGCCCGGGGTCACGAAGCGGCGTGCCAGGTAGCGGCCGGTCGGGCCAGGAGCCAGGCGGCTGGCGCCGGCCATCAGGCTGCGCAGCAACCTCGCGCGCAGCTTGGTAAGTGATGAGCTCATGGGCGTTCCTTGGGGAGTGAGCCATCTTGTCGATGACAAGATGCGTGCAGAGTCTGGTGCCTGAATCTTGTCAGCGTCAAGATTATCTGCTGCACTGGGGGCCCGATAAGCGAACCGCCATGCCACGACCAGACGCCCCGGCTGCGTATCACCACGGCGACCTGCCGGCCGCACTGCGGCGTGCCGGGTGGGAGTTGCTGGGCGAATCCGGCCTGCGTGGACTCACCCTGCGCGAGTGCGCGCGGCGCGCGGGCGTGTCGCACGCCGCACCGGCGCATCACTTCGGCTCGCTGGATGGACTGCTGGCGGAGCTGGCGGCCGATGGCTACGCGCGCATGCTCGATCGCATCCGCGCGACCCAGCAGGAAGTGAACGACCCGCTGCTGGGCTGCGGGCTGGGCTATATCCGCTTTGCTGTCGACTATCCGCAGCAGTTCCGCTTGATGCTGGCACTGGACGTGCGTGCCAGCGGCCTGCCACGGCTGGTGCAGATCAGCGAGGCGGCGATGGCCTACCTGCGCGACACGGTGCGCGCCCAGTGGATCGCTCGCCATGGCAGCGACCCGGATCCGGCGGTGCTGGAGCAACGCACCCTGTTGAGCTGGAGCGCGGTGCACGGGTATGCCTCGTTGGTGATCGACGGCAGGCACGAGCGATTGCGCGCCTTCGCGCCGGAAACCGTGATGGCGCCCCTGTTGAAGGGGTTGCTGGAGCCGTAATGCAGTTGCAAGGCGCCAGGCTCGCAGCCGGCAGGCGATCGCACAGTCCACGCGCTGGCGATCTGCCTTCCAATGGCACACCGGTGCATCACCGCCGGCGCGGCCGGTGCGCTCTGCTAGCATCGCGGCGACTGAAGCGCGCGACCGGAGCAACCCATGGCTGTGCAGGTGCTGGTGCTGAAAGAACGGGCGGCAGGCGAACGCCGGGTGGCAGCAACGCCGGAAACGGTCAAGAAGCTGGTCGCGCTCGGCGCCAGCGTGTGGATCGAGCCGGCTGCCGGCCACGCCAGCAGCATGGACGATGCGGCATATATCGCGGCCGGTGCGCAGCTTGCCGACACGCAGACGCTGACCCAGGCCGACGTCGTGCTGTGCGTGCAGGCGCCGCCGACCGAGGCGCTGCTGCACTGCAAGCCGCAGGCGGTGGTGATCGGCATGCTCGCCCCCGATGCCGACCCGGCGCGTGCGCAGGCATTTGCCACGCGCGAGCTGGTTGCGTTTCCGCTGGAGCGCCTGCCGCGCACCACACGCGCGCAGGCGATGGACGTGCTGAGTTCGCAGGCCGGCATGGCCGGCTACAAGGCAGTGCTGATCGCCGCGCAACTGGCGCCGCGGTTCTTCCCGATGCTCACCACAGCCGCCGGCACCATGCGCCCCAGCAAGGTCCTGGTAATCGGCGCGGGCGTGGCCGGCCTGCAGGCGATCGCCACGGCCAAACGGCTGGGTGCGCAGGTGGAAGGCTTCGACGTGCGCCCGGAAACCCGCGAACAGATCGCGTCCCTGGGCGCGCGCTTTCTGGATCTGGGCGTGAGCGCTGCCGGCGAAGGCGGCTATGCACGCCAACTCACCGACGACGAACGCGCCGAGCAGCAGCGCCGCCTGGCCGAGCATCTCAAGGGCGTGGATGTGGTGGTCTGCACCGCGGCCGTGCCGGGGCGGCCTGCGCCAAAGATCGTGACCACCGAAATGGTGCAGGGCATGCGCGCCGGCAGCGTGCTGGTGGACCTGGCCGCGGAAACCGGCGGCAACTGTGCGGCCACGCGTCCGGGCGAAACCCTTGAGCTCGATGGCGTGGTGATCGCCGGGCCGCTCAATCTGGCAAGCCAGGGCGCGGTGCATGCCAGCGAGATGTTTGCGCGCAACGTCTACGCGTTCGCGGCGTTGTTGATCAAGGAAGGCGCACTGTCGTTCGACTGGGACGACGAACTGCTGGCCAGGACGCGCTGGTCGGCGCCATCGACTGCTTAGCCACGCCGGGTCCATGTACCTCGAACATTGGCGTTCCAGGTAGGAGCGCGCTGGCGCGCGATGGAGCTTTATCGGTAAGGCTTCATCGCGCGCCAGCGCGCTCCTACGGTTGCCGCGCGCCTGTCCGCATGCGACCGGGGTGCACCCATGCGCTGGCGTGTCGCGCTCGCCGCGACGGCGCTGCGTTCAATCCTCCGTCGGCGGGTGCTCGCGCAGCCAGGCGCTGCGTTCGGCCGGGCTCATCTTCTGCCAGCGTTGTTGCAGCTCGTTGCGTTGCTGCGGGTTGAGCGTGCGCATGCGGTCGAACAAGGCCTTGGCCTCGCGGCGCTGGTCCGGGCTCATGTTGCGGAAGCGGTCCATCCCGGCCTTGGCCTGCTTGCGCTGGTCGGGGGTCATGTCCAGCCAGCGACTGGCGTGCCGGTACATGCGCGGGCGTTCTTCGGGCACATCGTTCCAGCGCTCGCGCAGCGCATCGATCAGTACCTGACGCTGCTGCTGGGTCAGCTTGTCCCACTCCGGCATCGGGGTCTCGTTGCGCGGTCCCGGGCCATGCGGGCCGGGTCCGTCCATCGGCCCAGGCCCCGGGGGACCTGGCGGGCGGTCCTGCGCCAACAGCGGCACGCATGGCCCGGCGCAGAGCAACAGGGTCAACAGCAGGCGGGTGGTGCGGGTCATCGTGCTCATTCCATGGCCAGGGCGGTATCGGACCCGAGCCAGACATACAGGTCGGGGTTCTGGGTCAGCAGGTCGTCGGTGTCGGTACTGGCGGCATTGCCGGCCACGGTCGTGGCCGGGGTCGCGGACGCGCCTGCGGGGGCGTTGTCGCCCGGTCGCAGTTGCAAGCCGATGCCGATGGCCAGCAAGCCGGAACAGGCGGTGGCCAGCAACCAATAGCCGCGGCGCGCGCGCACGGCCGGCGCCTGGCGGGCCTGGCGCAGGCGTGCAAGGGTCTGCGGTGGCAGGCTGGTGAGCGCGGCGGCATGCAGTTGGCGCAGTCGCGCATCGAACTGGGCCGGATCGTGGGAGCGGTTCACAGGAAATCCTCGAACTGTTTTTGTAACGCGTCGCGCGCGCGCGACAGATGAGTTTTGACCGAACCTTCGGAGCAGCCCATCGCCTTGGCGGTGGTGGCCACATCCAGGTCTTCCAGCACGCGCAGCGTGAATGCCTCGCGCTGGCGTGCCGGCAGGTTGCGCAGCGCCTGGACCAGTCGCCGGTAGGCCTGCTGATGTTGCTGCTCGCCGACCGGTCCGATGCCGGGGTCGGCCCAATCGATCGGGCCCTCGTCATCGGCGCGCTCGGCCGGCGCCCAGAATTTCAGGCGGAAGCTCCGGCGGCGCTGCAGGTCGATGATGCGGCTGCGCAGGATGCTCCAGAACAGCGGCGTCCATTCCTCTGCCGGCCGTTCGCGGTAGCCGAGCAGCTTGACCATGGCGTCCTGCACGGCATCCAGCGCGTCTTCGCGGTGACGCAGACCGGCCTCGGCAAACCGGAACGCACGCGGGCCGATGCCGGCCAGGAAGGCGTCCAGCGACACCGGGACGGCGGCGGCCGTTGCAGAAGGCTGCGGATCGAAAGGGGTTCCCACCAGCACAGCGTAGCTTCCGCGAGGACGATACGACGTCAACGGCCCAGCGCCGATTCGGTTGACATGCCCGATGCGTGGGTATGATCGGCGGGCCGCAACGGCCAGTGGAGCGAAAGACGATGAGCGACGGATTCGTAGCGCTGTACATCTTCATGCTGGCGGCCATCGCCGGCCACGTCATCATCTCGCGGGTGCCGGTGATCCTGCATACCCCGCTGATGTCCGGTTCCAACTTCATCCACGGCATCGTGCTGATCGGTGCGATGGTGGTGCTGGGGCATGCCGATACCACCCTGGAAAAAACACTGGGGTTCGTCGCGGTGGTACTGGGTGCGGGCAACGCGGCCGGTGGCTACGTGGTGACCGAGCGGATGCTGGAGATGTTCAAATCCAGCCGTAAGCCTGGCGGAGATGCGCCATGAACGTCTCCACCCCCGAATTGCTGGATTGGCTGGTCAAGTCCAGCTACCTGATTGCAGCCACGCTGTTCCTGCTCGGCCTGCAGCGCATGGCCTCGCCACTGACCGCGCGCAGCGGCATCCGCTGGGCCGGGCTGGGCATGCTGATCGCCACGGTGGCCACGTTCTTCCTGCCCGAATTGCACAACGTGCCGTTGATCCTGGCCGCACTGGCGATCGGCAGCGGGGTTGCGTGGTGGTCGGCCAAGAAGGTGGCCATCACCGACATGCCGCAGATGGTGGCGTTGTACAACGGCATGGGCGGCGGCTCGGCGGCGGCGATCGGGGCGGTGGAGCTGCTGCGGTTTTCGTTCTTCGCCAATCGCGACACCGCGCACTGGAGCGCCCAGGCGATCGCCGAGCTGGCGGCGCGGCGGCCGGACACCACCACCGTGGTGCTGGCGGTGATCGGCTCGGCCATCGGTGCGGTGTCCTTATCAGGTTCGATCATCGCCTGGGCCAAGCTGGACGGCCGGCTCGACCGTCGGGTGACCTTTCCCGGCCAGCAGGCGGTCAATCTGCTGATCGCGCTGGCGCTGGTGGTGCTCGGCATCTGGGCGGCCACCAGTCTGCAGCCGCTGGCGATCATCGGCTTCTTCGTGGTGGCGCTGGCGTTGGGCGTGTTGATGACGCTGCCGATCGGCGGCGCCGACATGCCGGTGGTGATCTCGCTGTACAACGCGTTCACCGGCCTGGCGGTGGCGTTCGAAGGCTATGTACTGGGCAACGAGGCGCTAATCATCGCCGGCATGATGGTCGGCGCGGCCGGCATCCTGCTGACGCGCTTGATGGCCAAGGCGATGAACCGGCCGATCAGCGGCGTGCTGTTCTCCCACTTCGGCGGCGGTGGTCAGGCGCAGGAGATCAGCGGGGCGCAAAAGCCGATCGAGGCCGGCGATGTGGCGGCGATGATGGCCTTCGCCGAGCGGGTGGTGATCGTGCCTGGCTACGGCATGGCGGTGGCGCAGGCGCAGCACAAGATCTGGGAGCTGGCGCAGCGGCTGATCGCGCGCGGGGTCAAGGTGAAGTTCGCGATCCACCCGGTCGCCGGGCGCATGCCGGGGCACATGAACGTGCTGCTGGCCGAAGCCGGCGTGCCCTACGACCTCATCGCCGATATGGACGACATCAACCCCGAGTTCGCCAGCACCGATGTCTCGCTGGTGATCGGCGCCAACGATGTGGTCAACCCGGTCGCCAAGACCGACCCGGCCAGCCCGATCTACGGTATGCCGATCCTGGACGTGGTCAATTCACGCAACACCGTGGTGATCAAGCGTGGCAAGGGCACCGGGTTTGCCGGCATCGAAAATGCGCTGTTCTACGCCGACAACACCCGCATGTTGTATGGCGACGGTGCGGAAGCGGCCGGCGCGCTGGTCAGTGAGTTGAAGGCGCTGGATGGGGGCGGGCACTGAGGCGTTGTGCGACTGATTTAGCGGATGAATTTGCGAAGCCACTTGGTCGAGGGGCGGTGTTCTCGCTGCCAGTTCCTTGCAGCTGAGCGCAGATCGGCTGCTTCACGAGCGATCTATTCGCACTATCTGGCCAGCCTTATCAGCCAGCCCGAAACAAGCCACCGAGCTTTTGAGTCACAGCAGTGCTTAGTGACAGTCAAACGCTCGGCTCGTCGAGTGCGCGGTGCCCTCACCGCTTGCGGGACACGCCGTGAATCCGTCCGTGGAGGCTCCTTGGCGGCATCCATGCCGCCAAGGGTCCCGCAACCGGCGAGGACACCGCACCAGGAGTTGGTCGGTGCTCGAATGAAAAGCTGCCTGTTGCGATTGCAAGTCTTGCGTTGGGACGCTGAAAAGTTTGCAGGTTGCTTTGTTGAGCCGCTGCCGTTATTCGGTTTGCGCTGGAAAGCTGATCGAACGCACGGTGATCTGAACCACGCACACCATGCCTTGCTTGCAACCAAACCACCGACCATCTCGACAGGTCCTTGCCCGTCCACCGTCGCGGGACCTTACGCGGCATGGATGCCGCGTAAGAGCCTACAAGGACGTACTTGCGGCGTGTCCCGCGAGGGTGGGCTGGCAAGGGCCCCGCAACCAAGCCGCAGAGCTCTCCCGGATATCGCTGCGTCAGGAAAATAAAGCGCCAGCGCTAAGCAGGAGCGGCGTGACTTGAGCGGTGCACATCAAGCATCAGCTTCAACGGATGCCTATCAGCAGCCGTTGCGAGCACGTCCGACTCAGCGCGCCGCCCACCACGCCAGGACCAGCGCGGCGGCATAGCACAGCAGGTCGAAGCCGTTGTTGGCCAGTTGCAGCAGGGTCCATGCCAGCCCGGTGCCCATCTTTTGTGCCGAGGTCCACGGGTCCAGGCCCAGTGCGCTACCCAGCTGCGCCGAGGCGATGCCCCAGTTGGCGCCGACGATGATCAGTGCGGTGGTCGCCACTGTCACCCCGATACGCAACCGGCCGGCGCGCAACGTACCCAGGCGCAGCATCCACGCCACTTCCAGCGCAACCAGCACTGCCATCCAGCCGGCCTGGTTGCCCAGCGCAAGGGCAATCAGCAGCCAGGCGATGAGGGCGGTAACGCTTCCCAGCAGCAGGAGCGGGGGCCAGAGCCAGTGGGCGGTTCTGGCGGACGCGGAAGTGGGCGGCATTGGGGCTCCTGACAGTGCACACATGATAGAGCGCGTGGCGCGCTTTGCGCTGCATTGCCGGCCTGAGCCACGGTGGCTGCAGATGACTGTGTTTCAGATGGAATGCAGCGTCGGCGGCACGACCGGCAGCGGCATCGCCTTGGTCGGCTAGAATGGCCGACTTGCGCGCGTCCGGCGCGGCCCCATATCCAGCCCATGTACTCCCGTAGCAGCGAACCCGTCCAGTTCGAACGCGATTGCGATGCCGTCATGGTGCCGCAGGGCGATTCGGTGACCCTGCCCGCAGGCAGTTATGGCTATATCACCCAGGCCCTGGGTGGCAGCTACACGGTTTTTGTCGAAGGCAATCTGTTCCGCATTGCCGGCAAGGATGGTGATGCGATCGGCAAGGAGGCCCCGCCGGGGCTGGAATTGCCCGACAACGCCAGCGACGAGGAAGTGGAAGCCCTGGTGTGGCAGCAGCTACGCACCTGCTTCGACCCGGAAATCCCGTTCAACATCGTCGATCTGGGCCTGGTCTACGAGGCGGTGGTCAGCCATCGCGAAGAGGACGACCAGCGCCGGGTGGACGTGAAGATGACCCTCACCGCGCCCGGTTGCGGCATGGGCGAGATCCTGGTCGACGACGTGCGCAGCAAGGTGGAAATGATCCCGACCATTGCCGAGGCCGACGTCGAGCTGGTGTTCGACCCGCCGTGGGGCCGGCATATGATGTCCGAAGCGGCCCGTCTCGAGACCGGCATGCTCTGACCGTCAGGCGCCATGTCCGTAGATGTGGCGCCGCGTCCTTATCGCCCGCCATACAGGAATCTTCCGGTGTCCGTGTCCTTCGCTTCCACCCGTTCTCCGTCGCCGCGCAGCGCCGACGAACTGTCCGTGATCCTGGCCGCGCCCGGTTTCGGGCTGCATTTCACTGACCACATGGTCGCCATTTCCTGGAACAACGAGCAGGGCTGGCATGACGCCCAGGTGCGCGCCTACGGGCCGCTGCAGCTGGACCCGGCTGCCTCCGTGCTGCATTACGGCCAGGAAATCTTCGAAGGCATCAAGGCCTACCGGCATGCCGACGGCTCGATCTGGACCTTCCGTCCGCAGGCCAATGGCGAGCGCCTGCAGCGCTCGGCGCGCCGTCTGGCGCTGCCGGAACTGCCGGTGGACCTGTTTGTCGAATCGCTGCGCCAGCTGGTGGCCGTGGATGCCGGCTGGGTGCCGTCGGCGCCGGAAACCAGCCTGTATTTCCGTCCGTTCATGATTGCCGACGAGGCCTTCCTGGGCGTGCGCGCCGCGCACAAGGCCTCCTACTACGTCATCGCAAGTCCCGCCGGCCCGTATTTCGCCAAGGGCGTGGCGCCGGTGTCGATCTGGTTGTCCACCGAGTACGCACGTGCGGCCAAGGGCGGCACCGGCGCGGCCAAGTGCGGCGGCAACTATGCCGCTTCGTTGCTGCCGCAGCAGAAGGCCTATGCACAGGGCTGCTCGCAGGTGCTGTTCCTGGACCCGGTGGAAGGCAAGTACATCGAGGAACTGGGTGGCATGAACGTGTTCCTGGTCTACAAGGACGGCACGCTGGTGACGCCGGAATTGTCCGGCAGCATTCTGGAAGGCATCACCCGTGACAGCATCCTGCAGCTGGCGCGCGACCGCGGCATGCGCGTGATCGAGCGCAAGGTGTCCATCGACGAATGGAAGCAGGGCGTGGCGTCGGGCGAGATCAGCGAAGTATTCGCCTGCGGCACTGCCGCAGTGGTCACCCCGATCGGTGAGCTCAAGGGCGACGGCTTTGCGGTGGGCGACCTGTCGGCTCCTGCCGGCGAAGTCACCATGTCGCTGCGTCAGGAATTGACCGATATCCAGTACGGCCGCGTGCCCGACCGGCATGGGTGGCTGGTGCGCTTGTCCTGAGTCAGCGGCACATCGTCAAAAACAGGCCCCTGCGCGTCAGCGCAGGGGCTTTTTTTTGGCTGCCGTGCAGCAATAACGACAGGTGCACCGTCAAAAAACTGTGGGAAGCGGACTGAACAGACATGATGCTTGTCACAAAACTGATATTTAAGTTTCAAAAGTGTCGATTTCGTATTGTCCAGTCTGGTTGCAGTGGGATAGGTTCGCTGAACGGATCGATAACAGGGGATCGATGCCGGGGACTCGGCGCCGACCTGTGCAGGCGGTGCCGGATTACACCGCCAAGGCGGTTCTCTTTGATTTGGAAGGGAATTCGATGTCGAACGAGTCTTTCCGCAAGCGTCCTCGCACGCTTACCGTCCTGGGCGCTACCGCGCTGACCTCCCTGTTGCTGGCGACGCCTGCGTTTGCCGGTGAGGTCTACCTGGATGGTCTTGCAACTGCCCAAACCCATCAGAAATTCATCGTGACCTACAAGGACGGCAGCACTGCGCTGGCCAGTCCGAGCGCGTTGAGCAGTTCGTTGCGTGCCGCCGCACGCGCGATGCCGGCCAAGGCCGGCAAGGCGCTGGGCCTGGCCTCCGTCCGCCGTCTGGCACTGGGGCCGGAACTGATCAAGGCCGACCGCGCGCTGGACCGCGCCGAAGCCGAAACCCTGATGCGCCAGCTGGCCGCCGACCCCAACGTGCAGAGCGTGGAAGTCGACCAGATCCTGCATGCCACGCTGACGCCCAACGACACCCGGCTGTCCGAGCAATGGGGCTTTGGCACCACCAACGCCGGCCTCAACATCCGTCCGGCCTGGGACAAGGCCACCGGGACCGGCGTGGTGGTTGCGGTGATCGATACCGGCATCACCACGCACGCCGACCTCAATGCCAACATCCTGCCGGGCTACGACTTCATCAGCGACGCCACCACGGCGCGCGATGGCAATGGACGCGACAGCAACCCGGCCGACGAAGGCGACTGGTATGCCGCCAACGAATGCGGCACCGGCATTCCCGCTGCCAACTCCAGCTGGCACGGCACCCACGTCGCCGGCACGGTGGCCGCGGTGACCAACAACAGCACCGGCGTGGCCGGTACCGCCTACAACGCCAAGGTCGTGCCGGTGCGCGTACTCGGCAAGTGCGGCGGTTCGCTGTCGGATATCGCCGACGCCATCGTCTGGTCTTCCGGCGGCAGCGTCAGCGGCGTGCCGGCCAATGCCAACCCGGCCGAAGTGATCAACATGTCGCTCGGCGGCGGCGGCGCCTGCTCGACCACCATGCAGAACGCGATCAGCGGGGCGGTATCGCGCGGTACCACCGTGGTGGTGGCAGCCGGCAACAGCTCGGCCAACGTGTCCGGCTCGCTGCCGGCCAATTGCGCCAATGTGATCGCAGTGGCCGCCACGACCTCGGCCGGTGCCAAGGCCAGCTATTCCAACTTCGGTGCCGGTATCGATGTGTCCGCACCGGGCTCGGCGATCCTTTCCACGCTCAACAGCGGCACCACCACCCCGGGCAGTGCCAGCTACGCGTCCTACAACGGCACCTCGATGGCGTCCCCGCATGTGGCTGGCGTGGTCGCGCTGGTGCAGTCGGTTGCGCCGACCGCGTTGACGCCTGCCGCAGTCGAGACCTTGCTCAAGAACACCGCACGCGCGTTGCCGGGTGCCTGTTCCGGCGGTTGCGGCGCCGGCATCGTCAATGCCGACGCCGCAGTGACGGCGGCCATCAGCGGCAGCAACGGTGGGGGCGGTGGCGGAACCGGCAATACGCTGACCAACGGCACGCCCGTCACCGGCCTGGGTGCGGCCAGCGGTGCGGAGCTGAACTACACCATCGCCGTTCCCGCCGGCAGCGGCACGCTGACCGTGGCGATCAGCGGCGGTACCGGCGATGCGGATCTGTACGTGCGCGCCGGCAGTGCACCGACCGACACCACCTACACCTGCCGCCCGTACCGCAGCGGCAATGCCGAAACCTGCAGCATCACTGCGCCCTCGGGCACGTATTACGTGCGGGTCAAGGCGTACAGCACGTTCTCCGGTGTGACCTTGCGCGCCAGCTACTAAGCCTGTCGTTCGACGCTGTTGCGCTGTCTGGCCGCCTGGCCAGGCAGCGCCGCCTAGCGCTGCCTCCCATCTGCGATGTCCGTCCACGTCTGCCGTTTGGGCAGGCGCTGGCGAGGCATTGCCGCTCGGCCGGAATGGACACCGGTCAGTCGTTTCGACGGGCGCCCGTGCCCGTCCATTCCGACCCGATCCGCAGTCTGCGGCAAGGGCGGCCATCTCGCCGCAACCGCGGCACTTCATAAAAAACTGAGGAACGATCGATGTCCAATGTGTCGCAACGTCGTGCACCTGCACGCGCACTGGTGGTGCTGGGTGTTTCCGCGCTGACCTCCCTGCTGGCCGTGCCGGCGTTTGCCGGTCAGGTCAACCTGTCCGGCCTGGAATCGCAGCCCACGCTGGACCGCTTCATCGTCAAGTACAAGGACGGCAGCAGCCCGGCAGTGAGCCCGACGTCGATGCGCGCATCGCTCAATTCCGTCGCCACCGCAGTGCCGGCCCGCGCCGGTCGCGCGCTGGGCCTGAGCCACGTGCGCCGCACCGCGCTGGGGTCGGAAGTGCTCAAGGCCAGCCGTGGCCTGGACCGTGCGGAGGCCGAAACGCTGATGCGCCGCATCGCTGCCGACCCGAGCGTGGACTACGTGGAAGTCGACCAGATCATGTATCCGACCCTGACCCCGAACGACACGCGGCTGTCCGAGCAATGGGGCTTCGGTACCACCGCTTCCAGCATCAACGTGCGCCCGGCCTGGGACACCGCCACCGGCACCGGCGTGGTGGTGGCAGTGATCGACACCGGCATCACCAGCCACCCAGACCTCAATGCGAACGTGCTGCCGGGCTACGACTTCATCAGCGACGCGGCGCGTGCGCGCGACAACAATGGCCGCGACAACAATCCGGCCGACCAGGGCGACTGGCGTGCTGCCAATCAGTGCGGGTCCGGCGTGCCGGCCGCCAATTCCAGCTGGCACGGCACCCATGTGGCCGGCACCATTGCCGCGGTCACCAACAACGGCACCGGTGTGGCCGGGACCGCGTTCAATGCGCGCGTCGTGCCGATCCGCGCCCTGGGCCTGTGCGGCGGCACCACCTCCGACATCGCCGATGCCATCGTCTGGGCTTCCGGCGGCACGGTCTCGGGCGTGCCGGCCAATGCCAACCCGGCCGAGGTGATCAACATGTCGCTGGGCGGCAGTGGCACCTGTTCCAGCACCTACCAGAACGCCATCAACGGCGCGGTGTCGCGCGGCACCACGGTGGTGGTGGCGGCTGGCAACAGCAACGCCAACGTGGCCAACTTCACCCCGGCCAGCTGCGCCAACGTGATCTCG
Organism: Xanthomonas sp. 10-10; assembly: GCF_040182365.1. Classification (NCBI taxonomy): domain Bacteria; kingdom Pseudomonadati; phylum Pseudomonadota; class Gammaproteobacteria; order Lysobacterales; family Lysobacteraceae; genus Xanthomonas; species Xanthomonas sp. 10-10. Next base: position 1,281,297 of record NZ_CP144460.1, read on the forward strand.
GTGGCGTCGATCACCTCGGCCGGCGCGCGTTCGAGCTTCTCCAACTTCGGCAGCACCATCGACATCTCCGGCCCTGGCTCGGCGATCCTGTCGACCTTGAACAGCGGCACCACCACGCCGGGCAGCGCCAGCTACGCGTCCTACAACGGCACCTCGATGGCGGCCCCGCATGTGGCAGGCGTGGTGGCGCTGGTGCAGTCGGCAGCCAGCCGTCCGCTGACGCCCGCGGCAGTGGAAACCCTGCTGAAGAACACCGCGCGTCCGTTGCCGGGCACCTGCTCGGGCGGCTGCGGCGCCGGCATCGTCAATGCGGCGGGCGCGGTCAGCCAGACCCCGTAAGGCGAAGGCCATGCGCGATGCCGGCCTGACCGCCGGCATCGACGTCGGGCCAGCCCCGACGTCGCTGTCGGTGTTTTGAAACCTGCACTGCCCCGCTTCGGCGGGGCAGTGTGCGTTTGGGCCTCGGCCACGCCTGGGCGTTGGCCAACCGGCGGCGGCAATGGCTGAACAAAGCGCATGGCACTGCCGTCCGGCCGCTTCAGCCATGCAGATGGCACGCCGATAGCCAGCCCACGTGAGGCATGGCCGTGTGCAACCGCCCCACGATCAGGCAGTGCGCGTCGCAGAGGGCGTCAGCGCGTTGTCTTCCGAACGTTCAACGCCTTGGGGAGGGTTGATCCATGTCGCATGTCTCGCTTGGTGCGCTGCGCCACGCTGTCTTGGTCTGCGCGTTGTCCTGCACGTTTTATGCCACTGCTGGCGAGGTCAGCCTGCAAGGGCTGGCGTCCAGCTCCACCCATCAACGTTTCATCGTCAGCTACAAGGACCGCGTCGGCAGCAGCCGTGCGACCGGCTTGTCTGCGCCATGGCGCGATATCGCCAGCGCCGTGCCTGCAAAGCGCGGACGCGCGTTGGGCTTGTCGGCCACTCGCCGGCTCAGCACGGGCCCGATGCTGTTGGTGGCCGATCGCAAACTGGACCGCGTGGACGCAGAAAGCCTGATGCGGCGCCTTGCCGCCGACCCGGCCGTCAAGCGCGTGGAAGTGGACGTGTTGATGCGCCCCTTGCTGGTGCCCAACGATCCGGGCGTGCCGCAGCAATGGGCGATGGGCGCCACCGCCGCCAGCATGAATATCCGACCGGCGTGGGATCGCACCACCGGTAAGGGCATCGTGGTGGCGGTGATCGATACCGGCATCACCAAGCATCCGGATCTGGACGCCAATGTCCTGCCCGGCTACGACTTCATCATCGACCCGGCGACGGCGCGCGATGGCAATGCGCGCGATGCCAGTGCCGCCGACCAGGGCGACTGGACCGCCGCCAACGAGTGCGGGCCGGGTGCGTCCGCGTCCAGCTCCAGCTGGCATGGCACGCATGTGGCCGGCATCGTGGCGGCGGTCGGCAACAATGCGGTCGGCGTGGTCGGTACCGCGTTCAATGCCAGGGTGCTGCCGCTGCGCGTGCTTGGCCGCTGCGGCGGTTACATGTCCGACATCGCCGATGCGATCGTCTGGGCCTCTGGCGGAAAGGTCAACGGTGTGCCGGCCAACCCGAATCCTGCCACGGTGATCAACCTGTCGCTGGGCGGCTACGGCAGTTGCTCGGCAACGATGAGTAATGCCATCGCCGCTGCGGTGACACGTGGCAGTTCGGTGGTGGTGGCGGCGGGCAACAGCAATATGGATGTGTCCACCAGCGTGCCGGCCAATTGCCCGAACGTGATCGCAGTGGCGGCCACCACCTCGGCGGGCGCCAAGGCCAGCTTCTCCAACTTCGGCAAGGGCGTGGATATCGCGGCGCCGGGACAGGCCATCGTCTCCACGCTCAACAGCGGCACCACGGTGCCGGGGAATGCGGCGTATGCGTCGTACAGCGGTACCTCGATGGCTGCACCGCATGTGGCCGGTGTGGTGGCGTTGATGCAATCGGTGGCGCTGAATCCGCTGACGCCGGCCACGGTGAAAGCCCTGCTCAAGAGCAGCGCCCGGCCGTTGCCGGTTGCCTGTACGCAGGGCTGCGGTGCGGGCCTGGTCAATGCCGATGGCGCGGTTGCTGCGGTGATCGAGTCGACCACCCTTGCCCGGAATGTGGCGCGTACCGGCTTGAGTGCGGCGCAGTCGGATGTGCTGTATTACCAGATCAACGTGCCGGCCGGCACGCGCACGCTGAAGGTGACGCTCAACGGTGGCAGCGGCAATGCCGATCTGTCGCTACGCGCAGGTGCATTGCCGACCGATACCGCCTACAGCTGCCGCAGCCTGCTGCCCGGCAATGCCGACAGCTGCACAGTCAACGCACCGGCGGCCGGTACGTACTACGTGCGGTTGAAGGCGACATTGGCGTTTTCAGGCGTCAGCGTCACGGCGGCGTACTGAGCAGGGTGGCGGCGGTGATGCCGCCGCGGCTCAGTCGCACAGTGCGCAGGCCCGCGCACTGAGTGCCTGCAGCAGCTGTGCGCCGGGCAATTCCAGCAGCAACCCGCGCTGGCCGGCGTTGATCCACAGCGCCGGTGCGTCCAGCGCCGTGGCTTCGATCAGCACCGGCGTCTGCCGTTGCTGACCGAGCGGGCTGATACCGCCCACCTTGTAGCCGGTGCGGCGTTGTGCATCGGCCACGTCCATCATGCGTGCGGACTTTCCGCCGCACGCGCTGGCCAGTTTCTTCAGCGACAGGCGCCGGTCGCAGGGAATGACCGCACACACGGCCAGGTCGTCGACCCAGGCCATCAAGGTCTTCAGCACCGTCTGCGGTGCCAGCCCAAGCGCGTTTGCCGCCTGCAGGCCTTTGGCGTCTGCATCGTGTTGATAGTCGTAGGGGTGTAGCGCGTAGGCCACGCCTGCAGCGTCCAATGCCTTGGTCGCGCGGGTGGCCTTGCTCATGGCCTCAGACCGGTTCGAAGCGGTTGGCTGCGACGTTCTTGCGCACTTTCTCGGGATTCCAGATGCGTCCGTTCATGGCGATGTACACGCCGGCCGGCAGCGACTGCACCGCGCCGACCGCGCAGCCGATATTGAACTCGGCATCCGAGCCGCGGAACCGCGCCGGATTGAGCGCGCCGGTCATCACGATGGTCTTGTCGGCGATCGACTGCAGCACCTTGCCGGTTTCCACCATCGAGTCGGTGCCGTGGGTGATGAGCACGTGGCGGGTCGGCTGGGCGGCGATGGTGGCGCGGATCAGCTCGCGATCGGCCTCGGTGATGTGCAACGAATCCTTGCGGATGATCGGAATCACCGAAAAGCGGAAGGTCACGCCCAGTTCCTTGAGAATCTGGCCGATCTGCGGGTCGCCGATCTGGTAGTCGGATTTGTCGTCGAAGTAGATCTTGTCGATCGTGCCACCGGTGGTGACGATCAGGAGGTCTTCCATTGCTGCCAATCCTTCAAACGTGCGCGGTGCAGGCCGCGCGAGGGCCGTCATGATACGACCCCGGCGCGTGCGCTGCCCAAGCTGGGTCAACGTTGAGGGCGAGTGCGGCCGAAGCGCGCCGCCATCCCGGGGCCACCCACCAGGGCCACCACGGCCAGCGCGAGCAGCAATTCCAGCCAGGCCAGTCCGCGGGCCTGGGGCTGGCTCCAGGCCGCCATCACGCCGTGGCTGAACCAGCCCAGCGCGAACACGCCGGCCCAGAAACGCGCACGCGCGCTGCGCACCGCCAGCACGCCGGTCAGCGCTGCCGGCAGCACGAACACGATGAGCGCGGCGAGCGGGCGCGGGTCGTCGTGAAACCAGACCGCGAACAACGCCGCCAGCGCCAGCAGCGCCGCGGTCAGCAGCCAATGCATGGCGCGCACGCTCACGGAGGTGCCAGCCGCCGCGCGACATCGGCCACCCGCCGCCCCAATGCGCGCGCCAGCAGGGCTTCGTCCTCGCTCGGCTGTGGGTCGCCACCAGCGCCGGAGACATGGCTGGCGCCATACGGCGTGCCGCCGCTGGTGGTGTGGCTGAGTGCGGCCTCGGTGAACGGGATGCCCACGATCAGGCAGCCGTGGTGCAGCAGCGGCAGATGCATCGACAGCAAGGTCGATTCCTGGCCGCCATGCATCGAGGCGGTGGAGGTGAACACGCCTGCCGGCTTGCCCGCGAGGGTGCCGGTGGCCCACTCGGCGCCCAGGCTGTCGAGGAAGTGCTTCATCGGTGCGGCCATATTGCCGAAGCGGGTCGGGCTGCCCAGCAGCAGGCCGCTGCATTCGGCCAGATCGGCCCGATCCACATACGGCGCGCCTTCGTCCGGCACCGGCGGGGCGCTGGTCTGGGTGACCGCAGCCACCGGCGGCACCGTGCGCAGCCGCGCGCTCATGCCCGGCACCTCGCCGATGCCGCGCGCGATCTGCCGCGCCAGCCGCGCCACCGAGCCGCCACGGCTGTAATACAGCACCAGAATCTCCGCCATCGTGCCTCTGCCGCCTGTTGAGTTGCCGCAGTATCGGCCATGCCACCGCCTGCCTGCACGCCGCAGGTGCGGCAAGGCCGTGATGACGGCGCATCGGGTACCCTTGCGCGATGTCGCGTGTGAACAAACTCCACCAATGGAAAGAGCGTCTGCGCGATCGCGCGCGGACGGTGAGCTTCGGGCGCTTTCTGTGGCGTCGCTTTCTGGACGACCGCCTGTTCCAGGCAGCGGCCTCGTTGGCCTACACCACGGTCTTCGCGCTGGTACCGCTGGCCATCGTGGTGTTCGGCGTGTTGTCGGCGTTTCCCGCATTCAACGAGTGGAAGGACGCGCTCACCGACTTCATCTTCAACAACTTCGTGCCCGGCGCCGCGCGCTCGGTCCAGAACTATCTCAACCGCTCGCTGGAAGATCTTGGTAAGTTCACCGTCGCCGGCATGGTGGCGCTGGTGGCTTCGCTACTGATCACCCTGCACAGCATCGAGCAGACCTTCAACAGCATCTGGCGGGTGGCAGCCGCCCGGCCCAAGGTGACGCGTTTTTTGATTTACTGGACGGTGCTCACCCTGGGCACGATGCTCGCCGCCGCCTCGATGGCGATGGCTGCGTATGTGTTCGCGCTGCCGCTGTTCCGCACCACCGAAGGCCAATGGCTGGCCGAATTTTCCTGGCGGCTGGCGCCGATGGCGGTGGAGTTCGTCTGCATCGTGCTGATCTACCGCGTGGTGCCGCAGCATGCGGTACGGCTGCGGCACGCGCTGCCGGGCGCGCTGCTGGCGGTGATCCTGATGGAAATCGTCAAATGGGGCTTCGGCTTCTACCTGGGAAATTTCCAGACCTATCAGCGCATCTACGGCGCGCTGTCGGCGCTGCCGATCCTGCTGCTGTGGATCTATCTGAGCTGGGTGTCGGTGCTGCTGGGCGCGTCGCTGGCGTCGTCGATGTCGGCGTTTCGCTATCAGCCCGAAGCCATGCGCCTGCCACCGGGTTTCGAAATCTACGGCCTGCTGCGTCTGCTCGGCCGGTTCCGGCAGGCGCGCATCCACGGCAACGGCCTGGACGAGGACCGCATTCTTGCGCTGGAGCCGATGCTCACCGACACGCTGATGCAGGAGCTGTTGTGCGAGCTCAAACGCATCCGCCTGCTGCGGCGCGACGAGCGCGGCCAATGGCTGCTGGCGCGCGACCTGGATGTGGTGCCATTGGCCGAACTCTACGAAAACTGCCAGCTGCGCGTGCCGATCGAAGACCGCCCGCTGCCATGCCGCGACGATGCCTACGGCCAGGCCGCCGCCGCCGCGCTGGAACAATTGCGTCAACCGTTGCGCGGCGTGCTGGCGCAACCGGTCGGCGACCTCTACACCCACCTCCCCGGAGACCCTCCATGACGATGCGCCTTGTGCGCGGCGCGTGCGCGCTGCTGTTGCCGTTGCTGCTACTGACCGCCTGCAAGCCCACCGGGCAGGGCACCCCTGCTGCGGCCGATTCGACGGCTGCGCCTGCCACGGCCCCCCAGACCTCTGAACCCGCCGCCGACCCGGCAGGTGCAGCCCACACCTCGGTGGTGCAGCAGACCGCCGACATGCCCAAGCTGTCGCTGCCGACGGTGTCGGGCGAGACCTACGACCTGGCTGCGCATCGCGGCAAGTGGGTGGTGGTCAACTTCTGGGCGACCTGGTGCGCGCCTTGCCTGAAGGAAATGCCGGAGCTGTCGGCACTGCACACCATGCGCGACAGCGTCGAAGTGGTTGGCCTGGCCTATGAAGACATCACCGCCGCCGACATGCAGGCGTTTTTGAAGGATCACCCGGTGTCCTACCCGGTGGCGATCCTGGACCCGTATCAGCCGCCGCAGGACTTCGCCACCCCGCGCGGCCTGCCGATGACCTATCTGATCGGCCCGGACGGCAAGGTGGCCAAGCAGTTCCTCGGCCCGGTCACCGCACACGACATCGAAGCGGCAGTCGGCATCACCGGCAAGGCGGGATGATGCAGGCGGCGCGCTTCGTGGTCAGCGGGAGAGTGCAGGGCGTGTGGTACCGCGGCTCCACCCGCGAGCGCGCGCTGGCGCTGGGCCTGCACGGGCATGCGCGCAACCAGCCGGACGGCAGCGTGGAGGTGGTCGCCGCCGGCAGTGAGGCCGCGCTGGAGGTGCTGGAAGCGTGGCTATGGCAGGGCCCGGCAGCGGCGCAGGTGACGTCGGTGACGCGCACGGCGTGCGCCATTCCGCCGACTGAAGAATTTGTAACTGGCTGAGTGCGTGCCGCCATGGCGGGGCAAAAGAGTTGCGTTGCCTCGCCGATAACCTTCTCAACGCGATCAGGCGTTCAGGGGAATGTAATGGCCGCTCCATCTCAAGATCACAACGACGGGCACGAACTGGCGGCATCTCGCCGCAATCGCCAGCTGACGCAGTTCGGACCCTGGCTGTATCTCGGCGCGCTGCTGGGCAGTGGCTGGTTGCTGTTCGTGCAGCCGTCCACTCGCGTCCTGCAACCCGAGCAGGCGGCTACCAGCTGGCTGCTGGCGTGGACGTTTGTCGGCATCGTGATCGGCGCGGTGGCATGGAGCCTGCGTCTGGCGCGGCAGGGTCTGGCGCAGCCATCGGCAACCTACCCGATGTCGGCACGCCTGCCAGAATCGTGGACCGATGCCTATGCGGCGTTGCTGCGCCCGGCGGCTCCGGCCGCAGTGGTCGCGCCCCGCCTCGACCCGGCCGACACCCAGCGTGGCGCTGCCTGGCACCGCTTCGGCGCCGGCATGCTCAGCGCCGAAACCTTCGACCCCAACGATGCCACCCGTGCGCCGTGGGATGCGATGGATGCCCAGGCCTGCATCGCACGCCTGGACGAAGTACGCAGCGCCTGGCAGAACGCGTCGGTCAACCGCACGCTGCAGCAGGAGCGTCGCTACTGGCTCGACGTGGTGCTGTCGCTGCTCGATCACGGCGTGATGCGCCCGCTGCAGGACGGCTACCTGCCCGACACCGCTGCGCTGCGCACCGAGCGCTTCCTGTTGGGTGCCGATGCAGGCCCGATCGTCCTGGCCGACGTGCCGGCGCTGTTCGCGCGCCGCCTGGCCTTGGCCATCGAAGCGATGCCGGCCGCGCAACGTGATGCGGCCGGCGTGCAGTGGCGGCTGCTGCAGCAATTGCATGCATTGGTCGCCGAAGGCCGCATGCTCGACGAGCGCTCGCAGGTGATCCAGGTGCTGGCATGGAACCCGGACGTGGACCTGGACCAGGTCGAAGTGGCCTACATCCTGGCCGCCGAATACCGCGAAGGCATGCGCGACTGGTTGCGTCGCGCTGCGCTGGTGCGCCTGCCCGACAGCGCCCTGCGCCTGGACGAAGTGCTGCTGTCGTCCTGCAGCCCGCTCGGCGCGCAGGCCGACGATGTGGACTACATGGAAGCCATGCGCCCGCTGCACCGCGGTTTCATGCAGCTGTTCAGTCAGCGCCTGAGCCAGCTGGTGGTGCAGGCCGAGCAGGCCGAACGTCGGGCCGGCCTGCATCCACTGCCGCGCGCCACCACGGCCAGCGACGAGGTCTCTCAGGACTGGCCGGCGTAATCGTCGATCGGTTCCAGTATGCCGTAGCGCTCCTTGTGCGGCTTGCCATCCAGCGGTGGCAGCTGCAACGTGTCATCGGGCACCGCGGTGTCCGGGAGCCGATCCAGCAGGTTGCGGATCAGGCTCAGCCGGCCCCGCTTCTGGTCGTTGAAATCCACCAGCGTCCACGGTGCGTCCGGCGTGTGTGTCGCTTCGAGCATGCGCTCGCGTGCTGCGGTGTAGTCCTCGTACTTGCTGCGTGACTGCAGGTCCACCGGCGACAACTTCCAGCCCTTGAGCGGATCTTCCTGGCGTTCGGCAAAGCGCTGTTCCTGCTCGGCCTGATCCACGCACAGCCAGTACTTGAACAGCAGAATGCCGTCGTCGACCAGCAGTTGTTCGAAGCGTGGCGCCTGCTCCAGAAACGCTTCGTACTGCGCGTCGGTGCAATAGCCCATCACCCGTTCCACGCCGGCGCGGTTGTACCAGCTGCGGTCCATCAGCACCAATTCGCCGGCCGCCGGCAGATGCGCCACATAGCGCTGGAAATACCATTGCGTGCCTTCGCGGTCGTTGGGTGTCGGCAACGCCACCACCCGGCACTGGCGCGGATTCAGATGGCTGGCGATGGCCTGGATCACGCCGCCCTTGCCGGCGGTGTCGCGGCCCTCCACCAGCACCAGTGCGCGCTGGTTGGTATGCCGCAGCCAGCGCGCCATGTTGACCAGTTCCAGCTGCAACGGTGCCAGCAGCTTCTTGTAGGCCTTGCGTTTCAGGTGCGACATGCGCGTTCCGTTCGGCGATCGAGCGCGCAGGCTATTCGCCCAGCCGTGGACGCAGTGTCGCCAGATTGCAGGGCTTGGTACGCGCATCCAGCTGCGCCCGCACGATCTTTTCCCAAGCCGTGCGGCAGGCCGAGGTGGAGCCGGGCAGGCAGAACACGAAGCTGTGGTTGGCCAGGCCCGCAAACGCACGCGATTGCAGCGAAGACGTGCCGATTTCTTCCACGCTGATAGCCCGGAACATCTCGCCGAAGCCCGGCATGATCTTGTCCAGCAACGGCGTGATCGCCTCCGGCGTGCTGTCGCGGCCCGTGAAGCCGGTACCGCCGGTGACCAGGATGCCGTCCACCTGCGCATCGGCAATCCATGCAGAAACGATCGCGCGCATGCGGTAACGGTCGTCAGGGCATAGCGCGCGGTCGTACAGCACATGACCTTCATGGGTGAGGGCATCAACCAGATAGTCGCCGGAGCGGTCATCGGCCAGCGTGCGGCTGTCGGATACCGTCAGCACGCACAGGTGCAAGGGAATGAAGTCGAGATTGGAAGGCATGGCCCAAGCCTAGCGATCCGGAACGACCGGGTACAGCACCACGGTGTGAAGCCGCACAACTCCGCTACTGGCTTCGGTCAGGGCGGCAGCGCGGCCGGGGATCGGCTCCTCGGCTCGGCAGACATCCTGTCTGACGCGCCGCCGCGGCACATCCGTGTGCCGCTCTCCGCCAATCCCCGGCCACGCTGCCGCTCGGCGCGTTATTTCCATGACCTGAAAAGCTTGAACAAGCTAATGAAGCGCCGCTTGAAGCCCCTCTCCCGCCGGGAGATGGGTTGGGGTGAAGGTACGGCGAAGCAAGATGCCTGTCGGTACTCGCTTCGGTCCGGGCGACAGCGCGGCCGGGGATTGGCTCCTCGGCGCGGCAGACATCCTGCCTGACGCGCCGCCGCGGCACATCCGTGTGCCGCTCTCCGCCAATCCCCGGCCACGCTGCCGCTCTGCACGTTGTTTCCATGGCCTGAAAACGTCTCGAAGAAATTCAATGACGCTTTCAAGCACCTCTCCCGCAGGGGCGAGGAGGCACAGCTGGGCGCGCGTGCCTTGGAGCGCCCGCGCCGCAAGCGCGTGCCGGGGCACGGAGCGGGAGTTGGGGTGGGGAGCAAAAGACAGCCATCTACTTTGGAAAGGCAAGCAGGCCGCTAGTTACCTGACCAACCATGTTGGCGCGCGAGTGCTTGCATCAGGTCCGCGAACCCGTCGGCAAACCCATCCATATCGAACACGCCCGACTCGCGCCGACGCTCCGCCACCCGCGCACGCAACGTACTCAACGCGGCTGGATCACCCGCCAACGCCACCGCCTTGGCCACAAACGCGGCGTCGTCGGCCACATTCATTTCATCCAGCCCCAGGTGCTGGTTGAGGCTGCCCGCCACCCGTGCGGCAAAGGTCTCGCCGGGCGTGGTCAGCACCGGGCAACCCGCCCACAACGCATCGGAGGCGGTGGTATGCGCGTTGTACGGATGCGTATCCAGAAACAGATCGGCGTGCCGGTAACGTGCCAGATACTGCGGGTGGGGCAACTTCGGCATGAAGACCAGGCGCTGCGCATCCACGCCCCGCGCCTGTGCTGCCGCACGCAAGCGCGCATCGGCCTGGCCCGGCCCCGACAACAGCCACAGCACACTGCCGGGCACCGCACGCAAGACTGCCAGCATGCGCGCCATGCTGCGCGGGTTGAGTTTGTAGCTGTTGTTGAAGCAGCAAAACACCACGCCATGCGCAGGCAAGCCGCACGCGGTGCGCGATGGCGGCTCGCCAAGCGTGCGCGTGATGTCCGACGGCTGAAACACGCGGTTCAAGCGCAGCACCTGCTCGTTGTAGAACGGCGCCAGCGACGGCGGCAATACGAATGCATCGCCCAGCACGTAATCCATCCAGGGCGCACCGGAGGTGCCCGGGTATGCCAGCCAATTGATCTGCACCGGCGCCGGCCGCAGGGCGAACACTTCCGGGCGCCCGCCCCCCCCCCAGCCGCGCAGATCGAACAACACATCGATCCCCTGCGCGCGGATATGCTGCGCGGTGGCCAGGTGCCCGAGCGCGGTGACATCGTGCAGCGTGGTGGCCTGAGCCAGGCGCGCGCGAATCGCGCTGCCGTCGTCCTGGCTGGTCGCAAACAGGTGCAACTGCAGCGCCGGTTGGCGTTGCTGCAATGCCTCGAACAACGCCACCGTCAACAGCCCCGTGGGATGCGCGCCGAAGCCATTGGACACCAGGCCTACGCGCAACGCACCGCGGCTGCGTACCTCGATCGGCGACAGTGGTTGCAGGCTTGAGGCGATCGCCTGCGCACGCGTTCGCGCACAGGCCAGTTGCTCGGCCGCAGTGGCGTCCTCGCTCAGGAACGCGAACGGCTCCACCGCCGCTGTGCCGTGCGCCACGGCGTTGCGCACCTGCGCGGCCAAGGCATCCAGATCGCGCCAGTCGCATAAACGACGGCGCCAGTTGAGCAGCTGCGCGGCGATGTACGGCTCGTCGGGCAGCAGCTGATGCGCGCGTGTGTAGGCTGCCGCCGCCTGCTCCGGCTGATCGGCGTCTTCCAAGGCATGGCCCAGCCATAGCGCAATGCCCGGATGCTGTGGCACCAGGTCCGATGCCTGCTGCAGCAAACGCGAGGCCTCTGTATGCCGCTGTTGCGCCCAGCGCACGCGGCCAAGCCGCGCGATCGCTTCCGGGTGGCCCGGATGCAACGCCAATGCGCGTTGCACGGCCAACTCGCCGGCGGCGATGCCGCCCATGCCGAGTTCGGCATCGGCCAGCATCAACCACGCAATGAAATCGCCCGGCTGGCGCCGCACCGCCTCGCGCAGCTGCAGCAGCTCGCGCGGGACCTGCGCACTCACGGGCTGTCGCTCAACCGTGCCAGTTCGTCGGCCTGATGCTCGTGCAGCAGGCGTGCGATCAGTGCATCCAGATCGCCTTCGATGATGTTGGGCAGGTCGTACAAGGTCAGGCCTTCCACGCGGTGGTCGGTGATGCGGCCCTGCGGGAAGCTGTAGGTACGGATGCGCTGGCTGCGGTCGCCGCTGCCGACCTGCAACTTGCGCGTCTGCGCTTCGGCCGCGGCGGCCTTGCTGCGTTCGGCTTCCACCAGTTGCGCCTTCAGCCGCTTCATCGCCTTGTCGCGGTTGGCGTGCTGGCTGCGCTCGGTCTGGCATTCCACCACCACGCCGCTGGGCACGTGGGTGATGCGGATCGCCGATTCGGTCTTGTTGACGTGCTGTCCGCCGGCGCCGGAGGAGCGGAAGGTGTCCACCTTCAGGTCCGCCGGGTTGATCACGATCTCTTCCACGTCGTCGGCCTCGGGAATGATCGCCACCGTCGCCGCCGAGGTGTGGATGCGGCCCTGCGATTCGGTCGCCGGCACGCGCTGCACGCGGTGGGTGCCGGATTCGAACTTCAGGCGCGAATACGCGCCGCGCCCGACCACCCGTGCCACCACTTCCTTGTAGCCGCCGTGCTCGCCGGGGCTGTCGGATTCGATCTCGACCTTCCAGCCCTGGCGCTCGGCATAGCGGGCATACATGCGAAACAGGTCGCCGGCGAAGATCGCCGCCTCGTCCCCGCCGGTGCCGGCGCGCACTTCCAGAAACAGGTTGCCGTCGTCGCGCGGGTCGCGCGGCACCAGCAGCAACGCCAGCTGCGCATCCAGTTCGTCCAGGCGTGCCTGTGCGGCGGCGATTTCCTCTTCGGCCAGCTCGCGCATTTCCGGGTCGTTGCGCATGGCTTCGGCCGCGCTCAGATCGGCTTTGGCGCGCGCCTCGTCTTCCAGCGCCACCGCCACCGGCTCCAGTTGCGACAGTTCGCGCGACAGTGTGCGAAACCTGTCGTTGTTGCTCACCACGTCCGGGTCGGACAACAGGTGCTGCAGTTCTTCGCGGCGCTCGGCCAGCGCTTCGAGCTTACGGCGCAGGGTCGGCGTCATCAGTCCTCACGATCGGGGTAGCTACAGGGGGATGTTGGTAACCGGGTTTTTCCGGGAAAAGCCGGTCGGCCGCGCTGGTCAATTCCAGGTCGTTGCTGAGCGCGGCCTCGCGCAGCGCGGCGGTGGGCGGATGCAGCAGCCGATTGGTCAGCGCATGCGCCAGCTGCTCCAGCACCTCGTCGGCCGGCTTGCCGTTGCTCAATTGCTGGCGTGCCTTGGCCAGCAGTTCGTCGCGGGTGCTGTCGCCGAATGCACGCAGCCGCTTGAGCGGTGCCTGGCGTGCGTTGGCCTGCACGGTCTCGACATAGCGCGCCACCTGCAGGTCGATGATGGCCTCGGCCTGGTCTGCGGCTTCGCGGCGGCTGCGGCGGTTGTCTTCCACCGCGCGCTCCAGATCGTCCACGGTGTACAGATAGGCATCACCCAGTGTCGCCACCGAGGCTTCGATATCGCGCGGCACAGCCAGGTCGAACAACAGCATCGGCTTGCGTTTGCGCGCGCGCAGCGCCTGTTCCACCTGCGCCCGCGTCACGATCGGCTCGCGCGCGGCGGTGGCCGAGAACACCACATCGGCCTCGGCCAGATGGCGTTCCAGATCGGTCAGCGGCAAGGCATAGCCGCCGTGCTGGCTTGCCAGTGTCTGCGCATGCGCCAGGGTGCGATTGGCGATCAGCAACCGGCGCACGCGGCCTTCGCTCAGATGCTTGGCGGCCAGCTCGATGGTTTCGCCGGCGCCGATCAGCAATACGGTCGATTCGTTGAGCCGCGCAAAGGATTCCTGCGCCAGCCGCACCGCGGTGGAGGCCACCGACACCGGGTTGGCGCCGACACGGGTATCGGTGCGCGCACGCTTGGCCACCGAAAAGGTCTGCTGGAACAGCCGATCCAGCCCGCTGCCCAGCGCGCCGTGCGCGCGCGCCACCGCCCAGGCGTCCTTGACCTGGCCCAAGATCTGCGGCTCGCCCAGCACCATCGAGTCCAGCCCGGTGGCGACCCGGAACAGATGACGCACCGCGTCGGCGTCCTGATGCTGGTACAGATAGCCGCTCAGTCCCGGCGCATGCGCGTCCAGCCAGCCGGCCAGCGTCTGCGCATCGTCGGCCATCGCGTACAGCTCGGTGCGGTTGCAGGTCGACAGCAGCGCGGCCTCGCGTACCTGCGGCAAGGCGCGCAACGATTCGAGCGCGCGCGGCAGCGCGTCACCTGCGAACGCCGCGCGTTCGCGCAGGTCCACAGGTGCGGTCTGGTGATTCAGTCCGAGCACCCACAACGTCATTGTTCAGTTGCTTGCGATAAGCTGGCGGCCATTCAGGGCCCCATTTTACGGCCCGGTTGCCCCCGATGCCTGTACCGATTCGCATCCTGAGTGTTCTTTTGCTCGTAGCGGTGTCCGCCAACGCCACGGCAGCACCCAAGAAAGCACCGCCCGCTCCACCGGCCAGCAGTGCCGGCGCCACCTCGCTGGAACCTGTGCTCGCCGGCGAATTCGCCTTGCAGGCCGGGCAACTGGACGATGCCGCCCGCGCCTATCTGGACGCTGCCAAGGCCGAGGCCGGCGACGCCGGCCTGGCCGAGCGCGCCGCCCGCATCGCCATGCTGGCCAACGACGACCCGCGTGCCATCGAGGCCCTGGCGCTGTGGCGCGCCCGCGCGCCGTCGTCAATGTCGATGCGCAGCACCGAAGCCTCGCTGGCCCTGCGCCGTAACGACCTGCGCACCGCGCGCCGCGACCTGCTCGGCCTGCTCAAGGAGCCCGACCCGCGCGGCTGGCGCTTTGCGTTGATTGCGCTGGCCAACGGCGGCCGCGAGCCGGAAGCCTCCGCCGACGTCCTCGAAGACCTGGTCAAGGCCGGCGCCATCCCCAACCAGATCGAGGTTTGGCAGGAATTTGGCCGGCTCGCGCTGCGCATGGAGCGCCCGGCGCTGGCCAAGCGCATCGTCGACGAGGTGGTACGCCGCTTCCCCGAGGAGCCGCGCGTGGCCTTGCTGCACGCCACCCAGCTGCAACAGGAAGGCAAAAACGACGAAGCGCTGGCGTTGCTGAAGAACGTCGAACCGAAGGCCGTGAAGGATTCCGAACTGCGTGGCGCGCTGGCCTTCGCCTACGATGCCATGGGCCAGACCGAAGCGGCCGCGCGCGTGCTGTCCACCGGGCCGCAGGACACCCAGACCTATGGGTTGCGCGCGTCCATGCTCGCCAAAGAGAAGGACCGCACAGCGTTGGAGGCGCTCTATGGCGAGCTCAAGAGCAACGCCACCAAGCCCGACCCGGACCGCCGCCTGCTGCTGGGCAAGATCGCCGAATTCCTCAAGCGTTATGACGAAGCGGTGGAGTGGTACCGCGGCGTGCCTGGCGGATCGCAGCTGAGCGAAGCGCGCTTGCGCGCGGCCAGTGCCCTGTACGAGCTGGGTCGCAAGCCCGAAGCGCTGGCGGAAGTGCGTGCACTGCAGGGCGATGCCACCGCCGACGACGATGCCCGTCGCGATGCCTATGTGCTGGAAGCCGAGCTGCATCAGCGTGCCGACGACGCACCGGGCGAGCTGGACGCCTTCGAGCGTGGCCTGGCCGCCTACCCGGACGACGGTGCGCTGTTGTACGCCCGTGGCCTGGCCTGGGAGCGTCGCGACGACGTGGCGCGCGCCGAGGCCGACCTGCGCAAGATCCTGGTGGCCGAGCCCGAAAACGTCGCGGCGCTGAACGCGCTGGGCTACACCCTGGCCGACCGCACCACCCGCTACAAGGAAGCGCTGGCGCTGATCGACCGCGCCCGCACCGCCGACCCGGACAACCCGGCCATCGTCGACAGCTACGGTTGGGTGCTGTACCGCATGGGCCGCACCAAGGAAGCCCTGGTGCAGCTGCGCCGCGCCTGGGCATTGGCCAAGGACCCGGAGATCGCCGCACACGTGGGTGAGGTGCTCTGGGTCAGCGGCAAGCAGGACGAGGCACGCCGCTACTTCGACGAAGCGCGTCGGCTGGATCCGGACAATCGCGCGCTGCAACGCGCCGCGGAGAAGTTCGGTCTATGAGCGCCGCAAGACGGACGCTGGCCCTGAGCGGGCTGGTGCTATTCGCCCTGTCCGGCTGCGTAAGCGTGCCGCGCGGACAGGGCGGTGGCGCGGCGGTGGTCGAGCGCGTGTCCGATCAAGCGCGCACGGCCGAAACTGCGCGCCAGGCCTGGCTGCAGGCCCATCCGCAGTGGTCGTTCCAGGGGCGGGTGGCGATCAGCAAGGACCGCAACGGTGGTAGCGGGCGCATCGACTGGCAGCAGGATGGCCCCCGTTACCGCGTGCAGCTCAGTGCCCCGGTGACCCGCCAGAGCTGGGTGCTCACTGGCGATACCACCACCGGCGCCGGTCGGCTTGAGGGGCTGGACGGCGGTCCGCGCAGCGGCCCCGATGCCGAACAGGTCTTGCAGGAGGCGACCGGCTGGACCATCCCGGTCAACCAGATGCCGGACTGGGTGCGCGCGCTGCGCATTGCCGATGCCGGCGCGCAACGCGTCGATCTCGACGCTGCCGGGCGCCCGCGTACCGTGCAACAGGATGGCTGGACCATCGAATTTCTTGCCTGGGCACCTGTCAGCGACGGCCAGCCCGAGCTGCCGCAGCGCATCGAAGCCCATAACGGCAGCGCCAAGGTCCGCCTGCTGGTCGATCAGTGGACGGTATCGCCCTGATGGTAGCGCCGGACGGCTGGTCGGCATGGCCTGCGCCGGCCAAACTGAACCTGTTTCTGCAGATCGTCGGGCGCCGCGCCGATGGCTACCACCTGCTGCAGACCGTGTTCCGGCTGCTGGATTGGGGGGACACCATTCATCTTCGTGTGCGCAGTGACGGCCTGATCCGCCGCATCGGCGACAGTCTGCCCGGCGTTGCCGAAGACGATGATCTGGTGATCCGCGCCGCGCGCCTGCTGCAATCGTCCACCGGCGCACGGGTCGGCGCGGAGATTCGCCTCGACAAGCGCATCCCCGCCGGTGGCGGGTTTGGCGGCGGCTCGTCGGACGCGGCGACCGTGCTGGTGGCGCTCAATGCCTTATGGGGCCTGGGCTTGCCGGTCGATGCACTGGCCGGGCTGGGCCTGCGGCTGGGTGCCGACGTGCCGGTGTTCGTGCGCGGGCGCAATGCCTGGGCCGAGGGCGTGGGCGAGCAACTCACCCCGATCGTCCTTCCGCAGGCCGCCTATGTGCTGGTCGATCCGGGCGTTCATGTGCCCACGCCGGCGTTATTTCAATCACAGGAATTGACGCGGGATGCTGCGCCCGTGAAAATAGCGGACTTCGCTTCCGGTTCTCTGCTCGACAATGCGTTCGAGCCGGTCCTGCGGCGCCGCGAACCCGCCGTCGAGGCCGTGTTCCAGGCGTTGTCACAGATCGGCACGCCACGTTTGACCGGGTCGGGAAGTGGGTGTTTCGTCGAATTCGCCACGCGCGCTGCTGCAGAGCAGGCCCTGGCGCAGTTGCCGGACAGCCTGCGGGCGTGGGTCGTGGAAGGTGCAGCGCACTCGCCATTGCTCGACGTACTGGACGCGACAAGGTTTTGATGCAGGGGCGTCGCCAAGAGGCCCAAGGCACCAGGTTTTGATCCTGGCATTCGTAGGTTCGAATCCTACCGCCCCTGCCAATATGCAGATCCCTCTGCAGTAGTCCGCATATCCATGTGCGGGGATTCAACGAAAAGCCCGGCATTTGGTCGGCTTTGTCCAGTTCCATCATCGCCCGCACGCTCTTTGCCGCCGCCCGAGAGATCCCATGCAAGACCAACGTAACCTGCTGGTGTTCTCCGGCAATGCCAACAAGCCGCTTGCCCAGAGCATCTGCAAGGAGCTCGGCGTGCGCATGGGCAAGGCGCTGGTCACGCGCTTTTCCGATGGCGAAGTGCAGGTGGAGATCGAAGAGAGCGTGCGCCGGCAGGAAGTGTTCGTGATCCAGCCGACCTGCGCGCCGAGCGCTGAAAACCTGATGGAACTGCTGGTGCTGATCGACGCGCTCAAGCGCGCCAGTGCCGCCTCCGTCACTGCGGTGATCCCGTACTTCGGCTATTCGCGTCAGGACCGCCGTATGCGCTCCTCGCGCGTGCCGATCACCGCCAAGGTTGCCGCCAAGATGATCTGCGCGATGGAAGCCGACCGCGTGTTGACGGTCGACCTACATGCCGACCAGATCCAGGGCTTCTTCGATGTGCCGGTCGACAATGTCTATGCCTCGCCGCTGCTGCTGGCCGACATCTGGCGCGCCTATGGCACCGACAATCTGATCGTGGTGTCGCCGGACGTGGGTGGTGTGGTGCGCGCGCGCGCCGTCGCCAAGCGCCTGGACGATGCCGACCTGGCCATCATCGACAAGCGCCGCCCGCGCGCCAATGTCGCCACAGTGATGAACATCATCGGCGACGTGCAGGGCAAGACCTGCGTGCTGGTCGACGACCTGGTCGACACCGCCGGTACCTTGTGTGCGGCTGCCGCAGCGCTCAAGCAGCGCGGCGCGCTCAAGGTGGTGGCCTACATCACCCACCCGGTGCTGTCCGGCCCGGCCGTGGACAACATCAATAATTCGCAGCTCGACGAGCTGGTGGTGACCGACACGATTCCGTTGAACGAAGCGGCGCGCACCTGCCCGAAGATTCGTCAGTTGAGCGTGGCAGAACTGCTGGCCGAGACGATCCGCCGTATCGCCTTCGGCGAATCGGTCAGCTCGCTCTACGTCGACTGATCCCGCATTCGGCGCCCGGATTTCCGGGTGCCGGTACTACGTCTCTCCTGGTCGCGGGTGAGACGCTTCATCGCCGCGAGGCGGTATTCCAATCTAGGTAGTGAAACAACATGGCAAAGACTCACGAAATCAAGGTCGAGCGCCGCGCAGACGAGGGGAAGGGTGCGAGCCGCCGCCTGCGTCACGCTGGCGTCATTCCGGCCATCGTCTACGGTGGCGAACTCGAGCCGGTCAGCATCCAGCTCAACCATGAGCAGATCTGGCTCGCCCAGCAGAACGAGTGGTTCTACTCGTCGATCCTGGACCTGAACCTCAATGGCGACGTGCAGCAGGTACTGCTGCGTGACATGCAGCGCCATCCGTTCAAGCAGCTGATCATGCACATCGACTTCCAGCGCGTCAGCGCCAACGAGAAGCTGAGCGCTGCCGTGCCGCTGCACTTCATCAACGAAGCGACCTCGCCGGCCGGCAAGTCGAGCGAAGTGGTTGTGACCCACGAGCTCAACGAAGTCCAGGTGGTCTGCCTGCCGAAGGACCTGCCGGAGT
This sequence comes from Xanthomonas sp. 10-10, assembly GCF_040182365.1. Lineage (NCBI taxonomy): Bacteria > Pseudomonadati > Pseudomonadota > Gammaproteobacteria > Lysobacterales > Lysobacteraceae > Xanthomonas > Xanthomonas sp. 10-10. Next base: position 1,300,267 of record NZ_CP144460.1, read on the forward strand.
TCATCGAAGTCGACCTCGGTGCCCTGGAAGTGGGCAACGTGATCCACCTGTCCGAAATCAAGCTGCCGGCTGGCGTCGAAATCCCCGAGCTGAAGCTGGGCAAGGAACACGATGTTGCCGTGGTTGCTGCCAAGCACGTGCGCGTCGAAGAAGAAGACGCTGCCGGTGAAGAAGGCAGCGAAGGCGCAGAAACCAAGTAATCCGTCGGCCGATTCCTCGCATGCGCGGGGAATCGGCTGCGGTGACTGGCATGTCTGCACTTCGGCTGATCGTCGGGCTCGGGAATCCGGGTCCGGAACACGCGCAAACCCGGCACAACGCCGGGTTTCGTTTCGTCGATGCCCTCGTCGAGCGCAGTGGCGCCCGCTGGGGGCTGGACAGCAAGTTGTTCGGTGAAACGGCCAAGGTCGATATCGCAGGGCAACCGGTCTGGCTGCTCAAGCCGGCCACCTTCATGAATCTCAGTGGCAAATCGATCACCGCCGCCCTGCGGTTCTGGAAGATCGAGCCGGAGCAACTGCTCGTCGCACACGACGAACTGGATCTGGCGCCGGGCACGGCGCGGCTCAAGTTCGATGGCGGCCACGGCGGCCAGAACGGTCTGCGCGATACCATTCGCCTGCTGGGGCACGGCAAATTCCACCGCCTGCGGGTCGGTATCGGCCATCCCGGTCACAAGGATCGCGTGGTGCCGTGGGTGCTGGGGCGGGCAGGGCGCGAGGACGATGCTGCGATCGGTGCTGCGGTGGATGCGGCCATCGATGTCCTGCCGCTGGCGATGGATGGCAATTTCAACGAAGCGATGAAGCGCCTGCATACCAAAAAATAGAGAATGGGGAATCGGGAATGGGAGGAGCTCTGCTCTTGCCATTCTCGATTCCCGATTCTCCATTCACTGGAAAACCCATGGGTATCAAATGCGGCATCGTCGGCCTGCCCAACGTCGGCAAGTCGACCCTGTTCAACGCGCTGACCAAGGCGGGCATCGCTGCGGCCAATTTTCCGTTCTGCACCATCGAGCCGAACGTCGGCATCGTGCCGGTGCCGGATCCGCGTCTCAATCAGCTGGCCGAGATCGTCAAGCCGCAGAAGCTGATTCCCACGGCGGTCGAGTTCGTCGACATTGCCGGCCTGGTGGCCGGTGCGGCGAGCGGAGAAGGCCTGGGTAACAAGTTCCTGGCGCACATCCGCGAAGTCGATGCGATCACCCATGTGGTGCGCTGCTTCGAGAACGACGACGTCATCCACGTCAACAACAAGGTCGACCCGATTGCCGATATCGAAACCATCGATACCGAGCTGGCGCTGGCCGACCTGGATAGCGTGGAAAAGGCGCTCAATCGCGCCGAACGCAGCGCCAAGGGCGGCGACAAGGACGCTGCGGCACGCAAGCCGGTGCTGGTCAAGTTGCAGGCTGCGCTGGCCGACGGCAAGGCCGGCCGTGCAGCCGGGCTGGATGAAGAGGAAAAGGCGCTGATACGCGATCTGTTCCTGCTGACGCTCAAGCCGGTGATGTACATCGCCAACGTGCTGGAGGATGGTTTTGAAAACAATCCGCACCTGGACGCAGTGCGCGCGCACGCCGCGACCGAAGGCGCCGAAGTGGTGCCGGTCTCGGCTGCGATTGAGGAGGAGCTGTCCCAGCTCGACGACGAAGATCGTGACACCTTCCTGGCCGATCTCGGACTGAGCGAGCCCGGCCTGAATCGCGTCATCCGCGCGGCCTACACGCTGCTGGGCCTGCAGACCTACTTCACCGCAGGCGTCAAGGAAGTGCGTGCCTGGACGGTCAGGGCGGGCTCCACCGCACCGCAGGCGGCGGCAGTCATCCATACCGATTTCGAGAAGGGCTTCATCCGCGCCGAGACGATCGGCTTCGATGACTTCATCAAGTATCGCGGCGAAGCCGGTGCGCGCGATGCGGGCCGTCTGCGCCTGGAAGGCAAGGAATATCGGGTCCAGGAAGGCGACGTGCTGCACTTCCGTTTCAACGTCTGATCCGGTGTGCGCGGCGCTGATCGTCGCGCGCATTCAGTAGTGACGAAGAGTTCAAAATTTTTGTTGACACCGGGTGCGTCCCACAACAAAATAACGGGCTGCTTCACCCCGAACCGAATCGCCTCACCGCGCCACGGTCCGGTAGTAAAAGCTGGAGGGATACCCAAGCGGCCAACGGGGGCAGACTGTAAATCTGCTGGCTTACGCCTTCGGTGGTTCGAATCCACCTCCCTCCACCAGTTTCACGTTGTGGTATGCAGTTCCCGGCGCGGGAGTAGTTCAACGGTAGAACCTCAGCCTTCCAAGCTGATGGTGCGGGTTCGATTCCCGTCTCCCGCTCCATTGAACGCAAATGCATGGCATAATGCAAAACTCGCTCACGTAGCTCAGTCGGTAGAGCACCTCCTTGGTAAGGAGGAGGTCGAAGGTTCGATTCCTTTCGTGAGCACCATTACTCAATCGTCTTAAACTCCAAACGATTACCGAGAACTTGCACCCATGGCAAAAGCTAAATTCGAGCGCACCAAGCTGCACGTCAATGTCGGCACCATCGGTCACGTTGACCATGGCAAGACCACGTTGACCGCTGCGCTGACCAAGATCGGTGCAGAGCGTTTCGGTGGCGAGTTCAAGGCGTACGACGCGATCGACGCAGCGCCGGAAGAGAAGGCGCGCGGCATCACGATTTCGACCGCACACGTCGAATACGAATCCCCGAACCGCCACTACGCTCACGTTGACTGCCCCGGCCACGCCGACTACGTCAAGAACATGATCACCGGTGCGGCGCAGATGGACGGCGCGATCCTGGTGTGTTCGGCCGCTGACGGCCCGATGCCGCAGACCCGTGAGCACATCCTGCTGTCGCGTCAGGTCGGTGTGCCGCACATCGTCGTGTTCCTGAACAAGGCCGACATGGTCGACGACGCCGAGCTGCTCGAGCTGGTCGAAATGGAAGTGCGCGAGCTGCTGAGCAAGTACGACTTCCCGGGCGACGACACCCCGATCATCCATGGTTCGGCGCGTCTGGCGCTGGACGGTGATCAGAGCGACATCGGCGTGCCGGCGATCCTGAAGCTGGTCGATGCGCTGGACAGCTTCATTCCGGATCCGACCCGCGACGTCGATCGCCCGTTCCTGATGCCGGTCGAAGACGTGTTCTCGATCTCTGGTCGCGGGACCGTGGTGACCGGTCGTATCGAGCGCGGCATCATCAAGGTCGGCGACGAAATCGAAATCGTCGGTATCCGCGACACGCAGAAGACCACGGTCACCGGCGTGGAAATGTTCCGCAAGCTGCTGGACCAGGGTCAGGCGGGCGACAATGCCGGTCTGCTGCTGCGCGGCACCAAGCGTGACGACGTCGAGCGCGGCCAGGTGCTGTGCAAGCCGGGTTCGATCAAGCCGCATACCGAGTTCGAAGCCGAAGTCTACGTGCTGTCCAAGGATGAGGGTGGCCGTCACACCCCGTTCTTCAAGGGCTACCGTCCGCAGTTCTACTTCCGCACCACCGATATCACTGGCGCCTGCCAGCTGCCGGAAGGCGTGGAAATGGTGATGCCGGGCGACAACGTGAAGATGGTCGTGACCCTGATCAACCCGGTCGCGATGGACGAAGGTCTGCGCTTCGCGATTCGCGAAGGCGGCCGTACCGTCGGCGCCGGCGTGGTTGCCAAGGTCATCAAGTAAGCAATACCTGCAGTTCGGCGGCTTCGGTCGCCGAATTTGCGCGAATGGCGGGCCGGCTGAACCGCGGTCCGCCTTCGTTGTCTTAGGGTTTGCGGTAAACGAGTACATACGCCAGTAGCTCAATTGGCAGAGCAGCGGTCTCCAAAACCGCAGGTTGGGGGTTCGAGTCCCTCCTGGCGTGCCACTCCTCTTTCCGGCCCAGCGATTCGGGTCAGATCGGTAACTAGAGCCGGATGAATAGCAAAATCGAGCCTTCCAAAAGCGCGTCTGCTGCCAGCGCTGATATCGTGAAATACGTGCTCTCCGCGATCCTGGTGGTTGCGGGGCTGTTTGTGTGGTTCTGGTTTTCTGCGCCGGAGCGCGCCACGCAGTTGGGAGCCTGGACGCCGCAGCTGCGTGCGCTGGCTGTCATCGTCGGGCTGGTGGCAGGTGCATTTGTCTTTCTGGGGACCGGCAAAGGCCGGGAAACCCGCGAATTCATGTCCGAATCCAGGTTTGAGTTGCGTAAGGTGGTCTGGCCAACGCGTCAGGAAGCCATTCGCACGACCTGGGTCGTGATTGTTGTTGTGATCATTCTGAGTTTGCTGTTGGGCGGCTTCGACTTCGTCATCCAGAAGCTCACGCAGTGGTTCCTGGCTCGTTGAGGAGAATCAAGCAGTGAAGCGTTGGTACGTCGTTCACGCCTATTCAGGCTTTGAAAAATCTGTTGCGCAGGCGCTGCGCGATCGCATCGTCCGCACCGAGATGGAAGATCGTTTCGGTGAAGTGCTGGTGCCGACCGAAGAGGTCATCGAGATGCGCGCCGGCCAGAAGCGTCGGTCCGAGCGTAAGTTCTTTCCCGGCTACGTGCTGGTCCAGATCGAAACCCACGAAGAAGCCGGTATTCCGCGCATCGACAACGAAAGCTGGCATCTGGTGAAGGAAACTTCCAAGGTGATGGGTTTCATTGGCGGTACCGCCGATCGTCCGTTGCCGATTCGCGACGAAGAGGCCGATGCGATCCTGCAGCGTGTGCAGGATGGTGTCGAAAAGCCGCGTCCGAAGGTGTTGTTCGAGCCGGGTCAGATGGTGCGTGTCACCGATGGCCCGTTCAACGACTTCAATGGCGTTGTTGAAGAAGTCAACTACGAGAAGAGCCGGTTGCGTGTCGCCGTGCTCATCTTTGGTCGCTCCACGCCGGTCGAGCTTGAGTTCGGCCAGGTCGAGAAGGGCTGACCCGAGCAGGCGCCTGCTAGGCGCCTGCCTTGAATGCTGCTATAGTGCGCGGCTCGCTGACCTGGCGACCGCCGGGTAAACAATGGCTGCCGCATGGCGGCCATCTGCGTGTTGTACGCAACGCGACGCCGGGACGCGTGATTCTCCCGGTCCGATGGGGAGCCTGTTGTCAGGCGTTAGCACCCGGAGAGTATTGAAATGGCTAAGAAAATAACTGCCTACATCAAGTTGCAGGTCAAAGCCGGTCAGGCCAATCCTGCACCGCCGGTCGGCCCTGCATTGGGTCAGCGCGGTTTGAACATCATGGAATTCTGCAAGGCGTTCAACGCTGCGACCTCCAAGCTGGAGCCGGGTTTGCCGACGCCGGTGATCATCACCGCGTATTCCGATCGTACCTTCACCTTTGTGACCAAGAGCACCCCGGCAAGCGTGCTGCTCAAGAAGGCGGCGGGTGTGACTTCCGGTTCGAAGCGTCCTAACAGCGACAAGGTCGGCAAGGTGACGCGCAAGCAGCTGGAAGAGATCGCCAAGACCAAGGAAGCCGATCTGACGGCGGCCGAGCTCGAAGCGGCAGTTCGCACGATTGCGGGTACCGCCCGCAGCATGGGTTTGACGGTGGAGGGCTAAGACATGGCACAGAACAAGCGCGTTAAGGCCATTGCGGCCGCAGTCGTTCCGGGCAAGAGCTATGCCTTCGAAGACGCAATCAAGATCCTGAAGACCGCCACCAAGGCCAAGTTCGTCGAATCCATCGACGTCGCCGTGCGCCTGGGCGTGGACGCCAAGAAGTCCGATCAGCAGGTACGCGGTTCGACCGTGCTTCCCGCCGGTACCGGCAAGAGCGTGCGCGTTGCGGTGTTCGCACCGGCAGGCGCAAAGGCTGACGAAGCCCTGGCTGCGGGCGCCGAGGCAGTGGGCATGGACGACCTGGCCGAGAAGATGCAGGCCGGTGATCTGAACTACGACGTGGTCATCGCGACTCCGGACGCCATGCGCGTTGTCGGTAAGCTGGGCACCCTGCTGGGTCCGCGCGGCCTGATGCCGAACCCGAAGGTCGGCACCGTGTCGGCCAACCCGGGCGAAGCGGTCAAGAACGCCAAGTCGGGCCAGGTGCGTTACCGCACCGACAAGGCCGGCATCATCCACTGCACCATCGGCAAGGCCAGTTTCGACGACGAAGCGCTGAAGTCGAACCTGCAGGCGCTGCTGCTGGATCTGGTCAAGGCCAAGCCGGCGACCTCGAAGGGCACCTACCTGCAGAAGGTATCGGTCAGCTCGACGATGGGCCCGGGCGTGACGGTTGATCAGTCGAGCCTGTCGCTGAAGTAATCGAACGTGTCGGGCGTCATGCGCCTGACGTGTTTGTGCAGTACTGCATTGTTTTTCCGGCCCGGGTTACCGTGTGCTGGGAGTCCGTTCCCTCCTTTGGGGTAACGGACATTTTGAAGGCGATCGCCGGCATGTCCGGCGGTAGCCGTCAAAGACCGCAGGCGCGGTCAGCGCAGATCGACGACGGGCAGGGATGCTCGCACTGGCATGGAGTCGCCGTCGATGCAGCGGGATCGCTTAATTGGTTCGTTTCGAACTGGCCGGCGTAGATGGTGTCGCCCTTCTGGAGTTTTCTGGTTTACGCGCGTCTGGGACATCCCGGATCGAGCCCACTCCAGGTCTAGAACGGCCACCAAAGGAACATCGGTCGATGTTCCCGGCTTCCAGGAAGGAGGCTGCCCTGGACCGCAACCGGCAGGAGCCGCGAGCGGAGTAGTTTGAAGCGGGGATTAGGGGATCTGGTATTGGGGATTTGCAGGAGCGGCTTCATGGCTTTCGACGAATCACCAATCACCAATCACCAATCCCGGCTTTAACGGAGGAGTGCAATGGCTCTCAATCTGTCCCAGAAGCAAGAAGTAGTCGCCGAGCTGGCAGACATCGCCGCCAAGGCCCACTCCCTGATCGCCGCCGAATACGCTGGCACCACGGTCTCCCAGATGACCGCGATGCGCAAGCAGGCCCGCGAAACCGGTGTGTTCTTGAAAGTTGTCAAGAACACCCTGGCCGTGCGTGCCGTCGAAGGTACCGAATTTGCTGTCGCGTCTGACAAGCTGGTCGGTCCTTTGGTGTATGCGTTTTCGATGGAGGAGCCCGGCGCTGCCGGTCGCCTGATCAAGGAATTTGCCAAGAGCAACGACAAGCTGCAGGCCAAGGTTGTGGCAATCGGCGGGGAACTGTTCCCGGCCAGCCACGTCGACGTGTTGGCTTCGCTGCCGACCCGCGATCAGGCTCTGGCGATGCTGGCACGCGTGCTGTCCGAACCGGCTGCCATGTTCGCCCGTGCCGTCAAGGCCGTTGGCGACAAGCAGGGTGGTGGCGACGAAGCCGCCGCGCCGGTCGCCGAGACTGCCGAAGCTTGATGTCCTAGCGTCTGCTAGAAACCATTCCAGAATCAATTTCTAAAAGGTAATCACAATGTCCCTTACCAACGAACAGATCGTCGACGCCATCGCCGAGAAGTCCCTGATGGAAGTGATGGAGCTGGTCAAGGCCATCGAAGAAAAGTTCGGCGTCTCCGCCGCCGCCCCGGTCGCTGCCGCTGCAGCCGGCCCGGCCGCCGTGGTCGAAGAGCAGACCGAGTTCAACGTGGTGCTGACCAACTGCGGCGCCAACAAGGTCGGCGTCATCAAGGCCGTCCGTGCCGTGACCGGCCTGGGTCTGAAGGAAGCCAAGGACCTGACCGAAGCCGGTGGCATGCTGAAGGAAGGCGCCACCAAGGACGAAGCCGAGAAGATCAAGAAAGAACTGACCGAAGCCGGCGCGACTGTCGAAATCAAGTAAGCAATACCTTGCATCGCCAGCGTTTCATGGTGATGCACTGAAGGCTGGGAGCGTAGAGCTCCCGGCCTTTGGCCGTTTCGGGCGGGAATCGAGAATCGGGATTGGGGAATCGCAAATGCAACATCGCGTGCTCATCCGATTCCCATTTCTCCATTCCCGACTCCCGGCCTCACCGAGTTGGTAGTTGGAAGTAGCGGGAGAAGGCGTGCTGGTGCCGGCAATACCAGCGACTTCCAACTGACAATTTTGTTATTTCAGGGCCGCCGCGACGCGGCCCCCGCAGCCTAGGGTGAAGACCTCATGACGTCTTATTCGTTCACCGAAAAAAAGCGTATCCGCAAGGATTTCGGTAAGCAGCGCTCGATCCTCGAAGTGCCGTTCCTGCTTGCCATCCAGGTGGATTCCTACCGCGAATTCCTGCAGGAAGATGTGGAGCCGACCAAGCGCAAGGACCTCGGTCTGCATGCCGCTCTGAAGTCGGTGTTCCCGATCTCCAGCTACAGCGGCAACGCTGCGCTCGAGTACGTGGGCTACAAGCTGGGTCAGCCGGTGTTTGACGAGCGTGAATGCCGTCAGCGCGGAATGAGCTATGGCGCGCCGCTGCGCGTGACCGTGCGCCTGGTGATCTACGACCGCGAGTCGTCGACCAAGGCCATCAAGTACGTGAAGGAGCAGGAGGTCTACCTCGGCGAAATTCCGCTGATGACCGGCAACGGTACCTTCATCGTCAACGGCACCGAGCGCGTGATCGTGTCGCAGCTGCACCGCTCGCCGGGTGTGTTCTTCGACCACGACCGTGGCAAGACCCACAGCTCGGGCAAGCTGCTTTACAGCGCCCGCATCATTCCGTACCGCGGTTCCTGGCTGGACTTCGAGTTCGACCCGAAGGACGCGCTGTTCACCCGTATCGACCGTCGCCGCAAGCTGCCGGTGTCGATCCTGCTGCGCGCGCTCGGCTACAGCAACGAAGAGATGCTGGCCGAGTTCTTCGAGATCAACACCTTCCATATCAACCCGGACGAAGGCGTGCAGCTGGAGCTGGTGCCGGAGCGTCTGCGTGGTGAAACGCTGAACTTCGACCTGGCCGATGGCGACAAGGTCATCGTGGAAGCGGGCAAGCGCATCACTGCCCGTCACGTCAAGCAGCTGGAAGCCGCCGGCGTCGCCGCGCTGGCCGTGCCGGACGACTACCTGGTCGGCCGCATCCTGTCGCACGACGTGGTCGATGGCTCGACCGGCGAACTGCTGGCCAATGCCAATGACGAGATCAGCGAAGACCAGCTGGCTGCCTTCCGCAAGGCCGGCGTCGACGCGGTGGGCACCCTGTGGGTGAACGATCTGGATCGTGGCCCGTACCTGTCCAACACCTTGCGCATCGATCCGACCAAGACGCAGCTGGAAGCGCTGGTCGAGATCTACCGCATGATGCGTCCGGGCGAGCCGCCGACCAAGGAAGCCGCGCAGAACCTGTTCCACAACCTGTTCTTCACCTTCGAGCGTTACGACCTGTCCACGGTCGGCCGCATGAAGTTCAACCGTCGCGTCGGCCGCAAGGACGTGCTGGGCGAGTCGGTGCTGTACGACAAGAAGTACTTCGCCGAGCGTAACGACGAAGAATCCAAGCGCCTGGTCGCCGAGCACACCGACACCTCCGACATCCTGGAAGTGATCAAGGTGCTGACCGAGATCCGTAACGGTCGCGGCGTGGTCGATGACATCGATCACCTGGGTAACCGTCGCGTGCGTTCGGTCGGCGAAATGGCCGAGAACGTGTTCCGCGTGGGCCTGGTCCGCGTCGAGCGCGCGGTCAAGGAACGCCTGTCGATGGCCGAATCCGAAGGCCTGACCCCGCAGGAACTGATCAACGCCAAGCCGGTGGCTGCGGCGATCAAGGAATTCTTCGGCTCCTCGCAGCTGTCGCAGTTCATGGACCAGAACAACCCGCTGTCGGAAGTGACGCACAAGCGTCGCGTCTCCGCACTGGGCCCGGGCGGCCTGACCCGCGAGCGCGCCGGCTTCGAAGTGCGCGACGTGCACCCGACCCATTACGGACGCGTCTGCACCATCGAAACGCCGGAAGGCCCGAACATCGGCCTGATCAACTCGCTGGCCGTGTTCGCCCGCACCAACCAGTACGGCTTCCTCGAGACGCCGTACCGCAAGGTGCTGGACGGCAAGGTCTCCGACGACGTCGAGTACCTGTCGGCGATCGAGGAAAACGAGTACGTGATCGCCCAGGCGAACGCGCTGACCGACGCCAAGAACATGCTCACCGAGCAGTTCGTGCCGTGCCGGTTCCAGGGTGAGTCGTTGCTGAAGCCGCCGGCCGAAGTGCACTTCATGGACGTGTCGCCGATGCAGACCGTGTCGGTCGCCGCGGCGCTGGTGCCGTTCCTGGAACACGACGACGCCAACCGCGCATTGATGGGCGCCAACATGCAGCGCCAGGCCGTGCCGACGCTGCGTTCGCAAAAGCCGCTGGTCGGTACCGGCATCGAGCGTGCGGTGGCGCGCGACTCCGGCGTGACCGTCAATGCGTTGCGTGGTGGCGTGATCGAACAGATCGACGCGGCCCGCATCGTGGTCAAGGTCAACGAGGCAGAAATCGGCGGCGGCACCGATGCCGGCGTGGATATCTACAACCTGATCAAGTACACCCGCTCCAACCAGAACACCTGCATCAACCAGCGTCCGCTGGTGAACGTGGGAGACGTGATCGCGCGCGGCGACGTGCTGGCCGACGGCCCGTCCACCGACATCGGTGAGCTGGCCCTGGGCCAGAACATGCTGATCGCGTTCATGCCGTGGAACGGCTACAACTTCGAAGACTCCATCCTGCTCTCCGAGCGCGTGGTGGAAGAGGATCGTTACACCACGATCCACATCGAAGAGCTGACCTGCGTTGCGCGCGACACCAAGCTGGGGCCGGAGGAAATTTCCGCCGACATCCCGAACGTGTCCGAGCAGGCACTGAACCGTCTGGACGAGAGCGGCGTGGTGTACATCGGTGCGGAAGTGCGCGCCGGCGACATCATGGTCGGCAAGGTCACGCCGAAGGGCGAGAGCCAGCTGACTCCGGAAGAAAAGCTGCTGCGTGCGATCTTCGGTGAGAAGGCGTCTGACGTGAAGGACAGCTCGCTGCGCGTGCCCCCGGGCATGGACGGCACCGTCATCGACGTGCAGGTCTTCACCCGCGACGGCATCGAGAAGGACAAGCGTGCGCGTCAGATCGAAGAGTCCGAAATCAAGCGCGTCAAGAAGGACTTCGACGACCAGTTCCGCATCCTGGAAGCGGCCATCTACGCACGTCTGCGCTCGCAGATCGTGGGCAAGGTCGCCAACGGCGGTCCGAACCTGAAGAAGGGCGACAACGTCACCGACGCGTACCTGGACGGGCTGAAGAAGTCCGATTGGTTCCAGTTGCGCATGAAGGACGAAGACGCTGCCGACGCCATCGAGCGCGCGCAGAAGCAGATCCAGGCGCACGAGAAGGAATTCGAAGCACGCTTTGCCGACAAGCGCGGCAAGATCACCCAGGGCGACGACCTCGCACCGGGCGTGCTGAAGATGGTCAAGGTGTTCCTGGCCGTGAAGCGCCGCATCCAGCCGGGCGACAAGATGGCCGGCCGCCACGGCAACAAGGGTGTGGTCTCCAATGTCGTGCCGGTCGAGGACATGCCGTACATGGCCACCGGCGAGCCGGTCGACATCGTGCTGAACCCGCTCGGCGTGCCGTCGCGTATGAACATCGGCCAGATTCTGGAAGTGCATCTGGGCTGGGCCGCCAAGGGCCTGGGTCGCAAGATCCAGCGCATGCTGGAAGCCCAGGCGGCGGTCAGCGAGCTGCGCAAGTTCCTGGACGACATCTACAACCACGACAGCGCGATCAATGCACAGCGCGTGGATCTGTCGCAGTTCAGCGATGAGGAGCTGCTCAACCTGGGCAAGAACCTGATCGATGGCGTGCCGATGGCTACCCCGGTGTTCGACGGCGCCAGCGAAGCGGAAATCAAGCGCATGCTGGAACTGGCCGAGCTGCCGCAGAGCGGTCAGACCCAGTTGTACGACGGTCGTACCGGCGAAGCGTTCGATCGCAAGACCACGGTCGGCTACATGCACTACCTGAAATTGAACCACCTGGTCGACGACAAGATGCATGCACGCTCGACCGGCCCGTACTCGCTCGTCACCCAGCAGCCGCTGGGCGGCAAGGCGCAGTTCGGTGGTCAGCGCTTCGGTGAGATGGAAGTCTGGGCGCTGGAAGCCTACGGCGCGGCCTACACCCTGCAGGAGATGCTGACGGTGAAGTCCGACGACGTGCAGGGCCGCAACCAGATGTACAAGAACATCGTCGATGGTGAGCACGAGATGGTCGCGGGCATGCCGGAATCCTTCAACGTGTTGGTGAAGGAAATCCGCTCGCTGGCGATCAACATGGAACTGGAAGAGTGATCGAGCCGGACCCCGGCGCCGCGATGCGGTGCCGGGAGCCGGAACGCAAGACCCTCGGTTTCATCTCAGATACGAAATTCCTCCGACCCGGAGATATCAAATGAAAGACCTGCTCAACCTCTTCAATCAGCAGCGCCAGACGCTGGATTTCGACGCGATCAAGATCGCGCTGGCGTCGCCGGACCTGATCCGTTCGTGGTCCTACGGCGAAGTGAAGAAGCCCGAAACCATCAACTACCGTACCTTCAAGCCGGAGCGTGACGGCCTGTTCTGCGCCGCGATCTTCGGACCGATCAAGGACTACGAGTGCCTGTGCGGCAAGTACAAGCGCATGAAGCACCGTGGCGTGGTCTGCGAAAAGTGCGGCACCGAAGTCACCCTGGCCAAGGTGCGTCGCGAGCGCATGGGTCATATCGACCTGGCCTCGCCGGTCGCGCACATCTGGTTCCTCAAGTCGCTGCCTTCGCGCATCGGCCTGATGCTGGACATGACCCTGCGCGACATCGAGCGCGTGCTGTACTTCGAAGCCTACGTGGTCACCGAGCCGGGCCTGACCCCGCTCGAGCGCCGCCAGCTGCTGACCGAAGAGCAGTACCTGACCGCACGCCAGGAGTACAACGACGACTTCGACGCCGCCATGGGCGCCGAAGCCGTGTACGAGCTGCTGCGCACGATCGACCTGCAGTCGGAAATGACCCGCCTGCGCGAGGAAATCGCCAGCACCGGTTCGGAAACCAAGCTCAAGCGCCTCACCAAGCGCATCAAGCTGATCGAAGCCTTCCTGGAATCGGGCAACCGTCCGGAGTGGATGGTCATGACCGTGCTTCCCGTGCTGCCGCCGGACCTGCGTCCGCTGGTGCCGCTGGATGGTGGCCGTTTCGCGACCTCGGATCTGAACGATCTGTACCGCCGCGTGATCAACCGCAACAACCGCCTGCGTCGCCTGCTCGAGCTCAATGCGCCGGACATCATCGTGCGCAACGAAAAGCGCATGCTGCAGGAATCGGTCGATGCGCTGCTGGACAACGGCCGTCGCGGCCGTGCCATCACCGGCACCAACAAGCGTCCGCTGAAGTCGCTGGCCGACATGATCAAGGGCAAGCAGGGCCGGTTCCGTCAGAACCTGCTCGGCAAGCGCGTGGACTACTCCGGTCGTTCGGTCATCACCGTCGGTCCGTACCTCAAGCTGCACCAGTGCGGCCTGCCGAAGAAGATGGCGCTGGAGCTGTTCAAGCCGTTCGTGTTCGCCAAGCTGCAGCGTCGTGGCCTGGCCACCACCATCAAGGCCGCCAAGAAGCTGGTCGAGCGCGAAGAAGCCGAAGTCTGGGACATCCTCGAAGAAGTGATCCGCGAGCATCCGGTGCTGCTGAACCGTGCGCCGACCCTGCACCGTCTGGGCATCCAGGCGTTCGAACCGGTGTTGATCGAAGGCAAGGCCATCCAGCTGCATCCGCTGGTGTGTACCGCGTTCAACGCCGACTTCGACGGTGACCAGATGGCCGTCCACGTGCCGCTCTCGCTGGAAGCCCAGCTGGAAGCGCGTGCGCTGATGATGTCCACCAACAACATCCTGTCGCCGGCCAACGGCGAGCCGATCATCGTGCCGTCGCAGGACGTGGTGTTGGGCCTGTACTACATGAGCCGCGCCCTGGAGAACAAGAAGGGCGAGGGCATGGTGTTTGCCAACACCAGCGAAGTGAAGCGCGCCTACGACAACCGCGTGGTGGAACTGCACGCCAAGGTCAAGGTCCGCATCACCCAGGTGGACGTTGACGCCGTCGATGGCAAGCGCACCAGCGGCACCTCGATCGTGGACACCACGGTCGGTCGTGCGCTGTTGAGCGAAATCCTGCCCGAAGGCCTGCCGTTCCAGCTGGCCAACACCGAGATGACCAAGAAGAACATCTCGCGTCTGATCAACTCCAGCTACCGTCTGCTGGGTTTGAAGGACACCGTCGTGTTCGCCGACAAGCTGATGTACACCGGCTACGCCTACGCCACCCGCGCAGGCGTGTCGATCGGCATCGACGACATGCTGATCCCTGACGAGAAGAAGGGCATCCTCACCGAGGCCGAAGCCGAAGTGCTGGAAATCCAGGAGCAGTACCAGTCGGGCCTGGTCACCGCCGGCGAGCGCTACAACAAGGTCGTGGACATCTGGTCGCGTACCAGCGAGCGCATCGCCAAGGCGATGATGGACACCATCGGTACCGAGAAGGTCGAAAATGCCAAGGGCGAAACCATCGACCAGAAGTCGATGAACTCGCTGTACATCATGGCCGACTCCGGTGCGCGTGGTAGCCAGGCGCAGATCCGTCAGCTGGCCGGTATGCGCGGCCTGATGGCGCGTCCGGACGGCTCGATCATCGAGACGCCCATCAAGGCCAACTTCCGTGAAGGCCTGAACGTGCAGGAGTACTTCAACTCCACCCACGGTGCCCGTAAGGGTCTGGCCGATACCGCGCTCAAGACCGCGAACTCGGGTTATCTGACCCGTCGTCTGGTCGACGTCGCGCAGGACGTGGTGATCACCGAAGTCGATTGCGGCACCACCGAGGGGTTGATCATGACCCCGATCGTGGAAGGCGGCGACGTGGTGGAGCCGTTGAAGGAGCGCGTGCTGGGTCGTGTCGTGGCCGAGGATGTGTACCTGCCGGGCAACGACGAAGAACCCATCGTCACCCGCAACACGCTGCTCGACGAAGCCTGGGTTGCCAAGCTGGAAGACGCCAGCGTGCAGTCGGTGAAGGTGCGCTCGACCATCAGCTGCGAGTCCTCGTTCGGCGTGTGCGCACGTTGCTACGGTCGCGATCTCGCACGCGGTCACCAGGTCAACATCGGTGAAGCGGTCGGCGTCATCGCCGCCCAGTCGATCGGCGAGCCGGGTACCCAGCTGACCATGCGTACGTTCCACATCGGTGGTGCGGCATCGCGTGCGGCGGCAGTGGACAACATCACCGTCAAGACCACCGGTTCGATCAAGTTCAACAACCTGAAGTCGGTCGAGCATGCCAATGGCTCGCTGGTTGCGGTCTCGCGTTCGGGCGAACTGTCCGTGCTCGACGGCCACGGTCGCGAACGCGAGCGTTACAAGCTGCCGTACGGCGCCACCATCACCGCAAAGGACGGCGATGCGGTCAAGGCCGGGCAGGGCGTGGCCAACTGGGATCCGCATAACCACCCGATCGTATCGGAAGTGGCCGGTTTCATCCGCTTCATCGACTTCGTCGACGGCGTCACCGTCATCGAGAAGACCGACGAGCTGACCGGCCTGGCGTCGCGCGAAATCACCGACCCGAAGCGTCGTGGTGCACAGGCCAAGGAACTGCGCCCGATCGTGCGCATCGTCGATGGCAAGGGCAACGACCTGACCATCCCGAACACCGATCTGCCGGCGCAGTACCTGCTGCCGCCGCGCTCCATCGTCAACCTGCAGGACGGCGCTGCCGTCGGCGTGGGCGACGTGGTTGCGAAGATTCCGCAGGAAGCGTCCAAGACCCGCGACATCACCGGTGGTCTGCCGCGCGTTGCCGACCTGTTCGAAGCACGCAAGCCGAAGGATCCGGCGATCCTGGCCGAGCGCTCGGGTATCATCAGTTTCGGTAAGGACACCAAGGGTAAGCAGCGCCTGATCATCAAGGACACCGATGGTTCGGAACACGAAGAGCTGATCCCGAAGTACCGCCAGATCATCGTGTTCGAAGGCGAGCACGTGACCAAGGGCGAAACCGTGGTGGACGGCGAGCCGAGCCCGCAGGACATCCTGCGTCTGCTGGGTGTCGAGCCGCTGGCCGCGTATCTGGTCAAGGAAATCCAGGACGTGTATCGCCTGCAGGGCGTGAAGATCAACGACAAGCACATCGAAGTGATCACGCGTCAGATGTTGCGCAAGGTCGAGATCGTCGACCAGGGCAACAGCAAGTTCCTCAACGGCGAGCAGGTCGAGCGCCAGCGCGTCATCGAGGAAAATGCACGTCTGACCACGCGCAACGAACTGCCGGCCAAGTACGACCCGGTGTTGCTGGGTATCACCAAGGCCTCGCTGGCCACCGAGTCGTTCATCTCGGCGGCGTCGTTCCAGGAGACCACCCGCGTGTTGACCGAGGCTGCCGTGCGCGGTACCCGCGACAACCTGCGCGGTCTGAAGGAAAACGTGATCGTGGGACGTCTGATCCCGGCCGGTACCGGTCTGGCGTATCACGCCGGCCGTCGCAAGTCTTCGGGTCTGACCGACTCGGAAATGGAAACGCTGTCGGGCAAGCCCGCAGTGGCCGAACCGGTCGCAGCCGTGGCCGACGCTGGCGCGGACGAGGAGTAAGCGCTCCGACGGCAGTCGCAAGACTGCCGTAAGCCAGGCGAAAAGGAGGGCAGGAGGCCCTCCGTTTTCCGGCCTTTGGATGGGCCAGCAGGGTTAGGTTTCCGTGAAGTTGACGGAGTTTCGTCCTGCCAGCTATACTTCTCTGTCTCGGTGGGCCGTTTCGCGGCCTGCCTTCGTTTTCATGCAAGGCCGTTTCGGCCTCCAATCAGAAGAATCGACTGATGGCAACGATCAATCAGCTGGTCCGCAAGCCCCGGCAAGCGACCACCTACAAGAGTGCCTCTCCGGCACTGGACAAGTGTCCGCAGCGCCGTGGCGTCTGCACACGCGTCTATACCACTACCCCGAAGAAGCCGAACTCGGCCCTGCGTAAGGTCGCCAAAGTGCGCCTGACGAACCAGGAAGAGGTCATCAGCTACATCGGTGGTGAAGGCCACAACCTGCAGGAGCACTCCGTGGTCCTGATTCGTGGTGGTCGCGTCAAGGATCTTCCCGGTGTGCGTTATCACACCGTCCGTGGTTCGCTGGACGCCGCCGGCGTCGCAAAGCGCCGTCAAGGTCGTTCCAAGTACGGCGCCAAGCGCCCGAAGAGCTAAGGAAATACTCCAATGTCCCGTAAAGGTTCTACTCCGCAGCGCACCGTCCTGCCTGATCCCAAGCATGGCAGCGAAACCATTGCCCGCTTCATCAATATGGTGATGCAAAGTGGCAAGAAGTCGGTTGCTGAGAAAATTGTCTATGGCGCGATGGACGTCATTGGCGAAAAGAATCCGAATGCCGTCGAGCTGGTGCAGAAAGCACTGGACAACGTGGCCCCGGCTGTCGAAGTCAAATCGCGTCGCGTCGGTGGTGCTACCTATCAGGTGCCCGTCGAAGTGCGCTCCTCCCGTCGCATGGCGCTGGCAATGCGCTGGTTGATCGATTCCGCGCGCAAGCGTGGCGAGAACACCATGCCGCGCAAGCTGGCTGCAGAACTGTTGGACGCCTCGGAAAGCCGTGGCGGCGCGATCAAGAAGCGCGAAGAGACCCACCGCATGGCGGAAGCGAACAAGGCGTTCGCACACTACCGCTGGTGACCTCGGGGGCCTTGGTAACGGGGCCCTTCAGCACCATATGAGTGCTGTTTGCGACGCTTCTCGCGTCGCATCCAATCCGAAGGCCGCCGAAAGGCGGCGTTCGGCCATCCGAAATCCAAGAAATTGAGAGGCTCCCCGTGGCCCGCACCACCCCTATCGAGCGTTACCGCAACTTCGGCATCATGGCCCACATCGATGCCGGCAAGACCACCACTTCCGAGCGCATCCTGTTCTACACCGGTGTCAGTCACAAGATCGGCGAAGTCCACGACGGCGCTGCAGTGATGGACTGGATGGAGCAGGAGCAGGAGCGTGGTATCACCATCACCTCCGCTGCGACCACTGCGTTCTGGTCGGGTATGGACAAGTCCATGCCGCAGCACCGCTTCAACATCATCGACACCCCCGGGCACGTCGACTTCACCATCGAAGTGGAGCGCTCCTTGCGCGTGCTCGATGGTGCGGTGTTCGTGCTGTGTGCCGTCGGTGGCGTGCAGCCGCAGTCCGAGACCGTGTGGCGCCAGGCCAACAAGTATTCCGTGCCGCGCATGGCCTTCGTCAACAAGATGGACCGTACCGGTGCCAACTTCGACAAGGTCGTTGAGCAGCTGAAGGCCCGTCTGGGTGCCTACGCCGTGCCGATGCAGGTGCCGATCGGCGCCGAAGACGGCTTCGAGGGCGTGGTCGACCTGCTCAAGATGAAGGCGATCCATTGGGATACCGCCTCGCAGGGCACCACCTTCGAATATCGCGATATCCCGGCCGATCTGGTCGAGACCGCGACCGAGGCGCGTTCGTTCATGGTCGAGGCGGCTGCAGAAGCCAGCGAAGACCTGATGGACAAGTACCTCACCGAAGGCGACCTGACCGAAGAAGAGATCCTGCAGGGTCTGCGCGAGCGCACCCTGAAGGTCGAGATCGTGCCGGTGTTCTGTGGTTCGGCGTTCAAGAACAAGGGCGTGCAGGCCATGCTCGACGGTGTCGTGCACCTGCTGCCGTCGCCTGCCGATCGTCCGCCGGTCCAGGGCATCGATGAAGACGAGAAGGACGACACCCGTCCTGCCACCGACACTGCGCCGTTCTCGGCGCTGGCGTTCAAGATCATGACCGACCCGTTCGTGGGTTCGCTGACGTTCTTCCGCGTCTACTCGGGCACCCTGAATTCGGGCGACCAGGTCTATAACCCGGTCAAGTCGAAGAAAGAGCGCGTGGGCCGCATCCTGCAGATGCACTCCAACAATCGGGAAGAGATTAAGGAAGTGCGCGCTGGCGACATCGCCGCTGCCGTGGGTCTGAAGGATGTCACCACCGGCGACACGCTGTGCGCGCAGGACAAGATCATCACCCTGGAGCGCATGGTGTTCCCGGAGCCGGTGATCTCGATGGCGGTGGAGCCCAAGACCAAGTCGGACCAGGAAAAGATGGGCATGGCCCTGGGCCGTCTGGCGCAGGAAGATCCCTCGTTCCGCGTCAAGACCGACGAAGAATCCGGCCAGACCATCATCTCCGGCATGGGCGAGTTGCACCTGGACATCATCGTCGACCGCATGCGTCGCGAGTTCAACGTCGAGGCCAACGTCGGCAAGCCGCAGGTGGCGTACCGCGAAACGATCCGCAAGTCCGACGTCAAGTCCGACTACAAGCACGCCAAGCAGTCCGGTGGTAAGGGGCAGTACGGTCACGTGGTGATCGAGCTGTCGCCGATGAGCGAGGAGGATCGCAAGAGCGACAACGTCAAGGACGATTTCCTCTTCATCAACGACATCACCGGCGGCATCATCCCGAAGGAATTCATCCCCTCGGTCGAAAAGGGCCTGCGCGAGACGATCACCAGTGGTCCGATCGCCGGCTTCCCGGTGGTGGGCGTGAAGGTCAAGCTGGTGTTCGGCTCGTACCACGACGTCGACTCCTCGGAAATGGCGTTCAAGCTGGCCGCGTCGATGGCGTTCAAGCAGGGCTTTGCGAAAGCCAGCCCGGTGTTGCTGGAGCCGATCATGAAGGTCGAAATCGTCAGCCCGGAGGATTACCTGGGTGACGTGATGGGCGACGTGAGCCGTCGTCGTGGCGTGCTGCAGGGTCAGGACGACAGCCCGTCGGGCAAGATCATCAACGCGATGATCCCGCTGGGCGAGATGTTCGGCTACGCGACCTCGCTGCGCTCGATGAGCCAGGGTCGTGCGACGTTCTCGATGGAATTCGACCATTACGAAGAGGCACCGGCCAACATCGCCGACGCCGTCACCAAGAAGGGCTGAGTTCGCTCAGCCGCTTCAAAAATTTTCCAATTAGAGGTAGATAAGTCATGGCAAAAGCTAAATTCGAGCGCACCAAGCTGCACGTCAATGTCGGCACCATCGGTCACGTTGACCATGGCAAGACCACGTTGACCGCTGCGCTGACCAAGATCGGTGCAGAGCGTTTCGGTGGCGAGTTCAAGGCGTACGACGCGATCGACGCAGCGCCGGAAGAGAAGGCGCGCGGCATCACGATTTCGACCGCACACGTCGAATACGAATCCCCGAACCGCCATTACGCTCACGTTGACTGCCCCGGCCACGCCGACTACGTCAAGAACATGATCACCGGTGCGGCGCAGATGGACGGCGCGATCCTGGTGTGTTCGGCCGCTGACGGCCCGATGCCGCAGACCCGTGAGCACATCCTGCTGTCGCGTCAGGTCGGTGTGCCGCACATCGTCGTGTTCCTGAACAAGGCCGACATGGTCGACGACGCCGAGCTGCTCGAGCTGGTCGAAATGGAAGTGCGCGAGCTGCTGAGCAAGTACGACTTCCCGGGCGACGACACCCCGATCATCCATGGTTCGGCGCGTCTGGCGCTGGACGGTGATCAGAGCGACATCGGCGTGCCGGCGATCCTGAAGCTGGTCGATGCGCTGGACAGCTTCATTCCGGATCCGACCCGCGACGTCGATCGCCCGTTCCTGATGCCGGTCGAAGACGTGTTCTCGATCTCTGGTCGCGGCACCGTGGTGACCGGTCGTATCGAGCGCGGCATCATCAAGGTCGGCGACGAAATCGAAATCGTCGGTATCCGCGACACGCAGAAGACCACGGTCACCGGCGTTGAAATGTTCCGCAAGCTGCTGGACCAGGGTCAGGCGGGCGACAATGCCGGTCTGCTGCTGCGCGGTACCAAGCGTGACGACGTCGAGCGCGGCCAGGTGCTGTGCAAGCCGGGTTCGATCAAGCCGCATACCGAGTTCGAAGCCGAAGTCTACGTGCTGTCCAAGGATGAGGGTGGCCGTCATACCCCGTTCTTCAAGGGCTACCGTCCGCAGTTCTACTTCCGCACCACCGACATCACTGGCGCCTGCCAGCTGCCGGAAGGTGTGGAAATGGTGATGCCGGGCGACAACGTGAAGATGGTCGTGACCCTGATCAACCCGGTCGCGATGGACGAAGGTCTGCGCTTCGCCATCCGTGAAGGCGGCCGTACCGTCGGCGCCGGCGTGGTTGCCAAGGTCATCAAGTAAGCAATACCTGCAGTTCGGCGGCTTCGGTCGCCGACGCAATCTAAGGGGTCGGCGCAAGCCGGCCCTTTTTTTGCGTTGGAGTGCGGGCGGGGTGTCGGATTCTTTTTGGTTAAGCGCTTGCGCACCTAAATCCGCATCGCTATAATGCGCGGCTCGGTGTCCCTGGGTAGGGCGCTGGGTTCACAAGCGAAAAGAACGGCAGGATGCCGCTCGTGTTCGCCAGACCGGGAAGGTCGCGTTGCATGGAGCACTCAACAACTCACCTGTTGTTGACCGTGCTCTATCTGCGCATTATACTTTTCCGTCTGGGCAGGCCGGTTTACCGGGCTGCCTCAGTTTTTGGGCGGAGGAAAGCCCTCGTCGGCAGGATGTCTGGCGATTTCACCAACGCAGGAATATCGGGGCAGGTATCCCAGAGGCCTTGCCCGTCGCTCTTTTAACGAAGGAAGCTTCCGTCATGTCGGAACAAAAGATCCGGATTCGGTTGAAGGCGTTCGATCATCGTTTGATCGACCGTTCGGCCAGCGAGATCGTCGAAACGGCTAAGCGGACCGGCGCGCAAGTGCGTGGCCCGATCCCGTTGCCGACCAAGATCGAACGTTACACCATCCTCGTATCCCCGCATGCCGACAAGGATGCGCGTGACCAATACGAAACCCGCACGCACAAGCGTGTGCTCGATATCGTCGACCCCAACGACAAGACCGTGGACGCGCTGATGAAGCTCGAGCTCGCGGCTGGCGTCGACGTACAGATCAAGTTGACCTGAGGACTACGACCATGACGAAGAAATATTCGTTGGGCTTCGTGGGCCGCAAGGCTGGCATGAGCCGCGTCTTCACTGAAGACGGCCGCTCGGTGCCGGTTACGCTGATCGAAGCAACTCCGAACCGCATCGCGCAGATCAAGACCGTTGAAACCGACGGTTACAGCGCAGTGCAGATTACCGTTGGCGCGCGTCGCGCCGCACTGGTCAACAAGCCGGCCGCCGGTCACTTCGCCAAGGCGAAGGTCGAAGCGGGTCGTGGCTTGTGGGAATTCCGCGTTGAAGATGCGCAGCTCGGCGATTTCGCCGTCGGCGGCGAAATCAAGGCGGACATCTTCGAAGTCGGCCAGAAGGTCGACGTCCAGGGCGTCACCAAGGGTAAGGGTTTCCAGGGCACCATCAAGCGCTACAACTTCCGTATGGGCGATGCAACTCACGGTAACTCGCTGTCGCATCGCGCGCCGGGTTCGTTGGGTCAGCGCCAGACCCCGGGTCGCGTTTTCCCGGGCAAGAAGATGTCGGGCCACATGGGCGCCGTGCAGCAAAGCACGCAGAACCTGGAAGTGGTCAAGGTCGACGTCGAGCGTGGTCTGATTGCTATCCGCGGCGCCGTGCCTGGCGCAGCTGGTGGCGACGTGATCGTCCGTCCGGCGAGCAAGGCATAAGGAGAGATGACGATGGAACTCGTTATCACGGGTAGCAACAACAAGGTCTCGGTCTCCGATGCCGTGTTCGGTCGCGAATTCAGCGAAGATCTGGTTCACCAGGTCGTCGTCGCTTATCGCAATGCCGGTCGCGCTGGTACCAAGGCACAGAAGACGCGTTCGGAAGTTGCGGGCACGACCAAGAAGTCGAAGAAGCAGAAGGGCGGCGGTGCGCGTCATGGCGCGCTGACGGCTCCGATCTTCGTCGGCGGCGGCGTGACCTTCGCGGCCAAGCCGCGCAGCTTCGAGCAGAAAGTCAACCGCAAGATGTACCGTGCGGCCATCTGCGCGATCTTCTCTGAGCTTAACCGCCAGGGTCGCCTGATGATCGTCGATGCGTTCGACGTCGAAACCACCAAGACCCAGGGTCTGATCGAAAAGCTGAAGGGACTGGACGTGGGCAAGCGCCCGCTGATCGTCACCGAAGAAGCTTCCGAGCACCTGTATCTGTCCGCCCGCAATCTGCCGTATGTGCAGGTGCGTGATGTGCAGGGTCTGGATCCGGTCGCTCTGGTCGGGGCCGATACGGTCGTGATCACCGCCGATGCGGTCAAGAAGGTCGAGGAGTGGCTGGCATGAGCAGCAACGAAAAAATCTTCAGCGTGCTGCGTGCTCCGCGAGTCTCTGAAAAGACCGCGCGCCTGCAGGAAATCTCCAACCAGTATGTCTTCGAAGTTTCGAACGAAGCCACCAAGGCCGATGTAAAGGCCGCGGTTGAGCAGTTGTTCGACGTCAAGGTCAAGGCAGTCAACGTGGTCAACGTCAAGGGCAAGAGCAAGTCCTTCCGTAACCGTGCTGGCAGCCGTGGCAATTGGCGCAAGGCGTACGTCCGCCTGGTTGATGGTCAGTCCATCGACGTAACGGCCAAGGCCTGAGGTCCATCCCATGCCATTGATGAAGTTCAAACCCACCTCTCCCGGCCGTCGTTCCGCCGTGCGCGTGGTTACTCCCGATCTGCACAAGGGCGCACCGCACGCGGCGCTGCTCGACTCGCAGAGCAAGTCCGGTGGTCGTAACCACCATGGCCGCATCACCGTGCGTCACGTCGGTGGTGGCCACAAGCAGCACTACCGCATCATCGACTTCAAGCGCAACAAGGAAGGCATTCCGGCGCGTGTGGAGCGGATCGAATACGATCCGAACCGTACCGCTCATATCGCCCTGCTGTGCTATGTCGACGGCGAGCGTCGCTACATCATCGCCCCCAAGGGCCTGAAGGCTGGCGACCAGGTCATTGCCGGTGCCAATGCACCGATCAAGACCGGCAACACGCTGCCGCTGCGCAACATCCCGGTCGGTACGACGGTCCACGGTATCGAGCTGAAGCCGGGTAAGGGCGCTCAGATCGCACGTGCTGCCGGTGCAGCCGTCCAGCTGGTCGCTCGCGAAGGCATCTATGCCACGCTGCGTCTGCGCTCGGGCGAAATGCGCAAGGTGCCGGTCGAGTGCCGCGCCACCATCGGCGAAGTCGGCAACGACGAGCACAACCTCGAGAAGCTGGGCAAGGCCGGCGCCAAGCGTTGGCGCGGTGTTCGCCCGACCGTTCGCGGTGCGGCCATGAACCCGGTCGATCACCCGCATGGTGGTGGTGAAGCGAAGGCTGGTCAGGGTAATCCGCATCCGGTCACCCCGTGGGGTGTTCCGACCAAGGGTTACAAGACGCGCAAGAACAAGCGCACCCAGCAATTCATCGTCCGCGATCGTAGGGGCTAATCGACCATGGCACGTTCACTCAAGAAGGGCCCGTTCGTCGATCACCACCTTGCAAAGAAGGTGGAGTCCGCTGCGGGTAGCAAGAAGCCGATCAAGACCTGGTCGCGCCGTTCGATGATCCTGCCGGAAATGGTAGGCATCACCATCGCCGTGCATAACGGCAAGAACCACATTCCGGTGCTCGTCAACGAGAATATGGTCGGCCACAAGCTCGGCGAATTTGCCGTCACCCGGACCTTCAAGGGTCACGGTGGCGACAAGAAGTCGAGCAGGTAAGGAGAGATGACGATGGAAGCGAAAGCAATCCTGCGCACCGCGCGCATCTCCCCGCAGAAGGCCCGCCTGGTCGCTGACCAGGTGCGTGGTTTGTCCGCCGAGCGTGCGGTCAATCTGCTGAAGTTCTCGGACAAGAAGGCTGCACACCTGATCAAAAAGGTTGTGGAGTCGGCTATTGCCAATGCCGAGAACAATCAGGGCGCGGATGTCGACGAGCTGAAGGTCAAGACCATCATGGTTGATGAAGGTCCGTCCCTGAAGCGTTTCATGGCGCGGGCGAAAGGCCGCGGTACCCGCATCCTCAAGCGCACCAGTCACATCACTGTGATTGTCGGCGCCGCCAAGTAAGCGGAAAGGAAAAGACCATGGGTCATAAAGTTCATCCGACTGGAATCCGTCTTGGTATCTCCAAAGACTGGAACTCCAAGTGGTACGCAAACAAGGGCGATTTCGCTGCCTATCTGGCAGCCGACCTGAAAGTGCGTGAAATGCTGCGCAAGAAGCTCGCGCAGGCAGGTGTCAGCAAGATCTTGATCGAGCGCCCTGCCAAAACCGCCCGCGTGACCATCCACACTGCCCGTCCGGGCGTGGTGATCGGCAAGCGTGGCGAGGATATCGAAAAGCTGCGTAAGGAAGTGAGCGAGCTGATGGGCGTTCCGGCGCACATCAACGTCACCGAAGTGCGCAAGCCGGAGCTGGATGCGCAGCTGGTCGCCGAGTCGATCGCGCAGCAGCTTGAGCGTCGCATCATGTTCCGCCGCGCAATGAAGCGCTCGGTCGGTAACGCGATGCGCTTGGGTGCCCTGGGCATCAAGGTCAATGTGGCTGGCCGCCTCAACGGTGCAGAAATCGCCCGTTCGGAGTGGTACCGCGAAGGCCGCGTGCCGCTGCACACGCTACGTGCCGACATTGATTACGGTTTTGCCGAGGCGTCCACGACGTACGGCATCATCGGCATCAAGGTCTGGATCTATAAGGGCGAAGTCTTCGACTTCTCTCAGGTTGGCCAGGAAAAGCAGGACGACAGCCCGCGCAACGATCGTAACGATCGTGGCGACCGTGGTGACCGCCCGTCGCGCCCGGCTCGTGAAGCGAGGTAACGGCAATGTTGCAACCCAAGCGAACCAAATATCGCAAGATGCACAAGGGCCGCAATGACGGTCTGGCATGGAGCGGAAACGCCGTCAGCTTCGGCGAATACGGCCTCAAGGCCACGGCGCACGGTCAGCTGACCGCACGCCAGATTGAAGCAGCACGCCGCACGATCAGCCGCCACGTCAAAAAGGGCGGCAAGATGTGGATCCGTGTGTTCCCCGACAAGCCGATCACCAAGAAGCCGATCGAAGTCCGCATGGGCTCCGGTAAGGGCAACGTGGAGTACTGGGTCGCGCAGATTCAGCCGGGCCGCATGATCTATGAAATCGAGGGGATTCCCGAAGAGACCGCACGTGAGGCGTTCCGCCTTGCCGCTGCCAAGCTCTCGGTGACGACCACTTTCGTGACCCGGACGGTGCGCTGATGGATATCAAACAACTCCGCGAGAAGTCGGCTGACGAACTGAAGGCCCACCTGACCGATCTGCGTAAGGAGCAGTTCTCGCTCCGCATGCAGCAGGTCACCGGCCAGCTGCCGAAGACCCACGAAACCCGCCGGGTGCGCCGCGAGATTGCTCGCGTCAAGCACCTGCTCGGCAGCACCAAGTAAGGACGGCCGCGATGAGCGACAACAACGAAAAGCAAACGCTGCGCACGGTCGAAGGCCGTGTCGTCAGCAACAAGATGGACAAGACGGTCACCGTGTTGGTGGAGCGCCAGGTCAAGCACCCGTTGTACGGTAAGTACATCAAGCGCTCGTCCAAGCTCCACGCACACGATGCCGACAATGCCTGCAATGAAGGCGATGTCGTGCGCGTGACCGAGATTGCTCCAATGTCCAAGACCAAGAACTGGCGGGTGGTCGAAATCGTCACCCGTTCGGCCGGCTAAGGGAGATCTGAATCATGATCCAGATGCAGAGCTACCTCGATGTGGCCGACAATTCGGGTGCCAAGGAAGTGATGTGCATCAAGGTGCTGGGCGGCTCCAAGCGCCGCTACGCACACATTGGCGACATCATCAAGGTGACCGTCAAGGACGCCATTCCGCGTGGCAAGGTCAAGAAGGGCGAAGTCTACGACGCCGTCGTGGTGCGTACCCGCAAGGGTGTGCGCCGTCCCGACGGTTCGCTGATCCGCTTCGATGGCAATGCCGCTGTGCTGTTGAACAACAAGCAGGAGCCGATCGGGACCCGCATCTTCGGGCCGGTGACGCGCGAGCTGCGTTCCGAGAAGTTCATGAAGATCGTCTCGCTCGCTCCCGAAGTGCTGTGAGCGGAGGACATACACATGGCTAACCGTATCAAGAAGGGCGACCAGGTCGTCATCAACACCGGCAAGGACAAGGGTAAGCAGGGTGAAGTTGTGCGTGTGGACGGCGATCGCGTGATCGTTTCCAACGCCAACGTCATCAAGCGCCACACCAAGCCGAACCCGCAGGCGGGTGTCGCCGGCGGCGTGGTCGAGCGTGAAGCGTCGATCCATATCTCCAACGTCAATATCGTCAACCCGGCAACGGGCAAGGGCGAGCGCGTTGGCTTCAAGGTGCTGGAGGATGGACGCAAATTGCGTGTGTTCCGCTCCAGCGGTGAGGCGCTCGACGCCTGAGGAATGAGATCATGAATACGCGTCTCGAAAAGTTTTACAAGGAAAACGTGGTGCCGGCCCTGATGAAGGAATTCGGCTACACCAATCCGATGGAAGTGCCGAAGCTGGTCAAGGTCACGCTCAACATGGGCGTGGGCGAGGCGGCTACCAACAAGAAGATTCTTGAGAATGCGGTCGCCGACATGTCCAAGATCTCCGGTCAAAAGCCGGTGGTCACCAAGTCGCGCGTCTCGGTCGCATCGTTCAAGATTCGCGATGGTTGGCCGATCGGCTGCAAGACCACCTTGCGTCGCGCCAAGATGTACGAGTTCCTGGATCGCCTGATCAACATCTCGTTGCCGCGCGTGCGCGACTTCCGTGGTGTCTCCGGTCGTTCCTTCGACGGTCGTGGCAACTTCAACATGGGTGTGAAGGAACAGATCATCTTCCCGGAAATCGATTTCGACGCCGTCGATGCGATTCGCGGTATGGATATCGCCATCACCACCACCGCCAAGACGGATGCGGAAGCGAAGGCGCTGCTGGCAGCGTTCAAGTTCCCGTTCCGTAACTGACCGTCGAGGACATCCGAAATGGCAAAGACCTCCATGATCCACCGCGACATCAAGCGTGCAAAGCTGGCGAAGAAATTTGCCGGCAAGCGTGATGCGCTGAAGAAGATCCTCTCCAGTCAGGATGCGTCCTACGAAGAGAAGATCGATGCGTCGACCAAGTTGCAGAAGCTGCCGCGCGATTCGTCGCCGAGCCGCCACCGCAACCGTTGCGAGCTGTCCGGCCGTCCGCGCGGTGTCTACCGCAAGTTCGGTCTGGGTCGCAACATGCTGCGCAAGGCCACGATGAACGGCGACGTTCCGGGTCTGCGTAAGGCAAGCTGGTAACAGCATCCCGGCCGTTCGCGGCCGGTTTGAACAGGATGGTTCTGTTCAACAAGGGAGTCCGACGCAAGTCGGGCTCTTTTGTCGTATACTTCCGCTTCTGTCTTGCCCGTAGCGGCTTGGCATGGCGTCAAGGGTCCTGGCCCGTCCCCAGGAAAACACAAGATTTTCGCGAAAGCGGATATCGGTGCACTCAAAGGTACTCATATGAGCATGACTGATCCCATCGCCGACCTGCTGGTTCGCATCAAGAATGCGGCCGCGGTTGGTAAGCAGACGGTGAAATTGCCGTCGTCCAAAATCAAGGTTGCGATCGCCCAGGTCCTGAAGGACGAGGGTTACATCACCGACCTGCGCGTTACGGCCACCGAAAACAACAAGTCGGAGCTGGAAATCGTGCTTAAGTATTTCGAAGGCCGTCCGGTCATCGAGACCCTGAAGCGTTTCTCGCGCTCGGGTCTGCGTCAGTACCGCGGCAAGACCGAGCTGCCCAAGGTCCTCGGTGGCCTGGGTATCGCCATCATCTCCACGTCGAAGGGCATCATGACCGATGCGCAGGCTCGCGAAGCCGGCGTTGGTGGTGAAGTCCTGTGCTTCGTGGCCTAAGGGAAGGAATCGAACATGTCCCGTGTAGCCAAGAAGCCTGTCTCCCTTCCGAAGGGTGTTGAGCTCAACGTCCAGCCTGAGCTGGTCAGCGTCAAGGGCCCGAAGGGTACGTTGACCCTGCCCAAGCCGGTGGGCGTGGAAATCGCCATCGACGGCGATGTCGCAACCCTGTCGGCAAACGATCCGTCGCAGCTGGCCATCACCGGCACCGTGCGCGCCATCCTGGCCAATATGGTCAAGGGCGTGTCCGAAGGCTTCGAGCGCAAGCTCGAGCTGGTCGGCGTTGGTTACCGCGCTGCCATGCAGGGCAAGGATCTGAGCCTGGCGCTCGGTTTTTCGCACCCGCTGGTGTTCGTGGCGCCGGAAGGCATCACGCTGTCGACCCCGACCCAGACCGAAATCGTGGTCCAGGGCGCCGACAAGCAGCGCGTCGGCGAAGTCGCCGCCAAGATTCGCGGTTTCCGTCCGCCGGAGCCCTACAAGGGCAAGGGTGTGAAGTACGCCGGTGAAGTCATCATTCGCAAGGAAGCCAAGAAGGCGTAAGGCAGGTCCCTCTGCGAGGAGCCCGGCCATCCATGGCCGGACTTCTTATTGCAAAAGCCTGTTTTCCTTCAGCTTTCGTAGGATAAATATCATGAGCATCAACAAGAACATCGCCCGCCTGCGTCGCGCCAAGTCGACCCGTGCACACATCCGCGAGCTGGGCGTCGCGCGTCTGTCGGTGCTGCGCACCGGTCAGCACCTGTATGCCCAGGTCTTCACTGCCGACGGTTCCAAGGTGATTGCTGCGGCGAACACCCTGCAGGCCGACGTCAAGGATGGCTTGAAGAACGGCAAGAACAGCGATGCCGCCGTCAAGGTCGGCAAGCTGATCGCCGAGCGCGCCAAGGCTGCCGGTATTGAGAAGGTCGCATTCGACCGCTCGGGCTACCGCTACCATGGTCGCATCAAGGCGCTGGCCGATGCGGCTCGCGAAGGCGGCCTGCAGTTCTAAGCACTGCTGCGGATGTGGCCATCAGCCGCATCCGCGTTTCCGCCGGCAGGGAGATGCCGGACCGTCCCGTTCTTTTGCAGCGGCCACGGGACCACCGTTCCACTCCACAACCATAAGCGGCTTCGAGCCGTACATACTCAATCAATCAAGGAATCAAGATGGCAGAAGAACGTGCACCGCGGGGTCGTGATCGCGACCGTAACCGCGAAGAGAAAGTCGACGACGGCATGATCGAGAAGCTGGTCGCGGTCAACCGCGTCAGCAAGACGGTCAAGGGCGGTCGCCAGTTCACCTTCACCGCGCTGACCGTGGTCGGCGATGGTCTGGGCAAGGTCGGTTTTGGTTATGGCAAGGCGCGCGAAGTGCCGGTCGCCATTCAGAAGTCGATGGAACAGGCGCGCAAGAACCTGGCTACTGTTGATCTGAACAACGGCACCTTGTGGCACGCGGTCAAGTCCGGCCATGGCGCCGCACGCGTGTACATGCAGCCGGCTTCCGAAGGTACCGGCGTCATTGCCGGCGGTGCGATGCGCGCCGTGCTCGAAGCGGTTGGCGTGAAGAACGTGCTGGCCAAGGCGGTCGGTTCGCGTAATCCGATCAACCTGGTCCGCGCAACCCTGAAGGGTCTGTCGGAAGTGCAGTCGCCGGCCCGTGTCGCGGCCAAGCGCGGCAAGAAGGTGGAGGAGCTCAACCATGGCTAAGGACACCAACAAGACCGTCAAGGTGCGCCTGGTGCGTGGCCTGCGTGGAACCCAGTCGCGTCACCGCCTGTCGGTGCGTGCGTTGGGCCTGAATAAGCTCAACGATGTGCGTGAACTGAAGGACAGCCCGCAGGTGCGTGGCCTGATCAATACGGTTCACTACCTCGTCAAGGTTGAGGAGTAATCCAATGACTCTGCGTCTTAATGACCTCAAGCCGGCCGACGGCGCCCGTACCGAACGCACCCGCGTCGGTCGTGGTATCGGTTCGGGCCTCGGCAAGACCGCTGGTCGCGGTCACAAGGGTTCGTTCGCTCGCAAGGGCGGCGGCAAGATCAAGGCCGGCTTCGAAGGCGGCCAGACCCCGATGCAGCGCCGTCTGCCCAAGATCGGTTTCCGCTCCAAGATGGCGCGCGATACCGCTGAAGTGTTGTCCTACCAGCTGGACAAGCTGGATGCCGGTGATGTCGACTTTGCAGCGCTGCGTGCGGCCAATCTGGTCCCGAGCCGCGCCAAGAAGGCGAAGATCGTGCTGAAGGGCGAGCTGAGCAAGAAGTTCGTGCTGAAGGGCGTTGCGGCTACCGCAGGCGCCAAGGCAGCAATCGAAGCTGCCGGCGGCAGCGTAGAGGAGTAATCGGCAGATGGCGCAGGCTGGCATTGGTAACCTCGGTGGCGGGCTCGGCAAGTTCACGGAACTTCGCCAGCGGCTACTGTTCGTCCTCGGGGCATTGATCGTCTATCGCATCGGTTGCTATGTGCCGGTGCCGGGCGTCAACCCCGATGCCATGCTTTCGTTGATGCAGGCGCAGGGCGGCGGCATCGTGGACATGTTCAACATGTTCTCGGGCGGCGCCCTGCACCGTTTCAGTATTTTTGCGTTGAACGTGATGCCGTACATCTCGGCATCGATCGTGATCCAGTTGGCCACGCATATCTTTCCCGCCCTCAAGGCGATGCAGAAGGAAGGCGAGTCGGGCCGACGCAAGATCACCCAGTATTCCCGCATTGGCGCGGTGCTTCTGGCGGTGGTGCAGGGCGGCAGTATCGCGCTCGCGCTGCAGAACCAGACCGCACCGGGCGGCGCTCCGGTGGTGTACGCGCCGGGCATGGGCTTTGTGCTCACAGCAGTGATCGCGCTGACGGCAGGTACCATCTTCCTGATGTGGGTTGGCGAGCAGGTCACCGAGCGCGGCATCGGCAACGGTGTGTCGCTGATCATCTTTGCCGGCATCGTGGCCGGACTGCCGTCGGCGGCCATCCAGACTGTCGAGGCATTCCGCGAAGGCAATCTGAGCTTCATTTCGCTGTTGCTGATCGTCATCACCATCCTGGCGTTTACGCTGTTTGTGGTGTTCGTCGAGCGTGGGCAACGGCGGATTACGGTCAATTACGCGCGCCGCCAGGGCGGTCGCAATGCGTATATGAACCAGACCTCGTTCCTGCCGCTGAAGCTCAACATGGCGGGCGTGATTCCGCCGATCTTCGCCTCCAGCATCCTGGCCTTCCCGGCGACGCTGTCGATGTGGTCGGGTCAGGCGGCATCAGGTAGTGGCGTGGGTTCGTGGTTGCAGAAGATCGCCAACGCGCTTGGACCGGGCGAGCCGGTGCATATGCTGGTATTTGCCGCGCTGATCATCGGTTTCGCGTTCTTCTACACCGCACTGGTGTTCAACTCGCAAGAGACTGCCGACAACCTCAAGAAGTCGGGCGCATTGATTCCGGGCATCCGCCCCGGCAAGGCCACGGCGGATTACGTCGACGGCGTGCTGACGCGGCTGACCGCGGCTGGTTCG
This sequence comes from Xanthomonas sp. 10-10, assembly GCF_040182365.1. Taxonomy (NCBI): domain Bacteria; kingdom Pseudomonadati; phylum Pseudomonadota; class Gammaproteobacteria; order Lysobacterales; family Lysobacteraceae; genus Xanthomonas; species Xanthomonas sp. 10-10. Next base: position 1,332,467 of record NZ_CP144460.1, read on the forward strand.
CTGTACCTGGTCATCGTCTGCCTGCTGCCGGAAATCATGCGCACTCAGCTCGGGACCTCGTTCCATTTCGGTGGTACGTCGTTGCTGATCGCGGTGGTGGTGGTGATGGACTTCATTGCGCAGATCCAGGCGCATCTGATGTCGCACCAGTATGAGAGCTTGCTGAAGAAGGCCAACCTGAAGGGCGGCTCGCGCGGCGGCTTGGCGCGCGGTTAAGTGGTACACTAGATCTTCATTACGTGAAGACGGCCTGGTTCCCGGGCCACGATCTTCCGATCAGAAGGGCGGCTCGCGCGACGTCTCGCGCGCGGGTGTGACGGGGTGGTCCTGTGCGGGAGTAGCACAGGCGGTTCGGAGAAGTTTTCTGGATCAACACCGTCCGGCGCCGGAGCGAGGGCACACTCCCCACGCCAGGTCCATGGAACCTCTGGTTCCACGGGCTTCAAAGCAATCCGAGGCCTTGCTATAATTCCGAGTTCACTTTTGATCCATCCTGCCGGATGGCGCCTGGGCGCTGTCGGGCCATCACTCAGTTGGAGAATCGCGTCATGGCGCGTATTGCAGGCGTCAACCTGCCAGCCCAGAAGCACGTCTGGGTCGGGTTGCAAAGCATCTACGGCATCGGCCGTACCCGTTCTAAGAAGCTCTGCGAATCCGCAGGCGTTACCTCGACCACGAAGATTCGTGATCTGTCCGAACCCGAAATCGAGCGCCTGCGCGCCGAAGTCGGCAAGTATGTCGTCGAAGGCGACCTGCGCCGCGAAATCGGTATCGCGATCAAGCGACTGATGGACCTGGGCTGCTATCGCGGTCTGCGTCATCGCCGTGGTCTCCCGCTGCGTGGTCAGCGCACCCGTACCAACGCCCGCACCCGCAAGGGTCCGCGCAAGGCGATCAGGAAGTAAGGGATAGATCATGGCAAAGCCAGCAGAAAAGAAAACGAAGAAGAAGATCAAGCGCGTCATCACTGACGGCGTCGCTCACGTCCACGCTTCGTTCAACAACACCATCGTCACCATCACCGATCGCCAGGGCAACGCCTTGTCGTGGGCTACGTCCGGCGGCGCCGGTTTCCGTGGTTCGCGTAAGTCGACCCCGTTCGCTGCTCAGGTTGCCGCCGAAAAGGCTGGCCGCGCTGCGCTCGACTACGGCGTGAAGTCGCTGGAAGTACGTATCAAGGGTCCGGGTCCGGGCCGTGAGTCGGCCGTGCGTTCGTTGAACAACGTGGGCTACAAGATCACCAACATCATCGACGTGACGCCAATCCCGCACAACGGGTGCCGTCCGCCGAAGAAGCGTCGCGTCTAAAGGGAGCGATAAGAAATGGCTCGTTATATCGGTCCTACCTGTAAGCTCGCCCGCCGCGAAGGCGCCGATCTTTCCCTCAAGAGCCCGGCGCGTGCGCTGGACTCCAAGTGCAAGCTTGAGCAGAAGCCCGGCCAACACGGCGCGGCTCGCAAAGGCAAGCTCTCTGACTACGCTACCCAGCTGCGTGAAAAGCAGAAGGTCAAGCGTATCTACGGTCTGCTGGAACGTCAGTTCCGCAACTACTACAAGAAGGCCTCGACCAAGAAGGGCAACACCGGCGAGAACCTGCTGCAGTTGCTGGAAACCCGTCTGGACAACGTCTGCTACCGCATGGGCTTTGCCGTCACCCGTCCGGCCGCGCGCCAGCTGGTGTCGCACCGTGGCGTGCTGGTCAATGGCAAGTCGGTGAATCTGGCTTCGTACCAGATCAAGGCCGGCGATGCGATCACGCTGTCGGAAAAAGCACAGAAGCAGCTCCGCGTGCAGGAAGCCCTGACCGTGGCTGAGCAGCACGACATGACGCCGTCGTGGGTCGAAGTCGATTCGAAGAAGTTCAGCGGCGTATTCAAGGCCGTGCCGGATCGCGCTGACCTGCCTTCGGATATCAACGAAGCGCTGATCGTCGAGTTGTATTCGAAGTAATTCACATTGGAGAACCTCCGGCACTGCCGGAGGTTCGCAGGAGACCCCGCAACATGACGGTTACCGCCAACCAGGTTCTGCGCCCCCGTGGTCCGCAGATCGAACGTCTTACCGACAACCGTGCCAAGGTCGTGATCGAGCCCTTGGAGCGCGGTTACGGGCACACGCTGGGCAATGCCCTGCGTCGTGTGCTGTTGTCGTCGATCCCCGGTTTTGCGATCACCGAGGTCGAGATCGACGGCGTGCTGCACGAGTACACCACGGTCGAGGGTTTGCAGGAAGACGTGCTTGACGTCCTACTCAACCTGAAAGACGTGGCGATTCGCATGCACAGTGGCGACAGCGCCACGCTGTCGTTGTCCAAGCAGGGTCCGGGCACGGTCACTGCGGCCGACATCAGGACCGATCACAACGTTGAGATCATCAACGGCGACCACGTGATCTGCCACCTGACCAAAGACACCGCACTAAACATGCGTCTGAAGATCGAGCGTGGGTTCGGCTACCAGCCGGCTGCTGCGCGTCGTCGTCCGGATGAAGAGACCCGTACCATCGGTCGTCTGATGCTGGACGCGTCGTTCTCGCCGGTGCGTCGCGTTGCCTATGCCGTGGAAGCTGCGCGCGTCGAACAGCGCACCGACCTCGACAAGCTGGTGATCGATATCGAAACCAACGGCACGATCGATGCCGAGGAAGCCGTGCGCACCGCCGCCGACATCCTCAGCGATCAGCTGTCGGTGTTCGGCGATTTCACCCACCGCGATCGCGGTGCGGCCAAGCCGGCTGCCAGCGGCGTGGATCCGGTGCTGCTGCGCCCGATCGACGACCTCGAGCTGACCGTGCGTTCGGCCAACTGCCTGAAGGCCGAGAGCATCTACTACATCGGCGATCTGATCCAGAAGACCGAGGTGGAACTGCTCAAGACCCCGAACCTTGGCAAGAAGTCGCTGACCGAAATCAAGGAAGTGCTGGCACAGCGCGGCCTTGCGCTGGGCATGAAGCTGGAGAACTGGCCGCCGGCTGGTGTCGCCCAGCACGGCATGCTTGGTTAATGCATCACCCGCATGGGCGTCTTCGGGCGCCCATGTTTGTTTTTTACATCGACGGGCCAAAGCCCGCGGTGACATCCGGTCAAGGGACGGCCGGTTCGGACCAACCGCAGTCCATTCAACAGCGCCAGGATGGCGACAACGTCTCTCAAGCAGTCTCAACATTCCTTAGGAAATCACACTCATGCGTCACCAGAAATCCGGTCGTAAGTTCAACCGCACCAGCGCGCACCGCGAAGCCATGTTCCGCAATATGGCCGCTTCGCTGTTCAAGCACGAGCTGATCAAGACCACGTTGCCGAAGGCCAAGGAACTGCGTCGCGTCGCCGAGCCGCTGATCACCATCGGCAAGGTCGATGGCGTTGCCAATCGTCGTCTGGCCTTCGCTCGCCTGCGCGACAAGGAAGCCGTGGGCAAGCTGTTCGTCGAGCTGGGCCCGCGTTACGCGACCCGTCCCGGCGGCTACCTGCGCATCCTGAAGGCCGGCTTCCGTGCCGGTGACAATGCGCCGATGGCGTATGTCGAGCTGGTCGACCGCCCGGTCGTGGCGGAAGAAGTGGCCGAGTAATCGGAGCGCTTCGTAAAGATGCTTAGAAAAGCCCGGTTCGCGCCGGGCTTTTTTATTGGGGCATTAGGGGTGTCGTCGAGGGACGCAGCAAGGTGCAAATCGCCGGCGCGGCGCGATCACCGGATGCTGCGGTACGGCCAACGTGGGTTGAAGAATCCGCGAATGTCCTGACGCGCTGGCTTGGGAGTGAAGAGGATCCGGAGTGCGTAAAGTGGGTCGTGAGTTGGACGGAGGGCGAGGTTGGCGTTTGAGTGACGCACCGCATCTCGACCAAGCAGCCACCATGGCGTGGGACGGCGCTTGGCTCGGTGGCCGGTTCCCCGGAAGCCTGGGGCTGCCAGAGGTGCTGTGGAGACAGGGGGCAGGTGCGCGGTGGATTGGGCATGGCAATGCTTTCATCTTGTCCGCGGCACACATGTGGTGGCGACGCGATCACGGCGCATCGGCCGTTCGTGCCCGAGCCGGATCCATCCGCACCAGGCGCTTTGGATGCCTCCGCCCTCCTCGAGGGCGCTTGAGTGCTCTGCAGCTCACCGATATCGCCGACAGCACCGCGCAGATGCTGTAGCGCTTCGTAGCAGGCGCTTCGGCAGACGCATGCACGCGTGGTCATGTCGGCGGTCATGGCTGATAATCGAGGCCTTGGTCCTAGGCAAGCGGTCACGATGAATCCATTCCGTTGGGGTTTCCGGGCACAGTTTCTGTTGGGGTTTGTTGCTTGCGCAGGACTGCTGGCCTACGCGATCTATGTGCAACTGCACCTGGGACTCGAGCCATGCCCGTTGTGTATCTTTCAGCGGATCGCATTCGCGGCGCTGGCGGTAGTGTTCCTGCTGGGTGCGCTGCATGGGCCGCGTGCTGCCGGTGGGCGCAAGGTCTATGGCGTGTTGGGTTTCATCGCAGCGGGCGTGGGCATGGGGATCGCGGCGCGGCATGTCTGGGTGCAGATCCGGCCCAAGGACATGATGTCGTCGTGCGGGCCGCCACTGAGCTTTCTGAGCGAGACGATGGGGCCGTTCGAAGTGTTTCGCACGGTGCTGACCGGTACCGGGGATTGCGGCAACATCGATTGGCGCTTCCTGGGCCTGAGCATGCCGATGTGGAGCATGGTGTGGTTCGTGGCGCTTGCATTGTGGGCGTTATATGCCGGCTTCAAGGCGCGGCGTAGTTCGGTGCATCACCACTGATGGACCGATGGCAGGTCTCTGTCGTTTGCACAAAAAACATCGAAATTGCACAGTGAATCCCGCGCCGTTCAGCCGTGTCCGTCGCTTTGGTCGCTGCCCTCAGTGGAGATAGGTGACTGGCAGCGGTGTGCTCCGCAGCCAGGGTGCTTTGCGTAGCGATCAGGCTCTGCCACCATCGCAGGCTGTCCAGGAGTGTCACTGCCATGAATCCTTCCGCCCCTTCTCCCGTTTCCGATTCCGCCGCCTCGTCGTGGGCGCCGGGTAGCTGGCGTGGCAAACCCGCCCTGCAGCTGCCGGTGTATCCGGACCAGGATGCGCTGCAGGCCGCCATGAGCGAGTTGGGGCAGTTGCCGCCTCTGGTGACCTCGTGGGAGATCTTCGCGCTCAAGCGCCAGCTGGCAGAGGCGCAGGAAGGCAAGCGCTTCCTGCTGCAGGGCGGCGATTGTGCGGAGAATTTCAGCGATTGCGAATCGGGTACGATCTCCAATCGGCTGAAAGTGCTGCTGCAAATGAGCCTGGTGCTGGTGCATGGCCTGCGCCTGCCGGTGGTGCGGGTAGGGCGCTTTGCCGGGCAGTACGCCAAGCCGCGATCGGCCGATACCGAAACGCGCGATGGCGTGACCTTGCCCAGTTACCGCGGCGATGTGATCAATGCGCCGGCCTTCACCGAGGCCGCGCGCGTGCCCGACCCGCGCCGCATGATCACCGCGCACTCGCGGTCGGCGATGACGATGAACTTCGTGCGTGCGTTGATCGATGGCGGTTTCGCCGACCTGCACCACCCCGAATACTGGAATCTGGACTGGGTGGGTTATTCGCCGCTGGCGGCGGACTACCAGAAGATGGTGGCGTCGATCGGCGACGCGGTGCGCTTCATGGAAACCCTGTCCGGGTCGGAGGTGTACAACCTCAATCGCATCGACTTCTACACCTCGCACGAAGCGCTGTTGCTGCCCTACGAAGAGGGCCTGACCCGTCAGGTGCCGCGTCAGTGGGGCTGGTTCAACCTCAGCACGCATTACCCGTGGATCGGCATGCGCACCGCAGCGCTGGATGGCGCGCATGTGGAATATCTGCGTGGGGTGCGCAATCCGATTGCGATCAAGGTGGGGCCATCGGTGCAGCCGGATCAGCTGCTGCGCCTGATCGATGTGCTCAACCCCGAGGACGAACCCGGGCGCTTGAGCTTCATCCATCGCATGGGTGCGACCCAGATTGCCGAAAAATTGCCGCCGCTGCTGGATGCGGTCAAGCGCGATGGCCGACGCGTGTTGTGGGTCTGCGATGCGATGCACGGCAATACCGAAAGCACCGGAAACGGCTATAAAACCCGGCGTTTCGACAATATCCGCAGCGAAGTGGAGTTGTCGTTCGACCTGCATGCGGCGGCCGGCACACGGCTGGGCGGCGTGCATCTGGAACTGACCGGCGAAGACGTCACCGAATGCACCGGCGGTGCGCGCGAGCTCACCGAGCGCGATCTGGAGCGTGCCTATCGCTCCAGCGTGGACCCGCGCTTGAACTATGAGCAGTCGCTGGAAATTGCGATGGCGATCGTGCGCAAGCAACAACAGGTGAGCTCGCAGCCGCTGGGCGCGTGACCGCACTGTACGCATGACGTGATGCTCATGCCGCGTGCGGCATGATGCTGCAGCCATCCCTCTTTCCCCCCACAGGAGGAACGGTTTGACTGCCGATTGGAACGTCATCCGCGAATACGCAATCCCGCTAGGCGCCGCGCTGCTGGCGGGCATCGTCACCTGGTCGCTGATGCTGTGGCTGTTCCGCCGCATGCAGGGCCGCGACTACCGCCGCGCACGCATCCTTCGCGTGGTCACGCTGCCGGCGGCCTTCATCCTGCCGCTGCTGTTTCTGGGGGTCGCCACCGAAGCGACGCCGCTGTCCGGCAAGGCGCTGGCAGCGGTGCAGCACCTGTTGCATGTCGGCATCGTCGGCTGCGTCACCTGGCTGCTGGTACGCGCAGTGGCAGCCGGCGAGGCGGCAATCCTGCGCAGCAATCCGATCGAGGTATCGGACAATCTCACCGCGCGGCGTATCCAGACCCAGACACGGGTGCTGAGCCGGGTGGTGATGGGCGCGGTGATCCTGCTCGGCATCTCGGTGGTGTTGCTTGGCTTCGAGCAGGTGCGCCAGATCGGCAAGACATTGCTGGCATCGGCCGGCATCATCGGGCTGGTGGCCGGTATCGCGGCCAAGCCGGTCTTCGGCAACCTGATCGCCGGGCTGCAGATCGCCTTGACCCAGCCGATCCGTCTGGACGATGTGGTGATCGTGGAAGGCGAGTGGGGCCGCATCGAAGAGATCGGCAGCTCGTATGTGGTGGTGCGCATCTGGGACGAGCGACGCATGGTGGTGCCGCTGACCTGGTTTATCGAGAACCCGTTCCAGAACTGGACGCGGGCCAGTGCGGATCTGCTCGGTACCGCGTTCTTGTGGCTGGATTACCGCACGCCGATCGCGGCAGTGCGCGCGGAACTTGAGCGCATCTGCCAGAGCGAGCCGCTCTGGGATGGGCGTGTGTGCGTTACCCAGATCACCGACACCAGCGACAACACCATCCAGGTCCGCTTGTTGGTGAGCGCGCGCAATTCTGGCGATGCGTTCGATCTGCGCTGCCTGGTGCGCGAGCGCATGATCGACTTTCTGACCCGCGAGCACGCGTACGCGCTGCCCAGGATCCGCGCCGAAATTGCAGCGCAGGAACAGCCGGTGTCGCGTGCTGCAGCACCGATCTCGCCGGAAGGCGTCCGCTCGCCGGGTGCGGAAGACGGCGAGCCGGCGGCATCGATCTAGCGGTGCCTGCCGACGCGCCCGGCCCGCGATGGTGTGCGCATGCTGTCGATGTCTGCACCGCCTGCCTGCTGCGTTGCGCACTCGGTCAGTCCGGCGTGTCCGTTTGCGATGCGGTGGCTGGTGTCGCCGGCGGTACGCTCGGCGCGTAGCCGGGCGCAAATCGCGCGTGACTGCGCTGCTCATAGGCATAGGCTAGGGCGATCAGGCGCGGCTCGCTCCACGCGGTGCCCATGAACAGCAGTCCGAGCGGCAGGCCCCGGGTCTGCCCCATCGGCACGCTCAGGCTGGGATACCCGGCCACTGCGGCGGCGCCGTATCCGGCGCCGGGAAAGCTGTCGCCCTTGCCGAGCGTGGTGACCCAGGCGGGGCCGGTGGTCGGCACGATCAGCGCATCCAGGCGATCGGCCTTCAGAGCTGCGTCGATGCCTTGTTCGCCGGCGAGCCGCCGGGCGCTGGCGCGTGAGCTCAGATAGCCAGGATCCCCCAGGCCCGGCGCAGCCTGCGCCTGCTCGAACAATTCCTGGCCGAAGTAGGGCATTTCGCGCTGCGCATTGGCGCGATTGAAGGCAATCAGCGCATCGAGGTCTTTGACCGGTGCGGCGTGGCTGCGCAGATAGGCATTCAAGCCGGCCTTGAATTCGACCAGTAAGACCATCTGCTCAGCAGCATCCCACTTGCCATCCGTGACCAGGGCAGTCTCAACCACCGTGGCACCGGCCGCGCGCAAGATCTGCACGGCGCGATCCAATGCTGCGGCAATCGCCGGATCTTCGCGTAGTGGATTGCGCAGCAGGCCCAGACGCGCGCCGCGCAGGCCATCGGGGTTGAGCTGGGCGAGATAGTTCGGTGTGGACGACGGCGCACTGCGTGCCGCCGGGTCCTGTGGATCGGGCGCGGCGATGGCCTGCAGCAGCGCGGCCGCGTCGGCGACGCTGCGCGTCATCGGGCCGGCGGTGTCCTGGCTGGCCGAGATCGGAATGATGCCGTCGCGGCTGACCAGCCCGACGGTGGGCTTGAGCCCGACCAGGCCATTGACCGCAGCCGGGCAGGTGATGCTGCCATCGGTTTCGGTGCCGATGCCCACCGTGGCCAGGCTGGCGGCAATCGCCGCGCCGGTGCCGGCGCTGGAGCCGCAGGGGTTGCGATCCAGCGCGTACGGGTTGCGGGTCAACCCGCCGCGGCCGCTCCAGCCGGAGCTGGACTGGGTGGAGCGGAAGTTGGCCCATTCGCTCAGGTTGGTCTTGCCCAGGATCACTGCGCCGGCCGCGCGCAGCCGCTGCACCAGGAAGGCGTCGCGGGCGGGGCGAAACCCGGCCAGCGCCAATGAGCCGGCACTGTTGACCATGGGCACGGCGTCGATGTTGTCCTTGAGCAGCACCGGGATGCCGTGCAGCGGTCCGCGGATGCGGCCGGCGGCGCGTTCCGCGTCCAGGGTGCGCGCATCGGCTTCGGCTTGCGCATTGCGCTCGATCACGGCATTGAGCGTGGGGCCGGCGCGGTCGATGGTGGCGATCCGCTGCAGATAGGCGCGCGTCAGGTCCAGGCTGGTGGTGTCGCCGCGGGCCATGCGGGCTTGCAGGCCGGCGATATCGGCATCGATCAGGTCGAGCGGTTTGGTTGCCGGCGCGGTGCCGGTTGCCGGGCGCTGCGGGTGGTCCGCATGCGCGCAGCCGCATAGCGCCAGCAGCAGCGCAAAGCACAAGGAGGTGGAGCGCATTGGCGGTTTTCCGCTGGGGGACTTGCCGCAGGCTAACGTCGCTGCGTCGGAGTAACAACGTGCCGGGGTGCCCGTGGACGGGCGGCAGGGTCAGCGACGTCGGCGCTTGACCAGATCGCGTGCCAGCACGCCGACCACGATCAGGTTGATCGCCAGCACGGCCCAGGCGGTCCAGCCAGGATGGCGGACGATGGCGTAGATATCGAAGGGTAGATAGATGGCCGCCGACAGGCAGCCCAGTAGCGAGGCCCAGGCCTTGGCACGCCACAACCCCCAGGCTTCCACCACATGCAGCAGGCCATAGGCCAGCATGGCAGCGGCCGCCAGATGCACCGCATCGGGGCTGATGGTCTTGAGCAACGACGGCAGTGCGCCGTGGTCCGGATCCAGATTGAAGCGGCGGATCAGCGTGCTGACCGCGTTCTGCAGCGGGAGCGGGCCCAGAATTTCCAGGCCCGTCGCCGCCAACAGCGCAAGCCCGCCCTTGACCGCCTCCAGCAAGGCGATCGCGTGGAGACCCGGATGCGCACGCGGATCCGGGCTATAGGGCGTCTTGCTCACGACTGGACGTCAGTGCTTAGCCGGAACGGCCAGCGCGCTTGCGGTCGCTTTCGGTCAGGAACTTCTTGCGCAGGCGGATTTCCTTCGGGGTGACTTCCACCAGCTCGTCGTCCTCGATGAAGTCCAGGGCCTGTTCCAGCGTGTACTTGATCGCCGGGGTCAGCTTGATCGCGTCGTCCTTGCCCGAAGCGCGCATGTTGGTCAGCGGCTTGGTCTTGATCGCGTTGACGGTCAGGTCGTTATCCTTGGAGTGGATGCCGATCAGCTGGCCTTCGTACACGTTGTCGCCTTCGGCAGCGAACAGGCGGCCACGCTCTTCCAGCGGCCCCAGCGCATAGGCCGGAGTTGCGCCCGGTGCGTTGGCGATCATCACGCCGTTCTGGCGCTTGGCGATGGCGCCCTGTTCCTTCGGGCCGTAATGGTCGAACACGTGGAACAGCAGGCCCGAGCCCTGGGTCAGGGTGCGGAACTCGTTCTGGAAGCCGATCAGGCCACGCGCCGGGATCATGTAATCCAGGCGCACGCGGCCCTTGCCGTCCGGCTCCATGTTCTTCAGCTGGCCCTTGCGGGTGCCCAGCTTTTCCATCACGCCGCCCTGGTGCTGTTCTTCGATATCCACCACCAGCTGTTCGATCGGCTCCATCTGCTTGCCGTCGATTTCCTTGATGATGACTTCCGGACGCGACACGGCCAGCTCGTAGCCTTCGCGACGCATGTTCTCGATCAGCACCGACAAGTGCAGTTCGCCACGGCCGGAGACCAGGAACTTGTCGGCGTCCGAGCCTTCTTCGACCTTCAGTGCCACGTTGTGCACCTTCTCGCGGTCCAGACGGTCGCGCAGCTGGCGGCTGGTCAGGAACTTGCCACCGGACAGGTCCTTGTTGCCGGCGAACGGCGAGTTGTTGACCTGGAAGGTCATCGAGATGGTCGGCTCGTCCACAGTCAGCGCCGGCAGCGCTTCCGGGTGCTCAAGCGCACACACGGTGTCGGAAATGGTCAGCTCGGCCACGCCGGAGATGGCGACGATGTCGCCGGCCTCGGCGGTGTCCTGCTCGATGCGTTCCAGGCCCAGGAAGCCCAGCACCTGCAGCACCTTGCCCTGACGCTTCTTGCCTTCGCGGTCGATCACGCTGACCGGCATGTTCTTCTTCAGCACGCCGCGCTGGATGCGGCCGATGCCGATCACGCCGACGAAGTTGTTGTAGTCCAGCTGGCTGATGCGCATCTGGAACGGGCCGTCCGGATCCACGTCCGGTGCCGACACATGCTGCATGATCGCTTCGTACAGCGGGGTCATGTCGCCGTCGCGCACGTCCGAATCCAGGCTGGCGTAGCCGTTCAGTGCGGAGGTGTAGACGATCGGGAAGTCCAGCTGCTCGTCGGTAGCGCCGAGCTTGTCGAACAGGTCGAACACCTGGTCGATCACCCAGTCCGGGCGTGCGCCGGGACGGTCGATCTTGTTGACCACCACGATCGGCTTGAAGCCCATCGCAAACGCCTTCTGGGTCACGAAGCGGGTCTGCGGCATCGGGCCGTCCATCGCGTCGACCAGGATCAGCACCGAGTCCACCATCGACAGCACGCGCTCGACTTCGCCACCGAAGTCGGCGTGTCCCGGGGTGTCGACGATGTTGATGCGGTTGCCGTTCCAGGTGATGGCCGTGTTCTTGGCCAGGATCGTGATGCCACGTTCCTTTTCCTGATCGTTGCTGTCCATCACACGCTCAGCCAAGACGGTGCGTTCGGACAGGGTGCCGGACTGCTTCAGCAGGCAGTCGACGAGGGTGGTCTTGCCATGGTCGACGTGCGCGACGATGGCGATATTGCGGAGTTTTTCAATGGACATGCGGAAAGGGCCCCTGTCTGGCGCCAGTCTTGAGATGAGGTAAGCCCGACATTATAGCGGTTTCGTTGCGTTGCCGTTGCGGATTGACCGACGTCGGTTCAGATCGCCCATTCAGCCAGCGTGACGGCGCTCAGGATCCGGGCCCGGCCACGTCGTTGGACCATGGTCGTAACTGCGCGGTCGTCCACGCGCCCGGGTGTATCCTAATGGGCTGTTGATCACCCCAGAACCTGCAAGGATTTCCATGTCCCTGATCGCCACTTTCGACACCTCCCGCGGCCCGATCGTTGTTGAGCTGTATCCGGAGAAGGCGCCGCTGACCGTCGCCAACTTCGTGAATCTGGCCAAGCGCGGCTTCTACAACGGCCTGAGCTTCCACCGCGTCATCGCCGACTTCATGATCCAGGGCGGTTGCCCGGAAGGTTCCGGCCGCGGCGGCCCGGGCTACCGTTTCGAAGACGAGACCAATAACGGCGTCGGCCACGAGCGCGGCGTGCTGTCCATGGCCAATGCCGGCCCGAACACCAATGGCAGCCAGTTCTTCATCACCCACACCGCCACCCCGTGGCTGGACGGCAAGCACACCGTGTTCGGCAAGGTCACCCAGGGCCTGGACGTGGTGGACAGCGTTGCCCAGGGCGACACCATCAACACGCTCACCATCGAAGGCGACACCGACGCCGTGCTGGCCGCCAAGGCCGACCGCGTTGCGGAGTGGAACAAGATCCTCGCCGCCTGATCGCAGCCCCCCGTCGAACGGCCGCCTTGCGCGGCCGTTTGCTTGTCAATGCGCGCCGCCAGGCCTTGCGGCCCCCGCCAGCGCGCGACCCCCAACGCTTTTTAGCAGAGGAAACACCCCATGAAAGCACCTGTTCGTGTTGCTGTGACCGGCGCTGCCGGCCAGATCGGCTATGCCCTGCTGTTCCGCATCGCCTCCGGAGAAATGCTGGGCAAGGACCAGCCGGTCATTCTGCAGTTGCTTGAACTGCCGATCGAGAAAGCCCAGGCCGCCCTCAAGGGCGTGATGATGGAACTGGAAGACTGCGCATTCCCGCTGCTGGCGGGCATGGTCGGTACCGACGACGCCGAAGTGGCCTTCAAGGACGTCGATGTCGCCCTGCTGGTCGGTTCGCGTCCGCGCGGCCCGGGCATGGAGCGCAAGGATCTGCTGCTGGCCAATGCGGAGATCTTCACCGCGCAGGGCGCGGCCCTGAACAAGGTCGCCAAGCGCGACGTGAAGGTGCTGGTGGTCGGCAACCCGGCCAACACCAATGCCTATATCGCCATGAAGTCGGCGCCGGACCTGGACCCCAAGAATTTCACCGCGATGCTGCGCCTGGACCACAACCGTGCGCTGAGCCAGCTCTCGGTCAAGCTCGGCAAGCCGGTGGCCGGCATCGAGAAGCTGGCGGTGTGGGGCAACCACAGCCCGACCATGTACCCGGATTACCGTTTCGCCACCTCCGATGGCGCTTCGGTAGGCGATGCGATCAACGACCAGGAATGGAACGCGTCTACCTTCATCCCGACCGTGGGCAAGCGCGGCGCGGCGATCATCGAGGCGCGCGGTCTGTCCTCGGCCGCATCGGCTGCCAATGCCGCCATCGATCACGTGCGTGACTGGGTGCTGGGCAGCAACGGCAAGTGGGTCACCATGGGCGTGCCGTCGGACGGTTCCTACGGCATTCCGGAAGGGGTGATGTTCGGCTTCCCGGTCACCACCGAAAACGGCAAGTACACCATCGTCAAGGATCTGCCGATCGACGACTTCAGCCAGAAGTACATCGACAAGACCCTGGCCGAGCTGGAAGAAGAGCGCAGCGGCGTGTCGCATCTGCTGGGTTGATTCGCAGCGCGTTGCTACAAGAACGCCGGGCACTGCCCGGCGTTTTTTTGTGTCCACGTGCAGGCGCTGGACCTGCATGCGGAGCTCGATATGTTGCGATCGTTTGCGGGCAATGCGTGGTGACGACCCGCAGGCGCTGCGAGGGGCGGCTTGCCGTGTGACGTTACGCCAGCTGTCAGGCCGCAGTGCCGATTACGACAGGCCTTCGGCCTTCAGGGCGGCCTGCACATCGGCATCGGCATGCATGCGCTTGAAGAACGCATCCAGCGCGGTCAGGCCGGTGAGGTCGACGCCGGCTTTGTTGGCCCACCGCAAGGTCACGAACAGATAGGCATCGGCGCCGGTATGGCTGTCGCCGGCCAACCACTGCCGGCCCTGCAGATGCGTATCGACGCGTGTGTAGAGAGCGCGCAACTTGCTGCGTGCATCGTCGTGACTGCGCGCGATCAATGCCTGATCCTGCAGATACGCCGTGCTGCCGAAGATCGGCTTGAAGGTCGGATGTACATCGGCATTGGAAAAGGCGATCCAGCGATTGATTTCGGCGCGGCTGCGCGCGCTGCCATCACCGCCAAGGCTGGTGAGCGGCGCAACATCGGCGATGTAATTCAGGATGGCCGCGTTCTGGGTTAGGGCCCAATCATCGACCATCAGTAACGGCACTGCGCCAGCGGGATTGAGCTGCAGATACTCGGGCGACTTCATGGTTGCTGCATCGACCACGACCAGGTCGAACGGAAGCCCGGACCAGCGCAACACAATGTGGTCTGCAAGCGAACAGGCGCCGGGCTTGGTGTAGAGCTTCATGTGCATCCAATGGTGAAGAGGGGATGCAAGCTTAGCCGGGTTGTGCGGCAAGCTGTGCCGCCTGCCCATCGGCGGTGGCCTGGGCGCTGCCGCCCATCGGCATCGTCACGCGTAGCGATCTGCGGGCTGCACGCACCGGGCGCTCGGCTGCATCGGGGGGCATGCTGCGCAGTCGCGCATCGACTGGCGTGTGCGACAACCTGTCGCTGTTGGCCGGCCGCGTCATCGCAACGGTTCGGACACGTTGCAACGCGCTATCGGCGCACGCTGTCGCTACGACGCAGTCCGCGGGCGCAGCTTCTGCACGCGGTAGAAAGTGTGATCGCCGATGGTGGCAACCTGATACGCATTCCGCCAACTCGGGCTGGCAATCGCGCTGGCAGCAAAGTGGCTCGCGCCAGGCACGATCTCCTTGCGCTGGCCCACCGGCAACGCCCAGTTGCGTTCGGCGGCGAGGGCAACACCCAATGCCTTGTTCCAGGCGTCGTCGTTCTTCAACTGCGTGCCTGGCGCGACGATCGTCGGTGCAAACTGCTTGCGTGCAGTGACCACCTCACACATCGAGTCGCCCCACAAGCCGCTGTCCAGTCGACGCAACGCAACTTCAGCGACAGCCTGTTGGCCGCGCAAGGTCTGGTCGCGCGCTTCCAGATAAACGGTCGTACTCAAGCACAGTGAATCTGCAGCTGGCTGCGGCATCAATTGCGCCAGCCAGAATATCCAAATCATCTTCATACAACTCCTTGCTCCGTATGGGCCGGTCCGCAGAGCATCCAAGGTGGATGCACCAATACGAAAGGCTTGGCGTCATGGGGAGGCGACCTGTCACGGGCCGCCCGGTCTTCGGTGAAAGAGGGATCTACCGAAGGTGCCCACCAAGTGAGGTGGGTCAAAAAGTTGGCGCAAGGTAGGCGGCGATCACATAATCTTGGCTGAATGGGCGGGGTTGACGCGGCGCGACTTCGGCGGTGTCTGCGTTATGCCCAAGGCACAGCACGCAAGGCAGCTGTAACGCGCGTCGCATTCGCCCAGGCGACACGGGTGCGTGCAGTGCCTGGTTCCGATATCGCGTGCACTGTGCAGCAAGACGTTTGGCTGATTCTGCGTTCACGCCGGCTGCACGTTTCTTCTGGGCTACGAAAAGACACGCGGCGAACCTGCGCGTCATCGAGTCGACGATGATGGTCCGTCGCACGCGATTGCATGCGTGGGCACTGCGCATCTGTCGGTATCGTCGAGCAAGCCGTTGACGATGCGCAGCATGAACTCGCATGCGATGTCGGACGTTGCGTTATCGCATCGCTATCGCAACGATTCTGATGGCCGGGTTGTCGCACTCATGGGTGCTCAATCGTGATGCGCTCAGGCTTCGCTCGCGAGGCGTATATTCGAGATCGCCAAGCTAGGTGGCTGTCATGATGCTCATCGCGACGGTCATGCGCATCGCGAGTGGATGCTGGAGCCCAATCTATGATCATACGCACGCCGGCAACCGCAGCTTCAAAGCAAGCAAGTCGTCGGGTGACGATGCATATCGAATATGCGCGTGGCTTCGGCAGCGAAAACGGAAGGATCTTTTTCGAGCGTCGGCTATGTTGGTCACTACAAGTGACGCCTGAGGGCGACTAAAGAACTGCCCAGCCACCAGGCTTGCGCGGCCGTTGCCCGCAGTCGGCGTTTTCCGTTCGTAGACTGCTGTTCCCGTGCGCCGTCCACGCTCATTTGGCCACTGTTCGCTACGTTTTATCAGCCGCTAAATGGTTCGGTGCAGATTCAACAAACTATCTTCGCGCCGGTCTGGTCAAGGATCGGCTTTGGGTGCATCCGGATACAGGCAGTCAAGTGTGTAATGGTCTCGATTGTGGTGTCGCTTCTGCGGCCAGTCGTCGCTCAAGTCGCGATACACGGTTGTTCCAGGCCAGCAGCAGACAGGCCGCGCCGCAGGCGACAGGCCCGATTGCCATCGACCATGCCAGTTGCGCTTGAGCTGCGCCGTGGTCGTTGTAAAGCTGCAACAGCAGGCCGACCACCGTGCTGCCTAGCGCAAGCGCAACCTGTGCCACCGCTGTCAGCACGGCAGAGCGGCGAGCTTGTTGGATGGGGCCGTACTGCATGGAAAGTTCGGCATGGCGCGCCCAGACCCATTGTCCGGCGCTGCCCGCGGCCATGCCCATGCAAAGTGCCAGCGCCGCATCCAGGCAGGTGCTGCGGGTTGTCTGCAGCGCAAACAGCAGCCCACAGCCTGCCAGCGCGGCGCCGCTGTATCCCAGGCGCTGGAACGCGCCGGTATGCAGACGCGCTGCCAGCGGTTGTACGACCACCGAGCCAATGGCATAGCTGATCAGCAGCGCGCTGCCCCAACGTTGCGAAATAATCAGTGTCTGCGCCAGATACGGCGCCAGTTTGGTAAACGTAGGCAAGGTCAGCGACAGCAGCGCGATCACCATCAGCGGCAACAGTGGATGGTGGCGCAAGGATGTGAACGATCGATCCGTTGGTACGCTGTTGACGTGCTGCGTCTGCGGTTGCAGCGTCAGACGCAGCCACCACGACGCGGTCACTGCAATGCAGCTCGCAATGCAAACCACCGTCATCGCCATGGCAGCACCCGCATGCGGCCTGGAGAGCAGCAGCCCGATCGCTGCACTCATCGATAATGCAGCCAGACCGCTGCCGATCAAGCGCAGTGCGCTTACGCCTTGCGCTCCGCGCCAAGGCCAACGGCAGAGCCCAAGTAACGTGTTCTGCGCGACATCGCCGATGGCGTAGGCCGCGCGAAACGGCAGGCTGAGCAACAGCACGCAGGGCAGGCGTGCAGGCGGCGGCAATAGCGGCACCAAAAACAGCAATGACATCGCCGCCGCCGCCAGCGCCATGCCTCGCCATTGCGTGCGCCCCGCCCATGCCAGGCTGATGCCCGCTTGCCAGCGGCGCGCAGCCAGTAGCCCCATTGCGGCACTGACCAGCAGCCCGGCAGCGACCGACACGCCGGCAGCTGTTGCACTCAGTCCCACGTATTCGGTCAGGGCGAAGATCAGCAGCAGCTCGCCGGTGTACCAGAGCAGACTCTTGCCGAAATGCGCAGCCGTGTACGCCAGCAACGTTTCCATTGACAGGGTAGGGATCAGGCACGTCTTCGAAGCAGGCGGCATCCGCCGCTTATAGCGCAGCGCCAAGACACTACGAAGAACCGCGCACGCGTCGACGCGGGATGGCGCTAGTACGGACGAGAGCGGCGGCCATGATGGCGCAGCTTCAAAGCCCCTCCCAAGCGGAGAAGGGCTTGCACCTGGGTGGACATCTGTCCCGGACGGCGCGGCACCGCCTCAGCGGGTGCGCGCACCGATCACAGCAGCGCAGCGAGTCGGCTGGCCTGGTTGATCGCGCGTTTGGCGTCCAGCTCGGCGGCCACGTCCGCGCCGCCGATCAGGTGCGGTTGCTGGCCGTTGGCCTGCAGCGCGGCCAGCAGCTCGCGTCGCGGTTCCTGACCGGCGCAGATCACCACGGTGCCGACGTCGAGCAATTGCTCGTTGCCCTCCACGCGAATGCGCAGTCCGGCGTCGTCCACGCCCAGATATTCCACGCCGCCGAGCATCTTGACGCCCTTGGCCTTGAGCGTTGCGCGGTGTATCCAGCCGGTGGTCTTGCCCAGGCGGGCACCTGGCCGCCCGGGGCTGCGCTGCAGCAGCCAGACTTGACGGGCAGGGCGCTCGGGTTGCGGCTTGGCCAGCGCGCCGCGCGCTTCGAAGGTCGGGTCCACGCCCCATTCGGCCATCCATCGCTGCGGATCCAGCGCCGGCGACTCCCCGGCGTGCACCAGAAATTCGCCGACATCGAAACCGATGCCACCTGCGCCGATGATCGCCACCTTGGGAGCAGCCACATGCCGGCCCAGCACCACGTCCAGGTAGCTCACCACCATCGGGTGATCGGCACCGGGAAAGTCGACCTTGCGCGGTTCGATGCCGGTCGCCAGCACGACCTCGTCGAAGTCCTTCAGGTCTGCTGCCTGCACAGGCGCGTTCAGACGCAGCTGGACGCCAGTGGCTTCGATCCGGTGACGGAAATAGCGCAGTGTTTCGTTGAATTCTTCCTTGCCCGGGATGCGCCGGGCCACATTGAACTGCCCGCCGATCTCGCTGCCCGCATCGAACAAGGTGACGTGATGCCCGCGCTCGGCCGCCACCGTCGCGCAGGCCAGGCCCGCAGGTCCGGCGCCGACCACGGCAATGCGCTTGGGCGTTGCGGTAGGTGTATAGATCAGCTCGGTTTCGTGTACGGCGCGCGGGTTGACCAGGCAGGTGGCGAGCTTGTTTTCGAACACGTGATCCAGGCAGGCCTGGTTGCAGGCGATACACGTATTGATGGTGTGCGACTGCCCGGCGCGGGCCTTGTTGGTCCACTGCGGGTCGGCCAGCAGCGGGCGCGCCAGCGACACCATGTCTGCTGCGCCGTCGGACAGGATGCGTTCTGCCACTTCCGGCATGTTGATGCGGTTGCTCGCCACCACCGGAATGCGCAGATGCGGTTTGAGCTTGGCGGTGACGCCGGCGAATGCGGCGCGTGGCACCGAGGTGGCGATGGTCGGCACGCGCGCTTCATGCCAGCCGATGCCGGAGTTGATGATGGTCGCGCCGGCGGCTTCGATGGCCTGCGCCTGCGCCAGGATCTCCTGCCACTGGTTGCCGTCTTCGACCAGGTCCACCAGCGACAGCCGGTAGATGATGATGAAGTCGGGCCCGCAGGCTTCACGGATGCGGCGCACGATTTCCACCGCAAACCGCATGCGCTTGGTCGCGTCGCCACCCCAGGCATCGTTGCGCTGGTTGGTACGCGCGGCGGTGAACTCGTTGATCAGGTAGCCTTCCGAGCCCATCACCTCGACACCGTCGTAGCCGGCCTCGCGCGCCAGCCGCGCGGCGCGCGCGTACGCGGCGATCTGCCGGTCCACCGCCGCTGCCGACAATGCGCGCGGAGTGAACGGATTGATCGGCGCCTGCAGCCTGGACGGCGCCACCGACAACGGGTGGTAGGCATAGCGCCCGGCGTGCAGCAGCTGCATGCAGATCTTGGCGCCGTGCTCGTGCACCGCGCGGGTGACCTGGCGGTGCGGGCGGACTTCCCAGGGCCAGGACAGTTTGCCGCCAAACGGCTTGAGCCAACCCACCACGTTCGGCGAGAAGCCGCCGGTGACGATCAGGCCGACACCGCCTGCGGCCCGTTCGGCGAAATAGGCGGCCAACCTGGGGAAATCGCGCGCCCGATCTTCCAGCCCGGTGTGCATCGAGCCCATCAGGACGCGGTTGCGCAATTGGGTGAAACCTAGATCGAGTGGCGTGAACAGGTGCGGGAAGGACGAGGCGGACGGGCCGGTGGCGGGCGACATGATATGGATACGCTGGCGTACGGAGTGCGCACGATGCAGGCAAACGGGCGTGGCGGCAAGTCCCAAGCTGCCGGCCGCGATGCAGACCTTGCCTGGCTGACTTCACCGCATCGGTTATGCGCGGGCCCGCCATGGGCGGCGCCTGACCATCATGTAGCGGGCATGCCTGGCCATCGCCGCGCAGCCGATGGCGGGCGTAGTCCCAGTCTGTCTGCAGTGTTTCCGCGCAAACAGGCGGCGCTACCCGCTGTGGCTACCACCCGGCCAACGCCAGCTTGCCGATGGTGCTGCCGCTCTCCAGCCGCCGATGCGCTTCCCGCAGGTTGTCGGCGTTGATCGGCGACAGCGTTTCGGTGTGTGTCGTGCGCAGCTCGCCGGCGTCGATCAGGCTCGCGGCACGGTTGAGGATGCGATGCTGTTCCACCATATCGTCGGTGGCGTAGCGCGACCGCGCGAACATCAGCTCCCAATGGATGCCGATGCACTTTGACTTGTACGGGTCGCCAATCATCAGGGGGCTGCGTGGCTCGACGATCAGGCCGACATGCCCCTGCGGCGCCAGGATCTCGCCCAACTGCTGCCAGTAGCGGTCGGTATCGGCCAGATTCAGCGCCGCATCCACCTGTTGCAGGCCCAGTGCCCGCAACTGCGCGTGCAGCGGTTGGTGGTGGTCGACGACGTGCTGCGCACCCATCTGCCGCACCCATTCGACGCTCTCCGGGCGGGAGGCCGTGGCGATCACGGTGAAGCCGGCATGTCGCGCCAGCTGGATCGCAATCGATCCCACCCCGCCGGCACCGCCAATGATCAATAGATGGCGGCCGCGGTTACGTGCGCCATCGAATGCGAACGGCATGCGCTGGAACAGCAGCTCCCAGGCGGTGAGCGTGGTCAATGGCAAGGCAGCCGCCTGCGCAAAGCTCAGCGAAGTGGGCTTGCAGCCGGCGATGCGCGCATCCACCAGCTGATACTGCGCGTTGCTCCCCGGCCGGCCGATATCCCCGGCGTAGTACACCTCGTCGCCCACGGCAAACGCAGTGACGTCCGGGCCCACCGCCTCGATCACGCCCGCAGCGTCGTATCCCAGGATTTTTGGCTCGGTCAGTGGCTGCGGCTTGGGCGCACGCACCTTGGTATCGACCGGATTGACCGAGATCGCTTCCACCCGTACCAATAAGTCATACCCCGAAGGCGCGGCGGGGGCGGGGACGTCGATGTCAAGCAGCGATGCCGGATCATCGATCGGCAGATAACGGGTGAGGGCGACGGCTTTCATCGGGACGCTCCTGGTGGGGAGTTCAGGGTGCGTTGTGGAGTGAGGCGGCTGCAATAACCGACTCCGCAATTCAGCTCGGCCGGGGCATTGCGTTCACCAATGTGGTTTTTTGCGCTCACCAAGCCCCCGCAAAACGCCCTGTCTGGAACCGTATTCAACAGGCTCAAGTGGGCTGCCGTTCAGATGCATTGACTGGCGAAAGTGGGTGCCCGGTCCTTTCCTTCATGAAACTGTATACGTAGTATTGGATGGGCTCCGCCGCCATGGTGATTGCTTTCACATGTTATATGACCGTTAACGCGATCTTCACTGAGGCCGGCTTAATCTGCGCCCCGATGGCTCTGGATGTGACGAGCATCTTTACCAAGAACAACGCCTCTATCGGTTTATCTCCCAAAGAAGGAGCTGTATAAATGAACAAGAAAATTCTCACTGCCGCGTTGCTCGGCGGTCTGGCAGTTGCCCAGGCTGCGTCCGCGCAGGAGTTCGATGACCGTTGGTACCTGACCGGTAGCGCTGGCTTCAACTTCCAGGACAGCGATCGTCTGACCAATGATGCTCCGTTCGTCACCCTGGGCCTGGGCAAGTTTGTCAGCCCGAACTGGTCGATCGACGGTGAACTGAACTATCAGAACCCGAACTTCGATGCCAACCAGGATCAGAACTGGAGCCAGTACGGCATCTCGTTCGACCTGCGTCGCCACTTCATCCAGGAAGGCCGCGGCTGGAACCCCTACCTGCTGTTCGGTCTGGGCTACCAGCGTTCGGAAGAAGAGTTCGACGCAACTCCGAACCCGGTTTCGCCGGGCCAGCAGAAGGACGGCAACTTTGCCGCCAAGGCTGGTGTCGGTCTGCAGACCACCTTCGACAAGCGCGTCGCCGTGCGTGCTGAACTGGCCTACCGCGCCGACTTCAACGACCAGAGCGTTGCTGCTCCGCAGGAAGACTGGTTCGGCGACGTGCTGGCTTCGGTCGGCGTCGTGATCCCGCTGGGACCGGCTCCGTCGACCGCTCCGCCGCCGGCTCCGGCTCCGGTTGCCCCGAGCTGCGCAGACCTGGATGACGACGGTGACGGCGTCAACAACTGCGACGACAAGTGCCCGGCTTCGCAGCCCGGCCAGACCATCGGTCCGGACGGTTGCCCGGTTCCTGTGTCGATCGACCTGAAGGGCGTGAACTTCGACTTCAACAAGTCGACCCTGCGTCCGGACGCACAGTCGATCCTGAGCGAAGCGACCGAGATCCTGAAGCGTTACCCCGACCTGAAGGTCGAGGTTGCCGGTCACACCGACTCGAAGGGTACCGACGCGTACAACCAGAAGCTGTCCGAGCGTCGTGCGACCACCGTGTACGACTACCTGACCAAGAACGGCGTCGATGCGTCGCGTCTGGTTGGTCCGATCGGCTACGGCGAGAGCCGTCCGATTGCTCCGAACGCCAACCCGGATGGTTCGGACAATCCGGAAGGCCGTGCGAAGAACCGTCGTACCGAGCTGAACGTCCAGAACTAATCGGACCGCTAGCTTGTTCCATACAAAACCCGGCCTTGTGCCGGGTTTTGTCTATGTGCGCTCCGAAAGTCCCCAATTCTTCTGCGCACAGGCTGCAATGCTGTCTGTGTTGCCATCCCGGCACGGTTCTGGTTGAAACAGCGTTCATCGCTGCCTACACTCGCCGCGTCGATATCACACACTCTTACTTGGAAGAACCAACGATGCTGCGTACCGCTTCGGCAGGATTGCTCTGTCTCGCCTTGATTCCCGCCGCCTACGCCGCTCCGAACTGCGCCGGCAGCACGGTGTCCCAGCCGCTGCCGTTGCCCGCCACCGTCATTGCACCGGCGGCCGCCGAGTTCTATACCCGTAGCGTCCAGCTGGGCATGCCCACCGGCGTGTTGGCCCAGCCCTATACCAGCGAGCAGTCGGTGGACCGCGTGCTGCTGCGTCTGCGCGTGGAAGGCTGCCAGGACGTGGCCAAGGTGATTCCGCCGGGCGGCACGGTCAACCCGAACGACCCGGCTGCCTACAAGGCCACCACCGCATTCGACAACACGCCGTGGCGCTTCGACATGAGCCAGAACGGCAAGCGCATGACCGCCGAAGAATTCGATGCCTGGATGAAGTCGCGCGGCGTGCGTGTGGTCAAGGCGCGCCCGGTTGCCGGCGCAGCGCCGGCGGCAGCGGCACCTGCACCGGCGGCCGACGCCAAGCCGGTCGAAAACAAGTAAGCCGCGCGGTCGGGACGGCATGACCCGGCGGCCCCCGCCGGCGACGTCCCGGCATCGCAGCCGTGGTTCGTCGGTGCCGATGCGCCCGACGCGTGCCTCGGCGGCAGGACCAGGCATCACCGCGCCACGTCATGGGCTGGCGCGGGTGTTGTCCAAGCTGGGTGTGTGTTCGCGCACCGAGGCGGCACGCTGGATCGTCGATGGGCGCGTCAGCGTGGATACGCGGGTGGTTCGCGACCCCGAATTTCCGATCCGTGCCGACCAGCATCAGGCGATCGCGGTGGACGGCCAGCCGCTGGCCGGGCCTGAGCGGGTCTATCTGATGCTCAACAAGCCGCGTGGCGTGGTCACCACGGTGCGCGACGAGCAGGGCAGGGACACGGTGTATCGCTGTTTCGACGGCGCCGGCCTGCCGTGGATTGCACCGGTGGGGCGGCTGGACAAGGCCAGCGAGGGCCTGCTGCTATTCAGCAACGACCCGCAATGGGCAGCGGCGGTGACCGATCCGGCCACTGGCCCGGACAAGACCTATCACGTGCAGATCGACTGCCGCCCCGACGCCGGGCAGCTGGCGCAGTTGCAGACCGGTGTGATCGATCCCGACCCCGAGGGTGATGGCGCGCTGCTGCGTGCCAAGCGGGTGCGCTTGCTGCGCGAGGGTGAGCGCAATGCATGGCTGGAAATCGTGCTGGACGAAGGCCGCAATCGGCAGATCCGTCGACTGCTGGCGGCCGTGGAGATCGGGGTGTTGCGGCTGGTGCGCGTGGCGATCGGGCCGCTGGCGATGGGCGAGCTGGGTAAAGGCGTGTGGCGAGCGCTCAGCGCGGAGGAAGTCCAGGCGCTGACGTCGGCTCCCGCCAGCGCGCCAGACGCGCGCTGAGCAGCGCAGCGACGACTTCGCCGGCGCGCGCATCGCTGGCGCCATTGGCATCGTGGCGCCGACCTTTGGCGTGATTGCAGCCGGCACAGGCCAGCGCCAGATTGCGTGCATCGTTGGGGTCGTCGCCGACCCGCGCGCATAGCGCTGCTGCTGCGCGGCGCCCGAACCAGGCCTGCGGGACCACGTGTTCGAGCGTGGTGTGCCCCAGCGGTTCGCCGTCGATGCCGATGTGCAGGCGGCGACGGCAATGCAGGCAGCGGGTCTGCCAGCTGCCGGCGAGCAACTGCGCCTGGGCATCGGTGTGCGCCGCGAGCAGGAGCCGTTGGCGCAGCACCGTCCGCATGCTCAGGCCTTGATGACGTCCAGTTCGCGGCCGATCTTGATGAAGGCGTCGATGGCCTGGTCCAGATGCTCGCGGGTATGCGCGGCGCTGATCTGGGTGCGGATGCGCGCCTGTCCCTTGGGCACCACCGGGAAGAAGAAGCCGATGGCGTAGATGCCTTCTTCCAGCAGGCGCTCGGCGAACTTTTGCGCCAGCGGGGCGTCGTAGAGCATCACCGGGCTGATCGGATGCACGCCGGGCTTGAGCTCGAAGCCGGCGGCGGTCATGCGTTCGCGGAAATAGCGGGTGTTGTCGACCAGTTGCGTGCGCAGCTCGCCGGCCGCTTCCAGCATGTCGAATGCCTTGATGCCTGCAGCCACCACGTGCGGCGGCAGCGAATTGGAGAACAGATAGGGGCGCGAGCGCTGGCGCAGCAGTTCGATCACCTCGCGCCTGGCGGTGGTGAAGCCGCCCAGCGCGCCGCCCATGGCCTTGCCCAGCGTGCCGGTAAAGATGTCGATCTGGTCCAGCACGCCCTTGACCTCGGCCGAGCCGCGGCCGGTGGCGCCCAGAAAGCCTGTGGCATGACATTCGTCGATATGCACCAGCGCGTTGTATTTGCGGGCGAGGGTAGTGATTTCGTCCAGCGGGGCGATGAAGCCGTCCATCGAGAACACGCCATCGCTGGTGATCAGCTTGGTCTTGCACCCGGCCGCGTCTGCCGCCTGCAGCTGCGCTTCGAGGTCGGCCATGTCGCAGTTGGCGTAGCGAAAGCGCTTGGCCTTGCACAGGCGCACGCCGTCGATGATGGAGGCATGGTTGAGCGCGTCGGAAATGATGGCGTCGTGCTCGCCGAGCAGCGGTTCGAACAGGCCGCCGTTGGCATCGAAACAGGCGGCGTAGAGGATGGTGTCCTCGGTGCCGAAGAAATCGGCGATGGTGCGTTCGAGCTGCTTGTGCAGGTCCTGGGTGCCACAGATGAAACGTACCGAGGCCATGCCGAAGCCGTGCGTGTCCAGCGCGTCCTTGGCAGCCTGGATGATGTCCGGGTGGTCGGCCAGGCCCAGATAGTTGTTGGCGCAGAAGTTGAGCACGCTACGGCCATCGGCCAGGGTGATCTGCGCCGACTGCGGGCCAGTGATGATGCGCTCGGACTTGAACAGGCC
Source organism: Xanthomonas sp. 10-10 (assembly GCF_040182365.1). NCBI lineage: Bacteria > Pseudomonadati > Pseudomonadota > Gammaproteobacteria > Lysobacterales > Lysobacteraceae > Xanthomonas > Xanthomonas sp. 10-10. Next base: position 1,358,069 of record NZ_CP144460.1, read on the forward strand.
CTGGGACTGGATGGTTTCCAGTTCGGCGGCGTAGTGGGCGGTGAGCGCGGCAGGCGGACGGGTCATGGCGGTCGCTGTGGCAAAGAAAGAAGCGCAATGTTAACGATCACAATGGCATACCACTACGTCATGCAAAATCGGCATAAGCGGCGGCGCTGATGTCATTTCACCGCCCGCGTGCCGCTGCGCAGCATGGCATGCTTGCTGTTCAGCTGCGCCCACCGGCCAGGAGATCGTTGTGACATACCCCCTTATCCGTCTTGCTTCCCTGCTTTGCACCCTGCTGGCCCTGGCCGGCCCGGCAGGTGCGCGCGACATCGGGCTGCTCAACGTGAGCTACGACCCCACCCGCGAGTTCTACCGCGACTACAACACCGCCTTTGCGGCGCAGTGGAAGCAGCAGCACCCGCAAGACACGGTCAGCGTGGAGACGTCGCATGGCGGCTCCGGCAAGCAGGCGCGCGCGGTGATCGACGGGATCGAAGCGGACGTGGTGACGCTGGCGCTGGCCTACGACGTGGATGCCATCGCGCAGAAGGCCAAGCTGATCGATACCGATTGGGAGAAGCGCCTGCCTGACAACAGCGCGCCGTATACCTCCACGATCGTGTTCCTGGTGCGCAAGGGCAACCCGAAGAACATCCACGATTGGCCGGACCTGCTGCGCTCGGGGGTGTCGGTGGTGACCCCCAATCCCAAGACGTCCGGTGGCGCGCGCTGGAACTACCTGGCCGCCTGGGCCTACGCCGACCACATCTTCAAGGGCGATCGCGAGCGCATCGTGCGCTACATGCAGGCGTTGTTCCGCAATGTGCCGGTGCTGGATACCGGTGCGCGCGGCGCCACCACGACCTTCGTGCAGCGCGGGATCGGCGATGTGCTGCTGGCCTGGGAAAACGAGGCGCTGCTGGCGCGCGAGGAGCTGGGCAAGGACAAGTTCGAGATCGTGGTGCCCAAGCTGTCGATCCTGGCCGAGCCGTCGGTGGCGCTGGTCGACAAGAATGTCGACAAGCACGGCACGCGCGATGTGGCCGAGGCCTATCTGCGCTATCTGTACGCGCCGGAAGGGCAGAAGCTGGCGGCCAAGCATTTCTATCGTCCGCGGCACCCGGAATTCGCCGACCCGGCGGACCTGGCCCGCTTCCCGGACATCAAGCTGGTGACCATCCAGCAGGCGTTCGGCTCCTGGGACAAGGCGCAGCAGGAACACTTTGCCGACGGCGGCCTGTTCGACCAGATCCAGGCCAAGAAGTAGGCATGCAGACGTCGGTTGCACGCCCAGCGTCGCCATCGCGCCGACGCGTGATGCCGGGGTTGGGCCTGAGTCTGGGTATCACCCTGGCCTGGCTGGGATTGATCGTGCTGATCCCGCTGCTGGGGATTTTCATCAAGACCAGCGGCCTGGGCTGGGAGGGCTTGTGGAAGGTCTGGAGCGAGCCGCGCGTGCTGTCGGCGCTGCGGGTGAGCTTCGGCACCGCGTTTGCGGCCGGCGCCTTCAATGCAGTGATGGGCACCTGGGTGGCGTGGGTGTTTGTGCGTTACAGCTTTCCGGGCAAGCGCCTGTTCGATGCGGTGATCGATCTGCCGTTCGCGCTGCCGACCGCAGTGGCCGGCATCGCGCTGACCGCGCTGTACGGCGGCAACGGCTGGGTCGGGCGCTGGCTGGAGGCGATCGGCATCAAGGTGGCCTACACCCAGCTGGGCATCGTGCTGGCGCTGGTGTTCGTCGGCCTGCCGTTCGTGGTGCGGGTGGTGCAGCCGGTGCTGGCCGAGAGCGAGCGTGAGCTGGAAGCCGCCGCTGCCACGCTGGGCGCCTCGCGCTGGCAGACGGTATGGCGGGTGGTGCTGCCGGGGCTGTGGCCGGCGGTGCTGACCGGCTTTGCGCTGGCCTTCGCGCGTGGCGTGGGCGAGTACGGCTCGGTGATCTTCATCGCCGGCAACCTGCCCAATTCCACCGAGATCGCACCGCTGCTGATCACCATCCGGCTGGAAGAGTTCGACTACGCCGGTGCCACCGCCATTGCAGCGGCAATGCTGTTGCTGTCGTTCGTGATCCTGTTGCTGGTCAATACGCTGCAGGCACGCCTATTGCGCTATCAACGGAGGCCCGCATGAGCGATGCTGTTTCATCGCTGCCTTCCATGTTGCAGACCCGCACGATGACCGAGCAGGCGCGCCGCATCACCGATTCGGCCACCAACGAGCCGCGCTGGGTGCAGTGGCTGATGATTCTGGGGGCGCTGGTCTTTCTGCTGGCGTTCCTGCTGCTGCCGCTGGTGCTGGTGTTTGCCGAAGCGCTGCGCGGCGGTTGGGAGACGTTTCTGCGTGCAGTGGTCGACCCGGACGCCTTGTCGGCTATCAAGCTGACGTTGCTGGTAACGGCGATCGTGTTGCCGTTGAATCTGATCTTCGGCGTTGCCGCTGCGTGGGCCATCAGCAAACACCGGTTCTGGGGCAAACGCCTGCTGGTCAGCCTGATCGACCTCCCCTTCTCGGTCTCGCCGGTGGTGGCGGGCTTGATCTTCGTGCTGATCTTCGGCCGCAGCGGCTGGGCCTGGCCGTTGATCGACGAGGGGTGGCGGGTGCAGTTGCCGGCGCTGGGCGAGATGGTGATCCAGCTGCCGCGGATCGTGTTCGCGCTGCCGGGCATCGTGCTGGCGACGACCTTCGTCACCTTCCCGTTCATTGCGCGCGAGTTGATGCCGCTGATGGAGCAGCAGGGCAGCGACGAAGAGCTGGCCGCGCTGAGCCTGGGTGCGAACGGCTGGCAGATGTTCTGGCGCGTGACCTTGCCCAATATCCGCTGGGGCCTGCTGTATGGCGTGCTGCTGTGCGCGGCCCGCGCGATGGGCGAGTTCGGCGCGGTGTCGGTGGTGTCCGGGCATATCCGCGGGCGCACCAATACGTTGCCGCTGCATGTGGAAATTCTCTACAACGAATACGCCTACAGCGCCGCGTTCGCGTGCGCCTCGCTGCTGGCATTGACCGCGCTGCTGACGCTGGCGCTGAAGACGTATCTGGAATGGCGGCACGGCGATTCGCTGGCCGCCAACCACCGCCATTGAGGTGACCATGGGCATCCGCATCCACCGCCTGCGCAAGCAGTTCGACACGTTCACCGCGCTGGACGACATCACCCTGGACGTGCGTCAGGGCGAGTTGCTGGCCTTGCTGGGGCCGTCCGGTTCGGGCAAGACCACGCTGCTGCGGATCATGGCCGGGCTGGAGCATGCCGATGGCGGGCAGGTGCTGTTCGGTGAAGAAGATGCCACCCGCATGAGCGTGCAGTCGCGCCGGGTCGGTTTCGTGTTCCAGCACTACGCGTTGTTCAAGCATATGGACGTGTTCGAGAACATCGCCTTCGGGTTGCGGGTGCGGCGCGGCAACGAGCGTTGGGCCGAAGCGCGCATCCGCGCGCGGGTGGAAGAGCTGCTGGTGTTGGTGCAATTGCAGGGTCTGGAGCAACGCTATCCCACCCAGCTATCGGGTGGACAGCGGCAGCGTGTGGCGCTGGCGCGTGCGTTGGCGATCGAGCCGCGCGTGCTGCTGCTGGACGAGCCGTTCGGCGCACTGGATGCGCAGGTGCGCCGCGATCTGCGCCGCTGGTTGCGCGCGCTGCACGAGCAGACCGGGTTGACCACGGTGTTCGTGACCCATGACCAGGAAGAAGCGCTGGAATTGGCCGACCGCGTCGCCATCCTCAACCGCGGCCGCATCGAGCAACTCGATACCCCTGCAATGATCTACGACAAACCGGCCTCGCCGTTCGTATATTCGTTCGTGGGGGCGGTGAACCGCATCCCGGGCGTTCTGGAGCAGGGGCAGATCCAGGTGGCAGGCCACGCGTTGCCGGCAGCCAACGCCGCACTGGCCGCCGGCCCGGTCGAGGTCTACGTGCGTCCGGAGGATCTGGTGCCCGACGACACCGGCTGGCCGGCCACGGTGGCCTGGTCGCAACGCAGCGGGGCGCGCCTGCGCCTGCGCGCCACGCTGCAGCCGGCCGGCAACGAGGTGGAGGTGGAACTGCCGGCCTCGGCAGGAAGCTTCGAGACCGGCCAGCAGCTGCGCCTGGCAGCACGCCACTACGGCGTCTTCCCGGCCTGATGCAGCCGGATGGGCGGGCACGCCCTGCATCTGGATAGGCGATCGGTAGTGAAGATTCGCCAGTGGTAGCGTCCTGCTGTGGCTGTTGCGGATCCCCAATCCCCGATCCCCGCCATCAAGATTCGGCCCAGGCGGTCGATGAGACGAAGATCTGACCAGCGCATCGGCCTTGCGGATGTGCGCTCGATCAAGCGAGCGCGGCATTTATGTTGCGCTGCAATCACAGTTGGACTAAGAAGTCTGTGCAGTCCTCGCTCGCCAACCGACCGCCCATCGTCTCAGGAGATGCCCATGAAGCTTTCCCCGCTCGCTAGTTGTCTGTCGTTGTTGCTATTGGGTGTGGTGCCGCTTGCACAGGCACAGGACGAACAGCCCGCCTCGGCACTCAGCGGTACCTTTGCGGTGACCAGCGATTACCTGTTCCGCGGTATCTCGCAGACCAACGAAGAACCCGCGTTCCAGGCCGGGCTGACCTACAAGTTGCCGTATGGCTTCTACGTCGGTACCTGGACCTCCAATGTCGATTACGGCGCCGGCGATCCGGATTGGGAAGTGGACGGCTTTGTCGGCTACAACACCGACCTGAGCGCCAACTTCAATCTCGATGTGATGGTGAACCGCTACCAGTACCTGGGCGCCGGTGCCTCCAACTACGCCGAGCTGATCACCAAGACCACGTTCCTGAAGACCTACAGCCTGACCCTTGCCTACACCAATGATCTGTACGGCACCGAGACCGACGGGTACTACTACGCGCTGGACGCCAACTGGGCGTTGCCGCATGACTTCACCGTTGGCGCGCACGCCGGGCACAGCATCTACACCTCGGCGCTGAGCCAGGTGGACCACGACTACAACGACTTCGGCGTGAATGTGGGCAAGACTTTCGGCCCGTTGGGTCTGACCGTGGGCTACTACGACACCAGCGAAGCGGCCGAGTTCGGCTTCGGGCGGCAGAATTCGCAGAACCATCTGGTGGCCACCGCAACCGTCACCTGGCCGTGAGTGCGATGCGCTAGGCGCGTGGCTGGCGCATGCGTGGCGGGCGACGGCTGCCATGCATGACGCAGCTGTATGACATCGAACACGCGACATGCAAAAGGCGCCCTGGGGCGCCTTTTGCGTTTCTCACCGCCGGCCGATCAGTTCCAGCTCAACACGACCTTGCCGGCCTTGCCTTCTTCCATCAGGTCGAAGCCTTTCTGGTAGTCGTCGATCGGCAGTTGATGCGTCAGCACTTTTTGCAGCGGGAAACCGGACAGCACCAGCTGGGTCATCTTGTACCAGGTCTCGTACATCTTGCGGCCGTAGATGCCTTGCACGGTGAGGCCCTTGAAGATGATCTTGTCCCAGTCGCAGCCGGCGCCGCGCGGCATGATGCCGAGCATGGCGATCTTGCCGCCGTGGTACATGCAGTCGAGCATGTCGTTGAACGCGCGCGGGTTGCCGCTCATCTCCAGGCCCACGTCGAAGCCTTCCATGTGCAGGTCCTTCATCACGTCCTTCAACGAAGTATTGGATACGTTGACCACGCGCGTGGCGCCCATGTCGGCGGCCAGCTTGAGGCGGAAGTCGTTGACGTCGGTGACCACCACGTTGCGCGCACCGATGTGCTTGCAGATGCCGGCGGCAATGATGCCGATCGGGCCGGCGCCGGTGATCAGCACGTCTTCGCCGATGACATCGAACTCCAGCGCGCAGTGCGCGGCGTTGCCGTAGGGGTCGAAGAATGCCGCCAGCTCCGAAGGAATCTGGTCCGGGATCGGCCACAGGTTGGAGGCCGGCATCACCATGTATTCGGCGAAGGCGCCGTTGACGTTGACGCCGATGCCGACCGTGTTGGGGCACAGGTGCGGGCGGCCGCCACGGCAGTTGCGGCAATGGCCGCAGACGATATGGCCCTCGGCCGAGACGCGTTGGCCGACCTGGTAGCCGGTCACCGCCGAACCGAGCTCGGCCACGCGGCCGACGAACTCATGACCGATGGTCAGGCCGGGGGTGATGGTGCGCTGGCTCCACTCGTCCCACAGGTAGATGTGCAGGTCGGTGCCGCAGATGGCGGTCTTTTCCAGCTTGATCAGCACCTCGTTGGGGCCGGGCGTGGGCACGGGAACCTGCTCCAGCCAGATGCCTTTGTTTGCTTCGCGCTTGACCAGCGCCTTCATCGTCTGCGCCATCTGGCGGGGCCTGCTGAGTGAAAGATAAGCCGGCGATTATATGCGGGGTGAGGCCGGTGCCATGTGGCGGTGCAAGAACAACGATCTGCGTTGGTGCGTGCAGCCCGGGTGGGGAGTGACGGTGGCGCTGGGTTGTTGGCAGAAAGCCTGCGTCTGATGCCAGGCGGGTGCCCCATCCGCCCTTCGGGCAGTCCCGCGCAGGCGGGGAAGGGCAGGGACTTCGAGAAACAGGCAGGCCAGCACGCAGGGAAGCCGCCACGCAGGGAAGGCAGAAGAAACGGCAGGGCGGACAGAAAGCGGATGAAACCTGAAGGCGGCTACGCCGAACGAGCCGAACAAGCCGAACAAGCCGAACAAGCCGGACAAGCCGGACAAGCCGGACAAGCCGAGCAAGCCGAGTCGAGTTGAGTTGAGTTGAACCGAGCCGAGCCGAGCCGAGCGAACGTACAGTCTCGGGAAAGGGTGCCGCAGGCCGGCTCACGGCGCCGGGGCACCGTCGGCATGCCTTCTCCCGCGCGCGGGAGAAGGTGGCGCTTAGCGCCGGATGAGGGCGCCTTCCGCTGGTGCAGAGCGCTTAAAACTTCACGTCCAGACTCATGAAGTACTGGCGTGGCGCACCCACCACCATGGTCTGGTTGTAGCCGTCCGGATCGGAGGCAACGTAACCGTTGGTGCCGGTGCTGGCAAAGTAGCGCTTGTCGGTGAGGTTGGTGATGTTCAGGGCCAGGGCAATATCTGCCACGCCGCCCACGCGACCGAAGTCGTAGCGCGCCCCGGCGTTGAACAGCCAGTACGAAGGCACCTGCGAATCGTTGAGGAAGGTGATGTAGCGCTTGTCCACGTACTTGCCGTCCAGGTCCAGGCGCAGGTTGCCCAACTGGTAGCTGGCGCTGGAAGAGAACATCAACGCGGGAATGCCCACCACGTCCTTGCCCGAGGTCGCGACCACGCCGTTGTTGAGGTAATCGTCCTGATAACGCGAGCGGTTCCACGACAGCGAGTTCAACCAGCTCAGGCCTTCGGTCGGGCGCCACATCAGCGCCAGATCCGCGCCGGCGCTATGCACTGCGCCGACATTGCTCAGGATCGAGGCGCAGGTCTGCACCGCGGTGCACGGCGAGGTGGTCAGCAGGCGGTTGGAGAACTTGGTGAAGTAGGCATCGGCCGAGAGCTGGAATTGCTCGTCCTGCATGCGGTACCCCATTTGCACGGTTTGCGACTCTTCCGGCTCCAGCGTGGAGCGGCTGCGATCGAACGCGGCCTGCGAGGTGGCGAACGGGGTGAACCCGAAGGCGGCGATGTTCTTGCTGTAGGACGCATAGACGTCCTGGCGTTCGTCGAGTTTGTAGTTCACGCCCACTTGCGGCAGGAAGCCGTCTTCGGCGCGGATGCGGCCTTGCGCCAGCGACGTGGTGGGCACCAGCGACTGCGCGCGCGTGGTGGTGTTGAGCGCCTTTGCGCCGTAGTTCAACGTCAGCCGGTCATCGAGCAGGCGCACGGTGTCCTGCACGTAGAGCATGCGGGTCTGGGTGGTGTAACGCTGCAGGAAATCGCGGCGAAACGGCGTCTGCGCTTCGTACACGTTGTACAGCGAGGTGTAGCCCTCATTGCCCAGCGCGAAGTAATTGCGCCCTTGCGTGGTGCGTGCATTCTCGGCCCACACGCCGGCTTCCAGATCGTGATTGCCCCACGACCACTTCAGTGCGCTGGTGCCGCCGAAACGGTCCAGGCCATAGTCGGTGGTGCGCATCGACACCGGGATCTGCGCCGAGGTGACGACATACGGCGTCACCCATTGTCCTTCGCCGCGATTGGCGTGGTAATAGCCTGCGGCATCCAGGGTTGCACCGCCGAACACGAACGTGCCCGACAGGCCTGCAAGATTGTCGCGGCGCAGGCCGCCGCCGGCGTAATAACTGGCATCGAGCCAGCTGTAATCGCTGGGCAGCACGGCCAGCGATTGCGGGTAGCCGTTGGCCACACCGCTGGTCGCGCCGGTGGTCTGGTAGGCGCGCGCCATCTGTACGGCGGTGGCCCAATCCGGTTGCAGGTAGTCGTAGTCCCAACCCAGTGCGCGCTGGCTGGTCAACGACAGGTCCATATAGTCGTATTCCTTGCGCCGCGAGGTATCCAGGAACAGGCTCAGGCGATTGCCCTCGCCCCATTGGTAGACGGTCTTGAGGTTGGCCTGTTCGGATTGCTGATCGCCGAAGCCTTTCCACTTGTCGGTGGTGGCATTGGCGTAGGACAGATAGGCCGACAAGCCATTGCGATCGCCGGTATCGGCGCGCACGAAGGTGCGTCGCGTGGCATCGCTGCCCACCGTCTGCACCAGCCGCGCGCCGGGCGTGGTCTGCGGATCGGCGGAGTAGAACTGCATGGTGCCGCCGAGGTTGGTGTTGGATGCGGTGCCGAGCGCGCCGGCGCCTTGTGCGATCTCCACCGAGCCGAGGTTTTCGGAAATGATGGCGCGGGTGATGTGCAGGCCGTTGGTGACGCCGTAGCTCATGTTGCCCAAGGGAATGCCATCGAGCGTGTAGCCCAGGCGGCTCTGGTCGAAGCCATGCAAGGTGACCTGCGTGGACCACTCGTAGGTGCCGAACGGATCGGCGGACTGGAATTGCACGCCGGGCAGTTTTTCCACCGCCTTGAAGGCACTGCTGCCCGGCGTCAGCTGTTCGATGTCCTGCCGGCTGATCCGCTGCACCTGCCGTGTGCTGCCTTGCGAGACGACGTTGATCGCATCCAGCTGGGTCGCGTTGCCCGCGGCATCGGCAGGCGTCACCGGTGCATCGGCTGCGCTGGCGACGGGTTCTGCGGCGTGCGAGATGACGGGGAGCAGCGCGGCGAGGGCGAGTGCCAGTGGCGTGACATGGAAACGACGGGCGGAAGTCATGGGGGAGTCCTGTTCGAGCACGGCTGAGGGCGGACGCACGGTGCAAGACCGGCGTTTCGCGACGCAGGGTGTCAAGGGCTCATGAAACATTGATGACGGTGGCTGTCGCAAAACTGTCGCGCAGGCCCGCTATACGTAACGTGTGCGGCCGCCGTGCGCGCTGCACGTCACCGACCTTTGCAGGATCTTTCGTCATGACGTCATCTTCTTCGCGCCGCGACTTCCTCAAGCGCGTCGCTGCGCTCACCGCTGCCGGGGCATTGCCGTCGTCGATCGGTCGCGCGCTGGCATTGCCGGCCAATGCGCGTACCGGCACGCTGCGCGATATGGAACACGTGGTGATCCTGATGCAGGAAAACCGTTCGTTCGACCATTACTTCGGCGCGTTGCGTGGTGTGCGCGGGTTCGGCGATCCGCATGCGCTGCAGTTGCGCGACGGCCAGCCGGTGTGGAGTCAGCCGGCGGCCGATGGACGACGGCTGCTGCCGTTTGCGTTCGATACGCAAACCACGAGCGCACCATTGATCAAAAGCCTGGATCATTCGTGGAAAGCCGGCCACGGGCAGGATCCGGCGCGCTGGGCCGAATACGACGCGTGGGTGCCGTACAAGGGCGAGCTGACGATGGGGTACTTCCAACGTCAGGACATTCCGTACTACCACGCGCTCGCCGATGCGTTCACCATCTGCGACGGCTACTTCTGCTCGATGCACGGGCCGACCAATCCCAATCGCATGTATCTGTTCACCGGCACCAGCGGTCTGAGCGTGGGCGACACCCGTGCGCAGGTGGCCAGCAACGCCGATGACGGCAACTGGACCGCCGACATGGCGCGCGACAAACCCGGCTATGCGGCGATGGGCTGGACCACCTACGCACAGCGTCTGCAGGCGGCCGGCATCGATTGGCGGGTGTATCAGGAATACGACAACTTCGGCTGCAACTCGTTGGCGTATTTTGCGCACTACCGCGGGCTGGACACAGCTGACGAACGTTATCGCCGCGCGCGTGCCTGTGTCCCCGGATCCACCGCGGACAACGCCGCCAGCACGCAGGCCGATCACCTGATCGCCGCAATCGCTGCCGACGTGCAGGGCAATCGCCTGCCGCAGGTGTCGTGGGTCATTCCGCCGACTGCCTATTGCGAACACCCCGAAGCGCCGCCGGCCTACGGCGAGTCGCTGGTGTCGCGGTTGATCGATGCGCTGACCTCCAATCCGGACGTCTGGGCGAAGACGGCCTTGATCATCAACTACGACGAGAACGACGGCTTTTTCGATCATGTGCCGGCGCCGCTGCCGGCGCTGGACGCGCGCATGGGCCGCAGCAATGTCGATGTGCGCGGCGAGGCCTACAACGGCGTGCCGGTGGGCCTGGGCATCCGCGTGCCGATGCTGGTGATTTCGCCATGGACGCGCGGCGGCTGGGTCAATTCGCAGGTGTTCGATCACACCTCGGTGCTGCGCCTGCTGGAACGTCGCTTCGGTGTGGCCGAACCGAATATCAGCCCGTGGCGTCGCGCGGTCAGTGGCGATCTCACTAGCGTGTTCGATTTCCGCAAGCCCGACGATTCGGCGCTGAGCGCACTGCCGTCCATCGACGACTACCGCACACGCACGGCGGCGGCACGCGACAAACCATTGCCCGTGCCGCCGACCAAGGCCGTCATGCCGCGACAGGAGCCCGGCCAACGTCCGGCGCGTGCGTTGCCGTATGCCTTGCAGGTGCACGCGCGCGCGCAAGGCGATGGCGCGCTGCAGTTGCAGTTCGTCAACACCGGCACGGCTGCGGCTGCATTCAACGTCTACACCAGTGCTCCCACTGGCGGGCCGTGGTACTACACGGTATTACCTGGTACCCGGCTCGATGACGTTCCGGTGGGTGCCGCGCACGACGGCGCGTATGGGTTGCGCGTGCACGGGCCGAACGGATTCCTGCGCGAATTTGCCGGCGAGCTGGCGACCACGCCGCAAGCAGCGGCAGCGCCGTGGGTCGAAGCGCGTCAGGATGGCGGCACGCTGGTGCTGGAGATCGGTAACGCCGGGCAACGGCCCTGCACCTTGCACCTGCGTGCGCTGGACCACGCAGATCCTGTCCCGCGCGCGCTGCAGCTTTCCGCAGGTCAGCGCCAGGTGCTGCATCTGCCGCTGGCCGCCAGCGACCACTGGTACGACGTGGTCGTGGAGCAACCGGGCGGCGCGTTCCGGCGGCGTCTGGCCGGTCACCTGGAGACCGGCAGCCCCAGCCGCAGCGACCCGGCGCTCGGTCGCGCCTGAGCACGCCTGATTCACTGGGCGACGGCTGGGTCGGCGCGGTGTTGCGACCGTATCGCGTCGCGCACAGCGCACAAGAATTGCGCGGTGCGCGCGGCAGTGCGGTTCGCTGCGCGCGGCGATCACCCCGGATGCCGAGCTCCATGTTGAACATGCCGGCAGCATGCCGGCCTCGACACGTCGCCAAGTTCCCGCGATCGGCAGTGCGGTGCGTCAGCGCCGGAGGCCAGCCGGGGGCGGGGCGCAGCAGGGCATCGCAGGCACGCAGCGCCGTCGGAAGAGCAGGGCGTGCGCGCAAGCGCAGAGGGAACGAGTGGGAGCGGTTATGATGCGGTCCGGTTTCGCCGCGGCGTGCCGGCCCCTCCCCCCAAGGAACTCTCAGCGCATGCGCATCCTGCTTGCTCGTCACGGCGAGACGCCGTGGAACGCCGAAGGCCGTTACCAGGGCCAGATCGATATTCCGCTGTCGCCGGTGGGCGAAGGCCAGGCACGCGCGTTGGGCGAGCGGCTGCAGGCGTTGCAGATCACCCGTGCGGTCGCCTCGCCGCTGTCGCGCGCGCAGGCCACAGCCAAGGCTGCGTTGGGCGCATCGCGCGAAAGCTTGCTGCAGACCGATCCGGACCTGCAGGAAATCGCCCATGGCGAGTGGGAAGGCCTGCTGGCCAGCGAGATCAACGACAAGGATCCGGCGCGTCTGCGCGCCTGGCGCGAAGAGCCCGATACCGTGCTGATGCCTGGCGGCGAATCGCTGCGGCAGGTGCTGGACCGCAGCTGGCGCGGCCTGGCGCGCGCCGCCGACGGCCTGGGCGCCGACGACACCTTGCTGGTGGTCGCGCACGATGCAGTCAACCGCGTGATCCTGTGCAAGATCCTCGGCCTGCCGCTGTCCAAGCTGTGGAGCTTCCGCCAGGCCCCGACCACGCTCAACCTGCTCGAAGGCGACGATGTCGATCACCTGGAAGTGGTGCGCCTCAACGACTGCGCGCATCACACCCCGTTTTTCGGTGAAGCCAAGCATCGGGCGCTGTAGCCTTGGTGGTGGCGTGTTGCGCTCAGGAATAACTCTTATAGCTTTCACGCTGCCAACATTCAGGTGCTCGAGATGGGTTTCCATGCATTGCTGCTTGCAATCCAGGCGTCCTCTTTAAATTTGCACGTTTGAAGAGGGGTGTCTGGTCTCGGTCTTCAGCGTTTGTTGGCCGCTGCGCAGCATGCGCATACGTCTGAGGGATCAGTTCGGTGAAAACAAAGCTGTTCGCTTTGATGAAGGTTGCCTCTATCTTCGTGATGCTTGGGCTTATTCCGCCGAGCTTGTTCGCCACATTTATCCCCGTCGAGTTCCTTCAGGGGCGCTATTGGAAGTGGCCGGCCTTGGTGATGGGTATCGCGCTAACGGTGCTGCTGCGTAGGCGTAACCGTCGCTTAGGTCGACCAACAGACATGGATGGTGGCGGGCACGTCCTTAAAGTCTTTATGTTCCTCGGGATGCCGGTAATGATGGGCTTTCTCTCCTGGTTGTTTCTGGCAAAAGCCATCCCTTGGGGGGTGACATTGCTGGTGGGGACGACGTTCGAGGAGGCATATCTCATGCAGACCTACCATCAGTCGAAAAGCGATTTTTGCGAATATCAATTGCGCGGTGGTCCGATTGATCATGCGTTTCCAGATCATCTTTGCATCAAGGAGGAGCTGTACCTCCGCTACCCAGAGCAGCAGATCGCGGTAACCTTGAAAGGGCAACGCTCGGTCTTGGGTGCGCGGGTCACTGAGATCTACGGGCCGCAATGAGTGGTCGAATGCCTGGTTTTTCTGGCAATTGGTGTCTCCAACATGGATTGTCGCCGGTAAGTCCAAACAGCCGTCAATGTCACGCGACGCATATCGCCTGTGCGAATTGATGACGCGCCCTGCCGTGCATCGGTCTGACCAAGCATTCGCGAGGCATAAAGCGCCAACGTGGCGTGCGATGCGCACGCGCACATGGCGATAATGTGCCCCTACTCTGCGCAGCCCTCCCCATGAACGCAACGAACTCTCTCTCCGACTGGCTCGTCTACATCGAGCAACAACACCCCAGCAGCATCGCGATGGGGTTGGAGCGCGTGCGCGAGGTCGCTGCGCGGTTGCAGATTGAAGCGCCGGCCAAACATGTCGTCGTCGTAGGCGGGACCAACGGCAAAGGCTCCACCGTGGCCTTTATCGAGGCGATCGGGCGGGCGGCCGGCTGGAAGGTGGGCAGCTACACCTCGCCGCATCTGCTGCGCTACAACGAGCGCGTGCGTATCGATGGCAGCGAGGCCAGCGACGCGCAACTGGTGGATGCATTCGCAGCCGTCGAAGTGGCGCGCGGCCAGACCGCACTGACCTATTTCGAGTACGGCACACTGGCCGCGTTGTGGCTGTTGCAGCGCTCCGGTCTGGATCTGGCGGTGCTGGAGATCGGCCTGGGCGGTCGCCTGGATGCGGTGAACATCATCGATTCGGATGTGGCGGTGATCACCACCGTGGATATCGATCACACCGATTGGCTGGGCGAAGACCGCGAGGCGATCGGCACAGAGAAGGCCGGCATCATTCGTGCCTGGAAACCGGTGGTGCTGGGCGAGATCGACCCGCCGTCGAGCGTGTTGCGGCTTGCTTATCAATTGGGCGCCAACGCGATCCGCGCCGGTAGCGATTATTTCTTCGAGCCGATCGACACACCGCACCCCAACGCGCAGCACTGGCGCTGGCGCGATGTCGCGGTGACCCTGGAGCTTCCGATGCCGGCTTTGCACGCGCCGGTGCAGCTGGCCAATGCGGCCGCAGCGATCGCCGCGCTGCAGGCATTGCCGGTGCAACTGCCCGCTGCTGCCTGGGCGCAGGGCATCACCAACGCCCAGGTGGCCGGGCGCCTGCAGCGCATCGACGTCGATGGCGTGCAGGTGTTGCTGGATGTCGGCCACAACCCGCAGGCCGCGCGCGCGCTGGCCGATGCACTCGGCGCGCAGGCGCATGCCGGCAGCACGCATGCGATCTACGCCGCATTGGGAGACAAGGACGTGCTGGGCGTAGTGGAGGCGGTGGCCGCGCAGATCGACCACTGGACGCTGGCCGGGCTGGAAGGCGTACGTGGGCAGTCGGCCGAGGCCTTGCAGCAGCGCCTGCAGGGCAGCGCTGCGGCGCAGGCGCCGCGCCAGCGCGACGTCGCAAGCGCACTGCGCACGGTACTGGCAGCAGCAAAGCCCGGGGACCGCGTGCTGGTGTTCGGCTCGTTTCATACCGTTGCCGACGCGCTGAACGCACTTCGTTCAGCCCACTAGGGTCGGCGAGGTGGCGCCGGCCTTATAATCGCCGCGGCACCCCGCCACGCCTGTAGCGCTCTTTACTGTGGACACTGCTCTGAAACAGCGACTGATTGGCGCCATCGTTCTGGTGGCGCTTGCCGTGATCTTCCTGCCGATGCTGGTCAAGGGCCCCGCGCCGTCTAGCGGTGTGGCCGATGTGCCACTGGAGGCGCCTGCCGCGCCCGGCAATGGCGAGTTCGAAACCCGCGAATTGCCGCTGGTCACCCCGGGCAATGCGCCTGCGGGTGGCGCGCTGGGCATGGCCGGTGCCCCCAGCGCGCCGGCCGCGGTGCAGGACAACCCGGACGCCGCCGATCTGGCCAACCCCTCCAGCGCCCCGTCCGCGCCGGAAGTGGCGGCCGGCAACTACGCGGTGAATTTTGGCGCGTATGCCACCAGCACCGATGCCGATGCGGTGATCGCGCGGCTTAAGCAGGCGCAGCTGCCCGGCTTCAGCGAGAAGACCCAGATCAATGGTCGCCCCGCCTGGCGCGTGCGCGTGGGGCCGTATGCCGACCAGGCCCAGGCCGAATCGGCGCGGCTGCAGGCAGTGAAGGTGCGCAGCGACGTCAACGCGCAGGTGGTGACGCTGGACGCCAACGCTTCCGCACCGGCGCCGGTTGCCACGCCGACGCTGACGCCTGCGCCGGCCGCAAAGCCTGGCAGCAGCGTGGCCGCCGCCAGCGCGCCTGCCGCGCCCAAGACCGAGAGCCTGCCACCGGAACCGGCCAAGCCGGTCGCCGCTCCCAAGCCGGCCGAAGCGCCCAAACCGGCGCCGGCCAAGCCTGACGTTGCCAAGCTGGAACCGGCCAAGCCAGAGCCGGCAAAACCGGTTGCGGCCGCACCCACCGTGCCGGCGGCTCCTGCCGCAAGCGGTGTCGGGTTTGCGGTGCAGCTGGGCGCGTTCGGCCGCGCCGAAGATGCCAATGCCCTGCGCGACCGCGTGCGCGCTGCCGGCTTCAGCGCCTTCGTCGAACAGGTCCGCACCGACAAGGGCGCACTCAACCGCGTGCGCGTCGGCCCGGTCGCCAATCGTGGCGATGCCGAGCAGTTGCGCGCGCAGGTGGCGGCCAAGGTCGGTATTTCCGGCATGGTGCGTCCGCATCCTTAGAGATGCTCTCGACCTGCCGCGCCGCCTGGCGTCTGCGGTAGCGGTGCGAATCGGCGTGAGCCACGCGTCCGGTCCACGTGTTGCAGGCGCCGAAGAGGCGGATGATCAGCGCTGGCGTCTTTCGGACACACCCGCAGTTTCGACAGCTTCACGCCCACGGAGGGGAAGGCAATGATCAGCAAGCCACGTTGGACCGGCGTACGCGCCGCGCGGAGACCTCGCCAATGATCGACATGGTGTTGGGCGTCATCATTCTGGTGTCGGCGCTGTTGGGCCTGCTGCGCGGCTTCGTCGCGATCGTGGTCGGCACCTTGTCGTGGTTGCTGGCGGGCTGGGCTACGTTCCTGTTTGGCGGCTCGGCCGCGCGCTGGCTGGCCGATGGCAAGCATCCGTCGGCCACCGAGTCGTTCGGCGGCTACGCCATGGTGTTTGTCGGCGTGCTGATCAGTGTGGCGGTGATCGGCATGGTCATTCGCGCCGGCGTGGATGCGGTCAAGCTCGGCGGGACCGACCGCATGCTCGGGTTCGGTCTGGGCGTGGTGCGCGGCGGGTTTCTGGCCAGCGTGCTGGTGCTGCTGATGGGCTTCACGCCATTGCCGCGCGAGGCGGCGTGGCGACAATCGGTGCTGCTGCCGATCCTGCAGCCCGGTGCCGGCTGGATGCGAGCGCAACTGCCGGCCTGGCGCATGCCGTCGATGGACATGCCATCCATGGAACTGGGCAACCTGCCCACGGAGTTGGGGAAGTTGCCTTCGACAGGCGATAATGCGGACCTGGGCAAAATGCTGTCCGGGTCCGGACTGAGCGACACCGTGTCGCGGGCGCTCGGCAAACCCGGCAACGCCGCCAGCGACGGACGCAATCCGGCGCAGGCGATGCCGGCCAATATCGATCCGGCGCAGGTTCGCGGCGGAGAAAGCGACCCGGCTCGGGTCGAATCCCAAGGCCAGGCACGGCCACCTTCACAGTAACGGCGCAAGCCGCAGCGGAGAACGCGCACCATGTGTGGCATCGTCGGTATTGTCGGCAACCAAAACGTCGCCGGGCAACTTTATGACGGCCTGACCGTCCTGCAGCATCGTGGGCAGGACGCCGCAGGCATCGCCACCGCAGACGGCACGCGGTTGCGCGTGCAAAAAGCCAATGGCCTGGTACGCGATGTCTTCGACGAGAAAAAGATGGCGGTGCTGGAAGGCCGCGTCGGCATCGCGCATTGCCGCTACCCGACCGCAGGCTCGGAAGGCATGGACGAGGCGCAGCCGTTCTACGTCAATTCGCCCTACGGCATCGCGCTGGCGCACAACGGCAACCTGATCAACACCGAGGCCTTGCGCCAGCAGGTGTTCGAAGCCGACCGCCGCAACATCAACACCGATTCGGACAGCGAAGTGCTGCTGAACGTGTTCGCCTACGAGCTGGATGCGCAGCGCATGCTCACCCCCGAGGCGGCGATCCGCGCGGTGGCCGGCGTGCACCGCCGTTGCAAGGGGGGCTATGCGGTGGTCAGCGTGGTGCTGGGCCTGGGTCTGGTGGCCTTCCGCGACCCGCACGGCATCCGTCCGCTGGTGCTGGGCAAGCGCGAGCACGCCGAAGGCACCGAATACATCGTCTCCTCCGAATCGGCCGCGCTGGACATCCTCGGCTACCAGCGCGTGCGCGACGTGCGTCCCGGCGAGGCGATGGTGATCACCGCGCGCGGCGAGCTGTTTTCGGAAGTCTGCGCGGCGCCGACCGTCAACGCGCCGTGCATCTTCGAGTACGTGTACTTCGCGCGCCCCGATTCGATGATCGACAATATTTCGGTGCACAAGGCGCGTATGCGCATGGGCCTGAAGCTGGGCGAGAAGATCCTGCGCCTGCGCCCGGATCACGATATCGACACCATCATTCCGATCCCGGACACCTCGCGCGACGTGGCGCTGGAAATGTCCAACGTGCTCGGGGTGAAATACCGCGAGGGTTTCGTCAAGAACCGTTACGTGGGCCGCACCTTCATCATGCCGGGGCAGGGCGAGCGGCAGAAGTCGGTGCGCCGCAAGCTCAACCCGATCCACCTGGAATTCCGCAACCGTGTGGTGCTGCTGGTGGACGATTCCATCGTACGCGGCACCACCAGCCGGCAGATCGTGCAGATGGCGCGCGATGCCGGTGCGCGCAAGGTGTACTTGGCCTCGGCCGCGCCGCCGGTGCGTTACCCCAATATCTACGGCATCGACATGCCGGCCGCCGAAGAGCTGATCGCGCATGGCCGCAGCGAGCTGGAAATCCAGGAATTCCTGGGCTGCGACTGGCTGATCTACCAGGACCTGGAAGATCTGGAAGTGGCGGTGCGCGAAGGCAATCCGGACATCCAGCAGTTCGATTCTTCCTGCTTCAACGGCGAGTACATCACCGGCATCGAACCGGGCTATTTCGAACGCATCCAGCAACTGCGCTCGGACGATGCCAAGAAGCGTCGCCGCGCCTGAATTGTCACGGCGCTGCGGCCACCTTGCCGTGGTCGCCGCCGTGGTAGCCCTGCTGCTGTCGGGCTGCGTCGTCGATGACGCTGCGCCAGTCCGCACCGTGGACGATGCACGCCTGCGCAACGGCCAGGTGCCTGTTGCGCTAAGCACCACCTTGGACATGCAATTGGACTGGCAGCAACAGGCCGCACTGGACCCCGCATTCGCCACGCCCGCAGGCGCGCAGCGGCTGGATCTTGCCGGCGCCACGCGCGTGGGCGAGGCGATTGTGGTGATGCGGCTGCGCGAGGCGGCAGCTGCAGGCGCACCGCCAGCGGGCCTGGCCGAATGGACGTACGCGGTGGATTGCCGCAGCGACCAGGCGCGCTTGCTCGGCGCCGGAGTCGGCATTGGTGCGGGTGAACCTGGCGCATTGCCATCAGCGGTGTCCGCGCCTGCACAGGCCGATCGTACGCGGCTGTTCGCGCTGGCCTGTGCCAAACGCACCGCTTGCCAGTTGCGGATCAAGGCAAACCCGTGCGAGCGGGTGCGTGCAGCATCGCTGGCAGCACTGGGCCGGCAACCGCTGCGGCAGGCCCGGTGAGCATGGATCTGTTCGATGCCGCACGCGCGTGCCTGGACGCTGCCGACCCGCTGCGAAAGGTCGCGTTGACGCAACAGTGCGCAGCCGCGTTTCGCGAGGGCCGGCTGCTGTTGGACGCGGCCGCTCCTGCACCTGGGCCGATCCGCATGCCGGGTCGGCCAGCCACGCCGGTGCTGGTGCACCCGCGCGAGCTGCCGCGGCGCGGGCTGGGCACGCCGGAAGGGCGCGCTGCCTTCATCCATGCGATTGCGCATATCGAACTCAATGCGATCGATCTGGCCTGGGACGCGGTGTATCGCTTTCGCGGCCTGCCTGATGGCTTCTACGCCGATTGGGTGGCGGTGGCCGACGACGAATCGCGTCACTTCATGCTGCTGCGCGCACGCCTGCAGGCACACGATCGCGACTACGGCGACTTTGCCGCGCACAACGGCTTGTGGGAAATGTGCGAGAAAACCGCGCATGACGGTCTGGCGCGCATGGCGTTGGTGCCGCGGGTGCTGGAAGCGCGCGGCCTGGATGTGACACCGGCGATGATCGTCAAACTGCGTTCGCTCGGCGATGCCGCCACGGCCGAGGTGCTGGAGACGATCCTGCGCGAGGAAGTGGCGCACGTGGCCGCCGGCTCGCGCTGGTACCGCTGGTATTGCGCACAGGCCGGTATCGAACCAAGGGCGCGCTTCAAGGCGTTGTTGCGCGAGTACGCCGGCGGTTATCTGCATGGCCCGTTCAATCTGCAGGCGCGGCTGCTTGCCGGTTTCGACGAAGACGAACTCGCCGATCTGGTGGAGCAGGCCGGCTGAGGGCGTGGTTCGTTGCCGCTGTCATGCAACGGTATACGCATGCGCTGTCGGGCACGGGGCGCAGAGTGATTTAGGTGCGCTTGACGCGATCGGCGCTTCGCAAGCGGCGCTGGTCGAGGCTGCAGTGCCCTCACCAATCGGCAGCTACGCAGCGCATCCATCCCTGCGGTCACCGCGTCCTGCAAGCGGTGGGATGCCACACCAAGGACTTGGTCGATTGTTCGATTGAAAACCAGGCACACCGACCATCACGACCGGTCCTTGCCCGCCCACCGTCGCGGGCCCTGATGCGGCGTGGATGCATAAGAGTCTGCATGGACGGATTCACCGCGCGTCCCGCGATGGAGGGCAGGTAAGGGCCCTGCAGCTAACGCACGGATCAAGCGCTTTGCAAGCGCTGAATGCAGCGCAGCTAAGCCTCCCAAGACGCCAAGAACCTTCTCGTCAGAGCGCCTGACAGAAAGCCGGAAACAACGCGCAGGTTGCTGCCGGCCGCGCCCCCCGGCTGGCATCCGACCTGTCCATCCGATACAGGCGCAGCCAATGACAGCGATGCCCGCCTGATCGACGCGCGTTGGTTGGCGCGCGGTTTTTCGGTCTGTCGGTAGACCTGCGGACTTGGTCTGACGTGCGCCGCTGCAACATCGGCGATGCAGCGCGACGCGCGCGTCTCGCCGCCACCCCTTTCGACCGGAACTGTGCGCTACGTCGTCGCGCATGCGGCCGGAATCGCATCCAGTCTTCGGCAAGCATCACAAAAACGTAATTTTCTTTTGTAACAACTTGCATTCGGTACATTCCGGCGCGCCCTAATGGCGTCCCGGGGACAGGGGCCCGGTGTTTCGCACCCATTGCTTCCATGTCTTAGGAGAGAGAGACGATGAAGTCGAAGTCGATGTGCACCACGGTCGGTCTGATCGCCATGTGCCTGGCCGGGTCGGCCGCTGCTGCCGGCAAGCCCCTGTACCAAACCGGCCCGGCGCTCAGCCGCAGCGCCGCGGCAACCGCCACCGCAGAACCCTCGCTGCAACGCCTGTTGAGCGCCCCGTCCACCACCAACGCACAGGTGGTGCAGCTCGATGCCGGCGCGGTGACCGCTGGCGAAAAACTGCTGGAATTGCAGCTGGATGGCCAGACCATCACCGCCACGCAGGCCAAGGTGGATGCGTTGGAGGGCGGCGACAGCGTGTGGTACGGCAACCTCGGCCCGCGCGCCGGTACCCGCGCGCGCACCTTGTCCGGCGTGGACCCGTTGAACTCGGCCATTCTGGTGCGCAGCGGCGAGACCGTCACCGGCACCATCCGCTACGCCGGCAAGCTGTATCGCCTGCGTCCGTTGGCTGATGGCCGCCATGTGCTGGTGCAGGTCGACGAGCAACGCATGCCGCAGGAACATCCGGCCGAATACAGCCTGCTGCCCAGGTTCGACATGCCCGGCGACGGGCGCGTGACCGCAGCGGCCGCCTCATCCGGC
Organism: Xanthomonas sp. 10-10; assembly: GCF_040182365.1. Lineage (NCBI taxonomy): Bacteria > Pseudomonadati > Pseudomonadota > Gammaproteobacteria > Lysobacterales > Lysobacteraceae > Xanthomonas > Xanthomonas sp. 10-10. The sequence continues at coordinate 1,379,281 of NZ_CP144460.1, forward strand.
AGCCCGGCCACCATCCGCGTGCTGGTCGTGGCCACCAACAAGGCGGTAACCGCGTACGGCGGCAACATGCAGTCGCTGGTGCAGCTGGCGGTGGCCGAAGCCAACCAGGGCTACATCAACAGCAATGTCGGCATCACCCTGCAGTTGGCGCGCTACGAGACCACCAGCTACACCGAAACCGGCAACTTCACCACCGACCTGCAGCGCTTCCGCGTAACCAACGACGGTTACATGGACAGCATCCACACCAGCCGCAACACCTACACCGCAGACGTGGGCGTGATCGTGCTGGACAACAGCAGCTACTGCGGGCTGGCCTCGGGCATCGGCTCCACGGCCGCGAGCGCCTTCGCGTCGGTGTACTGGGACTGCGCGACCGGCTACTACAGCTTTGCGCATGAAATCGGCCATCTGCAAAGCGCCCGCCACGATGCCACCAACGACCCGAGCACCTCGCCGTACGCCTATGGTCACGGCTATCGCTACGGCAACAGCTGGCGCACCATCATGGCCTACGATTGCACCAGCGGCTGCCCGCGGCTGAATTACTGGTCCAACCCCAACATCAGCTACAACGGCGTGCCCATGGGCAATGCCAGCACCGCCGACAATCAGCGCGTGCTGGTCAACACCAAGGCCACCATCGCCGGCTTCCGCTGATCGGTGTGCGATTGCGATGGCCCGGCACCGAGCGGTGTCGGGCCATTGCGCGAGTGCGCTACACCCGGGCGCGATGATCGCGCAGACTAGACGCACCGCCGGCGCCTGCCGGCCACGTCCTGTCGAGCGGAGCACTCATGTCCACGTTCCCGCGTTATGCGCTGCTGTGCCTGGTCGCGCTGGCAGTTGCCGGATGCAAACAGCAACCTGCCGAGCCCGCCGCCACCCCACCCAAGCCCGCGGTTGCCGTGCCGGCGCCCGCCACCGAAAACGCTGCCCAGGCGCGCGCGCTGCAGTTGCTCGAAACACGGCTGCAAACCGACAAGGTCTACCCGGACAACTGCATCACCATCATGGCCGAACAGGACGATCCGCCAACCCCGGACGCGTTTGAGTTTGCCGTGCGCGAACGCCATGGCGACGGCTGCCCAGGCGACCCGCAGACCAGCCCGGTGCGCGATCGCTTCCGCGTCCAGGCAGATGGCACGCTGTTCTGGTACGACGTGGTCAATGCGGATTTTGTCGACTACGCCGAGCGTGCGCGCAGCGTTCAATGACACGCTGTAGCGACTTGGCCAGCCGGGACTGCGCGCAGGCGTCTGGTTGCCGGCGAGCGCTGCCACTGGGTATTGGCGCATCCGGACGCGATGTTGGTAGCGGCATCCGTTGCCGATGAAGGTTGCACTTTCGGGACTTTCAGCAGCGCGATTGATCGATGTATCCGATGCCGGACGGATTGGGTGCGGCACCCGAATCGAGAGTGCAACGCGCGCGCTGCGCCGTGTTGAGCGCACGGGCTGGACTGGACGAGGTGTTCGCTGTCTTCAGCGGCGCGCCGTCGTGCGTGCGAAGCAGTGGCCGCACCTGGCCTGCGATGCGAAGCGCGCCGCCACATTCGCGCAACCGGCGGCAACGGACTCACCGCAGCGCAATCCCCGCATGCGGGGGCGGCTGCGGCTGCCGGATCTAGAGCGGCAACTGCTCCAACGCAACGCCATCGGCATCCACCCGCAGCACCGAGCCTTGCTCGTACCAGTCGCCCAGCACGATGCGCGTGCAGGTGTTGCCACCGGCTTGCAGGGTATGGATTGCGGGGCGATGGGTATGGCCGTGGATCATGCGATCCAGGCCGTAACGCACGAAGGTCGCTTCCACCTCGGCCTGCGACACGTCGGTGACGGTTTCGAGCTGCGCCTGGTCGCCCTGCTTGAGTTCGGCGTAGCGGGCCTGACTTGCCGCACGCGCCTGCTGCGCGAAGGCCACGCGGGCGGCCAGCGGCTGTGCCAGAAACTGCGCCTGAAACACCGGGTCGCGGGTCTGCGCACGGAATGCCTGATAGGCGGTGTCGTCGGTGCACAGCAGGTCGCCGTGCAGCAGCAGCGTCGTATGGCCGTAGAGATCGATCACGGTGGGGTCGGGCAGAATGCGCAAGCCGGCGCGCTGCGCGTAGGCATCGCCCACCAGGAAGTCGCGGTTGCCCGGCATGAAGAAGACTGGGACGCCGGCATCGGCCACCGCATGCAATGCCACCGCGACCTCATCTGCAGCGGTGGACGGGGTGTCATCGCCGATCCAGGCTTCGAACAGGTCCCCAAGGATGTACAGCGCATCGCTCCCGGGCACCTGCGTGCGCAGGAAATCCAGAAACAGCGCGGTGATCGCCGGCCGGGCCGGATCCAGATGCAGGTCGGAAATGAACAGTGTCGTCATCGCGCCATTGTACGTCCGGACCGCCGGATGGCGAGGCGCGGTAGCTGCGATTGCGTGAGCGGGCAGGCAACGCATCGCAGCGGTATGCACCTGCGCAGGCACCCGGCCTGAGTCCCGGTCTGTCGCGCAATAACGATGAGGAAACAGGGCCAGGCACACGCGAGCTTGCGCGGCGCGGTGCTGCCGCAAACCTCTACCCGATCAGTGCCGGCAGCCCCCACAACGACAGACTCGCCAGCGCGACGCCGATCGCCGTGGCGGCCAGCACGTCGCTGGGGTAATGCAATCCAAGCACGACGCGCGATAGCGCCACGCATGCCGAAAATGGCACCAGCAGCGGGGCGAGCCACGGGTAGTAGGCCAGCGCCACGATGCTGAAGGACACCGCATGCAAGGTGTGGCCGGAGGGAAAACTGAACTCGTCCAGCGGCGCCACCCAGGCGCGGATGCGCACGTCGGCGGCGTAGGGACGCGGGCGGCGGGTCCAGCGCTTGAGTGCCTTGTACAGCGTCAAGGCGAGCACGCCGGTGGCGGCCATGTGCGCCGAGGCGCGAACGCCACCCATGCCGTCGAGCAGCACCAGCAGGCCCATCAGGCAGTACCAGAACACACCATCGCCCAGGCGGCTGATGGTGGCGAATGTGCGGCGCACCGTGTGTCGGCGGCACCAATGGTTGGCGCGTCGGCACCAGCGCGCTTCATGACCGCGCAAGACCTCAAGCCGCGTTGACGACATAACGCCCCCGTGCCGCAGTGATGCCCAGCAACAAGGCATCGAAGTCGGATACCACATTGTCCGGATGCAGTTTTTTCATCGCCTGCGCCGCCGCCGCACCCAAGCGTTGGCGTAGCGCGTCGTCCTGGGTGAGTGCGACGGCGGCCTGGATGAAAGCCGCGTCGGTGTCCACCGCCGCGCCGGTCTGGTCATTGCGCAGGTATTCGCGCGCGGCACCGTAGTCGAAGGCGACCGTCGCCACACCGCTGGCCATCGCTTCCAGGGTGACGTTGCCGAAGGTTTCGCTGCGGCTGGGGAACAGGAACAGGTCGCCGCTGGCGAAGTGGCGCGCCAGGGCCTCGCCGCGCTGGACGCCGCAGAAGATGAAGTCGGGATTGTCGTGTGCGATCTTTTCGCGCGCCGGGCCATCGCCGACCCACACAAAGCGCGCCTTCGGGCGGACCTGCTGCAGCCTGCGAAATGCCTGCACCGCCAAGGGCAGATTTTTTTCGTTGGCGATCCGTCCGACATAGATCGCTGCGAAGCCTTCGCCTTCGATACCCCATTCGGCGCGCAAGGCATGATCGCGGCGGCCAGGATCGAACTGCTGGCTGTCCACAGCGCGCGCCAGCAATTGCACACGCTCGAACCCGTCCTCGCGCAGCAACTGTTGCAGTTCGCGCGTCGGCACCAGGGTGGCGTCGGCCTGATTATGAAAGCGCCGCATCCAGCGCAGCGCGGTGCCCTGCAGCCAGGCGGCGCCGTAGTCCGGCAGGTATTCGTCGAAACGCGTGTGGAAGCCGGAGGCGACCGGAATGCCCAGCCGGCGTGCCGCACGCATCGCCGACCAGCCCAACGGGCCTTCCGTGGCCACGTAGATCGCATCCGGTTGCGTCGTTCGCCAATGACGGATCAGCCGCTGGGTCGCCGGCAACCCGAATTTCAGCCCCGGGTAGCGCGGCAGCGACGCGCCACGCACCAGCAATGCATCGGATGGGGCGGTGTCGCAGCCCTGGCGTGGACGCACCACATCCACCTGATGCCCACGCGCGCGCAGGCCGGTTTCCAGGCCGTGGACCGTCAGCGCAACACCGTTGACCTCGGGGGGATAGGTTTCGGTAACGATCGCGTAGCGCATGCCCGTTCTCCGGTTTTCGCTAGCTTCCGGCAGGGCGATGGCATCGATGTTGCGCCCATAAGTCGCGGCGGTGACAAGTGCGACGGGATTAGGAATTCGGGATTGGAGATTCGCAAAAGCGGCCTTCGCGCATCTGGGCGAACACGCAATACATCACGTGCCGCGGTCAACGAATCCCGAATCCCAAATCCCGCCTGAGGCCGCAGGCCTCAGGCCACAAACGGTTTGAACGCGATGCCCAGGCCGGCCATGCTTTCGACTTCGCCGATCAGGTCGGCGCGCAGTAGCGGGCGCGAATCGATCCAGCTTTGCGACAGGATCAACGACAGCCGCGTGTCGTCGGCGGTGAGTTCCAGTGTCGGGATCGGGTCCGATTCGTGCGCACGGTGCAGCAGCACTGCCAGCCGCAGCAGCGCGGCCTTGCGGCGGGTGGGCAGCAGCAACCGGTCCGGCAGCGCATCGAAGGCGGTCTTGGGGACGTTGCGCCGGTGCGTGCGTACCAGCGCTGCCAGGACCTGCTGTTCCTGGCGCGAAAAACCGGCGATATCCGAATGTTCCAGGATGTAGCTGCCATGCACGTGATACTGGCTGTGCGCGATGATCAGCCCCAACTCGTGCAGGCGTGCGGCACGCCGCAGTACCTGCGCATCGTCGCCATCCAGATGCCAGGATTCGCAGACCTGATCGAACAGGCGGCAGGCCGTGGCTTCCACGCGCTGCGCCTGCACCTCATCGATGCCGTAGCGCTGCACCAGCGAGGCCACCGAGCTGTCGCGCGGGTCGTTTTGGCCGCCGCGGCCGAGCATGTCGTACAGGATGCCTTCGCGCATCGCGGCCTTGCTGACCATCAGCTTCTCCAGCCCCAGCGCCTGGAAGGCCGCTTCGAGCACCAGGATTCCACCGGCGATGATCGGCCGCCGCTCGGCCGCCAGGCCGGGCAGCTGGATGTCTTCGATGCGCTTGGCCTTGAGCAGCTCATCGCGCAGCGCCGGCAGCGCCTGCGCGGTGATCGCCCCCTTGGTGAGCTTCATCGCCGCGCAGATTTCGCCGATCGCCTTATGCGTGCCGGACGAACCGATCGCTTCATGCCAGCCCAGCGCCTTGTATTGGCCGGCGAACTGCTGGAATTCGGCGCCGATCTCGGTCAGTGCATCCTTCCATTTTTTCTTCGACAACTTGCCGCCCGGGAAAAATCGCCGCGTGCTGGCAATGCAACCGGCCTGCAGGCTTTCGCGTTCCAGGGTCTGGAAGCCCTGGCCGATGATGAATTCGGTCGAGCCACCGCCGATGTCGATCACCAGCCGGCGTTGATCGGGCTTGGGCGGTTGCGCATGGGTCACACCCAGATAGATCAGCCGCGCTTCCTCGCGCCCGCTGACCACTTCGATCGCATGCCCCAGTGCAGTTTCCGCCGGCATCAAGAAAGCTTGCGGCGAGCGCAGCTGACGCACTGTATTGGTCGCCAGTGCTCGCACGCGCAGCGAGGGAACTTCACGGATGCGTTGGCCGAAGCGTGCCAGGCATTCGAGCGCACGCTGGCGCGCTTCGTTGGACAGACCGCCCTTGCCATCCAGGCCGTCGGCCATGCGCACGGTTTCGCGCAGGCGATCGACGACGCGCAACTGACCCATCAGGTAGCGCGCAATGACCATGTGGAAACTGTTGGACCCTAAGTCGATGGCGGCAAGAAAATCGCCATCGCGCAGGGGCGGAATCGTAGGGGAGGGCATTGGCATGGCCGCATGGTAGCCGATGGGCGGTTGGCCACGTGAGAGCCCACGGCCCTCGCGTTCTCAGATCCGATCGAGCAAGGTCATCTGCGCCGAATGGGCCGGCTCGCCAGGGCCGGGGGTGCGCTTGTGGTACACGCCTTCGGCATCCAGTTCCCAGGCACTGACGTTGTCGTCCAGGTAGTTCTGCAGCACTTCGCGATAGACGCGCCTGGCCAGATCCGGTTCCAGGATCGGGAAGCAGGTTTCCACGCGGCGCAACAGATTGCGTTCCAGCCAATCGGCGCTGGCGCAGTACAACTCGGCCGCGCCGTCGTTGCCGAACCAGTACACGCGGCTATGTTCCAGGAATCGCCCCACGATCGAGCGTACGCGGATATTGTCGGACACGCCGGGCACCCCGGGCCGCAGCGTGCAGGCGCCGCGCACGATCAGGTCGATCTGCACACCGGCTTGCGAAGCGGTGTACAGCGCACGCACGACTTGCGGCTCGTTGAGGGCATTCATCTTGGCGATGATGCGGCCCGGGCGGCCGTTGCGGGCCAGCCGCGTTTCGCGCTCGATCCGCTTCAACACGCCGGCGTGCAGGGTGAACGGCGATTGCAGCAACTGCTCCAGCTTCATGCGCGGGGCCAGCCCGGACAATTGCTGGAACAGCATGTGCACATCGTTGCCGATTTCCACATCCGCCGTGATCAGGCTGATGTCGGTATACAGCCGCGCGGTGCCGCTGTGGTAGTTGCCGGTGCCCAGGTGCACATAGCGTTTGAGCTTGCGCCCCTCGCGCCGCACGATCAGCAGCATCTTGGCGTGCGTCTTGAAGCCGACCACGCCATAGACCACCTGCACGCCGGCTTCCTGCAGCTTGTCGGCCAGGCCCAGGTTGGCCTCTTCGTCGAAGCGCGCGCGCAGCTCCACCACCACGGTGACGTCCTTGCCGTTGCGCGCGGCAAGGATCAGCGCATCGACGATCAGCGAATCCTTGCCGGTGCGGTACAGCGTCTGCTTGATCGCCAGCACGTTCGGGTCGACAGCCGCCTGGCGGATGACGTCCAGCACCGCGGTGAACGCATCGAAGGGGTGGTGCAGCAGCACATCGCCCTTGCTGACGATCTGGAAGATGCCCTCGCTGTCGCGCAGGGTGCGCGGGTTGAACGAGGGGTACTTGAGCTCCGGGCGCTGCACCAGATCGTAGACCTGGGTGACGCGGCTCAGATTGACCGGCCCGACGATGCGATACACCGCGTTCTCGTTCAAGCCGAAGTTCTGCAGCAGGGTGCGCATGATCGGCGCCGGGCAATCGTGCGCGATCTCCAGCCGCACCGCCGGCCGGTAGCCGCGCGTGACCAGTTCGTCGCGCAATGCCAGTGCCAGGTTTTCGACTTCCTCTTCGTCCACCACCAGCTCGGAATTGCGGGTGACGCGGAACTGGTAGGAGCCTTTGACCTGCATGCCCGGGAACAATTCGTCCACGAACTCCGACAGCACCGAGGACAGGAACACGAAGCTTTGCGCGCCCTCCGGCGACAGGCTGGCCGGCAACTGGATGATGCGCGGCAACGAGCGCGGCGCACGCACGATGGCCAGATGGCCGGCGCGCCCGAACGCGTCCTGACCTTCCAGCACCACCACGATGTTCAGGGTCTTATTGAGGATCTTCGGAAACGGGTGCGCCGGGTCCAGGCCCAGCGGCGACAGCACCGGCATGATCTCGTTGCGGAAGTAGGCGCGCAGCCAGCGCTTCTGGCGCGAGGTCCAGGTCGCGCGGCCAAGCACGGCAACGCCGGCCTCTTCCATCGCCGGGCGCAGCACGTCATTCCACGCGTGGTACTGCTGCTCGACCAGCTTGGCCGCGCGGTCATGCACGGCGTTGAGGATGGCCGTGGGGCTCAGGCCGTCCGGTGCCGGCGGCAGGCCGAACTCCTGTGCGTGCCGCACGGTGGCGGCGCGAATTTCGAAGAACTCGTCCAGGTTGGTGCACGAGATGCACAGGAACCGCAGCCGTTCCAGCAGCGGCACCTGTTCGTCCAGCGCCTGCGCCAGCACCCGGAAATTGAAGTCCAGTTGCGACAGTTCCCGGTTGATGTACAGCGCCGGATCCCGCAAGGGATCGGTGGCGATGTCCTCGGAAGGTGTGACGTCGTGCAGTTGTTTGGCGTGGCCCATGGAGTCGGTCATCAAGACGGATTGGTGTGCGGTGTTGCCGCGTGCGCGCCGCGGTGCAACGCACGTTGCGCAGGTACCTGCGCAACGTGCGTCGACGCGCACTGCCTACATATCACGCCAAGCGTGACAGTGGCAGGGACTGTTCGCGCTGCACGACGCGTGCGGCCACAAAATGACACGAGAATTCGCTGCCGCGTCCCACTTCGCTTTCGATCTCCAGCCGTGCCTGGTGCAGGCCCAGGATATGCTTGACGATCGACAGCCCCAGCCCGGTGCCGCCGCTCTCGCGCGAGCGGCTGCTGGACACGCGGTAGAAGCGCTCGGTAATGCGCGGCAGATGCGAGGCGGGAATGCCGTAGCCGGTGTCGCGGACCGCCAGCGCCGCGCCGTCGCCCTCGCGCAGGAAGCGGATCGTCACCGTGCCGCCCCCGGGCGTATAGCGCACCGCATTGGTCACCAGGTTGGAAAACGCGCTGTGCAATTCCTTGTTGGAACCGAGCAGATCCACGCCGGCTTCATCGATCACTTCCACCGTGTGGCGGCCCTGGCTGTGCGCCTCGGCCTCGCGGCGCAAGGTCGAAAGCATCGGCGCCATCGCCACGTTTTCTTCGCCGAGCTCTTCCTGCGATTCCAGCCGCGACAGGGTCAGCAGGTCCTCGACCAGCTGCGCCATGCGCTGCGACTGCTTGCGCATCTCCGCCAGCATCGGGCCAGAGTCCGGAAAGTCCTCCGGGTCGAGCATGTCCAGGTATCCATGCACCACCGTCAACGGCGTGCGCAGCTCGTGCGACACGTTGGCCACGAAATCGCGACGCACCTGTTCCAGGCGCAACAGCTTGCTGACATCGCGCGCCACCAGCAGCCAGTAGTCGTCGGAGTAGGGGATCAGGCGCAGATTCAGGCGCAGGTCCGGGTCCACCGGCGAGGCCGCATCCAGCATCGGCTCGGCATTGCGACCGGCCGCCAGCCAGTGGGCAAGCGGCAATGGCTGCAGGCGTTCCACCACCGACACGCCCATATCGCCAGGATGATGCAGCCCGAGCAGGCCGCCGGCCGCCTTGTTGAACCACTGCACGCGCTGGCTGTTGCGGTCCACCACCACCACCGCATCCGGTAGCGCCTGCGCCGCGGCGCGATAGGTGCGCAACATGTCGATCAAGCGCCGCTTGCGTCCGCGCATTTCGGCCTGGCTGCGATACAGCAGCCGATCCAGTTCGTTCCAGGCGCCGACACCGGCGGCAGGCTCGGCACGCTGGCGCGCGGTGAGCCGGCGCAGCACTTGCCGCAGCCGCCAGTAATGCCAGCTCAGCACCCCCAGCGCGGTGAGCGTCAGCGCCATCCACACATGCCCGATCAGCACGCCCACCACGACGGCAGCGCCCAACAACAGCGCAAGGGTGCCGAGCGTCTTGAGCCAGGCGGAACGGATATGTTGAGGCATGGAAGGCGTTACCACGAAGCGTCAGGTAGGCAGGCGACCCGGCCGATCGGCGGCCGGGTCGCGGTGCGGCATGTACTAGGTTGCCGACGAAAAACGATAGCCCGAGCCGCGCACGGTCTGCACCATGTTTTCCAGGCCGAACGGTTCCAGCGTCTTGCGCAGGCGGCGGATGTGCACGTCGATGGTGCGCTCTTCCACGTACACGCTGCCGCCCCAGACATGGTCCAGCAGTTGGGTGCGCGTGTACACGCGCTCGGGATGGGTCATGAAGAAGTGCAGCAGCCGGTATTCGGTCGGGCCGATCGGCACCGGCGCATCGCCGGCAAACACCCGGTGCGCGGCGCCATCGATGCGCAGGCGGCCCACGGCCACGCTGCCGTCCTCGTCGTCCTCGCGGGTGCGGCGCATCACCGCCCGGATACGCGCCAGCAGCTCGCGTGCCGAGAAGGGCTTGACCACGTAGTCGTCCACGCCCGCTTCCAGCCCGCCGACACGGTCGTTCTCTTCGCCACGCGCGGTGAGCATGATGATCGGGATCTCCCGGGTCAGCTGTTCCTTGCGCCAGCGCCGTGCCAGATCCAGCCCGCTGGTGCCCGGCAGCATCCAGTCCAGCAGGATCAGGTCGGGCACGCGGTCGGCGATGGCGGTCTGCGCCTCGCGCGCGTCGCCAGCATGGATGGGTTCGAACTCGCCTTTGCGCAGCGCGAACGCCACCATGTCGCGGATCGCGGGTTCGTCATCGACGATCAGAATGCGTTTCTGCACGCGGGGCTTACCGTCTGGCTTTGGTGATCGCCAGTAGACTACGGTTTTGTGACTTTAATGTGACATGGCGGGCGTTGCCTCCTGCCAAGCTGTCATTCTGTGAAGCGGACTGAACCACTGCGGCGCAGTGAAGCCAGGTGCAGCATGCCGCGCGATGCGTATTCGCGCACCGATGTCACTGCGTGGACAGATCCGGGTCACGGATACCTTGACGACGCAGTTCCAGTACGGTCGGCGTGATTGCGGCAATCCGCGCATCCACACGCGCCCGTGTCACATAGTCCAGGTCCTTCTTTTTCAGCGCCTCCAACTGGATCAGGGCCTGCTCCGGGCGCCCGTTCAGGGACGCCGATTCGGCATAGGCCTCGCTGGCCCGCAGATGATCGCCGGCGAGCTCGCAGGCGCGGGCGTAGGTCTGTTGCAGCAACGGATCCTCGCCGCTGCGGTAGAGCAGGGGCTCCAGCACCTGACGCGCGCGCTGACCGGATTCCTTGCTGGCTTGTTCGTTGAGCGCGCCGGCATAGGTCAGCGCCACCGCACGGTTGTTCGGCAGCCGCTTGAGCAGCGCATCGAAGCGGGCGTTGGCTGCCTCGCGCTGGCCCACGCGTGCCTGCGCCTCGCTCAGGCCCAGCGCCAGCCACAGGTTGTCCGGATGCGCTTCCAGCAGGCCGGCCAGCTCGGCCACCGGTTCGCTCGGCCGGCTCCCGCTGTTGCGCAGTTGCGCCAGCGCCAGCCCGTAACGCTGTGCATCGGTCAGGCCCTGCTTGGCGCTACGGCGCAGGTTTTCGTATTCGCGAATGGCCGCATCGGGCGTGCTCGCACTGAGCACGCGCAGGCGCTCCTTGGCCCAGTCGAAACCCTGTTGGTCGCCGCCACGGCTCAGCGCATCCACCGGCAATCGCAGCGCATACGGCAGCAGCGCGTTACCGTTGCGGCTCAACGGCTCCGACAACGATGGATCGGCCGGGTCCACGCGCTCCTGGCGCGTTCCGCCCGGCACCGAGGTGGTCAGCACCACGGTGTTCTTCTTCATCTGCTCGGCGCGCGCCTTGGCCTCGCTGATGCGGGTGGTGGTCACCGGGTGGGTCTGCAGGAAGTCCGGTGCGCTGTAGCCGCCCTCGTTGGCGCGCATCGCAACCGACATGCGCTCGAAGAAGCCGGCCATCGCGTCCACGTCGTAGCCGCTGCGGACCAGCGTGCGGATGCCCAGCCGGTCGGCCTCCGATTCGTTGGAGCGGGTGTAGTCGATCTGGCGTTGCTGCATCAGCCCCATCGCACTGGTGATGGTCGCCATGGTGGCATCGCCCTTGGAATTGCCACCGGCCTGCTGCGCCGCCACCACTGCCGCCAGCATGCCGAGCAGGATCGGGATCTGGTCGCGCTGGGCGCGTTCCACCCCGCGCAGCACGTGCTGCTGGGTGACGTGGGCGATTTCGTGCGACAGCACCGCGGCCACTTCGTCCTCGCGCTCGGCGGTCAGCACCAGCCCGGCATTGACCGCGATATAGCCGCCCAGCGTGGCGAACGCATTGATCTGGCGGTCGCGCAGCATGAAGAAGGTAAAGGGCTGCTGCGGCTGGTCGCTGTTGGCGCCGAGCCGGGTACCCATGGTCTGCAGCCAGTCGCCGATCAGCGGGTCGTCCAGCACGTAGTCGTAGTTGCGCAACTCGGCCAACATCATCTTGCCGTACTCGGCCTGACGGGCCGGAGTCAGCAGCTCGCCAGCCGACGAGCCGATATCGGGCAGGCGACTTTCCTGCGCAGGTGCCACGCCCATGGCGAGGGCCAGGGTGAGGGCGGTAGCGAGCGGAAGCAGGCGCAAGTGGAACTCCCAGGTGGTGCGCGGAGCATGCGCGCAGCGCAGCGCAGCGGCGTGAATCGGCAATTAATCCACAGTGTTGCGGTGACGACATGGAAATTCCAGTCGCCCGCTACCATGTGTCAGACCTCAAACCCACCACGGAGTTTCCCGTGAGCCAAGACACCAACGTGCAGGATGCGGCCACCGGCCCGCAGATCACCCTGTATTCCACCGCCATCTGCCCGTATTGCGTGGCGGCCAAGAATTTCCTAAAGAGCAAGGGCCAGACCTGGACCGAGGTGCGGATCGACCTCGACCCGGCCGAGCGCGACAAGATGGTCGCCCTGGCCCGGCGCACCAGCGTGCCGCAGATCTTCGTCGGCGACGTCCATGTGGGCGGCTACGACGACATGATGGCCATGCATCGCGCCGGCAAACTCGAACCGCTGTTCGCCGCCGCAGGCGGTCAGGCATGAGTGCTTCCGACGACGGTAGCGCCGATCGCCTGCGCGAGTTCACGCAATTCCGCCAGCGCATGAACCAGCGCATCCTGGCCGAGCCCAATCAGGTCGTACGGCGTTTTTTCGCGCTGGACACCCAGACCTACCAGGCCGGCGCACTGGACGTGAAGACCAAGGAGTTGCTCGGCCTGGTCGCCTCGATGGTACTGCGCTGCGACGACTGCATCAGCTACCACGTGGCGCAGTGCAAGGAAGCAGGCGTCACCCGTGAAGAGTTCTTCGAAACCTTCTCGGTCGGTCTGGTGGTCGGCGGCTCCATCGTGATCCCGCATCTGCGCCGCGCGGTGGATTTCCTCGATCAGCTCGAAGGCGGCGCACAGCCTCCCGAGCAGCATGCGCATGCCTGATGGACACCCGTAGGCGGCTGATTGGCCAGTGCTGGTCAGGATTCGGGATGGGGAGTGGGGATTCGTAAAAGCAGGTCACGCGCCGCCGTTGAGGCGGCGCGTCCCGTTTTGGCAATGCGCTCGGGTTGCCAGCCGAGAGGGGCTGGGTTGTCTCCTGGCCGCTTGCGGACCTGGCGGCCTGTCGATGAGGGCGCCTGACTGCCGTTGCGATGGCGATAGCCGTCCGATAGGTGCGATCGCATCCGGATGGGCGTTGGCGGATCTGGCCGCCTAGGTCCCTCGCTCCGCGGCGTCTTGCCGGCAGCGTTTGGCCGGGCGGCCTGGAGCGCACGACCGCCGTCGCGCTGCTGAATCGCCTGCTGCAGCAGCAACGCGCTCGCCCTTGCCGGCGAGCCGCGATGCCTTAGACCAAGGTCGGTTTGGGCGCCGTCACCGGCATCGGGCATAATTGCCGGTGAAACCTCCTTGCGCCGCTTTGCCGGGTTAACGGCTGGCGCTCCCCCCTTCAAGTTCGGAAACCCAACGTTATGACGCAGACAATCACGGTCATCCGCGGCGACGGTATCGGCCCGGAGATCATGGATGCCACGCTGTTCGTGCTCGACGCGCTGCAGGCTGGCCTGACCTACGAGTACGCCGACGCTGGCCTGGTCGCGCTGGAAAAGCACGGCGATCTGCTGCCTGAGTCCACTCTGGCGTCGATCACCAAGAACAAGGTGGCGCTGAAAAGCCCGCTGACCACGCCGGTCGGCGAGGGCTTCAGCTCGATCAACGTGGCCATGCGTCGCAAGTTCGACCTGTACGCCAATGTGCGTCCGGCCAAGTCGTTCCCCAATACCAAGTCGCGTTTCGCCGATGGCGTTGACCTGATCACGGTGCGTGAGAACACCGAAGGCGCTTACCTGAGCGAAGGCCAGGAAGTCTCGGCCGATGGCGAAGTGGCCGTTTCCGGCGCCCGCGTCACCCGCAAGGGCTCCGAGCGCATCGTGCGCTACGCCTTCGACCTGGCGCGCGCCACCGGCCGCAAGAAGGTCACCGCGGTGCACAAGGCCAACATCATCAAGTCGACCTCGGGCCTGTTCCTGAAAGTCGCTCGCGATGTCGCCATGCAGTACCCGGAAATCGAGTTCCAGGAAATGATCGTCGACAACACCTGCATGCAGCTGGTGATGCGTCCGGAGCAGTTCGACATCATCGTGACCACCAACCTGTTCGGCGACATCATCTCCGACCTGTGTGCGGGTCTGGTTGGCGGCCTGGGCCTGGCCCCGGGCGCCAACATCGGTGTCGATGCGGCGATCTTCGAAGCCGTGCACGGCTCAGCGCCGGACATCGCAGGGCAGGGCAAGGCCAACCCGTGCGCGCTGCTGCTGGGCGCCGCGCAGATGCTGGACCACATCGGCCAGCCGCAGAACGCCGAGCGCCTGCGCGAAGCGATCGTCGCCACCCTGGAAGCCAAGGACGCGCTGACCCCCGACCTGGGCGGCACCGGCAACACCATGGGCTTCGCCAAGGCCATCGCCAGCCGCCTCTGAGCGACATCGCTACAGCAAAAAGACAAAAAGAAAGGGCGCCCAGGCGCCCTTTCTTTTTGCTCGAAACCCGGATGCTCGAGGAACCGCTGTTGCGATTCCCGAATCCCGAATCCCGGCTCAGTTGCGCGACTGCAGCTTCGACAGCAAGCGCAGGAACTCGATGTACAGCCACACCAGCGTCACCATCAGGCCGAACGCGCCGTACCACTCCATGTGCTTGGGTGCGCCGTGCTCGACGCCGCTTTCGATGAAGTCGAAGTCCAGCACCAGGTTCAGCGCGGCCACCACGACCACGAACAGGCTGAAGCCGATCCCGATCAGACCCGAGTCGTGGATGAAGGGAATGCGCACGCCAAAAAAGCCCAGCACGATGGTCGCCAGATACACCAGCGCAATGCCGCCGGTGGCGGCCACCACGCCCAGTTTGAAGTTCTCCGTGGCCTTGATCATGCCGCTGCGGTAGGCGAACAGCAGCGCGAACATGGTGCCGAAGGTCAGCAGCACCGCCTGGAACACGATGCCGTTGAAACGCGCCTCGTAGACCGCCGAGATCGAGCCCAGGAAGAAGCCTTCCACCAGCGCGTACAGCGGTGCGGTGACCGGTGCCCAGGTCGGCTTGAAGCTGGTCGCCAGTGCGAACACCAGTCCGCCGATCGCACCGGCGATCATGTACAGGCGTGCTGCCGGTAGCGGCATGCCGTCGGCGCCGATCGATTGCGACCAGGCGAAGGCGGCAGTGAGTACCGCCATCAGCAACAGCAGGCCGGTCTTGTTGACGGTGCCGTTGAGGGTCATCGCCTGACCATCGCGGGTGACCACCGAGCCGGAGCCGAGGTCGAGGAACGTGGATTCCCGAAGGGCCGGGTTACCGCTACGCATAGGTGTTCTCCATGAAGGTGGTGCTCGCCGTATGGGTGAGCGTTGCAGTGAGGATACCGGATCGCCCGATTTACACGGAAATGATTGACAGCGAGGCCAATCGTTCCCAAAATAGCCGACCTTTCCAGCCTTCGGGATGGAAGGGTCCCGCCGGGGTATAGCGCAGTCTGGTAGCGCGCCTGCTTTGGGAGCAGGATGTCGGGGGTTCGAATCCCTCTACCCCGACCATTCCGAGCTCTTGACGGCGTGGGAATGCGAAGTTCGGTCCGGGCGCCCGTAGCTCAACCGGATAGAGCACCGGCCTTCTAAGCCGGCGGTTACAGGTTCGAGTCCTGTCGGGCGCGCCATCGGCGGTACGGTAGGAAGCAGGTTTTCAGTGGTGGCTGTAGCTCAGCTGGTTAGAGTACTGGATTGTGATTCCAGATGTCGGGGGTTCGAGTCCCCTCAGCCACCCCACTGATAGCAAGAAAGTTTGACCCGATGCGTCGCGGGGTGTTGCAACGAAGCAAAAAAGCGCATATCATGCGCGACTCAGTTTCAGGGCCGTTAGCTCAGTTGGTAGAGCAGTTGACTCTTAATCAATAGGTCCAAGGTTCGAATCCTTGACGGCCCACCAGACAGGCAGCCACTCAGCGAAAGTTGAGTGGCTGTTTTTCTTTGTGGCAAGCGCTGGTGCAAGCGGCGCTGCAACCGTGGTGTCGGCATGGACGCGCGTTCTTGTCTCTGCATCGATCGCATGACATGCGCCACGCTGTCGCGCGCGGTCGACAGGTCCCAGGCAGTAGCTGCCTGGACGTTGCAACGGACCGACTGACGAGCGGCGGCAGTGTCCTGCGCGCCGTCCGCCGTGGTCTCATCCTGCGTCCGTGGCGCCGTGCGCCTGCCGCTAGCGCTGCTTGTCGAGCAGTTGCTGGCGCACCGCGATGATGCAGCTCTCCTTGGTCAACAAGTGCTCGAGTGCACTGTTGTCTGCGCGATTGCCGCTGCCCAGATCCACCACCGACACCTGCGTGCTGCCGCGTTGTTTGAATGCAGCGATGGCAGTGGTGGCGTTCTTCAACGGCACCGTGGCGTCATTGGAAGAGCCGCAGAGCAGCGTGCGGGTGCGCGGTGTCCAGTCCAGCAGATCGTTGCGGGCAAGATCCTTGCGGAAGGCGTTGTTCGGGTTGCGCGCAAAGTCGTTGTAGAAACTCGGCTGGAAGTAGCTGCGCACCTTGTCGATGGTTGGCAGCGAATCGCCGAGCGCCAGGTCGGTCAGGTCATGCGTGCCGGGGAAGAGCGCTTCGACCTTTCCGGCCCACGGGTCCTGGAAGACCTGCGACGGCGCCAGATAGAGGTTCTGGTAGGCGTGCTGCATACCGACCAGTGCGTAGGTTGCCAGCACCAGTCCGAAGCTGCTTTCGCCTACCGCGTTATGCCCGCTCCAGCTGTCCAGGAAGCTCTGGCTGAGCGCGTAAGGCCCGGAGATCGGTGCGCTGGCAACCAGGTTGAACTCCTTGGAGAAATGCGCCTCGATTTCGCGCTGGGTTGCCATCGCGGCGTGTCCGCCTTGCGAATACCCCGCCAGCATGACCTTGCCCGACAGCGGCGTGTTCAAGCGTGTCAGCACCTGCCGTGCGGCGCGCATCGCGTCGATACTTGCACTGGCCTCGCTGGCGGCATGTAGATACGGATGGAAGGCATAGTTGGATTTGCCCAGTCCCAGGTAATCGGTGCTCACCACCACATAGCCCTGGCCGGCGAGCCGGGTGACCAACGGGTCATCGCCCTTCGCGTCGCGAATTTCCTTCGCCTGTTCTGCAGTACGTAGTGGTTCGGTGCCCTGGTCCCAGCCAAGCAGGGGATAGGGTCCGTTGCAGGTTGCGCCGCCCGGCACCAGCAACACGGCCGACGCGGTGGCTGGCTCTCCGTGCACGCCGATCGTTGCATAGGTGAATTCGGCAACGCGGACATCGCATCTGGGCTGCTCGGCGGCCTTCTCGTCGGGCAGCAACGCGGCAAGCGCGCTGCGGGTATAGCTGGTGAGGAAATTGCTGTTGAGCAAGGTACCTCGTGCGGGCGATGCCAACGCCATCGCGGGTAACAGCGCCAGGGCAGTTGCAATGGCGGTAAACAGGCCGGACGACTTGCGAAGGTGTGTCTGAACCATGATGCATTTCCTCAGCGAGGTTGCCCCGTGACCGGGGTGTTGGGGATTGGCAAGGCGCTTGACGGTGATGTCGGTCGATAGCAAGACACGATGTTTCTCGACTGCCATACGTGTGCACTGTTCGCGACCGCAGTCGGCGACGAGCCATTGCCACGCGTTGGTCGTGAATGTTCGACGGCGATGCAGTCGATGTGGTGGTAGCCAGAAATGCCGGGACGTTCGGGTCGCCAGACTATGGGCTTGTGGATCGGGCAAGGATTCCGCATCCGCGAAGCGCGCACTCCCGGCGCGAACGCGAGATGCTCGGGTCACCCCATCGCCGGGATGTGTTTATCGGGTAACGGCTACGCCAGGAAATGTGGGGTCGATAGCCGACCCATGCAGATGCGCTGCGTATAAGTGCATATGGGCATGCGAGCGACGCCAGCGACGACGTTGCATCGGCGCGTATCAGCGATTCGATCTGGAATAGCGCCTTGCAGGCGGTGTTCCGAAGCGAGCGCTGCATGCAGAGGATGCGTCGCGTACCTATGCAGCAGCGACGGTCATCAGGCAGAGCTGTCGGAATAGTCGGTCATCAGGCACGCGCAGATCGATAAGACAGCGCTGTAACCGATGGATTGCACGCTTCGGCACCATCAAGTCTCGCATGGCGATTTGCAGGCAGGCGCACTTGTCCTCGATCCATCGCTCATCGCCGACGCCACCCGTGTCCGCCTGTTGCCGTTGCCGGAACAGTAAGACTCACCGCAGCCGAGCTGCCGGCCATCATGCAGTCAGCACGGTCTACGCGTTGCTCGTGCGCGCATCCGCAAGCGCCAATCAGGCGTCGGCAGGTTGCAGTCGTGGGAAGGCAAGCGTAAAACGCGCGCCCAGACCCGGTGCCGACGTCACATCGACAAATCCGCCGGCCTGCCGGACTGCGCTGTACACCTGCGCCAGGCCCAGACCCGCGCCCTTGTCCGCGCTTTTGGTGGTGAAATAAGCCTCGAATAACCGCGATTGCACATCGCTATTCATGCCATGTCCATCGTCGGCGACTGCGATGGTGACGTACTCCCCAGCGGGTTTTGTCAGGCTGGCTTCGGCGTCTGTCACGCTTGTATGGCCGGTCTCCACGCGGATGGTATTGCCGCTGTTGCATGCATCGCGCGCATTGATGACCAGGTTGAGTACTGCGCGCTCGAGGGTGTGCTGGTCAACCATGGCGCAACATGCGCCTGCGTCGTTGCGGACCTGCAGGCGCAAGTCCGCGCCGATGACCTGCTCCAGCAGCGGGGTGAGCTGTGCTGCCAATGCGCCCAGGTCGACCACGTCGGGGCTGTAGGGATACTGGCGCGAGAAGCCCACCAGGCGTTGCGCCATCACCGAGCCGTGCTGCAATGCTGCGTCGGCAACCCCGAGCAACTTGGTGTCCTGCGCATCGATCTTCCCGCGCTGGACCACCAGGTCGATCGCCGAGGTAGCGGCCTGCAGCACATTGTTCAGATCGTGCACGACGCCGGCCAGCAGTTGCCCGACCGCCTCGCCCTTTTGTGCCTGCTCGGAGATCTTTTCGGCAGCGCCTTGCGCGGCGCGCGCAATGTCCAGATCGTCTTCGATGCGTTCGCGCAGATCGCGCAGGTTATGCAGCTCGGTCGACAGGGTGTCCGCGCGCGTGCGCGCCAGCATCAGCGCGTCCATGGAGAATTCGCGCTCTGCCTTCAGGGTGCGATCCAGCGTGTGGAAAGCCGCTTCCAGCGCACGGCGGTCGGAGATGTTCTTGCTGACCGCCAGGATTGCCTCGACGTTGCCGGCCTCGTCGAACAGTGGGCTGGTGACCACCTGCCAGGTCTGGCGTACGCCTGCGAAGTTGACGCAGCTGGCCTCGAATTCATGGATCGAGCCCGCCAGCGATGCCGCCAGCGCCGTATCGACCAACGCGACGGCCTCGGCCGGCCAGAACTCCCGCCAGGGGCGAGAAAGCATCTGCTCCGGACCACTGGCGCCCAGGGCGGTCAATCCATTGACATTGACCGCTGTGATCCGCCCGTCGAGGTCGATCTCTTTGATGCAGTCTCGCGACAGTGCCACGATCTGACGGTATCGGTCTCTCATTGCGACAGCGCGCTCTCTGGGCTTGGGTTTAACGGAATTTTCGCAAATATTGACGCAGTCATGCGCACGCGACATCACCGGGTTTGGGCTGGAATCAGGCTGGCAGCGTAAACCGTTCAGTCGAGTCCGGTTCGCACTGGTCTCCAGAAAGCAAGGGCAGGCGGTCGCGTGCCGGCCTGCCACAGACCAGTCGCACCGCCTTGCCGGCCCGTTCGCAGCGCTTTTTCTTTGCCGGCATCCCTGCAACAATGCGCAGGCACCTGCGACATCGCGAAAGTGGCGGAATTGGTAGACGCACCAGATTTAGGTTCTGACGCCGCAAGGCGTGGGGGTTCGAGTCCCCCCTTTCGCACCAATGCAGTGCGGCCGTGAGTGCTCCGGCCGCTGCAGCTCCCGCAAACCGGCTTCAGGCTGCAGGCGCCATTGCGCGCGTCCCGCTGGTAGCCGCCGCCGTTATCGGCGAAACTACAAGGCTCGGCGGCTTTCTCGCCATCCGTCAACCCGCATCTTCCATCTCGTGCCGACGCTTGTGCAGTCGGTGGCAGGAGTCAACATGCAAGCATCGATCGAATCCACCGGCAATCTGGAACGCCGCCTGACCTTCACCCTGCCGCAGGAGCGTCTGGAGACCCACGTCGGCGGTCGCCTGCGCGAGCTGGCGCGGACCACGCGCATCAAGGGCTTCCGTCCCGGCAAGGTGCCGACCAAGGTCATCGAGCAGCGCTTCGGTCAGCAGGTGCGTGCCGAGGCGATGGAAGGTCTGTTGCGCGAAACCTTCGACTCGGCCGTGCGCGAGCACTCGCTGCGTCTGGCCGGTAACCCGCGCATCGACCAGGGCGAAAGCGACTTCGACTTCGTCGCCACCTTCGAAGTGGTGCCCGACTTCGGCGATATCGATGTCGCCACGCTGTCGGTGGTGCGTCACACCGCCGAAGTGACCGATGCCGACATCGACCAGATGATCGAAAACCTGCGCCTGCAGCGCCGGACCTGGAACCCGGTCGAGCGCGGCGCGCAGGTCGGCGACCTGGTGGCGCTGGAGACCTGGTCGCAGGCCGGCGACGAGCGTCTGCCAGCCGAAGGCGTGGAGACCGGTAGCAGCGTGCTGGGCTCGGGCGTGATGTTCGACCAGATTGAAAAGGGCCTGGAAGGTCTGGCCAAGGGCGAAGACAAGACCCTGACTGTCGATTTCCCGGCCGAATGGCGCGTGCCGCAGCTGGCCGGCAAGACCGTGCAGGTGCACGTCAAGGCGGTCGAAGTGTCCGAGCCGGTGCTGCCGGTGGTGGACAAGGAGTTCATCAAGAGCTTCGGCGTCAAGAGTGGCGATGCCGAGCAGTTCCGCGCCGATATCCGCACCAACCTGGAGCGCGAGCTCAAGGGCGCGCTGATGAACCGCCTGCGTCGCGAAGTGGGCGAGCAGCTGATCGCCGCTTACGCGCACGTCGAAATGCCGCCGCGTCTGGTCGAGAACGAGGCCCGTTCCATGCTGGCCCAGCAGGTCGAGCAGGTGCGTCGCAGCGGGCGCGATCCGGGCCAGGTGCCGGACGATGCCTACCAGGGCTTCATGGATGCCGCCGGCAAGCGCGTGCTGGTCGGCCTGCTGGTCGGCGAAGTGGCCCGTCGCAACGAGCTGCGCCTGGAATCCAAGCGCGTCAGCGAAACGCTGCGTCTGATCGCTTCCACCTACGAAGAGCCGGAACAGGTCATTGAGATGTACCGTAACGACCCCCAACTGATGGGTGGGCTGCAGAGCCGTGTGATGGAAGAGCAGGTGATCGACTGGATCGCCGAGCGCGCCCAGCATACCGAGCAGCCGCTGTCGTTCCAGGACGCCATTCGCGTCTGATGCGGTAGCAAGAGAAGGACTGCGCCCTGCAGGATCGGGGGCGTGGATGTCGAACACGGGCAGCGGCACAGGCCGCTGCCACAACGGGAAGACTGATGAGCATTGTGACCAAAGCCCTGAACCTGGTGCCCATGGTGGTCGAACAGACCAGCCGTGGCGAGCGTGCGTACGACATCTACTCGCGTCTGCTGAAGGAGCGTCTGATCTTCCTGGTCGGTCCCATCGACGACCATATGGCCAACGTCATCGTGGCCCAGCTGCTGTTCCTGGAAGCGGATAACCCGGAAAAGGACATCAGCATCTACATCAACTCGCCCGGCGGCGTGGTCACGGCCGGCATGGCGATCTACGACACCATGCAGTACATCAAGCCGGACGTAAGCACGATCTGCGTCGGCCAGGCTGCCTCGATGGGCGCACTGCTGCTGGCCTCCGGTGCCGCCGGCAAGCGCTATGCGCTGCCGAATTCGCGCGTGATGATCCATCAGCCGCTCGGTGGCTTCCAGGGCCAGGCGACCGATATCGACATCCATGCGCGCGAGATCCTGACCCTGCGTTCGCGCCTGAACGAGATCCTGGCCAAGCATACCGGCCAGTCGCTGGAAACCATCGCGCGCGACACCGAGCGCGACAACTTCAAGAGCGCGGTCGACGCACAGGCCTATGGCCTGGTGGATCAGGTGCTGGAACGTCGTCCGGAAGAGTCGATCCAGCCGTCTTGATCGCCAGATTGCTGAAATTGCAGGAAAAACCGGCAGGGTCGGGCTGGGCGAATGTCCTCCCGACCCTGTGCTATTCTCGAAATCGAACCCCCGTGCATCGGGTGGGGTAACTGGGTAACAGAAGCATGAGCGAAGACCGCCAAGGTCGTTCCGGCGACAGCAACAAGATTCTCTACTGCTCGTTCTGCGGTAAGAGTCAGCATGAAGTCCGCAAGCTGATTGCCGGTCCCAGCGTATTCATCTGCGATGAGTGCGTTGAGCTGTGCAACGACATTATTCGCGAAGAGCTCGAAGAGAAGGCGCAGTCGGCCCGTTCCAGCCTGCCCAAGCCGCGCGAGATCCTCGAAGTGCTGGATCAGTACGTGATCGGGCAGTTGCGTGCCAAGCGCACGCTTGCAGTGGCGGTGTACAACCACTACAAGCGGATCGAGAGCCGCAGCAAGAACGACGACGTCGAACTCGCCAAATCCAACATCCTGCTGGTCGGTCCGACCGGCTCGGGCAAGACGCTGCTGGCCGAAACGCTGGCGCGCCTGCTCAATGTGCCGTTCACGATCGCCGATGCGACCACGCTGACTGAAGCCGGCTATGTCGGCGAGGACGTGGAAAACATCATCCAGAAGCTGCTGCAGAAGTGCGACTACGACGTCGAGAAGGCGCAGCAGGGCATCGTCTATATCGATGAAATCGACAAGATCTCGCGCAAGAGCGAGAACCCGTCGATCACCCGCGACGTGTCCGGCGAAGGCGTGCAGCAGGCGCTGCTGAAGCTGATCGAAGGCACGGTCGCCTCGGTGCCGCCGCAGGGCGGGCGCAAGCATCCGCAGCAGGAGTTCCTGCAAGTGGACACCAAGAACATCCTGTTCATCTGCGGCGGCGCCTTCGCTGGCCTGGACAAGGTGATCCAGGCGCGTTCCAACGATGCCGGCGGCATCGGCTTCGGTGCCAAGGTCAAGAGCAGCGAGCGCAAGCAGGAAGTCGGCAAGATCCTGGCCGAGGTCGAGCCGGAAGATCTGATCAAGTTCGGCCTGATCCCCGAGTTCGTCGGCCGCCTGCCGGTGGTCGCAACGCTCGAGGAACTGGACGAGCCAGCCCTGATCAAGATCCTGACCGAGCCGAAGAACGCCATCACCAAGCAGTTCAAGAAGCTGTTCGACATGGAAGGCGTGGAACTGGAGTTCCGCCCGGACGCCCTGTCTGCGATCGCCAAGAAGGCGCTCAAGCGCAAGACCGGCGCGCGTGGCCTGCGCACCATCGTCGAATCGGTGCTGCTGGACACGATGTACGAGCTGCCATCGCAGGAAAACGTGAGCAAGGTGGTGGTGGACGAGTCGGTCATCGAGCACAAATCCGAGCCGTATCTGATCTACCAGGCGCAACCGGCTCCGGCCAAGGCCGCGTCGGGCGACTGAGTCCTGTGACCGTGGAGCCAGGCCCAGCCCCGGCTCGCGGTTAAAGGGGATCCAAGCGCTACTTGCAACACCTCGCCGATGGCCCCATAACGGGGCCATCGGCTTTTTTTACGCCTCAAATCCCCATTCCTGCGGAGCGCCCCATGGCCCAGTCCCAACCAGAAGTTCTCGATCTGCCGGTGTTGCCGCTGCGCGACGTGGTGGTGTTTCCGCACATGGTGATTCCGCTGTTCGTCGGTCGTGACAAGTCGATGCGCGCGCTGGAAAAGGCCATGGAGGCGGACAAGCGCATCCTGCTGGTGGCGCAGAAGTCGGCCGAGACCGACGACCCGGCTGCCGGCGATCTGTACACCGTCGGCACCCTGGCCCAGGTGCTGCAACTGCTCAAGCTGCCAGACGGCACAATCAAAGTGCTGGTCGAAGGCCTGTCGCGGGTCACCGTCGACAAGGTCGTCGAGCTGGACGGCGCATTGCAGGGGCAGGGCATCGAAGTCGAGGCCAGCGATGGCCGTGAGGCGCGGGAAGTGGAAGCGATCGCCCGCTCGTTGATGTCGCTGTTCGAGCAGTACGTCAAGACCAATCGCAAGTTGCCGCCGGAGCTGTTGCAGACCCTGGCCGGCATCGACGAGCCGGGCCGCCTGGCCGACACCATCGCCGCGCACATCGGCGTGCGCCTGGCCGACAAGCAGCGCCTGCTGGAGATCACCGAGATCGGCGAGCGGCTGGAGCTGCTGGTCGGGCTGGTAGATGGCGAAATCGACGTGCAGCAGCTGGAAAAGCGCATCCGCGGCCGCGTGAAGTCGCAGATGGAAAAGAGCCAGCGCGAGTACTACCTCAACGAACAGATGAAGGCGATCCAGAAGGAGCTGGGCGATCTGGACGACGCGCCGGGCGAGCTGGAAGAGCTGGCGCGCAAGATCGCCGAGTCCGGCATGCCCAAGCCGGTCGAGACCAAGGCCAAGGCTGAGCTCAACAAGCTCAAGCAGATGTCGCCGATGTCTGCGGAAGCTGCCGTGGTGCGCAACTATCTGGATTGGTTGCTGGGCGTGCCGTGGAAGAAGCGCACCAAGGTCCGCAAGGATCTCAAGGTTGCCGAAGACACGCTGGACGCCGATCACTACGGCCTGGACAAGGTCAAGGAGCGCATCCTCGAGTACCTCGCCGTGCAGTCGCGGGTGAAGCAGATGAAAGGCCCGATCCTGTGCCTGGTCGGCCCGCCGGGCGTGGGCAAGACCTCGCTCGGGCAGTCGATCGCCAAGGCGACCAACCGCAAGTTCGTGCGCATGAGCCTTGGCGGTATCCGCGACGAGGCCGAGATTCGTGGCCATCGCCGGACCTATGTCGGCTCGATGCCGGGCCGCCTGGTGCAGAACCTCAACAAGGTCGGCAGCAAGAATCCGCTGTTCCTGCTGGACGAGATCGACAAGATGTCGATGGACTTCCGCGGCGACCCGTCGTCGGCGTTGCTGGAGGTGCTCGATCCGGAGCAGAACAATTCCTTCAACGACCATTACCTGGAAGTGGATCTGGACCTGTCGGAGGTGATGTTCGTCGCCACCTCCAACTCGCTCAATATTCCCGGTCCGTTGCTGGACCGCATGGAAGTGATCCGCATCCCCGGCTACACCGAGGATGAGAAACTCAACATCGCCATGCGTTACCTGGTGCCCAAGCAGATCAAGGCCAATGGCCTGAAGCCAGAAGAGATCGAGATCGGCAGCGATGCGATCCAGGACATCGTGCGTTACTACACGCGCGAATCGGGCGTGCGTAATCTCGAGCGCGAAGTGGCCAAGATCTGCCGCAAGGTGGTCAAGGAAATCGCGCTTGCCGGTCCGCAACCGGTTGCCAAGAAGGCGGTCGCCAAGAAGGGCAAGCCAAAGGCACTGGTGACGGTCAACGCGAAGAATCTCGACAAGTACCTGGGCGTGCGTCGCTTCGACTTCGGTCGCGCCGAAGAGGAAAACGAAATCGGTCTGGTCACCGGCCTGGCCTGGACCGAAGTCGGCGGCGAGCTGTTGCAGGTCGAATCCACACTGGTGCCGGGCAAGGGCAATCTGATCCTCACCGGTCAGCTCGGCAACGTCATGAAGGAGTCGGCATCGGCGGCCTTGTCGGTGGTGCGTTCGCGCGCCGAGCGTCTTGGCATTGATGTGGATTTCCTGCAGAAGCAGGACGTGCACGTGCACGTGCCTGATGGCGCGACGCCGAAGGATGGCCCGAGTGCAGGTATTGCGATGGTGACCTCGCTGGTGTCGGTGTTGACCCGGGTGCCGATCCGCGCCGATGTGGCGATGACCGGCGAGATCACGTTGCGCGGTCGCGTGTCGGCGATCGGTGGCTTGAAGGAGAAATTGCTGGCGGCACTGCGTGGTGGCATCCGCACCGTGTTGATCCCCGACGAGAACCGCAAGGACCTGGCGGACATCCCGGCCAACGTCACGCGCGACTTGAAGATCGTGCCGGTCAAGTGGATCGACGAAGTGCTGGATCTCGCCCTGGAGCGTCCGCTGGCACCCAAGAAGGTGGGCAAGGAAAAAGCCCGCAAGACTGCGTCGCGCGTTGCTGTGCGTGGCAAGTCGCGCACTACCCCGGGTACCCGCGTCAAGCACTAACGTGTGCTGTCTAAGACGTCCCGAAACAAGCCAAAACCCGCGTCGTTATTGGGTTTTGGCTTGCGTGCTGTTGGGGGCGCTGGTATAAATGCACGACTCGTGGGCGCGGCAAAATGTGATGCGTCACGCGATACCACTTGTGTCGGGTTCTTCGCTAACGGCAAGAGCGCCGATTGTCGATTCCGCGGCATCTGCCGCAAAGGGAGTTTCAAGAATGAATAAAACCGAATTGATCGATGGCGTTGCCGCTGCCGCTGACATCTCCAAGGCTGAAGCTGGCCGTGCTGTCGACGCGGTTGTGAGCGAAATCACCAAGGCGCTGAAGAAGGGCGACGCTGTCACCCTCGTTGGCTTCGGCACCTTCCAGGTCCGCGAGCGCGCTGAGCGTACCGGCCGCAATCCGAAGACCGGCGACAGCATCAAGATCGCTGCTTCGAAGAATCCTGCATTCAAGGCTGGCAAAGCCCTGAAGGATGCAGTAAACTAATCGACTCGCTAGGGTGCTTAGCTCAGCGGTAGAGCGTCTCCCTTACACGGAGAGGGTCGGGGGTTCGAAACCCTCAGCACCCACCACTAAGCACCAAGCAAAGTTTTAAGCGCGGAGCGGTAGTTCAGCTGGTTAGAATGCTGGCCTGTCACGCCGGAGGTCGCGGGTTCGAGTCCCGTCCGCTCCGCCAGTTACACCGAAGCCCCTGAGCAATTGGGGGCTTCGTTTTCTCCACGACATTCGCGATGCGACTGCAGTGGGGTAGATGTCCAAGTTTAAAGCGGAGCGGTAGTTCAGCTGGTTAGAATGCTGGCCTGTCACGCCGGAGGTCGCGGGTTCGAGTCCCGTCCGCTCCGCCAGTTACA
This sequence comes from Xanthomonas sp. 10-10, assembly GCF_040182365.1. Lineage (NCBI taxonomy): Bacteria > Pseudomonadati > Pseudomonadota > Gammaproteobacteria > Lysobacterales > Lysobacteraceae > Xanthomonas > Xanthomonas sp. 10-10. The sequence continues at coordinate 1,406,382 of NZ_CP144460.1, forward strand.
CCCAAGCCCTCGGCCTTGTGCCGGGGGCTTTTTTGTTGGCTGTTTGAAGTCGTCCGGCGAGTGGATGGCGCATTGGCCTTTGGTGGTGGGAGCTCGGGTCGGGCGCGGCGGTAACCCGATCCCATGGCGACCTCATCGCGGTGCGCTTGCCGTCTGTGCCGATGCAGTGCCTCACCTTTGCTGCATCTTGACCCGGGGCTGGCGGGTGTTGGGCTGGGTGCTTGGCGTCAGGCGGGTTACACTGCGCGGCTCGCCCACAGGCCGTGATTTGCCAATGCTGCAGAAACTTCGCGACAAGACATCAGGCTGGATCGCTACCGCCATCCTGGGGTTGCTGATGATTCCGTTCCTGTTCGTCATCGACTCCAGCTACCTGGGCGGCATTGGCGCCAATAATGTCGCCAAGGTGCAGGCGCCACCGACCTGGTGGAAATCGGCACCCACGTGGTGGCCGGTCTCGCTGCTGTGGCAGCACCATGAGATCAGCACGCAGGATTTCCGTGCGCGCTTCGAACAGGCGCGCATGCAGGAGCGCCAGCGGCAGGGTGAGAACTTCGACCCGCGCACCTTCGAATCCCGCGAAAACAAGCTGCAGGTGCTCGACCAGCTGGTGGACGAGCAAGTCGTACGGCTTGGCGCCGAAGACGCCGGCATCATGATCGGCGATGCCACGGTACGCGATTACATCGTCAATATTCAGGCGTTCCAGGTCGATGGAAAGTTCAGCCCGGACCAGTACCGCGCCGCATTGGCGCAGGGCACGCCACCGCGCACGCCGGCGCAGTTCGATGCGCTGGTGCGCGACAGCTTGCAGCAGTCGGTGATCCCGCAGGCCGTTGCCGAATCGGGGTTTGCGACCAAGACCGAATTCGAGCGCCTGCTCAAGCTGATGGGTGAAACGCGCGATGTGGAGTTGGCGATGTTGCCGGCTCCGGCTGCCGATACCGCACCGGTCAGCGATGCGCAGATCAAGCAGTGGTACGACACCCATGCACAGGAATTCCGCCAGCCGGAGACCGTGAGCATCGAGTACGTCGAGCTCAATGCCGCCACGATGCCGCCGGCGACTGCTGCCGACGAGGCGACGTTGCGCAAGCGTTACGAAGAGGAAAAGGCGCGCTTTGTCGAGCCGGACCAGCGTTTGGCGTCGCACATCCTGATCAGTGCAGGTGGCGATGCCGCTGCGCAGAAGGCGGCCGAAGCCAAGGCGGCCAAGCTCGCTGCGGAAGCCAAGCAGCCGGGTGCCGATTTCGCCGCGCTGGCCAAGGCCAATTCGCAGGATCCGGGCTCCAAGGATGCCGGTGGCGACCTGGGTTGGGTCGAGAAGGGCACCATGGTCAAGCCGTTCGAAGACGCGCTGTTTTCGATGAAGGCCGGCGACGTGGTCGGGCCGATCAAGACCGAGTTCGGCTATCACGTGATCCAGTTGCGCGAGGTCAAGGGCGGGCAGGGCAAGTCGTTCGAGCAGGTGCGCGACCAGCTTGCTGCCGAGCAGCTCAAGGCCGACGCCGACAAGGCGTACGCCGATGTCAGCGGCAAGTTGGTGGATCAGGTCTACAAGAATCCGACTGCCCTGGAGCCGGCGGCCAAGCAGGTCGGTTTGCCGGTGCAGACCCTGGGCCCGTTCTCGCGTACCGACGCCAGCGGCATTGCGGCCAACCCGGCGGTGCTGCGTTCGGCGTTCTCCGAAACGTTGGTGCAGGACGGCACGGTGAGCGACCCGATCACCATCGCCCCTAACCACAGCGTGATGCTGCGCGTGACCAATCACACTGCCGAGCAGGCATTGCCGTTGGACAAGGTGCGCGACAAGGTGATTGCCGCGGTGCATGCCGACCGTACCGAGAAAGCCGCCGCCGCCGCCGCCGATGCACTGCTGGCACGCGTGCAGAAGGGTGAAACCCTGCAGGCGCTGGCGGCAACCGAGAAGCTGCAGGTGCAGCCGATCCCAGGGCTGCCGCGCACGGCGCCGATTCCGACGCCGGCAGCAAATCGCGCAATCTTCAGTGCGCCCCGTCCGACTGAGGGTAAGCCCTCGGTGGGCAAGGTGGAACTGGATGGCGGCCGCTTTGCGGTGTTCGTGATCAGCAAGGCGACGCCGGGCGACCTGAAGCAGATGCCGGCCGAGCAGCAGACGATGCTGCGCGAGCAGCTGAGCCAGATCGATGGCAACAATGCCGCGCAGGCCTACGTCAAGGAAATGCGCAAGCGCTACAAGATCCAGATCGAAGAGGCGCAGCTGTAACGGCTGGGTGTCAATGGATACAAGGAAAGGGCCAGGGCGACCGGGCTTTTTCTTTGTGCGCTGGTGGCGTTGGGTGTCGGTACGGTGCGCATGTGTTGCAGCCGCTGATACGAACTGGGACGAAGTCATCGCTCACGCGATTGGCGAGTGCACGTGGGCTGCGCGGTAGGTGCCGCCGATGAGCAATCGTGTGGCTGCGGGCGGGTGCAGCCGGTGCTCGGAATCGGGATGTGCCGCTCGTGCACTCGGATGCGGAGCGCGCCGTCCATACCCGGCTGAGGACGCGCTCGCTACGTCCAGTCGCTTCTAGCGGTGCGGCGACGCATTGCTCTCGTCATGGGCGTGCGGCTTGGATGTTGGCAGCGCGGATGCCTGGCCAGCGCTGCGCCAACCGTTCTTGGAGCGCGCCGCACATCTTCCTCTGATTCGGACAGCTGAAATCCGGGCGGGAAGCGCGCAGGGCCGATGACTGGAACGCCGGTGGCGCGTTGCCGCGTCGACCGATGCCGGCAAGCGATCAAGACATGCGCGATGTCACTCGATACATGCGCAGCAGTCAGTCAGGGCGCTTGGAGGCCTGGGGTCTTCTTGAGCGACAGCGACAGGAGAGCCAGGCACGCGGCAGCCAGTCGCGCGCGGCCGATCAGGCGGCCTGCTCAGGGCGTGTCGTTGAACGACAACACCATGCCCGGCTTCAAGACGGCCCGCTTGTCCAGGCCATTGCTGGCGAGCAGGGTGGCGACGGTAATGCCGTAGCGACGGGCGATGGCCCACGCGGATTCGCCGTTGCGCACGGTATGGGTGCGGGCGGGTGAAGGGCGGGACGTCCTGGCCGTCGTGGTGCTGGCGACCGCTGTCGCGGGGCCTGCAGTGTCAGCATCCATGCCCGCAGGGCTGGATGCGACCACCGCACCGCTGGAACCGGGCTGCGCTGCCGCAGCAGGGGCCAGTACATGGACGCCTTTGGGTGCCGCACGGGCGCTTGCCACTGCAGGGTTCAGGCGCGCCAACAGCTGCGGCTCGATCGCGCGCTGCCCGGCCCAGGTATTGAGGCTGGTGCCGGCCGGCAGTGCGTGCTCGGTCAGTACCGGCACCTGGCGATCCAGTGAGGTCAGCAAGGTGCCCTGCTGCTGCGCATGATCGAGCACGCAGGCCAGTGCATGCAGCTTTTCGACATAGTCGTAGGTGACCTTGGACATGCCGGGCAGCTCGGACGGGCGCGCGTTCTGCGCATTCATGCCGGCACTGCGCATGGCCTGCAGGACACGGTACTCGCCGGCGTTGTAGGCCATCAGTGCCAGGCGCCAGTCGCCGCCGAACATGCCGTACAGGGTCTTGAGGTAGCGCACCGCGGCGGTGGTGGAATCCACGGCCGACAGACGGCCGTCGTACTGCGCGCCGACCGGCACATGGTGATTGCGCGCGGTGGTGGCGATGAACTGCCACAGCCCTGCCGGGCCGCTGCCGTTGCGTGCGCCGGGGCGGTATCCGCTCTCGACGAACGGAATCAGCGCAAATTCGGTCGGCATGTCCGCGGCTCGCAGTTCGTCGACCACGTAACCAAACAACGGCAGGACGTCCTGACCGTCGTCGGCCAGGCGAGCGGGGGCCCGCGAGAAATGCTGTTCCCAGCGGGTATCGCTATGCTCGCTGTCGCAACCCGGATCGGCACGGCCTTCCAGGAATGACGAGAAGATCTCGCGGCCATTGCGCGTATCGGGCGCAGCGGACCCGGCAGCAGCGGTGGCGACGGAGCGACTTGCGTCGTTGGACCAGGCCGCTGCCGGCGCGATGGCCGCAACCGCGGCCAACGCTGCCAAGATTACCCGCCTCATGCGCGAAATTCGTCTTTCCAGCGCCTAAGTTCGGCGAAAACGTCTACTTCGGAGAAAAGTGCGCCGGCTGCGCGTGGTGCCACGGCGGCGCGGATTTCAGGACGGCTGGTACGTAAGAACGGATTGGTGGCCAGTTCACTCTTGAGCGAAATCGGCAGGGTAGGACGGGCTGCTTGACGCATGGCCTGGGCTTCCTGTTGACGGCGCTGCAAGGCAGCGTTGGTTGGATCGACGTGCAGCGCGAAGGCTGCGTTGGCCAGGGTGTATTCATGGCCGCAACACACAAGCGTTTCGCCGGGCAGAGATGCCAGGCGCTGCAACGAGTCGAACATTTGAGGAGCGGTACCTTCGAACATCCGCCCACAGCCTAGGCTGAACAGGGTATCACCACTGAACAGATGGCGATCTGTCACAAAGGCGATGTGGCTGCGGGTGTGGCCGGGGACCTCGATCACCTCGAAGCTGGTTTCCAGCAGCTGCAAGCGCTCGCCCTGGGCAACGCGCCGGGCATCTGCAGGGATGCGTTGGTCATCGGGACCGAACAGTTCGAGTTCCGGCCAGCGCTGCTGCAGCGCGGCTACGCCGCCGATGTGGTCGTCATGGTGATGGGTGAGCAATACCGCGCTGGGGGCCCAGCCATCGCGCTCCGCGGCGGCGATGACCGGCTCGGCCTGGCCGGGGTCGACAACGACGGCGCGGCCATCTGCGGCGACCAGCGCCCAGATGTAGTTGTCGTCGAATGCGGGCAGGGCGGTGAGTCGCATAGAATTGGGACCATGCCTGCCGTCCCATTCTCCCGTCAAGCTGGCGTCTCATCCTGGTTTGATACGGAGGCGGGGCGAAGCCTGCTCCAATCCGAGCGTCGCCTGGCGCTGGAGTCCCTGCAGCGGCGGCCATCCCAGCCCTGGTTGTGGGTGGCCCCAACCAAGGAATTGCCGCCGCGCGAGATGCTCGATGGCCGCGGCCTGCGCCTGTTTCGTAGCGCCGGACGCTTCGCGGGCGATGCGCGCTGCGCGATGCCGTTTCCGTTGCCCACCGAAAGCCTGCAGGCCATCGTGGTGCAGCATGCGGTCGTTGGCGGCGCGGCGGAATTTCTGGCCGAATGCGAGCGGCTGCTGATGCCGGGAGGCCGGCTGTGGCTGTTCACGCTCAATCCGCTGAGCCCGTACCGCTTTCATTGGGCGCGTCGAGGCCCGGTGGCATTGCGCCCGGATCGCTGGCGATCGCTGGCACAGCAGGCCGGTCTGCAGTGCGTGGAAACGGAGCGCTTCCTCGGGCCCATCTGGCGGACCGGGCGCGGTTCGTCCGATCCTGGCCGCGCTCCATGGCGCGCGGTGTATTTACTCGAAGTGGAAAAACGCGCCTCCGCACCGATCGCGCCGACGCCGATCGCGCGGCCCACGCGCTGGCCGCAACCGGTGGCCACGATCTGACCTTAGTACGCGACAACTCTGGAAGCTGATGAAATCAATTGAAGTGCATACCGACGGCTCCTGCCTCGGCAATCCGGGGCCGGGCGGTTGGGCGGCCCTGCTGCGTTACAACGGCCGCGAGAAGGAACTGGCCGGCGGTGAAGCGGTATCCACCAACAACCGCATGGAATTGATGGCCGCGATCATGGCGCTGGAGACGCTGACCGAGCCGTGCCAGATCGTGCTGCATACCGACTCGCAGTACGTGCGCCAGGGCATCACCGAGTGGATGTCCGGTTGGGTGCGGCGTGGCTGGAAAACCGCCGGCGGCGATCCGGTCAAGAACCGCGAACTGTGGGAGCGGCTGCATGCGGCCACCCAGCGCCACAGCATCGATTGGCGCTGGGTGAAGGGTCACAATGGCGACCCGGACAACGAGCGCGTCGACGTGCTTGCCCGCAATCAGGCCATCGCCCAGCGCGGCGGCGCTGCAACTGCGTAAGAGGATTCATGCGTCAGATCATTCTCGATACAGAAACCACCGGCCTGGAATGGCGCAAGGGCAACCGGGTCGTCGAAATCGGTGCAGTGGAGCTGCTGGAGCGGCGCCCGAGCGGCAACAATTTTCATCGCTATCTGAAGCCCGATTGCGACTTCGAGCCGGGCGCGCAGGAAGTCACCGGATTGACCCTGGAATTCCTGGCCGACAAACCCTTGTTCGGCGATGTGGTGGAGGAATTCCTCGCCTATATCGACGGCGCGGAACTGATCATCCACAACGCTGCGTTCGATCTGGGCTTTCTGGATAACGAGTTGTCGCTGCTGGGCAATGGTTACGGCCGCATCGTGGACCGCGCCACCGTGGTCGACACCTTGATGATGGCGCGCGAGCGTTACCCGGGGCAGCGCAATTCGCTCGATGCCTTGTGCAAACGCCTGGGCGTGGACAACGCGCATCGCCAGCTGCACGGCGCCTTGCTCGATGCGCAGATCCTGGCCGATGTGTACATCGCGCTGACCTCGGGCCAGGAGGAGATCGGCTTTGCCAGCGCCGATGCCGGCCAGAACAGTAATGAGAACAACGGCATGATCGCGTTCGACCCTGCGTTGCTGCTGCCGCGCCCGCGCGTGATGGTGACTGCGTCGGAATCGCAGGCGCACGAGGCGCGGTTGGCGCAGCTGCGCAAGAAGGCCGGACGCGCGCTGTGGGACGCGCCTGTCGAAGAGAGCGCTGTCGCCGGCTGAAGTGGCGCTGCACCCTTGCCGCGCCGGCAACGGGTGCAGCGCATGATCAGGACGTCGTGAGGTTCTGTCGCGCGTTCGAGGGCCGGCCTCGACGCTGTCTTGCCGTGCTCAGTAGCTACGCACCAGGATCGCGGTGATGTTGTCCGAACCGCCGCCATCCAGTGCCGCGGCGACCAGGCATTCCACGCACTCCTGTGCGCTGCAGTCCGCTTGCGACAGGGTTGCCGCAATCGCCGCATCGTCCACTTCTTCGGTCAGCCCATCGCTGCAGAGCAACAGTTGCATGCCGGATTTGAGCTCGCCCTGCATGGTGGCAACGTTGAGATGGACCGGATCGGTGACGCCCAGTGCCTGGGTCACCACGTTGCGATGCGGATGCGCACGCGCCTGCTCGCTGGTGAGCGTGCCTTGGGCGATGAGTTCCTGCACGTAACTATGGTCCTGACTCAGCTGTGCCAGGCGCCCGTCGCGCCACAGGTACGCACGGCTGTCGCCGACCCAGGCCACCTCGAAACGCTGGCCCAACACGCGTGCGGCAACCACGGTGGTGCCCATCGGCAAGGTGTCGTTGCAGCGGCGCGAGGTCTTGATGATCTCTTCGTCGGCGATGCGCACGGCCTGCGCGAGCGGGGTGCCGGCGCGGACTTCGCGCACGATGGTTTCGCGTGCCAGCGCGCTGGCGACTTCGCCGCAGGCATGTCCGCCCATGCCATCGGCCACCAGCCACAGCCCCAGCTCGCTGTCGCCGTAGTACGTGTCCTCATTGAGGTCACGGCGCAGGCCGACATGGGTAAGGTGTCCGAATTCGAGCATGAGGGCGGGTCGCCAGGGAGAGGATGCGTGCCCATCATCGCGGCCCGGCCGGCCAGCGGCAACAGAGCGCTCGCGCCAGTCGCAGTGCCGGTTCACGCCGCGCCGACACCCGGGCGGTGGAGCGCTGGCCCGGGCCGCTTGTGGCCTGGCGCGTGTGCCCGTATGATGCACGGCCCCAGGACACTGGGGACCATCTGGAGAGGTGGCAGAGCGGTTGAATGTACCTGACTCGAAATCAGGCAGGCGTTTATAGCGCCTCGGGGGTTCGAATCCCCCCCTCTCCGCCAGATTGAGGCAAGCAGTTGCGCCAGTGGCGCGTGAGTGTTGCCGGCGTCATTGGGAGGGTGAGAAGCCCCAGGTTCGACAGGCAGCATCGCTGTCTGCACGGCGAAGCCGCCCGCAGGGCAAAGGCACACAGTGCCGGGCGAATCCCCTTCTGACGTCAGATTCGCATCAGCCCCCGCAAGGGGGCTTTTGTTTATGTGCCGCCACCGCCCGTTGCTGCGATGGCTACAATCCGCTCGATATCCGTTGGAGGCCTGTCATGTCCGAGATCCTGGTACCTGTGTCCTTTGGCGAGCTGCTCGACAAGATCGCGATCCTGCAGATCAAGTCCGAGCGCATGAGCGACCCCGCCAAGCTGGCCAATGTGCGCAGCGAGCTGTCCGCGCTGGAGACCAGCTGGATGGCGCATCCGGCCGCCGGCCACGACATCGTGCGTCTGCGTGCCGCGCTCAAGGCCGTCAACGAGCGGCTATGGGTGATCGAGGACGACATCCGGCTCAAGGAGCAGGCGCAGAGCTTCGACGACGGCTTCGTGCAGCTGGCGCGCAGCGTCTATATCGAAAACGACGAGCGCGCGCGGATCAAGAAGGAAATCAACCTGGCGCTGGGTTCTTCGTACGTGGAAGAGAAGTCCTACCAGGACTATCGCGCGACCGGCGCCTGAGCGGATTGATGCGCCGAGTGTGCCGGCACCAGCCTGCGCACTGATGCGCCGAGCCGCCTGTCATCGCGATAGACGGCTGGTGCGATGCCGGTGACATCGGCTTGAAGGCTCGATGCCAGGCGACTTGAGTCCTGGTGCAAACGAAAAGCCGCGCGTCGTGGGCCGAACCGATCTGACGATCAGGTGGACGCCGGCGTTGGCCAGCAGTTAGCGGGGATGATCGGCCCGATAGCGCTCGAACGCAGCAACTGCGTCGTCGACGGTAATCAGCGACATCACATCGTCGAACTCGATCTTGGTGCCCCAGCTGAGCTGATCGGCCGGCGTGCGCAGAAACTTGCGCGCTGCCGCGTCGTAACGGTCCACGCAATAGCGCACGTCCGAATACGGGCCGCTGCGTCGCGGATTGCTGGCCGCATGCAACCCCAGCACCTTGCTGCCCATCGCATTGGCGATATGCATCGGGCCCGAATCCGGGGTGACCACCAGATCGGCGCGGGCGAGCAGCGCGGGAAGCTGCTTGAGCGTGTCCTTGCCGACCAGGTCCAGCAGCGGCGCGCGCGTGGTCGCCACGATGGCGTCAGCCGTGCTGCGCTCCAGTTCGCTACGTCCGCCGCACAGCACCACGCGCCAGCCCTGGGCCGCTGCATGGTCGGCAAGGGCGGCGTGGCGGTCGGGGTACCAGTTGCGCCGCACGTGGCTGGAGCAGGGCGAAATCATCAGGACCGGGCGGCCATCGTCGTCCCACTGCGCGCGCGCCCAGGCATGCGCCTGGTCGGGGACCGGCAGGTCCCAGCGCACCTGGGTCTGGCGCAGGCCCAGCGGCTCGGCGAAGCTGCCGATGGCGTCGAGGACATGGATGCCGGGGCGGTCGGCAATGCGCTCTTTGACGAACAGGCCATGCAGGTCCTTGGAGCGGCTGCGGTCGTAGCCGATGCGGCGGCGCGTCGGCACGAAGGCCGACAGCACATTCGCGCGCAATGCCACCTGCATCTGCAGCAGGGCATCGAAGCGACCCAGGGGCGCCAGCGACCGGCGTAGTGCGCGCATGCCGGCCACGCCGGTGCGCTTGTCGTACGCATGGAACTGCACGCCCGGCAGACCGTCGAGCAATTTCAGCCCGGCCTTGTCGATGATCCAATGCAGCTGGCTTGCCGGAAATCCCGCCTGCAAGGTGCGCACCAGCGGCACCACGTGGGTGACGTCACCCAGGGCGGACAGGCGCAGCAGGCATACCGAAGCGGGCGTAGAAGCCATGGTGTTGTTAGACTCGATAGATGGTTTCTTTCGACGCCACCGAAGCGCTGACGCCGTACCGCGAAGCTCGCGGCTATGGCGCCATTCTGTTCGACCGCGAACGGCTGCGGCAAGCCGATGCCGGGCTGTTTTCGCCGCAACGCTGGGGCGACAGGGCGCGGCCGGTCGACGAAGGCGGGCGGGGCGGTGCGTGGTTCGTGGATGCGCCGTTCGGCCGCAGCGTGTTGCGGCAGTACCTGCGCGGCGGCATGGCCGCACGCGTCAGCCGCGACCGGTATCTGTGGAAAGGTGCCGGTCGCACGCGCAGTTTTGCCGAATTCCGTTTGATGCGCGAACTGATCAAGCGCAAATTGCCGGTGCCGCGTCCGTTGGCGGCCTGCTATCTGCGCGAAGGCCTGGGCTATCGCGCGGCGTTGTTGATGGAACGGTTGGAAGACGTGCGCTCGCTGGCCGACCACGCGCAGGTGGCCGGCCGCGGTGCGCCATGGGAAGCCACCGGGCAGTTGATCGCGCGTTTCCATCGCGCCGGCCTGGATCACGCCGATCTCAATGCGCACAACATCCTGTTCGATGCCGGCGGGCATGGCTGGCTGATCGATTTCGACCGGGGTGTGCTGCGCATTCCGGCCACGCGCTGGCGCGAGCGCAATCTCAAGCGGCTGCATCGGTCGCTGTTGAAGCTGCGCGGCAATCGCAGCCGCGAAGAGGTCGACAAGGATTACGAGCGGCTGCACCGCGCCTACGAGCTGGCCTGGGGCCGGGGCTACTGATGCAGTGGGCGTTGCGCGTGCAGGGAGTCGGCAATGCGTCGGCAGTGGCGCTTGGTTCGCCGATGGCCACGCTCGAGCGCGCTGGCGCGCCGTGGCTGACCATCGACTGCGGCAGCGAAGGGCTCACCGCCTATCAGGCGCACTACGGCCAGCTGCCGCAGGCCATCTTCATCACCCATGTGCATCTGGATCATGTCGGCGGGCTGGAGCGGGTGTTCGTCGACAGCTATTTCTCCGAGCGGCGCGGGCGCACGCGCCTGTACGTGCCGGCGCCGGTGGTGCCGCTGCTGCAGCGGCGTATTGCCGACTACCCGAATGTGCTGGCCGAGGGCGGGGCGAACTTCTGGGATGCGTTCCAGCTGGTGCCGGTCGGCGATGCGTTCTGGCACGACGGGATTCGGCTGGAGGTGTTCCCGGTGCGCCACCACTGGCCGGAGACCGCCTACGGGCTGCGTCTGAAAGGCGCGCTGGTGTGGACCGGCGACACCCGGCCGATTCCGGAAATGCTGAAGCGTTACGCCGACGACAACGAGCTGATCGCGCATGACTGCGGCGTTCACGGCAACCCGTCGCATACTGGCGTGGATGATCTGGAGCGGGAATATCCGCAGGACCTGTTGAGCCGCATGCTGCTGTACCACTACGCCAGCGACGCCGACGGCGACGTGCTGCGCGCACGCGGCCATCGCGTCGCCGTGCCCGGGCAACACCTGGCGCTGGCGGACCCGACCGCCGACACGGTGCACTGATGGGCGCCTTGTCGCTGCCTGCCCTGACCGGCGCCCCGATGCAGGACCGTTACGGCCGCCCGCTGCGCGATCTGCGCCTGTCGGTGATCGAAGCCTGCAATTTCCGCTGTGGCTATTGCATGCCGGCCGACCGCGTGCCCGACGATTATGGCTTCGATGCGCAACAGCGCCTGAGCTTCGATCAGTTGGAAACGCTGGTGCGGGCGTTCGTGTCGGTGGGCGTCACCAAGGTGCGCCTGACCGGCGGCGAGCCGCTGCTGCGTCGCGATCTGCCGACCTTGATTGCGCGGCTCACCGCCATCGAAGGGATCGAGGACCTGGCGCTTACCACCAATGGCGCCTTGCTCGCGCGCCAGGCCGAGGCGCTGCGCCAGGCCGGGCTGCGGCGCATCACGGTGAGCATGGATGCATTGGAGCCGGCGCTGTTCAAGCGCATGAGCGGCGATCGCGGCGACATCGCGCAGGTCCTGGCAGGCATCGCTGCCGCCGAGCAGGCCGGCTTCACGCGGCTGAAGATCAATTGCGTGGTGCAGCGTGGCGTCAATGAGGATCAGGTGTTGCCACTGGTGGAGCACTTCCGTGGCACCGGGCATGTGTTGCGCTTCATCGAATTCATGGACGTGGGCAGCTGCAACGGCTGGACCCCGGATGCGGTCGTGAGCTCGGCGCAGTTGCACGCGCGCATCCACGCGCGCTGGCCGCTGATGGCGCTGGATGCCAATTACACCGGCGAAGTTGCGCAACGCCATGCGTTTGTCGACGGCGCGGGCGAGGTGGGTTTCGTCAGTTCGGTCAGCGTGCCGTTCTGCGGCGATTGCCAGCGCGCCCGCGTGTCGGCCGACGGGCATCTGTACACCTGCCTGTTCGCCAGCCAGGGCCACGATCTCAAGCCGGCCTTGGCCAGCGGTGAGCAAGGCCTGTCCACGCACTTGCGTCAACGCTGGAGCATGCGCGGCGACCGCTACAGCGAGGTGCGTGCATCCGCCGCACCGCGGCGTGGCAAGCCGGTCGAGATGTTTCTGATCGGCGGGTGAGCGCCTGTGCGCTGCTGACGCAGTTGCGTGGCTTGGAGCTGCGTCTGCTCGATCCGCACAGGTGCGTCGCTCGGTGCCGGAGCTGGAGGCACTGCTGGAGCCGGCGTTCATCGAGTTTGGTGCCTCGGGCCGGCGCTATGCACGTGAAGAGGTCATCGCTGCATTGACCACCAGTGCGGCGGCTGCCGATTACGTGGCCGACGGCTTCGTCTGCGTGCTGCTGGCCCCGCAGCTGGCGCAGCTGCACTATCGCAGCCGTGCGCACGCCGACGGCGTCGTGCGGTGTGCCTTGCGCAGTTCGTTATGGCGCCTGGACGGCGCGTGCTGGCGGATGCTGTTCCATCAAGCCACCCCGTTCACCGACAATCCCGCATCCTGACATCCTGTTTTCGTGCCGCCTCCCATGCCAGCAAAGACCACTTCCGCACGCCTCACCCACCTGGATGATGCCGGGCTGCCCACCATGGTGGACGTCTCGGGCAAGCAGGTCACCGCACGTAGCGCCACGGCAAGCAGCCGGGTGCGGTTTCCTGCCGCGGTGGCGGCGCAATTGCGCACCAATGGCTTGCGCAGCGCCAAGGGTGGCATCGTCGAGACGGCGGTGATCGCCGGCACCATGGCCGTCAAGCGCACGCATGAGCTGATTCCGTTCTGCCATCCATTGCCGATCGATGCCTGCCGTTTCGAGATCGACTGGGCAGGCGAGCAGGTGCTGGAGATTCACTGCACCGTGCGCTGCGTGCATCGCACTGGCGTGGAGATGGAAGCGCTGACCGGTGCCAGCGTGGCAGCGCTGACGGTCTACGACATGTGCAAGGCGTTATCGCATGCCATGACGATCGGGCCGACAAAATTGCTGTCCAAGCGGGGCGGTAAGCGCGATATCGGAGCGGCGCAATGACGGCAACGGTAACGGTGTTGTATTTCGCCAGTCTGCGCGAAGCAGCCGGGATCGCCGACGAGCGCGTGCAATCCGGCGCGCCTGACCTGCGTGGCCTGTATGCCGAACTCGATGCGCGGCACGGTCTGCGCTGGACGCCTGCGCAGTTGCGTGTTGCCGTCGATGGCGCATTCGCGCGCTGGGACGATGCACTGCGCGATGGCAGCGAAGTGGTGTTTATTCCGCCAGTGTCGGGAGGTTGAGCGTGAGCGATGATGTCGTAGCCCTCTTTGCGCTTTGCGATGTGCCATTGCCGGTGGAGCAGTTGCGCTCCGGCGCAGCGCATCCGCAGGCCGGTGCGTTCGCCAGTTTCGAAGGCTGGGTGCGCAATCACAACGAAGGCCGTGGCGTGGCCGGGTTGCGCTATGAAGCCTATGCCGCGCTGGCGCAGGCCGAAGGCCAGCGCGTGCTCGACGAAGCGACGCGCCGGTTCGCCATCGTGCATGCGCACTGCGTGCATCGGGTGGGCGAGCTGCAGATCGGCGACATGGCGGTCTGGGTGGGCGTCAGTGCAGCGCATCGTGGCGCTGCGTTCGACGCGTGCCGCTACATCATCGACGAGGTCAAGGCGCGCGTGCCGATCTGGAAGCACGAGCACTACCTGGAGGGCGACGCGGGTTGGCTGCATCCCGAGGCGTAGTGAGGTTCTCGGTCGCAATGACGTGTGCAACAACGTGTCTGCACTGGCGCGCTGCGCTGCAGGTTTGACCGGCGCCATCGCGTTCGATCGCGCCGCGTCTTCGACCCCGCCGCGTCAAAGCCGGTCTGCGTGATTCATGAAGTTTCCGCAGCTACATTGAAACGCGGATGGCAGATGGTCTGCGAGCCGAGATCTGCTTGAAGGGTGGGAGTACCCCATCGGTTGACATCGGCGCTGCATCGATCGACACCCGCCGGGCGAACCATCGTCCACCGTGGAAATGGCTGATCCATTTAAGGCTGTCAGCCATAACGGACGAAGATCTTGGGCATGGCGCAGGCGCATCCGTGATGCTGCCGCTGCAGGCAGCGACACGTGGCTGGAGCATCGACCGGGTCGATCCAGCGCGTGCACAGCCAAGTAGGGTGGTGTCCCCGCCGGTTGACCTCGGCGCCCGCATCAATCGATACCGTTGCTGCCTTCCGGCCCTGGCGGGATTTTCGATCTAGCGTCGCGAGGGACCGACGGGGCCACCATAAGACGTGGGCCACTGGCGTGGCCCTGCGATTTGCGGCATTGGTGTCATTGCGCAAATCATGAAACTGGCGGAGAGAGGGGGATTCGAACCCCCGAAGCGCGGTTTAGACGCTTACACACTTTCCAGGCGTGCTCCTTCAACCACTCGGACACCTCTCCGTACCTGCACGACCGGGGTCTAACAGGGCCGCAGATTCTAGCGGTCGCCGGCCCGTACCACAAGCTGAATCTTCCCGGCGCGGCCGGTGAGACGCACCGTGGCACAATATCGGCTCAGAACAAGCTGGTTGCCCGATGTCTTATCTCGTTCTCGCCCGCAAGTGGCGCCCGAAGCGTTTTGCCGAACTCGTGGGCCAGGAACACGTGGTCCGCGCGCTCACCAACGCGCTCGACAGCGGGCGCGTGCACCACGCGTTCTTGTTCACCGGCACCCGCGGCGTGGGCAAGACCACCATCGCGCGCATTTTCGCCAAGTCGCTGAACTGCGAGACCGGTACCAGCGCCGACCCGTGCGGCATCTGTCCGGCCTGCCTGGACATCGATGCCGGCCGCTATATCGATCTGCTGGAAATCGACGCCGCGTCCAACACCGGCGTAGACGATGTGCGCGAGGTGATCGAGAACGCGCAATACATGCCCTCGCGCGGCAAGTTCAAGGTCTACCTGATCGACGAAGTGCACATGCTCTCCAAGGCGGCGTTCAACGCGCTGCTCAAAACCCTGGAAGAGCCGCCGGAACATGTGAAGTTCCTGCTCGCCACCACCGACCCGCAAAAGCTGCCGGTGACGGTGTTGTCGCGCTGCCTGCAGTTCAACCTCAAGCGCCTGGACGAGGACCAGATCCAGGGCCAGATGACCCGCATCCTGACCGCCGAGGAAATCGAGTCGGACCCGTCGGCGATCGTGCAGCTGTCCAAGGCGGCCGATGGCTCCCTGCGCGACGGCTTGTCGCTGCTGGATCAGGCGATCGCCTATGCCGGCGGTGCGCTGCGCGAGGATGTCGTGCGCACGATGCTGGGTACGGTGGATCGCACCCAGGTCGGGGCGATGCTGCAGTCGCTGGCCGACGGCGATGGCGCGCGCCTGCTGCACGTGGTTGCAGCACTAGCGGAATTTTCGCCCGACTGGAGCGGGGTGCTGGAAGCCCTTGCCGAGGCCCTGCACCGCGTGCAGGTGCAGCAATTGGTGCCGTCGGTGGCGTTCGTCGGCGACGGTATCGACCCGACGCCGTTCGCGGCACAGCTGCGACCTGAAGTGGTGCAGCTGTGGTACCAGATGGCACTCAACGGGCGCCGCGATCTGTATCTGGCACCGAGCCCGCGCGCCGGTTTCGAGATGGCAGTGCTGCGCATGCTGGCGTTCCGCCCCGCTGCGGCAGTGCCGGCAGGAAGCAACGACGATGGACGCGGCGCCAGCGCAGGCGGCGGCGCACGCACGGCCGCTGCGGGCGTGCAGGCGGCGGCACCGGCGACGGCTGCGGCGGCAGTGCCTGCCAAGCCGGTCGAAGTGGTTGAAGCATTACCGGGTGCAGGGACTGCTGCGGCACCGGTGGCTACGGCAACGTCCGCTTCGACATCGGCACCAATCCCAACATCCGCACCAACACCAACGGCAGCAGCAGTCGCCGCGGCACCGGCACCGGTTGTGGTGCTTCCCGCGCCGGATGCGTTGGCTGATGGTCGCTCGTCCGCCGCTGCGCGCACCGACGATGCGCCGCCGTGGGCAGTGGACGATGCGCCGGTGCGTACGCATGCTGCGCCGGTGGCCGACACGGCAGTCGTGCTTGCGCCCGAGTCTGCAATGGCGCCGCCGCCGGAAGCCGCTGCCGCGGTGCCGATCACGGCGATACCCGAACTCGTGCCTACGATTGCAGGCGCCGCTGCTCCCGTACCGGCAGAGATGGCTGCAGATGCGCCCTCTGTGGCTGCGCCCGCCGAGGCGTCGCCAGCTTCAGCACCGTCATCCGTGTCTGCACCCGGCAACGAGTCTGGGACGCTGATCGACGACGGCCGCATTGCCGACGCAGAACAATGGCTAGAGCTGGTCACCCGTAGCGGATTGAACGGCCCGTCGCGCCAGCTCGCGGCCAATGCCGCCTTCATCGGCCATCGCGATGGCGTGCTGCGGCTGGCGTTGGCGCCAGGCTTCGAATATCTCAACTCCGAGCGCTCCATCGCCAACCTTGCGCAGGCACTTGCGCCGGTTCTCGGAAACACGCCGCGCATCGTGATCGAAACCGGCAGCGCCGATGCCGAGACCTTGCACGAGCGTGCCAACCGGCAGAAAGGCGAGCGCCAGAGCGCAGCCGAAACCGCCTTCATGAACGACCCGAATGTGCAGCAGCTGATCCAGCAGCAGGGCGCGCGGGTGGTTCCCGATTCCATCCGCCCTTACGACGAGTAACGACCCATGCGTGGAAACATTGCCCAATTGATGCAGCAGGCACAGAAGATGCAGGAAAACCTGCAGCGCGCCCAGGAAGAACTGGCCAAGCTGGAAGTCACCGGCACCGCCGGCGGCGGCATGGTCAGCGTGACGCTGACCGGGGCCAAGGAGTGCCGCAAGGTGCGCATCGATCCCAGCATCCTCTCCGACCAGGAAATGGCCGAGGACCTGATCGCCGCCGCCTTCAACGACGCCTCCAACAAGATCGACGCCGAGTCCAAGGACCGCATGGGTTCGGCTACTGCCGGCATGCAGCTGCCGCCGGGCATGAAGTTGCCGTTCTGAACGAGGGGATTCGGGAGTCGGGATTAGGGATTCGCCAGAAGCGGGGTTTGCTTCTGCATTTGCGAATCCCGAATCTCCAATGCCCAATCCCGGCCACTCAATGTCCTCTCTTCTCGAACAACTGATCGAGGCCTTCCGGGTATTGCCGGGTGTGGGCCAGAAATCGGCGCAGCGCATGGCCTACCACGTGCTCGAGCGCGAGCGCGAGGGTGGGCGTCGTTTGGCCGCAGCGCTGGGCAATGCGGTGGAAAAGGTCGGGCATTGCGTGCAGTGCCGCGACTTCACCGAGTCCGAGATCTGCGCGATCTGTGCCAACAGCAGTCGCGACCGTCAGCAATTGTGCGTGGTGGAATCGCCGGCCGATCGCCTGGCGATCGAGCACGCCACCGGCTACCGCGGCGTGTACTTCATCCTGCAGGGGCGCCTGTCGCCGCTGGATGGCATCGGCCCGCGCGAGCTGGGGCTGGATCAACTCGGCGAACGCCTGGCTGCCGGCGAAATCACCGAAATGATCATCGCCACCAACGCCACCGTGGAGGGCGAGGCCACCGCGCATTACCTGGCGCAGCTGGCGCGCCAGCATGGCGTGCGCCCCAGCCGGCTCGCGCAAGGCATGCCGCTGGGCGGCGAGCTGGAATACGTGGATCGCGGCACCCTGTCGCACGCCTTCGGCACCCGCGGTGAGGTGCTTTGAGGGCTGGGAATCGGGAGTCGGGAATGGTGAATCGGAGAAGCAACGTCAGAAGCAAGGGCTGTAAGCTCTTGCGATTCCCCAATCCCGATTCCCGATTTCCGCCATGACCGACACCATCTTCAGCAAGATCATCCGTCGCGAAATCCCGGCCACCATCGTCTATGAAGACGACGAGGTTCTGGGCTTTGAAGACATCGCGCCGCAGGCGCCGGTGCACGTGCTCTTCATTCCCAAGCAGCACGCCATTCCCACCCTGGACGATGTGCCGCCGGAGCAGGCGTTGCTGGTCGGCAAGTTGGCGCTCGCCGCTGCTGCATACGCGCGTGAGCAGGGCCTGGCGCAGGACGGCTACCGCATCGTGATGAATTGCCGCGAGCATGCCGGGCAGACGGTGTTCCATATCCATCTGCATCTGCTGGCCGGTGCCCCGCTGGGCCGCTTCGGCACGCCCTGACGGCATCGCTGGGCATTGCCATCGATGTGAGCGGACCGGTCGTTGAGTGGCAAGGATAGGCCGGGGTCGAGCATGCTCGATCGCCCATCCGCTGCGCCACACGACGATGCGCATCCGCAAGCACTCTCGCCAGCGCAGCCGCGGTCACAGCAGAGCGTGTTGCGCGCAGCGCGGGACCGGCGGGTACAGATTCAGCACGAGCGCGTTGATGTCGACGGCCTAGCCACAGAAACAAAAACGCCGCTCCTTCAGGAGCGGCGTTTTGCATCACAGCTGACTCAGCGATTGCTTACCACCAGCCGCGGCCCCAGCCCCAGCCGCCGCCCCAGCGCGGACCCCAGGGGTCGCCCCATGGGCCGTACGGGTAGGCCGGAATCACGTCCACGTCGCGCACTTCCGGCCACAGATAGACCACGTCTGCCGCCACCTTGGGCAGCTTGTAGTCGTACTCGCCGATCTTGGTGGTCTCGTAGCCCTCGATCTTGCCGATGAAAGTGACTTCGCGGCCGGGTTCGAACACGGCCGGGTCGTAGAAGCCTGCACGGCACGCCAGGAAGCGGCCATCGCTGGCGTCCACCGCATTGCGGTCCGGGCGGCCGCTGGCATTGAGCGGACGCGAGATCAGCTCGAAGCAGGTCTGGCCCTGCCCGGGCTTGGTCTGGATGATCTTGCCGCCCCAGCGCACAGAGGTGCCAAGCTGCGCGCTGGCAGTGGAGTCGCTCGGGCTGACCGTGGGGAACTGGCCCTGCAGCGGCTTGGGCGCGGTGGCGCAGGCTGCGAGCCCGAGCACAGCGACAATGGGAAAAAGAAAGCGGGTGCTCATGAGGAAACTCCGGTTCGCGGGCGATGCTGCTGCAGATCTTTAAGGAGTGAGGCGCTGTCCGAATCGGCGCCAGCGTAGCGCGCGGCAGCGAAACGTTGGCTGAGTGCCAACAGTGTGGTGTCGGGGTGGGTGCGGGCGACGCGTTGCGCCCAGGCAATGGCCGGTTCGTGCGGTTCGCGGGCAAGGCCCAGCTTGCCGTAACGCCGGCCCAGACGATGCCAGGCACGCAGCAGCGGATCACGCTCGCGTTCGCCGCGCGCCAGCAACCAGCTCATCCACGCCAGTGCACCGACTGCGAACACCCCGAAGATGGCGGCCAGCTGGGTGGGCTCCAGGCGCTCGATGCCCAGCGGCTGCAGCAGCCGTTGTTGGCGGTCGGCATTGAAGGACAGCACCAGATCGTTCCAGCCGCGGCGCAGCCAGTCGCCGACCTGGCTCAGGCCGGCCCAGGTGCCGAGCTGGGCGAAGTTGTTGCCATTGGTCTGCAGGCGATCTTCCAGCGTGTCGTAGATGCGTTCGGGCGCCACGGCGGCAGTCGGGTCCACCCGTACCCAGCCGCGACCGGCCAGCCACACCTCGGTCCATGCATGCGCATCCATGCGGCGCACCACCCAGTAGTTGCCCAGCCCGTTGTAGGTGCCGCCGGCATAGCCGGTGACCACGCGTGCGGGGATGCCGGCGGCGCGCATCAGCACCACGAACGAGGAGCTGAAGTGCTCGCAAAACCCGGCCTTCTGCTGGAACAGGAACTCATCCACGCTGTTGCGGCCAAGCAGTGGCGTATCCAGGGTGTAGGCGAATTCGCGGGTGATCCACCCCAGTGCGCGCTGCACGACGGCATCGTCGTTGTTGCCGGCGTCGGCCCGCCATTGCCTGGCGAGCGCGACGGTGCGCGGATTGAAGCCCGGTGGCAGGGCGAGTGCGCGCTTGCGCAACTGCTCGGGCAGGTCGGTATCGAAACGTGCCGGTGGCGCCGATTGCAGCTCCCAGCGGGTCAGTGCGCTCAATGGCCGCTGCGCGAACAGTTCGTAATCGGGCGACAGCTCGGCGCTGGCGACACCCTGGGTCGGCAGGTCCAGCGACACCAGCTGGCGACGGTCGGTGGGCTCGTAATCCAGTCGGTACCGATAGGTCTGCGGGCCGGGTGTGACCGATGCGGGTTGTCCGCGACCGGTCCAGCGTGCGCGCTGCCAGGTGCGGCCGTCGAAATCCCACATCACCGGCCCACGCCAGTAGCGCTGCTGTGGTGGTGGTGCCTTGCCGGTGAATTGCACGCGCAGCGCCGGGCTTTCGTCGGCCATCAGGTCGATCCATTCGCCGGGCGACATGTTGTCCGACAGGCCGGGCCGCGACAGCGCGCGCTCGGGCACGCCCCACAACGGCGAACTCAGGCGCGGCAGCAACCAGAACGTGGCCATGGCCAGCGGCACGCCGATGGCCACCAGCTTGCCGATCCCGCGCAACTGCAGGCGCAGCCCAGGCGTGCTGGTGCGATGTTCTTCGTCGGCCAGCCGCTGCATGCTGAGCAGGGCGCTGACCACCGCCAGCAACGCCAGCCCCATCGTTGCCGGCCCCTGGTCGAGCAGGAATGCTGCAAACGGGGCGAACAACGCAAAGCCGAGCAGGCTGCGCGCATCGCGCAGACTGCGCAGTTCGGAGGCCTTGATCGCCAGCATCGCAGCAAGCACCGCGCAGCCGGTATCGCGGCCGAAGCGCATGCCGATCTGCCAGTACACCGCCGCCAGCATCGCGATCACCAGCAACACCCGCAGCGGCGCCATCACGGTGCCGCGCCAGCTCAGCACGCCGACCAGGACCGCGGCCACCGCGATGGTGGTGGCAAGCAGGCCAGGCAACTGCAACAGCAGCGGCGCCAGGGCCAGCCAGCTGGTGGCCAGCGCCCAGCGGCGGCTGGCCTGATTGATCGGAAGGGGCGGCTCAGTCATGGGGAAGCAGCGCCAGGGCGCGCAGGCACAGGTGGTGGTGGGACGGACCTTGTGCAGGCCCCAGTGGCGGCTGGCCCGGCAGCAGCAGGCGGTAACGCCGCCCGTCGCGTTCGGCCAGATTCACCCAGCGGGCAAGCCGCGCGATGCGGCGTTCGTACGGCAGTGCGTGCAGCGCACGCCAGTCCAGCGTGACTTCGATGCCCAGCGGCTGTTCGTATTCGCGCACCAGCAGGCTGTCGCGGCGCGCCGAGTGCTTCCAGGAAATCGTGCGTGGCGCATCGCCGGCGCGGTACGGACGCAGCTGATGCAGTTCTTCGCCTTGCGCATGCAGGCGGGTCTGGTTGGGCGAACCGGCGCCCTCAGGCAATGCCGGGCCCTGTTCTTCGGGCTTGGGATAGGACAGCAGTGGCGTTTCCGGCCACACCCACGACCAGGCCCGTACCAGGCCCAGCGGCTGGGTGCTCGACAACCGGATGCGTTCGATGTCCTGCCAGCCGCGCCGCTCGGTGGGTACCAGCAGGTCGATCTCGGCCATATCGTGCTCGACCAGCGAGCAGAAACCGCTGCTTTGCAGATGGTCCAGTCGCAGCCCGCGTCGCACGCGGGTATCGCGACGTGCCAACGACACCCGCATCCGCAGCGGCTCGCCGGCCACCACAGGTTCGGCCGAGACCGCTTCTATGCGCAGCGCCGACAACTGCAGGTGCGCCATGATGCTGCTGGCGATTCCCGCGGTGGCCAGCAGCAGGGCCAGCAGCAATGCCGGGTTGTTGTTGTAGTTCAACGCGCCCAGCAGCATCGCCAGCAGCAGGGCGGTGACGAACAACCCGAAGCGGGTCGGCAACACATAGATGCGCCGCCGATCCAGCACGATCGGCAACGCTTCCGCTCCCCGCGGACGGGCCAGCAGGCTGAGCCGGCGGCCGATGCCGCGCAAGGGTGCACGCACCTGTGTCAGTCCACCGGCACGCTGTGCAGGAGCGCCTTTGCCAGCGCCGGCCCGGAGGACGATTCTGCCTCCGGCACCAGCCGATGACCGGCCACGGCCACGAACAGCGCCTGCACGTCTTCCGGCAGCACGTGCTCGCGCCCGAGCAGCAGCGCATACGCCTTGGCGGCACGCAGCAGCGCGATGCCGGCACGCGGTGACAGGCCCACGCGCACCCCGGCATGCTGGCGGCTGCGCAACAGCAGCGCCTGTACATAGCCGATCAAGGCGTCGCTGGTATGGATCTGGTTGACCACCGCACGCAGCGCGACCACGTCGGTATCGCTGAGCTGCGGTGCGGCCTGGGCGATCAGCTCGCGGCGGTCCACCCCGGAGAGCAACGCGCGCTCGGCATCGGCGCTGGGGTAGCCCAGGCTCAGCCGCAGCAGGAAGCGATCCAGTTGCGAGTCCGGCAACGGAAACGTGCCCGACAGGTCGACCGGATTCTGCGTGGCAATCACGAAGAACGGTTCCGGCAAGGCGTGGGTCACACCATCCAGGGTGACCTGCTGTTCGGCCATCGCCTCCAGCAGCGAACTCTGCGTGCGCGGCGGGGCGCGATTGATTTCGTCGGCCAGCAGCACGTTGGTGAACACCGGGCCGGGATGGAACTGGAACTGGCGCGAGGCGGCATCGTAGACCGACACGCCCAGCACATCGGCCGGCAACAGGTCCGAGGTGAACTGTACGCGCTGGAAGCCCAAGCCCAGGCTGGAGGCCATCGCGTGGGCGAGGGTGGTCTTGCCCAGGCCGGGCAGGTCTTCGATCAGCAGATGTCCGCCGGACAGCAGCGCCACGAACGCCAGCCGCACCTCCTGCGCCTTGCCCAGCAGCAGCGAATTGACCTGGTCTTGCGCGCGCCGCAGCGATTGACGCAGCGCATCGGTTAGCATTTCCGTGGAACGCAGCGGTGTCGACATCACAATTCCGTAGGTGAAAGAAGAGTGCACAGGGCAATGCAGGGGGACCAACGCGCACATCGCACCTTCGTGATCCTGTGGACACTGGCGACGGCCGTCAAGCTGTTGATCGCCGCGCGGTTGCCGCTGTTCGTCGACGAGGCGTTTTACTGGCAGGAAGGCCAGCACCTGGCTGCGGCGTATTCGGATCTGCCGGGTATGACCGCCTGGCTGGCGCGGCTGGGTGTGGAGGCCGGCGGCCACCACCTGATGGCAATGCGCCTGCCGTTTCTGGCCATCGCCGCGCTGCTGCCGTGGCTGGTTGCGCACATCGCCACGCGCTGGTTCGGCTCCACCCTGGGCTGGCAGGCCGGCAGCCTGACGCTGCTGATGCCGCTGTCGGCCACGCTGGGCATCCTGGCCGTGCCCGACGTGCCGATGGCCCTGGCAGCGGTGCTGTGCATGGACGCTGGCGCACGCCTGCTGCGCGAGGTCGATGCCACCAGCGCACTGGAGCTGGCGATCGGTCTGGTGATCGGCGCGCTCAGCCATTACCGCTTCGTCGGCGTGATCGGCGTGGGCTGCATCGCGCTGCTGTGCATCCCGCAGGGGCGTGCGGTGCTGCGCGACCCGCGCATCTGGCTGGCGCTGACGGTCGGAGCGGTGAGCTGGCTGCCGCTGCTGTTTTGGAATACCGACCACGACGAGGCAGGGCTGCGCTTTCAACTGGTCGACCGGCATCCGTGGCGGTTCCAGATCGGCGGACTGTGGTTCCTGCTGATCCAGGCGGTGGCGGTGACGCCGTTGTTGGCCTGGGCCATGCTCAAGGTGGCCCAGGCCGGCACGCGTTCCGGCGGCGGGTCGCGCGCGCAATGGCGGTATTTCGGATTGCTGGGCGGCATCTCGACCGTGGCGATTTTCGTGCTCGGCTTCTTCAGCGATGCCGAGCGGATCAGTTTCCACTGGCCGCTGCCTGGCTATCTGGCGTTGCTGGTGGCGGTGCCGGTGATCCTGTTGCGTTGGCCGCTTCCGGTGCGCCGTGCCGCATGGCTGCTTGCGCTGCTCGGCACGCTGGGGGCTTACGGCTACTACCTGGCGGTGTCGGTGCCGTCGATCCGCGCGCATGCGGCCGGCGAAAAATACTACCCGCGCAACTTTGCCGGCTGGAACGATCTGGCGCGCGCGGTCAAACGTCAGCTGGCGCAGATGCCGCCGGGCACGCGGGTGCTGGCAGAGAACTTCAAGGTGGGCGCCGAGCTTGGTTTTCAGTTGCACGATGCGCAGATCGAGGTATTGCGTGCGGACTTGAACGACAAGCACGGGCGCAGCGCGCAGTTGCTGCAATGGGGCCTGCTCAGCGACGGACGCCGCGATGGCCCGCGCCTGCTGGTGCTGTCGCCCAGCGATCAGCGTTACCGCGACCTGCTCAAGCGCTATCACGCCATCTGCGACATGGTCGGCCCGTTGCCACCGCCCACGGTGGTGTCCGCCGATCACGGATATCAACGTTTTCTGCTGTTCGCACTGCCGGCGCAACGCGCTCCCGGGCCGTGCATCGCCCCGGCGATGGCCTGGATCGACACGCCGCTGCCGGATGTGCGCGTGTCCGGCCAGATCCAGGTGCGTGGTTGGGCGTTCAAGGACGGTATCGGCCTGGCCGATGTGGAGCTGCTCCTCGATGGCCGTGCGGTCGCGCGAGCCGACTATGGCAGCCCGATGGATGTCCGTCCGTACTGGAAGATCTCCACCGACCCGCAGCATCCCCGCGTCGGCTTCTCCGCCACGCTCGATACGCGCGCGCTGCCATCCGGCACGCATTGGTTGGGCCTGCGCCTGCACGGCCGCGACGGCAGCGTCGAGGACTGGTGGGAGCAGCCTGTCACCGTTTCCGCACCTTAGATCACGCAATGACTGACGCCTTGCCCGTTGCCCATCCCGCATATCTGTCCGGGTTTCGAATCGCCGTGCTGGTGCCATGCCATAACGAGGCGGCGACAGTCGCCGCCGTGGTCGGCGATTTCGCTGCGGCATTGCCCGGTGCGGTGATCCATGTGCTGGACAACAACTCCAGCGACGCCACCGCGTCCAACGCCGTGGCGGCTGGCGCGCAGGTGCGCCGCGTTGCGCTGCAGGGCAAGGGCAATGTGGTGCGGCGTGGATTTGCCGATGTCGAAGCCGACATCTACGTGCTGGTGGATGGCGATGCGACGTACGACGCAGCCGCCGCACCGGCGTTGGTGCGCAAGCTCATCGACGAACGGCTGGACATGGTGGTCGGCGCACGTCGCGATCAACAACAGGCCGCCTACCGGCCAGGGCACCGCCTCGGCAATGTCCTGCTGACGCGCTGCGCGGGGCTGCTGTTCGGGCGCAGTTTCGACGACATGTTGTCCGGGTACCGGGTGTTTTCGCGGCGCTACGTCAAATCCTTCGCGGCGCATGCGCATGGATTCGAGACCGAAACCGAGCTGGCCGTGCATGCCTTGCAGCTGCGCATGCCGGTAGCCGAGGTCGAGACCGCATATGGCGTGCGTCCGGAAGGTTCGCAAAGCAAGTTGAACACCTGGCGCGACGGCTGGCGCATCCTCACCACGATTGCAAAACTGTTCAAGGCCGAGCGGCCGCTGTTGTTCTTCTCGATCGGTTTTGCGCTCAGCGCCGCGTTGTCGATCGTGCTGGCGATCCCGTTGTTCGAGACTTACCTGCAAACCGGCCTGGTACCGCGCTTTCCGACCGCGATCCTGTGCGTTGCGCTGATGCTGCTCGGTTTTCTGTTGCTTGCCTGCGGACTGATTCTGGACACGGTCACGCGTGGACGCGTCGAGGCCAAGCATCTGGCGTATCTGGCCGAGCCGGGCGTAGGCAACCGTGTGGCCGCCTCGCACGACAAGGGAGCGCAGTGATGGCATCGGTGACCAAGGCGACATCGGCGACGCGCCTGCAGCGTTTGTCGCGCTGGGCGGATGGCCGTTTCGGCTTTCATTCGTCGCGCCAGGTCATCGCTGCGGCGATGGCCGTGCTGCTGCTCGGCGCGCTGCTCTCGCTCGGTCTGGGGCAGGACGCCAATTGGGATTTACGCAATTACCATCTCTACATCGGTGGCGCGTGGGCCGACGATCGTCTGGGCGTGGACCTGGCGCCGGCGCAGATGCAGAGTTACTTCAGTCCCCTGCTCGATGTCCTGCATGCCTGGTTGATGCTGCATCTGCCCGGGCCATTGGTCGGGGCGTTATTGGGTGCGCTGCATGCAGTGGTGTTCATGCCGGTGGCCGTCGTGGCGTGGTGTGTCCTGTCCAACGAATCGCGACGTGCGCAGTGGACCCCGCTGTTCGCGGTGGCCGGTATGTGCAGTGCGGTGTTCCTGTCCGAACTGGGCAACACCATGGGCGATACCGCCAGCGCGATCCCGGTACTGGCGTCGCTGGCGATCGTGCTGCTGGCGCAGGCCAACGCGCGGCAAGGACGAGGCGTTGCGTGGGGGTGGGCCATCGCCGGCGCACTGATCGGTCTGGCGATCGCGCTCAAGCTGACCAATGCGCTGTACGCGCTGGCGCTGGCGCCGGCGGTGTTGTGCGACGGTGGGCGCATGCGGTCGCGGATTCTGGGGTTGAGCGTTCTTGCCGGTGTCGCGGTGCTGGTGTTGCTGTTGCTGGCAGGGCACTGGTATTGGCAGGTCTGGCAACACTTTGGCAACCCGCTGTTTCCGCAATTCAACGGCGTGTTCAAGTCGCCGCTGGCTCAGCCGGTGTCGATTGCCGATATCCGCTGGTTGCCGCGCAACATCGGCGAACACCTGATCTGGCCGCTGCTGTTTACGTTCAAGCCGCAACGCGTCGGCGATCTTGGTCTGGTGCAGGCGGGATGGGCGGTGTTGTATGCGGTCGCGCTGATGGCAGCGGGACGCATCGTGCTGCGCCGTCGCGTGCCTTCGACAAGTCGCGATCGCGCAGCGGTGGTCCTGCTGGTGTTCTTCGGCATTGCCTACGCGCTGTGGCAAGCGGTCTTCAGTATCCACCGCTATCTGCTGGTACTGGAGCTGCTTGCGCCATTGGTGCTGTGGGTCGTGTGCCGGCATGCCTTTGCGGTCAATGCGGATCGCAAGGCTGCGTGGTTGATCGGTGTGTGCGCGCTGGTTGCGTTGGTTGGATGGAAGGACTGGGGGCATGAGGCATGGGCGCGCGACAGTTTCCAGGTCGAGCAACCGGCGCTTGCCGATCCTGCTGCATCCACGGTGCTGCTGGTCGGCGACGAGCCGCAGTCCTGGCGAGTGCCGCTGTTGCCGCAGCAGGCGCGTTACATCGGCGTGGCGACCAATCTTTCCGAGACCGATCGGTACCGCGAGCGGGTCAGGGCCTTGATCGCCGAGCGGGCGCAGCTGTACGCGATGTTGGGCGCCACGCGCGACAAGCAGCAATTGCGGATCGATCGCATGAATGGCTGGGCGCAGCAGTTTGGCTGGGACACGCAGCCTCGGTGCACGCGGTTGCGCTGGCTGATCGCCCGCGGCCTGCGTGCGGAGCTTGAAGCAGTGACCCCAGGGCGCTGTGTGCTGCAGGTGCCCAAGGGCAAGGCGCTGGATATCGCCGCTGCAGATCGTGCGGTGCGCGAGTCTGCGCAGCAGCGTCTGGCTGCGTATGGGCTGACCCTGGATCCGTCACGTTGCCGCACCTTGTCCTCGCATGTCGGACAAGCCCAGTACCCATATCAATTCTGCGAACTCGCTCGGCCGGAGTAGCGCAACCGGCCAGTGCTCGTGCAACGGTGAGCGGTGGCGCCATGCCTCACTGGCTGTAAGCCGCGCCGTCGTGACGGTGGGCCTGCAACGTCATGGCGACTGGCGACAAGATTCGCTTGAGCGGCTCTGTGGCCGTCGAGTTGGTCTTACGGAATCGCAAACCCGGCCTGCCGCAACAGCCGCGCCAGCGCGATCAGCGGCAGGCCGACCAGGGCGGTCGGATCTTCCGAGCGGATCGCATCGAACAAGCCGATGCCCAGACCCTCGCACTTGAAGCTGCCGGCGCAATCCAGCGCGGGTTCGGCGGCCAGGTAGCGTTCGATTTCTAGCCGTGTCAGCGGGCGCAGCTGCACCTCGGTCACATCCAGCGCATGCAGGTGGCGGTCGGGGCCGACCAGGCTGACGGCGGTGTGGAAGCGCACCGCGCGCCCGGACATGGCGCTCAGCTGCGCGCGCGCCTGGTCCAGGGTTCCCGGTTTGCCCAGGGCCCGGCCGTCCAGGTCGGCAACCTGGTCCGAGCCGATGACCCAGGCCTCGGGCGCCTGCGCGGCCACTGCGGCGGCCTTTTCGGCAGCCAGGCGGCTGGCCAGTGCGCCCGGCGCTTCGCCCGGCAGCGCCTGCTCGTCGACCTCCGGGCGGGCGGTGGTGAAGTCCAGCCGCAGGCGGCCGAGCAGCTCGCGCCGATAGACGGAGGTGGAGGCAAGGATCAGGCGTGGCATCATGAACGTCGAAAGAGGCGGGCAGGGGAGTCTGCCAGCCCGCGCGTCGTGCGGCACATGTGAATGGGTGCATTTGACATGGCTACTGCGGGTCTTTAACATTCTGCGGCTTATGTCCGCGAACGTACCCGAAATGCTGGATGCTTGGCGGATGGTCGCAGCGCGCAGGCGCTTCGATGGCCGCATCCCGCTCTCTGCGATGACCCGTTTGCAGGGAAGTCTGGTCGATACCGAGGGCGAATGCGTCTATTCGCTCCAGTTCGATCAGGACGTCCTGCTCAAGGTCGCCTATGTCGAACTCAGCATCGATGTCGAGCTGCCGCTGGCCTGCCAGCGCACCTTGCAGCGTTTTCTGTATCCGGTGCAGATCAGGCAGCGTCTTGGTCTGATCCGCGACGAGGACGAAGAGGCGGCGTTGCCGCCCGATTACGAAGCCTTGCTGGTGCCCGACGACGGCATGCTGCGGGCGACGGATCTGGTGGAGGACGAACTGGTGCTGTCGGTGCCGGTGGTGCCCATGGCGCCCGGCAGCGAAGCCGTTGAGGCCGAGTGGGTGCCGAGCCAGGAAGAGCAAGACAAGGCCAGTCCGTTCGCGGCGCTGGCAGCGTTGAAGAAACAGTAACCGCCGCTGTTAAGGGCGGAAAGACAGGTCGACGCGGGCGTAGAGCGTGCTGTTCGACTCAACAGACAAGTTATCGAACTAAAGTTGGAGCAATCCCATGGCTGTGCAGAAATCCCGTGTCACCCCGTCCCGTCGCGGCCAGCGTCGTTCGCACGATGCCCTCACCGCCAAGCAGCTGTCGACCGACCCGACCAGCGGCGAGATCCATCTGCGCCACCACATCACCGCTGACGGTTACTACCGTGGCAAGAAGGTGATCGCGACCAAGTCGTCGGCCGTCCAAGAAGATTGATCCGTGGCACCCGCCGCAGTTTTGCCGGCGGGTGACCCTCGATACTTCCGGAGCCGCCAATCACCGCGGCTCTTGCACCAGGAAACAGCATGAGCAAGCGGATCTATTCCAGAATCGCGGGCACGGGTAGCTATTTGCCCGAAAAGGTGTTGACCAACGACGACATGTCCAAGATCGTCGACACCAGCGATGAATGGATCTTCTCGCGCACTGGTATCCGTGAACGTCACATCGTCGCCGACGACCAGACCACCAGCGACCTGGCGTATTTCGCCTCGCTGAAGGCGATGGAAGCGGCTGGCGTCACCGCCGACGAGATCGACCTGATCGTCATCGGCACCACCACGCCTGATCTGATCTTTCCGTCCACGGCCTGCCTGCTGCAGGCGCGGCTGGGCAACGTCGGTTGCGGTGCGATGGACGTCAATGCCGCCTGCTCGGGCTTTGTCTACGCGCTCAGCGTGGCCGACAAGTTCGTGCGCAGCGGCGATGCCAAGACCGTGCTGGTGGTGGGGGCGGAAACGCTGACCCGCATCGTCGACTGGACCGACCGCACCACCTGCGTGCTGTTCGGCGACGGTGCCGGCGCGGTGATCCTCAAGGCTGACGAAGAGACCGGCATCCTCAGCACCCATCTGCATGCCGACGGCAGCAAGAAAGAGCTGCTGTGGGACCCGGTGGGCGTGTCGGTGGGCTTCGGCGAAGGCAAGAACGGTGGCGGCGCGTTGCTGATGAAGGGCAACGACGTGTTCAAGTACGCGGTCAAGGCGCTGGATTCGGTGGTCGACGAGACCCTGGCCGCCAATGGCTACGACAAGCACGACCTGGACTGGCTGATCCCGCATCAGGCCAACCTGCGCATCATCGAAGCCACCGCCAGGCGGCTGGATCTGCCGATGGAACAGGTGGTGGTCACCGTGGACCGCCACGGCAATACCTCCTCGGCCTCGGTGCCGCTGGCGCTGGACGAAGCGGTTCGCTCCGGCCGCGTGCAGCGCGGTCAATTGTTGCTGCTGGAAGCATTCGGCGGCGGATTTACCTGGGGCTCGGCGCTGCTGCGCTATTGAGTCCCACAGGCGCCGCCGCGTCCGCCGGCGGCGCCTTACAGCGTCAGGGACGGACCCGTCATGGCAGAACCCATCGTCATCGCCGGACAGCGCGTCTGGCTGAAGCAGTACCGCCGCGACAGCCGGGCGGTCTCGCTCGGAGCACTCAACTTCGTCGCCCGCCGCTGGGGCCTGCACGCCTTGCGTCCACCGCCGCACCGTGGCGGCGATGCTGCGCGCGATCTGGAAGCCCGCCGGCTTGGCGAACTGCAGGCACAAGCCGTCAATGTGCCGCGCGTGGTCGGTTGCGGGCAGGCGGCCTTGGTCCTCAGCGACAACGGCCGCTCCTTTGCCAGCTGCCTGCGCGAGGCCGATGCGCCCGAGCGCGACCGGCTGATCGCACTGGCGGTGGCCGCCATTGCCGATGCCCATCGCGATGGCGCGTATTTCGGCCAGCCGCTTCCGCGCAACATAACCTTCGACGGGCAGGCGGTCGGCTTCATCGATTTCGAAGAAGACCCGCTGGAAGTGATGGACCTGGCGCAGGCGCAGGCGCGCGACTGGCTGGTGTTCGGCTACGGCGTGGCCAAGTACTACCGCGGCCGCCGCGAGGTGCTGCAGCGGTTGATGACGGGCGCCTTTGATGCGGCCGGCCCGGCGGTGGCGGCGCATGCGCATGTGGTGACCGGGCGCCTGCAGCGGTTTGCGCAGCTCACCGGTCGCCTGGGGCGCTCGGCCGGGGCGCTGGCGCGCGCCATCCTGGTCATCCACGCGGCGACCTCGCTCGGCGTCTTGCTGGTACTGGTGATGTGCGTGGACTGGCTGGCCGATGGCGAAATGGATCTGCTCAGCGCCTTGTTGTAGGTGTCCCCGCGGTCGCGCTGGCCGAGCCTTGCATACGCGGCAGTACAGACGCCGGGGCGATTTCGCACGTATCATCCCGGCTCGATTTTTGCAGGCAGCAACGCGTGACCGAAACCACTCTCGCCTTCGTCTTTCCCGGTCAGGGCTCGCAGTCCTTAGGCATGCTGGCCGAACTGTCCGAGCTGCATCCGCAGATCCGCGAAACCTTCGCCGAAGCCTCCGAGGGCGCCGGTGTCGACCTCTGGGCGCTGTCCCAGGGTGGCCCGGAAGAGATGCTCAACCGCACCGAATACACCCAGCCGGCCCTGCTGGCCGCGGGCGTGGCGGTGTGGCGGCTGTGGACTGCGCAGCGCGGTGCGCGTCCGGCCTTGCTGGCCGGGCACAGCCTGGGCGAATACACCGCGCTGGTGGCCTCAGGTGCCTTGTCGCTGCACGACGGCGCGCACCTGGTGCGCCTGCGCGGGCAGTTCATGCAGGCCGCCGCGCCGGCCGGTGTCGGTGCGATGGCCGCCGTGCTGGGCGCCGAAGATGCCTTGGTGCTGGAGGTCTGCGCCGAGGCGGCAGGCAGCCAGGTGGTGGTGCCGGCCAATTTCAATTCGCCCGGCCAGATCGTGATCGGCGGCGATGCGGCGGCGGTGGACCGTGCGCTGGCCTTGCTGGCCGAGCGCGGCGTGCGCAAGGCGGTCAAGCTGGCGGTGAGCGTGCCTTCGCACACGCCGTTGATGCGCGATGCCGCCAATCAGCTCGCCGAAGCGATGGCCGGGTTGAGCTGGCAGACGCCGCAGATTCCGGTGGTGCAGAACGTCGATGCACGCGTGCATACCGGCAGCGAGGCGATTCGCCAGGCGCTGGCCGAGCAGCTGTACCTGCCGGTGCAATGGACCGGTTGCGTGCAGGCGCTGGCAGCCCAGGGCATCACCCGGATCGCCGAATGCGGCCCGGGCAAGGTGCTGAGCGGGCTGATCAAGCGCATCGACAAGAGCCTGGATGCCCGTCCGTTGGCCATGCCTGCCGATTATGCCGGCGCGCTCGAGGCGTGGACGCACTGATTCGACGCACCTGCCGGTCCTGCCGGCATCCCTCACCGTTCGCGGCTGCGGTCGCGCGCTTTCCACTCGAGGAACAGCATTCATGAGCAAGCCTTTGCAGGGCGAGATCGCCCTCGTCACCGGTGCCAGCCGCGGCATCGGCGCGGCCATCGCCGCTACGCTGGCCGCCCAGGGCGCCACCGTGATCGGCACCGCGACCTCGGCCTCCGGCGCTGCGGCGATCGGCGAGCGCCTGGCTGCCGACGGCGGCCACGGCCGTGAGCTCAATGTCACCGACGCTGCGGCGGTCGATGGGCTGATCGATGCGATCGGCAAGCAGTTCGGCGCGATCTCGATCCTGGTCAACAACGCCGGCATCACCCGCGACAACCTGTTGATGCGGATGAAGGACGACGACTGGCAGGCGATCATCGACACTAATCTGACCAGCGTGTTCCGCACCTCCAAGGCGGTGATGCGCGGCATGATGAAGGCGCGCAAGGGCCGTATCGTCAACATCGCCTCGGTGGTGGGCGTGACCGGCAACCCCGGCCAGACCAACTATGCCGCGGCCAAGGCCGGCATCATCGCGTTCTCCAAGTCGCTGGCCAAGGAAATCGGCTCGCGCGGGGTTACGGTGAATGTGGTGGCGCCCGGTTTCATCGACACCGACATGACCAAGGCACTGCCGGAGGAGGCCAGAGCCGCCTTGCTGCAGCAGATCGCGCTCGGTCATCTGGGCGCGCCGGAGGACATCGCCAATGCGGTGGCCTTCCTGGCCGGCCCGACTGCCCGCTACATTACTGGCGAGACCCTGCACGTCAACGGTGGCATGTACATGCCGTGAGCGTGCGCCGCCGGGAGGCGCTAAGTGGCTGATCGGCCGGGACTTGTGATGCAATGCAAGGCTCGGGCGCTTCCACTACACTATCCAACGCGGCCATCGCAGCGGCGATGGCGTTTTGTGAGTCCCTCACAGGAGCACCGCACATCCATGTGCGGGGATCCTAAAACTCGAACCACCACTACTCCATCTGGAGCGATATCCCCAATGAGCACCATCGAAGAACGCGTCAAGAAAATCGTCGTCGAACAACTCGGCGTCAAGGAAGAGGAAGTCACCACCAGCGCATCGTTCGTCGATGACCTGGGTGCCGACTCGCTGGACACCGTCGAGCTGGTGATGGCGCTGGAAGAAGAGTTCGAGTGCGAGATCCCGGACGAAGAGGCCGAGAAGATCACCTCGGTCCAGCAGGCGATCGACTACGTCAAGGCTCACGTCAAGAGCTGATGCGTTGTTCCTGATGGCGGCGGCGTGCGTCATGCCGCTGCTGCGTCAGACATTCCATGGGGCCGCTGATGCGGCCCTGTGTTTTTCAAGCGTTACCCGCAAACCGCAAGCACCGTCCGTTCCGTGGTGAGGAGATCTGCAATGAGTCGTCGTGTTGTCGTTACCGGCATGGGCATGGTGTCGCCGCTGGGCAATGATCTGGCCAGCAGCTGGGATGGGATCATCCACGGGCGCTCAGGCATTGGCCCGATCACGCAGATCGATGCCTCGCAGTTCACCACCAAGATCGCCGGCGAAATCAAGAATTTCGACCCCACGCTTTTTGTGTCCGCCAAGGACGTCAAGAAGATGGATTCGTTCATCCACTACGGTGTCGGTGCCTCGTTCATGGCGCTGGATGACTCCGGCCTGGAGATCGACGAAAGCAATGCCGAACGCATTGGTGCCATCCTCGGCTCCGGCATCGGCGGGCTGCTCGGCATTGAAGAGCAGACCATCAAATTCCATGAGGGCGGCGCGCGCAAGATTTCGCCGTTCTACGTGCCCAGCACCATCATCAACATGCTGCCGGGCCAGGTGAGCCTGATCAAAGGCCTGAAGGGACCGACGTTCTCGGCAGTGTCCGCCTGCGCCACCTCCAATCACTCGATCGGCACGGCGATGCGCATGATCCAGTACGGCGATGCCGACGTGATGCTGGCCGGCGGCGCCGAGCGCGGTTCCTCGCCGAGCTCGGTCGGCGGTTTCTGTGCAATGAAGGCGATGTCCACCCGTAACGACGACCCCACCGCTGCATCGCGTCCCTGGGACAAGCAGCGCGACGGCTTCGTGCTGGGCGACGGCGCCGGCGTGCTGGTGCTGGAAGAGTACGAACACGCCAAGGCGCGTGGCGCGCGCATCTATGCCGAGCTGGTCGGCTTCGGCGCCAGCTCCGATGCGTTCCACATGACTGCGCCGAGCGAAGACGGCGAAGGCGCGGCGCGCAGCATGGTCGCGGCCATGCGCGATGCCAAGCTCAACCCCGAACAGATCGGTTACCTCAATGCGCACGGCACTTCCACGCCGCTGGGCGATCTGGCCGAAACGCTGGCGATGAAGCGCGCGCTGGGCGAGCATGCCTACAAGACCATGGTCAGCTCGACCAAGTCGATGACCGGCCACCTGCTCGGCGCTGCCGGCGGTGTGGAAGCGATCTTCTCGGTGATGGCGCTGCACACCGGCATCATCCCGCCGACGATCAACCTGGAAGAAGCCAGTGAAGGCTGCGACCTGGATTACGTGCCCAACGTGGCGCGCGAGGTCCAGGTGGATGCGGTGATGTCCAATGGCTTCGGCTTCGGCGGCACCAACGGCACGCTGGTGTTCAAGCGCGTCTGAGCCGGCGCGTCTGCGCTGTCGCATGGCGCATCATGCAACAGTCCCTGGCCGCCGCATGCGCTGCGTGCATGCGGCCAGTGGACGGTGTCGGTTCGACATATCCCTGATCCAGTCATTGCGCGCGCTGCCTTTCTCAGGGGCGGCGCGCTTTCGTATCCCACGCCACCCCGGACCGATGACGCTCACCCGATCACTGCACGCGGACATCGACTTGCTGGCGCTGCACCGGCTGGCGCCGCAGCGCTATCCGGCGCTGCTGGAATCCACCGCCTCCGGCACCGAGCACGGGCGCTGGGACGTGCTGTTGCTGGCAGACGGCGCCAGCCTGCGGCTGGATCCGGACGGGCGCACGCGCGATGGCGATGGGCGGGTGATCGACAGCAATTTCCTGGACGCGCTGGACGCCGCCTGGCACGCCGAACGGGTGCCGCGCGATGCGAGCAGCGTATGGCCGTTTCGTGGCGGTTGGGCGGTGTTGCTGGATTACGAACTGGCCGCGCAGGTCGAACCCATCCTGCAACTGCCTGTGCGCACCGACCGCCTGCCGAGCGCGCTGGCCCTGCGTGCGCCGGCGGCGGTGTTGCGTGACCGCGTGGAAGGGCGCTGCATCGCGCTGGCCGAACCGGGTCGCGACGATCTGCTGGCCCGTATCGTCGACGACATCGGCGCTTGCGCCGCGCTGCCGCCGTTGCCGGCCTGGGTGGGGCCGGTGGCAGTGGAGGAAGACGCACCCGGGCGCTTTACCGATGCGGTGCAGCGGGTGCTCGATTACCTGCGTGCCGGCGATGTGTTCCAGGCCAATATCTCGCGGGCCTGGAATGCACGGTTTGCCGCTGCGGTGGATCCGGCGGCACTGCATGCCCGGTTGCGCTCGGCCAACCCGGCGCCGTTCGCCGGTGTGTTCGTCGCGGCCGGTCGCGCGGTGGTGAGTTCATCGCCCGAGCGGCTGGTGTCGGTGCAGGGCGATGTGGTGCAGACGCGCCCGATCGCCGGCACCCGCGCGCGCTTTGCCGGCGACGACGACGCGGCACGCATCCGCGAATTGGTCGGCCACCCGAAAGAACGCGCCGAGCACGTCATGCTGATCGACCTGGAACGCAACGACCTGGGCCGGATCTGCGCGCCGGGCACGGTCGAGGTGGATGAGCTGATGGCGGTGGAAAGCTATGCGCACGTGCACCACATCGTCAGCAACGTACGCGGTCGCCTGCGTGCCGGCGTCACCCCGGGCGAGGTGATTGCGGCGGTGTTCCCGGGCGGCACCATCACCGGTTGCCCGAAGGTGCGCTGCATGCAGATCATCGCCGAGCTGGAGCAGACCGCGCGGGGCGCCTACACCGGCGCGTTCGGTTGGCTCAATCGCGATGGCGACATGGACCTGAACATCCTGATCCGCACCGCCGAGGTGGCCGGCAACCAGGTCTGCTTCCGCACCGGGGCCGGCATCGTGGTGGACTCGGACCCGCAACGCGAGCTGGACGAAACCCGCGCCAAGGCGCGTGGCGTGCTGCGCGCGATCGAGCGGACATGAGCGCTTCAACGGGACATCACCGGTGCGCGGTATCCTGCGCGGCGATGGAGCAATGACGAGGTGGGTGTGGCGGTGACTGGCAAACGCGGATGTCTGGCCGTGCTGGGCACGGCATTGCTGCTTGCAGCGCTACTGGCGATTGCCGCTCTGGTGGCATGGCGGCATTACCTGCACTTCGCGCAGACGCCGGTGAGCGCCACCGCGCCCAGCGTGGTGATTGCGCCCGGTGATTCGCTCAAGGCCACCTTGCGCAAATTGCGCGAGGCCGGCATTGCGCAGGGCACCGATCTGGAATGGCAGCTGCTGGCGCGTCAGGTCGATGCGGCCGGCAAACTCAAGGTGGGCGAATACGCACTGGCGCCGGCCCTGTCGCCGCGCGAATTGCTCGGCCGCATGCGCCAGGGGCGGGTGATCCAGTACCGCTTCACCATCGTGGAAGGTTGGAATTTCCGTCAGCTGCGTGCCGCACTGGCGACCGCTACGCCGTTGCAGCAGACCCTGGGCACACTGGATGACGCCGCGTTGATGGCGCGGCTGGGGGTTGCCAACCAGCATCCGGAAGGCCGCTTCCTGCCGGAGACTTATCTGTATCAACGCGGCGACAGCGATCTGGATGTGCTCAAGCGCGCCCACGCGGCGATGGACAAGGCACTGGCGCAGGCGTGGGAGCAGCGCGCGCCCAACGTGCCGCTGACCTCGCCGGAGCAGGCGCTGATCCTGGCCTCCATCATCGAAAAGGAAACCGCGCTGGGCAGCGAGCGGCCGTTGATCGCCGGGGTGTTCCTGCGTCGTCTGCAGCTGGGCATGAAGCTGCAAACCGACCCCACCGTGATCTACGGCATCGGCAGCAGTTACGACGGCAACATCCGCCGCCGCGACCTGACCACCGATACGCCCTACAACACCTATACCCGCACCGGCCTGACACCGACGCCGATCGCCATGCCCGGCCGCGAGGCGCTGCTGGCAGCGGTGCGCCCCGCCCCCGGCGATGCGCTGTACTTCGTGGCGGTGGGCGACGGCACCGGCGCCCACGCCTTCTCGGCCACCTTGGCCGAACACAACGCTGCGGTGGCGCGCTACCTGCAGCGTCGCCGCGAGCCGACCCTGCCGCAGAAGGAGCTCACGCCATGACCGCCGCGTTTTCGCCCTGGCAGCAGCGCGCCTTCGACCAGACCGTGGCGGCGCTGGATGCCGGCCGGCTCGGACACGGGCTGCTGATCTGCGGCCCGGAAGGGCTGGGCAAGCGCGAAGTCGCGCTGGCCCTGGCCGAGCACGTGCTGGCCAGCTCGCCGGACCCGGCGCTGGCGCAGCGCACCCGGCAATTGATCGCCGCCGGTACCCATCCGGACCTGCAGCTGATTTCGTTCATTCCCAATCGCACCGGCGACAAGCTGCGGACGGAGATCGTCATCGAACAGGTGCGCGAGATTTCGCAGAAGCTGTCGCTGACGCCGCAGTACGGCATCGCCCAGGTGGTGATCGTCGACCCGGCCGATGCGATCAATCGCGCGGCCTGCAATGCCTTGCTCAAGACCCTGGAAGAACCCTCGCCGGGGCGCTACCTGTGGTTGATCAGTGCGCAGCCGGCGCGGTTGCCTGCCACCATCCGCAGCCGCTGCCAGCGTCTGGAATTCAAGCTGCCGCCTGCGCACGAAGCGCTGGCCTGGCTGCTGGCGCAAGGCGTCAGCGAGCGCGCCGCGCAGGACGCACTGGAGGCTGCGCGCGGCCATCCCGGTCTTGCCGCGCAGTGGTTGCGCGAGGATGGCCTGGCGGTACGTCGCGCAGTGGCGCAGGACCTGGAGCAGATCGCCAGCGGCCGCGTTGGTGCGGTGGAGGTTGCGCAGCGCTGGACCAACGACGGTCAGGCCGATCAGCGTTTGCGGCATGCGGCCGACCTGGCGTTGGCACAGGCCTCGGCCGGCTTGACCGATCCGTCGCGGTTGCACAAGCTGGCGACCTGGTTCGACGCCGCCAATCGCACGCGCGATCTGCTGCGCACCACCGTCCGCGCCGACCTGGCAGTGACGGAATTGCTGCTGGCCTGGCGCGAGGGAGAGCGCCAGCCACGTTCTAGGGGAACTCGATGAGTGCAATGAATGCACGCCAAGGCATTTTGTCGCTGGCGTTGAAAGACAAGCCGGCGCTCTACAGCGCCTACATGCCGTTCGTCAAAGGTGGCGGCATCTTCGTGCCCACCCCCAAGCGCTACATGCTTGGCGACGAAGTCTTCCTGCTGCTGACCCTGCCCGATTCCAGCGAACGCCTGCCGGTGGCAGGCAAGGTGATCTGGACTACGCCTGCGGGCGCGCAGGGCAACCGCGCCGCCGGCATCGGCGTGCAGTTCCCGGATGGCCCCGAAGGCGAGGCGGTGCGCAACAAGATCGAAACCCTGCTGGCCGGCCTGACCACTTCGGACAAGCCCACCCATACGATGTGACCCGGGGCCGTGGGCGCGGCCAATCCGGCATGCTGTGGATGCGTTGCAGTGCGGCCGAACCCATTGCAGACGCGCGCGCAGCAAGGACGATATGGCTGCAGCGCGGGCACGCGACCTGCCCAGATAGACACCTGTTGACGATTGCCGCAGCTACCCTATAATGTGCGGCTCGCGTCACCGGGCGGTTAGCTCAGCGGTAGAGCATTGCCTTCACACGGCAAGGGTCACAGGTTCGAACCCTGTACCGCCCACCATGCATTCAGTGTCAGATAAAGAACCGGCGATAGCCGGTTTTTTTGTGATCGCGAGATAGCTGCTGCCGTGGGGACTTTGGATATGGCAGCGCGCCAGCCTTCTTTGAATCGACTGCTCGGCAGTCACTGCCGCGAACCCAGCGGCCCTGCAGTGCGGTCGATCGCCTTGGCGAAGGGCACGGCGATGTTCGTCTCTGTGCGTTCGATCAGGGCCTGCGATCTGCGTGGCTTGGCGCTGGGCTTTATCGATCGCACCGGTCATGAATTCTTGGCCGGTGTTGCTGTGAAGCGTGCGCCTGCGTTGCGTTTCGATAGACGCCGTAGGTAAGCACTTTTCGCTAGGGTCGATGCCTTGCGGGCTCGACAGGGACTTGCCATCCTGCAAGGCCAGGGTCGAGATGGAGTGGCGATGAAGACGCTGCTTGGAAGTGCGCTGGTTGCGATGTTGCTGTTGGCCGGGTGCGCGCGCGATGTTGGCGAGCAGTATGTGGGCAAGTGGGTCAATGTGAAGTCGCAGAAGAATGTGCTGAGCATCGAGCACAATGGCGAGAGCTTCATCATTCGCGACACCACGCCGGAGTTGTTCGGCAGCGGGGTCCGGACCCGAAATTATCCGGCGCTGCTGACCAAGGGGGTGCTGCAGGTGTCCAGTGGTAGCGGCACGCTCAACTACGCGATCGACGAGGCGACGGGTCGTCTGAGCACGGGCGATACTGAGTACACGCGGATCAAGTAACCGCTGCATCGCCGCCTGCGCGCTGATCGTCGCGCGCTCAGCTGCGTGCAGTAGTGAATCAATCGCTGGAGATCAGCACTCATGGCTTCCCCGGGCGGAAGCCGAGCTAACGTGCAATGTTCAGTACGGTGGCGCCACTGCCTGTGCCTGCATCCAGCG
This sequence comes from Xanthomonas sp. 10-10, assembly GCF_040182365.1. Classification (NCBI taxonomy): domain Bacteria; kingdom Pseudomonadati; phylum Pseudomonadota; class Gammaproteobacteria; order Lysobacterales; family Lysobacteraceae; genus Xanthomonas; species Xanthomonas sp. 10-10. Next base: position 1,446,436 of record NZ_CP144460.1, read on the forward strand.
CCACAAGGTGGTGCGTGAAACGCCGAGCGTCTGGGCAGCGAGGGCGCGGTTACCGTTGGCGCGTTCCAGGGCCGTACGCACCGCTGTGGCGGTAAGCTGCAGGCGGGATGCTGCGAGCTCGGTGTGGACCTGCGGTGCAGGGACGGTGTGTGCGTCAAACAGTTCCGGCGCCCAGCGTTGGAGTTGTTCCAGGCTTAGGTGGCCCTGCGCTTGCGCCTTCCAGTGAATGCATAAGCGTTCGACCAGGTTGCGGAGCTCGCGCACATTGCCCGGCCATGCATGTTGCTGCAGCCGCTGCAGCGCTGCGGGCGACAAGGGCGATGCAATGCTGCCCAGTTGTTGAAAATAGTGCGTCAGCAGCAGCGCGATGTCGTTGGAGCGATTGCGCAACGGCGGCAGGGCGATGCGCAGTGCGGTCAAACGGTAGAACAGGTCGCGACGAAAACGCCCTTGCTCGACCAGCGTATGCAGATCCTGCAGGCTGGCTGCGATCACGCGCACATCCACGGCAATTGGCACGGTAGCGCCGACACGCAGGACTTCGCGTTCTTCCAGGACACGCAGCAGGCGCGTCTGCAGCGGCATCGGCAAGTCGCCGATTTCGTCCAGGAGCAGCGTGCCGCCCTGTGCGGCTTCGATCAGGCCGGTGTGGCCGCCGCGGCGTGCGCCGGTGAAGGCGCCATCGCTGTAGCCGAACAGCTCCGCTTCCAGCAACGATTCGCTGATGGCGCCGCAATTGATCGCGACAAAGCGGCCGCGCCGGCGACTGCCTGCATGCAGCTGTTGCGCCACCAACTCCTTGCCGGTACCGGTCTGGCCGCTGATCAGCACGGTGCCGGTGTGCGGCGCATACAACTGCACCAGCTCGCGGACATGCACCATTGCCGCGTCGTCGCCGAGCAGGGTTTCGCTGCGGCGCAGCCGTCGTGCGTTGCTGCGGGCGGTCGGGCGTTCCTGACTGGAGGCGTTGCCCAGGGCGATGGCGTTTTCCAGCGCGTGACGGACCGAATCGGCCGAATACAGCAGCACGCCCGGCAGGCCGGCCTGCTCGGCGAAATCGATCGCCATGCCGGTGCCCACGATGACCTGAATGCCGCCGGCGCGCAGGTCGGCGATGCGGTCGCGCGCGTCTTCGGCGGTGACGAAGCGGCGGTGCTCGATGTCCAGATCGAAACTGTCCTGGAACGCGCGAAACGAGGGCACGTCGGAGGCATGGGTGACCACGCCGATACGTGGGGCGATACGGCGCGCACGCGCCAACGCTTCCATCAGGTCGAAGCCGGTGGCCTGGATCGGCGCCAGCGGCAGCGCGAGCCGGCTGCGCAGGTAGGCGGCGTTGGAGCCGCCGGCGACCAGGACATCGCAGCGCTCGCGGCGCAGGCGCTGGCCGATGACGTCCACTGCATCGGCAAAGCCGAGGTTGATCTGCTCGATGCGTGCGCGCTGGTCGAATTCGGGGATGACATCGGCCAGCAGGCCGGTCAGCCGCGACACGCTGACGGTCCAGATCACCGGAGGCGATGTATCGGCCAGCGCTGCAGGTGCGGGGCTACGCATGGAAGTTGGCATGTTGCATGGTTGTTTCATGTTGCATCAATCGTTTCATTTCTGCAACGATTGACGGGCATGCTGTATTGCAATCAAACACTTACGATTGGCATGGTGTTTGCGCATTATCCCAGCATCCCATCCCAGGAATCGCCATGACGTCCTTGCCCATTTCTTCCGCCGGTACCCGCTTCCGCGCGGCGCTGGCTGCCGAGTCGCCGCTACAGGTCATCGGCGCCATCAATGCCAACCATGCGCTGCTGGCCCAGCGTGCCGGATATCAGGCCATCTATCTGTCGGGCGGCGGCGTGGCGGCGGGTTCGCTGGGGCTGCCGGACCTGGGCATCAATACGTTGGAAGACGTGCTGATCGATGTGCGTCGCATTACCGATGTCTGCGCGTTGCCGCTGCTGGTGGACGTGGACACCGGCTTCGGGCCGAGCGCGTTCAACATCGAGCGCACCATCAAATCGCTGATCAAGGCGGGTGCGGCCGGCTGCCATGTCGAAGACCAGGTCGGCGCCAAGCGCTGCGGGCATCGGCCTGGCAAGGAGATCGTCAGCCAGGGCGAGATGGTGGACCGGGTCAAGGCGGCGGCCGATGCCAAGATCGATCCGGCATTCTTTTTGATCGCGCGGACCGATGCCATCCAGATGGAAGGCGTGGACGCGGCGATCGAGCGCGCCATCGCGTGCGTGGAAGCGGGCGCCGACGGCATCTTTGCCGAGGCCGCCTACGACCTGGAGACCTACAAGCGTTTTGTCGATGCGGTGGGCGTGCCGATACTGGCCAACATCACCGAGTTCGGCAAGACGCCGCTGTTTACCCGCGATCAGCTGGCCGCTGCCGGTGTGGCGATCCAGTTGTTTCCGCTGTCGGCATTTCGCGCGGCGAACAAGGCCGCCGAGGACGTCTACACCGCCATCCGGCGCGACGGCCATCAACAAGCGGTGCTGGAAACGATGCAGACGCGCGAAGAGCTGTACGAGCGCATCGGCTACCACGATTACGAACAACGCCTGGATGCACTGTTTGCGCGCAAAGGCGCATGATCGCCGCTTGCTGCGTCCACCTGGTCAATTTTCAGTGACACCGCAACACGCCACCGCTTGGGAGCTCATCGCATGAACGACACCGCCATTCCCGGTTTCAAGCCGAAAAAATCCGTTGCCCTGTCCGGCACTGCCGCCGGCAACACCGCGCTGTGCACCGTCGGGCGCAGCGGCAACGATCTGCACTATCGTGGTTACGACATCCTGGATCTGGCAACCACCAGCGAGTTCGAGGAGATCGCGTACCTGCTGGTGCACGGCAAACTGCCCAATAGCAGCGAATTGCGCGGTTACAAGGCCAAGTTGCGTTCCTTGCGTGGCGTGCCGGCCGCGGTGAAAGCCGCGCTGGAGCAGCTGCCACCGTCGGCGCATCCGATGGACGTGATGCGCACCGGCGTTTCGGTGCTGGGCTGCCTGCAGCCGGAAAAGGACGATCACAACCATCCGGGCGCGCGCGACATCGCCGACAAGTTGATGGCCTCGCTGGGCTCGATGCTGCTGTACTGGTACCACTACAGCCATAACGGCAAGCGCATCGAAGTGGAGACCGACGACGATTCGATCGGTGGGCATTTCCTGCATCTGCTGCACGGGTTTGCGCCGAAGGACTCGTGGGTGCGTGCAATGCACACCAGCCTGATCCTGTATGCCGAGCACGAGTTCAACGCCTCCACGTTTGCATGTCGCGTGATCGCCGGCACCGGCAGCGATATGTACAGCGCCATCGCCGGTGGCATCGGCGCATTGCGCGGTCCCAAGCATGGCGGCGCCAACGAAGTGGCCTTCGAAGTGCAGAAGCGCTACGACACGCCGGATGAAGCCGAGGCCGACATCAAGGCGCGTGTGGAACGCAAAGAAGTGGTGATCGGCTTTGGTCATCCGGTGTATACGGTGTCCGACCCGCGCAACAAGGTGATCAAGGACGTGGCGCGCGAGCTGTCCGATGAGCAGGGCAGCCGCAAGATGTACGACATCGCCGAACGCCTGGAAACGGTGATGTGGGACATCAAGAAGATGTTCCCGAACCTGGATTGGTTCAGTGCGGTCAGCTACCACATGATGGGCGTGCCGACGGCGATGTTCACGCCGCTGTTCGTGCTGGCGCGCACTGCAGGTTGGAGCGCGCATATCATCGAGCAGCGCGTGGACGGCAAGATCATTCGGCCTTCGGCCAATTACACCGGTCCGGAAGATCAGGTGTTTGTGCCGCTGGATCAGCGCTCTTGAAAGCCGCTGCGTGCGACTCGCCCTCATCCGCCCTTCGGGCACCTTCTCCCGCGTTGCGGGAGAAGGGAGCGTGGCGAGCAGTACGTGGTGACAGCAATGCCAGCACAAGCACCAGCCACAACAGCACCAGCCACAACAGCACCAGCCACAACAACAACAACAACAGCAACAACAACAGCAACAACAACAGCAACAACAACAGCAACAGCAACAGCAACAGCAACAGCAACAGCAACAGACCCCGCCCGCTTTGTGATATCGCCAGCCATGAATAGCCAGTACCGCAAGCCCCTGCCGGGCACGTCGTTGGAGTACTTCGATGCACGTGCCGCCATCGATGCGTTGCAGCCCGGCGCGTATGCGGCATTGCCGTACACCGCGCGCGTACACGCCGAAAATCTGGTGCGACGCGCGCAGCCGCAGATGCTGGAGGCCTATCTGCGCCAGTTGATCGAGCGCAAGCGCGACCTGGATTTTCCATGGTTTCCGGCGCGTGTGGTCTGCCACGACATCCTGGGGCAGACCGCGCTGGTGGACCTGGCCGGCCTGCGCGATGCCATCGCCGAGCAAGGCGGCGACCCGGCGCAGGTCAACCCAGTAGTGCCGGTGCAGCTGATCGTGGACCATTCGTTGGCGGTGGAATACGCAGGCTTCGACAAGCAGGCGTTCGCCAAGAACCGCGATGTGGAAGATCGCCGCAACGCCGACCGCTTCCACTTCATCGAGTGGACCAAGCGCGCGTTCGAGAACATGGAAGTGATTCCGCCGGGCAACGGGATCATGCATCAGATCAATCTGGAGAAGATGTCGCCGGTGATCTACACACTGGACGGCGTGGCGTTTCCGGATACCTGCGTGGGTACCGACAGCCACACCCCGCACGTGGATGCGTTGGGCGTGATCGCTGTGGGTGTGGGCGGGCTGGAAGCGGAGAACGTGATGCTGGGACGCGCTTCGTGGATGCGGCTGCCGGACATCATCGGCGTGGAACTGACCGGCCGGCCGGCGCCGGGCATCACCGCCACCGACATCGTGCTGGCATTGACCGAGTTCCTGCGCCGGCAGCGCGTGGTAGGGGCGTACCTGGAGTTCTTCGGCACCGGCGCCAGCGCGTTGACCATTGGCGACCGCGCCACCATTTCCAACATGACGCCGGAATTCGGTGCCACCGCGGCGATGTTCTATATCGACCGGCAGACCATCGACTACCTGCGACTGACCGGTCGCGACGATGCGCAGGTGGCGCTGGTGGAAAACTACGCGCGCCACACCGGCCTGTGGGCAGACGACCTGGCGACGGCGCACTACGAGCGCGTGCTGCAGTTCGATCTATCCAGCGTAGTGCGCAACATGGCCGGGCCCTCCAACCCCCACAAGCGCGTGGCGACCAGTGAGTTGGCGCAGCGCGGTATCGCGGGGCAATGGGACGAGGTGCCGGGACAGATGCCCGATGGCGCGGTGATCATCGCTGCGATCACCTCCTGCACCAATACCTCCAATCCGCGCAATGTCATCGCCGCCGGCCTGCTGGCGCGCAATGCCAATGCGCGCGGCCTGACCCGCAAGCCGTGGGTCAAGAGTTCGCTGGCGCCGGGGTCAAAAGCGGTGCAGCTGTATCTGGAAGAAGCCGGCCTGTTGAGCGAGCTGGAGCAGCTGGGCTTCGGCATCGTGGCGTTCGCCTGCACCACCTGCAACGGCATGAGCGGGGCGTTGGATCCGGCGATCCAGCAGGAGATCATCGACCGCGATCTGTATGCGACAGCGGTGTTGTCGGGCAACCGCAACTTCGATGGCCGCATCCATCCGTATGCCAAACAAGCGTTCCTGGCATCGCCACCGCTGGTGATTGCCTACGCCATCGCCGGCACGGTGCGCTTCGATATCGAAAAGGATGTGCTAGGCATCGACGCCGATGGCGTGGCGGTGACGCTCAAGGATCTGTGGCCAAGCGATGCGGAGATCGATGCGGTGGTAGCGCGCAGCGTCAAGCCGGAGCATTTCCGCAGCGTCTACGACCCGATGTTCAAGCGCAGCGTGGGGCAGGGACTCCGCGTGAGCCCGCTGTACGACTGGCGCCCGCAAAGCACCTATATCCGCCGCCCGCCGTATTGGGAAGGCGCGCTGGCCGGTGCGCGCAGCCTGCGCGGGATGCGGGCGCTGGCGGTACTGGGCGACAACATCACCACCGACCACCTGTCGCCATCGAATGCGATCCTGGCCAGCAGTGCGGCCGGCGAATACCTTGCGCAGATGGGCGTGCCGGAAGAAGACTTCAATTCCTACGCCACCCATCGCGGCGATCACCTCACCGCGCAGCGCGCTACCTTCGCCAATCCCAAGCTGGTCAACGAAATGGCCGTGGTCGATGGACAGGTGAAGGCAGGATCGCTGGCGCGGCTGGAACCGGAAGGCCAGGTGCTGCGCATGTGGGAGGCGATCGAAACCTACATGACGCGCAAACAGCCGCTGATCATCGTTGCCGGCGCCGATTACGGCCAGGGCTCCTCGCGCGACTGGGCCGCCAAGGGCGTGCGGCTGGCGGGCGTGGAAGCGATCGTGGCCGAGGGCTTCGAGCGCATTCACCGCACCAACCTGATCGGCATGGGCGTGCTGCCGCTGGAATTCAAACCTGGAACCGACCGCAAGAGTCTGGGTATCGATGGCAGCGAGACCTTCGATGTCTCCGGTGAGCGCACCCCAGGCGCCACGCTGACACTCTCGATCCATCGGCGTAATGGCGAGCAGTTGCAGGTGCCGGTGATCTGCCGGCTGGATACCGCGGAGGAAGTCTCTATTTACGAAGCCGGTGGTGTGCTGCAGCGGTTTGCGCAGGATTTTCTTGAGGCAAGCAAGGCCGCATAGGGCAGCATCATGGCCGACTCTTCGCGATTGATCTTCATGCTCAAGCCGCCACCGCAGGTGCTTGACGCCATGGTCGGTGCCGTGGCTGCACACCGTCTCGATGCGATGCTTGGCGATGCCTATTTCGATCCTGGCAACTGGCATCAGTCGGTCTCGGATCGGTTCGAAGGGCCTGCTGCGCGTGCGGCCATGCTACGTGTGGGTGATCGCCTCGATGCCCAGGCAGTCACGTTTTGCTTGAACCGGATTACAAGTCGCGGAACAGACCCAGTGCATTGGGCATTTCGGGCAGAGGGCAATCCATCTGCTTTCGTTGCGTTACAGGCTGCTATCTCAGCAGCGCTACGTGCCGAAGGCTTTCACGTTGCGAGCGGACATACGCCGCACGTAACGATTAGCTATGCGGCGCCGAGCAAGTTGACGCAGCCCATTGTGCCCATCACGTGGCACGCTACCGAAGTGTTACTGGTCGAGGGCGGTGGGCGGCCGTATCACTATGCCCCCATTGCATGTTGGCAGTTGCGACCCGACGGCTTCCTGCCTGACCAGGCGCACTTGCCGTTCTGATCTGCGCAGGATTGCATGCTTGAGATTTTCACGGTGACGCGCTGCCATATCGTATCAATGCGCTACGCAGAATTTCCGGTACGTCCGCACGTCGTTTTCAAGGAACCTTCATGGCATTTGCTCCCCAACTCCGCATCCCCGCCACCTACCTGCGCGGCGGCACCAGCAAGGGTGTGTTCTTCCGTCTGCAGGACCTGCCCGCAGCGGCGCAGAAGCCCGGTGCTGCACGCGATGCGCTGTTGCTGCGGGTGATCGGCAGCCCCGATCCCTATGGCAAGCAGATCGACGGCATGGGCGGGGCGACCTCAAGCACCAGCAAGAGCGTGATCGTCTCCACCAGCGCGCGGCCGGGTCATGATGTGGACTACCTGTTCGGGCAGGTGTCCATCGACAGCGCGTTCGTGGACTGGAGCGGCAACTGCGGCAACCTGTCGGCGGCGGTGGGGCCGTTTGCGATTGCCAACGACCTGGTCGATGCCGCAACGCTGCCGCGCGATGGCGTGGCAACGGTGCGGATCTGGCAGGCCAACATCGGCAAGACCATCGTGGCGCACGTGCCGATGACCGCTGGTCAGGTACAGGAAACCGGCGACTTCGAGTTGGATGGGGTGACCTTTCCGGCGGCCGAGGTGCAGCTGGAGTTCCTTGACCCGGCCGACGATGCCGAAGGCGAGGGCGGAGCGATGTTTCCCACTGGCAATCTTATCGACCAGCTGGACATTCCCGGCCTTGGCCGGCTCGATGCAACGCTGATCAACGCCGGCATTCCGACCATCTTCGTCAATGCGCGCGATCTGGGGTACACCGGCACCGAACTGCAGGACGCCATCAATGGCGATCCGCGTGCGCTGAGCATGTTCGAGACCTTGCGTGCACACGGTGCGGTACGCATGGGTTTGATCGCGCGGCTGGAAGATGCGGCCACGCGCCAGCACACGCCCAAGGTGGCGTTCGTTGCACCGCCTGCGGACTACATCGCCTCCAGTGGTAAACCGGTGCATGCGGCCGAGATCGATCTGCTGGTACGGGCGATGTCGATGGGCAAGCTGCATCACGCGATGATGGGCACCGCGGCGGTGGCTATCGGCACTGCTGCGGCCGTGCCGGGGACGCTGGTTAATCTGGCGGCCGGCGGCGCGGCGCGCTCGGCGGTGCGGTTCGGGCATCCGTCAGGCACCTTGCGGGTGGGGGCCGAGGCAACACAGGTCAATGGGCAGTGGCAGGTCACCAAGGCGCTGATGAGCCGCAGTGCGCGGGTGCTGATGGAAGGCTGGGTGCGGGTGCCCGCGCCGGAGTGAATGAGCGGCGGCCGCGCGTTGCCGATCCGGGCGCTCGCTTGCCGCATGTGCTGGTATCCGCACGTCGTTGCCTGGGTAGCGGTTGGCATCGCCAAGACGGGCGGCAATGTGTTGCCGGGAGGTGTGAGCGGCCCCCTGACTGACAGAACCGATGGCTCACCGGTTGCGCAGCGATCAACGCCGCCCGCAATGCGCCTGCGCTGCGGGCCGGCTTCAGACCAGCGTTGCCGGGCGATGGCACCCGGATCGCCCCCCCCCCGAAGTCTGCGGTTCGTCCGTTCACCCGGGCTCCCTGCGGAGCGGTCCAGTGCCCGCCTTGCAGGCCCCTGGCGACCGCACGCCTGACCGAGATTGTCGGCGCCAGGAGCAACACGCAGAAGACGTCGCTTGAACCATATCGGGAGACTGGCTCAGCCCTGGCGCACAAATTACACGGGTGTGTTGCATTAATTCGAACGCTCTTTCGAATTATGGAAACTTTTTCGTACGAGCTCTGCCATATTTGTGTAAATCGTGTTAATTCTGTTGCACCGCGGCATGCAGGCCAGGCAGCCGCCCCGCCACCAGAATTCGGAGTCTTCCCATGTCAGCCAGCCGGTCGCTCAAGATCAGCGCGCTTGCCGTTGCCGTCGTTTCGCTTCTCCCGTTCCACGCTGCTGCACAGCAGGCTTCTGGCGACGACGGTGTCGTGCGTCTGGATGCGGTCAAGGTCACGGTCGAACGTCGTTCGGAAGATTCCAAGGATGTGCCGGTGTCGGCCAGCGTGCTGCGCCCGGAATTTCTGGACGCCATCTCCACCAGCGGCTCGGACATCCGCGTGCTGGCGGGCAAGGCGCCCAGCCTCAACATCGAATCGTCCAATGGCCGTGTGTTCCCGCGCGTGTACATCCGCGGCTACGGCAACACCGACTTCAATACCTACGCCTCGCAGCCGGTGTCGCTGATCTATGACGACGTGGTGCAGGAAAACGCGTTCCTGAAGGGCTTCCCGATCTTCGATCTGGAAGGCCTGGAAGTGCTGCGCGGCCCGCAGGGCACGCTGTTCGGCCGCAATACGCCGGCCGGCGTGGTCAAGTTCAACTCGGTCAAGCCGACCATCGGCGCCAATGATGGCTACGCCAGCCTGTCCTATGGCACCTACGGCACCATGACCCTGGAAAGCGGCCTGAGCATCGCGATGGGCGAGCATTGGGCAGCGCGCCTGTCCACCTTGGGCCAGCGCCGCGACGACTGGGTGGAAAACCGCGACGGCCGCGATCTGGAAGGCTATACCGACTCGGCCGTGCGCCTGCAGCTGCTGTACCAGGCCAGCGACGATTTCAGTGCCCTGTTCAACGCGCATGCGCGTCACCTGGATGGCACCGCGCGCCTGTTCCGCGCCAACATCATCCAGCCCGGCACCAACCAGCTGGTGGACGGCTTCGACGAAGAGAAGTCCTTCATCGACGGCGCCAACACCCAGGAACTGCAGACCTATGGCGGCAGCGCCAACCTGACCTGGGACCTGGGCGACATCGCGCTGCACTCGATCACCGCGTATGAGGGCATCGGCAAGTACTACAGCCGTGGCGACATCGACGGTGGCTTCGGCGCGGTGTTCGCACCGCCGTCCGGTCCGGGCGTGATTCCGTTCCCGGTGGAAACCGCCGGCGGCATCAAGAGCCTGGACCAGTACAGCCAGGAACTGCGCGCCGAATCGCAGTACGAGGGCCCGCTCAACTGGCAGGCCGGCCTGTACTACTTCCACGACGATGTGGAAGGCGAGAACTACACCTACAACACCTTCAGCGGCGGCGATCTGGCCAGCTACCAGCTGACCCGCCAGCGCAACACCTCGTGGGCGGCATTCGGCTCGTTGAACTATGCGGCCACCGATCGCCTTAACCTGCGCGCCGGCATCCGCTACACCTACGACAAGAAGACCTTCGACGTGCTGGCGCTGGACCGCGTCACGCTGGTCGAGCCGTCCAGCGGCGAGACCGACAACTCCAAGGTCACCGGCGATCTGGCGGCCACCTTCGCCATCAACGACGACGTCAACGTGTACGCCCGTGCGGCACGTGGCTTCCGCGGCGCCAGCTTCGGCGTGCCCTCGGGCACCGCGCCGCTGACCGTGGCCGAGCCGGAGACGGTGGATTCGTTCGAGATCGGCATCAAGTCGGACCTGTTCGACAACCGCGCGCGCCTGAGCTTCGACATCTACGATTTCCGCGTCAAGAACCAGCAGCTCACCGCAGTGGGCGGCGTCTCCAACGACGTGCGCCTGCTCAACGCCGACAAGACCAAGGCGCGCGGCGCCGAGTTCGACTTCGAAGCGCTGCTCACCCAGAACCTGCGCGTCACCGCCGGCGGCGCCTACAACTGGACCCGCATCGACGACCCGAGCCTGTCGGTGGGCGTGTGCCGCACCTGCACCGTGACCGACCCGCTCAATGCGGCCGGCAACGCCATCATCGACGGCAACGATCTGCCGCAGGCTGCCAAGTGGATGGCCAACGCCACGCTGCGTTACGGCATCCCGATGGGCAACGATGGCGAGCTGTTCTTCTACACCGACTGGTCCTACCGCAGCGAAGTGAATTTCTTCCTGTACGACTCCAAGGAGTTCACCGGCCAGCCGCTGGTCGAAGGCGGCGCCAAGATCGGTTACAACTGGGGCGCGGGCGCGTACGAGTTGTCGGTGTTCTGCCGCAACTGCACCAACCAGATCCGCGTGACCGGTGCGATCGACTTCAACAACCTCACCGGCTTCATCAACGACCCGCGCATCGTCGGTGCGCAGTTCCGCGCCAACTTCTGATCGGCGTGTTGGTGTAGCACGATTGAACCGCCGGCTATGATGCCGGCGGTTTTTTTATGGCGGCAGGAGTAGGTGCATGCAGCGCAGATGGCGAAACATGTGGTGGATGCTGGGGCTGTGGTGTGCGTCGGCAGTGGCATGGGCGCAGACGCCTGCCGTGACCGCAGCGCAGGCGGCGCCAACGCCCGCATCCACCGAGTTGCTGGTGGTCTCCACCGATATCGGCGACGACATCGACGATGCGTTTGCGCTCGGGCTGTTGCTGCGTAGCCCGCAGCTGCGCGTGTTGGGCATCGCATCGGCCTGGGGCGATACCAGTTTGCGTGCGCAGCTGCTGCAGCGCCTGTTGCAGCAGGCCGGACGTAGCGAGATTCCGTTGGCGGTGGGCGCGCGCACCACCAGCACGATTCCCTTCAGCCAGGCGCGCTGGGCGTCCAAGGGGCAGTTGCCGGGCAAGTTGCCGGATGCGGCGGCGATGATCCTGCAGCAGGCGCGCCTGCATCCGGGCGAGGTGACCTTGCTGGTGTTGGGGCCGATGACCGACGCCGCACTGGCGCAGCGGCGCGACCCGGCCGGCTTTGCCAAGCTCAAGCGCATCGTGGCGATGGGCGGGTCGGTACGCGTTGGCTATGGCAAGTCGGCGTATCGGCCGGCCAGTGCGCCGGCGCCGGAGTACAACATCCTCTCCGATGTGTCGGCGGCGCAGCAGGTGTTCGCGGCCGGCGTGCCGATCGTGTTGCTGCCGCTGGATGCCACCCAGATCACGCTGGAAGAACCCGAACGCGTCGCGCTGTTTGCGCACGGCGATGATCTGACCGATGCGCTCACCCAGCTGTATTACCAGTGGCGCAATACCGACCAGCCCTGGGCCAGCGCCACGCCGACCCTGTTCGACGCAGTGCCGGTGGCCTGGCTGCTGCGCCCCGACCTGTGCCCGACCACGCCATTGCATCTGGAGGTCGATGCGCAGGGGTACACCCGCGAGGGCAAAGGCACCGCGAACGTGCAGGCGTGCCTGCGTGCGGACAAGCCAGCGTTGATCGAGATGTACATGCGCACGTTGTTGCAGTTGCACTAAGAGCGGCGAACGAAACGGCTTTACGGCGATAGTGCTGCAACTTGGCTGCAGGGCCCTTGCCCGCCCAGCGTCGCGGGACACGCCGTGAATCCGTCCATGGAGGCTCTTACGCGGCATCCATGCCGCGTAAGGTCCCGCGACGCTGGGCGGGCAAGGGCCCGTCGAGATGGTCGGTGTGCTTGGTTTTTATAAAGCAGCCGACCAGCCGTCTGGTGCGGTGTCCTCGCCGGTTGCGGGACCGTGTGGCGGCATGGATGCCGCCACCGAGCCCCCAAGGATGGGTTCACGGCGTGTCCCGCGAGCGGTGAGGGCGCCGCGCCCTGGACCCACCGAGCTTTTGACTTAAGCATCGGATCGCGCCCAAACGCCGCCACGGTTCTAAATCTCGATGGCTTTAGGTGTTTTGTCTCAATGGACGGGGACAGTGCGGCTGGTCGGGCCGCCGGTGCCATCGCGACGCTCGCACAGCGGCACACGATCACCGCCCATCGGTAAGTCCATGCGTCGCCTCATAGCGGCCATCGGCGACACGATTGGCGTCGCTATACTTGCGTCCTCAGTCATGGGGTAGCGCGAATGGACAGCCGGGAATCAGGGATGAGGTGGTCGGGTACACGGCGCATGTTGCTGTGGGTGGTGTTGCTGAGCGTGGCGATCGGCGCGGTGGCGTGCAAGCGCAACGAAAGTGGCCAATTGCCCGCCGCCAGCGGCGAGGCGATCAAGGCCGACAAGCAGGCCATCACCGGATTCGCGTTGGCGCGTGCCTATCCCGACCAGGCCGGCGACGGTCTGTCGCTGGCGCTGGAATTCTCGCGTCCGCTGGTGGGGACGCAGGATTTCGATGCGCTGGTGCGCTTCGAGGAGAAGGTCGGCACCGGCGACAGCAGCTGGACGCTGTCCGATGACGGCAAGACGCTGCGTTACCCGTACGTGGAGGCGGCCAAGGACTACACGGTACTGATCGACGCCAACCTGCTGGCCGCCGATGGTAGTCGCCTGGGCAAGCCGCTCAAGCAGAAGGTCTACACCGGCGCGCTCAAGCCAGTGGTCGGGTTCGCTTCGCAAGGCAGCGTGCTGCCGGCGCGCGAAAGCCGCGGCCTGCCGGTGGTGTCGGTCAACGTGCCGGAAGTGGACGTGGAGTTCCTGCGCGTGCGCGAAAAGTCGCTGCCGGCGTTCTTCCAGCAGTTTCAGCGCGGCGGTCGTCGCGGCAGTTGGGAGCTTGAGAGCCAATACAGTGGCAAACAACCGCTGTCCAAGCTGGCCGACCCGGTCTACGTCAACCGGTTCATCCTGGGCGGCAAGCAGAACGAGCGTGTGCTGACCTACCTGCCGACGCAGGACATCAAGGAACTGCAGGAGCCTGGCCTGTATTTTGCGGTGATGAAGCGCGCCGGTAGTTTCGAGAGCGAGCAAGAGACCGCGTTCTTCACCGTCAGCGACATCGGCCTGCACACGCGCGCCTACAAGGACAAGCTGTTCGTGCACACCGCTTCGCTGCAGAGCGGCGAGCCGATCAAGAACGTGGAAGTGCGCATCCTCGATGCCAAGGGCGAGCTGTTCCTCAAGGCCGCCACCGACGGCAACGGCAATGCGCTGCTCAACTACACGCTCGATGCCGGCCACGTGCTGGTGGCGCGCAGCAAGACCGACGTCTCGTTGCTGCCGTTCAACCAGCCGGCGCTGGACCTGAGCGAGTTTGCGGTGGCCGGTCGCCAGAGTGCGTGGTTCGACGTGTTCGCCTGGGCCGGCCGCGATCTGTATCGCCCCGGCGAGACCATGCGCGTGTCGGCGATCCTGCGCGACAACGACGGCAAGCCCACCAAGCCGCAGCCGGTGTTCCTGCGCCTGAAGCAGCCGGACGGCAAGACCTTCCGCGAAACCAAGCTGCAACCCGGCCAACAGGGCTACTTCGAATTCACCCAGCAGATTCCGGCCGACGCGCCCACCGGCCGCTGGCAGGTGGAGTTCCGTACCGACCCGGCCAGCAAGGATGCCGTGCAGGGCATGACGGTGCGGGTGGAAGAGTTCCTGCCCGAGCGCATGAAGCTGGACCTGGATGCCGCGCAAAAGACCTTGAGCGCCGGCCAGCCGTTCAAGCTGGTCGCCAATGCCGCGTATCTGTATGGCGCGCCGGCCGATGGCAACCGCTTCACCGCCAAGCTGGCGGTCAGCGTCGAGCAGCATCCGCTCGAGTCCTTGCCGGGCTGGTTCTTCGGCGACCCCACACTGGAGCTGCCGCGCGAAGCCAAGGACGTGATCGATACCACGTTCGGCAGCGACGGCATCCTGCGCGAAGACATCGCGCTGCCGGCCGAAGCCAAGCCGGTCAGCACGATCGCCGCGGTGGTGTCCGGCAGCGTCTACGAGACCGGCGGGCGCACCGTCACCCGCACAGTCAAGCGGGTGCTGTGGCCGGCCAAGGCGCTGGTCGGCGTGCGCCCCCTGTTCGACGACAAGGACGGCGCCGATGCCAACGGCAGCGCGCGGTTCGAGCTCACCCGCGTGGATGCCGACGGCAAGCCGCAGCCGGCCAAGGGCCTGAAGGCCACGCTGGTGCGCGAGCTGCGCGACTATCACTGGAACTACACCGACGACCATTGGGACTACGACTTCACCCGCCGCTTCGAGAACAAGGACACCCGCACGCTCGATGTGGGCAGCGGCAATGCCAAGCTCGATTTCCCAGTGGAATGGGGCGAGTACCGCCTGGACGTGTTCGACCCGGCCACCGGGCTGACCACGCGTTACCCGTTCCGCGCCGGCTGGAGCTGGAACGACGAAAACCGCGGCCTGGACGCGCGCCCGGACAAGGTCAAGCTGGCGCTGGACAAGACCGGCTACCGTGCCGGCGACACGCTCACCGTCACGCTGACCCCGCCGCATGCCGGCAAGGGCGTGCTGCTGGTGGAAAGCGACAAGCTGCTGTACGTGCAGGACATCGACGTCAAGCCGGGTAGCACGTTCGACATTCCGGTGACCGAGGCCTGGGAGCGTCACGACGTCTACGTCACCGCGCTGGTGTTCCGCGGCGGCACCGCGCCGAGCAAGATCACTCCCGCGCGTGCGGTGGGTGTGGCGTATGTGCCGATGGATCGCAAGGCGCGCCGCGTGGCGGTCGGCCTGTCCGCGCCCAAGCAGATGCGCCCGGAGCAATCGCTGCCGGTGACGGTGAGCGTGCCGGAACTGGCGGGCAAGGCGGCGCACGTCACCATCTCGGCGGTGGATGTCGGGATTCTCAACATCACCCGCTTCCCGGTGCCCGATGCCAACGCGCAGTTCTTTGCGCAGCGGCGCCTGGGCACCGATGCCTACGACATTTATGGCCGCGTGATCGAGAGTTTCGAAGGCGCCAGCGGCAAGCTCAAGTTCGGCGGCGACATGGCGCTGGAAGCCTTGCCGCAGGCCAAGCGCCCGACTGCGCGCGTGCAGACCGTGGACCTGTTTTCCGGGTCGGTGACGCTCGATGCCCGTGGCAATGCGCGCGTGCAACTGCCGGTGCCGGATTTCAACGGCACGTTGCGGGTGTCGGCACTGGTGTATTCGGACACGCGCTACGGCAACCGCGACATGGAAACCATCGTGCGTGCGCCGATCCTGGCCGAAGCCAGCATGCCGCGCGTAATGGCGCCGGGCGACCGCAGTACGGTGACGCTGGACGTGCAGAATTTCACCGGCAAGCCGGGCGAGTTCAATGTGCGTGTGGATGGCATCGGCCCGCTGTCGATTGCCGAGGCGGCGCGCAGCATCAAGCTGGGCGTGGATGCCAAGCAGACGCTGAGCTTCCCGCTGACGGCCACTGAAGGCTATAGCGTGGCCAAGGTGCGCGTACGCGTGGACGGCAATGGGTTCAAGGCCGACCGCAACTACGAGCTGCCGGTACGTGCCGGGTGGCCGCAGGTGCTGCGCACGCAGACGCGCGTGCTCGACCCGCTGGCACCGGTCGCCCTGGACAGCGCCAATGCCGATGGCCTGATGGCCGGTTCGGTCACCGCGCGCATGCTGGTCAGCCCGCTACCGCCGATTCCGTTCGCCAGCGCCATGCAGGGCGCGCTGGAGTATCCGTATGGCTGCGCCGAACAGACCACCAGCAAGGGGTATGCCGCGCTGCTGCTCGACGAGGCCACTGCCAAGGCGCTGGGCACCAAGGGGCTGGATGCGGCCACGCGCCGCGAGCGCATGGAAGGCGCGTTCGGCCGCCTGGCGTCGATGCAGATCGCCAGCGGGCATTTTTCGATATGGGGCGACGATGGCTACGTCAATCCGGGCTTGACCCCGTACATCGCCGAGTTCCTGCTCGATGCCAAGGACGCCGGCTTTGCGGTGCCCGACAACGTGCTGCAGAAGGCGCTCAACCGCCTCAGCGAAGACCTGCTGTCCGGCGGCAACGAGTTCTATGGGCAGGACCGCCGCGACAATCTGAAGTTCGCCAACCAGGCGTGGTCCGGCTACGTGCTGGCACGCGTCAACCGCGCTCCGCTGGGCACGCTGCGCGCGCTGTACGACAACCAGCGCAGCAAGGCGCTGACTGGCCTGTCGCTGGTGCATCTGGGTGCGGCGCTGTCGATGCAGGGCGACACCAAGCGGGGCGAGGCGGCGATCAAGGCTGGCTTCGCCAAGGACAGTTCCGAGCGGCCGCCGTATTTCGGCGACTACGGCAGTGCGATTCGCGACGATGCCTTGATGATGGCCTTGCTGCACGAACGTGGCCTGTCCAAGCCCGAGTACGACACCCGCGTGGTGGCCCTGGGGCAGGCGCTGGATGCACGCCGTGCTGGCGGTGTGTTGTGGCTGAGCACGCAGGAGCAGATCGCGCTGGCGCGGCTCGGCAAGGCGTTGATGGTGGGGCAGGGCAAGCAGGTCTCGGGCAGCTTGACGGTGGGCGATGAGGTGCAGCAGATCGCACCGGCCCGTGTGTTCGCACGCAGCTTCGACAGTGCGGCGCTGGCCCGCGGCGTGCAGTTCGCGCCGCAGGGCGAGGCGCCGATGTATGCCAGCATTGAAGTGGCCGGCATCCCGCGTACCGCACCGGAGGCGGACACGCGTCACCTCAGCGTGGAGCGCAGCTGGTACACCACCGACGGCAAGCCGTGGACGCCGCGCGCGTTGAAGGAAGGCGAGGCGTTGATCGTGCGCGTCACCATCACCGCCAACGAATCGATGCCCGATGCCTTGCTCACCGATCTGTTGCCGGCCGGCCTGGAAATCGAGAATTTCAATCTCGGCGATGCCAAGCAATGGGCCGATGTGGTGGTGGACGGCATCGGCATCAGCGAGCGTTCCAGCGCCGCCGACGTCAAGCACGAAGAGTTCCGCGACGACCGTTATGTGGCCGCGCTGGCGCTGTCGTCGGGCAGCAAGGCGCAGGTGTATTACCTGGTGCGTGCGGTGACGCCGGGCACCTACACGGTGCCGCCGTCGCTGGTGGAAGACATGTACCGGCCGGAGTTGCGTGGCGTAGGCCGCACCACCCCGTCAACGATCACGGTGGTGCAGCCGTAAGGCAACAAGGTAGGAGCGCGCTTGCGCGCGATGGGGCTTTCCCGGCAACGCCCCATCGCGCGCGAGCGCGCTCCTACGTTCGGGGTTTTCTCACCGAAGCGAGCGTCCGACTCCGATGCAAGGGTTTGCGCGGGCGGGTCAGCATGCATCGATGACCAGCTCCATTTCCGCAGGACATCGGGCGCTACGTCGTGGCCGGCGCTCGCTTGCAAGGTGCTGCTATCTCCTCACCGCCACAACCTGGCAGCGGCGACGGGTGTTCGACGATTTTCCGCTGGCCGCGTCGGCGTGCCGCGCCTTTATCGCCGCAGTGCCGGAAGATGCCTCGTTGCTTGCCTGGGTGCTGATGCCGGACCACGTCCACTGGCTGGTGCAGCTGGGGGATGTGACGCCATTGGCGCGGACGGTGTCACGCATGAAGGCGGCAAGCACGCGTGCAGTCAATGAGCAACGCGGGGTGCGCGGTGCGGTTTGGACGCGCGCCTACCACGACCGTGCCTTGCGCAAAGAAGACGATCTGCGCATCGCGGCTCGCTACCTGATCGCCAATCCGCTGCGCGCCGGACTGGTTGAACGGGTTGGCGCTTATCCGTTCTGGGATGCCATCCGGCATCCGTAGGAGCGCGCTTGCGCGCGACGCGGCGTCCCCGGGAAAGCTCATCGCGCGCAAGCGCGCTCCTACGTCGACGATACCGCTGCTTCGCATGTGGGGACATCGCCGCGCGCTGTCTTTTTGATGCGATGCGGGTGGCACACATAGGTCATTGCGACTGGCCGCGCTGGTGCGCCTTCCTAACGGTGGGGCGTCTTTACCTGATCGCCAATCCGCTGCGCCCGGATGTCCGCACGGGTTGGCGACTATCCATTCGGGGATGCCATCCGGCTTCCGTAGGAGCGCGCTTGCGCGCGACGCGGCGTCCCCGGGAAAGCTCATCGCGCGCAAGCGCGCTCCTACGTCGACGATACCGCATGCTTCGCATGTGGGGACATCGCCGCGCGCTGTCTTTTTGATGCATGCGGGTGGCACACATAGGTCATTGCGACTGTTCATGCTGGCGCGCCTTCCTAACGGCGGGGCGTTTTTACCTGATCGCCAATCCGCTGCGCCCGGATGTCCGCACGGGTTGGCGACTATCCATTCGGACATGCCGTCCGGCTTCCGTAGGAGCGCGCTTGCGCGCGATGCGGCTTCACCGGGAAAGCCACATCGCGCGCAAGCGCGCTCCTACGTGCGATTGGCGGCATCGGGAAAGGCACATCGCGCGCAAGCGCGCTCCTACGTCGACGATACCGCTGCTTCGCATGCGGGGACATCGCTGCGCACTGTCTTTTCGATGCGATGCGGGTGACACGCAAAGGTCATTGTTACTGGCTACGGTGGCCTGCTTTCTCACCGGCGCGGCGTCCTTGCTGCGCGATCCCGGGATTCCATGCAGCGCTCCGATTCGTACCGTTTACACCTGTCCGTTCTCACCGTGGCCATTGCGGCCTGCTCGCCTGCTTCGCAGGCATTGGCCAGCGCGCGTGCGGGGATTCCAGTCGAGGCCTCAGCTGAGGCGGCTTCTGTGGCTATGGCCACGACCGCGAGCGCGTTGACGAGCGCAGGTACGGCGACAGCCAACGCCACAGCTTCAGCCACAGTCAGTAACGACGAGGAAACCACGCCCGATGCCGAAGTTGCGACTGCAAATCGACGTTCTGCAGTGTCAGCAGATGCATCTGCTGATTCCATGGAGGCCGCAGCGATAGATCCTGCCTCGGCTGTCTCACCTGTATCGTCGCAAGCCGATGCAGCCAATAGCGGCGCACCGGCCACCACCAGCAGAACCGGGGTGCAGACCCTCGACGCCATGCAGGTCACCGGCGTGCGGCGCGCCAATGCGGCGGCGGTGGAGAGCAAGCGAGCGGCGACCAACATCACCGACGTGATCAGCGCCACCGATGTGCGCGCACTGCCGGACAGCACGATTGTTGAAGCGTTGCGTCGCGTTCCCGGGTTGTCGGTACTGCCGGCCACCGATAACGAGCATCCGCGCGACGAAGCGGCCACACCGGTGTTGCGCGGCCTGGGTCCGTCCTACAACAACGTCACCATTGATGGGCTGACCATTGCCTCGCCCGGCACGCCGAACGGCACGCTCGGTTCGATCACCCGCGGCGTGCGTCTGGATCTGTTGCCGGCCTCGATGGTCAGCGAGTTGCAGGTGGTCAAGACGTTTACGCCGGATCTGGACCCCAATGCCACCGGCGGCGCGATCAATCTCAAGACGCGTAGCGCGTTCGAGAACGGCGGCAAGCCGTTCTTCAGTGCCGAAGCTGCGCTGGGCCACGCCAACGATGTCGGCAAGCCGCGCGATCAGGACGACCCGGGGTATCGCTTGAATGCCACCGGCAGCCGTACCTTCGGCAGCGAGCAGCAATACGGCTTTACGCTGTCGGCCAACTACCAGACGTTGAGCAGCTACACCGAAACCCATATGACCACCGATACGGTGCATTACGGGTTCTACGACAACAACGGCGTGCTGCAGACTGGCGCCAATCTCGGTAATGGCTGGGCGGTGCCGCAGCAGGACAAGTACTGGTACGTGCAGAACCAGCGCGACCGCTATGGCGTCACCGGCAAGTTCGAAATGCGCCCCAGCGCTGCGCTCGAAGCCTATGCCATGGCCGGCTACTACTACTTCAAGGACAACATGGAGCGCAACGAGGTCATCATCGACCCGCGCAACCGCAACCGGGTATTCAATCAGACCGCCACCTCCGGCAGTTATCCGGGCGGCGATATCGAGGTGGGATATTCCAATCAGATCGTCACCACGCGCACCAAGGTTGCGCAGTTGGGAACGATCTGGCGGCCGACCGATCGGCAGCAGTTTTCTGCGCGCGGCGCGTGGTCCGACGCCACCTACGACGAGCCGATCCGGATGATCAAGTACGCCACCGGCATCGGCCGCGCCGCGCCGGTGCCGGTGGGCCAGACCGGCAGTGGTGTGACCGTCAATGCCACGCCCAATTACGCATTCAACTACGACACCTCCGGTTTCGATCAGCGCTTCGGGGTGTCGCCGCAGGCCTACAACACCCTGGATAACTACAGCCTGTCGTACTGGCGGCCGGACTACAAGCGCACCGCTGCCGATCGCATCCTCACCGGACGGCTCGATTACGGCTTCAATCAGGGCGAAAGCGACCAGGGCATCGGCTTTGCGGCAGGCGTGTCGTACACCACCGACAAGCCGTCCTACGACATCTATCGCGTCGAATATCAGCCCAATACCAGCGCGCCGGCGTTCGGCCTGGCCGACGTGGCCGGCACCGGCCGGGCGCCGATGCGTTACGCCGGATTGAACCTGATCACCATCGATCCGGACAAGGCCAACCGCGTGCTGGCGGCAGCGCCGTTGAGCGCATTCAACAGCACCGACCAGCAGGCCTTCAGCAACCAGGACAACTTCACCCATACCGAAAAGAACTTCGGCAGTTACGGGCTGGTGAGCTATCGCAGCGATCGGCTCAACGTGCAGGCCGGTTTGCATTTCGACAGCACCAAGCTCGACACGGTGGGCCGCCAGCGCCAACTCGATGCTGCCAGCAACCGCTATGTCTATGTCGATAACCCGACCAGTGCCGATTACGACTATCTGCTGCCGTCGGTCATCATGACCTACCACCTGACCGACACGCTGGACCTGCGCGCCGGTGCCAGCCGCACGCTGGGCCGCCCGCCGTACGACGCGTACGCAGCCCGCACCTCGATCGGCTTCGTCAACACGACCGACGCCGGCAACCCGAATGCGCAAGGCGTCACCGTCACCATCGGCAACCCGGACATCAAGCCGCGTGTGTCCAATAACCTGGACCTGTCGCTGGAATGGCGCCTGCCCGGCGACTTCGATGCCTTCGCGTCCACTGCGGTGTTCGACAAGCGCATCCAGGACGAGATCTTTACGCTCTCGCGTACCGACAGTTTCACCTTCGACGGCACCACCTACGCCAATGCCTTGATCAGCACACCGGCAAATGCCGCCAAGGCGCGCATCCGCGGGGTCGAGTTCAACGGCATCGTCAACACCTTGGCGCCCATCGCGCCGTGGCTCAGCGGTGTGGGCTTCAGTGCCAATGTTGCCGTGCTCGATGGCAGCCTGGACGTGCCTTACAGCGTCGGCAGCGGTACGGCTGTCACCCAGCGCGAACGCAAGCTCGACAACCTGGTCGGTCAGCCGGACTACACCGCCAACGCAACGGTGTTCTACAACACCGGCGGGCTGGAGCTGCGTGCGGCCTACAATCGCCAGGGCAAGGCCTTGCGTGCCATCGTCAGCAATATCGATTGGCAGGACCTGTATTGGTCGCCGCGCTCGCAGCTGGACTTCACCGCCACCTATGCCATCAGCAAGCAACTCAGCCTGATCGGCCAGGTCAGCAACATCACCCACAGCCGCATCACCAGCGTGACTGGCCCAGGGCAGAACCTGCTCAAGGACAGTTACTCGGTGCCCACCACCTACTGGTTCGGTCTGCGCTTCACGCCGACGTTCTGAGCGTAGCGCTTGAAAGGGATGCCATGGGCCGGATGCCGATGGCGCGTTGAATCGCAAGTGCGAGCGTTGCTTGCCGCATCCGGCTTGCATGCACATTGCCTGGTGCAGATGCCGTCAGGCGATCAGTCACCCACTCGAGAGTTGTTCAATGACACTACGTTCTGTTGCCACTGTCGCCGCCATGCTGTGCGCGGCGCTCGCCAGCCCTGTGAATGCAGCCCCCACCGGGGTGGCGGCGATCCAGGCCCGCTTGAGCAACCCGCAGGGCGGCATCGTGGTGGTCGCCCATCGCGGTTGCCACGCGGCCGCACCGCAGCATGGCTTCACCGACACCGCACCGGAGAACTCCCTGGCAGCGCTGCGGCGTTGCATCGCCATCGGCGCCGATGTGATGGAAACCGACGTGCGCCGTGCGGCCGACGGCACCCTGGTGATGCTGCACGACGCCACCGTGGACCGCACCACCGATGGCACCGGCAAGCTGTCAGAGCTCACGCTGGCCGATCTGCAGAAGCTGCGCTTGCGCAGCGACGAAGGCGGCGCGCAAGCGCCGTTGACCGATCAGCGCGTGGTCACACTGGAGCAGATGCTGGACGCCGCCAAGGGCCACATCCTGCTCAATCTGGACGTCAAGGATGCGATCTACGTGCAGGTGGTCGATGCGGTCACGCGCGCCGGCATGCAGCACCAGGTGATCGTCAAGGCCGAAGCGGGCATCGCGACCCCGCCGCTGGCGGCGATGCAGCCGTTCGACCGCGTGTACTTCTTCCCGATCCTGATCAACGCACACGGCACTGCCGATCTGGCCGCGATCGCCACTGCACAAACCCGCAATGCGCGCCCGATGGCCTTCGAGCTGCCCAAGATGTCGGCAGCGCAATTGCCGGCATTGGCGGCAGTGAGCAAGGCGCACAACGTGCGGCTGATGGTCAACTCTTTGTGGGAAGGGTTCATTGCCGGCTACGGCGGCGACGCCGATGCCGAACGCGATCCGGACAAGGTCTGGGGCCGCCTGCACCGCGACGGTATTTCCATCATCCAGACCGACGCACCGGAAGCGCTGTTGCGGTATCGGCAGACGCTTGAGTCGCGGTAATGGAGAGCGCCGTGCCACCGGCCTGACTGCAGATGAGCGCAGCGGGTGCGGTTGGCACTGCGGACATCAGGGCCGCAGGCTGAGCGCAGCTAACCGCTGCGTCTTATCGGGCACGCAGGCGCCAGTTCGCACTGCGATGACATCGAGACGTTGAGAAAACCCTCAATACACTTGGCGAGCAATCGTCAGGTGGGCGCGGACAGCAGGCTCAGAACCGGAGTGGACAAGCGGTCCATGCCGCACCGAGCATCGTCCGCGTCCGCCTGGCGGTGAGCGCATCCGTTGGTCAGCCGCGCTAAACCGATCACGCTGCGGCCGATGTCTGGTAGATGAGCTGCATCACCGGCGCCACGCGTCTCGATGAGGCGGGGCGGTCGTGCTCGATAAAGCGAGATGCAGCACGCCGTTGCCGACATGACATGCGCAGCTTGCACTGGCGTGCGCCAGCAGCATCTGCAGATCCCGGTCTGCACCACGCTGCCGCGCGCATGCATGGACAGGCCGCGCCACTGTCCGGTATCGGAGGTGCATGTACGGAATCGTACAGCGCAGTACGCGCATGGAATCGGCGATCGCTTTGCAAATCAGGGCGTTGCGGTCGGCGACTACATGGCACGCGTCCTGCTGTCACCTTGGCATGGATATCGCCAAGTCTCCCCGTCGTTTTCGTTTGCGCCGCCTGCACGTGGGTGTGCTGGTTGGTGGCGCCGTGATGCTGGCTGCCGGGATCGCCGCCGTGGGCCTTGGCCGCGCCAGCCCCCGCGTGGAGCGTGCCAGTGTGTGGATCGGCACCGCCGAACGCGGCGATATGTTGCGCGAGATCCGCGCCACCGGTGTGCTGGTCCCGCGCGACACGCGCTGGATCACCGCTGGTGCGCCGGCCACCTTGGAGCAGGTGCTGGTGCAGGCGGGCAGCCGGGTCGAAGCAGACACGCTGATCCTGCGGTTGCAGAATCCCGAGCTGGTGGCCAACCAGGAAAAGGCCACCGCCGCGTTGGCCGGCGCCGAGGCGGTGGTGGCCGCCGCACGCACTGCACTGGCCTCGCAACTGCTCGATCAGCAGGCGCTGCAGGCGCGGGCCAGTTCCGATTGGCGTATTGCCGAAGTCAAGACGCAGGCCTATGAGCGCGCGCATGCGGCCGGTGTCATTTCGGCGATCGAATTGCGCGAGAGCCAGATCACCGAGGCACAGCAGCGCGGCCGCGCGCAGATCGAACAGCAGCGCGTTGCGGCATTCCGGCAGAACATGGCCGCCCAGTTGCGTGCGGCGCAGGCACGCCGCGACGAGGTGGCCAGCAGCCTGGCGATCGCGCGTCAGCAACTGGCCGCGCTGCAGGTGCGTGCCGGCATCGCGGGCATCCTGCAACAGGTCGACGTGGAGCCGGGACAGCAGGTGGCCGCAGGGGCCAAGCTGGCCCGGGTGGCGCGGCCGGATCAGTTGCTGGCGCGGCTGCAGGTGCCGGAAGTGCTGGCCAAGGATCTGTTGCTGGATCTGCCGGTCAGTGTCGATACCCGCAACGGTCTGGTCGCCGGCAGCGTGATCCGTATCGACCCTGCGGTGCGCAACGGCAGCGTCAGCGTGGATGTGCGCTTCGTGCAGCCCTTGCCGGCCGGCGCCCGGCCGGACCTGTCGGTCGATGGCCGCATCCGGCTTGGCATGCTGCGCGATGTCATCAGCGTCGCGCGCCCCGCGCTGGCCGCGCCGAATTCATCGGCCGCACTGTTCGTCGTGCAGCCCGGTGGCGATGCCGCCGTCCGCGTGCCGGTGCGGTTTGGCGCCGTCTCCAGCGACCGTATCGAAATACGTGCCGGGCTCCGGCCCGGCGACCAACTCATCCTGTCCGATACCAGCCAGTGGGCAAGGTTTCCACGGTTACGTCTACGCTAGACCTTCAAGGAGAGCTCCATGCAGCCCACTGTTACCCCCGCCGCTCCGCTGATCCGCCTGCACGGATTGAGCAAGGTATTTCACACCGATGAGGTGGAAACCCACGCGCTTGCCGAGATTGCGCTGGAGATCGCGCCGGGCGATTTTGTCGCGATCACCGGGCCTTCGGGCTGCGGTAAATCCACGCTGCTGTCGATCCTGGGCCTGCTGGATGCGCCCAGCCACGGCGACTACCTGCTGCAGGGCCGCAATGTCGCCGATCTCACTGCCCGCGCACGTGCCCGCGTGCGCAACGACCATATCGGCTTCATCTTCCAGGCCTTCAACCTCATCGCAGACCTTACCGTCGAAGAAAACGTGGCCTTGCCGCTGACCTACCGCGACGGTATCGGGACTGCCGCGCTGCGCCAGCGGGTGCGCGAGGTGCTGGAACTGGTCGGCATGCACCACCGGCAGCGGCACTATCCCGGCCAGTTGTCCGGCGGCCAGCAGCAACGCGTGGCGGTGGCGCGCGCGCTGGTGGGGGAGCCGGCGATCCTGCTCGCCGACGAGCCCACCGGCAACCTCGACACCCGCAACGGCGAGTCGGTGATGCAGTTGCTGGAGCAGCTCAATCTCACCGGCACCACCTTGTGCATGGTCACCCACGATCCTGCGTTTGCGCGCCGGGCCTCGCGGATCGTGCACATGCTCGACGGACGCATCGTCGACGAAGACACCTTCGAGCGCATTCGCCACGAACACGACAGCGTCTTGTCGACGCGGGTCACGGAGCCATCGCCGTGATGGCGCACGCGCTGCTGTGGCGCGAAGCCAGGCAATCGTGGCGGGGCCTGTTGCGCCGGCCGGGCTATCTGCTGCTGGCCAGCCTGACGCTGGCCCTGGGCGTGGCGACCACCACGGCCGTATTCGCGCTGCTGGACCAGGCGCTGCTGGCACCGTTGCCGTTTCCGCAGGCCGAACAATTGGTCACCCTGGGGCGCCCTTCCGAGCAGGGACGCAACGTGGCAGGGCCCGGCTATTACGCGCCGCTACGCCGCCTGCCGGGCCTGTCGGCCACCGGGATGCTGCGTGCCTGGCCGTTGCCGGTCAATATCGCCCGCGGCGACAGCGCCGACGTGGTGCAATCGATCAGCGCGGACCGCGGCTTCCTGCAGACGCTGGGTGTCCGCATGGCGGCCGGGCGCAACTTCGACGATGCAGAAAATCAGCCAGGTGGTCCGTCTGCGGTGATCCTGAGTTACCCATTCTGGCAGCGCTATTTCGGCGGCGACCCGGCGGCAGTGGGGCACCTGTTGCAGGTGGAAGGCCGTGCAGTTCCGGTGGTCGGGGTGTTGCCGGCGCAGTTCCCGTGGGCCGAGCCGTTCGATCTGATCCAGACCATGCAGCCGGACCTGGCCACCACCAATCTCTCCACCAACGAAATCATCGTCGGGAGGCTGAAGCCGGGCGTGCGTCCGGAGCAGGCCTCTGCGCAGGTGGCAACGGCCCTGGAGGCCGCACTGCGGACCAACCCCGGCATGACCGACACCTGGTTTCAGGAGCTGCAGCGGCATCCCGCCAACGCGTTGCCGCTGAAGAACGCGCTGTATGGCGCCAATAGCGGCAACATGCTGTGGCTGTTCTCTGCCGCCGCAGGGTGCGTGCTGGTGATTGCTGCGGTGAACCTGGTCAGCCTGATGGCGTTGCGTGCACTTGGCCGCAGTCACGACAGCGCGGTGCGAGCGGCGCTCGGTGCATCGCTGGGTCGGTTGAGCCTGCCGGCGCTGGCCGAAGGCGTCTTGATCGGCCTGATCGGCAGCCTGGGTGGTGTGCTGCTGGCGTGGATCGGCCTGCGCCTGTTGGCCAGCTGGGTGCCGGTGATGTGGTTGCGCGGCGACAGTGCGCATCTCACCGGTGGCAGCGCGCTGTTTGCGCTGCTGGCAGGGATCGGCACCGCCGTGCTCGCCGCCGCGCTCGGAGTCGCGCGCAATCGCAACCGCAACCTGGTGCTGGAACTGGTCGGCGGGGGGCGTGGCGGATGGAGTCTGCAGGCCGGGCGATTGGCGCGTGCGTTGGTGGTGGTGCAGGTGGCCATTGCCGTGGTGTTGCTGGTGGGGGCGGCCTTGTTTGCACGCTCGTTGCAGCAACTCTCGCAGGTGCCGATGGGGTTCGAGAGCAGGGCAGCAGCCATCTTTACCCTGGCACCGGTCAAGCAGCGCTACGCCACGGCGGCGGACGCGGTGGAGCAGGCGCGCCGCATCGTCGAACGCTTGCAGCGCGAGCCCGGAATCGCGCTGGCAGGCGTGTCCACCAATCCACCCACCACCACCCAGCTGAGCTGGAGCGTGTCGACCGCGCAGGCGCCGTCGTTCAATACGCAATACCGCCTGGTCACGCCGGGATTTATGGAAGTCTTTCGGATCCCGCTGCTTGCCGGCCGCGCGATCGGCAGCAACGACAGCGCAGGCGCCGAAAAGGTCTGCCTGGTCAGCGCGTCGTTTGCGCAGCGCTATCTGGGCGATGAGGCCATCGGCAAGCAGGTCGTGCTGGAAGATGATGGCAACAATCAGCGCGTGCCCATGCGTGTGGTGGGCGTTGTCGGCGATGTCCGCCAGGCCGGGCCGGCCGAGCCTGCGCCCCCCATCGTCTATCAACCGTTGGCGCAGATGAGCGATGCGATGTACCAGGTCCTGCGCAGCTTCGGCGGCCTGACCTACGCGGTGCAACTGCGTGCGCAGGCGCAGCGTGTGGACGAGCGCGCGTTACGCGCCGCCCTTGCCGAGGTCGCTCCGCAACAACCCATCGCCGACCTGCAATCCATGCAAACCGTGGTGGCCACCACCACCAGCGACCAAAAGCTCAACCTGTTGCTGGTGGGCCTGTTTGCCGGGCTGGCCTTGCTGCTCGCTGTGGTCGGCCTGTACGCGGTGATGGCGGTGGCGGTGACCGCGCGGCGGCACGAGTTCGGCGTGCGTGCCGCGATGGGTGCCTCGTCTGCGCGCTTGCTGGGCCAGGTGTTGCGCGAAGCGGCGCTGCAGCTGGGCATCGGATTGGCGATCGGTCTGGGCATCGCCATGGCGCTATCACGCGTGTTGCAGCGATTCTTGTTCGACGTGCGGGTGGCCGATCCCCTGGCAATTGGTGGCGTGCTGCTGGCACTGGGTCTGACGGGCCTGCTCGCCGCGTTGGTTCCGGCCTGGCGCGCGGCCTGCGTCTCGCCGATGCAGGCGTTGCGGCTGGAATGAAGACAGGCACAGCTCCACCGACACGCGGGCAGACCGCATGCACGATGCGGTCGGGCACGCATGCGGCCGCCTGCGCGCTGGTGTCCGCTGCCCGCGCATTGCGGGCGTGCGCATCGCGCCGCGTCGCGATCCGGCGCATGGCCGCTAGACTCTGCGCATGACGGTTCCTTCAACTCCCGTATCCCGCATCCTGGTGGTCGACGACCAGCCCGACGTCCGCGAGGCGATGCGGCTGCTGCTCAAGAGCGCCGGCTACGGCATGGTGGGCGCGGAGTCGCCGGAGATCGCGTTGGGTTGCCTGCGCGGCGATACCTTCGCCGCAGTGCTGGTGGACATGAACTACCGTCGCGACACCACCTCTGGCGAAGAAGGGCTGGGCTTGATCGCGCAGATCGCCGCGCAGTGGCCGGGCTTGCCGGTGGTCGCAATGACGGCCTGGGCGAGCGTCGGCCTGGCGGTCAACGCCATGCAGCATGGTGCGGTGGATTTTGTCGAAAAGCCCTGGCAGAACGCGCGCGTGTTGAGTGTGCTGGAGAGCCGCATCGCGCTGGACCGTAGCCGCCGCAGCGAGCGCCGCCTCAGCCAGGCGCAGGCGTTGCGGCTGCAGGAGGCGGCCGGCGGTTTTATCGCCGAATCGCCGGTAATGCAGCGTCTGCTCGACGATCTGTCGCGCATCGCCAAGAGCGACGTCGGCGTGCTGTTGCTCGGCGAAAACGGCACCGGCAAGAGCGTGGTGGCCGACCTGCTGCATCAATGGTCTGCACGGCATGCGCAGCCCCTGATCAAGGTCAACATCGGTGGGCTGGCCGCCAGCGTGTTCGAGTCGGAGATGTTCGGCCATGTGCGCGGCGCCTTCACCGACGCGCGCCAGGACCGCAGCGGGCGTTTCGAGCTGGCCGATGGCGGCACGTTGTTTCTCGACGAAATCGGCAATCTGCCGCTGGAACAACAGGCCAAGCTGTTGCGCGCCATCGAAGACGGCGAGTTCGAACGGGTGGGCGCCTCGCGCACCCAGCGCGTGGACGTGCGCATCGTGGCGGCAACCAACGCCGATCTGGAGGCGGATGTGGCTGCCGGACGCTTCCGCCAGGATCTGCTGTATCGCCTCAACACGTTTCAGGTACGCGTGCCGCCGCTACGCGAACGCCATGGGGACATCCTGCCGCTCGCCAGGCACTACCTCGCTGCGGCGTGCACGCGTTATCGGCGCGCCCTGCCCACGCTGGCCCGCGATGCCGAGCAGGCCTTGCTCGGCTATGCATGGCCGGGCAACGTGCGCGAACTGGCGCATGCGATGGAGCGCGTTGCGCTGCTGGTCGATGGCAGCGTGATCGGTGCCCAGGACCTGCGCATGCGTACCGCGGCCCAGGACACAACGACAGTCGCGGCACGCATGACCCTGGATCAGGCCGAGGCGCTGCTGTTGCGCACCGCGCTGGCCGACCAGCAGGGCAACCTGCAGCGCGCCGCAGAGCAACTGGGCATCACCCGCCAAAGCCTGTACCGGCGCATCGGCAAACACGGGCTACGTGGCGACGATGTCGGGTAAGCCACTGCGCTGGCAAGCGTGGTGGGTGGCGGTGCCCGCGCTGCTCGCACTGGCGGTGGTGCTGTGCGTGGGAGCGCCGGCACCCACCGAGGCCGCGCTGTTGCTCGCCTGCGTGCTCCTGCTCACCGCGGCGGTGATACGCCTGCGTCGGCGCCGTGATGGTCACCGCCAGCGCACGCTGGCCGGATTGCTGGACGCATTGCGCGAGGGCGACTACAGCGTGCGCGCCGTCTCGGTCGCCGGCCGCGATACCATGCTGTTTGCACGTTTCAATTTGCTCGCGCAGCGCTTGCAGGACGAGCAGCGCGACGTGCACGAAAGCCTGCAACTGTTGAGCAAGACCTTGGCAGCGCTGGACGGTGCGGTGTTCGCCTTCGAGCAGGACTGGCGCCTGCGCCTGATCAACCCGGCCGGCGAACGTTTGCTGGCAGCCACTGCCGACACACTGCTCGGTTGCTCTGCCGAGTCGCTTGGCCTGTCGGAGTTGTTCGCGGTGCCCTCCGGAAGCATCCACGTGCAGACATTTGCCGGCCAGCAAGGGCGCTGGCAAGTGGGGCACGCGGCCTTACGCAGCCGCAGCCAGGCCGGTCATCTGTTGGTGCTGCAGCCGATGGAGCGCGCATTGCGCGATGAAGAGGCGCAGGCATTCCGGCGCTTGCTGCGTGTGCTCAGCCATGAGATCAACAATTCGTTGGCGCCGATCGGCTCGATCGCCGACACCCTGGCGCGCATGGTGCCGCCGCCGGCAGCGGTGGTGGACGCGGAGCTGCACAACGATCTGCGCGGCGGGCTGGCGGTGATCGAACAGCGCAGCGTCGCGCTGCAACGCTTCCTTGGCGGCTATGTACGCCTGGCACGCCTGCCCCCACCGAGCGTGATGCCGATTGCATTGCAGCCCCTGTGCGCGCGCGTCCAACAGCTGCTCGACGACCCACGGCTGTGCATCGACATCGCGCCTGCGCTGCAGGTGCAGGCCGATGCGGATCAGCTGGAACAGGTGCTGATCAATCTGGTGCGCAATGCGCTGGAAGCTGGTGGACAGGCACAGGTCTGGCTACGCGCGTGGCCCGGCGACACGGACGCCCGGATCGAGATCGTCGACGGTGGTGCCGGGCTACCGCCCAGCGACAACCTGTTTGTGCCGTTCTTCACCACCAAGCCCGGTGGCTCCGGCATCGGGCTGGTGCTGTCGCGGCAGATCATCGAGGCGCAAGGCGGCAGTCTGAGTCTGCATGCACGTATCGATGCGCCTGGCACAGTGGCCGAAATTCGCGTGCCGCTGCATGCTTTGCGCGATGGATGATCGACGCACCGACACGATGAGCACCACGACACAGGACAGTGTGGCCGGGCACAAGGCAGTGACGCCCAAACGCAGCCGCCGCTGGCGACAGTGGCTACGCTGGAGCGCGGCGGCCGTGCTGGCCACGTTGCTGGTGCTCGACCTGGCCTTCCCGCTGCCGCTCCCCAAATCGCGCGATACCTCGACGCTGGTGGTGGCGCGCGACGGCACGCCATTGCGCGCGTTCGCCGACCGCAATGGCGTGTGGCGCTATCCGGCCAGCCCGGACACGGTGTCGCCGTTGTATCTGCAAGCGTTGCTGAACTACGAAGACCGCTGGTTCTGGCGGCATCCCGGGGTCAACCCATGGGGTTTGTTGCGTGCCGGCGGGCAGTGGATGGGGCAGGGACGCATCGTCTCCGGCGGTTCGACTTTGACCATGCAGGTGGCCCGCATCCTGGACCCGCACACGCGCACGCCGTGGGGCAAGGTCAAGCAGCTACTGCGTGCGCTGCAGCTGGAAGCGCATCTGAGCAAGCGCCAGATTCTCACCCTGTATCTGGAGCGCGCACCTTACGGCGGCACCATCGAAGGCGTGGAGGCGGCCAGTTGGGCGTATCTGGGCAAGCCGGCTAAGGCGTTGTCGCAGGCCGAAGCGGCGTTGCTGGCGGTGCTGCCGCAATCGCCCAGCCGGTTGCGCCCGGACCGTCACCCGGAAGCGGCGCAGCATGCGCGCGACAAGGTGCTCGACCGCATGATGGAGCTGGGCGTGTGGTCGCGCGCGCAGGTGGACGATGCCCGCATCGAGCCGGTGGTCACGCGCTCGCTCAAGCCGCCGCTGCATGCCGCGCTGCTGGCGCAGCGTCTGCATAGCGCCCAACCGCATGCCGCGCGCATCGTGACCACGCTGGATGTGGAGCTGCAGCGCACGCTGGAAGAACGCGTGGCCACGTATTTTTCGCAATTGCCCGAGCGCACCTCGGCCGCCTTGCTGGTGGTCGACAACGCCAGCATGGAAGCGCGAGCGTATGTCGGCTCGGCCAGCTTCGGCGATCGCAAGCGCCTCGGTCATGTGGACATGGTGCAGGCCTGGCGCTCGCCCGGCTCCACCCTCAAGCCGTTCCTGTACGGCATGGCGCTGGACGATGGCCTGATCCATTCGGAAAGCCTGCTGGTGGATGCGCCGCAAAGCTTCGGCAACTACCGGCCCGGCAACTTCGATGCGGCCTTCAACGGGCCGGTGGGTGCGGCCACCGCACTGCGGCTGTCGTTGAATGTGCCGGCGGTGGATCTGCTCGATCGCATCGGCCCGGCACGCTTTGCCGCACGGCTGTCCAATGCCGGCATCGCGCTGCACTTCCCGCGTGGCAGCACGCCGTCGCTGGCGTTGATCCTGGGCGGCACCGGCGCGCAGTTGCAGGAACTGGTGGGCGCGTTCGCGTCGCTCAATCGTGGCGGTATCGCCGGACGCGTGCGCTACACGCCGGACGATGCCCGGATCGACCGACGGCTGATGTCGCCAGGTGCGGCCTGGATCGTGCGCGAGATCTTGCAGAGCAATCCGCGCCCCGGCTACGGCAGCGGCACCTTCGACACCGCCGCGCGCCCAGGTGTGGCCTGGAAGACCGGCACCAGTTATGGCTACCGCGATGCCTGGGCGATCGGCGGCACGCGGCGTTATACCGTCGGCGTCTGGGTGGGCCGCCCGGATGGCACGCCCTTGCCGGGCCAGTACGGTGCGGTGACCGCATTGCCGTTGATGTTCGAAGTCATCGATGCATTGCCGCGTAACGCCGGCGACAGTGCGCCGCTGCCGATGCCGGCCACGGTGCAGGCGAGGGAGATCTGCTGGCCCCTCGGTGGCGCGCTGGAGCGGACGCCGCCGGAACTGTGCGCACGCCGCGCCGAGGCCTACGCACTGGACGGCGCGTTGCCGCCCACCTTCGCCGAACGCGACGCGCGCCTGTGGCAAAGCGGGCGGTTGCA
Organism: Xanthomonas sp. 10-10; assembly: GCF_040182365.1. Taxonomy (NCBI): domain Bacteria; kingdom Pseudomonadati; phylum Pseudomonadota; class Gammaproteobacteria; order Lysobacterales; family Lysobacteraceae; genus Xanthomonas; species Xanthomonas sp. 10-10. The sequence continues at coordinate 1,479,939 of NZ_CP144460.1, forward strand.
GTTCGAAGTGGACGCGCGCAGCGGCCAGCGCCTGTCGCAAGAGTGCACGCAGCCGCACGTACGCACGTCCCGTGCATTGGCGCGCTGGCCGGCGCTGCTATCGCCCTGGCTCAGTGCGGCAGAACGCACGGCCGCACAGTTGCCGCCACTGGCAGCGGACTGCCTGCCGGACGGGCGCATGACCGGCGGCGGCGTGCTGCGCATCGACGGGCTGAGCGACCGCGCCACGTTGGCCCGCGCAAACGACACCGCACGCCCGGTACGCCTGCAGTTGCGCGCGCTCGGTAGCGAGGCGCGTATCGACTGGCTGTTGGACGGTCGCTGGATTGCCCAGACCGACGGACGCCAGGGATTTCAGCGCGACTTTGCCGAAGTGGGCGCGCACACGCTCACAGCCATGGCCAGCGACGGCGCCTGGACGCAGGTGCGGTTCCGCGTCTTGCGCTGAGTGGGGAAGTCGCCGCGCACGTTGGGGCTTAGCTGGGCGCAATTGGGCGTTATCGGTAAGGCTTCGTCGCGCCCGGGTGCGCTCCTACGGTGGACAGGGTTGTGCTGCCGCCCTCACCTGCCATCAGATACGAGCAGGGCGCTCAATGGCATCGTCTTCAATGCGGTATCCATATCGGCGTTGTACGGCCAGGCAGGCCAGCAGACGCTCACCGCGATGGCGATCGGCAGGTGTGAACAGAGCGACCTGCACGTAGGAGCGCACCTGGGCGCGATGGGGCGTTATCGGTAAGGCTTCGTCGCGCCCGGGTGCGCTCCTACGGTGTGGGTATGGGATGGTTGTGGCCGCCGTCCACACAAGCCGCCAAGAAAACAGGGCGCCAATGGCGCCCTGTTTTCTTGCATCTTCAACCGCGTCGTCGCATCGGCGCGATCGGCACCGATGCAACACACTTACTCGCCGATCCAGCCTTCCAGCATGTCGGCAAATTCGTCGGCGTGCTCTTCTTCCTGGGCCAGGATGCTTTCCAGGATGCGCTTGGTGGTGGTGTCCTTGTCGCCGATGAAGTCGATCATCTCGCGATAGCTGTCGATGGCGATGCGCTCGGCGATCAGGTTCTCCTTGACCATGTCGCGCAGATCGGTGCCTTCCTTGTATTCGGCGTGCGAGCGCTTGGTGAGCGTGTCCGGATTGAGGTCCGGCTCGCCACCCAGCTGCACGATGCGCTCGGCCAGCTTGTGCGCGTGCGCCTGTTCCTGCTGCGCATGTTCCAGGAACTCGCCCTTGACCGCGTCGGCAAGCATGCCCTTGGCCATGAAGTAGTGGCGGTAGTAGCGCAGCGTACACACGTACTCGGTCGCGAGCGCGGTGTTGAGCAGTTCGATCACCTTCTCGCGATCGGCGTGGTAACTCTCGGTGATGGCGCCGTCTTCGATGCTCTGGCGTGCGCGTGCGCGCAAGGTGGCGGTATCGGTGATACCGGCGGAGGTTTTGCTGGCTGGCTGATCAGACATGGCTGGCCGTTTTCCTTCTGAGTGGACGGGGGAATCGCTCTTTCAATCTGGCAGATGCTGCAGCACGTAATCGGCCGCAGACACCTTGAACTCGCCGGGTTCTTCGACGAACAAGGCCTTGACCACGCCGTCGTCGGCATACAGCGCGTAGCGGCGCGAACGCAGGCCCATGCCCGAACCGCTCGCGTCGATTTCCAGGCCCAGCGCACGCACCAGTTCGGCGTTGCCGTCGGGCAACAGGTGCAGGCCATCGGGAATCAGCTGGCTGCGCCCCCAGGCCTGCATCACGAACGGGTCGTTGACGGCGGTGCACAACACTTCGATCCCGCGTTTGCGGAACTCCTCGAAGTGCTCCACATACCCCGGCAGGTGCTTGGCCGAGCAGGTTGGCGTGAATGCGCCCGGCACGGCGAACAGCAGGACCTTGCGGCCGGCGAACAAGCTATGCGTGTCGACCGCTTCGATGCCTTCGCGCATGCGCTTGAGCACTACTTCGGGAATGCTGTCACCAACGGCGATGGTCATGGTGCTGGGCTCCTGTGGCTGAACGGATTCTAGAAAAGGGCAGGGGAAAAGCGCGTCAACGCGCTTGAAATCCGCAAGGCCACGCCTATCTGACGCACATGGCCGGCGCGGCGGTGCATGCCGCAGTCGCCGGCCCCTCACCCAACCTTTTGGAGGCTTGCAATGAACATCGTTCGTTATCCCCAGTGGCCCACGCACGCCCTGCAAAACGAGATCAAGCACGTGTTCGATCGTTTCTTCGAACAGAACAGCGATAGCGACGAATCGGCCGTGGTCACCGCCCAGTGGGTGCCGCGTGTGGACATCAAGGAAGAGCCCAACCACTTCGTACTGTATGCCGACCTGCCGGGCATCGACCCCAGCCAGATCGAGGTGCAGATGGACAAGGGCATCCTGTCGATCAAGGGCGAGCGCAACAGCGAGTCCAGCACCGAGACCGAGCGCTTCTCGCGCATCGAACGCCGCTACGGCAGTTTCCACCGCCGCTTCGCGCTGCCCGATAGCGCCGATGCCGACGGCATCACGGCGGCCGGTCATAACGGCGTGCTGGAAATCCGCATCCCCAAGCGCCCGGCAGCGACCCCGCGTCGTATTCAGGTGGGCAACGGGCACGACACCAGCGGCAGCACGGTGCAGTAAGCGCCAGCACGCGCAGCGGCGGCTGGTCAGGGCCAGGGCTTTGGGGTGTGCATGACACCCGGGCCCGGGTCGCCAGTTGCAGGCGCCCGGCAGCGCGGCGCGCTGCCGGGTACGTGCTGTCAGGCAATGGACCTGGAGCGGGGGCGCCGACTTCGCTCCCCGGCGACGGCCGCGCCGTAGAATAGGCGCGGTCGCCCGCCCGGCTGCGAAGAGATCGGCCAGCAACCCAGTTGCGTGACCGCCCCGCGGGCGCGGTTGGTGTCTGGAATCGTCAGGTACGGCACGTATCTGACGATTCCCACCCCCGCGTCACGCATGGCCGTCCCAACCCGGTGTCTGCCTCTCGAACTGGCTCGTGGCCCTGGCTGCGGGCCGTTTTTTTTCCAGAGGTGAACAGATGGAATTCAAGGATTACTACGCAACGCTGGGCGTTGAACCCAGCGCAGGCGACGCGGAGATCAAGACCGCCTACCGTCGATTGGCGCGCAAGTACCACCCCGACGTCAGCAAGGAAGCCGGCGCCGAAGACAAGTTCAAGGCGATCAACGAAGCCTACGAGGCGCTGCGCGACCCGCAAAAGCGCAAGGCCTACGACCAGTTGAAGGCGCAGGGCTATCGTCCGGGCGACGAGTTCCAGGCACCGCCCAGCTACGGCGGCGGGCAGGGCTTCGACTATGAAGAAGTGTTCGGCAACGGTGGCGCCGGTGGCGGCTTCAGCGACTTTTTCGAAAGCCTGTTCGCCGGCCAGCGCGGCGGCCGTCCACGCGGACCCGGTGCCGGTCCTGGTGCAGGCGCCGGTCCGCAGGCGCGTGGCGATACCCGCGCCAAGCTGGCGGTACCGCTGGAAGCGGTGCATTCCGGCGACAGCGTCCGCATCACCATCAACGGCAAGCAGCTGGACGTGCGCGTGCCCAAGGGCGTGCAGCCCGGCCAGGTGATCCGCCTGAGCGGGCAGGGCAACGGCGGCGGCAATCTGCTGCTGGAAATCGAATATGCCGCGCACCCGCAGTTCGAGGTGGACGGGCGCAACATCCTCTACACCCTGCAGGTCATGCCCTGGCAGGCGGCGCTGGGCACCACCATCAGCGTGCCCACCCTGGGCGGCTCGGTGGAGTTGAAGGTGCCCGCCGACTCGGAGGCCGGCCGCAAGCTGCGCCTGCGCGGCCGCGGTTTGCCGGGGACCACCCCGGGCGATCAGATCGTGGAGCTGGAAATCCTGGCTCCGGCGCCCACCGACGACGCGCAGAAGAAGGCCTATCGCAACCTGGCCAAGGCCTTCGGCGAGACGGTGAGCTGAGCCGATCAAGGCAAGCCGGATGCGTCGCTTGCCATGCGGCAAAGCAGGCAGGTGCCCTCCTGGCGAAGGAGTCAGCCAGATCAACCCCTCTCCCGGCGGGAGAGGGGTTGGGGGGAGGGGACGTGGGCCGGTCGTACAGCCGTTGACGTCTCTCTGCGCATTCGCAGTGCGGCCGCACCCTCATCCTGCGCTGCGCGACGCCGGCTCCCCATGAGAAGGCAATCGGAATCGCCGTCCGGTGAGTCCTGCGTTGAATCCGGTGTGTGCCTTCCGACGTACTGGTTGCGGCGACTCGAAGAGACAGCGCGTCAGTCCATCGTGGATCGCGACACTCATCGGCCAGCAATCGCAAATCGCCAGGCAGTTGGCCAGGCCCAGCTACCGCAAGCGCAGCCTTGGCACTACACTCGCCGCGCACACTAGGGGAAACACATGGCACGCATCTTGATCGTCGACGACTCGCCGTCGCAGCTGCTGGGGATTCAGCGCATCGTCGAGAAGTTGGGACACGAAACCATCACCGCCACCGATGGCGCCGCCGGCGTGGAAGCGGCCAAGGAGTCGCTGCCGGATCTGGTGTTGATGGACGTGGTCATGCCCAACCTCAACGGCTTCCAGGCCACGCGCACGCTCAAGCGCGAGCCCACCACCCAGCACATCCCGGTGATCCTGGTGACCACCAAGGATCAGGACACCGACCGCATGTGGGGCATGCGCCAAGGTGCGCGCGCCTACATCACCAAGCCGTTTTCCGAAGACGAACTGCTGGAAGTGATGGAACGGGTGTTCAACCAGAAGGACGAACCACCGAAGGCGTGATCGCTGCCATTCCGCAGCGACCGAGCTGAAAGTCTCCGACGGGCAGGCGATGGCGTCCGGCGTCATCGCCGCACCGAGTGGCAAGCGTCTGGATGCCAACGGCTACCGCCAACTGCCCACTGTGGGCTTGTCCGCGCCTGCCATGGGATGCGTTCGGTGCGGCGTGGTGCGTCGGCCACGGGTGGTGTGTTCGAGCAAACCTCCCGCCAGCGGAGCGGCCGGCTCCGCGCCTTCGCTGTTGGCGTTGTTCTCGCGCGTCGAGGGCTCCTGCCGAGCCATCACCTGCCGGCGCTACCTCGTCTCCAACCCGCTAACACCGGCCGACCCCTCGATTCACCCCGCCGGCTAAACCGTCGATGCACCAGGTGGGGCCTTTCAAAACGGCCGGTCTGCCCCATCTAGTAGAATCGGCGAATCAAACAACACGGCGGCACTGCGGGACTGGCCCGCACAGCCCCTCGATCATGGAGCGTGCATGGCCTGGAACACACCCGGCAACAAGGGCGGAGACGGCCCGGATCCCAACCGTCGCAGGTCCTGGGGCCCGCGCGGTGGTGGCGGCAACGGTGGTGGCTGGGGCAATCTGCCCGCGCCGTTGAAGGAGCTGTTCGACGGCGGCGTCGGGCGCTGGATCCTGGTCGCGGTGGTGCTGATGGTGCTGTTCTCCAGCTTCCAGCTCATCGGCGAGCAGCAGCGTGGTGTGGTGCTGCGCTTCGGCCAGTTCTCGCGCATCCTGCAGCCAGGCCCCAGCTTCAAGTTGCCCTGGCCGATCGAATCGGTGCGCAAGGTCAACGCGACCGAGATCAAGACCTTCAGCAATCAGGTGCCGGTGCTGACGCGCGACGAGAACATCGTCAATGTCTCGCTCAACGTGCAGTACCAGATCAGCGACCCGCGCAAGTACCTGTTCGGTTCGCGTAATGCCGATCTGGTGCTGGAGCAGGCCGCGCAAAGTGCGGTGCGCGAGCAGGTGGGGCGGTCGGACCTCAATACCGTGCTCAACAACCGCGGCCCGCTGGCGATCGCATCCAAGGATCGCCTGCAGCTGGCGCTGGATGCCTACAACACCGGCCTGGCCGTGACCGGCGTGACCCTGCCCGATGCGCGTCCGCCGGAAGAGGTGAAGCCGGCTTTCGACGAGGTCAACGGTGCCCAGCAGGTGCGCGAGCGCCTGATCAACGAAGCCCAGGCCTACGCCGCCAAGGTGGTGCCCGAGGCACGCGGCCAGGGCGCACGCACCCGCACCGGCGCCGAAGGCTACAAGCAGGCGGTGATCTCCAAGGCCGAAGGCGACGCCGACCGCTTCACCCTGCTGCAGGAGCAGTACGCCGGTGCCCCCGAGGTCACGCGCAAGCGCCTGTGGCTGGAAACCGTGCAGAAGGTGCTGTCGGAGAACCGCAAGGTGATCGGCAGCGACGGCCGCCAGGTCATCTATGTGCCGCTGCCGGCCGATGCCGGCAGGGCTGCCAACGCCGGCGGCAACGCGGGCACGGGCGGGATGCCGTCGATGGTGCCGCAGGACGTGCTGTTGAATCCGCCGCAAAGCGCCACGAGCGAGGCCATCCGCAACCCGGAACGCGGCCCGCGTCCGACCGGCCGTGAGGGAACCGAACAATGAAGAATTCGCTAGTCATCGGCCTGATCGTTGCCGTGTTGCTGACCCTGATGGGCTCGGTGTTCGTGGTGCGCGAAGACCAGACCGCCATGGTGCTCAACCTGGGCCGCGTGGTGCGTGCCGACCTCAAGCCCGGCCTGCACTTCAAGATTCCGGTGGTGGAATCGGTGCGCGTGTTCGACCGCCGCTTCCAGGTGCTCGATACCGCCCCGGCGCGTTACTTCACTGCCGAGCAGAAAGACGTGAGCGTGGACTTCTTCGCCATCGGCTACATCTCCGATGTGCGTGCGTTCTATCGCGCCACCGGTGGCGAGGAGTCGGTGGCAAATTCGCGCCTGGCACCGATCATCACCGACTCGCTGCGCAACCAGATCAACTCGCGCACCCTGCAGCAGCTGGTCTCCGGCGACCGCAGCGAATTGATCGCCAGCCAGCTCAAGGGCATCAACGGCGCCATCAAGGGCCTGGGGATGCAGATCACCGACCTGCGCATCAAGCAGATCGACCTGCCGACCGACAGTCAGGTGATCACCGACGTCTACGAGCGCATGCGCGCCCAGCGCAAGCAGGAAGCCAGCAAGCTGCGCGCCGAAGGCGAAGAGCAGGCGCTGACCATCCGTGCGCAAGCCGACCGCGAAAGCACGGTGATCAAGGCCGACGCCGAACGCGATGCGCAGAAGTTGCGTGGCGAAGGCGATGCCGACGCCGCACGCATCTACGGCCAGGCCGGAGCGAAGGACCCCTCGTTCTACGCCTTCTACCGCAGCCTGGAGGCCTATCGCGAATCCATGACCGACGGCAACGGCGTGATCGTGCTCGACAAGAACGACCCGTTCCTGCAGTACCTCAAGAGCGATCGCTGATTGTAGTGAACACTCGAAAGTAAAAACGCCCGCAGATGCGGGCGTTTTTATTTGTCACGATCAACAGGTCCTCTGTATCTTGCAGCGACGCGCTTCTGCGGCCATTCCACATTGATGGCACCGAGTCAGCACGTCGCCGGTGGATGAGAACGATGGACTTTGGGTCCTAGCCGTTTACCCCAGCCAATCGCGGGTGCCTCGATAAAGCGATAAGTAAGCGCCGCCAGCGGCAAGGTGACCAGCAAGGTGATCGAGGCACACAGCAGGTACGATACCGTCTGGTCGTGGCTCCTATGGCGAATGAAACCGAACACCGGCCCCATCAAGGCGATGACGACCGGATGCCCCAGATAGATCGAGTAGCTGATCTTGCCGAGGTAGGCGGTGAATCGATTGACGATCACGGTTGGCGGAACTTGCGACATGCCGACCAGCAGCACTGCGTAGACCAGGCCGCTGCAGATCCAGAAAGCCACCGGACCGATGATGCCGTTTGCACTGGTTGCGATGCATGCGACCAGACCGATGCTGCCGGCCCCTATCAGAAATTTGCCCCAGCGTATTGCTGTTGCAGTTGGACTTTTCTTCAGTTCGGTGTATGCAAAGAAGGTGCACAGCCCGATGGCGAATACCGGGAGGTGCCGAAGCAAGCCGTAATCATGCGTGGCCGCCATTGCGGACTCCCCCAGCAACCCTGAGGCCGCCAGCGCCGATGCCAAGACGGTGCATAGCGCGAAGACTGCCGCGCTGGTCAAGTTCCTGATCGACAGGAACAGCAACGGGAACACTGCGTAGAACAACATTTCCACGCCGATGGCCCAGCTGGCCCAGACGATGCCTGCTTCCCAGCCTGGCACCAGATTGAACGTAAACGTCATATTTGTGGCGATTTCGACCCAGGAATGGCCGGGGTGTGCACCACGGCCGTCGCGGTACGCCGAAAAAGCCAGCCAGACATAAAACAACGGCGCAATGCGAAAGAACCGATGCAGGTAGAAGCTGTGTAATGGCTGCCCCGTGGCCGCGTGACGCGGCATGGTGTAGCACAGCGAGAATGCGCTGATGACAAAGAACAGCGCGACGCCCGTCGCTCCGGCGGTCAGCACGGGTACCCACAACGGGCCGGGCGTCAGCGCCGGCGTGGGCATCGCCATGACGTGGAACAGCACGACATAAAGCGCTGCCATCCCACGCAGCGCATCGAGAAATACCAGGCGATCGGTCTTGATCATGCATCCCTGCCAGAAATGACAAAGGCGCAACCATAGACGGTGCCGGTCTGCAGCTCAATGCGTGAAGGGATGCGATGTCTGCCAAGACGTGTGCATCGCGCCCTGTGCACTGCCGACGTCAATGCAGGCACACTTCATGTTCTTCCCGGACATGCTGTTCTCCCATGCAAGAGTTCTTGTCCGCCTTGTGCCTGATCGTTGTCATTGAGGGGCTGCTGCTGTTTGCCATGCCCACCGCCTGGAAACGGATGGTGGAGCAGTTGTTCAGCCTGCCCACTGCGCAATTGCGTGCCATCGGCGGCGTCACGCTGCTACTGGGCGTGATCGCGTTGTTGGTTGTGCGTCACTGAGCGAGTGGTCCAGTCCGACAGCAACGGCAGCGTAGGAGCGCACCTCGGCGCGACGGCTTTACCGGTAATGCCTGTCGCGCCCAGGTGCGCTCCTGCGACCCACGATGGGCGGTTGGGATTGTCGCTGTGGTGATCCGTCCGGGCTAGGGACCGGCAGCGCCCGGAGCACCCGGCAACCGCCGCCCGCTGCAATCTGACCAGTCCCCGTTCTGCCGCCCCGGCAGGGGTAGTGCACGTCACCCGAAACCCGGATAATGCACAAAAGCCGGCCGGGCACGCTCCAACCAGAGCACCCCGTTCGGCTTTTTCCGTGTCCGGGCTGGTCGCCGCTGCAACGCTCCCCGATGGAGCCGCGCGCAAGGTGGCGCCGTCAGCCCCGAACCGGTCCCATCCCGCGGCCCCGATGGCCGCAGCAAAACTTTAGGAGTCCACCCGTCATGGGTCAGTCAGTTGTCGTGCTCGGTGCCCAGTGGGGCGATGAAGGCAAAGGCAAGATCGTCGATCTGCTTACCGAAGAGATCGGTGCGGTCGTCCGCTTCCAGGGCGGCCATAACGCCGGCCATACGCTGGTCATCAACGGCAAGAAGACCGTCTTGCATCTGATCCCGTCCGGCATCCTGCGCGACGACGCGCTGTGCCTGATCGGAAATGGCGTGGTGATCTCCCCGGCCGCGCTGATCAAGGAAATCAGCGAGCTGGAAGGCGCCGGCGTGGAGGTGCGTTCGCGCCTGAAGATCTCCCCGGCCGCACCGCTGATCATGCCGTACCACATCGCCCTGGATCAGGCGCGCGAAAAGGCGGCCGGCGGCAAGGCCATCGGCACCACCGGCCGCGGCATCGGCCCGGCGTATGAAGACAAGGTGGCGCGTCGCGGGATCCGCATCGCCGACCTGCATTACCCGCCGCAGCTGGAAGAACTGCTGCGCACCGCGCTGGATTACCACAACTTCGTGCTGACCAAGTACCTGGGCGTGGACGCGGTCGATTTTCAGAAGACCTACGACGAAGCGCTGGCGTTTGGCGAGTACGTGCAGCCGATGAAGTACGACGTGGCCGGCATCCTGCACGATCTGCGCAAGCAGGGTAAGCGGGTGCTGTTCGAAGGCGCGCAGGGCGCGTTGCTGGACATCGACCACGGCACCTATCCGTACGTCACCAGCTCCAACACCACCGTGGGCGGCGCGCTGGCCGGCACCGGCGTGGGCGCCGACGCCATCGACTACGTGCTGGGCATCGCCAAGGCCTACGCCACGCGCGTGGGCGGCGGCCCGTTCCCGACCGAGCTGGACGACGAAGTGGGCCAGGGCATCCGCGACCGCGGCGCCGAGTACGGCGCCTCCACCGGCCGCCCGCGTCGCTGCGGCTGGATGGACATCGTCGCGCTCAAGCGTGCGGTGGCCATCAACGGCATCTCCGGCCTGTGCATCACCAAGCTCGACGTGCTGGACGGCATGGAAAAGCTCAAGGTCTGCATCGCCTACGAATACCGCGGCAAGCGCACCGAATACGCACCGCTGGATGCGCAGGGCTGGGAAGAATGCACCCCGGTGTATCTGGAGTTCCCGGGCTGGACCGAGAACACCCACGGCATCACCGTGTGGGACGAGTTGCCGCCTGCCGCACGCGCCTACCTGCGCGCGCTGGAGGAGCTGGCCGGCTGCCCAATCAGCATCGTCTCCACCGGCCCGGACCGCGACCACACCATGGTGCTGCAGGACCCGTTCGCCTGATCGGCTGAGGCTGCACACCTCATTGCGCAACGGCCCGGCTTGTCCGGGCCGTTGGCGTTTGAGGATTACTGAGATTTGGCATGACTTTTGGCGGTGCCTGCGTGCACTGTTCCGGCGGATCATCCGCGGCCTGACGCCACCGCGTGCCCACTTCGCCCACATCGAGAATTTTCCATGCGTCTTCCCCTGGTGACCGCCATCGCACTGGCCCTGGTCGGTACAAGTCCGGCTGCCTCCGTCTTCGCAGCTGCGCCCGTGCCGCAGAGCGCCGACGCCGCCTCCATCACCACCCAGTTGCCGCGCACCGCCAAGCCCACGCATTACGCAGTGGAGATCACTCCGCACGCCGACAAGATGCGCTTCGACGGCAAGGTCGCCATCGATATCAGCGTGCTGCAGCCCACCGACCGCATCGTGTTGCAGGCGGCCAACCTGAGCTTGGCGCGTGGCACGCTCACGCAAAAAGGCGGCAAGCCGCAGACTGCCAGGATCAGCACCGATGCCGATGCGCAGACCGCCACGTTCGCGTTCGGCAAGCCGCTGGCAGCGGGCGAGTACGTGCTGTCCATCGATTACAGCGGCGTGATCAACACGCAGGCCAACGGCTTGTTCGCGCTGGATTACACCACCGCGCAAGGTGCGCGCCGCGCGTTGTTCACCCAGTTCGAAAACTCCGATGCGCGCCGCTTCATTCCTTCCTGGGACGAGCCCAACTTCAAGGCCACCTTCGACCTGGCGATCAATGCGCCGGCCGGGCAGATGGCGGTGAGCAACATGCCCGTCGCCTCGTCCCGGCCGGGCGCAAACGGGCGCACCCGCATCGCGTTCCAGACCTCGCCCAAGATGTCCACGTACCTGCTGTTCGTCAGCGTGGGCGATTTCGAACGCGCCACCGTCAAGGCCGACAATGGCACCGAGATCGGTGTCATCGCGCAGAAGGGCAAGGTGGACCAGGCGCAATTCGCACTGGAATCCGGCCGCGATGTCTTGCACGAGTACAACGACTACTTCGGCATCCCATACCCGCTGCCCAAGCTGGACAACATCGCCGCGCCCGGGCGCAGCCAGTTCTTCAGCGCCATGGAAAACTGGGGGGCGATCTTCACCTTCGAATACTCGTTGTTGCTGGATCCGGCGGTGTCCAACATCGATACCAAGCAAGGCGTGTTCACCGTCGCCGCGCACGAGATCGCGCACCAGTGGTTCGGCAATCTGGTGACCATGGCGTGGTGGGACGACTTGTGGCTCAACGAAGGCTTCGCCAACTGGATGGAAGCGCGCACCACGGCAAAACTGCATCCGGAATGGGACATCGACAAGACCGGCCCGGCCAAGAAGAGCCGCCTGGCCATGCGGCGCGATGCGTATGTGACCACCCACCCGGTGGTGCAGCACGTGGCCACCGTGGAGCAGGCCAGCCAGGCCTTCGACGCCATCACCTACGCCAAGGGCGAGGCGGTGATTGCCATGCTGGAAGACTACGTCGGCTCGGATAACTGGCGCGAAGGCGTGCGCAGTTACATCAAGCAGCATCAGTACGGCAATGCGGTGACCGACCAGTTGTGGCAGCAGATCGACGCCGTGGCACCGGGCAAGCAATTCACCCAGGTGGCACACGATTTCACCCTGCAGCCGGGCGTGCCGTTGATCAAGGCCAGCACCCGCTGCGTGGGTGGCCAGACCGCGGTGACGCTGGAGCAGGGCGAGCTCACGCTGGACCGCCCCGACAAGCAGCCGTTGCGCTGGCATGTGCCGGTGGTCGTGCGCAGCGGCGACGCCGCGCCGGTGCACGTGCTGGTAGACGGCACCGCCCAGGTGCAGGTGCCGGGCTGCGACGCAGCGCTGGTGGTCAACGCCGGGCAAAAGGGCTACTTCCGCACCTTGTACGCGCCCGCACAGTTCAAGGCGCTGACCAGCAGGTTTGGCGCGCTACCGGTGGTGGACCAGTTGGGCGTGTTGAACGACACCGACGCACTGGCCGACGCGGGCCTGCAGACACAGGCCGATGTCTTGGATCTCACCGCACAGGTGGCAGTCGGCGCATCGCCCGACGTCTGGGACATGGTGGCCAGCATCTACGATGGTGTGGATGGCAGCTTCGAGCATGACCCGGCTGGGCGCGCCGCGTGGCGTGCCTATGCCGTACCGCGGCTGTCGGCCGAATTCGCAACGCTGGGCTGGGACAACCGCGATGGCGACTCGGCGCAGATCCAGCAGTTGCGTACCCGCCTGATCGCCAGCCTCAGCGACATGGGAGATGCCGCAGTGATCGCCGAGGCGCGCCGGCGCTTTGCCGCCTTCCAGGCCACTCCCGCATCGCTGTCGCCGGAGCTGCGTGACAGCGTGCTGGGCGCGGTTGCGCGCAATGCCGACACCGCCACCTGGGACGCCTTGCATGCCTTGGCCAGGCAGGAAACCTCCTCGATGGTGCGCGACACCTATTACGATTTCCTCTCCATGCCCATCGACGAGGCGCTGGCCAAGCGCGCGCTGGCACTGGCGTTGACGCCAGAGCCGGGCGCCACCACTGGCGCAAGCATGATCGACCGGGTCGCCTCCCAGCATCCGGAGCTTGCCTTCGATTTCGCCGTGGCGCATCGCACGCAGGTGGATACCCTGGTGGACTCCACCTCGCGTGCCCGCTACTACCCCAGCCTGGGCATGGACTCGGCAGAGCTTGCCACCGCCGACAGGATCAAGGCCTATGCCGACCAGTACATCGCGCCGACCTCGCGGCAGGCCGCGGACAACGCCATCAACACGATCCAGACGCGGGTGAAGCTGCGGGCGGCGTCGCTGCCGCAGATCAAGGCGTGGTTGAAGGCACGCAAGCGCTGAGCGTTGCAGTCATCGCAGCACAGGAAACAGCCCGGCCTTGCCGGGCTGTTTCTTTGCCGCGCTGCCGGCCACCGGGAGGGTGGGGGAGGCAATCGACAGACTGGAAATCAATCCGCCGATCGGCCTGTTTGTGGCGACAGGCCCGAACTGGTGATCGGTTGCGGTACGCACGGCTATCTGGCGCTGTACTGCCATGTCGCGCAGATCGACACGGTGTTTGTGCTGGCCGTTCGCTCGCAACATGAGGCGGGCGTTGCGGGGCCGTGATGTTCGCAGTTCTCTGATCGCTGTAGCCCGGCGCCCCTGGTATTCGATGCACCGCCACCCGATCCGCGCAAGCCGGTGCCGGAGATCGTCGTGCGCCACGCCGACGCTGCCAACCGGGGCAGCCATGCACGTCATGGCCCATAGAACCGCCGCAATGCCTCACCGCCGGCCTTTTATCCCATGCGCATCGACGCACTCTCACGCTGCCGGTTGTCCATCTCCTGCTGCTGGCTCTGCGCCAACGCCTGCTGGCGATTTGTGCTGGCGACTTCCAGCTGCTGCAGCGACTGCTCCACCGGCGTCTGCACGGCCACATCGGTCGGCATATGGGCGCGCAGGTGCGCCGGGTTGTTCAACTCGCCCTGCACCACAATCACATTGCGGCCAGCCGGGCTGTCGGCCGTCTGTTCGCTCAGCAGCACGTGATCGGCCCGGTCCAGGTTGTTCTGGCGGGCGAGGGCCATCACGCTGGCGATGAGGCGCTCGCTGTTCTCGTCCGGTGTGCGCCCGGCTTGCGCATCGATCGCGCTTACACCCGAACGCACCTGCTGCAGCAATGCGTAGTCCCGATGATCAGGGCCGATCTCGGCCAGTTTGGTAGGCGGCTGCATCCGATCCGGCAGGCCGTCGGCCGACGCCGTGAACGGGCTGCGGGTGATGGAGCGGTACGGATCGTCTTCGTGGAACTGCGTGGTTTTCTGCTGCCGTTCCAGGCGGACGGCGCGGGCATCATCGAGTTCGGCGATACGGCCGGCATTGGTTTCTTCGCGCATGGACAGATGGCCGCCGCCTGCGCTGACGTTCACCCATTTCTGTTCTTTTTCGAAGTACATCGCATAGAAGCTGTTGCTGCCGATGACATTGGGGTCGACGGCGGAGCGGCCGTCCAGCATCTGGATCGTCTCGGTGGTGCCGAGCTTGGCCAGGTACTGGCTGCCGGCCGCCAGTCCCATCTGCGCAAAGGTCTCGTAGCCGGTGTTGCTGATGCGAGTGGCGCCGATGTACTCGTTGTCGAGCATGTTGGTCCAGATCTGTTCCAACTTCTGGGGGCCGCTTTTTTCCAGGGCTGCTTGCAGGAGGACGCGTGGGGTCCAGCAGTTGGGGTCGAGCTCATGGTCCAGGAAGGCTTGGTCGTGTGCTCGCATGACGTCCTTGCCGGGAAGGTTCAGTGCCATATCCGGACGCTCTTTGTCGAACCAAGCTTGTCGAAGCTCAAAATCCTTCTTGAGCAGCGTTTGCCCGAACTCTTCCCACTGGCGTTCGCTCAATTCAGCATTGGCAAAGCGCGAGCCGGTATCGTGCTGTGTCCTGGCATAGTCTTGCGCGTAATTGTTAGCCACTTGCCCTGGCAAGCTGTCGTTGCGCACTACGCCTAATGCCAGCGTCCCATAGCCGTCTGCTCCATCAAGCTGCGAGAGATAGTTCCAGTACAGCTCGCGATTGCCTTTATTTGCATAGTTGGAAAGAATTTCCAGATCCTGCTCACTCAGTCCGCTCACCGGCTACTCCCTGTAAATACCCTAATCACTGAATTTTAGTGCGGGTTAATACGTTCCTCACCGCATCTTCCATGCGCTTCCAGTCCTTCAGGAATGCACGCTTGTAGTTGAGACTGATGGAAAGTTTGTTTTCGATGTCAGAGAAGTAGTGGACGCAACTTGCAGCAACAGCACCTTTTTCATGGACCACTTCAGATCCCTCAAGCCGAACGCCATCTGCTCGAAATTTTTTGCTGTCGCACTTGATGAACGTGGTCAAATTGCCGCTGGAGTCGCGCGCGACGTACCAGTCGTCTTCAAACGCAGGGTTGCGCGTCGGAGGCTCGCCGTGGTGGGCTTCATACGCTTTTACATATGCCGCCATCTTCTCCTCATCAATGGCATAGGGCGTTAATCCGAATGCTTCAGGCTGTGCTATGCGGAGATCGAGCCGGGCGACAGGATTGCCCCGCTCAACTGAGTCTGCCTCTGTACGCCTATCGTTTGACGAGAAACGCTCAAGCAATACCTCAATGGGAACACGGTCGACATAGTCGATCGACACGGAAATTTCTTTCCGGAAATCATTCGTACGCGGGTTGGCCCGTGCCCCAGGCGGGGTGGGGGTCATGTCTGGCCATTCGATGACCAGCGTGATGCCTTCGCCCGGCCATGGCGCGATCTGGCTGTCCAGGTAGTTGGCGGGGATGCGGAAGGTGTTCGGCCCCAGCTTTACGTCAACCGGAGCATCCGAATAGGTGTGCCCGTTGATGGTGCGGCCGGTGGTGACGTTGTCTGGCATGGAGGAAGTCCTTTTCTGTTCGGGTGATGGCGTCCGTGCACAGGCATTGCCGGTCACAGCAACGGCGAGTGCAAGGGCCAGGCACCGGCCGGATGACATCATGTGCATTGGTCAATCCATTGCAGGGTTCGCCGCAACTATAGGCAACTTGGGTTCGGCGCGACAGCAAGGACCAGGCCTGCGATGACCCGTGCCATGCGCCGCATGGCATGGGAATGCGATCACGCGCTGCCGGCAGGAGATGCCGGTGAATCAAGATGCTTGGCGGTGCAACGTCAGCTCGCCATGTGTGTTGACGGAGGGCGTTTGCCGCCATCGGTCGCACGTGTCGAGCTGCAGTGCAATCAACGCAGCGCCGCCGCGTCATGCCCCAAATGCACCATCGATCGTATGCATCGCCCCGGTGACAAAGCCCGCTTCCGGGCCTGCCAGCCAGGCCACCATGCCGGCCACTTCGTCGGTGCGGCCGTGGCGCTTGATCGCCATGAAGCTGTGCATCAGGTCTTTCATTGGCCCGTTTTCCGGGTTGGCGTCGGTATCGATCGGGCCTGGTTGCACCACGTTGATGGTGATGCCACGCGGCCCGAAGTCGCGGGCCAGCCCGCGCGCCAGCCCTTGCAGCGCGGATTTGCTCAGCGCGTAGGACGCCATGCCGGGCAGCGGCATGCGGTCGCCGTTGACCGAGCCGATCACGATGATCCGCCCGCCGGGCGGCATCTGCCGCGCCGCCTCCACCGCGGCGTGGTAGGGCGCGTGCACGTTGATGCGAAACAGCCGGTCCACCGCGTCCGGATCCTGGTCCAGCGCATCGCCGAACAGCGCGATGCCCGAGTTGACCACCAGCACATCCAGCGGCCCGCTGCGGCGCACCGTGGCGATGACCGCATCGCGGTCGGCGCTGTCGGCCAGCACCGCGGTGCTGCCGGTGTCGCTGGCCAGGCGCTGCGCCGCTTCGGCAGAGCCGGCATAGGTAAACGTCACCCGTGCGCCCTCGGCCACGAAGCGCCGCACGATGGCGGCTCCAATTCCCCGGCTGCCACCAAGCACCAATACCGACTTGTCTTTGAACGCTGACATGCTTCACCTCGCAATTAATGTAGCGAGTAATACATAATAGATTTCGTCTGCCGTCAAGGATTTTGTAACAATGACTACAGAAAACTCCCGGGCCCGCGGCCGGCCGCGCGCATTCGACCCGGACCAAGCGGTCGCCACTGCGCAGCAGCTGTTTCATGCGCGCGGCTACGACGCACTGAGCGTGGCCGACCTCACCCAGGCGCTGGGCATCAACCCGCCCAGTTTCTACGCCGCCTTCGGCAGCAAGGCCGGCCTATATGCGCGCATCCTCGACCGCTACGCGCAGACCGGGGCCATCCCGTTGCCACAGATCCTGGACACCGCCCGCCCGCTGGCCGACGCCCTGGCCGACGTACTGGAGCAGGCCGCGCGCTGCTACGCCGCAGACCCCGCCGCCACCGGCTGCCTGGTGCTGGAAGGCACGCGCAGCAACGACGCGCAGGCGCGCGAGGCGGCCTGCGGCTTCCATGTCGCCGCCCAGGAGTTAATCCGCTCCCACATCGCGAAGCAGTGCCCGCATGACGCAGACCGGCTGGCGGATTTCGTCAGCACCACCATGGCCGGGCTGTCGGCCAGCGCCCGGCATGGGCAGAGCCTGGAGCGTCTGTTGGCGAGCGCGCGGCTGGCGGGGGAGGCGCTTCGGGTGGCGCTGCGCGGGTAGGCATGGCGCGGGTAGGCAAGGCGCGAGCGGGCAGAGGGCTTTCGATGGCGTGAGCGCACCTGCTCGCTAATCGAGGTGCGCTTGCCGCTACCCAGTACGGTCAATGGGCAGGTGGTACGAGACGATCGTGATCGGCCGTCGCTCAGGCGAAGTCGTTGTCGGATGATTGGTGCGGTAAATCAGGAATGGACGGGGCAGCGCGTGTGGGTCATCCATGTTCTAGGCTGGCTTTAACACAGGCACTTCGACCTCTTTGTGCAATGCTGGCGATCACATGGAGCCGCACGCAGCGTGTTGGTTGAACGTTCCGAACCATCCGAATTGCTGCTCACCCCGGACAGTCGCGCTGAGTCCATACCAGGTGACGTCTTTGCGGGATGCAGCGTCTATTTCGGGCCCGAAATGAGAGTGTCGCCGAACCATTTTCGTCTGCGATCAGTCACTTGACCGAGCCTGCTCATACGGCCACAGTCCGGGACGTTCGCCCTCTTCGTTCAAGGATGCCCGTGAAGAAGCTGACGCATTGCATTGTGGCGACCGCGCTGGTGCCCATCATGACGCTTGGGTGTGCACGGCTTTCGATGGAGCAGGCTGCTGCAAATCCCTCAAGCGCAGCACGCGAAGCAGCGTCTTTTCCTCAGGCGCCTGCTGCCACGCCTTCACCTTGGGTGTCCTTCAAACTGGAACGGCAGATGGGCGCCGTCTGTGTGGACCGTACGCAATCACAGGGCTCCTCGCCTGCGCCCCTGCTAAGGGACGGGTTTTGCAAAGGCCCGGCGCCTGCGCATATGGCGGCTGCATTGCGTGCCCTGCCTGCAAGTGCGGTTGACGCCTCGCTGCAAGCACGCGAAGCGAGCCTGCGCGACGCCGTGTACGTGGCCGCACCCGGCTTGGGACGGCGCGCTGACTTCACCGTGGTTGCGGGTGATCTGGCGATCCGTTCGTTTGAAAGTGCTGATCCCGAGAAAACGGTGTACCTGGTCTGGTCGGTGAAGTGCAGTGCGGACGAGGCGGGTCTTGCGTGCCAGTCAGGCAAAGGGCGGAAGGCGTATCGCGTCACCAAGGACGGCACCGCACGCGATGTCAGTGCAGCGGTGTTTCCGCCGGCGCCTGGCCTGACTGCAGAAGATATTGCCAGGCAAAACGATCACGGCGGCTCGGAGCTTTTTCTGTTCGACGACAAGCTGCCCTTGGCGCCGACAATGCGATGGTTGATGGAATTCGATCCCGACCAGCCGCTGGCCACCGATGACCCGAAGCGTGTCGGGTCTTACGCCCATTTTGGTTTTCTTCGGTGGACAGGCGAGCGCTTCGAGCTGGTAGAACGGGTCGCTAGAGCGCAGTGGCCGTGTCGCCAGCAACGCACAGGCGAACTGGCATGTGCGGATTATCCAGATGGTGAGGACCGTTTCGTTTCCCGGTAATGCACAGATTGCCAAGCCACGGCGCGCGGCATAAGGTGAGCTTCTCGTGTGCAGGCTTGAGCCAGGCTATCCAGACGGAGCAGAGCATGCAGCATCGCCATTTGAACGGACTGGTTGTGGGAACCTTGTTCATCGTCGCAGCTGGATGCGCCCAAGACAGCGCCCGCTCGGCACCCAGGCCCCATGCGACGTCAGCCCCCGCCGAGAATGCTTACCCGGCAGTGCCTTTGTCTTCTCCAAAACCTTGGAAGCGCTTCATGCTGGAGCAGGGCATGGGGGCAATCTGTTCAACCCGGTTGCAGCGAAGCGCTTCCGGTCGCAGCGCGCTGCTGCCTGTCGACGAATGCATCGGCCCTGCGCCGCGTCCGCTGGCCGAAGTCATTTTGTCGCTTCCATTGTCTGATCTGGAGGTTGCCCCCGAGGCACGTATGGAGGCCTTGAAGCATGCCGCGTATGTTGCTTCGCCCGGGCTGGGTGCGCGCGCGGATTTTACGGTGGCGACCGACGCTTTCTGGGTGCGCTCGTTCGAGTCGCGCGAACCAAGCAACACCGTTTACTTGGTTGGCGGTGCTACGTGCAGCGATCAGGCGCTGGACTGCAAGGATTCGGGGGGCGTCCGCGCGTTCCGGTTCGAAGGGAAAGGCCGGCTGGTGGATGTCAGTGGAGAAGTGTTGCCACCTGCGCCCACATTGTCCGAAGAGGAGATTCGGCGCTATCAAGCCTATGCGGAGCCGGTTCCCGTTCTGGATGTTTCGCGCCTGTGGCAAGTTCCCGTATTGCGCTGGGTCATCGAGTCGGATCCGGATGCGCCGCTTGCCGACGACCCGCGCTATTACAACGATTGGGCCTATCTACACTTCGGATTTCTGGTCTGGACCGGGCAGCGCTTTGAATTGATGGACAAGGTTGATCGCTCACGATGGCCGTGCAGGCCGGTGGCCGAAGGAAAGCCTGCCTGTTCCGACGCGCTGGACAGCAGGGGCGATCGCTTTGTAGCTCCTTAATTCATGCAGGGAGAGCACAGATGGCAAGGGTCATAGAGATCAGCATCAAAGCGCGTGCAGACGAGGTAGCTGCGTTGTTCAATGCCGACCGTCCCGCAGAGGCGGTTGCTTTGCTGGAACGGCACCGCCAAGGGCAGCCAGAGGTCGTACAAGAAAGCCTGGATCGCTATGTTGGCATCCAGGCCGAGCGCGGTATCGCCGCAGGCGCGGAGCTCTCGCAAGCACCGGGCGTTGCCGCAGCGCTACAACGGTTGCAAGGCATCCAAACTACTGCGCCGCGGTTTCCGTCCGAGGATGAAATGGCCGCACTCGCCAACGGCCAAAAGTACGACGTTTACGCAAGCATCGCGCAAATCCGTGGCAACGCGGCAGCGGATCAAGCGCTGGCAACGCCAGGGCAACGGGTGATCCTTGGGCTACGTCAAGAGAACTCCACGCTCGACGCCATGGAGGATTCGGCCCATCCCACCCAACGGCGGGCAGATAACCCGGCCACTGCGCGCGACGAGTCGCGTGGCGGTAGCGGCGTCTACAACGATCGTCTGGTCGTTCTTTGGAAGGATGCGGACGGCACCGCGCATGTGGTTGAGTCCAATCGCGCCAATACCGAGCCTACCGCGCAATACGACCACCATGCCGGCAATACGGGAGCCAGGCCGCTGGGCGAAGGCGGCCGCGAGAACCGGAGATTCGATCCATCTCCAGGATTTGAAAGCATTACGCGGCCCCGCAAGATCGAAGGCGACGATGTCAATGCTGATGGTGTGCGTGACCTTGGACGTCTGCACGAAGGCACGATCGAAATGCAGCGTGCGCAGCATCCCAATCCCTTGCTGGCCGGGACCATGGACAATGCACTGAGGCCGACCCAGGCCGCAGTCGCTGCAGGGCGCGGCATGGTGCAGCGGGACAGCAACGCCGATGGCTGGTTCGACCAGACCGATGTCAACGGCACGCAGGATCTCAACGACACGTTCAAGATCCATCGCGGATCACGTGGCAGTACGGATTCAGCCGGTTGCCAGACGATCCACGCGGACGACTACGACGCATTTTTGAATGCGGTTCAGGGCAACCCGGAGCAGACACGTTGGCAATACGTGCTGACCAGCACTACACCCGGGCCGGTGCGGGAGCAGCATCAGGACCAAGGGCGAGGGCGTGAAGGGGTACAGCCAGGGCAGGAGGAGCGGGAGCATCCGCCGGCCCAGCCACAGCGGCAGAACGGCGGGCCTGCAGCGCCTGTGCCTGGGAGGCCACGACAGGCAGACGCAGAAGACGCCCAACCCGCGCCTCATCCGTTGCACGCACAGGCCAGCACCTTGGTTGGCCGGTTGGACGCCAGCATGGGCCGCGCCAGCGATGCGCACAGCGAGCGGATGAGCGCCAGCCTGGCCCACCTGGCAAAGGAGCACGGGCTCGAACGCATCGACCACGTAATGCTGAGCAACCAAACTCCGCGTGCAGCAGCCGGTTCCACCGTGTTCGTGGTACAGGGCGAACCCAGCAACCCGGCCCATCTGCGCGCCAGCATGCCCACCGACGTGGCCGTCACTACGCCGGTGGAGCAATCGCTGGCAAAGCTGCAAGAGCTCGACGCGCGTACGTTGGCGCAAGCGCAGAGTCAGGCGCAGGAGAGAGGGGTAGTACAGGAAGAGGCGGTCAAGCCGCGAAGTATTGGGTGAGGTCGTCCGTTTCCACTGCCTGACTGTAGATCAAGGCTCGGGGTTCGCTTTCGAAAACGCCCGCTTGCAAAAATCAGTCGCTCGATGGATATTCCATATTCCGGAATATGGAATGAGGCGGGCTTGGCTGTGGAACTGAAGCCCCAGGATCTGGTGGTGCTGTACAAGCAGGTCGCGCAGGCGGGCCAGGTCTGGACGTATGCATCCCTTGGAGAAGCGCTGGGCATGAGCCCTTCTCAGGTGCATCGCAGCGTCAAGCGCGCGGTGGCGTCCGGCTTGGCGCTGGAAAAAAGTCGCGGCGAGTGGGAGACGGTGCGCACAGCGCTGCATGAATTTGCGGTCCACGGCGTGCGCTATGCCTTTCCTGCCGTCATCGGGCCGCTAAGGCGTGGCATTCCTACGGCCTTCGGTGTGCCCCCACTGTCCATTGCCATTTCCAGCTCCCCAGGGGATGCACCGGTATGGCCAAGCGCGCAGGGCACGGCCAAAGGCCCCAGCTTGTCGCCGTTGTCGACCGGTGTGCCCAACGCTGCGATGGCCGACCCTGCCTTGCACCAACTGCTGGCGCTGCAGGACGCGCTACGCAGCGGGCGTGCCCGCGAGCGCACGCTGGCAGCAAGCTATCTCAAACAATTGCTGAGGCTTGGCGATGCGCTCTAACGATCCTAACTTGCCGCATCTGCTTGTGATTGCGGATGCACTGGGCGAGCTTTGCGAACACATAGTCTTCCTTGGCGGGGCAGTCGTTGGCCTGCTGGTGTCGGATCCATTGGCGGAAAACGTCCGCGCCACCTATGACGTCGATGCGGTGGTCAATCTTGATTGGTCCCGGTTCCGCGGTATCGAGGCGCGTGTGGAGTCGCAGGGCTTTGCGCGCGAGATGCAGAGCGGCGTCGTCTGCCGCTGGGTACACCAAGCGTCGGGCGTCCTCTTCGACCTGATGCCGGTGGATGCCGGCGTGCTTGGCTTCTCCAATCGCTGGTACGCCCATGCTGTAGAGACGGCCCAAGTGGTGGCTTTGAGCGATCGCCTGTCCATCCGCTTGGTGACAGCGACAGCATTCGTGGCGACCAAACTCGAAGCCTTCGTTACCCGAGGCAACAGTGACTTCCTTTCCAGTCACGACCTGGAGGACGTCCTCAATGTCGTCGATGGCCGGGCCGAGCTGCTGGAAGAGCTTGCCGTGGAGCATGCAGATCTTCGGCATTGGGTTGCCGACGTGTTTGAGGAGCTAGTGGATAACCCGGCGTTTGTGAACGCGTTTCCGGGATTGGTCGCCGAACCGGAGCGCGCAAGCGTCGTGCTTCAGCGCCTACGCACCATTGCATCAGCGTAGCTTCGACATCGTCGGCTTAGGTCTGCAAAGAAAACCTTGAAGCACCGGCGTCCGATTGCGATGATGCATCGCAATTGCAACGCACTGGGTCCGCCATGAAATCCGCATCTCTTCCATCGCTCCGGGTAGACCCGGCGCTGCGCGAAGCGGCCGAGGCCGTGTTGCAGGAGGGTGAGACGCTTTCCAGCTTCGTCGAGCACTCCGTGCGTGCCCAGGTGCAGCAGAGGCAGCAGCAGGAAGCCTTCATTGCCCGTGGGCTGGCTTCGCGTGAAAGTGCGAAGGCATCCAACCGGTACATCGACGCGAAGGATGTGCTGGCCGGGCTGCAGTCCCAACTGGACCAGGCGCGCAAGGGCTAAGCCAGCGTGGGATTTTCTGTCCGCTTCACTCAGCAGGCGCGCGAGGATCTCGCGCGCCTTTACGACTGGCTGCTACAGCGTGCCGAAGGCGACTTCACCGTGGCCGAGCGCGCGCTGCAGGCCATCCGCGATGGCGTCACCGTGCTTGAACTGGCCCCGTTGAGCTGCCGCAAGGCGGGGCTGGCGGACCCGTTCTTGCGCGAGCTGGTGATCGGCTTCGGTGCCAGCGGTTATGTACTGCTGTTTGAGGTGGAAAGCGATCAGGTCGTCACCGTTTTGGCAGTCAGGCATCAGCGTGAAGACGACTATCATTAAGCACGGCGTTAGCGCCAACGTCGTGCCACAGGGGCAGTAGATGGCCAATATCAGCAGGCGCCGCAGCTGCTAGCGTGTGTGCTCGTTGTTCTGTGCTCTAAAAGGTTGCGAGGGAAATGCACATCATAAGTTGCCAAATTGAATGGATGAGTTTGCTTGGAACATAATCTTACGCCTCACCAATCCAAGTATTTTGCATGGCTACTTACGCGTCGTGCAGCGGGCGACTCCGTGGAATCACTAGCCTCAACGCTGGTTGACTCGCAGGTTGATCTCAATCCACATCAGGTTGATGCCGCGCTTTTCGCTTGCCGTAATCCCCTTTCGCGCGGTGTGCTCCTCGCTGACGAAGTGGGGCTTGGTAAGACCATTGAAGCCGGGTTGGTCATCTCGCAGCGTTGGGCTGAGCGACGCCGTAAGATTCTCATTGTTGTCCCGGCCAACCTGCGCAAGCAGTGGCACCAGGAGTTACAGGACAAGTTCGGCCTGCAAGGATTGATTCTCGAAGCCAAGAGCTACAACGCGATCCGCAAGCAGGATCGACAGAGCCCATTTCTGTTTGCCTCTGGTCCTGTCATTTGTTCCTACCAGTTCGCCAAGTCCAAAGCTGACGATGTCAAGAGTATTGACTGGGACTTGGTCGTCCTCGACGAAGCGCATCGCCTGCGTAACGTCTACAAGACCAGCAACGTCATTGCAAAGGCCCTCAAGGAGGCGTTGTCGCAAGTTCACTCCAAGGTGCTTCTGACCGCTACCCCATTGCAGAACTCATTGCTCGAACTCTATGGGCTGGTCAGCTTCATTGATGACCGCGTGTTCGGAGACCTCGACAGCTTTCGCTCGCAATTTACTGGCCGGGAACAGGCCTTTAATGGTCTGCGTGACCGACTGGCTCCCATCTGCAAGCGCACTCTGCGCAAACAGATTCAGCCTTATGTGTCGTATACGGCGCGCAAGGCCATCATCCAGGAGTTCACGCCGTCAAGCGAAGAGAAAGAACTGTCCAGACTCGTCGCTGATTACTTGCGTCGCCCTAATCTGAAGGCCATGCCTGAGGGACAGCGCCAGCTGATTTCACTGGTGCTATGGAAGTTGCTCGCGTCTAGTTCGCACGCGATCGCAGGCGCATTGGAGACGATGGCCAAGCGGCTTCAGGGAGTGCTGGAAGAGACTGCCGAGCATCCTGATTTGGCCGAAGAACTGGACGAGGACTACGAATCGCTGGACGAAACGGCTGATGAGTGGAGCGTCCAAGAATCCACTTCTACGGTATCGAACGGCTCAGAGCGGAATGCCATCGCGCAGGAAATCGAAGAGCTCCGCCACTTCAAGGCGCTGGCAACCAACATCCGCGACAACGCCAAGGGCAAGGCGCTGCTCATCGCGCTGGATCGCGCTTTCGCTGAACTGGATCGGCTGGGCGCGTCCCGGAAGGCCATCATCTTCACCGAGTCCAAGCGCACGCAGGGATACCTCCTCAGCTTGCTGGCTCACACGCCATACGGCGACGATATCGTGCTGTTCAATGGCACCAATAACGACCAGCGTGCGCAGGCGATCTTCAAGGACTGGCTGAAGCGCCACGAAGGTACTGATCGCATCACCGGCTCCAAGACTGCCGACACCCGCGCGGCCCTGGTAGAACACTTCAGAGAGCGCGGCAAGGTCATGATTGCCACCGAGGCTGGAGCTGAGGGCATCAACCTCCAGTTTTGCTCGCTCGTCATAAACTATGACCTGCCCTGGAATCCGCAGCGTATCGAACAACGCATTGGTCGGTGTCATCGTTACGGGCAGAAGTTCGATGTGGTGGTTGTGAACTTCGTCGATCTCACCAACGAGGCAGATAAGCGCGTCTACGAATTGCTGGCGCAGAAATTCCAGCTTTTTGAGGGCGTGTTTGGCGCCAGCGACGAAGTGTTAGGTGCCATCGGTTCGGGCATTGATTTCGAGCGGCGCATTGCTGAGATCTACCAGAACTGCCGAGAACCCGATGAAATTAAGTCTAGCTTCGAGCAACTCCAGCTCGACCTCTCCGGCGAGATCAACGAGGCGATGGTGAAGACGCGCCAGGTCTTGCTTGAGAACTTTGATGAAGAGGTGCAGGAGAAGCTGCGCATGCGGGCCGACGATAGTAGCGACGCGCGTAACCGTTACGAGCGGATGCTGATGGACGTGACCCGTGCCGAGCTGGTCCATTGCGCCGCGTTCGATGACGACGGCTTCGATCTCCGACAAGTACCGACTGGAATCGAGCACAGCTACCTCGCAGACATCGAGCTGGGTCGCTACGAATTGCCCCGCCGCTCCGGCGATGCGCACCTATACCGCATTAGTCATCCGCTGGCGCGCTGGGCTATCGAGCAGGCCAAGGTGCGGGCACTGGAAGGGGCTCGTCTCGTCTTCGACTACAACGCTTACGGTTCAAAGATCAGCACCCTTGAAGCGTATCGCGGCAAGGCTGGATGGCTCACTGTGAAGCTTATCTCGGTCGAGGCACTCGGCAACCAGGAGCAACATCTGTTGGTTGCTGCGGGCACGACCGACGGCGTCCTGCTAGCGGAAGACGACCCAGAGAAACTGCTGCGCCTTCCCGCAATCACGCAGACAGCCAGTCTGTTCAACAGCGAGGCGGACTCTGCGCTCTGGTCCAGCGTTGAGATCCGTAAAGCCGAGTTGCTGCGGGAGATCAATCAGCGCAATCTCGGCTACTTTGAGCAGGAAGTACAAAAACTAGATGCGTGGGCGGATGACCTGAAGCTGGGCCTTGAGCAGGAAATCAAAGAAATTGACCGGCAAATCAAGGATGTGCGCAGCACGGCCGCCATCGCGCCGACATTGGAAGAAAAGCTGTCGTGGCAGAGGAGACAGCGAGAACTTGAAGGCAAGCGAGGTAAGCTGCGCCGCGATCTTTTCTCCCGACAGGACGAAGTAGAAGCTCAGCGCGACGATCTCATCAATCAGTTGGAACTGCAGCTTCAGCAGCAAGTGGAGGAGCACATGCTTTTCACCATTGAGTGGGAACTGAAATGATGACAAAACGAGAGCTTTCCCGGGGCGCAGTTTGGAGGCAGTGGGACCTGCACGTCCATACGCCCGCTTCGTTCCATTGGTCGGGAGAGAGGTTCGAAAGCGACCTATCCTCTGCGGTGAGCAAGAAGCTGGTCGATGAAATGATCGAAGCCATGAACAAGGCAGAACCTGCTGTGTTCGCAATTATGGACTACTGGACATTTGACGGCTGGTTCGCGCTGAAGCAACGACTCTCTGAAGGGGACGCGCCAAAGCTCACAAAAAAGGTTTTTCCCGGGATTGAGTTGCGACTGTCAGCGCCAACCGAAAAGCGGCTGAACGCGCACGTCATATTCTCAGACGAAATCGCCGATCAACATCTGAAGGATTTTCTTTCCAATCTCAAGATCGAGCGCCTTGATCGTTCCGTATCCAAGGACGCACTTGTTGATCTCGCTCGCTCGACTGCCGCCGATATGCTGGCGAAGAAGGGACATAAGAGGGAAATTGTCGAGAGCGACTACGCTGATGCGCTGTTGGCTGGCTACAAGTTGGCTGAAGTAAAGACAGAGAGCTACAAACGCGCGATTGCAAGCGTTCCGAACGAGTTCGCGATTGGGTTCATGCCCTACGACACTAGTGACGGGCTTATTGAGGTGAAGTGGGAACAGCACTACTCCTACTTCATCGGACTATTTGAATCGTCACCCATCTTCGAATCCAGGAATCTGGAGCTGAGAACAGCTTTCTTGTGTGAGAAAACATCGACCAACCATGCTTGGATCGACAATTTCAAGCATGGGTTGAAGGGTATCCCCAGGCTCGTAGTGGCTGGCAGCGATGCTCATTGCTTTGTTGGCGCAGCCGGAAATGAAGACAAGCGGGGCTACGGCGACTTTCCGTCTGGCAAGAAAACGTGGATTAAGGCTGACCCAACGTTCCATGGTCTCAAGCAAGCCATTCTTGAGCCGGGAAAACGCTCCTTCATTGGTGACAAGCCGCCCAAGGTTCAAGAAGTCGAGTCCAACAAGACCTTCTACATCGAGTCTATCGAGGTCAGCAAAATAGGGGACAAGGCCGGCGTCGGGCGGTGGTTGCACGGCTGCGACATCCCGCTGAACCTGGATCTTGTCGCCGTCATTGGGAACAAGGGAAGCGGCAAGAGCGCTTTGGCGGATGTCATCGCGACGCTCGGCAACTCCAAGCAGTCCAAGCACTTCAGCTTCTTGAAGAAGGATCGCTTCTGGGGCAAGACCGGGGAACCAGCACGCCACTTCACCGGAACGCTGACCTGGCGAGACGAAAGCACCGAGTCCAGGCCGTTGAACGAGTCGCCTTCGGAGGAGAAGGCCGAGCTTGTTCGCTACATCCCGCAGGGCTATTTCGAAGAGCTTTGCAATGAACACGTATCGGGTAAGTCGAACGCATTTGAGAAGGAACTGAGGTCAGTGATCTTCTCCCATGCGAGCGAAGAAATGAGGCTTGGCGCGCTCGACTTCGATCAGTTGACCGAGCAGCAGGAGCAGTCGCTCAGGAACCGATTGGGCGAATACCGTAAGGAACTGGCATCGACCAATGCATCCATCGTTCGCATTGAGGAGCAGCTTCAACCCATTGAGCTGAAGAAACTCACCGATCTGCTCCTGCTGAAAGGCAAGCAGATCGAGGAACACGACAAGCTGAAGCCTGCGGAGGTCGCGGCACCTACCGAAGCAATGAGCCTCGAGCAAAAGCAAGCGGCTGAAGGCTTGGCGGTAGCAAATCAACAGGTGGAGGCCGCTAGAAAGCGCAGCCAGGAGATCGCTGGCGAGACTACGGAAATCGCCAAACGTCAGAAGGCCATAGGGAATATTCGCGAGCAGTTGAGATTGCTGCAACGTTCTTTTGATCAAGCCGAAAAGGTCGTCTCCGACGATCTCAAATTTCTCGGCTTCGCTTGGTCCGATCTTGCTGCCATCGACATCAAGACGGCCATCCTGGACGAGAAATCGACTGAGTTGGTGACGAAGCAAGGCCAGATAAAGACCGAGGCTGAAAAGCTGGCGGAAGGCCTCGATGCTGTCACCGCCACCCAGCAAGGTTTTACCGCCAAGTTGAACGCACCGCAACAGCAATATGAGGCCTACCAGCGCCAGCTTGAAGAATGGAACGCGAAGCGCGACGAACTCGTCGGCTCAATCACCGAGCCTGAGACCAAGGTCGGATTGGAAACCAGGATTGAGCAGATCAAGGAGCTTCCGCAGCAGTTCAAGGATTTGGAAGCGAGGCGTTTGCAGTTGTCCGGGGAGATCTTCGACACGCTCGATGCACAGCGGCGCGCGCGCGCGGAGCTTTTCAAGCCAGTGCAGAACTTGATTCAAAAGAATGTCCTGATACGCGAGGACTACCGACTTCAGTTCCAGGCAACGCTGGCGGCATCCGCCGATGCTATCGCTGACCAATTGTTTGCTCTGATCAAGCAGACCTCGGGCGATTTTCGCGGGCAGGACGAAGCGCTGGCGACCGTTAGAGGGTTGTTCGATGGCCATGAACTGAACACCAAAGATGGGGCGATAGCCTTCATTGCTTCTTTGCAAGAGAAGGTCTTAGCGGCAGCGAAGGCCGCCGGTTCAGACGCCGGAATATTCAGCGTGCTGAAGAAGGGGCAGTTGGCCTCCGCCGTCTATGACCTGATCTTTGGCTTGAACTTCCTTGAGCCTCGCTACTCGCTGCTCTTCCAGGATACGCAGATCGAGCAGCTATCCCCTGGCCAACGTGGCGCGCTCTTGCTGATCTTCTACTTGCTGGTTGACAACGGGAAGAACCCCATCATTCTCGATCAGCCGGAAGAGAATCTCGACAATGAGACTGTGTTCCGTCTGCTAGTGCCCGTTCTCTCCGAAGCCAAAAAGCAGCGGCAGATCATCATGGTCACGCACAATCCTAACTTGGCGGTTGTTTGCGATGCAGAGCAGATCATCCATGCGAAGTTCGACCGGGCATTAGACTCCACCATCAGCTATGAATCGGGAGCCATTGAGAACACGAGGTTGAACGAAGTCGTCGTGACCATACTGGAAGGTACGAAACCCGCGTTTGAGAACCGGTACGGGAAATACCATTGATATGGCGGCGCTCAATCCTCACTACATGACCATCCTGAAGCAGGTGCTCGCTGCCCGCTTCGTGCCGTTCCTGCCCCCGTTACTCGGCAAGGCCAAGCCCACGGATGAGGCGGCAAAGCAGCTTTCGCGCGCCTTCAGCGCCTTCGTCCTTCACAAGTTGCTCGACATTACGCCGCAGGCGGCTGCCGCTTCGGTCGTTGACGACTTCAACGACAAAGGTATCGATGCGATCCACTATCACTCGCCGTCGGAGACGCTATACCTGTTGCAAACCAAGCTGAAGGAATCCGATCAGTTCAAACAGGAGGACGCATTGCCCTTTTGCGAGGGTATTCGCTTATTGCTCAAACAGGACTTCGCCGCGTTCAACGGCAATGTCCAGAATCGGAAGGCCGATATCGAGGGCGCGCTCGATGCGTGCTGCCACATCAAGCTGGTCGTGCCTTACACCGGCGATGGTGTGTCGCAAACGGCGCGCGATGCTTTGCAGGCGCTGCTTGACGACGAAGACTTCGATGAGGAGCGACTGGTCAAGCAGGTGGAGTACTACACTGCAGCCGAGATTACCCGCGACCTGCTGGCGGAGCAGGCCTATCAACCCGTGCATGCAGATGTCACGTTGCAGAAGCATGCGAAAGTCGAGGTACCGCGGACAACGTATTACGGCATCGCGCGGCTAGCGGATTTGGTGATCCTGCATCAGACGCACGGCAAAGCCCTGTACGAGCGCAACATCCGCTACTTTCTCGGTAGCAGCAAATCCGATGTCAACAAGGCCATCAAATCGACCTTGCATGACTGTCCCGCGGACTTCTTCTATTTGAATAACGGTGTCACTGCGGTCTGCGACCTGATCGAACCGAAGGCCAACAAGAACGGCACCAAGAAGTTCAAGGTGCGGGGCCTGTCCATCATCAACGGCGCACAGACCGTGGCGTCGGCTGCCGAGTTCGTGCACCAGCATCCGGGCAGGAGCATTGATGACGCCAAGGTGATGCTTACTTTGATCAAGGCATCGGCAGACGGCCAGTTTGGGAAGAGCGTTACCAAGGCTCGCAACCACCAGAATCCTGTTCAAACCGCGAACTTCGCGTCGCTTGACGAGAACCAGGAACGGCTACGGCAGGAGATCGCCCACCTAGGCTTCGATTACCACTATCGTCCCGAGGCCCTCGCAACCGGCGCCAACGCCATCACGCTCGATGAGGCGCTGCGGGCGCTGGCCTCGCAACAGAACGACCCACGCTACGCTGTTTGGCTCAAGACCGAACCGGCGCGGCTCGCCAACCCCGACTCTGTCGAATACCAGGGGCTGTTCACCGCTACCCTGCCGGGTGCGTCCTTAGTCAATGCAGTCCTGTGCCACCGCGAGATTCGCACCCTAGTAGTGGACTACGAGCAGAATGCCCCAGTGCGTAGTCAGGAGCGCCTGATCTATCGGCACGGCATTCACGTCATAACGACAGTCATGATCAAACGCCTGCGCAACTGCATTAGCGCAGCAGTGGTTATTGACCCGGCGACGATTCCGGCCCTGATCAGCCAGCCGCTCGATCAACTCCGACAGCAGAGTTTCGACCTCGGCCAGCAATGGCTCAATCTCGAGGGGCCGCTGGCTTATTTCCGAAACCAGGGCAATGTCGCGGCCTTCCTGGCCGACCTCATGGAAACACACTTTGCGTTGGGTGCCGATCCGGCCATAGCGCCACTACGCAATATTCAGAATGCAGCGGACGCGTATCCGCGCAAGCGCCTGATCGACTACTTGTCGAGCCGCGCGCTACAACTATGAGAGCGATGTCATGAACAAACAAAAACTAGAACTTACTTGGATCGGGAAGGAGAAGCGGCCTAAGCTGGAGCCGCGAATCCTGCTCGAAGATCCAGATAAGTCATATCACGCCAAGCATCGCGTTTCCAACAGCGACATTTTTGAAAATCGGTTGATTTTCGGGGACAACCTGCTGGCACTGAAGGCCCTTGAGAACGAGTTCACCGGTCAGGTGAAGTGCGTCTTCATCGACCCGCCGTACAACACCGGGAGCGCATTCACTCATTACGACGATGGACTTGAGCACTCCATTTGGCTCGGGCTAATGCGTGACCGGCTGGAGATCATCAGGCGCCTGCTATCGGAGGACGGCTCGCTTTGGATCACGATTGACGACAACGAAGCGCACTACCTCAAGGTGCTGTGCGACGAGATTTTTGGGCGATCAAACTTCGTTGCGTCAATGGTATGGGAGAAAGATAGCGGCCGTAAGAACGATACTGATGTGTCTTCGTCGCACGACTACGTTTTGCTGTTTGCGCGCAATCGGGGTGTCTGGCGAAAGACTCGCAATATGCTTGATCGGTCCGAGGATCAGCTCAAACGATATCAGAATCCTGACAACGACCCTCGCGGACCGTGGCGGCAGGGCGCAGACGGCACCGCCAAGAGCGGCGGCGAAAGTTTGCTGTATCCCATTACGCTGCCTTCAGGTCGGGTAGTTACACCTCCAAGTGGCAATTTCTGGCGCTTCAGTCGCGCGACATTCGAAATCGCCCTCGCGGAGGGCCGCGTTTATTTTGGCAAGGACGGGAATCGACTACCAGTCATCAAAAAGTATCTCACTGACATTCAAGAAGGAGTCGTTCCCAAGACTTGGTGGCCTGCTGAGGAAGTTGGCTCCAACCAGGAAGCTCGTCGCGATCATTTGCGGAAGCTCTTGCCAGACATTGAGCCATTCGCCACACCAAAACCCGAACGCCTAATAAGGAGAGTTCTGGAGATCGCCACTAACCCGGGTGACCTCATTCTTGATTCCTTCGCTGGTTCCGGCACCAGCGGCGCGGTTGCGCACAAGATGGGCCGCCGCTGGATCATGGTGGAACTGGGCGAGCACTGCCACACTCACATCATCCCGCGCCTCAAAAAGGTGATTGATGGCGAGGACAAGGGCGGTGTCACGGAAAGCACGGCTTGGCAGGGTGGCGGCGGCTTCCGCTATCACCGCCTTGCCCCCAGTTTGATCATCGACGACCGCTGGGGCAACAAAGTCATCAATCCGGAATACAACGCGGCGCAACTGGCCGAGGCGCTGGCCAAGCTGGAAGGCTTTGCCTACGCCCCGTCGGAAACGTATTGGTGGCAGCAGGGCCACTCCAGCGAGCGCGATTTCATCTATGTCACTACGCAGAACCTGTCCGCTCAGCAGTTGCA
Organism: Xanthomonas sp. 10-10; assembly: GCF_040182365.1. NCBI lineage: Bacteria > Pseudomonadati > Pseudomonadota > Gammaproteobacteria > Lysobacterales > Lysobacteraceae > Xanthomonas > Xanthomonas sp. 10-10. The sequence goes on from NZ_CP144460.1 coordinate 1,513,037, forward strand.
AGCCCTGTCTGACGAAGTCGGCCCAGAGCGCAGCCTGCTGGTGTGCTGCGCCGCTTTCCACGGAGTCACAGCGGCCAAAGCGGCCGAGCGCTGGCCGACTCTGACGTTGAAGAAGATTCCGAAGATGGTGCTTACCCGCTGCCACTGGGGCCATGACGACTACAGCCTGAATGTGGCTAACCTGCCAATGGCAGAGATTGAGAAAGCTGAGCCTGCGGCACTTGGCAATAGCGCCAAGAGCACTAAGAGCAGAAAATCGGCCCTCGTCAACGCGGGACAAGGCGGCCTATTCGGGGAAAAAAAATAATGAACGCTCGCATCCTGCACGCAGTCACCGGTCGCCTGTCCCTTCGTCCGCCTCAAGCAGATTCGCTCACTAAGCTAGTTGGCGCACTCGACGCCGCGCCCGAACTCTTGGGCCACGAGCGAGATGTCCCGGCGATTCTTTCCACGTTAAAGGCGGAGTTCAGCACGCTTGAGGATTTCGAGCGCGAGTTTCCGTCACTGTGCTTTGCGCTGGCAACAGGCGTGGGCAAGACGCGCCTGATGGGAGCCTTCATCGCGTACCTGCATCTGGCCCACGGCATCAACAACTTCTTTGTACTCGCGCCCAACCTGACGATCTACAACAAACTCATTACGGACTTCACACGCAACACGCCGAAGTACGTGTTCAAGGGGATTGCCGAGTTCGCGCAGCAACCGCCGCTGATTATCACCGGTGACAACTACGACCAGACCGGCGCGGCGGTAGATGATCAGCCACAGGGCTTCGCTCACGATGTGCGCATCAACATCTTCAACATCTCCAAAATTAACTCTGAGGTACGCGGCGGTAAGGAGCCGCGCATCAAGCGGATGAAGGAAGTGCTTGGCGACAGCTACTTCAACCATCTTGCGAACCTGCCTGACCTAGTGCTGCTTATGGACGAATCGCATCGCTACCGCGCCAGTGCGGGTGTGCGTGCCATCAATGAGCTGAGGCCACTGTTTGGTCTGGAGGTGACGGCGACGCCATTCGTGGAATCCAGCAAAGGGCCGGTGCCGTTTAAGAATGTGGTGATGGACTACCCCCTGGCGCGTGCGATGGAGGATGGCTTCGTCAAGGAGCCTGCCGTGGTCACCCAACGCAACTTCGATGCCAAGGCGCATACGCACGAGGAGATCGAGAAGACCAAGCTGGAGGATGGTGTGCGCCTGCACGAGACGACCAAAGTCGAGCTGCTCACCTACGCTCGCGAGAATAGCGTCAAGCTAGTTAAGCCTTTCATGCTCGTCATTGCTCGCGATACCACGCACGCAGGGCAACTCCTGGCGCTTCTGGAGTCGGAATCCTTTTATGAAGGTCGCTACCAGGGCAAGGTGATTCAGGTCGATTCCAGCCGTACCGGCGCGGAAGAAGAAGAGATGATCACGCGCCTGCTGGCCGTGGAGAGCGTGGACGAGCCAACCGAGATCGTGATTCACGTCAACATGCTCAAGGAAGGTTGGGACGTGACCAACCTTTACACCATCGTGCCGTTGCGTGCCGCCAATGCCCGCACGCTGATCGAACAGTCAATCGGGCGTGGCCTTCGACTGCCCTATGGCAAACGCACAGGCGTAGCAGCGGTGGATCGCTTGAATATCGTCGCGCACGACAAGTTCCAGGAGGTCATCGACGAGGCCAACCGCGGCGATTCGCCAATTCGCCTGAGGCAGGTCATCCTCGATGCACCGAGCGCCGACGACAAGAAGGTCAGTGTGCAGGTCGAATCCGGGGTAGCAGCGCGTCTCGGTTTGACGGAAGAGCCAGTAGTGATCACAGGGGCTTCAGCCATGGACAGTGGAGCGCAAGTCCCCGCGCCCAAACCGGTGTTCACCACGAAGGCGGAGAAGCAGGCCGCGCGTATGGTCATGGACATCATCACCAAGTACGAGGTCAAGCGCGATCTGGTGCCCACTAGCAGCGCGCTGCTGAAACCTGAAGTGCAGAAGGAGATTCTCGCGGAGGTGTCGGAGCGGCTGAAGTCGCTGCAAGGTGAACTGTTGGCGGGTCTGGATGAATCAGTCCCGGTTCTTGACTTGTCTGCCGTGGTGGCGAAGACAACGGAGATCGTGGTGCAGCAGACTATCGACATCCCGCGAATCGCTGTGGTGCCGGCTGGCGAAGTTACGACAGGCTTTTACGCCTTCAAGCTGGACGTGAGTCAGCTCCATCTCCAGCCTGGTCAGCGCGAGATCGTCATCCATAATCTGCGCACCAACGAACAGGACACCCTGGCCGCCGAAGTTGGGATCAAGGAGCAGCGCCCTGAGGACTACATTGTCCACGCACTGGTGGACTTCGACGACATCGACTATTTCACGCACGCAGATTTGCTCTACGACCTCGCAGCGCAGATGGTGCAGCACTTGCGCGGTTATCTGTCCGATGACGAGGCCATCAGCGTCCTTGATCGTGACCGCCGCCTGATCGCACGGGAAATCCACGCGCAGATGATGGCTCACTTCTGGGAAGAGGCGGCGGAATACGAGGTGCACGTCAGTCGCGGCTTCACTGAGCTCAAGTCGTGCAACTACACCGCTACGGCAGGCCAAACGGCCCACAACTTCCGGGAGACCGTGACTGAGACTAGTCGCATCAAGCAGATGCTCTTCGGAGGCTTTACGCGTTGTTTGTACCCGCTGCAGAAGTTCGATTCGGACACTGAGCGTCGATTCGCTATCATCTTGGAGCGCGATGCACTGAAGTGGTTCAAGCCTGCGAAGGGGCAATTCCGGATATATTACAAGCTTGGCACCGAGCAGCCGGAGTACATCCCCGACTTCGTCGCCGAGACGGACGCGATCATTTTCATGGTTGAGACGAAGGCGCGCGCAGACATCAACACGCAGGAGGTTCAGGCCAAGGCCGCTGCCGCCATGCGCTGGTGCAGAAGCGCAACCACTTACACGGCAGGAGTCGGAGGCAAGTCTTGGAAGTATCTGCTCGTCCCCCATGATGAGATCAACGAGTCAAGGCGGCTTTTGGATTACCTGCGATTTGAGGTGTGCGAATAAGATCTTTGGTTTTACTTGACAGCTCAGGATGCCGATAGCAATCTTTCCGTACGGAGCCTCGAAACTCCACGTGTAGCGGTACCCACCTCCGACAAACCGGTGGGTTTTTTGTGCCTGCTTGTTTAGGGGTGCAACCGACGTGATGCCTGCGTCGGGAGGGCGGCTAATACAACACCCGCAAGGGGAATACGCCCGCCGGCTACACGCGGTTTCGAGCCTCCCGACTTCCCGTCCATCGCCTTGCGGCGGGCGGGCTGATTCCATGGAATGAGGAGCAGGCCATGTCGGACGTTGTACGCGATGCGCAGTCACATCCGGGCTACTACCTGCCAGAAGGCGCGCAATACCGTTTGCAGCAACTGCGCGACCACATGCGCTTTCTGGCGCGTCTGGCGCAGCCACGCACGCAGGCCGAAGAGCAGGCGCGGCAGCCAGCCATCTGCATGGACGAGTTGGCGTTTTGTCTGGAGCTACTTGCCGATCAGATGACCCATGCGCTGAAGCAAGTGCAGTGGCCGGCGAGTCTGGAAGAATCAGGCGGAAAGAAGTAGCGCTCCTACACCGGCGCAGACTTCAAAATCCCCGACAAACTCTCGCGCAGGATCAGCTGCAGATGCATGCGGTTGAGTTCCATTCCGCTGGTCATCACGCTGTGCAGGCCGCCGCACATGGCGGCGACGGCGAAGACGCGGGCCTGGAATTCCTGTTCGCTGCTGGCCGGGTCGGCGTGGCCGCGGAGCAGGCGCTTGAGCAGGGCGCTGAGGTGTTCGATCAGCGATGCGCTCTGTCGGCGCATGAAGGCGGCCAGCACCGGGTCGCGCAGGGTGGCCAGGTGCAGTTCCAGGTCGATGCGGGTGCGCTTGATGTTGATTTCCTGCAGCAGCCATTCTTCGAGCAGGCCGGCGATGAAATCCACCACGTGCACGTTGGCCGGGCGTTCCACCAGCCACATCTGGCGGATGGCGCGCATGTAGTTGCGCTCCAGCAATGCGCGCACCAGCGCGTCCTTGTCTTCGAAACGTTGCAGCAGGCTGCCGCAGCTGACCTTGGCGCGCTCGGCGATCAGCTCGAAGCTGGTGGCGCCCAGGCCGATGACGTCGATGCACTGCTCGGTGGCGTCCAGCACCTCTTCCAGCAGCAGTTCTTCGCGCTCTTTTGCCGTGCGCAGCGACAGGACGTTGGACATGGGGCGGTAGATCAGCGGGGGGCTGCAGTATAGCGGCGCGGCGTTAGTCGTCCGTTGCGTTCGCTTGCTGATAGGCCATCAGTCATGGATGCGCGTGCGTATTGAAACGCCGGTCACAGATGCGCTGGTCGACCATGTTTTCACGGCGGCTGTGCGACACCTGAGGCCGACGTTGTGCAGGAGAAGCATGTGAGTGAGAACAGTGCGGTAGCCGGTGTCTCGGCGCAGTGGCCGGCGCGGTTGTGGGTGGTGCGGCATGGGCAGAGCGCAGGCAATGTGGCGCGCGATGTGGCGGAAGCCAATGGTGCGGCGCTGATCGACCTGGAGCATCGCGATGCGGATATTCCGCTCTCGCCACTGGGCGAGCGCCAGGCCGAGGCGCTGGGGGCGTGGATGGCCGGTTTGCCCGAGCACGAGCGCCCGACCCTGATCCTGAGTTCCACCTATGTGCGTGCGCGCCAGACCGCCGCCGCGGTGGCGCGTGCGCTGGGGCAGCCGGCCGAGTCGGTCAGCGTGGACGAGCGTTTGCGCGAGAAGGAATTCGGCGTGCTCGACCGTTACACCACGTCCGGTATTCGAGATGCATTTCCAGCGCTCTTCGAGCAACGCAACCTGGTGGGCAAGTTCTACTTCCGCCCGCCCGGTGGCGAAAGCTGGTGCGATGTGATCTTCCGGCTGCGCGCCATCGTGGGCGATCTGCAACGCAACCATGTGGGCGCGCGGGTGCTGATCGTGGGGCATCAGGTGATCGTCAATTGCTTCCGCTACCTGATCGAGCGGATGGACGAGGCCACCATCCTGGACATCGATCGCGAAGGCGATGTGCCCAACTGTGGGGTCACCGGGTATGCGGTGGCGGCCGACGGGCAATCGATGGAGTTGCTGCACACCAATTTCGTGCCGCCGGAGCTGGCTGATGAGCCGGTGACCACCGAGTCCGATCGCCCGGCCGGCGCGCGCTGATGGCCGCCCCGCGCGTGCGCCTGCTTACCGCCGCGGCCTTGCGGTCAATGCCGTTGCCGGCACCCGGCGGCGACAAGGAGCAGCGCGGGCGCGTGTTGATCGTGGGTGGCTCGATGCGCGTGCCGGGCGCGGCGTTATTGGCCAGCGAGGCGGCGCTGCGCACCGGTGCGGGCAAGTTGCAGATCGCCACCGCCGTCAGCGTGGCGCCGGGCATGGCGTTGGCGGTGCCCGAAGCCCTGGTGTTGGGATTGGCGCAGAACGCGCACGGCGAGATCGTGCGCGGGAACCGCGCGCTGGATGCGGCGATGGCGGCCTGCGACGCGGCAGTGATCGGGCCGGGCATGGCGTCGTCGGCCACCACCACGGCGATGGTCAGGCGCGCTTCCGAACAGGCGGTGTGCACCTTGGTGCTGGATGCCGGTGCGTTGTCGCGCGGTTTGCGGGCGCCGATCGGGCGGCCATTCGTATTGACGCCGCATGCGGGCGAGATGGCGACCCTGGCCGGCGACGACAAGGCAGCGGTGGAAGCGGCGCCGGGGGAGTACGCGCTGAAGTTTGCGCAGAAGCTGCGCAGCGTGGTGATCGTCAAGGGCGCGGACAGTTTTATTGCCGGGCCCGACGGTGCGTTGTGGATGCATCGCGGAGGCGCATCCGGGTTGGGCACGTCCGGGTCTGGCGATGTCCTGGCGGGATTGATTGCGGGTTTTGCCGCGCGTGGCTGCGATGCGGTGGGCGCTGCGTTATGGGGCGTGTTTGTGCATGCGGCGGCGGGCAGGCAGTTGGCCAGGCGGATCGGGCCGGTGGGGTTTCTGGCGCGGGAGCTTGGGTTGGAAGTGCCTGGGATTTTGGATCGGTTGGCACGTTATGGATGACTCCACTGGCGCAGGTCTAAGCTCGCGTACACGGCCTAATGCCTGCGGAGTGTCATGTGCTTCGCCTTCATCAGGCTAATGCATCTATCAGGCGAGAATTTTTGCTTAACGATACTTTCCATTGAAAAAGCGGTCTATCAATCGGGCGAAGCGTTGGCTGCACGCTATTTGCTTTGAGGCTAAAGATCGGTGATCTGCGCTCATCCTTGCTTGTTGGTGGGCGCAAAGGTTAGTGGTGGGCCGTCGCTCTTTGTGCGCTCACGCTAGATTCAACTGGGGAAGCGGTCCGTGTGCCAGATGCAATGGCTACAAGCATCAGCAAAAGAGCGAGCTATGTATGCGGGAGATATGCTGCGGCACCACACTGCAGCATCTGTTCGCGTCCAGATCGCGCTGGCCAACGAGCAGCGACGCGCGCAGACTGCCCTCTGGTTAAAGGTGCGGCAAACGGCCAAAGTCACACTTTTGGATCAGCACCGCAGCGGCTAAGAACTGGCGCAGGCAGAACCTCAAGATGAGTATATCTAGCTATGCTTGCACAGTAATCCGTCTATGCCTCAAGCCAAGATCCCTGGCGTGAGGTGGAAGTATGACTTGTGCCACAAAAACATGTGATCTGCTCTATAAGCAGTGCGTCACTCAAAAATTTCATGATTCGGTACCATTCTTTACTTGAAGTCTTGAGAGAAGTAAGTTACAAGGAAGTTGTGGCTTATGGAGTGCTACAAGGAGGCAAGGATGAATGATGCTATCGATGCAATGTGTGACCACCATTGCATGCAATACAGCACTTACTCGGCGTATACGCATCCAATATGGGGTGATCTATAAAGGTTGCCTGCAATCAACCCACTGCGTAAAAGTTCCCTGCGTGTCTTGGGGCCGGACTAGCATGGGATGCTCAAAATATTGAATCGCATGCTCGTTGAAGGCGGCTTTGCGTTCTATGGGGCGTGTGATCTCGTGAGTTAAACAGTGCGGGGTTTACGTTGTCGGGGGAGGAGCTTGGGCAAAGATCATGGATCCTTCCACTAAGAAAACTATAGGTATCACTTGTGCGTCCATTTTAATTAAAAGTGACTAATATGATGCTTTCTTACATGTGGTTGATCATGAGCTACATTAACCAATATTTTTCTAAGGGACATCTCTAACGGTAAGGATGATCGAATGATTTTCTTAGCCCGTCGCCCCTTGCTGCTTTCATATCATTTGCAGTACGGCCTATTGAGCCTGCGTCGCAATGCTCTGATTACTATTTTGATGATTTTGGCTATTGGTATCGGCATTGGTGCAGTCATGACGACATTGACCGTATTTCTGGTGGTTTCTAAAGATCCGATGCCTGATCGTAGTGGCCGTATATTCCATCCGCGAATGGATGCGCAAGATATGGCAGGATTCAGCCCCAACGGCGAACCGCATGACCTCATGACGCGCCAAGATGCTGAGCAGCTGCTGCGCGAAAAGCAAGGCGTCCGACAAGCATTGATGGCGGCTGGCTCTGTGATTGTGGAGCCGCCCGACAATGCTCAAATGCCTTTCCGCCAGCGCATACGTTATACATCAGCTGACTTTTTCCCCATGTTTCAGGTTCCATTGGCTCAAGGCCAAGTGTGGACGGCGGCGGATGATCAATCTCTTGCACGTGTTGTAGTGTTAGGCGAAGTTCTGGCAAACAGCCTGTTTCCGGGTGCCAATAGTATCGGAAAGATCTTGAGGTTAAATGGTGTTGATTTCCGTATCGTGGGAGTCATTGGGCCATGGGAGGTACATCCAAAATTTTACGACCTCAGTCGGGAAGGTGGTTTTAGCGACTCAGAGCAGATCTTCATTCCTTTCTCTACGTCGCGTGAGTTGCGGATGGGGACAGCTGGTAGCATTACATGTTGGGGTGGTGCTGACACTCAGGAAGGGCGTCTCGGTGTCAACTCTCCTTGTGCATGGGTGCAGTACTGGGTGGAGCTTGCTTCTGCCGCCGATGCTGACGCCTATATCGCATACTTGGAGAACTATTCCGCGCTGCAGCGACGAAATGGCCGTTTTCAGCGACCCGTGAATGTGCGATTAGACAATATCACCAGTTGGCTGAAGTACAAGAGAGTGGTGCCTAGCGATGTACGCCTGCAAACTTGGCTTGCAGCCGGGTTTCTTTTTATCTGCTTGCTTAACACCACTGGGCTTCTGCTGGCTAAATTCTTGCGCCGAGCTCCCGAGATTGGGCTCCGTCGTGCACTTGGCGCGCCGCGAAGTGCGGTGTTTCTGCAATGTCTGGTGGAGGCCGGCATTGTTGGTATTGCAGGTGGGTTAGCGGGCCTGCTGTTTGCATGGATTGGTTTATGGGCAGTACGCCAGCAATCAGCGGGTCATGCTCATTTGGCAATGATGAATGCCTCTACCTTGGTCTGGGCAGTTACCCTTTCTATCCTTGCCACTCTTATCGCCGGCTCATTTCCTGCTTGGCGTGCATGCCGAATTGCACCTGCTAGTCAGCTCAAGAATCTTTGAGGTTTCGAATGTATATTCACCCGATCTTGTCCGCCCTTCGTCACCATAAGATTATCGCAGCCCTAATCATTCTTGAGATCGCCTTTGCCTATGCGGTTATTTGCAATGCAGGGTTTCTGATCGTCGAGCGGGTGGCGCGAATCCAGCGCCCGACAGGCATCGCTGAAGAAGCATTACTGAGGCTTCAGCTCAGTCCGGCTAGTCAAAAAGATGAAGATTCCCTTGCACAGACGCGTACCGATCTCCTGGCACTGCGTGCGATTCCAGGCGTACTTTCCGCGACCGTTGTCAACCAAATTCCGTATGGCGATTCGTCAACAAACAGCGCCGTAAGCATGCGTGAGGATCAAGCGACGCCCACTTTGGACGCCGCTATCTATCTGGCCGGGTCAGGGGTCATCCAGACATTGGGTCTGAACCTAGTCGCAGGTCGAGACTTCACTGGTGACGACTACGTTGACTGGAAGTCCACCGATATTCCAGGTGAAGTCGTTATTCCAACGGCTATCGTGACTCGTGCGACGGCGGAGCGGCTATTTCCTGGCGAAGATGCCATAGGAAAGTCATTTTATAGCTGGGGAGGGCAGCCGACCCGGATTGTCGGCATCGTTGAGCGCTTGACTCGTCCAAGTGAGGTGGATGATCCAATCACCATGGATTATTCAGTTATATTTCCAGTTAACCTTCCCTACACTTCAGGGGCCAACTACGTGCTCCGTACTACTCCGCAGGATAGTGAGGCTACTCTGAAGAGGGCACTGCAGGCACTTAGGCTGGCTGGGCCGCCACGCGTATATGGCCTGAACAACGGCACTATAGAGTCACTGCGCGATCGGTACTATCGTACCGATAAAGCAATGGCTGGTCTTTTAGTACTTGTCTGCACCGGATTGTTGATCATCACGTTGGCTGGGATTCTCGGCCTCTCAAGCTTCTGGGTCCAGCAACGAACTCGTACTATTGGTATACGCCGCGCCTTAGGAGCGACACGGAAACAGGTATTGCATTATTTTCAAGTGGAAAACTTGCTTTTGACGACGGTCGGGTCGTTTCTTGGCATAGCCATGGCTATTGGAATGAATCTGCTTTTGATGGGCTATTACGAACTTTCTCGTCTGCCTATCGAGTACTCACTGCTTGGAATTATTTTGCTGATACCGCTGGGTCAACTCGCAGTCCTCCCTCCTGCAATGCGGGCAATAACAGTTTCGCCTGCTATTGCTACGCGCAGCGCCTGACTGTTTTTTTCAGCGCGGTTGGCTTTTAGAGCTAGTGAAGCAGAGCATTGGTGTGCCAGCGTCTGGCATGCTCAATCTGGTGCCGGCCCAGGATGTTGCCGGAGTAACAGTAGGTCTACCGGAATAGAAGTTCTCAATCACTCTCTACAAAGACAATGGAGGTTTCATGGACAGCAAGTTAAAGAGTCTCGCAGAGCGCCTGAAGTCAAAGATTGAAGGTTCCTCGAACTCACTCATGAATGTAGGGGATATGACTGACCTGGTCGATGCCCATTTGGACATGGTCAGTGCGGCCCACGGATCCGCCCATGGCTCTGCCCATGCATCAGGTGTGCCACAAGAAGTGCTGTAGTAAAGTCTCACAAGGTGAGGTACCGGCATACCTGCCGGTACCTTTTAAAGCCCAGCTTCATTGCATATGCAATCCCGATAAGATCGATTCGTCTGCATTCACAGGAAGTGTGCGAATGTCTCCTCCATTTCGAGGTAACAGCATTGATGTTGTGTTGAAGCTAGCTGAGCGTTGTAATCTTGCATGTCCATACTGTTATTATTTCGAGCAGGAAAACAATATATCCGAGCTCAGTCGGGCGCTGATTCCTGAGCAGACAGTCATCGATACTGCCAGCTTCATACGCCAGGGCGTATTGGATATGGGTATCGAGAAAGTCTATCTGGGCCTGCATGGAGGCGAGCCTACATTGCTTCCTAAGGTACGTTTCGACCGCTTGTGCCACATTCTCCGTAAATCGCTGGACAGCTGTACACAACTGCACATTGGTATGCAGACAAACGGAACACTGATTGACGACGAATGGGTGGACTTGTTCGCTAAGCACAGTGTCATGGTTGGTGTTAGCATAGATGGGCCAAAAGATATTCATGATCGTCAACGCCCAGATCGTCGCGGGCGCGGTAGTTATGAGAATAGTGTCCGTGGATTGAAACTTCTCCAAAAAGCAGCTAAAGAGGGCCGTATTCCACCTAGTGGGGTACTTTGTGTTGCTAATCCAGAATTGCACGGAGGTGAGCTCATCCGTCATTTCGTTGAGGATCTCGAGGTCTATAGCCTAAACCTGCTACTCCCTCGCGAAGGCCATGATAGTAAGTTTTTGCAGCCTCAAGAGAAATGGATGCGCTTTTTTGATGAGGTTATCGAGTACTGGTTGAATCCGAGTAAAGAAAAGCCTGTGCGCATTTACCTGCTTACTGAAATCATCCTTGCACTGATGTCCGAGCAATATGCTGAAGGTTTGGATTACCGGCGTGCCAATCGCCACGGCGTCATAACGGTATCAGCCGAGGGGTTTATCGGTCCGGATGACAACATCATGGCGCTCGACAGATCTTTTTGTCCAACCGATGTGACCGTGCGAAATACCAGGATGGCTGATTTCTTCGCTGGGTCAATGTGGCGAGCGTTGATCGATAGCATTGATAACCCACCGCAAAAGTGTGATGTATGCGAATGGTATCGCACGTGTCGTTCTGGTGATTTATTTAATCGTTATTCTAAAGATAAGCAATTCGATCAACCCTCGGTGTTCTGCCAAACTCTCGATTCCATCCATTCGGCATTGGCTAGCGTAGTTGCTCGTCGGGAAGGTGCGATGGATATCATGGCCGCAATTCTTTCAAGCGAACCACGATACAAGGCGCGGAACTTTCATGTAAATGGTATTTGAGCTTAAATGAGAGGGTTCAATGGACGTCTTTCGCTATTTTTCCTCGCCAATGGAAGGCGATTATCGATCACTCGCGGCGGAATTGGTGACTCTTCAATACATCGCATTCTGCCAACAAGTGCGCGATCGCATCGGCTGTCATCGTTATGCAAACTTGATCGAAGTTATGCTAGAGAGAATAAGATCTAGGGAGGCGTCTAGTGCATACTGGACTCCTGAGGTTAGTAGTATATTTGCTGGCTTGCACCCTGCTGTAAGACCTTCTTGCCGATCTGCAGATAATGATTGGCTACTGGCTCAGGTGGTTATCAGTGGCCTGATTACCGGTATATTAGATGAAGTTGCTATTGATGTTGAACTGCAGTCTCCTGTATTGATATGTGGTAGATCAATTGAAGGGCAATGCAAGCTGCATGCTGACAATAAATCAATTTCATTGACGCGGAAAGATGGGAGAGGATTGCTGTTGCACTGCATCGGCGACAGCGACAGAGGTCCGTTGTGGGACCATGTAGAGCGCCCATCAAATTTTATAAAAATTGATGGCCAATCGGCGATACGGCTCGTCGGCGACTCTTGGCATCGAATGGAATGGATAAACGATAGATGCGACGTTGAGACAGATTTCGTAAGTGCCGCAGAGCAACTACAATCGGCTTTGCAACTACTGCGTGAGGGCTCACCAAAATATGTAGGATGGGTCTGCGCATTGCTAAGCGAAATAACGCCTATAGTACGTCCGGCGGCAAATATGATAAGTAGTAATTCATCTGCTTTACGTATGGGTGGTATCGACGTCGCAGTGCCCGCCTCAGTCACTGAAACTGCTGAAATGCTTGTTCACGAGTGCTCACATCAGTATTACCATATGTGCGGTTGGCTTGGATCAACTGTAATTCCGGGCGCGCGCTCATACTATTCACCATTGAAAAAGTGCGACCGGCCTCTTGACCGAATATTGCTGGGATACCACGCTTTTGGCAATGCTATGATTGTATTTGACCATATGGCAACAGCGGGATTAAACCAAGAAGTACGCGCACGTTGGTCGACTGTGGCTTGCTATATGCGGGAACTTGCCGCGCCGCTGCAAGACCATGCAGAGCTAAGTGAGCTAGGTATCGCACTATATGAGCCACTGCGGGATCGGTTAAAATCGTTGCGATTTTCTTCGCTCACCGAAGTTTCTGATCAATTCGCCGCAGGTCTTTCTTAATCTAACATTGCTTGCCTAGCCTACTCACCATTGTAGAGAATTAATGCGCCCCGACCCTATTGAATCTCGTCCATTTTTTCGCCCGGAGGCTGAGCAGTATAGGCGTTTGAGGAGTTTCGGTAGCATTGATTTGTTCCGGCCACTCCCAGTGAGATTAGTAACGTTACTGCCGCTAGGTGCGCTGATGATGGTGATGCTAATTGCCGTAAATCTGCGCGTAGCTCCACGTGTTGAGCTAGCAGCCTCGCCGGCGTTAATGGCTAACGACGGTTTAGAGCTTCTATTGACTACGGGTGATCCACACTATTTCCAGGTGGGAGGCAAGATTAAACTTATTGGCGCTAGCGGAAGAATAAGTGGTGCACGCATTACCTCCGCTATTGCTGTGCGCTGCACCGTACCTACACGTTCGAGCCACTGCTTACGCATCCAAATAAAGGCCTTGACGAGCTTGCCGATAGAGCCTTTAGTGGCTGTAAGAGGTGTGCCAAGGAAATTATTTTCCCTTTCATCTTGATCAGGATGGTTAGCTGATGTCGCGTAAGTGCAAGACGCCAATGATATACCAGGCCGAAAGTAGTGAATGTGCACTGGCATGTTTGGCTATGGTCGCTGGATACCATGGTCTTGACATCTCCCTGCTTGATCTTCGTAAGCGATTTCCGATCTCTCAGAAGGGTGCAACACTGCGCGACATTGTTGAACTCGGCGAGAAAATTTCGCTTAGTACGCGATCTGTTCGTTGTGAAATGTCTGGGCTTTTCCGATTAAAGCTACCTGCTCTCCTTCACTGGGATTTTGAGCATTTTGTGGTGCTTGTCGAAGCCCGGAGGGACAAATTTATTGTCCACGATCCTGCAAGCGGTGTTCTCCAGATGTCCAATGATGAGGTTTCTAATCACTTCACCGGGATTGCGTTGCAATTAACACCAAGTGCGGATTTTCGTGTAGGTCGGGAGGGTGAGCGGTTTACCCTTCTTGCTTTTCTTAGCGGTAGACGTGGTATTGCCGGCTATGTTGCCCAGGTGCTCTGGCTTACTTTATTTCTAGAAACATTTGCTTTGCTCAGTCCTTTCCTGTTAAAGACTGTGATTGATACAGGTCTAAAATACCGAGATCTGGATTTTATTGCGTCTATAACGATCGGCTTTGCCGGAGTGGCCTTGTTGCATGGGGGTATTACTCTTGCTCGCGATTATGTAATGCTGCATTTTAGCTCGTCTTTCAATAAGCAATTCATGAGCCACTTGATAAGGCATATGCTTCAACTCCCGCTAAGCTTTTACAGCAAGCGTTCGGCCGGTGACTTGGTGGACCGGTATCAATCCACTAACGCTATCCGACAGGTTTTGATAGGTGCCTTGCCGCGCGTCATGCTTGATGGGGTGATCGCCGTGGTCGCTCTAGCGATCATTAGTGCGCTATCAGCAAAGCTTGCGCTTATTGCGATGATGACATTCGTGGTTTATCTCTTGATGCGAATGACATTTTTTGGTCGCACCCGACTGTTAACCGAGAAAGCGGTGAGGGCACGCTCAGAAGAAAATTCGCATGTTATTGAAACCATCAGAGGGATGCAGCCAATTAAAATTTTCGCTAAGGAACATGAGCGACTCAGCGCCTGGATTAACCAATACAGCCGCTTGGTGGAGGCCGACATGCGATCAGGATTAGTGAGCTCTACGCAATCCGCCACGAAAGTAATGCTTTTAGGTTTGGATTTGTCCGCGAGTGTATACTTGGGCGCGATCCAAGTGGGTGCGGGGCAAATTAGTTTGGGTTTACTATTTGCCATATTTGTTTACAAATCCCATTTTTCGGTAAAGTCCATGGCATTCGCAGAGCAAGTCATGGAGTTGCGACTTGTGGGCTTGCATATGGATCGACTTTCCGAGATCGCTTTGGCGCCAATAGAGAGGGATTCAAGTCAGAAAGGCGGCCTGCCAGCCTCTTTTTCCCATGATCTTCATGTTGAGATGATTGATGTTACCGCACGCTTTAGTGCGTCTGAGGGTGACGTGCTCTCAGATGTTTCCCTGGATTTTTGGCAAGGTGAATTTGTCGCCATCACCGGGCCTTCGGGTAGCGGAAAGACGACGCTATTTAAAGTTCTGCTTGGGTTGATCGAGCTGACTAGGGGGCAAATTCGCATTAATGGTGAGGATATCCACAGCTATGATCTCCAGCAGTATCGCCGGATGTTCGGTGTGGTCATGCAAGATGACACCCTGTTGTCAGGAAGCATTATAGACAACATCGCATTTTTCGAGTCGAGTCCAGACGAAGAACGTGCTCGGGCATGTGCCCATACAGCTCTGATCCTTGATGAAATAGATGCTATGCCAATGAAATTCAATAGCCGCATAGGCGATCTAGGTTCAGCTCTTTCCGGTGGGCAGAAGCAGCGCATTCTTCTGGCGAGGGCTCTTTATCATGCACCCAGAATTTTGTTGCTCGACGAAGGGACTGCAAACCTGGATGAAAATTTGGAGCATAAACTTCTTGATAACTTGTCGGCACTCGGAATTACTTGCTTGTCCATTGCGCATCGTCCGGAAACTATTCGGAGGGCAAGTCGCGTGTACCACGTTGAAGCAGGAACTGTCCGCATAGCTACTAGTCAGGGACTGATTGGTTCGTCTCTTGCCATCCAATGACCGCAGGAAGTTCAGAAATGGGTATTAGACAGCTTCAGCCGCGTTCGCAGAACAATTCTGCCAGATTAGGGTTGTTCATTCGTTTGTGGGACCTCCCGTTGGACGAAATGCAGATGGTTAGGATTGCCGAAGAAGCTCCTATGTCGCAGAGACGCTCCGAGTTCGGGAATCTTAATAACGATGGCAACCCGTTTCCTTCTCAGAGCTGTCTGGCCTCACGCTTTCATCCCAATTTTTTGGATGTTGTTGAACCGGGAGTTAAAGATCTGCTGGTGGCGATCGCGTTTGAACATAACCTGGTAACTTATACAAGTTGCGAAGGCCACGACTATCGTCCTGTAGGACACATGCCGGACGAGCGGCATGTCGGCATCGTGCCGCGCAGTAGTCAGGAGATGGATCTAGTTGTTAACCTGTTCAATTCCTTAGGGTGTATGCTAAATGCGCAGTTGTCTTGCGAGCCTGTGGAGATTGCGATGATGGTGCATTCTGTCAGGGAAGACCATGTCGTTTACCCGGCAGTTGACCTTTACCTAAGTAAGCGATCTTCAGCAGATTGGGACGATTACTTCTATAGAGTTGACGCAGCTACTGAGTGTTTAATAAAAGCGTTGAAGGAAGCTCCTTCCATTGGTTGAAGAAAAACTGACTTAAGTATGCTATTTGGAGTGGTGCTTTAAATATTTAGGGCCTTTTGATTTTCTGAGTTTTTTAAGAAATACAAGGGTTTTTATTTTTGTTTGCCAAGGCGGCGAAAGCCACTTTAACTTGTTGGCCTTTAGGTGCCTGTGTCAGCCGTTCTAAGGTGTTGAGGTGGACATCGAATACGGCCGCTGCGCGGGATCGGTGGCCCATTGCGTGTTCGGCGTGGCCTGCATGCGGAAGCGCAACTCGCCGCCGGCCTGGATTTCCTCGTGGGTGAGGTAGGTGCGATTCAATGCCTGGCCGTTGAGGGTGGCGCTGCCGATGTAGCTGCGCGCCTTGCTCAGGCCATCGGCGATCACGCTGAAGCGCTTGCCATTGGGCAGGTTGAGCGTGGCGCGCGGCAGGAACGGGCGGCCGATGATGTACTGGTTGCTGCCCGGTGCAACCGGATAAAAGCCCAGCGTGGTGAACACGTACCAGGCCGACATCTGGCCGAGGTCGTCGTTGCCGGCCAGGCCTTCGGGGCCGGCGTGGTACTGGGTGTCCACGATCTGGCTCAGCCGCGCCTGGGTGCGCCAGGGCTGGCCGGCGTAGGCGTACAGATAGGCGACATGGTGGCTGGGCTCGTTGCCGTGCGCGTACCAGCCGATCAGGCCGGTGATGTCTTCCATGTGCTCGAACACCTTGGGGTCGACCTTGGCATCGAACACCGCATCCAGGCGCGCGAGCAGTTGGTTGTCGCCGCCATGTGCGGCTGCAAGTCCTGCGACGTCCTGCGGCACATACCAGGAGTACTGCCAGGCATTGCCTTCGGTGTAGTCGCTGCCGTAGCCGCTGGCCGAGGGGTCGAACGGCGCGCGGAAGTTGCCGGCACGGGTGCGCGCGCGCATGTAGCCGGTGGCCCGGTCGAAGGTGTGCTTCCAGTTGCCGGCGCGCTTGCTGAATTCGGCGGCGATGGCGGGCTTGCCGAGTTTGTCGGCCATGCGCGCGATGGTCCAGTCGTCGAAGGCGTATTCCAGCGTCTTGGACGCGGCTTCGCCTTCTTCGTCGATAGGCACATAGCCCAGCTCGCGGTACTGCGCGATGCCGTCGTAGGGGCCGTAGTTGGCGCTGGCGACCATGGCATCGAGCGCTTCGTCGGCATCGAAGCCGCCGATGCCCTTCATGTAGGCGTCGGCGATCACCGGCACGGCGTGGTAGCCGATCATGCACCAGGTTTCCAGACCGTGGAACGCCCAGACGGGCAGGATGCCGTAGGCGCTCTCGCGGCGCGAGGCTAGCAGCGAGTTGACCATGTCGCTGCTGCGTTGCGGCGGCTGCACCAGGGTCAGCAACGGATGCAGGGCGCGGTAGGTATCCCAGAGCGAGAAGGTGGAGTAGTTGGTCCAGCCATGCGCCTGATGCACGGCGTTGTCCGGCCCGCGGTACTGGCCATCGCTGTCCATGAACAGGGTGGGGCCGAGCAGGGTGTGATACAGCGCGGTGTAGAGCTGGGTGCGTTGTTGCGGCGTGCCTTGCGCGTCGATCGCCGACAGCGCCTGCGTCCACTGCGCGCGTGCATCGGCGCGCACGCGGTCGAAATCGAAGCCGGGCACCTCCGCATCGAGATTGGCGATGGCGCCGGCTTCGCTCACTGGCGAGAGCGCGACCTTGACCACCAGCGGCGTGCCATCGTTGGCGACATCGAACACGCCGACCAGTTGCCGGCCTTCGATCTGTGCGCGCTGCGCGGGATTCTTCTCGCCCGGCGGCGGAAAGCCCTTGTACGGGACGTTCTGCTCGGTGTCGTGCAATTGCGTGGCGGTGAGCGGGCGGGAGAAGCGCATGGCGAAGTACAGCTGGCGGCCGGGTGCCCAGCCGCGGGTTTCGCGAAAGCCGGTGACGGTGCCATCGCCGCGTACGCGCAGCCGCGACCACTGCACCTTGCCGGGGTAGTCGTACAGGCTGGTGCGCAGGTCCACCAGCACATGCGCCGGTACGCCCTTGGGGAACTGATAGCGATGTACACCCACGCGCGCACTGGCGGTGAGTTCTGCGCGGACGTTGCGGTCTTTCAAGGTGACCGCGTAGTAGCCGGGCTGCGCCTGCTCGCTGGCGTGGTCGAACTGCGCGGTATAGCCGCTGCCGGGCTTGGTGATATCGCCGCGTTCGAGTTTGACCTCGCCAACCTGCGGCATCAGCAGGACATCGCCCAGGTCCGAATGCCCGGAGCCGGAAAAGTGCGTATGCGAGAAGCCCACGATGGTGCTGTCGCTGTGTCGGTAACCGGCGGCCCAGCCATAGGCCTCCTTGCGCGGCTTGATCTGCGTGTCCGGGCTCAGCTGCACCATGCCGAACGGCACCGTGGCGCCGGGATAGGTGTGGCCTTCGCCACCGGTGCCGATGAACGGATCCACTGCGCTGAAGGCGGCCTCGGCCGCGCGCGGGGCTGCGTTGCCGGCAGTGACAGCAAGGCTGGCAAGCAGCACCAGCCAGCGCAGACGAGAGGATGCGATCGATCGGTGCGGCATGCGAAACGTCTCCGGGCGGATGCAGCGCCGGACCGTAGCACAGCGGCGTTGCCGGCCACAGGCATTACGCCGTGAACGACCAAGTAGTCGCTGTTGCGGCCGCTAGCGCCATATGTGTTGGCGATGCTTGGCAAAGCGAGTACGAAAGCAGCGGCGCAGCATCTTACCGAGCACGAGGAGTCGCGGTATGCGGCTATCGCGTTGAAGATTCCGCATCGGGATGCTTCAACGCGTGCGTCTGTGCCAATCAACATTCGCCAATCAACGACATCGAACGCCGCTATCGTCGATCGATGTACGTGACCAATGTTGCGGGCGGCTCGCCGGGGCCTTGACCTTGCCGGAATGTTTGCCGCTGACGTACACGACCAGAACTTCTACGGCACGTCCGCCAGATGCGCCGCTTCATTCGGTGGCGGTATGAAACGCCGCTTCGCTGCGTGCGGCCGACACCACGTGCGCCACGTGCTCGGCAACGGCAACAACAACTTGGTCAGCGCAGCTGGACGGGTCGCAAGCGAAGGCCTTGGCAGTAGAGGTGCGATGCACGGCACGAGGCGGCAACTTCCAGAACTGAGCACGCGATGTAAATGACATGCGGTCTGCATCTATCGCAGCACGAAACTGAACTGGTCGGGTTGGCGCACTGGATACCCGCATCGCGCAGCTGAAATCTCGGACACACGCCCGCATATGGCGCAGATGGATTTGTTCGACACCCCCGTCGCGCCCTTGCAGTTACTGGACGATGCCGAAGGCGGTGTGCGCTATTGGCCGCAGCTGCTGACGCCCGCACTGGCGCTGGCGTGCTTTGCGGCACTGCGCGAGCGCGCCGACTGGCACAGCCAGCGGCGTGAGATGTACGATCGCGTGGTGGAGGTGCCGCGTTTGCTGGCCTCCTACCGGTTGGACGACGCCTTGCCGCCCGGCCTGCCGCTTCAACGCCTGCTGGAGACGGTGCAGGCGGTATTGCCCGCCCCGTACAACGCGGTGGGGTTGAATCTGTACCGCGATGGACGCGACAGCGTGGCGATGCATCACGACGCACTGCACACGCTGGTTGCGCCATATCCCATCGCGCTGCTATCGCTAGGGGCTGCAAGGCGCATGAATCTGCGGGCAAACGATGGCCGTAGCCGGGCCATCGCCTTGGAGCTGGCATCGGGCAGCCTGTTGGCGATGAGCCATGCCTCGCAGCTGACTCACACCCACGGCATCCCCAAGACCAGTCGGGCCGTGGGCGAACGCATGAGCGTGGTGTTTCGCGTGCGCCCGGCCGAGCGCATGGCGGCAGGCCAGTACGGCCCGCATTGGCAGCCGACGCAGCGGTAACGCGCACGCTTGTGTCCGTTTGCACGGTGACGCTCCGCTGGGCGCTGGCCGGTGCAGGCGGCGAACATGTTGCTTTGAAAGCGGCCTGCGCTCGCGTGCGCTTGCCTCTATGTTGCGCCCGGCATGGCTGACATTGCCCATTTCGGGTGATTGCCATTGCCGTCACCACTGGCCATGCTTGCATGCAATCCCCCCAAACGCTGCCGATCCATGCCTCTGGACGCTACCCGTCACCATCAGATGTTTCCCGAGCTGGACGCGGGCCAATTGGCGATCACGCGACGCTTCGCCAGCGGGCCGGCGCAGCGGTTCGACGCCGGCGAGATCGTGTTCGAAGTCGGCGATGCGCACGCCCCGGTCTGGGTGGTGCTGGAAGGCGCCATCGAGGTGGTGCGTCGCGACGGGCTGGGCAACGAAAAGCCGATTACCCGGCACACGCCCGGCCAGTTCACCGGTGAGGTGAGCCAGCTGGCCGGGCGCGCATCGCTGGCGGCTGGGCGTGCCGGCCAGCAGGGCTGCCTGGCGCTGCCATTCGACACCGCGCATCTGCGCGCGCTGATGATCAGCTCGGCCGAAGTGGGCGAGGTGGTGATGCGCGCGTTGATCCTGCGCCGGGTCGGCCTGATTGAAGGCGATGCGTCGGGCTCGGTGTTGATCGGTGAGCCGGACGACCCGCATCTGACCCGTTTGCAGGGCTTTCTGACCCGCAATGGTTACCCGAACACGGTGATCGATGCCTGCGACGAGGAAGGCCGCGCGTTGGTGCAGCGCTTCGGCATCCAGGAGCAGGATCTGCCGGTGATGGTGTGCCCCAGCGGCCGGGTGCTGCGCCAGCCCAGCGATGCCGAAGCTGCGCATTGCCTGGGCATGACGCCGGATATCGACCCGGACAAGCGCTACGACGTTGCGATTGTGGGCGCCGGCCCTGCGGGTCTTGCGACGGCGGTGTATGCCGCGTCCGAAGGTTTGTCGGTGCTGGTGATGGACCAGCGCGCCATCGGCGGCCAGGCCGGCGCGTCGGCACGCATCGAAAATTATCTGGGCTTTCCGACCGGCATTTCCGGCCAGGCGCTGGCCGGCCGCGCCTACAACCAGGCGCTGAAATTCGGTGCCGAGCTGGCCATCCCGATCGAGGCGGCAACGCTGGAATGCGGTCGCGACGATGGTGCGCTGCATCTGGACCTGGCCGATGGCAAACAGGTGTTGGCCAGCACCGTGGTGATCGCCTCGGGTGCGCGTTATCGACGCCCAGAAATTGAAGGGCTGGAGCGCTTCGAGGGCCATGGCGTGTCGTACTGGGCCTCGCCGGTGGAAGCGCGCCTGTGCGAGGGCGGTGTGGTGGCCCTGGTGGGCGGCGGCAATTCTGCAGGGCAGGCGGTGGCGTTTCTGGCGCCGCGCGTGAAGGAGCTGCACCTGATCATTCGCGGCACGGGGCTGGAAGCCTCGATGTCGCAATACCTGATCGAGCGCATCGCCGCGTTGCCCAACGTGCAGCTGCATACCGGCACCGAAGTGACCGCGCTGGAGGGCGACCACGATCGCGGGCTGCAGGCGGCGGTGCTGCGTACGCGCGATGACGGTGCAACCACGCGCGTGGAGTTGCGGCACCTGTTCTTGTTCGTCGGTGCCGACCCCAATACCGGTTGGCTGCAGGAGTGTGTGCAGACCGACAAGCGCGGCTTTGTCGTTACCGGGACCGCGCGCGGCGATGGCGTGCCGGCGTGTCTGCCGCTGGAGACCAATCGCCCCGGCGTGTTCGCCATCGGCGATGTGCGTGCCGGCTCGGTCAAGCGCGTGGCTGCCGCCGTGGGCGAGGGCGCCGCCGTGGTCGCGCAGATCCATCAATACCTGGCCCATCAGGCCAACCCGGTGCCGGCTTCCGAACTGGCCAGCGCCAATCAGGAGTCGACCACCGCATGAGCCACCCTTGCACCCATACCACGCAGATCGAAGACGTCACGCCCAGTGCGCGCGGCTGTGAAGAGTGTCTTGCCATCGACAGTGCCTGGGTGCATCTGCGCCTGTGCCGAAGCTGCGGCCATGTCGGTTGCTGTGATGATTCGCCGCACGAACACGCCACGGCGCATTACCACGCCACCGGCCATCCCATTATCGAAGGCTATGACCCGCCCGAAGGCTGGGGCTGGTGCTACGTAGACGACGTGGAAGTGGAGCTGCGGGACCAGACGCCGCAGCTGGGGCCGATACCGCGATATGTATGAAGGCGGCACTGGATGGTTGGCGGAGTCGCTGTTGGGCTACCAGGCGCCGCCGGGAATCGGGAATCGGGAATGGAGAATGGGGAATCGTAAGAGCGCATGCCTCTGCTTGGTGTTCCTTGCGAGCGCCTTGCATGGTGATTGCGTTTGATGCTGGTCGCTCTGAGCGTGCGTTATTGGGTGATTGACCGGCGCGCAGGCGTGCACGCGGTAGCCAGTGTGGCCAACACGACGTAGCGGGCGGTCATCAGAGGGTGTGCTGCGGGCGGCGCGGCCGGAACCGCTGTCTACGCGTGTCGATTCCGGGCGTCAGCCGCGCAGGCCTGGCGGATGCGCATGCGTTGTTAGCGCTTACGCCGGCCACTGCACCTGCGGTAGCGCTCCGATCTGCGGACGGGCGAACAGGTAGCCTTGTTGCAGGTGAATGCCCAGGTCGCGCAGGGTGCGGTATTCGTCGGCTTGTTCGATTCCTTCGGCAATGACGGCGATGCCGAGTTCCTCGCACATGCGGGCGACGTGGCGCACGATGGCCTGGCGGCTGCGGTCGGTGTCGATGCCGCGGATCAGTGCGATGTCCAGCTTGAGCAGGTCCGGCTGGAAGTCGGCCAGCAGGCCGAGCCCGGCATAGCCGGCGCCGAAGTCGTCGATGGCGGTCTTCAGGCCGCGCGCCTGGTAGGTGCGCAGGATCTCCAGCAGATGCGCCGGATCGGCGAGGTGTTCCTGCTCGCTGACCTCGAAAATGATCGCATCCAGCGGCCAGCCGTGTTGCGCAGTGGCCGAGAGCGTGGCGCGCAGGCAGTGCTCGGGGTTGTAGACCGCATTGGGCATGAAGTTGATCGACAGCAAGGCCGGCAGCGCGATCTGCGCGGCGCATTCGATCGCCTTGATGCGGCAGGCCTGGTCGAAGGCGTAGCGGTTGCGCTCATCCACGGCGGCCAGGATGCTGCCGGCCGACTCGCCATTGATGCCGCGCACCAATGCCTCACCGGCATAGATGCTGCGCCTGGCGACATCGACGATCGGCTGGAAGGCCATGGTGATGGCGGTGGGAAATGCTTGGCCATCGCGGCAGGCGTTGCAAACAGGAACTTGGGTCATGACGTAGACACAATCGTGCGGTGTGGATCGAGCCTAGTCCTATCGGCCGCAATGGCGCGTCATTGAGCCAATTGCGCATCGCAGCATTCTCACCCTGCGTGTGGTCTGGCTCGGGGATAATGCGACATCCCTCGCATCGGACGCCCCATGACCGCTCTCACCGAACGTTACGCTCTGGCCGTGGACTACGCACGCATCGCCCATGCCGGACAGGTGCGCAAGGGGACGCAGATTCCGTACCTGAGCCACTTGCTCGGCGTGTCCACGCTGGTACTGGAGTGCGGCGGCGATGAAGAGCAGGCGATCGCCGGCTTGCTGCACGATGTGGTGGAGGACTGCGGCGGCGGGCACGAGGCCTCGATCCGTGCGCAGTTCGGCGATGCGGTGGCCGACATCGTGATGGCCTGCACCGATGCCACGGCCGAAGACAAGGCCGAGGTGGACAACACCGAGCGTGCACGCAAGCGCGATTGGCGCGAGCGCAAACTGGCCTACCTGGAGCATCTGCGCAAGACGCCGGAGCGCGCATTGCTGGTGTCCGGTTGCGACAAGCTCTATAACGCGCGCAGCATCGTGCAGGACCTGGAAAACCCCGCCGTGGGCCAGGACATCTTCAATGTGTTCACTGCCGGCCGCGAAGGCACGCTGTGGTACTACGGCGAGCTGGAAGCCATCTTTCGTACGCGCGATGCCGCCACAGCGCGGTTGTTCACCGGTGTGGTGACACGCATGCAGGCATTGGCCGAGACCGGCGAGCAGCCGGTGCCGGCGCATGCGTTGGGGTGATCGGGCTGTAGAGAGGCTGATCCGCGGCCTGGCTGCAGGGCCTTACCCGCCCACCATCGTAGGGCCCCGCTGGAAGTACGTTCCGCCAGGCGCTTACGCGGCATCGATGCCGCACCACCAGTTTTTTATCAAGCGACCGACCAACTCTCTGGTGCGGTGTCCTCGCCGCTTGCGGGACCGTGTGGCGGCATGGATGCCGCCACCGAGCCTACATGGACGTACTTGCGGCGTGTCCCGCGAGCGATGAGGGCACCGCGCCCTCGGCGCTGCGAGTTTGCTGCAGGGCCCTTGCCCGCCCACCGTCACGGGACACGCTGCAAGTACGTCCTTGTAAGCTCTTACGCGGCATCCATGCCGCGTAAGGTCCCGCGACGGTGGGCGGGCAAGGACCAGTCGGGATGGTCGGTGTGCAGGGTTGCAAGCAATGCATGGGATGCTTCTGACTCGCTAGCTCATTGCAGTTCTGTGGCCCGCACCAGCAAACCACAACTCGCGATAACACCAGTTTCTTATCAAGCGACCGACCAACTCTCTGGTGCGGTGTCCTCGCCGATTGCGGGACCGTGTGGCGGCATGGATGCCGCCACCGAGCCTACATGGACGTACTTGCGGCGTGTCCCGCGAGCGGTGAGGGCACCGCGCCCTTGACACCGCGAGTTTGCGGCAGGGCCCTTGCCCGCCCACCGTCACGGGACACGCTGCAAGTACGTCCTTGTGAGCTCTTACGCGGCATCCATGCCGCGTAAGGTCCCGCAACGGTGGGCGCGCAAGGACCAGTCAAGATGGTCGGTGTTTTCAGTAAAGCAGCCAGAAAAGTGTCTGGTGCGGTGTCCTCGCCGATTGCGGGACCGTATGGCGGCATGGATGCCGCCACCCAGGCCCCAGGGACGGGTTCACGGCGTGCCACGCAAGCGGTGAGGGCACCGCGCCCTCGATCGTCGCATTCCAAGGCGATCAGCGAGTTGGTTGATTCAAGCGCCGCAGGACTCGCGGTTAACACTGACATCGGCTGCATGCGCATCGCGCTAGGCTAGTGCGTTGTCGAATGTCGGTCTGGTGGTCATGTCCAACGCAATCTCGTCGTCCTCCGGCCTGGTGCGTGTGCGCGGTGCGCGCGAGCACAACCTCAACAATGTGGACGTGGACATCCCGCGCGATGCGCTGGTGGTGTTCACCGGCGTGTCCGGCTCGGGCAAGTCGTCGCTGGCGTTCGGCACCATTTTCGCCGAGGCGCAACGCCGCTATCTGGATTCGATCTCGCCCTATGCGCGGCGCCTGATCGACCAGGTGGGCGTGCCGGAAGTGGATGCCATCGATGGGCTGCCGCCGGCGGTGGCCCTGCAGCAGGCGCGCGGTGCGCCGAGCGCGCGCTCGTCGGTGGGCAGCGTTACCACCATCTCCAACTCGCTGCGCATGCTGTATTCGCGTGCGGGCAGTTATCCGCCCGGGCAGGACATCATCTATGCGGACGGGTTTTCGCCCAATACGCCGGCCGGCGCCTGCCCGACCTGTCACGGCCTGGGCCGCATCTACGATGCCACCGAAGCCACCATGGTGCTGGACCGCAACCTGAGCATCCGCGACCGTGCCGTGGCAGCCTGGCCGGGCGCCTGGCATGGGCAAAACCAGCGCGACATCCTGACCACGCTGGGCATCGATGTGGACCTGCCGTGGCACAAGTTACCCAAGAAAACCCGCGACTGGATTCTGTACACCGACGAGCAACCGGTGGTGCCGGTGTACGCCGGCTATGGCCTTGACGAGGTCAAGCGCGCACTCAAACGCAAGGAAGAGCCCAGCTACATGGGCACCTTTACCAGTGCACGTCGTTATGTGCTGCACACCTTTGCCACCACGCAGAGCGCGCAGATGAAAAAGCGTGTGGCGCCGTATCTGGTCAGCACGCTGTGCCCGCAATGCGATGGCAAGCGGCTACGGCGCGAGGCGCTGTCGGTAACCTTTGCCGGGCTCGATATCGGCGAGCTGTCGCGCAGGCCACTGGATGAGGTGGCCGAGTTGTTGCGCCCGGCCGCCGATGCCGATGTGCGGCCACAGGCGAAGAAGAGGGGCGCAGCGCAGCACCCGGAACAGGTGATCGCCGCGCAACGGATTGCGGCAGATCTGCGCGCGCGGATCGCCGTGGTGCAGGCACTGGGCCTGGGCTATCTCAGCCTGGAGCGCAGCACGCCCACGCTGTCGCCGGGCGAGCTGCAACGCCTGCGGCTTGCCACGCAGATCCGCTCGCAATTGTTCGGCGTGGTGTATGTGATGGACGAGCCATCGGCGGGCTTGCACCCGGCCGATGCGCAGGCGCTGCTCGGCGCGCTGGACCAGTTGAAGGCTGCGGGTAATTCGGTGTTCGTGGTCGAGCATGAGGTGGATGTGATCCGCCACGCCGACTGGATCGTCGACGTGGGTCCTGCGGCGGGTCTCCACGGCGGGAAGGTGCTGTACAGCGGCCCGCCAGCGGGACTGGAGGCGGTGGAGGCATCGTCCACGCGACGTTATCTGTTTGGCGCGTCACCGCCAGTGCAGCGCCATGCGCGCACTGCGACCGGCTGGCTGCAGTTGCGCGGCATCACCCGCAACAACGTGCGCGCGCTGGATGTGGACCTGCCGCTGGGTGTGTTTAGCACGGTCACCGGCGTGTCCGGCTCGGGCAAGTCGTCGTTGGTGAGCCAGGCATTGGTGGAATTGCTGGCCGCGCATCTTGGGCAAGCGCAGGCAGAGGACGACGAAGCGCTGGATCCGCTGGAGCGCGGCACGCAGGTGCCGCTGGGTGGGGCGATCATCGGCGGGCTCGATCAGGTACGGCGGCTGGTGCGGGTGGATCAAAAGCCGATCGGCCGCACGCCGCGCTCCAACCTGGCTACCTACACCGGGTTGTTCGATCCGGTACGCAAGCTGTTTGCGGCCACCCCCACCGCACGACGCCGTCGCTACGATCCCGGGCAATTCTCCTTCAACGTGGCCAAGGGCCGCTGCGCGACCTGCGAAGGCGAGGGCTCGGTGTCGGTGGAACTGCTGTTCATGCCCAGCGTCTATGCGCCATGCCCGACCTGCCACGGCGCGCGCTACAACGCCAAGACGCTGGAGATCGAACTGCGCGGGCACACCATCGCGCAGGTGCTGGAGATGACCGTGGACCAGGCAGCAACGTTCTTTACCGACGACGCCAGCGTGCTGCGCCCGCTGCAGGTGTTGCGTGAAGTGGGGCTGGGCTATCTGCGCCTTGGTCAGCCGGCCACCGAGTTGTCCGGAGGCGAAGCGCAGCGCATCAAGTTGGCCACCGAACTGCAGCGCGCCCAAAGGCGCGACACCGTCTACGTGCTGGACGAGCCCACCACCGGCCTGCATCCGGCCGACGTGGACACCTTGATGCGTCAGCTGCAAGGCCTGGTGGACGCCGGCAATACGGTGATCGTGGTCGAGCACGACATGCGCGTGGCCGCCAGCAGCGATTGGGTGCTGGACATGGGCCCGGGCGCGGGCGGTGCCGGCGGCACGGTGGTGGTGGCCGGAACGCCGGATGTGGTCGCGCAACATCGCGCCAGCCGCACTGCGCCGTTCCTGGCGCAGGTGTTACGCGGGGAGTGAGTCGAGACGCTGCTGCCAGCCCGTGCGTGAGTCTCGTACGTCATGTCGTACAGCCGCGTGCCGGTGGACGGATGGTGTCGGCTGAGCCATTCCGATGGCGGTTCGTACTCAGCCCATCAATTCAAAACTCGCCGATACGCCCGACGCTTCGGCTGAAGGCGCCACCCACACATCGAACACGCCGGGCTCCACGGTTGGTTTCAAGGCCTGGCCGATAAACAACAACGCCTCACGGCGCAGCACGAACTCCACCTCCACGCTGCTGCCTGCCGGCACCGCAAGCTTGCGAAAATCCTTGAGCTCGCGCACCGGACGGGTGACGCTGGCGCTGCGGTCGCGGATGTAGAGCTGCGCCACTTCTTCGGCATCGTGTGTGCCGCGGTTATGGATGCGCGCGCTGATGCGCAGGCTGCCGGTCGCGGTCATCGACGTATCGCTCAAGCGCAGCTCGGCGTATTCGATGCGGCCATAGGTCAACCCGTGGCCGAAAGGAAACAGTGCGGTGTTGGGCACCGTTCGGTAGTGCGCTTTATACGGCTCCAGGACATCCGGCCGCGGGTTGGGGCGGCCGCTGGCGGGGTGGTCATAGAAGTAGGGCACCTGGCCTGCGGCGTGCGGAAAACTCACCGGCAAGCGGCCCGATGGCGCATGTGTACCGAACAGGATGTCGGCCAACGCGCCGCTCGCCTCTGAACCCAGGAACCAGCTGACCAGGATCGACGCGCTGCTGAGCACCGGCCCCTCCAGCGCGAGTGCGCGGCCGGTGCTCAGCAGCACGACCACCGGCGTGCCGGTGGCGATCACGGCAGCCAGCAATTGCTGCTGCATGTCGGGGATGCTGATCTCGGTGCGCGATTGCGCCTCGCCCGAATAGCTCAGCGGCTCACCGATGGCCAGCAGCGCCACATCGGCATCGCCCGCGGCCGCCACTGCCGCCTGCATGCCGCCCGGCAGGGCGTGATCGAACCCGCAACCGTCTTCCACGCGCAGCGCATCGGGGTCCTGCAGCGCGCCCGACAGTGCAGCGGCCAGGGTGTTGCTGTTGTCTTCTTCGTCGAACAAGCTCCATGGCCCGGCGTGATTGAGCCAGTCGCGCGCCATCGGCCCGATCAGGGCAATGCGCTGGCCGCTGCGTCGCAAGGGCAGCAACTGCCCGTCGTTCTTCAGCAGCACAACCGATTTGCATGCCGCTTCGCGCGCCAACGCCAAGGTCTCGGCGCGGCGCTGACGCGACTGCGCGAGCCTGGGGCGGATGCGCCGGAACGGATCGTCGAACAGCCCCAACGCCGCCTTGAAGGTCAGGACGCGGCGTACCGAAGCATCCAGCCGTGCCATCGGCACCTCGCCTGCGGCAACCAGGGCAGGCAGGTAGCGCAGATACAGGCCGCTTTCCATGCTGATGTCCACCCCGGCCATGAAGGCCAGCCTGGCTGCCTCGCGGTCGTCGGCTGCAACGCCGTGCGCCACCAGTTCCTGGTCGGCGCTGAAGTCGGACACGACCAGGCCTTGGTACTCCCACTCCCGCCGCAGCACGCCATCCAGCAACCATGCGTTGGCCGTTGCCGGAACGCCCGACAGTTCGTTGAAGGCGGCCATGGTGGTGACCGCGCCGGCAGCGAAGGCGGCCTGAAACGGCGGGAAGTAGACCTCGCGCAGAGTCCGCTCGGAGACATCCACACGGTTGTAATCCAGCCCGCCTTCGGCCGCGCCATAGGCGGCGAAATGTTTTGGACAGGCTGCCATCGCATCGGCATCGGCCAATCCCGCATCGCCCTGAAAGCCGCGCACCCGCGCCTGTGCGAACCGCCGTGCCAGCAGCACGTCCTCGCCAGCGCCCTCGACACCGCGGCCCCAGCGTGCATCGCGGGCGATGTCCACCATCGGCGCGAAGGTCCAATCGATACCGACGGCACTGGCTTCCATGGCGGCTGCACGCGCCGTGCGCTGCGCCAGCTCTGGTTCGAAGCTGGCCGCTTCGGCCAACGGCACCGGAAAGACGGTGGTGTAGCCATGGATCACATCGGCGGCGAACAACAACGGAATGCGCAGCCGACTTTGCAGTGCTGCCTTCTGCAGTTGCTGGTGCCAGCGCACGTTGGAGCCATTGAAAACCCCGGTCAGCCGCCCGGCCCGGGCGGCAGCCAGCTGATCGTCCCCATCCGCAGAGCGGGCGAGCGGGTTGGCGACGACCGCTTTGCCATCTTGCTGCGCCGAGCTGAACAAGCTGAGCTGGCCGGCTTTTTCTTCAACGCTCATGCGCGCGATCAGGGCGTCGATGAAAGCAGGCGTGCGCCCCGGTCCAGGCGGCAGCGCCCAGCCCGCGGGAACACGTGCGAGCAGGCCTAGCGCGACTGCACCGCCCAGCAATTGGCGTCGCGTCGTGCGTGGAGACATGTGAGGATTCTTGGGTGGCGTGAGTGCACGCTACAACATGGGCGAGCCGGGCAATCAGATCGCTTTCGCTTTCCGAGCGCCTACAGCGCACCGGCCTGCAGATCGATCACAAACCGGTAAAGCACATCGTTGTCGTGTACGCGCGCGAAGGCCCGCTGCATAGATGTAGTCGGCCCACCGCCGTGCTGCATCCAGGCCAGGCGTTGTGCATCGCGCGCACAACGCCCGGCTGACCTAATCCGCCATCACCTTGTCCGGTGTCATCGGTGTGCTGCGGATGCGCTTTCCGGTGGCATGGAAGATCGCATTGCAGATCGCCGCCGAGACACCGACCAAGCCTATTTCGCCCACGCCTTTTGCGCCCAGGCTGCTGACGACACGGTCGTCCTCATCGGCGAAGATCACATCGATGTCGTGGATATCGGCATTGGCCGAGACGTGGTACGTCGCAAAATCGTGATTCATGAAGCGGCCAAAGCGGTGATCGGACTGGGTGTGTTCGTGCAATGCCTGGCCGATGCCCCAGACTACGCCGCCAACGATCTGGCTGCGCGCGGTGATCGGGTTGAGAATGCGCCCGGCCGCGATCGCACTGACCACCCGCATCACCCGCACGGTGCCCAGTTCTTCGTCCACACGCACTTCCACGAATACCGCCCCGTGCGTGGCGCGGGTGTATTTGCGCTGCTTGAGCACATTGGGCAGCAGCAGGAACTTGTCTTCGATCTGCTCCAGTGCGGCCGCGCGCAGCAACTCGGGCAATGCAACCGCGCTGCTGGCGTCGGCGCGCAACGCAAGCGTGCCGTCGGCAAACACCACATCGTCCAGCTTGACCCGTGCAAAGCGCGAATCGGGCAAGGCCTGGGCCAGGCGCAGCAGCCGCGTGCGCAACTTGCCGCACACGCCATCCACCGCCGAGCCGATCGTGGCGACATGCGAGGAGCCGCCTTCGATGGGTGCGACAGGCAAGGTGGAGTCGCCGAGCTGGAAGGTCACCTGTTCCAGCGGCAGGCCCAGCGCTTCGGCAGCGATCATCGCCATCACCGTGTAGGTACCGGTCCCGATATCGCTGGCGGCACTGCTCACCACCAGCCGGCCATCGGCATGCAGCACAGCATGCGCGCGCGCGAACATCTGCATCGCATCCCATTGACCGGTGGCCATGCCCCAGCCGACCCATTCGTTGCCTTCCTTGCGGGCGCGCGGTTGCAAGGGGCGTTGCGCCCAACCGAAGCGCTCGGCACCTTGCTGATAGCACGCGCGCAGCGCCTTGCTGGAATAAGGCTTGTCATCGGCCGGGTTGACCTCGGCGTAATTCTTCAAACGCAGCGCCAACGGATCCATGCCGAGTTCATACGACAACTCGTCCATCGCCACTTCCAGCGCATGCACGCCATGTGCGGCGCCGGGCGCGCGCATGTCCATCGGGCTGAACTGATCCAGGCTCACCAGGTTGTAGCCCAGGTGCACGTTGTCGCAGGCGTACAGCTGCCCGCTCCAGTTGACCACCACCTCGACGTAGTCCTCGATGCGCGAGGTCTCGGCGATGGCCTCGTGCCAGATCGCGCGCAGGCGGCCATCGCGGTCGGCACCGAGCTTGAGCCGCTGCAATGTCTCCGGGCGATGGCCGAAGGTGAACATCTGTTGCCGCGTCAGCACCACGCGTACCGAACGGTCCAGCAGGATCGAGGCCATCACCGCAAGCGGCAACTGATACTGCGGGCGCAGCCCCGAACCGAAGGCACCGCCCACGTAGGGATTGCGCACGGTGACCTTGCGCTTGCTCAAACCGAACACATGCGAGACGTACCAGCGGCTGTTCTGCGAGCCCTGGGTCTTGTCGTAGATGGTGAAGTGGCCATCGTCCTCGCGGATCACGGTGGAGGCAAACAACTCCATCGGATTGTGGTGCTCCACGCCGCTGTAATAGTCGGCCTGGACCTGGACGGCGGCATCGGCGAAGGCGGTCTCCGGCTCGCCCTTGTCCTTGGGCGGCGGCGAGAAACCGGCCTTCATGGCCTTGGGTTTGTGCGCACGGTCCAGATTGGTCATCAGGTTGGTTTCGTGCGGGTCCTGCAGCAGCTCCACTTCCACCAGATGCGCGGCGTGGCGTGCCGCTTCGAAGGTGTCGGCCACCACCAGGGCGATCGGCTGGCCGCTGTACAGGATCTTGTTGTCGTACAGGGGCCGGAACGGCGAGCCGGCCGGTGCGGTCATGTCCTTGTAGAACAGGTCCATGCCACGCATATGCGGGCGGTTCTCATGGGTGATGATGTCCAGCACGCCGGGCACTGCGCGTGCAGCGGTGAGATGGAAGGCGACGATCTCGCCCTTGGCGATACTGCTGTTGACCACAACGCCATAGGCCAGATCCGGAACTGGCCATTCGGCTGCGTAGCGCGCCTGGCCGGTGACCTTTGCGCGCCCATCGATGCGGGTGACGCCAGTGCCGGTGGGGCGATAACCAGTGCCAATATCGGCAACCGGTGGCGTCAGGTCGCTGTTGGATAGATCGATGCTACGTGCGTTCATGGCGATTCCTCCAGCGCGCTGGTTCGCCCGCGGTTGTCGATGGTGCCCTCACGGGCGACGTCCAGGGCACGCACGATCGCGCGCCGGGCCAGCGGCAGTTTGAAGGCGTTTTCGCCCTGCGATTGCGCGCCTTGCAGGAGCGCATCGGCCAGGCTGCCGAAACTCTCTGCCGTGGCCGGCTTGCCCATCAGCTGCGCTTCGGCCTCGGGATTGCGCCAGGGCTTGTGCGCCACCCCGCCCAGTGCGACGCGCACCTCGCGGATGCTGCCGTCTTCTGCCAACTCCAGCGCTGCGGCGACCGAGACCAGCGCAAAGGCATACGACAGGCGCTCGCGAATCTTCAGATAGGCACTGTGCGCGGCGAAGCGCCGCGCATCGGGCAGATCGATGTGCACGATCAATTCATCCGCTGCCAGCGTGCTGTCCAGCTCCGGATGATCGCCCGGCAAACGGTGGAATTGCGCAAACGGAATGTCGCGTTCGCCATTGGGGCCTTGCACATGTACGACGGCGTCCAGTGCCGCCAGCGCCACGCACATGTCGGACGGATGCGTGGCAATGCAGTGCGCGCTGGCGCCGAGAATGGCGTGGTATTTGGTCAGCCCGCCGAGAGCCGAGCACCCCGTGCCCGGCTCGCGCTTGTTGCACGGCGTGGCATGGTCGTAAAAATACATGCAGCGCGTGCGTTGCAACAGGTTGCCGCCGTTGCTGGCCATGTTGCGGATCTGCGGCGAGGCGCCGGTCAGGATCGCTGCGCTCAGCAACGGGTAGCGCGTTTCCACGTCCGGGTGATACGCAGTGTCGGCGTTGCGCGCGAGCGCGCCCAGACGCAAGCCACCCGCCGGCAATGCGCTGATGCTGTCCAGCGGCAGGCGGTTGATGTCGACCAGGCTGCTGGGCCGCATCAGTTGCAGCTTCATCAAATCGGTGAGATTGGTGCCGCCGGCGATCAGGCGTACGGGGGCTTCGGCAGGCACCGGATGCGGGTCGCTGCCGCGCACTGCAAGCGCAGTGAGCGCCCCATCGACGTTGTCCGGGCGCGTGTAAGTGAGCGGGATCATGCCGGCACCGTCCCTGGCGTCCACGGCGTTGCAGCGCTGTCGCTGCTGTCGCCGGGCTTGCCCATCACCTCCATCACCGCGTCGGTGATCTGCGGATACGCGCCGCAGCGGCAGAGATTGCCGCTCATCAGTTCGCGCACCTGGTCGCGGTCGTGCGCCTTGCCTTCGTTGAGCAGGCCGACCGCAGAACACAACTGACCCGGCGTGCAGTACCCGCACTGGAATGCATCGTGCGCGATGAAGGCGCGCTGCAGGGGATGCAGTTGCTCGCCATCGGCCAGGCCTTCGACGGTGGTGATGTCGGCGCCGTCCTGCATGACCGCAAGGGTCAGGCAACTATTGATGCGGCGGCCATCGACCAGCACCGTGCATGCACCGCACTGGCCGTGATCGCAGCCTTTCTTGCTGCCGGTGAGATCGAGCCGGTCGCGCAGCAGATCGAGCAGGCTGACCCAGGCTTCCAGTTGCAGGTGATAGGGCTGACCGTTGATGCGCAGGTTGACCGGATAGGTTGGCGCAGCGGTGGCGGTTGCCGGCGCCGTGTGATCGGCAATGGCGGGCGTGGCATTCATGCGAACCCCGTGGCGATGGCTGGGAGGAGGGCCCTCACCTTGACCCTCGCAGGGTCAAGGTGCGGTGTAGGGACGGTGTAGAGGTAGCGATGCTGCGATCGCGCTCGCGCGGGCAAACAGCTGCGCTGTGGCGTTCGCTCGGCTGCACTGTGGCATCGCGCGATGGGCGATCGGTTGCGCAACCCAGCGGCCTGCAGTGCCGGGAGATATGCGCCGCGCGTCATCGTGGTGTCACCTGAATTGGCCAGGCTAGCGCGCCCAGCGCAAGGGGAGCGCGCACGATGAAAGCCAATGCCACCCGCGCGTGGAGCCAGGTGTTCACGCAGCACGGATCTGTGCTGCGCGGTTTCTTTGTGCGCCGCGGCGCCAAGGAGGACGCCGAGGACCTGGTGCAGGAAACCTATCTACGCCTGTTGCGTGCGCAGCAGGACCAGGGCGAGGGAATCGCCAACCCGGAAGCCTATCTGTACACGGTGGCGCTGAATCTTGCGCGCGAGCAGGCGGTGCGGCGCAAGCAGGCGCCGCTGCAGATCGAAGAAATGGAACAGTTTTCGCAGTTGCTGGCCGCCGGCGAGGATGTGGAAGATGCCGCGCACCGTCAGCAGCGCCAGCAACGTCTGCAGGCCTTGCTGGCCACCTTGCCGGAACGCACCTGCGCGGTGCTGGTGATGCAGTACCGCGATGGGCTCAGCTACAAGCAGATCGCCGAGCGCATGGGCGTGTCTGCGCACATGGTCAAAAAACATGTGGTGCGTGGGTTGTCGGCTTGCAGGCAGGCGGTTGCCGACAGCGGGGAGAGCTGGTGAGTACACGCATTCTGGCCGCCCGCAGCGCTGCCGGCGAGGCCGCACACTGGCATGCGCTGCAGCGCATGCAGGCGCTGGACGCGCAGCAGCAAGCCAGTTTCATGCAATGGCTGACCGCATCGCCGCTGCATGTGCGCGAGTACATGGCCGTGCTGCGCGTCGCCGGCGAGCTGGGCGACGTAATGCGTGGCATGGAACTGGATGTGGATGCCTTGCTCGATGGCGATCGCCGCACGCGTGCGGCTGCAGCATCGCCCAATGTGATCGCGTTGCCGTTGCCGTCGCGATTGCCACAACCACCACCGCCTCGGCATGCGGCGCCTGTGGGCCGTCACGATGGCCAGCGCGGCGCGCGCGTACGCGGCTGGAGCCTGGGCCTGGCCGCGGCGTTGTGCGGCGTGGCGGTCTTGACCGGCTGGGCCTGGCCGCGCACCCAGACCTATGCCACCGCGCATGGCGAGCAGCGCCGCGTGCAACTGGCCGATCGCAGCGTGGTGCATCTGAATGCGCTCAGCAGCGTGCGCGCGACCATGACGCCGTGGAGCCGTCGCCTGCAATTGCTGCAGGGTCAGGCCAGCTTTGAAGTGGCTCAGGACCGCCGTCGGTTGCAGGTGTATGCAGGCCGCCTGCGTGTGGAAGATATCGGCACCACCTTCGATATCGCGTTGTATCGGCAGCAGGCACGCATCGAGGTCACCGAAGGTCGCGTGCACGTGTGGCGCGAAGACCGCAAGCAGCAGCCGATGCTGACAAACCTGGGCGCCGGGCAGAGTGCACGGATCGACGCGGTGTCCGGCCGGGTCGAGGTGTCCAGCGAGGATGTCGCCGCGATGCATGCGTGGTGGCAGCGACGCATCGTGTTCCGCGATGCGCCGCTGACCACCGTGGCCGAGGATTTCAATCGGCTCAATCGCACCCGCCTGCTCATCGACGATGCCGCCGCCGGCGCGTTGCGGCTCACCGGTAACCTGCGCGGCGACGATGTCGCCTCGCTACGCGCGTTTCTCGACGACCAACCCAACCTGCGCGTGGTCGATGCGCCGGGCGTGCTGCGCGTGAGCAGCCGGCCAGCGCAGGGCGCCGCCGCGCACTGACGACCGCGGCGTGTACGACGCCGTCATGTGCCAGGTGACATGTCCGATATGGGTGCGCACCGCGGGGCGGCATCGTGTGCGCGCCGCGCCCTGACATCAGCCATGACCCTGTGGCAACTGGCCGGCGTGCGCACGCGTGCAGATGCACCCGCATCGTGCGGGCAGTGCAGTACGCCTGCGTGCATGCGCGCTACCGGTGCGCGCGTGTCACAGAAAATTCATCAAAAAACGGTGCCCGATCGTCGCTGTCGTCCCTCGTAGTCCGGGTACAACGCAGCATTCCCGCCCAAGCGTGGCGCTGCGCATTGCTTCCTCCCTACTGGATTCCACGATGCGTCGTACGTTGGTTCTTTCGATCGCTCTCGCATTGCATGCCGGTACTGCCGGTGCCCAGACCACGCCTGCGGCGGTGTCGGTCGATGCGATTCCCGCACAACCGCTGGCACGCGCGCTCAATGCGCTGTCGCGTCAGACCGGGCTGCAGTTCGTGTATGCCGCCGGCGTGGCCGGCAACCCGCAGACCCGTGCCACCCCTGCAGGCATCGCACCGGAGCAGGCGTTGCAGCAATTGCTCGATGGCACCGGCCTGCGTTACCGCTATCTCAATGCGACCACGGTGACGATTGAAACCGCCGAACCAGCGCCCGGCGTGCCGCAGGGGGTTCCTGCAACGGCCGCAGTCGCAACGACCGTCACAGTGCCAGCACCGCGCGCAGACCCACCGGTGCAGGAACTGGACAGTATCCAGGTGCTCGGCAGTTACGCCGGCAGCCTCAGCGCCGCGCTGCGCCAGAAGCGCTACGCCGATAGCGTGGTGGATGTGATCGCCGCCGAAGACATCGGCAAGCTGCCGGCACAGAACGTGGCTGAAGCGCTGCAGCGCGTGCCCGGTGTCTCGATCGTGCGCGACCGCGGCGAAGGCGTGTACGTGCGCGTGCGCGGCCTGGGGCCGAACTTCCAGGTCACCACGCTCAACGGCCAGACCATGGCGGTCAACGAGAACGTGCGCACGTCCGGTCAGACCGGGCGGCAGTTTCGCTACGACACGCTGCCGGCCGAACTGGTTTCCGGGCTGGACGTGATTAAGAGCCCCACCGCCGACCTGGACGAAGGCGCCATCGGCGGCATCGTCAACGTGCGCACGTTCCGCCCGCTGGAGCTGGGCAAGGCCCTGACCAACGTATCGCTGGAATCGAGCCAGGCACAACGCACGCATGCCAACGATCCGCGCGTGTCGGGGCTGTTCAACTGGGTCAATGCCGAGGGCACCTTCGGCATGCTGATCTCTGGCGCATATGCGCAACGCAGCTTGCGCCAGGACCGCGTCAACGAGGTGAGCTGGGACTACTACCGTAACGGTGTGCCGGGCGTCCCCGGCGCCAGTTACGTGCCGACGGGCCTGCGGCCGACGCTGGAGCTGGAAGAGCGCGAACGCACCGGCGTGGCCGCCTCGTTGCAGTGGAAGCCTAGCGCACAATGGGAAACCAATCTGGATCTGCTCTACGCCAGGCAGACCGTGCATTACGACGAATACAGCATGGGCGTGGGCTTCGATAGCCTGGCCAAGCTGAGCAATCTGCGCGTGGAAAACGGCGGCATCACCGGCTTCGACTATCGCAATGGGCAGGTGCAGATCTCGCGCGAGACCTCAGGCATCACCGACGACAATCGCAGTGCACGCCTGTCCAGCACCTGGAGCGGCGACCAATGGACGCTGGGCGCGGTGGCCTTCCACTCGCAGGCGCACAGCTACGATTCGGACCCGATCCGGCGCACGCGCCTGCGCAGTGGCACCAACCTGTCGATGCGCGTGGACATGCCGCAAGCCGACGGCGACAACGTGCCGGACTGGCGCTTCAGCAACGGCTTCGATCCGACCAACCCGGCCACCGTGGCAGGGCGCCGGCTGGAATGGCGTGAGATCGATGCGCGCGACAAGGAAGACGCACTGCAGTTCGATGCCAGGCGCGCACTCGACGGCAGCTTCTTCCGCGACTTCAAGCTGGGCGCCAAGTATCGCCAGCGCTCGCGCACCTACGATCGCGCCGACCTGCTGCTCAACAGTATCGCCGGCGTCCGTTTCCCGGGCAGCTATTTCACCGCATTGCCGGTGGGCGACATGCTGGCCGACGCCAACGGCAACCTGCCGCGGCAATGGCTGGCGCCGATCGAATCCGCGTTCTGGGGCAATTGGCCGACCAGCGCCGATCTGAGCGACACCCCCAACAGCGCCGACCTGCAGAATTCCTATGAAGTGCAGGAAAAGATCGCCTCGGCGTATGCGATGTCCAACTTCGGCACACAGCTGGCGGGCCGCGAACTGCGCGGCAATCTCGGTGCGCGCGTGGTGCGTACCGAACAGGCCACCGATGGCCATGCCGACGTCAATGGCAGCGCGCAACCGGTGCATTTCGAGCGCAGCTACACCAACGTGCTGCCCTCGTTCAACGCCGCCTGGGACGTGCGCGAGGACATGGTGTTGCGCACCTCCGCAGCCAAGGTGATCACGCGCCCTGACCTCACCGATCTGTCGTCCAAGCTGACCTTCAATTCCAGTGGCGAACGCCTCACCGCCAGCGGCGGCAACCCAGCGCTGCAGCCATTCGAAGCGTGGCAGTACGACCTGACCTTTGAGTGGTACATCGACGGCACCTCGGCACTGAACGGCGGTCTGTTTTACAAGGACATCTCCAGCTTCATCCAGACCCAGATGTCCAACCTGGTGTACGAAGGCCAGACCTATCTGTTGTCGTCCAAGACCAACGGCAGCAAGGCGATGGTGCAGGGCGCGGAAGTGGCGTATCAGCAGGTTTTTGGCAGCCTGCCGTCGCCGCTGGACGGCCTGGGCATGCAGCTCAACTACACCTGGACCGACAGCAAGGCGACCTATCACGACGGCACCAGCAGCTTTACCGACAGCCTGGAAGGGGTGGCCAAGAACACCTATAACGCCGTGCTGTTCTACGAGAAGGGGCCGTTGATGGCACGGGTCAGCTACAGCTGGAGCGACGAGATTCTCAACGCGGTGGGCACTGCCGATGTCGCCACGCTCAACAGCGACAAGTTCGGCAGCCTGGATGCCAACGTGGCCTACAAGGTCAACGACACGCTGTCGGTGTTCGTCAATGCGATCAACCTTACCGGCGAAGTGCAGCGCCAATTCGTCGGTGATCACCTGTTCGGCGGTTATACCGACTACGGCCGCACCTGGTCGCTTGGAGTGCGCGCGCGGTTCTGAGTGGGGTCAAGGCAAGCCGGTAGGCGGGGATCCGTCAGGCGAGGGCGGTGCGCTCCATCTTGCACGCGTGTAGCGCGACATGCTGCAACCGCGGTCTTTTGGGAGATAGCCGCTGCGATAGCCGCTCCAGCGTTGCCGACAACAGCCAAAGGCCACAACAGGGCGCCTTCCAGCAGGGCGTCATCTGCACCTGCAACGGCGCCCGCTGTGGCGTTGTTGCCAACTGCCGGTCGCGCCCTGTCGCAACACAGGGTGGCGCCATGATCGAGATCGAAGGCATGTCATCACTACCGCGTCTGTGTCTTGGATATTTTGCTGCTGTCGTTGCTGCGCTGATTCCGCCGGGAACCGCGCACGCCGCCGCAGCAACGCCTGACACGCTTGAAAAAGTCGTCATCCTCAAGCGCCATGGCGTGCGCGCGGCGATGTCCAGCCCGGAAGCATTGGGCAGGTACTCCGCACGTTCCTGGCCACGCTTCGGCGTGCCTGCCGGTTACCTCACCGAGAACGGCGCACGTCTGGAAGCCTTGTTCGGCCGCTACTATCGCGCCCATTACGCAACGCTCGGCCTGTTCGATGGCGATGCTTGCGACAAGGTGTACTACTGGGCCAACCGCACCCAGCGCACCATCGCCTCGGCACAGGCGCTGGCAAGCACGCTTACGCCCGGGTGCACGAACACGGTGCACCACGTTGCCGACGATGCATCCGATCCACTGTTCGATGGCGCGCCGGCATTGCGCCAACCCGCTGCCGCCGCATTGATGCGCGCAGCCATCGCCGGCCGCGTCGGCGGCGATGTTGCGAGCTGGAATGCGGCGCAGCGCGATGCCATCGACACCTTGCAGCAACTGCTGTTGCAATGCACGCAACGGCCGTGCCCGGCGCAGGCCGTTGCCGGCAAGCAACGCCTGGATGCGGTACCTGCACGCATGGGCGATGCGCACCACGGCATTGCCGGGGTCGAAGGCCCGGCAGCGGCCGCATCGGGCATCAGCGAGAGCCTGCTGATGGGTTGGGCCGACGGCCAAGACTTTGCCGCACTGGGGTGGCAAGGCCTGGACGAGGCCAGCCTGCTGCGCGCGTTCGCACCGCACCAGGCCGAGTTCGCGCTGCGCCTGCGTGAGCCGACGGTCGCGCGGATGGCCAGTTCGCCATTGGCGGCGCGGCTGCTGGCAACCTTGCAGCAAGGCAGCGAGGCCAACGGCAGTGCAAACGCCACTGCAGCGCGTGCCACGCCGATTGGTGGGGATGCACGGCTGGTGGTGCTGTCCGGACACGACGGCACGCTGACCTTGCTGGCTGGCATGTTCGATCTGCATTGGCAGTTGCCGGGGTACCAGCCGGACCAGACCGTGCCTGGTGGTGCCTTGGTCTTCGAACGCTGGCTGCGTGCCGACGGGCAGCGCGTGATCCGCCTGCGCTACACCGCGCAGACGCTGGCGCAACTGCGCGAACGCCGCGCACTGACACCGCAGGCGCCGCCACCGTCCTCGCCGGTGTTCATTCCCGGCTGCAGCAGCGCCACCCCGGAGTACGACTGCCCGCTACCAGCCTTGGCGACATTGATCGACGCCGCGATCGACCCGCATTACCTGAGCGAATGACGCTGCGCGCGCCGGTCTCCGCCGGCGCGTGTGGTTGCATCGGCGTTTGAGCGCCGTATCCCTGGCCACCGTGCCAGCCGCTGTTTCTCATCACTGCAAGAGGCGATTTATGCTCCACCAGCGACGTACTCTCGTCAGTCTCGCAATCATTCTCGGTCTTGCCTGCGCAGGCATCGCCCAGGCACAAACAACCGTCGGCATACTCGACGTGCTGACCTACAACGTCGCCGGCCTGCCTGAAGGCCTGTCCAGCGGAACGCCGGCCACCAACACCGCACTGCTCGCACCGAAACTTGCGCCTTACGGGCTGGTCAACGTGCAGGAAGACTTCAACTACCACGCCACGCTGTACGCTGGCGACGCGCATCCGTACCGCACAGCCACCAGTGGCGGTGCCGCCTTCGGCGACGGGCTCAATACGCTCAGCAACTATCCCTTCAGTGACTTCACCCGGATCAAGTGGAACCAGTGCAACGGCACCGACTGCCTGACCCCGAAGGGGTTCAGTTACATGCGCGTACGCCTGGCCGATGGCGTGCTGCTGGACGTCTACAACGCGCACCCCAATGCCGGTGTCGAAGCGGGCGATCTGTCGGCGCGTCGTGCCAATATCGGCCAGCTCTCGCAATTCATCCAGACCTGGTCGGCCGGCAACGCGGTGCTGGTGATGATGGATTCCAATACGCGCTACACCCGCAGCGACGACAACATCCGCGAGCTGATCGCCTCCAATGGGCTGACCGATACGTGGGTGGAACTGATCAAGGGCAGCGCACCGGCGGCCGGTGCCGCGCCGCTGCTCTGCGGCACGCCGCCTACCAATAGCTGCGAGGTGGTCGACAAGATCCTGTACCGTGACGCCCCGCA
This sequence comes from Xanthomonas sp. 10-10, assembly GCF_040182365.1. NCBI lineage: Bacteria > Pseudomonadati > Pseudomonadota > Gammaproteobacteria > Lysobacterales > Lysobacteraceae > Xanthomonas > Xanthomonas sp. 10-10. The sequence goes on from NZ_CP144460.1 coordinate 1,554,762, forward strand.
ACTGACCCTGGTGGCCAATCGCTATCAGCTCGATGGCGGCGGCTTCTACGACAGCGCCGGCAAGCCCTTGTCCGACCACTACCCGCTGTCTACGCAGTTCGGATGGGCGGTGGGCGATCGACTGCGCACCAGCGACCAGTTCGGTGGTCCGCACGGCGTTCCGTTCAACGATCTGGCCGGCAACCCCGGCGTGCGCCGGCTCAGTGGCGTGACCCTGCGCGGCGGTGCGCGCCTGGATGGCGTCGGCGTGATCCTGGACAGCGGCAAGCTGCTCGCGCATGGCGGCAGCGGTGGGCAGGCGACCACATTGTCGCTGGGTGCCAACGAAACGCTGTCCTCGGCTACCTTCAGCGTTGGCAGGTACAACGACCGCACCCGCCTGTTCTCGTTGAGTCTGCGCACCAACAAAGGCCGCAGCGTGCAGGTGGGCAGCCCGACCAGCGAGACCTACACGCTGACCGCTCCCAGCGGCTGGCATATCGCCGGTTTCACCGGCCGCGCAGGTGAGGAGATCGATAAGTTGGGCGTGGTGTATGCAAAGGACTGAGGGCGTAGCGAACTAGCAGTGACTCAGATCCATCGCAGCCTTCGGCATGCGCTGCACGGCAGCGACGCACGGCCATGGATGGCCACTACGCTAAAGCGCCAAACCACGCAGTATCGAACCTGGCGATGTGTTGAGACATCCGTGCAGCCGCAACGTTGTGCGGGAAAGAATGTAGACATCCTGCGTCATTGCGGATGCACCACGACCCGTCGCCAGCGGGGCGACATGATGCATCAACCGTAATGCCCCCGTGGCTCATGCAGATGCGTATCTGCACGCAAGCGCACCCGTGGACGCAGCCACTGGGCAAACTCCGCCTCGCTCCATGCGCCATCGGCCAATCCCATGATGGCGACATACTTCTCCTCCTGCGAGGCCATGAGCTCGGCACCATTGAGCACAAGAAAAACGCGGTAGCAGACATGCGCGGTACGCTTGTTGCCATCCACGAACGGGTGGTTGCGCGCCAGCCCGTAGGCCAGGCTTGCAGTCAACTCCACCAGATCGGGCGGAGGATCGCCGTAGGAAAACAATTGCTGTGGACGGGCCAGCGCCGAGTCCAGCAAGGCCTCATCACGGATGCCGGCAGCGCCACCGTGTTCGCTCAATTGACGTTCGTGGATGGCCAGGGCAAGCGCGCGGGTGATCCACACGAGCATGCGCGTGTTCATTTGGCCAGCTTGTTCAGCACCTGACGGTCTTCGCGCATCACCTGCTCGGCCACCTCCATCTGCGCGGCCAGGGTCGGGTCGAACGCGGTCAGCTTGATGCCGTCGGGCGTTTCCAGTGCATAGAGCTCGTCGCCCTTGCCCAGGCGCAGGCGAGCGAGCAGTTCCTTGGGCAGGATGACGCCAGCGGAATTGCCGATGGAGGTGATCTTGAGCTTCATGGTAATGCCTCGCGTTAGTACGTAGGTTATAACTCTGTCGTCAGCCGCCCGCAAGCGCTGTGCTGAAGCGGCTCAGCAAGCCAGTCTCGTCTCCTGCGATTGAAAAGTGTACAAATGTACACCTCGTCCTGTCGGTCGCCCCACTCTCATGCAACCTCTTTCTCCCAAGCGTCTGGCCGTGCTGGCTTTCCTGCAGGAGCAGGCCCGCACAGGGGTGTCGCCAAGTCTGGCCGAGATCGCGCAGGCGTTCGGCTTCGCCTCGCGCAATGCCGCGCAAAAGCACGTGCAGGCGCTGGCCGAGGCGGGGTTGATCGAACTGTTGCCCAACCAGAAGCGCGGCATCCGCGTGCCAGGCGGCGCCGGGCGCGATGCCTTGCTGGCCTTGCCGGTGCTGGGACGGGTGGCTGCCGGTGTGCCGATCGGGGCGGATATCGGGCTGGAGCGGCAGCTGTGGCTGGACCGCACGCTGTTTTCGTTGCGTCCGGATTACCTGCTGAAAGTGCAGGGCGATTCGATGATCGACGACGGCATCCTGGATGGCGACCTGGTCGGCGTGCATCGCAGCAACGACGCGCGCGATGGGCAGATCGTGGTGGCGCGGGTGGATGGCGAGATCACCATCAAACGCCTGGAGCGCGGTGCCGAACGCATCCGCCTGCTGCCGCGCAACCGCGCGCATGCGCCGATCGTGGTGGCGGCCGACGCCGACTTCGCGATCGAAGGGCTGTACTGCGGCCTGATCCGGCAGGGTTGAGATGAGCGAGCCCGTGCAGCTGCGACAACACGGCAATGCCGCGCTGGCGATGCCGCTGGACGCCTTGCTGGCTGCGCGCACGGTATGGCGCGCAGGCCACGGCACCGCCACGGCCAATGGGGGCGAATCCACCGGGCATGCCGCACTGGATGCGCTGCTGCCCGATGCCGGCTGGCCGCGGCGTGCGCTCACCGAGTTGTTGCTGCCCGCACATGGCATCGGCGAAATCGCCTTGTTGCTGCCCACGCTGGCGCGGATGACCGGCGCCAGCAGCCGGGTGGTGCTGGTGGCACCGCCCTTCATCCCGTACGCACCGGCCTGGCAGGCGGGCGGGGTGGTGCTGGAACATCTGGAAGTGGTGCATGCCGAGCCGCGCGACGCCCTGTGGGCATTCGAACAATGCCTGCGCAGCGGCGCCTGCGCCGCAGTGCTGGGGTGGCCGCAAACCGGCGATGTGCGCGCCTTGCGGCGGCTGCAGGTGGCGGCCGACAGCGGCAATTGCTGCGCGTTCGCGTTGCGCGATCGTCGGCATGCGGTCAATGCATCGCCGGCGGCGTTGCGGCTGGAATTCCTGCCCGAGCGCGATGCCTGGCAGGTGCGCAAGTGCCGCGGCGGCCAGGTGCCTTCGCAGCCGTTGCGGCTGGCGCATTGAGCCGCGCGCATGTTGTGGGCCTGCATCTTATTGCCGCAGCTGGCACTGGACGCCGTTCTACGGCGGCTTGAAGAGCCGGACGCGCCGCTGGTGCTGGTGCAGGGGCCGGCGCAGCTGCGCAGCCTGCATTCGGCCAACCCCGCCGCTGCCGCTGCTGGATTGAAACCGGGCATGCGCCTGTCTGCGGCGCATGCCTTGATGGCACAGGTGCGCACGGTCGATTACGACGCGCAGAACGAAGCGCGTACCCAGCGGTTTCTTGCGGCCTGGGCGTACCGGCATAGTTCGTTGGTGAGCCAGCAATGGTCGCGCGCCATCGTGCTGGAGGCCGGGGCGAGTTTTCGTCTGTTCGGTCCATGGCCGCGTTTCGAGCGACGCCTGCGCGATGAGTTGCAGGCATTGGGTTTCCAGCACCGGCTTGCACTGGCGCCCACCCCACGCGCGGCGCGCGTATTGGCCGGGCTGCGCGATGGCATGGTGCTGACCCAGGTGCCGGCCTTGCACAGCACCCTGGACAAGGTGCCGGTGCGCCGGGCCGCCTTGCCGGGCGATGCCGGCGAGCGTCTGCAGCACATGGGCGTGCGCACGCTCGCCGCAGTACGTGGCTTGCCGCGCGACGGGCTGCAGCGGCGTTTCGGTGTGGGCCTGCTCGATCATCTGGACCGCCTCTATGGCAGCGTCGATGACACGCTGGAGTGCTACGCGCCCCCGGACCACTTCGACCAACGCGTGGAGCTGGGCTACGAGGTGGAAACCCATCCGGCCCTGTTGTTCCCGCTGCGCCGGTTGATCGGCGATCTGTGCACGTATCTGTCCATCCGCGATGGCGGCGTGCAACGATTTTTGCTGCGTCTGGAGCACGAACAAGGCGCCACCGATGTCGAGATCGGTCTGCTGACGCCGGAGCGTGCGCCCACGTTGTTGTTCGAGCTGGCCCGCAACCGGCTGGAGCGGGTGGAGATTCCGCGGCCGGTGGTGGCGATGCGGCTGTTGGCGCGCCAGCTGCCACCGTTCGTGCCGGCGATGCGCGACTTGTTCGACCAGCGTGCGCAGCAGTCGGTGGACTGGCCGCAACTGCGCGAGCGGCTGCGTGCGCGCCTGGGTGATGAGGCGGTGTACCGCGTGCTGCCGGCCGACGACCCGCGCCCGGAACGCGCCTGGCGTCGCGCCATCGGCGATGCAGTGCGCGAAGCTGCGGCGCCGCCACGCCCGCCGCGGCCCACCTGGTTGCTGCCGCAACCGGTGCCTTTGCACGATCCGCACCTGCGCATCGTCTCCGGTCCCGAACGACTGGAAAGCGGCTGGTGGGACGACGACGAGGCGCGACGCGATTACTACGTGGTGGAGACCGCACGCGGCCGGCGCGGCTGGGCGTTCGCCGCCCCCGGCCGTGTGGATGGCTGGATGCTGCATGGGTGGTTTGCGTGATCCGGCGTAGGCCACTGCCAGAGTGGGGCGTGGGGTGCCTGGATGGTCATCGCAGCGCTGCCGCCAGCGCCCGATACCATGATGCGAAGGGGCTGCTGCAACCATGCGATCTGCCGCGCATTGCAAAGACGGCGCGGTGGCGGCGCGTTTTTGCAGGTATACGCCCATGAGCTGGGACGACGCTGTCGATGGCGTGGACCGCGACACGCCGGGCGGGCGCATGCCGCGCGGCTGGAATGTGGCGGCACGGCTGCGCGCGGCCAACGACGACATCGTCCATGCGCAGCACGCCGACGGCCTGCCTGGCTATGCCGAGCTGCATTGCCTGTCGGACTTTTCGTTTTTGCGTGGCGCCTCCAGTGCCGAGCAGTTGTTCGCGCGTGCGCAACACTGCGGCTACAGCGCACTGGCGATTACCGACGAATGCTCGCTGGCCGGCATCGTGCGTGGCCTGGAAGCGTCGCGTGCCACCGGCGTGCGGTTGATCGTTGGCAGCGAATTCACGCTCGTCGACGGCACCCGCTTCGTCCTGCTGGTGGAAAACGCACACGGCTATCCGCAGTTGTGCGCGCTGATCACCACCGCGCGGCGTGCGGCAGGCAAGGGCGCGTATCGACTCGGGCGTGCCGAGGTCCAGGCGCAGTTTCGCGATGTCGTCCCCGGTGCGTTCGCGCTGTGGTTGCCCGGTGCGCAGCCGCAGGCCGAGCAGGGCGTCTGGCTGCAGCAGGTGTTCGGCGAGCGTGCCTTCCTGGCAGTGGAACTGCATCGCGAACAGGACGACGCAGCGCGTCTGCTTGCCTTGCAATTGTTGGCCCAGCAACTGGGCATGACCGCATTGGCCAGTGGCGATGTGCACATGGCGCAGCGGCGCGAGCGCATCGTGCAGGACACCTTGACCGCCATCCGCCACACCACCCCACTGGCCGAGTGTGGGGCGCATCTGTTCCGCAATGGCGAGCGCCACCTGCGCACGCGGCGTGCCCTGGGCAATATCTATCCGCAGGCGCTGCTGCAGGCCACGGTAGAGCTGGCCGCGCGCTGCAGCTTCGATATTTCCAAGCTTCAATACACCTATCCCCGCGAACTGGTGCCGGAGGGGCATACGCCGGCGAGTTATCTGCGCAAGCTCACCGAGGAGGGGATGCGTGAGCGATGGCCAGATGGTACGCCAGAGAAAGTGCGCGACGATATCGAGAAAGAATTGGCGCTGATCGCCGAACTGCAATACGAGGCTTTCTTTCTCACCGTACAGGACGTGGTGCGGTTTGCTCGCTCCAAAGACATCCTGTGCCAGGGGCGTGGGTCTTCAGCAAATTCGGCAGTCTGCTATGCGCTCGGCATCACGTCGGTTGATCCGATCAAGACGCGATTGTTGATATCGCGCTTCTTGTCCAAGGCACGTAACGAGCCGCCAGATATTGATGTGGATTTCGAGCACGAACGTCGTGAGGAAGTGCTGCAATACGTCTATAACAAATACGGACGCGAACGTGCGGCGCTGGCGGCCACGGTGATCTGCTATCGCGGCAAGAGTGCAGTGCGCGATGTGGCCAAAGCGTTCGGCCTGCCGCCGGACCAGATCGCGTTGCTGGCCAATTGCTATGGCTGGGGCAATGGCGACACCCCGATGGAGCAGCGTATCGAAGAAGCCGGTTTCGATCTGGCCAACCCGCTGATCAACAAGATTCTTGCGGTGACCGAGCAGCTGCGCGATCACCCGCGCCATCTGTCGCAGCATGTCGGCGGATTCGTCATCTCCGACGAACCCTTGTCACTGCTGGTGCCGGTGGAAAACGCCGCCATGGCCGACCGCACCATCATCCAGTGGGACAAGGACGATCTGGAAACCATGAAACTGCTCAAGGTCGATTGCCTGGCATTGGGAATGCTGACCTGCATTCGCAAGACGCTGGACCTGGTGCGTGGCCATCGGGGGCGCGATTACGAATTGGCGACGTTGCCGGATGAGGATGCCGCCACCTACAAGATGATCCAGCGCGCCGATACGGTGGGTGTGTTCCAGATCGAGTCGCGTGCGCAGATGGCGATGCTGCCGAGGCTCAAGCCTGCGGAGTTCTACGATCTGGTGATCGAAGTGGCGATCGTGCGCCCTGGCCCGATCCAGGGCGACATGGTGCATCCGTACCTGCAACGCCGCAAAGACAAGAGCCTGATCAGCTATCCCTCCGCAGGCGTGGAGAAGATCCTCGGGCCGACGCTGGGGATTCCGCTGTTCCAGGAGCAGGTCATGGAGTTGGTGATACACGCCGGCTACGACCCTGACGAGGCCGACAAGCTACGCCGTTCGATGGCGGCCTGGCGCCGTGGTGGCGATATGGAATCGCATCGCGTGCGTATTCGCGGATTGATGGAAAAGAAAGGCTATGCCTCCACCTTCATCGACCAGATCTTCGAGCAGATCAAGGGCTTCGGTTCCTACGGTTTCCCGCAAAGCCATGCCGCCTCGTTCGCCAAGCTTGTCTACGCCAGCTGCTGGCTCAAGCGCCACGAGCCGGCAGCCTTTGCCTGCGGGTTGCTCAATGCGCAGCCAATGGGGTTCTACTCGGCCAGCCAGATCGTGCAGGACGCGCGCCGCGGCAGCCCCGAGCGCGCGCGCGTGGAGGTGTTGCCGGTGGATGTGTTGCACAGCGATTGGGACAACACGCTGGTCGGTGGCCGGCCCTGGCATAGCGACGAAGACCCTGGCGAACAACCGGCGATCCGGCTGGGCATGCGCCAGGTCGCCGGGTTATCGGAAGTGGTGGCCACCCGCATTGTCGCCGCACGCGCGCAGCGGGCCTTCGCCGATATCGGCGATCTGTGCCTGCGCGCCGCACTCGACGAAAAGGCGCGCCTGGCCTTGGCCGAGGCCGGCGCCTTGCAGGGCCTGGTCGGCAACCGCAACGCCGCGCGCTGGGCGATGGCCGGCGTGGAAGCGCGCCGGCCGCTGCTGCCGGGCAGCCCGCAGGAACGCGAGGTGGAGTTTGAAGCACCGCGCGCAGGCGAGGAGATCCTGGCCGATTACCGTTCGGTCGGTTTGAGCCTGCGCCAGCATCCGATGGCGCTGCTGCGCCCGCAGATGCAGCAGCGGCGCATCCTCGGCCTGCGCGACCTGCAGGGCCGTCGCCACGGCAGCGGCGTGCATGTGGCCGGGCTGGTCACCCAACGGCAGCGCCCGGCCACCGCCAAGGGCACCATCTTCGTCACCCTGGAAGACGAACACGGCATGATCAACGTCATCGTCTGGTCGCATCTGGCGCTGCGCCGCCGCCGTGCATTGCTCGAATCGCGCCTGCTCGCCGTACGTGGCCGCTGGGAGCGCGTGGACGACGTGGAGCATCTGATTGCCGGCGACTTGTACGACCTCAGCGATTTGCTCGGCGAGATGCAGCTGCCCTCGCGCGACTTCCATTGAGGCAGGGCGGCAGAGGCCGCATGTCGCGTGACCACGCCCGGCGCTGCTCGGTACAAGCGCCGAGGGCCGCTGCGTGCTGGCGGTGCGATGCATGTGCACTCGCTCGCCCATCCAAGCTGACCGCCAGGTGGTGCCAGGTGATGCCAGGACCGATCGAGGTGGGCGCCAGCGCGCAATCGCAGTACCTGCGTCGGTCGGTCGGATGTCGCCGCCTGCCAGCGACGCGTCGCAAGCAAGGGTAACGCCGGGCAGGATTGGCGAGGTTGCTGCAGATACCGCTTTTCAGCTCGGCCCGGTGGCGGTCATCGCCGCGGAACCGGCCCGTGTTACACCAGGGAGGGCGTCCCGCCTGGCCGGAACGAAACCGTTGGCAACCGACTGTGCGGCGGCGGCAGGCGCAGTGTTCGGGATCGGCGGCATCGGACGTACACTTCGTGGCTTGCGCGCCGTCCGCACCGGGCCGACCCGCACTCCCGTTGTCAGCCACACTCATCACCATTGACCTGCGAGGCGATCATGAAGTTGGAGGCGTTGTTCGACCAGTTGCACACCTTGCCCACCGTGCCCAAGGTGGCGCAGGAACTGATTGCCCAGTTCGACAATCCCGATACCAACATCGATGTGTTGGCGCACACCATCGAGCGCGATCCGGTGATCGCTGCCAAGGTGTTGCGCCTGGCCAATTCGGCGCGTTTCCACGGCTTGCGCGATTCCACCAGCGTGGAAGACGCCGCGATGCGCCTGGGCTTCAACACGCTGCGCACCCTGGTGCTGGCCTCGGCCATGACCGGCGCCTTTCGCGCCGGCCCCGGCTTCGATCTGAAGTCCTTCTGGCGCCACAGTTTCGAGGTGGCCGGCATTTGCCGCCTGCTGGCGCGCCAGCACGGCCTGGATCCGGAAACCGCCTTCACCTGCGGCATGATGCACAACATCGGCGAGTTGCTGATCCAGTCCGGCGCGCCGGAGTATGCCGGCCGCATCAATCACGAGACCTCATCGGCCGGCCACGCCGCCGAGGAAACCCTGCAGCTGGGTTTCGGCTACCCGGAGGTGGGCGCCGAACTGGCGCGTCGTTGGCAGTTGCCTGCGGTGATCCAGCAGGCGATCGCCTACCAGGTCCGCCCAGCCGCCGCTCCGGACGGTGCGCCGATGGCGCTGGTGGTTGCGCAGGCAGCCCAGGTGTCGGATGCATTGCATGCGCATGCCGGTGCCACGCCGGCCGCACTGGAAGCATTGCGCGGGCCGTTGATGGATAGCGTGGATCTGGATGCATTGTTCGCGGCGCTGCCGGACGTGATCGAAGCCGATCGCGCGTTTGCCGAGCTGCTGCACTGAGGATCGGCCCCGTCAGGGGCTGCGCACGCGCGCCGCTGCGTCATTCCAGGCGCAGCGGCTCGAACGCGCAGTCCTTGAGGCTGCGAGTACAGGCGTAGAACTGATCTTCTCCGGGTGCCGGTGGTTGATCGACCAGCCAAACAGCGGGATGTTGGAGCGCGACGATCAGGTTGCGTGGCGTTTGTGGCGTTTGCTGGTCGAAGTAGGCCAGGTCGACATCCTCGCCGGTGGGCAACGTATAACTGCAATTGACCAGCACACCCGTGCTGGTTGCTGTATCGGACCGCTTGCCGTAGTACAGCACCGAGGACAGATGGCGCGGCTTGCCGGCGTTGGCTTGTGGCGTACCGGACCACTCGCCACGTCCGGAAGCCACTTCGATCCGCGCATGGGCACGGTAGCGGCCGGCCGCGTAACGCACCGCTGCAGGGGCGGGGCACCGCGTGCCGTGCGCAGCAGGCTCGTTGCCGAATGCGCCGACGCTTGGCAGCGACAGCAGCATGCCGGCCAGCAGGGAAGCGCTCAATGGATGGTGCATTGTCGGGCCTCTCGGCACGCGGCTGCGTGCTGGTGCGGGGGGCGTGTCGATGGAGATCGGCCAGCGCAAACAGCATCGGCCGACCGTGGGGAGCGCGCTCCCGCTAGGGCGGGGCCGTGGAGCGAGGGTGCCGATCGCCACGCTCCCGGCCGGCGTTCAAGGCGAATCGATGTCCACACCGGCGTACCGGCCTGGCCTCGCTGCACCAGGCCAGCGCATCGATGGGGTAGTCCGGAGCATGCCCGCTGCGCCTGTGCTCATGGATGGTGTTCCACTCGCCACAGTGGGCACACTGTCACGCCGCGCCGCAGCTGGACTCGCGTCGGCCCAGGCGCTAGCGTGGTACGGATTTTTTGCCCACAGGGGAATGCCCAATGAGCAACGACGCGCAACCGCGCCAGCTCACCTTCCGCGCCGTCGTGCTGGCCATCGTGCTGGCGGTGGTGCTTTCGGCCGCCAACGCTTACCTCGGCCTGTTCGCCGGTTTGACCATCGCCACCGCCATCCCGGCGGCGGTGGTGTCGATGGGCGTGCTGCGCCTGCTCGGCGGCGGCACCATCCTGGAGAACAACATCGTCCAGACCGGTGCCTCGGCCGGTTCGTCGATCGCGGCCGGGGTGATCTTCACCATCCCCGCGCTGGTGATCATGGGCTACTGGCCGGACTTCAAATACTGGTGGGTGCTGGGCATCGCCGGCATGGGCGGGTTGCTGGGTGTGCTGTTCTCGGTGCCGCTGCGGCGCTCGATGATCGTGGAAGACCCGCTGCCGTTCCCCGAGGGCAAGGCTGCGGCCGAGGTGCTCAAGGCCGGCGAAAATCCCGGCCCGGGCCTGAAGATCCTGGCGGCGTCCGGCGCCATCGGCGCGCTGGTCAAGCTCGCCGCCGCCAGCGGCCTGCGCGTGATCCCGGACACCTGGGCGCAGGCCACCTACCTGGGCAGTAGCCGTCTGGTGGGCTATATCGGCACCAACCTGTCGCCGGCGCTGCTGGGCGTGGGCTATATCGTCGGCTTGAACGTCGGCATCGTGGTGTTGTCCGGTTCCATCCTGTCCTGGCACATCGCCATCCCGCTGTATCAGCAGTTCTTCATGGGCTCGGACCCGGCGCTGGCGCAGAGCCTGGCCGGTGCGCCGGCGGCCGATGCCGCGTTCGGCATCTGGGGTGCGAAGATCCGCTACCTCGGCGTCGGCGCGATGCTGATCGGCGGCGTGTGGACCTTGTTCTCGCTGCGCAAATCGCTGTTTTCCGGCGTCAAGAGCGGCTTTGCCGCCGCGCGCAAGAGCGGTGGCGGCGTGGTCGCCGAAACCGAGCGCGACCTGCCGATGAAGTGGATGCTGGTGGCGCTGGTGCTGTGCACCTTGCCGCTGCTGGGCCTGTACCAGGCCATCGTGCAGCAGTGGCATGTGTCGATCCCGATGACCATCATCATGATCGTGGCCGGCTTTCTGTTCGTGTCGGTGTCCGGCTACCTGGCCGGGTTGATCGGCTCGTCCAACAACCCGGTCTCGGGCATCACCATCTCCACCATCCTGTTCGCCTCGGCGGTGCTGGTGCTGTTGCTGGGCAAGGACGGTCTGGTGCCGGTCGGCATCGGCGCCGCACCGCTGGGCGCGGTGGCGGCGATCATGATCGGCGCGGTGGTGTGCTGCGCGGCGGCGGTGGGCGGCGACAACCTGCAGGATCTCAAGGCCGGTTATCTGGTCGGCGCCACGCCGTGGAAGCAGCAGCTGATGCTGGGCATCGGCGCGTTCTCGTGCGCGCTGATCATGGCGCCGGTGTTGAACCTGCTGGCCCAGGCCTACGGCATCGGCCCGGCTACCCCGCAGCACCCCAATTCGCTGGGCGCGCCGCAGGCCACCTTGATGGCCTCGGTGGCCAAGGGCCTGTTCGGCGGCCAGTTGCCGTGGACCATGATCGCCATCGGAGCGGTGGTGGGTGCTGCGATCATCGCGCTGGACGAATGGTTGAAGGCCACCGGCAAGCGCTTCCGCGTGCCGGTGCTGGCCGCGGCGATCGGTATCTACCTGCCGCTGGAGCTGATGGTGCCGATCTTCATCGGCGGCCTGATCGCGCATCTGGTCGAGCGCTTCCACAACATCCGCGCCGACGACGAAGACGGCCGCGATCGGGTGCATCGTCCGGGCGTGCTGTTTGCGGCCGGCCTGATCACCGGCGAGGCCTTGATGGGAATCGCCATCGCCGTGCCGATCGTGCTGTCCAGCCGCGCCGACGTGCTGGCGCTGCCGGCTGCCCTGCAGCTCAATCAGTGGGTTGGCCTGGCCATCCTCGCCGTGGTCGGCTGGCTGCTGTATCGCGTCGGCAAGCGTGGCGAACAGGCGGCCTGAGCCTGTTACAGACACGGCGCATGCGATGCATGCGCCGTCCTGGCGGGCGCGCAAGGCGACCTGCCCGCAGCGCCTGCCGCTGCCCTCTGCAACCTAGCCACGCACCGCCGCGGCAGCCCCCTCGGCCGTCCACGATGGCGCTAGCTGGTCTGCAGCCAGCCTTTGCGCCGGCTTTATGCCAACTCCGGCGCGCATGCATAGCGCCTTTATGCCGCCGCTCCGTATCGTGCCGTCTCCCGCACGGATGATGCGTTACGGCTGCCGCATGCCTCGATCGACCCCGCTGATCTCCGCGCCGTAGGCCATCGCGCCGCCGCTGCTGTCTGGCAAAACCGTTAGCCCAATCACACTGCGTCTCTTCCGGCGCTCGGTTGCGGTCGCTTTTTGTCATACGAGCTCGACAGTTCGATAGGATCGACCGGACGCTGCCATTCCGGCGTCGTGCAGTCGATCCACCTCTCCACGTGCATTCCCCCTCACTCACTGCTGGTCTGTCGTGTCATCGATCCAGCGCTCTGCCATGGAGTTACTGCAATGCTGACTGTTAATCCCCGTTCCTCGTCCCGCGTACGGCGCACCCCTCTGCTGGCCATCGCCGTGGCCGGCGTGTTGTGCGGCCTGGCCACTCAAGCGCAGGCGCAAGACGCCACCGATGCGCCGCTGTGCACCGATCGGCCGACCAAGGCCAATTCCACCTGTACCGTGCCGACCGGCGCCTGGCAGCTGGAAACCGACATCGGCAGCTACACCCGCGACAGCCAGCCCGGCACGCGCATCGAAACCTCGGTGTTCACCAATCCCACGCTCAAGTACGGCGTCAGCGACCGCATCGATCTGCAGCTCAACTGGGCGCCGCAGCTGCAGGTCAAGACCACCGATCGCGCCACCGGTGCACGCAGCAGCCTGAGCGGCGGCGGCGACATCTATCTGCGCATGAAGGCGCGCTTCTACGAAAGCGATACCGCTACCGTTGCGGTGCTGCCGTTCGTCAAGGCGCCGACCGCGCGCACCGGCCTGGGCAACGACGAATGGGAAGGCGGCGTCGCTCTGCCGATCAACTTCGCCTTGCCCAACAGCTTCTCGTTGACCTTCGGCCCGGAGGTCGACTGGCTGGCCGACAGCGATGGCAGCGGCAAGCACGTCGCGGTGATCAATGCGATCAACCTTGCGCGCCCGTTGACGCCGAAGCTGTCGATGGCGGTGGAAGTGTGGTCCTCGATCAATCGCGACCCCGCCGACACCATCGAGCAGTATTCGGCCGACATCGCCGCTGCGTATCTGATCAACCCGCTGTTGCAACTGGACGTGGGCGCCAACTTCGGCCTCAACGACCGCACCCCGGACGCGCAGGTGTATGTGGGCATGTCGCACCGCTTCTAGGAGTGGCCAACAAAACGTAGCGAGCGGTTCTCAGGGCGGTGTGGACAGCGGGGAGGAACCGGAGTGTACGAGTGGTACATGAGGGTTCCGAACACTGGCCACGCCCGTCTGGCGGTGAGCACAGTCGTGTTGTCGGCGGTTCTTCGCCGCAGGACGGGCCAGGGGCAGGGTGGGCTGCCGTCCATGCACACCCCGTCTCGTCGTGCATGGCCAAGGGTGCGAGGCGCCAGATCGACCGGCGTCTTGCAACGTCCGTCCGCGTCACGCCAGGCGCTGCCGATCGTCGCGCAAGGCTGCGGTGCCCTGCCGCAGGGGAAGCCTTTCTCGATGTAGCGACCGCCAGTGCGCCCACCGTGGCAATCACCTCTCCAACGCAGCGCGCAGGAGGCAAGCGGACCTGGGCGGCGTGACCGGCCTCGCTGCCCGCATGAACCATGCCGTCATGCGCGCCAGCCATTCGCGTTTGACGTCACCTGGCTTGGCGTCTGGTCGTCGCGCCCAGGCGCGCAATCCCATGCACGAGGCGATGCCCACGCGACCGCACAGGCAGACCCAAGCGCAAGCCTTTGCGCGTGCGCTGCAGCAACGCCTACCATCGACGTTTTGCCGTTGCAGGAATCTCGATGAAGCTGCGTCACGCCGTGCTGCCTTTATGTCTGTTGGCCGCCTTGCCAACCCTTGCCGCTGCGCGCGGTTTCGATGTGCGCGACATGGTCGCGCTGGATCGGGTGTCCTCGCCCACGCTCAGCCCCGATGGCAGCGTGGTGCTGTTCGCCAAACGCCAGGCCAAGACCGCCAATGGCAAGCCGGCCACCAGCCTGTGGGTGCGCAATCTGCGCACTCGCGATCTGTCGCCGCCCAAGCGGCTCACCCCGGAAGGCTGGAACGTCAACAGCCCGGCGCTGTCGCCCGATGGCAAGACGGCGTACTTCCTCAGCAGCAAATCCGGCAGCCAGCAGCTGTACGCGCAACCGCTGGCCGGCGGCACCCCGCAGCAGCTCACCGCGTTTGCGGTGGACGTGGACAGCTACAAGCTTTCCCCGGACGGCAAGCGCATCGCCTTCAGTGCGGGCGTGTTTCAGGACTGCGGCTCGGACCTGGAGTGCACCAAGAAAAAGCTCGCCAGCGTAAAGAATGCCAAGGCCAGCGGCGTGGTGTACGACCAGCTGTTCGTGCGCCATTGGGACACCTGGAACGATGGCCGTCGCAACACCTTGTTCGTCTCCGAGCTGCCCGCAACCGGAGCCAAACCGGTGGTTGGCGCCTCGGCGATCAGCGCCACGTTGGCGGGCGATGCGCCGTCCAAGCCGTTCGGCGGCAATGACGACTACACCTGGTCGCCCGATGGCAGCAGCGTGGTCGCCAGCGTGCGCATCCCGCAGCCGCATGGTCCGGAGGCCGGCAAGAATGCCAAGGCTGCCGCCAAGTCCACCGGCAACGACGAGCCGTGGCAGACCAACTTCGATCTATATCGCCTGGATGCCACCGGCAAGTCCGCGCCGGTCAATCTGACTGCCGCCAACCCGGCCTGGGACGCCGGCCCGGTGTTCAGTGCCGACGGCAAGACGCTGTACTACCGCGCGATGAAGCGCCCGGGTTTCGAGGCCGACCGCTTCGGCCTGATGGCGATGGATGTGGCCAGCGGCAAGACGCGCGAGATCGCGCCGAAGTGGGATCGCTCGGCCGGTGAAATCGTCCTTGCCGATGACGGCAGCAGCATCTACACCAGTGCCGATGACCTGGGCGAACATCCGCTGTTCAAGATCGACATCGCCAGCGGCGAAGCGACCAAGCTGGTGGGCGAGGGCAGCGTGCATGCACCGACGCTGGCCGGCAGCACGCTGGCGTTTACCCGCAACTCGCTCAAGAGCGGCGATCAGGTGTTCGTCAGCGATGTGCAGGGCCAGAACCTGCGCGCCATCACGCAGACTGCTGGCGAGCAACTGCCCGATGTGCAGTTCGGCGACTACGAGCAGTTCCAGTTCAAGGGCTGGAACAACGACACCGTGCGCGGCTACGTGGTCAAGCCGTACAACTACCAGGAAGGCAAGACCTACCCGGTGGCGTTCCTGATCCATGGCGGGCCGCAGGGCAGCTTCGGCAACGGCTGGAGCAACCGCTGGAATCCGCAGACCTATGCCGGCCAGGGCTACGCGGTGGTGATGATCGACTTCCACGGCTCCACCGGCTACGGCCAGGACTTCACCGACGCAATCAGCCAGCATTGGGGCGACCGCCCGCTGGAAGACCTGCAGAAGGGCTGGACCGCCGCGCAGAAGCAGTACGGCTTCCTCAATGGCGACAAGGCCTGCGCGCTGGGTGCCAGCTACGGCGGCTACATGGTCTATTGGATGGCCGGCAACTGGAATCAGCCGTGGAAGTGCCTGGTCGACCACGACGGCGTGTTCGACAACCGCACCATGGGCTACGCCACCGAGGAGCTGTGGTTCAGCGAATGGGAAAACGGCGGCACGCCGTGGCAGAACCCGGCCGGCTACGAGAAGTTCAACCCGGTGCTGCACGTGGACAAGTGGAAGGTGCCGATGCTGGTCATCCACGGCCAGCAGGATTTCCGCATCCCGGTCGAACAGGGCCTGGCCGCGTTCACCGCGCTGCAGCGCAAGGGCATCGACTCCAAGTTCCTGTACTTCCCCGACGAGAACCACTGGGTGCTCAAGCCGGACAACAGCGTGCTGTGGCACGACACGGTCAATGCCTGGTTGAAACAGCATATCGGCCAGTAGTGCTTTAAAACACCGGCATGCCGCCTTACCGCGGCGTGCCGGTGTTTTTTTGTGTCGCGGTCAGTCGCCGCAACAGACGGGTGCCGCTGCCGATCGAAGACTCGGCAACTGCGTATTGCCCGGGAATGGCTGGTGTCGAATTAAAGCCGCTGATAAACCTGCTGTGCTACCGCCAGGTGGGCGCCGCCGGCGCAAGGGGCAGCATGTCCCACTCGTAAACGCCGGTTTCTCCGCGCCGTCCCCCGACAACTGCTCGCCACGTCTTGTTGGCTGCGGTTCGATGCTGGAAAGGCAGGTGGTTGCAGCGCTCGCTCAAGCAACACGGTGCTCCGCCGATAGGGTCGCAGTCGAGTGCGCTTGCGGCTCGCTGCTGGATAACCGGTGACAAAATGGCTGTTGAGCGCCTGCGGGCAGCATCGCCCTGTCGTCATGTCGGCGTGTCAAAATAGCGCTTCTTTAACTTTCCCCATCCCTGCCAGGATCGCAAGGGTCTTTTGTATGCGCACGTTCGTCCGCCCAGCCTTGCTTGGGCTTGCCCTCATCTTCAGCCCTGCCTGGAGCGCCGCACCGCGGCCTGCGGCGGCGGTGACTGCACGTGCGCCTGTGACTGCGGCGCCCGCCGTTGCCAACGCGACGGACGCCGACAACAGCGAGCTGCTGGTGCCGTTGCCGGCGACCCTCAAGCCAGGCATGAGCTATCGCGCATTTTCGCAGGCGATCGCCGCGCAGGGCTGGCAGCCGGTCGACCCGCTGGCGGCAGATAGCTGCATGGCCGCGGGCGACTGCGCAATCGAATTCGTAGCGCCTACTGCCGGTGCGCGTCTGCGCGTGCAGGTGGGCTCGCAATCGGGTGCGGCAGTGGTGCAGGCCTGGGCAGCGCGGCGGACGCCGGCCGATCGCATGGGCGCCACCAGTGCGTCCATCGACGCTCCGAAGGACGCCCCGGCTGCAGTCAGCGGCGCTGTGGCCGAACAGCCGCGCTGAGCGTCTGCCAGCGTAGCGACAGGCGCGGCGTATCATGCGGTTGCGCATCGGTGGTGCGTGCAGACGCCGGTGCGTCACTGCACCGTTGCGCCTCTCCTGGCCCCGAGTCCCTCGTACCGCATGAATCCTCCCGCATGAAGAGCATCGATCCTGCCGATCTGGAAGCGCTGTTCGATGCGGTGCCGGACGTGTTGTTCTTCGTCAAGGACCGCGAGGGTCGCTACACCCACGTCAACCAGACCATGTTGCGGCGCCTGGGCCTGAAGTCGCGCAAGGAATTGATCGGCAAGCGCGTTGCCGAGGTTTACCCGAGCGGACTGGGCGCAAACTACGCCAATCAGGACGAGCAGGTGCTGGCCGGTGAGGTGATCGACAACCTGCTGGAACTGCATCTGTTCGCCAATCGCGAGCCGGGCTGGTGCCTCACCTGTAAACGCCCGCTGCTGGTCGACGGCAAGGTGCAGGGCATCATCGGCATCTCGCGCGATCTGGGGCCGCAGGACGGGCACGAATCGCAGTACGAAAAACTGCGGCTGGCGCTGGCGTACCTCAACGCCAACTATGCGCAGAACGTGCGCATGCAGGCACTGGTGGAGATCACCGGTTTTTCGATGTCAAAGCTGCAACGCTCGTTCCGCAAGGTGTTCCAGCTCACGCCGCAGCAGGTGCTGGCCAAGTTGCGCCTGCAGATGGCCATGCATTTGCTGCATGGGAACAAGAGCCTGACCGAAATCGGCCATGCCTGCGGCTTCAGCGATCAAAGCGCGTTTGCCCGGCAGTTCAAGCAAGCGGTGGGCATGACGCCGCGCGAGTACCGCGCGCTGGCAACTGCGCAGCAATACGTACCGCTGCCTGCGCTCGAATGACGGGCTTCGCCGTTGCGCGCATGCGCTATCGAGGGAAGAAATGACGCATCTGCAATGGATTGAGTCAGGAGGTGGGCCGCTTGTTCTCCTGCATGCGACGTCTTTGTCCGACTGGTCGGGCACTGGGCCTTCCTTAAGCCACAGCGGCACGACCGACTACGCGCGTGCCTGCATGATCGATGACGAACTCGGTCTGGTGGAGGCCGCCTCCGGCTACGCGTTGGTGCTGGGCGATGAGCCCGATCGGACGTCGCTGATCGAACGCGATGCGGCGGTATTCATTGTCCGATGGCGCTGGGCGCCGTCGGAAGATGCCTTGCTGTCAGCGCTGTACAGTGCGCTGCCTACGCTGGAGTTCGCTGTGGCAGGAATTTTTTCCACGCGTCCTGGCGCGCACGTTCTGTTCGATTCCGCGGCGCCTGGTGCGCATGTGGATGCGGACAGGTCCGACGCGCTGGGTATCAGCCTGGCGGTGCCGCGGCTTTCACTGGCAAGCGCAGCCTTCCAGCCCTCCTCCAAGATCTGCGCTCTGATTCATCGCCTCGTGCCTGACGACACCAGCGCAGCTGGCTGAGGTCGATCGGGACGCCTGCTGCGACTAATCATTCTTGATCGTTCTCTCAGGTTCTGGAGGTGGCATCGATGTATTGATGCATCAGAAACCGGGTTCCAAGCAGTCATGCGAACTGCCTGGCCGAACAACCCGCTCCACTCTCTGGCGGCTGTCCCCCGCTCCTGGACACCTGCTACACGCAGGCGATAAGGCGACAGGTATTTCTCTGCAATACGCCCCCGGGCGCGAGCGACATCCATGACGTCGCTCGCGCCCGGGGGCGCTGTTTGCGCTAACGCGGTCAGGCCAACATGCGCACCTTCGGCTCGCGTGCCCATTGGCGGGTCTTGGCTGCGGCGATGAAGGCCTTGGTGTCGGCAGCCGGGACGATACCGGCATCCTTGCCGACATTGCCTGCCTTGAGCAGCAGCTGCGCGCCATCGTCGAAGGCAATCGCCTTCAAATGTGCCCAGGCATTGCTGACGAAATCCAATGCCGCAGATTCGTTGGTCAGCAGTTTTGCCGCCTCCGACGACAGCAACACGGCCACCGCATCGAACACGATCGACGGTGTGCCGGCCAACTGGCCATCGGCGGCCAGCTGCTTGCCATCGCTGAGTTTGGCGCCGCCGAGTTTGGGTGCGACGATCTTCACCGTCGCGCCGGCTGCTTCGGCGGACTTGCGCACGGCCTTGATCGCCGCGGCATCCGATCCGTCGTGGATCAGGATGCCCACCGTGCGCCCCTGCAAGGTGTCTTTCATCTTGCCGATCAATTGCAGCGCAGGCGACAGCGGCATGTCGGTGGGCGCAACCGCTGCAGGAGGTGCGGGCGGCAGCTTGGTCATCCCCATGCCGTCGGCCACGCGCTGTGCCAATGCCGGGTCGACATGACGCAGATGACCCACGATGGCTTCGCGCACATGCGCGGTTTCGACCTTGGACAGTTCAAACACCAGCGCCGACGCCATATGCGCCTGCTCCGGTGCCGTCTGGCTGCGATAGAACAGCCGTGCCTGGCTGTAGTGGTCGGCAAAACTCTCTGCGCGCACGCGGCCCTTTGCGCCATCTTCCGCAGGCGTGGCATGGCTGGGGAATCCACGCAGCGCCTCACGCGGCGCATCGGCCTGCAGCGAACTGGGCTCGTAGGCAACGCGTCCCTTCGGCACACCCATCTGCATATGCCCATCGCGCTGGTTGTTGGCGAACGGGCACTTGGGCGCATTGATCGGGATCTGATGGAAATTCGGCCCGCCCAGACGGCTCAGCTGCGTATCCAGGTACGAGAACAGACGGCCCTGCAGCAAGGGGTCGTTGCTGAAATCGATACCGGGAACGATGTTGGCCGGGCAGTACGCCACCTGTTCGGTTTCCGCAAAGAAGTTGTCCGGCCAGCGGTCCAGCACCATGTGGCCGACGATCTGCAGCGGCACCAGTTCCTCGGGAATGACCTTGGTCGAATCCAGGTGATCGAACGGGAATGCCTCGGCTTCGGCCTCGGTGAACAGCTGTACGCCAAGTTCCCACTCCGGGAAGTCGCCGTTTTGAATCGACTCGAACAGATCGCGTCGCTGAAAGTCGGGATCGGCGCCGGCCAGCTTCACTGCTTCGTCCCAGATGGTCGACTGCAGGCCCAGCTTGGGGCGCCAATGGAACTTGACGAAGGTGCTCTCGCCGGCTTCGTTGAGGAAGCGGAAGCTGTGGATGCCGAAGCCTTCGATCATGCGCAGCGAGCGCGGAATGGTGCGGTCGCTCATCGCCCACATGATCATGTGCATCGATTCGGGGGTGAGCGAGATGAAATCCCAGAACGTGTCATGCGCGCTGGCTGCCTGCGGGAAGCCGCGGTCCGGTTCCATCTTCACTGCATGGATCAGGTCCGGGAACTTCATCGAATCCTGGATGAAGAACACCGGGATGTTGTTGCCCACCAGATCCCAGTTGCCTTCCTTGGTATAGAACTTGACCGCGAACCCGCGCACGTCGCGCGGCGTGTCCACCGAGCCGGCGCCGCCGGCGACGGTGGAAAAACGCGTGAACAGCGGGGTCTTTTCGCCGACTTCGGTAAAGATCTTGGCGGTGGTGTACTGACTCAGCGATTTGGTCAACTCGAAGTAGCCATGCGCGGCGCTGCCGCGCGCATGCACGATGCGCTCGGGGATGCGCTCGTGATCGAAGTGGGTGATCTTCTCGCGCAGGATGAAGTCTTCCAGCAACGTCGGCCCGCGCGGTGTGGCGCGCAGCGAATTCTGGTTGTCGCCAACCGGGATGCCCTGGTTGGTGGTCAATTGCGGATGCGAGCCGCCGGCTTTCTGATGCAGTTCGTCGCCGGTGCCGCGCAACTCGTGCGCGCTGGCGGAACTACCGACAGAAGGAACCTGTGCGGATTTGCTTGGGGATTTGGCCATGGGGGACTCCACGTTGGCGGGCTTGAGGATGCGGGCTATCCAAGCGAGCCTGGGAGTGGCGCTGTTAAACGGATGTGTCTACATGCGAGCAAACACTCACACGCGTGCGCTGTGCATGGCCAAGCGTGCGCGACCGCGCGTTGTGCAGTGCCAGGCAGGCCACGTGCGTGATGCGAACGCCGCCACATCCACGCGATGCACGACCCAGCGTGCGGATCTACAACAGATCCAGCGGCTGTTTGCGCGTGGGTGGCGGGAACGCGCTATCCAGGGCAGCAAGATCCTGCGCATCCAGCTGCAAGGTGCACGCCGCGGCGTTTTCACGCACATGCGCGGGCGTGCCCGATTCGGGGATGGCGATCACCTGGCCGCTGCGGATCGCCCACGCCAATGCCACTGCGGTGGCTGCCACGCCACGTCGTGCGCCGATGGCATGCAGCACCGGATGATCGAGCAAGGCGCGGCTACCCAGCGGCGAGTACGCCATGACCGTCACCTCATGCTCGGCGCACCACGGCAGCAGATCGAATTCGATCCCGCGGCTGCCGGCGTGATACAGCACTTGATTGACCAGGCAGCGCTGTCCGCCATCGATGCGCCACAGATCCTGCATATCGTCCACATCGAAATTCGACACGCCCCAATCGCGGATCTTGCCGGCGTCGCGCAAGGCTTCAAACGCCGCGACCACCTCGGCAAGATCGCTGCCGCCGCGCCAGTGCAGCAGGTACAGATCCAGCGTACGTACGCCAAGCCGCTGCAGGCTGGCTTCGCAGGCGCGTGCGATGCCGCGCGCGCTCGCATTGCCCGGCAGCACCTTGGACACCAGATAGGGTGCCTGTACGCTGTCGATGGCCTGGCCAATCAACTGCTCGGAACGGCCGTTACCATACATCTCGGCGGTGTCGATCAAGCGCATGCCAAGCTGCTGGCCGGTCCGCAACGCCTCGATCTCCTGTTGTGGCGGATGCCGGCCCTGGCCCAGATTCCACGAGCCCAGGCCAAGTGCAGCGACACGACGCCCGGTGCGCAGCAGCACCTCGGGGCAGGGGGATGAGATGGATGTGGACATGGAACACTCCCGTAACGTTGGTTGCAGGCAACTGAGCGACGCCGACACTGCGGCACCCGCATCTGCGTCGCCGACGCACTTCGCTGCGGCGACGAGACCCTCATCGTTGACCATCGCCTGTGAGGTCCGGCTGATGCTGTTGCATACGCGACGGTAGCGGGAGTGCAGCAGCCTGTGCATGTGCATCCCAGAACGCGCAGCGGTGCCGCTGTACGAAGTCGGGTGTGGTGCCGATCCTGCGCGGGGACAGTGTCAACGGCGTGTCGCCCTCCAGGCGCGGCCACAGCGGTCGTCCGCCACCGTTGGGATCGCCAGTGCGGGCGAACGCACCCCAATAGTCCTGGAACGTGTTGGAAAACGCCTGTTGCGCGGCACTGAACTGCGGGTCGCCACTGAGCACCCAGGGGCGCTGGAACAGGTACACCAGCTCGGAGGCGTGATACGCGCCCAATGGGCGCGAGAACGGCAGGCGCCACAAGCCGTATGGCGCCTGTGGGTCGTCGAACTCATACGCATACACCGCCACGTGCGTGCGCAACGCTTGCCCGAGGCGGCGCGTGGGGCAGGCGAAGCCGCCGTCGGTGACGATGTCGGCAAAGGCCTCCCAGCGCGATTGCGCCGCGACATCCGCGTAGTGCGCCATGATCGGCGCCGGTGCCGCATACATGCGCTGGACGCGCGCCTCATAGCCGCTGCGCAGCGTCAGCTTGCCGATGTAGGACAGCAGTTGGGCGAACAGACGCCCCTCGTCGCGGTTGTTGCCGAGCAGTACCGGGACCTGCACATGCTGCGCACCGGCAATCGCCTCGGCGGGCGCCAGCGGCAGCACATCGCCGCCTGCCATCGGCGCCCAGGCGTCGCTGCCGGTCAGGCCGCGGCGTTGCGGTGTTGCATCGGCCAATGCGTCGGCAGGAAGACCGCGCAGGCAGGCTGCAGCATCTGTGTCATCTGTGCATCCCAGCGCGTGCGCCATGCGGGTGCCGCCGCTTTCGGCCTGCTGGCGTGCCACGCTCGAATCGGCGGCCAGGCAGCTGCCGCTCTGCAGGATCGCGCGCTGAAACAGGCCGCGCGCGCCCGGCGAGGCGAGCTGGTAACAGATGCTCCATGCGCCGGCGGATTCACCGAAGACGGTGACGTTGTGCGGGTCGCCTCCAAAGGCGGCGATATTGCGTTGCACCCAGCGCAATGCGGCCTGTTGATCGAGCAATGCATATGCCCCTTCGCCTTCTTCGCGCAGACCCGGATGCGCGAAGAATCCGAAGACCCCCAGCCGGTAGTTGGGCGCCACCACGATGACGTCCTGCCGCGCCGCCAGTGCACTCAGGTCGTAGTCGACATTGCTGCCCAGCTCCAGCGCGCCGCCGTAGATCCACACCATCACTGCGCGCGGATGTGCCGGCGCCGGGCCGGGCGGGGCGTAGATGTTCAAGGTGAGGCAGTCTTCGGAGAGGTTCTTTTGCCCGAAGCGATAGCGCGACAGGCAGGCTGGTCCTGCTTGCGTCGCCTCGCGTATATCCTTCCAGGCCGTTGCCGGCTGCGGCGCGCGAAAGCGCAACGCGCCCACCGGCGGCGCGGCGAACGGCACGCCCAGAAATGCCTTGCCTTGTGCGCTTGCCGCACCGCGCACCACGCCCGCATCGGTGCGTACCAGCTCGGCACGCGCATCGGGCGCATGCACCAGTGCCGGCACCTCGCCGGGGCGGCGCGGTGCGCAGCCGATCAGCAGGCCGGTTGCCAACAGCAAGGTGCCGAGATGTTTCAGTGCAGGCATGTGCAGGGATCTGCCATGTGGGGAGGGCATTGGCCATCATGCCCATCACACGTGTAGGCGAGGCAAACGCACGTGCCGTGCGTGCGCGGCATGCGTTGGGAGCCGCGTTCTGCGATGGCTCTGAAACAAGCCAGTGCAGGCGCACACCATCTGCAAATGCGATGTCGATACATGCTGGCCGCTGCAGCGGCGGTTCTGGTAGCGACCGTGTCGCTGCCAGCATGTCGCTGCAGCGCGTTCGGTGGTGGTGCTGCCACCGGCGTTCGGTGGCCGTCGATGTCGCCCTCTCGCGACTGTGGCTCGCATCGCATGACGCAGCAAAAAACCCAGCTGTCTCACCAGCCGGGTTCGATGGTGACCGTCTCTGGTCTGTCAGTCAGGCCTCGGCGTCTTCCTTGTACGCATCCACCGGGATGCAGGCGCACATCACGTTCTTGTCGCCGTAGACGTTGTCCACGCGTGCCACCGGCGGCCAGTACTTCTGCTGCTTCAGGCTGGGCAGCGGGAAGGCGGCCAGTTCGCGCGGGTATGCGTGGGCCCACTCGCTGGCCGACACCTGCGTGGCGGTATGCGGGGCGTGCTTGAGCGGGTTGTCGCCGCGGTCCAGGCGGCCGTCTTCGATGGCGCGGATCTCTTCGCGGATCTGGATCATCGCGTCGATGAAGCGGTCCAGTTCATGCTGCGATTCGCTTTCGGTCGGTTCCACCATCAAGGTGCCGGCGACCGGGAAGCTCAGCGTCGGCGCGTGGAAGCCGAAGTCGATCAGGCGCTTGGCGACATCTTCGGCGCCGATGCCGCTGGTCTTCTCCAGCGGGCGGATGTCGAGGATGCACTCGTGCGCCACCAGGCCGTTGCGGCCGGTGTACAGCGTCTTGTAGTGCGGCGCCAGGCGCTTGGCGATGTAGTTGGCGTTGAGCAGGGCCACCTGGGTCGCCTTGCGCAGGCCGGCGCTGCCCATCATGGTCACGTACATCCAGCTGATCGGCAGGATCGAGGCCGAGCCGTAGCTGGCCGCGCTGACCATGCCGACGTCGCCTTCGCCGCCCAGCGTGCGCGGTAAAAACGGCGCCAGGTGCGACTTCACCGCGCACGGGCCCACGCCCGGGCCACCGCCGCCATGCGGAATGCAGAAGGTCTTGTGCAGGTTCAGATGCGACACGTCCGAGCCCCACTTGCCGGGCTTGGCCACGCCGACCAGGGCATTCATGTTGGCGCCGTCGGTGTAGACCTGGCCGCCATGCGCATGCACGGCTTCGCAGATCGCCACCACGTCCTCTTCGAACACGCCGTGGGTGGACGGGTAGGTGATCATCAACGCGGCCAGACGCTCTGAGTACTTCTCTGCCTTGGCGCGGATGTCGTCCACGTCGACGTTGCCGTTGGCATCGCACTTGGTCACGACCACGGTCATGCCGCACATCTGCGCCGAGGCCGGATTGGTGCCGTGCGCCGATTCGGGAATCAGGCAGATATCGCGGTGCGCCTCACCGCGGGAGCGGTGATAGGCGCGGATCGCCAGCAGGCCGGCGTATTCGCCCTGCGCGCCGGAGTTGGGCTGCAGGCTCACCGCGTCGTAGCCGGTGCATTCGACCAGCATCGCTTCCAGCTCGTCGATCAACTGCGCGTAACCGGCCGACTGCTCGGCCGGCGCCAGCGGATGGATCGCGCCGAATTCCGGCCAGGTCACCGGGATCATTTCGGCGGTGGCGTTGAGCTTCATCGTGCAGCTTCCCAGCGGGATCATGGTGCGATCCATCGCCAGGTCCTTGTCGGCCAGCGAGCGCATGTAGCGCAGCAGTTCGTGCTCGCTGTGGTGGGTGTTGAACACCGGGTGTGTCAGGAACGCGCTGCTGCGCAGCAGGCCTTGCGGCAACGCATCGGCGGTGGCGGCGTCGAGCGCGTCCACATCCGCCTGCGCCCCGAACAACGCGGCCAGTGCGACCACGTCGGCGCGCGTGCTGGTTTCATCCAGGCTGATGCCGACCGCTTCGCTGTCGATCGCGCGCAGGTTGATGCCGGCCGCACGCGCCTTGGCATGGATGGCATCGGCATCGATCGCCTTGACGTGCAAGGTGTCGAAGAAACGCTCGCCCACAGTGACGCCTGCGCCGCGTAGCGCGGCGGCTAGGATCGCGGCAAGACGATGGGTACGCCGCGCGATGCGGGTCAGGCCCCCGGGGCCGTGGTAGACCGCGTACATCGAGGCCATCACCGCCAGCAGCACCTGCGCGGTGCAGATGTTGGAGGTGGCCTTCTCGCGGCGGATATGTTGTTCGCGCGTCTGCAGGGTGAGGCGATAGGCCGGGTTGCCGGCGGCATCGATCGACACGCCGATCAGCCGGCCCGGCATCGAGCGCTTGTAGGCATCGCGGCAGGCCATGAAGGCCGCATGCGGGCCGCCGAAACCGAACGGCACGCCGAAGCGCTGCGAGTTGCCGACCACGATGTCCGCGCCCCATTCGCCGGGCGCGGCGATCAGGGTCAGCGCCAGCAGATCGGTGGCCACTGCCACCAATCCGCCTTGCGCATGCACTGCCTCGGCCAGCGCGGCGTGATCGCCGATATGCCCGAAGCTGTCCGGGTACTGCAGCAGCACGCCGAAGCACTCGGCCTGCAGCGCCTCCTCCGGCGTGCCGACGCGCAGCACGATGCCCAGCGGCTCGGCGCGGGTGCGCAGCAGTTCCAGCGTTTGCGGGTGCACCGCGTCGTGCACGAAGAAGGTCTCCGACTTCGACTTGGCCGAGCGCTTGGCCAGCGTCATCGCTTCGGCCGCGGCGGTGGCTTCGTCCAGCAGCGAGGCATTGGCGATCTGCATGCCGGTCAGATCTGCGCACAGGGTCTGGAAGTTGATCAGCGCTTCCATGCGGCCCTGCGAAATTTCCGCCTGGTACGGCGTGTAGGCGGTGTACCAGGCCGGGTTTTCCAGGATGTTGCGCAGGATCACCTTGGGCGTATGCGTGCCGTAATAGCCCTGGCCGATAAAGGTGCGCTGCACCTGGTTCTTGCTGGCGATGGCGCGGATCTTGGCCAGCGCCTCTTCTTCGGTGATCGCCTCGGGCAGCGCCAGCGCCGCAGGCGACTTGATGTTGCCCGGCACGATGGCGTCGGTCAGCGCATCCAGCGAGGCGTGGCCGACCACGCCCAGCATCTGTGCGATTTCTGCGTCGTTGGGGCCGATATGGCGTTCGACGAACGCACTGTGGTGTTCGAGGTCGCGCAGGGAAGACGTGGTCTGGGACATGGCGGGCATCCGGGGCAGGGGGCAGACGATATGGTCGACAGCCACCGAACCGGGGTGACGCGCGCAGCGCATCACCTCCTGTCGCAGCGACAGTCTTCCTCGCGCCCCTCTGTCCTTTTGCCTGAGAGTTTAAGAATGCGGCATGGCGCTGGGCCTGCCTGCGTTCCGTGCCCCTTCGGCGCCGGCATCGGCCGGTCTCTCCAGAGTTGTACTGCGGATGGTATCGGGCCTGAGCGATTACGGGCTGTTGCGCCTTCGGCAGCGGCAGTGCCGCTTCTCCCACCGTGTTGCCGGGGCGATTATAGCGTGGGTGCATGCCGCCGGCGCATCCAGCGGGCCAGGCCTGCGCAGGCTGCCGCACTTGCGTTCGCTTAACCTTGCAACGGCGAGCGCCTATCATCGACGCCCTTGTGCCCATCCCGACACTGGCCCCAGGCCAGCGCCGGCGTGCGTCCCCCGATGCACCACGTTTCGGATCCCTGCATGACCCCCACCACGCCTTCCACCCGTCGCATGGCGCTGCTGCTCGCCGGGCTGGCGATGTTCGGTCCGTTTTCCATCGACACCATCTTCCCGGCGTTCTCGCGGCTCAGCCGCAGCCTGGCGGTGGACCAGGTGGCGATCCAGCAGACCATCAGCATCTACCTGCTGGCCTACGGGGTGATGAGCATCGCGCACGGGCCGCTGTCAGATGCCTGGGGCCGCAAGCGGGTGATCCTGGGCGGGCTGGTGCTGTTCATCGCCGGCTCGATCGGCTGCGCCCTGTCGCAGGATCTGCCCACGCTGCTGGCATTCCGCGCGCTGCAAGGCCTGTCGGCCGGCGTGGGGATGATCGTCGGGCGGGCAGTGATCCGCGACCTGTTCCATGGCCCGGATGCGCAGCGGCTGATGAGCCAGGTCTCGATGATCTTCGGCATCGCGCCGGCGATCGCGCCGATCATCGGCGGCTGGATCCTGCTCAGCGGCGCCGGCTGGCCGCTGATTTTCTGGTTTCTGGTGGTGTTTGGACTGGTACTGCTCATCGCGACCATGACCTGGTTGCCGGAGACCCACCCGGTGGAGGCGCGCACGCCGCTGCAGCTCAAGCGCTTGCTGCACGACTACGTACGGATCGGCTTCAACCCGCGCTTCCAGCGCCTGGCGGCGGCCGGTGCGTTCAATTTCGCCGGCATCTTCCTGTACATCGCCTCCGCGCCGGTGCTGATCATGCAGCACCTGCATCTGGGCGAAGGCGACTTTGCCTGGTTGTTCATTCCCACCATCGGCGGCATGACGCTGGGTTCGTTTTTGTCAGGGCGCATGGCCGGCCAGATGAACCCGGTGCGGCAGATCCGCATCGGCTTCATCTGCTGCGGCGTGGCGGCGCTGGCCAACCTGGGCTACACCATGGCGGCGGCGCAGATCGCGCTGCCGTGGGCGGTGCTGCCGATCTTCCTGGCCGGTGTCGGCATGGCGCTGATCTTCCCGATCCTGGCGCTGGCGGTGCTGGAC
Source organism: Xanthomonas sp. 10-10 (assembly GCF_040182365.1). Classification (NCBI taxonomy): domain Bacteria; kingdom Pseudomonadati; phylum Pseudomonadota; class Gammaproteobacteria; order Lysobacterales; family Lysobacteraceae; genus Xanthomonas; species Xanthomonas sp. 10-10. Next base: position 1,583,174 of record NZ_CP144460.1, read on the forward strand.
ATGTACCCGCAGCAGCGCGGCCTGGCCTCGTCGCTGCAGGCCTTTACCCAGCTCATGACCAATACGGTGGTGGCCGGGGTGCTGTCGCCGCTGCTGAGTGAACACCCGCGGCATCTGGCGATCGGCATGACCGGTTTTTTCCTGCTGGGCTGGCTATTCTGGCGCTGGGAGCGCCGCAGCGGCCGCCGTCTGCGGCACCGCCAGGCCACCGAGGCAGTGCCGCTGGAGCCGGCCGACCATCTTTGACCCCTACACAGGAGCCCGCATGTCCACCGATTCCAAGTTGCGCCGCGATGCCCGCAAGCGTGCCGCCGAGCGCCAGCGCAACCAGGCCGCCGCCAAGGCCACGGCCGAATCGCCGATCGAGGCGCATGCCGAACTGCGCGACCAGCAACGCACGCTGCTGGCCGGCATCGTCCGCCGCGACGGCGAATGGGTGCTGGGCATGGACGGCCGCATCGCTGGCGAGAGCACCAGCGCCGCGCAGGTGTTGACGCTGATCATGCGCGCCGCCGAACTGCACGAGCGCCAGGGCACCCCCGTGCGCCTGACCTATTCGGACGCGCTCAAGGATGCCGCGCATGCGGAGGCCCAGGCCGGTGGCATGGAGTTCGAGCAGTTCAAGGCCAGGTTGAGCGAACGCTTGCAGGGCGGCGCGAAGCTCAACTGAGTCGCCCCCGCGGCGTGCCTTCGCCTGCCCGGGGGACGCGGCGTTGTGGATGGATCAATCGGGCTGCCGTGCCTGCGGGCCTGCAGCAGGCCGGCCTCGGCTGTGGCGGGTAGGCGCTGCGCTGCAGATGCGTGGCGCAGCGTCACCGGCGCGCCAGCCGATCAGCGTCCCCTACCCGGTACGCTGGGCCAACACCGCCGGTTGGCCACACTTGCGATCGAGCTCTTTCGATCTGCGAAGTCGGTGCGACTGAGCGCGGCTGGCACGACGTAGCGAGCAGTCGTCAGGTGGGCACGGAGGAACCGGCGTGTACGAGTGGTGCATGCCGCACCGAGCACCGGCCGTGCCCGTCTGGCGGTGAGCACCGCGGGTTCGTTGGCTGCGCACAGGTGCGCCGTCCTCAGCGCGCCTGTGCCTGCCGCTGCGTTTCCTGCTGCGACACCTGCGTCTGCGCCGCGGCATCGCGCTGCGTGCCGGTTTCCAGCGCCTGCAGGCGTTGCAGGCTGGCTGCGACGGGCTCCTCCTGCAAGGCCTTGGCATCGAAGCTGCCCCGCAGATGCGCGGGCGAGTCGAGTGCTCCCTGCACCACGAAGCCACGTGCAGGATCGTTGCCGAGCAGCACGTGATCGACCCGCTGCAAGCCATTCTCGCGTGCGGCCACCACCGACCCCAGGGCCAGGCGTTCGCTGTCCATCCCGGCCGCCGGGCCCGGTGCCGCTTGCAGGCGCCCCACGGCCGCAGTGCATTGCTGCAGCAGGGCATGATCCGGGTGCGTTGCATCGCGCGGGTCCGGGAGCGCCGGGGCGGCGTCGGTCGGTCGCGGCAGAACGGTGGCATCGATACGCTGCAGCTGGCCGTCGTACGTGCCGTCGGCGCCGTCGGCGATGCGCTGCAACCGCTCGGCGAACGCATAAGGCGATCCACCCACGTTGCGGGCCATCGCGATCGCAAACTGCTCGGGCGACTGCGCCGGGGCGTTGCGATCGCCCACCAGCGAGGTCAGGGAGCTGCCGCCGATTCTGCTGGCGTCGACGCTGGCGCGGGTCTGCTCCAGCAGCGCCTGCATCTGCCCCTCGTTGAATTCCAGCGTGGTCTTCTGCCCTGGTGCGATCGCGCCGGTGCCCGTCATCTCGCCGTTCAACGCGCTGTTGAGGGTCTGCGCGATCGCCTTTTCCTCGCTAGCCTCGTTGCGCCCGCCCAGGCGCTGCAACAGGCCCGGCGCGGCCACATCGCCATCGATCTGGAAACGGTAGCTGCGCTGGTCCACGCGTTCGGTCTGATTGCCGTCGTACTGGCGCACGATCGTCAGCGGCACGTTGTCGCCGTATTGCAGCTGTTGCACCAGGGTGTAGCCATCCTGGCCCGGCGTGCTGATGCGTACCTGGCTGCCTTGGTTGCGGTTGCCGGCGACATCGGCGCTGAGCGGGCCCAGTTCCAGCTGCAGACGCTGCTGCGAGCTGAAATTGATCCGCTCCAGCGTCTGCATCTCATCGACGCCGGGCACGCCCGGTGCAAGCCTCCCCTCGCGCACGAATTGGCCCATGGCCGCGCGTGCGCGCGGATCGGCCAGGTCGAACTGCGCGCTGTGCACCTGCGACTGGCCCAGGGAATCGGCGCGCCCGAGCAGTGCCTGCGCCGGTCCGGCCTTGACGCCAAGCGCATTCACCGCCTCGATGGCCGCGTTCGGCCCGGTCACCACGCGCACATGGCGCTCGTCGACGCGCTCGATCATGTAGCTGCGGCCGTTGGCTTCGGTGATCTGGCTCTGCGCGGTCAGCGATCGCAGGCTCGCCGAGGATTCGCGCTGTACGAAGGTCTGGGTATCCATCACCGCGCGTGCGCCGATCGGAAGGCTCTCCGGCTGCAGTGGATTGACCTGTCTGGCGGCCTCCAGCGGCTGGTCGACACCGGGCAGCGTCAGTGCGTAGCGCATGCGCTGCCCGGCACTGGCGCCGGCCTCGATGCTCAGCTTGCTGTCGCCAAGCTTGGACTGCAGGCGTTGCTGCAGGCCGGTCTGCGCGTCGGCCTCAAGGCTGAAGGTGGTGGTCTTGGCATCGGCATCGCTGAGAACGCCTGCACTCAGCGAGCCGCCGTGGCGCAGGCTGGTCTCGCCCAGCGGCTGCGTCAGGCTGCCATTGCCCTGCTCGCTGGTCTGCGCATACTTGGCCGACTGCTCTGCCGGGTTGACCGAAACGGTGCCGCTTCCCAACTCCGCCGCGTACTCGCTGTTGGGGCTGCTGTAGGTCGGGTCGAATGCGCGATCGTTGGCATCGTCGATGAACTGCGTATTGCGGTCCACATCGCGCACGTCCGGGCCGGTGGATGCATTGCTCATTGGATGCTTCCTGCATGCTGCGGCTGCGCAGCGGGCGCGCAGTATATCGCCAGCGTTTTAGGCGTTTATCAAAGGAATGTTATGCGGCGGCCGAGGCAACGGCCGTCGCATGTCGCAGCGAAAGCGGCGCCTCAGTGCAGCGTGGCAGGCGCAGACGCGTTGTTCGCGGCAGCAGGCGCAGTGGCTTGCCAGCCGCACAATTGGCCTTGATTTTGCTGCTTGAGCCATTCGCTCATCGGTGCGAAATATTCCAGCATCGGGCCGGCGTCGAGTTTTTCGTTGCCGGTGAGTTCCTTCAGCGTGGTCTGCCAGGGCTGGCTCGATCCACGTTGCAACATCGACCAGAATTTCTGTCCGGCGTCCTTGTTGCCGTAGAAGCTGCACTCGTACAACGGGCCTTGCTGCCCGGCCGCATCGCACAGGCCCTTGTAAAACTGGAACTGCAGGATATGCGCCAGAAAATAGCGCGTGTACGGCGTATTGCCCGGCACGTGGTATTTGGCGCCGGCATCGAAGAACTCTTCGCCGCGCGGGGTGACCGGCGCCACGCCCTGGTATTTGGCTTTCAGTTCCCACCAGGCCTGGTTGTAGCGCTCGGGTGGAATCGATCCATCGAACACGCCCCAGCGCCAGCGGTCGATCATCAAACCGAACGGCAGGAAGGCAACCTTGCTCAAGGCCATGCGCATCTGCGAATTGATCAAAGCTTCGCGCCCGGCCTGCTGTTCGCCGACCATGCCGATCGACTGCAGATACCTGGGCGTCATCGCCAAGACGATGGTGTCGCCGATCGCTTCGTGGAAGCCGTCGTTGGCGCCGTTCTGGAACAGCGGCGGCAGCGGGTTGTAGGCCAGGTCGTAATAGATGTGGCCGAGCTCGTGATAGATGGTGGTGAAGTCTTCTTCGGTGGGCTTGATGCACATCTTGGTACGCACATCGGCACCGATGTTCTGGTTCGGTTCGCCGCCCATGTTCATGTCCCATGCGCTGGCATGACAGACCACATCGCGGTCCAGGGGCTTGATGAACTGCGAGCGTTGCCAATAGGTATCGGGCAGCTTGGGCATGCCCAGCGACGTGTAGAAATCCTGCGCGCGCTCGGTCATCTGTCGGGCGGTGCGCAGTTGCGCCTCGCGCTCGGCATTGAAGCGTGCGGCCGTCCCGCCGTCGCCAACGGTGTTGCGCGCCAGCACCGCGCTCAGGTTGCCCTGGTACTGTTTTTCCAGCGCAGAAGTGATGTCCAGATCGCCGGCGCCGGGGTAGGGCTGCAGCAGATCCCACAGATTGCTCCAGTCCTGCTGCCACATATTGCCCATCAGATGCGCGGGCAACAGGCCGCCGGCCAGCTCGCCCTTGTCCTTGCCGTATTGCGTATCCAGCTTGCCGCGCGCGTAGCACTGCAGCTGCGCATACAGCGGCTTGACCTGCTCCCACAACCGGTCGGTCTCGCTGGCCAGTTGTGCCGGCGGCATGTCGTAGCCGCTGCGCCACATCACCCCGACATCGGCAAAGCCATTGCCGCGCGCACCTTCGTTGGCCAGCTCGACAAAGCGCTGGTAATCCTTGCGCATCGGCTGGGCGGTGCCATGCCAGCCCTGCCAGGCATCGAGTTGTTCGTTGTAGTCGCGGCTGCTGGCCAGCACCTGTTCCAGCTCGCCGAGCTGGCGGCAACGGCGTTGTTCGCCATCGCCCACGCAATAGCTTCCTGCGCCGTAGTCGCCTTCCATCTTGGCGGCGATGCGGGTGAGTTCGGCAAGCTTGGCCGGGTCGCGCGGTGCCGGCAGGGCGCTCATCAGCTTTAGCAGCTGCAGTGCGCGTGCGCTGTCGGCCGACATCGGCGTGCCCGCGTAGCGCCTGGATTGTTCGATCCAGCGATCCAGCTGCGCCAGCGAACGCTCGTTGGCCTTGGCCGCCAGCAGCTGCGAGTCGCCGTTGATATAGGTCGAGGACAGCCACTGCGCGGCGGTGACTTCCGGGTAGGCGGCCTTGTACTCGGCGCTGATGCGCGCAACGAATTGGTCGGCGCTTTCGGCAGGCGCGGCCTTGGTCGCGGTCGGTGTGGCCGGCGGCGCGGGGTCCTTGCGGCAGGCCGACAGCGATAACGTGCCGGCGGCGACAGCCAGTGCCAGCAACAGCAGACGAGGATTCACGGGTGGTCCTTGCGGTGAAGTCCGGCGAAGGCTAGAGCGCGCGAGGCTTCAGGGCAAGCAGTGTTCAAGGCAAGCGTGCCGCTGCCGCTGCCACGCAGCGGCGGCCGATCCCGCCGCTGGCGGTGCCAAAACGCTCAGCCTTTCCCCGTGCACTGCGCAAAGACATCGCGTTCGCGCGCATACGCGCTGGTCTTGACCTGCATCAGGCCCAGCACCGACGGGAACAGCGCATCCTGGTCGGTGTATTGCCCGGCGCGGTGGCGCAGGCAGGCTTCGTCCAGGCCGCGGTCGCGCGCGAATTCCGGCGAAAACCACATCACCATCGGCACGTGGGTCTGCTCATTCGGCGCGATGGCATACGGCACGCCATGCAGATACAGGCCCTTCTCGCCCAACGATTCGCCATGATCGGAGAGATAGATCATGGCGGTGTCGTAGTCGGACAAGCCGCGCAATGCATGGATGGCCTGATTGAGGAAGTGATCGGTATAGCTGATGGAGTTGTCGTAGGCGTTGACGATGTCCTGGCGGCTGCAGCTGCCCAGGTCGGCGGTCCTGCACACCGGCTTGAAGCGCTCGAACTGCGCAGGGTAGCGTTCGAAGTAACTGGGGCCGTGGCTGCCGAGTTGATGCAGTACCACCACGCGGTCGCCGGGCTTGGCACGCACTTGCGCCGCCAGGTCGCGCAGCAGGATTTCGTCCATGCAGCGGCCGTCGGCGCACAGGCCTGGCGTGGTGGCGTCGTCCAGCTTCTGCATGTCCAGCCCCTCGCACACGCCCTTGCAGCCGGACTGATTGTCGCGCCACAGCGTGGAAATACCGGCATGTTCAAGCACGTGCAGGAACGACTGGTGGCCGCGGATCATGTCTTCGTTGTAATCGCGGCGGCCGAACGGCGAGAACATGCAGGGCACCGACACTTCGGTGCTGGTGCCGCACGAATGCATGTCCGGGAAATTGATCACCCCTGCCTGCGCCAGCTCCGGCGTGGTCTGGCGCGCATAGCCGTTGAGGCCCCAGTTCTGCGCGCGTGCGGTTTCACCCAGCACCAGCAGCAACAGGCGTGGGCGGCTGCCGGCAGCGCGCGGCGTTGCGCTGGCATCGTGTTCGATCGGCTGCTTGGGCGCGCGCTTGATCGGCGACTCGGACTTGAGGTTCTGGCGCAATGCGACGATGTAGTTGATCGGCGTGGCCAGGTAACGCACCTCGCGGTGATTGCGCATCAGCGCCGAAATGTCCTGCGACGACAACATGGTGCCGGCGGCGCCCACCACCGCCACCGCCAGCAGGAATCCCAGCCGTACCAGCAGCGACTTGCCGACACTGCGCGCACGCAGGCGCGTACGCCACAGCAGTATGGTGGGAATCATGAAGTAGCACAGCAGCGGAAAGATCAGCCCCGGCGTCAGCAGCTCGCGCGATTCCTTGTGGTCGGTATGCAACACATTGCGCAGCATGTCCGCATCCAGATAGACGTTGTAGCTGTCCATGTAGTGCGCAGCCAGCGCTGTGGTGAACAGCAGCAGGGTCAGCAGCGGCTTGGCATTCCAGCGCCACACCAGCAGACCCAATAACAGCGCGTGCACGGCGACCAGCAGCGACATCAACGAAATCGCAAACCCGATACTGCCCGGGTGCGTGGCCATCGCCGTGCGCCAGAACAACTGATTGCACACCAACGCGAAAAACAGGCTCGACAGCAATACCAGCGCTTCGGTCGACACGGTCGGCCGGGTACTCCATATCAGCACGCGCGCACTAGTGCGCCCGCGCGGTTCCGGTAACCAGGTGCTCATGCTGCATCCCCCGATGGCAACATCGAATCAGACGCGCGATGCTGCCGAGCCAGCATCACGCAGTACAACGCCAGTGCCGTCAGCCAGCACACTGCCAACGACCATACATCGTGCGAGAGAAAATGCGCGCCACGCAGTTGCTGCGCAATGCCGAAAACGAGACCTGCCAGCAACCCGGTCAACAAACCTGGGACGCGCCACGCAGGACGCAGCGACAACCCGCAGAAATACAGCGCAACCCACGCATATCCGGCACTGGCATGGCCGGCCGGAAAACAACCGGACGCGGCAACGCCCTGGCGCGATTCGAATAGCCCGATCATTGCCTGGGTGCCGCCATACCGGCTCAAATCCCAAGGGCAATCCATCGCCGTCCACGACTTGAGCAACGACACCAGCGAGGTCGACAAGGCGACCGATGCGGCCAGATAGGTGAGCGGCCAGCGCAGTTTGCGCAGGCGTGGCCTGCACCAGGCAGCCACTGCCAGAATCACGACGCTGACACCCGCCGCCGTGCTCAGCCGTCTGCCGATGCGATGAATCACGCCACTGGTGAACCAGTGGTCCTTCAGCAGCCAGTGCCCGCCTTCCAGCCGGTACAGCACATCGGCGATCCATTGGTCGCCGCCGGCACCCATCAACAACGCGCTGAGCAGCAGCACACCCGTCAGCGGCATCCACAGATGGCGCGCAAGAAAGCGCGCCCGCACATCGGGGGCGGTGTGCGCCAGGACTGGCGCATGGACGGGAAGCGTGCTCATCGGGATGTCGGCCTGTGTCATTGCCCGGCATCTTCGAAACCCGGATGTCGGAGAGCGGTCGGACCGGAGTTGCCCAGCCGTTAATCGACACCGAGCATTCAGTCTGGATCGCCGTCGCTACCGGTCTGTTCGGTGTCGGACGCAGTGGCGGTGCAACCGGCATGCCACGCGGTGCCCGGCACCAGTTGCCATTGGTTGCGATTGGATTCGCCGATATCGATGCGTTGTGCCGGATCGATGCATGTCGGTACAGCCTGCTTGAGCACGAACAGCCAGCGTTTTTCCGGCGCCTGCGCAAGCCACGGGCCTGCCTTGTCCCATTGCTGCTGCCAACTCGCCTTGAAGCCGAAGTCGGTCACCGCGCGGTCGGCCTGCAGCAGGTTCTGCTCGCGCCAGGCCAGCATGCCCAACTCGGCGTCCGGGCCGATCCGCTGGCCAACGCGCTGCATCAGCCGCGCCGACGAACTGTAAGGATCCAGTGCCGGCATCAAGCCAAGGCCGTAAACGATCCACAGCGCCGCCGTCATGACCACTACTGCGGTGCCCGCACGCCGGCCGCGCGACCAGGCCACCACGGCAAGGCCGACGATGCCAAGGCCGATCAGCCAGAACCCTACCGACTGCAACGACGCCAGCTCCATGCCGCGTTTCAGCGCGGTGTTTTCGGCCCAATGCAGATGCAGCGCAATGCCGCCACCCAGACTCAGGCCGGCGAGCGCAAGCAGCAACACATAGCCGGTGAGCAGCGCACGCACACCGCGACGGCGCAGCAGCCCGGCCAGCAACGGCGCCGCCACCATGCACAGCGCTGGCAGCATCGGGAAGATGTAGACCTCGCGTTTGCCCGGGCTGGCACTGAAGAACAGCAGCACCAGCACGCTCCACGCCAGCAGCAGCACATAGCGCGGGTCGCCGCGGCGCAGCCGGCGCCACCATGCCGGCAGCAGCCACGGCAGCAACAGGCAACCCGGCAGCCACAGCGTGGCGATCACCTGCAGGTAGTACCAGAACGGTTTGACATGGTGCCAGGCGTGCGCATAGCGCGTGCCGGTCTGCTTGAACAACAACTCGTGCGCATAGGCGTGCAATTGCGGGTTGTCGCCATGCAGCAGCGCGATGCCCAGCGGCCCCAACCACACCGCGGTGCCAGCCAGAAAGGCCGGCAGTACCAGGAACCAGCTGCGCCCGGCCTGCGCACGCGCCGGCAACACGCTCCAGTGCCTGCGCGGCAGCGCCATCCACGGCAGCAACAGCAGCAGCGGCAGGAAACCAACGCCTTTGGTCACCGTGCCGACGCCGGCGGCAAACACCCCCAACGTCCACGCGCGCCAATCCGGCCCGCGCAACACATGCCGCAGCAGCCCCCACAGCGACAGCGTGGTCAGCGCCACCAGCACCATGTCGATCTGCGCGCGTTTGGCCATCAGGCCGAACTGCAGCACCGCAAACAACGCCAGCACCGCGTAGCCGGCCACGCGCCGGTTCCACAGCCGGCGCGTCATGTCCCAGGTCAGCCACAGCGTTGCCAGCGCGGCCAGCAGCGAGGGCAGCAGGAACGCGATCGGCCAGTGCGGCACCAGCGCGTGGCTCGCCGCCTGCAGCCACATGAACACCGGCGGCTTTTCCGCGTACAACTCGCTGCCACGGTGCGGCAGCAGCCAATGCCCGCTTTCGACCATGGTGCGTGCGGCCAGCACGAAGCGCGGCTCGTCCGGCGGATTGGGTTGGCGCAGCCCGAGCCCGGCCAGCAGGCTGACAACGATCAGCAGCAACGCGGCAAGCAGCGCGCGCCGACGGGAGAGAGAAGCAGAGCTGGCAGGCGACACGTGCATGCCCCGGTCAAAGGGGCAGAACCATAGCCGGCAAGCAGGTCGGAATTTTGTCGGAATGCGCGCAAAGCCGCCGGGAGCGGTCGGGCTCGGCTCGCCTCGGTTAGGATGCGCACACCGTCCCTGTCGGGCCGCTCTGGAAACCGCCCCATGCGGCTGCTGGTCATCGAAGACAACCGCAATATGGTCGCCAACCTGTTCGACTATTTCGAAGCGCGCGGGCATACCCTGGATGCGGCGCCCGATGGCGTCACCGGCTTGCATCTGGCCACCACCCAGCAGTACGACGTGCTGGTGCTGGACTGGATGATGCCGCGCATGGACGGGCCGGAGGTGTTGCGCCGCCTGCGCGAGCACCACCACTCCGAGCTGCCGGTGATCATGCTCACCGCACGCGACGAATTGCCGGACAAGATTGCCGGCTTCCGCGCCGGTGCGGACGATTACCTGACCAAGCCGTTCGCGCTGCCCGAGCTCGAGGTGCGTATCGAGGCCTTGCTTGCGCGCGCGCACGGCCGCCGCCGCGGCAAGCTGCTGCAGGTGGCCGACCTGCGTCTGGATCTGTCCACCCTGGAGGCCACCCGCGCCGGCCAGGTGCTGCACCTGTATCCGGCCTGCCGCAAGTTGCTCGAAGTGCTGATGCAGGCAAGCCCTGCCGCCGTCACCCGGCAGCGCCTGGAGCAATCGCTGTGGGGCGACGATCCGCCCGATGGCGACATGCTGCGCTCGCATATCTACGAGCTGCGTCGCAGCGTGGACGGCCCGTTCGCGCAGAAGCTGATCCATACCCTGCCGCGGCTCGGCTATCGTCTGGCAGAACTCGAAGGCGTCAGCGAACCGACGAGCAGCGATTGCGCCGATGGCTAAGCCGCGCCCGCTGGGACGTCGGGTCATGGTGTGGTTGTTCGGCTACACCTTGCTGATGACGTTGGCGGTGTTCGGCACCGCGCAATACCTGCACGAGCGTGCCGAGCATGGCGTATGGCGCTCGCTGCTCAACTCGGAACTGGACAGCATCCTGGACAGCAGCGCGCAAAGTCCCGGCTACCATTGGCAGGATTCAGACACCTTGCGGCTGTATCGCCTGGACGGCGGCAAGGCCGTACCGCCGGTATTGCGAACGCTGCATCCCGGCCTGCATGAGCATGACGTCGATGGCCGCCCGAGTGCGGTGATGGTGCGCGACACCGCGCAGGCCGGTCGTCTGGCGCTGGTGCTGGATATCACCGATTTCGAAGCACTGGAGAAATTCCTCACCCGCTGGATGTTGGCCGCCGGCGTGGCCCTGATCGGCATCACCTTGCTGATGGGCGCCTATGCCATGGCCCGACTGGTGAGCCCGTTGGTGGAGCTGGCCCGCGATATCGGTGCGCTGCGTCCGGAACGGCGCGCGCAACAGGTTGCGGTGGGCGCGCAGGGCAGCGCCGAGCTGTACGTCATCGCCGATGCGCTCAACGATTACCTGGAGCGCAACGGCCAGTTCGTCGAGCGCGAACGCGCCTTCATCGACAGCGCCAGTCACGAGCTGCGCACGCCGATCGCGGTGATCGGCAATGCGGTGGAGCTGGCGTTGGAGCAGCCCGGCACGCCGCCGGCGGTGCGCCATCAGTTGCAGCGCATCGCACAGACCAGCGCGTCGGTGGAGCAACTGATCGCCTTGTTGCTGGTGCTGGCGAAAGATCCCGGCCGATTGGTACGCAGCAGCGACACAGTGCGGCTGGACCATCTGATTCCGGATATCGTCGCCGACCACGCGCACCTGTGCGCAGACAAGGATCTGCAACTGGTCATCGAGCCGTTGCCGCCGTGCAGCCTCGCCGCGCCGGTCGCCATCGTGCAGACCGCCATCGGCAATCTGCTGCGCAATGCGATCGAAAACAGCGACCGCGGCATCATCCGCATCGCGCTATCGGCGCCGGGCATGGTGCGCATTTCCGACCCGGGCCACGGCATGACGCCGGAAGAAATCAGCGCGATCTATGCGCGCCTGGCGCGCGGCGATGCACGGCAGGGCAATGGCATCGGCCTGGAGCTGATCGGGCGTCTTTGCGAACACCTGGGCTGGAAGCTCAGCCTGGAATCCGATACAGGGCAGGGCACGGTCGCAACGCTGGATCTGGTCGGTGCCACGACAGCAATCGAGCCGACAGACGCCTAGCGCAGCGCAGGCGCAGCCCGTCGACATGCGCCACGCGGCCGTACACACGCTGCGCATCCAGGCAAGCCATGCCTTGCCATCCAGGGCAACCAGCGGCCAACTCAGGCCGGCAGCAGTCCGCGTTCGCTCAGCCAGTTGCGTGCGTTCTCGGCATCCTGCTCGAACCAGGCGCGGGTGGATCCCAATCGGTAGGTATAGCCCCAGGCATCCATGTCGGCCATCAGCCGCGCGCTGCCCACGCTCGGCAGCTGCTCGGCCAGCAGAATCTGCAGGTAGCAGGTGGCATCTTCCTCATCCACCGAATCGGTGGCATCGGTATGCACGGCGGCGCGTTTGTCGGCGGGCAGCACGATCAGATGCCCGGCCTCGTGCAGCATCGAGTGTACCGGCGTGTCGTCGCGCACATAGACATCGCAGCCGATGATGCCCGCCTCCGGTTCGCCCCAGAAGCTGCCAGGGATCGCAGCGCCCGCGTCCACGCGATGCAGGCGCAGGCCATACCGGCCCAGCAGGGCGGCCGGGGCGTCCAGGCCGATATCGGCCACGCACAGCACCGCGGACGCATCGGATGGGGAAGCAGGATGAGAAGTCACGCGCAGTCGCTCGCGGTCGGGCGCGCTACAGGGCGCGCCATGGGGTAGATACCAAAACGGTGCCGTGCGAGCACGGTACCGTCGTAATGATGATGCGGCCATCGCCACACAGCGCGCGAGCGTCGATGGCCTGCACGCTGGCGGCAACGACCGCGTTACTTGTCGCCGTCTTCCGGCAGGGCGACAGAAATATCCAGCACGTCGTGCTCGCCGTCCTTGACCAGATCAACCCGCACCGCATCGGCGTCGATGTTGACGTACTTCTTGATCACTTCCAGCAATTCGCGCTGCAGCAGCGGCAGGTAATCCGGCCCGCCACGGTGGTTGCGCTCCTGCGCAATGATGATCTGCAGGCGGTTCTTGGCCGTCTCGGCGGTGTTCTTCTTGCTCTTGAGAAAATCGAGCAGGCCCATGCTTAGCCTCCGAACAGCTTGCTGAAGAAGCCTTTCTTCTCCACGGATGTGAATCGCATCGGGCGCTCTTCGCCCATGATGCGGGCGACCGCGTCGTCGTAGGCCTGGCCGGCCGGGGACTCGGCATCCAGGATCACCGGCTCGCCCTTGTTGGAAGCGTTGAGCACGTCGCCGGATTCGGGAATCACGCCGATGGCCTTGAGCCCCAGCACTTCTTCCACGTCGGTGATGCTGAGCATCTCGCCGCCTTCCACGCGGCCCGGGCTGTAGCGGGTCAGCAGCAGGAACGCCGGCACCGTCTTGCCTTCCTCGGCCTTGCGGGTCTTGGAATCGAGCAGGCCGATGATGCGGTCCGAGTCGCGCACCGAAGACACTTCCGGGTTCACCACCACGACGGCGCGGTCGGCGAAGTACATCGACAGGAACGCGCCCTTTTCGATACCGGCCGGCGAGTCGCACACGATGTATTCGAAGCCGTCGGCGGCCAGGTCCTTGAGCACCTTCTCCACGCCGTCCTGGGTCAGCGCATCCTTGTCGCGGGTCTGCGAGGCGGCCAGCACGTACAGGTTGTCGAAGCGCTTGTCCTTGATCAGCGACTGCTTGAGCGTGGCTTCGCCGTGCACGACGTTGACGAAGTCGTACACCACGCGCCGCTCGCAGCCCATGATCAGGTCCAGGTTGCGCAGACCGACGTCGAAGTCGATGACGGCGACCTTCTTGCCGCGCCGCGCCAGCCCGCAGGCCAGGCTCGCGCTGGTGGTGGTCTTGCCAACGCCGCCCTTGCCGGAGGTGACTACGATGATTTCAGCCAAAGGATTTCTCCGAAATATTTCTGTGGTTGGGCTGCGTCAATCCAGCGCAGCGATCTTGATCTGATCCTGCTCCAGCCAGACCTGGACGGCCTTGCCACGCAGGTCCATGGGAACATCGTCCAGCACCTTGTAGTGGCCAGCGATGGCAACCAGTTCGGCGTGGAAGTCGCGGCAGAAGATGCGCGCGTCAGGGTTGCCCTGGGCGCCGGCCAACGCGCGGCCACGCAGGGTACCGTAGATATGGATGCTGCCGTCGGCGATGACCTCCGCCCCGGCGCCGACCGTATTGAGTACGGTCAGGTCGCAGTTTTCCGCATACAGCTGCTGGCCCGAGCGCACCGCGTTGCGTTGCATGCGACCCGGCGCCGGGCGCGCGACCGGCGCTGCGGGTTCGGCGCGTGCCGGCGGCGGCGGAGGTGGCGGGCTGACCGCAGTCGGTTCGTATTGCGCGCGGAACTTGGCCAGCAATGGCACGCCGAGCTGCTGGGAGAGCAGGTCGATCTCGCTGGTGCCGTAGGCCAGCGCCACCGGCAGCACCCCCGCAGCGCGCAGGCCATCCAGCAGCGCCTTGGCGGTGCTCACGTCCGGCACCTGCGACAGGCCGCCGAAATCCAGGATCACTGCCGCCCGCCCGAACAGCTTGGGCGCCCGGGTCACGCGCTCGCGCATTTCCTGCACCAGGCGCGGCACATCCAGGGTGCGCACGCGCAGGTTGGCGATGCCCACCTGGCCGATCTTCAGTTCGCCGGCCTGTTCAAAATCCACATTCACACTCGACACGCTCAGGCCCCCGTCGATGGATTGTCGGTGGCGGCGGCATGCCGCGGCCGGCCGACCCACGGCAAGTGCTCGGGCAACTTGCCGCCATAGGTCTCCTTGACCCACGGATAGCTGCTCATGTCCTTCATCAGCATGCTCGCGCGCACCTCCACGTCGGGCATGGTGTTCTGGCCCACTTCGCGGAAGCCGAAGCTGCCATGGAACAGCAGCGCCGCATCGGCGCCATGGTCCAGGAACACTTCGCAGGCCAGCTGCGGGTAGCGCAGCTCGGTGTAGCTCTGTACATCGGCATAGAACGCCCGCCCGACGCCACCGCCGCGACGGCGGCTGGCGACCACGATGCGGTCGATATAGAAAAATTCCGGGTGACGGTCCCGGAACCAGGCGAAATTGCTGCTGTCATGGGCACTGCCACTGCCGAACCCGACCAGGAAACCGGCCAGGTTGCCGTCGCGCTCGGCGACGCGGAAATATTCGGCATGCTCGTAGAAGCGTTGCAGCTTGTTTGAATCCAGCGGCAGGATCGCCAGTCCGGCATTGTTGTTCAGGGCCAGGACGGAATCGAGCTCGTGCTCGCGCACGTCGCGGATGACGATCGACATTGGGACTCCGTGGGGTAACGCTCTCGACCCGAAATCGGATCTGCGTCGGATTATTGCATGCGTGGCCTGAAGCGGCGACCCGCCGCGTGCACCACGGCGGGCAAGCCGCCTTCGCGCCAAGGCGGCGCGCAGGCGCAAACCCGGCCTTGCCGGCAGGCGCGTGCAGGCGCACACGTGCATGCATGACTTCCGGCAAGAGGGCAACGCCGGCGCTTGGGCCTAAGATGCCAGCATGTTGGGATACCTCAGTCATACGCGCGTCCTGCGCTTCGCCGGCCTGTTCACCTGGGCGATGATCGCCATGCCCTTGGTGTTCATCTACTGGGCGCCCGCCGAAGAGGGCGATCACCGCAGCGTGCTGGAGGCGGCCACGATGTCGGCGTTCTTCGTCGGCTTTGGGGGCAGCTATTTCTGGCTGACGCGCGGCTTGAGCAGCGGCGGCCATGCGCATTGGTACGACCGGCTGATCCTGCTGCTGCTCACGGTCTGCGCGCTGGCGGTCAGCTATCTCACCCGAACCGGCCTCGGCAGTATCTTGATGATGGTGGCTGCCGGGGTGATCCCCTGGCTGCTGCCGCTCCGTGTGGGCGTGGTGTGGCTGGTGCTGAGCCAGTTGGCGGTGCTGCCGGTCTACCATCTGCTGCTCGGGTTCCCGGTCTCCGGCGCCCTGATGCAGTCGCTGCTGTACGGCGGGTTTTCGATGTTCATCTTCGTCACCAGCCTGGTCGCCCGGCAACAGACCGAAGCACGCGAAGAACAGCGCCGGCTCAACGCCGAACTGCGCGCCACCCGCGCGCTCCTGGCCGAAAGCGCGCGTATCAACGAGCGCACCCGCATCTCGCGCGAGCTGCATGATCTGCTCGGCCACCATCTCACCGCGCTCAGCCTCAACCTGGAGGTGGCCGGCCACATCACCGACGGCCAGGCGCAGGAGCACGTGCGCCAGGCCCACACCCTGGCCAAGCTGCTGCTCACCGACGTGCGCGAGGCGGTCAGCCATTTGCGCGACAGCGGGGCCATCGATCTGGAGGCAGCGCTGCGCCCGCTGGTGACCCAGGTTCCCTCGCTGGACATCCACCTGGATATCGCCCAGCCGTTGACCCTGGACGACCCCGAGCGGGCGCATGTGCTGTTGCGCTGCACCCAGGAAATCATCACCAACGCGGTGCGCCACGCCGGCGCGCGCAATCTGTGGATTCAGGTGCGGCGCGACGCGGACACCGTGCTGATCGACGCCCGCGACGACGGCCATGGCGCCGATGCGGTGGCGCCCGGCAACGGCCTGCGCGGCATGCGCGAGCGGCTCAGCCAGTATGGTGGGAAGCTGGAAATCCAAACCCGGCGCGGCGACGGCTTCGGCCTGCGCATCTGCGTTCCAGGCGCGCCGGCACTGATGCCTGCGGCCGTTACCCAAGGAGTGTTCTAGATGATCCGTGTCTGCCTGGTCGACGACCAAACCCTGGTGCGCCAGGGGATCCGCTCGCTGCTGGCGCTGGATAACGGCATCGAGGTGGTGGCCGAGGCCTCGGATGGCAAGCAGGCGGTGGAGCAGATTCCGCAGATCCAGCCGGATGTGGTGCTGATGGACATGCGCATGCCGGTGATGTCCGGTCTGGAAGCCCTGCAGATGCTGTCGCGCAACGGCACCCTGCCGCCGACCATCATCCTGACCACCTTCGACGACGACCAGCTGGTGCTGGCCGGGCTCAAGGCCGGCGCCAAGGGCTACCTGCTCAAGGATGTCTCGCTGGAACAGCTGGTCGGCGCGATCCGCACCGTGGCCGATGGCGGCTCGCTGGTGCAGCCGGCGGTCACCCAGCGCCTGCTGTCGGGCCTGGAGCACATGCGTAACGAATTCGTCAGCCTGGACCGGCCCGATCCGCTGACCGATCGCGAGACCGAGATCCTGCGGCTGATGGCCAGCGGCTTCTCCAACAAGGAGATCGCCAATTCGCTGGGCGTGGCCGAGGGCACCATCAAGAATCATGTGTCCAACATCCTGTCCAAGCTCGGCGTACGCGACCGTACCCGCGCGGTGCTGAAGGCGTTCGAGCTGCAATTGGTCTGACGGCCGGGCCGTCGCAATGCGCTGACGTTCAAGGAGATTGCGGCCTGACGTGGCGTCGCGGTCCTAGACCCTCGTGACGCGATTGCGCCGCGCCGGGCGCACGGCGATACGGCCGTTCGTACCTCTGACTGATGCGGCATCACACGCACGCAGCGCACGATGTGCATGATGACTGCGCGCGATCGGCGCAAACCCTTGCGCAGGCTGGGATTGCGCAGTTTCGCAACGGCGTTGCGCGCGCTGGATGACACCGCAAGACCGCGCTACCCGTCGCACAACTGAACATCTTTCTCGAAGCCTGCTAGGATGGTGGCTTCGCTTCACTCAACCCGGCCGTGGGATCGGCCCCGGAGACCTCCTGAATGACCCGTATTATCGAGTTCCTGATCGCCTTGGGGATCGTGGCTGGCTTGTTTGTCGTGGTGGGCTTGGTGTTGCCCTCGGAGCGGCAGATGTCCGAGAGTGTTGAGACCAACCGCAGAATGACGATTGTTTACGACACCGTGAACAGCTTCCGTCGTTTCAAGGATTGGAACCCGCTTGTGCTGCGTGACCCGAAGATCCAGCTGAAGCTGGCCGGCCCGGAAGAGGGCAAGGGTGCACGCGTCGAATACAGCTCCACCGAGGGCTATATCGGCAACGGCAGCTGGGAAATCAAAAACACCGTCAAGAACGAGCGTGTTGAGATCGCGATCGAAGATCCCACAAAGGGCTACGACAAGGTCACCAATTTCACCCTGGCTCCGACCGGCAAGAACAACAAGAACGTCAAGATCACCCAGGATTACAGCGTCAAGTACGGCTGGAACCTGTTCGGTCGTTATGCCGGCCTGTATGTCAGCCGCCACGTGGGCGACGACCTGAAGCTGGGTCTGTCGCGTCTGGCCACCGCACTGGCAACCGTGCCGAACTTCGACTACCGCGCGCAGCTGGACGGCAAGCCGGTGTTGAGCGATCTCAAGCTCGTCGATGTGCCGGCCGAGGACCTATTGGTCGTCACCGCAGGCAACATCGATCGTGACAACGAGACGATCAAGAAGTCGATCAAGGACAACCAGGAGTGGATCAAGCGCGTGATGGACGCCAACGGCCTGGAAGCTGCTGGTCCGGTCCGGATCGTCACCACCGACTTTGCCACCGACAAGTACGCGTTCGACGTCGTGCAGCCGGTCCGCAAGCGTGCCGGTGGTGCGCCGAAGGCCGATGCCAAGACCGACACCGCCAAGACCGATGCCAAGAAGGACGACGCCGCTGCTGCGCCGGTCGACGCGACGCCGGTTGCCGCAACGGGCGAAGAGCTCAAGCTCAACATCCCGTCCGAAGCGCCGGTGAAGTACGAGCGCACCAAGGCGCACCGTTCGGCATTTGCAACCTACGCAGGTCACATGGCCGGCCTGGACGCAGTGCGTAGTTCCCTGCGTGCCTGGGCTGCCACCAGCGGCAACGACGTGACCGAGCGTCCGTACGAGTCGTGGAAGGGCGGCGTGGACAAGTCGTTTACGCAGGACGGTACCTACGACGTCTACTGGGCCATCAAGTAATCGCTTTACTACGATGATGTGATCCAGACGAAAACGCGCCGCAGTCTTGCGGCGCGTTTTTTTTTTGCGCCACGGCGCTGCCAGGAAGTTGCCCGTATGTCTTTGCTCGATCGTCGCAAGAAACATCCCTCGTTGCTGGCCTTTCTTGGCGGCTTGCTGGCCGCCGTCGCCGTGGGGTTGTCGGCCTATGCCTCGCATGGCGTAACCGACGCGCTGGTGCAGTCGCGGCTGCAACTGGCGTCGCTGTACGCCTTCGGTCATGGCGCCGTGCTGGTTGTGCTGGGTGCCACCGAGACACGTGCGTTCGGACGGGTCGGCCTGTACCTGTTGCTGCTCGGTACGTTGCTGTTTGCCGGCAGCCTGGTCGGTGGTGCCTTGCTGCACTGGCCGACCAGCCTGGCACCGATCGGCGGCATCAGTCTGATGCTGGGCTGGGTGGTGCTGGCGATCGGCGCGTTGCGGCGCTGAGATGCCACGTCATGTCCGCGGATTCGATGTGGAGGCGGCGTTCGCGCAGTTGAGCCGGCGCGACCGCGCGCTGGGCGCGTGGATGAAGCGTATCGGTCCCATCGCGCCGCAGCCGGGCTGGCGCAAACCGTTCGACCCGGTAGACGCATTGGCGCGTGCCATCCTGTTCCAGCAACTGAGCGGCAAGGCCGCGTCCACGATCGTGGCGCGGGTAGAGGCGGCGATCGGATCGAACCGGCTGCACGCCGACACCCTGGGGCGCGTGGACGATGCCGGCTTGCGTGCCTGCGGTGTGTCCGGCAACAAGGCGCTGGCACTGCGCGATCTTGCCCGGCGCGAAGCGCTGGGTGAAATCCCCTCGCTGCGCAAACTCGCCTTCATGGAAGACGATGCGATCGTCGAAGCGCTGGTACCGGTACGCGGCATCGGCCGCTGGACGGTGGAAATGATGCTGATGTTCCGCCTGGGCCGCCCGGACCTGCTGCCCATCGACGACCTGGGCGTGCGCAAAGGCGCTCAGCGCGTGGACAAACAGGAGCAGATGCCCACGCCCAGGGAGCTTGCCGAGCGTGGGCAACGGTGGGGCCCGTACCGCACCTACGCTGCGTTTTATCTGTGGAAGATCGCCGACTTCAGCGTCGCGACCAAAGTGCCGACCCCGCGCTCGCAGGAGTAGGTGCACCGGGTGGATGTACAGGCGCGCACGCCGGCGCGAGCGGGCCGGGCGTTATCAGTTGTCAGGGGTGTCCCGGGCGCCGGCAATGGCCGGTTCCCGGCGTTGCTCAGCCAGGCAGGTACTTGTCCCACAAGTGGTTGCGGAAGCGACGCCCGGGATCGATGTTACTTTTGAGGCTCGCAAAAGACCCGGCTTCCGGGTAAGCGGCGTCAAATTGCTGCTGGCTGGCATGCAACCGGTAGGGTAGGTAGTAGCGGCCGCCATGCGCCAGCGTCGCATCGATCAACTGCCGGGTCCAGGCCACCGTTGCCTTGTCAGGCGAGCTGCCGCTGCGCTGCTTGTAATAAAGCACGAAGGAAAACACCGGCTGCGGTGCCCAGCGCAACAGCGACACCGTATCGGCAGGCGAGTGGCGGATCGAGATATTGAGTGCGTTGACATCGTGGCGGCGCAGGATTGCGGCCATTTCGCGCGCGAATGCGGTAAATGCAGGCACCGGAACGAAATATTCCTGCAGCAGATAGGTGGACATGCGCCGCGTGCGCGGTTCCAGCGAGCGTGCATCCAGGCTGGCCTGGCAATTGCGACGCATCACCGCCGGCATCTGCAACAGCGGCGCGGTCTGATAGCGCTCGCGCAGCGACTTACCCAGCGGCAGTTCCGATGCCGCCCAGATCAGATTCTGTTCGCGGGAGTAGTCCAGGTCGCGCGGAATCAGGCGCCTGGCATCGGTTGGCGGGGCATCGCTGCTGACCCAGGTCACCGCCAAGGGGCGATCAAAGTGCGGCGGCGTCAGGTCGGCATTGTGCATCACCGCCAGTGGGTCGGCGGCGATGCGGTCGGCGAAGAAGGCGGGGTAATCGTCCAGCGCCACTGGTTCCACCCGTCGCTCCAGCATGTCGTTGAGTGTCAGCGACAACTCCACTTCGGTGACCACGCCGAGCCCGCCGTAGCCGCCAATGACAGCGGCGAACAGCGCCGGAGTGCGCGTGCGGTCGAGTTCGTTTATCTGGCCCCCTGCGTCCACCAGCTGCAAGGCATGCACCGTGTGCGCAATCGGCCCGGCATGCAGGTAGCGGCCATGGCAATTGACCCCGATCGAGCCACCGACGCTGAAGTTGCTGTAGCTCTGCATCACCGCGACCGCCAGGTCATGTGGATCGATCAGCTCCTGCACGTCGCGCCAACGCATGCCGCTACGCACGCGGATGCGTCGGGCAGCGACATCCAGGTGCACCAGGCCGACCAGCTCGCGCAGGTCCAGATGCAGCGAAGAGGGCGAAGAGATTTGCCCTCCCATGCTGTAGCGCGCGCCGCCGATGGATACCGTGCCGGTACTGCCCTGTAGCAGGCTGACCACCTCGTCCACGATGCGCGGCCGCGCGATGCGTGCCACCGTGTTGCGATCGATGCCGGCAATATCGGTGACCTGCAGCGATGTGTCGGAGCGCTTGCCGCATCCGGGCGTGGTCAATGCAACGCCGGCACCAAGGAGTGCGGCGGTGGCAGTGCGGCGCTGTCTATCGATGTGCTCGTCCATAAGCGGATGTTTCCAGCAGGGTTGGGAATCAGGTGACGGCCGGCGGCGGCCTGTCGAGTGGTGCGTCGGACCACGGCCAGGGGATTTGCAGGCAATGGAGATGATGGCGACGCAGCGCGCGCTCACGCGTTGGAGCTGTCGTCGCAATGACACAGAGTGCGGCAGGCCTCATGGCGCGTGCCAACACCAATGCCAGGGTTCGTAGACGATGCCATGCGGATTGTCGCGCGGATAACTCAGGCGGTAGCCGAACTGCTCCGCGTGACTGCCCAGCCAGGCAAATGCAGCGGTGGCTTCGAACGATTCTTCGGCCGGGGGGTCGCCAGGAGTGCCGATATCAAGTGCGTCGCCACTGTGGTGTTCGCTGAAGCCGGGCGCGGCGTTGACTGCCAGAATCTGCTCTAGCGCCAGCCCGCGTGCGAACTTGCGTTCGAAGATGCCAAGTTGGTAATCGTGGCTGCGATACCCGGAGATTGCATCGAGCACGATGTCCGCACGCAGTGCGGCCGCACGTATCTGCCTCCATGCACGCGCGGCGCCTGCGCTGAGCCAGAGCGGCCGGCCGAAGCGATCGCGCCCGGCGTACTGCAGCGTTGCCGGTTCGGCGATCAGGCGCAGGCCGGTGCGTTGCACATAGTCATCGGCAACAAGCCCGAGCTGTGTCAGTCGATGCTGCAAGCCGTCGATCGCAAGAACGCCGGCGTGGCCTTGGCGACATCGAACGGTCGCGTCTTGCAGTCGGTCCAGTGCCTCGTCCAGGCCGGGCTCGCGCGCCAGTCGCGGCACCAGCGGCATCAGCCCGTGCGGCAGTTGCGCGGCCAGATAGCGTCCATCGCGCTTGCGCCGCAGTAGCCAGTCGGCCTGCGCCAGCACGCGGGCGTCGGCATTGCTGCGGGCACGCAGCAGGGCGGCCGGTACCAGCTCGATAGCGGTGGTGTTGAGCAGCAGGGACGGCGTTGTACGCATTGCGACAGGGTAGGGCTAAGTGCGTTGCGCGGCCAGTTGCTGGAGATCCTGCAGCAGCTGGCGCGGCTGTTCGGGGCTGAGCACGAGTACGCTGCCGTCCTTCAACGGGAGGGCCAGCACGCGGGCAGACTGGGTGATCAGATAGAAACCCGGGCCCGCCTGCCTGCTGCGGTAGTACCCGGACTGGAAGCCCGGGTAGCCAAAACCCAAGGACTTTCTGCCGGGCTTGAAGGCAGTGTCCCTGGCCAGGTCGATCACGCGCGCCGTGTCCAGCCGGATCTGGTCGACGGGCACCCGCCTGGTGAACAGTGTCGAGCGCACGATCAAGCGCTCGTCCTGGAGCCGGATACTGCGTCGCGCATGCGCGGCAGTGCAGCTCACCGCAACTGTCAGCAGCAGCGCCAGGTGGGCGTACAGGGCGGCAGGATGCCCGTCGCGGGCATTGTCCGCATGGACCACGACGATCACGCATGCTGAAGCCAGCAACGGGAGCCACAGCCACAGCGCCAGCCTCCAGGGCGCGACCGCAGCGACGGCGTAGTCACGCCGGTATGGTGGCGGACGGTGACCGGTATGTGCAGTGGGCGGTGCGACGTTGCCGGGGCGTTGGCCTGTTCGCGTTGTCATCTGGCTTCCCTGGCGGGCACCGGCGACGCAGCCCTCGCCGTCATGTGTGGGTGTCTGGCAGCGAGCATGTCGAAGGTGTGTGGTGCGGCAATCACAACCTGGATGTCATCGCCGTTGAAGTCTCGGATAGAGGGCCGCGATGCAGCAACGCCAAGCCCGCGCCTGCTCATGCCTCGGATTCCTTGTCATCGCGTGGCTTGGGCAAACGTCCGGCCTTGCGTAGCGCATCGCGCAACACGTATTCGATCTGCGCATTGAGGCTGCGCAGTTCGTCGTCGGACCAGCGCTGCACGGCTGCCAGCACATCGGCGCTGATGCGCAGCGGGTAGGCCTTCTTTTCGCTCACTCGCGCTCACCGCGGCCGCTGTGACGGCGCAGGTGCATGACCATCGAGACGATCAAGACGTTGACGCCGATGATCATGCCGATCACCACTGCGTAGATACCTGCGCGGTTGTCGCCGGCCCAGTACAGGCAGGCGGCACCGATCAGGATCACCAGGCTGATCAAGGCCCAGCGCAGGCCCAGGCCGCGCGCGCGGTCGTCGTCGTCCGCACCGATGGAGGCGGCGATCGCCAGCGCGGGCAGACCGGACAGGGCGACCACCAACGGCACCATGACATTCATTGCTTGACCTCAATAGAGCGAGCCGGTGTTGACCACCGGTTGGGTGCCGCGATCAGAACACAGCACGGTGAGCAGGTTGCTGACCATATGCGCCTTGCGCTCTTCGTCCAACTGCACGACGCCGCTTTTCTGCAACTCGGCCAACGCCATTTCCACCATGCCCACGGCGCCTGCAACGATGCGCGTGCGTGCGGCGATCACCGCATTGGCCTGTTGCCGCTGCAGCATGGCCTGGGCGATTTCCGGTGCGTAGGCCAGGTGGCTGATGCGCGCTTCGATGACGTCCACGCCGGCCTGGGTCAGGCGTTCGTCCAGATGCCGCTTGAGCTGTTCGCTGATTTCGGCCGGATGGCTGCGCAACGAAATCTGCCCATCTTCGTGCTGGTCGTAGGGATAGCTGGTGGCCATCGCGCGCAGCGCCGCTTCGGACTGGATGTGCACGAAGCTTTCGTAATCGTCGACGTTGTAGACCGCCTCCGATGCATCCATGACCTGCCACACGATCACCGCGGCGATCTCGATCGGGCTGCCATCGAGCTCGTTGACCTTGAGTCGTCCGCTCTCGAAGTTACGCACGCGCTGGCTGACCCGGCGCTTGGCGTAGAAGGGGCTGTTCCAGCGCACGCCCTGGTCCTTGACGGTGCCGACGTACTTGCCGAACAGGCTCAGCACTGCGGCCTGGTTCGGTTCCAGGGTGTATAGGCCGGCCAGCACGAACACATTGCCGGTTGCGATCAGGATGGCCGGCAGCATGCTCAGAATCGGCAGCAACCCCATGCCGGCCGCGATCAGCGCCGCGGCTGCCAGCAGCAGCACGACGACACTCGCGGCGATCACCGGAATGCCTGGGACGGAGCCGAGCGACTTCTCTTTCATGGTGGGGCATCCTTGATGGGTGTGGATAAAAGATATCAGATTGATATCAGGATTCGACTGGTTTCCGACCAGCGGTCGTGCCGCCCGCCCGTTAGAATGGCCGCCCCCTTCCGATCTGGACCCGCGCTCATGACTACTCTCGGCACGCCGTTATCGCCCTCCGCCACCCGGGTGTTGCTGCTGGGGTCGGGCGAACTGGGCAAGGAAGTGGCGATCGAGCTGCAGCGCTTCGGCGTGGAAGTGATCGCCGCCGATCGCTACGCCAATGCACCGGCGATGCAGGTGGCACATCGCTCGCACGTGCTGGACATGCTCGATCCCGCCGCGCTGCGCGCGCTGATCGCCGCCGAGCAGCCGCATTTGATCGTGCCAGAGATCGAAGCCATCCATACCGAAACGCTGGTGGCGCTGGAGCGCGATCAGGGCCAGCGCGTGATTCCCACCGCGCGCGCCGCACGCCTGACCATGGACCGCGAAGGCATCCGTCGCCTGGCTGCCGAAACCCTGGGCCTGCCGACCTCGCCGTACCGGTTTGTCGACACCGCTGCCGAGTACCGCGATGCGATCGCCGCGGTGGGCCTGCCGTGCGTGGTCAAGCCGGTGATGTCGTCCTCCGGCAAGGGCCAGAGCACGTTGCGCAGCGAGGCCGACATCGATGCGGCCTGGGACTACGCGCAGACCGGCGGACGTGCCGGTGCCGGCCGCTGCATCGTCGAGGGCTTCATCGATTTCGATTACGAGATCACCTTGCTGACCGTGCGGCATGCCGGCGGAACCTCGTATTGCGACCCGATCGGGCATTGGCAGCAGGACGGCGACTATCGCGAAAGCTGGCAGCCGCAGCCGATGTCGGCCGCCGCCTTGCAACGTTCGCAGGAGATTGCGAAAGCCATTACCGACGATCTGGGTGGCTGGGGACTGTTCGGGGTGGAGTTGTTCGTCAAGGGCGACGAAGTGTGGTTCAGCGAAGTCTCGCCGCGCCCGCACGACACCGGCCTGGTGACGCTGATGTCGCAGGACCTGAGCGAATTCGCGCTGCACGCCCGCGCCATTCTCGGCTTGCCGGTCGGTGCCGAGAACGGTGGCGTGATCCGTCAGAGCGGCCCGTCGGCGTCCTGTGCGCTACTCGCGCACGGCAATGGCGTGCCGGTGTTCGGCAACGTGGCCGCTGCACTGCGCGACCCGGACACCGCCCTGCGCCTGTTCGGCAAACCGCGCGTGGACGGCCACCGCCGTGTCGGCGTCACCCTGGCGCGCGCAGAGAGTATCGATGCGGCACGCGAGAAAGCGCGTGTGGCTGCTGCGGCGCTGACGATCCAGTTGCAAGGCTGAGCAGCGGCCTGCTTGAAAGAGGTCCGCCCGGTGTTGCACTTCTTTCGGAAAGCCAGCTGCGGTATGTGTCGACACGCTTGCCATCACCATTGAAGGCAAGCGTGCGAGCGATCACGCGTCGACGTGCGGCGGGCGTCAGTTCGCGACGGGGCCGATTCGCGCCGTGCGTGCGTTCGCTCTCCCCGTCATGCCGGCTCGGGAAGTAAGACCGGTTCCAACGACGCGACTTTGCCCCCCACCCGCTAATCCCGGCTACAAGCCGACATCCACCCACACCGCATGATGGTCGCTGCCATCGGCAATCGCCGCTTCCGGAGCGGTGCTGGCCGGCCAGAAGATGCCGCTGCCGATCAGGGTGAACCGGTGCGATGGCAGCACGTAGTCCAGGCGCATGGTGCCGGCCTGCGGGCCGAAGTCGCCGGTGACCTGGTGCGGGTCGCCGATGTGCACGATGCCTTGCGCGGCGTATTCGGCAGTCTTTTCCGGGCCGCCGTCGCTACGTGGGGTGGGGTACTGCAGCACGCGCGGGTGATGGATCAATGCGCTGATCGCTTCGTGGCGGCCGGCACCATCGATCGGGTCGTTGTTCAGATCGCCAAGGATCACAAAGTGCGCATCGGCTGCCAGGCCGCCGCAGATTCCCTTGTCATCGCACAACCAGCGCTTGCTGTCGGCCGCGTTGTCCAGGTATGCACGCCACAGCGCGAGCTCGTCGTGGTTGCGGGCGGCGTTGCGTTTTTCCGCGCCATCGAACACCGGCGGCGTCGGGTGCGAAACCAGCGCATGCACGACACCGAGCGGCGTGCGCACCGGCACATCCCAATGCGATTTTGACGACAGGCGCAGCTGCGACCAGATCGCGTCGCTGTAGAACGAACGCCCGGTCCCCGGATCCAGCGGCCGCAGCGCACCCGGCAACGCGCTCCATTTGAGCAATTGAAAACTGCGCACGGCCTGCGCATCGATCGGATACCGCGACAGCACCAGCATGCCGTACTGGCCGGGATGCAGCCCATAGCCCCAGGCATCGTTGCCGCGGGTGCGGCCGTCGCCACCGACACTGCCGTTGTTGTCCAGGTCCAGGCCGCTCGGCACGCCGGTATTGACCGGTGCCAGATACCGATATGGGTAGCGCAACGCGTCTCCGCCGCCCGGCTGGGCGACCTGCAGATAGCG
The DNA here is from genome assembly GCF_040182365.1 of Xanthomonas sp. 10-10. Classification (NCBI taxonomy): domain Bacteria; kingdom Pseudomonadati; phylum Pseudomonadota; class Gammaproteobacteria; order Lysobacterales; family Lysobacteraceae; genus Xanthomonas; species Xanthomonas sp. 10-10. The sequence continues at coordinate 1,609,970 of NZ_CP144460.1, forward strand.
CTGCTGGAACAGATCGGCAGCGCGGTGGTCGGGATCGAAATCGAATTCGTTGAGCAGCACCAGATCAGGGCGCACGCGCTGCAGCACGGCAGCGATCTTGCGTGCATGCGCGCTGTCGCCCTGCAGTTCGCGCACCAGGCCGCCGGCCTCGTCGGAGTACAGCGAGGTGTTGTAGGTGGCGATGCGCAGCTGTGTCGGCACAGCGCCGCCCGCGCTATCGGAGGTGGCGGCCGATGCAGGCGTGCGATGGGTGCAGGCGGCGCAAAGCGCGGTCAATGCGAGCAACAGAAGAGGTCTGATCATCGCCCGATTCTCGCATGCCGGATGCGACAGGCCGATGTCGCGCGCTGCGATTCACGGTGCCGATGCGGCCGGCGGCAGCCCGCGCCACTGACGGCCGTCGTAGGCCTCCAGTGCGTTGAAGCGACGCTTGTAGTTCATCTTGGCGTGGCCATCGATCCAATAGCCCAGATACACGTGCGCGCGTCGCTCGCGCTGCGCCCATTGAATCTGCTGCAGGATCGCGAAGGTGCCCAGGCTGCGCGCGGCCGCCTCCGGCGCGTAGAACGTGTACACCGCCGACAGCGCATGCTCGGTCACATCGGTGACCGCGACGGCGAGCAGCCGTCCCGGGGCATGCGCCACGGACGGTTCGCGGATTTCCAGAAACCGCCCATGCGACCAGCCGCCGATCAGGAACTGATCGAATTCGCTGCCGCCGTGCTCGTCCATGCCGCCACCGGGGTGGCGGGATTTAAGGTAATGGCGGTACAGGGCCAGTTGCTCGTCGGTGCGCTGGGCCGCGACCACGCGCACGACCAGATCCTGGTTGCGCGCAAGGCAGCGGCGTTGACTGCGATCGGGCCGAAACGCATCCACCGCAATGCGCACCGGCACGCATGCGCGGCAGCGCTCGCAATGCGGCCGGTACACCAGATCGCCGGAGCGACGGAATCCCCATGCCAATGCCTGCGGATAGATCGTGCCAAGGCGCGGGTCATGCGGGTCCAGCACCAGATCGCGCGCACGACGCTCGGGCCAGTAGCCGCAGGCATGCTCACCGGTCTGGAACAGGCGCAGGTCGTCGTGGGTGTCGGCGTGAATGGCCATGCGCGCAGGATAGCGCCTGTGCGTCGCAACAGCGGCGACTGTCCGCCGGATGAATACGCCAGGTGCGCGCGTCAACGTGCGCGCCGATGGCTCGTTGATGTGGGTGTTGGTGGCAGCGCACGGCCTGTCCGGATGCGCCACCCACGCGATGCGGCCCATGCAGGTGCCGCGTGTGGTTCCCACAATCAGGAGTTTCCCATGACGTCTCGCAAACCTTTCCTCGCCCTGGCCGTGCTGGCTGCACTGTCCACCGGGGTCGTGTTCGCCGCCACTGTGCCTGTTGCCGGCGATGCGCCGCGTCCTGGCAAGCTCGACAGCAATAACGATGGCGTCATCGATCGCAGCGAAGCGGCCGCCGCCCCCAAGCTGGCCGCGCAGTTCGATACGCTGGACGCCAACAAGGACGGCAAGCTCTCGCGCGATGAGCGCCCGCGTCATCGCGGCCCGGGTCGCGACGGACGTGGTGACTGGATGGCCAGATTCGACACCAACAAGGACGGCCGCATCAGCCGCGAGGAAGCCAAGGCCGATCCGAAGTTTGCCGCGCGCTTCGATCAGATGGACCTCAACAAGGACGGCTTTGTCGATCGTGCCGACCGTGAGCTGCGCATGCAGCAGCATCGTGATGCCTGGTTTGCCAAGGCCGACACCGACAAGGACGGAAAGCTGAGCAAGGCCGAGTTCGATGCCGCATCGAAGCTGCGCGGCGAGCACGGCCCGCGTGGCCCAGGTGAGCACGGTGAGCATGGCGACCATGGCAAGCGTCCGATGCCGGCCAAGCCTGCTGCAGGCAACTGAGTATGTAGGTGCAGTGCAACGGGTTGAACAATGCAGTGCTCGGATGATGCCGCCGTCATGGCGGTGGCTCATCCGCAACAGGTAACAAGGCGCCGATCGACAGACGGCCTCCCGCGAAAGCAGGAGGCCGTTTTTTGTGCGCACGTTGTCGGATCTGCCAGGTACGGGGAGTGTTTACCGCCTCTAGTTACGGCAACCGCCTCATCGCTGACTAATGGCCACCTCCAAGCGCCGTTGGTCGACCTGGGGCGGAACCTCGATCGCGCCTTCTGCAGCGGCAAGGGTGCGGCAACTTGCGGGCGCCACGTTGGTCAATCGACATCATCCGATGACCGAGATCGCCTCAACAAGCCAGACAAGCGCCACGTAGAATGCTGCCGGCACGCGCAGGTGGCACACCTCGCGCATGTTGGTGACAAACGCGCTACGCGCATCCGGCCGATCTGCCACGTGCGGGCCCCTGGCATGCGGATCGATCCCTGTGTTGGAGTACCTCATAGCATCCCCAGCTTGATGTAGTGACGCAGGATCGGCAGCACCACCGCGACGTTGCTGACGATCACTGCGCCAGGGCTGAACATGCAGCGGTAGAGCAGCGGTGCCCGGGTGGCCCCACGCCGACGTGCATCGCGCTCCAGCATCGGGTGCATCACCCGCGGCAGCACCATGAGGGACTGATAGTTGACCACCAGCAGGCCTGCGCATAGCGCCAGCAGCGACGCCCATGGGCTGACTTCGACCCATCTCAGCATCAGCGTGGCGCTGCAGACCAGCACGGAGACCAGTGTGATTGCACGTATAAAACGTCGCACGGCTGCCGCCTCGCTGGGCGATTGCGCAAAGCGCAACAGGTAGTGGCCCGACCAGTAGGTGGCCAGCGCGGCGATCAGCACGCTGCCTGCGGCCAATAGCGCCGGCGCGCCCAACCAGACACTCGCCGCGCCTGCTGCGCCACCACTGCCGAGTGCCGCGCCGGTCAATCCACCGGCGCCGAGTTTACCTGCGCCCCCGAGACTGCCCAAGGCGATGGCCGCGCTGGCGGTGCCGGGTGCCGCCAGCATCGTCGCCGAGGTCACTGCCGTGGCAAACGCGACACTGGGGGCACTGCTGCGTGCGACTTCGCCGAACCTGCGCAGCAACTCGTCGCGCACGCTGGCGCGCGCACGCGACAGGCGCTTGCGAACCGCCGCATCGCTCAGACCGAGCAGCGAGGCCACCTGCTGCGAGCTCTGGCTTTCGCGGTAATACAGCAGCAGGGTTTCGCGGCTTTCTTCGGGCAATGCGGACATGATGTCGAGCGCGGCGATCTCTTCCTCCGCCTTCAGCAGGCGGTCGGCGGGCGAGGGCGCAGGGTCGGCGGCCATGGCGATCGCCAGATCCGCCGCCTCGCCGCTGAGTGCGCGATGGCGATTGGCGCGTAGCCAGTCGCGTGCCAGATTGCGGGTGATCTGGCGCAGCCACGGCAGGAAGCTGGCGGGCTGATGCAGTTGCGCCAGCCGCTGCCAGGCGCGCAAAAACGCTTCCTGGGCGATGTCCTCGCTGGCGGCGATATCGCGGGTGATCGCAAGTGCAATCGCGGTGACGGTGTTCTGGCAGGCACCGACGATGCGGCCGTATGCCTGCTGGCAGCCGGCCGCGGCACTGGGCAGTTCGCGTTGCAGCATCAGATCCAGTGTGTCGGCATTCATCGGCGCAATCCCGTCCTGTTCCCAGCATGACGCATGGGCACGGTGGATGTGACCGATACGATGTGGTGGTGGGCGGATGCGGCCTTGGAGACGCCGGTCAACGATCATGCACGGGCGCAGCCGAGCCGATGCTCCATCGACCGGGGCTGGCCCGGCTCTTCAACGCATGAGGACACGGTCCGCAGCGAACGCATTGTTGGTGTCGCCAGGTGGGTCACCCGGTCCCGGCAGTAGCGGCATGACACGATCGGTACCGGCGACCGCAAGCGATAACGGTCGAGCGACTGCCGACCGCGACCGGGTCTGAGCCGCATCGACGGCGCATGATGGCCGCCGTCCGCGCCGAACCCACCGTCGGTGTCGATCCACTGATCGACCTGCATCCCAGGTAGCGGCGCAGTGGGGACGTGCCTGTAGCCATGGTGGGCAGCGAGCGAGTGGGTACGCCCATGCCGGCCCGGGCCGACCCACGCAGCATCAGCGGCGCTCAGCGCGCCGGCTGGATCCGCACCCGCATTTCTTCCTCGTCCGCCGGTGGTGTCGCGTCCGGGGTCGATCGCGAGGCGGGCTGGGTGGCCGGCGCGACCGGCGCCGGAGCGCTGCGATGGCGCATCACCACCACCATGGCGACCGCGCCAATCACCAGCAACAGCATCAGACGGATGCGCCATGCCCAGCTGCGTGCGGTGGTGCTGGAGCCGTTTTCGCCTTCACGGAAGGTGTATTCCACGTTCGGCAGATCGCGGCGGGTGGTATCGAGCAGGCGTGCTTCGCGCAGCAGGTCGCGCGCGCGCGGCTGGTCGTCGGCGTGCACGATCCACACCGTGGGATAGGCCTGCGCGTTGCCTTGCTCCAGGTAGCTGAACTGGCCGGTGCGCTTGCTCTCATACGAGCGGCCATTGCTCATGCGCACGTCGATGCCGGCGTTGCGCAACAGATTGGCCACGCCCTCGGCGGTTTCGATACGTTGACTGCTGAAGATCTTGCGCATGCTGGTGAAAACCGCCGTTGGGTCCGGAACAGATGGCGCCAGTGCTGCGCCGGTTCAAGATGAAAGAAGGATGCCGCTGATCGCTGTCGCTAGCTGGCCGCACGCGCGCCGGCGAACACACCCGCGCATGGTCGTGGCCACTCGCATGCCGGGTGGTGAACCGCCAGCGCGCCCAGCCCCTGCGCTGGCGATGAATGAGTCCGCGCCACAAGCGCGCCACGCATCTGCGCCTAGCCCTTGGCCGGCACGGCAATCGCGCTGCCGTCGGGCACCACGCGGATCAGGCCTTCCTGCGTGGTGCTGGCGACCAGCACGCCATCGCGGGTGAAGAACTGCCCGCGTGCCAGGCCGCGCGCGCCCTGCGCGGTGGGGCTGTCCAGCGAGTACAGCAGCCAGTCGTCGGTACGGAAGGGGCGGTGGAACCAGAGCGCATGGTCGAGCGAGGCCATCTGCACATTCGGCGTGTAGTAGCTGATGCCGTGCGGAAAGGTCGAGGTGCCCAACAACTGGAAATCCGAAGCGTAGGCCAGCAGCACCTGGTGCAGGCCGACATCGTCGCCGATCGGGTCGTTCAGGCGCAGCCACATCTGCTGGAACGGTGGGCGCTTGGGTGGCTTGAGCTCGTCGCGCGGAAACACATGGCGAAATTCGAACGGGCCACCGCGCGAGAGCCAGCGCTGCACCTTCGCCGGCAGCTTTGCCAGCACCTCCGGCGCCAGCGGCGCGGCCGGTTCGATGTCTTCCGGCGGCGGCACCACCGGCATCGCCGACTGATGCTCGGCGCCGTCTTCGTGTTCCTGGAACGAGGCCGCGCAGAAAAAGATCACCTTGCCGTGCTGGATCGCGGTGACCCGCCGCACCGAGAAACTGCCGCCATCGCGGGTGCGGTCGACGTCGTAGACGATCGGGTGGTCGATATTGCCTGCACGCAGAAAATAGGCGTGCAGGGAATGCGCCTGGCGGCCGTTTTCCACCGTGGCCTGCGCGGCCGACAGCGCCTGGCCCAGCACCTGCCCGCCGAACACGTACTTGGTGCCGATGTCGCGGCTCTGGCCGCGAAACAGGTTGTCTTCCAGGCGCTCCAGCGACAGCAGGCTGATCAGTTCGGAGACGACGGGTTCGGCGGTGGCGGACAAGAGGCTGGCCTGGGCGTGCGACGGACCACGATTATAGCGGGCCGCCTGCCAGCCACCGTGCGGGGGCCGGGCTCAGGCCTTCTGTAGCCGTGCGGCCAGGCCGCGCAGCGCGGCCTGGGCATCGGGTGCGTACCAGCCATCGACAAAGCGCTCCAGCTGGATCAGCTCCGGCGCCAGTGCAGCGCGCAGATCCTCCCTGGCCACCGCGCGCGTGGCCAGCATCGGCTGCCGTGGCAGTTGTTGCAGCTCCTGCAGCCACGCCACCGCGCGTGCGGTGACCAGCTCGCCGTCCACCAGCTCGTCCACCAGGCCGATCTGGGCGGCCTGTTCGGCCGGCAGCAATTGCCCGGAAATCAGCAGGCGTTCGGCGCGATGCGCCCCGACCACGCGGCGCAGCAGCCGCTGGATGCCTTCCGGCGCCGCCAACCCCACCTGCACTTCATTCAGGCCGATCGTGTACGGCCTTGCGGTATCGGCGCTGCGCGCCATCACCCGGTAGTCGCAGCACAGCGCCAGCACGCAACCGCCGGCCGGCGCATGGCCGCCGATCGCCGCCACCACCGGCACCGGGCAATGGGCCAATGCCTGCGCTGCCTCGAAGAAGGCCGTCCAGCTGGCCAGCAGCGCAGCGCGGTCGGTGCCATGCGACAGCAGGTGCGGCACATCCATGCCGCCGGAAAAAATGCGTTCGCTACCCGACAGCACCACGCCGTCGACATCGCTTCCCAGCTGCTGCACGGCGGAAGTCAGTGCCTGGCAGAGTGCGGTATCCAGCGCATTGACCGGCGGGCGCGCTAGGCGGAGTTCGCGAAGACGGCCGTGGTCGAGGATTTGGATGCTCATGCGGGGCTCCTGAAAGTCGGGTCATGATAGACGGCCGTCGCTGCATGCAGCGCGTACATGCAGACGCGCTGCTGGTCCGGTGCTGCGTTTTGGCGTGCAGGCACATCGCACATCAAGCGCATATGCCGAGCCAGCTGTTTCGCCAGGGGCGGGAAATGCGCAAATAAAAACGGCGGCTCCATCAAGAAGCCGCCATGCGTCATTCAACCGCGTCCGTGCTGAGCGCGATCAGCTGCTCGCTGCGCGTACCGCATCCGGCAGCGCCGCGCTCTTGCCGGTCTGCGTATCGATCCACACCACCACCACATTGCCGTCCGAATACAGCACGCCCTCGTCCTTCTGGTCGACGATGCGGTGGCCGATGGTGATGCTGCTGCTGCCCAGGCGCTCGACGAACAACTCCACCGTGATGTCGTTGGGCCACACCAGCGGGCGCTTGTAATTGACGTTGGTGGCGGCGACCACTGGCGCGATACGGTCGGTCATCGACACGCCTTGCACGCCCAGCATCCAGCGCACACGCGCTTCTTCCAGGTACGAGATGTATTTGGCGTTGTTGACGTGGCCCATGCTGTCCATGTCGCGCCAGCGCACGCTGATCGGGATGCGTGCCAGGATCTTGTGTTCGCTCATCAGCTTGCCTTCTTCTTTGCAGTCTTCTTGGTGGCGGACTTGGCGACCTTGGTCACCTTCTCCGGTTTGACCTTGCGCGGCGGGCGCGCATCCGGCTTGTTGGCCATCGCGGCCGGGCGGGTTTCGCGCGCCTTGACCGACGGCAGCATCTTGGCCAGGAACTGCCCGGTGTAGGATGCCTCGTGCGCGGCCACCTCTTCCGGTGTGCCGGACACCAGGATGGTGCCGCCACGATGGCCGCCCTCCGGGCCCAGGTCCACGATCCAGTCGGCGGTCTTGATCACGTCCAGATTGTGTTCGATCACCACCACCGTGTTGCCCTCGTCGCGCAGCTTGTGCAGCACGCCGAGCAGCGCTTCGATGTCGTGGAAGTGCAGGCCGGTGGTCGGCTCGTCGAGGATGTACAGGGTGCGCCCGGTATCGCGACGCGACAGTTCCTTGGACAGCTTGACGCGCTGCGCCTCGCCACCGGACAACGTGGTCGCGCTCTGCCCCAGCTTGATGTAGCTCAGGCCCACATCGACCAGCGTTTCCAGCTTGCGCGCGATCGATGGTACCGGCTCGAACAGGCGCAGCGCATCTTCGACGGTCATCTGCAACACGTCGCTGATGTTGAAGCCCTTGTAACGGATCTCCAGTGTCTCGCGGTTATAGCGTTTGCCATGACAGACATCGCACGGCACATAGACGTCGGGCAGGAAATGCATCTCCACCTTGATCATGCCGTCGCCCTGGCAGGCCTCGCAGCGGCCGCCGCGTACGTTGAAGCTGAAACGGCCCGGCGAATAGCCGCGCGCGCGCGACTCGGGCACCTGTGCGAACAGCTCGCGCAGCGGAGTGAACATGCCGGTATACGTTGCCGGGTTCGAGCGCGGCGTGCGTCCGATCGGCGACTGGTCGATATCGACCACCTTGTCGAACAGATCGAGATTTTCGATCTCCCGATGCGCCGCCACCGGATGCGAGGCGCCGTTGATCTCGTTGGCTGCCAGCGAAAACAGCGTGTCGTTGATCAAGGTCGACTTGCCCGAACCGGACACGCCGGTGATGCAGGTCAGCAGGCCGGCCGGAATCTCCAGGTCGACATTCTTGAGGTTGTTGCCGGTGGCCCCGCGCAGATGCAACATCATCTTCGGGTTGGGCTTGTGGCGCTGCTTGGGAATCTCGATGCGGCGCTTGCCGGACAGGTATTGCCCGGTCAGCGAACGTGGCGAGTCCAGGATGTCCTGCAGCGTGCCTTGCGCGCAGATTTCGCCACCGTGCACGCCCGCGCCGGGGCCGATGTCCAGCACATGGTCGGCCAGACGGATGGCGTCTTCGTCATGTTCGACCACGATCACCGTGTTGCCGAGGTCGCGCAACCGCGTCAGCGTGCCCAGCAGGCGCTCGTTGTCGCGCTGATGCAGGCCGATCGACGGCTCATCCAGCACATACATCACCCCGACCAGGCCGGCGCCGATCTGGCTGGCCAGGCGGATGCGCTGCGCCTCGCCGCCGGACAAGGTGTCGGCCTTGCGTTCCAGAGTGAGGTAGTCCAGGCCCACGTCGACCAAAAAGCCCAGGCGCTCGGCGATTTCCTTGACGATCTTGCTGGCGATCTCGCCGCGCCAACCCGGCAGCGACAGGCCCCGGAAAAAGCTCAACGCCTCGTTGACCGGCAACACCACCAGCTCCGGCAGCGGACGATCCGCCACAAACACGTTGCGCGCAGCACGATTCAAGCGCGTGCCATTGCAGGCAGGGCAGGGCTGCTGGCTGACGTACTTGGTCAGCTCTTCGCGCACGGCCGGCGATTCGGTCTCGCGGTAACGGCGTTCCAGATTCGGCAGGATGCCTTCGAAGCGGTGCTTGCGCGTGGTGCGCCCGCCGGCATCGGTGAAGTAGGTGAAGCTGATCACCTCATCGCCGCTGCCGAACAGCACCGCCTGGCGCACCTTGGCCGGCAGCGAGTTCCACACCGCATCCACGTCGAACTTGTAGTGCTTGGCCAGCGAGGCGATCAGCTGGAAATAATAGGCGTTGCGCCGGTCCCAGCCACGCACCGCGCCGGCCGACAGCGACAGCTCCGGATGTACCACCACCCGGTCCGGGTCGAAGAACTCGGCCACGCCCAGGCCATCGCAACTGGGGCAGGCGCCCACCGGTGCGTTGAACGAAAACAGCCGCGGTTCCAGCTCCGGCAGCGAGTAATCGCAGACCGGGCAGCTGTACTTGGACGAAAAAAGGTGCGGCGCCGCGGCCGGGTCGTCCAGCGACTGCACAGCCACCATGCCTTCGCCGAGCTTGAGCGCGGTTTCGAAGCTTTCCGCCAGCCGTTGCTTGATGTCCTCGCGCGGACGGAAGCGGTCGATCACCGCCTCGATGGTGTGCTTCTGGCGCAGCGCCAGCGGCGGCACCGCGTCGATTTCGTACAGCTCGCCATCCACGCGCACGCGCACGAAACCCTGCGCGCGCAGTTGCTCGAACACCTGCGCATGCTCGCCCTTGCGCTCGCGGATCACCGGCGCCAGTAGCATGTAGCGCTGCTCCTGGTCCTGGGTGAGCATGTGGTCGACCATCTGGCTGACCGTCTGCGCCTCCAGCGGGAAGCCGTGGTCCGGGCAGCGCGGCTGACCGACGCGCGCGTACAGCAGGCGCAGGTAGTCGTAAATCTCGGTGATCGTGCCGACCGTGGAACGCGGGTTGTGCGAGGTCGACTTCTGTTCGATCGAAATTGCCGGGGACAGGCCTTCGATATGGTCCAGGTCCGGCTTTTCCATCACGCTGAGGAACTGGCGCGCATACGCCGACAGCGATTCGACGTAGCGGCGCTGGCCCTCCGCATAAATGGTGTCGAACGCCAACGACGACTTGCCCGAGCCGGACAGGCCGGTGATCACGATCAGTTTGTCGCGAGGCAGGTCGAGGTCGATGTTCTTGAGGTTGTGCGTCCGCGCGCCGCGGATGCGGATGAAATCCATCGCCATGGGGGATCCGATGTCGGGCCGGCGAACCGGCAGTGGTGCGAGCGTGCTCAGCAGGAATGAGTGGCAGTCGATCAGCCTACCCGCCGACCTAGGTGAGGGCAATTGCCCCAAATGCCAGTCTGCCGGGGCCGTTGTGGCGGCCGGATGATGCGTTCCACCCGTCCGATTCGGGTGCGCGGCTGCGAACCTGCTTGCGGGTTGACCCGAAACCCGCTAGGCCAGTACAATCCCGCTCCTGTCTGCCCCATGGGCAAGTCAGGCGACCATAATAACTACAGAGGAACACCTGGTCATGTACGCAGTTCTGGTAACCGGCGGTAAGCAATACCGCGTCGCGCAGGGCGAAACGCTCCGCGTGGAAAAGCTCGAAGTCGAAGCAGGCAACGAGATCAAGTTCGACACCATCCTGATGCTGGGCGATAGCGATGGCATCAAGCTGGGCGATGCGCTGAAGGGCGCCTCGGTCACCGCCAAGGTCGTGGCCCATGGCCGCGCCGACAAGGTGCGCATCATCAAGTTCCGTCGCCGCAAGCACCACATGAAGCGTCAGGGACACCGTCAGTACTACACCGAAATCGAGATCACCGGCATCGCCGGTGGCGACAAGAAGTAAGGAGAACCAGTCATGGCACATAAAAAGGGCGTAGGTTCCTCGCGCAACGGTCGCGATTCCAACCCGAAGTACCTCGGCGTGAAGATTTTCGGTGGCCAGGCCATCGACGCCGGCAACATCATCGTGCGTCAGCGCGGCACCCAGTTCCACCCGGGCGCCGGCGTCGGCCTGGGTCGTGACCACACGCTGTTTGCGTTGGTCGACGGCAAGGTGGAGTTCTCCACCAAGGGTCCGAAGAAGCGTCGTACCGTCAGCGTGGTTGCCGAGGCGTAATCGCCCGCTCCATGCAGGCCAGTTCGTCAGGCATCGCTGCCCGGCGGACGAGACGGAAAGCCCCGCTTTTGCGGGGTTTTTCGTTTGACGGCTGGAAGTAGGGATTCGGGATTGGGGATTCGCAACGGCGGATTTCGATCGTCCCGATACCGTAGCTTCCTGTTATCTCCGCGCTCGCCAAGCGGCGTCCTGCGGTGGTGTTACCAATCCCAAATTACGAATCCCAAATCTCATGAAGTTAGTCGACGAAGCAGAAATCCTGGTGACCGCCGGTAATGGCGGCAATGGCTGTGTCGGCTTTCGCCGCGAGAAGTTCATTCCACTTGGTGGTCCCGACGGTGGCGATGGCGGTGCCGGCGGCAGCGTCTGGATCGTCTCGGACGAGAACGTCAACACCCTGGTCGATTTTCGTCATGAGCGCACCTTCAAGGCGCAGCGCGGCGAGAACGGCATGGGCCGTCAGGCCTATGGCAAGGGGGGCGAAGATCGCGTCATCGTGGTGCCGGTCGGCACCGTGGTCATCAATGTGCAGACCGACGAAGTGATCGGCGACCTGACCCAGCATGGCGATCGACTGCTGGTGGCCAAAGGCGGCAAGGGCGGTCTGGGCAACATGCATTTCAAGAGCTCGGTCAATCGCGCGCCGCGCCAGTCCACCACCGGCGAAGAGGGTGAGGAGCGTCTGCTCAAGCTCGAGCTCAAGCTGCTGGCCGACGTCGGCCTGCTGGGTTTCCCCAATGCCGGCAAGAGCACGCTGATCCGCGCGGTGTCCTCGGCGACGCCGAAGGTGGCCGACTATCCGTTCACCACGCTGTATCCAAATCTGGGCGTGGTCAGTGTCGAGGCCTATCGCAGCTTCGTGATCGCGGACGTGCCGGGCCTGATCGAGGGGGCCGCCGATGGTGCCGGCCTGGGCACGCAGTTCCTGCGCCATCTGCAGCGCACCCGGCTGCTGCTGCATCTTGTGGATATTTCGCCGATGGATGGGGGCGTGGACGCCTCACCGGTGGATCAGGTGCGCACCATCGAGCGCGAGCTGGAACGTCACGATGCCGAGCTGCTGAAGAAGCCGCGCTGGCTGGTCCTCAACAAGGCCGACCTGATGTTCGAGGACGAAGCGCGTGCCGCCGCCGAAACCATCGTGGCCGAGCTGGGCTGGACCGCGCCGTGGTATCTGGTGTCAGCGCTGGGGCGCGATGGCACGTTCCCGATCATGAAGGATGTCATGGCGTTCTTCGACCGCCAGCGCGAGGACGAGCTCGAGGCGCGCAATGCGGGCTGAGTGCACGTACAGGCACACAAAAAACCCGGCCGAGGCCGGGTTTTTCTGTGTTGCCGGAAGCCAGGCTTCCGGTAACGGCGCGGTTGATCGCTTACGCGGCCTTGATGGCCTTGATGCGAGCGGTCAGACGGCTCTTGTGGCGCGCAGCCTTGTTCTTGTGAATCAGGCCACGGGCGCTGAAACGGTCGAGGATGGGCTGAGCAACGGCGAAAGCAGCTTCGGCGCCTGCGGCATCGTTGGCGTCAAGGGCCTTGATCACCTTCTTGACGGCGGTGCGCAGCATCGAGCGCTGTCCGGTGTTGCGCTCATTGCGCACAACGGTCTGCTTGGCGCGCTTCTTGGCGGACTTGATATTGGCCACGGTGGTGGTTTCCTGAAGAATCGGTGTAGTGGAAAAAGCAAGCGGGAAAGTATGATGGACCCAGATATGTACGTCAAGTCAGTTGTCAAGAGGGATGCAGCGTGAGCAAGCCTGGCATGTTGAGAGGCCTGCTCTCATTCAGCAGTATGACCATGGTGTCGCGGGTGCTGGGACTGGTTCGCGACCAGGTCATCACCACCACCTTCGGCACCAATGCAGTGACCGATGCGTTTTGGGTGGCATTCCGGGTCCCCAATTTCCTGCGCCGGCTATTTGCCGAAGGGTCCTTCGCCACCGCGTTCGTGCCGGTGTTCACCGAGATCAAGGAAACCCGCCCGCATGCGGACCTGCGCGAGTTGATGGCACGGGTGGCAGGCACGCTGGGCGGAGTGCTGCTGCTTGTCACCGCGCTGGCGCTGATCTTCGCGCCGTCGCTGGCCACGCTGTTCTCCAGTGGGGTAGATACGGATCCGGCCAAGCATGGCCTGCTGGTGGATCTGTTCCGTCTGACCTTCCCGTTCCTGCTGTTCGTCTCGCTGACCGCGCTGGCCGGCGGGGCGCTGAACAGTTTCCAGAAGTTCGCCATGCCGGCGCTGACCCCGGTGATCCTCAACCTGTGCATGATCGCCGGCGCCGTGTGGCTGGCGCCGAAGCTGGGCGGCACTCCGGAAAAACAGATCCTGGCGCTGGGCTGGGCGGTGCTGGCGGCAGGCATGCTGCAGTTGCTGTTCCAGCTGCCTTCGCTGAAAGGCATCGACCTGCTGACCCTGCCGCGCTGGGGCTGGCGCCATCCGGGCGTGCGCAAGGTGCTGACCCTGATGGTGCCGACCCTGTTCGGCTCATCGATCGCGCAGATCAACCTGCTGCTGGACACCGTCATCGCGGCCAGGCTGACCGATGGCTCACAGTCGTGGCTGTCGCTGGCCGACCGCTTCCTGGAATTGCCGCTGGGCGTGTTCGGGGTGGCGCTGGGCACGGTGATCCTGCCGGCGCTGGCGCGCCATCACGTCAAGACCGACCGCAACGCGTTCTCCGGCGCGCTGGACTGGGGCTTTCGTACCACGCTGCTGATCGCGATGCCGGCGATGCTCGGCTTGCTGCTGCTGGCCGAGCCGCTGGTGGCCACCTTGTTCCAGTACCGCCAGTTCACCGCGTTCGATACGCGCATGACCGCGATGTCGGTCTACGGGCTGAGCTTCGGCCTGCCGGCCTACGCCATGCTCAAGGTGCTGCTGCCGGCGTTCTACGCGCGCCAGGACACCCGTACTCCGGTACGCGCCGGCGTGGCGGCGCTGGTGGCCAACATGGTGTTCAACTTCGCGTTGCTGGCAGTGGTCTACCAGATCATGGTGCCGCCCGAGCTCAAGGCCCAGGGCGTGATGCAGGCGCTGGGCAAGCAGCCGGGTCTGCATCTGGCGCTTGGCATTGCGAGCGCGCTGTCGAGTTATCTCAATCTCGGGTTGCTGTGGTACTGGCTCGGCAAGTCCGGCGTCTACCAGCGGCGGCCGGGCTGGGGCGGCTATGCGGTACGCCTGTTGCTGGCGTGCGCGGCCATGGTAACGGTGCTGTTGGGCGTGTTGTGGTGGCTGCCATCGTTCACCGTGATGGATAAATGGCATCGCATCGGTTGGTTGGCGGTGCTGGTCGGCAGCGGCGGGCTGACCTACGTGGTCGCCCAAGTGGCGTTGGGGTTGCGGCCGCGGCATCTGCGGGAGAGCTGAGCCGCCCTGGTTCCGAACATTGCAGCGGCCCCTGGCGAGCTCCGCCGGGGTGTCTGCAATCAGCGCGGCCGCACAGGCGTGGAAGGTCCGGGGCGGCCCTGGCCGACGTTACGGTCGGGGAGCGGATTCCAGTCGCTGCCTGCCCAGGCCACGCGCGTGGGTGGTGCTGCGCGCGCCAGGCGCGCCCATGCGGCTTGACAGGCACGGCTATACTTACAAGTTATGTATCAGCGAGGGTCGGCCACCAGGCCGGCATCTGTTTGGATCGAGGAATGAGCAGGCTGTTTAGAGACGTCGAGGGCGGGACGCTGTTCCCGCACGGAAGCGTGGTCTGCATCGGCGCTTTCGATGGCCTGCACCTGGGGCATCGGACGCTGGTGCAGCACGCCATCGCGCGCGCGCGCGCACTGGGCGTGCCGGCGGTGGCGTTGAGCTTCGAGCCGTTGCCGCGCGAATTTTTTGCGCCGGCCGCGCCGCCGCCGCGCTTGACCCTGGCGCGCGCCAAGATCGAAGGCCTGTACGACTTCGGTGCCGACAGCGTGGGCCTGATCCGTTTCGACGGCCGCTTGTCGGCAATGAGTGCCGAAGACTTCGCACGGCTGGCGCTGGTCGGCCGGCTATGCGCCAAAGAGGTGTGGATCGGCCCGGAATTTCGTTTCGGCCATCGGCGTGGCGGCGATATCGGCTTGCTGCGTGCGTTGGGTGAACAGCATGGATTTGCGGCTGGCGAAATCACGCCGGTGCACCTGCACGGCGAGCGGATTTCCGCCACGCGGATTCGCGAGCTGCTGGGCGCCGGGGAGTTCGTGCATGCCGGGGAACTGCTCGGCCGCCCGTATGCCATCGGTGGGCGGGTGGTGCGCGGCAAGCAACTGGGGCGCACGCTGGGCTATCCCACCGCCAATCTGCGTTTCCCGCGCACTCCCGCGTTGTCGGGCATCTACGCGACCTGGGTGCATGGCGTGGCCGAGCGGCCGTGGCCATCGGTGTCCAGCTTCGGTACCCGGCCCACCGTGGCCGGCGTGGAGCCATTGCTGGAAGCGCACCTGTTCGATTTCCAGGGCGATCTGTATGGCCGGCATATCGAGGTCGAATTCGTCGCCAAGCTGCGCGATGAAGAAAAGTTCGATGGGCTGGACGCGTTGACCGTGCAGATGCATCGCGACGCCGAGCAGGCCCGCGCCGTGCTCAAGGCGAGCCCCTCGCGCCTGCCTGCCGATGCGGGCGTTGCTCGTTCCGTCGGTCTTCCCGTTGAGGGGCAGCGTGACAACGCTTCGCGCCATTTGGCAGATGCAGACGCCGTCGATGCCACCGCTTCGCAACATCCCCGTACATCTCCTTACGCAGCGCAACGGTAGATTCCTGTGACCCAAGACTACAAAGCCACTCTCCATCTGCCTGCGACGGAATTTCCGATGCGCGGCGACCTGCCCAAGCGTGAGCCGGCGATGCTGGACCGCTGGGAGCGCGATGGGCTGTATGCGCAACTGCGTGCCAACGCGGCGGGGCGCCCGCTGTTCGTGCTGCACGATGGCCCGCCGTATGCCAATGGCCAGATCCATCTGGGTCACGCGGTCAACAAGATCCTCAAGGACATCATCGTCAAGTCGAAGTATCTGGCTGGCTTCGATGCGCCGTACATCCCGGGCTGGGATTGCCATGGCCTGCCGATCGAAATCGCGATCGAAAAGAAGTACGGCAAGGTCGGCGTCAAGCTGGACGCTGCCGAGTTCCGCCAGAAGTGCCGCGAATACGCGGCCGAGCAGATCGATCTGCAGCGGCGCGATTTCAAGCGCCTGGGCGTGGTCGGCGATTGGGATAACCCGTACAAGACGCTGGATTTCCGCTTCGAAGCCAATGAAATCCGCGCGCTGGCCAAGGTGGTGGACAACGGCCACCTGACCCGCGGCGTCAAGCCGGTGCATTGGTGCTTCGATTGCGGCTCGGCGCTGGCCGAGGCCGAGATCGAATACGCCGACAAGGTCTCGCCGACCGTGGATGTGGCCTATCCGGCGCGCGATCCGGCGGCGGTGGCTGCCGCATTCGGTGCCAGCCTGCCGGCAGGCACCAGCGTGGCGGTGCCGATCTGGACCACCACGCCGTGGACGCTGCCGGCGTCGCTGGCGGTGAGCCTGGGTGCGGAGCTCGATTACGTGCTGGTCGAAGGCCCGGCCGACCGCGGCCAGCCGCGCTGGCTGGTGGTGGCTGAGGCCCTCGCGGCCAGGGTGCTGGCGCGCTACGGCGTGGACGAAGTGGCGGTGCATGGCCATGCCAAGGGCGCCGTACTGGACCAGATGCTGCTGAACCACCCGTTCTATGCCGAGCGCGAGATCCCGCTGCTGCTGGGCGACCACGTGTCGGCCGAGGACGGTACCGGCGCGGTGCACACCGCACCGGGCCATGGCCAGGAGGACTACCAGGTCTCCAAGCAGTACGGCCTGCTCGAGCGTTACGGCGCTGCGCAGATCAACCCGGTGGACGGGCGTGGCGTGTACCTGCCCTCCACACCGCCGCTGGGCGACACCGTGCTGGCCGGGCTGCATATCTGGAAGGCCAACGACGTCATCATCGAGGCGCTGGGCGGCACCGGTGCGTTGCTGGCGGCCAGCAAGATGGAGCACAGCTATCCGCATTGCTGGCGGCACAAGACACCGATCGCGTTCCGTGCCACGCCGCAGTGGTTCATCTCGATGGAGCAGGCCAACCTGCGCGCCGATGCGCTCAAGGCCATCGAGCAGGTGACCTGGTACCCGGCCTGGGGCCAGGCGCGAATCGCCGGCATGGTCGACGGCCGCCCGGACTGGACCATCTCGCGCCAGCGCACCTGGGGCGTGCCGATCGCGCTGTTCGTGCACCGCGAAACCGGCGAGCCGCATCCGCGCAGCACCGAGTTGCTGCGCCAGGTCGCCGACCGGGTGGAGCAGGGTGGCGTGGACGTGTGGTACACGCTGGACGCGGCCGAACTGCTGGGCGACGAAGCGGCCCACTACGACAAGATCACCGACATCCTGGATGTGTGGTTCGACTCCGGTGTGACCCATGAAGCGGTGCTGGTGGACCGCGGCCTGCCCAAGCCGGCCGACCTGTACCTGGAAGGCTCCGACCAGCATCGCGGCTGGTTCCAGTCCTCGCTGCTGAGCGGCGTGGCAATGGACAAGGCGGCGCCTTACAAGCAGTGCCTCACCCACGGGTTCACCGTGGACGAACACGGCCGCAAGATGTCCAAGTCTTCCGGCAACGGCATCGAGCCGCAGGAGATCATGAAGACCCTGGGCGCGGACATCCTGCGCCTGTGGATCGCCTCGGCCGATTACAGCAACGAGATGTCGCTGTCGCAGGAGATCCTCAAGCGCAATGCCGATGCGTATCGCCGCCTGCGCAATACCGCGCGCTTTTTGCTCGGCAATCTGCATGGCTTCGACCCGTTGCAGCATCTGGTGGCGCTGGACGACATGGTGCTGCTGGACCGCTGGATCGTGCATCGCGCGCACGAGCTGCAGGAAAAGATCGTCGCCGCCTACGCGCGCTACGACTTTGCCGAGATCGTGCAGGCGCTGCTGAATTTCTGCAGCGTGGACCTGGGCTCGCTGTATCTGGACGTGACCAAGGACCGCCTGTACACGATGGCCGAGGATGCACGCGGCCGCCGTTCGGCGCAGAGCGCGATGTATCACGTGGCCGAAGCCTTCGTGCGCTGGGTGGCGCCGGTGCTGAGCTTCACCGCCGAGGAACTGTGGGGCTACCTGCCGGGCAAGCGGGTCGACAACGTGTTGTTCGCCACCTGGTACGACGGCCTGGCGCCGTTGCCGGCCGATGCTGCGTTGAGCAGTGCCGATGTCGACAGGCTGCTGGCCTTGCGCGAGCAGGTGGCCAAGGTGCTGGAGCCGATGCGTGCCAACGGGGCAATCGGCGCGGCGCTGGAAGCGGAGATCACCGTGGCGGCCGATGCGCAGACCGCGGCGCGCTGGCAGCCGCTGGCCGAGGAGCTGCGCTTCCTGTTCATCAGTGGCGACGTGACCGTGACTGCGGCCAGCACCGACGACATCTTCGTCAGCGCGCAACCGACCAGCAAGGCCAAGTGCGTGCGCTGCTGGCACCACCAGGCCAGCGTGGGCAGCGATGCGCGACACCCGGAACTGTGCAGCCGCTGCGTCAGCAATATCGAAGGCCCTGGCGAGGATCGTCGCTGGTTCTGATGGGTTTGCACGATGCGCATGGCGGGCCGATCCTGCCACGCGTGATCCAGAACCCGTATGGGCCCGGCTTGCGCCTGCGTGCGACTTCGTTCGCAGGCGCTGCGGCTGGGTGACTGCGCCAGCGTCGCATTTCCCAGCTTGCTGAAGCGTGGCGCATGCGGCAAGGCGGGACGGGGCGGCTGGCTTCGAGGTCCATGCCATCCTTGCGCGCCTGTCTTCCGGCTTTCGTTCTGCCACCGTCATCCTCAACGCCATCCAGGCATCTTCTCCGGCGTCGGAGAAGTCACCACCAACTGCGACCTTCCGACATGAGTCAACGCCCCAAACCCTCCGCCCTGATCTGGTTGCTGCTGTCCGCACTCGTGGTCGGGCTGGACCAGTGGAGCAAGGCCTGGGTGTTGTCCAGCCTGCCTGAATACACCCCGGTGCCGGTCATCGACGGCTTCTGGAACTGGCACCGCACCTATAACACCGGTGCAGCCTTCAGCTTCCTGAGCGATGCCGGCGGATGGCAGCTGTGGTTCTTCACCGCGCTGGCGGTGGGCATCAGTGGCCTGCTGGCGTTCTGGCTGTCGCGCACCGCGCGTGGGCAGTGGCGCAGCGCGCTGCCCTACGCGCTGGTGATTGGCGGGGCGATCGGCAATGTGATCGACCGGCTGATGCACGGCCACGTGATCGATTTCATCCAGTGGTATATCGGCAGCCATACCTGGCCGTCATTCAACATCGCCGACTCGGCCATCGTGGGCGGTGCCATCGGGATTGCGGTGTTCGGGCTGTTCGACAAGGGCGGCAAACACGAGCCGGGAATCGGGAATCGCCCCTGAAGCCCCGGTGCCGACGCGCGCCACCCGGTCCGACCCCTCTTTCTCCATTCCCGTAGAATGCCCGTCATGGATGTCCTGCTCGCCAATCCCCGTGGTTTCTGTGCCGGTGTCGACCGCGCGATCGAGATCGTCAAGCGCGCGATCGAGACGCTGGGCGCGCCGATCTATGTGCGCCATGAAGTGGTGCACAACCGCTTCGTGGTCGACGACCTGAAGCAGCGCGGTGCGGTCTTCGTCGAAGAGCTCGACGAGGTGCCCGACAACGCCACGGTGATCTTCAGCGCACACGGCGTCTCGCAGGCGGTGCGCCAGGAGGCCGAGCGCCGCGGCTTGAAGGTGTTCGACGCGACCTGTCCGCTGGTGACCAAGGTGCATTTCGAGGTTGCCCGCCACTGCCGTGCCGGTCGCGATGTGGTGCTGATCGGCCATGCCGGGCACCCGGAAGTGGAAGGCACCATGGGGCAGTGGAGCCGCGAGCGCGGCCCGGGCACGATCTATCTGGTCGAGGACATCGAGCAGGTTGCCACGCTGCAGATTCGCCAGCCCGACAATCTCGCCTACACCACCCAGACCACGCTGTCGGTCGACGACACCATGGGCATCATCGAGGCGCTGCGTGCGCGCTACCCGGCGATGCAGGGGCCGCGCCACGACGACATCTGCTATGCCACCCAGAACCGCCAGGACGCAGTGCGCGATCTGGCGCGCCAGTGCGACCTAGTGCTGGTGGTCGGCTCGCCCAATAGCTCCAATTCCAATCGACTGAGCGAACTCGCACGCCGCGACGGGGTGGAGTCGTACCTGATCGACAATGCCGGCGAGATCGATCCGGCCTGGATCGTCGGCAAGCAGCACATCGGCCTGACCGCTGGCGCCTCCGCCCCGCAGGTGCTGGTCGATGGCGTGCTGGCGCGGTTGCGCGAGCTGGGCGCCAACAGTGTGTCCGAGCTGGAAGGCGAGCCCGAATCGATGGTGTTTGCGCTGCCTAAGGAATTGCGGTTGCGCCTGGTCAGCTGACTTCACGTCAGCAGCCAAAGCTGCCGGGCAGGGCAGGGAGAGCGACGTCCGGGTGTCGGCACGTCTGGCAGACCATTCGCGCAGCTGGCCGCCACGGCGGCGATTGACCAGCCCCTGGCTCCGCTCCTACAATGCACGGCTCGCCGGAATAGCTCAGTTGGTAGAGCGGCGCATTCGTAATGCGTAGGTCGTAGGTTCGATTCCTATTTCCGGCACCATCGCTTCAGCACTGGGTCGGCCCTTGGCCGGCCCAGTTGCGTTTCTGGCGTTCGCAAGCGTATTTCACGTGTTTTGCGCATCGATTGCACTGCAACCGCAGGCTGCGACGACGGGCGTCATGGCCTGCATCTTTGCTTACGCTGCGCTGCGACAACATGTCGCACGGTTTTGCGCGCATTTATTGCGGCAGATCATTGCCAATGGGTTTCGTGCAGGTGCAGCAAAGATTAAAATTGGCACGCTAACCTGCAACTTCGGTCTGCGTGGGCCCTCCCCCAAAAAGAAGGGCATCGCCGGACATCTCCCTTGCTGGAGACGATGCGCGGCTGGCGTTCCTTCGCACTTGGATCGACCGATGATTCCGCTGAAACATCTCGGGCGTTTACTTCGTCCAGGTCTGATGTTGCCGTTCCTGCTGTTGGCAGGCTGCAACTCGGCCATCCTCAATCCGAAAGGCCAGATCGGCCACGACGAGAAGCAACTGCTGATCACCTCGGTGGTGCTGATGCTGATCGTGGTCATCCCGGTGATCGTGATGACGATTGCGTTCGCGTGGAAGTACCGCGCATCCAACACGAAGGCGCGCTACGAGCCGGACTGGTCGCATTCCACCGCGATCGAGGTGGTGGTGTGGTCGATCCCGTGCGTGATCATCCTGGTGCTGGCGGTGCTGACCTGGCGCTCCTCGCACGCGCTGGACCCTTACCGGCCGCTGGATTCGGACGTCAAGCCGATCACCATCGAAGCGGTGTCGCTGGACTGGAAGTGGATGTTCATCTACCCGGACCAGAACATCGCCACGGTCAACGAGATCGCGTTCCCGGTGCATACGCCGCTGAACTTCAAGATCACCTCCGACACGGTGATGAACTCGTTCTTCATTCCGCACCTGGGGACCATGATCTACGCGATGGCGGGCATGGAAACCAAGCTGCATCTGGTGGCCAACGAGCCAGGCGAATACTTCGGCCTGTCGACCAACTACAGCGGTCACGGCTTCTCGAAGATGAGCTTCAAGGCGCATGCCGTGGATCAGGCCGGCTTCGATGCATGGGTGGCCAAGGTCAAGGCATCGCCGACCGCGTTGAACGCTGCCGAGTACCAGGTGCTGGCCGCCAACCGCAACGACAAGGAACAGTATCCGGTCACCTACTACTCGTCGGTGCAGGACGGCATGTTCCGCTCGCTGGTCGACAAATACATGAATGGTCCGGGCCACAACAAAGGCCACGGCGACCATGAGGCATCGGCTGCAGAGCCGGTTGCCATGTGCACTTCTGGAGACAAGTGATGCTAGGCAAACTTACGATCGAGGCGGTTCCGTACCACGAGCCGATCATCATGGTCGCTCTCGGTGGTGCCGGCCTGCTCGGCCTGCTCATCGCTGGCGCCATCACCAAGTACAAGCTGTGGGGCTACCTGTGGAACGAGTGGTTCACCTCGGTGGACCACAAGCGCATCGGTGTGATGTACATCATCGTGGCGCTGGTCATGTTGCTGCGCGGCTTCGCCGATGCGGCGATGATGCGTACCCAGCAGGCGCTGGCGGGTAACGGTGGCGAAGGCGTCCTGCCGCCGCACCACTACGACCAGATCTTCACCGCGCATGGCGTGATCATGATCTTCTTCATGGCCATGCCGTTCATGACCGGCCTGTTGAACCTGATCGTGCCGCTGCAGATCGGCGCACGCGACGTGGCGTTTCCGTTCCTGAACTCGCTGAGCTTCTGGCTGTTCGTGGCCGGTGCGGCGCTGATCAACATCTCGCTGGGCGTCGGCGAATTCGCGCAGACCGGCTGGCTGGCCTATCCGCCGTTGTCGGGGCTGGAATACAGTCCAGGGGTCGGTGTCGATTACTACATCTGGGCGTTGCAGGTCTCAGGGTTGGGCACGTTGCTGACCGGCATCAACTTCTTCGTGACGATCATGCGGATGCGCGCGCCGGGCATGACCCTGATGCGCATGCCGATCTTCACCTGGACCGCGCTGATCACCAACATCCTGATCATCGCTGCGTTCCCGATCCTGACCGTGGCGCTGGCGCTGCTGGGTGCCGACCGTTACCTGGGCACGCACTTCTTCACCAACGACGGTGGCGGCAACGCCATGATGTACGTCAACCTGATCTGGATCTGGGGTCACCCGGAGGTCTACATCCTGATCCTGCCGGCGTTCGGCATCTTCTCCGAGTTGATCGCCACCTACAGCCGCAAGCGCCTGTTCGGCTACACCTCGATGGTCTACGCCACCTCGTGCATCGGCGTGCTGTCGTTCGTGGTGTGGTTGCACCACTTCTTCACCATGGGCTCGGGTGCCAACGTCAATGCCTTCTTCGGCATCACGACGATGATCATCTCGATCCCGACCGGCGTGAAGATCTTCAACTGGCTGTTCACCATGTTCCGCGGCCGCGTGCACATGACCTCGCCGGTGCTGTGGACGATCGGCTTCATCATCACCTTCACCATCGGCGGCATGACCGGTGTGATGCTGGCGATCCCGGCCGTGGACTTCGTGCTGCACAACAGCCTGTTCCTGATCGCGCACTTCCATAACGTGATCATCGGCGGCGTGGTGTTCGGTTACCTGGCCGGGCTGACCTACTGGTTCCCGAAGGCGTTCGGCTTCAAGCTCAACGAGAAGATCGGCAAGGCCTCGTTCTGGTGCTGGATCATCGGCTTCTTCGTGGCCTTCATGCCGCTGTACGTGCTCGGCTTCATGGGCATGACCCGCCGCATGAACACCTACAACCATCCCGAGTGGGCGCCGTGGCTGTATGTCGCTGCGGTGGGTGCTGCGATCATCGGCCTGGGCATCTTCCTGAATCTGGTGCAGATCGGTTACAGCGTCTGGAAGCGCAAGGAGCACATGGACCACACGGGCGATCCGTGGGATGGCCGCACCCTGGAGTGGGCCACCTCCTCGCCGCCGCCGTTCTACAACTTCGCCGTGCTGCCGCACATCGACGACCGCGATCAGTTCTGGGCCGACAAGCAGAACGGCAAGGGCTGGGTGCGTCCGTCCAAGTACGAACCCATCCACATGCCGCGCAACACCGGTGCAGGCGTGTATATCGGCGCCTTCAGCGTGTTGCTGGGCTTCGGTCTGATCTGGCACATCTGGTGGCTGGCCATCATTGGCCTGGTGGGCATGATCGGCAGCTTCATCGCGCGTACCTTCGACGACGACATCGATTACTGGGTGCCGGCCGATGAAGTGGAGCGCATCGAAAACGCGCGCTTTGCGCTGCTCGAACAGCAACAGGCGGCGCAGGCCGCGAAGGTGGTATGACCATGGCTTCCTCGACCACGCTTGACCACGCCGCCCACGCGGGCGGCCACGATCACGACCACGAGCATCACGACGGCGGTGGCAACACCGTCTTCGGGTTCTGGGTCTATCTGATGAGCGACTGCCTGCTGTTTGCCGGTCTGTTCGCCACCTATGCGGTGCTCTCCGGCGCCACGGTGGATGGGCCGACCGCCAAGGAGCTGTTCGACCTGAAGTTCGTGCTGGTGGAAACCTTCCTGCTGTTGTTCAGCAGCTTGAGCTTTGGCTTTGCGATGATTGCCGCGCACAAGCGCAAGATGGGTGGCCTGTATGGCTGGCTGGCTGTCACCGCGCTGCTGGGTATCGGCTTCCTGTGCATGGAAATCTGGGAGTTCAACCACCTGATCCATGAAGGTGCCGGCCCGGGACGCAGCGCATTCCTGTCCGCCTTCTTCACCCTGGTCGGCACCCACGGTCTGCACGTGGCATCGGGCCTGTTGTGGATGGCGGTGCTGGTGATCCAGATCTCCAAGAACGGCCTGACTGCGCGCAACAGCACGCGTCTGGCCTGCCTGAGCCTGTTCTGGCATTTCCTGGACATCATCTGGATCGGTGTGTTCACCGTCGTCTATCTGCTGGGAGCGCTGTAATGGCCAATCACCACCACACCGATACCGCGGCCGATGCGCATGCCGGCGGTTTGAAGTCCTATCTGATCGGCTTCGTCATGGCCGTCATCCTCACCGTCATCCCGTTTGCGATGGTGATGAGCGGGGCGTTCTCCAAGGGCGTCACCATCGTCGTGATCTCGGTCATGGCCGCAGTGCAGATGCTGGTGCACATGGTGTACTTCCTGCATATGGATCGCACGCCCGAGCAGCGCTCCAACGTGCAGGTGGGCCTGTTCTCGTTGCTGATCATCGGCATCGTGATCGTCGGCTCGCTGTGGGTGCTGCACAACATGAACGTCAACATGATGCATTGAGACGGCGCAGTGCCGGATCGGAGAAAGCCGCCAGCGATGGGCGGCTTTTTTTTGCGCATGAATTTGCCTGCGGCATGACCAATGGCATACGGGGAAGCCGTGGTGGGCGCTTAGCATCGTGGGCTTGCCTGTTCCAGGTCACCTGCGGAGTTGCGATGAAGATGCCCACCCTGTTGTCCGTGTCGCTGCTGGCAGCGCTGTCGTTGCCGGCCGCCGCGCAAACCGCGCCTCTGCAGGACGTGCCGTTCGACGGCACCTTGAAGATCGACGTCGATGCCACCGATCTGGCCCACCGCATCTTCAAGGTCAAGACCACGATGCCGGCCAAGCCGGGCCCGATGACGCTGCTGTATCCGCAGTGGATTCCGGGCAACCACTCGCCGACAGGGCCGATCGACAAACTGGCCGGTCTGGTGATCAAGGTCGATGGCAAGGTGGTGCCATGGACGCGCGACCAGTTCGATGTCTACGCGTTCAAGGTGGACGTGCCCCAGGGCGCCACCGAGCTGGTGGCCGAGTTCAAGTTCCTCTCGCCGCAGGCCCCCAACCAGGGCCGGGTGATGATGACTCCGGAAATGCTCAACCTGCAGTGGAATACCACCGCGCTGTATCCAGCCGGGGTGTTCGCGCGCAACATCAAGGCCCAGGCCAGCGTCACCTTGCCAGCCGGCTGGAGCTATGCCACGGCACTGGAGACCGACCGCCGCGTCGGCGACACGGTGACCTTCAAGCCGATCGATTTCGACGACCTGGTCGACTCGCCGATGTTCGCCGGCAAGTACTACAAGCGCGTGGAGCTGAGCGCCGGCAAGCAGCCGGTCTACCTCAACGTGTTCGCCGACGAAGCCAAGTCGCTGGAGGCCAAGCCCGAGCAGATCAAGGCGCATGCGTCGCTGGTGCAGCAGATGGACAAGCTTTACGGCGCGCGGCATTTCGATCACTACGAATTCCTGCTGGCGCTGACCAAGAAGTTGGGCGGCATCGGCCTGGAACACCATCGCTCCAGCGAAAACAGCGGTGTGCCGACCTACTTCACCGAGTGGGACAAGAGCTGGACCGGGCGCGACCTGCTCGCGCACGAGTTCAACCATTCCTGGAACGGCAAGTACCGCCGTGGTGCCGACCTGGCCACGCCCAATTTCAACGTTCCGATGGGCGACAGCCTGCTGTGGCTGTACGAAGGCCAGACCCAGTTCTGGGGCGAAGTGATGGCTGCACGTTCGGGCCTGTGGACGCAGGATCAGGCGCGCGAGATGCTCGCTGGCGTGGCAGCCCAGTACGAGCGTGGGCGCCCCGGCATGGCCTGGCGCACCGTGCAGGACACCACCAACGACCCGACCATGTCGATGCGCCGCCCCAAGGCCTACCGTAGCTATCAGATGGCCGAAGACTATTATTCCGGCGGCCAGATGATGTGGCTGGAAGTGGACAGCAAGCTGCGCGCGCTGACCAGCAACAAGCGCTCCATCGACGATTTCGGCAAGGCCTTCTTCGGCATGAACAACGGCGATTGGGACGTCAACCCGTACACCTTCGACGACATCGTGGCCACGCTCAACGGCGTGGCGCCCTACGACTGGGCCAGCCTGTTACGCAGCCGCATGGACGGGCACGGTTCCTTGAATGCCGGCATCGAGGCCAACGGCTGGAAGCTGGTCTACAACGAGGAGCCGAACCTGGCCACCAAGGCCGACGAGAGCGACGACAAGGACGCCAGCCTGACCTATTCGCTTGGCCTGTCCCTGAAGGCCTCTGGCGAGATCGGTGATGTGCTCTGGGATGGCCCGGCCTTCAATGCCGGCCTGATCGCCGGCAACACCATCGTGGCGGTCAACGGCCGCGCCTTCAGCAGCGAGGTGATCAAGGACGCGATCAAGGCGGCCAAGGGCACCACCGCGCCGATCGAGTTGCTGGTCAAGCGCCTGGACCGCTACGACACCGTGCGCATCGATTACCACGGCGGCCTGCTGTATCCGCATCTGGAACGTATCGCCGGCAAGCCGGATCGCCTGAGCGAGTTGTACAAGCCGCGCTGAGTGGCGGCCGCCCGCTCGCAGGCGTTGAAGCGGGCAATGGCAAGACCTGGAGCTGCATGACCGGCTGCGATCGATCATGCGGCTCCAGACGCTGGCCTTGTTCGGTACCGGTGCCGGTGCCGACCGATCAAAAGACATCGCGCCAGCCAAATGCTCGGCGCCATCGATGTCCGAGTGAGAACGCAGCAGCAGAAATGCGCGGTTGCATCCATTCCTGCGCCGCCGCAGCCTGGCCGATTCCCGATTCCCGATTCCCGATTCCCGATTCCCGAATCCCGAATCCCGAATCCCGAATCCCGAGCCAGCGTCGCGCATCCTGAGACCAACGCCGACTATCCTGTCGCCCCAGAAGCGATTGGTTAACTGACGATGGCGAAGGCAAAAACGGCCTATGTCTGCGGCGAGTGCGGCGCCGAGTACAACAAGTGGCAGGGACAATGCACCGAGTGCGGAGTGTGGAATACGCTCAGCGAAATCGTGCTGGAAAGCGCCACGCCCGGCGGCAAGGCCTCGCCTGCGGCCTCGCGCCGCACCGGTTGGGCCGGCAAGGCCGAGGCGCCCAAGATCACCGCGCTCAAGGATGTTCAGCAATCCGAGCAGGCGCGCGTGTCCACCGGCATCGGCGAGTTCGATCGCGTGCTGGGTGGTGGGCTGGTCGAAGGTGCGGTGGTGCTGATCGGTGGCGACCCCGGCATCGGCAAATCCACGTTGTTGTTGCAGGCGCTGGCCAGCATGGCGAGCACCTTGCCGGTGTTGTATGTGACCGGCGAGGAATCGCTGGCGCAGGTGGCAGGGCGCGCGGTGCGTCTGGATCTGCCGTTGGAAGGCTTGAACGCGCTGGCCGAAACCGGCATCGAAAATATCCTGCAGCACGCCAGCGTGGCGCGCCCGAAGCTGATCGTGGCCGACTCGGTCCAGACGCTGTGGACCGAGTCGCTGACCGCGGCGCCGGGTTCGGTCAGCCAGGTGCGCGAGAGCGCGGCGCGGCTGGTGCGCTACGCCAAGGAGACCGGTACCGCGGTGTTCCTGGTTGGCCATGTGACCAAGGAAGGCGGCATCGCCGGCCCGCGCGTGCTGGAACATATGGTCGATGCGGTGCTGTACTTCGAAGGCGAAAGCGGTAGCCGCTTTCGCCTGTTGCGCGCGTTCAAGAACCGCTTCGGTGCGGTCAACGAACTGGGCGTGTTCGCGATGGGCGAGAAGGGCCTCAAGGAGGTTTCCAACCCTTCGGCGATCTTCCTTTCCGGCGGTAGTACGCAGCAGCCCGGCAGCTGCGTGATGGTCACCCGCGAAGGCACCCGGCCGTTGATGGTGGAGGTACAGGCGTTGGTGGACGCCTCGCCGCTGTCCAATCCGCGGCGCGTGGCGGTGGGCCTGGAGCAAAACCGGCTGGCGATGTTGCTGGCGGTGCTGCACCGCCATGGCGGCATCGTGGTGGGCGATCAGGACGTATTCGTCAACGTGGTCGGCGGCATTCGCGTGCAGGAGACTGCGGCCGACCTGCCGGTGTTGCTGGCAGTGTTGTCCTCGCTGCGCGACCGGCCGTTGTCCGAGAAGACGATCGCCTTCGGCGAGGTCGGGTTGTCCGGCGAGATCCGTCCGGTGCCCAATGGCGAGGATCGCTTGAAGGAAGCGGCCACGCACGGCTTCAAACGCGCGATCGTGCCGCGTGCCAATGCACCGAAGACGGCCAGCATCAAGGGGATGGAGATCATCGCGGTGGAGCGGCTGAGCCAGGCGCTGGAGGCCGCGGCCGACTGAGGCATGCGCTGCTGCGCGGGGACTGGCAGGGCAGACGACCCGGCCGAGCTGGCCGTTGGCCTACCCGCAGGCGACCCTGCCCAATATCGCTATCGCCCGATGGGCTTTGTCTGCGCAGGCAACCGCCCGTCGGCTGGTGGCGGCAATTTGGATTCGGGTGTGAAGAAAGCGTTTTCACCAGAGTGCGGCTATGGCACCATGCGCGGCCCGTTGCACTGTGCACCGGATCACAGACACCGCCGATTGCTCGAACTGGAGAACCACGATGGAATGGATGTTGTTGCCGCTCAAGCGTTACGCCGACTTTGAAGGTCGCTCGCGTCGCAAGGAATACTGGATGTTCATGTTGATGCAGGTGATCGTTCTGGCGGTGCTGGGCATCATGTTCGGTATTGCGGCGGCGGTGATGGGAGGCGAGAACGGCCCTGGTCCGCTGGCCTGGGTGGTCGTTGCCATCATGGCGATCTTCGTGCTGGCGCTGATCGTCCCCGGCATTGCGGTGACCGTGCGTCGGCTGCATGACCAGGACAAGTCGGGCTGGTTCTATCTGATTAGCTTCGTGCCTTACGTCGGCGGTTTTATCGTGCTCGTGTTCATGTGCCTGGAAGGCACCCCGGGCCCGAACCAGTACGGCGAGAGCCCGAAGCAGTAATCGCCTCGCACGATGTAGGTTGAACGATGGCGCAGGAGTTTCCTGCGCCATCGTCGTTTATGCGATTTGGAGCGGCTGGCAACCCCCAGGGTGCGGTGTCGCGCGCACTGTCTTCCGCGTTGCGCGCATGTTACCTGCCGATGCCGGGACGGCTGCTCAGGGCCACACATCCACCGCATGGTGGATCGAGTACGCCGCAGCCGAATGATCACGGCAACGTGTATTGCGTTAGCAGCACGCCTGCTCCTGCCTGGCGGCTACGCCGTCGCTCTGGTGGCGCTGTTGAATTTTTGCAGTGGGCGAGATGCGCGGCGCAGCGCCCTCATCGCAATCGGTTGTACGGGTGCCTGTTCAGGCCTCCCTTGCTCGCCCAAAGGGAATCAGAAGTTCCTGAAGATCGTAAGGTGTTTCGACCGGAGGTTGCGTCACTCGGCATCGTGCATGAACAGCCGGTCTGCCCGGACTTCATATTCGCAGCCTGAGCCACTGCCGATCTCATCGTTGGTCGATTCAACTTGGTTTGGTCGAACGACACGGTTTGAAATGACTTAATACAACGATTCAAACACCTTGAAACCGGCGAGTGGGGGCGGGCGCATGGCGCCATGGCAAGCCGATGCAGGCCGCCAGCGTCACGATCCGCCATGCACGTACCTCGATAAGTGCATGGCGCGGGTCTGATCCAGAATCAGCGCTCAGCAGGCGGCCGCGCGATGTCCGGCGCTCGGGCTTGCGCTTTTGCCCGGCGCCAGCGGGTCCTTGCCCTGTAACGCGAGCTCCAGCTTGTAGCCATGCGAATACACGGTTCTGATGCGGACCACGCCGCTGTGGTTGCACAGCTGCAATTTCTTGCGCAGCTTGTAGATGTGCTGCTCCATGGTGCGGTCGGTGAACTCGGTGTGGCTGCCCCAGACCGCTTTGGCGAGCTGGCAGCGGCGGAAACAGACCCCGGGGCTGGAAAACAGCAGCCAGGCGATCGAGAACTCGCGCGCGGTGAGCACGATCGGCTTGCCATGCAGGTAAACCGTGTTTTCTTCGCGGATCAGCTGGTACGGGCCGACGGTGAGGTGTTGCGACTCCTGGCAGGCCTCCGGGGCGGGGGAGATCGCCAATGCCGCTCGCACCTGCAGTTCGCACGAGTTGAATGGGAGCGCTAACACTTCCTGCGCGCCGGCCTGGTACCAGGCCAGGATGTCGTCGGGGCAGTCGAACCGCCCCAGCACGATCAGCGGCGTGGGATGGCCGCTGTGGCAGCGGTGCCAGGCCAGGACCGAGCTGTCGTCGGAGGCGACGCAGCTTGCATCGAAGATCAGCAGGTCGCAGGGCGAATGCCGCAAGTTGCGCAACAACTCCAGCTCATCGGAAAACACCGCCAATTTGGGTGCTAGTGAGGCCAGGCTCGCGTTGACCTGCGATGTCAGGCGCGCGTCCTGCGTCAGCAGGAACGCCGCTCCGTGCTTGCCGGGAGAAGGGGTGTGCATCATCCGGCCTTCCCGTGACGGCACACGTACCAGTCGTGCGTGGGATGCCGGTGACGGGCGGCAGGCGCCGCTACAAAATCCACAGATAGAGATAAGTGCATCGCCATACCATCCGGCTGCGAAAGGGGGGAGGGTCTGACCGAGGTCAGGCGAATGGTATGTACCATTCCGGCGGCAGAAAGTTTCACTGCTGCGTACTTTTCTTCGGGTTTGGGTGGGTACGCTTTAACTAGCGCTCATCTATACGCAACGCAGCTCTTACATCTTGGGCATGCGGGCGCGCATCCACGCATAGCGTTGGCGTATTGCCCGGACATGTTTGTCCGGGCAATACGCAGAAATTGGTTGGAAAGGTCTAGACCAAGGTATTGCGATTACGACGAACGCTGCCTCCGCAAGGAATAGGTCCGGCGAGCAGGTAACACAAAAGTTACTTTGGTTATGAGCGGGACGTGTGCGCAGCAACGTGGCCACGTCCCGTCCAACGCTCGCGCAGCAATCGGAGCAAACACCCAAAAATCTGCGATCAACGCGTGCGTTGGCAGATGTTGCGCGAAGGCACCGCGTTGCCTGGTCGTGCCGCAACCGCAACCAGCGTCCAGGCGTTAAGTAATGTCCATCGCTGGACACTGCACGCGCTCTGCAAAAAAGAATCCCGCATATGCAAAACGCACGGCGGACGCGCTGGAAGACAGAGTGAGGTTTTTTGATTTTTGCGGTGCGCGCAGGTGAGAATTTCCATTGGATCCGCTGCATACAATCGTTTGCGCCAGCCAGACCGGCGCATTGTTTGTTTTTTGCTCGTCCCCCTCAGAGAGAGCCCGGCATGATCCTTTCAACCTACTTCGCAGCGATTTCTGCGTTGTCTTACGCAGATCGTCTTCCTACCTATACAAGCAGGATGCTGGTTGGTGCCTGGCCGCAAGGTCTGCAACATCTTCAACAACGTCGCGATGGCCAGGCAACACCGGACGGCCCCGACGACGAGGTCAGCCTGCTGGGAGCCAGCGGCGATGCCTTGCTGATTCTCGAATACCAGGAAGAGGCCGAAGACGCCTACCGCCACGCATTGAAGGCAATGCGCGGCCATCAGCGGCAGCTTCGGCTGTTGTCGTGCCGCAATACCGCCTGGCTGATGCTGAGCCAGCGGCGTTTGAGCGCGGCGCTGAACTGCTTTGCGCAGCTTGCGATGGACCGCGACACGCCGGCCTGCCTGTGTGGCGAAGGTCTGCTGGGCAAGGCGCTGACCCACTTTCACCTCGGCCAGAGCACCCTGGCCCTGCAGACGCTGGAACGTGCGCGTGAGGCGCTGTCCGAGCTGGAAACCGGCGCCTCCGACTGGCTGCGCATCGCCACCGCGCTGCGTCTGGACATGATTGCGCAGCTGCGTATCCGTCGCGCCGACCGCATGAGCGACCATGTCTTCTGGCAGGCCACGCTGCGCCAGGAAGATGCCGCGCATGCGTTCGAGCCCAGCGAACTGCGTGCCTGCATCGCCGATCTGGCCGAAAGCATGCCGGTACTGGCGCAGCGCATGCGGCATGTGCGCAACCTGTTGCGGATCGCTGGCGGCGACACCTTCGGGTTCGACGCGCAGATCGATGCGCTGCCGGCCGCGGCAACCGGTTGCCCGCCGTGCGCGCGCCAGGATGCGCAGGTGGAGCTGGCGCTGGCTGCACTGGCGGTCGGTCGCGCCGATCTTGCCGAGCGTGCCCTGGCCGGTGCTGGCCGGCATCATGCGCCGCGCTGGAACCTGGAGTTCGAGTACTGCCAGGCCAAGATCAGCCAGGCGCTGGGCCGTACCGAGCAGGCCTTGCTGCTGTACAACCGCTACGCATTGGGCGCCGTGCAATGCCTGCGCAGCGAAGTGCAGGCACCGCGTCTGCTGGAAAGCGGCACCCCGGCGCACGTCAGCGACGATATCTCCGCGCGCCTGCCGGCCAAGTACCGCCGTGCCTACGGGTACATGATCACCAATGCGCACCGTTCGGACCTGTCGATCAACGAAGTGGCTGCGCAGATCGGCGTGACCGGGCGCGCGTTGCAGCAGGCATTCAAGTCGGCCACAGGGCTGTCGCCGACCCAGGTGCTGCGGCGTTACCGCATGCAGAGCATCCGCGACGAGTTGCTGGCCGAAGGCGGCTGCGGCAGCGTGTTGCAGGCGGCCAGCCGCTGGGGCGTTGGCAGCCGTTCAGCGCTGGCCAAAGGGTACCGCCAGCATTTCAACGAGGCACCGATGGAAACCCTGCAACGCTAGTCGACAGCGCCACCGCCCGGCATGCATGCCGGGCGGTGGCGCATCGTTTCCGACGGCACATGTCAGGCGCAGTCCGCTGCGCGTATGCGCCTGTATACGCGCCAGCGCAGGAGCCAAAGTGAGACGTGCGTGCAGGATGGCTTGCGGCTATCCTTGCCGGCTCGCACTGCCACCCAGGAGGCGCGTCCGAGGATGGGCGTGGCCGCCAAGGAAACGACGACGATCATGCAAGATCACATCTCCGAGGCGACGGACGCCTCACAGATCCGCCGCGCCGGCGTCGATCTCAACGGACTGATGTCCGTCCTCAGCAAACATCTGTATTCCACTCCAGTGGTCGCCCTGCGCGAGCTGGTGCAGAACGCGCACGACTCGATCCTGCGACGCCGCCTGGAACAGCCCGATTGGCAAGGCGAATCGTGCATTCATGTCTATGCCGATCCCGCCCAGGGCATCGTGCGCATCACCGATACCGGTGCCGGGCTCACCCAGCAGGAAATCCACGATTTTCTGGCCACCGTTGGTGTGGGGTACACCCGTGGGCTGCGTCAGGGAGGGCACGAAGACAGCGGTCTGATCGGGATGTTCGGGTTGGGGTTTTTGTCGGCATTCGTGCTGGCGCGACGCGTCACCGTGCGTACCGCCTCGTACCAGAATCCGACACTGGCCCATTGCTACATCTCCAGCAATGCCGAGCAATACACGGTCAGCCCGATCCCGGCGCGTGCGCAGGTCGGCACCGAGGTGGTGCTGGAGCTGCACGATCAATATCTGGCGTTGGCGCAGGACGCGCGCCTGCACGAGATCCTGTCGCGCTACTGCGCGTTGTTGCGCGAGCCGATCCGGGTCGGTGCCGATGCGCAGCCGATCAATCCCGAGCCGCCGCCGTGGCGCATGGACGATGCGGTGCCGTTGCATCCGGTGCAGGCATGGCGTCGGCAGCGCGAGTTTGCGGCGCGCTTCGAACGGAATTTCGAGCCGCTGTGCTGCATGCCGGTGCGTGCCGCCGACGGCAGCGATGCGGTCGGCCTGTTGTGGGTGCAGGACGGCGCCACCTACGGCACCAGCGATAACCGCAATCTATCGGTGTTCCTGCGCGGCATGTTGCTGGACGACAATGCGCGCGAGTTGTTGCCGCCGTGGGCGGGTTTCATCGGCGGGGTGATCGAATCCAACCGGTTGACGCCGACCGCGAGCCGCGAGGATCTGCAGCGCGATGCGGTGTACAGCTCGGTGCAGCACGCCTTGTCCGAAGCGCTGGTGCAGGGCCTGGCGGACGTGGCGCGGCAACAGCCCGAAGCGTGGCGCCGCATCCTGCTGCGGCATAACGAAGCCTTGCTGGGCGCGGCGCTGTGCGATGAGCGCCTGTTCGACCTGCTGTTGGAACATGTGCGCGTGCCGACCTCGCAGGGCGACTTGCCGGCGCAGCAGTTGCCGGCGCGTGGCGCGGTGCATGTGATCCTGGATAGCGACAGCGGTTTCGAAGAAATGCTGTTCCGCGCGATGGGCGTGCCGGTCGCTTACGGAAACCGCTACGCGGTGGTGCCGTTCCTGCGTCGCTGGGCGCAGGCCAAGGGCGTGCGCCTGGTGGAGCTGGGCACCGAGCACGGCAACCGCCAGTTGTTCCATCTCGACACCCTGCCGGCCGACGAACTGGCGTGGCTGGAGCAGCATCTGGGCGATGGCGAGGCACTGGTGCCGGCGCGGTTCAGCCCCGAAGAACTGCCGCTGGTGGTGGTGCCCGACCGCGAGGCCGAACTCAAGCGTCGGCTGGAGCAGGACGACAACGACAAGCGGGTGTCCACTGCAGCGCTGCGGCTGGCGCGGCAGTTCACCGCGCGTATCGAAGCGCGTCAGACCCAGCGGCTGTATCTCAACCTCGACAATCCTGCACTGCAGGCATTGCTGGCCGCACAGCGTGCGGGCAACCCGCAAGCCGCGGTCGCTGCACGCTTGCTGCGCTCGCTCAAGGTGATCGTGTCTGCGCAGGGGCGCGCGCAGCCGCAGGCCGGCGGCGCCGAGTCGGGCGGTTCGGATCTCAACAAGGCGTTCGGCGATTTTGCCGACGCCGTGACCCAATTGCTGGCGCGCTGAGCGCTGCATTCAAGGAACAACGTAATGGAAATCTGGAACTGGGTTGAAAAACTGCAGGACGATCTGGGCGAAGCCGGGCAGCCGCAGAACGCGCAGCTGCTGACGCGCCTGACCGACCATATCTGCGATCTGCAGATCGAACGTGCCGAAGCGCTGCTGCCCGAGGCGCGCGCGCTGGGCAAGACGCTGGCCAACCCCTGGCTGGAAGTGTTCGTCGGCCATTGGGAAATGCGCAACCGGGTCGGCAATCTGTGCGAAGGCGAGCGCGCGCTGGGCGATGCGGTGGCGCTGTTCGAGCGCGCGCACCGTGCCGATGCGGTGGAGTGCCCGCAATCGGTGTGCGTCACCCAGGATCTGGCCGCCTGCTACGCCAATATCGATGGCCCAGGCTGGGTGGAAGAGCGCATCGAGGTCTGCGATGAAACCCTGGGCCGCATCGATCCGAGTTGGTCGTGCTACCAATGCCTGAGCTGCGAAAAGGCCGATGCCTTGCTCGACGATGGTCGCGGCGACGCCGCGCTGAGCTATCTGGAGCAGCAGTCGCAGACCATCGTGGCGCACGGCGGCCAGATCTACGACGGTGTGCCGGACATGCGGATCTCGATCCTGCTGTCGCTGGGGCGGGCAACCGATGCCCTGGCGCTGATCGAACAGCGCGAAGCCGAGGCCGCACGCGAGGGTGCGGAGTGGGCCAACTGCAGTCAGCCGCGCCGCCTGCAGAAGGCGCGCGCGCTGGCGCTGTTGCAACGCGACGAAGAAGCCATGGATGCGTTGCTGCCGTGGCGCGAGGTGGCGCCGCGCTATCGCCTGCACTGGTTGCGCGCGGTGGCGGTGCTGGCCTCGCGCGCACCCGAGCGCAATACCTGGGACCTGGGCAGCCGCCTGCAGGTCATGCTGGATCATTACGCGCAGGTCGGTGCGCATCGCATCCTGATCGAGGCTGCCGAGCTCGCGATCGATCTGGCGCTGCAGCGCGGTGCGGTGTGGACGGCACGCCGGCATCTGGCGCTGGCGCGTGCGCATGTGTCCAAGTTGCGGCAGGACCGTGGCGCCACGCAGGCGCTGGACGGTTGGGCTGCGCGCATCGCATCCGCATCGGCGGGCGAGGATGCACCGGTCGCTGCCGCACAGTTGCTGGAATGGTTGAACGCGCAGGGCGACGATGTGGTGCGCAATCCCGAGCGCGAAGCGCAATGGTTGCTGCAGGCGGTGGCCGAGCGTCCGGACGATGCCGAGTTGGTCGATACCGCGGCGTCCGCATTGAGTGCCTGCGCGGCGGACGAGCAGGCGATTGCGCTGCTGTGGGCCTTCGTGGAGCGGCATGCCGATCGCGAAACCAGCCCCACCTTCCGCCTGATGAATCTGTTGCTGGCCCGGGGCGATGACGCGGGCGTGCGCCGGCTGGCGTTGCTGTATCGGCCGCAGGTGCCGGTGGCGGCGCTGTGGTGCGAGGCCCAGCTTGCGCAGCGGTTGGCCGATTGGCCGGCGCTGGAGCAGGCATGCACGTCGCTGCTGGATCTGTCCCCAGGCTCGCACGGTGCGCGCGGGCTGCTGGCGCGCATGTACCTTAATACCGGCCGTTTTGCCGAGGCGGTCGATGTCTACCGCCAACTGATCGCGCTGATGGACGAGCCGCGCTCGGCGCATTGGGATCTCATGACCGCCGCCAGTGCCGCGCAGGACTGGGATGCGGTGCGTACCTCTGCTGCCGCGATCGGCATGGAACTGAGCAGCGCCAGTGGCGTTGTCGAAGAAGACTGGGGCTGGGTGATCGTGCGGTGTGTGGACGATGGCGACGTTGCCGAGTACTACGCGCGCCGCACCGGCCCGGTGACCGCGCGCATCATCGAAAACGCACCGGCCCATCGCCGTCAGCATGTGGGCGACTGGGTGGTGTTCGATGCGGACCTGTTGTATCCGGCACCGGAGGACGAGGCCGAGCGTGCGCGCTTCGTGCCGACCTATGCGCAGGTGCATGTGCTGCAAACCGGCGGTTTTGGCAGCAGCTGGCTGGTGGACGGCGTGCATCCCGGCGACGAGGTGATCGAGGCGATGCGTGCCGACATGGAGACGCGCGGCTGGAAGATGTGGCTGCACAGTCGCGATGACTATCGCGTGGTCGACCCGGATCATCCGGATGCGTTCGATCCGGAGGATGCAACATCCGGGCTGCCGGGCGTGTTGTTCACCGTGGCGCTTCCGGAAAACGTCGCCCCGCAGGAACTGCATCGCGTGCTGCGATGCACGACCTCGCGCTGGTCGCATCCGATGTGCTGGCTGCGGCTGGCCGAAGCCTGCGAGCAGGACACGCGTCCGCATCTGGAAGCGGTGGAGCGTTACGGGCTCTAGAACAGCGAGCAAAACGACTGCGCTCACCGCCAGGTGGGCGCGGCCGCTGCTCGGTGCGGCATATACCCCGCATACATCCGGTTGCTCTGCGCCGTCCGCAGCCAGCTGACGACCACTCGCCAACTTTTGTTAGCCATGTTGGAACGGCGTGGCGTCGTAGCGATCGGTACGGCGATTGGCGTGCTGTTTCGCGGAGAATTACCAGGCTCCTTCGTTCCCGCGCGTGCAGCGATCGTGGTGGGCTGGGCCCCTCCTTGCTTGAACGAAACGTTGCCGCGCGCGGCAACGTCGCAGTCCGTGTCCGCTCAGCTGCGGCTGCCGTACCGCTCCAGCCAATGCGCGTACGACGGCGGCAGCACCCAGGACGGACGCGCTTGTTTCAGTGCCAGTGCCGCCTGGTACGGCCAGTGCGGGTTGGCCAGGTGCGCGCGTCCGACCATCACCAGCTCCATTTGCCCGTCGGCGACGACGCGGTCGGCCTCGATGGGGTCGTCGATGTTCCAGGACGAGGCGACCGGCAATTGCGCCTCGCGGCTGACGCGTTCGGCGATCGGTGCCAGCAGCGCCGGGCCCCATGGAATCTGCGCATTCGGTGTGCTGAAGCCCATGCTTACGTTCAACAGATCCAGGCCGCTGCGTTTGAACTCGCGCGTCAGGTCGATCGCCTCGGCCAGGGTTTGTTCGTCGCGGCCGTCGAACTCGATGACACCGAAGCGTGCGGTCAGCGGCAGATGTTCCGGCCACACCGCACGCACGGCCTGCAGCGTTTCCAGCAGAAAGCGCGCGCGGCCTTCGGCATTGCCACCGTAACCATCCTGGCGGTGGTTGGCGTGCACCGAGAAGAAACTCTGCGCCAGATAGCCATGGGCAAAATGCAGTTCCAGCCACTGGAAGCCGGCATCGCGCGCGCGCTGCGCGGCGGCGACAAAATCGCCACGCACGCGGGCGATGTCGTCCAGTGTCATCTCGCGCGGCAGTTTGCCAAGACCGCCGCCGAAGGCGACCGCGGACGGTGACAGAGTGTCCCAGCCGCGCGCATCGCCATCGGCGATATGGTCGTCGCCTTCCCACGGTGTGTTGGCGCTGGCCTTGCGACCGGCATGCCCGATCTGGATGCCGGGCACCGCGCCTGCCGCGCTGATCGATGCGGCGATGCGGGCCAGCCCCTCGGCCTGCGCGTCATTCCACAGGCCCAGACATCCTGGGGTGATGCGCCCTTCGGGCGACACGCCGGTCGCCTCGACGATGACCAGCCCGGCACCACCGCGCGCCATGCCGGCGTAGTGGACCTGATGCCAGTCGTTGCTGAATCCGTCGACGGCAGTGTATTGGCACATCGGCGGGATCGCGATGCGATTGCGCAGCGAGACGTCCTTGAGGTGGTACGGCGTAAAAAGCGACGACATGGCGGGGCGGGAACCTTGGAAAAATCGGTTGGCGATCAGACCACGTCGGCGGCCGTATCAAAACACTGCCGGTGGCACACCGCGTTGCAGCGGCCTGGCGCGCGCACCGTCGAGGCCGGTGGCGCTTGCTTGAGTAAGACGGCGTGGTGGGGGGGCAGAAGCGAAAGGGCAGGTGCGCAGCGCACGCTTTCCAAGGCGCCTTGTCGCGCACGCAAGACCGGTGCGACAACGCGCGGCGACCATGGCTGCGCCGCGGCATGCAGCGTGCAAGAGACCTGCATGCGCCGTTGCCGGCGCACCTGCCAGCAATCAATCACTTGCGTGCAGTCCCCGCCTGCGAAATCCCGACCAACAACTGCCAACACCCAACCCCACACCCGATTCCCGATTCCCGATTCCCGATTCCCCATTCCCCATTCCCCATTCCCCACCACGTGTCCCGGCGCACGTTCGGTGCGTGCGCTGCAATGTCAAACTGCGGGCGGCAACGTCCTCTGACCGCTACAGGTTGGGTTGCTGGTTGCCGAAACTGAATTGCTTTACTCTCCTACGCATCGGCGTGGGGGCGCCGCGTCGGTCCAGGCGCAGTCCAGCCCGCATGCCAGCTTCTTTTATTCATTTCTTTGGCGGGTGATCTCATGGTGGCACTGCAGCAGCGCTCGATCGACGCGATCCGTGGCCAGGAAGCGGCGTTGTTGGCCGCGTGGCTGGGCTCAGGCCTCGGCAACGATGCGCGTATCTCCCGGCAGGATCAGCAGGCCCAGGGTGCGGACTTTTTGCGGCTGCTGGCCGCCTCGTTGAAGGACGATGGCAGCAGTCTGGACAGCGCCGAGTGGAGCGAGGTCCGTCGCTTCCTGGAAAACCTGTCGCGCGACCGCGCCACCCGCGGCTTCGATTCGCAGGAAACCGCCAACTTCATTTTCTCGCTCAAGCGCGTGCTGTTCGAGCTGGTGCAGCGCGAATACGCCAGTACTCCGGAAGACCTCGCGCAGCAGTTGTGGGCGCTGTCCGAGCTGCTGGACCGTCTGGGCCTGTACACCGTCAAGGCGTTTCAGAAGACCCGCGAAGACATCATCGCGCGCCAGCAGGAAGAGATGCTGGAGCTGTCCACCCCGGTGGTCAAACTCTGGGACGGCGTGCTGGCGCTGCCGATGATCGGCACGCTGGATTCGCAACGCACCCAGGTGGTGATGGAGTCGCTGCTGCAGCGCATCGTCGATACCGGCTCGGAGATCGCCATCATCGACATCACCGGCGTGCCCACCGTGGACACGCTGGTTGCGCAGCATTTGCTCAAGACCGTCACCGCGATCCGGCTGATGGGCG
Organism: Xanthomonas sp. 10-10; assembly: GCF_040182365.1. Classification (NCBI taxonomy): domain Bacteria; kingdom Pseudomonadati; phylum Pseudomonadota; class Gammaproteobacteria; order Lysobacterales; family Lysobacteraceae; genus Xanthomonas; species Xanthomonas sp. 10-10. Next base: position 1,650,261 of record NZ_CP144460.1, read on the forward strand.
CCGATGCCATCATCAGCGGCGTGCGCCCGCAGATTGCGCAGACCATCGTCCATCTGGGGCTGGATCTGCAGGGCATCGTGACCAAGGCCAACCTGGCCGACGCACTGGCGCTGGCGCTCAAGCGCACCGGGCTGACCGTGAGCAAGGCGCTCTGACATGGAGCGCATCCCGATCCTGCGGATGGGCAACCTGTTGCTGGTCACCATCCAGGTGGACATGCACGACCAGCTCGCGCTGCAGCTGCAGGAAGACCTGTCGGAAAAGATCAGCGTCACCTCCGCGCGTGGCGTGCTGATCGACATCTCCGCACTGGATATCGTCGACTCGTTCATCGGCCGCATGATCAGCACCATCTCCGGGCTGGCGACGCTGATGGGTGCCCGCACCGTGGTGGTGGGCATGCAACCGGCGGTGGCGATCACCCTGGTGGAACTGGGGTTGACCTTGCCGTCGGTGCGCACGGCGCTGGACGTCGAACGCGGCATGCGGCTGTTGCAGCAACCCGACACCGCATCATGACCACCGGCTCGCAACCGGTCCGCACCGAGCAGGACGTGGTGCTGGCGCGACAGACCGTGCGCAAGCTGGTCGTGCAGTGCGGCCTGCGTCTGGTCGACCAGACCAAGCTGGTCACTGCGGCCAGCGAGCTGGCGCGCAACACCGTGATCTACGGTGGCGGCGGCGACATGGACTGGGCGCTGGTGGAAAGCGGCATCCGCAAGGGCGTGCAGCTGACCTTCCGCGACGAAGGCCCGGGCATCCCCAACCTGGATCTTGCGCTGACCGATGGCTGGACCTCCGGTAGCGGGCTGGGGCTGGGCCTGTCCGGCAGCCGGCGTCTGGTCGACGATTTCACGCTGGACACTGCGGCCGGCAAGGGCACGCGCATCACCATCACCAAATGGAAGTGAATGTTGCCGGCGCACTCACCCAGGTCATCCGCGTCGAAGAAGTGACACAGGTGGGGCAGGTGCGCCGCGATGCGGTGGCGCTTGCGCAGGCCAATGGGTTCGACGAAGGCGCTTGCGGCCGCGTTGCGCTGGTCGCGACCGAGCTGTGTACCAACCTGCTCAACCATGGCGGCGGCGGGCAGATTCAGCTTTGCCGCGTGGCCGGCAGCGCTGGCATCGGCGTGGAGCTGTGCGCGCTCGACCAGGGCCCGGGCTTCGTGCTCGCCGATTGCCTGCCCGACGGCTACTCCACCGGCAGCACGCCCGGCAATGGTCTGGGCGCGGTGCGACGGCAGGCGGCGCTGCTGGATGCGTATTCGGATCATGCCGGTACGATGGTGCTGGCGCGGGTCTATGCCGATGCAGGCGCCGCGTCCGATCTGCCGTACGGCGCCATACGGCTGCCGCTGCACAGCGAAGCGGTCTGCGGCGATGCCTGGCATCTGGCGATCGATGCGCAACATGTCACCGTCACCATGATCGATGGCCTGGGCCACGGTCCGGGCGCGGCCGATGCTGCCGATGCCGGCACGCGCGCTGCGGCCGCTGCCAGCGGCGAACCCGACGAACGTCTCGTGCGGCTGCATGCCGGCATGTCCGGCAGCCGGGGCGGCGCGGCCGCGGTGATGCAGTTCGACGGCAGCAGCGGGCACGTGCGCTTTGCCGGCGTCGGCAATGTCGCCGCAGCCTTGTGCGATGGCGATGGTGTGCGCGGCATGCCCTCGCATCCGGGCATCGTCGGCGTGCAGTTTCGCAGGGCCAAGCCGTTCGATTTTCCGCAGGCGTCGGGCAAGCTGCTGGTCATGCATAGCGACGGCCTGCAGACGCGCTGGAACCTGCGCGATCACGCCGGGCTGTTGTCGCGCCATCCACGCATCATTGCGGGCGTGCTATTGCGCGATTACGCGCGCGGCCGCGACGATGCCTGCGTCTTCGTCATGCGCCTGGGAGCCATGCAATGAACGCATCCGATGCAGTGCCGGGCAGCGATCCGATGAGCGAACTGGCGAGCCTGCGCGAGCAGAACCAGGCGCTGCGCGAGGAGCTGGACGAAACCAACCAGGGCGTCCTGGCGTTGTACGCCGAACTCGACCAGCAGGCCGAACAGCTGCGCGAGGTCTCCGAGCTCAAGAGCCGCTTCCTGTCGTACATGAGCCACGAGTTCCGTACCCCGCTGGGCTCGATCCTGAGCATTACCCGGCTGCTGGAAGACGGCATGGACGGGCCGCTCAACGACGAGCAACTCAAGCAGGTGCGCTTTGTCAGCGCATCGGCGCGCGAGCTCACCGAGATGGTGGACGACCTGCTGGACCTGGCCAAGATCGAGGCCGGCCGCATCACCATTTCGCCGGGCTGGTTCGACCTGATGGACCTGTTTGCGGCGTTGCGCGGCATGTTTCGCCCGCTCACCGACGTGGGCACCACCACCTTGATCTTCGAAGACCCGCCGGTGCTGCCGATGTTGTACACCGACGACAAGAAGCTGGCCCAGATCCTGCGCAACTTCATTTCCAACGCGCTCAAGTTCACCCCGCAGGGCCATGTGCGCGTCCTGGCGCAGATGGAAGGCGACGACCACGTGCGCTTCAGCGTGCAGGACACCGGCATCGGGATCGCGCCCGAACTTCACGAGACCTTGTTCGAGGATTTCGTACAGGTGGACTCGCCGCTGCAGAAGCGCCTGACCGGCACCGGCCTGGGCCTGTCGATCTGCAAGCGGTTCGCCGAACTGCTGGGCGGGCGGGTCGGCATCAACAGCGTGGTGGGGCAGGGGTCGGAATTTTTCGTTGTGCTGCCGGTGACCCTGGCAGCGGAGAAGGCACTTGGGCAGTAAGCAGCACATTCTGGTCGTCGACGACAACGCGGTGACGCGCTATTCGGTGCGACGCGTGCTCGAGCACCACCGCTTCGTGGTCGAGGAAGCCGGCACCGGCACCGAAGGCCTGGCCAAGCTGGCAGCGCAGGCGTTCGCGGCGGTGGTGCTGGACGTCAATCTGCCTGACATGAGCGGCTTCGACATCGTGCGCAGCCTGCGCGCCGAGCCGCGCACTGCGTTGCTGCCGGTGGTGCACGTGTCGGCGGCTTCGATCGCCACCGGCGACATGATCACCGGGCTTGATGCCGGCGCCGATGCCTACCTGATCCATCCGGTGGATCCGAACGTGCTGGTCGCCACGCTGCGCACGCTGTTGCGCGCGCGCAATGCCGAAGAAGCGTTGCGGCTCAGCGAGGCACGCTTCCGCGAGATCTTCGAGCACATCAGCGCGCCGATCGCAGTGGTCGATGCCGCCTTGCACACGCATGAACTCAACGCGGCGTTCCAGCGCCTGATCGGCGGCGCCACGCCGGGTGAAGCGATCCACGCTGCGGGGCTGGATCAGACGGCCACCGTGCAGGCGCTGACCGGCGCACTGGCGCAGCGCGAGCGCTGGAGCGGCACGCTGTCGATCCTGCGCGATGGCAAGTTGTGCGAAACCGAATGGCGGGTGTCGCCGTACCGCGAGCCGGACCTGGGCCTGTTGATGGTGGAGGACGTCACCGAGCGGCGCCTGCGCGAGCGCGAGCAGCGTCAGGAACTGGATACCGCCACCACCGAGCTGGCGCACCAGATCGCCGAGCGCCAGCGCACCGAAATCCAGCTGTTGCAGGCGCAAAAGATGGAAGCGCTGGGCAAGCTCACCGGCGGCATCGCGCACGACTTCAACAACCTGTTGACCAGCATCATTTCCGGCCTAGACATGATCCAGCTGGCGGTGGAATCCAACCGCATCGAGCGCGTGCCGCGCCTGGCCGAAATTGCCACCGGCTCGGCGCATCGGGCAGCGGCGCTGACCCAGCGCATGCTCGCGTTTGCGCGCAAGCAATCGCTGGATGCGCAGCCGTTCGACGTCAATCTGCGCGTGCGCTCGCTGGAAGACATGCTGCAACGCTCGATCGGCGAGAACATCGCCCTGGAGCTGGAGCTTGCCGATGCCTCGCTGGTGGCGGTTGCCGATGCCAACCAGCTCGAGAACGTGGTGCTCAATCTGGTGATCAATGCCCGCGATGCATTACGCGGGCATGGCACCATCTGCGTGCAGACCGCCGCCTACGTCGCGCTCAACGACCCGGAACTGGACGATGGAGAGTATGTCGCGGTCAACGTGATCGACAACGGCAGCGGCATCGAGCCGGCCATCCTCAATCAGGTGTTCGAGCCGTTTTTCACCACCAAACCCATCGGCGAAGGCACCGGCCTGGGATTGTCGATGACCTACGGCTTTGCACGCCAGTCCGGCGGTACCGCGCGCATCACCAGCCAGATCGGCCAGGGCACCACGGTGACGTTGCTGCTGCCGCGCGGGCTGTCGGCGAGCGAGGTGCCGCCGGCACCGGCGCCGACGACGCAACGCGCGCGCAACGCGCGCATCCTGCTGGTGGACGACACCGACGTGGTGCGCATGATGGTCAGCGAGGTGCTCAGCGACGCCGGGTATCAGGTGATCGAAGCCGAAGACGCCATCGGCGCACTGGAGCAGTTGCGCACCGATCTGCAGATCGACCTGGTGGTGTCCGATGTCGGCCTGCCGGGCATGAACGGGCGCGACATGGCCGATGTGGCGCGTACGCTGCGTCCGGGGCTGCCGATCCTGTTCATCACCGGCTACGCCGAAAACGCGGTCACGCGGCAGGAATTTCTGGCCGACGGCATGGCCTTGCTGCCCAAGCCCTTCAGCCTCAACGATTTGCTCAATACCGTCGGGCAGATGCTCGACAGCAGCGTGCTGGCGCGCGCTTAGGAAGCATTGGTTCGATTGCCCGGCAGTGCGGTGTACGCGCGCCGGCAGTCAACGCGAGTACGCGTACGGCCCGAACGTGGCGCCCAGAAAACCGCCGGCCGTCTCGGTGCTGAGCAGCAGGGCGTCGCCCTGTTCGAGCAGCGTCTGCCACTGACCGTTGCCTACCGCGAAATCCACATGCACGCGCGCGCCGTCCAGCGCAAAGCGCAGCTGCACCGGTTGGGTCGCATCGGGCAGCGGCGCACGTGCCAGCACGGTGCCGGTGCCGGGGTCCTGCAGGCCTGCGCGGCGATACAACACGACAGCGGCGCCGGCCTCGTCGCGCACCAGCATGGCCGCCAGGAAGTGGCTTTCCTTGGCCACCATCGCAAGGCCTGCCTGCTCGCCGATTGCCAGCGCGCTGCCATCGACAGTGGCCACCAGCGTGGCGTGGTGATGCTGCAGGCGATGGCCCAGATACGCGGGTTGACCGCGGCCGATATCGCCCAGCGCCACCTGCGAGGGGGTGATGCGCAGACCCTGCGGGCCGGTCAGGTACCACGGCTGGGTAGGCGGGTGGAAGGTCATCCATTGCATCGGCACGCGCGCCTGTTGAAAGCGCTCGCTCCATTGCATCGGGCCGCTGGTGGGCAGGGCCTGGGTGCCGGTCGGCAGTGCGGGGCGCGTGGCGATCGGCGGCACGGCGCTGCCATGCGGCAATACCTGCGGCCAGCCGTCGCGCCATTGCACCGGCAATAGAAAGGTTTCGCGGCCAAGCGCATAGTGGTTGCCCTGATACGGGCGGGTGCCCAGGAACACCGCCCACCATGTGCCGTCCTGGAGCTCGACGAACTGTGCGTGCCCGGTCGAGGTGATCGGTGCGCTGCGGCTCGGGTCCAGGTCGCGCTGGGTCAGTACCGGGTTACCGCTCCAGGGCTCGTAGGGGCCGGTGATCTGGCGGCTGCGGTAGATCATCTGCGCATGCTGCTCGCCGGTGCCGCCTTCGGCTGCGGTGAGGTAGTAGTAGCCGTCGCGGCGGAATAGATGCGGGCCCTCGATATGTTCGGGATTGGTGGCCGGTTGAAAGCCCGAGTCCACGATCACCTGACGTGTGCCGACCAGCGTCATGCGGGTCAGATCCAGCTGCTGCAGCCAGATGGCGCGGTGTCCGTCGTAGCGCAGCTTGCCGGCCGGCACGTCGTTGTTGACCAGCCAGGCGCTGCCGTCGTCGTCGAAGAACAGCGACGGGTCGATGCCCTTGGCGTCGAGCCAGATCGGGTCCGACCACGGACCGGCCGGATCGGTGGCGGTGATCAGGAAGTTGCCGCCGTCGCAGTAGAAACAGGTGTTGGCAATGTAGAAGGTGCCGTCGTGGTGGCTGATGCTGGCGGCGAACAGGCCGCGGGTCAGCTCGTCGCGGCCGTAGTCGATCTGGTCGGGGCGATCGATCGCATTGCCGATCTGGGTCCAGTGCACCAGGTCGCTGCTCTTGAACACCGGCAGGCCGGGAAAGTAGCCGAACGTGGAGTTGACCAGATAGAAGTCGTCGCCGACCCGGATCGCGGACGGGTCCGGATAAAACCCGGCCAGCACCGGATTGCGGTACTGCGTCTCGGTCGGCAACGCGCCGCCGTCATCGCCCTGGTAATCCACCTGGGTGATCAGCGCGCTGCCGGCATGGGCCAGCTGGCAACTCACGGCGGCCATCAGGCCCAGTATCCATCCGACTCGTTTCACGACAGGTCCCCCGATACGCGTCCACTGGCCTGACGCCAGCCTCGCGGCAGCATGACAGTTCTGCGCCTGGCACGGCATGACGTTTTTGCCATGCCGCAGGCGCGTGCTGGCATGGCTGTGCGCAACGCGGTCGCTGGGCGCGGATCGGTGCGCCTGCCACTTCGCTGCAACATTGCTGACATATCGTGCGCGCGGCGCCATGCTGCGCCTCCTGCTGGCAGGCCCGTGCCGCACGGACTCATCTTCGCGTCTTCATCCAAGGATCAACCCGCATGTCGTTGTACTCGTCTGTCTCTCCGTCGCTGACGTCCGCTGTTGCGCATCTGTATGCACGTGCACCGCAACGCACGCCGCTGGCGCGCGCCTGCGCCGGTCTGCTGCTCGCTTCGATGGCCGCTGCCGCATCGGCCCAGCAGGCGCCGGCCAGCCAGGGCGAGGGCAGCCCCACCGCGCTGGACGCGGTCACCGTCACCGCCGAGCACCGCGAGCAGAACCTGCAGGAGGTGCCGGTGTCGGTGGGCGTGGTGCAGGGCGCGGCGATGCGGCAGTACACCGCCGGCGGCGACGACACCTTGCTGGCGCTGTCCGGCCGCGTGCCGGGCTTCTACGCCGAGACCACCACCGGGCGCATCTTTCCGCGCTTCTATATCCGCGGCCTGGGCAACATCGACTTCTATCTCGGCGCGTCGCAGCCGGTGTCCATCATCCAGGACGACGTGGTGCTGGAGCACGTGGTGCTCAAGTCCAACCCCGTCTACGACGTGGATCAGGTCGAAGTGCTGCGCGGCCCGCAGGGCACCCTGTTCGGCCGCAATACCACCGCCGGCATCGTCAAGTTCGATACCGTCAAGCCGGGCGACACCTACACCGGCCGCGTCGACGCCAGCTACGGCAGCTACAACACCGTGTCGCTGGACGGCGGCTTTGGCGGGCCGATCAACGATGTGCTGTCGTTCCGCGTGTCGGCCCTGTATCAGCACCGCGACGACTGGGTGGACAATACCTTTGCCGGCAGCAGCGCCGATGGCACGCGCACCCCGCGCAAGGATGCGATGGGCGGCTACAACGACCGCAATGCGCGCCTGCAGGTGCTGCTCAAGCCCAACGATGCGTTCTCGCTGCTGGGCTCTGTGCACACCCGCGACTACGACGGCACCTCCACGTTGTTCCTGCGCAACGCAGTGACGCGCGGCAGCGACAAGGTCGACGTGCCGCGCGACCGCGTGGCCTACGACGAGGCCAACGACAACCCGCAGGCCTACAAGACCGATGGCGGCTCGATCAAGGCGATCTACGACTTCGGCGGCGTGTCGCTGACCTCCATCACCGCCTACGAAACCACCTCCGGCTACAGCCGTGGCGACACCGATGGCGGCGCGGCGGCCAACTATCCGGTCAACGGCGTGCCGAACGGCTTCGGCCAGTCGATGGGGCAGATCCGCGACCTGGATCAATACACCCAGGAGCTGCGTCTGGCCAGCGAAGGCGACGACGCACTGCAATGGCAGGTGGGCGCGTTCTACTTCGATGGCCGCGACACCACCGACTTCTATCAGCGTGCGTATTTCCTGCGCACCGCCGCGCGCAACCCCAACAACTGGGTGCGGCTGCGTAACACCAATACCTCATGGGCCGGCTTCGGTCAGCTCAGCTACAAGGCCACCGATGCGCTCACCTTGACCGCCGGTCTGCGCCAGACCAAGGACAGCAAGGAGACCCGCCTGCTCAAGACCGCCGATACCGCCGCCGGTGCGGTGACCTATCGCGGCCGTCGCGATGTGCGCATGTCCGACACCCAGCCCAGCTGGGACCTGAGCGCGATGTATGAACTCAACCCGGACCTGAGCGTGTATGCACGCGTGGCACGCGGTTTCCGCGGCCCCACCATCCAGGGCCGCAGCGCGGTGTTCAATTCGGACTTCACCACCGCCGATTCGGAAACCATCCTGTCCTGGGAAGCCGGCATCAAGAGCAGCCTGTTCGACAACCGGCTGCGCCTGAATGTCAGCGGCTTCACCTACACCGTCGACGACATCCAGCTCAACGGCAACGATTCGGACGGCAACGGCGTGCTGTTCAATGCCGACAAGGCCAAGGCCTACGGTCTGGAAGCGGACCTGGACTGGCGCCCGATCTCCAACCTGTCGCTGACCGCCGGCCTGAGCCTGCTGCACAGCGAAATCCAGGACAGGCGCGTGTTTGCGCAGGCCTGCGCGCTCAATGGCGTAGTGGTGTGCACGGTCAACGACCCGACCATCCGCGTCGGTGCCAACACCTTTGCGCAGATCGACGGCAACCCGCTGCCCAACGCGCCCAAGTACAACCTCAACCTGGCCGCGCGCTACGACATCCCGATGGGCAACGATGGCGCGTTCTTCGTTTCCACCGACTGGAACAAGCAGGGCGAAACCAGCTTCGTGCTGTACGACTCCACCGAGTTCCGCGCCGACGGCAACTTCGAAGGCGGCCTCAAGCTGGGCTACACCGGCGGTTATGGCGCGTGGGAAGTGGCGGCATTCGCGCGCAACATCACCAACGAAAAGAACGTCAAGGGTGTGATCGAAAACTACATGGCGGCGGTCTATAACGAGCCGCGCATCGTGGGCGTGTCGGTCAACGTCAACTGGCAGTAACGCCTGCCTGGGGCAAGGCCGCGGCGCAGCCCTCGCGGCCCTGTCCGATGTGTCAGCCAAGCCAGCGGCGTGGATGCGCCGCTGGCTTTGTCATCTCAGCCTTGGCTCAGGACCGAGCGCACCCAGCTGACGATCTGCGCGCTGCTCACCGCGCCGGAATGACGGCCGATCTCATGTCCACCGCGGATGACCAGCAAGGTCGGGATGCTGCGGATGCCAAAGCGCGTGCTCAGCGCCGGATGCAGATCGGTATCCACCTTGGCCAGCCGCACCTGCGGCTCCAGCGTCGCGGCAGCGGCCGCAAACTGCGGTGCCATGCTCAGGCACGGCGCGCACCACGGTGCCCAGAAATCCACCACCAGCGGGAGCGCGCTGCGCACGGCGTGCTTGTCGAAATCTGCCGCCGACAACGCCACCGGTGACCCCAGAAACAACGGCCGATGGCAACTGCCACAGTTGGGCGCATCGTGCAGGCGTGCGCGCGCCACGCGGTTCATGGCAGCGCAGTTCGGGCAGGCGATCAGAAGCGGTGCGTCGGTCATGCGTATGGTCTCCGATGGGCAGGCAGCGCGTCGCTACGCCAGACATCGCCGGCGGCGATTGCGGCTGCATGCCACCAGTGTAGCGGCCGCTGCCGACGCTGCTGGGCCCGCAGACCGGTGGCCGCACCAACTGCGTGCGGCCGCCATGCGATCGCGCGTGCAGACGCGCGCTGCCTCGCTCAGGCCGATTGCCCAAGGGTCACGATCGGGACAAAGCCGCCGTAGATCATGCGTTTGCCGTCGAAAGGCATCGGGTTGACCGACGGGTCCATGCGCGGGTCCTCCATCATCTTGCGCATGCCGGCATCGCGGGTGGCCTTGTCGGGCCATTCAATCCAAGAAAACACCACGATCTCGTCGTCGCTGGCATCGACCGCGCGCTGGAAGTCAGTCCACTGGCCGCGCTGGACATCGTCGCCCCAGCACTCCACCACACGCAATGCGCCATATTCCAGGATCACGGCGTCGCCCATGCGGGCGTGCTCGATAAACGCATCCTTGTTGGCTGCAGGCACTGCAAGCACAAAGCCATCGATATACGACATAACCGCCTCCGCTGACATGGCGCACGGCGTGCGCCTGATGATGACGAACAGATCTAGTTGCGATCGAAGAACCAGCAACGCAGCGCCCGGGCCAATGGCGCCAGGGCATCGGCTGCGAGCATACGGTGCATTGCCGCAACTGGCACTGCTCGTGCTCGCATGACGCCAGGATGCAGGCGTTGAGCCCGGTTGTGCGCTTCAAGACCTAGCGGTGATGGCCACCCACAATCGATGAGCTCGCCCGGCGCGGTTGCGAGGCTGGACTACCTGACGGGCGGTTATCGCAACACGCCTGTGTCGGGCATCGCGTGGGATGCAAGGCGCACTGCGCAACGCTGCTGCAAGCGTGGCGTGGTGCGCCAGTGCGTTACCTGGCGGCCGGCGCGTGCCGGGTCATGCAGCCAGGTTGTGCCGCCGCAGTCTTGCTTCGAACACCACATTGCCGCCCTCGTTGCGGGCCTGCAGCGTCCCGCCGTGCGCCCTGACGAACTGGTCGGCAATGAACAGCCCCAGCCCCAGTCCCTGGCTGGCATGGAAGCTGGCCTTGAACGGCTCGAACAGGCGCGGCATCAGGCTGTCGGGAATATGCCCGGCATTGCGGACCGACAGGCGCAGCACGTCGCGCTCGCGGCCATCCAGATGCACCTGCACCGGATGGCTGCCGCCATGCAGCACGGCGTTGCCGACCAGGTTGGACACCACCTGTGCCAGTCGGTCGCCGTCGCCGTCGCCGTCCAGATCGCCTTCGGTGCGCAGGTCGATGGCGGTGTGCGGGTTGGCCTGCGCCACCTCGCCGACCACGCTGTGCGCCACCTCGCCCAGATTGCAGGGGCCGAACTGCATCGACAGCCCGTCAGTGCGCAGGCGCGAGAAATCCAGCAACTGCTCGACCATGCGCGCCATGCGCCGGGCGCTGTTTTCCAGGTGTTCGAGCGTGCGTGCCGCCGAGCCTTCGCCGTCGACGTCCAGGCTCAATTTGTCTGCGCACAGCAGGATCACCGACAGCGGCGTGCGCAGGTCGTGGGTGAGCACTGCCATCATGGTTTCGTTGAGCGCGAGCGCGCGCTCCAACGAGGCATTGCGTGCCTTGAGCAGCCGGCGCTGCTGATACAACTCGATGAATACGTTGACCTTGCTCAGGATCACGTGCGGCTCGATCGGCTTGTGCAAAAAGTCCACTGCACCGGTTTCGTAGCCCTGGAATGCGCGCATCGGATCGTTCGGCGAGGCGGTCAGGAAAATGATCGGCACATGCCGGGTGCGCTGCGAGCCGCGCATCAATTCCGCCAGCGAAAAACCGTCCATTTCCGGCATGTGCACATCGAGCAGGGCCAGCGCCACATCGTGATCGAGCAGCAATTCCAGCGCGTGCGCACCAGAGGATGCGCACAGCACCTGGATGCCGTCGCGTTGCAGCAACGCTTCCATCGCCACCAGATTCTGCGGGACATCGTCCACGATCAGGAGCTTGGCGGGTTCGTCGCGGTGTGTGGCAAGACCGGTCGCGGTGAGGTTCATGGGTGAAAGGCTTCCAGTCGGCTGCAGATCGCCTGCAGGGTCAGCACCGCATCGGCACCGGCGTGGGCAAGGGCGGAGGCGGGCATCAGCGGAGACGCGGCATCATCGGGTCGCTGGATCCAGGCGGTGCCGCCGGCTGCACGCACCGCGGCCACGCCGGCACTGCCATCGCTGCTGGCGCCGGTGAGCAGGATCGCAAGCAGGCGTTCGGCAAACACGTCCGCGGCCGATTCGAACAGGGGGTCGATTGCCGGGCGCGAAAACAGCACCGGCGCATCCATCGACAACGCCAGGCTGTCGCGGGTTTCCACCAGCAGGTGATAATCGGGCGGGGCAATGGTCACGGTGCCGGTGCGCAATGGCTGCTTGTCGTCCGCCTCGCGCACCGGCAGCGCGCAACGCGCATCCATCAGCTCGGCCAGATGGCTGGTGCGGTCGCGTGGCATGTGCAGCACCACCAGTACCGGCATCGGCAGGTCTGCCGGCAGGTGGGACAGCAGCGCCTGCAGCGCCATCACGCCACCGGCGGATGCGCCGATCACGATGGCATCGAACCGCCGGGGCGCGGGCATGCTGCTCATGCGGCCTTCCGGTACAGCCGTTGTTCGCGTGCGCAGGTTTCAAAGGCCTGCGCATGCGCGCCGAATTGCAGCGATTCCTTGCTGCCCAGGCCAAGAAATCCGCGGTGCACCAGCGCATCGAAGAACAGGCCCACGGCACGGTCCTGCAGGGTGCGGTTGAAATAGATCAGCACGTTGCGGCACGACACCAGATGCACTTCGGAAAACACCGTATCGGTGGCCAGGCTGTGATCGGCGAAGACGATATTGCGCTTGAGGCGGCGATCGAACACCGCGCCGTCGTAGGCGCTGGTGTAGTAGTCCGACAACGACCCGCGGCCGCCGGCCTCCAGATAGTTGCGGCTGAACTGGGCAATGCGATCGATGCCGTAGGCACCGGCTTCGGCCATGTTCAACGCTTCGGGATTGATGTCGGTGGCGTAGATGACGGCTTTTTCCAGCAGGCCTTCTTCGTGCAGCAGGATCGCCAGCGACCAGACCTCTTCACCGGTGCTGCAGCCGGCCACCCACAGTTTGATCGACGGGTAGGTACGCAGGACCGGTACCGCATGTTCGCGCAGCACGCGGAAGTACGCCGGGTCGCGAAACATCTCCGACACCTGCACGGTGAAAAACTGCATCGCCTGCGCAAACGCGTCGGGTTCGTGCAGCAGCCGGTGCTGCAGATCGGCCACGCGTGCGCACTCGAAGCGCGCCATGGCATGGCGCATGCGCCGCCGCAACGACGACACCGCGTAGTCACGGAAATCGTAGTGGTAGCGCTGGTACACCGCTTCCAGCAGCACACGCAGTTCCAGGTCGAACAGTTCCACTGGATTCATTGCCGCGAGCACCACACCCGGCACAGCGACACCAGCTTGTCCACGTCGATGGGCTTGGCGATGTAGTCGTTGGCACCGGCCTCCAGGCAACGCTCGCGGTCGTCGGCCATCGCCTTGGCGGTCAGCGCGATGATGGGCAGATCCTGCCACTGACGATTGGCGCGGATCTGACGCATCGCGGTGATGCCATCCATCTCCGGCATCATGATGTCCATCAACACCAGGTCCACCTCGCGCTCGGCCAGGCGCTCCAGCGCCTCGCGGCCATTGCGTGCGATCTGCAGGGTCACACCCAGCGGTTCGAGCACGCTGGACAGCGCAAAGATGTTGCGCACATCGTCTTCGGCCAGGAGTACGGTGGCGCCGTCGAGCACCGCATCGCGGCGACGCGCTTCGCGCAGCAGGCGTTGCTGGTCGCTGGGCAGCGAGGCTTCCACGCTGTGCAGAAACAGCGTCACTTCGTCCAGCAGGCGTTCGGGTGAGCGCACGCCCTTGATGATGATGCTCTTGGAATAACGGCGCAGGCGCTGTTCTTCGTCGCGCGTCAGTGCGCGCCCGGTGTAGACGATCACCGGCGGGAAGGCGACCGCATCGTTACCGGCCATGCGTTCGAGCAGGTCGTAGCCACTTCCATCGGGCAACGCCAGGTCGGTGACCATGCAGTCGAAGGTGGAGCCCGCCAGCTGCGCCATCGCCTCGGCAATGCTGCCCACCGCAACGATCTCCAACTGGTCGCGCGCCAGCAGCAGCTGCAGGTTTTCGCGCAGGGCGCTGTCGTCTTCGACGATGAGCAGGCGGCGCACCGCACGCGCGTTGGTATCTTCCAGTTGACGGATCGCACCGGCCAGCAACTCGCGCGTTGCCGGCTTGATCAGATAGCCCACCGCGCCCAGTTCCAATGCGATCTGGCTGCGTTCCAGCGCCGACACCACGTGCACCGGAATGTGGCGGGTCGCGGGGTCGCGCTTGAGGCGTTCGAGCACGCTCAGGCCGGAGGCATCCGGCAAGCCGATGTCGAGCAGGATGCCGCTGGGGCGCAACTCGGCGGCCAGCTGCAGCGCTTCTTCGGCGCTGGGGGCAACCACGCAATCGAAGTCCATCTCATGCGCCAGGTCCACCAGTGCCTGCGCAAAGCGGGTGTCGTCTTCCACCGCCAGGATCAGCCGACCGCTGCGGGTGCGTTGATCGCGGTCGTCCTGCGCACGTTGCTGTTGCGCAGCGCTGGGCGCAGGAATCGGCAGCGGCACTGCCGTGGGTGCAGCGCTGCCGGGTGCGCCAAGCCGCGCAGCCATTGCGGTGCCGGTGGGCTGATGCAGGGGCGCGGTAGCGTTGATCGCGCTCGATGGCGACGTCGCGTTCGCCTCGGTGGCGCTCATCCCTTCTGCCGGCGCGCCGTCGGTCGGCAATTCCAGGGTGAAGCAACTGCCGCGACCGGGTTCGCTGTCCACGCTGATGCTGCCGCCCATGCGCTGTGCCAGATCGCGCGAGATCGACAGGCCCAGGCCGGTGCCGCCATAGCGACGTCGTGTGCTGCCGTCGGCCTGACGGAACGCTTCGAAGATCACATCGGTCTGCTCACGCGCAATGCCGATGCCGGTGTCGTTGACCTTGAACAGCACCCGTCCCGGCGCACCCGCCTGGATCGAAAGGCTCACCGTGCCGCGCTCGGTGAACTTGATCGCGTTGGCCAGCAGGTTCTTGAGGATTTGTTGCAGCCGCTGGTTGTCGACCACCAATTGCGTCGGTGCGGCGGCTTGAACGCCGATCTCCAGGGTCAAGCCCTTCTGCCGCGCCATCGGTTCAAAGGTGTCGCGCAGGCGTTGCAGCACCGCGTCGGTAGCGACGGTTTCGTCGGCCAGTTCCACATGCCCGGCTTCGATCTTGGACAGGTCCAGGATGTCGTTGATCAGCGCCAGCAGATCGTTGTTGGACGACAGGATCGCCTGCGCGTACTTCACCTGATCTGCGCTGAGCGTGCCGTCTTTGTTGTCGGCGAGCAGCTTGGCCAGGATCAACGCGCTGTTGAGCGGGGTACGCAGCTCGTGCGACATGTTGGCCAGGAACTCCGACTTGTAGCGCGAGGCGGTGGCCAGTTCGTTGCCATTGCGCACCAGCTGGCCTTGCGCGATCAGCAGTGCCTGCTTCTGGGCTTCCAGTGCCTGGGTGCGCTCCTCGAGCTGCACATTGGTCTGTTCCAGCTCGGCCTGCTGCTGCTCCAGATCGCTTTGCGACTGCTGCAGGCTGCGGCTCTGTTCTTCCAGTTCTTCGTTGGCCACGCGCAGCTCTTCCTGCTGCGTCTGCAGTTCCTCGCTCTGTCGTTGGGTTTCTTCCAGCAGGGACACCAGCTGCGCGCGCAGCAGCGCGGTGCGCAGCGCCAGGCCGATGTTCTCGCCGCAACGCACCAGCACTTCTTCCTCGCGCGTGCCCGATGTCTGCGCGCTGGTGACCCGGCCCAGCTCCAGCAGACCGATCACGCGGCCATCGGCGGTCACCGGGGCCAGCAGCAACTCCTGGCACGCGCTCTGGCCCAGGCCGGAGGCAATCTGCAGATGCCCCGCATCCACGCCATGCACGCGACGCACCGTGCCACGCTGCAACACCTCGCCCCATTGGCCGGCGTTGCTGGGCAGCGTTCTGGGCATGTCGACCGGCAGCGCCGCACCGCCGGTGAGCCGCAGCCGTTCGCCTTCCACGCGGTACAGTGCGCCGACCTGCGCATCCAGGGTGTCGCACAGGGCGCGTAGCGCCGCATTGGCCAGATCCTCAGGGCTTTGATCGCCGCGCAGGCTCGCTTCGACGGTGTTCTCTGCCTGCTGCAGCCACAACGCCAGCTCGGCCTGACGTCGCGCGCGGATCGCCTGCGTCACCACCAGCGCCATCGCCACAAACGAGACGCCGCCGATGCTGCGGTTGATCGACGAGAAGCTCGAATTGGTGCTGGGCGGCGCCAGATGGAAGCCGATTGCCAGCAGCACGCACGACAGCACACCCACCACCAGTGGCGCCTGCGGGCGGTTCTGGAACACCGTCACGCCCACTGCCACGAAGTAGGTCAGCCATACCGCATACCCCAGCGGCGTGACCAGCTCCACGCCCAGCGTGCCAGCCATCAAGGCCCCCGCGATGACCCAGATCCAGCGGTCGCGTGTGGTCGAGATGTTCTGCATGGGGCACGCGTACCGACTTGAGAGGGCGGTCATGGTAGCCGATAAGTTTCACGGGCCAATCGCCGGGTTTTTGACGCTTTTCCGGCCGGGTTGGCTTGCACGCAACCTTCACGGCAACGTCACTAAGGTCGCGCGCTTTTGCAGGGGAACATCGCGCGATGGAGACGGAAACGGCCATCGGCAGCATCGGGCCGCTGTCGCACGACAGCCGGCAGTGCCAGCTGTTGGTGCAAAGCGTCTCCGACTACGCGATCTATATGCTCGACACCGGCGGCTACGTGCGTAGCTGGAATCCCGGCGGTGAGCGTATCAAGGGCTATTCCGCTGCCGAAGTGCTTGGTTCGCATTTTTCGCGCTTCTACCTGCCCGAGGATGCGCAGCGCGACGAGCCGATGCAGAACCTGGACATCGCCAAACGCCAGGGGCGGCTTGCTGCCGAAGGCTGGCGCGTACGCAAGGACGGCAGCCGCTTCTGGGCCAGCGTGGTGATCGAGCCGGTGCTTGAATTCGGCGTGCTGGTAGGGTTTGCCAAGATCACCCGCGATGTCACCGACCGTCATGAGGCGCAACGCCTGTTGCAGCAGGCGCAGCACGCGCTGTTGCATTCGCAGAAAGTCGAGGCGCTGGGCCGGTTGACGCTGGGCATGGCGCACGACTTCAACAACCTGCTGACGGTAATGGTGACCAGCCTGGATCTGATCGCGCTGCGCGCCGGCGACGATGCGCGCACGCGCATGCTGGTGGAAGCGGCGCAGACCGCGGTGGATCGCGGCACCTTGCTGACCCGCCAGCTGCTGGCCTTCGCGCGTGGGCAGCGCCTGGTGCCGGAGCGGCATGCCGCCAACGCGGTGGTGACGCGCACGCTCGAGCTGTTGCGCCGCGCCTGCCCGGCCGGAGTCGCGCTGTCGCTGGACTTTGCCGAGGCGCTGCCGGATGTGCGCGTGGACTCCAGCCAACTGGAATCGGCGCTGCTCAATCTGGTGTTCAATAGCTGCGACGCGATGCCGGCCGGTGGCGCCATCACCGTGATCACCGCCGCGCAGCAGCGTATTGCACCGTCAGCGCCGCAAGGGACGCAGCGCAGTTATGTCAGCATCGCCGTGCGCGACAATGGCCCCGGCATGTCGGTACAGGTGGCGCAGCGCGCCAGCGAGCCGTTTTTCACCACCAAGGATGTCGGCAAGGGTTCCGGCCTGGGATTGAGCCAGGTGTATGGCTTTGCGTCCCAATCCGGTGGCTTCGTCGATCTGGAAACCGCACCTGGGTGCGGCACCACCGTCACCCTGTTTCTCCCGGCCATCGAGGAGGCCGAGCATGACTGAATCCCTGCGCCTGTTGATGGTGGAAGATCAAGAAGAACTGCGCGAGTTGATCGGCGAGGCGCTGCGCGATGCCGGCATCACCGTCGACACCGCCGACGATGCGCAAGGCGCCTTGCACATGGTGCGCAACAGCGGCCCCTACGATGTGGTGTTCAGCGATATCCGCATGCCCAACGGCATGTCGGGAATCGAATTGAGCGAGCAGGTGGCGCAATTGTTGCCGCAGGCGCGCGTCATCCTGGCATCGGGCTTTGCAAAGGCGCAGTTGCCGCCGCTGCCGGCAGGGGTGGATTTTCTGCCCAAGCCCTATCGCCTGCGTCAGCTCATCGACATGCTGAAGGGCATCCCGGCCAACGCCTGAGCACCGGCTGCGGGCGCGCGTCCGCTGCCGGCTCAACGGCTCTGGTAATAGACCTTGTCGATGGCGATCTCCACCGGTGCTGCCGGCGGATCGGCCACCAGCATGAAAGGCTGTTTGACCGCCTGCAGGTCCAGGTCGTAGAACGCACTGAGTGGAATGCTCACTTCGTGCCAGGCGCCATCGCGCACCAGGCCGTACTGGTTGCCGCCGGCCGCAAAATCCACCCAGCTATCGCCGAAGCTGGTGTTGATGCCGATCTTGAATGTCGATGCCGTGGTGGTCTTTAGCTGCAGCTTGAGCGCACCACCGGCGTAGGCGGCCAGATTGCGGTAATCGCTCTGGATTCCCAGCCCATACCATGCCCCCGCATTGGCGCGATACGCCATGACATTGGATCCTTCGAACGGCGCCTGCGCGATCGGGGTGAGGTTGTTCCAGAGATACAGTTCGGCATCCTGGCCGAAGGTCAGCCGCGCGCTGGTATCGGTCTGGTCGGTGAACACGCCAAAGCGTCCGGCCGGTGTGGCGTGCTGGAAGCCCACATACAGCTGCGAACCGGGGTTTTGGTACAGGCGGATGTAGTCGACCTCCATCTTGCCCGGTAGCGGCGCGGTGACTGCGGCCGGTGAGGTCACCCCGGTGTAGGTGCCACCCACTGCCAGATTGAGTAGCAGATACTGCTGCTGATGGAACTCGTGCAACGAGGCGCCTTCGATATTGGAAACCGCAAATTCGAAATACTGCTGCCCGTCGATCGAGACGCGGATGAACTGCGGGTCCCAGGTCATGCGATACACATGGAAATCGTCATGCAGATTCACCGGGCTGGTGTAGCTGGTGTCGTAGTCGGCTTGCGAGCCGTTGTAGTCCCAATGCACGGCCGCACCGATCCGGCGATTGGCGGTGCCGTTGGCGATCGCCGCGGCCATGCCGGCTTCCATCAGATCGATTTCGCCACGCCCAGGCCACACGCCGATGGTGCCCAGCATCCAGTAGGCCGGCCATAGCCCGTTGCCGACGATCGGCGTCTTGATGCGCGCTTCGAGCGTGCCGTATCTGAAGTGCATGCGGCCTTCGGTCTTGAGCCGCGCAGAGGTGAAGGGCATGCCGCCGAACGCTTCGCGGCGCGCTTGGATGACCAGCCTGCCGTTCTCGACGCGCGCGTTGTCTGGGCGACTGGTGTAGTACTGCATTTCGCCATTGCCCCAGCCGCACAAGCCGATCTGACACCCGTTGCCGACGTCGTAGGTCCACTTGGTGCCGTCGATGGATGGCCCGTTGAAGTTGTCTTCCCACACCAGGGTCTGCGCGTGCACGCAAGGTGTCAATGCGATGCCCAGCACAGTAGCGAACTGCATGGTGACGCTGCGTACGACGCTCATGCGTATCTCCAACGATGGACCGGTGTCCGTGGAGTAGCGACGCTGCGCAGCGCTTGGTTCAGAGTCAAAGCAATTGTTCGATCTGATTCCGTTTCGTGGTGTTCATTCCGAAATAATCCATCAATGGTATGACGCCGGTCGCAAACGTCGGCTGCTGCATGTTGCGCGGCAGCAGCCTGGTGCGATCGGCACTACCCGGGGCTGGTACTCCCTTCCATCGGTACGCTTGCGTACACCCAGCAGAGCCTGGGGCTTGTCGAGGACGCATGGAGCCTGCTCAGCACATCCGGGCGACGCGCTCGCAGACAATCCGCCGGGCCTGATGCATCTGGCGCCAGCAGCATTGCCGGCGCTGCTCAATGCCCCGCATGCACCGTCCACGCGACCAGGCGGACCACCAGCGGCCGTACCACCAGCACGCAGCAGAACGCAGTGGGCATTGCGATGCGGTAGGCGTCCAGTACGCGCCACCCGAACCCTGGCGCCAGGCCTGTGTTGGCGCCGGTAATCACGATGCACATCAGCAGCGCCATGATCGCGGCCATGTAAAACGCAAACACGAACGGCGTGGCGCGTACGCCGAGTTTCCAGCGTGGGCGCGCCAGTGCGGATGGGGGTAGGGATGACGACATGCGGTGACCTCGCTTGCCGCGAACCAGCGGCGTGGTGCAACTCTAGGATGCGGGTCGCCGGGCGGGTAGATGGCGTAACCTTGCGGCTTACGTAAGCAGATCTTACGAATCGCCAGGGAATACTCGCTCGATAAATGAACATTCTTCAGTCGATTCGCAGTTTTGTCAGTACGGTCGATGCCGGAAGCATTGCCGGTGGGGCCAAGTTGCTGGGCGTCAGTGCCGCTGCGGTCAGCCAGAACATCGCTCGGCTGGAGCACCACCTGGGCGTGCGCCTGCTGCATCGGACCACCCGCAGCCTGGCGCTGACCGAGCGCGGCGCGCTGTACTTCGAACAGGTGAGGCAGCTGGAGCGAGACCTGGAGCGTGCACGGCAGCTGGTGGCCGGCCCGCAGCATGCGCCGGCCGGGCGATTGCGCGTGGCCAGCACCGCTGCATTCGCGCGTCACGTGCTCGCACCGATGCTGCCTGCGCTGCGGCAGCGTTACCCGCAGCTGGAGATCGAGCTGCTATGCACCGACCGTGCCGTGCAGCATGCGCAGGAAAGCGTGGATGTCAGTCTGCGTATCGAGGCGCAACTCGAAGATGGCCTGGTGGCACGTTGCATCGCCCAGGTGCCGATGGTGATCTGCGCAGCGCCCGATTATCTGGCCCGCTGCGGGACGCCGCAGGGCGCGGACGACTTGAAGTATCACGATTGCCTGTTGCTGCGTTACCCGGTCGATGGACGCTGCCTGCCATGGAATTTCGTGCGCAATGGCGTGCGTTTCCAGCCGGAGCCGGGCAAGGCGATGGTGAGCGACGATATCGACGCGCTGGCCACCATGGCCGCTGCCGGCGGCGGCATCGCGCGCCTGGCAGCCTATGTCGTGCAGCCTTACCTGCAGCGCGGCGAACTGCAGCCGCTGTTTGGCTCCGATCTCGGCAGCACCACGCAGGCCTTGCCGGAGCCGCTGCGGATCTACCTCTGCGTGGCCGACCGCCGCGACTTCACTCCGAAGGTGCGGGCCTTCATGGCGCATCTACTCGAACGCCTGCCGCCGGAGTGGCGCCTCGCAGAGCCGGACGCGCTGCCGACATCGGCACCCAAATCCGTCTAGGTCGGCCAACCAAACAGGGCCGGCGACGGCCAGGCGGGCATGGGTGGCGCGCTCACTCCAGGGGCGCGCGTTACATGATGATGTCGAGCACCGGCCTGGCCTGCGTGGTGTTCGCGCAGTTGGTTTGTTACCTGCTCCCGGGGCAACAAGCCTGCGATGGCGCGCTCATTGCAGCTTGAGCATCACCACCGAGTGCGCCGGCAGCGCCACCGTCAACACCTTCGCTTGCAGACGGGCGCCGTTGAACGCCTTCGGCTCGACGACGCGTGGTTGCGCAAAGGTGTTGTGCGCGGTGATCGCCGGCGCGGTCAAGATCTGCCCATCGACACGGCGTGCAGACAGCCCTTGCACGTCGACGCGGACGGAGGCAGGCACGCTTGCATCCAGGTTGGTCAGCGCGACATACACATGCCCATCCTTTGCCTTGACCGCCGATCCATGTACCGCCGGCACATGCGTGTTGCCGTGGCGGTACTCCGGTGTCTGCAACTGCAGTGGCAGGTGTGTGGCGTCCTGGTAGGGCTTGTACAGCGCAAACACGTGGTAGGTCGGCGTCAGCACCATCCTGTCGCCGTCGGTGAGGATCATTGCCTGTAACACATTGACCATCTGCGCGATGTTGGCCATGCGCACGCGCTCGGCATGCGTGCTGAAGATATCGATGTTCAGTGCGGCCACCAGCGCATCGCGCAGGCTGTTTTGCTGGTGCAAAAAGCCCGGGTTCGCATCGGGCAGGCCTGCATACCAGGTGCCCCATTCGTCGACCACCAATGCGACTTTCTTGCCCGGGTCGTATTTGTCCATGATCGCGCCGTGCTTGGTGATCAGCTCGTCCATCACCAGCGTGCGCGACAGCGTGTCGATCCAGGCGCGCTGGTCGAAGTCGGTCGACGAGGCGCGCGGCGGCCAGCCGCCGGGCACGGTGTAGTAATGCAGGCTCAGGCCGTCCATCAGCGTGCCGGCCTCGCGCATCATCACCTCGGTCCAGTGGTAGTCGTCGTTGTTGGGGCCGGGCGCGATCTTGAGGATCTTCTGGTTGGCCGGCGCCTTGACGAAGGTCTGGTAGCGCCGATACACGTCGGCCGCGTATTCCACCCGCATGTTGCCGCCGCAGCCCCAAAGTTCGTTGCCCACGCCGAAGTAGGGCACCTGCCAGGGCATATTGCGGCCGTTGGCGCGGCGCTCGCTGGCCAGGCTGGAGCGTGTGGGCGCGGTCATGTATTCGGTCCACTGCGCAATCTCGTCCGGCGCCGCATTGCCGACGTTGCCGGCGATGTAGGCCTGGGTGCCGAGCAACTCGGTGAAGTCCATGAACTCGTGGGTGCCGAACCGGTTCGATTCTTCCACGCCACCCCAATGCGTGTTGACCCGGATCGGGCGCTTGGCCGGGTTACCCACGCCATCGCGCCAGTGGTATTCATCGGCAAAGCAACCGCCCGGCCAGCGGATGTTCGGCACTGCGATGGCTTTCAGCGCGGCGAGCACGTCGTTGCGGTATCCGCGCGTATTGGCAATCGGGGAGTCTTCGCCCACCCACACGCCGCCGTAGATGCCGGTGCCAAGATGCTCGGCAAACTGGCCAAACAGCTGCCGCGAGACCTGCGCGCCCGGTTGGTCCGCACGCAGCGTCCCGGTCACCTTGACCTCGGCGGCAGAAGTGCTACATGCGCCGGTCGCCAGGGCCGCCGCAACGACGGTATGCGTCAGCCGCCTGCAGGCTGTCCGCAACGTGAGGGAATTCCACTGCATCGGCTTGGCGCTCCTGTGTTGGTCGTCGGGGTGGTCACGCGCCGCTGCTGTAGCAGTGCGGCGGTAGCGTAGTGCGTGCTGCCGCCGTTTGTCGTGTTGCAGCGCGAGCGAAGCAGGCGGGCACGGCCGCGCGCACCGATAGGTGGTTGTGGAGTGTGCCGCCGAGATGTGCGCAAGGGCATGGTCGGCAGATGCGTGACACCGCTATGCTCGCCAGCTTCCATCAGTGGCGGGGCGATTCATGCAGCGAGTGTTCGGGCAGTTGCCAGACGGTGTCGAGGTCCACGCGCTTACCCTGCGCAGCGATGCCGGGCTGGAGGCCGAAGTGCTGACCTATGGCGGCATCCTGCACGCGCTGCGGCTGACCACCGCACAGGGCGTGGTGCCGTTGCTGCTGGCCTTGCCGGACCTGTCTTCCTACGCGGACGATGGCGACAGCCTCAATATCCTGGTGGGCCGCTTCGGCAATCGCATCGCCGGTGCGCGCTACACCCTGGATGGGGTGACGCACGTGCTCGCAGCCAACGAGGGGCGCAACCAGCTGCACGGCGGCCTGCGTGGGTTCGGCCGACGCGTGTGGAGCGTGCTGGAGCAGAGCGCCGATCAGGTACTGCTGGGTTACCACTCGCCCGATGGCGAAGAAGGCTACCCCGGCAATCTGCAGGTGCGTGCGCGTCTGGCACTGCACGAGCGCAGCCTGCAACTGGACTTCCAGGCGCATTGCGATGCCGCCACGCCGTTGAACCTGACCCACCACCCGTACTTCAACCTGTCGGGCAACCCGCAGACGCGGGCGGCATCGCAGGTGTTGCGCGTGCCGGCCGACCGCTATCTGCCGGTAGATGTCGAGTCGATACCGACCGGCGAGATCGCCCCGGTGACCGGCACGCCCTTCGACTTCCGCACGCCTGCCGCGCTGGCCGACCGGATCGACCCCGCGCATCCGCAAGTGGTGCTCGGCAAGGGGTATGACCAGTGCCTGGTGCTGGCGGACGGCGCGGACCGCGCGGCCGAGCTGTACTCGCCGCACAGTGGCGTAGCGCTGCGCATGACCAGCGATGCCCCGGCAGTGCAGCTCTACGAGGGGCAGCATCTGGATGCCCATCACCCCGGACTGGGGCGCGGTGTCTGCCTGGAGCCGCAGGACTACCCGGACGCCCCCAATCACCCCAACTTCCCATCCACGATCCTGCGCCCGGGCGAGACCTACCGCCGCCGTATCGTCTATCGCTTCGCCATCCCCGGACCGGACCAGCCGTGGGATGTGGTCAGTGCGGCGCTGGATGCTTGAGGCTCGGCGTCGGGCAATAGGATGCCACTGCGCTGCGCGGCTCGTGTCTGAAACAGGCGTTGCTGCGTTTGGTAATGCGCACATATGGAGCGCGCGCGTCAGCCGGGCGCCAGCGACGCGGCGAAAGCGGTATACGCGCATTGCACGAAAGCCTGCGCATCGGTCGGATCAGTCTGGCTGGCTTGCTATTGCATGCGCGCCGCAGCTGGGCAGTTCCGGGCCTGCGCTCTGAAGCGCATCGCCCGCGGATTCGCAAGGACGCCCGATGGTTGCGTCAGTGACATCGACGTGCAGTGACCCAGGGTCGGACACACTCCGGCATGCCGTCCCGCGGCGATGACGCCCGGAACAGCTCCACGTCCACCGCCATCAACGCGGTCCCAGCACCAGCTCGATCACGAACTTGCTGCCGAAGAATGACAGCACCAGCAATGCCATCGCGGTCAGCGTCCAGTGCACCGCCTTGCTGCCGCGCCAGCCGTTGCGCCAGCGGCCGACCAGCAGCGCGCCGAACACGATCCACGACAGGATGCTGAGCACGGTCTTGTGCAACAGCCGCTGCGCCAGGAAATCCTGCACGAACAGCAGCCCGGTCAACAGGGTCAGGCTCAGCAGCACGAAGCCCACCGTGATCGTGCGGAACAGCAAGGTTTCCAGCTCGGTCAACGGCGGCAGCGCACGCAACCAGGTATGGAAATCGCGTCGCCGCAGCGCACGCTCCTGCAGCCACAGCATGATCGCCAGCAGCGCGGCGATGCCCAGGGTGGCATAGGCCAGCAAGGCCATCCAGGCGTGCAGCTCCAGGCGCCAGCCCAGGTCCGCACTCGGTTCGTGGCCGTAGGCGTGATAGCAGGCCAGCAGAATCGCCGACAGCGGAAACACCACCACGCCCACCGCCGCCATGCGCCCGCGGCCGCCGAACACCGCCGTCAGCGCGGCCATGCCCAGGCCGCATAGCGACAGGGCCGCAAAGAAATGCATGTCCGGCCCGCCCGCAGTGCGGAACGCCACCAGGACGTGATATCCGGCGTGCAATGCCACCGCCGCCAGCGCAGGGGCCAGCCAGCGCGCAGGGGCCTGGTTGCCATCGCGCAGCACCGCCTGGGTGAGCAGCGCCGTGGCCAGCAGATACGAGGCGAACGCGATGAGAACGATTGTCATCGTGGAAGTTTCGCATATTGGTGGGGCTGGGATTCGGGATTCGGGAAAAGCAGGTTGCGAGCTGCGGAGCTTGAGCTGGGGTGGCAGGTGGGGCAGGGCACGAGCGGGTAAGGGGGCTTGGGATGGGGGGCTGCTTTCCTGCGGCTGCCGTTCCCGTGCATCGCGGCGCTGTCGATGGTTGGCTGTGCGTATTGCCGCGCTTGGGCGCGGCGGCTGCCCGAGCTGGCTTCGCCGCTGGACGGCGGGCCGGCCGGGGCGGCGCATTGGCCGGTGCCGCTATAATCGGTGCCCGTTTCCCCTTACGCGGTCCCTTGCATGTTCGAGTCCCTTACCCAACGTCTCTCCGGCACCATGGAGCGCCTGCGCGGCCGCGGCCGCCTGACCGAGGAGAACATCCGCGAAGCCACCCGTGAAGTGCGCATCGCCTTGCTCGAAGCCGACGTCGCGCTGCCGGTGGTGCAGGCGCTGATCGAGCGCATCAAGGTGCGTGCGGTCGGCCAGGAAGTGCTCAAGTCGCTGACCCCGGGCCAGGCGCTGATCAAGATCGTCCGCGACGAGCTGACCGCGGTGATGGGCGCGGCCGCCACCGACCTCAACCTCAATGTGCCGGCGCCGGCGATCATCCTGATGGCCGGCCTGCAGGGTGCGGGCAAGACCACCACGGTCGGCAAGCTCGCCAAGCACCTGAAGGAAAAGCGCAAGAAGAAGGTCATGGTGGTCTCGGCCGACGTCTATCGCCCGGCCGCGATCGAGCAGCTCAAGACCCTGGCCGAGCAGGTAGGCGTGCTGTTCTTCCCGTCCGACGCCTCGCAGAAGCCGGTCGACATCGTGCGCGCCGCGATCAGCGATGCGCGCAAGTCGTTCGCCGACGTGCTGCTGGTCGATACCGCCGGCCGCCTGGCGATCGATGCGGCGATGATGGAGGAGATCAAGGCGCTGCACGCCGCGGTCAACCCCACCGAAACCCTGTTCGTGGTCGACGCGATGACCGGCCAGGACGCGGCCAACACCGCCAAGGCCTTCGGCGAGGCGCTGCCGCTGACCGGCGTGGTGCTGACCAAGACCGACGGTGACGCCCGTGGCGGCGCCGCACTGAGCGTGCGCTACATCACCGGCAAGCCGATCAAGTTCGTCGGTACCGGCGAAAAGACCGACGGCCTGGACGTGTTCCATCCCGACCGCGTCGCCAGCCG
Source organism: Xanthomonas sp. 10-10 (assembly GCF_040182365.1). NCBI lineage: Bacteria > Pseudomonadati > Pseudomonadota > Gammaproteobacteria > Lysobacterales > Lysobacteraceae > Xanthomonas > Xanthomonas sp. 10-10. The sequence goes on from NZ_CP144460.1 coordinate 1,676,704, forward strand.
CATCCTGGACATGGGCGACGTGCTGTCGCTGGTTGAGCAGGTCGAGCACAGCGTCGACCAGGAAAAGGCCGCCAAGCTCGCCGCTAAGGTCGCCAAGGGCAAGAAGTTCGACCTCAACGACATGAAGGAACAGCTCGAGCAGATGCAGAACATGGGCGGCATCCATGGGCTGATGGACAAGCTGCCGGGCATGGGCCAGATCCCGGACAACGTCAAGCAGCAGGTCACCGGCAAAGAAGTGCCGCGCATGATCGCGATCATCAACTCGATGACCAAGAAGGAGCGCCGCAACCCGGCCCTGCTCAACGGCTCGCGCCGCGCCCGCATCGCCCGTGGTTCGGGCATGTTGCCGGCCGACGTCAACAAGCTGATGAAGCAGTACCAGCAGATGGAAAAGATGATGGGCAAGCTGGCCGGCGGCGGCATGAAAGGCCTGATGCGCAACATGAAGGGCATGATGGGCGCCATGGGTGGCCGCGGCGGTATGCCGTTCCGGTAAGTGCGTGTGTTGATGCGACCGCTTGGTCGCATCACCTGCTGAGTATTGAAATCACTTGGGTGCTAGGATTGCGCGCCCGCGGACGGGCGCGCCTGCTCGTGGATGGGCAACCTAATCATCAGAGGATTCATGCAAGTATTTAAGGGATTTTTTTGCAAGTTTGCGATCGGTCTTGCTGGTATCGGGCTAGCGGTTACCTGTAATGCGGCATCCATTTTTTCTTATTCCAGTAACGCAAATGATTTTATTGGCCAAGGCAAGTCCGCTGTTTTGACGGACGCCAACGCGGCCTTCGGTCTGCGAGGTACCAAAGACCGGCTTACATTTACTGTAGATGCCACGTCGGGCGAATCCTGGTTTATACGGATGAGTGCTCCGATCGGTGGCGCTCTGGCTCCGGGAACATATGCGAGCGCAGAGCGGTCAGCATTTAAGACGGGACGTTCGCCTGGTCTTGATGCATCCAGTACCGGGCGGGGATGCAATGAGGTATGGGGGAAATTCGCGATCAGGCAGATTTCGTTCGACGCCGCTGGGAATGTGGATAAGCTAGAGGCGACGTTCTTGCAGCGATGCGATGGCAGCAAGGCGCCGGCGCTCGCTGGTGTCATCAGCTACAATGCTCCGCCATTATCTTTAAAGCTTACGAGTAGTGTTGGTGATTACATTGGTGGTGGCGTCGGGAAGATGTATTACAACGACACCAGCATCTTCGTGCTTAGCGGAACAACGTCGCGCCTTCAATATTACGCGTCAGGCCAGCGTGATGACTGGTATGCAAGCATAGTCGCGCCAGTGGGGAAGGCGTTGGTGCCTGGCCGTTATTCTACAAATCGTTTTGGGGATCGTACTCATGCTGGCTTGGATTTCACCGGCAATGGGCGAGGATGCAACGAAAATAGTGGCACGCTGAATGTGCGTGCTATCGAGAAAGATGCCCAGGGTAATGTAGTCAAGTTGCATGCTGAGTTTGAGCAGTATTGTGGGACTGCGCCGTTACGTGGAACGATTCGCTTCGGCATCTAGTCAGTATGGTTGGCCCGCGACATGCGGGCTAACCTTGTGAGTCTGTCTGGTCTTTCAATGCGTCATTTTTAATTGGTGTGTCAGGCATGGGCTGTTGGGCGTATCGTCGTCTCGCTGCTTGGTGATGTGGATGCCCAATTCATCGGGGTGGATGCCCGGGGCGTGACGACAGACGGTGTCCATGGTTTAGCCCTCAATGCATACTGGGATTCGGTCGTAATGTTTTAGAGTGGCAATGAATCGTTCGTACTCAAGTCACGGTGCCGCTTTTTGCGAGCGTTTTGGGCTGCAGACTCCGATCCTGCTCAGCCCCATGGCCGGCGCCTGCCCGGTGCCGCTGTCGGTCGCTGTCGCCAACGCCGGCGGCATGGGTGCGATGGGTGCGGTGCTGTCGCAGCCGCAGGACATCGTGGCGTGGATGGCCGCCTTCGCTGAAGCGAGCGCCGGGCCTGCGCAGGTCAATCTATGGATTCCCGATCCGGCCCCGGTCCGCGACGCAGGGGCAGAGGCGCGTCTGCGCGGGTTTCTTGCGCACTGGGGGCCGCCGGTGGCCGAAGCCGCAGGCGATGCCACGCCAGCCGACTTCGATGCGCAGTTCGAGGCCTTGCTCGACGCCCGCCCGGCGGTGGCGTCCTCGATCATGGGCCTGTTCCGGCCCGACCAGGTTGTGCGCCTGAAAGCGGCCGGCATCGCGTGGTTCGCCTGCGCCACCACCCTGGAGGAAGCGCGTGCGGCGCAGGCTGCCGGTGCCGACGCAGTGGTCGCGCAAGGTGCTGAAGCCGGTGGCCATCGCGGCGCGTTCGCTGCGGGCCAGGCCGCGCAGCAGATGACCGGGTTGTTCGCCTTGTTGCCGCGGCTTGTCGATCATCTGGAGATTCCGATCGTCGCCGCCGGTGGCATCGCCGACGCGCGCGGGATCGCGGCGGCGCTGATGCTGGGCGCGAGCGCAGTGCAGATCGGCACCGGCCTGCTGCGCACGCCCGAAGCGGCACTGCCCGACGCCTGGGCGGATGCGCTGGCGGCCGCCGAGCCGGAACATACCCAGCCAACCCGCGTGTTTTCCGGGCGCCTGGGGCGGGCATTGCTCACGCCCTACGTGCGCGCCGCCACTGCACCGGATGCACCGCCGCCTGCGCCGTATCCAGTGCAGCGCGGTTTGACCGCAGCGATGCGCCAGGCAGCGGCGCGCGACAACCGTCTGGCATCGATGCAGGCCTGGGCGGGCCAATCCGCATGGATGGCGCCAGCGCAACCGGCCGGCGAACTGGTCGCGCAGTGGTGGACGCAGGCGCAGGCACTGCTATGCCGCTGATCTTCTGCAATGGCGTCCCGGCGAGCGCGCAACAGCTCGGCGCTGCTGCGCTGATTAACTACGGCCACTTCACCACGTTGCAGGTGCGCGACGGCGCCACGCTGGGACTGGACTTGCATCTGCAGCGCCTGCAGGAAGGCAGCCGCGCGCTGTTCGGCCAGGAGCTGGAAGCAGACCAGCTGCGGGCGCAGATGCGCGCTGCGTTGCTGGCATCGGCCATGGCCGATGCCAGCCTGCGCGTCACCGTGTTCGCGCCCGACTACGATTTCCGCAACCCCTTGCGCGAGGTTGCACTGGATGTGCTGGTCGCCATTTCGCCGCCGGCCGACATGCCCGAGACCGGGCTGCGCGTGCAGGTGACCGATTACGTGCGCGAGCGGCCGGAGCTCAAGCATGTCGGCACGTTTGGGCTCCTGCATCTGCGTCGGCTGGCGATGCAGGCAGACCACGACGATGTGGTGCTGCAGGACCGGCAGGGCAGGGTACTGGAGGGCGCCTTCTGGAATCTGGGTCTGTGGGAACGCGGCGGGCTGGTCTGGCCGCAGGGGCCGGCACTGCTGGGTACCCGGCAGCAGTTGCTGCAGTCCGGCCTGAAGGCGCTGGGTATCGCCCAGATCAGCCGCCCGGTGGAGCTGGGCGAGCTGGACCGTTTCGATGGCGCATTCGCCTGCAATGCGCGTGGGCAGCAGGCCATCGTGGCGCTGGGGCCGGCGCGTTGGGGGCCGCATGCCGCGCAGTTGCCGCTGCTGGAGCGGGCCCTGCAGACCCATGCCTGGCAGGCGATCTGAGCGATCTGCTGTGCCGGCGCCGGGTGGCTTGGCTTCGCCGCCGGAGCCCGCTATAATCGCCGGCTTACCGCGCCACTTCAGGCGACTGGGCAACTTAGGAAAACGACACCATGGTCAAGATTCGACTGACCCGCGGCGGCGCCAAGAAGCGTCCGTTCTACCACATCATCGTGACCGACGTGCGCAGCGCGCGCGACGGCCGCAACATCGAGCGTCTGGGTTACTACAACCCGGTTGCACAGGGCGCAGAACCGCGCGTCGTGCTGGACGTTGCACGCGTCGACCATTGGGTCGGCCAGGGTGCACAGCTGACCGACAAGGTGCGCAACCTGTATCGCGAAGCATCCAAGTCCCAGGCCGCTGCGGCCTGATCTTGAGGGCCGGGCATCGCCGCCTGGCCCAGAGTCGACACAGATGAAGCCGACCGAGCGCCGCATCCTGTTAGGCAGGATTGTCGGCGCTTTTGGTGTCAAGGGCGAGCTCAAGCTCGAATCCTGGACCGAGCCGCGCAATGCGATCTTCCGGTATCAACCGTGGATCGTGCGTTCGCCATCGGGGCAGGAAACGGTTGTGAACGGTGTGCGTGGGCGCGACCAGGGCAAGAACCTGATTGCGGTGTTCCCGGACGTGACCGACCGCGATACCGTCGAGGCCATGCACGGGACCGAGATCTACGTCGCCCGTAGCGCATTGCCGCCGCCCAAGCCCGACGAATACTACTGGGTGGATCTGGAAGAGTTGCAGGTGGAAACCGTCGAGGGCGTCAAGCTCGGCACGGTGTCGCATCTGTTTTCCACCGGTTCCAACGACGTGGTGGTGGTGCGCGGCGATCGTGAGCGGATGATCCCGTTCGTGTTTCCGGAGTTCGTCAAGTCGGTGGACTTCGAGGCCAACCTGATCGTGGTCGACTGGGATCCGGATTTCTGATCGAAGCGCTGCCCCGGCTTCGCTTTCGCTCTACCCATTCCCCACTCCCGATTCCCGATTCCCCAGTGCGCATCGACGTCATCAGCCTGTTCCCCGAGTTCATCGCGCAATGCGCGGCGTTCGGCGTGGTCGGGCGGGCGCAGGAGCGCGGGTTGCTGGAGCTGCAGGGCTGGAATCCGCGCGACCATGCGCAGGGCAATTATCGCCGGGTGGACGACCGTCCGTTCGGTGGCGGGCCCGGCATGGTGATGTTGATCGAGCCGTTGCGGGCCTGCCTGGACGCTGTGCAAGCCGCCGATCCGCGGCCGGCACCGGTGATCTATCTCAGCCCGCAGGGGCGTCCGCTCACCCAGTCGCTCGCGCGCGAGCTGGCGCAGTTGCCGCGCATGGTGCTGCTGTGCGGGCGCTACGAGGGGGTGGACGAGCGCTTCCTGGCGCAGGCGGTGGATATGGAAATCTCCATCGGCGACTACGTGTTGTCCGGTGGCGAGCTGGGCGCAGCGGTGCTGGTGGATGTGGTGACGCGGTTGCAGGACGGGGTGTTGAATGACGCCGAATCTGCCGCCCAGGACAGTTTCGAAGGCCCGCAAGGCTTGCTGGACTGCCCGCACTACAGCCATCCGTCGACCCATGCCTGGGGCGATGTGCCGGACGTGCTGCGGTCGGGCAATCATGCTGCCATCGCGCGCTGGCGGCGGCAGCAGTCGCTGGGCCGGACCTGGTTGCGTCGCCCCGATCTGCTGGACGAGGCCGGGTTGGACAAGAACGATCGTCGTCTGCTGGACGAGTTTCGCCGCGAACTCGCTCCAAGCGACGATCAACCCGGTGACGAGAAATAAGAGCTCACCCCTAGCTCTTGCAAGATTGATTGGGGTACAATATGCGGCTTGCTGGCCAGCCTTGCGTCTGGCCCTCTTACGAACCTCGAGCAATCGCCGTGCGGCGACTGCCGGTCCAATATCACCAGACACGCGGTGCCCATCATGAGCAAACTCAACAAGACCATCCTGGCTGACTTCGAAGCCGCCCAGATTCAGCGCAAGCTGCCGGAATTCAACCAGGGCGACACCGTTGTGGTGAACGTCAAGGTGAAGGAAGGCAACCGCGAGCGCGTGCAGGCCTATGAGGGCGTCGTGATCGGGACCAAGAATGCCGGCCTGAACTCCGCTTTCACCGTGCGCAAGATCTCGCACGGCTTCGGCGTCGAGCGCGTGTTCCAGACCCACAGCGCCATCATCGACTCGGTCGAAGTGAAGCGCCGCGGTAAGGTGCGCGCCGGCAAGCTGTACTACCTGCGTGGTCTGGAAGGCAAGGCTGCCCGCATCAAGGAAGATCTGGCCGCTGCCGCACAAGCCAAGGCCGCTCGCCAGGCTGCTGCCAAAGCCGAGTAAGCCAACACTGGCAGATCGTCGATCTGCCACTGCCAGACGGCCGCCTTCGGGCGGCCGTCTGCGTTTGGGAACGCAGTGGCGGGTGCGTTGGGGAGGTTGCGCGGGCCGTGGGAGCGGTTTCGTCGCAGGCCCTTTCGTCGATCGCCATCTCAGGGCGACGCACTTCTTTCGCTAGGACTGGCCGTTGCACGGCAATGGGCTAGCCATCGGCACATGGACGGCCTGGAGACCGGGCCGGTTCCTCTGGCGCCATGGCGCGCAAAAAGATCGCTGATCGCAGCTGCCTGCTGTCAATCGTGAAGTCGGCCGACGTGGCGTTTTGCGCTTCAACAGCTAGCCGGTCCTGAAAGGGCCCATTCCAGGCTGTTGCGTTCTTTCAAGGACAGGTGGTTCGTGTCTTGATCGGGATCGACCGCGGTATCCGTCGCGTGGCGAGGGCCGGGCTCACCGCTGCCGAGGCTCTGCCGGGTTGGTGATCGGAGCCGGGTCGGCGACGGGGGAAGCGGGGTGCGCGGGCACTTCGGCAGCGGCAGCCAAGGCTGACGGATGCGTCGGTGTCGTCAGCATGCGTGCCTTGCGCCAGCCGCCCCAGCGGTAATATGCCAGCGACAGCAGCATCGAGCAGGTGGAGCTGATCGGGAAGCTCCACCACACCGCATCAGCCCCCAGATGCGGCAGCAAAGCGTTGGCCAGCGGCACGCGCACGCCCCACAGCGAGAACGCCAGGATCAGCAGCGGCGGGATCACCGCGCCGGTGGAGCGCACCACGCCCGAGACCACAAAGCTGACCCCGAACAACAGGAACGACCAGATCGCGATGTGGTTGAGGTGGCGCGCGATCTCCAGCGTGGCGCTGCCTTCGGGCAGAAACAGCGCCAGGGTCCAGCGATCGAACCCGATCAACAGCGCAATGAGCAGGCCGGTCATCAGGAAGTTGGCGGCGATGCCGGTGCGCGCGACGGCATCCACGCGCGACCACAGGCCGGCCCCCACATTCTGGGCGGCCATCGACGAACAGGCAGCGCCGACGGCCATTGCCGGCATCTGCACGTAATTCCACAGCTGCAGCCCGGCGCCGAATGCGGCGGCGGTGTCGGTGCCGAAGCCGTTGACCAGCGACAGCATCGCAATCATCGCCAGCGAGATCATCACCATCTGCAGGCCCATCGGCACGCCCTTGACGATGAGCGCGCGCAGGATGGCAGGATCGATCCGGAACAGGTGCAGGTCGCGCCGCCCCAGCCAAAGCACGTTGCGTTTCTTGCGCAGATAGATCAGCAGGCCGGCCAGCGCGACCACCTGGGCGATCAGCGTGGCCCAGGCCGCACCGGCGATGCCCAGCGCGGGAAATGGGCCGATGCCGAACAACAGCAAGGGGTTCAACACGATATCCAGCAGCACCGATAACAGGAGAAATCGAAACGGCGTACGCGCATCGCCGGTGCCACGCAATGCCGCCGACAGGAAGGCGAACAGATACAGCGTTGGCATCGCCAGGAAGATCACCCGCAGATACGCTTCGGCCAGCGCCTGCGAGGCGGCCGGCGTGCCCATGGCGGTGAGCAGGTGGGGCGCCAGATACCAGCCGAGCACGGCAATCACCGCCGACAGCCCGCCGAAGAAACTCGCGCTGGTGCCCATCACCTTGCGTGCCTGCGCGATGTCGCGCGCACCCATGGCCTGGCCGATCAGGATGGTGGAGGCCATGCCGATGCCGAACACCGAGCCGATCAGGAAGAACATGATGCTGTTGGCGTTGGCCGCAGCGGTCAGGGCTTCCTCGCCAAGATAGCGGCCGATCCAGATTGCGTTGACCGAGCCGTTGAGCGACTGGGCGACGTTGCCGGCCATGATCGGCAGCGCGAACAACAGCAGGTTCTTGCCGATCGGGCCTTCGGTCAGGACAGCGGATTTTGGCATCGCTTGGCATCGTCGCGCAGAAGCTGCGCACACTAGCATCGCTGTGTGAGATCCGATGCATGCCATGCGGTTTGCGCTGCAGATTTCGTTGGGACACGCTCTACGTTCGACACCAGCGGTGACTGCCTTCGCAGAGATGTTGCGCTTGCTGTTGGGGATGCACTGTAGCGCAGGGGCGTGTCCCTCATCGGACGCTGCGCGCCACCTTCTCCCGCAGGCGGAAGACGGGTTGGAGCTCGCGAGCGCTTACTGGATTGGGGTTGCGCATGGACAGCCGGTCCCTTCCCCTGCCTGCGTGGGAAGGTGCCCGCAGGGCGGATCGGAGCGCGACGACCATCGACCTGGCAATCGATCACCATCGCGGGGTTGACGGTCCAGCTTGAGTTCCCAAATAGCTGCCCAAATATCGGCTACCAGACAGAGCGAGACAGCAAGGCGCATGAATCCGGAGCTGGAACAGGGTACAACGGTCAGGCTGGATGTGTGGTTGTGGGCGGCGCGCTTTTTCAAGACGCGCAGCCTGGCCAAGGCGGCAGTGGAGACCGGCAAGGTGGATGTGGCCGGGCAGCGGCCCAAGCCGTCGCGCACGCTGCGTAGCGGCGAGCAATTGCGCATCGACCGCGGTGGCGAAATCTTCGAGATCACCATCGCCGCGCTAAGCGATGTACGCGGCCCGGCACCGGTCGCGCAGACGCTGTACGTGGAAAGCGATGCCTCACGCGAGGCGCGTGCGCAATGGCGGCTGCAGCGCGCTGCCGAACGCACCGGCTATCGCGCACCCGAGGGCAAGCCGGACAAGCGCGCACGCCGGCTGATCAACGCGCTGGGCGATATCGACGCCTTGTAGCACTGCGTGGTTGTCCGCTGCGAATTGGATGGCGGAAAAAGAAACGCCTGGGTCTTCGCCACGCTGGTAGATCAAGAAAGAACGGCGCTTTTCCATTGAGGTGGGAAGCGCCGTTTTCTGTTGCGGTGCGCGATGCAGCCGGTGCAGAACCATCGATCAGAAGCTTGGGAACGACTCATAAGACCTGGCCGGCGGTCGCGTGGTGGCGGTGTTGGCCACGTTTGGCGCCAGGTAGGTGGTGCAAGCCGCACAGTAATCCGACCAGCGCATCATGCTCTGCTCTTAACCATGCACACCGACTATCTCGACGGGTCCTTGCCCGCTCACCGTCGCGGGACCTTACGCGGCATGGATGCCGCGTAAGAGCCTACAAGGACGTACTTGCGGCGTGTCCTGCGATGGTGGGCGGGCAAGGGCCTTGCAGCCAAGCCGCAGAACAGCCGCTCTATCGACGTCTTCAGTGCGCCGAGTCAGCCTCTTGCGTGTGGTTCAACACCGCTGCGGGCGCACGCACGATGGCGTGCGCCTTGCCACTCACGCCAGATCGAAACGATCCAGCTGCATCACCTTGGTCCAGGCAGCGACGAAGTCGTGCACGAACTTTTCCTGTGCATCGGCGCTGGCATAGACCTCGGCCACCGCACGCAGGATCGAGTTGGAACCGAACACCAGATCCACGCGCGTGCCGGTCCACTTGGCTGCACCGGTGCTGCGGTCGCGGCCTTCGTAGACCTCCTTCGATTCGGAGGTGGCCTTCCACTCGGTACGCATGTCGAGCAGGTTGGCGAAGAAGTCGTTGCTCAGCACGCCGGGGCGGGCGGTGAATACGCCATGGCTGGAGTCGCCGACATTGGCGCCGAGCACGCGCAGGCCGCCGACCAGCACGGTGAGCTCGGGTGCGGTCAGGGTCAGCAGCTGCGCCTTGTCGATCAGCAATGCTTCGGCAGGCACGGCGTAGCGACGCTTGGCGAAGTTGCGGAAGCCGTCGGCCACCGGTTCAAGCACGGCGAACGATTCGACATCGGTCTGCTCTTGCGAGGCATCGGTGCGGCCGGGTGCGAACGGTACGGTGACGCTGTGGCCTGCGGCGTGCGCTGCATGTTCCACCGCGGCGTTGCCGGCCAGCACGATCAGGTCGGCCAGCGAGATCTTCTTGCCGCCCGATTGCGCCGCGTTGAAGTCGGCCTGGATGCGTTCCAGCGTGCCGAGCACCTTGGCCAGTTGTTCGGGCTGATTGGCCTGCCAGTCCTTCTGCGGTGCCAGGCGGATGCGTGCGCCGTTGGCGCCGCCACGCTTGTCCGAGCCGCGAAAGGTCGACGCCGACGCCCACGCGGTAGAGACCAGCTGCGCCACGCTCAGGCCCGCATCGAGAATGGTCTGCTTGAGGGCGGCAGCGTCCTGCGCATCGACCAGGGCATGGTCGACAGCCGGCACCGGGTCCTGCCACAGCAATTCTTCGCTCGGTGCTTCAGTACCCAGGTAACGCGAGCGCGGGCCCATGTCGCGATGGGTGAGCTTGAACCAGGCGCGGGCGAAGGCATCTGCGAACTGGTCGGGGTGTTCGTGGAAGCGACGCGAGATGGCCTCGTAAGCGGGGTCGAAACGCAGTGCCAGATCGGTGGTGAGCATGGTCGGGCGATGCTTCTTCGATGCATCGTGCGCATCGGGGATGATGGCGTCGGCATTCTTGGCCACCCACTGGTGCGCACCGGCCGGGCTCTTGCTCAGCTCCCACTCGAACTTGAACAGATGGTCGAAGAAGTCGTTGCTCCACTGCGCCGGGGTGGTGGTCCAGGTGACTTCCAGGCCGCTGGTGATGGTGTCGGCGCCCTTGCCGCTGCCGTAGCGGTTGTGCCAGCCCAGGCCCTGGCTTTCCAGCTCGCCGGCTTCGGGCTCGGCGCCGACGTTGTCGGCCGGGCCGGCGCCGTGGGTCTTGCCGAAGGTGTGGCCGCCGGCGATCAGCGCCACGGTCTCTTCGTCGTTCATGGCCATGCGCGCGAAGGTATCGCGGATGTCGCGAGCGGCGGCGATCGGGTCGGGCTTGCCGTCCGGGCCTTCCGGATTGACGTAGATCAGGCCCATCTGCACGGCGGCCAATGGGTTCTCCAGGTCGCGCGTGTGCGGCACTTCGCTGTCGTCGTCCTTCACCAGGACGCCGTGCGCTTCGTCCACGCCCGGCGAGCCGCGCGCGTAGCGGTCGTCGCCGCCCAGCCACTTGGTTTCGCGGCCCCAGTAGAGGTCCTGATCCGGCTCCCAGGTGTCTTCGCGGCCGCCGGCAAAGCCGAAGGTCGTAAAGCCCATGCTTTCCAGCGCGACGTTGCCGGTGAGGATCATCAGGTCGGCCCAGGAGATCGCCTGGCCGTACTTCTGCTTGATTGGCCACAGCAGCCGGCGCGCCTTGTCCAGGCTGACGTTGTCCGGCCAGCTGTTGAGCGGTGCGAAGCGCTGCTGGCCGCGACCGCCGCCGCCGCGCCCGTCGCCGATGCGATAGGTGCCGGCGCTATGCCAGGCCATGCGCACGAACAGCGGCCCGTAATGGCCGAAGTCGGCCGGCCACCAGTCCTGCGAGTCGGTCATCAGCGCACGCAGCTCCTGCTTGAGCGCGGTCAGGTCGATGCGCTTGAACGCCTCGGCATAGCTGAAAGTCTGGCCCAGCGGGTTGGACTTGCTCGAATGCTGGCTGAGCAGGTCCACGCGCAACTGCGTGGGCCACCAATCGCGGTTGGTGGTTCCGGTGCCGACGACGGCGTGGTTGAACGGGCACTTTGCTTCGGTTGTCATGGCAATACCTGTGTGCGTGAGCACTTGGGGAGCTGTGTGCCGAAACTGCGGACACGTGCTGGTGGAGTTGAAAGGGCGGGCAATGCGTCAGCGGTGGTCATCCATCGAAGGCGCACATGCGGCCGTGGGGGCATCGAGAAGCGTCGCCGCGTGTGGCGATGCTAGCGCCTGCCTGCAGGGGTCGGTATGAGGCGATCTGCAGAATGTGACTGGCGGACATGTGCGACAGGCGGACTCATCGTGGCGGCATGCGCACACGATAAGCAGCATCGATCGGTTGGGGAATTCGAATTATTCAACCATATCGATAGCGAGATGCTATGGATGACCCGCCGGCACCGAACCGACGTGCGCTCGCACGGTCAGCGCTTGCCGAACAGGCTGCCACCGAGCTTCATCACATCGCCCAGTCCAAGCTTTCCGTCGCCATCCTGGTCCAGCACGCTGCTTAGCAGGCCGTTGACGCCGTCATTGCTGCTGACCTGCTGGCGTTCCTGTGCCAGGGCAGGGCCGAGTTGGCTGCTGGCGGTGGCATCGCTGCCGAGGAAGCGCTTGGCCAGATACGCCATCACGATGGGCGCCAGCAATTGCAGCAGCTGATTGGCCTTGCCGGTTTCCAGCCCGGTGGCCTGGCCCAGGCCTGCGGCAGCCTGCGGTGCCTTGTCGCCGAACAGATGCCCCACGATACCGGCGCCATTGCCTTGCGCACCGCTGGCCGAGCCGCCCAGCAGCGAGCCGAGCAGGCTGCCGACGTCCGGGCTGCCGGCATGATCGCGCTGCAAGGCACCCAGCAACGCATCGGTGCCACCGGCCTGCTGGCTGTTACGGCCCAGTGCGCCCATCAATAGTGGCAGCGCGGTCTGCACCGCCGATTGGGCCTGCTCGGGCGCGATGCCGAGCCGGCTGGCGAGTTGCTGCAACTGCGGACCTTGCAACTGCGCGGCAAGTTGATCGGTCAACGAGGCGGACGTGGTCATCGGTGTCTCCGGTTGGACTAAACGTTGCGGCAGCGTGCGCCCGTCGCGCCAGCAGAGCAATCCGCGCGCTGCGCGTCACCGCGCGGGGCGCGATGCGGCGCTGTCGCAGGGCAGCATTCGAGCAACCACGCAAACCTGCAACAGCAATGGATCATCGGGTCTCGCAAGCGTCAGGCATGCAGCTAAAGCCGTGGCGAACCTCCAAACCAGCATTCAAACGACCAACCAACCCTGCTGCCGTGACAGATCCGTAAGCGCAGCAAGCTGCGCCGTGACGAATCCCCAATCCCGACTCCCCAATCCCCTCCCTCAAAGCAACGCCTTCAACCGATACAGTGCTTCCAGCGCCTGCTTGGGCGTGAGTTCGTCCGGGTCCAGCGCCTGCAGCGCTTCCTGTGCAGCGGACGAGGGCGCGGTGAACAGACCGAACTGTTGCGGGGCGTCCAATGCGGCCGGCGCCATCTGTGCGACATGGCTGTCGCCGCCGCGTTGTTCCAGTTCGGCCAGGCGATGACGCGCCTGGGTCACGGCCGCTTTGGGCAAGCCGGCGAGCGCGGCGACCTGCAGGCCGAAGCTGCGATTGGCCGGGCCATCCTTGACCGCATGCATGAACACCAGGCGCTCGCCGTGTTCGACTGCATCCAGATGCACGTTGGCTATGCCGCTGGCGCCGCCGGCATGCGATTGGTCGGCCAGTGCCGTGAGCTCGAAGTAATGCGTGGCAAACAGCGTGTAGCAGCGATTGGTATGCGCCAGATGGCGCGCTACCGCGTCGGCCAGGGCAAGGCCGTCGTAGGTCGAGGTGCCGCGGCCGATCTCGTCCATCAGCACCAGCGATTGCGGGGTGGCGTGGTGCAGGATGTAGCTGGTTTCGGCCATTTCCACCATGAAGGTGGATTGCCCGCGCGCCAGGTCATCGCCGGCGCCGATGCGGGTGAGGATGCGGTCGATCGGCCCGATCACCGCCCGGCTGGCCGGCACGAAGCTGCCGATATGCGCCAGCAACACGATCAAGGCGTTCTGCCGCATATAGGTCGACTTACCGCCCATGTTCGGGCCGGTGATGACCAACATGCGGCGGTCTGTGTGCAGGTCCAGATCGTTGGGTTCGAACGGTTGGTCGCGCACCGCTTCCACCACCGGGTGGCGGCCGCGTTCGATGCGCAGGCACGGTGCGCTGTCCAGTTCCGGCTGCGACCAGTCCAGTGCCTGCGCGCGCTCGGCGAAGGCGGCCAATACATCCAGTTCGCTCAGGGCGCCAGCGCAGCGCTTGAGGCCTTCCAGTTCGCTGCCCAGCGCATCGAGCAGGCCTTCGTACAACAGTTTTTCGCGCGATAGCGAGCGCTCGCGCGCCGACAGCACCTTGTCCTCGAAGCTCTTGAGTTCTTCGGTGATGTAGCGCTCGGCATTGGTCAGCGTCTGCCGGCGGCTGTAGTGCAGCGGGGCTTTCTCGGCCTGGCCCTTGCTGATCTCGATGTAGTAGCCATGCACGCGGTTGTAGCCGACCTTGAGCGTGGCGATGCCGCTGCTGGCGCGCTCGCGTTGTTCCAGGTCGATCAGGAATTGATCGGCATTGGTGGACAGGCGGCGCAGCTCATCCAGATCGGCGTCGTAGCCGGTAGCGATGACGCCACCGTCGCTGAGCTTGAGCGGTGGTTGCTCGGCCACTGCGCTGCTCAACAGATGCGCGGTGGCATCGTGCTCGCCCAATTCGGCGAACAGGGTCTGCAGGCGCGGCGAATCCAGTGGTGCCAGGATCGTACGTACCTTCGGCAACAGCGCCAGGCCATCGCGCAGGGTGGAGAAATCGCGCGGGCGCGCCGAGCGCAATGCAACGCGCGTGAGAATACGTTCCAGGTCGCCAAGCGCGCGGAAGGCTTCACGCACGTCGGCATCGGCGCCGGAGTCGATCAGGCTCGCCACTGCGTGGTGGCGCTGCACCAGCACATCGCGCAGGCGCAACGGGCGATGCAGCCAACGTCGCAGCAATCGCCCGCCCATCGGCGTAACCGTGCTGTCCAGCACACCGAGCAAGGTGTTACGGGTGTCGCCATCCACGCGCGTGTCCAGCTCCAGATGCCGGCGCGTGGCTGCGTTCATCGAGATCGCCTCGCTGGCCACTTCCATCGCGATGGAGGTCAGATGCGGCAAGCGCTGTTTCTGGGTTTCCTCGACATAGCCCAGCAGCGCACCGGCGGCGGCCGTGGCGCACGGCTTGTCGTCGATGCCGAAGCCGGACAGATCGTGCAGCTTGAAGAACGCCAGCAACTGCCGACGCCCGCTGTCCGCGTCGAACAGCCACGGTGGCCGCCGCCGCACGCCGATGCGGCCGCGCAGGAACTCCGGCCAGTTGTCCTCGTCCGGCACCAGCAGCTCGGCCGGTTCCAGGCGCGCGACTTCCGCTTCCAGCGCATCCACGCTATCGACTTCGTTGACCAAGAAACGCCCGCCCGCCAGATCCGCCCAGGCCAGGCCATAGCCCTGCTTGCTGCGCGAGACCGCCATCAACAAGGTGTCGCGGCGCTCGTCCAGCAGCGCCTCATCGGTGACCGTCCCCGGGGTGACGATGCGCACCACCTTGCGCTCGACCAGGCCCTTGGCCAGTGCCGGGTCGCCTATCTGCTCGCAGATCGCCACCGACTCGCCCAGCGCCACCAGCCGCGCCAGGTAGCCTTCGTACGCATGCACCGGCACGCCCGCCATCGGGATCGGTGCGCCGCCGGAGCTACCGCGCTGGGTCAGGGTGATGTCGAGCAGGCGCGCCGCCTTGCGCGCATCGTCGTAGAACAGCTCGTAGAAATCGCCCATGCGGAAGAACAGCAGCAGGTCGGGGTAGTCCGACTTGGCCGCGAAGAACTGCTTCATCAGCGGGGTGTGCTCTGGAACGCCGCCGCTGGGCTTGGATTTGTCTTTGGTGTCAGTGCTTTGCAAGAAACGGCTTCCGAAATCTGGGCGCGGTAGGGGCGGGCAGGCGATGGCGTGCAGGGCGTGCGGCATTGGCCTGCCGGGCGCCGCGTGCGGCGGCGGCTGTGGTCGGGTCGGGCGTGGGGAGGCAAGTTTAAGCCGAGCGCGCCGGAACCGCGATCCAGGATGCAGCGCGGGCCGCTTGGGGAGAGGCAACAAATGAAGGGACCGGAGCGGCGGGTTCAGTGCGTCGCGACCTTGTGGAGGGTGCACTCTCAGTTGGCCAGCGCAGCTTGCGACGATCGTGCGGGGTGTCGTGGCAAGGCGTCGTCGATTGTTGTCCGGAGGTCGTCGGGCGAGTTGGCCATGCATCTGCTTCCACCGTGTCGTGTGTCAGTGACAATCCACGACTCTCTTCGCTGCGGCGAAAGCTGGGATGGATAATGGTTCCATTTAAGTAACCACGTGCTGATTATGGTTGGAATGAGATCTGTCTCGAGAAATTGAAGTAAATAAAAATTTTTTTGTGGGTGGCCTCCGATCGTCTTCGATGATCTGCAGGGAACCACTTTGTGATGTATGTCGCGATGGATCTGCGTTCTGATCTGCAACTCTCGCTAAAAGTTGATTTTCCCCATCGGAAGCGATTTACGGCGCCATCGGAAAGAGGTGGGATCGATCGCAAATGTCATCGGAAAATAGTCGGGGTATTAATAAAAATCTGCCGCTATAAGTGCTAAGTTCCGTCTCGTTGCGGATGAGAGCGCTTAAGCCCTGTCGGTTTGTTGCATGCATGGCGGGTGGGGTGGCCTCCAGGTCCGGGTGTGTCCTGCAGTTGCGATGGCCTATCACGCTGTGCGCAAGCATGGTTGTGAGTTCTCGCTTGCTAAAAATAATGATCGGAGCGCTTTCACTAATTGAAAGTCGATTTTCTGTGGCTGAAATCTGGGAGGAAGTATGTTGAGTAAACTTCATCATGTGGGTTATCGCTGCCGGGATGCGGCAGAAACGGTGCATTTTTATACGGAAACCCTGGGTTTGAAGTTTGCGGCGGCACTGATCGACCATGTTCCTTCCAGTGGCCTGAAGGCCACGAACAATAATGTCTTCTTTGAAATGGAAGACGGGAGCTATATCTGCTTCTTCGAGGTGCTTGGCAGTGCGCTTCCGCTGGTGCCGGTCGAGGAGGATTGGGCGCAGCATCTGGCGCTTGAAGTGCGCGACAGCAAGCGGGCGGACGCACTGTGCGCTCGCCTGCGTGCCGGCGGGGTCGAGGTGGAAGGACCGGTGATCCACGACGTGGCCGGGGACGGGAGGCATGCCGAGCTGGCCAGGTCGTGGTATTTCCGCGACCCGAATGGGCATCGACTGGAGCTGATCGTCAAGCCGGAGGTGGCGCAAACGGCCATTTGGGACGATCTGGAGAAGATGGCCTACGCCAATCTTGCTGCGTGGACGCAACTGAAAAAGGAGCATTTGCTTGGATGATGCCGGCCGCTTGGATGCAGAGCCCGCCCTGGCGTCGCAGCACCGGAAAGGCGCGCGGGCGATAACGGCGAACTACTGGGACTACATCAAGGTCGAGAAACTGCTCGCCCTGCAGGGAGGGCTTGACGATGACGAAGCAGCGGTCAGCAACGACGAAGCCTTGTTCATCAGTGTGCACCAGGTGCATGAGTTGTGGTTCAAGCTGGTGCTGCGCGAGTTGACCTACACGCGCGATCTGCTCAATTCACACCAGGTGGCGGGGCATCAGGTTGTTGCCGGGGTACGTTCGCTGCGTCGTGCAATCACGGTGTTCGAGCAGGCGAACCAGCATTTTCGATTGATGGAGACCATGACCGCGCGCGACTTTCTCGAGTTTCGCGAGCGGCTGACGCCAGCCAGCGGGTTTCAGTCGGCGCAATTGCGCGAGATCGAGATCCTGCTGGGTCTTGAGGATACGCAGCGTATTTCCATCGGCGCCGGTTCCTATCGCGATGCGCTCAAGCTGCCGGACGGCAGTCCTTCGACTGCCGCGCAGCGCGTCGACGCGCGCGCCAAGGCCGGCCCCACGCTGAAGCAATGTCTCTACGCATGGCTGGCTCGGCTACCGATCGACGGCGCCACTACGCCGGTAGCGAAGGAGCGCTTCGCGCGCCGCTATATCGAGGCGATGCGCGCAGACAGCGAGCGCCGCTGGTGTTTGGCTGCCGACCGGGCCGCCACTGCGGAAGAGTTGCAACGGCTGCGGGCGCGGTATGCGGCGGAAGACGATAGCGCTCAGGCGTTCCTGCTGGCCGACGAGCACGCGCAGCTGGGCGCGCCCGCCCACGACGCACACCGCGCGGTACGCGCTGCCTTGCTGTTTGTCGAAAGTCATCGTGAGTTGCCGCAGCTTGCGTGGCCGCGCGAACTGCTGGAAAGCGTGATCGAGCTGGAACAGGCGATGTTGATCTGGCGGCAACGGCATGCGCGCATGGTTGAACGCTTTATCGGCCGTCGCGTTGGTACGGGTGGCTCGGCGGGTGTCGACTACCTGGATCAGACCGCGCTGCGCTACCGGATTTTTGTCGAACTCTGGACGGTACGCTCGTTGTTGCTACGCGCCTCCAGCGTGCCGCCGATCGACAACCCGGCGGCGTATGGATTTGCGCCGGAGGATGGACGGTGATGTCGAGGTTTGCGGTCGTTCGCCGGTTGCCGTTTGCCTACGACCTGTCGGCATACGGGATCGATGCGGATGCGGGCTGGCTGCCATGAGTGACACCTCGCAGGTGCTGGTGGTCGGCGGCAGCATCGCCGGTCTGATGAGCGCACTGGCGTTTGCCAGGCACGGCTACCAAGTGACCGTGCTTGAACGGGACGAGTTCGTCGACGGGGCATCGCTGGCGCGCGATGCCCATCTGCCCACGCAGCGCTGGTGGCGCAAAGGCGTGCCGCACGCGCGTCACACGCATGCGCTGGCCGCGCTGGGGCGACAGGTGTTGCGCGAACGCGCACCGGACGTCTGGCAGGCACTACTGGATGCCGGTGCGGTCGAGATGCCGTTCGGTGGAAGGCTTGGACCCTCTGTCGCTGTGCCGCGCTGCGGGGATGCGGAGCTATTCGGCCTGTCGACGCGCCGCCCGTTGATCGAGGACGTCGTTCGTTCGGTGGTGCTGGCAGAGCCCAACATCACGGTGCGCGATGCGGTCGGCGTCCATGGCCTGCTGGTTGGTGCCGAGGATGGTCCACTGGTGCAAGGAGTGTGCACCTCACGCGGCGAGCTGCGTGCGGCGCTGACCATCGATGCACTGGGTCGCGGCTCTGCATTCGGCAAATGGCTGCGGCAGGCTGGTGTGCAGATGCCCGATACCTTGGTGGAAAGTTGCGGGCTGGCATATTTCACGCGCTGGTATCGCTGCCGGCAGCGGCCGAATGTGCAGCTCACGGCGGGATTTTCGGTGGGCGGCTATGCCGCCTCCAGTGGATGCATCGTGTGTCCGGCCGATAACGGCTATGTCTCCATCACGCTGATGGCGCCGCATGGCGACAGCGTCTGGCATTGCATGGCCGAGCCCGCGGTGTTCACTGCAGCCGCATGCGCGCACGCCGGCATTGCGCCCTGGCTCGAAGCCGGCGTCTGCGAACCGGTGTCAGACGTGCTGCGCTGGCCAGTGTGCGAGAACCGCTACCGGCCGGCGGTGGTCAGCGGCATGCCGACCGTCGCCGGGACGGTCGCGGTCGGCGATGCGTTGTGCACCACCAATCCGACCTATACGCGCGGCATGTCGTTGGCGATGCGCTACGCGTATGCCGTCGCCGATCTTGCCCACCGCCAGGGACTGGATGACCCGCTGCGGCTTGCCATCGATGCCGATGCCCTTGCGCAGCGTCTTGTTCGGCCCTGGCACGCCGATAGCGTGGCGCAAGACCGCATACGTCGCGCAGTGTGGGCCGAGCAATCGCCTGTGGCGCAGCACCCGGATGCGATCGACTTGCCGCAGATTGCCGCAGCCGCGCGCCAGGATGCAGTCGTCTGGCACGCACTGGCGCGGCGCACCGGAATGCTTGAAGACCCGTCTGCGATCTTCAACCAGTACGAGGTCATGACGCGGGTGCGCACGCTGGCAGCGACACATCCCGCGCCTGCGCCGGCCACACCCTCCCGACAGACGCTGTTGCAGCTGATCGCTCAGCACCGCGCGGCGCCCGAGTCCACCCTTGTTTCCTGATCTGCCGTTGCCAAGAGGACGTACCTGATGCAACCACCGTGGCAACCCGACGCACCAGCGATGCAGCTGAAACACCGTTTTGCGCTCGACCCGACAGTTGCCTGCCTCAATCACGGCATGCTGGGTGCCTGCCCCAATGATGTATTGGAACGTCAGGCGGCGTTTCGTGCACAGATCGAGCGCCTGCCGTCTGCCTTCATCCTGCGCGATCTACCGCGTTTGCTGGATGCCTCGCGCGAGGCGCTGGCCGGGCTCATCGGTGCCGATCCAACCGATCTGGTGTTGCTGCCCAATGTCACCACCGCACTGAGCGCGGTGCTGCGCTCGTGTCCTTTTGTCCCCGGCGACGAGATTCTGACCACGGACCATGCGTATCTGTCTGCGCGCAACGTGCTCGATTTCGTCTCCGGCACCAACGGGGCACATGTGGTGGTTGCGCAGGTCGGCGTGCCGGTTCCGGACCCGCAGCATGTCGTGCAGGCCGTGCTGGAGCGGGTCACCGCACGCACGCGGCTTGCCGTGCTGGATCACGTCACCAGCCCCACCGGGATCGTATTTCCCATCGCCGCCCTGGTCGCCGCGCTGGCCGAACGTGGCATCGAGACGCTGGTTGACGGCGCCCATGCACCGGGCATGTTGCCGTTGGACGTGCAAGCGATCGGGGCGGCGTATTACGCAGGCGATTGCCATAAATGGCTCTGCAGCCCGCGTGGTGCGGGGTTCCTGCATGTGCGTCGCGATCGTCAGGCGGGAGTGCATCCGCCGGTGATCAGTCGCGGCTATGGCGACCGCAGCAGCGCTCGCCCGCGCCTGCATCTGGAATTCGATTGGCTGGGTACCTCCGACCCCACGCCGCTGCTGTGCATTCCCGAAGCGATCGTCTTCCTGCAGAACGTGCTGCCCGGCGGCATGCCTGCGCTGCTCGCACACAACCGTGCGCTGGCGATGCGGTGTGGGCACTACCTGACGGCGCGACTGCCGCTCAAGCGCCTGGCCGCCGACGACCACCTTGGCAGCATGGTCGCATTCGCGCTGCCGCCTCGCATCTGCGCGGCGTATCCCGATGCAGCTGCGCTGCAGGACTGGCTGTACGACACGTCTTCCATCGACGTGGCAGTCAACGCATGGCCAGACAACACCAGCTACGTGCTGCGTGTCTCCATGCAGTTGTATGCGGCGATGGAGGATGTGGTTCGACTGGGCGATGCGTTGCAAGGCGCGCTCGCTGCCCTGGACGAACGCGATGCGTTGATGCAGGCCGTCACTGCGGGAGTTGCGCGATGAATGCAATCGGGATGGATCGTAAACATGTGTTGATTACCGGCGGTGTAGGAGGGATCGGCGTCGAGCTGGTGCGCCTCTTTGCGCAGGCCGCGTACCGGGTGAGCTTTACCTACCGCCCCGGGGAGGAGAGCCGGCAACGTGCGCAGGCGCTGCTCGATGAGGTTGGCGAAGAGGGCATGCACGCGTTGGAACTGGATGTGGGTGACCGACAAAGCCATGCGCGGCTGATGGACACGCTGTCATTACCGCTGGACATCGTGATCCATAACGCCGGCGTCGGCACCAAGACCGTTGAGCGCGCTGCGGCCACGTACAAGGAGCAGGACGAGGTGTTTTTCCGGGTCAACACGCTGGGGCCGTTGTGGCTGAGCGAGGATGTGATCCCAGGCATGCTGGCGCGTGGACACGGCAAGATTTTATTGATGAGTTCGGTGGATGGCGGCATCACGCACTTTCCGCGCTTTCGCGCCGCCGATGGCATGAGCAAGGCGGCGGTGGCGTTTCTGGGTCGGCAGCTTGCGGCCACCTACGCCTGCACGGGTATCGATGTTTTCACCGTCTGTCCCGGTGCCACCGATACGCCGATGTTTCAGGCCAGTACCCTGGATGCATTGTCGGCCGAGCAACGCCGGCTACTCGAGGCATCGCTGCCTGGCGGGCGTTTGATCGCGCCGCGGGAGATCGCCGATCTGTGCTTTTACCTGTGCCGCGACGAGGCCCGCATTCTGCGTGGCGCGGTGATCGACGCTTCGCTTGGGCTGGGCGTGTGCCCGGCCGTCATGGGATAAGGGAGCCACACGCATGCCTGTGCCATCGAACAGTTTCTGGGAGCAATGGCTCACCGCGCATCGCGCCAAGCCCGATGCCTGCGTCACCTATTCGCTGTCGCCATCGCCGCCGTTGCAGCGCTACCTGGCGCACCTGGATCCTGCGCAGTCGCTGGACTGGACTGGCGAGGACTATCAAGGTTTGCCACTGCTGCGCGAGCGGGTGTTGGCGCAGTATGGGTATGCCAGCACATGCGGGTTGCAGGATGTGTTGATCACCGCCGGCGCGCAGGAGGCGAACTATCTGGTGCTGACGCAATTGCTCGCTGCCGGCGACGAGTTCGTCATCGATGCGCCGGGTTGGCAGCAACCGCTGGTGCTGGCAAGACAGATCGGTGCGGTGCCCAAGTTGGTGACGCGTTTGGAGGCCTCCGGCTGGGCGCTGGATATCGACCAGCTCGAAACGTTGGTCACGCCCAGGACCAAGCTCATTTTTCTGTGCAATCCCAACAACCCGACCGGGCGCGTGGAGAATCTGGCAACGCTGCAGCGCATCGTGGCGGCGGCAGAGCGCGTGGGGGCCTACATCCTGTCCGACGAGGTCTATCGCGGCCTGGAGTGGGACAGACAAGAGACGCCACGCATCGCGACTCTTTACGACCGCGGTGTGAGCACCGGCAGCGTATCGAAGTTGCTCGGCCTGCAGGGTTTGCGTACCGGCTGGATGGTGACGCGCGATCAAGCCCTGCTCAATGCGGCGATGGTGCTGCGCGAAAACACCAGCGAAATCATGAATGTGCTGGGAGAGCGCATTGCCGAGGTCGCGCTGCGACCGGAGCATTTCGATGCTGCGGTCGCGCACTCGCGTGCGATGGGGCACGCGCGGATCGATCTGCTGGATCGCTTTGTCGCCGAACAGCCGGCACTGACCTGGCGGCGGCCGCAGGCAGGCCTGCTCGGTATGGCACATCTGAACCTGCCGATCGACGCCGATGCCTTCAGCAGCCGGCTGCTGGCCCCGCCGTACAAGACGTTCGTGATGTCCGGTGGTGCGTACGCATACCCGCAGCACCTGCGCCTGGGGGCGGGTGGGGTGTCGCCCGAGGAGCTGGAGCTGGGTCTTGCGCGGATGGCGCAGTTGCTGGCCGAGTGGAGCTGATCGCTGTTTGGGCGCCATCGATTGAGACGTGCTTGGGCGCAACGCAGAAGGCCGGCTGCTCACGCAGCCGGCCTTGGTAGTGCGCCATCTGTTGCTGACAGCGACGGCTTAGAACTCTTGCCAATCTGCGCCATTGCTCGTCGCGCTGGCGACAACCGCCTGCCTGACCGGGCGCTTGACCGATGCCGCGGCAGCCTGTGGCTTCGGTGCGGCAACGCCGGCCGGCTTGCTGGGACGCAGTACGGTCGGTGCGTTTGCGCGCGCAACTGACGGGCGTTCGGCTTCGATCTTGAAGATCGACACCGCCTGCCTGAGCTGTACCGCCTGTTCTTCCATCGACCGTGCGGCGGCGGTGGCTTCTTCCACCAGCGCGGCATTCTGCTGCGTGGTTTCGTCCATCTGGGTGACGGTGAGGTTGACCTGCTCGATACCGGCCGACTGCTCCTGCGAGGCGGCGGAAATCTCGCCCATGATGTCGGTGACGCGCTGCACGCTGGCGACGATCTCGGCCATGGTGGTGCCGGCGCTGTGCACCAGTGTCGAGCCTTCGGCCACGCGCTCGACCGAATCGTCGATCAGGCTCTTGATCTCCTTGGCCGCAGCCGTGGAGCGCTGGGCGAGGGTGCGCACTTCGCTGGCGACCACCGCAAAACCGCGGCCCTGCTCGCCAGCGCGTGCCGCTTCTACCGCTGCGTTCAGCGCCAGGATGTTGGTCTGGAAGGAGATGCCGTCGATGACGCTGATGATGTCGGCGATCTTCTTGGACGATGCTTCGATGCCGGTCATGGTGCCCACGACCTTGCTGACGATGTCGCCGCCCTGCGAGGCGACGCTTGCGGCACCGATCGCCAGCTGATTGGCCTGGCGTGCGTGTTCGGCGTTCTGACGCACGGTGGAAGTGAGTTCTTCCATCGATGCGGCGGTTTCTTCAAGATTGGCCGCTTGCTGCTCGGTGCGTTGCGACAGGTCCTGATTGCCGGCGGCAATCTCGCTGGCAGCCGAATTGATCGATACCGCCGAGTGCTGGATGCGCCCGACGATCTCGGCCAGTTGCGCGGCGGTGGCATTGGCGTCGTCGCGCATCTGTGCGAACACGCCCTTGAACTCGCCGCTCATGCGGGCGGTGAGATCGCCGGCGGCGATGGATTGCAGCAACGACGACAGCGACTGCAGATTGCCATCGGCGGTGGCCATCAGCTGGTTGAGGCTGTCGACCATGATGTGGAAGTCGTACTGGAAGCGGGCCGCATCGCCGCGCGCGCTGAAGTCGCCATTGGCCGCCGACACTGCCAGCTGCTTGATTTCGGCATTCATCGCCGACAGGTTGGCCTTGACCTCGTTCATGGTCTGGGTGAGGACGGCTTTTTCGCCGGGCAGCGCGTCCATGCTCTCGCTGAGGTCGCCGATGGCATAGCGGCCCATGATGCGCGCGAGCGTGGTCTGCACCGCAAGATGCGAGGCGACCAGGGTGTTGGTGTCGTGCGCCATGCGGCCGTAATCGCCGGGAAATGCATTGGCATCGATGCGGAAGCTGATCCGGCCGTCGTTGTGGCGCTTGGCCATCTCGGCTTGCGCGCGCAACAGGGACTGCAACTGGGTCTGCATGCCGCTCATGGCGCGCAGCAGGCGGCCGGTTTCGTCCTGCGCGTCTGTCTGCACCTGGTTGTCCAGCTGGCCCTTGGCGATCGCTTCGGCTGCCTTGGTGGCACGGGCCAGCGGATGGGTGAGGCTGCGGGTGATCAGCCAGGCCAGCAGGCCGCTGATCGTGACCACGGCAACGCCGCCGATCAGCAGCAGCAGCTTGGCGCGATTCATCGATTGCACGGCTTCGGTGTACGCCTGCTGGCTCTGTTGTTCCTGCCGGGTGACCAGTTCGCGGATCTTTTCCTGCCAGGCCAAAGTGGCAGGCCTGGCTTTTTCGTTCAGCAGCGTTTGCGCCGCGGTGTTGTCGTTCCTGGCGGCCAACGCCATCACCTGGTCGTTGAGCGTGCCCGAGATGGCACGCTTGGCATCCATCTCGGCCCGGATCTTGCGACCTTCTTCGGAGCTGGGCAGGGTGTCGAGCTTGGCGCGCAAGTCGTTGTAGCGTTGCCGTTGGGTCTTGATCGTCGCGACCGCGTCATCGTTGAGTTGGTCACTGGTGGCCATGGCGTAGGTGCCCAGCGCGATCATGATCGACGAGTTGGCATCCAGCATCCCGTTGCCCATCTGGATCTTGGCCATGCGGTCCAGCACGATGAAATCCAGTTGTTTTCTGGCGCTGGCCATCGAGCTCAGCCCGATGGCGACAAGCAGGCCCGACAGCAGGATCAACAGGCCGAAGGCGGCGCCGAGGCGGCGGCCGACGGAATAGCGTTGGAGTAAGGCGGTCATGCGGCAATCCCAGGTGCGAGTCGAAGGGTGCCGTCTGGGCAACTGCGTGAAGAACGCATGAGTGTCGGGCCGGCGTGTGGATAACGACGCGCCATTGGGAAACTTGACCCCACTGTACCGCTCGGATTTAGCTGCAGATTGCCTTCGGCAGCGGTCAGGAATTGCCCGACTGGCGAGTGCTGCGTGAAGGCGCGCAGACTACCAAAGCGGCTGGACTGCGCGCTGTCATCCAGGCGGCCGGCTGCTGCACGGTATCGTTGCGGCCGCCACGTTAGAGTGGTTTGCCAACGATTAACTACGACACGCCGCGCATGGATAACCGCAATCAGGAATGGATGCAGGCCGTCACCGACGCGCTCAGCGATCTGCTGGCCGCGCGTGTGGCGCAGGCCACGCTGCTGGAAGCCATGCTGGTTTCGCATCCCGATCCGGTGGCCTTGAGGAAGGCCTGGGACGAGTTGTCGTCTCAGCGGATCGCGATCGTTGCACAGAACAAGGCCGTCGCGTCGGTGGAACGCCCCATGGACGAGTACACGCTGGAACAATTCCAGGCCTGGGAAGAAAAGTTTCGCCGCTATTTTCCGCGCGATGTGGGTGGGCCGTAGGTCCGCGGGCGCGCCTTTTCGTCGCCGTAGAAAACACAAGGCAAGTGACGGAGCGCATTGTATTTTTCACGGCGCATGTTTGTTTGGCCCGATGCTAGTGCTCTGCATAACCTGCAGAATCTCTGAAGTTCAAAGGCAGTGCCTGGAGGACGCGCCTAGTGGGTTTGAGCTTGGCAAAACGCCGCGGGATGCGGGGCTCATTCAGCGTTTCGTCCATCGCTGGATCGCGCAAGACCTGTCAACGCTGCAGTAGAGCAATCCACACCAGCCTCGTCACTGCGTACGGCTGACGAACAGGGCGTCCTGACATCGAGGAGTGCGCGCAATCAGCCCGAGCAATTGCTGCCACACAAGGTCCTGTGGACCCTGCAATGCAGTGCAAGCCAAACGATAAGGTCTGCGGTCAATCTTGATGACAAAACTTGGCGGGTGCTGGCTAGTCCAGACTGTCTTGCGGTCTTGGCGGGGTGTCATCCAGTCATTGTTTGTCCTGTCCGCGGAACTCGCTTCGCGTGCGGAAAGACGAGCCGCCCTGCTGGCACCACAGCGCAGCGTGGGATGAGACAAGCGGCGGTTGAACTACGCATCGTTGCAGCTCGCTTCGCACGCTGTTCAGTGACAGCCGCGCAGTGGCCTGCTTGCGCGCGTTGCCTTGCATCACTGCCGGTTGCGTCGTTGCGAGGACTCATTCGCCTTTGAAAAAGCTAAGATCGAAACTTGTGCAAAGTCGGAGGCGCCAATGATCGATCGTCGTACCTTTCTTGCCACGGGCGTGGTAGCCGCTGCTGCCAGCTTCAGTTCCCCGGCGGCGCGGATCTCACAGACGCCGCGCGCAAACGGGCCGGCACCGTGGGGTGCGGTTCCTAGCAAGCGCCAGCTGCGGTGGCATCGGTGGGAGCAATATGCTTTCGTGCATTTTGCGATGAATACCTTCACCGACAAGGAATGGGGCTACGGCGACGAGGATCCTGGCAAATTCGACCCCAGCGATTTTTCGGCCGATCAGATTGTCGCTGCTGCCAAGGCCGGCAATCTGAAAGGGCTCATTTTCACGGCCAAGCACCACGACGGCTTCTGCCTCTGGCCGACGCGCTTGACCGAGCATTGCATCCGGAACTCGCCGTACAAGAACGGCAAAGGCGACATCGTCGGTGAGATGGCCGCGGCGTGTCGACGCGCCGGCCTGGCATTCGGCATCTATCTCTCTCCCTGGGATCGTAACCACGCCGAGTATGGGCGCCCCGGCTACCTCGACTATTTTCGCAAGCAGATCGTCGAACTCTGCACGGGCTATGGCGAGCTGTTCGAGTTCTGGTTCGACGGCGCCAATGGTGGCGACGGCTATTACGGTGGAGCGCGCGAAGCGCGCAAGATCGATGCGCCTGCTTACTACAACTGGCCAAAAATGATCGAGTTGGTGCATCTGCACCAGCCGATGGCCTGCACCTTCGATCCGCTCGGCGCCGATATTCGCTGGGGTGGCAACGAGGACGGTATCGCTGGTGATCCATCCTGGCCGACCATGCCCAATGCGCCCTACACACAGGAAAACGGCAACTCCGGGGTGCGCGGAGGGGCGCTGTGGTGGCCGGCCGAAACCAACACCTCGATCCGCCCGGGCTGGTTCTACCATGCCGATGAAGATGGCAAGGTGCGCAGCCCGGAGAACCTGGTGCGCTATTTCGACACCTCCGTCGCGCGCGGCACCAACATGAACCTCAATCTCCCGCCCGACCGACGCGGCCGCATCGCCGACCACGACGTGGCAGTGCTGCAGAGTTTCGGCGACGCAATCCGCGCCAGCTTCGCCATCGATCTGGCCAAGGGCGCCAAGGCCAGCGCCAGTGCGTCGCGCGGTCCTGGATTCGAGCCGGCGCGCGTGCTTGATCGGCAGCCGGACAGCTACTGGTCCACGCCGGATGACCTCACCACGCCCACGCTGACGCTGGACCTGTCGGCGGTGCACAGCTTCGACCTGATCCGGCTGCGCGAGTATTTGCCGCTGGGCGTGCGCGTCACTCGCTTCGCGGTCGAAGCCGAGGTCGATGGGCAATGGCGTCGGCTGGCCGAAGCGCAGTGCATTGGTGCGCAGCGCATCGTGCGGCTGGAGCGCCCGATCGCCGCGCGCCGGGTGCGTTTGGTCGTGCTTGAGGCGCCGGTGTGCCCGGCAATCAGCGAATTCGCGTTATTCCGGGCCGTGGCGCCAGTGCCGGTTGCGCGGCCGATGGCGAATGCGCCGGACGTGCTGTCCACCGCTGGCTGGCACATCGTCGAGGCGAGCGCGCCCGGGGCGGAAAAATTGCTCGACGACGATGCCAGCACGATCTGGATCACGCCCGCGCCCACGCCGGGCCATCCCGCGCAGGCGACCATCGATCTGGGCGCGCTGCGTCAGGTGGCCGGTTTCAGCCTCACCCCCTCGCGCACGGTGATGAACGGTGCGGCGCCGCCGAAGGGCTATCGCGCCGAAACCAGCGAAGATGGCCAACGCTGGCAGCCGGCTGGCGCCGGTGAGCTGTCCAATATCGCCTACGCGCTTTCGACCCAGCGCCTGAATTTCCCCGAGGTCCGCCAGATCCGCTATCTGCGGCTGTCGTTCGCTGAAACAGCGGTGCCTGCCGAACGGCTGGCGATCGCGGGGATCGGCGCGTTCTCGCGCATGCGATGAGCGCTTGCGACCCCTCGCGGCCATAAGCCGCGAGGGAGCGCATCGTTGGGGCGAGGCGGTTTCGCGGGCTTGAGATGCATCAGGCCACGCGATGGAGAGAAATCGCGTATTCGCATCACGTAGTGACCTGACTCTTGAACCGTGCTTGCACACCGCCGTTCCGGATGACGCGCTATGGTGCGCGGCGCATGACGCAAGCGACGTGGTTGGGTACGGAACAGAAACAGCACGATTGGATGCAGGCCGTGACCGAAGCGCTCAGCGATCTGCTGGCCGCGCGCGTGGCACAGGCCACGTTGCTGGAAGCGATGCTGGTCTCGCATCCGGATCCGGTCACGCTCAGAAAGGCGTGGGATGAGCTGTCGTCCAAGCGCATCACCTACGTTGCGCAGAATAAAGCGCTGGCGGACGACCCGCGCCCGATGGATGCCTACACGCTGGAGCAATTCCAGGCGTGGGAAGAAAAATTCAACCGCTATTTTCCGCGCAACTTTGATACGCCTTAGGTCGGCACTCCAGGCGTCGCACTATTGCCGGAGTACCACAGCCTAGCTGTACTTGGAGCGGGCAGTTGCAGCTTGTGTAACCGTTACCGTGGCTCCGGGCACAATCTCAATTAAGCAGTCGCCGTGCGGGTGTTGCTGCACTCGCTAGCAGCGTCAAACGTTAACTGCTCCGGCCTGGACTTTTGTCACAAGCACTGCTTGCTTGTTATTGGTCAAGGCCTCTCCTGGCATTTGTGCCTGCTCAATAGAGCAGGCACAAATGCGGCCGTGACTTTTGTGAACGGGCTGGTTGCTGCCTAATATGCCCCCTCAGATCGGAAGATATTCGCAACCGACGTAACGAAATTCAGGAAGATAGCCGTCCTTGTCGTACGGTGCACCGTTGTATTCGCAACGCCAGTTGGGGCCACCCATCCATGTCTTCTTATAACCAGCCTCGCAACTGCCATTCTGGAACCATCCGGAATTGGCTCCCGTGACATGAGTGCGGCCCCAACGTTCGCCGACTAGGATGGCTGGAGCGTATTTGGAGTGCGCTTTCGGGGGGCAGGAGTTCTCGTCGGCTCTTTCATTGCATTCTGTCCAGCTACGATTGTAGTTCCCCGCAAGGGACAATCCAGGAATCCTGATCGGCACATCCCAGCTTCCGCCGATGTCGAAGGACTGTTCTTTGCAAGTGCCGCGCGTTGTGGACTTCGTGGAGGTTGGGCAATGTGCTTCGTCCCCGTAACATACCGCAAGATCACCCGGGTCTTCGTAGAAAGACTTTTGATTTTTTCCTAACCATCCTCCGAAGGTAGTGAACATATGTTTGTCCGGTGATGCCTGGGCGGTTCCCACCATAGTCAACACCAAGAGGACGAGGTAGAAATGCTTTCTTAGATTATTAATCACGATTATCTCCGTGCGGTTGTTTAATTTTAGGGGTGAAGTTTATTTATGATGTGACTAGACCCGGTGCGGGTTAAGTGTTGCTAGGTGTCAATAAATTGCAGGTGTGCAATCAGTAGTGGGGTATTTTTATTGTTCGTGTGTGAATTATTTTCGAGCGTTACGTGCATGGCTGTGCTATCAATTGATCAGGTTGGTCCAGATCAATGTGATTTGAAAAAATAAAAGGATGATTTTTGGGTATTTAAAATTATTTAGCACATGGCTCGCAGCACAGCTGGCTAGGAAATGCGGGTGCGCGCTGACTGGAGCTGGACGAATGTTTTCAGCTGTGACCCTGCAGCAGAGATTCCAGAACTTCCCGTTCTTGAGGCGCCGCAGAGGGGCGTGCTACCGCGGTCAGGAGGGTCGATCTTAGCGGGGGGGTGAGTTCAACCTCTCCGCTTGCGATCGAATTGAGCGTCTGTCTCACCAGCGGTTCGGTTGCACCACCTCTCAGGTAATTGACCGCGGCATCTGCTGCGGCATCGGGGGAGGAGAGTCGGTAAACCTTCTGCGCAGCCAGTGCTTTCACCACTTCGTCGCCGTTTCCGGTCGCAACCGAATTCAGCTGGGAAAGGGCATTGCTTCTGAGCGACATTGCATCCTTGGATGTGTCTTCTTCGATTGTCCCAATAAAGTTCAAGGCAGCGACCGATGTAGGTACGTCGCTCGCATGGCTATTGAGGGTCGACATTGCCTGCGACAGTGCCTCTTTGGGCGCTGTGCCAGGAAAATTTGCATACGTTTTGTACATCGCAGTATAGAGGGTGTCGTCCTTACTTGCCCAAATGCGATTGGCCTCGTCTACCATCATTTTTCTGCCGGTCTCGCTACGAACAATCATGTTCTGAATAATTTCACGATTGGCAGCGTCTTTTGCAGGTATTCTGGAATAATAGTCAGCGACCGCCTTTCGCCCCTCTGGGCTGGAATCGATCGTGCTGAGCAAGCGTGACATGAAGATGTCCCGTTGTGCCCGGGACATGGCATGGCCTGAATCCCATCGATCGAAAAAATCCTGTAAGCGTTGCTGGACCTCGCTCGCGTTGAAGGGCTTGTCAATTTCAGCACTTGTGGAATCGTTGAATTCAATTCCACTTGTATGCGCATGCTCTGCAAGCGGTGCATGGCCAACCCCGACGGGGTGGATCGTCTGGGTGATGTGGCTTGCGTCAACGGTTTTATCGCTGTTCGATTGAGCTGAAAAATAGGTCAATGAGTATATTCCAGTGATCGCCACGAGTCCTCCGATAATCAATTTAGTGGCGGGCTTGCTGGGTTGGATCAATCTGATGTTGTCAGCCATTGATTTTCCTAAGGCAGGTGCTTTGCTGGATAATTAAATACTATTAAAAATTTAAATGCGGAACATTTGCATGTGCGTTAATTTCAGACGCGACGAGTCAGAGACATGCAAATTCATATTTTGGGCCTGATGGTATGTGGTTGAGTTCCGCTTGTATTTTAATATCATGAAGCGAATATTGCGGTTTCAATTTTTCTTGTAATTCGGATAACGCCGGCAATGCGTTGCCGATGTCAGGTTATTTATTGTTGCCGGGGATGAACGTACATGTTCAATTAACGTTATCGATGTCAGTTGTTGACAAAAATTTCGATGAAGTGGGATAAAGTAGGTTACTATCTTTGCATAACTTATTGTTTGCCGATAATAGGGTGTCTATGCGATTTAATGACGTTATTTTGTCTCAAAAGATAACCGGATCTTTGTGTCGAAAAGCGATGTCAAATTGCGAAGGGGGTTTGATTTTAGCGATGCATTATTCGATACCTGGTATAGGTTTTCTGGCGCCCATGGTGAATCTGGCTGGGTCTTATATGGCCGTGGAATAGCGGGTCGCTCATCCGGCGTCCCTCAAGTAGCGCATCAAGCGAGCTGCAGCAGTCAAGAAAATAATTCTGAGTCGTCGCTCTTTCGGTCGAGCTAGATCGCCTTCTGCACGGGATTTTGCGCGGCTGAGTCCCATCGCCACCATGGGCCGGGGCACACACATGCAACATAACGACGATCGCGTCGTCCCTCGCTCGGAATCGCCTGGTGAGTTGGTTCGTTTGGCTGCATACGCGTCGACGAATTGCTACCTGCATCGAGCGATGATCGGTGGGGTCCCCGGAGAAGATCGCAGGTGACTCAAGCCACAAAAATTCACGCGGCGAAGTCAGGCGCCGCTTCTGGGATGTCGGGCCGGATACATCGCCATGCGACCCAATCTGTCGCACGTCCATTCGGTTTGCAGTAACGCCACGTACCCACCGTTGAACGTCCTATGCTGCCGCGCCCTGTCGGTCACCGTGGCGACCGAGGACTCCATTGCCCGCGCCGATCAGAAGCACGGGACTGGGCATGGGCGAACTGCTCCTGGTGGTCGAGGTTCAGCCCACCGACGGCCGCAAGGCCGACTTGGCAGCCTGCAGACGCAAGGTGGCAGATGTCAGACCTGGCGCACTGGCCTGCAACAGAATGTCGCCAGCCTTTCGCGTTGTTTGCAGTAGCCCCGCACATAGGCCGTTGAACGCTTTGCGCTGTGATGCCTTGTCATCCTCGTGGCTGCTGGGGTCGCCGTTGCCGACGCCGATCAGCTTGCCTGCGCCGTGCACGGCGAACTTCACTTGCGTGTCGGCAGTGGGAACGAGGCGGCCTTGTGCATCGACAATCTCTACCTTGATCACTGCAACATCTTCTGCGTCGGCGCGCAGCGCCTTGCGATCGCAACTCAAGCGGATCGCAGCCGGCTTGCCGACGGTCTCGCGGCGTTCGGTAAGCACCAGCTTGCCGCCGCGATAGCCGCGTGCCTCGATCACGCCGGGCGCATAGACCACCCGCCACTCGACATGGCCGTAGGCGGGCACCTGCTGCAGACCCTGGCTGACGCCGTTGACCAGCAACTCCACCGCGTCGAGGTTGCTATGGCACCAGACGGCGAGGTGGCCGTTGTCGTCGGGTTGCAGCAGTCCGTCCCAGTTCCAGTGCGGGAACAGATGCAGCACCGGCTCGCGCGTCCACTGCGCGCGGTAGTACCAGTAGTTGTCCTTGGGAAAGCCACAACTGTCTAGCACACCGAACTGCGAGGCGACATTCGGCCAGCGGTTGTAGGGTGTGGGTTCGCCGCGATAGTCGAAGCCGGTCCAGATGAAGCCGCCGGCGATGTACGGGCGTTGCGCGACATAGCTCCACCAGGCTTCGGCGGTACTGGCCCACCATGGGTGCTCCAGGTCGTAGGCGCGGGTATAGCCGCGTGCGTCGTCGCGCTGGTAATTGCCTCGCACCGACACGGTGCTGCCGGTTTCGCTGCCGTAGATGGGGATGTCGGGGTATTGCGCGTGGAAGCCGTCCATCTGGCTGGTGCGGTAATTGAAGCCGACCACATCCACCACCTGGCCCACGCCGTCGCCAAAGCCCTTGTCCATGGCAAAGGTGGTGGGGCGGGTGGGGTCGAGCTGGCGCACGCGCTGCTGCATGCGCGCGACGATGCGCGCGCCGCGCTCGGTCACCTGCTGCGGTTCTTCGTTGCCGAGCGACCACAGGATCACGCTGGGATGATTGCGCCCACGCCGGACCATGGTTTCCAGTTCGCCCATCGCTTCGGGGTCGGTGGACATGCGTCGGGTTTCTTCGATCACGAACATGCCCAGTCGGTCGCACAGTGCGAGCAATTCGGGGGTGGCCGGATTGTGCGAGCTGCGATAGGCGTTGCAGCCCATCGATTTGAGCTGGCGCAGGCGCCATTCGTGCAGGGCGTCCGGGATGGCGGTGCCGACGCCGGCATGGTCCTGGTGGTTGTTGGTGCCGTGCAGCTTGAGCGGGGTGCTGTTCAACAGGAAGCCGCGCTGCGCATCGAAGGCGATGCTGCGCACGCCAAACGGCGTGGCCACCGCATCGGTTGCCTTGCCATCGCTGTGCACGCTGGCGGTGAGCGTGTAGAGCTGCGGGGCGTCGATCGACCACAGGGCCGCCTGCCCCAGCGGGAGGGTCTGCTCAAGCAACTGCACCTGGCCCGGCGCCACCGTCACCACCGCGCTGACCGCCTTTGCAACCACGCGACCATCGGGTGCGGTGATGCTGGCCTGCACGCTGCACTGGCGCGGGGCAGTACCGTCATTGCGGACTTCGGCAGACACCTGCGCGGTGGCGCTGTCGCCGTGCACGGTGCTGCGCACGAACACGCCGTGCTGCGGCATGTGCAGCGGATCGGTCTTTTGCAGCCACAGATGGCGATAGATGCCGGCGCCTTCGTAGAACCAGCCTTCGCCCAGCGTGGCATCCACGCGCACGGCAATCAGGTTGGGTTTGCCGTAGTCCAGCACTTCGCTCAGGTCGACCTCGAAGCCGCAATAGCCGCTGGCGTTGCGCCCGACGATGTGGCCGTTGCAGAACACCACGCAATCGCGGAACACACCGTCGAATACCAGGCAGATGCGCTTGCCCAGATCGCTTGCCGGAATCTGCAGCGTGCGCCGATACCAGCCCACGCTGTTTTCCGGAAAGCTGGTCCCCAGCGCCTTGTAGCCGTGTGCAGCCGCCGGGTCTTCCTCGGTCATCGAGGCGGAGATCGGTTCCGGGCGGAACGGCAGGCTCACGGCCCAGTCGTGGGGCAGATCCACCTGCTGCCAGCTGCTGTCGTCGAAGGCCAGTTGCGCGCAGGTGGCGGTGTCCTTGCCAGCCTTGGCAAAGGTGCGTTGAAACGTGCCGAAGTCGAAATCGCGCGACGCATCGCCGGCATGGCCCAGATGAAAGCGCCACCCGAAATCCAATAGCAGCCGCTCGCGTGGTGCCAGCGTTGGGTCACCCAATGGGCCAACCGGCACGGTGTTTTTGGCCGTTGCCGATGCGGCGACGCCGGGCACCAGGGCGGCAGCGCTGCCAACCGGTAGTGCCGCGCTCACGCCGCTCGCAAGCATGCCGCGCAGCAACGCGCGGCGATTGATGCCGGTCATGGCCGTGTCCTCGTGCCGGCGCCTGCCGGTTGTGCCGATGCAGGCGTGTGCACTGTGGGCACATACGAAGGTGGCGCGCCGGTGTATGGGTGGTGCATGAAGTCGATCGCCGGCAGCACGTCATTGCCATGCTTGAAATCGAAGAAGCTGGCGTTCTCCCATGACGAGCCGGTGCCCCAGCGCGTCTTGCAGCTGCTGCTGGTCCATGCCGGTTCCCAGTACACGACACCGGCACCGCCGGTGTCGATCACCAGCTGGGTGAGATCGATCATGTACCTGGACTGCCCTTGCGGCGTGGCCGGGTAGCCGGCAATCAGCGAGTCTTCGCCAAGCAGGTTGTGCGAGGTGTCGCCGGACTCCAGCGTCCACGGGTAGGCGGTTTCCACCACCACCACGTCGGCATCAAAGCGGCTGCGCAGGCGCTTGATGGTCTTGCCCAGTTGCGCCATCGATTGGGTGGACCACTTGCGGTAGTAGCTGATGCCGATCAGGTCGAAGTCGGTAACGCCGGCCTTGGTGGCGGCGGCGAACCACGGCTCCACATTTTCCGGTTGGGCGATATGCAACATCACCCGCGGTTTGATCGTCGAGTGCGCGCCCATGTCGCGCACCGCCTTGATGCCTGCGTTGAACAGTTTGGCGTTTCGTTGCCAGTCGATGGGGCGTTTCTTGTCCCAGGGCTGGCTGTCCATCAGGTCGGAATTGCTTTCGTTGCCCACCTGCACCAGTTCGGGCATCAGCCCGGCGCGGTCGAGCGCGCTGAGGGTGTCGTAGGTGAAACCGTAGAGCGTGCGCGCAA
The DNA here is from genome assembly GCF_040182365.1 of Xanthomonas sp. 10-10. Taxonomy (NCBI): domain Bacteria; kingdom Pseudomonadati; phylum Pseudomonadota; class Gammaproteobacteria; order Lysobacterales; family Lysobacteraceae; genus Xanthomonas; species Xanthomonas sp. 10-10. The sequence continues at coordinate 1,712,322 of NZ_CP144460.1, forward strand.
GCTCGTCGGTATCGGTGATGCTGGCCCAGGCCTTGGGGATCAGCTGCTTTTCGCCATCGGCCCAATCGTCGGAATAGTGCAGGTCCAGCAGTACCTGCATGCCCTGCGCGCGCGCGCGTGCGATGGTCTTTTTGACATCGGTCAGGTCGCTGTACTTGGTCCAGCGTGCATCGTTCCACAACCGCACCCGCACCAGGTTGGCGCCATGCGCGTGGAACAGTTCGAATGGATCGGTGACCGCGCCGTTTTCGCGGTACTGCACCCCGCATTCCTCCATTTCGTTGACGTAGGACAGGTCCGCACCGAGATACAACGTGGCGGGCGGCTGGGCGGCGTGTGCGGAAACGGACAATGCCAACGCCAGCAGCGTCGGCGTCCAGAAGCGGCGTGTAGAGCGCATGCTATTCCTCGACAGATCAATCATGAAGCGGCCAACAGCATGCTGCATGTGGCCGTCGCGCGACGCAGGCGCTGTGCGGAATCGCAACCAGGGTTGCAGTTTGTTCCCGCGGATCGACTTCACTGGCCTGCTGCCCTGCGCAGCGTGCGCCGGATGCATATGTAGGGCTGCAATAAAGCATGACGGTGCAGGCGCCAGGGGCATGGCGGCCTGCACGGAACCGGCACGCATGACGCGTAGCTGCCGGTTCCTGCGTGCCGTCGATGCGTTGCCGGCGACTGCGCGTCATGGTTCGCCGCCATGCCTAGAAGCGGTACGTCGCTTCCAGCTGGTAACGACGGCCGAACAGCTGGTAGCCGCCATCGTCCTGATTGGCCAGGCGGTTGGGCTTGTTGTCGGTATAGGCGCGCAGCGGCTCGTTGGTGAGATTGCCGGCCTGGAAGCGGAAGCCCAGTTGCTTGCTGTACTGCCAGTTCAAGCTCAGGTCCACGGTGCCTTCGCTCTGCAGGCGTGCCAGCCGCGCGGCATTCCAGCCGTACACCACGGTGTAGGGGCTGTGGTACTTGTAGCCCACGCGTGCTTCGAAGGTGCCGTTGCTGTACCACAGGTCGAAGGTGCCGGTCTTGCGGGCCAGGCCGCTCAGCGGCAGCGGGTTGTCTTCCGGCGAGAATTCCTTGAGATTGGAATCCACCAGCGAATAGTTGGAATAGACGCCGAAGTTTTCCATGTGCGGGATGAAGAAGAACGGCGTCTGGAAGGTGAGTTCCACGCCATTGATGTAACCGCCACCGCCATTGAACGGCGCGCTGACCAGGTAGTCCAGGCCGTTGATCACTTCACGATCGGTGCGGTAGCCGATGCTGGAATCGACTTCCTTGCGATACACCGCCAGTGCCGCCAATGCTTCCTTATGGAAGTACCACTCGTAGGAGACGTCGACCTGGGTGGCCTTGAACGGGTCCAGCTGCGGATTGCCGCCGCTGCCGGTGAGCTGGCCGACGGTGACGGTGGGGTCGTCCAGGCGACGGCCGGTGCGCAGTTCGTCCAGCGGCGGGCGTGCGATGACCTTGGCCACCGCAAAGCGCAGGATGCGTTGATCGTCGATCAGGAAGTTGAGCGTCGCGCTGGGCAGTACGTCGGTGTACTCCTTGCTGTCGCTGCTGGCCTGCACCGTGCCGCCGACCGAATCGAAGCCGTTGCTGCTGGTCTTAGTGTTGACCAGGCGCACGCCGACGTTGCCGGTGACATCGGTGCCGAACAGCTGCGAGCTGAAGACCGCCTTGGCGAAGGCTTCGCGCACGTCTTCCTTGACGTTCCAGTGGTCGAGCATCTGCTCATTGAGCGTGGTCGGGTCGAAGCCGCCGAATCCGATCCGCGCGATCTCGCCCAGATTGCCGCCGGTCAGCGTGGGGACGTTCAAGTCGGGCATGGTGACCGGGTAGATCAGGTCCTGGTACGCCGAGATCGGCTGGTCGTAGCCGGACTGGTTGCTGATGAAATGCCGGTTCTGCTTTTCGCGCCGCGCCGCGCGTGCACCGAATTCCAGCGAGGTGAACGGGCCTGCATCGACCGAGCGGCTGGCATTGAGCGCCAGCGCGGCGATCTTGTCGCGAAGCGCCTGCGGTTCGGTCTGCCCGGCAATGCCGTATTCGGGCGTATCGGAGCTGGTGCTGATGGTGGGTGTCACGCTGCGGCGGAAATCGAACGACACCGTGTCCGGATTGCTGCCGAAGCGCACCGCCTGCCAGGTGTTGTCGCGTTTGGCCTGCGAGAACGACAGATCGCTGCCCAAGGTCCACACATCGCCGTTCCACTTGGCATTCAGGCCGCCGGCGGTGAGCGTCTTGACCTCGTTGTAGTGGCTGACCACATGGTCGACCTGCAGGTTGGAATTGGCCAGGGTGCCGGCCACCACGTCGCCGTCGACGATGGTGTAGGACGAGCCCGGCGTGGTGTACGGGTTGGTTGCGCCGGAAAAGGTACTGAAGGCCAGGCCGTTGAACCAGTTCTGCAGCTGGTCTTCGTCGATTTCGATGCGCGAATACAACCCGTCGAACTTCAACTCGAAATTGCCCGAGCGCCATTGCACGGTGCCCATCGCGCCGGTACGGGTCTGGTCGATCAGCTTGAGCTGATCGGCCGCGCCCCACGGGGTGGGATCCGGGGTGCCATCGCCATCGACGTCGCGCGAGGTGGTGGCATCGGTGTAGCCCCAGCTGCCGATCGAGGAGCTGGCGTTCTTCTGCTTCTGATAGGTCGCGCCGAAGGCCACGGCCAGATTGTCGTTGAACTTGTGCACCCAGCTGGCGCCGAAGCGGCTGCCCCACGGGGTGTAGCCGTCCACATCCTTGGCGTGGTCGTAGAACACCGGGCCGGCGGTGCCGACGAAGCCCGGGCCGGTGTAGTCCAGTGGGCTGATGGTGGAGATGTCCACGGTAGCGGCCAGACCGCCGGCGACCAGGTCGGCCGACTGGGTCTTGTAGACCTTGACGGTGGAGACGATCTCGGTGGGGAACACTTCCCAGCGCACCGCTCGGTTGGGCTCGGACGAGGCGATTTCGCGCCCGTTGACGGTACCCATGGTCATGCGCGGGCCCAGGCCGCGCACGGTGGCCAGGCTCTCGTTGCCGCGGTCGCGCGTGCCGTTGACGCCGGGCAGGCGCACCAGCGCTTCGGCCACGGTGACGTTGGGCATCTGGCCCATGTTGTCTGCGGAGATCACTTCCATGACGTGATCGGACATCTGCTTGGCCTGCACGGCCTGATTCAGGCTGGCGCGCTGGCCGATCACGGTGATGTTGTCCAGCGTCACCGGTGCCTGCGCATTGCTGGCGCTGGTGTCGTTGGCCGGCGGCGCGGCGGGCGCGGTGTCCTGCGCTTGCGCACTGAACGCGGTGGCGAGCACGAAGGCGATGGTGGTGCAGAGGACGTCGCGGACCGGCGTGCGGCGCAGGCGCCGGCTGGCCGGGTGACCGGTATGGTGAACAGGCATCGGTTGATCCCTCCCAGGATTAAGTGACCGAATAAGTGATGGCGGCTGGTGCTGCCCGCCGGCGCCGACCTGGGTCTGGCGCGATCGAGCGGGTATGGCGTAGTGCGGTGACGCGGTTACGGTGAGTGCGTTGCTGTGGCGCTGCCACGATCGACGATCGCGCTGGCGTCCCCCTGTCCTGCATGTGTCCGCTTCAGGGTAGAAGCGCGAGTCATTCCATTCCAATGAAGCATTTTGCGGGAGCTATCTCGGCTTGGAATGCTGCACTGCAGCGCTAGCGTCTGCTTCGTCACAGTCTGGCGTGGGTGCGTGCGGGGCGATCAAATGTTGCCCAGGTGGCAGTGGCGCGGGTTGGTCTCGCTAGCGCGGACTGACCGGCAACCGGGGCAGGGCGGGGAATGCGCGCTGCACGCAGTCGCTGCGCTCGCAGGTCAGGCAGCCCGGCCCGATCGGTACCGCGTCGTCCACCGCGCCCAGGTCCCAACCGCGCGCATAGACCAGCTGGTCGGCATGGCGCAGGTCGCAGCCCATCGCCAGTGCGAAGGTCTTGCGCGGACGGCCGTAGCCGGGCGTACCGCTGCTGACCTGACGCGCCAGCCAGAAATAGCGTCGCCCGTCGGGCATGCGCGCGATCTGGGTCAGGATGCGGTCTGGCTGGTTGAAGGCCTCGTACACGATCCATAGCGGGCAGGCGCCGCCGACATGCGAGAAGTGGAAGTCGGTGGCCGAATGGCGCTTGGAGACGTTCCCGGCGCGGTCCACCCGCATGAAGAAGATCGGCAGCCCGGCCGCGCCGCGCCGTTGCAGGGTGCTGAGGCGGTGGCAGACCGCCTCGAAACCCACCCCGAAGCGGTCCGCCAGCCATTCGATGTCGTAGCGCGACAGCTGCGCACTGCGCAGGAAATCGCTGTAGGGCATCACCAGCGCGCCGGCGAAATAATTCGACAGCCCGATCCGCGACAGCGCGATGCGCTCGGCATCCATGAATCCGGCATCGGCGATGCGCGCTTCCAGCAACGGTGCACATTCCAGCAAGGCCAGGTGCGCGGCCATCTGGAACGCCTGCTGGCCGGGCCGCAGATGGGCGGGCAGCCACAGCACGCGCGCCTGCGCATCCACGCTGCGTTTGTCGCTGTGCAGATCGGGCGCCTCCTGCACCAGCAGGCCGTGGCGGTCGGCAAGCCGCTGACGCAGTCGCAGCGGCAGGTTTTCCGGAGTCAGGCCGAGTTCGGCGTACAACGCCTCGGCGCGCTCATCCAGTTCGGGAAGATAGTTGTGCGCGCGGTTGAAGTAATCGCGCACCTGCTCGCCGGGCGACAGCGACGGCATCGCCGCATGCTCGACGCCGATCTGCATTTCCAGTGCGGCATTGCGCTCCAGCAGGTGCTGATGGGCGCGGTGCAGATCCAGCAGCGCCTGCGCCACCTGCGGCAGGTTGCCGGTGAGCGCGCGCAACTCGGCCGGCGACAGCGTGTGGCCCAGGCTGCGCAGCGACTCGTCCAGCGGGTCGGCCAGGGCGGCCGGGTCGTCCAGATCCAGCAGGCCTTCCAGATCGCCCAGGGTGGCCTTGAGACGCTGCTGGATCGCCAGCGTCAGCGGGCGCTGGTTGCGCTCGATCTGGTTGAGATAGCTGGGAGACAGGCCTAGCCGGCGCGCCAGCTCTGCCTGGGTCAGGCCGTGGCGCTGGCGCAGCCGTTGCAGGCGCAGGCCGAGCTGATGGCGGAGGGCGGGGGGTGGCTGCGGCATTCGCAAGATTCGCAAAATTGTGCCGCAAGCTTAGCGCGATTAAGCAAGTGAAGTCTGGGAAAGCCGGTGCGGGCTGCGAACAATGCGAAGAACGGGGCCGGTCGGCCCGATGTCCTTCTACAAGCGAGCCCTGTGATGAGCGAATCCGTCCCCCGCGTGTCCCTTTTGATCGATGGCGAAATGCTGGTTTCAACCAGCGATCAGTGGCAGGACGTGGTCAACCCGGCCGACCAGTCGGTACTGGCGCAGGTGCCGTTCGCCACCACGGCCGAAGTCGACGCTGCGGTGGCCGCCGCCGGCCGCGCCTTCGTCGGTTGGCGCAAGACGCCGATCGGCGCCCGCGCACGCATCTTCCTCAAGTACCAGCAGCTGATCCGCGAGCACATGCCCGAGCTGGCCGCGCTGCTCAGCGCCGAGCAGGGCAAGACCCTGGCCGACGCCGAAGGCGATGTGTTCCGCGGCCTGGAAGTGGTGGAGCACGCCGCGGCGATCGGCAACCTGCAGCTGGGTGAGCTGGCCAACAACGTCGCCACCGGCGTGGATACCTACAGCCTGCTGCAGCCGCTGGGCGTGTGCGCGGGCATCACGCCGTTCAATTTCCCGGCGATGATCCCGCTGTGGATGTTTCCGATGGCGATTGCGACTGGCAACACCTTCGTGCTCAAGCCGTCCGAGCAGGACCCGATGGTCACCATGCGCCTGGTCGAGCTTGCCTTGGAGGCCGGCATTCCCAAGGGCGTGCTCAACGTGGTGCACGGCGGCGAAGACGTGGTCAACGCGCTGTGCGATCACCCGGATATCAAGGCGCTGTCGTTCGTCGGCTCGACCAAGGTGGGCACGCACGTCTACCGCCGCGCATCGCTGGCCGGCAAGCGCGTGCAATGCATGATGGGCGCCAAGAATCACGCCGTGGTGCTGCCGGACGCCAATCAGGAACAGACCCTCAATGCGATGGTCGGCGCCGCATTCGGTGCTGCCGGCCAGCGCTGCATGGCCGCCTCCACGCTGGTGCTGGTGGGCCAAGCGCAGCAGTGGATTCCCGCCCTGGTCGCCAAGGCCAGGACCTTGACGCTGGGCGCGGGCAACGCGCAGGGCACCGACGTGGGCCCGCTGATTTCCTGTGCGGCGCGTGAGCGCGTGGAGGGCCTGATCGCTTCCGGCGTGGAGCAGGGCGCCACGCTGGAACTGGACGGTCGCAGCCCGACCGTGCCGGGATTGGAGCAGGGCAACTTCGTCGGCCCGACGATCTTTTCCGGCGTCACCCCGGGCATGCGCATCTACGACGAAGAAATCTTCGGCCCGGTGCTGGTGATCCTGGGCGCAGACACGCTCGACGATGCGATCGCGCTGGTCAACGCTAATCCCAACGGCAACGGCACTGCATTGTTCACCCAGTCCGGTGCTGCCGCGCGGCGCTTCCAGGAAGACATCGACGTGGGCCAGGTCGGCATCAACGTGCCGATCCCGGTGCCGGTGCCGCTGTTTTCGTTCACCGGCTCGCGCGCCTCCAAGCTCGGCGACCTGGGCCCGTACGGCAAGCAGGTGGTGATGTTCTACACCCAGACCAAGACCGTCACTGCGCGCTGGTTCGACGACGAAACGCTGGGCCATGGCGTCAACACCACCATCTCTCTCAAGTGATCTCAACGCCATGAATGCAGCCATCCAGCTACACGCCAACGCGGCCGATCTGAACGACGAGCAGGAAGCGTTCCGCGCCGCGGCGCGCGACTTCGCCGACAAGGAGCTCGCCCCGTATGCCGCGCAATGGGATGCGGAAAGCCACTTCCCGCGCGAGGCGATTGCCAAGGCCGCCGAACTGGGTTTCTGCGGCCTGTATACCGACGAAGGCGTAGGCGGCCTGGGCATGCGCCGGCTGGATGCGGCAGTGGTGTTCGAAGAACTCGCCACGGTCGATCCGTCCACCTCGGCCTTCATCAGCATCCACAACATGGCCACCTGGTTGATCACCAGCTACGGCAACGACGGCGTGCGTACGCAATGGGGCGAAGCGATGACCAGCGGCGCCAAGCTGGGCTCGTATTGCCTCACCGAGCCGGGTGCCGGCTCGGATGCGGCATCGTTGAAAACCCGCGCCCAGCGCGACGGCGATGCCTATGTGCTCAACGGCAGCAAGGCCTTCATTTCCGGTGCCGGCGCCACCGATGTGCTGGTGGTGATGGCACGTACCGGCGACGATGGCGCACGCGGCATCAGCGCCTTCGTGGTGCCGGCCGATGCGCCGGGCATCAGCTACGGCCGCAAGGAAGAAAAGATGGGCTGGAACAGTCAGCCCACGCGCGGAGTGACCTTTACCGATGTGCGCATCCCGGCCGGCAATCTTCTGGGCAAGGAGGGCGAGGGCTTCAAGATGGCGATGAAGGCGCTGGACGGCGGCCGCATCAATATCGCTGCCTGTTCGCTGGGCGCGGCGCAGGGCGCGCTGGATGCCGCGCGCCGCTACATGGGCGAGCGCCGCCAGTTCGGCAAAAAATTGGCCGATTTCCAGGCGCTGCAATTCAAGCTCGCCGACATGGCCACGCAGCTGGTGGCCGCGCGGCAGATGGTGCACACCGCTGCACGCAAGCTCGATGCAGGCAGCCACGATGCCACCGTGTGGTGCGCGATGGCCAAGCGCTTCGCTACCGATGCCGGTTTTGCCATCTGCGACGAGGCGCTGCAGATCCACGGCGGCTACGGCTACATCCGCGAATACCCGATCGAACGCCTGCTGCGCGACAGCCGCGTGCATCGCATCCTGGAAGGCACCAATGAGGTGATGCGCATGATCGTGGCGCGCCATCTGCTCAACGGCGAGGAGGAACTGCGATGAGCACTTGGGAAGGACGCGTGCATGCCGGCCTGCAGGTCGAGCGCGATGGGCATGTGGCCATCGTCACGCTGAGCAACCCGCCGGCCAACACCTGGACCGTGCAGAGCCTGGCTGCCTTGCGCGATCTGGTGCATACGCTCGATGCCGACCGCAGCGTGTACGCGCTGGTCATCACGGGCGAGGGCGAAAAGTTCTTCAGCGCCGGCGCCGACCTCAAGCAGTTTGCCGACGGCGACAAGGCCGCCGCGCGGGAGGCCGCGCGTCGCTTTGGCGAAGCGTTCGAGGCGTTGAGCGCCTTCCGTGGCGTGTCGATCGCCGCCATCAACGGCTATGCCATGGGCGGCGGTCTGGAATGCGCGCTGGCCTGCGACCTGCGCATCGCCGAACAGCAGGCGCACCTGGCGCTGCCGGAAGCCAGCGTCGGGTTGTTGCCATGCGCGGGCGGCACGCAGAACCTGCCGCGCCTGGTCGGCGAAGGCTGGGCCAAGCGCATGATCCTGCTGGGCGAGCGCATCGATGCCGCCACCGCCCACCGTATCGGCCTGGTGGAGGAGGTGGTGGGCAAGGGTGAGTCGCGCGCGCTGGCGGTAGCCTGGGCGCAGCGTGCCGGCAAGCAGAGCCCGGTGAGCGTGGCGGCCTGCAAGCGTCTGGTGCAATCCACCCGGCATGGCACGCACGCTGCCGCGTTGGTGGCCGAGCGCGAAGCCTTCGTTGACCTGTTCGAACAGGCCGACCAGGCCGAAGGTGTTGCCGCATTCTTGGAAAAGCGCGCACCGCAGTGGAGCAAGCGCTGATGGCGGAGGCAAGCGCAACCGACGAGGCGCCGGTGCTGTTCGAGCAGCGCGATTGTGCCGACGGGCATCGCATCGGGATCGCAACCTTGAATGCGCCCAAGACGCTCAATGGCCTTTCGCTGCAGATGACCCGGCTGCTGGATGCGCAGCTGCAGGTGTGGGCCGACGATGCGCAGATTGCCTGCGTGGTGCTGCGTGGCGCCGGCGACAAGGCGTTGTGCGCTGGCGGCGATCTGCACGGGCTGTACCAGAGCATGCGCGCGCATCGCGATGCGGTGCCCGATGCGGCCCAGCGCTGCGCACGGCCGCAGGACAATCCGCATGCCGCCGCATTCTTCGAAGAGGAATATCGGCTGGATCACCGCATCCATACCTATGCCAAGCCGCTGCTGTGCTGGGGGCATGGGATCGTCATGGGCGGTGGAATCGGCCTGATGTCCGGCGCCAGCCATCGCGTGGTCACCGAGCGTTCTCGCCTGGCCATGCCCGAGATCAGCGTCGGCCTGTTTCCCGACGTGGGCGGCAGCTGGTTGTTGCGACGCGTGCCGCACGGCGCTGGCCTGTTTCTCGCCTTGACCGGCGCGCCGCTCAATGCCAGCGATGCCATCTACGCCGGCCTGGCCGACGTGCGTCTGGAACATGCCCAATACAGCGCCGTGCTGGACGCGTTGAGCGCGCACGCTTGGACCGGCGACGCCGGCATCGACCGCGAGCAGTTGGGCACGTTTTTACAGGGCATCGCGCAGCCGCTGGAACCGGGCCCGCTGCAACTGCATGCGGCATTGATCGCGCAACTGGTGGCCGCCGACACGCTGGAGCAGGTGGTCGATGCGATCCAGGCCCTGCAAAGCGAGGACAGTTGGCTGCAGGCTGCACGTGCGAGCCTGGCCGCTGGCTCACCCGGTTCGGCACGGCTGGCATGGGAGCTGCAACGTCATCCCGGCACCGCCACACTGGCCGATACCTTCCGCACCGAGTACGTAGTGGCGCTGCATGCCGCCGCCCACGGCGATTTTGCCGAAGGCATCCGTGCGCTGCTGATCGACAAGGATCGCCAGCCGCAGTGGCAGCCGGCATCGCTGAGCGAAGCGGATACGCAATGGGCGGCGGCTTTCTTCAATGCGCCGTGGCCGGCTGCGCAGCATCCGTTGGCAGATCTTGGTGTGTATCAGACATGACGACCGCGTGCGTCGCAGGTTCGACGCGCCCACGTAACCGCCGCGCACGTTGCGTGCATGAAGCCGCTTGCGATCAAGCGCTGCGCGTGCGCCCGACAAGTTCGCTATTTGCTCCACTGTGGAGATCGACACGATGATCAAGATCGCTTTTATCGGCCTGGGCAACATGGGGGGGCCGATGGCCGCCAACCTGATCAAGGCCGGCCACCAGCTACGCGTCTTCGATCTGGTGCAGGGCGCACTGGATGCGGCATCGGCCGCCGGCGCGCACGCAGCAGGCTCGGCGCCCGACACCCTGGCCGATGCCGAGATCGTCATCTCGATGCTGCCGGCCAGCCGGCATGTCGAAGGCTTGTATCTGGGCGATGGCGGCATCCTGGCGCAGATTCCCGACGGCGCGCTGGTGATCGACTGCAGCACCATCGCGCCGGTTTCCGCACGCAAGGTGGCCGATGCCGCACGCGCGCGCGGGCTGGCGATGCTGGACGCGCCGGTGTCCGGTGGCACCGCAGGCGCCGCCGCCGGCACGCTGACCTTCATCGTCGGCGGTGCCGCCGACGCGCTGGAACGCGCTCGCCCGGTACTGGAGTCCATGGGCAAGAACATTTTCCATGTCGGCGACAACGGTGCCGGTCAGGTCGCCAAGCTGTGCAACAACATGGCGCTGGGCGTGATCATGGCTGCCACCGGCGAAGCGCTGGCGCTTGGCGTGGCGCAGGGCCTGGACCCGGCGGTGCTGTCGCAGATGATGGCGGTCAGCACCGGCCGCAGCTGGGCCACCGAGGTCTGCAATCCCTGGCCTGGCGTGCTGCCCAACGCGCCGGCTTCGCGCGGATACAGCGGTGGTTTCGGCAACGACCTGATGCTCAAGGACCTGGGCCTGGTGGCCGAATCCGCAGTGCAGGCCGGCGTGTCGATTCCGCTCGGCGAGCTGGCACGCAACCTGTACGCCATGAACAGCCAGGCCGGCAACGGTGCGCTGGATTTTTCCAGCGTGGTCAAGCTTGTGGCCAAGGTGTGAGAGCGACTACGACGCCCACCGCCAAGTGGGCGTCGCCAGCGTGGTAACGCGCCTTCGTATCGATAGGCGATCGAACAACGTCATCGCCAGGACGACATCACTCCACCGGCTGACGAATGCAGCGTGGTCGGCACATTGCCGCCACCTCTGCGGTGTTCGAGGGATTTTGTGGGCCGCTCCGAGTTGCCACCCGGCTTGGGCAACAAGGCGCCGCGCTCACGTGATGTGATGTCATCACGCACGGGTGTAATAGTCTCCGCCATCGCACGCGCCTAAGGTGCGCGCATCGCACAAGGCCACTGCACCCCATGGGACACGATCACAGCCACGCACCCAGCGAAATCCGCCACGAAGCACCGTTGTGGTGGGCGCTCGGGCTCACTGCCGCCTTTCTGGTGGCCGAGGTCATCGGCGCCTTCGTGTCCAACAGCCTGGCGCTGCTGTCGGATGCGGCGCACATGGCCACCGACACGCTCGGTCTGATGATCGCGCTGCTCGCGGTGCGGCTGAGCCGGCGCCCGGCGGACGCGCGTCGCACCTACGGCTATGTCCGTCTCGAAGCCTTGGGTGCCCTGGTCAATGGCGCGCTGTTGTTCGGTGTGGGCGCCTATATCCTTTGGGAGGCCGCACAACGCTTCCGCGCGCCGCAGGACATTTCCTCCAACGGCATGCTGCTGATCGCCGGCTTCGGCCTGGTGATCAACCTGGTCGCGATGAAGCTGCTGCATGCCGGCAGCGGCGAGAGCCTCAACGTCAAGGGCGCATACCTGGAAGTCTGGAGCGACATGCTCGGCTCGGTGGCGGTGATCATCGGCGCCTTGCTGATCCGCTGGACCGGCTGGCAGTGGATCGACCCGGTACTGGCCGTGCTGATCGGCCTATGGGTGCTGCCACGTACCTGGGTGCTGCTGCGCGAGGCGATCAACGTCCTGCTCGAAGGCGTCCCCAAAGGCATCGACCTGGCGCAGGTCCGTCAGGCCTTGACCAGCTATCCCGGCGTCGACGATGTGCACGACCTGCACGTCTGGGCCCTGGCCTCCAGCACGCCGGCACTCACCGCGCACGTGGTGGTCGGTGACAGCACCGACCGCGATCGCCTGCGCGACGCCCTCGGCACGCTGCTGCACGACCGTTTCGACATCGCCCACGTCACCTTGCAGGTGGAAAGCGGCGATTGCGGTACCGAACCCTGCGGCACGCCGAAGGGCGCGTCGGGCGCCGCACATGACGATCACCACGGGCACGCGCATGGGCATGGCGGACATTCCCACTGAGCGGTGGGTGTCGTCGTGGCTTGGGCGTGTTGCAGGTGTGCTGACGGGCAGGACGAGAGGCGGGCGCCAGCGCTCACGGCGTCACGACCGGCTGTCGCATGACCGCCTACGCCGTATGATCGGCGCGGGATGAGCTCTGCACACGGCGGGTGTCATGGCGGTAAAGGTCGGGCAGGTGAACGAGCGGATTGCCGAACTCGCGCAGGAGGCCGGTGCCGCAGCATCGACAGGGGACTGGCAGCAAGCCGAGGCGTTATGGCAGCGCGTGCGTCAATTGGCGCCGACGCACCCGCAGGCGCTGTATAGCCTGGGGGTTCACGCTTACCAGCGCGGCGACACGCAGGCCGCCATCGCGTACCTGGACGGCGCGCGGGCAGCCAGCCCGGCCGATCCGATGGTCGCGTTGACCATTGCCGTGGTGAAGCAGGCGCAGGGTGACCTGGACGGCGAATGGCAGGCCATTGCCGCTGCGCTGGCGCTGGATCCCTACTTTTTACCTGGCCTGCTGGCGAAAGCCGAGTTTCTGGAGGCGCGTGGCAGGCCGCGTGCCGCTGCCGGTGTCTACCGCGACGCCTTGACGGTTGCACCACCCCAACCACACTGGCCGGCCGTTCTGCGCCACAAACTCGCACGCGCCAGTCGGGCAGTGGAGCACGACACCTTGGAACTGGAGGCGCAGCTACGGACCGCGCTGCAGGTGCCGCGTCAGTCGGTGAATGCTGCGCTGCAGGGGCGGTGGGATGAGGCGGCGGCGATCGCAATCGGCCGATCCCGCCCCTTCCATTCCCAGTCCAACCGCCTGCTCATTCCGCGCTTGCCTGCATTGCCCTTCCATGACCCGGCGGCGTTTCCCTGGGTCGATGCAGTGCAGAGACAGACCGATGCCATCGCACAGGAGCTGCGTGCCGTCATGGCGGCCGACAGCGGCGGATTTGCGCCCTATATCGCCTACGCACCCGATCAGCCGGTGAATCAGTGGAAAGAACTCAACCACTCGCTGGCATGGAGCTCATACCCGCTCTGGCAACATGGGCAGCCTGTGGAGGCCCATCTACGAAAGTGTCCTGCAACCGCTGCCGCACTGGCAGCAGTCGATGCTGCACAGATTGCCGGTGTCTGCCCCAATGCGATGTTTTCGGTATTGGCGCCGCAGACGGTGATTCCCCCGCACCATGGCGAGACCAATGCGCGCCTGGTGGCGCACCTGCCGTTGATCGTGCCGGAAGGTTGCAGCTTCCGGGTGGGTTACGACTGGCGGCATTGGGAGATCGGCAAGGTCCTCGTGTTCGATGACTCGATCGAGCACGAAGCGCGCAACGAGAGCATGCAGGCGCGTGTCGTGCTGATCTTCGACGTGTGGAATCCTCAGTTGAGCGAGGAAGAGCGCGCCATGGTCAATGCCATGGAAGCGACCATCGCACGCCACCGCGCTGGATGAGTGCGTACCAGCCGGCGATCAGTCGTCGATCGCCACGCCCGCTGCTGCCAGTGCCTGCCGCAGCGGCCCGAGCTGGGCGGCGTACGCGCGCCAGCGGCCCGATGCCTCGGCATGCAACGGGCGGCGCACCTGCCAGTAGCTGGCGGTTCTGACCGCGTTGCGCGCGCGGTGGAACTCCAGGCACTGCGGCTCCCACGGCAGCTTCAGGAAATCGAGCAGCGCCCGCAGCGTAGGCTCCGGCGCGGCAACGAAGGCGTCGTAGTCGAAGCTGTGGATGCTGTCCGGATACAGCGACAGCCAGTGCTGCATCAATTGCGTAGATGCGCCATAGAAATGCCCGATGTCGTCCAGTCTGCCTGCATAGCCGAATCGGTGCGGATTGAGTTGCTGCATGAAGATCGACAGCCCGTTGTCCAGGGGATGGCGGCGTGTGTGTACGATCCTCGCGGAGGGAAAGAGCTGCTTGATCAAGCCGATCAGTTCAAAGTTGTCCAGCCGCTTGTCGGTGATGTAGCGCAACTGCGCGTGCTGCGGCACCGACAGCGCCACACGTTGCCGGTAACTGGCTGCCAACTGCGCCCTGGTCTGTGCAGGCAGGTCTTGCGCGGCTTGCGGAAACGGTGACAACGCTTGGGCAACCAGACGGGGCAGCGCGTCCAGCTCGCCCCCGGCGGCAATACAGGGATGACGCGACAGCACTTGTTCGAGCAATGTGGAGCCGGAGCGGAACATGCCGCAGATGAACAGCGGCGCCGGTCCGTTCTGCTCGGTGAACGGAGCAGAGCGCTCGCTCAACCTGGCGCCGTCGGCAAACACGGTGCGGATATGGCTGAAACGCTGTTGCGTCTGGGTGGGGTCGTAGCGGCGTGCCTGTGCGTAGCCATCACGGTTGGCCGCGCTTGCAGTCTCGAATGCGCGCTGGTGCAGCCCCAGGCGATCGTAAGCCTGCGCAAGCGCGTGCAAGACAATGGCCGACAACGCTGCCTCCTGGCCCGGCGACGCCACAACATGGGCAAGCCTGGCCAGGCGCGGATCCTGCGCATGCGCGGGTGGGTCCAGGTGCAGCAATCGCGCGTTCGCCTGCAGTTGCAGCGCGTGGATGGATGTGTCGGCGCCAGCGATCGCAACAAGTCGGGCATAGGCCGCGATCGCTTGATCGCGCGCGCCCATTTCCTCATGCAGGTTGCCGAGGTTGAGCAGCGCCGGCGGATAATCCGGATGGCACTGCAGCGCAAGCCCGAGTTCTTCGAGCGCCAGCCCATCCTGATGCAGATGGTCGCTCAACAGTGCGGCACGGTTGAGGTGAATCTGCTCCGGCTCCGAGGCGCCGCAGCGCAGGGCCTGCCCGTAAGCATCGAGTGCCCCGATTGCGTCGCCATGACGGCGGAGCAGGTAACCCAGGTTGTACCAGGCATCGGCGCAGCGGGGCTGTGCTTGCAGCACCTGTCGATAGGCCTCGGTTGCCTGCTGCAGATGTCCCTGCTGCAGGAGTTTTGTGGCCTGCTGCAAAGAGGCGTTCAACGCATGCTCCCGAAACATAGATGGAGAACCGGTATGGCTGCATGCTTGGGCAGCGTGCGCGGTGTGTCAATCGGCCTGCCGACGAAACCACGGCCGGTCCCGTACCCGGCCAAGCGCTTGCCTTGTATGCTCGGACATCGTCGACAGCGAAGACCTGCAATGCCCACGTGCAAATCCCTCGGAACCCTGCTGATGGTGTGCGCAACGAGCGCGGCGGCGCAGCAGGTGACCACGCATGCCTGTGCGTCGGTGCCCGATCCGTTGCCACGGCTGGCCTGTTACGACGCGAGCTTCCCGCCATCGCCTGAAGTGCGCGCCGCTGAAGCCGGCAGGGGGCTACGCGAATTCGGCCGCAACCCGGCGCAGGCATCGGCGATGTCGCCGGTAAAGCCGCCAGCACAGGTGAGCGCCACCGTGGTCACGGTGACCTATCGAGCCGACGGCACTCGCGTGGTTGTGCTGGATACACGGCAGCGCTGGGCGCTGACAGAAGCCACCAGCCGCGGTCATCTGGCCGAGGGCGATGCAGTGACAATTCGCACGGCTGCGATGGGGAGCTACATGTTGGTCACCCCGGGCGGCGTCGCACTGCGGGCCCGCCGCCTCGATTGACATCGCCGATACCAATATCCGTGACCGGGAGAGACCAGATTGACCGAAATCGAGCCCCAAAGCATCCTGCGTGACGGCTACCAGTTGTTGCGCCAAGGCCGCTATCGCGATGCGGTTGCACTGGCAGAGGATGCTTGTGCGCGCCATCGCGATGATGCGCATCTGCTTGAGTTGGCTAGCGAAGCCTGGCTGGCGAACGGCGATCCGGACGCCGCGGCCGAGCGCATCGCGCGTGCTGCAGCGGTTGCGGTGTCGCCGGTACCTCTCCTGATCAAGTACGGCAGCTTGCTGGTGCAGCTGCGCCGCCGCGACGAGGCGCGGCGCGTGGCCCGCCAGGCGCAGGCACTGTCGGCGGCGGACGGAGCTGCGCTGTGGCAGATCGGCACGCTTCATAGCGGCTGCCAGGACGTGGTTGCCGCACGCGACGCCTACCGGCAGGCGCTGACATTGCTCGGAGAGCAGCCGCGACTGATGTACGACCTTGCGACGATGCAATTTTTCAGCGGTGAGTTCGATGCTGCAGAGCGCATTCTGGATCGGTTGTTGCAGCTGGTGCCCAACGCCGGCGATGCGTTGTATCTGCGTGCCAGTTTGCGACGGCAGACCACGCAGCAGAACCACCTGGAGGATCTGCATCGCAGGTTGGCATCAGCCTCGTTCGATGCGCAGGCAAGGCCGGCAGCCCTTTTTGCACTGTCCAAGGAGCTGGAAGATCTTGGCCGGCACGAGGAGTCGTTTCAGACACTGACGATCGCCGCTGCCAGCAAGCGCGCGACCTTGCGGTACGACGTCGCTGCCGAGTGCGCACGGATCGCGGAGATAGGCGACGCCTACGGTCCGGAAGCGTTGCAGACGCTGCGCTCGGGGCAGGGTGGCGAGGGCGTCATCTTCATCGTCGGCTTGCCGCGCTCGGGCACCACGCTGCTTGAACGGCTACTCGTACAGCACGCTGACGCCCGTTCGGCAGGGGAGTTGATGGACTTCGGTGCGCTGCTGGGAGCTGCGACGTCGCCAATACTGTCAAGCAACCCGATGCTGACCGCGGCACAGGCATCGTTGCAGATCGATTTTGCCGCGCTCGGTGAGGATTACCTTCGCGGCGCGCGTGAGGTCGTTCATGGGCACCGGCTGTTGATCGACAAGATGCCGATCAACTATCTCTACTGCGGAATGATCGCAACCGCCTTGCCGAAGGCGCGCATCATCCACCTGGTCCGGGATCCGCTCGATACCTGCTACGCCATGTACAAAACCCTGTTCTACAACGCTTATCCGTTTTCTTACGCGCTTGACGAAATTGGCGAGTATTACCTGGCATATCAGCAGACGATGCGTCACTGGCATGCGCTGCTTCCGGGGAAGATCTTGGACGTGCACTACGAAGAGCTGGTACGCGATACGGGCGAACAGATTGCTCGGGTGTTGCAGTGGTGCGGGCTTGCCTCGCGCGAGGCCGTGCCTGAGATGACGGAAGTGGCCTTTGTCACTGCAAGTGCGGCGCAGGTACGCGGAGAGGTTCATCAGCGCTCGGTACATGGCTCACGCCGGCATCTGTCTGCACTCGGCACGCTCGTGAAGCGGTTGCAGATAGCAGGCATTGAAGTGCCGACGGCCAGGTGATCGGTGCAGCGGCCTCAACGGACAGATGATCGCTTGCTCGATGGCACTGCGAACCTGCCACCATCGCGTGATCTACGCACCGTTTTGGGGCTTTTGCGCACCCTTTCAGAGCATTGCTGAACGGGGCTTTAATTTTCTTTGACATCGCCTTAGCATCGGCTTGGCAGCGATATTTGGGGCGCTTATTTCGCCCCCCGCTAGCCAATGTGGTCGGCGCCGTTTGATGCGCTCGCCTGCGTCGTCGCAGTGGTTGCGCACTTTGCCGCTATCTGATGGCAGGTGTTGCCCTGCGCCACCCGTTCGCACTGTCGGAGAGAGAAATGAGATTGAAGACCACCAAGTTGCGCGATGCCATCAGGGTATCGCTCACGGTTGGCGCCGCTGCATTGGCGTTTACCGGTAGCGTGATGGCGCAGGAGCAGCCGTCGATGGATGCCAAAAGTCTGGATACGGTCAATGTCACCGGTACGCGTATCAAGAGCCAGACGATGACTGCCTCCAGTCCGGTGGCGGAAATCAACAAGGAAGAATTCCAGTACACCGGCGCGACCAAGGTCGAAGATCTGATCAATCAGTATCCCCAGCTTGCCGCGAGCTTCGACAACTTTGCCAACAACGGTTCGGATGGATATGCAACCGTCGATCTGCGTGGCTTGGGTGCGCAACGGACCCTGACCTTGGTCAACGGCAGGCGTATCCCCAAGGGCATCGGTGAAAGTCCGGATATCAGCATCATTCCTGCCGCACTGGTGCGCCGGGTGGATGTGCTCACTGGCGGTGCTTCTGCGGTGTACGGCTCGGACGCAGTCGCCGGCGTGGTCAACTTCATATTGGACGACGAGTTTGAAGGTGTCAGTGTCGATATGGGCTATAACGCCTTTCAGCACGACAACGGCAACAAGTTGATGCGCGGTCTGATGGATGATGCGGGATACGATTATCCAACGGGCAATTCCGGTTTCGATGGTATTTCCCGCAATGTGGATCTGGCGATCGGCGGCAGTTTCGGTGAATCGGGTCATGCGACCGCCTGGGCAACCTGGCGCGAGAATGATCCCCTGTTGCAGGGGCAGCGTGATTACTCTGCCTGTGCATTGAGCAACGGGGGCACTGCATGCGGCGGCTCGGCGACTGCGGACCCTGCCAATTTTTACGTTGTTGCCCCGTCGGCGGGCGCGTTCTATGTGCAGCCTTCCGCAGGCGGGACCTGGTCGCAGGTCGCCTCGCCCAATCTCTACAATTTTGCGCCGTTGAATTACTACCAACGGCCTGATACGCGTTACACGGCTGGCAGCAGCATCAAGTACGAGGTCAACGAGCACTTCAAGCCCTACCTCGAGACCCTCTTCGTCAACCGCAAGAGTTCGACGCAGATCGCTCCCTCGGGCGCATTCTTTACCGACCTCAACGTCAACTGCGCAACATCGGTGATCGGTAGCCTGTGTAACGATGTCGGTATTACCGACGACGAGTTCACGGTGTATGTTGCCAAGCGCAACGTCGAAGGTGGCCCGCGCATCACCGAATCGGATACCAATAGCTTCAGCATCACCACCGGTGCGCAGGGCGATATCAACGACAACTGGTCGTATGACGCCTCCTTTACCTATAACCGCAGTACCACCAAGTCGGAAAACATCAACGACTTCGTCACCACCCGGGTGCGCGATGCGCTATTGGGCTGCCAGCCTGGCGCATTCGACGGCTGCGTGCCATACAGCGTCTGGAACGATAGTGTGACTGCAGCGGAAGCGCAGGCGCTCCAGGGCGTCGGTATCGTCAATTACGAAACCTCGATGCGCGTTTTCAATGCCTATGTGACCGGCAACTTCGGTTACAGCCTGCCGTGGGCCGGCGACAATCCGATCAGCGTGGTCGGTGGCGTGGAAACCCGTACTGAAACCTTCAGGCGCGTTGCCGATAGCAATATGCAGACCGGCAACTTCACAGGTTTGGGCGGCCCAACATCAAATGTGTCCGGCGACATCAGCGTCAAGGAATTGTTCCTGGAGGGCGCCGTGCCGATTCTGGCCAACGCAGGCAGCCTGGATCATCTGGATATGCAGCTTGGCTATCGCTATTCGGACTACGACATCTCCGGAGGCGTCAGCACGTACAAGGCGGGTCTGGGTGCGACATTCGTCGATGGCAAATATCACCTGCGTGCAGGCTGGAACCGTGCGATCCGCGCTCCGAACGTCACCGAGCTGTACAACGAAAATACGATCGGGTTGTGGAGCGGTAGCGACCCCTGCGCTGGCGCCAATCCGACATTTACCCAGGCCCAGTGCGCCAACACCGGGGTGACGGCCGCGCAATACGGCCGTGTGGCGGCAAATCCAGCGGGGCAGTACAACGAGATCGCCGGTGGTAATACTGCTCTGCAACCGGAAACGGCCAATACCTGGACGGTTGGCTTCGCGGCCAGCCCGATCAAGGGGCTCGATCTGAGCGTGGACTATTACGACATCAAGATCGACGACGCCATCCGTGCCATCGGTTCTTCCAACATCCTGACCGCATGCGGTGTGACCGGTAACGCGGATATCTGCAGCCGCGTCCGCCGCAACGCCACCACCGGCGACCTGTTCCGCGGCAGCGACCCGGATGTCTCCGGCCTGATCTTCAATTCCCAGGACAATTTCGGCTCATTGCACTTCCAGGGGATCGATCTGACCGCATCGTATGCATGGAGTGTCGGGCCGGGTCGCCTGACCGCTTCGATGATGGGGAGCTACGCCCTCAAGCAGGAATATGAGCCGGTTCCGGGTGTGCAGGAAGTGACCTACGACTGCGCAGGCGTGGTCAACGTGGCATGCAACAGTGCCGAGTGGCGACATGTGCTGAGTACGCGCTACAACTTCGACCGCTACACCGTCAGTCTGCGTTGGCGCTACATCGGTGAGCTGGACTACCAGAACACCGACGGAACCACAG
This sequence comes from Xanthomonas sp. 10-10, assembly GCF_040182365.1. NCBI lineage: Bacteria > Pseudomonadati > Pseudomonadota > Gammaproteobacteria > Lysobacterales > Lysobacteraceae > Xanthomonas > Xanthomonas sp. 10-10. Next base: position 1,732,688 of record NZ_CP144460.1, read on the forward strand.
GCACGACCGACGTGCGCCTGGTGAACCAGGACAACAAGGTGTCGGCGTACAACTACTTCGACCTGTCCGGTTCGATGCAGTTGGGCGATTACGTCACCTGGACGCTGGGCGTCAACAATATCGCCGACAAGGAGCCGCCGCTGGTGGGCGGCAGCCTGACCTTCAACGGCAACTCCCTGGGGGGTTACGACCAGGCTGGTCGTTACATCTTCACCAGCGTGGGTCTGCGCTTCTAAGTCGTCTCACCGCGTTTTGTAAACAAAGAACGGCGAGCTTTGGCTCGCCGTTCTTTGTTGTGACGCTTCGCCACCTGCGTCATCGGCGAACTGCTGCGCGGCCACGGTCGTCGGCTGGCCCCTGCAGTCGCTACCCGCGCACGTGTCGCTACAGCCTCACGCCACCGGCTCGCGCAACACCGGCGAGTCCCAGCCCAGGCGCGGGGCAAAACGCTCGCCATAGCGGGCGTGCAGCGCCTGCAGGCGTTCGAGCAGGGCATCGGCACCGACGCTGCGGATATGCTGGATCGGGCCACCGCGGAACGGCGCGAAGCCGGTACCGAAGATGACACCGGCATCGAGCAGGTCGGCATCGGCCACCACGCCATCGTGCAGACAGGCAACCGCCTCGTTGAGCAGCGGCAGGATCAGACGGTCTTCCAGATCGGGCGGCACGGCATAGCCGCTGGCCACCTCGGGTTTGACCGCGCGGCCGTTTTCCCACTTGTACAGGCCCTGGCCGTCCTTCTTGCCGCGCTTGCCCGGCTCCACGGTGGCAAGCGCCGCAGGAATCGGCAGGTGCAGGAACGGCGCAAGCTCGCCGCCGACGCCGGCAGCGACATCCAGCCCCACCGTATCGATCAGTTCGATCGGCCCCATCGGCATGCCGAACTTCACTGCGGTCTTGTCCAGTACCGGGCCCGGCACGCCTTCGGCATAAGCGGTGGCCGCTTCGAGCAGATACGGAAACAACACGCGGTTGACCAGGAACCCGGGCGTGCCCGCCACCGGCACCGGAAACTTGTCCAGCGCCTTGCAGAACGCCGCCAGGCGGGCCACGTTGGCCGGATCCAGGCCATCGTGCTGCACGATCTCCACCAGCGGCATCATCGCCACCGGATTGAAGTAGTGCAGGCCGGCAAACTGCGCCGGACGCTGGAGATGCCCGCGTAGCTCGGTCAACGGAATCGACGAGGTGTTGGTGGTCAGCAACGCATCGGGCTTGAGCTGCGGCTCGACGGACTGATATAGCTCGCGCTTGGCCTGCGGGTTCTCGATGATCGCCTCGATCACCAGGTCCGCCTGCGTCACGCCCGCACCGGCCAGATCGCCACGCAGGCGCGCCGCCACCGCCGGGCGCTTGGCCTCGTCCTTGACCCGCTTGGCGAACAGCTCGCCGCCACGGCCCAGCGCCGTATCGATGAAGCGCTGCTCGCGATCCTGCAGTGTCACTTCGAAGCCCTTGTAGGCCGCCCAGGCCGCGATATCGCCGCCCATCACGCCGGCACCGATCACGTGCACATGACGAATCGGCGGCAATGCGGCCGCGCCAGCATCCTTGCCACCCAGCGCCTTCAGCCGCTCGGTAAGAAAGAAGATGCGGATCAGGTTGCGCGCGGTCGGCGTGCTGGCGAGCTTGACCACCGCCTTGCGCTCGGCTGCAAGCCGCGCCTGGATACCGCTGCCGCCAGCGCGCTCCCACACGTTGATCAAGGCGTACGGGGCCGGGTAGTGCTCCTTGCGCGCCTTGCGTGCGACCTGCTTGCGCATCTGCGGCGCCAGCAGCTTGCGTGCCACCAATGTATTGGTGGCCCAGGCAGTCGCACGTTGCTTGAACGGACGCGTGGTGCCGTTCAAGGCCAACGCGGCGGCGACATCGACCAGCACGGCAGGTGCAGCGACCTTGTCGATCAGCCCCATCGCCCGCGCGGCCCTGGCTGCGACGGTGCGCCCGGTCAGCATCAGATCCATCGCCGCCGGTGCGCCGATCAGGCGCGGCAAGCGGGCGCTGCCGCCCCAGCCGGGAAAGATGCCGAGCTTGGTTTCCGGCAGGCCGATGCGCGTGCCGGCATCGTCGGATGCCACCCGATACCGGCAGGCCAGCGCGATCTCGGTGCCGCCCCCCATGCAGAAGCCGTGGATCGCCGCCACCGTGGGGCAGGGCAGCTCCGCTAGCTTCTGGAACACCTGCTGGCCGCGATGGATCGCATCGTTGACCGTGCCCTTGCGGTCGAATTCCTGGAATTCCTTCAGGTCGGCGCCGGCGATGAAGCCGTTGGGCTTGGCCGAGCGCAGCACCACGCCCTTGGGCGGTTCCAGCGCCAGCCGCTCGACCAGGGCGCCCAGTTCGAGCAGCACCTCCTGCGAGAACGCGTTGACCGGTGCGCCCTGGCGATCAAGGCTGAGCACGACCACGCCGTCCTCGCGCAGGTCGGCCTGCCAATGGCTGAATCGGAGCCCGTCGAAACCTGGAAGCATGCGTCTGGCCATCCGGCGATATAAGGAAAGGCCGTTATCATCCAGAGGTTGTTTCCATCACGTCAAATACCCATACCAGTCGACAGGGCGGCATGCGCTTCGCAGGAGGCGTCGCCAGCGGCGCACCCGAGCCGCTACCCTGCTACGTGACGATCGTACCGATCGGTATGAACTTTCCTCTTCAACGGCGGTCTCATTGCCCGACTTCGGTGGGCTGACAGGAGTGCGGCCCGACATGGCCGAAGTCGATACACCTCAGGAGCTGGACCTGGAACTGGTCCGGCGTGTGCAGCGCGGCGAGAGCGCGGCGTTCGATGTGCTGGTGCGCAAATACCAGCATAGGATCGTTGCGTTGATCGGGCGCTACATCGCCGACTGGAGCGAATGTCAGGACGTGGCCCAGGATACGTTTGTGCGCGCCTACCGCGCGATCAACAGTTTCCGCGGCGACTCCCAGTTCTATACCTGGCTGCACCGCATTGCCGTCAACACTGCCAAGAACCATCTGGTTGCGCACAACCGCCGTCCGCCCACCGACGACATCGAGATCAGCGATGCCGAGCAGTTCGATGGGGCGACCCGTTTGCGCGACAACGACACCCCGGAGCGCGAATTGATGCGACAGGAGCTGGAACAAACGGTGATGCGTGCGGTCCAAGCCCTGCCGGAAGAACTTCGGTCGGCCATCACCCTGCGCGAGGTGGAGGGGCTGAGCTACGAGGACATCGCGCGAAAGATGGATTGCCCGATCGGAACGGTGCGCTCGCGCATCTTCCGGGCGCGCGAGGCCATCGACATCGAGCTGCGGCCTCTGCTGGAGACCGAAAGCGCTACCCGTGAGCGACACCGTGTATGAGCGATAACCCTGCCATGTCCACCACCGACAAATTCGAACGTCACTACCGGCAGCAGTTGTCTGCACTGGTCGACGGAGAGTTGAACGCTGACGAATCGCGCTTTTTGCTGCGCCGTCTGGCGCACGATGAGGAGCTGGCCGGCTGCCACGAACGCTGGCAGCTGTGCGGCGACGTGCTGCGCGGTGCGGCCAGTGCGCCGGCGCCGCTGGATTTTGCCGCGCGTGTCCGCAGCGCCATTGCCGATGAGCCCGCGCCGCAGGCGCAGCCGTCACCGCGCTCGGCCGCACGCTGGCGTTGGGGTGGCGGTGCGGCGATTGCTGCGTCGGTTGCCGCCATCGCGTTGTTCATGGCGCGCGAGCGCTTGCCGGAGACGGCGTCGCCAGCATCCGCTGTGCCGGTCTATGCCACCACCGCGCAAGTGCCCGCCCTTGCGCAGCCGCCAGCGGCGCCGAAGACGCCGGCCGTCCCCGACCCGGCCAACCCCGGCGACGGTGGCGCCTTGGTTGCGGCGGTGCCGGCCGCTGCGCTGGCGTCCACCCGCCGCGGTGCCGCCACGCGTAACCAGCAGGTGGCGCGCAACGCGGCAACACGTCAGCAACCGACCCCGGCACGGATGGTGGCCTCCGCGGCCCCGGCTCCTGCGGCAGCGGTGAGCCCGGCAGCAAGCTCCAATCCATTTACGCATCCGGGTACGACGCTGCAGGCGCGCCCGTGGCCGCGCTCGGCCCTGTCCGGTGCAGGCGACAGCCCGCTCAACGCCGGTTTCAGCCAGAGCCGTCAGGGTCCGGCGTTCTATCCGTTCGAGCCTGCGCCCCAGGCGGCCGGTACTGCCGCGCCAGGCCGGCCGCTGCCGGTGCCGGTCCCGCAGAACTGATCCTGCTGCCGATCTTCATCCAGTCGGCGCCCTTCCTCCCGTTAACTTGCCGGGCCCGCGTCATGTCGCGGGTTGCGGCCCCTGTCGCCCTGCCATCGGAGGCAACTCGATGAATCACCGCATGCGTACCCAGATGTTTGGCCTGATCGCCATGACCTTGCCGCTGGCAGCCTGTGCCCAGCAGGCGCCGCCGCCGGAGGCCAAGACCAGTGCGCCGATTGCCGCCAACCGCAGCGCGACACCGGCGCCGCAGTTGGTCGCCGGCCTGCCGGACTTCACCAATCTGGTCGAACAGGTTGGCCCGGGCGTGGTCAATATCGAAACCACCATCACCCGCAAGGATGCGATGGCACGTTCTGCCCGTGGCGGGCGCGGTGGTCAGGGCGGCATGCCGGACGACGAGCAGATGCCGGAGTTCTTCAAGCGCTTCTTCGGCCCGGATTTCCAGATGCCGGGCGGCCCAAGGCAAGGGCCGGGCCAGGGCGATGACGATGGCGGCATCGCCGGCAAGTCGATGGGCTCGGGCTTCATCATTTCCGCAGACGGCTATGTGCTGACCAATCACCACGTGGTCGATGGCGCCAGCGAGGTGACCGTCAAGCTGACCGACCGCCGCGAGTTCAAGGCCAAGGTGGTGGGCAGCGACGAGCAGTTCGACGTGGCGTTGCTGAAGATCGAGGCCAAGGGCCTGCCGACCGTGCGCCTGGGCGATTCCAATACGCTCAAGCCAGGTCAGTGGGTGGTGGCGATCGGCTCGCCGTTCGGGCTGGACCACTCGGTCACTGCCGGCATCGTCAGTGCCACCGGTCGCAGCAATCCGTATGCGGATCAGCGCTATGTGCCCTTCATCCAGACCGACGTGGCGATCAACCAGGGCAACTCCGGCGGCCCGCTGCTTAATACCCGCGGCGAAGTGGTCGGGATCAACTCGCAGATCTTCTCCGCGTCGGGCGGCTACATGGGGATCAGCTTCGCGATCCCGATCGATCTGGCCTTCAGCGCCGCCGAGCAGATCAAGGCTACCGGCCATGTGAGCCGCGGCATGCTGGGCGTGGCGGTCGGCCCGATCGATTCGCTCAAGGCGCAGGGCCTGGGCCTGCCGGATACGCGCGGCGCGCTGGTCAACGACATTCCCGCGGGCAGCCCGGCCGCCAAGGCCGGAATCGAGGTGGGTGACGTGATCCGCGCCGTCAACGGCAAGCCGATCGATGTCGCCAGCGATCTACCGCCGATGATCGGCCTGATGGCGCCGGGCACCAAGGTCAACCTGGACGTGCTGCGCGACGGCAAGCCGCGCCAGGTGTCGGTTGTGCTGGCGCCATTGCAGGATGGTCGCGACGACGCCGCGCCGCGTACTGCGGCCGCGGACGCCAAGCCGGAAGCTCCCGCCAGCGTGGCCTTGCTCGGCTTGCAGGTCGCCGACCTGACCGCTGCCGAGCGCAGCCGCCTGGGCCTGGAAGCGGGCGAGGGCGTGCGGATTGCCGCGGTCACCGGGGCTGCGGCGCGCAGCACCCAGCCGCCGCTCTCGCCGGGCCTGGTCATCGCCCGCGTCGGCCGCACCAAGGTGGGCAGCGTCGCCGAACTCAACCGCGCGCTGTCCAGCTACAAGAAGGGCGACGTGGTCATGCTGCTGGTCACCGACGGTAAGGCGACCAGCTATGTGGCCCTGAAGGCTGGCGGCTAACGGAGGGAATGGAGAATCGGGAATCGGGAATGGCAAGAGCGGCTCCGCGAGGCGACAGCTCGCCTGGCTTTTCCGATTCCCCACTCCCGATTCCCAATTCCCGGCCCCGCGGGGCCGTAGCGTGCGATAATGCTGCGTTACCCTGACGACGGCACCGCCGGCGCCCACCTCAATGTCCTCTGATTCAATGCGGAATATCCGCAACTTCTCCATCATTGCCCACGTCGACCACGGTAAATCCACCCTGGCCGACCGGATCATCCAGCTGTGCGGCGGCCTGCAGGCGCGCGAGATGGAGGCCCAGGTTCTCGACTCCAACCCGATCGAACGCGAACGTGGCATCACGATCAAGGCGCAGTCGGTGTCCTTGCCGTACACGGCAAAGGACGGGCAGGTCTACCAGCTGAACTTCATCGATACCCCCGGGCATGTCGACTTCTCCTATGAAGTCAGCCGCTCGCTGGCCGCCTGCGAAGGCGCGCTGCTGGTGGTCGATGCGGCGCAAGGCGTGGAAGCGCAGTCGGTGGCCAACTGCTACACCGCGGTGGAGCAGGGGCTGGAAGTGGTGCCGGTGCTCAACAAGATCGACCTGCCCACCGCCGACATCGCCCGTGCCAAGGCCGAGATCGAAGCGGTGATCGGCATCGATGCCGAAGACGCGGTGGCAGTCAGCGCCAAGACCGGTCTGAACATCGATCTGGTGCTGGAAGCGATCGTGCACCGTATCCCGCCGCCAAAACCGCGCGATACCGACAAGCTGCAGGCGCTGATCATCGATTCCTGGTTCGACAACTACCTGGGCGTGGTGTCGCTGGTGCGCGTGATGCAGGGCGAGATCAAGCCGGGCAGCAAGATTCTGGTGATGTCGACCGGGCGCACGCACCTGGTCGACAAGGTCGGCGTGTTCACTCCAAAGCGCAAGGAGCTGGCGTCGTTGGGCGCTGGCGAAGTGGGCTGGATCAATGCCTCGATCAAGGACGTGCATGGCGCGCCGGTCGGCGATACCCTGACCCTGGCCGCCGATCCGGCGCCGCATGCATTGCCGGGTTTCCAGGAAATGCAGCCGCGCGTGTTCGCCGGCCTGTTCCCGGTCGATGCCGAGGACTATCCGGATCTGCGCGAAGCCCTGGACAAGCTGCGTCTGAACGATGCGGCGCTGCGCTTCGAGCCGGAAAGCTCCGAGGCGATGGGCTTCGGTTTCCGTTGCGGCTTCCTGGGCATGCTGCACATGGAAATCGTGCAGGAACGTCTGGAGCGCGAGTACAACCTGGACCTGATCAGCACCGCGCCGACCGTGGTGTATGAAGTGCTCAAGACCGACGGGTCCATCATCAACATGGACAACCCGGCCAAGCTGCCGCAGTTGAACCTGGTGCAGGAGATCCGTGAGCCGATCATTCGCGCCAACGTGCTGACGCCCGAGGAGTACATCGGCAACATCATCAAGCTGTGCGAAGAAAAGCGCGGCACCCAGATCAGCATCAATTATCTGGGCAGCCAGGTGCAGATCAGCTATGAGCTGCCGATGGCCGAAGTGGTGCTGGATTTCTTCGACAAGCTCAAGTCGGTGAGCCGCGGATACGCCTCGCTGGATTATCACTTCGTGCGCTTCGATGCCGGCCCGTTCGTGCGCGTGGACGTGCTGATCAATGGCGACAAGGTCGATGCATTGTCGCTGATCGTGCACCGCAGCCATGCCGACCGGCGCGGCCGCGAGCTGTGCGAAAAGATGAAGGACCTGATCCCGCGGCAGATGTTCGACGTGGCGATTCAGGCCGCTGTCGGCTCGCAGATCATCTCGCGCTCCACGGTCAAGGCGATGCGCAAGAACGTGTTGGCCAAGTGCTATGGTGGCGACGTTTCGCGCAAGAAAAAGCTGCTCGAAAAGCAGAAAGAAGGCAAGAAGCGCATGAAGCAGGTCGGCCGCGTGGAGATTCCGCAGGAGGCCTTCCTGGCCGTGCTGCAGATGGATAAGTAGCTGGGAATGGTAAATCGGGAATCGGGAATCGTAAGGGCGCACGTGCTCCTGCTGTTCCAATTCCCCATTCTCGATTCTCGATTCCCTTTCCGAAAGGAACACCAATGAAATGGTTTGAAATCATCCTGGTTGTGCTGACGCTGGGTACCGGCTTTATCTGGCTGCTGGACAAGCTGTTTTTGGCCAAGCGCCGTGCCGCACGTGCCGGGCTGCTGGACAGCGAGCCGGCGATCATCGATTACTCGCGTGCGTTCTTCCCGGTGCTGGCGGTGGTGCTGATCCTGCGCAGCTTCGTCGCCGAGCCGTACAAGATTCCGTCCAGCTCGATGATGCCCAACTTGCTGATCGGCGATTTCATCCTGGTCAACAAGTTCGCCTACGGTTTCCGTCTGCCGATCACCAATACCAAGTTCATCCCCACCGGCGAGCCCAAGCGTGGCGACGTGGTGGTGTTCAAGCCGCCGCATGCGCCGGACCAGAACTGGATCAAGCGCGTGGTCGGCCTGCCGGGCGACAAGATCGGATTTCATGGCGATACGCTGTATATCAACGACAAGCCGATGCGCTACACGGTCAAGGGCGAGTACATCGGCAAGGGCAAGGGCGCCGAGATGACCGGCACCACGCTGCTGGTCGAGGACCTGCCGGGCCGCACGCACACCGTGCTGGAGTGGGTGGACCGCAACATGCCGGCCGGGCAGGGCGACTGGACGGTGCCTGCAGACAGCTATTTCGTGATGGGGGACAATCGCGACAATAGCGAAGACAGCCGGTTCTGGACCCAGACGCATTTCCTGCCGGAGGCCAATCTGCGCGGCAAGGCGTTCTTGATCTGGCTCAATTGCGAAGGGTGGTTCTGCAAGGGGAGTTTCGATCCATCGCGGATCGGGACTGGAATCCAGTAAATGCACGCACGGCGTGCCGGGGAAAGCACAATGAAGCGCAAGCAAAGCGGTATGACGTTGACGTCGTTCGTGGTGGTGCTGGCGGTGGTCGGATTTGGCCTGTACATCGGGATGAAGCTGTTTCCGATGTATCAGGAGTACTACGCGGTGCGCACCTCGATGAAGGGGCTTGCAAACGAAGTTGGTACTGCGGATATGGATCCGTCCAAGTTGCAGGACATGTTCTTCAAGCGGCTTTACATAAACTATTCGGAAAACGTCAAAAAAGAAGACGTCAAGTTCGAACGCATCGAGGGTGGTTGGCGGATGAAAGTCAACTACGAGGTACGCCGTGAGCTGGTTGGCAATCTGGATGTTGTCGGCAAGTTCGATACGGAACAGGATTTGACGAAGCGCGGTGTCGAATAGAACCTTCCAACGTGGCGATCCTATCGGGCACGCATTCGCCGATCCGGCGTTGCTCGCCCAGGCGCTGCGCCATCGCAGCGCCGGGACGCCGCATAACGAGCGACTGGAATTTCTCGGCGACGGCATCGTCAACCTGCTGATCGCCGAGGCGCTGTATCGGCGCTGGCCCAAGGCCGACGAAGGTGCATTGACGCGCGCGCGCGCCGAACTGGTTCGCGAAGGTGCGCTGGCGGTGATCGGACGCACGCTCAATCTGGGCGAGCGGCTGACGCTGGGCCCGGGCGAACTCAAGTCCGGTGGCCATCGGCGCGATTCGATCCTGGCCGATGCGGTGGAGGCGATCGTCGCGGCGATCTATCTGGACTGCGGATTCGAGCGCTGCCGGGAGGTGGTGCTTCCGTGGTTTGAACCATCGCTGGCGGCACTGCCGGTCGGCAAGGCCGAAAAAGATCCCAAGACGCGGCTGCAGGAATGGCTGCAGGCACGGCAGCTGCCGTTGCCCAATTACGCCCTGATCAGCGAGAGCGGCGACGAACATGCCAAGCAGTTCCACGTCGCCTGCATCCTGGAGCAGCCCATCGCCCGCGCCGAGGGCCAGGGCACGTCGCGCCGTCTTGCCGAGCAACAGGCGGCGGCTACCGTCATCGCACAACTGGATGTAAACACGTGAGCGAAACCACTCCCCACCGTAGCGGCAGCGTTGCCGTCATCGGCCGGCCGAATGTCGGCAAATCCACCCTGACCAACGCCCTGGTGGGCGCCAAGGTCAGTATCGTGTCCAATCGGCCGCAGACCACGCGGCATCGGCTGCTGGGCATCGCCACCTTCCCGGAAGGGCAGTTGATGCTGGTCGACACGCCCGGGCTGCATCGCGAACAAAAGCGCGCGATGAACCGGGTAATGAATCGCGCCGCGCGCGGGTCGCTCGAAGGCGTGGACGCCGCCGTGCTGGTCATCGAAGCCGGCCGTTGGGACGAGGAAGACACGCTGGCGTTCCGCGTGCTCAGCGACGCCGGAGTGCCGGTGGTGCTGGTGGTCAACAAGGTCGACCGGCTCAAGGACAAGACCGCGCTGTTCCCGTTTCTGGCGCAGGTCAGTGAAGGGCGGACGTTTGCCGCAGTGCATCCGGTGTCCGCGCTCAAGCGCAAAGGGCTGGAAGCGTTGGTGAGCGATCTGCTCAAGCTGGTGCCCGAAGCCGAGGCGATGTACGGCGAGGACGAAATCACCGACCGCAGCCAGCGTTTTTTGGCCGGCGAGCTGGTGCGCGAGCAGCTGATGCGTCAATTGGGCGAAGAACTGCCGTATGCCACCACCGTGGAAATCGAGCGCTTTGCCGAAGACGGCGCGCTGCTGCGGATCGGTGCGGTGATCTGGGTCGAACGCGAGGGCCAGAAGGCAATCGTGATCGGCAAGGGCGGCACCCGCCTGAAGGAGATCGGCGGCAAGGCGCGTCTGCAGATGGAGCGGCTATTCGGTGCGAAAGTGTTCCTGGAAACCTGGGTGCGCGTGCGCGAGGGCTGGTCGGATGACGAGGGAGCGCTCAAGGCATTTGGGTACGGCGACTAATTTCGGATCAACATGGAGGTGCACGATGCGGCGAAAGAAAGCGAACTTTGGTGGCCCAGGGGCATTGGGTGTCGGCAGGATGATGGCGGGAGCGCTGGTGCTCGGGTTGCTGCCATTTGCAGTGAATGCGCAGACTTTTCCCTGCTCCAATACGCCCGGAGCCGGTGAGCGCATGGTGGGGACCGCACCTGGTGGTCCCGGCCTTGCACCGACACCTTTATGCATTCGTGATGGCGCAGCCTCGACAGGTGCGGCGCAGCCCGAATACGACCCGATGAAGGCGCGCGCGACCGCTGCCCTGGGCATGGCGCAGATGCTCTTGAGCGAGAAAGCCAAGCTTGCGACTGATCCAAATTATCAGCGTTTCCGCAAGGGCTTCTGGCAGCACTTCAACCCGAGCGCCGACGCGAAGCCTGGCGATAATTGCGTTGCGGCCTACGGTAATCTGCAAGGTATCGTGACCCTGGCCGGCCCTTCAGGCGACTATCGCCGTGCATTGATATCGTTCACCGGTCCCGGATTGCCGCGTCCCAAGAAGGACGGCTCGATCAAGGTGGGGCTGGACGGCGGCGATGGAAAGCCGACAACCGTGCGCGCCTTTCACTATCTCACTCCCGGTACTGACCTGGTCACGATCGCCTTCGCAGTCCCCAGTGCCGAGGCAATGCTGGGCGGGATAGACGACAACGCGCATTACCGGTTACTCATCGACAACAAACAGGTGTTCGAAATCGAGTGGCACGATGGTCACCAAGCCAGAGATCAATTGAGGCGCTGTCTTGCCGCAGGCAACGCCTCGTAGCCGATTGCAGCGTTGCATGTGCCCTTTCTGTCGTCCTCGGGAACATACGAAAAATGCCGCAGCGGCGTTGGCACCTGCGCTGCCGAATGCGTGATGGCCGCATGGCCTGGGCTGTAAGTGCAGTGGTGAGCGCTGGCCCAAGATGCTGATCGAGCACGAACACGGCTTCGTCCTGCATGTGCGTGCCTGGCGCGAAACCAGCTTGCTGGTGGAAGTGCTGACCGAGCAGCACGGACGTGTCGGATTGCTGGCGCGTGGGGTGCAGGGTCCGCGCAAGCAGGCCCTGCGTGCGGCGCTGCAGCCCCTGCAACTGATCCAGTTCACGGCCGTGCAGCGCGGCGAACTTGCCCAGCTGCGCCAGGCCGAGGCGCTGGACACTGCGCCGCGGTTGGTCGGCGAGCGCATGCTGGCCGGTTTCTATATCAGCGAGCTGTTGCTGCGCCTGGCTCCTCGCAATGATGCGGTGCCGGAGCTCTACGCGTGCTATGCACAGGCGCGGGCGCATCTGGCGTCGGAGTTGTCGCTGGCGTGGGGGTTGCGCCGGTTCGAGCGCGATGTGCTGGATGGGCTGGGGTTTGCCTTCGATCTGCAGCACGACAGCGACGGGCAGCCGATCGACCCGGCGGCGCGCTATCGACTCGATCCGCAAGAGGGCGCCATGCGGGTACTAAGCGAACGTCTGGCGCAGGATCGGCGCGAAACCGTGACTGGCGCAGCGCTGCTGGCGCTGGGGGAGGATACGATGCCGGCCACCGACGACATGCCCGGCTTGCGCCGCAGCATGCGCAGCGTGCTGTTGCATCATCTGAACGGACGCGGCCTGAAATCCTGGGAAATGCTCGAGGATCTGGCGCGGCGGCGTTGATCTGCACGACCCGGACCAAGCGCCGTGTCGCGTGTCATTGTCGCGTCTCCGCTCCCTTCGACACCCAGCCAGCGCCTGACCTTACCGGCGCTGGCGGCTGCGGCAGCCTCAGCTCAATGCAATAACGCGGCCACTGCGGCATGAAACTGGGTCTGCGCGGTGCGCGACTGCGGGTCGCCACGCAGCAGGCGGACCGCGCCGGCCAGCCGGGCGGCGCCGACGAAGCCGCAACTGGCCTGCAGCCGATGCAGGTGATTGCGCAGCGCCTGCTCGTCGCTGATGTTCAGTGCGGAGGTGACCGCATCGCGTGTGCCCGGCAGCTCTGCCAGGAACAGTTCGCGCAGAGCGTTGAGATGATGCTGCTGGCCGTTGAGTGCGCTCAATGCTGCCGCTTCGTCCCAATCGCTGGCGGCGATGTCGACCACGCCGACCGGCGCCACGCTGTAGCGGCCCCGCGCCAGGCCGCGACGCACCGCCTGCAACAGGCGCTCGGTGGTCAGCGGCTTGACCAGCATCTCCAGAAAGCCGTCGGACTGCAGGCCGCGCTGCATCGCCATGTCGCCATCGGCGGTATGCGCCAGTGCGGGCACATCCGGGTGCAGCAGACGCAACGCGCGCAGCAGGCCGCTGCCGGTGCCATCGGGGAGGTTGACGTCGATCAGCCACAGGTCGTGGCGACGTTCGCGCGCGCGGTCCAGCGCCGACGACAACGAATCGGCGCAATCCACCTGGGCCGGAAGGCTTTCCAGGGCAGCCTGCAGAAAGCCGCGGCTGATCGGGTCGTCTTCCACCAGCAAGAGTCGTGGGTGGGGTTCCTGACGTGTCGCCATATTCATGTGCTGCCTCCTTGTCAGCGGTGCCGCGTCCTCAGCTGCGGCGCGCAGGCCAAGTTTGCCTGTGTTTGCAGGGCACGACAATTGCCATCCCGCGCAGGGCGGCCTCGGTCGATCGCATCTGCGACAATACGCACCCTTTTTGCCCGCAGCTTGTCGCCACGTGGCCAGAACCCGAAACCGTTTCGACCGTACTCCCTTTCAGACCGCCATCACCGACCTGAGCCATGACGGCCGTGGGGTGGCGCGCCGCGACGGCGAGGGCGGCAAGGTCACCTTCATCAGCGGTGCCTTGCCCGGTGAACTGGTGCGTGCCGAACCCACCGCGCGCAGCCGCCATTTCGATGAAGCCAAGACGGTTGAAGTTCTGGAGGCCTCGCCGCAGCGGGTCGCCCCGCGTTGCCCGCATTTCGGCGTGTGCGCCGGCTGCGTGTTGCAGCACCTGGAAGAGTCGCAGCAGATCGTGGCCAAGCAGCGCGTGCTGATGGACAACCTCGAGCGCATCGGCCACGTCAGCCCGCAGGCGGTGCTGCCCGCGCTGGTCGGCGACGCCTGGGGCTATCGGCGCAAAGGCCGTTTCTCGGTGCGGCGGGTAGAGAAGAAGGACAAGACCCTGGTGGGGTTTCGCGAACTCGACCCGCGTTTTGTGGCCGACCTGTCGGTCTGTTACACGGTGATCCCGCAGATCGGCGAGAAGATTGAGCTGCTGGCCGCCCTGGTCGAAAGCATGGACGGCAAGCGCGACATCCCGCAGATCGAGTTCATCGCCGGCGACGATGCGGTGGCGTTGACCATCCGCCACATGCAGCCGCTCAGCGAGCGCGACCGGCAGGCCTGGGTGGACTTCGCGCAGACGCACGGGTTTGCGGTCTTCCTGCAGCCCGGCGGCGTGGACAGCGTGCATCCCTTGTGGCCGCAGGACGTGCCGCTGTCGTTCCGCCTGCCGCAATGGGATGTGGAGCTGGCGTTCCGGCCGCTGGACTTCATCCAGGTCAATGCCTCGCTCAACCAGAAGATGATTGCGCACGCACTGGCGCTGCTCGATGCCAGACCCGACGACCGCGTGCTGGATCTGTTTTGCGGTCTGGGCAATTTCACCCTGCCGCTGGCACGGACGGTGCGCGAGGTGGTCGGCGTGGAGGGCGATGCCGGTTTGGTCGCACGTGCCAGGGAAAACGCGCAGCGCAACGGCCTGGACAACGCGCAGTTCCATGCGGCCGATCTGACCCAGGACCAACGCAATGCGCCCTGGATGAAGCAGGGCTTCGACAAGCTGCTGCTGGACCCGCCGCGTTCGGGCGCACTGGAAGTGCTGCAGCAACTGCCGTTGAAAAAGTTCGAGCGCATCGTCTATGTCAGCTGCCACCCCGGCTCGCTGGCGCGCGATGCCGGTTACCTTGTCAACGAACAGGGCTTCACGCTCAAGTCCGCCGGCGCGATGGACATGTTTCCGCATACTGCGCATGTGGAAAGCATTGCGGTGTTTGAGAGGCGGTGAATCGGGAATGGTGAATCGGGAATCGTAGAGGCGGTTCGCCGTATGCTGTTGCGATTCCCGATTCCCGATTCCCGATTCCCGATTCCCGATTCCCGATTCCCAAATCCCATGCCCATTGAAATTGAACGCAAGTTTCTCGTGACCGGCGACGGTTGGCGTAGCGCCGCGCATGCGGTGATCCCGATGGCGCAGGGCTACATCAACGACCAGGCGGCGATGCGCAGTGGTGCGCAGAACGCGTCGGTGCGGGTGCGCATCCAGGGCGAGAGCGCATTTCTCAACCTGAAGTCGCGGCAGGTGGGGCATACCCGGCAGGAGTTCGACTACCCGATTCCGGTGGTCGATGCGCGCGCGCTGCTGGCGCTGTGTGTCGGCGGTCTGATCGACAAGCGTAGGCATCTGGTCGAGTACCAGGGCCACGTGTGGGAGGTGGACGAGTTTCTCGGCGACAACGCCGGGCTGGTGGTGGCCGAGATCGAACTCGGGAGTGCCGACGAGGCCTTCGCCAAGCCCGAATGGATCGGTGCGGAAGTCACCGACGATGTGCGCTATTACAACCTGGCATTGGCGTCGCATCCGTTCAGGAACTGGGGCGGGGATTTGTGATTCGGGATTCGGGATTGGGCATTCGGGATTCGTAACAGCTGAAGTGGCGCGTCGGACTTGGGCTGCTTGCGTTGCGACTCGCCAATCCCTGCCTTGGTATTGGGTTTATGCTTTGCCAATCCCCAATGACGACTCTCCAATCCCCGCCCATGCGCATCGATATCTGGTCTGACGTTGTCTGTCCCTGGTGCTGGATCGGCAAGCGCCGTTTCGAGCAGGCGGTGGTCTCGCTGGGCGCGCAGGCACCTGCGCTGGACATCCATTACCACGCGTTTCAGCTGGACCCTGACGCCGGCCTGGAGCCGACGCCGTTGCGCGATGCGCTGGCGCAAAAGTTCGGCGGTGCCGCGCGCGTGGAGCAGATGCTCGCGCAGACGCAGGCCACTGCGCGGGCCGAAGGCCTGCCATTCGATTTCGGACGCGACCAGGTGCAGGTCAGCACGCTGCGTGCGCATCGGCTGATCTGGCTGGCGAGCCGCGAGGGCGATGTCGAGGCGGTGATCGAAGCGCTGTTCCATGCGCATTTTGCCGAAGGCCAGAACGTCGGCGCGACCGAAACGCTGGTGTCTGCCGGAGCCGCCGGCGGTCTGGACGAGGCGCGCGTGCGTGCGTTGCTGGACTCCGACGAAGGCATCGTTGCCGTGGAAGCACAACTGGCGCAGGCCGCTGCGCTGGGAATCCGTGCGGTGCCCAGTTTCGTCATCGACGGACGCAGCCTGATCCAGGGTGCGCAGCCGCCGGAGAGCTTCGCGCAGGCGCTCTTGCAGCTGGCCGCCGAATCGGCGCCGATCGGTGGTCCCGATGCCTGCGGGCCGGACGGCTGCGCGGTATGAACGGCCGGCGGCGTGTTGCAGCTGCCTGCAGCTGAAGATGACGCCCACCCGCTCGAAGACGGTTGCGGTGATCGGCGCCGGGTTGGCCGGGCTTGCCTGCGCGCAACGGCTGCAGGCGCAGGGGTTTACCGTGACGCTGTTCGAGCAGGGCGATGTGCCCGGCGGACGCATGCGCAGTTGCGCAGGCGATGGCTGGCAGTGCGACCACGGCGCGCAGTATTTCACCGCACGCGATCCGGCGTTTGCGGCGGTGGGGGACAAGTGGATTGCGAGCGGCGTCGCAGCGGCCTGGCCTGCACGCGTCGCCAGTTGGAACGGCACCGACTTTCGCGCTTCGCAGAGCGAGTTGACGCGTTTGGTCGGTGTGCCGGACATGGCCGCACCGGCGCGTGCGCTTGCGGCGGGACTTGATGTTCGATTGCTGATCGCTGTGCGATCGCTGCAGCGCGACGGTGACACATGGCAGCTGGCAGTGTCGGGAGACGAGACGACACGCGCTTTCGACACCGTGTTGCTGGCAGTGCCTGCGCCAGTTGCAGCTGCATTACTGGCCAACAGCGCGCCCACGCTCGCGACGATTGCCGCTGGCGCGAAGATGCGGCCGGCCTGGGCGGTGGTGCTGCATTTCGACACGCCGGTGGATCCCGGTTACGACGCCTTGTTCGTCAACGTCGGGCCATTGCGCTGGGTGGCGCGCAACTCCAGCAAGCCTGGACGTCAGGGCGCCGAAACCTGGCTGCTGCATACCACCGCCGATTGGAGCCAAGCGCATCTTGATGCACAACCCGAAGCGGTGATCGCCAGTGTGCTGCCAACGTTGCCTGTGCTCGGTTTGCCATTGCCGCAGTCCTGCGACGCCTATCGCTGGACTGCGGCCAGCACCGATCCGCCCTCGCAGATCGGCTGTGCGTGGGATCGGCGATTGAGCATCGGTCTGTGCGGCGACTGGTTGGCCGGCGGCAAGGTCGAAGGTGCCTGGCAAAGTGGTGTGGCATTGGCGGAGCGTGTGCGCGCCAGCGATGCCGCGCGCAGCGGCCACGAGTGACGCTGTGGCAGGCGCAGCCGACCTCACCCCACAGGCATCCGCACACACCTTGCGCCTGATCCTGGGCGATCAGCTCAATCCGCAGCACAGCTGGTTTGCCGCGCACGACCCGGGCGTGGTCTACGTGCTGATGGAGGTGCGCGAGGAAACCGATTACGTGCTGCATCACGCGCAGAAGATCCTGGCGATCTTTGCGGCAATGCGCGCGTTTGCCGCGCGCTTGCGGCATGACGGGCACCGCGTGCGCTATGTCGCGATCGATGCCCCCAGTAATCGGCAATCCATCCCGGCCAATCTCCAGGCCTTGATGGCGCATTACCGTGCACAGCATCTGCAGTATCAGGCGCCGGACGAGTGGCGGCTGGATGAAGCGCTGCGGCACTGGAGCGCGGGCTGCGCGTTCGCCACGCGCATGGTCGATAGCGAGCATTTTCTGACCGAACGCGATGAGGTGGCAGGGTGTTTCCGCGCTGCAACGCAGTGGCGCATGGAGGTCTTCTATCGACGCATGCGCACGCGCCATCGCATCCTGCTCGATGCCTCCGGCCAACCGGAAGGGGGGCGCTGGAATTTCGATCGCGACAATCGCGCGCCGTGGCCGGGCGATCCGCCGGCACCGCAGGAGTGGCGCGCCGCGCACGACCATGGCGCGTTGTGGCGCAGCATCGAAGCCGCCGGCGTACGCAGTTTTGGCGCGCCGAATGCGCAGGCGCTGCCATGGCCGCTGGACCGCGACGAAGCCTTGCGGCATCTGGATGCCTTCATCGCCACTGCGTTGCCGGATTTCGGCCGCTATGAAGATGCGATGAGTACGCAAAGTCCGCGGCTGTTTCATTCGCTGCTGTCGTTCGCGCTCAACGTCAAGATGCTGCACCCGGCCGAAGTGATCGCGCGTGCAGAGGCGGCGTGGCGGCAGGGGCATGCACCGCTGGCATCGGTGGAAGGCTTTATCCGCCAGATCCTGGGCTGGCGCGAGTACGTGCGCGGCGTGTACTGGTCGCAGATGCCAGGCTATGCGCAGTCCAATCGGCTGGATCAGCATGCGCCGCTGCCGCACTGGTTCTGGGACGGGCAGGTAGGCATGCGTTGCCTGGCCGATGCCGTCGGCAATTCGCTGGCCGACGCGCATGCGCACCACATCCAGCGGCTGATGGTGATCGGCAATTTCGCGTTGCTGGCGGGGCTGGACCCGCAGGCGCTGCATCGCTGGTATCTGGGTGTCTATATCGATGCGTTCGAGTGGGTGGAGTTGCCCAACACGGTGGGCATGAGTCAATTCGCCGACGGTGGCCTGCTCGGCAGCAAACCGTATATCAGCGGTGCGGCCTATATCGATCGCATGAGCGATTACTGCAGCGGCTGCAGCTATCAGCGCAAGGCGCGCGTCGGTGCGCGGGCCTGTCCCTACAACGCGCTGTACTGGGATTTCCTGGCGCGGCAGCGCCCGCTGCTGGGCACGAACGAGCGCCTGGCGATGCCGTATCGGCAGCTCGACGGCATGGCGCCGCAGGTGCTGGAGGGCATCCAGACCCAGGCCGCGCACTGGCGGGCGAATCTGGAACGTCTTTAGAGCAGCTGACAAAGGAGCGTGCTCTCCGCCAGGCGGGCGCGGCCGGTGCTCGGTGCGGCATCGGCCACGCGTACACGCCGGTTCTGAGCGCGCCGTCCACACCCACCTGACGACGGCGCGCGACGTTTTGTCAGCCGCTCTTGGAGTCGGCGCATGTTGACTCGTCTGCCCTGGGGTCGGAAGGCGGCCGCCTGTGCCCCCGAAGACCGCCACGTGGGGGCGACCAGGCCAGCGCAGCCACAGTGGCTGCCGGGTCTGCCGGCTACCGGATATGCGGTGCGAACGAATGTCGCGAGCCAGCCAGCGCAGCAACCTGGCCACGCAGGCAATCACGCGGGCGGCGGCTGCGCGCGGCACCGCAACGCCTGGTCGCAAGGCATTTCGGCGGGGGAGACGTCAGCCCTTGCCTGAATGCGCAATCTGACGCTGCAACGCGCATCTGCGACAATGCCGCGCTGCGCCCTCGTGGCGCCTGGCCCGGGAGTCCCCCAACATGCTTCTGATCGGCGTTGCCGGTACCGAACTCAGCACACAGGAACGCGACTGGCTGCAGCACGATGCCGTGGCCGGTGTGGTGCTGTTCAAGCGCAACTTCGCCTCGCGCACCCAGGTGGCCGAGTTGTCGGCCTCCATCCGCGCAGCCGCGCCGCGCCCGGTGTTGCTGTGCGTGGACCAGGAAGGCGGCCGCGTGCAGCGGTTCCGCGAAGGCTTCAGCGCGCTGGCGCCGTTGCAAAGCTTCGGTACGCAGTATCTGCAGGATCCGCAAGGCGCGCTCGCCGCGGCCGGCGCGCATGCGCAGCTCATGGCCAATGAAGTGCGCGCCAGCGGCGTGGACCTGAGTTTTGCGCCGGTGGTGGATCTGGGCCGCGGCAACCGCGCCATCGGCGATCGCGCCTTCAGCGACGACCCGCAGATCGTGGCCACCTTCACCCGCGCCTATGTGCAGGCGCTGCACGGCGCCGGCATGGCCGCCACGCTCAAGCATTTCCCCGGCCACGGCACGGTGCTTGAAGACACCCATGTGGACCATGCCAGCGACCCGCGGTCGCTGGAGCAACTGCAGGCCGAAGATCTGCTGCCGTTCGTGGCCGGCATCGAGGCCGGCGCCGATGCGGTGATGATGGCGCACGTGGTCTACCCGCAGGTCGCGCCGGAACCGGCCGGTTACTCGCAGCGCTGGATCGAACAGATCCTGCGCGGACAGCTGGGTTTCCGCGGCGTGGTGTTTTCCGACGACATCGGCATGGCGGCCTCGTTCAGCGCCGGGGGCGTAGCGGGCCGGGTGCACGCGCACCTGGATGCCGGCTGCGACGTCGTGCTGGTCTGCCATCCTGAACTGGTCGACGAATCGCTGCAGGCGGTGCAAAACCGCAGCCTCAACACCGCAGCGCTGATCGGCCTGATCGGTCGCGGCGCGCTCGGCTGGGACGGCCTGCTTGCCGGTACCGACGCCTCTTTCAACACTCCTTCCGCCCCTTTCGGATCAATTGCCTGATGTCCACGCTCACCATTTCCCAGGCCCTGGCCCAAGCCGATCTGCTGGTCGACCGCCCGGCCATCGATGCTGCCGTCGCCACCATTGCCGATGCCATTGCGCGCGACTATGCCGGCGAGGTGCCGGTCTATCTCACCATCATGCACGGCGCGCTGCCGTTCTCCGGCCAGTTGGCGCTGGAGTTGGGCGCGCGTGGGCAGGACCTGCAGTTCGATTACCTCCACGCCACCCGCTATCGCGGCGAAACCGTCGGCGGCGAGCTGGTGTGGAAGCACCGCCCGGCCACCGCGCTGTTCGGCCGCCGGGTGATCCTGGTCGACGACATCCTCGATGAAGGCTATACGCTGCAGGGCGTGCGCCAGTGGTGCCTGGAGCAGGGCGCCACCGACGTGCGCGTGGCGGTGTTGACCGTCAAACGCCACGACCGCTGCGTGCCGGGCGTGACCGCCGATTACGTGGGCGTGGAAGTGGCCGACCGCTACGTGTTCGGATTCGGCATGGACGTCAACGAACAGCTGCGCGGCATTCCTGCCATCTACGCGATGAAGCAATAAGACGCGCGCTGCGACCCTCGACGCGGTGGCGTAGCCGCCAGGCGAACCTGGCAGCTGCGCAGGGTGGGTTTGCACCGGGGCAATGCGCTGCCTTGGCGGCCAAACCCTGCGACAGATCGCCCGTCCTATGTTGCTGGTCGCTTCCAATCACCGGTCCGCCATCGCGCGGGCACTCCTGCGCGCTTGCGCGCTTCCACGTCCGTTATGTTGCAGAGGTCGGTTGTGTCTTCCCATTCCATCGCATTGGCCGTGATCGGCGGCACTGGTGTCTACAAGCTCGCGCAGCTCGATGACGTGCAGACCCACAAGCTGGAGACGCCCTATGGCGCGCCATCCGGACCGATCCGCGTCGGCATGTTGCTCGGCCATCGGGTCGCGTTCCTGGCGCGGCATGGCGAAGGCCATTCGCTGCCGCCGCACAAGGTCAATTACCGCGCAAACATCGCTGCATTGCAGCAAATCGGCGCCTCGCGCGTGCTCGCGCTCAACACCGTCGGCGGCATCACCGAACGGTTCGGCCCACGCGTGCTGGCGTGTCCCGATCAACTGATCGACTACACCTGGGGGCGCGTGTCCACCTTCTGCGAAGAGCCGGGCAGCGAGGTGCAGCACGTGGATTTCGGGCATCCGTATTCGCCGATGTTTCGCAGCAAGGTCATCGCTGCGGCCAAGGTGACAGGCGTCACGATGGTGGCTGGCGGTTGCTACGGTGCGACGCAAGGGCCGCGTCTGGAAACGATTGCAGAGATCGCCCGCATGCGTCGCGACGGCTGCGACCTGGTCGGCATGACCGGCATGCCAGAAGCCGGGCTGGCGCGCGAAAAAGGCCTGGAATATGCGTGTTTGGCGATCGTGGCGAACTGGGCGGCCGGGTGCGGCGACGCGCAGGAAATCACCATGGCCGAGGTGCTGGCCAACGTGGATGCCGCCTCGTCCGGGTTGCCCGAACTGATCGGCGAACTTGCACGCGGGTGATTGTCATTGGGGAATAAGCTTTGCATACTCGGCGCGTACGCACCGCCGTACACCACCCATTAATTATTGCAAAGGTCTCGCATCACCATGCCGAACGGTACCGTCAAGTGGTTCAACGACGCCAAGGGATTTGGCTTCATCTCACCGGAGGACGGCAGCGCCGATGTCTTCGCGCACTTCTCCGCGATCAACTCCAAGGGCTTCCGCAGCCTGCAGGAAGGCCAGCGCGTCAGTTATGACGTGACCCAGGGCCCCAAGGGTGCCCAGGCTTCGAACATCACGCCGGTCGAGTAAACCGACTCGATTGTGCGGTTGAAGAACCCCGCCACGGCGGGGTTTTTTTTACACCGGCCCATGCGGGGCCGGTGCCAGCGAACCAGAGCAGGGACGATGCAACAAGCATTACGGATTGCGGTAGTGGGGTATGGAACGGCGGGGCAGGCACTGGCGGTCCTGCTGGGTGCCGATGGCCACCGACTGGACGTGTTCGAGCGCGCCGAAAGGCCCGGGCCGGTCGGTGCCGGTTTCCTGCTGCAGCCCAGCGGCCTGCAGGTGTTGTGGAAGATGGGCCTGTTGCCGCAGGCACTGGTGCATGGCGCGCCGGTGCGCCGCCTGTACGGCGAGACGCCCTGCGGGCGCGCGGTGATGGACATGCAATACCGCGATCTGGATGCCCGTCTGATGGGGGTGGGCATGCAGCGCGGTGCGTTGTTCTCGCTGTTGTGCGATGCCTGGCCCGAGTACGCGCAGCTGCATACCGATACCCGGATCACCGCCATCGACCACGAGGGCAGGCGTGTGCAGGACCAGCGTGGGCAATGGCATGGTCCTTACGATCTGATCATCGCCGCCGATGGCTCGGCTTCCACGCTACGCGCGCAGGTGCAGGGAACCCGGCTGGATCGGGTATATCCATGGGGCGCGCTGTGGTGTCTGTTGCCGCGCGAGGACTGGCCGTTCGTCGACGAGCTGCGCCAGCGCTATATCGGTGCGCGCAAGATGATCGGGCTGTTGCCGGTCGGCACGCGGCCTGGCGACGATACCCCGCGGCTGAGTTTTTTCTGGAGCCTGCCGTGCAGCGATTTCGCAGCCTGGGAGCAACGCGGCATCGGCGCATGGCGCGAGGAGGTGGCGCAGATGTGGCCGGACGCGCATCTGCGTCTGGACAGCGTGCAGGTGCACACCGCGCTGGCACGCGCCAGCTATCGCGACGCGGTGATGACGCGCTGGCATCGTGGCCGTTTCGTGCTGGCCGGCGACGCCGCACATGCGATGAGCCCGCAGCTGGGTCAGGGCGTCAACATGGCGTTGCTGGATGCGTTGGCCATGCGCGACGCATTGCGCGCGGGCGAAGATATCGATGACGCCTTGCAGCGCTATCAGCGCGAACGCCAGGCGCATGTGGCGATCTATCACCGCTGGAGCCGCTGGCTCACGCCGCTGTTTCAATCCGAGCGCGACCTGTGGGCGCGCGGGCGCGATCTGTTGCTGCAGCCGATGGGACGCGTACCGGGCGGTCGTGGCCACATGTTGCGCGTGCTCAGCGGCACCCAGCACGGCTGGTTCGGCAAGTTGGCACTGGCCCCCGAGTTCGTGGACGCGCTGTCGCAACCATTGCCCCAAGCGCTGCCACGGCCACAGGGCGTTGCCACCGCAGCTGACCAGACGCATGTGCCCACCGCGCGTGGCGAGTCGTCGTAAGGCGCACGGATCGCCGGGCTTCGGTAGCAATGCATCGACCGCAGCGCTCGGCGACGGTTCGCCGCGCTGTGTGCGTGGCTCCATCTGGCGTAGTAGCAACGCGACGTCGCCTGCGTGTACGCGGTTTGCCAGCGGCGACTACAAAGATGGGCGCGCAGACGTCGGATAGGGATGGCGCACCCGGAATCGGAATGTACGAGTAGGCGTGCGCGAGGAAGGCATGCCGCACCGGGCGCCGGGCGCGCCTGCCTGGTGGCGAGCGCAGTCGTTGCCAGCGACGCAGCGGCTAACGTACCGGCAAGGCCACCGCATCGTCTTCCACGCAGGCCACCAGGCGCTCGCCCTCGCGCAGTGTCGGCACCACGCCCGCGGTGAAATGCGAGAACGCCGGCAAAATGGTGACGCGTTCGCGCAACCAGAATGCCGGCCAGCGTCGCGACAGGCCCGGCAGTGCCGCCAGCGGGTGCAGATGCCCGCACAGCACGTGGCCGGTAGGATGCGGCAACGGCTCGTGGCGCAGCACGAACGGCCCGTCTTCGACCTGCTCGCCGGCCGCTTCGATCTGCAGCTCCGCACCGGCCACCGCGCGGTCGTGGTTGCCGCGGATGGCAATCACGCGCAGATCGCGATGCTGCTCGCGCCATGCACTCCAGCGGCGATGCCAGGCCGCGCGCGGGGCAGGGCCATGCAACAGGTCGCCGAGTATCCACAATGCCTCGACCTGGCGCTGCGCAAGCAACGCATCCAGGCGTTCGAGATCGTGCGCAGTGCCGCCGGCCGGCAGTCCGATACCGGCGCGTCGGAACACATCGGCCTTGCCCAGATGCAGATCGGCGATCAACAAGGCGCGCTGTGCCGGTCGATACAATGCACGTTCGCCGAGCAGTTCGACGGTTTCGCCGGCCAGCTGCAGGTGCACGCTATCGCCCATGCCTGCGCTCCAGTTGCTCGGCGGCGCGCAACACGCGCGCCTTCCAGTCCTCGGTACTCAATTGGCCCCGCATGCGTTCGGCCCACAGCGGGAACGACAACGGGGTGAGGCTGCGTGGCGTGCACAGACGCAGTTCGCGGCGTGCGCAGTCCTCCAATGCATGCGCCAGGCGCGCCAGTTCGAGCTGGCCTTCGAAGACTTCGCGCTCGGCCTGCGCCAGCAGCAAATGCTCCGGATCGAAGCGCTGCAAGACGTCGTAGAGCAAGCCGCTGGACGCCTGCAACTGGCGCAGGCTACGCGGCGCACGGCCGGGCAGCGACGGCGACAGCAGCCCGGCCACGCGCGCGATCTCGCGGAACTGCCGGCGCGCCAGCTCGCCCAGGTTGAGACTGTCGCGCAGATCGTCGAACAACCCGGTCGGCGACAGCAAGGCGTGCAGCACGTCCGGATCGATCTCCACCTCCTGTGCGGGCGAGAGTACAAAGCCGTAGTCGTTGGCAGCGAAGCTGAAGGTATTGCGCTGACGTCGGCCCCAACGCGCGGCCAACAGCGCCGCCAACCCTTCGTTGACCTGCCGCCCGGCGAAGGGATACACGAACACGTGCCGGCCATCGCGCGCCTTGATGCTTTCCACCAATAGATGATCCGGACCGGGCAGCGACGAGAGCGATGCCTGCAAGTGCAGCAGCGGCGCCAGCGCCTGCATTTCAGGCGCATCGCCTGGCGTGGCGAAGACCGCTTCCACTTCGCGTCCCAATGCCGACGACAACGGCATGCGCCCGCCCATCCACTTGGGCACCACGCCGCTGCCGCCCTTGGCCACGCGCACATAGGCGGTCATGTCTTCCAGGCGCACCAGTTCCAGCAATCGTCCGGCGAACTGAAAGCGGTCGCCACGCCGCAGGCGGCCGACGAACTGCTCTTCGACCGCACCCAGTCGGCCGCCCCGCAGGAACTGCACGCGCACGCTGCCATCGCTGGTGATGGTGCCGATGGACAAGCGGTGGCGTAGCGCGACGCGGCGGTCGGTGACGCGATACAGGCCGTCTTCGTCGCGCACCACCTTGTGGAAATCCGGGTAATGCGCCAATGCGCTGCCGCCTTGCACGATGAAGTCGAGCACCGCGTTCCAGGTGGGGGCGTCCAGCGCAGCGAAGGCATCGGTGCCGCGCACCTGCGCGAACAAGGCATCGGCATCGAAGCCGCCGCCCAGGGCGAGGGTGACGCAGTGCTGGGCCAGGACATCCAGCGACAGCCGCGGTGGTGGCCGCGCTTCGATATGGCCGTTGGCAATGGCACGGCGTGCCGCGGCGTACTCGACCAGTTCCAGGGCATGCGAGGGTACGCACACCACATGCCCGGATTCGCCAGGGCGGTGCCGCGCGCGGCCGGCGCGTTGCAACAGGCGCGCGATGCCCTTGGGGCTGCCGACCTGCAGCACCTGATCCACCGCCGGGAAATCCACGCCCAGATCCAGGCTGGAGGTGGCAACCACACAACGCAGGCTGCCGTCGCGCAGCCCCTGTTCGGCGGCCGCGCGCAGGCTGGGGTCCAGCGAGCCATGATGCAGCGCAAGCGTGGCCAGATCGTCCGGCCACACCGCGCTCAATGCCTGGTGCCATAGTTCGGCCTGCGCGCGCGTGTTGGTGAACACCAGGCTGGTGCGCTGCTGCATGATCTTCTGCAGCACCCGCGCCAGCTGCGCCAGACCCAGGTGGCCGGCCCACGGAAAGCGCTCGCCGCTGTCGGGCAACAGCGTCTCCAGCGTCATGGCGCGCGGTTTGACGCCCGACACCAGTGCCGCATCGGGCAGATGCGGCAGCAGGACATCGCGTGCCTGCGACAGGTTGCCCAGCGTGGCCGACAGGCCCCAGATGCGCAGCGTTGGCGCCCAGCCGCGCAGGCGCGCCAGGCACAGCTGCAGCAGCACGCCGCGCTTGTTGCCCAGCAGCTCGTGCCACTCGTCGACGATCACGCAACGCAGCGCGGACAGCTGCGGCGCAGTGTCCGGATACGACAGCAACAAGGCCAGCGACTCGGGCGTGGTCACCAGCACATCGAGCTTGCCGCTGCGTGCCAGCCGCTTGTCGCGCGCGCTGGCATCGCCGGTGCGCAACCCCACCTGCCAGTCCAGTCCCAGTGCGTCCACCGGTTCGCGCAGTGCGCGTGCGGTGTCGGCGGCCAGCGCGCGCAAGGGCGTGATCCACAGCACCTGCAAGCTGCGTTGTTGCTGTCGGCGCGCTGCGGCGGCAGGTTTGGCCGAAGTGATCGGCAGCGCGCGGCCACGCGCTGCCAGTGCTTCCAGCAATGGGCCGCCGAATGCCGCCAGCGTCTTGCCGCTACCGGTTGGCGTGTGCAACAACCCGGATTCGCCAGCGAGATAGCGCTTCCACACATCGCGTTGAAACGGCAACGGCGTCCAGCCGCGCTGCGCGAACCAGTCGCGCCATTGCTGCAATGGCGTGCCGCGCGCCTGCTGCGCCGCCGTCACCGCGCCAGTGCCTGCAGGCTGCTCAGGTGATCGGCCTCGGCAAACGGTTTGTCGTGCCGCCAGCGCAGGATGCGCGGAAACCGCACCGCAATGCCGGACTTGTGTCGCGCACTGCGGTTGACCGCTTCAAAGCCCAGCTCGAACACATGGTGCGGGTTGACCGCGCGCACCGGACCGAAACGTTCGGTGGTGTTGGCGCGGATCCAGCGGTCCAGCTGCAGGATTTGTGCATCGTCCAGGCCCGAGTACGCCTTGGCCACCGGCACCAGCTGCCCTTCGTGCCACAGCCCGAAGGTGTAGTCGGTATACAGCGTGCTGCGGCGGCCATGGCCGGCCTGCGCGTACAGCAGCACCGCGTCGATGGTGAGCGGGTCGATCTTCCATTTCCACCAGTCGCCACGTCGGCGGCCGGCCTGATAGACCGAGTTGGCGCGCTTGAGCATCAGCCCTTCCACGCCGCGTTCGCGCGCCTGCACGCGCAGCTGCGCGGCGGCATGCCAATCGCCGGCCTGCACCAGGGGCGAGGCGACGATGCGCGGATCGTCGAGCGCGCGGAGCACGCGCTCCAGCAGTGCGCGCCGCGCGTGCAAGGGGCGCTCGCGCAGGTCAGCGCCATCCAGTTCGAGCAGGTCGTAGGCCACCACGCGCGCGGGCGCGGCCGCCAATGTCTTGGGGCCGGGCTTGAGCCGCTGGATGCGCGTCTGCAAGGCGGTGAACGGCATCGGCAGGGGTTGCCCGGGTTGCCAGGCCAGCAGCTCGCCGTCGATGACGGTGCCATCGGGCAACTGCATGGCAGCGTGTTCGATTTCCGGGAAACGGCCATCCAGGCGTTCTTCGCCGCGCGACCACAATGCCGCTTCGCCGGCGCGCCGAAGCAGTTGCAGGCGGATACCGTCCCATTTCCATTCCAGCAGCCAGTCGTCGATGGCGCCAAGCGTTTCGACCTCGGCTTCGAGCGGCGAGGCGAGAAAGAACGGATAGGGCTGCTGGCGATCGCCCGGCAGTTCTTCGTGTGTCAGCAGATCGGCAAGATAGGTCGGGTGCGGCCGCCAGCTGCCGAGCATGCGCTGGGCGATGCGTGCGATATCCACGCCCGACAGTTCGGCCAGTGCCTGTTGCACCAGCCGCTGCGAAACGCCCACGCGCAAGGCGCCGGTCAGCAGTTTGTTGAACACCAGGCGCTCGTCGAAGGCCAGGCTGCGCCAGGCCTGCACGATGCGCGCCTTGCGCATCGCAACGTCCTGGTTGGCGATCGGCAGCAGCCGCTGTTCGATCCATTCCGCCAGTGGCAGATCGGGCGCTTCGGTGATGGGGTCGTCCAGCAACAACGCCAGTGTTTCGGCCAGATCGCCGACATGGTCGTAGCTGTCGGCGACCAGCCAATCGGCAATGCCTGCGGTATCGGTGATCCACTCGCGCAGCTCGCCGCTGCTGGCGATGCGCATGCGCGGGCCGGCGACCTTGCCGCCGGCCAGCAGATACAGCGCCCAGGCCGCGTCCAACGCGGGCGCCTGGCGAAAATACGCCACCAGCGCAGCACGCTTGTCGAGCGTCCCGGTGCTGCGGTCGAGCGTGCGGTACAGCGCGGCGAAACGCTTCACTGCAGCGCCTGGGGTGTCGTGTCGTCAGCTGCCGCGCGCAGCTCCAGCGCACGCCGGGTAAATGCGGCCAACGTGCGTGGACGGCGCTGCGGACGTGGCGGCCCGATGGCTGCAGCCGGTGCGCCACGATGCACGCGAAACGCCAGTGCGTGCCGGCCAAACGCCAGCGCGCCGCTCAAGCGCGCACGCGCACGGGCGCGGGCATAACGGCAGGCGGGAAGCGGGTTCATTCTTCGGCTCCAAAATCGGTGCGGAACGCTTCGGCCGCAACGCCGCGCTCGCGCAGGTGCTGGATCAAGGCATCGGTATTGCCGTGGGTCGCGATCACCCGGCGCGCGCCAGTGTCTTCGATGGTGCGCAGCAGATCCGGCCAGTCGGCATGATCGGACACCACGAAGCCGCGGTCGTAATTGCGTCGGCGCCGATTGCCGCGAATACGCATCCAGCCCGAGGCGAATCCCTGTTGCGCATGCCGGAAGCGGCGGATCCATGGACTGCCCGCAGCCGACGGCGGTGCCAGCACCAATTGGCCGGCATAGTCGGCGCCGCGCGCATGTTCGCTGACCGGCTGGGTGTCAAGCATCGCGATGCCGGCCTGACGGTACACCTCCACCCCCGCAGCAATCGCGCCGTGCAACAGTGCGGGCTGGGTGTCCCAGGCGCGCAGTTCCGCCAGCACACGCTGCGCCTTGCCCAAGGCGTAGCAATACAGGATGGCCGCCTCGCCGCGTTCGGCGCATTCGCGCCGCCAGGCGACGATATCGGCCGCCACCTCCGCCGTCTCCGGCCAGCGATACACCGGCAGGCCAAAGGTCGCTTCGGTGATGAAGGTGTCGCACGGCACCACCTCGAACGGCGCGCAGGTGGGGTCGTGCTGGCGCTTGTAATCGCCGGAGGCCACCCAGACCTCGCCATCCACCTCGATGCGCACCTGTGCCGAGCCCAGCACATGCCCGGCCGGATGCAGCGACACGCGCGCGCGTCCCAACGTGAACGCTTCGCCATCGGCATGGGGGTGATAGACCTGCTCGCCGAGCCGCCATTGCAGGATCGGCAGGCTCTCGCGCGTGCAGTGGTATTGACCCATGCCGCCACGCGCGTGATCGCCATGCCCATGGGTAATCACCGCACGCGCCACCGGCCGCCAGGGGTCGATATGGAAGTCGCCCTGCGGGCAATACAGCCCCTCGGGGCCGAGCACCACCAGATCGCCGCGTGTGTTCGTGTCGTTGCCATTGCGCATGCCCGCAACTCTGGCCAAGCCGGTGTGCAGATCCTGAGAATGGGAATGGCGCGCATCGGCGCGACCAGGCGACTGCGGCCATAGTCACGAGTGCGGGACCGAGAACCTGCTTGTATCGGCGCCAAGAGCGCGTCAGTACGCGGGTTTGCGGTGGGCGCTATGGTGCTCGGCGTCACTCGTGTTGCGCATGCGAACCCCGCGCCGCCACTGCGCCAGTGTGATTCCACAGCTGCGAGGTCGCGCTCACCGCGCTAATGCCGCGTTCGTCGCCCCGGCGAGCGCACCGCGCTCGCTTCCACCGCCAGTGTGAATCCGCGTTCTTCGCCGCCATGCATCGCGCCCACGTCGACCACGTGGCGGCGGATCTCCTCGCCCTTGCCGTTACGCACCACCACCACCACCGTGTATTCCCACGGATCGCCGTCGGCGGGATGACGGATCGTGCCGTCGACCTTCAACGGCACGATCGGCGCCGGCTGCGCGTGTTGCGCAGCCGCCGAATCGAAGCGCAGATGGTGCTTGCAGGCAGGGCAGATGATGGCGCTTTCCAGGATCGTCGCCTTGCAATGCGGACAGCTGCGCGTGGCTCCGGGCGTGCCCGGGCGGGGTGCACTCATGTGGCGTCGTTGTCGCCGACGATGGCCGCCTTGCCGGCGCTTGCCGGCTTGCCAGTGTCATCGCCCCAGCCGAAGTCGGCCTGGCCGCGCATGCGCGCGCCCGAGGCCACGGTCAGGCTGCCGGCCTTGACGTCGCCGACCAGCACGCCGGAGGTCTGCAGCTCCACCTGCGCGGCCGATTCGATATTGCCTTCCAGCTCGCCGGCGATGATGACCTTGTTGGCGCGCACGCCGCCATTGAGCTTGGCGCCGCGTTCGATGGTCAGGTCGCCCTTGACGTTGACGTCGCCCTTGAAGCGGCCAGCCAGACGCACGTGGCCGGCGCCCTCGATCTTGCCTTCGATGCTGATGTCGGCGGCGATCAGCGATTCCTTGGCCTCGCCCTGGCGCTGCGGCACTGCGGCGGTTGGCGCGACGCTGGGCGTGGCGGTGGCGGCCGGCACCGGCGGGGCAGGGCTGGCATCGGCATTGAACAGCCGCCCATCGGCGGCAGTAGCCTCCGGCGTTGCGGGAACGCCGTCCTTCTTGTTGGGACCTTGATCGCGCCACATCGACATCGGATTGCCTCGCTTCGGGGATCAAGGCCGACTATCGCTGCGTCAATCGATCTTTTGTGTGACAGAGCGCGCAATCCGCGATCGACAAGCTGCCTGCTCAGGCCCCGATGTCGGTCGCGCGCGGCGCGCCGTCGCCATGCCGCTCGACCCGGTTACGCCCGCGATGCTTGGCTGCATACAGCGCTGCGTCGGCTTTCTGGATCAGGCTCGCACCGAGTTCGCCATCGGCCGGAAAGCTGGCCACGCCGATCGAGGCGGTCACCCGCGGCAATGCGCGCTGGCCATCGCTGACCGCCAGCGCCGCGATGTGGCCGCGGATCTGCTCGGCCACCCGCATGGCTTCCTCGCCATCGGCCTCGGGCAGGATCACGGTGAATTCTTCGCCGCCATAGCGGCATGCCACGTCCTCGGCGCGCAACCGGGTCAGCAACAGCTCGCCGACCGCTGCCAGCAGCAGGTCGCCACCGGCATGCCCCTGGCTGTCGTTGAACTGCTTGAAGTGGTCCACATCCAGCATCAGCACCGACAACGGCAGGCCGCGACGCGCGCAACGCGCCAGCTCGTGGCTCAACGATTCTTCCAGATAGCGGCGGTTGTACAGCCCGGTCAGCGCGTCGCGGATCGACTGGCGGCGCAGCGACTCGCGCAGGCGCAGATTGCTCAACGCCAACGACAATTGCTCGGCCGCCGCCTCGGCGATTTCCAGGCGCTGCATCGGCCCCGGACCAGGCGAGGACAGAAACAGGAAACCGAGCTGTGTGCCCTGCGCCGACATCGGCAGGCATGCGGTGGTGATCGGTGTCGGGTGCTCCGGTGGGTCGATATGCGCGCACAGCGCATCCCGCGCGAGGTCTTCGATGATGTGCGGCTGGCCGCGGCGCAACGCCCAGCATTCCTCCGGCAACAGATGCGGCGCGCTCTGCACCAGCGGCTCGCCCCAGTGGCTGATCGCTTCGGCGCGATCCTGCGAGGCGCGAAGCAGGTACACGCTTCCGGCAACGCCCGGCAGCAGGCTGGCCAGGGTCCGGCTGGTCACCACCAATGCCTCTTCGGCACTGATGCAGCTTTGCAGCAGGCCGGTGTAGCGGCTGAGCAGATTGAGATCGGCGGTACTGCGCTGCAATGCGCCGACGCTGTCGCCGAGTTCTCGATTGGCGTTTGCGGCACGGCGTTCGGCCTGCGCACGATGGCGCAGTTCGCGCATCAGCAGCGCATAGACACCCCCGACCACCAGCAGCCCGAACGGAATGCCGGCCAGGGCCAGCGTCAGCAACAAGGCCGCGCTTTGCCGGCTGCTTTCCGCGCGCTCGGCCAGCAGTTCCTGCTCACGTTGCACCATCGTCAGCGCCTGCTCGCGGATGGCGCTGGTGGTGCGGAACGCGCTCTGCCGGATGCTGGCACGCGCCGGTTCCAGGCCGCCTTGCGCGTAGAGGTCCAGCACATGCTGAATCTGCCGCAGCCGCGTCTCCACCATGGTCTGCAGTTGATCCAGATGCCGCTCTTGTGCGGGGTTGTCGATAATCAACGTGCGCAGATTGCCGAGCAGGATCGGCAGGCGTTCCACGCTGCTGTGGTAGTCCAGCAAATAGGCCTCGTTGCCGGTGAGCAGGAAGCCACGTTGTGCCGACTCGGCGTCCAGCAAGCGTGCCTGGATCTCGTCGACCCGCCCGATCACTTCATGGGTATGCGAGACCAGCGCGGCATCGGCCAGCGAGCGGCGCGCACCCACGAAGATGCCGATGCCGATGGCGATGAAGATCAGGGCAGAGAACACCAGCGCCAGCTGGTTGCGACGCCGCGATGTAAAAGAGTTGGGCATGCCGAATGCTAGCCTGCCAGGCTCGACAACACGAGATCCATCTCGACGCAAGACGTGTGCGCGCGCACGAAATTGTGGGTGCGTAGACGCAGCGCCATGAGCGGTTCAGTGCAGCTGGCAGGCATTGCAGGCTGCCGTTGGCTGGCGGGATGCCGATCTGGAACGCGCGCGGGTGCCCGGGGCCAGTTCATGCGATGGACCGCGCTCACCTGCCGGTGAGCGCAGCGGCTTTGTCGTCGCCGTTAGTGCTGCGGGTGCTCGGAATCGTGCTTGTCGGCGTTCTGCTCTGCCTTGTTGGCCATCTCGCGGGTCTTGTCGGCGGTGGCGTCGGCAGCGTTGGCGGTCGCGCGGCTGGCATCGGCTGCCATCTCGCGCGCGGCCACGCGCGCATCGGCGGTGGCGGCCTTGGCCTGTACTGCAGCGCGGTCGGCAGCCTGTTCGGTGGCAGCGGCAGCGTGCTTGGCGGCGGACGCGGCATCGCGGCGGGCCTGCTCGGCATCAGGGCCCTGGCAGGCGGCGAGGGTGAGGGCGGCGATGGCGCTCAAGGACAGCATGCGGATCGTCTTCATAAGTGGTCCTGTTCCTGTTCCGGTGTTGGAGAGCGGAGCTTATGCAGGAGCCGATGCAGCCTGTGTCAAGGGGCAGCCACCAGCGTGCGGCACGAGCACGGGGCTTGATCGCGTCGGCGCGGCGCAGCATCGTGGCCGGCAGGTCGCTCGACTCGAATCGCAGGCAAAGAAAAAGCCGCTGGAAACCAGCGGCCTTTTCCGAACTCGCTTGGAGCTAAGAAGTGATTACTTCTTGGCTTCTTCGGCGGTGTCCTTGGCAGCTTCGGCGGTGTTTTCAGCCGTCTTGGCAGCGTCGGCAGCCTGGTCGGCAGCAGCGTCGGTCGCGGCGCCGGAAGCAGCCTGGGCAGCGTCAGCAGCGGTGTCGGCCGAAGCAGCGGCGGTGTTGGCAGCAGCCTGAGCGGCGTCAGCCGACTGCGAGCCCGAGGCAGCAGCCTGGTCAGCAGCGGTCTGCGCGTCAGCAGCGGCTTCGTTGGCCGAAGCAGCAGCGTCCTGAGCCTGTTCCGGCTTCGAGCAAGCGGTCAGGGCCAGGCCCAGAGCCATTGCGATCAGCAGCTTGTTGATGGTCATTGTTTCAATCCTCGTCGATTAGATTAGGCAACGCGCTATTGCGCGCCCCCGACATGATGACGGCCCGAAGACTAGTGTCAAGCGCGCGCGCATTCAGCTTTGCAAATTCGCTGTTAATGGCAATCAAATCAATTCGATAGCGATGGCGGTCGCTTCGCCGCCGCCGATGCATAGCGTCGCGATTCCGCGCTTGCCGCCGCGCATGCGCAACGCATTCACCAATGTCACCACCAGGCGCGCGCCGGATGCGCCGATCGGATGACCCAGTGCGCAGGCGCCGCCGTGCACGTTGACCTTCTCGTGCGCGATGCCCAGTTCCTTGATCGGCGTCATCGCCACCACGGCAAAGGCTTCGTTGATTTCAAACAGGTCCACCTGGTCCAGCTGCCAGCCGATCTTGCCGAGCAACGACTGGATCGCCGCCACCGGTGCGGTGGTGAACCATTCCGGCGCCTGCGAGTGGGTGACGTGGCCGGCGATACGCGCCAGCGGCGTTACGCCACGGCGCTGCGCATCGTCGGCGCTCATCAGCACCGTGATTGCCGCACCGTCGGAAATGCTCGACGAGCTGGCCGCCGTGACAGTGCCGTCCTTCTTGAAGGCCGGCTTCAGGGTCGGGATCTTGGCGATGTCGGATTTGCCGGGCTGTTCGTCGCTGTCGACGACCACTTCGCCCTTGCGCGTAGCGACCTTGACCGGGACGATTTCATCGGCGAACGCACCGCTGCGTTGCGCGGCCTGTGCACGCTCCACCGAGGCGATCGCGAAGGCATCCTGATCGGTGCGGCTGAACCCGAATTTTTCTGCGGTGGCTTCGCCGAACACGCCCATCGCCTGCCCATCGTAGGGATTGGTCAAGCCGTCCCACGCCATGTGATCCACCGCCTGGAAATTGCCGTAGCGGTTGCCGGTGCGCGAGTTGGGCAGCAGGTGCGGGGCATTGCTCATCGACTCCATGCCGCCGGCTACCACGATGCTGGCAGAACCGGCCTTGATCAGGTCGTGTCCGAACATGATCGCCTTCATGCCCGAGCCGCACACCTTGTTGATGGTGGTGGCGCCAGTGGACGTGGGGATGCCTGCGGCAATGGCGGCCTGGCGCGCCGGTGCCTGACCAAGATTGGCTGGCAACACGCAGCCGACAATGACCTCGGACACGTCGGCCGGTGCGACTCCCGATTGCGCCAGCGCGCCTTCGATGGCGGCAGCAGCGAGCGTCGGTGCGGGCACACCGTTGAATTGACCGAGAAACGAGCCGATGGCAGTGCGTTTGGCAGCAACGATGACGATGTCGGACATGAGCGGATACCGTTTAAAGTGAAACGATTATCTGCCTCATGGTCGATTCGCGCCAGCAAGCTGAAGTGCGTCTGCAGGCGCGCCTCGATGCCGTATATGATTCGGTTCGGGCCCGGGATGGGGCCCAATCCATGGAATGGGTTCGGGGAGAACACCAAATGAAGAAGAAAGACGTCGCCAGGACTGTCCTGGCCTCGGCGTTGGCTGTGGCGTTGACTGCGTGTGGCGGCGGTGGTGGCGGAGGCGGTATTCGCCCGACCACGCCGAGCGCACCGCCACCGACCTCGCCACCTCCGCCGCCGCCTACCTCACCGCCGCCGCCTCCACCGCCGGTCACTGCACCGACGCCGGAACCGGCAATCGACGCGCATCTGGCATTGACCAATGCACGTGCCGCGCAGGCACTGGGCTTTACCGGCGCGGGCTATCGCATCGGCGTCATCGACAGCGGCATCAACGCCAATCATCCTGCCTTGCAGGGCCGGGTGAGCGACAGCTTTATCTATGTCGACCCGCGTACCAACAATGTTGCTGTGGGCGATGTAGTCGGGCATGGCACGGTTGTCGCCGAGCTGGCGGCCGGGCGTGCGGTGGGGCAGTGGCCGGGCGGCATTGCGCCGGGTGCGGGCCTGGTGTCGGCGCGCATCATCAGCGACCGCGCGCCGGTGGACGATGGCAGTGGCCAGGGCAATGAAGTCGACGGCCCGCTCGGTCTGGGTCCGGTGCATGCCGACCTGATCGGCGCAGGCGTGCGCATCATGAATAACTCATGGGGCGGCCTGTACTGGAACGACCCGACGGTGACCAATCAGATCGCGCAGGAATACCGCTCCTTCGTCATCGGCAACGATGGCCTGGTGGTGTTCGCCTCGGGCAACGAGTCGCGCGCGCAGCCGTCCGATACTGCCGCGTTGCCGAGTCAGCCCGGACCGAACGGAACGCTTCCGGCCGCCGACCTGGAGCGTGGCTGGCTGGTGGTCGGCGCGCTGGACACCGCCAATCCCACGCAACTGGCGTCGTACTCCAATGCCTGCGGCGTGGCGATGAGTTATTGCCTGGTGGCACCGGGCACGTCGCTGTTCATCGACCCCGATGCAACCGCCAGCAACATCCGTTACTTCTACGGCAGCGGCACCTCGTTTGCGGCGCCCCTGGTATCGGGTGCAGCGGCACTGGTGTGGCAGGCGTTTCCGTATTTCAATAACGATCTGGTACGTCAGACGTTGTTGGGCACGGCCACCGATCTGGGCGCGCCCGGCGTCGATCCGACGTTCGGCTACGGCCTGCTCAACGTTGGCAAGGCGGTGCTGGGGCCGGCGCGGTTCGATTGGGGGACGGTGGATGTCGAGGTCACAAGCTTGCGTTCGACCTGGGCAAATGACATCAGTGGCAGCGGCGGATTAACCAAGCGCGGATCCGGTACGCTGATACTCAGCAGTAGCAACAATACGTTTGCCGGCGATACCCAAGTGCTGGACGGCACGTTGCAGACGGCTAGTCTGCAGAGCGCGCGGGTGGACATCCTCCATGGTGCAACGTTGATCGGAGCAGGACGCATTGCCGGCACAGTCTCCAATCGAGCGAGTACGCTGCAGGTCGGTGGCGCGGTTTTGGCAATCGCAGGTAACTACACTCAGGATGACTTCGGGCGCTTGGCATTAAACGTGGGCGACCGCTTGAACGTGAGCGGTACAGCGACGATCGATGGTGACCTGCAGTTGATCGGGCGGCGCGATTATGTCGTCAACAACACCACCTATCCTGTGCTGCAAGCAGTCAATGGGCTGCAGGGAACGTTTGCCAGTCTCAGCAGCGGGCCTGCAGTCACCTTTCTCAATGCCACGTTGAGCTACGACGCCAACACCGCGTACGTGTCGCTGCAGCGCATGGATGTCACCGCCGTCGCCGCTTCGCTTGGCACGGTCGGCACGGCATCGATGGATTCGGCAATCCGCGTCGAACAGGCGTTCCAGAAGGTCGATGCGCAGCAGCTGCAGGGCAACGGCGGCATCAGCAGCGGTTTCATTCGTGCCGCGGCGGCATTGCAGCAATCACCCGATGCCAAGACCGCTGCGGATTCGCTGCGCAGCCTGTCCGGACGCGCGCATGCTGCGTCGGCAGCGATGACCTTCGACACCATCGATCTGGGCCGGCGCGCGTTGTCTGCGCATTTCGATGGCCTGTCGCAACAGCCGCGCATGCTGGGCACCTGGCAGCGTGCGCTGGGCGGGCCGGGCGAGGGCGGGGTGACCACCGCAGGATTCGCTACCTCCGGCTGGATGATGGGCAACGATCTGCGCCTGGCGTCTGGCGCAGTCACCGGTTTCGCTTTCGGCGAAACCCGTTCCAGCAGCCTGGGCGATCTGGACGGCGCACGTGGCCGCGATCGGCAGGTGCAGGCGCAACTTTACTGGGGCACGACGCTGGGCTCGGCGTACACGCTGGGCCAGCTGGGCTTCGGTAACGTCAACCGGCAGATCGAGCGCAACCTGCAATTGGGCGAAGACCGCAGCAGCGCCTTCAGCGATTACAGCGGCAGCTATCTCAGCGGCAACCTGGAGACCGGGTATCGCTGGGGCCATGCGGCTGCGTCGCTGACGCCGTACATGGGCCTGGATTACGTGCGCCTGCGTAGCGAAGGTTTCCGTGAAAGCGGTGGCGATGGCTTCGGTCTGCGTGCCGATGCAAGCAGGTCTTCGCGCACGCAGGTGCTGGCGGGTGTGCGTTCGGCGTATCGCTGGCGCGGCCTGCAACTGGGCGGTTATGCCGAATGGCAGCAGGCGTTGAGCAGCCAGGGGTTGATGCTGGATGCCAGCTTCACCGGTGTTGAAGCATGGGCGCCGATGAGCGGCATGCAGCCGGCGCGCTCGGGCGGCGTGTTCGGTATTGCGGCCTCGGCGCCGTTGGGCCAGCAGAGCCAGCTGCGTTTCGGCTACGACCAACGCGTTGGTGAGCGCGGCGACGACCGCGCGTTGAGCCTGAAGTACAGCGCCGATTTCTGATCGGTGTGGGTGATGCCCGGGTGCAACGCCCGGGCGTCACGTGTGCGGCGGCCGTTGCGTTATCGCACGTGTCGTCAAACGCGGCTCGACTGCCGGCTGGCTTATTCGCCGCGCAATTTATGCAGAAAACGCGGTGCGGTACGGCCCAGCGGAAGTTTGAGTTTGCTGATGGCTTCGATGCGCGTCTCGGCAATCTGATCGGCCGCCTGCTGCGGTGAAACATTCAACTGCGTGGACAGGTCGAAGACCTTTTCCAGATTGTGATAAATGCTGCGGATCAGGCGCATTGCGCGTTCGCGATTGTAGCCGTCGATCTCCAGCGACACATTCATCACTCCGCCGGCATTCACCACATAATCGGGCGCATACAAAATGCCGCGCTGGTGCAGTTCTTCGCCGATGGCGGCGCTGGCGAGCTGGTTGTTGGCGGTGCCGCAGATGATCTTGGCCCTGAGCTGCGGCAAGGTGTTTTCGTTGATCGCACCTTCCAATGCGCAGGGTGCGAACACGTCGGCCGGCACCTGGTGGATTTCGTCCGGGCGTACGGCTTCGGCGCCGTATTCGGCCACTGCCCTGTCCACCAGCGCCTGATTCAGATCGGCGACATAGAGCTTTGCGCCGCGTTCCTTGAGCAACTTCACCAGCTCCATGCCGATATGGCCCAGGCCCTGGATGGCGATGCTCGCCTTGCCCACTTCTTCGTGACCGAGCTTGCGATTGAGCGAGGCCATCAGCGCCTGCAACGCACCGTAGGCGGTGAAGGGCGCCGGGTCGCCGGAGCCGCGGTGCACCTGATGCACGCCGGTGACGTACTCGCTCTCAAGGTAGATCTGTTCCATGTCGTTGACGTCGGTGCCGACATCTTCGGAGGTGATGTAGCGGCCCCCCAGCGTGTCGACAAAACGGCCGAATGCGCGAAACAGCGCCTCGCTCTTGTCGGTCTTGGGGTCGCCGATGATCACCGCCTTGCCCCCTCCGACATTCAGCCCCGCCAGCGCGTTCTTGTAGGTCATGGTGCGGCTGAGCCGCAGCGCATCGGCGAGCGCCGCCTCGCTATTGGGATAGGGGCGCATGCGCACGCCGCCCAGGGCCGGGCCGAGCCGGGTGCTGTGCAGGGCGATGATGGCCTTGAGGCCGGCATCGCGGTTATGGCAAAAGATCACCTGCTCGTGACCGGTGGTATCGAGGGTTTCGAAAAGCATCGAAGGCTCCGCGGGGCTGCGTGATGTGCCTCCCCTGACGCCGGGCCTGGACCCGTGCAATGAGGAAACAAAAAAGCGACGTCTGCAGACCCTGTCCGATCACGTCGCGCTGCAACATTTTAAACCACGTCGGTAGGGCGCAGTGTATGAATCTGTTCACCAATCCCGATAGCGCTGCTGCCGGAACCACAATGTCGCCAGCCACTTGGTTCCCGTGGTGACCGGCAGGCCTGCATGCAGCGAATCGGGATCGGGCCGCCCGTCGGCGTGCAGGTTGTCGAAACACACTACCGAGCCTGCGCAGGGCTGCACGCTGACACCGGCGACCGGGAATTCGGTGTGGCCACCTGCCGCGACCGCATTGAGGTAGACGCAGACGGTGCGCAACCGATTACCGGCGGCGGGACGATCCGCCGCGATCCTGCTGGCCGGCAGGTAGTCGCGGTGCGCGCGATAGTGCTCCCCTGGCGCATAACACAGCACCGACAACGGCTCGGCGTGCGTCAATGGCAGCCGTGCGCAGGCGGCCAGCCGTGCCTGCGCAACGCGGGCGGCGAAGTCTTCCAGAATCGGGTCCAGCGTGGCGCCGCGGCTGGTGCGGATCGGCGTGCGCTGGCTGCTTGCATCTTCCGGATCGACCACCTGGGAAGCACGCAGATGCGGGCGGGCCAGCAGGATCAGCAGCCGGCACTCGTCGGCCGACAGCACGGCCGCGTGCCTTTCGATCGTTGGACTCTGGTGGAGCGGGGTCGGTGCGCTGCGTGGTGTGAAGTGAAGGTGGTCCAGCGCGATGTCACCGGCCGGATCGGGCGGCGCGATCTGCACGTCGGGCAGGGCCGTGACACCCAGTGGCTGTAATTGCCGTAGCAGGTGATGTGCTGCATCGGGTTGGGCGGTAACGCCTTCGCCGCGCAGCAGGCGCTCGGCAAGCAGCGCTGCGGCTGGCACGTCGCCTGCCGATGCAGCCTGCTCCAGCAGGCGAACGCAGCGCTGTTGGTGTTGCGGATGATCGATTCTGCCGTGCTGGATGGCCAGCGCACGCAGCGCCGGCGGGTAGTGTGCAGCCGCTGCCGTGTGCAGCCGCGCATGCGCTTGCGTGCCCAGTTGCTCAGGATCCTGGCCGACAGCCAGCGTCGCCAGCAGGTAAGACGCGGCGGCCACGCCGTTGCGTTCGGCGTGCTGCCAGTACGCGACGGCTTGGGCGACATCCACTGGGCCGCCGATGCCGTAGGCCAGCATGCGGCCGGCTTCGATCTGGGCGGCGGCATCACCTGCAGCGGCGCCACGGACATACCAGCCCCGGGCCTGCCCGGTCTCGCCGGCGCGAACCAGCGCCTGCGCCAATGCGTTGATGGCCGCAGGCTGTCGGCTTTGTGCGGCAAGGGTGAGCTGCGCGAGGGATGGGGTGTGCATGGCCGCATCCTAATGCGTGCCCCGGCACAACGCGATCAGCTATCGGCAACGAGTGCCAGCTGGGTTAGATACAGGCGCAGGTCGAACTCGAGCTGGTGGTAATCCGGCGTCATGTGGTTGCACAGCTGATAGAAGGCCTTGTTGTGATCGGCCTCTTTCAGGTGCGCAAGCTCGTGCGCCACGATCATCTGCAGGAACGGCTCCGGTGCATCGCGAAATACCGAGGCAATCCGAATTTCGCGACTGGCCTTGAGCCGGCCGCCGTGCACGCGCGAGATGGCGGTATGCGTGCCCAGCGCATGTTTCACCACCTGCAGGTGGTTGTCGTAGATCGCCTTGTGCAGGGTCGGCGAGGAGCGCATGTAACGCTCCTTCATTGCCTTGACGTAGTCGTACAAGTGGCGATCGGTGCGAATGCTGTGCCGCTCCGGATAGCGCCGCGCCAGTACCGCGGCGAGCTTGTCCTGTGCGATCAGCTCGCGCACCTGATCCAGGACGGCGGGCGGGTAACCGGCGAGATAGCGAAGAGTGTCCATGGCGATCGATTGCTGCAAGGCCTGCATGATCGCCGATGCCGGCGGCGCTGGCGAATCCGGGAAAGCGGGTGCGCTGCATGGCGTCCGAACAATTCCCGGCGATTGCTTTCACTGCCACCAGTCTCATGTATGGACGTGCGACCGGCTCGCCCGCTGCGTGGTCGTTGTCGACCTGACGCCTCTTGCAAACGGTCTTGAGAGATAGGGGCTTTGCGATGTCCACGCACCGTCGACGCGCCTGGTCTGTGCATGATTCCTGCGCGCCGTTGGCTCTGAGCACCGTCTGCGTGTGGCAGCGTGTGTCAGCTGTATTCACGAATGCGGCACATGCCGATGGGTAGCGTGCAGCGCATGTTTTGCGGCGATGTGTCGCAAGCACACGATCGAACACGGCACCGTGCCGGATTAGGAGACAACAACATGATCAAGTGGGCCATAATTTTCGCCATCATCGGACTGATTGCCGGTGCGCTCGGATTCGGCGGGATGGCAGGCGCTGCGATGGGGATTGCCAAGTTCCTGTTCTGGGCTGGCATCATCATTGCCATCGTGCTGTTTGTGCTGGGCATGACGATCGCCAAGAAGGTGACCTGACGCGCCACGTGCAGCTGGGCAGTGCCTTGCTGTCGGCTGCACTTTTGCAAGGAGAGCGGCCATTGGCCGCTCTCTTTTTGTCAGCGCCTTGTACGATGCGATCGTTGCAGGCGATCTCAACCGCAACTACCGCGCGGACGCAGATCAGACGCCCGTGTCGTCGGCGGTCGTGTGCAGCGCTATGTTGAGCTGGTCGATGGTCACGATCCAGTCGGCATCGTCGAGACGTTCTTCACGCAGCAACTGCGCTTGTGCAGGTGTCCAGAATGGCGCTTCTTCCAGGCGCATATCGCCCGGCAAGGGCGAGTGCTTGGCGATGAAGTTGCCGATGCTGACCTCATCGGAGGGCAAGCCCAGCTGGGCGAACAGGTCAGAAAATGGGTGGACAGGTTGTTCCATGGCAGATCCTTCGTGAGTGCGGATGACGGGTGTTGATGGCTGAATGTTAAAGCCCCCAGTTTGAGGGCACTGTGCACGGCCGGCTTGGAATTGCCTGCGCCAATGACCATATCGTCAGCCTGACCAGACAAGGTGAGACGAGCATGGCGACCGGATGGGCGGGTGATGGGGCGGTCCAGGACCAGATCGATGCCACCGTCGAAGATGCGATCCAGCGAGCGCGCAGCCAGCTGCACCAGGGGCCGAGCCTGACCCATTGCGAAGAGTGCGATGCGCCGATCCCCGAAGCGCGACGCAAGGCAGTGCCTGGCGTGCATCTGTGCGTGAACTGTCAGCAGGCGCATGACCTGGAGCAGGGCGCGCAGGGCGGCTTCAACCGTCGCGGCAGCAAGGACAGCCAGTTGCGCTGAATGCGTCGGCGCGCCTGCGAATGGCTGGCGCCTCAGTTGACCTTCAACCATTCTCGACGCGAGCGGGTTGCCCCGTCAGCCGCCATTGCTTCGCGCGCTCTGCGGTTGCCAATCACCGCTACCGTACCTTACGCACCCTTTGCTGGCTCAATTCGCGCTGAAGCCGCTGCTCTCGCGCCACCGGCGCGTGGTGCGCTGGAAGAACAGGCTGTTCGGAACCTGCAACACGCTGCCCGCATGGTCGCCGGTTTCTTCCAGGGTGGTGTAGATAACGTTGATATCGATCACGCGCCCCTTCAGGCCGGGCTTGTCGCCACCTTCGAGCAACTCGATATGGTCGTGCAGGCGAAACGGGCGCGTGGTGATGATCAGGAAGGTGCAGAAGATATTGGACAGCACGCTCCATGCGGCGAAGAACGCCACCGCACCGACCGCAGCAAAGCCGGTGAAGGCCGTCCACAGCGTGCCGCCAGAGACACCGGCAACGCGCAGGACCATCAGCAAGGCGCTGATCGAAATGACGAAGCTGCCAACGCGGCGGATGCCGATCATCATCTCGGCGGGCACGTTGTAGCGCGTGCACAGGCGCCGCAGCAATTGCCGCAACAACAGCCGCACCAATCCGGCCACGGCAAGTATCAGCACGATCTTGATCGTGGGCACTGCGATTGCCAGCCACTGCGGGTTCCAGTGAGGCAACAGGCTGCGGATCATGGCGGGCAAGGGGTCGGACGCGGACATCGGATCGGGCAAACATGGAGCGGGCATCCATTGTAACGGCGCAACCTGCACGCGGCAGGTGCGGGGGATGAATGCGTGGAGTGCCGAGTGTTATCGACAGCAGCGAATGCTGTCGCTGCTAGGGACTCAAAACGCCGCGTCTCCGATGCCGAGCGTCTTGTGGTGTGCAGGCAACGCGTCTTCCGTTGCGATAGATGGTTGCGACTCAGTGCCGATCACGTGCGTCATGTGTCACCAAAGCCGCCAACCGCTGCAACGTCTGCGCGATTGCGTGGACAGCCGCCCACTGATCCGGCGTGCTGGCACCGATGCAGGAGGCGTGCTTTGAACGAGTCTCCAGCAGGCAGGCCTCGATCCGCGTAGGCGTCAGCCTGAGTTGCACTTCTTGCAGCGGCAGCGCATCGGAGCAGTGGGGTGTGCACAAGGCCAGGACCAGGCCGAGCAGGTGTGGCATGACGATCTCCAATGTCGATCAGGCGTGACACCACGGTGGTGGCGGCTTGCAGCGAGATGGCGCGGGGAGCGCACGGTTGCAGACTTGGATGCGGCGGCCGGCCAAAAGGTTTAGGGCAGTCGAACAAAGGGCCGTGCTCGGCGCCAGGCGGGTGCGGCCGGGCTCGGTGCGGCATCTATCCCACGTACACGCCGGGTCCTGCGTGCCGTGTGCGCCTGCCTGACGCTGCTTGCTGCGCTTTGTCAGCCGCTTTTAGAGCGGTGGCGGCTGCCACGCGGCGTGCCACTGGCAAACACTGCGACGCCTCCAGTAGCCAGAGCGCTGGCGCCGCCCCGGATCAAGCGATGCGGGGCTGCAGGGATGCCGGCAGGTCAGTGGTCTTTCGACCGGTCTTGGAAAAGTTCGCCAGGCCTTAAACCTTTCCGTTGCCCGGCGCATCCAACTGGCTATGCTCGACACCTCCGTGCCCATCGACGCCCTGCCTTGCGCCACTCCCGCCGACCGCGACGACGCGGCGTTGGCGCGTGCGGCAGCCGCTGGCGAACGCGCAGCGTATGAGACGATCTATCGCCGCCATTCGCCGCGGCTGTATGCGCTGGTGTGGCGCCTGTGCGGCGGGAATGCCGCACGCGCAGACGACGTACTGCAGGACACCTTCATCGCCGCGTGGAAGGCGTTGCCGCAGTTTCGCTTCCAGAGCGCGTTGGGCACCTGGCTGCATCGGCTTGCCGTCAATACCGCATTGATGGAACTGCGCGCGCGCTCGGCGTTTGGCGATCGCGCCAGTGACGACGCTGACGAACTTCTCGCGGCGGTTCCCGATGGCGCGGGTTGTCATTC
Source organism: Xanthomonas sp. 10-10 (assembly GCF_040182365.1). NCBI lineage: Bacteria > Pseudomonadati > Pseudomonadota > Gammaproteobacteria > Lysobacterales > Lysobacteraceae > Xanthomonas > Xanthomonas sp. 10-10. The sequence continues at coordinate 1,777,496 of NZ_CP144460.1, forward strand.
GATACGGATGGATCTGGAGCGCGCCCTGGAAACCCTGCCGCCACGTGCGCGGGCGGTGCTGGTGCTGCACGATATCGAAGGCTGGAAACACCATGAAATCGCCGACCAACTGCAAATGGCAGTGGGCAGTTCGAAGGCACAACTGCATCGCGCGCGTGGTCTGCTGCGCGCCCGGCTTGGAGAACACGCATGACCCCCGATCCCCCTGATCGCATCGACGCCGAGTCCACGGCCGAAGACGCTGCGCTGCGTGCGCGCCTGCAGGCGTTGCCGCAGCAGCGCCAGCCGCCTGCGCAGGTGTGGGAGCGCATCGCGCCGGCATTGGTGCCGCACGCCACTGTGGTGGCGCGCCGGCCGCGCGGCCGGTCCTGGGCGATGCCGGTGCTCGGGGTGGCGCTGGCAGCGGCGGTGGCCGTGGTCGCGGTCGTGCCAGGTCTCAGGCAGCACACATCGCTGCGTCCTGCGCAGCCGGCGCTCGTCGCGCAGGCGCAGGCGATGGCCGGGCAATACCAGCAGGCCATTGCGCAGGTTCCGGTACAGCAGGTGCCGGCCGATTTGCGCCCTGCGCTGGACGAGCTGGATCAAAGCGCACAGGCCATCCATGCCGCCATCGCGCAGAGTCCGCGGTCGGCCTTTTTGTTATCGCAACTGCAGCGCACCTACGCCAAGCGGCTGCAGTTGACCCGTCTCGCCTCCCAGGGCCAGACACCCTTTCTAAGTTGAGGAGCATGCTCATGCACTACGCATCTGTTTCCCTGCTGCTGTTGGCTGCGGTGTGCGCTGCACCGGCAGCTGCGCAAACCGCGGTCAACCAGAGTCATCCCCTGGCGCGCGGCGGGCGCGTGGAGCTGGAAAACATCGCCGGGCAAATCCGTGTGCGCGGTTGGGACCGCGACGAGGTGGCGCTGACCGGGACCTTGGGCGAGGGTCAGCGGTTGGAGGTCGATGCGAGTTCGAACCGGTTGCAGCTGGAGGTGATCTATCCGCGCACCAGCCGCAACGGCAAGGGCGCCCAGCTGGAGTTGCGCGTACCGCGTGCCGCCATGCTGCAGGTGGATGCGGTCAGCGCGTCGGTGGATGTGGATCAGGTCGATCTTGCGCGGCTGCAGCTCAAATCCGTCAGTGGCGACGTGGTGGCACGCGGGCGTGCCAAGGAAGCGCAGCTGGAGACGGTCAGCGGGACGTTGCGCAGCACGGTCAGCAGCGGGCGGGTGACGCTGGGCACGGTCAGCGGGCAGATCGACGCGCAAGCCGGTGCCAGCGGGGTCGTGTCGGCCGAGTCCGTCTCCGGCGATATCCGGATCGGTGCGGGGCAGGTCTCGCAGTTGCGTTCGCAGAGCGTGTCTGGCTCGACCGCAGTGACGGTGACCGGACTGGCGCCGGGCGGCAGCATCTCTGCCGAGAGCGTCAGCGGCACGATCACGCTGGGGGTGCCGCGCAACGTGTCGGCGGCGCTGAATGCAGAGGTCTTCAGTGGCGACATCCGCTCGGTGGCCGGGCGGGTCGAACGGCCGGAGTACGGCCCCGGCAAGAGCTTGCGTGCGACGCTGGGGGCAGGCAACGGCGATATCAAACTGGAGTCGCACTCGGGTTCGGTGCGTATCGACTACAGCAACTGATGCCGAAAACAAACGTGCCACCTTGCGGTGGCACGTTGGTAACACGTCAAGGAAACCCTTGGCTGCAGCTGCTTGAGCGCGCGCTGCGCAGCAAGCGCTAGCGTGCTCGCTGCTTACGCGATCTTGTCGCCGTCGTTGCGGGCGGGGCCGAAGTTGGTGGTGAGCACTTCGATCCGGCCGCCGGTCTTGCGGAACGCGGCGATGTCGGCAGCGATGCGCTCACGACTGAGCGGCTGCGACTTGCCTTCGCTGCGAGCGATGCTGGGCTGGGATTTCTGCTTGGTCGCGGGACGTGCCATGTGGCCTCCTGTAGCGGGGAAGTGCAATGACACCGCGTGCGGCCAGGGTGGTGCGCGCGGAAGCGGTGTCGAGAAGTGCGATCGCGTTCGGTGCGCCATCGCGGTGGCACGGCGAGCGTGCCTTGCTGACACGACGGCGGGGCGTCAGGCAGCAACCGCTTATTATAGGCACTGAGCGCCGATTTGTGTTAATCGTCCGACGGGCGGGCGCCTTGTGCCGCCGCCCATGCCAGGCCCTGCACCACGCCGAACGAGGGGTCGCCATGCACCAGGCGCGATTCCGGGAACACCGCGGCCACGGTGTCGCGGATATAGCCGGCGCGCGACATGCCGCCAGTCAGGAACACGGTAGCCGGCGGCGCAGCCAGGTCGGCGCGCACCTGCGCAAGCAGGCCTTCCAGTTCGCGCAGATAGCTGGAAGCGGACGCAACCAGTGCGCTGGCCTGCACGTCCACGCCCAGCCCGCGTTCGATGAATTCCAGCGACGCCTGGTGCCGGTCGAGCTCGCTGAGCGCGATCTTGCAGGCTTCCACGCCGCGATACAGGCGCGCGGTATTGCCGGTGTCCTGCAATGCCTGCAGGCGTTTGTCGAACGGGGCAGGTACGTCCTGGTACTTGTGCAGGCGGAATTCGCGTTGGCGGGTCATGTCCTGCACCATCGCCGCTTCCACGTAGTGGTGCGCCGGCACGCGGGTGATGCCGCGGCCGAACAGCGGCATGTAGGCCGCGAGACTGAGTGCCAGATCGATGTCGGTACCGCCGCGCGCGATGCCCCAGGCGCGGTGCACCTGCGGCGGGGCGCTGCCGCCGACGCTGGCATGGGCGATGTCGGTGGTGCCGCCGCCGATGTCCACCACCACCGTGTCGTGGCGGGTGTCATGGCTGACGTGGTAGTGCATCGCCGCCGCTGCGGGTTCTTCGAGAAACTCCACGCTGTCGAACCCTGCAGCGATTGCCGCAGTCTGCAGAATCTCCAGCGCCTGCGCATTGCCGGCCTCGCCGATCGAACTGCGAAATTGCACCGGGCGGCCAAGCACGGCGGTGCGGATGTTGAGATCGAACTGGCGCGAGGCGGTCAGGCGGATATGTTCCAGCACGTGCGTGGCGATGCCGGTGATGGTCTGGCGCGCGCGCGGGTGCAGGTTGTAGCCCAGCATCGACTTGGGACTCTGCACCAGGTTGCCTTCGCCTTCGAGAAAGTAGGCGTCCAGCGCATCGTCGCCGTATACCGCGTTCTGCAGCAGTGCCGCCGAGCTGCGCGGCTCGCGCACCTGCTCTTCCATCCATTGCCGACGCACGATGCGCAGCGCCTCGCGGCGCAAACTGTCCTGATTGGGCGTGCGGCCAGCGGCAACGGCGTCGCGACGGCCGGAGTCGATCAGGCGCTGCATTTCGTATTCGAGCGCGGGCGTGAGGCTGAAATCCTCCGGGTCGCGCATGGTGTCGGGAAAATACACCGTGGTACGGAACTGCAAGGCCTCGCCGAAGCGCACCGGCGCCACCTGCCCATCGACGATCGCCGCGGCGGCGGAGTTGCTGGTACCGAAGTCGATGCCGAGTTTCATGCACAGTGCCTGAGAGCGGGGCGCGCACTGTACTACGGCTGCCGCGTGCTCCGTCCAGAACGGCACGCAGGCATTGCGCCCCGGCCGATGTGCCGCGTGCGCGTCGGCACGCGGCACAGCACGTCAGGCCGCGATGTCGTCCACGTGCCCCTGGTTCAATTCGTCCGTGGTGGCTTCGCGCACCTCCACCACCTCCACCGCGAAGTGCAGGGTCTGCCCGGCGAGCGGGTGGTTGCCGTCCACGGTGACCTGATCGGGGCCGACCTCGGTCACGGTGACCAGCACCGGGCCCTGTTGGGTGCGCGCCTCGAACTGCACGCCGGGTACCACCTCGACATCAGTGGGGAAGGCATCGCGCGGCACGTGCTGGATCAGCTGCTGATGACGCGGGCCGTAGCCTTGCTCAGGCGCGACATCGGCAGTGAGCGTGTCGCCGACTCGCCTGCCGTCCAGGGCCTGCTCCAGGCCGGGAACGATATTGCCGGCACCGTGCAGATAGCTCAGCGGGGTGTCCGGGGTGGAGCGGTCCAATACCTGGCCGCTGTCGTCGGAAAGTGTGTAGTGAATGGTCGCAACGCGACCTTGGCTGATTTCCATTGGAAACCTCCATGACGGGTGATCGAAGGGGAGTGCATCGGCTGATTCACGATGCGAACAGATGCTGCCCGCACACCGTAGGCAATCGAAGCCGGTCATGCAACCGCGGCTGCAGTTGCGGTTGGGGCGAGGATCAGCTTGGTGGAGAGCATGGCTGGACCAGGCCGCGCAGCAATGCCTTGCTGCGTGGGCACGGGCGATACGGGTGCAGATCGGCTCGTGGCGCGGTCTGCGCCGATGCGCTGGCGGCCGTGTGCTGGATCTGCTGCAGCGCGAATCTGGCTGAAACGCCGCACCTCGCGCACGCTTGCGTGCGCGTCAGACATCTATGGACCTGCTCAGTCGGTCTGCGCGCCACGCTCGATCTGTGCCCGGCGCGCGCGCCAGGTTTCCGGTGTCTGCGGTTTGATGAACAACGCGGTGAGCTCGGGATGCTGGCGCTTGGCCGCCGCTTCGATGCGCCCGACACAGGCTTCGATCTGCGGCGTGGTGCGGCTGTCTTCGAACTCGGCGCTGAGCGCGGCAACGACCTGGTTGGGGCCCATCTGCATGGTGAGCACGCCGTTGGCGGCGCGCACATCCGGGTCGCTGGCGGCGATGCGTAGCAGCGACTCGGTGACATGCGCATGCGCCGGCTCGCCGATCAGCAAGCCCTTGGTTTCGCGCGCCAGCAGGAAGGCGGTGAAGGCGAGCACGCCGGCAATGCCGATCGATGCGATGCCGTCGAGCTCGGGCATGTCCAGCAGCTGCGCGCCGGCCAGGCCAAGCAGCGCCATGAACAGGCCGATCAACGCTGCGCTGTCTTCCAGCAAGACGGTGAAGGTGCTGGGGTCCTTGCTCTGGCGAAACGCCTCGAAATAGCCCATGCGGCCCTTCTTGGCACGAAATTCGCGCAGCGCCACCACCCAGGAAATGCCTTCGAACACGATCGAGACGCCGAGTACGCAGTAGGCGACAAGATGGCTCTTGGCCGGCTCGGGATGACGCAGGTGCACGATGCCTTCGTACAGCGACACCCCGGCGCCCATCGCAAACACCAGCAGCGCGACGATGAAACTCCAGAAGTACAGTTCGCGCCCGTAGCCGAATGGGTGCGTCGGCGTCGGCGCTTGCGCGGCGCGGCGCAGGCCGTACAGCAGCAGCACCTCGTTAACGGTATCCACCAGCGAATGCACGCCTTCGCTGAGCATGGCCGAGCTGCCGGAAATGCCTGCCGCAATGAATTTGGCCATTGCGATGGCCAGGTTGCCGGCCAGCGCAACGTAAACCACCAGGTGCGAGCCCTTGGGCTTTGCAGGAGTGCCTGAGCTCGCATTGCCGGGGCCGCCGCTGGCGTTACCGGTGTCTGTGGCGGTCGGTACGGGAGGCGCTGGCTGGTTGGACACGTACGACCTGCAAGGTATTCGATAAGCCCGGCACTATCGCGCTGCGGCCGTGCCGGGTGCGTGATCGCAACGCCGGAGAGCTACAATCCACGCCCGTTTTTGATCAAGGACCCGCATGTCTACCGTTCCCGCCTGCCCGCAATGCGGCCAGGACAACACCTATGCCGACGGCGCGTTGTCGATCTGCGCCGATTGCGGTTTCGAATGGAGTGCAGGCGAGGCTGCCGCGAGCGCGACGGTCGTGCGCGACAGCAACGGCAACGTGTTGCAGGCCGGCGACACGGTGACGGTGATCAAGGATCTCAAGGTCAAGGGCTCGTCGATTCCGCTCAAGCAGGGCACGGTGATCCGCAATATCCGCCTGGTCGAAGACGATGCCGAACATATCGAAGGCAACTCGGAAAAGATCAAGGGCCTGGTGCTGAAGACCTGTTTCCTGCGCAAGGCCTGAGCCTGCCGCCGCCTTGGTCAGGTGTCATCTGGAGTCAGATGTCATCTGGCGTATGTAGGAGCGCGCTTGCGCGCGATGATGCATGCTCGATGACGCTTCGTCGCGCGCAAGCGCGTTCCTGCGCTGCGGCACGCTCAATCGCGCGGATACACCGCTGCCACCATGCAGCTCTGGCGCATGCGACCAAACTGTCCGCCGCGCGTCGTGCTCAGGTCGCCTTGCTGGCCCGCACCGACGCTGGCGCCGGCAAGGCCGATTTCGTCGAGGACATCGACCTTGTCGCCAGGATTGCCGCAGATCGCATTTAAGCCCATGCCGGATACGAAGCGAATCGGCGGTGCGCCGCTGAGTTCGCGGCAGCTGTCCATCAACTCGACGCGATAATGGCGGTGCGTGCCGGGGTGGCGCGGCGACACTTCCACCACCAGGCCCTGGGCGTCTTCCGACCACGCGCGCAACATGCTGGGATTGAAGCAGTAGCTGGATGAGCCGGCGAAGCTGCGACGTCGCGCCTGGCGGACGCTGACGCCGTCCAGCGTGGGGATTCCGTCGCGGTCGCGTTGCCGGGCAATGCCGGCGTAATCGCGCGCGCTGAGCGTGGCGACCTGGCCGATGGCGCAGCGTTGCTGCCCGACGCCGACAAACGCCTGGGCGCCGTTGCAGACCCAGCCGTGCGGGGCGAGCAGCGTGGCATCTGCCTGTGCGGCGAGCTGTGGGCAGTCCTGCGCCAGCTGCAGGCGGAACAAGCGGCCGTCGTGTTGGGCGACGGCCAGCGTGCGTGCGTCGGCCTGATGCAGTTCCGCAACCTGCCGCGCATCCAGGCAGTCTGCGCCTGGCGCCGCAGGACGTGTGGTTTGTGCCGATGCAGCGGCCATGCTGCAGGCCGCAACGTGGATGCCGAACAGAACCGCAGCGAACAGGCGCATCACGCACATCATTGGCAATGAGGTCGCCGCATCATGTGCCTGTAGCGCTGCGTTGACAATCGCGCGATCCGTGGCACTGGATCAGCCCGTCAAACAACAACGCTGCGCGGTGGGGGAGGGCGGCACGCGGCACGTCGCGCGAGCCGCAGTCGCTGCCCCCGCCTGTCCGGTCAACGCGCTGATGGCGCGCTCATGGCGTTTCAGGCGGGTCCGAATCCAGCACCTGCAGCTTGGCGCCGGTGGTCTGCGGCAGGATGCGCTGGTCGGTGGCGACCAATACCACGCCAGGGGTCAGCAGCGGCAACAGCCCGGCCAGAAATGCGGGCGGCACCTGCAGGCGCGCGACGGTGGCGGCGTCCAGTGCCTGCCCTGCCGCGGATGTACTGCCGGGAATGCCGATTCGCATCCAGTTGGGCATGCGCTGGCCGGGCAGTCCGGGCAGGTCGCCCGGCAGAAAGCCCTGGCCGACGATGAACGCCTGCGTGCCCAGCGGCGCGGCGCCGGGCTGTGCATGCAAGGCCACCTGCGCGCGTCCGATTTCCACACCGTTGCGGTAGACCACCAGTTGCTGGTCGGTGCTGCTGATCAGCATCGAGATCGGGCCGGTCGGTGCCAGCTCCGGCTGCCAGGCGAACGCCTGACCGCTTGGCAGCGGCAGCAGGGCGCGCTCGGCGCCGGTGGTGGGATCGATCGGGCTGAGCGCGCGCGGATGCACCACATCGTCGGCGCTGATGCCGGCCTGTGCGACCACCACCACCATGCCCATATTGGAATTGTCGAACAGCAATCGCGCAAATTCCGAAGGCAGATGCACGCAACCGTGCGACTCCGGATAGCCGGGCAGGCCGCCGGCGTGCAGGGCGACGCCGTCCCAGGTCAGCCGCTGCTGATACGGCATGGGGGCGGCGTTGTAGATGTTGGAGCGGTGATCCTTGTCCTTCTGCAGGATGGTGAACACACCGGTGGGCGTTTCGTGCCCCGGCTTGCCGGAACTGATGGTGGACACGCCGATCAGGATGCCGTTGCGATACGCATAGGCGCGTTGTTCGGTCAGGCTGACGATCACCGCCATCGGCCCCCAGCCTTTGCTGACGCCACCCCAGATCCATTGGCCCGGTTGGAGCTGCGCGGGCAGGGTATCGGCAGGGCTGGACTGGCGCGCGCCCCAGAACGGCACGGCGAGCGCCTGCCCGCCGATCAGCAGCGTGCAGCACAGGGCAAACGAGAGAAGGCAGCGCATGGGTCGTCCAGCAGCAAGGGCTGCCTGGATGCTAGCGGCATGCGCTGTGCGCGTCATGTGGCGACGCTGCGGTGTCGGCGTGCCACGCGAACCTGGGCTGCGCACGCAGGGCAGCCAAGCTGGCCGGTCTGCGTTGGTAGTGCCGCACTGCATCGCGCACTGCGCGTACGCACTGCATTGGGTGCCGATCACTGCCGCCTGGTTGCGGCAGTGATCGGCCAGCCGGGGCGGAATCAATCCGCCAGTGCGGGGTAGTCCGTATAGCCCTTGGCACCGCCACCGTACAGGGTGGCCTGGTCGACCTCTGTCAGCGGCGCGTTCTCGCGCAGGCGACGCACCAGATCCGGGTTGGCGATGAACGGGCGGCCGTAAGCGATCGCATCGGCGTAGCCGCTGCTGATGGCCTGTTCGGACATGCCGCGGTCGTAGCCGTTATTGGCGATCCACGCACCATCGAACTTGGCACGCAACGCGGCGTAGTCGAAGGCGATGTTGTCGCGCGGGCCGCCGGTGGCACCCTCGATCACGTGCACGAAGGCCAGCCCCCCGATCAGGTTGAGCCGCTCGACTGCACGTTCGAACAACGGCTGCGGATCGGAGTCGTGTGCGCCGTACACCGGGGTCACCGGCGACAGCCGCACGCCGGTGCGCTCGGCACCGATTTCGTCGGCGATGGCCTGCACCACCTCGCTCAGCAGGCGCGTACGGTTTTCGATATCGCCGCCGTAGGCGTCGGTGCGCTTGTTGGAGCCATCGCGCAGGAACTGATCCAGCAGATAGCCGTTGGCGGCATGCACTTCCACGCCATCGAACCCGGCATCGATCGCATTGCGTGCGGCGATGCGGTAGTCCTCGATCAGCGCGGGGATTTCATCCAGCGCCAGTGCGCGCGGCTCGGAGACATCCTCGAAGCCGTTCTTGGTGTAGGTCTTGCCTTCGGCGCGAATGGCGCTGGGCGCGACCGGCACTTCGCCAGCAGGGAGCACGCTGGTATGCGACACGCGGCCGACATGCCATAGCTGCAGCACGATCTTGCCGCCACGGCGGTGCACTGCATCGGTGACTGCGTGCCAGCCTTCGACCTGCGCCTGGGTGTGGATGCCGGGGGTGTCCAGATACCCCTGGCCGAGCGGGCTGATCTGCGTGCCTTCGGCGACGATCAGGCCGGCGGTGGCGCGCTGGCCGTAATACTCGGCGGCGAGCGGCGAGGGCACCTGGCCGGCGCCGGCGCGGTTGCGTGTCAGCGGCGCCATGATCACGCGGTTGGCAAGATCCAATGCGCCCAGGCGCACCGGGGAGAACAACGGAGATTCAGTGGATTTGGACATCAGCAACCAGTTCGAGTTGGATCGCGCCAGGCGCGGCACCACGCCGATCGCGGTGCCCCACAGCGATGGTGGCGGACCCAAGCAGATTCGAGCGACGTCAATAGGACACTGCGTCCCCACACCGCGTCAGGCCAGTGGAACTGTGATGTGCTGCGGATCAGCGCTGAACCGTCATCGGCCGACACCTTTCGCCGATTGCTGCATTGCACAATAATAAGCCGCCCCGTCATCCTGGAGTCGGGCATGTCCGATATCGACCTCTCCGCGCCGCCGCGCGTGCCACGGCGCGACTACGTGCTGATCCTGCTTGCGCTGGCGATGGGCGGTTTTGCGATCGGCATCAGCGAGTTTTCCACGATGGGCCTGATGACGCAGATCGCGCATGGACTGCAGATCAGCGAACCGCAGGTGGGCCATGTCATCAGTGCCTATGCGCTGGGTGTGGTGGTCGGTGCGCCGTTGCTGGCGATCCTGGGCGCGCGCTGGCCGCGCCGCACCTTGTTGTTGTTGCTGATGGTGTTCTACGCGCTGGGCAACCTTGCCAGTGCGCTGGCGCCCAGCTATCACACGATGCTGTTGTGTCGCTTCATCGCCGGCCTGCCGCACGGCGCGTATTTCGGCGTCGCGTCCCTGGTTGCCGCCTCGATCAGTCCGCCCAATCAACGCGCGACCGCAGTGGGGCGCGTGCTGTTGGGCCTGAGCGTTGCCTTGCTGGTGGGCAACCCGCTGGCGACCTGGCTGGGGCAACTCGTGAGCTGGCGTTGGGCGTATGCCTCGGTGTCGGTGATCGCGCTGGGCACGGTGGCGGCGGTGGCGGCGTTGCTGCCGCCTGCGCCGGACGAGCCGCGTCAGCAGCCACTGCGCGAGCTGCGTGCGTTCAATCAGCCGCAGGTGTGGCTGGCGTTGGCGATCGGTGCGGTGGGATTCTCGGGAATGTTCTGCGTTTTCAGTTACCTGGCGCCAACCTTGACGGCGGTCACCGGCGTCGCGCCTGCGCGCATTCCGTTGGCAATGGCCGCATTCGGCGTTGGCGGCGTGCTTGGCAGCATCCTGGGTGGGTGGTTATTCGACCGCATGCAGTTCCGCGCGGTGCCGGTGCTGCTGGTGTGGTCGATCGTGGTGATGCTGACCTTCCCGCTGGCCGCGCATTCGGGGCTGTGGGTGTTCGTCTCCATCGTGGCGGTTGGCACGATGGGCGCGCTGGCGCCTGCGTTGCAGACCCGCCTGATGGATGTGGCGGCCGAAGCGCAAACCTTGGCGGCAGCGTCCAACCATGCCGCCTTCAACACCGCAAATGCCTTGGGCCCCTGGTTGGGCGGCATGGCGATCACCGCGGGCTGGGGCTGGACCTCCACCGGGTACGTGGGTGCGGCCACGGCACTTGGCGGCTTACTGGTCTACGCGCTGGCGGTGTGGCAGGAGCAACGCCAGCGCACGTTGGTGACCCACTGCTGATGGGTTGCTCCGTGCAGCTGCGTTTGCCGGCCGGCGTGGGCTGCGCTGCTTGGGGTGGTCTGTTGACGTTGGGCCTGCGCCTTCCATCTGGGAAGCGTGCGACGCCGGCTGACGGCGTGGCGGGCTGATCAGCGCGCGGCAGCGCTTGTTCGCTGTCGCGTCCCTGTGGGCGCCGCATGCGCGCATCCACGATCAACTCACAGCGATGTGTCGAGACTGCACGCTCAATGCAAGCGGACCGAACAGCGCCATGACCGAATTCACTCCGCCGCCGTGGAAGCGGCCCACTCCCAAGCGAAAGAGCGCATCCACACCGTTGACCGAGGCGCAGAAAGCCGCCGCGAAACAACGTGCAGCAGCGGCCGGGCGGCCGTATCCGAATCTGGTCGACAATATGTGGGCAAGTCGGCAACCAAAGGAGTCTTGATGCGTCGTTGCCATCGATGAATCGCAGTTCATCGGCCGCACGATGGCGTGAGGACGAGCCGCGCATCGCTCACATGCCGATTATGGTCGCGCCGCCAGGATGCAGCCGTACACCACGTTTACGGCATCGCAATCAACGCATCGATTGCGCTACTCCCCGAAAGCCGACGCATCGCACTTCCGCAGCGTCAGCGCATCCAGCAAGGAGCGACACATGAGCATTCAGAGCAAGACCGAGCATAGCCTCAACGACCTCATCGCCATTTCCCGCGATGGCAAGGATTTCTACGACGAAGCCGCGGCCAAGGTTGGCGACGCAGAGCTGGCGACGTTGTTCCGCCGCATTGCCGGCGTCAAGACCGACATCGTGAGCAGCCTGAGCAGCGTGGTTGTCTCGGCCGGTGGGACGCCGGAAAAGCACGGCACCATGGTCGGCAGCATGCAGCAGTTCTACGGCAAGGTGCGCGCGACGCTGGGCGACACCAAGTACGGCTACGTGGCCGAGCTGGAAGAATCCGAAGACCGCCTGCTGAAGGCGTTCGATGAAACCATTGCCGATGCCGACACGCCGGCCGCTGCACGCGACGCCGCACTGCGCCTGCTGCCGGAAGTGCGTGCATGTCACGACGTGATGCGCAATCGCAAGCATGCGATGAAGAACGCCGCATAACGCGGTAGCAAGACCGAAGCGCATCTGTACCGATGCAGCTCTCGGAGCAGATCGATACAGGCGGGAAACGGGTAGCGCGAGCTGCCCGTTTCTTTTTGTGTGCGCGGCACGCTGGCCATCATGTGGCGAACAGATCGCCAAATCGCCAGTGCCGTTCCACGGCGCTGGCGTGTTCCACGCTGGCGATGGATTGCGCGGCATATTCGCGCATGCGTCAGGTCTGCTAGTATCCGCCGCCCTTCTTCAGCCAGGCCCGCGCAGGCGGTCGTGGAATCACCCCATGAAGCAGCAGTTTCTATATCTGTCATCGGCCGAGGCGCAGTTGTCGCTTGGCTTGGGGGAAGAGAAGACCACCGAACGTCTGTTCTTTGCGGTGATGGCCGATGCCACCACTGCCGAGCGTGCGGCAGGCATCGCCAATGGGCTGCTGCAGAGCGGGCAGGTGGATGGCAAGCCGTTGGGGCGCGAGCGGCTGCATGTGACCTTGCATCACCTGGGCGATTACGCTGGCGGGCTGCCGCCCTCGTTGGTGAGCCGCGCAAGCCAGGCCGCCGGGCGGGTGGCGATGGACGCCTTCGAGGTCGAGTTCGACCGCGTCGGGACGTTCGGTGGACGGCGCTCGCAACTGCCGTGCGTGCTGCGTGGCGAAGAGCGCGTGCGCGGGCTGTATGCGTTGCAAGGGGCGCTTGGCCGTCAGCTGGCACACGTGGGCATCGCTGGCGATGCGCAGTACACGCCGCACATGACGCTGCTGTATTGTAACCAGAGCTTGCCGCAACGCCGTTGCGACGCGCTTGCCTGGACGGTGCGCGACTTTGCGCTGGTGCGCAGCTTTCTTGGCCAGTCGCGTTACCAGATCGAAAGCCGCTGGCCGCTGCGTCAGGCCGCAAGCTGCGTTGATCGGTAAGGCTGTGTGCAGACGCGCATGCACGCGGTAGCCTGCGTGCATGGATGCCATCACACCCCTGCCGTTGCATGCCGACCATCTGGCCGCGTTGGAACAGGCCTATGCCACGCCGCCGCGCGCCTACCATCACTTCGGCCACGTGCGTGCACTGCTGCACCACTATGCCGAGGTCGCTGCCGGGCCGGGTTGGCAACGGCCGATGGAGGTCTGGCTGGCGGTCCTGTTCCACGATGCGATCTACCAGCCCGGGCGCAGCGACAACGAAGCCGAATCTGCGAAGTGGGCAATGGACTGCATCCCGCGCTGGTGGCCGCATGCCGAAGTGGATCTGCAGCGCGTGCAGGCGCTGATCCTGCTCACCGCGCGCCATGGACAACTGCAACCGCAGGATGTGGACGAGGAGGCCGCGCTGTTCCTGGATTGCGACATGGCGATCCTGGCCGCGCCCGCTGCCGTCTTCGATGCTTACGACCGCGCGATCGCCGAGGAATACCGGGGCCATGTTCCCGCATTGCTGTTCCGGCTCAATCGCCGCCGCTTCCTGGCCGGGCTGCTGAAGCGCCCGCGCATCTTTCTCAGCGACTATTTCCACGCACGCATCGATACGGCCGCGCGGGACAACCTGCGTCGCCGGTTGGGTCGCTGAGCCGCCGCTGCCGCCGCGTGGCGCGCGACCCCGCAGCGGCGGATGCGCACGACGCTACAATAGCCGCATGCACGATAGCGCCATGTCCGCCTCCGATCCCCGCCCGCAACCGCCGCAGGCACCCGCGCCCAACGAGTGCTGCGAAAGCGGCTGCCCGCTGTGCGTGCACGATCTGTACGCCGAAGAAATGACGCGTTATCGCCAGGCCCTGGCCGCCTGGGAAGCCCGTCAGCTGGCGCAGGCGCGGTGAGCGAAGCGCCGCGCTTCGCGGCGAGTGCCGGAACGATTATCTTTGGATCACTTTTCCCGATGGTGCGACATGCGACGACTTGAACGATGGAGCGCGCTCTGCGGCGCGGCGATGGTGACGCTGTCGGGAATGGCCGCCGCCCAGGCTCCGGAACCGATCAGCCACGGGCGTTTCGAACAGATCCCGGTGTTGATGCCCAAGGACGAGCCGCAACGCGTGGTGATCTGGCTGGCGGGCGCAGGCAATGCCAGCAAGCGCCAGGCCCAGGCGCAAGCGTTGCGCGACGATGGCGCGATGGTGGCGATGGTGGATACCGCGCATCTGTACGCGGTCCTGCGCAAGGCCGGCGGCACCTGCGCGTTTTCGGTGGGCGATGTGGAGAACTTCTCGCGCTACCTGCAGGCCTTCTATCACATCCCCACCTACCGGTTGCCGTTGCTGGTGGGCGATGGCGAAGGTGCGGCGCTGGCGTATGCCATCGGCGCGCAGGCCAAGCCGCATGTGCTGGCCGGCGTGCTCACCGATGGTCTGTGCCCGGCCACGGTGTCCGATCAGGCGATCTGCCAGCCAGGTGTGCGTCCGGGCGGCAATAGCCTGGTTCCGGCGACGCTGCAGATTCCCTGGGTGCTGGCCGGCAGCCAGGACAAACGGTGTCCTGCAGCAGCCGAGGACGCCTTCCTCAAGCAGGTTCCGCAGGCCCGCACCTTCAAGCGGTCTGCGCAGGGCGACATCCTGCCCGGCCTGCGTGCCGCAGCCCGTTCGCTGGGCGAGCAGAAGGGCGTTGTCTTGCCGCCCCCGCCGGGCGGCCTGACCGACCTGCCGGTAGTCGAATTGCCGGCCAAGCCGGACGGCGACGGCGACGACGACACCTTCGTGATCTTCGTGTCCGGCGACGGCGGTTGGGCCGGGCTGGACGAAGAAGTCGCCGATGCGCTCGCCGCGCAGGGCATCCCGGTGGTCGGGCTGGATTCGCTGCGATACTTCTGGACCGAGCGCACGCCGCAGGGCTTCGCCACCGACCTGGACCGCATTGCGCGCGTGTATGCGCAGCGCTGGCAGCGCAAGCGCGTGGTGCTGATCGGCTTCTCGCAAGGCGCCGATGTGCTGCCGGCGGCGATCAACAAGCTGCCGGCGCAGACCAGGCAGAACATCCGCATGACCGCGCTGCTGTCGGTCGGCAAGCTGGCCGATTACGAATTCCATGTCAGCAACTGGCTGGGCTCGGATGACGAAGGCCTGCCGATCGCGCCGGAAGTGCAGCGTCTGCCGGCCGGCACCACGGTGTGCATCTACGGCCAGGACGATGGCGATGCGTTGTGCCCGAGCCTGCCGGCGCAGGCCGCCAAGCGCGTGGCGCTGCCGGGCGATCACCACTTCAAGGGCGATTACGCGACCCTGTCCAAGGTGATCATGGAGCAGCTGCACGGCTTGTCGACGCCTTGACGTGCAGGGCATCGTAACCACGATGCCCTTGCCATCGGTCGGTGCGGCTCAGGCACTGAACCAGGCGCGGCTGTCAGTGCTGCAACGCTCCCAGCCAGGCGGGCGCGGCCGCTGACAGGTGTGGCTGTGCCACTGGTGTGCGCCAGCTGTGGGGGCGCCCCTGGCGATGGTTGACTCCATTGCGGCAACCTCTCCAACCGCCCAGCCACATCCTGCGATCTGCGCACCCACCTGCGCCGCAAAGCGGACAGGCGGGTGCATCGCGTCATTCCTGCCGGCCGGGGTCCACCGAGATCAGCCGGGTCACGTCCAGCAGCGCGGCCGGCAGATGCATGCCGCCCGGCGCGACCAGATAGCGCGGGCGCCAGGTCGGGGCGAACTTCGACTTGAACCGGCGTAGCCCGCTGAAGCCGTAGAAGCGCTCGCCATGGCGTGCGACCAGGCTGGCGAAGCGATTCCAGCGCCCGGCCAGGCGGTGTTCGGCCAGCCCCGACAACGGCGCCATGCCCAGCGAGAAGCGCGTGTAGCCATTGGCCTGGCCCCACAGGAACAGCTCGATGAACAGGAAATCCATGGTGCCCTTCGGCGCCTCGGCGCTATGCCGCATCAGGTCAACCGACAGCTCGCCGCCGGCCGGTGCCCACCACACATTGGCAAAGGCCACGATCTGCCCTTCGGCCTCGGCCACCGCCACCGGGAACCGGCGCAGATAGTCCGCATCGAAGCTGCCGAGCGAGAACCCTTTCTCCTCGCCGGATTTTTCTTCCAGCCATTGTTCCGATACCTCGGCCAGGCGCGGCAGCACGGCGTCCACCTGCTCCGGCTGCAGCATGCGGAAGGTCAGGCCGCCACGCTTGCCGCGGTTCCAGGCCTGACGCAGATCGGCGCGGTCGCGGCCTTCCAGGGTGAAGCCCTCCAGTGGCACGATCGCTTCTTCGCCAAGCTTGACCAGGGTCAGGCCCATATCCAGATAGGTCTGCCAGTATTTTTCGCCGACCTGGTAGAACACCGGGCGCAGGCCCATGTGGTCGGCCTCCTCGCGGAAGCGCCAGATCAGCGCGCGGGCCACCTCCGGCGGCCCGACCGGGTCGCCCATCGAAATCAGCGAGCCACCGTAGCGCTGCATCATGACAAAGCCCCGGCCCTGCGCATCGAACAGAAACGCCTTGTCGCCGGTCAACGCCAGACAGGCCTGGGTGTCGGTACTGATTTCCAGAATCGGCGCCAGCGTCTGCAGGGTTTGCGCATCGGCGGCCGGCATCGGTCGGCGCCCGCCGCGCAGCAGCCGCGCCATGCCGAACATGATCACGCCCACGCACAGGATCAGCGCGGCGCGCAACGCGCGCGGCGCATTGGCCGAGGTGGCGAATTGCCACCACAGGTCGTTGCTGTATTCGACGTGGCTGTAGACGAAGAACAGCAGCCAGAACGTGGCCACCAGCACCAGGCCCAGATTGCTCAGCCAGCGCCATGACCAGGCTTCGTCCAGCAGCGCGCCCTGGCGGTAGAACTCGCGCCGCGCGGCCCACAGCGCCAGCGCTGCCAGCGCTGCCGACAACGACACCGAAATGTGGCTGCCGCGCAGCAGCGACAACGGCGGCAGCAGCACGCATACGCCCAGCGCCAGCATCCAGGCCGCATGACTGCGGCGTTGCAGGCCCTGGCCGATCAGCAGCAGCAGCATGCCGCCCAGGCTGACCAGCAGATGCGAGGTTTCGATCAGTGGCAGCGGCGCCACTTCCTGGCGCGCACGCGGCGTCGGCAAGGTGCCGTCGATCATCAGGCCCGCGCCCACGGCGAAGACCGCCAGGGCCAGGATCTGCGGCAGCCACGGACGCAGCGTCTTCCACACCGTGCGTGCGGTGCTGGCGCTGGCCCGGACCGGCGCCCCCAGCCCGGAGGCGGCCGCCATCGCCACCGAAATCAGCAGCGGCACGATGTAGTAGGTGACCCGGTACGCCAGCGCCGCAGCCAGCACGGCGGCAGGCGTCACATGCGGCAGCAGCTTGAGCAGGCTCCACTCGAACACGCCCAGCCCGGCCGGCACGGTGGAGATCAGGCCGGCCACCACCGCCACCAGCCAGATGCCGATAAAGCCGAAGTAACCGGTGCCCGGATCCGGCGGCAACAGCACGTAGAACGCCGCCGCTGCCAGGCCCAGCTCGACCACGCTGAGGGCGGTGACGCCGAGCACGGTGGTGCGGTCGGGCAGCCAGAAGCGATGGCTGCGGATCCCGAACTCACGGCCTTGCTTGCCCACCAGCACCAGCATCGCCACATAGCCGGCCAGCAAGGCGATGCCGGCGATGCGGATGCCTTCTGCGGTGATCGGCAGGGCACGCGCGGCCGCTTCCGGTTCCAGCATCAGCGCAAGCCCGAGCAGCACCCAGGCGCCGAAGATGAAGCCCAGCGTGCTCATCAGCACCACCTGGCCAATCTCGGCCAGGGTCAGCCCGACGCTGCCATAGCCGCGCAGGCGGACCGCGCCACCGGTGAGCGCGGCAAAGCCCAGCGTCTGGCCGACCGCATGCGCCATGAAGGCGGTGATGCCTACCCGGGCCGGATGCAGCCGCTTGCCGGTGCGCTTGAGCCCCACCCAGTCGAAACCCACCAGGCAGGCGTAGCTGCTTAACCCGAGCAGCAGGGTCAGTGCGATCTGCCCCGCGCCCAGCGCCCGGAACGCCTGGCGGATCTGGCGGTACCCATGGTCGGTGAACTGCGCCGACAGCGCGTGCAGCGCCATGGCCAGGATCGCCAGGCTGATGATGACCGGCAGGGCGCGACGCCAACCGCTGGCAGGCGCTTCGGAAGACACGGGGGTATCCGTCATGAGGGCAACGGGATCTGCATAAGAGGGAAAGAGGACGCATGCACGATACGTGCCGCGTGCGCAAAGATCTGCATGTGCCAAGCGGGTTGAAGAAGCATGCAGCGTGATCGCGAAGTGCCGAAACGAGGTGAACGCAGGGTTCGTGAGAGCCGACACCTGTCGGCCCGGGACGGCCGCGCGCATCATAGGGCAAAGGCGCAGGTGCGTGCCGCAGGGGAATGGATGAACGACGTTACCGTTGGAAGGCAGACAGGCTGCTGATGAGCACGACCGACTTTCGCGCGGATGGTGCGCAGGCCACCCCGGGGGGCGCGCCACGCTGGAGCGGGCATGCCGGGGCGCTGGCCGCTGCCGCCGGCCTGGCCTTCATCGGGCTGGTACTGGTGCTGCAGTGGCTACGCGGCGATCTGTGGTGGATCGACGCGCAACTCAGCGCATATCTGCACGGCGCCTACGGCCTGCTGCTGCGCACGGCGTACTGCCTGTTGGCCGCAGCGATGGCGTGGCTGGCGGCGGGCTTGTATGCGGCGCTGGCGCCGGCGGCACGCAGCCGCACGGTGTTGGGATTGTTCTGGCTGGCAGGGCTGGGCTTGTGCGCGGTGGCGATCGGCGACAGCTGGATGCCGGAGCTGGCGCCAGACGCGGCAACACTGGTGCATGTGGTGTCGGCCGACGCCACGTTCCTGTGCGTGATCGCGGCGGTGTTGCTGCAGTCGTGGTACTTCTGCCGCGATCGCGCATGGCGCGCGCATTGGGTCGGAGCATGCGTGCTCGGTTGGGCGGCATTTGCGGTGCTGCTGTTCCATGTCACGGTCACTAGCGCGCCGCCGGGGATCAGCCAGAAGATCGCCATCGTGCTGATCGTGGCCTGGATGGTGCGGGTGGGGCTGTGGTTGACGCGCACCGTACGCGGTGGGGCTGCACGCACCGCGCATTCGCGTGACAATGGCCGGGTCAATCAACCGTAGGAAGTCTGAAATGCTGCAGCGATTCGATGCGGGTCCGCGTATGTCCGAAATGACCGTCCATGGCGGCGTGTGCTACCTGGCCGGCCAGATTGCCGATGACACCAGCGAAGACATCACCGGGCAGACCCGCCAGGTGCTGGCCGAGATCGACAAGCTGCTGGCGCAGGCGGCCAGCGACAAGACCAAGATTCTGCGCGCCGAAATCTATCTGGCCGACATCGCCGACTTCGACGGCATGAACGCCGCCTGGGACGAATGGGTGCCGCACGGCTTCACGCCTGCGCGCGCCACGGTCGAAGCCAAACTGGCGCGGCCGGAATGGAAGGTGGAGATCGTGATCACCGCCGCGGCGGGCTGATCGCGCGCTGCATGCGCCTATCGATACGGCTGCGCATCCGCCAGGGTGCGTGGCGGTGTCTGCCGCCGGTGTGTCTCCCCCGCACTGCGCGCTTGCAAGCGCGGTGCATGGATGCCGATGCATGGCACCGGCTCAGCTGCGTCGTGCTTGGTGCGCTTCACCATCTGAGGTCCGAGCGCGTTGCGCGTCAGGTCGCCTGCAATGCGCAGGCTGCCACGATGCGCGACTGGGGTCTGTCGCGCCCTCTCTCCATCGCCAACCGCTGCGATGGTTCGTTTACGTCGCGATGCATGGCAGCGGTGGCCGCTGGTCCGTCATCGCCATCCAGGCGTTCGAGGCAGCGTGCCCTCAGCGTTTGACGAAGCGGTAGTGCGCCACACCCCATTCGCGGCCGTGGTCGTAGCCGAACAGCTCCGCGCAGGCCAGCCAGAACATGCGCCAACGCTGCCACCAGAGCTGCGCATCGTCGCCATAGGTCTGCTTCAACAGCGGCATGATCTGCGCGCGGTGGCGGTCCTGGTTTTCCAGCCAGGCATTGGCGGTTTTTTCGTAGTGCTCGCCCGACAGGACCCAGCGTTGTTCGATCACCACGTCCTGCTGGAAATGCAGCAGGGTGTCGGCCGCCGGCATCAGCCCGCCGGTGAAGAAATGCCGCCCCATCCAGTTGTCTTCGCCGGCCACCTCGAACGGATAGGCCAGATCGCGGTGGCAGAAGATGTGCACGAACAGCTTGCCGCCGGGCGCCAGCCAGCTGCCTACACGTGCAAGCAGATCGCGGTAGTTGCGCATGTGCTCGAACATTTCCACCGACACCACGCGGTCGAAATTGCCCGGCGGCAGCGCCAGCGCGTTGACGTCGGCGGTGATGACCTGCACGTTGCCCAGGCCGCGGATGCGGCACTGCTCCAGGATGTGCGCGCGCTGCGGACGTGAGTTGGACACCGCGGTAATGGTGGCGTTGGGGTAGCGCTCGGCCATCCACAAGGTCAGCGAGCCCCAGCCGCAGCCCAGTTCCAGGATGCGTTGTCCATCGGCCAGCTCGGCGCGCTCCCCGTACAGCGCCAGCATGCGTTCTTCGGCCGCGTCCAGGTCCGGTGTGCTCGCGTCCCAGTAGCAGCTGCTGTATTTCAACCGCTTGCCCAGGCACAGGGTGAAGAACTGCGGCGGCAATTCGTAGTGCTGGCGATTGGCGGCATCGGTTTCGATCGCGATCGCGCTGGCGCGCAGGCTGTCGATGAAGGCGCGCTGCCGCTCGCCGTTGGCATCGGCAGCGCCGCCGCGCTCATCGCGCAGGCGCTGCGCGCACAGACGCCGGATGCCGTAACGCAACGCGGCGTCGGGCAGCACGCCGGATTCGGCCAGACGGGTGGCAAAGGCTTCTTCGGGCAGCGAGGAGGGCGGGGCGGTGACGGTGGACATGCGACTCTCCAGGCAACTCAGGACGAAGGGGGAAGCGGGAAAAACGCACTGGTGGTGCGCTGGTAGTGCGCGTAATCCTCGCCACGCGAGCGCAGGGCCTGCTGCTCGGTGTAGGGAATACCGGTGAAGCGATACAGGAACACGAACATCACCACCGGCCCGAGCGCGCACAGCCCCACCGGCCAGGGCCCGGCGCCGACCGCCAAGGCCAGATAGGCGAACCAATGCACGAACTCGAAGAAATAATTGGGATGGCGCGAATACCGCCACAGTCCCTTGCGACAGGTCTTGCCGCGATTGACCGGGTCGGCCTTGTGCGCAGACAGCTGCCGGTCGGCCAGTGCCTCGCCGCCGACGGCAACCAGCCACACCACGACCGCCAACGTGCTCCATCCGCTCCACGCCGGGTTCGGGTTGCTGGCCGCAGCCAGGAACGGCACCGCAAACAGCACCACCACCACCGCCTGGGCCAGGAAGAAACCGAGAAACTTGCGCTGGTCGCCGTTCCAATGTTCGCGCAGGGCGCGATAACGGCCGTCTTCGTGCGGGTCGCCGAACACGCGAACGCCCAGATGCCAGGCCAGACGCGCGCCCCACAGACCGCCAAGCACCGCCACCAACACGCGCGGCAGCAACGCACCGTCGGACATCCACGCGCAATACGGCGCAGCAATCGCCAGGCAGGCCGCCCACAACACGTCGACCGGGCCGGCGTTGCCGCTACGGCGTTGCCATAGCCACCCCAGCACCATCACCCCACTTGCGAATACGCCCACATGCAGCAGCGGCCACACAGTCATTGCAGTTCTCCGGTCATGTCGTGCGGCAATGGTCGCGCCAGACGCCGTGCATACAGCGACAACACGCCGCAGGCCACGCCCCAGCCGATGCCGACGGCGAGTACCGCATGCAGCGGCGGTGCCGACAGTTCCACTGCATGCCAGCTGCGTTGCGCCAGCCAGTACGAAAACGGGCCGAAGATGGCGCCAAGCACCACCGCCAGCCACGGGCGTTGCATCACGCTGCGCAACGAATGATTGAGCGTGAGCGCAAAGCCCACCCACAGCGCCAGAATCCATGCCGGCGCCAACACGCTACCGGGCCACGCCGCGGCGTACCGCACCCAGCCCCCCGCTGCCAGCGTGGTGTCCAGCAGCAGGCCCAGCGCCAATGCGGCGATCAGCAACGGCACATCGCCGGGCGCGCGTCGCGAGGGCCACAGTTGATACAGCGCAAACAGCGCCAGCACCAGTAGCGTTGGCCAGACGCGGCCGTGCGCGGCAGCGGCCACCGCCACCACCCAGAGCACCTGCAAGCCGAGATAGTTGCCGAGCTGCTTCATGCCTCACGCAAGACCGGGCACGAACTGCGGCGGGCGTGCGCCGGGCTTGCTCAGCCACAGGTGCACGTCGCCGATCGAACGTTCCAGAAAACCGGCTTCGCAATAGGCCAGGTAGAACTCCCACATGCGGATGAAGCGCTCGTCGTAGCCCAGTGCGCGCACCTGCGGCAGCTGCGCCATGAAGCGCTGCCGCCAGGCGCGCAATGTCAGCGCATAGCTGGGACCGATATCTTCGAGATGGAACAGGCGCAGGTCGCTGGCGCGCGCCACCGCCCCGGTCATCGCGGCCACCGACGGAATGAAGCTGCCGGGGAAGATATGCCGCTTGATGAAGTCCACCGAGTGCAGCGCCTGCTTGTAGCGATGATCCTCGATGGTGATGGCCTGGATCAGCGCCTCGCCATCGTCGCCGAGCAGGCTGCCGACCTTGGCGAAGTAGGTGTCCAGATACTGGTGGCCGATCGCCTCGATCATCTCGATCGACACCACGCGGTCGTAGCGGCCCTGCAGGTCGCGGTAGTCGCTCAACAACACGCTGACCCGATCGCTCAAGCCGGCTTCGGCGATGCGCTCGCTCGCCAGATCGAACTGCTCGCGCGAAATGGTGGTGGTGGTGACGCGGCAGCCGTGTTCGCGCGCCGCATGCAGTGCAAACCCGCCCCAGCCGGTGCCGATCTCGACGACATGATGCTGCGGGCCGAGGCGCAACTTCTGGCAGATGCGTTCGAGCTTGCGCGTGGCCGCACGTTCCAGCGCCGCTTCGCCCTGGGCTTCTTCGCCATCGACGAAGATCGCCGACGAGTACATCAGGTTCTGATCCAGAAACAGCTTGAACAGCGGGTTGCCCAGGTCGTAGTGCGCGGCGATGTTGCGCCGGCTGCCGCTGCGGGTATTGCGCGCAAACGCATGCAGGCTGCGCATCGCCCAGCCACCCAGGCGCGCGATGCCGGTCTCCATCGCATCCAGCCGGTCGCGATTGCGCAACAGCAGGCGCATCAGTCCGACCAGATCGTCGCACTGCCATTGCCCGTCCATGTACGACTCGCCCGCGCCGACGCTGCCGTTGAGTGCGGCCTGCCGATAGAAATCCGGGTCGATGACGCGCAACTGCATTTGCAACGCGTGCGCACCGCTGGCGTTACCCAGCGTGGTGACCGTGTCGGCTTCGCGCAGCTGCAGCTGCCCGTCGCGCAGGTCGCCGAGTGTGGCCAGCAGGCGCTTGCGCAGCAGGCGGTCCGTCCAGGAAGCCGCGCGCGGCGCAGCAGTGTCGGGCAGGGACGTGGCGTTCATCGGGGATCTCGCACAGGCGGATGGGGGTGATCGTGGACAGGGTTGCCGCGCAGCCACAGGCGCAGGGCCTGCCAGTGGATGGCGAGCACCACCTGCACGGTCATCAAGGGGTAGGCGAGCAGGGTGCGCGCCAGCGTGCGCGCGGTCAGCGGCTGACGTTGCAGGACCAGCGTGGCATCGAAGCGTCGGGTGCCGCTGTTGTCGATTGCGTCGGCAACGTCGTCGTCATTGGCATCCAGTACGTCCATATGCACGCGCAGCTGCGCATCCGGCACGCTGAAGCGCCAGTCGTAGCGGTGCTGCATGCCCATGAACGGCGAGACGTGAAAGCGTTTGTCGAAGCGCCATGCATGCACATCGCGATGCGTGCGGGCCTGCGCCACCGGCAGCACATAGGTGTGACGTTGCTGCCAGGGCGTGTTGGTGATTTCCGCCACGATCCAGCGCAAACCGTCATGCCGGTCGAAGCAGTAATAAAAGCTCACCGGGTTGAACACGTGGCCGAAGTAACGCAGATGCGTCAGCAGCCGAATGGCGCCTTCCGGGCGCTCGCCGGTCTGCGCCTGCACGCAATCGCGCACTGCCTGGTCCAGCGGAACGCTGGGATCGCCCAGGTAGTCGCTGCGGCGGAACTGCGCCAGATTGGCGCGGCCTACCGACCATAGCCAGCGATGGGCGAACACCTGATCCAGTTCGGACAGGTCCAGGTACATCAGGAACAGGCGGTAACGGAAATCCAGCGGTTTGGGCGCGAAGCGGCGATGCCGCACCCATCCGGTGTAGATCGCGCTGCGCAAGCCGCCCGCCACGCTGCCGGCACCGCTGTCCTCACCGGGAGGCAGCGGCACCGCGTCGGTGCTGGCTTCGCGCAGCAGTTGCATTACCAGGTCACTCCCAGGCCATGGGCCACATCCACGCCGCTGCGCAGGCCGTCTTCGTGGAAGCCGAAGCCCCATGCCGCACCGGCAAACCAGGTGTGGTGCCTGCCCTGGATCTCTGCCTTGCGGTCCTGCGCCGCCAGCGCGGCAGCGTTCTGCACCGGGTGGCGATAGCGCATGCGCCGCAGCACCTTGGCCGGGTCGATGTCGTGGTCGCGGTTGAGGCTGACGATGAAGGGCTGCGGCGCGTCGATCGACTGCAGCGCATTCATCCAGTAACTCACCGTGCATGGCGCCTGCGGGTCGGCCGGCACATGCGCGTTCCACGCCGCCCACGCGCGTTTGTCGCGCGGCAGCACGCGGGCATCGGTATGCAGCACGGTGTCGTTGTCCTGGTAGGTGATGCCGCCCAGGATCTGCCGCTCGGACTCGGTGGCATCGCTGAGCAAGGCCAGTGCATCGTCGGCATGGCAGGCCAGCACCACCTCGTCGAAGTATTCTTCGCCGCGCAACGAGTTGAGCATGATGCCATCGGGGGTGCGCCGGATCGCGTGCACCGGCGTGGACAAGCGTTCCAGCACCTGCCAACGCCGCCGCAGCGCACGCACATAGCTGTTGGACCCGCCACGCACCACCTGCCACTGCGGCCGGCCGCTGATCTGCAGCATGTGGTGGTTGGCCATGAAGCCGATCAGCTGGCCCATCGGGAATTCAAGGATGGTCTGCGACGGCGATGACCACAGCGCCGATGCCATCGGTACCAGATGCTGGTCGCGAAACGCGGCCGAATAGCCATGCCGCTGCAGATACGCGCCCAGCGTGCTGAAGCGCTCGTCGCTGTGCAGTACCTGCGGCGCCTGCCGATAGAAGCGCCGCAGGTCCGCCAGCATGCCCCAGAAGCGCGGGCTGAGCAGATTGCGCCGCTGGCAAAACAATCCATCCAGGCTGCCGGCGTTGTACTCCAGCCCGCTGCCGGCATCGTGCACCGAAAAACTCATCGTGGTCGGCTGCGAGGCCACGTCCAGCTCGGCGAACATGCGGGTGAGCAGCGGATAGTGCTGCGGGTTGAACACGATGAAGCCGCTGTCCACCGCGTAGCGCTGGCCGTGCAGTTGGATGTCGTGGGTGTGGGTGTGGCCGCCGAGATAATCGGCCGCCTCGAACAAGGTGACTTCGTAGCGACGCGACAGCAGCCACGCCGCGCCCAGGCCGGCGACTCCGCTGCCGACCACGGCGATTCTGCCCTCCCTCATCGCGCCACCCGTTGCGCGCGGCGCGTGAGCATTGCCGGCATCGGCTTGAGATCCCATACCAGGCCTACCCACGACATCGCCTTGAGGCCATACCACGTGACGTCGTACTCCCACCAGCGCATGCCTTGCCGCGCCGAGCCGGGGAAAAAGTGATGGTTGTTGTGCCAGCCTTCGCCGAAGGTGATCAACGCCAGCAGCCAGTTGTTGCGGCTGTCGTCGCGCGTGTCGAACCGCCGGCTACCGAAGCGGTGGGCCAGCGAATTGATGGTGAAGGTGGCATGGAACAGCGCCACCGTGGACAGCACAAATCCCCACACCAGCAGCTGCGGGCCGTTGGTGTGCAACGCGGGCGCAGCGTCGGCCAGCCAGTCGCCAAGCAGATACAGGCCGAGCGCCAGCAGCACCGGCATCACGATGTCGAAGCGGTCGATGAAACGCAGTTCGCCGAAGCGGCGCAGGTCCGGGATCACCTCCCAGTCGGTGCGGAAGTTGCGCGGAGTGAGGAACCAACCGGTATGGCTCCACCAGAACCCGTGCTGGGCCGGCGAATGCGGGTCGCGGCCGGTGTCGGTGTGCCGATGGTGGTTGCGGTGATGCGCCGCCCACCACAGCGGCCCGCGCTGCACGCAGGTGGCGCCGATGGCGGCGAACACGAACTGCAATGCGCGCGAGGTCTTGAATGCACGATGGGAAAAATAGCGGTGATAGAAGCCGGTGAGCGCAAACATGCGCAGCGCGTACAGCGCCAGTGCTATGCCGGCGGCAAACCACGACGCGCCGACCCAGAACACCGCCAGGCAGGCCACATGCAGCGCGATGAAGGGCAGGGCGCGCAGCCAGTCGATGCGATCGGCGCGCGCCTCGTCCAGCGGCTCGTCGGCTTGCGAATCCACCCAGCGACGCAGGCTGCCGATGCGCGATGCCACCCAGCCGCGATGCTTGGGCGGGGGCTGAGGCGATGCGACGTGGGGGTCGAGTCCAGTGCTCGGCACGCGTGGTTCTCCGTAGGTTATCGAAACCCTGTACGCAAGCTGCCGGCAAACAGATGCACCAGCCCGCTTGATCGTCGCATGCAAGGGTGGGATTGACGCGTTTGCGCACCCCCAGGACGCAAGCGCGCACACCGATATGTGCGCTCAGTATCAGTGACGCAGATGAGGTGGGTTGTGAAGTCGCCGGTGCGGGCAGCGCGGGTGCGTAAAGCCATCGCGCTGGGCAGGCGTGCTCATCCCGGTGCGGAAGGCACGCAAGGGCGGTGAGAACGATGACTCCATCGCGCAGTTGCTGCGCCCCGTCCGGCGGCGCAGCAACTGCCCGGGCATCCGATCAGGGCGCCATTGCCAGCGTGCTGATGCCGCCCTTGGCGACCACCGTGCCGGTGGCCACGCCACCCGGCGCGCCGCCCGGCGGCTCCAGCGTCACCGCCAGAATCGCCTCGTTGCTGAGCATGGGCATCAGCTGGTCGGGAATCTGCGCGCGACGCGCGCGCTGATCGTCGAAGGTGCCCATCGAATGCGCCTTGCCGTCCGGGGTGATCAGCCACAGCTCGGGCACCTTGTCGGCGGTGGCGGTGCGATCCAGCGGCGTCACCGTGATGGTGTGCTTGTCGGCATCCATCAGCGCCACATAGCCCGGACGTCCATCTTCGGTCGCCAGCGTCGATGTCATTGCGATGCCGGTCTCCGGCGGTGTGGTGGCCGCAGGCGGGGTGACCGGCGTCTGTACCACCGGCGTATCGCCCACGGGCGGTACCGGTGCCGGCGGCGTGCGCAGGTTCAGCAAGGCGAGCACGCACACTGCAGCGGTCGCCAGGCCGCCGGCGCTGGCCCAACGCCACACGCGGACGTTGTTCCACAATGGCGTGGCCGGGGTGCCGGTAGTGGCTGCCGGCGCGGCCGATGTCACCGCGCGGAGCGGCGTGTCGAAGCCCAGCGCCTGCCGCACCTGCGCCCAGACCTGATCGGGCGGGGTCACGGCGGCGATGTCTTCCAGCAGCGGGGCCAGCAGATCCTGCCACTGCAGGACCGCCTGCGCGAACTGGACGTCGGTGGCGATGCGTTGTTCTGCCGCCAGGCGTTCTTCTGCGCTCAGCAGGCCGAGCACGTACTCGCCGGCCAACACTTCGCGCGGCGGTTCCTGGTCGATGGGAAAGGGCGTGCTCATCGTTCCAGACATGCCTTGAGTTTGGCCAGGCTGCGGCGGATCCAGCTTTTGACCGTGCCGATCGGTGTGTCGGTGCGCGCGGCGAGTTCCTCGTAGGTGATGCCTTCGAAGAATGCGGTGCGAATCAGTTCGCTGCGCGGCGGTTCGAGTTCGGCCAGGCAATGGTCGATGCGGCGACGCGTACTGGCGCGCTCGGTGCGCTCCAGCGGCGACGCATCGCCATCGCGCAGTTCGCCGGCATCGTCCAGCGCGACGTTGCGGCGCTGCGGCGCATTGGCACGCAGATGATCGATCGCCTTGTTGCGCGCGATCATCGCCAGCCAGGTCAGCCCGCGCGCGCGCGCGGGGTCGAACTGCCCGGCCTTGTGCCAGATCAGCGTGAACACGTCCTGCAGCACCTCTTCGGCCTCGGCACGTTGCGGGATCATGCGCAGGCAGACCCCGAACAGCTTGGGCGAGGTCTGCCGGTACAGCGCTTCGAAGGCATGCCGGTCGCCGCCCGCGGTTGCGGTCAGCAGGCGTCCGGTTTCATCGTCGTCGTGGCCAGGAATGGCACTCATGCGGTCGGGCGTTGGGTAAGGTGGGGGCGATGCTACCGGAGTGCGCAGGCGCTGTCTGTCACTTGCGCAGCCACAACAGCACGGCAGCGAGCAGCAGCAGGATCTCGACACCGGCGAGTGCGACGGTTGGCGCGGACACCGGCCACAGGCGCGACAGCGAGACACTGCGGAACAACACGATGGGCACGTAGAACGCCAGTGCGACCAGCAGACCGGTGCGCGGTTGATTGATCCAGGCGAAGTAGCCGAACAAGAACGCCATGCCCAGCTGCAGCCCGCCATAGATGACCAGATACTCCGATTGCCCGGCCGGCGAGAGCTGGGTATAGCCAACCGCGTTTGCGGTCTTGGTCGGCGACAGCGTGCACCAGATCGCCAGGACGACGTAGAGCACTGCGTTGAGCCAGAGATAAGCCTTTGCCATGGACGTGTTCCTGTACAGGGAGTGGGTGCCCGGGCCGTTGTACGCAACGGCGCGTGGTCGAACGTGAAGAT
Source organism: Xanthomonas sp. 10-10 (assembly GCF_040182365.1). Lineage (NCBI taxonomy): Bacteria > Pseudomonadati > Pseudomonadota > Gammaproteobacteria > Lysobacterales > Lysobacteraceae > Xanthomonas > Xanthomonas sp. 10-10. The sequence continues at coordinate 1,806,259 of NZ_CP144460.1, forward strand.
GACGCGGGCCTGGCTCATGACGCGCTGCAGCTGCGGGTCAGCGGCTGCTCGCGTGCCTGGCGCAGTTCGTCTGCACTGGCGGCACGCGCAGCGGTGTCCGGAAACACGATGCGCACGCGCGGGTAGCGCCCCTGTGCGTCGCGCAGATTGCCCACGCCGCGGAACTCGAGCAGACGTTTGCTGGCGATCGCGTAACGCACCTCCAGCGAGGGCACTGCCGCGCCATACCAGGCGTCGAGCGAAATGCTGAAGCGACGCTGGCCGGCGCTGTCGTCGACGCGTTCGACCCGGAACGCCAACTGCCTCTGCAAGCTGGGCAAGACGAAGTCCACACGTTGCGGGGCGCTGGCCAGCGCATTCCAGTGGTTGCGCAGATAGGCATCGAAACCGGCATCGATCACGCGCTCGTCTTCGCCGGCCGGCAACGCCGTGCTGCGCTCCGGCTTGCCGGGCGGCTGCTGGAACATCTCGCGCACGCCATTGCGCCTGCGCACGCCTTCGCGGTAGCCGTCGCGACCGTCGATCAGACTGAAATCGGGCGAGCTGCCGCCGCCATCGACCTGCTTGCGTGCGAACGCTTGCCCGTTCGGGCAGCGGTACAGCACCAGCCGCCCGCCATCGTCGAGCAGCCAATGCGACTCGCGGTAGCGCAGCGCGCCCTTGTCGGCATCGAAGACATCGCCGTCCACCCGCGTGACCGCTGCCGCGCTGAGCGGCGCGCTGCCCAGCACCAGCAGCAGCAACGGCGGAATCGGCCGGCAGCGGAGTGCCAGCGCAGCAACGACAGCAGCGAATGGGCGCATCGGCCGATTCCTCGATGGGAGTGCCTATGCATACGGGCACAGCCGCAGCATGGATGCGCCGGCGGCGTCAGGACGTTCCTGACCGAAGGTAGGGTGCGGCCGCCATGGCCGGTGGCATCGGCGTTGCCGGTGGCGCGATTTCGGGCCGTTGCGCGGGGAAGGCGTCGCCGGTCATGCCGACAGGTCGGTTCACCGTTGCGACGTGCGTCGAGGTGGCTGGCGAGCACACCCGCCACGTCTGGCCTCGGTTAGCGCCTGCGCAGCAATCGCAGAGCCACAGGTGGAGGATGCAACGTGCACTGCCGGTCGTGCCGGACGGGTCGCGCCGGCCTGCGCTCGCGTTGCCTAGCCGAGGACGCGCAAGGCGATGCAATCCACCGGGCACGCCGGCAGGCAAAGCTCGCAGCCAGTGCACAGCGGCGCAATCACCGTGTGCATGTGCTTGGCTCCGCCGACGATCGCATCCACCGGACAGGCCTGGATGCATTTGGTGCAGCCGATACAACCGGCCTCCACGATCCAGGCCACCTGTGGTGGTTTGTGCGCGCCGCGGCTGCGATCGAAGGGGCGCGCCGGCACCTCCAGCGCCTGCGCAAGGGCACGTGCGCCCGCATCGCCGCCCGGCGGGCAATGGTCGACGTCGGCCAGTCCGTCGGCCATGGCCTGTGCATAGGGGCGGCAGCCGTCGTAGCCGCATTGACCGCATTGGGTCTGTGGCAGCAGGCGGTCGAGGCGTTCGACCAGGGAGGGCGCGGAGACGGGCATGGGCGATCAGTGGCGATCAGTGCAGCGGATTGCCGCGATACCAGCGCTGTTGCGCCAGTGCCAGCATCGGCTTGTCTTCGCGGCTGTCGCCGTATGCGTGCACGCAGTCGTACTGCAACAGGTCATAGCGCGCGCGGATCTGCGCGGCCTTGTGCGGTCCGCAGTCGCTGTCGGCATACCGCCCGCTCAGGCGGCCGTCGCTGTGGTCCAGCCGGTTGCAGATCAGCGACAGCCCATGCTGGGTGCACCATGGCTGCAGATACAGGTCCACCGATGCCGACACCAGTACCACCTCATGCCCCTGCGCCTGGTGCCAGTCGATGCGTTGCATCATCTCTGCACGCAGCACGCCCGGCAGTGCGCTGCGCGCGTAGTCCGCGCCGTGCGCGGTCATCTCGTCCAGCGCACGGCCGCTGAACACCATGCGCGTCACGCGCGCACGCAGCGCGGCGGCCGACACCACGCCGAGCCGATAGCCCAGCACCCACGGACCGACCTTCCACTTTGCCGACGCCAGCTGCGCGGGCGTGGCGACCTTGCGCAGGAAGCGCGCATAGGTATCGCAGGTGGTGATGGTGTGGTCGAAGTCGAACAGGGCCAGGTGCATGGGGGCGGGGATTGGGGAGTCGGGATTGGGGATTGGTTAAAAGCGCGGTGATTGGTTGTTCCCTTCTCCCGCCTGTGGGAGAGGGCGCTACAGCGTTGATCTATCTCCCTTCTCCCGTTTGCTGAAGAAGGTGCCCCGCAGGGGCGGATGACGGGATGGGCGGAGCCATGTGCAGATGGGAAGGTAACAGCGCTTGGCCCCACACCCTCACCCCAACCCCTCTCCCGACGGGAGAGGGGCTCTGAAATCTTCCCTTCTCCCGCTTGCGGGAGAAGGTGGCCCCGCAGGGGCGGATGAGCGGACGGGCGCAGCCATGTGCAGGTGGAAAGGTAACAGCGCTTCGCCCCCGCACCCTCACCCCCAAACCCCTCTGTCGGCGGGAGAGGGCTCTGAAATCTTCCCTTCTCCCGCTTGCGGGAGAAGGTGCCCCGCAGGGGCGGATGAGGGGAGGGGCGCAGCCATGTGCAGGTGGAAAGGTAACAGCGCTTCGCCCCGCACCCTCACCCCAACCCCTCTGTCGGCGGGAGAGGGCTCTGAAATTTTACCTTCTCCCGCTTGCGGGAGAAGGTGCCCCGCAGGGGCGGATGAGGGGACGCGCCAAGCACTCGAGTCAGGTCTCCTCAACAATCAGCCCTGGCTTCTACGACTCCCGAATCCCGCTTCACCGCACAGGCATGCCCGGCTGGGCGCCGCTGTCGGCATCCAGCAGCGCCAGGGCGCCGCCGTCGAAGCCGGCCGACAGGATCATGCCCTCGCTGATGCCGAAGCGCATTTTGCGCGGGGCCAGGTTGGCGATGAACACCACACTGCGGCCGACCAGCGCGTCCGGCTCGCCATAGCTGGCGCGGATGCCCGAGAAGATCTGCCGCTTGCCCAGTTCGCCGGCATCCAGTTCGAAGCGCAGCAGCTTGTCGGAGCCTTCCACGAATTCGCACACCAGCACCTTGCCGATACGCAGGTCGAGCTTGGCGAAATCGTCGATGCCAATAAGACCTGGATTCGAGACGGAGGCGGGGGGATTAGCCGGCGTAGCCGCTTTTGCATCGGTTTTGGCCACCTTTGCAGCGCTGACGGCGGCCACAGCAGGTGCCGCAGGTGCGGCGAGGGTGTCTTTTGAAGCGTCGGTCATGGCGTCGATCTGTTTGGGGTCGATACGGGTGAACAGGGCGGTGTAGGGCTGGATCGTGTGCGCGGTGAGCGGGCGCTCCACGTCTTCCCAACTGGTCATGGGCGCCGACAAGAAGGCCTCGGCCTCGGCACAGGTGCGCGGCAGGATCGGCTTGAGGGCGGCGACCAGGATCCGGAACAGGTTCAGGCCTTGCGTGCACACCGATTGCAGCTGCGCATCGGCACCGTCCTGCTTGGCGATCACCCACGGCTTGGTGTCGTCGATGTACTTGTTGGCCTCGTCGGCCAGCGCCATGGTCTGACGGATCGCGCTGGCCGCGTCGTTGCGCTCATAGGCCTCGCGGATCGGCGCCAATGCGGCGACGAAGCGGGCGTACTGCGCCGGATCGGGTAGCGCATCGGCCAGCTTGCCGTCGAAGCGCTTGCCGACGAAGCCGGCGCAGCGGCTGGCCAGGTTGACGAACTTGCCGACCAGATCCGCGTTCACCCGCGCGATGAAATCGCCCAGGTTGAGGTCAAGATCGTCCACGCCGCCGGAGGACTTGGCCGCAAAGTAATAGCGCAGCGCCTCTGGCTCCAGGCCCACATCCAGGAAGGTCCGCGCCATCACGAAGGTGCCGCGCGACTTGGACATCTTGGCGCCGTCCACGGTGAGGTAGCCGTTGACGTGCAGCCGGGTCGGCGCGCGGTGGCCGGTGCCGTGCAGCACCGCCGGCCAGAACAGGCCGTGGAAATTGACGATGTCCTTGCCGATGAAGTGATGCAGCTCGGTCTGCGTGCCGGCGACCAGATGGGCCTCGAAATCCTCGCCCATCTGCGCGCACAGGGTCTTGAAGCTGCACAGGTAGCCGATCGGCGCGTCCAGCCACACGTAGAAATACTTGCCTGGCTGGCCGGGAATCTGGAAGCCGAAGTACGGCGCATCGCGCGAGATGTCCCACGCGCGCAGGCCGCCTTCGGTGTCCAGCCATTCCTTGAGCTTGGCCTTGACCCCCGGCAGCGCCACATCGCCGGCCAGCCACTCGCGCAGGAAGCCGTCGAAATGGCCCACCTCGAAGAAGAAATGCTCCGAATCGCGCAACTCCGGTGTGGCGCCGGAAATCACCGATTTGGGCTCTTTCAGCTCGGTGGGCGCGTAGGTGGCACCGCAGACTTCGCAGTTGTCGCCGTACTGATCGGCGCTGCCGCAGTTGGGGCAGATGCCCTTGATGTAGCGGTCGGGCAGGAACATGCCCTTGGCCGGGTCGTAGAACTGCGCCACCGAGCGCCGGCTGATGTGACCGGCGGCCTCCAGTTTGGCGTAGAAGGCCTCGGTAAGCTCGCGGTTGACCGGCGAATTGGTCGAGTCGTAATGGTCGAAGGTGACCCCGAACGCGGCGAAATCGCGCTCATGGCTGGCCTGGATGTTGGCGATGAAGGCTTCCGGGGTCACTCCGGCCTTCTCGGCCGCCAGCATGATCGGCGTGCCATGGGTATCGTCGGCGCAGACGAACCAGGTCTTGTCGCCGCGCAGGCGGCGCGCGCGCACCCAGATATCGGCCTGGATATAACCGACCAGATGGCCAAGATGCAGCGGGCCGTTGGCATACGGCAAAGCGGTGGTGACAAGTGCGGTGCGGGTCATGGCAGGCGTGATGCGGGGGACAGCCGATTATCGCATTAGTGGGAATGGTGGCGGGAATTGGGAATCGGGAATCGGGAATCGGTCAAAGCATGGCCAGGTTGCCATGGTGTAGGGCGCGCTGGCGCGCTGCGAGCTGCATGCGTTGCAGTTGCGTTTCGCCGTCAATGCAAAGCCATGGACTGTCGATTGTCGCCTGCCAGAACGCGCCGCACAGAGATGCGCGGACGGACACACACAAAAAAGGCGCCCTCGCGGGCGCCTGCTTTTACGATTCCCGATTCCCGATTCCCGATTCCCGATTTACTCACGAATCCAGGTCTGGGTGCGGCCCAGCGCTTCGATGCCGACGTAGCCGCGCATCTGCAGCTTCTTGCCGCCTTCGGTCAAGGTGATCTTGGCCTTGTAGGTCTTGCCCTTGGCCGGGTCCAGCACCGAGCCGCCATCCCACACGGCGGTGCCGTCGGCCTTGAGGCCCCACAGGATGGTCATGCCCTTGATCGGCTTGCCCTTCAGCGCGCCATCGCACTTGTCGCAGGTCGGGTTGGGCCCATGGTTGGACTGCAGGATCTCGACCACCTTGCCGCTCAGCGTGCCGTTGGAGGCCTGTTCGATCTGCACCACCGACTTGGGCTTGCCGGTCTCGTCGTCGATGGTCTTCCAGCGGCCCACCGGCGAATCGGACGCCTGGGCCAGCAGCGAGGCGGCGGCCAGCGGCAGGGCCACCATCAGGGTCTTGAAGGTCTTGCGCATGTGTCCCCTCCCAGGGATTGCTGTGGCCGCCGTCGGCGGCCTGATGGCGAATGTATACCGTGGGGTATGGTGCGGGAAAGATGCGCTGCGGGATGCGTTCATGCGCGCGGCTGCGGTGCCGTTGCTGAGCCGCTCCCACTGAAGATGCCGGCTGCGCAGGCTGGCCGCTTCGGGCCGGCGCTAAGTCGGCAGATTCCGTCGTGCGACATACGCGTTGTCCGGCACCCGGGAGGAGGACGGGTGAACGCAGTCCGTTCGCTGCGACTGAGTCGACGACGCGAGCAGGGCTCGTCGTCACGTAGGCCGTCGCGGACTGGTCCGGCTCGCTTTCAGTCGTTGGCCGTGCGCGTCGCCGGTCCTGGCCGACCGCCAATCATCGGCCAGCGAACGATTGCCCGCTATTGCAGCGTCACCCGCTTGCGATTGTCGTCCGGCACCCGGTCGATCAGCTTGTTGTCGGGATCGAACCCGGCTTCGATGGGCAGGGCGTCGACGGTCAGGGTAAAGCTGGGCGTGGCGCTGGTGACGTGCTGCCGCTGCAGCGCCAACACCGGCGCCTGCGCGTTCTTGCCGGCCGGCAAACCGTAGATCCCGACTTCGATCCAGTCGTCCATCGGCACCGCATGCTCCTTGCCGCGGCCATCGGCCTGCAACTTGGCCGCCTGCGTCTGCACGGTCACATCGAAGCGTCCATCCGGGCGCTTGTGGGCCTGTGCGCTAACCACGCGATTGTCGTAAAAGGTGATCTTCTCGAACAGGTCGGTGATCATTCCCTGCTGGTCCGGGAGTGCCTCGGCACGAATGGCCTGCAACAGCTCGGCCGAGGTGGTGTAAGGCGGCTGCTGAAACGCCTTGGCCTGCAGGAAACGCTGCAATGCGCGATTGAGCGCCTGCTCGCCGATCTCCTCGCGCAGCCGGTAGAACGCCAGCGACCCTTTGCGGTAGTGGATGTATTGCTGGTTCTCCACCCGGTACAGCGGCAGTTCGTCGATGGTTTCGCCGCCGCGGCCCTCCAGATAGCGGTCCAGTTCGTACTTGAGGAAGCGGCGCATGTGCGCACGCCCATACTCGCGCTCCATCACCATCAGCGCCGAGTACTGCGCCAGCGATTCGGACAGCACCGTGGCGCCCTGCACATTCGCACCGATCACCTGATGCGCCCACCACTGGTGCGCCACTTCATGCGCGGTGACGTAGAACACGTAGTCGATGTCGTCCTTGTCGCGCAGGTCGGCGATGAAACCGATCGATTCGGAATAAGGAATGGTATTGGCGAACGACTGCGCAAACCCCGCATAGCCCGGAAACTCGATGATGCGCACCTGGTGATGCTGGTACGCAGTGAAATTGGCCTCGTAATAGGCCAGCGATTTCTGTACGCCTTCGATCATGCGTTGCACGTTGTACGGGTGCTTGGGGTCGTAGTAGATCTCGATCGGAATCTTGTTGTAGTAGGCCTTGCGTACCTGCCAGCGCGCCGACAGGTAGGCATAGAAGTTCAGCATCGGGCGATCCATTACATAGCGGAAGCAGCGCCTGCCAGCCTGCTGGAACTGCTTGTGCAGATAGCCCGGTGCCAGCGCGATCTGGTCCGGTGCGGTGCAGATGGTGCTGGCGAAGCTGAGCCAGTCGGCATCGTCGCTGACGTAGGTGTTGGCGCGTGCGGCCTGGTCTTCCAGTTTAGGCATGCGCGTGGGCTCGCCCAGCCCACGCTTGCGGCGGTCGTTGCGGTCGGTGATCTCGGTCTGGCTGTTGTAGCCGAACCAGGGCAAGACCTGGCTGTTGAAGAAGCTGCCATTGGCGACCAGATCGGTCTGTGCCTGCCCGGCGGTAATGCCATGCGGGTGCTGGTCCACGCGGAAGCGGAACACGCGCTCCTGGCCGGGTTGCAGCGGTGTGTGCAGGCGATAGATGCGGTAACCGGCCGGTACATCGTGCGTGATCAGCGTCTGCCCGCCCAGATCTACCTGCACCAGGCTGCGGTCGCCTGTGCGGCCTTGCATGCCGATGTGCACGTCGCTGATCGGCGTGGGGTGGGTGTTGCGCACGGTCCAGGTGGCATCGATGACGACCGATTGCGTTTCCGGATGCAGGTCGACATGGTTATCCACGGCAATGATGCGCGGCTGCGGCAGGTTCCGGTACTTGCCGTACTCGCGCTCGTAGCGCGCTTGCAGGTCCAGCTGCTGCTCTGGCGACAGGAAGCTGTTGTAGACGTTGGTGTTCCAGTACAGCCAGCCGCCGACCACTGCGAAGCCGAGCAGGGTGACCGCCAGGGCCGCACCGGTCGGGCTGCGCAGGCGCTGCAACGCCAGCCGCAGACGTTGGCGCACACCGTGGCCAACGCCACGCGGCCAGAACGCCGAAGACAGCAACAGCAGGGCCAGCAGGAACAGGCCCCAATAGCCCTGGAACCACAACTGGCCGGGCAGGAAGTGGCCGTAGCCGTTCATGTCCGAATACGGCGCGTTGGGCCAGCCGCCGAAGGTGTAGAGGTTCTGGGTGTAGTCGAGCATCGACAGCGCCGATTGCCCGATCAGCACCAGCATCAGCAGCGCATAGCCGACGAACTTGTTGTTGCTCAACACCTGCAGCGCCAGCGCCATGCCGCCCATCAGCACATACAGCACCGAGCCCAGCGCCAGCGTCTTGAGATACAGCAGCGGCTCGATGCTGGTATAGCCACGGCCAAGCTGCAGCGCGATCGCGGTCAACGCGCCGGCGAGCTGGAAGCTGGCGATCACCGCCAGCAAGGCCACAAACTTGCCCAGCAGGGGAACCCAGTCCGGCACCGGCATGGCATCGGTGATGCCGTCGATACGGTTGCTGCGTTCTTTCCACACCAGTTCGCCGGCATAGAACAGCACCACGATGATCAGCAGAAAGCTGTAGCTGTTCTGCAGCGCCTGCAGCATCAACGAGGTGACCGGCAGCACGGCGGTACCGTAAAGGCGCGCAGTGAACAGTGCGGTCGGAATGAAATTGGCCAGGCCCAGCATCAGCAGCACCACGAACGGCGCGCTGCGCAGCACGCCGAGCGTATCGAAACGGATCTGGCGCAGCAGTTGCTGAAACGCGGTGGTAGCCGCGAAGGCGGGTGTCACGGTTAGGCGGGTGGTGGTGACGCGCACGCTGGCTGCCGGTGCGCTGGTGGATGCAGCAGGCGCCGCTCCGCGTCGGCGACGCGTGCCGCTACGTTCGGTGCGGAACAGTGCGAAGGTCGCAGCGAACAACAGCCCGCTCATGCCCAGCCAGAGGGCGCGATTGGCGAGCAGGTAACCGGTCAACGGAGGAAGCTGCAGGTTGCGTTGTTCGGCCGACCAATAGCGCAATGTCTGCGACAGTGCGCGGATGCCGAGTGGATCGGACAGGGTCGCGAGCCAGACGTTGTCCAGATCGGCCAGCAGTGCACGGCTCACGCCGTACAGCACGAAGAACACGATGACGCCGATATAGACCCACAGGATGCTGCGCGTGGTCACCGCCAGCACTGACAGCAACGCGGTGGTGAACAGCAGGTTGGGTAGCACCAGCACCAGCAGCGACCACAGATAGGGCAACACGGCGACCGGCCCCAACCGCGCCTGGTCGATCCACGGCATGAACTGCGCCATGAACATGCCCAGCGCGATCACCAGATACATCACCGTGCCGGCGATCAATGCCGCACCGATGCGGCCGACCAGGTAATCGCGGCGGCGCACCGGTGTGGAGAACACCAGCTCGGCGGTGCCCAGATCGAAGTCCCGCAGCAAGGCGTTGCTGACGAACAGAGTGGTCACCAGCAGGCCGAGCAGGCTGAAAAGCCCCAGCAGCGTGGCGATCACGGTAGGCGCATTGCGCAGCACGTTGCCGATGCCGCCGCCGATCTGCACCACGTCGCTGGAGAGTGCGGCGAAGGCCAGCAAGGCGTACAGCGCGGCCAGCAACCACAGGAAGGGCGAGCGCAGTTGTTCGCGCAGCTCGAAGCGCAGGAACGCCAGGATCATCGCAGCGCTCCGTCAGGCGGCCAGCGCTTGCTTGCGCAGGCGCTGGAAATAGACATCCTCAAGATCGGGGGCGACCTGCTCGAAGCCGGGCTCCGGGCAATCGGTGCTGAACACGTGGATCACCGGGTGGCCGGCGATCAGGCGCGTGGACAACACGGTGAAACGTGCTTCGTAATCGGGCAAGGCTTGCTTGCTGACCTGCTTGCGCCAGACCTGCTGATGCAGCATGTCGATCGCATCGACGGGCCGCCCGGTCAGCAGCACCTGGCCCTTGTTCATGATGGCCATCGTCGGGCAGAGGTCGGTGACGTCTTCGACGATATGGGTGGACAGGATCACCACCACGTTCTCGCCGATTTCGGCCAGCAGATTCAAAAAGCGGTTGCGCTCTTCCGGGTCCAGCCCGGCGGTGGGCTCATCGACGATGACCAGTTGCGGATCGCCCAGCAGCGCCTGCGCGATGCCGAAGCGCTGGCGCATGCCGCCGGAATAGGTGCCGAGCTTGCGCTTGCGCGCATCCCACAGATTGACCTGCTGCAACAGCCGCTCGACCACCTCCTTGCGTTGGCCGCGATCGGTGAGCCCCTTGAGCACGGCGAAGTGATCGAGCATGTCCAGCGCGCTCACCTTCGGGTACACGCCGAAATCCTGCGGCAGATAGCCCAGCCGGCGCCGCAACGCGTCCTTGTCGGCGAGCACGTCGATGCTGCTGCCATCGGCACCGGTCAGGCTGACGCTGCCCGAATCTGGCTCCTGCAGCGTGGCCAGCGTGCGCATCAGCGACGATTTGCCGGCGCCGTTTGGCCCGAGCAGTCCGAACATGCCGCGAGGAATGTCCAGCGTGACGCCTTGCAGCGCATGCACGCCATTGGCATAGGTCTTGGACAACGCACGGATCTGCAGCATGGACGGCTCCTGTGTCCTGGGGTGGTTCGATCTTCACGACGTTGCCGCATCGCCACATCCGCCGGAAGTCACGGCGACGATCGACTACAGCTGTTCGACGTGACCGTGCGGCGGATGTGACCGAGCCCGCCGGCGCCGCTGCGCTCAGCCCACCTCGTACAGCTCCAGCGGCAAGTCGTCCGGGTCGGCGAAGAAGGTGAAGCGGCGGCCGGTGTACTCGTCGATGCGGATGTCCTCGGTGGCCACGCCATGCGCAGTGAGATGCGCCACGGCCGCGTCCAGATCCTCGACACGGAAGGCGAGATGGCGCAGGCCGCGTGCTTCCGGGCGGCTGGGGCGCAGCGGTGCGGCGGGAAACGAGAACAGCTCGATCTGGCCGCCATCGGGCAGTGCCAGGTCCAGCTTCCAGGAAGCGCGCGCCTGCCGGTAATGCTCATCGAGCACCCGCAGGCCCAGGATGTCGCAGTAGAACGTTTTGGAGACCGCGTAGTCGCCGGCGATGATCGCCACGTGGTGGATGCCGGCCAGCTTCATGCCGCGCCTCGTACGCGTTGCGGACGCTGGCGCTGCCCGGTGGTGAGCAGGGATGCACGGAGCGTGGCGACAGCGCCCGGGGCTGCGAGACGTGCCGGCAGCCGGGATGCGCTCCAGCGCTGCGTCTGCGCCGCCGTGCGTGTGTGCAGATGATGTGGCATGGCAACAGTCCGGATGAGCAGTCGCGAGGATACCCTCGGTAGCGCCCGGGCGTGTCGTGCAGGCCGGGCCGGGCGCGAAGCATGCGTGGGCCGATCGTGGGCGCGACCTGCCGCATGGCATCCCGCAATACCTGGTTGCGCGTCACGCCTGGCCACTGCATGGCTGTGCTCGCCTGCGCGCGCATGGCAGGATGCGCTGCCACCGATCAGACACGCCGATGCCCGAGCCGTCGTCCAGCGCCGCACCGCAATTCCAGCGCAGCATGCAGGTGCGCCATCTGGTGATGCTCTCGCTGGGCGGGGTCATCGGCACCGGGCTGTTCTTCAACACCGGCTACATCATTGCCAGCACCGGTGCGTTGGGCACGGTGATCGCCTACCTGATCGGTGCGCTGGTGGTGTATCTGGTGATGCAATGCCTGGGCGAACTGGCGGTGGCGATGCCGCAGACCGGTGCCTTCCATGTGTATGCGGCGCGCTACCTTGGCCCGGCCACCGGGTACGTGGTGGCGTGGTTGTACTGGTTGACCTGGACGGTGGCGCTGGGTTCGAGCCTGACCGCTGCGGCGTTCTGCATGCAGTACTGGTTCCCGCACACGCCGGCGTGGCCGTGGTGTGTGCTGTTCTGCGCGCTGATCTTCGGCCTGAACACGGTGTCGGCGCGCTGGTTTGCCGAGGGCGAGTTCTGGTTTTCGTTGATCAAGGTGATCACGATCCTGGTGTTCATCCTGCTGGGTGGCGCGGCGGTGATCGGCCTGCTTCCGTTGGCCAATGGCTCGCCCGCGCCCGGGCTGCGCCATCTGCGTGCCGACGGCTGGTTTGCGCAAGGCACGCTGCCGATTCTGATGACGATGGTGGCGGTGAATTTCGCCTTCTCCGGCACCGAATTGATCGGCGTTGCCGCAGGCGAAACCGCGCAGCCGGCGCGTGCGATTCCGCTGGCGATCCGCACCACGCTGGTGCGCTTGGTGGTGTTGTTCGTCGGCACGGTGCTGGTGCTTGCCGCACTGTTACCCGCCGAGCAGGCAGCGGTGGACACCAGCCCATTCGTGCGTGCGTTCGAGCTGCTGGGCATTCCGTATGCGGCTGATATCTTGAATGCGGTGATCCTCACCGCGATCCTGTCCGCAGCCAATTCCGGCCTGTACGCAGCCGCGCGCATGCTGTGGTCGCTGGCCAACGAAGGCACGCTGCCGGTGCGGCTTGCACGCCTGACAAAGCGCGGCATTCCCTTGCCTGCTTTGCTGTTGAGCATGTTGGGCGGCCTGTTGGCGCTACTCACCGGCGTCTACGCGGCCGATACCGTGTTCGTGGCGATTTCGGCAGTATCGGGTTTTGCGGTGGTGGTGGTGTGGCTGAGCATCTGCGCCTCGCACTATTTTTTTCGGCGCCAGTTGCTGCGCGACGGCTTTGCAGTAGAGACATTGGCCTATCGCGCGCCGTGGTATCCGTGGACGCCGATCCTGGGCTTTACGCTATGCCTGCTGGCCTGTGTCGGCTTGGCATTCGATCCGCAGCAGCGCATCGCGCTGTGGTGCGGGATCCCGTTCGTGGCACTGTGCTATGGCGCCTATGCACTGACCCGATGGCTCGCAGCCAGGAGACTGCACGTATGACGACACTTCCTCGCCAGCCGCGCGTGGATGCGCCTTTCAGTGCGGCGCTCCAGCACGATGGGTATGTGCTGCTGGATGGCGCGCTTGCCACCGAGCTGGAGCAACGCGGCTGCGATCTCAACGATGCGCTATGGTCGGCGCGCGTGCTGATGGAGCAACCGGAGCTGATCTATCAGGTGCATCGCGACTACTTCGCTGCCGGCGCGCAGTGTGCGATCACCGCCAGTTACCAGGCCACACCGCTGGGCTTTGCGGCGCGCGGGCTGGATCTGGCGCAGTCGCAGGTGCTGATCGCGCGCAGCGTGGCACTGGCTGCGCAGGCGCGTGCCGATCATCTGCAGATGCAACCGCAGGACGCGCCGTTGTGGGTGGCCGGGTCTGTGGGGCCGTATGGCGCCTATCTGGCCGATGGTTCGGAATACCGCGGCGACTATGCGTTGCCATTGGCGCAATTGATGGACTTCCATCGCCCGCGCATCGCCGCGCTGGCAGCGGCGGGCGTGGATGTGCTGGCCTGCGAGACGCTGCCCTCGGCGAACGAGATCGTGGCTTTACGTCTGCTGCTGGAAGAGTTCCCGCAATTGCATGCGTGGTTCTCCTTCACCTTGCGCGATGCCGACCATCTGAGCGATGGCACGCCGCTGGCGCAGGTGATTCCGGCGCTGGATGCCTGCGTGCAGGTGATCGCGGTGGGGATCAACTGCATCGCGCTGGATCGGGTCACCGCCGCATTGCAGAGCCTGTCGGCGCTGACCGCCTTGCCGCTGGTGGTGTATCCCAACTCCGGCGAGCACTACGATGCTGGCGACAAGCGCTGGCATGCCGGCGATGCGCCGGCCTGCAGCCTGGCAGACCAGCACGCGCAGTGGGTGGCTGCAGGCGCGCGCCTGATCGGCGGCTGCTGCCGCACCACGCCGCGCGACATTGCAGCGCTGGCAGCCGCACGCGTGGCGGGTTGAACGCAGCCGGTAAAGCGGCGGCGTTCATCGCAGGGCAGGGCGTCGGACGGACCGGTCAGCCGCGTGTGTGCCAATGGCAGACGCTGGCGCGGCGTCAGCTAGCCCGCGCCTTGGGCGATGCCCACAGGTGACGCGCCTGGTCCGGAGCGCGTGACCTGCAGTGGCTTGACGACCGTGATGCCGCGCTCACCCTTTTTGCGTTGCGATCCAGCGCTGGATCTTGTCCTGCAGGATCTCCAGCGGCACCGAGCCATCCTTGAGTACTTCGGTATGGAAGGCACGGACGTCGAAGCGCGGCCCCAGCTCGCGCTGCGCCTGCTCGCGCAGCTGCGCGATCTTCATCTCGCCGACCTTGTAGGCCAGCGCCTGGCCGGGGATGGCCATGTAGCGGTCGACTTCGGCTTCGGCATCGGTGCGGCTCATCGCCGAGTTGTCCAGCATGTAGTCGATGGCCTGGGCCCGCGTCCAGCCCTTGCTGTGCAGGCCGGTATCGGCAACCAGCCGGATCGAGCGCCACAATGCGTTTTGCAGGTAGCCGTAATAGTTGTAGGGGTCCTGATACAGCCCCAACTCGCGCCCCAGCGATTCGGCGTACAGCCCCCAGCCCTCGATGTAGGCGGTCTCGCCTCCGAGGCGGCGGAACTTGGGCAGGTCGGTCAGCTGCTGCTGCAGCCCGAGCTGGTAGTGGTGGCCCGGAATCGCTTCGTGCAGGTACAGGCTCTCCGCTTCCCAGGTCTTGCGCGAGGGCAGGTCGGAGGTATTGACGTAGAAGATGCCCGGGGTGCCGCCATTGCTGCCGGTGACGCTGGGACGCATGTACGAGCCGCTGGCAGCCGATTGCGCGCGCTGCGGTTCCACCGCGCGTACTTCCAGCTCCGGAATGCCCTGCAGGGCGAACAGCCGCGGCACTGCGCCTTGCACGCGCCCCTGCAGGCCACGGTAGTACCCCAGCAGCTCGGTGTCGCTGCGGAAGCCGAAGCGCTTGTCGGTCTGCATGAACTTGTAGAACTTGGGCAGGTTGCCGCGGAACTTGACCTGCTTGGTCAGCGCGGTGATCTCGCCCTGCAGGCGCGCGACCTCCTCCAGCCCGATCTGGTGGATCTGCTCCGGGCTCAGGTCGGAGGTGGTGCTTTGCCGCACGTCATAGGCGTACCACGCCGCGCCATTGGGCAGCGCGGCCAGGCCGTCGCTGTCACGGCAGGCGGGCAGGTATTCGGTGGCGATGAAACCGCGCAGCGCGCGATAGGCCGGCAGGATGCGCACTTCGATCAGCCGCTTGTACTCGGCGGTGAGGCGCTGCTTGTCGGCCTCGGGGATGTCGGCCGGCAGGTTGCGGATCGGCCCCCAGAACAGGCTGTCTTCGGCGCTGCGCGCGATGATCGCATCCAGCTGCGGCAACACCTTCTGCATCAGTACCTTGGGCTGCACCACGCCGGCCTGCATGCCGGCGCGCATGTTGGTGATGGCCTGATCGAACAGGTCGGGAATGCCCAGCGCACGCCGCGACCAGTTGTCGTAATCCTTGACCGTCTTGAACGGCTGCGCGCCGGTGCCCGAGCCCAGCACCACCGTAATGCTGGCGATGTTGTAGAACTGGTTGATCGGTAGCATCCAGCTGGGGAACTGCTCGGCTGCCAGGGCGCTGCGCGCATCGCGCACGAAGATCTGGTAGCTGAGCAGGTCCTGCCCGCTCAGACCGTCCGGCCCCAGTGCTTCGGCCTTGCCCAGCCACAGCACGGTGAAATCGTGCGACTGCTGGCGGAACGCCGGCGACAGGAAGTTGGGCAGCTGGTCGTTGTAGCGGGTCTCGCCCTGGAAGGTGGCCTGCAGCGGGTTGAGCTTGAGCGAAGCGTCCCAGTACTGGTCGTAGAGCAGGTTGAGTTGCTGCGCCTTGGTCAGCACCACCGGTGCGGCCACTGCGCGCGGCCTGGCCTTGGCGGCCTTGCTGCCTTTGGCCGTCTTGGAGGCCTTGGCCGCCGGCTTGGTGGTCTTCTTGCCTTTGCTCGCCTTCGCGCGCGTCTGCGTGGTCTGTGCCTTGGCGGTCTTCTTCTTGGCCGCATCGGCGGGCGCTGCCACTGACAGGCTCAACACGGCGGCGAGGGCCAGCGACAGCAGGCGGGAAAAGCTGAGGGGCATTACCGGCTCCGGAAACAAGCGAGCGGGGAGCTTGCCCGATCCGCACCGTTACGGCCAGCCGTGCGGCGCATGCGGCGTGCATGCAATTCAGATGCGGCACGGGCAGCGGAGGGGGCCTGGCTGCAATGGTGCGCTGCGATAACCCGCCGCGCAGCGTGCTGCCATGGGCGCTGCCGGCCTCGGTCAGGCACCGTGTGGGCACCGCGCCGTCTCAAGAGCAGCCGACAAAACGCCTGTGCTCACCGCCAGACGGGCGCGGCCGGTACTTGGCCCCACGGGGACCACGCGGGTACCCCGATGCCGAGTGCGCGGTCGGCCCCAGCCGACGACTGCGCGCTACGTTTGGTGGCCGCTCTTAGTCGGCAGCGGCTTCTTCGCGCAACTGCTCGGCGCGTTCGGCACCCAGATACGCGCTGATGGCGCGGCGCGCAAGGTATAGCAGCGGAATCAAGGCGATCGCAAAACCCATCTTGTAGATGTAGTTGAGTGTGCTCACCGCCAGGAACTGGTCGGTGGACCAATGCTGCGGGCCAAGCACGAACGCGATGTAGATCACCACGAAGCTGTCCACCAACTGCGACACTGCGGTGGAGCCGGTGGCGCGCAGCCAGACGTGTTTTTCGCCGGTGACCTTGCGGATGCGATGGAACACCGACACGTCGATCAACTGGCCGAACAGGAAGGCCACCAGCGAGCCGCCGATCGTCCACAATCCCTGCCCGAACACCGCCACGAATGCGGCCTGGTAATCCGGCACGCCCTGGCTCTGCGCCGCGGTCACCCACCAGCCTGCCGGCGCTAATGCGATGGCGGCAAACGCGAACACGAAACCGTAGCCGATCAGCGCAACCGCCACCCACGAGATGAAACGCACCCCGCGGCTGCCGAAGAACTCGTTGATGGTGTCGGTCATGATGAACACCACCGGCCACAGCAAGGTGCCGGCGGTGAAGCTGAGCGAACCGGTCTGGCCGAACAGGTTCCAGTTCAGCGGCGCGATGCCGAGGGTGTCTTCCAGTGCGAAGATCTTGACGCCGATGAACTCGGCCAGGGCCGCGTTGACGCAGAAGAATGCCGCCAAGGCAATGAACAGGCGGACCGCACGATCGTCGAGGGTACGCGTGTGTGTCATGGGCTTCAGCGATCCGCAGTACGGGTGAAGGGAACCGACTCCGGCGCAACCGCGCCACCGGAAATGATGAAACTCATCGCCTGGTCCACGCTCCAGTCGGTGGGCGTGAGCAGTTCGACCGGCACGATTTCCAGATAGCCGGAGGTGGGGTTGGGCGTGGTCGGCACATACACCGCCGCCAGCTCACGGCCGGTGCCTTGCTCCTTGATCACGCGCGTGACCAAGCCGACCGACTTCATGTCGCGATGCGGGAAGTCGATCAGCACCACGCGCTGCGTGCTACCGGGCTGGGTCTGCAGGATGTCGAGCAGTTTGCGCGCGCTGTCGTAGACCACGCTGGCCAGCGGGATACGCCGCATGATCGCCTCGAACCAGCGCAGCAAACGTTGGCCGATCACCCGCCGGCTCAGGATGCCGACGAACAGGATCGCCCCCACTGTGGCGATCAGTGCGATGGTGTTCTGCACCCACAGCGCCTTGATCCAGCCCAGGTAATCGGGAAACGAGGCCGCGATGCGCTCGGACAATGGCACCACCCACGGGCTGCTGATGCCAGAGAGCAGTGAAAAGACGAACTTCACCACCACCCATGTCAGCCAGACCGGCAGCAGGGTCAGCAACCCGGTCAGAAACACGCGTTGCAGGGAAGGGCGGGGATGCGGAGTGGGGGATTCGGACATCTGCGTAGTGTAGGCATTCGGCCGCGTCCGGTGCAGGTGGGGCGGGGATTCGGGATTGGGCATTGGGGATTGGTAAAAGATGCACTGCTGCGTGCTGAAAGGTGACCAACACGCAGTGACACGTTGCGTGCGCAAGGCAGCAGCAGCTCGCTTCCTTTTCCCGCCAGGAGGAGGGGCGCACGGCGCCGGATGCGCCTATGACAGCCGCGACTGCCTGGGAGACTGAGCTTGATAGCGCCGTGCTCAAGCGAAACATGGGTTATGGAAGGTGAGCAGTGCCGTGGTGCCTTGGCTTGGCGGGGTGCGGTCGTCCGTCGAACGGATGCCGATGCTTTTTGCATCCTGAAATATCTCGCCCAGGGGGGGGGGGCGATGCGCGTTCGCTCGGGTTGTCGTTTGCGCATGCTCTCGCACTAAGATGTGCCCTCTCCAAGGAAGGTTGAACGCGCATGCTCGGCAGATTCCTCAAGTCGGCTTTGTTGGGTGTCTGCATCCTGCTGGCAGCGTTGGTGGCGCTGTATGCGGTTTCCAGGCGCTGGCCGATTCCCGAGCCGCAACGCCAGGCGCTGGCGCAGCTGCGGCAACCGCCGCCGCCGTTGCGCGGAACCAACATGTTCGTCGCGCTCTGGTCGCTGTCCTACGCCATGCCCGAGGCGCAGCGAGAGAGCCTGCTGGCCGAGGATGTGGAACGGTTCAACCGCTTGCCGGCAGGTACTCCCTTTCGGAGTGCTTTGGCGCATGTCCCGGGCCCGCCGCACTGGCCATCGTCTGCCCCTGCGCTATGCAGCGCCAGCGCCGGCGGCTGCCTGGAGCGCGTGCGCCAGCAGCCGCAGGCCTATGCCGATGCGCTGGCCGCCCAGGCGCCGCTGTTGGCCAGGCTGCGCGCGCTGGCCACGTACGCCGATTACCGCAGCCCGTTCCGCGCAGACATCACTGCGCCGCTGCCGGAGTCGCCACGGTTGCCGTTGTCGATGACCGGCAACGCACTGGACTTCGTGCAGGGCCGCACGCTGCAGGCGTTATCGGGTGTCTGCGCCGATGCGCAGACGGCGCGGGTGCTGCTGCGCAGTGGCGATAATCTGGTGATGCCGTTGATCGGCGCGGCGATGTTGCGCGCCAATGCGTATCTGCTCGCCGACATGCTGGCCGAACTGCCGGCGCAGCACCCGTTGCCCGCGCAGTGCGCCACTGCCTTTATGCCGCTGGCCGTAGACGACATCGCGCTGTGCAATGCCTTGCACGGTGAGTCGCGTATGGCGTTTTCGCTTCTGAAGGAGAAGGTGCTCTCGCAAACAGGCAACCTGTCCTGGGAAGAGCGGATGTCGCTGCGCGTGTTCGATCGGGAACGCACCCAAGCCTTGCTCGCACCCACCTATACCTGGGCCTGCAGCGCGCCGGTGCGCACCTTGCTGGCGCAGGATCAGCCGGTGCCGCAAACGCTGATTCCGGCGCCTCAAACGGCATCGGTGGCCTGCGTGGCCAATTTGATGGGCTGCCTGCTGGCAAGTGCGGGGCAGCCGGACTACGCCAATTACCAGCACAAGATGCAGGACGCCGCTGCTGCACTGCGCGCGCTGTCGGCGGTGCAGTGGTTGCGCGATCGCCCGACCGATGCAAGGCCGCTCGCGCAGCGGGTGGCCGACCTCCCACCTGCGCTACGCGGGCAGGCGCGCGCCCTGCAGGCTGGCTCCGACGGCAACAGCCTGCTGCTGCGGCAATACGCAAGACCGGAAGCAAGCGCAGCTGACGACCGCTGGCCGTTGGCGGGCAGTGCGCTTGAGACAGAGCGCCGGGCGCCGTTGATTCAGTAAGGACAGTGCCTTTTCGATGTGCCCGGCACCGTCAGGCCGATGACGGATGCGGACCGCGTTTGCGTGCAACGCAGCCGGTTGCGGCGTGGTCGACCGGCGGAGCAGCGCGACCATCCGTCGCCACAAGTGACCGAGGGTAGCGCTTGTCTGTTGCGTGCAGCGTGCGAAAAACCCCGGGGCATCAAAACGATCAAGGCTGAAAACCAACATGCCGCGTCCTTGCCGGACGCGGCATGTGATCCAACAGCGACTGGTTTAGAAACGCACGCACACCGGGTCGGCACATTGCAGCGCCGACAAACGGCGTTTAGAACCGGAAGTTCAACCAGCCCATCACGAAGGTCGAATCGCCGTAACCGGCCTTCTCCAGTGCAGGCCCTGCCATCAGATGCTCGGCGCGGAAGGTCACCGACCAGTTCGGATCGATATTCCACGTCGCGTTGATGCGCGGCATGGTGCCGATGCGGCGCTCGCCGGTGCCCTGGGTGCGTGCATAGGCGCGCGCCTGATTGTTGTAGATCGCATCGCTGGTGGTCTGCCGCCACAGGGTTTCCCATTCCAGGTTCACGGTGAGCTTGGAGGTGGGCGAGAAGGTGAACGTCGGGGCGGCGGTGACCAGGTTCACCGGGCCAAAGAACGTGGCCCAGCTGAAGTAGATCGTATTGCCGTACAGGAAGTTGTTGTTGCGCAGCGTGCCGGTGCCGGAGGTGCCGCCGCCGCCGGAGGCGATTTCGCTGTGGAAGCCCAGGCGCGGCTTCCAGCCGTTGTCGCTCAGCGTCCACGCATTGGAGGTGCTGGCCATGTAGGCGCGCAGGTCGCGCCCGCCGAAGCTGCCGCGTTGCACGGTCACGAACGAGTCGGTACGCAGCTTGCCCACGTTGCCCCACAACCGCAGGCCGTAGTAGTTGCGGTTTTCTTCCGCGGTCTGGCGGCCCCACACCTGGTTGTCGTTGCGGAACTGATAGAAGAACGGCTCCAGATACATCGGTTTGGCGGTCGGCAACCGATAGCCGCCCACCACGCCACGGAAATGCCGCGAACGGTCGATGCGGTCGTCACCCAGGCCTTCGGTGCCATCCAGGTTGAAGTTGAAATCGAACACGTCCACGCGGGTCTTTTCGCCGATCGCCCAGGCGCGCGCACCGTTGAAGGTCACGAAGATATCGGTGTTGTCGCGCAGCGCCATCAAGGTGGTGGGGCCGTCGACGAACACCTGGCGGCCGACCCGCAGGCCGGTGTCGGCGCCGCCGATGTTGCCCTTCACGTCGAAGAAGACCTGCTGCAGGATCGCGTTGTTTTCCTGGGTACCGGTCTTGGCGCCCTCGTTGCGTCCATCCAGGCTGCCGTGCGCCAGTTCCGTATACAGACGGAAGTGTTCGCCCACATGCAGGTCCGCACCGAAGAACGCGCGCAACAGGTATTGCTGCTGCGAATGGCTGCCGGGAATCAGGCCCGGGTTGGTGATGGTATTGCTGCGCACGCGCAGCTCGTTGCTGAGCGACAGGTACACGTCGCCCGACGCATTGAGCGGGATGTACTTGAGCGGGTCGAACGGGCTCTTGCGCTTGGATGGGTCCTTCAGATAAGACCAGTCCTCGGCCCAGCGCACCTGCCACATGTTGCCGCCCTGCTTGGCGCCCCAGCCCTGCGCCTCGAGCGGGTAGCCCTTGGCGGTGGCGGGTGCGGCGGTGACCGGCGGCTTGGCAGGCTCCGGCTGGGTCTGTTCGGCATTGGCTGGCGCAGGCTGTGTCTGCGCAAAGCCCAGCACCGGCAGCGCCAACCCGATCGCAAGGCACAGGCGCCGGGTGGCTCCAAAGGAAGTTTCAGCCATGGCCGGCTGCGCCAAGCGTGTCAATTGCATCGTATTGCCCCGTCGAAAGTGAAAAACCCCTGAGCGAAACTTATCGGCACGGGGGACGTCGACTGTAGTTAAGCCGTGCCAGAAAGGCAGTAACCCAAAGGTTCTAAGCTCATGAACGCACTGGGGTTTGCACAGGCGAGCGCGAGTGGGGCGGGGAGTGGGGATTGGGCATTGCGGGGTTGGCAACGGCGGCGCTGGGGCTGCGGTGGACCGCATTGCGATGCCGACGATTGCCCAAGCGAGCCGGCGGCCCCGCCTTTGTTTTTGCTTTCGCAAATCCCCAATGCCGACTCCCCCATCACCGCCCATGACTACCGGCACATTCGCTATAGCTAGGTTCTACATAGTATGAGCTTCGACCTAGCGGAGATGACCGATGAGCGAGCCGGATGTCTACCTGCGCAAATTCCAGAAGGAGCTGAGTGCAGGCACCGTGTCGCTGGCCTTGCTGGCGGTGCTGGCCCAGGCCGAAGAACCGCTGTACGGCTATTTGATCGCCAAGCGGCTTGAGCGGCTGGAGGGAGTGCTCAGCGGCAAACAGAGCGCCTTGTATCCGGTGTTGCGCAATCTGGAAGGGTCGGGGCTGTTGCACAGCCATATCGAGCCGTCCGCATCGGGACCGCCGCGACGCTACTACCGCATTACCGACAGCGGGCATGACTGCCTGCGCCAATGGATCGCCGCTTGGCGCGCCACCCGTGATTCCGTTGATTCCGTGCTGGAGGGGACCCACTCATGATGACGATCGCACAAACACGTCCGTTGCCGACCACCATTGCCGATTACCTGACGCAACTGCGGCAGGCGCTGGCCGGTGCCGACCCGGCGATGGTCCAGGATGCGCTTTACGACGCCGAAGAATATCTGCGCGCCGAGCTTGCCGAACACCGTGACAAGAGCGAAGCGGAGGTCATCGCAGGCGTCGCCGGCAGCTATGGCGCGCCGGATGAGGTAGCCGAGATCTATCGCGAAACCGAAGTCACCGTCAGCCGTGCGCTGCGCCCGCCGCTGCCGCCTCGCCGTGCCTCATGGATCGGCAAGTTCTTCGGTGTGGCCGCCGACCCGCGCACCTACGGCGCGCTGTTCTACATGTTGCTGTCGCTGTTGACCGGCATCTTCTATTTCACCTGGGTGGTTGCCGGGGGCAGCCTGTCGTTGGGCCTGTTGATCCTGATCATCGGCGTGCCGCTGCTGGTGCTGTTCTTCGGCTCGGTGCGGATGCTGTCGCTGGTGGAAGGGCGCGTGGTGGAAACCTTGCTGGGGGTGCGCATGCCGCGCCGGCCGTCCCATCCGGGCCTGCAGGGCGGCTGGCTGCAGCGGATCGGCGAGATGTTCACCGACCTGCGCACCTGGAGCACCATGCTGTACTTCCTGCTGATGCTGCCGCTGGGCATCGTGTACTTCACGGTATTCGTCACGCTGCTGGCGATTTCGCTGGGGTTCGTCGTCGCGCCCGTGCTGTCACTGTTCGACTCCGGCGTGGTGATGACCTTCGGTGGTGTGGATGTCGTCAATGGATGGCTGACGCTGCCGATCTGCGTGCTCGGTGTGCTGCTGCTGTTCGTGACCCTGCACCTGGCGCGTGCGATCGGCGCTGTGCACGGCATGCTGGCCAAGCATCTGCTGGTCAAGAGCGGTGCGATCTGAGTGGATCGATGCAGGCGGCCTCGCGCAGGCGGTCTCGCTGAGCAGGCCTGCGTCCTCCGCGAGTGGTTCAGACACGACGACGGCCGCACGCATGTGTTGCTGCAGATATGGATGAGGCAGTCGCGCGCATAAAAAAACGCTCCCGGTCGACGACGACCGGGAGCGTTTGTGCGTGCGCTCAGGCGCGCTTGCCGCGCTTGCGGATGGGCGTGACGGTGGCGGGGTCGCGGCTGCCGACCGGGTCTGCGTCATAGCGCGCGATGAACTCGCGCACCTGCGGGTAGACCACTTCGCGCCAGCGGCGGCCACTGAAAATGCCGTAATGGCCGGCCCCTTCCACCACCAGATGGCGACGGTGCGCCGCATCGATACCGGTGCACAGATCGTGCACCGCTTCGGTCTGGCCGAGCCCGGCGATATCGTCCAGTTCGCCTTCGATGCTCAACAGGGCGGTGTTGCGGATCGCCGACGGCTTGACCAGCTGGCCGTCCACCTTCCACTTGCCCTGCGGCAGCAGGAAGTCCTGAAACACCACGCGGATCGTGTCCAGGTAATACTCGGCCGGCATGTCGAGCACGGCGTTGTACTCGTCGTAGAACTGTCGATGCGCCTGCGCATCCTGCAGATCGCCCTTGACCAGATCGGTGTAGAAATCCCAATGCGACATCACATGCCGATTGGGGTTCATCGACAGGAAGCCGGCGTGCTGCAGAAAGCCCGGGTACACCTGGCGGCCATGCCCCGGATACGGGAATGGCACGGTGTGGATCAGGTTGTTCTGGAACCACTCGATGCCGTTTTCCGTCGCCAGGTTATTCACCTGGGTGGGGCTGCGGCGTGCATCGATCGGCCCGCCCATCATCACCAACGAGCGCGGCGTGGGTTCGTCGTTGGTCGCCATCAGCGACACCGCCGCCAACACCGGTACCGTGGGCTGGCATACGCTCACCACATGCAGGCGCTCGGCGCCGATATGGCGGATGAAGTCCTGGATATAGCTGATGTAGTCCTCGAGCCGGAACGCGCCTGCCTCCAGCGGCACCATGCGCGCGTCCACCCAGTCGGTCACATAGACCTTGTGGTTGCGCAGCAGCGTGCGCACGGTGTCGCGCAGCAGGGTGGCGTGATGGCCGGATAACGGCGCCACCACCAGCACGGCCGGTTGCTCCTTCATCTTGCCGATCAGCTCGACGTGGTCGCTGAAGCGCTTGAAGCGCAGCAGGCGACAGAATGGCTTGCTCAGCACCTCGCGTTCGATGATCGGCAACGAATGGCCGTCGACCTCGACATCGTCCAGTGCCCAGGCCGGCTTTTCGTATTCCTTGCCCAGCCGATGGAACAGCTCGTTGCTGGCCGCCATGCGTTCGGCGCCGGGCAGCGAAGCCCACAGGCTGTCGGGGTCGGAGAACATCTTGGCGTTCGCCTGGGCCTGATGCACCCAGGGGGCTAGCAGATTGCGGGTCAGCTCATGCAGTTGATAAAGCATTCCACCCATCCGTGCGGTTTTGCTGCCGCGCAGCATACCGGGTTTGGCGCATTTGCACCTTAATGGGGCTGCGGACGGTAGAGGCTGTCATAGAAGGTATGGCGGGCGTAAGCAGCTTTGTCTGCCGCTGGTTGTGGTCTTTCGAGCGGCTTCGCACGGCTTGCAGATCGCGTTCGCCGGCAGGGTAAGCCCTCTCGGGACAGGGGGCGGGGTGAGGGGATGGGCGAAGCCACATGTGCATTCAAACTCCATGAGGCTTCGCACGTACCCTCATCCGCCCCTGCGGGGCACCTTCTCCCGGCGCGAGAAGGAACAGCTTCGTGCGTCTGGAATATAGCGTTCGCCAGCAGAGTAACGTTCGGCCTGCACAATCAAGCCCCTCTCCCTGCGGGGCGAGAAGGCACTGCTTGCGCGCCATGGCGCGCGTGCCTTGGAGCGCCGCGCCACAAGCGCGGGCCGGGGCGCGGAGTGGGGATTGGGGAGAGGGTACGGAGCGAAGCTACACGCAATAAGTGCCTCAAGTAGCCAACGGACTCGTCAAGCGCGCTCCAGCGCAGATGTCTCATCTGCCAGCTGCGGCGACAACCAGCAATGCGACCCCAGCGCAGCGAATCCGACGCTGGCAAAGCGCTTGCGATACCAGCGCGCCGGGCGGGGCTGGAAGCCGTCGTGGTCGCCTTCGAATGCGTCTTCCTGCGCAAAGGTCTCCAGAAACGCCACGCCCGCGCACATGTCGGCCAGCCCCGGCAGGCCCTGGTTGAACTCGCGCGTGGGCACGTAATGCAGCACGTCCGAGCAGATCAGCAGGTCCACCGGTGCGCCGGGGCGTAGCCAGGCGAAATCGCCGAAGCGGGCGGGGTGGATCTGCCGGCTGCGTCCGTAGCGCTGCACGGCGTAGGCGCTGCTGTCGAAGCCCAGGTAGCTGAGCTTGGGCCGCAGCGCCAACAAGGGCGCGCGCCAGGCCGCTTCGCCGCAGCCGATATCCAGCACGCTGCGGATCGGTCGTTCCAGGTAATACTCGGCCTGTGCGACGGCGAGTGCGACCTTGCGTCGCAGGCGGGCCGGGTCGGCCAGCCCGGCATCGCGGTACCAGCGGCGGAAATACCGGGCGTCGTACTGTTTTTCGTCTGACTGCTGCATGGGGCTCAGCTGCTTTCGCGTGCGCGGATAGGTGAAAATGCGGGCCATCCTACGCGAGCCAGCGGAGCCAGCGCATGACCCTGTATTTGTGGATCAAGACCTTCCATCTGCTGTTCGTGATCGCCTGGATGGCGGCGGTGTTCTATCTGCCGCGCATTCTGGTCAACATCGCCGAAGCCGGCAGCGAGCCGTCCGTGCGTGCGCGGCTGGTGCTGATGGGCCGCCGCCTCTACAGGTTCGGCCACAGCATGCTCGGTCTGGCGCTGCTGCTGGGTGCGGTGCTGTGGCAAGGCTATCGCGTGATCCCCGACTTCCCGACGATGGTGACCGGCGGCTGGCTGCACGCCAAGCTGTTGGCGGTGGCCTTGATCCTGGCGCATTACATCGTGGCCGGGAGCTGGTTGAAGGGCGTGGACCAGGGCCGCGCGGTCCCGAGCGGGCGGGCATTGCGCTTGTTCAACGAGGTGCCGGTGATCCTGCTGGTCGGTGTGATCTGGCTGGTGCTGGCCAAGCCTTTTTAGGCCGCGATGCCGACAAGGCGGCGCAGCGTCGCCTTGTCGGCGTGTGCCACTCCGGTGCGGTCGCTGCATGGCGCGCTGGTCGCTGTCGCTGCATGCCGCCAATGAGTGGGAAGGGGCAGATTTGCGCAGATGGCGCATACCCCGGCCTGACTCAGGCGATCGAATCCAACTCGCGTAGGCCCTTGCGCGCCTGATCGATCCAGCCGCGTTGCTCACGCTGGTAATGCTTGGGCGAGGCGGCGGCGCGACGGATTACCTGGTCGAACACGGCCTTGGCTTGCTCCGGACGCGCAGCGCGTTGCAATAACTGCGCATAGCGCACGCGTGCCTCTTCGCCAGGATAG
The DNA here is from genome assembly GCF_040182365.1 of Xanthomonas sp. 10-10. Taxonomy (NCBI): domain Bacteria; kingdom Pseudomonadati; phylum Pseudomonadota; class Gammaproteobacteria; order Lysobacterales; family Lysobacteraceae; genus Xanthomonas; species Xanthomonas sp. 10-10. The sequence continues at coordinate 1,832,859 of NZ_CP144460.1, forward strand.
CCCTGCACCAGCGTCTGGTATTCGTGCAGCGCTTCTTCGATGGTGCCGCTGCTTTCCACCGCACGCGCGTATAGCAGATGCCCGTCATGCGAGCGGAAGTTGGGGTTTGCGGCGATCAAGGCATCCAGGGTCTGGCGTGCCTGCGCGGCATTGCCAAGACCGAACTGCGCCTGCGCCAGCCCCAGCATCAGGTCCGGGTCGTCGCGATACAGCCCGCGCAAGGCGCCTTCGTAGACCTCGGCGGCCTGCGCATGATTGCCCTGTTCGAGCAGGGTGCGGGCCAGCTGGCGGCGGTTTTCCGGAGTGTCGGAGACATCCAGTTTGCGTGCGGCATCGCGCTGGTCGCGCTGCGGGTCCAGCGTCCGGCGCACGCGTTGCAGGCTGCGGCGTGCGCTCGGGTCGTTACGCATGTCCGGGATGAGCGCGACAAACGCGTAGATCAACACCGCCAGATACGAAAATGTCAGCAGGATCAGGATCCAGTACAGCGGCCGTCCGCTCCGCACCACATGCACGCAGCAGGCGATCTGCAACACGATCGACAGAAGAATGAGGGGGCTCATGCCGGTAGGAGTCCTTGTCCCTGGTGCAAGTTCCTTGGGGCTCCGCCAGGCGGAGCCGCAGGATTCAGTTTCCTTCGTAGGCACCATAGCTGCGCAGGCGCTCGTAACGCTGTTGCAGCAGCGCTTCGACCGGGATTTTCTCCAGCGCGTCGAGCTCGTTGAGCAGTACCGCTTTCAGGCGCTTGCCCATTTGCTCGGGGTTGCGGTGCGCGCCGCCGGTGGGTTCGCGGATCACCTTGTCGACCAGGCCCAGGCCCTTGAGTCGCTTGGCGGTCAGGCCGAGCTGTTCGGCGGCGTCCTTGGCCTTGGCCGCGTCCTTCCACAGGATCGAGGCGCAGCCTTCGGGCGAAATCACCGAGTAGGTGCCGTATTCCAGCATCAGGGTGCGGTCGCCCACGCCGATCGCCAGCGCGCCGCCGGAGCCGCCTTCGCCGATCACGGTGCAGATCACCGGAACCTTCAGCTCTGCCATTTCAAGCAGATTGCGCGCGATCGCCTCGGACTGGCCGCGTTCTTCGGCTCCGATGCCCGGGTAGGCGCCGGGGGTATCGATGAAGGTCAGCAACGGCAGCCGGAAGCGCTCGGCCAGCTTCATCAGGCGCAGCGCCTTGCGGTAGCCCTCCGGGCGCGGCATGCCGAAGTTGCGCGCCACCTTGGTCTTGGTATCGCGGCCCTTCTGGTGCCCGATGATCACCACCGGGCGGCCATCGATGCGGCCCAGGCCACCGACGATGGCCTTGTCGTCGGCATAGGCGCGGTCGCCGGCCAGCTCCTGGAATTGGTCGCAGATGATATTGATGTAGTCCAGCGTGTACGGGCGCTGCGGGTGGCGCGCCAGCTGCGAGATCTGCCACGACGAAAGGTCGCGGAAGATCTGTGCGGTGCGCACGCGTGCCTTGTCGCGCAGCGCCCGCACCTCGGTCTCCACGTTGACCGCAGGGCCGGTACTGGCGTTGCGCAGTTCCTGGATCTTGGCTTCCAGATCGGCGATGGGTTGCTCGAAGTCGAGGTAGTTAGGATTCATGCAATGGCGTCGTCAACGTAAGGCGGGGAGTGTAGCTGAAGCGGTGTGGCTGGCCCGTACGGAGCCGTTCGGAGCGGAATCGGGAATGGAGAATCGGGAATCAGAGCAAGGTATCCGGCCGCCACGCTTTTGCGATTCCCCATTTCCGATTCCCGATTCATTGCGCCCACGGCGGGCTGTACTTGATCTTCAAGGTCCGCACCGCCGGGTCGGCGCGCAGGCTGTCCATCAGGTGCTGGTCGATGCGCACCGAGTGGCTGCCGTTGAGGTCGAGCATGCCGGCCACGCCGCCGCTGGGTGCGCGCAGCAGCAGGTCCAGGCGCAGGGGGGTCTTGCCGGGGCGGTGCTTGGCCAGCAACGCGTCGATGCGTTTCCATGCCTGCTTCTCGCGCAGGTCCAGGCGCAGCGACAGACGTTGCGCATGCTCGGCGCAGATCTGCTCGTAGTCCCAGCATTGGCGGATGCGCAGGCTGTAGCCGCCGTTGAATTCGTCCTCGCGCAGGCCGCCCTTGACGATCAGGATGCGGTCGCGGGTGAGCAGGTGGCCGAATTCGGCCATCGCATCGGAAAATGCGCTGCATTCCACCCGCCCGCGTCCGTCTTCGAGCTGCACGAACACCTGGCTGTCGCCCTTGCGGCGCACGCCGATCACCTGGCCGGCCAGGATGGCGCTGACTTCCGGCCGCCATGCACGTTTTTCGCCATCGCCACCGCCGCCACCGCCGCGTTGTTGCGAGGCCAGGATCTTTTCCAGTGCGCCCAGGTCGCAGCCGACCAGTTCGCGCACTTCGTCGCGATGCGGGTCGAACGGGTGGCCGCTGAGGTAGAAGCCCAGCGTTTCGCGCTCGCCGGTGAGCAACTGGCCCAGCGGCCATTCCTTGCTTTCGGGCAGGTCCAGCCGCATCGCCGGGGCGCTCGGGTCCGGCCCGCCGAACAGCGAGTTCTGCCCCGAGGCGCGTTCGCGCGCCATCTGCTCGGTGGCCTTCATCACTTCCGGCAGCTGCAGCATCAGCGAGGCGCGGTTGCTGCCCAGCCCATCCATCGCGCCGGCATTGATCATCGCTTCCAGCGTGCGGCGGTTGAGCTTTGCGGTGCCCACACGCGTGCAGAAATCCAGCAGCGTGGTGTAGGGGCCGCCGCGCTGGCGTTCTTCGACGATCGCCTCGCACGCGCCCTGGCCGACGCCCTTGATCGCGCCCAGGCCGTATTGAATCGTGTCCGGGCTGGCGGCTTCGAACATGTAGGCCGATTCGTTGACCCGCGGCGGCTTGACGGTGAGGCCGAGGTTGCGCACTTCATCCAGGAAGCCAACCACCTTGTCGGTGTTGTCCATGTCCGAGGACAGCGTCGCGGCCATGAATTCGGCCGGGTAATGCCGCTTCAGCCAGGCGGTCTGGTAGCTGACCAGCGCGTAGGCGGCGGCGTGCGACTTGTTGAAGCCGTAGCCGGCGAACTTCTCCATCAGGTCGAAGATTTCGTCGGCCTTGGCCGCGCTCACCCCGCCCTTGGCCGCGCCTTCGCGGAAGATCTCGCGGTGCTTGGCCATTTCGGCCGGCACCTTCTTGCCCATCGCACGGCGCAGCAGGTCGGCGCCGCCCAGCGAATAATCGCCGACGATCTGCGCCATCTGCATCACCTGCTCCTGATACACCATGATGCCGTAGGTGTCTTTCAGGATGACTTCGGTGCGCGGATCCGGATAGACGATCTCCTGCTGGCCGTGCTTACGCGCGTTGAAGTCCGGGATCAGGTCCATCGGGCCGGGGCGGTACAGCGACACCAGCGCGATCAGGTCTTCGAAGCGGTCCGGGCGCGCGTCCTTGAGCAGGCGACGCATGCCCGAGGACTCGAACTGGAACACCGCACCGGTATTGCCCGAGGCGAACACGCCCTTGTAGGTGGGCACGTCGTCGAGCGGAATGGTGGTGATGTCGACCGGGTCGATGCCGGCGCGCGCATGGCGCACGTTGATCGCCTTGACCGCCCAATCGATGATGGTCAGGGTGCGCAGGCCGAGGAAGTCGAACTTCACCAGGCCCACCGCTTCGACATCGTCCTTGTCGAACTGGGTCACCGGGTTCTTGCCGCGGCCGTCTTCGTCGTGTTCTGCGAACAGCGGGCAGAACTCGGACAGCGGATCGGGCGCGATCACCACGCCGCCGGCGTGCTTGCCGGCGTTGCGGGTGAGGTCCTCGAGCTGACGGGCCAGATCCATCAGGTCGCGTACGTCGTCCTCGACCTGGTAGCGCTGGATCAGGTCCGGCGAGGCCATCTCCGAGTCCTTGCCTTCGCCCATTGCATCCTTGAGCGTGATGCCCAGGATGTTGGGGATCAGCTTGGCGACGCTGTCGACCAACCCGTACGTGAAGCCAAGCACGCGCCCGGCGTCGCGCACCACCGCCTTGGCGGCCATGGTGCCGTAGGTGATGATCTGGCTGACCCGTTCGCGCCCGTACTTGCGCGCCACGTAGTCGATCACCTCGTCGCGGCGATCCATGCAGAAGTCGATGTCGAAGTCGGGCATCGACACGCGCTCGGGGTTCAAAAAGCGCTCGAACAGCAGGTTGTACGGCAGCGGGTCCAGGTCGGTGATCTGCAGCGCCCAGGCCACCAGCGAGCCGGCACCGGAACCGCGGCCCGGGCCGATCGGAATGCCCTGGTTCTTGCCCCACTGGATGAAGTCGGCCACGATCAGGAAGTAGCCGGGGAAGCCCATCTTGATGATGGTGTCCAGCTCGAATTCCAGCCGGTCGACGTAGTCCTGGCGGGTCTTGCCTGGCGCGATCGGGTTCTTTTCCAGGCGTGCGGCCAGACCGTCGCGCGACTGGCTGCGGATCCAGCTGTCCAGCGTCTCGTCTTCGGGCACCGGATAGGCGGGCAGGAAGTAGGTGCCCAGGCGCATCTCGATGTTGCAGCGCTGCGCCAGCGCATGCGTGTTGTCGATGGCATCGGGCACGTCGGCGAACAGCGCGGCCATCTCCTCGCCGGATTTGAGGTACTGCTGGTCGCTGTAGTCGCGCGGGCGTTTGGGGTCGTCGAGTACGCGGCCGGAGGAGATGCACACGCGCGCCTCGTGCGCGTTGAAGTCGCTGGCATACAGAAACCGCACGTCATTGCTGGCCACCACCGGCAGCCCGCGCACGCCGGCGGCATGCAAGGCGAACTGGTTGAAGCGTTCCTCGCCCTCGCGTCCGGTGCGGGTCAGTTCCAGATGCAGGCCATCGCCGAACACGCGCTGCCAGTCGGCCAGCTGCTGCTCGGCCAGATCGGCGCGGCCCTCGGAAAACAGGCGTCCGGCCAGGCTGTCGCGGCCGGCCAGGGCGAACAGGTTGGCGTGCCCGGCCTGCAGCCATTCCGGGTGGATCGCCACCCCGCCTTCGGGGCGGTGGCCTTCCATCCAGGCGCGCGTCAGCAGCCGCGACAGGCTCAGGTAGCCTTCGCGGTCGCGGCACAGCAGGGTCATGCGCCAGGGCGTCATGTCCGGGGTGGCGATCATCACGTCGGCGCCGGCGATCGGCTTGATGCCCACGCCTTCGGCGGCCTTGTAGAACTTGACCAGCGCGAACAGGTTGTTGAGGTCGGTGACCGCCAGCGCGGGCATGTCGAGTTCGACCGCGCGGCTCAGCAGGTTGGCCTGCTTGGCCTTTTTCGGGTCAGCCTGATCCGGTTTCTCGGGCACACGGATGGTGGAATCCGCCAGCGAGAACTCGGTGTGGACGTGCAGATGGACGAAGCGGGAAGTGGACATGCGAGACCGGAATAATGCGCGGTCAGGGTAACGAGCGTGGTCCGGTCGAACAAGGCTTGACAGCGCCGGCGCAGGGCCGCGGCCAGCTGCCACGGGGGCTGGGCGCGGCAGCCGATTCAGGCTTCGGCTAGCTGCGTGCGGCGCAGCAGTGGCGATTGCGCGGATCGGCGGCCCGCGGACGCGGGTGTGCGAGGTTCGATGCTCGAGGCCCCGGGCGAACCGGCTGCTTACGCGTCAATGGAGGGATGGCGCCGGTAGCGGGCCGGTCTGCCTGGGGTGCGGTCGTTCAGTCGGCCCGCAGCAGGTCGTCGGCCGGGGTTGCGCAGGGCACGTCCCACGGCGACTGCGCCGCCTCGATTCCCAAGGCACGCCGTACCGGGGCGAAGCTGCGACGGTGCTGCGGGCACGGCCCGTGGCTGCGCAGCGCGGCCAGATGCACCGGCGTGGCGTAGCCCTTGTGCTGGTCGAAGCGGTATTCGGGATGCTCGGCGTGCAGCTGCTGCATCAGGCGGTCGCGGGTGACCTTGGCCACGATCGAGGCGGCCATGATGGCGCGATCGAGCGCATCGCCGCCGATCAAGGCCTCGGCCGGGCAGGGCAGCCCCTTGGGTACGCGGTTGCCGTCGATCCGCGCAAACCCGGCCACGTGCGCCACGCCTTCCACCGCGCGCCGCATGCCGAGCATGGTCGCCTGGTAGATATTGATGCGGTCGATCTCTTCACTGTCGATCAGCACCACCGACCACGCCAGCGCCCGCTCGACGATGCGCGCGTACAGCTGCTCGCGGCGCTGCGCGGTCAGTTGCTTGGAATCGTCCAGCCCGTTGATGCGCGGCTTGGCAGGATCGAATACCACCGCCGCCACCGCCACCGGCCCGGCGAGCGGACCGCGGCCGGCCTCGTCGACACCGGCAATCAGGCGGGAATCGGGAATCGGGATTGGGCAATCGTGGAAGAGCGTGTCCTGCGTCGTCGGAACGACAACGGCACTGTGGAAGCTCGAGCGTTTCATGGCCCAGCTCCTGCCGATTCCCCATTCCCGATTCCCGATTCCGGCTGCGTCAGCAGCTCCGCCACCGCATCGGCCGCACGCGCCGACGCATCGCGGCGCAGCTCGGCGTGCAGGGCCAGATAACGCGGTTGCAGGGCCGCGACTTTTTCCGGATGCTTGAACCAGTCCAGCAGGGCCACGCATAGGCGTTCCGGGGTGCAGTCGTCCTGCATCAGCTCGGGGGCGAGATCGTCGTTGGCCAGGATGTTGGGCAGCGCGTAGCGGTTGACCTTGAGCAGGCCCAGCGTCCTGACGATGCGGTAGGTGAGCGGGGCGACCTTGTAGCCGACCACCATCGGGCGCTTGACCAGCATCGCCTCCAGCGTGGCGGTGCCCGACGCCAGCAGCACCACGTCGGCAGCCAGCATCGCGGTGCGCGCCTGGCCGTCGAGCAGGTGCGAGCGCAGCACCGGCAACGAACTGCGCGATAGCTGCTCGGCCAGCAGTTGTTTGCAGCCCGGGTTGGCGGCGGGCACCAGTACGTGCAGGTTGGGCAGGTGCTCGGACACCAGCCAGGCGGCCTGGAAAAAGGTGTCGCCCAGCTTGCTGATCTCGCCATGCCGGCTGCCCGGCAGCACCGCCAGCACGGTGCTGGAGGCGGAGATGCCCAGGGCCGCGCGGGCCGCCTCGCGGTCGGCCTTGTAGGCGATGTCGTCGGCCATCGGGTGGCCGACAAAGCGCGCATCGATGCCGTGCCTGGCGTAGATCGGCGGCTCCATCGGAAACAGGCACAGCACCAGGTCGGCGCTGGCACCGATCTTCTCGGCACGTTTCTCGCGCCATGCCCAGACCGATGGGCTGACGTAATGCACGGTGCGCACGCCACGCTGCTTGAGCCAGCGCTCTACCGGCAGATTGAAATCGGGTGCGTCGATGCCGATGAACACGTCCGGCTTCCACGCCAGCACACGCTCCCGGAAGGCGCGGCGCAGCTTCAACAGCCGCGGCAGATGCTGCAGCACTTCGGTCAGCCCCATCACCGCCAGCTCGCTGGCATCGAACCAGGTCTGGCAACCGGCACCACGCATCGCGTCGCCGCCGATGCCGACGAACTCGGCGTTCGGATAACGTCGCTTCAATTCATCGATCAACCCGGCGCCGAGGATGTCGCCGGAAGCTTCGCCGGCGATCAGGGCGATGCGTGGGGCGCGCTCGCGCGCGCTGGGAATCGGGAGTGGGGAATGGGGAATCGGCAGTGCCGTCGGGTGGCTGACGACAGACGCGTCGTCGTGCGCGCCTGTAGCGATTCCCGACTCCCGATTCCCGATTCCCGTCATCGCAACAACGGCCTTTCCGCCGCCTCGATGAACTCGAGCAGCCCGCGCACATCTTCGCTGCTCTTGGCCTGTTCGGCCAGCTGCGCCTTGGCCTCGGCCAACGGCAGGCCGGCGACGTACAGCGTGCGGTAGGCGCGCTTGATCGCGGTGATGCGCTCGGCATCGAAGCCGCGACGCTTGAGCCCTTCGCTGTTGATGCCGCGCGGGCGGCCCAGCGATTCGCTGCCGACCATGGTGAACGGCGGCACGTCGCCGTTGGTCAGCGCGCCCATGCCCAGGAAGGCGTGCGCGCCGATCCGGCAGAACTGATGCGCACCGGCAAAGCCGCTGATGATCACGTAGTCGCCCACGGTGACATGGCCGGCCAGGGTGGTGTTGTTGGAGAACACGCAGTGGTTGCCGACATGGCAGTCGTGCGCCACGTGGGTGTAGGCCAGCATCCAGTTGTCGTCGCCGACCACGGTGATGCCGCCACCGCCGCCGGTGCCGCGGTTGATGGTGACGAATTCGCGGATCACGTTGCCGTCGCCGATCACCAGTTCGGTGCGCTCGCCGGCGTACTTCTTGTCCTGCGGTTCGCCGCCGATCGCCGCATGCCCGATGAACCGGTTGTTGCGGCCGATCCGGGTCGGGCCGTGGATCGAGCAATGCGGCCCCACCTCGGTGCCGGCGCCGATCTGCACGTCGGCGCCGATCAGCGAAAACGCGCCAACGCGCACGTCGTCGGCCAGTTGCGCCGACGGGTCGATGACGGCGGTGGGATGAATCAAGGGTGCTTGATCACGCATCGTGTCTCACCTCCAAAAACGGGTTATTCCTTGGCGCCGGCGCACATGACTTCGGCACTGGCCACGATCTCGCCGTTGACCTTGGCCTCGCCGTAATAGCATCCCATGTTGCGGATCAGGCGCTTCATCTGCACCTCCAGGATCAGCACATCGCCCGGCACCACCTGCTTGTTGAAGCGCGCGTTGTCGACCTTGACCATGTAGAACAGCTTGGACAGCGCGTCGCGGCCCAGGCCAAGCTGGGTCATAACACCGCCGGCCTGCGCCAGCGCCTCGATGATCAGCACGCCCGGCATCACCGGACGGCTCGGGAAGTGGCCCTGGAAGAACGGCTCGTTGATGCTGACGTTCTTCTGGCCAACGATGCGCTTGGCTTCCAGGTCCAGCTCGATGACCCGGTCGATCAGCAGGAACGGGTAGCGGTGCGGGATCAGCGTCTGGATCTGGTTGACGTCGATCGGCAGCTCGTAAACGGGGTGACTCATGCGTTCTCCTTGCCCACAGCCAGGATGCGCCTTGCCAGCGCATCGAGTTGTTTGAAGCGCGCGGCATTCTTGCGCCACGTGCGGTTGTCGGTGAGAGGGGTGCCGGACGAATACTCGCCCGGCTCATGGATGGAATTGCGCACCACCGACTTGCCGGTGATCACGACCTTGTCGCAGATCTCCAGGTGGCCGACCACGCCGACGTGCCCGCCGAGCAGGCAATACCGGCCGATCTTGGCGCTGCCGGCAATGCCGGTGCAGCCGGCGATCGCGCTGTGCGCGCCGATCCGGCAGTTGTGGGCGATCTGCACCAGGTTGTCCACGCGCACGTCTTCTTCGAGCACGGTATCTTCCAGCGCGCCGCGGTCGATGCAGGTGTTGGCGCCAATCTCGCAGTCGTCGCCGATCACCACACCACCCAGCTGCGGCACCTTGATCCAGTGGCCGGCATCCATCGCCAGGCCGAAGCCATCGGCGCCGATCACCGCGCCGGGATGAATCCGCACGCGCTTGCCCAGCCGCACGCGGGTGACCAGGGTGACGCGGGCGATCAGCTCGCTGCCGTCGTCCACCACGCAGTCTTCGCCGATGATGCTGCCGGTGCCGATGATGCAGCCATCGCCCACGCGGCTGCGCGCACCGATGCTGACGAACGGCCCGACATGTGCACCGGGCGACACCTGCGCGCTGGGGTCGATCACCGCCAGGGGATGAATGCCGGGCTCGCGCACCGGCGCCACGTCGAACAACGCGGCGATCTTGGCGAATGCGGTGTACGGGTCCTTGGCAACCAGCACGGTGCCGTGCGCCGCCTCAGCGTCATCGGCGCGCACCACCACCACCGCCGCGTGCGTGTCGGCCAGCTGCGGCCGGTAGCGCGGGTTGGACAGGAAGCTCAGCTGGCCCGCTCCGGCGTGTGCCAGCGTCGCCACCCCGGTGACTTCGGTTGCGCCGTCGCCAACGACGGTCAGACCAAATTGTTCGGCAATCGCACTGGCGGTCAGGGGCATCAGGTGAACCTCTTGTAAACAGTAAGTGGCTGTTTTTACGGAAAAAAAACATCGCCAAGAATCCGCCAAACAGTCAGGCGTATCTGTTGCCTGGCCGCAACCGAGCGGCTAACCCAGGAAGAAGCATATGAAAACTCTCCTCTCCATGTTCGCCGGCGTCGTCCTGCTGGGCGCAGTCAGCAGCGCCTCGGCCGACGATTTCGCGCAGCAGCGCGCCGACGCTCAGAGCTTCTGGGACCAGCAGGTCCAGTGCGTCAATCCGTCCGATTGGAGCGGTACGGCCAGCTGCCTGAGCACGCTGTTCCAGAGCTACCTCTGAACCGGTAGCGCTTCAGCTACGACAGACAAACGATGGCGGCCCGATCAATCGGGCCGCCATTGTCTTGTGTGCGTCTTAGAACTGGCCGCCGAAGGTGAACTGCAGGCGCTCGATCTCGTCGTTGTCTTCCTTCTTCAGCGGGAACGCGTAGCTGATCGAAATGGGGCCGACCGGAGCGCGCCACAACAGCGCCACACCGGTGGAGGCGCGCAGCTCGTTGGCCTTGAAGTTGTCCACGCCGCTGTACACGTTGCCGAAGTCGAAGAACGCCGACACGCGCGCCGACGGGCTGTCGAACAGCTTGGGGAAATACATTTCCACCGAACCGACGGTCTTGAACGAACCACCCAGCGGCTGGCCGCGGTTGAAGCCGTTGATCGGCTCCGAACGCGGACCCAGGGTGTTGTCTTCGAAGCCGCGCACCGAATTGGTACCGCCGGCGTAGAAGTTCTCGTAGAACGGCAGGCCGGTGGCGGTGATGGTGCGCGAGGTGCCATCGGGGTTGGTGACTACGCGGGTGCTGTCGTTGCCGTAGCTGTCGCCGTAACCCAGCTCGAAGCGGGTGTTCAACACCAGCGCCGGGATGATCGGCCAGTAGTTGGAGATCTGGTAGTTGAGCTTGTAGTACTCGACCGTCGAGCCGGGCAGGGTGGTTTCCAGGCCGACGCGCTGGTACATGCCGCGGGTGGGCATGAAGAAGTCGTTGCGGGTATCGCGCGCCCAACCCAGCTCGCTGCGCCAGGCATGGAAGGTGCGCGTGCCGATCGCATCGATGTAGTCGACGATCGCCTGCGGCGTGGTGCCCGGGAAGGTGGTGATCTGATTGCTGTCGATGCCCACCATTGCCGAGACAGTGTCGTTCTCGGTGATCGGCACGCCGAACACTACCTGCGCCGAGCCGTTCTTGCTGTTGAACTGCGCGGTGTTGAAGTCCGAGTAATCCAGCGAGCGCCACGACAGGTTGTAGCCCAGCGACACGCCGTCGTCGGTAAAGAACGGATTGGTGTAAGAGAACGCGTAACGCTGCTGGAAGGTGCTGCGCGAGGCTTCCACCGCCACGCGGTTACCGCCGCCCAGGAAGTTGTTCTGCGACAACTGCACCGAGGTGGTCACACCGAAGCTTTGCGAATACCCCAGGCCGAACACGAAGCTGCCGGAGGTGGTTTCCTTGACGTCGTAGATCACGTCGACCTGGTCGTTGCTGCCAGGCACCGCCGGGGTCTCCACGTTCACCGACTCGAAATAGCCCAGGCGCTGCAGACGAATCTTGGAACGGTCGATCGCCGCCTGCGAGTACCAGGTGTTCTCGAACTGGCGCATTTCGCGGCGCAAGACCTCGTCGGAGGTGCGGCTGTTGCCCTTGTAGAGGATGCGGCGCACGGTCACGCGCGGGCCCGGCACCACCTGCAGGTTCACCGCAACGGTGCGGTCCTCGCGGTTGGGGGTTGGAATCGGGTTGACCTTGGCGAATGCGTAACCGACGTTGCTCAGCGTGTTGGTGATCGCATCGGAGGTGTATTCCAGCAGCGCGCGCGAGAAGATGTCGCCGGCCTTGGGGATGACCAGGCGCTCGATGTCGGCCTGTGGCAGCACGGTGTCGCCGGTGACCTTGATCTCGGAAATCTTGTACTGCTCGCCCTCGGTGACGCCAGCGCTGACGAACATGTCGCGCTTGTCGGGGCTGATCGACACCTGGGTGGAGTCGATGCTGAAATCGACATAGCCACGGTCCAGGTACCAGGAATTGAGCTTCTCCAGGTCGCCGGACATCTTTTCCTTGGAGTACTGGTCGTCGCGGCGATACCACGAGGCCCAGTTGTGCTCCTTGGATTCCCAGTTCTCCAGGATGTCCTCGTTGGCGAACTTCTCGGTGCCGATCAGGTTGACGTGGCGGATCTTGGCCGCCTTGCCTTCCTTAATCGCAATCGCCACGTCCACGCGGTTGCGGTCCAGCGGGCTCACCGTCGGGGTGATCTCGACGTTGTACTTGCCGCGGTTGTTGTACTGGCGGGTCAGTTCCTGGGTCACGCGGTCCAGGCTCAGCCGGTCGAAGGTGCCGCCCTCGGTCAGGCCGATGTCGCCCAGGCCCTTGAGCAGTTCCTCGGACTTGATGTCCTTGTTGCCGGTCACGGTGAGCTTGTTGATCGCCGGGCGTTCCTTGACCGTGATCACCAGGATGTTGCCCTGGCGGTCCAGCTGTACGTCCTCGAAGAAGCCGGTGCGGTACAGCGCCCGGATCGAGTCGGCCACCTTGGTGTCGTCCACGGTGTCGCCGCGGTTCACCGGCAGGTACGTGAACACGGTGCCGGAAGCGATGCGCTGCAGGCCGTCGACGCGGATGTCGCTGGCAACGAACGGCTCTGCGGCCAGGGCAACGGCTGGCAGGCTGAGGCCGGCGGCAAGAGCGAGGGCAAGCAGGCGGCGAGTGGGAAGACGCGTCATGTCACATCCGGTTGGAGTCGATTTCGGGTGTTGCTGGGTGCCGGCGTATGACGACGACAACAGGCGGAAAGAGTGGAGCAGTTTCATCGTGGAACCAGGCCGAGGATGTCGTTGTAGAACGCCAGTCCCATCAACCCGGCCAGGACCGCCAGGCCGACATATTGCCCGGCAATCATGGCCCGTTCGCTGATCGGGCTGCCCTTGACCAACTCGATAAGGTAATACAGCAGATGCCCACCGTCCAAGATCGGGATCGGCATCAGGTTGATGATCGCCAGGCTGAGCGACAGCAACCCCAGGAAATACAGGAACCAGTCGAGCCCGCGTTCGGCCGAGGCATTGGCGGCGCGCGCAATCGTGACCGGGCCGGAAATGTTCTTGACCGAGGCCTGGCCGGTCAGCATGCGCTTCATCATGCCCAGCGAATCGGCGGTCATCTTGCCGGTTTCGCGGATGGCCGCGGGCACCGCCGCGAAGATGCCGTACTGCTGGCGGCTGTCGTATTGCGGCGCCGGTGCGGCGGCGGGGCGGACACCGATCATCCACTGGCCCTGCGGCGATTTGCGCGGTGCGATTTCCAGCGCCAGGCGGTCCTCGCCGCGCGCCACTTCGATCATGCCCGGCCCGCCGTGCGCGCCGAGAGCCTGCACTTGCGGAATGATGTCGTCGGCCGAGCGGATCGGCTGGCCATCGATGGCCACGATGCGATCGCCCGGCTTGAGCAGGCCGTCGGCCACCGAACCGGGCACCACCTCGGCGATCACCGGCGGCTGCAACATGAACTGCCAGCCGATGCCGGCCAGCGATGCCACGCGGCGCTCGTCGAAACCGACCGGCAGCTGCGAAAGACGCAAGGTGTGTTCGCTGTGGCCTCCACTTTCGGCGGCGGTGAGCACCCGGATGTCGCGCTTGTCCATGGCCGCGGTGGTGAGCTGCATGCTGGCATCGCTCCAGCTGCTCACGCTGCGTCCGTCGATGCGCACGATGCGCTCGCCAGGTGTCAGCCCGGCTTCGGCGGCCAGGCCGTCGGCGCGGCCGACGGTGGCCGAGTAATCCTGCTTGCCGACCACGAACATCGCCCACAGCATCGCCATGCACAGCAACAGGTTGGCGATCGGGCCTGCCGCGACGATGGCGATACGTTGCCACACCGTCTTGCGATTGAACGCCTGGTCCTGTTCGGCCGGATGCACGTCGCCTTCGCGCTCGTCGAGCATCTTGACGTAACCGCCCAGCGGGATCGCGGCCACCACGAACTCGGTGCCATGGCGGTCGCGCCGCATCCACAACGGCTTGCCGAAGCCCACCGAAAAACGCAGCACCTTGACGCCGCAGCGGCGCGCGACCCAGAAGTGTCCGAATTCATGGAACGTCACCAACAGACCCAGGCTGACGATCATCCACCAGACCGAACCGATGAAATCACCCATGGATGCAACTCGGCTGCGTGGATCGATCAGGCATGAAGGGCGTGGTTGGCGAGGGCGCGTTCGGTGGTTTGCCGGGCTTGCGCATCGGCAAAAAGCAGGGTGTCGAGGGAGTCGGCATTGTGCCGTGGGAGCGTTGTCAGCGTGTGTTCGACCAACGCAGGGATCGCTAGGAAACCTATTTGGCCCTGAAGAAACGCTGAAACAGCCACTTCATTGGCCGCGTTCAGGATCGCCGGCGCGGTCCCGCCGGCGCGCAAAGCCTCCCAGGCCAGGCGCAGGCAGGGGAATGCGGCGGTATCGGGCGCCTCGAAATCCAGCCGGCCCTGCTGCAGCAGATCCAGGCCCGCCACGCCCGAGTCGACCCGTTCCGGCCAGGCCAGGCCCACCGCCAGGGTGGTGCGCATGTCCGGCAGGCCGAGCTGGGCCAGGGTGGAGCCATCGACGAATTCCACCAGCGAATGCACCAGGCTTTGCGGATGCACCAGCACGTCGATCTGCTCGCCGGGCAGGCCGAACAGATGGTGCGCCTCGATGACTTCCAGGCCCTTGTTCATCAAGGTGGCCGAGTCCACCGAGATCTTCGGGCCCATCGACCACTTCGGGTGCGCAACCGCCTGCGCCGGCGTCACTGCCGACAGCGCGTTGCGATCCCAGCCACGGAACGGGCCGCCGGACGCGGTCAGGATCACCCGACGCACGCCGCGGCTCGCATCGCAGGAGCGCAGGCACTGGAAGATCGCGCTGTGTTCGCTGTCGATCGGAATGATCTGCGCGCCCGCCGCAGCGGCGGTGCGGGTCAGCAGCTCGCCGGCCAGGACCAAGGATTCCTTGTTGGCCAGCAGCAGGCGCTTGCCGGCGCGGGCGGCGGCAAGCGTGGAGGGCAAGCCAGCCGCTCCCACAATCGCGGCCACCACGGTATCGCAGGCATCGCTGCCGGCCAGCGCGTCCAGCGCCGCCGTCCCGGCATGCGCCTGGGTGGCCAGACCGGCCGCATGCAGCCCGTCACGCAAAGCCGGGTACAGGGTCGGGTCGGCAATCACTGCGTGCGCGGGGCGATGCGTGGCGCACAGCGCCAGCAGCGCATCCACCTGGCTGCCCGCAGACAGCACGCTGGCGCGCAGCCGTTGCGGATGGCGGGCGATCACGTCCAATGCCGACGTGCCGATCGAGCCGGTCGCGCCGAATACGGCGACCTGGCGGGGAGAAGAGCCAGCCATGCTTAGAATCCGAGAATTTCCTTGCCGAGTGCGAACACCGGCAGGGCGGCGAGTACGCCATCGATGCGATCCAGCACGCCGCCGTGTCCGGGAATGACCGTGCCCGAGTCCTTGGCGCCGGCATGGCGCTTGAGCAGGCTCTCGAACAGGTCGCCCAGCACCGACGCCAGCACCGCCACCGCCGCGACCAGGACCAGCTGCGGCACATGCGCCAGGGTCAGTCCGGCCAGCCAGCCGAAGGCGCAGGCCACCGCGATACCGGCGACCATCCCGCCGAGCAGGCCTTCGATGGTCTTGTTCGGGCTGATGCGCGGCGCCAGCTTGTGCTTGCCGAACGCGCGCCCGGCGAAATACGCCCCCGAGTCGGCCGCCCAGACCATGGTCAGCGCGGTCAGCAGCCACAGGTTGCCCTTGTCCGGGTTGGCGTGCAGCAGCACCAGCGCGGCCCAGGCCGGAAGCACTGCCAGCGTACCGGCAGCGAGCTTGAGCGCGCGCGCCTGGCCATTGCCATGATCGGCGCCAAAGGTGAAAAAGCGCAGCCACAGCAGCGCCAGCAGCCACCAGACCACGCCCACCAGGGCGGCGATCTGGAACAGCACCATGGAGCCGGCCGACGCCCACACCATCAGCACCATCAGTAGCAGATTGAGCATCAGCAGCACGGTGCGGGGCAGGCTGTCGTCGATGCCGGAGAGCTTGAGCCACTCCCACAGACCGGTCAGGAACAGGATCGCCGCCAGCGCCGCCAGCCATTGCGTGGGCAGCAGCACGATCGCACAGATGGCGAGCGGCGCCATGATCAGCGCGGCAATCACGCGGGTCTTGGTCATGCGGAGGACGTCTCCGTCGCCTTGTCGGCGATCTGGGCACTGGTCAGGCCGAAGCGGCGTTCGCGCCCGGCATAGTCGTCCAGCGCCTGCTGCAGCACGCCGGCATCGAACTCCGGCCACAGGGTTTCGGTGAACCACAGTTCGGTATAAGCCAGCTGCCACAACAGGAAATTGCTGATACGGGTATCGCCACCGGTACGGATGAACAGGTCCGGCGCCGGCAGGTCCGACAGGGCGACCCGGCTGGACAGCAGTGCCTCGTCGATCTGGTGCGGTTGCAGGCGTCCGGCCGCCACCTCTTCTGCCAGCGCACGCGCGGCCAGCGCGATGTCCTGGCGGCCGCCGTAACTGGCCGCGATGCTGAGCACCAGGCGTGCGTTGCCGGCGGTAACGCGCTCGGCAGCGGCCATGCGTTCGCGCAGCGGTGCGGCGAAGCGGCTGCGCTCGCCGATGAAGCGCACTTGCACGCCTCGCCGCTGCAGTTCGTCGACCTCGCGGTCCAGCGCATGCAGGAACAGTTTCATCAGCGCATCGACTTCCTCCTGCGGGCGGCCCCAGTTTTCACTGGAGAACGCGAACAGGGTGAGTGCCGAGACGCCTTTTTCCAGGCAGAAATCGATGGTGCGATTGACCGCACGCGCACCGGCGCGATGGCCGATCATGCGCGGACGTCGCCGACGCTGCGCCCAACGCCCGTTGCCATCCATGATGATGGCAATGTGGCGCGGTATCGCGTCGGTAGAAGGGGCTGGATGCATGGCAGGAGATGCCACGATCAGACCGTCATCAATTCCTGTTCCTTGCCCTTGACGACCTCATCCACATCCTTGATGGCCTTGTCGGTCAATTTCTGGATGTCGTCTTCGGCGCTGCGGGCTTCGTCTTCGGTGACCTTCTTGTCCTTCAGCAGATCCTTGACCTGCTGATTGGCATCACGGCGGATGTTGCGGATGGCCACCTTGCTGTCTTCGCCTTCGCCATGCACGGACTTGCTGAGCTCCTTGCGGCGCTCCTCGGTCAGCGGCGGCAGGTTCAGACGGATCACCGTGCCCACCACGGTCGGGGTCAGGCCCAGATCCGAGGCATACAGGGCTTTTTCCACATCCTTGATCATGCCCTTGTCGAACAGGCTGATCACCAGCGAGCGGCCTTCGGAGACGCTGATGCTGGCAACCTGGTTGAGGGGGGTGTCTGTGCCGTAGGCCTTGACCTTGATGCCGTCCAGCAGCGCCGGCGAAGCGCGGCCGGTACGCACGGTGGTCAGTGAATGGCGCAGAGCATCGATGCTCTTGGTCATGCGCGTGAGCGCGTCTTGTTTGATCTGGTTGAGCATCGCCGGAATCCGTGTGGAGCTGAATCCGGGGATTATAGCCGGGACTGGGGTTTCACGACTCGCCGGCCTGCATGGGCCGGCGCAGCCGGTTCACTTGCCGGCACTTCACGCCCGGCGTCGCCATCGTGAGCTATCAGCGCAGCCCGGGCGCCGCGCCTTTGCGACTCCCCAATCCCGATTCCCGAATCCCTAAACTCAGCTCCGGCCCTGCACCAGGGTGCCGATCTGCTCGCCACGCAGGATGCGCAGCAGCACACCGGGCTCGCTCATGCCGAAGATGCGCAGCGGCAGGTCGCTGTCGCGCGCCAGTGCAAAAGCGGCGGTGTCCATCACTTCCAGGCCCTGCATGATGACTTCGTCGTAGGTCAGGCTGTCGTAGCGCACCGCGTCGGTGTGCTTCTTCGGGTCCTTGTCGTACACGCCATCGACCTTGGTTGCCTTGAGCAGCAGATCGGCACCGATTTCGATCGCGCGCAGCGCCGCGCCCGAGTCGGTGGTGAAGAACGGGTTGCCGGTACCGGCGGCGAAGATCGCGATGCGGCCCTTTTCCAGGTGGCGCATGGCGCGGCGACGGATGAAATCCTCGCAGACGTCGTTGATCTTGATCGCGCTCATCACGCGCACCTTGGCGCCGAGCTTTTCCAGGGCGTCCTGCATGGCCAGCGCATTGATCACGGTGGCCAGCATGCCCATGTGGTCGCCGGTGACGCGGTCCATGCCGCTGGCAGCCAGGCCGGCGCCGCGGAAGATGTTGCCGCCGCCGATCACCAGCGCGACCTGTGCGCCGGCCTGCTGGGCTTCGATCACTTCATGGGCAAGGCGGTTGATGACCTTGGGGTCGATGCCGTAATCCCCGTCCCCCATCAGCGCCTCCCCGGAAAGTTTGAGAAGAATGCGGCGATAGGAAAGTTCGGACATGGGGGAGACCTCGGGGGTGGGGGACGGCAAACGCCGGCAATTCTAGCGGAAGCCTGCCACCGGGCGTGGTAAAAATTCCTTTGTCGGCATCCAAGTGACGGCGTGCTCAGTGTGCCCGCAGGTTCGGCGGCGTCGAGACATCGGTCGCATCGTAGGCGGTGACGCGGTTGCGGCCGCGATGCTTGGAGCGGTACAGCGTGCTGTCGGCCGCCTGCAACAGATGCTCGATGCTTTCGAACTGGCGCTCGATGCCGCCATGCGTGGCCAGGCCGGCGGAGAAGGTGATGTGCAGCGGGCCGCCCTGCAGTTGCGCCATCGGCGTGCGCGCGGTCTCGGCAAGGATGCGCTCGATCACCATCAATGCCGCATCGGCAGGGGTGTTGGGCAGGATCACCAGAAATTCTTCGCCGCCATAGCGCGCCACCAGGTCGCTGGTGCGCACCATGCGTTGCAGCGTCTGCGCGAAGTTGCGCAACACCTCGTCGCCGACCAGATGGCCGTGCGCGTCGTTGACACGCTTGAAGTCGTCCAGATCGATGAAGGCGATCGACAGCGGCCAGCTCTGTCGCGATGCCAGTTCGAATTCATGCGCCAAGGCGGTGCCGAGCTGATGCCGGTTGAACACGCCGGTCAGCGCATCGCGGCTGGCCTGCTCGGCCAGATGACGCATGCGGTTTTCCGATTCGTCGGCGTGTCGGCGCGCTTCGGCCACATCCTGCAGTTCGCGCAGGCTGCGCAGCATCGCCAGCTCGCGCGCCTGTTCGAAGATCAGCTGGATGTGCTCGGGTTGCGGCACGCGGATATCGAACAGCGCTTCCAGCTCGGGCAGCGATTCGGCGATGCGTTCGATCACTTTTTCGAAGCGTTCGGCATCCAGTTCCAGCACGTCCTGCGCCTGGCGCTGCGCATGCTCGGTCGCGGTGACGGCGCTGGCGGAGAGCCAGATGTCGGCCAGGTGCCCGGACAGTGCCACACAGGCCATGAAGGGCTCCAGCCCTGCCGGCTCTTCTTCGCTCTGCGCGATCGCATTCTGCAGGTAGTGCGGCAACTGCCACTGGTGCGCAAGCCAGGCGCCGATCTCGGCGTGGGTGGCGCCCAGGTGCTGGCGCTCGGCCTCCAGCAGCGACGCGTTGTCGGGCGCCTGTTCCAGCAGTGGGGCGTACAGCGCGGGTGCGCCTTGCAGCAGCGCCAGCTTGCCGATGTCCTGCAGCAGGCCGGCCAGCATCAATTCTTCGGGTTTGCGGATGCCATAGGCCTGGCCCAGGATGCGGCTTGCCAGGGCGCAGAGGCCGGCGCGACGCCAGATGCGCTCATGCAACGGATGCGCGGCGAAGGTGCTGCGCACGCCGTGCACCATCGAAAATCCCAGCGCCAGGCTGAGGGTCGCATTGAGGCCGAGCATGGTCAGTGCCTGGCCCAGGTTGTCGACGCGGCGGCGACTGGCGTACAGCGGCGAGTTGGCCACGCGCAGCATGCGTGCGCTCAGGGCCATGTCCATGCCGATGACCTTCGCGGTGGTGGTCATGTCCACATCCGGGTCCTGCGCCAGCTCGATGATGCGCAGCGCGACGCCCGGGGGCGAGGGCAGGTTACGGCAGTAGTGCAGGGCGGCCTGGAGATCTGGTTGCATGAGTCATCGCCAACAGTGAACGCAAGCATACAGCTGCGTTCGGTGAGTTTGAGCACGCCACGGCCCGCGGTCGCCGCGCTGGAATGCATGCGCGGCGGGTTCTGAGAGTGTGGTTGGCATCCAGGTTTAGCGGCAACCCCGACGACATCTATAGCGTCGAGGCCGGCTGAAGCCGCGACGGATGCGTGCGCTTCAGTTTGCTGCGTGTGGATGCGGCGCGCAGTGGAAGGCAAAAAAAAAGCCGCGGCATGGCCGCGGCTTTCTTCACGCTGTGGCGAAGATCAGGCCAGGCCAGCCTGCTTCATCACTTCGGCGGCGTAGTCTTCCACCACCCTCTCGATGCCTTCGCCAACGGCCAGGCGCTGGAAGCCGATCACCTCGGCGCCAGCGGCCTTGACGGCCTGCTCGACGGTCTGATCGGTGTTCAGCACGTACGGCTGGCCGTACAGCGTCACTTCGTTGACGATCTTGCTGATCTTGCCGCTGATGATCTTTTCCAGGATTTCGGCCGGCTTGGACTTGTCCTTCTCGGACATCTTGGCCAGTTCGATTTCCTTTTCCTTGGCGACAAACTCGGCCGGAACGTCGGATGCCTTGACGTGCGGCGGGTTCATGGCAGCGATGTGCATCGCAATGCCGCGCGCCAGTTCGATGTCGCCGCCCTTCAGCTCGACCAGCACGCCGATGCGGCCGCCGTGCACATAGGCTGCGACGTTGTTGGCGCTGTCGACACGGACCAGGCGACGCACCTGCAGGTTCTCGCCGACCTTGGCGATGACCGCAGCGCGACGCTCTTCGATGGTTTCGCCGCTGTCCAGCTTGACGCTCTTCAGCGCATCGGTATCGGCCACGTCGGAATTCAGTGCGGCATTGGCGACGACTTCGGTGAAGGCCAGGAAGTTCTCATCCTTGGCGACGAAGTCGGTCTCGGAATTGACTTCGACCAGCACGGCCTTGCCGCCGGCCTGTGCGGTGGCGATGCGGCCTTCGGCGGCAACGCGGTCAGCCTTCTTGTCGGCCTTGGCCAGGCCCGACTTGCGCAGCCACTCGGCCGCAGCGTCGATGTCGCCAGCGTTTTCGACGAGTGCCTTCTTGCACTCCATCATGCCGGCGCCGGTGCGCTCGCGCAGTTCCTTGACCAGGGAAGCAGTGATTTCCATGGAATTACCTCGTATGGACGAATGCGTACGGCGGAAGTGTTCCGCCAGAGAGGAGACGGTGCAGCGTGCGCGCCGTCCCCGTAAGAATTTTGGGTGGCCTCAGCGACGGGGCGCGATGGACCCGCCGGGGCTGCGGCCGCCCAGCATGGAGCGACCGCATGGCATGCCGATTACTCGGCAGCCGGTGCCGCAGGTGCGTCGGCCTTCTTGTCGGCCTTCTTGGCCGGAGCGCGACGGCCCTTGCCTTCGTCGCCGGCTTCGGCCGAGAACTCTTCTTCGCGAACCGACGCCGAGTTCGGCGCAGCAGCCTTGCCTTCCAGCACGGCATCGGCGGCGGCACGTGCGTACAGCTGCACGGCGCGGATGGCGTCGTCGTTACCCGGGATGGCGTAGTCGACCAGGGCCGGATCGTAGTTGGTATCGACCACTGCGATCACCGGGATGCCGAGCTTCTTGGCTTCCTTGATGGCGATGTCTTCATGGCCGATGTCGATCACGAAGATCGCGTCGGGCAGGCGGTTCATTTCCTTGATGCCGCCCAGCGAGGCGTCCAGCTTCTCGCGCTCGCGACGCAGGCCCAGCACTTCGTGCTTGACCAGCTTTTCGAAGGTGCCGTCGGTTTCAGCGGCTTCCAGTTCCTTCAGGCGGGCAACCGACTGCTTGACGGTGCGGAAGTTGGTCAGCGTGCCGCCCAGCCAGCGCTGGGTCATGAACGGCATGTTGCAACGCTCGGCTTCTTCCTTGATCGACTCGCGCGCGCTGCGCTTGGTGCCCAGGAACAGCACGGTGCCGCGCTTCTGCGCGATCGACGACAGGAAGTTCATCGCGTCGTTGAAGAGCGGAACGGTCTTCTCGAGGTTGATGATGTGGATCTTGCCGCGTGCGCCGAAGATGTACGGCGCCATCTTGGGGTTCCAGTAGCGGGTCTGGTGGCCGAAATGGACGCCGGCTTCCAGCATCTGACGCATGGTGACTTGGGGCATTGAAGTAACTCCGTAAGAGCGGAATCGCCGTGCGCGGCCTGGACTTTGAAGGGTCCGCACATGGATGCGCGGGCTGTTGCGAGGCACTCGCATCAAAACGCACATGATTCCGGGGTTGGGCTTCCCTGTCGCCTCCGTGACGAACCCCTTGTGGGGGCACCCCGGCACGGATGGCGGCGGCAGGTGTGAATTCGTCGATGACGTCCGACGTGGACGGCGCGATGCGTGAAAGACGCACAACAGCCGGCGGAGTATAGCCGGCTGGACGGGGCGGTGCAATTGGGTGGGGCGGGAATCGGGAATCGGGAAAGCCTAGTGCCTTGAGCATCCGCGAGCGAAACCTGCAGCTACCGCGATGCGCCGTACCAATTCCCCATTCCCTATTCCCCATTCATGGCTCGAGTGCCAGCGTAGTCTCGATGTCGCTGTTGATGCGCGCCACGAAGCGGCCATTGCCAACCGGCAGGTCGGCGGGCAGCGGCCAGTGGCGGGTCTGGCCCGGCAGCACGTAACCGGCGAGGTCGTCGCGGATGCGGCGGCGGGTGCCACCGGCATCGATGTAGGCCAGGTCGGCCAGCCTGGCATGGCCTGGCCCGGCGTTGCGGATTTGCAGTGCGCGGCCGCTGCCGTGGCCGGAGAGACTGGCCTGCAGTGCCGGGTGCGGGTCGCCCGGTTGGCTGGGCAGGGCGAATACCGGCGTGGAGTACCGCAACAGTTCGCTATCGCTGCCGGTGGCATGCTGGGTGACCACCAGCCGGTAGCTGTCCTCGGTCTGCACCGGGCCGGGGCCGAGGCGGATCACCCGCAGCAGCTGCCGGCCTTGTGGAGGAATTTCGAAATGCGCCGGGCTGACGGTGGCGGCGGCGGTCGGTTCGAGCAGCTCGCGGTCGCCGTCCTGGCGCCAGCGGTAGAGCTTGGCGTCGGCGCGCCACGGCAGTGCCGCCTGGTTGTACAGCCAGACGGTGGCCTGGTCGTTGTCGGCGGGAATGCGCGCGGTCGTCGGGGCGATCGCGATCTCGGCGCCAGCGGCGCTGCCCGCGATGGACAGGCCGGCCAACGCCAGCGTCAGCAGGCAGCGACAGGGGCGGGGCGCGGCCATGCTCAGAACGCGATCGTGGTCATGCGCGCGCTGCCGGCAGGCGCAGGCCCGGCAAGTGCGCTGGCATCCTGCCCGGTGCTGGTGACGGTCGGGGCTTCGGCGGTGCTGGCTGGCGGGGCGATCGCCATCGGCGTGCCTTTGGAGCAGCTGGCGCGCGGCGGCGCAGTGCGCAGCTCGCAACCGCTCAGCAGCCGCAGTCCGATGTGCAGGGTGAAGTTCTCCGGGCCGCGGGCGGTGGCCGGGCTGGCCGCGGTCGAGGTCGCGGTGCAGACGAGGGCGGCCAGCGTCAGGCGCTTGAGCGAGGTGACCAGCGTCATGAAGGCAATCGTTTGCATTGGAGACGTAACAAATAGCGACGTCCCCGATGCGAACTTTATTAACTGTCAGTAAGTGATGGAGACGGTCACCGTGTCGTTGTAGGCGCCTGCAATGGGCTGCTGCGGTGCCGGCGCGCGGCCATGGACGGTCACCGTCTGCGCCAGTCCGTTGCCGGTGCCGCTGAGCGTGTCGACGCCAATGCTGGTGCCCCAGCGGTTGCCGCGGCCGGCATCCCGGTACAGCTCATAGGTAATGTAGTTGGCACTGCTGGCATGGCGCATGCGCCGGGTGCTGCCGCTGGCATTGATGCCGTCGCCCAGCCCGATGTTCCAGGCGGTGCGGTTGGTGCACGACAGGCTGATGGTGGAGGTACGGTCGATGGCGGTATCGATGGTGCCGGCGATGCTGCCGAAATCCAGGTCGGTGGTGACATAGGTATTGCAGCGGGCCGGCACGTTGGCCGAGGCGGTGAACGGAAACGCGTTGCTGGCGGTCTTGGCGCCGCTGCCGCCGGCCGTGCAGCTGCTCGGTGCCGGCGGGATGCCGATGATGCTTTCGTTGTAGGAGTAGCGCAGTACGGTGTCGGCCCCGCCGAAACTGCTGGTGTGGTTGCCCACCGACAGGATCTGGTTGGCCGGAATCCGCCCGTAGACGGTGATGGTGGTCGTCTGCGAGCCGCCGGTAATCACCGGGACGCCGTAGGACAGCGTCAGCAGGCGCGGCGAAGGCGTCGTGGATCCGGTGGCGCCCCAGACCTGGGTGCGCGTGGCCTCGCTGTAGATCTGGAAGTCCAGGCTGTCGCTGGTGGGGTTGAGCATGCGGCGCGGTGCATACAGCCCGTTGCTGGCGCTGCCCGGCCCGAGGTCCAGGCACAGACTCACCTGCGCATAGCCCAGCACGCTGAGCGCGGCGGTCGCGCAGGAGACGTTGAGCGTTGCCACCGCGTCGGTGGTGCCGTTGGCCGCCACATTGCCGAATGCCAGCGGCGTGCCCAGGGTGACGCTGCAGGTGGTGTCCGCGCGCGCGTCCTGGCCGGGGACAAGCCATAACGTGGCGATCGCCAGCGCAAGCAGCAGGCGCCAGAGCGCGAGCGGACTCATGGGGTTTTCCGCTCGGGGACGCAGGGCAGCGGGCCGACCCGCGGGATGCCGCCGGGGTTGGCCGGGTAGGTGAACCGCGCGCTGCAGCGGCCAGCGGGCAGCTCGACCAGGATGCGGTTGTCGATCTGCAGGTTGTCCAGATAGGTTTCGCCGTCGTAGCCGACCACCACGCGTTCGGCATCGCCTTCGCGCTGCACCACGCTGCCGACCGGCAACGGTACGCCCTGGGCGTCGTGCAGCACGATCATGGCCGCGCGTACCCGGGTGATGCCGAAGCGCACCGCCACCCCGGACTGCTGGCGCGGGGTCACCGCGGTATCGACGCGGTCCACGCGCAGGTCCGCCGGCAGGTTCAGGGTGTCGATGGACAACTGGTTGCGCTGCCATGACTGCAGCGGGGTGACCAGCAGCATCCCGCGCGCGTCGGTGACGCCGATCAGGCGATTCTCCAGCCGCACCGGAATGCCGGGCTGGCCGTCGGTGGACACTACCGCGAAGGCATCCTGGATGTCGCGTGCGGCAAAGCCGCTGCCGTTCATCCACACCAGGCTGCCGCTGGCGCTGGCATAGCCGAAGTTGTCGCCATCCTGGTTGGCGACGCCGAGGTTGTAGCGGCCGATGCGGTTCAACCACCCCAGTTCTGCCAGGCCGCCGTTGGCGTCGTCGCCGGCACGCCCCTGCAGCCGCCAGCCGACCCCGCCCAGGTCGCCGTCGCCGGGCAGCGGCTGGCTGAGGTCGGCCACGAACCCGGTGCGGTTGCCGTTGCGCTGCATCGATGCGCTGGCCTGGCGCAACTCGCCGAATGTGGTCGACAGCGACAGGTACAGGCTGCGGTCGCTGCGCACATCCAGGTTCTGGTTGCCGGACAGGTTGGCCGCCCAGTTGCGCCCGAAATTGCGCGACCAGAACAGGCTCGCGTAACGCGAGGTGTCGCCTTGCGGGTAGCTCAGTCGCACATAGCTGGTGCCGAGCGAGCCGATCGGATTGACGTTGACGCCGAACGCCACGCGGTCGCTGATGCGCGCCGGCAACGCGCCCTGCAGTGCGCCCAGGTCGCGATAGTCGCCGTGGGTGCGCTGGGTGCCGGCGGTGAGGTTGAAGCGACGGTTGTTCCAGGCATAGCCCAGCACGTACTGGCCACCGCGCAGCGCATCCATCCGGCTATGCGCGTAGGCGACGTTGGCAACGCCGCCCACGCCGAGCAGCCACACACCGCCGGCACCGGCATTGACCACGCCGCCGCCGGCCTCGGCATGCGCTTCGATGGTGAAGTCTTCGCGCAGGCCTTTGCGCAGCGTGGCGCTGGCGACCGTGCGCGAGGCATAGGAAAACGAGCGCACGCCGTAGTCCTGGCGCAGATGGCCGATGCCGGCCGACCACTCGGAAATGCCGCGCGCCAGCAGTTGCGGCGTGCCATAGAACGCGAAGTCCAGCCGGCGCACCTGGCCGAACGCGTCGGTCACCACGATCTGCGCCTGTCCGGTGCCGCTGATGCCTGGTTGCGCGGCCAGCTGGAACGGGCCGGCCGGCACCTGGCCGCTGTACTGGCGCAGGCCATCGACGTAGAGCTCCACGGTCGAGGGCACCACCGCCTCGCCCAGGAAGCTGGGCGTGGGGGTCAGCACGCGATACGGCTGCAAGGCGTAATTGCGGCCGATCTGCACACCGCCCAGGCGGATCGAGCGGCTCCAGTCGACAAAGCCGCTGTAGAAATCGCCGACCGTCAGGCTGGTGGCGCTGTCGGGGAAGTCCATCTGCCAGGCGCTGTCCAGGCGCACCGCCTCGCTGCGCCAGCGCTGGTCCTGCGGGCGGTCGTAGGCCAGGAACACCGCAGTGGTGTCGACCATGCCGCGGCCGATGCCGAAGCCGCGCAATTCGGTCGCCAGCGACACGCTGCTGGCCCCGGCATTGCGCGTGGCATAGAAGTCGTAGTTGAGCAGCATGCCCGGCGAGGCGGTGGCGCTGGGCGGTGCGACCTGTTCGGCCTTGAGCACCGTGGTGGAGAGCGACAGCTGCGCCAGCGGTACCTGCAGTGCCAGCCGCTGCAGCGCGGCGTCGTAGCGCACTTCCACGTCGGGCAGGCGATCCAGGTCGACCAGCTCGCTGGCGGCGCGGTCGGCCAGGATGAAGCCCAGCTTGCGCAGCGTCTCGACCGAGCCGCGCAGGTGGCCGTCCACCAGTTCGAACGGTGCCAGGCCGCGGTCGGCCTGATTGAGGGTGACATCCAGGTACAGCGTCTGCGGCAGGGCCGCCACGTTTTGCGGGGCCTGGTCGGGAAGTGGCGCCACGTCGGCCAGATCGGCGGGCGCGGCATGGGCCAGGCAGGTGGCGGTCGCAAGCAGCGTCATCGCCAGCCGGCCCGCATCACGGCGCTGCTGGCGCGGCCAGCAAGGTGCGTTCGTCCGCCTCACCATTGATCCTTGCGATGATGGTGCCGCGGCCGAACTGGGCCAGCGGCGCGCCCAGCGACCAGCGCATGGTCTGGCCGGGCAGGACATAGCCCACCAGCCCGTTCAATGCGGTCTTGGTCGTGCCATCGACCCGATGCTGCAGGTCGGCGACCTGGGCGTGGCCGTCGCCGGTGTTGCTGATCTGGATCTGCGCATTGCCATCGCTGCCGGCAATCACCTGCGTGCTCAAGGTCGGCATGGAGTCGGTCTTGCCCGGTGGCAGCAGGAAGATCGGTACCGAATAGCGCAGCACGAACTGCATGCCCTTGCGATCCGCATCGGCGTTGGGCAATTCGTCGACGATGATCCGGTAGCAGGCCTCCTCGCTGGTGGGCGCAGGCCCTGCGCGAATCACCCGGATCAGCTGGCGCTCGCCGGCGGCCAGCGTGCGCATCGGCGGGCTGATCAGCAGTTCCTGGGTCGGGTCGAGCTGATCCTTGCCGTCGCGCTGGGTCCAGCGATACGCGCGGGTCTGCACCTGTACCGGCGCGCTGCCGCTGTTGCTCAGCCATAGCCCGTCGGCCGACTGCTGGGCGCTCAGCGTCAGCGAGGTCGGTGCCAGCTGCAGGCTGGCCGCATGCGCCGGCTGCAGCGGCAAGCCGCTGCCAAGCGCCAGCGTCAGGGCCAGTCCGGCGCTGGTCAGCCAGGCCGGCGTCCGGTACTGCAGGGGGTGGTGCAATGGCATGCGCGCGCTCAATAGACGATCGTGGCGGTGATGGTGTCTTGGTAGGTACCGGTCGCGGGATTGTTGGCCGACGGGTTGGTCACGCGGCCGTAGACCGGGTAGACCTGGTTGATGCCGGTGGCGGTGCGGCTCAGCGTATTGGTGCCGGTGGTGCTGCCCCACACCGTGCTGCGGCCCAGATCCTGGTACAGCTGGTAGGCGATGAAGTTGTTGGTGGTGACCAGCGCATCGGTGTTCTTCATGCGGCGGGTGGTGACGTCGTTGGCGGTGCCGGCATTGCTGCCCGCGCTCAATGCGATGTTGTACGGCGTCAGCGCGGTGCACTGTGCGGTCACGCTGCCGTTGGCGTCGGCATTGGCGGTCGAGGTGGACAGCACCGAGCCGAAGTCGACGTCTGTCGCGGAGGCTGCCGTGATCGTGCAGGCCTTGGTGACGGCGATCTTGACATTGAATGTGGTGGTATCTGCTGCACTGGCAACGCCAATGGTCGAGAGCAGGCCGAGGGACAGCAGGACAGGGCGGACAGTACGCATGGACATTTCCTTGACCGGTCTGGTCATTGATGACGCGACAACTCGTCGCCCTGCCTCCAATGCATCAGCTGTGCCAAAGATTACCCTGAATGGTTTGGCTATCTCGCTGTTTATCCTGCGATTCTGCGCGAAATTGCGATGTCTTTCGGATGACTTCGCTCAGAGATTTCTTGACGCGGATGGCAGTGCGTCACACATGAATACGCGGTACCGTCAGTTTCCTGTTGCCCGGTCCGTTTCGACGGGCTGGGCGTCCAGGATGAAAAAACGCCCGCACAGGCCGTTCAGATTCAGCCCGAATCGGCGATAATCGCTGTCATGAGCGTCAATCTGAAAACCAAAGAAGAAATCGAACTGATGCGCGTCGCCGGCCGTCTGGCCGCCGAGGTGCTCGACATCGTGGGCCCGCACGTCAAGCCGGGCGTGACCACTGCCGAGCTGGACCGCATCTGCCACGACCACATCGTTAACGTGCAGGGCACCATTCCTGCCAACGTCGGCTATCGCGGCTTTCCCAAGAGCGTGTGCACCTCGGTCAACAACGTGATTTGCCACGGCATTCCGAGCGCGGCCAAGGTCCTGAAGGACGGCGATATCGTCAATATCGATGTCACCGTGATCAAGGACGGCTGGCATGGCGACACCAGCCGCATGTACTACGTCGGCACGCCGTCGGTGATGGCCAAGCGCCTGGTGGACACCACCTATGAAGCGATGTGGCGCGGCATCCGTGCGGTCAAGCCGGGCGCCACGCTGGGCGATGTGGGCCATGCGATCCAGAAGTTCGCCGAAGCCGAGCGCTTCAGCGTGGTGCGCGACTACTGCGGCCACGGCATCGGCAAGGTCTACCACGACGAACCGCAGGTGATGCATTACGGCCGTCCCGGCGAAGGCCTGGTGCTCAAGCCCGGCATGACCTTCACCATCGAACCGATGATCAACGAAGGCACCTATCACCATAAGACCCTGCCGGACGGCTGGACCGTGGTGACCAAGGACCGCAAGTTGTCCGCGCAGTGGGAGCACATGGTCGCGGTGACCGAAGACGGCGTGGATGTGCTGACGCTGTCGGCCAATTCGCCCGCGCCGGTATGACGGACACGCCGGCGGACCGACCCGACCCGGGCGTCGCCGGCGACGCGGAGTGGGCCGCGCAGGCCCGTCCGCTGCTGGTGCATGCCGACATGCGGCTGTGCAAGCGCTTCGATCAGGGCGAGCCGATCGAACGGCTGGTTGCGTTACGCGCACGCGCGGTCGACCAGTTGATGCGCAACGCCTGGACGCGTTGCATTCCGGCCGATAGCGGCCTGTCGTTGCATGCGGTCGGTGGGTACGGCCGCGGCGAGCTGTTTCCGCGCTCGGACGTGGACGTGCTGGTGTTGGGCGACACCGCTGCGCAGCAGCACCATGAGCAGGCGCTGGCCCGCTTGTTTGCGTTGTTGTGGGATGTGGGTCTGCCGATCAGTCATGCGGTGCGCTCGCCGGCGCAGTGCACCGCTGCGGCGATCGATCAGACCGTGCTCACCGCCCTGATCGAGTCGCGCCCATTGGTGGCCGATGGCGAAGCGCGAGCAGCGCTGGCTGCGGCGATCGCGCCGCAGTGGGTATGGCCGCCACGCGACTTCTTCCAGGCCAAGCGCGAAGAATTGCTGGCGCGGCATCAGCGGTTCGGCGATACCGCCGATAACCTCGAACCCGATATCAAGGATGGCCCGGGAGGCCTGCGCGATCTGCAGACCCTGGGCTGGATGGCGTTGCGCGCGTTCGGGGTCAAGGATCTGGAAGCCTTGGTCGGGCTGGGCCATGTCGGCTTCGATGAAGCGGCCGCGTTGCGGCGCGAGCGCGAAGAGCTGGCGCGGCTGCGGTTCGGGCTGCACATCGTGGCCAACCGGCCGGAAGAGCGGCTGCGTTTCGATTACCAAAAGACCCTGGCGCAGCGATTGGGCTTTGCCGACGACCCGGAAAGCCTGGGCGTGGAAAAAATGATGCAGCGCTTTTACCGCAGCGCTGCGTTGATCCGCCGGATCAGCGACCGGCTGCTGCAGCGCTTCGAAGAACAGTTCGACGGCGAAGCGGTACCAGAGCCGCTGGGCGACGGTTTCAGCCTGCGCCGCGGCTACCTTGCCGCCGATGCCGAGAGCTGGCCGGATGGCGATGTGCTGCAGGTGTTCGCGCTGTTTGCGCAGTGGGCGGCGCATCGCGATGTGCGCGGCCTGCATTCGTTGACCGCGCGTGCGCTGGCCGAGGTGCTGCAGCAACTGCCGGCCTACGACGTGGCCGATGCCGCCACGCGCGACCGCTTCATGGCGCTGCTGCGCGGCCCGCGCGCGGTGGAGACGCTCAATCGCATGGCGCGGCTGGGCGTGCTTGGGCAGTGGATTCCCGCCTTTGCCAGCGTATCCGGACGTATGCAGTTCGATCTGTTCCACGTCTACACGGTGGACCAGCACACGCTGATGGTGCTGCGAAACATCGCGTTGTTCGCCGCCGGCCGCGCCGACGAGCGTTTTTCGATCACCCACGAAGTCTGGCCGCGCCTGCGCAAGCCGGAATTGCTGCTGCTGGCCGGGTTGTTTCACGACATCGCCAAGGGCCGCGGCGGAGACCATTCCGAGCTGGGCGCGGTCGATGCGCGTGCATTCTGTCTTGCGCACCGGTTGAGCGAAGGCGATACCCAACTGGTGACCTGGCTGGTGGAGCAGCACTTGCGCATGTCGGTCACCGCGCAAAAGCAGGACATCTCCGACCCGGAGGTGATCCATCGTTTCGCCACCCTGGTCGGCACGCGCGAGCGGCTGGATTATCTGTATCTGCTGACCTGCGCCGATATCGCCGGCACCAGCCCCAAACTGTGGAACGCGTGGAAGGACCGCCTGCTGGCGGACCTGTATTTCGCGGCGCGGCGCGCGCTGCGCGAGGGCCTGGAACATCCGCCGCCGCGCGAAGAGCGGCTGCGCGAAGCGCGTGACTCCGCGCGCGCGCTGATGCAGGCGCAAGGGCATGACGATGCCACCATCGACCGCCAGTTCGCCGGCATGCCGGACGAAAACTTCCTGCGCTTCCGTCCCGAGCAGCTCGCCTGGCAGGCCGTCTCGCTGATCGAAGTGCAGATTGGCCAGACCCTGGTCAAGGCGCGGCGTGCGGTGCCGGACAACGACGCGCTGGAACTGTTCGTCTATTCGCCGGACCGCGATGGACTGTTTTCGGCGATCGTGGCCACCCTGGATCGCAAGGGTTACGGCATCCACCGCGCGCGCGTGCTGGATGCGCCGCACGATGCGATCTTCGACGTGTTCGAAGTGCTGCCGCAGGAAGGCTATGCCGATGGCGATCCGCAGCGTCTTGCCGCAGCGCTACGGCAGGTGCTGGCCGGCGACCTGCAAAAAGTGCGGCCATCGCGGCGTGCGGTGCCGCGCCAGTTGCGGCATTTCCGCTTCGCGCCGCGCGTGGAGTTCAGCGAAAGCGCCGGCGGCCGGCGCACCCGCATCAGTCTGGTCGCCCCCGATCGCCCCGGCCTGCTGGCCGATGTGGCGTATGTCCTGCGCATGCAGCACCTGCGCGTGCACGATGCGCGCATCGCCACCTTTGGCGAGCGTGCGGAAGATCAGTTCCAGATCACCGACGAGCACGATCGCCCGTTGTCCGAATCCGCCCGGCAGGCCCTGCGCGATGCGTTGTGCGCCTGTCTCGACCCCGCCTAGTACGACCGGAGACTCCCCATGGCCACCACCAAGAAGACCGCGCGCAAGCCCGGCGCCACCACCGCCAGCGCCGCACCCAAGCGCGCAGCCACCTCCACCGCCAAGGCCGCCAAGACGTCCGCAGCAGGCACGGCCAAGCCGGTAGCGAGCGTCGGCAAGAAGGGTGCCGTCAAGACGGCTGCGCTCAAGAAAGCCGCTGTAAATAAGACCGCTGCAAAGACCGCAGCCGGCGCGCCGCGTGTGGCCAGACAAGCGACTGGCGTGGTGTCGGCGCCGACTGCAAGGAAGGCCGCCGCCGCGAAGAAACTGTCCATTGCCGAGCAGGCCTTGCACAGCGCTGCAACCCAGGTGGGCAGCGATGAACTCAGGTTCGGCATCGAAAGCGCCTTCGAGCGTCGCGCCACCTTGACCATGGACGAGATCGACGGGTCTACCCGCGCCATCGTCAATCGCGTCATCGACGGCCTGGAAAGTGGCGAGTTCCGCGTCGCCGAGCCGGACGGGCAGGGCGGCTGGACCGTCAACGAGTGGCTGAAGAAGGCCGTGCTGCTGTATTTCCGTGTCAACGAGATGGCGGTGATCGACGCGCAGCCGGCGCCGTTCTGGGACAAGGTGGAATCGCGCTTTGCCGGCTTCCATGAAGCGCAGTTCCGCAAGGCCGGCGTGCGCGTGGTGCCCGGCGCGGTCGCGCGGCGCGGCACCTATTTCGGCAAGGATGTGGTGCTGATGCCGAGCTTCACCAACATCGGTGCCTATGTCGGCGAAGGCACCATGGTCGATACCTGGGCCACGGTGGGATCGTGCGCGCAGATCGGCAAGCACTGCCATCTGTCCGGCGGTGCCGGCATCGGTGGCGTGCTCGAGCCGCTGCAGGCCAGCCCGACCATCATCGAAGACCACTGCTTTATCGGTGCGCGTTCGGAAGTGGTCGAAGGCGTGGTCATCGGCCACCACAGTGTGATCGGCATGGGCGTGTTCATTTCGCAGAGCACGCGCATCTACAACCGCGCCACCGGCGAGATCTCCTACGGCTATGTGCCGCCGTATAGCGTGGTGGTATCCGGCCAGCTGCCGTCCAAGGACGGCTCGCATTCGCTGTATTGCGCAGTGATCGTCAAGCAGGTCGATGCCAGGACGCGCAGCAAGACCAGCGTCAACGAACTGTTGCGCGGTTTGGCCGATTGAGTGCCGCACACGCGCCCGCCGGCACGCTGCTGTCGCGTCCGGCCAGTGGCTGGATGCGGTGGGGCATCCCGGCCCTGTGGCTGGGATGGGCTGCGGTCTATGTGATGGGCTCGCTGGTGCGGGACGGCGTCCCGCACCAGCTGGATGGGCTGCGCTGGCTGGCGCCTGTCGCGCTGGTGGGGCTGACCGTGCGGCACCTCGTGTCATGCAGGCGGTGGGCGCAGGTGCGCGATGCCGGCGATGCGCTGGAGATCACCCGGCAGGGGCGATCGCAGCGCGTGGACCTTGCGCAATTGCGTGCGGCCGTTCCTGCCTGGCTGCTCCCGCCGATGCGGCTGGCATTGAAATTCCACGGTGAGCGCACTCAGGTGGTGTTCCTTCCCGCACACGGGCTGGACCCCGCCGAGTTGGCCACCACCTTGCTGGCGCGTGCGGGCGCGCGCCAGGCAGTTGAAGAGAGCACGACATGACCACGCTATATGGATTGAAGAACTGCGATACCTGCAAGAAAGCCACCAAGTGGCTGGACCGCTTCGGTGTCGCCTATACGTTTGTGGATTACCGCGACAACAAGCCGTCGCCGGAGACGCTGCTGGAGTGGGCCGGCAAGGCCGGCGGATTCGATGCCTTGATCAACAAGTCGTCCACCACCTGGCGGCAGTTGCCCGACAACAAGAAGGCGCCCGGCTCGGAGGCGGAGTGGAAGCTGCTGCTGCGCGAGTATCCGCAACTGATTCGTCGTCCGGTAGTGGTGAGTGACGATGGAGCCCTGACCCAGGGCTTTTCCGATAACGGCTTCAAGCAGCGCTTCGGCGTCGGCTGAGTCGCGCAGCTGCATGCAGACTGCGGCGACGCTGCAGGCCTGCGCCTGCTGTTTCGATGGTGCAGGATCAACTCACGCCGCCAGCGGCGGCCTCCACGCAGGTGATGTTCCATGAGCGATGTACTGGATTTGACCCGCGATCTGATTGCACGCGCGTCGGTAACGCCGGTCGACGCCGGATGCCAGGCAATGCTCGCGCAACGTCTGGATGCGGCCGGTTTCCGCTGCGAACACCTGCGCCTGGGCGAGGTCGACAATCTATGGGCCACCCACGGTAGCGGCGCGCCGGTGCTCGTGCTGCTCGGGCATACCGATGTGGTGCCGCCCGGCCCGCGCGAGGCGTGGACCAGCGATCCGTTCGATCCGCAGATCCGCGATGGCGTGCTGTACGGGCGCGGCGCGGCCGACATGAAGGGCAGCGTGGCTGCGTTCGTGGTGGCGGCCGAACAGTTCGTCGCTGCGCATCCGCAGCACCCAGGCACGCTCGCGGTGCTGCTGACCAGCGACGAAGAGGGCGATGCCATCGATGGTGTGCGGCACGTGGCACGGCTGTTCGCCGAGCGTGGCCAGCAGATCGATTGGTGCATCACCGGAGAGCCATCCTCCACCGAGCGGCTGGGCGATCTGCTGCGGGTTGGCCGCCGCGGCAGCCTGTCCGGCACGCTGGTCGTCAACGGCGTGCAGGGCCACGTGGCGTATCCGCACAAGGCACGCAACCCGATCCACCTGGCGGCACCGGCGCTGGCCGAACTGATCGCGCGCCGCTGGGACGAGGGCTTCGAAAGTTTCCCGCCCACCAGCCTGCAGATTTCCAATATCCATGCCGGCACCGGCGCCAACAATGTGATCCCCGGCGAGCTGCAGGTCGCCTTCAACCTGCGCTACACCCCGCATTGGGATGCGCCGCGTCTGGAGGCGGAAATCACCGCAGTGCTGGAGCGCCATGCACTGGATTACAGATTGCGCTGGCACCGCAGCGGCGAGCCGTTCTACACGCCGGAGGGGCGCCTGCGCAGTGTCGCGCGCGAGGTGCTGGGCCAGTTTGCCGGGGGACCACCTGAGGAGAGCACCGGCGGCGGCACCTCCGATGCGCGCTTCATCGCCCCGCTTGGCGCGCAATGCATCGAGGTCGGCCCGGTCAACGCGTCGATCCACCAGGTCGACGAGCATGTGCGCGTGGCCGACCTGGAGGCGCTGCCGTCGCTGTATCGCACGCTTGTCGAGCGCTTGTTGATCGGTTGAGCAGGCGCTGCGCCGCCGTCGTTGCCGCTGAAACAGTTGCGCCAGCGAAAACGAACGGTTAGCGTCGGCTGCATGGTCATCCGCTTCGCCAACGTCAATAACGCCAACCGCAACACGCTGCGCGCGAATAATCGTGCGCGGTCGATGCGGGTCTGCGACTAGGCGAAGTAAAACCAAACGCCCAGGAATCAGAAAACCCGCATCGGCCGATGCGGGTTTTTTTTTTGGGCGTCACTTGCATGCAGCATGCTCATCCATCGGCCATCCATCCCCGCAGTTTCATCAGGAGTGTTTCCATGTGTTCCATCTTCGGCATTTTCGGCCTGCAACCCGGCGACGATCTGCAGGCCCTGCGCCGGCAGGCGCTGGAATGTTCGCAGCGGCAGCGGCATCGCGGTCCGGACTGGAGCGGTGTGTATGTCGACACCGGTGCGATCCTGGTGCACGAGCGGTTGGCCATCGTCGATCCGGCTGGCGGCTCGCAGCCATTGCTCTCCGAAGATGGACAGCTCGCATTGGCGGTGAATGGCGAAATCTACAACCATCGTGAACTCAAGCAGGAACTGGTGCAGCCGTACGCCTTCCAGACCGGCTCCGATTGCGAGGTGATCAACGCGCTGTATCGCGAAGATGCGCCGGCCTCCTATCTCAACCGCCTCAACGGCATCTTCGCGTTCGCACTGTGGGACAAGGCGGCAGGGCGGGTGATCATCGCGCGCGATCCGATCGGCGTGGTGCCGCTGTACTGGGGCCACGATCGCGAAGGCCGGCTACGTGTGGCCTCCGAGCTGAAGTCGCTGGTGGACGATTGCGCCGATGCGGCGCAGTTTCCGCCCGGCCATTGGTACGACAGCGCCACCGGTGCATTGAGCCGTTACTACGAGCGCTCCTGGCGCGAATACGCCGAAGTGGAAGGCGTGCAGGTGCAGTTGCAGGAGTTGCGCGAGGCCTTCGAGCGCGCGGTGCACCGTCAGCTGATGACCGACGTGCCGTATGGCGTGTTGCTGTCCGGCGGGCTGGATTCTTCGCTGGTCGCAGCCGTTGCCGCGCGCTATGCACGGCACCGCATCGAAGAAAACGACACCACCGAAGCGTGGTGGCCGCGCCTGCATTCGTTCGCAATCGGCTTGAAGGGCTCGCCGGACCTGGCCGCCGCCGAGGTGGCCGCCGCGGCGTTGGGGACCGTGCATCATGGGTTCGAGTACAGCTTCGAAGAAGGCCTGGACGCGTTGCCGGAAGTGATCCGCCATATCGAAACCTACGACGTCACCACCATTCGTGCGTCCACGCCGATGTTTTTGCTGGCGCGGCGGATCAAGGCGATGGGCGTGAAGATGGTGCTGTCGGGCGAAGGCAGCGATGAAATCTTCGGCGGCTATCTGTATTTCCACAAGGCGCCGAATGCGCGCGAGTTCCATGAAGAGCTGGTGCGCAAGCTCGACGCGCTCAACAACTACGATTGCCTGCGCGCCAACAAGTCGATGATGGCCTGGGGCGTGGAGCCGCGCGTGCCGTTCCTGGATCGCGAGTTCCTGGACGTGGCCATGCGCATGGATGCCAGCTTCAAGATGATCGACAAGACCAGCACTGGCGCCACGCGCATGGAAAAGGGCGTGTTGCGCGAAGCCTTCGCCGGCTACCTGCCCGAATCGATCCTGTGGCGGCAGAAGGAGCAGTTCAGCGATGGCGTGGGTTATGGCTGGATCGATGGACTCAAGGCGCATGCCGCCGCGCATGTGAGCGACCGCGAGTTGGCCGCGGCCGACCGGCGTTTCCCGGTCAATCCGCCACAGACCAAGGAAGCGTATTTCTATCGCAGCCTGTTCGAGCAGTTCTTCCCGAGCCAGGCGGCCGCGGAAACCGTGCCCGGCGGCAAGTCGATTGCGTGCTCGTCGCCGACCGCGATTGCCTGGGATGCCAGTTTCGCGGCGATGGCCGACCCGTCGGGTCGTGCGATCGCCGGCGTGCACGAACAGGCACTGGCCTCGTAACGCATGGTGCAGGAACAGCGGCCGGCTTGCGCGGCCGGCCGCTGTCATATCGCCCGTGCTTATTGCTCGTGGCGCACGCAATAGCCGTAGCGCTGCGGCTCGATATCCACACCGGCCACATCGGCCTGGTTGTTACGCCACAGGTTCGGCTTGAAGTCGCCCGCGGTGCAATTGGCCGCACGGTCCACACCGATGGTGTAGGTGAACGGCGTATTGGAGAAGCGGTTGTTCTCGAACACGTTGTCCTGGCTCATGCTGTTGTCCCAGCACAGGATTTCCGGCGTGCGATAGCGGATCGCGCAGGCCAGGAACACGCCGGCCACCTTGTTGCCATCGAACACGTTGTTGCTGAAGCGGTTGCGCCGCGCATCGGACAGGTAGATGCCCTGGCTGCCGTTGCGCTCGAAGCGGTTGTTGCGGATCTCGCTGTCTTCCAGATGTTCGGTGGTCAGGCCAGCGGCCACGTTGTCGTGGATGTAGTTGTTGACCATGGTGACCTTGGCGGTGCGGTTGAACGACACCCCGTCCCAGATCGCCCCGGACACATCGTTGTTTTCGATGGTGATCTCGCGGGTGTCGTACTCGCTCAGCAGGCAGGCGCTGCGGCACTTGTTGACCTGCAGGCCGGCCAGGCGAATTCCCTGGCCGGAACGCACGACCACCGCGCTATTGCTCAGGTACGGGCGCTCGGGCATGAACTCCTTGTCGCCGGTGCTGGCGACGATCTGCATGTCTTCGATGCTGACATTGCGGATCACGCCGGTCGGCTGCTGGTTTTCGTAGTCGCCGACCACCAGTGCCGGTTGCTGCACGCCATCGGCCATGCGCAGCACGGTGGTCGGGCCCTTGCCGCGCAGGGTGAGATTGCCGCGGTGGATCGAGACCAGGCCATTGAGCGGGAATTCGCCTTTTTCCAGGCACAACACCGCAGGCGTATCGCTTTGCGGGAGCTTGTCGATGGCTTTTTGCAGATCCTGTCCTGGCTTCACCTTGGCGGTGCAGGCAGCGACGGGCGCGGCCGGCGGGCCGGACTGGGCGGGCGGCGCTGCCGAGCAGGCAGTGGCAACAAGCAGAGGCAACAAGGCGGAAACGGAGCGGGCAAGCAGAGGCATGCGGATTCCGGTCAGTGGGGGGAAGAGGGCGATGCTGTGGAGCGGTACTCCACATCGCGACGGCCTCTAGTGTGTCCCACCGGACGTTAAAGTCTGGCTGATTCCGGCCTGCCTGATTCGGCGCAGGTTCATTGCACAGCCGTCGTCGAGGCCGCAGATGCGCGTGTAGCGGTCGACGAACGTCACATCTGAAGCCGCGCGCAAGGCCTGCGCAGGCGCGCGTTCGCCACGCTTAAAAACTATAAGCCAGCTGCGCGTAGATGCGACGCGGCTCGCCGGGAAAGTGACCGGTGCGCTCAGTGAACCCGCTGACGGCGTAAACCTTGTCGAACAGGTTCTTGAGGTTGACCTGCAGCTTCCAGGCATCCCACTGCGTCTGCCAGCTGATGTCGAAGATGGCGTACGGCTTGACGCGCTGACCTTCAAGGCTGACCCGCTCGCCCACGTAGTCGGCACCGAAGGCAATCGCCGAGTTCCAGGCCGGCAGGTCGTAACGCGTCCACAGACCGAAGGTGTTGCGCGGTGCATTGGCGAAGCGGTCGCCGGACGCATTGGTGATGCCGTTGGTGCCCGCATCGAGCACGCGCGCATCGTTGTAGGCGTAGGTCAGGTTGAGCACCCAGCGTTCGGTGAGGTCGGCCAGCAGATCCACTTCCAGGCCTTCGCTGCGCACCAGGCCGAGCGCGGAGAGCTGGTTGACGCCGGCAACGATGCTGCCGTTGGCCTGCACGATATTGCTGCGTTCGATGCGATACAGCGCGGTGTTGAGCGTCAGCCCGCCATCGTTGAGCGCGGTTTTCAGGCCGACTTCCCACTGCGTGCTGCGCTCGGGTTCGAACGGGCCACCGACGCTGCTGTCCTGGTTCGCCGCATCCTGCGGCAGGAAGCCGCTGGCATAACTGGCGTACGCGTTGACGCCATCGCGTAGCACGAAGGTGCTGCCCACACGCCAGCTGAGATCGTTGCCGGTGACGCGCGAGCCGTCCAGCCGGTTGTCGTCCTTGAAGCCGTCCCAGCGCAGTCCGGCCATCGCAAACCAGCGCGGCGTCAGGGTGAGTTCGTCCTGCAGATACGCCCCGTAGCGCTGGCTGCGCGTGCTGGTGGCACGCCAGGGCAGCGCGTCCAGGCCGTAGTCGTAAAAACCGCTGCGGCCATACACCGGGTTAAACAGATCGATGCCCGGCACCGGCCCGCGCACGCGGCCGGTATCTGCGGTATTGGCCGTTTGCGCGCGGAAATCGGCATCCAGGCGATAGTAATCAGCGCCCATCAGCAGTTTGTGTGCGATGGCGCCGGTGCTGGTACGGAACACCGCATTGACGTTACTGGAGATCGCATCGTTGTCGCGGAACTGGTTGCGCAACTGCCGTGTCATCCACTCGGCGGTGCCGTCGCGATCGCGATCGATCAAACCCATCGGCTCGTGATAGATCTGGTGCTCGTCGTTCTTGAACCAGCGTAGCGCCATGTCCACGTCCCACGCATCCGACGGCGCAAAGCGATATTGCGCGAACGCCACCTTGGCGCGCATGTCGAGAAAATCGGTGGGCTCGTTGTGGTTCCAGCGACGGTCGGTGAGGAAGTTGCCCTCGTCATCGACCGGCACACCGCGCAAGCGGTTTCCGCCCAGGTTCTGGGTGATGTAGGTGTATTGCAGGGTGAGCTCGCCGGTGTCGCCGACATCGAAAGCCACCGATGCATCGCCGATCTGGCTCTGGCTATCGGTGTTCCAGCGAAAGCCATCCTCGCCATCGGCGTAGGCGCCGATGCGATAGCGGATGCGGCCGTCTTCGCGCGCAGGGCCGGTGGCTTCGAACGACGCCGCGCCGAACGATTGATTGCCCAGCTGCAGCTCCACGCGCCGCTGCGCCTGGTGCGCAGGCTTGCAGGTGACGTAGTTGATGACGCCGCCGGGTTCGCCGCCGCCATACAACGCACCTGCCGGGCCCTTGAGCACTTCCACGCGTTCGATGTTGAACAGCTGCGGCACCGAGAAGCCGGCATACGGGTCGCCACGCAGACCGTCGTAGAGCACGTTTTCCTGGCGAAAGCCACGCAAGGTGACGCCCGCATAGCTGAAGAAACTGATGCCGCTGATGCTGCGATACAGATCGGTGATCTGGCGCGCGGCCTGGTCGTCGATCAACTCGCGCGGCAGCACCTGCACCGATTGCGGCACCAGCGACAGTGGCGTGTCGGTGCGCGTGGCGACCGCGGCGTCGTCGGACTTGTACAGCGTCTGCGCACGGCCGACGACGTCGACGCCATCCAGGTCGGTGACGGTTGCCGAGGTGCTGGTGTGTTGGGCAAAGGCGCGGGGCGAGGGTAACGCCAAGACAGCGGCGAGTGCGGTGACAAGGAGCGTGGGGCGCATTGGTCACTAATGGGAATGGTTATCAAATGCATCTTAGCATGTTGTGCCCGCTTGATTGCGCAGGTCGGTAGGCGGACATAGTCGCGGACACTTGCGCGTGCCGATGTGCCGGGCGCGATCTGTAAACAGCAAAACGTGCAATTGCGTCGGTCGCATGGCAGGCGCCCATACCCTCACCCCAACCGCTCTCCCGGCGGGAGAGCGCTTGCTCAAGCAGATGGATGAAGCGCTGCCTGTCTGCCTTCTCCCCTCGGGAGAAGGTGCCCGAAGGGCGGATGAGGGTACGAGCGAAGCCTCGTGCTGTCTGTCGTGCAGGACGCCATTTTGCGATGCAGGAAACCGATCGAAGCCAGCGCAAGCTGAGTCGCATCGCCTGCCATCGGTCGCATGGCAGGCGCCCGTACCCTCACCCCAACCGCTTTCCCGGCGGAAGAGGGGATTGCTCAAGCAAACGGATGAAGCGCTGCCTGTCTCCCTTCTCCCATCGGGAGAAGGTGCCCGAAGGGCGGATGAGGGTGCAGGACGCCGACCGTAGAGACCCGTGTCGACAGACCAGAAAGCACGACCGCCTACTCCGGTTGCAAGTGCAGCGTGTAGCGCATGGCTGCCGGCAGGAATGGGGTCGGCCGGCCGTGCACCCAATCGTCGTGCCCGGCGCCCCAGAACGGCGACAAGGGATGTCCGCTCTGGCCGCCCGGCATGTGCACGATGCCGTCCTGCTCGTGGCCGGGCGACACCACCATGCGTTCGGATGCGCCGAAGGCCGGGCCTTGCACGCGCGGCATGTCGCGGTCGCCTGGCAGTTGGTCGGGCGGCATGCACAGCCAGTGCTTGGCGAGCGCAGGCAATGCCCGCGCGATCGGGTGACAGATGGCGGCGGTGTTGCGTTCGCCCCAGCTGCGCTTGTCGAGTGGCTGGCCGGGCGCCGCCTGCGCGATCAGGTCCGCCTGCGCGCTGCGTGCGGCATCGCTCAGCAACTGGTCCCAGTCTGCGAAGGCCGGTGGCAGCAGGTTGGCGGGGCGCTGCTGCAGCAACGGCCAGACGATGCCTTCCAGCTGTGCGCGACGCGGCGCGAGAAACTGCTCGCCCAGCGCTGCTTGGGCCGGCGCCAGCAGACCGGCTTCCACCGCAGCGATGGTCTTGCTGCGGAACTCGCGCACGATGCGGTAGCTGGCCGAGCTGGTGGATGCATGGCCGTCCCACCGGCGCGTTGCCTGTTCGATCTGCTGCAACGCCGGGTCCTTGTCGTGCTCGACCACACCGCGCAACAGCTGCCACCACCGTGTCAGCAACAACGCACGATCGTCCAGCTGGATCGCCAGCAGATCGCGCTCGCTGAAGCGCTGCTTCGCGAACAGGTCGTCGCGGATCTGCTGCGCACGCGCGCCGAGGTCGTAGCCGGCATTGCCGAGCGTGGCCAGCTGCTGCGTATCGACCACGCGGCTATTGGCTGTCCATAGCCGATGCGAGGGCGGGTCGATCAACGCCGGCGCCGCATCGCTGCGCACCGGCCATGGTGTGCAGGCGGCCGCTGGTGTGTCCGCTTGCGCAGCGGGTGTGGGCGACGCAGACGGTGATGCGGCGCTCGCGAGCTCGGCAATGCCGGTCGGCCCGCATCCGGCATTGCGGGCCGGGCGCGCACCGATCAGGCGCCAGGCGATGCGCCCGCTGCGGTCGGCCAGCAACAGGTTCTGCGCCGGAATGCCCGAGCGGTCGGCCACTTCGAAGGCGCTGCGCAGGTCGCGTGCGCTGCTCATCTGTGCGAAGTCCAGACGGATCGCGCCCGGCAACTGCGCGGCCCAGCGCAGCGCCAGCAGGCTGCCATCCGAGTTTTCATGCAGGATCGGCCCCCACGCCGCTTCGCGCACCTCCAGGCGCACCGACTCAGCGCCCGCCACATCAATGGTTTCGACATGCGTGGTCAGCGCCTGCGGATGACCGGGCGTAGCTGCGGGAATCCGCGCAAAGTCGGCGGTGTCGATATAGCTGTTGGTGAACGCCCAGGCCACATGCCCATTGCTGCCGACTACCACCGCGGGCAGGCCGGGCAGGGTGAAGCCGGTGACGTCCACCTTGCCGTCCGGCGCAGCGCTGTCGGGGTAGCGCAGCCGCGCACGGAACCAGATGTTGGGCGCGCGCAGCCCCAGATGCATGTCGTCGGCGACGATGGCGCGCCCGTCTGCAGTGAGGCTTCCATCCACCGCAAAATTGTTGCTGCCTGGGGTGGGTTGCTCGGCGGGCGGTGTGGCGGGCGGGTGCGGCAAGGCACGCAGATCCAGTGCAGCCGCGTCGGGAAGCACGGCATCGCCATGTACCGGGCCCAGCAGCGGCGCGTCCCAGCTGGAGCCTTGATGATCGAGCAGCGCCGCCAGCGCAGGCGGCACCACGGCGCGGATGCGCGCGGCGGCCAGTTCGGTCTGGTTGTCGCTGTCCTGCAGGTCGGCATACATCGCCAGGCCGGTCAGGATGGAGTCGTCCAGCGTCCAGGCGCGCGGGGCCTGGCGCAGCAGCAGATACGGCCACGGGCGTACCGGCAAGGCGGCCAACCCGGCATTGACGCCGTCGGTGTAGGCCTGCAGGGCAGCGCGCTGGCTGCCGGCGGCGATGTCCAGGTTGGCATGCACGCGGGCGCGCAGCCGATGCACGCGCCTGCGCTTGTCCAGATCCACCGCCTTGGGACCGAACAGTTCGGACAATTCGCCGGCGGGCGCGCGGCGCATCAGGTCCATCTCGAAATAGCGCTCCTGCGCATGCACGTAGCCGAGCGCGCGCATCGCATCGCTCTGGCTTGCCGCGTCGATGGTGACCACGCCGTTCTGGTCGCGCTGCACGCTGACGGCGGCGGCCAGGCCACTCAAGGGCGTGTCGCCATCCAGCTGCGCCAGACTGCCGCGCAGCAGCAGATACAGCGCCAGGCCGGCGGCGAGCACCAGCACCACAGTTGCCAGCATCAGCCGGGCCAGCCATTTGCGCATCGTCGGTTCCTTGGAGCGTGGTTCGGGGGTTGCCGATAGACCTGGTCGGTCAGTGGAGCGGGAGATGGCGGCTCCGGTGCATCAGGCGCGATGCGGGGCGAGGCCGCCCGTTCCTGATGCGCCGAGGTGCCGGCCGTTTCAGTGTGGCTGCAGATCATGACCGCGACGGGTCTGGCCGCAAGCGCAACTGAAAGTGATTCCGATTAGATCATTGCCCGCCGGCTTAGTGCACCATGCGCGCATTGCGTTGCTGGAGCACACCATGAAAGGCCATCCCGAAGTCGTCGATTACCTCAAGCAGCTGCTACGCGGCGAACTGGCGGCACGCGACCAGTATTTCCTGCATTCGCGCCGCTACGA
The DNA here is from genome assembly GCF_040182365.1 of Xanthomonas sp. 10-10. NCBI lineage: Bacteria > Pseudomonadati > Pseudomonadota > Gammaproteobacteria > Lysobacterales > Lysobacteraceae > Xanthomonas > Xanthomonas sp. 10-10. The sequence goes on from NZ_CP144460.1 coordinate 1,877,015, forward strand.
GGATCAGGGCCTGATGGCGCTGTACGAGCGCATCAACCATGAGATGCAGGAAGAAACCGAGCACGCCGACGCGTTGCTGCGGCGCATCCTGTTCCTGGAAGGCGACCCGGATATGCGCCCGGCCGAGTTTGCGCCGGGCAAGACCGTTGTCGAGATGCTCGAGCGCGATCTGGTGGTGGAATACGAAGTGCGCGCGGCGCTGGCTGCCGGCATGAAGCTGTGCGAAGAGCACGGCGATTACGTCAGCCGCGACATGTTGCTCAAGCAATTGCAGGACACCGAAGAAGACCATGCCTGGTGGCTGGAGCAGCAGCTTGGCCTGATCAAGCGGATCGGCCTGGAGCTGTACCAGACCTCGAAGATCGACAAGGGCCACGTGGCCGGTTGATTGCGGGATTGCTGGACTGGCGTACGGTCCAGGGCCGTGCGCTGGTGCTTGAGGCGGCCACGAACCGTGGTGCTTGGGGCATGCGGCCGGCGCGTTGCGCCGGAGCGTGCAGACGTGCAGACCTCCGTTACGTCACAGGCTCCAGTGCTGCAGATCGCCGGCTCGATGCCGGCTTTTTCATTCAGGCCATCCCGGCGCCAGGATTGGCGCTGCAGACCTGGTCTCGACGCTGTCAGTTGCGCTGCAGCCGATACACCGCAGTCGATAAGGCGGTGACGCCGTCGGCACGGAAGCGCGGCTCCTGATCCAGGATGTCGCGCCGTTCCAGCTGTTGCACCTGCCATGGCGCCTGAAACAGCGACTGCACCTTGGCCGCATCCACCGCAAAAGGCGGGCCGGCCTTTTCGGTTTGCGGATAATCCAGCGTGATCAGCAGCCCACGACACATTGCCGGCAAGCGCGCGTAGGTGGTTTGCAGATACCGCTGGCGCAGGCCCTGCGGCAAGGCCACCAGCGCAGCGCGGTCGTAGACCGCCATGCAATCGGCCAATACGTGCGCGTCCAGCGCAAAGGCATCGCCGCAGATGATCTCGATGGGGCCGGCGACGAAATGTTCGGCAGCGCCGCTGCTATGGCGCTGCGGTTGCAGGTTGGCGTCATCGAAGAACTGCGTCACGGCCAGTGGCGAGACCTCCACGCCCAGAACGCGATGGCCTTGCGCGGCCAGCCAATGCATGTCCAGCGTCTTGCCGCACAGCGGCACCAATACGCGTGCAGCGTGTGGCAGCTGCAGCGCCGGCCAGTGCTTCTGCAGCAGCGGCATCACCTCATCCTGGTGAAAGCCGGTCTGTCCGTCCTGCCAACGTTGCAACCAGAAATCTGTGTCCATGGTCTCGTCATGTCGGTGCTTTGGATTCCTGGCCATCCGCATACAGCATTGAACCTCCCAGCCAAGACACCGCAACACGGTGCGTTGGTGATCCGCGCCTCAGCGGGCTGAGGCGACCGCAGTGTCAGCCGCGCCGCCGCGCGCGGTGAGCGGATGCCGTTACCGCACTTCCAGCCCATCGACTTTTTTGCCGCGCCTCAGCAGCCTGAGGCGATAGCAATGTCAGTCGCGCCGCCGCGCGCCAGACGAGTGAATCACCGTCACTGCACCTCCAGCCCATCCACCTTCTGCCACCCGCGCGGCAACAACGATCCACGACTCGCACGCGCGCCCACGTACGTATCCAGATCCTTGAACGACAGGCTCATGGTGCGCGCGCCGCTGCGCACCAGCAGGGTGTTGCCCGGCGCCACCGCGACCACTGCCACCACGCGCTCGGTGCCGAGCTTGGCCTTGGGGATCTCGATGATCTTGTTGCCTTTGCCCTTGTCCAGCTCGGGCACGTCGGTGGCCGGCACCGCCAGCAGGTTGCCGGCGCTGGTGACGGCGACGATGCGGTCGGTCTGCGGGTTGCTCACCTGCGCAGGGCTGAGCACATGCGAGCCGGCAGTCAGGTTGAGCATCGCCTTGCCGGCCTTGTTGCGGCCGGTGAGGTTTTCGAAACGGGTCACGAAGCCATAGCCGTGCGAGGACGCCAGCACGAAGCGGGTGGCATTGTCGGCACTGGCCATGACCTGGAACGATGCGCCCGAGCCGGGCGAGAAGCGTCCGGTCAACGGTTCGCCGTTGCCGCGTGCCGAGGGCAGGGTGTGCACGGCGGTCGAATAGGCGCGGCCATCCGAATCCAGGAACGCCACCTGATGCGTGCTGCGGCTGCGCACCGCCGCCAGCAGGCTGTCGCCGTCGCGATACGACATGCCGGCCGGATCGACCTCGTGGCCCTTGGCCGCGCGCACCCAGCCCTTTTCCGACAGCACCACCGTCATCGGTTCGCTGGCGACCATTTCGGTCTCGTCGATCGCCTGCGCGGCGCCACGCTGCACCAGCGGCGAGCGGCGCGCGTCGCCGAACTTCTTGGCGTCGGCGGTCAGCTCGTCCTTGATCAGCTTCTTGAGCTTGGTCTTGCTTTCCAGGATCGCCATCAGCTGCGCGCGTTCCTTGGCCAGTGCTTCCTGCTCGCCGCGGATCTTCATTTCTTCCAGGCGCGCCAACTGACGCAGCTTGGTTTCCAGGATGTATTCGGCCTGTTCCTCGCTGAGCGCGAAGCGGGCAATCAACACCGGCTTGGGTTCGTCCTCGCTGCGGACGATGCGGATCACTTCGTCCAGGTTGAGGAAGGCGATCAACAGGCCTTCCAACAGGTGCAGGCGGCGCTCGACCTTTTGCAGGCGATGGTTGAGGCGGCGGGTGACGGTGTCGCTGCGGAAGGTCAGCCACTCGCTCAGCAGCTGGCGCAGGTTCTTCACCTGCGGGCGGCCGTCCAGGCCAATCACGTTGAGATTGACGCGGTAGCTGCGCTCAAGATCGGTGGTGACGAACAGGTGGCCCATCAACTGTTCGGCGTCGACGCGGTTGGAGCGCGGCACCAGCACCACCCGCACCGGGCTGGTGTGGTCGGACTCGTCGCGGATGTCTTCCAGCCAGGGCAGCTTCTTGGCGCGCATCTGCTGGGCGATCTGCTCGATCACCTTGGACGGCGAGACCTGGTACGGCAGCGCATCGATGACGATGTTGGCGTGTTCTTTTTTATAGGTGGCACGTGCGCGCACGCTGCCATGGCCGGTCTCGTAGATGCTGCGCAGGTCGGCGGCCGGGGTGATGATTTCTGCGGTGGTCGGGTAGTCCGGGCCCAGCACGTGTTCGCACAACTCGGCGACCGTGGCATCGGGGTTGTCGAGCAGGCGCAGCAGCGCGCTGACGATCTCGTTGAGGTTGTGCGGCGGCACGTCGGTGGCCATGCCGACGGCAATACCGGTGGTGCCGTTGAGCAGCAGGTGCGGCAGGCGGGCCGGCAACCAGGTCGGCTCTTCCAGGGTGCCGTCGAAGTTGGGCGCCCAATCGGTGGTGCCCTGGCCGATTTCGCCCAGCAGCACTTCGGCGATGGGGGTGAGCTTGGACTCGGTGTAGCGCATCGCCGCGAACGACTTGGGGTCGTCAGTGGAGCCGAAGTTGCCCTGGCCTTCGATCAGCGGATAACGGTACGAAAATGGCTGCGCCATCAGCACCAGCGCTTCGTAGCAGGCGCTGTCGCCGTGCGGATGGTACTTACCGATCACATCGCCCACGGTGCGCGCGGATTTCTTCGGCTTGGCAGCCGCGTTCAGGCCGAGCTCGCTCATCGCGAAGATGATGCGGCGCTGCACCGGCTTCAGGCCATCGCCGAGGAACGGCAGGGCGCGGTCGAGCACCACGTACATCGAATAGTCGAGATAGGCGCGTTCGGCGTACTCGCGCAGCGGCAGCTGTTCGAAGCCATGGAAGGTGGGGCGGGTCAGATCGGTCATGTAAAGCCAGGTCCTGCGTGAGAGGAGACCGCGCCGCAGCGCGAGCTCGAAGAGCGCCGATTATCCGGATGCGGCGGGGGATGCCAAGCCGCGCGCGTGGCCGGCGGCCAGATAACGGGTGGGCGGGGCGCCGAAGTGGCGGTGAAACACACTGACGAAGGCACTGGGGCTGCTGTAGCCGAGCTGGTCGGCCACCTGCGCCACCGCGCTGCCCTGGCTGAGCCGGCGCAGGCCCTCGGCCAGGCGTGCCTGCTGGCGCCATTGCGCAAAACTCAGCCCGGTCTCGTCGCGAAAATGCCGGCTCAGGCTGCGCGGCGACAGCCCGCCCCAATCGGCCCAGGCATCGAGCGGGCGTGGGTCGGCAGGGGTGGCGAGCAATTGCCGGGCAATCCGCAGCAGGCGGCGGTCGGCCGGCATCGGCAGGTGCAGGTGGTCGATTTGGACCTGGCATAGCTCGTCCAGCAGCACCGCGGCCAGCCGCTGCTGGGCGCTATCCAGCGGCCGATCCAGCGGCCAGCCGGCGGCACGCATGATCGCCTCGCGGGCCAGCCCGGTCAGCCGGATCACTCCGCCTTGCGCAGGCAGGGAGGTGCAGGCATCCGGCCGCACCACCACGCCCCAACCGCGCATCGGGCCGGCCAGCTCGACGGTGTGCTGCTGGCCAGGCGGCATCCAGCCGGCGCAGCCCGGTGGCAACGACAGCGTGCCCTGTCGGGTATGCACGGTCAGCACGCCTTGTTCGACAAACATCAGCTGCCCGCGTACATGCGCATGCCAGGCAGTTTCCGGCGCCCACACCGCACGCAGGTCGGCCAGGAAGGCGATCAGCACCGGGCCGTCGGCCCATTCGAAGCTGCTGCGCACGCCGGGCGGCAGTGCGTCCACCGTCGTTGGCGGGTTTTCGATAGTCATTGGCCTGATTGTATTACCGGGCCAGTTGGAGTGGCGCGTAAGGTGGCGATCCTTGCTGGCGGTTTAATCCCGGGTGAGATATTTGCGTTGACAAATATATTTTTCGGAACAAAATGTGCCGCATGAATTTACCGCCCACCGCTCCGCCGTCGTTCGGGTTGCTGTTGCGCCAGGTGCGCGACGCGCTGATGCGTCAGCTCGATGCCGAGATGAAGGGCGAGCTGCCCGACTTCGGTTTCAGCCACTACGTCGGTCTGAAGATTCTGGCGGTGCGTTCGCCGTGTACGGCCAACGAACTGGCGCTGGCGCTGGACCAGACGCCGAGCGCGGTGACCCGCCTGCTCGACAAGCTCGAGGCACTGGGCGCGGTGCGGCGCGAGCCGCATGCCCAGGACCGGCGTGCGCTGCAGATCGTCATGACCGAGCAGGGCGTGGCGCTGTGGGAACGGCTGCGCTTGCGCGGCGAACGTGCGATCGAGCATGGCCTGCGCGACCTGGATGCCTCTGAGCGCGAACAACTCACCTCTCTTCTTATCCGTGTCCGCGATGCACTCAACTCATGAACGCTGCTAGTTTTTCCATCCAGACGCTGCGCCCGCGCCCGATGCGCCGCGCGCGGCCACTCGTTGTCGCCGCCCTGACGCTGGCGCTGGCCGCCTGCGCCAGCAGCCGTGGCCTGGCGCCGCAAGCCACCGTGCTCGACGCCAGCCAGCTGCATGCCGAGCGCACCCTGGGGCAGGCCGGGCTGAGTGCGGCCGCATGGCCGGCCAGCGATTGGTGGCGTGCGCTTGGCGATGCGCAATTGAACGCGCTGATCGGCGAAGGCCTGCAGCACAGCCCCAGCCTGGAGGCGGCCGACGCGCGCCTGCGCCAGGCGCAGGCCCGCATCGGTACCGCGCAGGCCGATCGAGGCCCCAGCCTGTCGGTCTCCGGCGGCTATGCGGGCGTGCAGTTGCCGGAGTCGGTGGCCGGCGAAGAGCGCGGCGGACGCTTCGGCGGCAACGGTCAGCTGGTGGTGGACTTCCGCTATGGCGTGGACCTGTGGGGCGGCAAGCGCGCCGCCTGGGAAGCGGCGGTGGACACCGCGCACGCGGCCGAGGTGGATGCGCAGGCCGCGCGCCTGAACCTGTCGGCGGCGATCGCCGAAGCCTATGCGCAACTCGACTACGCCTGGCGTCTGCACGACGTGGCCGACGAGGAACTGGCGCGCTCGCGCAAGACCGTGGAGCTGACCCAGCAGCGCCGCAGTGCAGGCATCGACAGCGATCTGCAGCTGCGTCAGGCCCAGGCACGGGTGCCGGCGGCGCAGCAACAGGTGCAATCCGCACAGCAGCAGATCGACGAAGCGCGCAACGCGCTGGCGGCGTTGCTAGGCCAGGGCCCGGACCGCGGGCTGGACATCGCGCGCCCGCTGCTGGGCGCGAGCGTCGCCGCGCAGCTGCCGAGCAACCTGCCGGCCGATCTGCTCGGCCGTCGCCCCGACGTGGTGGCTGCGCGCTGGCGCGTGGAGGCGGCCGACAAGGACATCGCCACGGCCAAGACCCGCTTCTATCCCAGCTTCAACATCACCGCGCTGGGCGGTGTGGTGAACCGCGATGTCGGCCAGTTGCTGGAAAGCGCTTCGGTCTTCGGCGTGGTCGCCCCGGCATTGAGCCTGCCGATCTTCGACGGCGGCAAGCTGCGCGCCAATCTGGCCGGCAGCGATGCGCAGTACGACCTGGCCGTGGCCGACTACAACCAGAAGGTGATCGCGGCGTTGCGCGAAGTGGCCGACCAGGTCAACGCGGTGCGTTCGCTGGAGCAGCGCGCACGCGCCCAGGACGATGCCGTGCAGACCGCCGCCGCCGCCTTCGATCTGGCCGAGCAGCGCTACCGTGCCGGCATCGGCGGCTATCTGGAGGTGCTCAGCGTGCAGGAGCAGTTGCTCGTCGCACGCCAGCGCATGGCCGGACTGCAATCGCAACAACTTTTGGCCTCGGTGAGGTTGCAGCGTGCGCTGGGTGGCGGATTTGCGCCGGAGCCCGCACGCGACACCGCACACACCGCGCCCACTTCCGCACAACCGAATTCCTGAGACATCGACGATGAGCCAGACGACTCCAACTTCTTCCCAACCCGCGCCAGCCGCACCCAGCAAGCGCCGTGCGGCGCTGCGCATCGTGGCCATTGTGGTGATCCTGGCGATCATCGGCATCGTGACCTGGTACGTCCTGGTCGGACGCTGGTACGAGGACACCGACGATGCGTACGTGCAGGGCAACCAGGTGCAGATCACCCCGATGGTGGGCGGCACGGTGGTCAGCATCGGTGCCGAAGACGGCATGCGTGTCGAGCGTGGCCAGCTGCTGGTGCAACTGGACCCGGCCGATACCGCCGTGGCGCTGCAGCAGGCCGAAGCCAACCTGGCCAAGACCGTGCGCCAGGTGCGCGGTCTGTATCGCAGCGTGGAAGGCGCGCAGGCCGAATTGTCGGCACGCGAAGTCACCCTGCGCAGCGCCCGTGCCGACTTTGCGCGACGCAGGAATCTGGCTGCCAGCGGCGCCATTTCCAATGAAGAACTGGCGCATGCCCGCGAAGAGCTCGCTGCCGCCGAAGCGGCCGTGAGCGGCTCGCGCGAGAGCTTCGAGCGCAACCGTGCGCTGATCGACGACAGCGCGCTGTCCAATCAGCCGGATGTGCAGACGGCCGCAGCGCAGGTACGTCAGGCATATCTCAATCATGCGCGCACCGGCGTGGTGGCGCCGGTATCGGGCTATGTCGCACGACGTTCGGCGCAGGTCGGTCAGCGCGTGCAGCCGGGCAGCGTATTGATGGCGGTGGTGCCGCTGGAACAGGTGTGGGTGGAAGCCAACTTCAAGGAAACCCAGCTCAAGCACATGCGCCTGGGCCAGGAAGTGGAACTGCATTCGGATCTGTATGGCGGTGGTGTCGACTACACCGGTCGCATCGAGAGCCTGGGCCTGGGCACCGGCAGCGCGTTCTCGCTGTTGCCGGCGCAAAACGCCAGCGGCAACTGGATCAAGATCGTGCAGCGCGTGCCGGTGCGCATTGCGGTGGACAGCAAGCAACTGGCCAACAATCCGCTGCGCATTGGGTTGTCGATGAAGGTCGACGTCAATCTGCATGACCAGCAGGGCAGCGTGCTGCCGACCAAGCTGGCGACCGGTTCGGTGTTCTCCACCGATGTGTACGCGCAGCAGTTGCAGGCTGCCGACGCCGACATCCATCGCATCATCCAGGACAACCTGCCGTCGCAGGCTGCCAGCAAGGCGGGCTAGGCCACCATGTCTTCGCAAGCTCCCACTGCGTCCGGCGGCCCGGCAGCGCCGGCGCCCGCTGCCGGCTTTCGTCCGGCCAGCGTGGCGTTGTGCACCATGGGCCTGGCCATGGCCTCGTTCATGCAGGTGCTGGACACCACCATCGCCAACGTCTCGTTGCCGACCATCGCCGGCAATCTCGGCGCCAGTTCGCAGCAGGCCACCTGGGTCATCACCTCGTTCGCGGTAAGCACGGCGATCGCGTTGCCGTTGACCGGCTGGTTGAGCCGGCGCTTTGGCGAAACCAAGTTGTTCGTGTGGTCCACGCTGGCCTTCACCATCGCCTCGTTGCTGTGCGGGCTTGCCCAGAGCATGGGCATGCTGGTGGTCGCACGCGCGCTGCAGGGGTTTGTCGCCGGGCCGATGTATCCCATCACCCAAAGCTTGCTGGTGTCGATCTATCCGCGCGAAAAACGCGGGCAGGCACTGGCGTTGCTGGCGATGATCACCGTGGTCGCGCCGATCGCCGGCCCGATCCTGGGCGGCTGGATCACCGACAACTACAGCTGGGAATGGATCTTCCTGATCAACGTGCCGCTGGGCATCATTGCCAGCAGCATCGTCGGTTCGCAGTTGCGGCATCGTCCCGAACAGCTCGAAAAACCGCGCATGGACTATATCGGCCTGATCCTGCTGGTGGTCGGCGTGGGCGCGCTGCAGCTGGTACTGGATCTGGGCAACGACGAGGACTGGTTCTCTTCAGACAAGATCGTGGTGCTGGCCTGCGTTGCTGCCGTGGCGCTGGTGGTGTTCGTGATCTGGGAGCTCACCGACAAGGACCCCATCGTCGATCTCAAACTGTTCCGGCATCGCAACTTCCGCGCCGGCACCTTGGCCATGGTGGTGGCGTATGCGGCGTTCTTCAGCGTGAGCCTGTTGATCCCGCAGTGGCTGCAACGCGATATGGGCTATACCGCAATCTGGGCCGGCCTTGCCACCGCGCCGATCGGCATCCTGCCGGTGCTGATGACGCCGTTCGTCGGTAAATACGCCTTGCGCTTCGATCTGCGCATGCTGGCAACCGTCGCCTTCATCTTCCTATCGTTCACCAGCTTCCTGCGCTCCAACTTCAACCTGCAGGTGGACTTCAGCCACGTGGCCACCGTGCAATTGGTGATGGGCGTCGGCGTGGCGTTGTTCTTCATGCCGGTACTGCAGATCCTGCTCTCCGACCTGGATGGGCGCGAGATCGCGGCAGGTTCCGGCCTGGCTACCTTCCTGCGTACCCTGGGCGGCAGCTTTGCCGCATCGTTGACCACGTATCTGTGGGCGCGCCGCACGCAGGTGCACCACGCGCACATCACCGAACACATCTCGGTGTACACGCCCGGCATGCAGGAACAGGTCGCCGCCATGGGGCAGGGCGACCTGCAACGCGGCGCGGCATCGCTCAACAACATGATCAACCACCAGGCCTCGCAGATGGGCTTCAACGACATCTTCTATCTGCTGGGCTGGACCTTCCTGGCGATCATCTTCTTCCTGTGGTTGGCCAAGCCGCCATTCGGCGCGGGCGCCGGTGGTGCGGCGGCGGCCGGGGGGCATTGAGCGCACGGCAGGTTTTGCCGCTGGGCTAGACTGGCGCTGTTCACTCAGGAGCAGCGCCGATGGTCGGGTGTTGGGCAGGTAGGGCATTCACGGATGGAGCTTTGCCAGCGGCGTCGCGATCATCGCGCCTGCCAGCGCGGCGACGACAACTGACCCAGTGGTTTGCATGGCTGCTGCTGTGTCTTGCGTTGTGCTGCTGCTTTCCCGTCGCTGCCACGTCCGAGTCTCTCAGCGACCGCCTGACCCGGCAGATGCAGCTCAATCGGCAGCGCTACGGCATCGTCGGCCAGGCAGTGGTTGTCGTGCACAACGGCAAGCGGGAATTTTGCGCAGTCGACGGCGTCGCCGATCTGCAGACACAGCAACCGATCACTCGCGAGCAGATCTTTCCCGCATTTTCGATCGGCAAGCTGTTTGTCAGTACCTTGATCATGCAACTGGTCGAGGCAGGGCAGATCGACCTGGACCAGCCGGCCAGGCAGTATCTGCCCGCGTTGCCCGCGCCCTGGAAGCGCATCAGCGTTCGGCAGCTGCTCGATCATACCTCCGGTCTACCGGAGTACTTCGAGCCGTCGCAGATGCGTGGCTCGGTCCAGGACAATGCGCGCTTTCCGGCCAGCGCACAGGCGATGTTCGAGCGACTGGCCATACAGCCCTTGGTTGCCGTTCCCGGCAGCCAAACGCGCTACACCAACACCAATTACGTGGTGCTGGCGCAGCTACTGCAGGCGCACTACCGCAAGCCGTATCCGCAGATCGCATCGGAGCGGATCATCGCCAAGCTGCATCTGACGCGCACATCTGTTGGGCTCCCACTGCTGCCTGCACACAGCGTGGCCAGCGCGTACCTCGGTAAAGACGGCAAGCCGGAGCTGGAGCCGACTGTCGCCTGGCCGGACTACGCGCTCGCACATGGGCAGTTGTATACGAGCGTCGACGATCTGAGCACGTTCCTGGAGGCGGTGCGGACCGGGCGTCTGGTGGGCCAGGACACGCTGCGCCAGCTCTGGCAACCGCAGACGCTTGCCAATGGACAGCGCGGCTGGTTCGCCAGTGGGTGGGAGCTCGGGCAGGACGACGCGTATCAGGCGATTGGCCACGATGGCGGCGCGCGGGCGAGAGTGCGGATCCTGTTCGATACGACGCTTGATGGGGACAGTTACAGCGTCGTCTATCTCACCAATGGCAGCGCACGCGGTGTGTGGAGCAGGGTGCTGCTGGATAGCGTGCTTGGCACGCTTTCGCCGCAACGGTTTGCCGATAAGTCGCTGGCTGAATCGCTGATTGCCTACGCGCTGCGCGCTTCCGACGAGCAGGACAACCGTCTCTTTGTGCAGGCACTGCGGGCACGGCCCGGCCTCTCCGACACTGCGCTCGAACGCGCGATCAATACGACCGGCTACACCGTGCTGTCCAACCTGGGCGCCACCGCCGCGATCAGGGTGTTTGCACTCAACGTGGACGTGTTCCCGGCATCGCGCAATGCGCAGGACAGCCTGGCTGAAGCGTACGAGGCGGCCGGAGACCTTGCACGTGCCAAGCGCATCAGGCAAGCGATCAAGGGCAAGTCCAGCAGTGCCGACTGAGGGCAGCTAACAAACCGACTGTGCTCACCGTCAGGCGGGTGCAGCCGGTGCCCGGTGCGGCATGGACCACGTGTCCCCCCGTTTTTGAGCGCGCTGTCCGTTCCCGCGTGACGACTGCTCGCCAGGTTCTGGCCACTCTGGGTGCGGCCCACACGCCGCTGCGCGATCTCCTGGCGGGTGCGGCCGGTGTTCGCAATCGGCAGATGCCGCTCCCAGGACCCGTTTCTCCGCGCCGTGCGCCCGACCTCGCTCGCGGCATGTGGCAGTCGCTCCGGCACACTAATGATGCGTCACCGCAGCTGCCGGCGTGCCTTCGGTGCCGCCTTGCAGTTTTACCGGTTGCGGCAACGCAAGCGCTCCATCGTTGGCGATCTCTTTTTCAACCGGTGCGCGCGTGCGCGCGGCTGCGGTGATGGCGTTGCGATCGTCTTGCGGCACTGCATCGAGCAACTGCAGTGCATGGCCCTGATAGCGCACGTCCAGTGCATCCTGTAAGGCGCGTAGCGTTTGTACATCGCTGCATAAGGCGCTGGCCCTGGCTTCGATTGCGCGTGCCCGCGCATCCAGTCTGGCGTCGAGTTGGCCATCCATCGCCTGTGCGCGTGCATCGATCGCATCCGAGCGGCCGGTCATGATCTGCCACAGCATGTGACGCGCGATGCTGCCTTTGAAGGCTTCGGCTTCGTGTTCAACATAACGCTCGAAGTTCCCGTCGAAGGCCTGTTGGTCCCAGCGTCCCTTGCCCAGCGTGGCATCGACATAGTCGTTGGCACGCGTGCGCAGGCGTGCGATCTTGCGGGCGTTGAGCGAACTGCCGGTCAGCACCTCGATCACGCCGCCCAGCGCGTCGTAGCTCAGGTCGACCACCGCGTGCGCCATATCGGCGACCTGCGGCATCAGTGCACGGGCGTGTTGTTCCATCTCGCGCAATCGCTCGCTGTCGGCAGCACTGATCTGTTGCACCTGGTGATCGATGCTCAACTCGCCAGCGTGGAAGAACACCTCGCGCGGCACGCCAGTGTCGCGGTAAAGCCAGATGCCGCCGCTGTCGGCGAGCACATTGAACGCTGTGCCAAGGCCGCACTGGTGCGATGACACCTGGGCTCGATGCGTCTGCGCCGCGCCGCTATGGGCCTGCTGTGCCCATGCGGGCGTGCTGAACGTGGCAATCAGCATCAAGGCAAGTGGCAGCGAACGGCGCATCGGGGATTGCCATGATGGTGACGAGGCATCCTCATGCGTGTGTAGCGCGTGTGGCGAGTGTCGAAAGTCACTGCTATGGCGCTTGGGTGTTTGTTGGGTGCGGCGGCGCGCAGTGATGTGTTGCTGGCAACACATCAGGAGATCATCATGCATGCGCTTGCTGCCCGGGCTGAGCTTGGCCCATGCCCGGTGACCTGGCCGCGCGATGGCGGAATCGTTCGATGCTGCTGCTGCCGGAGACTGCCTGCAACAGACCACGGCGCAGTGGCGAGTAGTGCGCGAAGGCAGGCGCCCAAACGCAAATGCCCAAACGCAAATGCCCAAACGCAAAAAACCCCGCCGAAGCGAGGTTTTTTGCGATCTACCGTGAGTCGTGGTGCCCAGGAGAGGACTCGAACCTCCACGAAGTTGCCCCCGCTAGCACCTGAAGCTAGTGCGTCTACCAATTCCGCCACCTGGGCGACTCAGGGGGCGAATTGTGCAAGCTGCGCGCGCGGCTGTCAACGCATCTGGCACAAATTCTTGACGTGGCTGGCGCCTGCCGGCGATGTGAGAAGACGGCGTGGCGGCCATGCGCATTGCATGGCCGCCACGGCACGCGATTACGGAAGCTGCGCCGCCTGCAAGATGACCTCCGCACTTTGCACCGGTTCGCTTGCCGAACGCGCCAGCTGCACGCGGTAGGTGCCGGCAGCGATCTTCCAGTGACGTGCCTTGGCATCGAAATCGGCCAGCGTCTTCGGCTCGGCCACCACCTGCACGCTGCGCTTTTCGCCCGGCTTGAGCGTGAGCTTCTGCCAGCCGATCAGGCGCAGCGGGGTGGGGTGGCCGTCGGGCAGGGTGACGTAGAGCTGCGGCACGGCGGCGCCTTCGCGCGGGCCGGTGTTCTCCACTTCAAAGCGCGCGGTGAGGGTACTGCCTTGCGCGTCCACCTGCAGGCCGCCCATGCGGAACTGGGTGTACGACAGACCATGGCCGAACGGGTACCTCGGGGTCAGCTTGCGCGCGGCAAACCACTTGTAGCCGACGTTGGCGCCTTCGATGGCGTAGTCGATCGTGTCTTCGCCCGGCTTGGCCGGCTTGAAGCCCAGCCCCGGAATCGAGGGGCGCGGCAGCTGCGATTCGTTCACCGGCCAGGTCACCGGCAGATGGCCGGAAGGATTGACCTTGCCGGTCAGCAGGTTGGCGATCGCCTCGCCGCCGCCGATACCCGGATACCAGGCCTGCAGCACTGCCGGCACGCGTTCGGCCCAGGGCATGCGCACCGGGCCGTTGGTTTCCAGCACCACGGTGGTTTTGGGGTTGGCCTTGGCCACCGCCTCGATCAAGGCATCCTGGTTGTCCGGCAATTGCATGTCCGGCAGATCCACCGATTCGGCGGCCCATTGGGTGGCGAACACGATCGCCACATCGGCGGTCTTGGCCGCGCGTGCCGCGGCAGCGCGGTCCTTGCCGTCGACATAATCGATCTGCACGTCCGGCAATGCGGAGCGCAGTGCCTGCAGCGGCGAGGAGGGATGGATGATCACCGGGCCCGGCCAGGTGGTCGGGGTGATGCCGGGCACCGCGTTGCCGCCGTTGATGGTGTAGTCCACCCGCGAGGAGCCGCCGCCGGACATCACGCCCTTGTCGGCGTAACCACCGATCACCGCGATGCGGCGCACGTCCCTGGACAACGGCAGGGTCGCCTGCTCGTTACGCAGCAGCACGCTGCCTTCTTCGGCGACATGCTGCGCGGCCAGCAGCCCGGCCTTGCCGTCGATCGGCTGGCGCTGGGTGGGATGATCGAACGCGCCATGCGCGAACAGGCTGCGCAGCACGCGCCTGACCATGTCGTCGAAGCGCGCGCGTGGCACCACGCCGGCCGACACCGCCATGCGCAGCGGGGCATCGAAGAACACCGCCGCATCGAACACTTCGCCGGCCGATTGTTGGTCCAGTCCGGCCAGGGCCGCCCTGGAGCCGCTGTGCACGCCGCCCCAATCGGACATCACATAGCCGGGGTAGTTCCATTCCTGCTTGAGCACCTGGTTGAGCAGGTAATCGTGCTCGCAGCCGTAGATGCCGTTGATCTTGTTGTAGGAGCACATCACCGAAGCCGGGTCGCCGATCTTCAGCGCGATCTCGAATGCCAGCAGGTCCGATTCGTGCATTGCCTGCTCGCCGATCTGCGCGCTATGGAAGTTGCGGCGCGTCTCCATGTCGTTGAGCGCAAAGTGCTTCATCGTCGACAGCACGTGTTCGCTCTGCACGCCGCGGATCGACTCGCCGACCATGGTTCCGGCCAGCAGCGGGTCTTCGCCGGCATACTCGAAATTGCGTCCGTTGCGCGGGTCGCGCTGCAGGTTGACGCTGCCGGCCAGCAGCACATTGAAGCCCTGCTGCCAGGACTCGCGGCCCATGGTCCTGCCGCCGGCGTAGGCCAGTTGCGGATTCCAGCTTGAGGCGGTCGAGGGGCCGGACGGCATCGCGGTGGCGAAGTCGCCCTTGCGGATGCCGCCGGGATTGGTCACGCCCACCCCGGCATCGGCCAGCTGCTGCGCCGGGATGCCCAGGCGTGGAATGCCGGGCACATAGCCGGCCGACCCCAGCGCGCCTTCGGGCTTGGGAATCTTGTCGGTGCCCAGGCCGAAGTAGCTGCGCAACATCTGGAATTTTTCGTCCTCGCTCATTTGCGCCAGCAGCCGATCCGCACGCTGGTCGGCGGTCAATGCGGTGTCCATCCACGGCTGCGATGCCGGTGCGGATTGTGCGATTGCCAACGGTGCAGCCAGCGCAATGCCCAGGCCCATCACCACCGCCAATACGAGCGGGCGACGGCGATTGACGGTTGTTGTAAACGTTTTCATATCGGGGTGTGGCACGGGGTGTCCTTGTGGTGCTGGGTCATTACAAAACTAAGGGGCACCGGGATGCCCGAATGGTAGGGGCGCACAGGCGCCGCTCGGCCGCTCGCCGGAATCGGCGCTGCGGTTAGAAATCGGTCTGCGCGGTACGCAGCACCGGATACAGCTGGTAGCGCTCGTCCCAGGAGGAATGACGCCTGGCGAAGAACTCCAGGCGCGCTTGCGGGCTCTTGGCGAACTCCGGGTCGCTGGCGATGCGCTGTTCGAACTGCGCCTTCAGCGCGGGGTCGTTGGCCAACATGTCGCGCGCCACGTCTTCGGCCACGTAGGCCTCCATGTACTCCTTGCGCTCGAAGGCCGAATTGAAAAAGCCCCACTGCAGCAACGAGTCCGGTGCCTGCGGCTCCAGCATCGCCATCAGCAGGCGCGCCTTGGGTTGAGCGATCGGCACGAACAGCGAGCCGGCGGACACGGCGCGGGTTTCATCGCGCCACTGCCCAGCGACGTCCAGCGTCTGGTGGCCTTCGTTCGAGCGCGCGGCAAAGCTGGCGGTGTCGGCGCGGAACGTCTGCACCGGGTGTTCGGCCGCACTGGCGACGGTGCGGAAATCGATGCCGTGCAGGCGCAATTTGTCTGCGACGAAGGCAGCCTGCGCGGCCGGCACCAGATACCCGCCACGCGGTGCGTCGACCACCAGGTCGGGCTTGATCTGATCGCGCAGCGGTAGCTTCCAGATCTGCGGTTTGCTCTCGTCGTAGCGCGTCATCAACGCGCCGGAAATCGGCGAGGGCGTGCGCGTGTACGCATAGCCGCGGAACGCCACGGTGCGCGCGGCAGGGCCGGCAGCAAAGCTCAGCGGCTCGGGCATGCCGGCCAGCTGGCTGGCGCGCCGATCGGCCGCCAGCGCATCGGCGCGCCAGGCGCTGCCGTGTTTTGCGGCCTGCTGCAGCACCGACACGATGGCATGACGGGTCACCCGCACGCGCGTGGGGTAGTCCTTCCACGAATGGGTTTCCACCAGCATGCCGAAGCGGTTGCGCAGCAGGAAATAGCCATGCGAAAAGCGCGGCGGCGAGACGTCGTCGGCAAAACCGGAGGCGGGGTCGTCTTCGTGCACGAAAGACGGGTAGTACGGCAGCGGCAGCGAACCTTGCCTGGCCAGATCGCCAAGCACCGCATCGCGCCAACGCGTGCCGTCGCGTTGCAGCGCGGTATCGCCGGCGTGCACCGGCTCGACCTGCACCGAGACGTCGTGCTCGAACTTGGCGCCGTCGGTGACATGCAGGTCCACGTACATCAGCGGGTCCCATTGCTGCACCAGCCGCAGCATGGCCTGCATCTCCGGCGCGTCGGCCTTGACGTAGTCGCGGTTGAGATTGAGGTTCTGCGCGGTAGTGCGCCAGCCCATCTGCTCGGGGCCGCGCTGGTTGGGGCGGTTCCAGGCGCCAAAGCGCTCATGCCCATCCACGTTGAACACCGGCACGAACACCCAGACCAGCTTGTCGAGCACGCCCTTGCCGGCCTTGCCATCGAGCAGCTGGCGCAAAGCCAGAAAGCCCGCGTCCTTGCCATCGATCTCGCCGGCATGGATGCCGCCCTGGATCAATACCACCGGCAGCTTGCGCTGCGCGGCGCTGCCCGCATCCAGCGCGCCGCTGGTGGAGGCGATCAACGCCTTCATCGGCCGGCCTTCCGGCGTGGTGCCGAACTCCACGCAGCGCACCGCCTGCGGGTAACGCTGGGCAAAGGCATCGCACAGTGCGACGACTTCGTCGTAGCGTCCGGTCTGGACGAAGCCGCTGCGCTCGGCCTGGGTAGTCAGCGGTTCGGCGGCCAGCGCGGCAGGGGCACAGGTCAACAACAACAGGCTCAGGGCCAGGCGGGTGAAGCGGGGCATCCAGCGGTCCAGTGTTCCAGGAAAACGTTTGCAATGTAGCCGAGCCGAGCTGGCAGGCCAATCTGCACTGCGACATTTGCCGACCATTCAAAGCGGGCGCGAGCGCTTCGAACACGCTGCTTTGCCGGCTGTCGATACGTTCTGCGCGCGCCTGCACGCGGCGTCGATTGCGCGCCGTCCGATGTCGGCAGCGCGCCGCGCCGGCCGCCGGCCTGCTCCTGCATGGCGGCCGGCCTCTCGGCGCCGGTACGATAGGGGCCGTTTACCGCTCGACCGGACCGCCTTTGACCACCTCGACCCTGCCGGGCCCCACGGCCGGCGCGCGCCTGCCGCGCCAGATTCCTTTCATCATCGGCAACGAAGCCTGCGAGCGTTTCAGCTTTTACGGGATGCGCAACATCCTGGTGCAGTTTCTGATCACTTCGCTGTTGCTGCAGGAAGTTGGCGGGCCGGGCCGCGAGGCCGAAGCCAAGCACATCCTGCACAGTTTCATGATCGGGGTGTTCTTCTTCCCGCTGCTGGGCGGCTGGCTGGCCGATCGGCTGTTCGGCAAATACAACACCATCCTGTGGTTCAGCCTGATCTATTGCGCCGGCCACGCGTGTCTGGCGATGTTCGAGGGCAGCCGTCACGGCTTCTTCGTGGGGCTGGGCCTGATCGCGCTGGGCGCGGGCGGCATCAAGCCGTTGGTGGCCTCGTTCATGGGCGACCAGTTCGACCAGTCCAACAAGCACATGGCCAAGGTGGTGTTCGACGCCTTCTACTGGATCATCAACTTCGGCTCGCTGTTCGCCTCGTTGCTGATTCCGCTGGCGCTGAAGAATCTGGGCCCGTCGTGGGCGTTCGGCATCCCCGGCATCCTGATGTTCGTGGCCACGCTGGTGTTCTGGCTGGGGCGCAAGCGCTACGTGCTGGTGCCGTTGCCGCCGAAAGACCCGCACGGGTTTGGCGCCGTGCTGCGCACGGCATTGCTGGCGCGCGTGCCCGGGCAGGGGCGGCCTGGCCTGGCACTGGCCATCATCGCGGTGGTCGCTGCACTGGCCTGCATGGTGCTGATCGAGCCGCTGGGCATCGTCATCTGTCTGTGCATGGCGCTGGTGCTGCTGCTGGCCGGGATCGGCGGCGGCACCTGGTGGCAGCTGGAACGCGCGCGCGGCCTGCATCCGGATGCAGCGGTCGAAGGCGTGCGCGCATTGCTGCGGGTGCTGGTGATCTTCGCGCTGGTGACGCCGTTCTTTTCGTTGTTCGATCAGAAGGCTTCGACCTGGGTGCTGCAGGGGCGCGAGATGACCATGCCGGCGTGGTTCACCGCCTCGCAGATGCAGGCGCTCAATCCGCTGCTGGTGATGTTGCTGATCCCCTTCAACAACCTGGTGCTGTACCCGCTGCTGCGCCGTCGAGGCTGGGAGCCGACGCCGTTGCGTCGCATGACCAGCGGTATCGCCTTCAGCGGGGTGGCGTGGATTGCGGTCGGCGCGATCCAGGTCGTCATGGATGGCGGTGAGCCGATGCACATCGCCTGGCAGATGCTGCCCTATGCCTTGCTCACCTTCGGCGAGGTGCTGGTATCGGCCACCGGCATCGAGTTCGCCTACAGCCAGGCGCCGCCGTCGATGAAGGGCGTGGTGATGAGCTTCTGGTATCTGACCACCACGGTGGGCAATCTGTGGGTGCTGCTATCGAACGTGGCGGTGCGCAACGCGACGGTGACCTCCCATATCGCCGATACTGGGCTCAGCGAAGCGGCATTCCTGATGTTCTTCTTCGCGGCCTTCGCGTTTCTGGCAGCACTGGCCTTCGGCCTGTACGCACGCCGGTATCGCATGGTCGACAATTACCGTTCTGCCTGAGGTCCGCATGATTACCCTGATCCTGATCGCCATCACCGGCATCGTCTCGTGGATGGCGTTCAACAACCGCAAATTGAACGACCGCTTGATCCTTTGGCCTCCAGCGCTGGACAAGCAGCGCCAGTACGACCGCCTGGTGACCTACGGCTTCATCCATGCCGACCTGGGGCACCTGGTCTTCAACATGATCACGCTGTTCTTTTTCGGCCGGGTGATCGAAAGCGTGATGACACAGCTGACCGGCAGCGTGCTGACCTATCCGCTGTTCTATCTGGCGGCGCTGGTGGTGTCGATCCTGCCCAGCTATCTGAAAAACCAGAACAACCCCAATTACCTCAGCCTGGGCGCCTCCGGTGCGGTGTCGGCGGTGCTGTTCGCCTTCATCCTGCTGCAGCCGTGGACCATCATCCTGGTGCTGTTCATTCCGGCACCGGCGATCATCTATGCGGTGTTCTACGTGGGCTACAGCCTGTGGATGGACCGCCGTGGCGGCGATCGCATCAACCACAGCGCGCACCTGGCCGGGGCGGCATTCGGGGTGATGTTCATGCTGATCATGGAGCCGCGGGTGTGGCAGGTCTTCCTGGAGCAGCTGTCCAATCCCCGCTTCGGCTGAGGGCGCTGGCCCGTCCTGCTGCCTGGGGGTACCGGGCTGGCCGGCGCTGCGGTGACGCAGCTGACGCATCAGTGCAGCGGTTGCCTGCGGCAACCGGGCCAGGACCGACGCCATGGCGTCGCAGGTCCTGGCGGATGGAGCGAGGCCGGCGTCAGGCCGCGTTGCGTTTGCGGTCGGTGCTGAGCGCTTTGCCCGACGCTGCGCCGTAGGCCTGCTGCAGACGTTCGTAGACGGTATCGTTGAGTTGCGCGAAATCGGGGTTGTGGGTGTCGCCATTGATGGCGAACTGGAACAAGCCTTCCAGCAGCGAGCTATCGCTGTCCGTGCCGTTTCCTGCCGAATCGTTGTGCATGCGGTGACTCCTCGTTGATAAGGCGAGGGCACTGGCCAGGCCGGAGACCGGTTGCAGGCAGCGCCGTCGAGTCAGCTATCGGCGCTGCCACGGCGAACTTAAGGACGTCGTCGCCAAGTCGGGCCGGCGGTCACAGCGTGGATTCATTTTCACGCAGGCGCGGCGTCGCGCTGGTCACACTTGGCGCATATTCACTGCCGGGCGCAGACCACGATGGAGGCAGCGACAGTGCACGCCGAACACGATTCCACGCAGCAGCGCTTCGTTGTTGACACCGAGGGACATCATGCCGAGCTGGTCTACCAGCTCGACGGTGCGCGCATGACCATCACGCACACGCTGGTGCCGGATGCCATTGCAGGCCGCGGGATCGCCGCAGTGTTGGTCGAGGCCGCTCTGCAGCATGCGCGCCAGGCCGGGCTGAAGGTCGTGCCAGCGTGCAGCTACGCCGCCGCCTACGTGCGCCGGCATCAACAGTTTCAGGATCTGCTGGCCTGACGGACAGCAGTGGGTGGTTCGATCAGGGGAGCGGGTGGGATGGGGCGGTTGCTTGGATTCAATAGTGCGCGCGGTCTGCTGATGCTGGCCCTGTTGACGGGCTGTACGCAGCGCGAACCTGCGGCAGTCGAGTCGACCGAGCCGGCAGCCGATGCGGGCGCACCGACAACGCCGGCTCCCGAACCGCAGATGGTGCAGAGCGGCCCGCTGGAAGATGTGATCGAACATGCGCCGGCCTACATGATTGGTATCAGCTATCCGCCCGGGCTGGATGCGTACCCTGACCTGGCTGCGTTGATTCGCAAGTATGCGCAGGATGCCCGCAGCGAATTGATGGAGGCCGTCTCCGGTCTGGGCAACGACAAGCCCGCCGCGCCTTATGAGTTGTCGCTGGCATTCGAAAAATTGTTGCAGACCACCGACCTGATCGTCATCTCCGCCGATGGCAGCCGCTACACCGGTGGCGCGCATGGCGAGCCGCTGGTGGCGCGTTTCGTGTGGCTGATCAAGGAGCGCAAGCAACTGACCGCGCAGGCGTTGGTCCCCGACCCGGCCGGATGGGAGAAGATCGGTCGCGATGTCGCTGCGCAATTGCATGCGGCGGCTACCCAACGTGTGGAAGCCGATCGGGTACCGGTCGAGGAACAGGCCGAACAGGTCGCATCGGCCGACCGCATGATTGCCGAAGGCACTGCAGCGCAAGTGGACAACTTCGCGCAGTTCGTCCCGGTGTTGAACGCAGCCGGGCAGATCACTGCCGTGCGCTTCGTGTTTCCGCCTTACCAGGTCGGGCCGTATTCGGACGGCACGCAAACGGCCGAGGTCGCTGCAGCCACCTTGATGCCCTGGGTCGCGC
This sequence comes from Xanthomonas sp. 10-10, assembly GCF_040182365.1. Taxonomy (NCBI): domain Bacteria; kingdom Pseudomonadati; phylum Pseudomonadota; class Gammaproteobacteria; order Lysobacterales; family Lysobacteraceae; genus Xanthomonas; species Xanthomonas sp. 10-10. The sequence goes on from NZ_CP144460.1 coordinate 1,898,277, forward strand.
CGGAATATGTACATCTTTTCGCTCGCTGAGGTGTTGCCGCGCAAGTGATGTGATTGAATGGTTTGGCCATTCAGTAATGTAGCCAAACGGGTGATATGAGTAGTTTCGATCCAACCGCAAATCGCGTGGACCACACCTGCGCGCGCTACCCAGCCTTCCCGCGGGAGCCCGCTGTCCTGGTGAGGTTGATCAAGCATCTCTACAAGCGGCTGCACACCATCAGTTGTGTGCGACTCAAGCCGTACGGGATCAGCCCGCCGGAATACGAAATCCTGATGATGTTGTACGGCACGCCTGAGCAGGCGATTACCCCGACCGAGGCGGCAGAGGCCGCCAGCGAGAAACCGGCCAACATCACCCGGCTCACTGACCAGCTGTGCGAGAAGGGCTTGATCGCGCGTGGCAGCAGTCCCGACGACCGCCGCAAGATCATGCTGACCCTGCAACCGGCCGGGCTGGCATTGATCGAAAGCGTGTTGCCGGAAGCATGCACGCTGTTGCACGAACAGACGGCCGACCTCAGCGAAGCGGAGCAGGCGCGTCTGGAAAAGCTGCTGAAGAAGCTGCTCAATGGCGTGGACGCCGTAGACGCCTGAGCGCCACGCGGCAGCTGCGCCGCATGCCTTCGCAAAAACCACAACGCCGCCCGGATCGCTCCGGGCGGCGTTGTCGTCATGCAGGTCCGATTACGGCTTGGACTGCGGCGCTTCCGGCGTTGCCCCATCGCCACCCTGTGCGCTCAGACCGCGCTTCTCGAGCAGTGGCTCGATCTGCGGCGCATGGCCGGCAAAGTTCTGGAACAGCTCCATCGCGTCCACACTGCCGCCGCGCGACAGCAGCGTCTTGCGGAAGCGGTCGCCATTGGCCCGGCTCAAGCCGCCATGTTGCTTGAACCACTGCTGGGTGTTGGCATCCAGGACTTCGGACCAGATGTAGGCGTAGTAGCCGGCCGCGTAACCGCCCATGATGTGGCTGAAGTACGGGGTCTTGTAGCGCGGCGGCACCGGCGCGTAGGCGATGCCGTCCTGCTGCAGGGCCTTGGCTTCGAAGGCCATCACGCCGGCCGCATCCGGCACCTGACTGGCGCTGATCTGATGCCAGTTCTGGTCCAGCATCGCCGCACCCAGATACTCGGTGGTGGCAAACCCCTGGTTGAACTTGGCCGCGGCAATCACCTTGTCCAGCAGCGCCTGCGGCATCGGGGTGCCGTTCTGGTAATGCTTGGCGTAGTTCTTCAGGATCGACGGCTCGTCGGCCCACATCTCGTTGACCTGCGAAGGGAACTCGACGAAGTCGCGCGGCACGCTGGTACCGGAGAAATACGGGTATTTGACGTCGGAGAACATGCCGTGCAGCGCATGCCCGAACTCATGGAACATGGTGGTCACTTCATCCCAGGTCAGCAGCGTCGGCTGGCCGGCCGGCGGCTTGGGGATGTTGAGGTGATTGGCCACCACCGGCTTGAAACCGGTCAGGTCCGACTGCGACACGTAGGAGTTCATCCATGCGCCACCGCGCTTGGATTCGCGCGCGTACATGTCGGCGATGAAGATCGCCAGCTGCTTGCCGTCGGCGTCGAACACGTCGTAGACGGTGATGTCGTCGCGGTAGGTCGGCAGGTCGGTACGCTGCTTGAAGGTCAGGCCGTATTCCTGGTTGGCCGCATAGAACACGCCGTTTTCCAGCACGTTCTTCAGCTCGAAATACGGCTTGAGCTGCGACTCGTCGAAGTTGTACTTGGCCTGGCGCACCTTCTCGCTGTAGTAGGCCCAGTCCCAGGCTTCGAGCTTGAAGGTCGGCTTGCGCGCGGCCTTTTGTTCCTTGTCGATCATCGCCTGCAGGTCGGCAGCCTCGCGCTTGGCATTGGCCACAGCAGCGGGTGCCAACTTGCCGAGCATCGCGTTGACCGCTTCGGGGGTCTTGGCGGTCTGGTTTTCCAGCGAATACGCCGCATAGGTCGGGAAGCCGAGCAGCTTGGCCTTGTCGGCGCGCAGCTTCATGATGCGCGACACCAGCGCAGTGTTGTCGTACTGGCCGCCGTGGCTGCCGCGCGACACCGACGCGTCATAGATCTTCTTGCGCAGGTCGCGATTCTTCAACTGGGTCAGCGGCGGCTGGCCGGTGGTGTTGAGTAGCGCGATCACGTACTTGCCGTCGAGCTTGCGCGCCTTGGCCGCTTCGGCGGCTGCGGCGATCTGTTCTTCAGACAGGCCGTCGAGCTGCTTGACGTCATCCACCACCACTGCAGCGGCGTTGACCTCGGCCAGCACGTTCTGGCTGAAGGTGGTGCCCAGGTTGGCCAGCTCGGCATTCATCGCCTTGAGCGTGGTCTTGTCGGCCTCGGAGAGCTTGGCGCCGTCGCGGACGAAGTCGCTGTAGTACTTCTCGACCAGGCGCAGGCTTTGCGCATCCAGGCCCAGCTTGGCGCGCTGGTCGTACAGGGTCTGGATGCGCGCGAACAACTTGCCGTTGAGCGAGATCGCATCGCGATGCGCGGCGAACTTCGCCGAATAATCGGCCTGCAGTTTCTTGCGTGCATCGTTGGTGTCGGCACCCACCAGGTTGAAGAACACCGTGGTGGCGCGATCGAGCGTGGCGCCACTCTTTTCCAGCGCGACGATGGTGTTGTCGAAGCTCGGCTTGGCTTTCTGGTTGGCGATCTTGTCCACTTCCTTCAACTGCTCGGCCATGCCGGCATCGAAGGCGGGGGCAAAGTCGTTGTCGGTGATCTTGTCGAACTGCGGGTAATGCAGCGGCAGCGTGCTGTCGGCAAAGAAGGGGTTGGCTTGGGTGGCAGCCTGCGTGGTCGCGGGTGCGGCGATGCTGTAGGACGGCATGGCAAGTCCCAGGGAAGCGGCCAGGGCAAAAGCGAGACGGGTGGTCAAGAAGGTAGCTCCAAAGTGCGAACCGCCGAGGCTAACCCAGCCTGCCGGGACAGGCGTGTGACAAAAGGCATGGCTGCCCTGGCTTCGCGCAGTCAACTGGCAGACGCGGCCGACGCGCGAGGCCGGGCTCGCCGGTTGGCCGGTCGTCATGCTGGCGGGTTCGGCCCGTGGCCGGCGTCGCCGGACCGCGATTCGCACGGCGTCGTGCCGGCATGGCAGGCAGCACGCAAGCGCCGTAGCGAAGTTCGCCCGCTGTGCGGGCCCTGCGATTGCGGGAGCGCTTCGCTCGGCGGAGCTGACTGGCGTTGCAGCCGCGGCGTCGGCGCGGACCGGGTGCAGTGCTGGCAGGTGCGGACGGCCGCGCCAGCGCGCTAGCTGTGTCGTTCGTCACCCTTGCACGGGAGAGCCGGTTCAGCCTTGCCGCTGCAGTGCTGCGTGGCCCGCGGCTGCGCTACGCTGCCGCTTCCCTGGGCATTCGAGCACGCCATGAGCGATCTCTCCACGTTTGAATTCACCGACCTGGACGGTCGCACGCAATCGATGCGCGATTACGTCGGCAGCGTGGTGCTGGTGGTCAATGTCGCATCCAAATGCGGGTTTACCCCGCAGTACGCCGGTTTGCAGGCGCTGTGGCAGCGCTATCGCGAACGTGGCCTGGTGGTGATCGGGTTTCCCTGCGACCAGTTCGGTCACCAGGAGCCGGGCGATGCTGCGCAGATCCGCCAGTTCTGTTCGCTCGATTATGCGGTGGATTTTCCGCTGTCTTCGAAGATCGAAGTCAACGGCAACGGCGCGCATCCGCTGTGGCAATGGCTCAAGCACCAGCAGCGGGGCGTCTTGGGGTCGGAGGCGATCAAGTGGAACTTCACCAAGTTCCTGATCGGCCGCGATGGCACGGTGCTGGAGCGTTACGCGCCGACCACCAAACCGGAAGCCCTGGCAGCAGATATCGAGCGCGCGCTGGGCACCTGACCCGCAGCGTCCGCCCCCCGTAGGAGCGCACCCCGGGCGCGACGAGGCGTTCCTGGTGATGGCTAGTCGCGCCCAGGTGCGCTCCTACGGCAGCGGAGCGTGCACGAGGCGCCGCGTCGCGTGCGCCGTATCACTTCTCGACGAAGGCGCGCTCGAACACGTAATGCCCCGGCGTGCCGATGCGTGGCGAGGTCTGGAAGCCGCGCGCGTCCAGCAGGGTGCGCAGGTCGGCCAGCATCTGCGGGCTGCCGCAGATCATGAAGCGGTCGTTGGCCGGGTCCAGGGTCGGCAGTCCCAGCGTCTGCTGCATGCGGCCATCGGCCATCAGCTCGGTCAGCCGGCCCTGATTGGCGAACGCTTCGCGGGTCACCGCCGGGTAATACAGCAGTTTTTCGCGCAGCAGATCGCCCAGGAATTCGTGCTGCGGGAGCTCGCGCTCGAAGTAGTCGCGATAGGCCAGGTCCTGCACGAAGCGCACGCCCTGGGTGAGGATCACCTTGTCGAAGCGCTCGTAGGTTTCCGGGTCCTTGATGATCGACAGCCACGGCGCCAGGCCGGTGCCGGTGCCCAATAGATACAGATTGCGGCCCGGGTGCAGGTCGCTGATCAGCAGTGTGCCGGTGGGCTTCTTGCCGACCAGGACCTTGTCGCCGGGTTTGATGTGCTGCAACCGCGAGGTCAGCGGACCATCCGGCACCTTGATGCTGAAGAACTCCAGATGTTCTTCCCAGTTGGCGCTGGCGATCGAGTACGCCCGCAGCAGCGGGCGGGTTTCGGTCTCCAGGCCGATCATCACGAACTGCCCGTTCTCGAAGCGGAAACCGGCATCGCGGGTGGTGGTGAAGCTGAAGTAGGCATCGGTCCAGTGACGGACCTCAAGCACCGTTTCGGCGCCGAAAGCGGAAGACATACCGGTAAGTGTCGTGGGAAGAGTAACGGCCAATTCTACCTCAAGCCGGCCAAATGAGATGAACTCTCATTTGGCTGGGAATGGGGAATGGGGAATGGGGAATGGGGAATGGGGAATCGGGGCGGCAGCTGAAAAATCACGGATGCTTCCGGATCAGCGCTTTCAGTAGCCCTCATCTGCCGGGAAGGCAGCTTCTAACGATTCCCCATTCCCGACTCCCCATTCCCAACCTCACCGATACCCCGCCGCCTGCAACTCGAACAGCTCCGCATACCGCCCACCCTGCGCCATCAGCTCGGCGTGGGTGCCGTTGGCTTCGATGCGGCCGGCGGCCAGCACCAGGATGCGGTCGGCCATGCGCACGCTGGAGAAGCGGTGCGAGATCAGCACCGCGGTGCGGTTGTCCGACAGCTCCTTGAATCGCTGGAACACCTCGAACTCGCTGCGCGCATCCAGGGCGGCGGTGGGTTCGTCCAGGATCATCAGCTGCGCATCGCGCATGTAGGCGCGTGCGATGGCGATCTTCTGCCACTGCCCGCCGGAAAGATCCACGCTGTTCTTGAAGCGCCGGCCGATCAATTGGTCGTAGCCATCGGGCAGGCTGTCAATCAGCTCGCCGGCCATTGCGCGCTGCGCAGCGGTCTGGATGCGCGGCATATCGTCCATTGCATCGACCTGGCCGACGCCGATGTTCTCGCCCACGCTCAGGTGGTAGCGCACGAAGTCCTGGAAGATCACGCCCAAGTTGGCGCGCACGTCGTCCAGGTCGTAGTCGCGCAGGTCCTGCCCATCGAGCAGGATGCGGCCCTCGTCCGGGTCGTACAGCCGCGCCAGCAGCTTGACCAGGGTGGTCTTGCCGGCGCCGTTTTCGCCGACCAGCGCCAGCACTTCGCCGGCGCGCAGTTCGAAATCCAGGTGCCGCACCGTCCACTGCTCGGCATCCGGATAACGGAAGCCCACGTCCTCGAACACGAAGCCCTGGCGGATTGGGCGCGGCACCGGCAGTGCGTTCGGGCGCGAGCGGATCTCCGGCACGATGTTGAAGAACGAATACAGATCGTCCAGATACAAGGCCTGGCCGGCGACCTGCGAAAACCCGATCAGCAGCCCCTCCAGCAACTGACGCAGGCGCAGGAAACTGCCGGCCAGAAAGGTCAGATCGCCGATGCTGAAATCGCCGCGCACGGTGCGCCAGGCGATGTAGCCATAGGCCATGTAGTAGCCCAGCGTGCCCAGCGCGGCCAGCAATGCGCCCCACAACGCACGCTTGCGCGCCAGTGCGCGGTTGGCCTGGAAGAACTTGTCGGCCAGGCGCCGATACCGCGCGATCAGGAAACGATGCAGGTTGAGGATCTTGACTTCCTTGGCGGTCTCCACGCTGGCACCGACCTGGCGCAGGTAATCGAGCTGGCGCCGCTCCGGCGTCCACTGGAAGTTGAGCGAATAGCCCAATGCGTTGAAGTGCGCCTCGCCGATGAAGGCCGGGATCAGCGCCACCGCCAGCAGCGCGATCAACCACGGCGCATACACCACCAGGCCCACCGCCAGGCTGACCACGGTGATCGCGTCCTGCACCTGGCCAAACAACTGGCTCATCAGGTTCATGCGGTTCATGGTCTGGCGCCGCGCGCGATCCAGCTTGTCCTGCCGGTCGGGGTCTTCGAAGTCTTCCAGATCCAGCTGCGCGGCATGTTCCATCAGCCGCACGCTGGCAGCGTTGTTGAACAGCTCCGACAACAGCGCATCGGCATAACCGACCATGCGCCCGAGCAGGTCCGAACCGATCGCCAGCGCCAGTTCCAGCGCCAGCAATTCCAGCAGGCGGTTCAAGCGCCCGCTGCTCAATGCCTGGGTCAGCGACTCGAATGCCGGCGGCTGGCCGACCAGGTGGATCGCCTCGTCGATGATCAATTTGCCGATGTAGAGCGTGGCCACCGGCATCAACGCGCGCAGCACGCGCAGGCCGATGCTGCTGGCGCTCAACCAGCGGCTGGTCTGCCAGATCTGGCGCAGGAACGGGGGCAGATTACGCAGCGCATCCAGGCGCTCGCGCAGGGTGGGGCCGGTACGGGCGGCGGCGGGCGCGGTGGCGCCGGAACGGGAAGCTGACATCGTGCTAGTGTGCCGCGCGCGGCGTGGGTGCGGGGTGTTGGGACGGGCAGGGCGGGTGCAGCGTGGGTGGCGATGTCGGCGCCGCGCGGCGGCGCCAGGCTTGTCCTGGCAGGCGCACGCGTTCCACCTGTCAATCGCTGTGATTGATGCCACATCCGGCCGCGCCCGCGGTTTGCTCTAAAATATGCGGATTGCCCCCGCCAGCCGTAGAGCCAGCCGTGACCTCGATCAAGCAGGAAGACCTCATCCAGTCCGTCGCCGATGCGCTGCAGTACATCAGCTACTACCACCCGGTCGACTACATCAGGAATCTGTCCGCCGCCTACGAGCGCGAAGAATCGCCGGCGGCCAAGGACGCCATCGCGCAGATCCTGATCAACTCGCGCATGTGCGCCGAGGGCCACCGCCCGATCTGCCAGGACACCGGCATCGTTACCGTGTTCCTGGAAATCGGCATGAACGTGCGCTGGGACGACGCCACCATGGGCGTGGAAGACATGGTCAACGAAGGCGTGCGCCGCGCCTACAACCACCCCGACAACAAGCTGCGCGCCAGCGTGCTGGCCGACCCGGCCGGCAGGCGCACCAACACCCGCGACAACACCCCGGCAGTGGTCAATACCAAGATCGTGCCGGGCCACCATGTCGAGGTGATCGTCGCGGCAAAGGGCGGCGGTTCGGAAGCCAAGAGCAAGTTCGCCATGCTCAACCCGTCCGACTCCATCGTCGATTGGGTGCTCAAGACCGTGCCGACCATGGGCGCCGGCTGGTGCCCGCCGGGCATGCTCGGCATCGGCATCGGCGGCACTGCCGAAAAGGCGATGCTGCTGGCCAAGGAAGCGCTGATGGAGCCGATCGACATCGTCGACCTGCAGGCGCGCGGCGCGTCCAATCGCGCCGAGGAACTGCGGCTTGAACTTTATGAAAAGGTCAACGCGCTCGGCATCGGCGCGCAGGGCCTGGGCGGCCTGACCACGGTGCTGGATATCAAGGTCAAGGATTACCCGACCCATGCCGCCAACCTGCCGGTGGCGCTGATCCCCAACTGCGCGGCCACCCGCCATGCCCATTTCACCCTGGACGGCAGCGGCCCGGTGATGCTGGACCCGCCGTCGCTGGAAGACTGGCCCAAGCTCACCTACAACCCGACCAACGCGCGCCGGGTCAACCTGGACACCATCACCAAGGAAGAGGTCGCCAGTTTCAAGCCGGGCGAGGTGGTGCTGCTCAACGGCAAGCTGCTGACCGGCCGCGACGCCGCGCACAAGCGCATGATCGACATGCTCAACAAGGGCGAAAGCTTGCCGGTGGATTTCACCAACCGCTTCATCTATTACGTCGGCCCGGTCGATCCGGTGCGCGACGAAGTGGTGGGCCCGGCCGGCCCGACCACCGCCACGCGCATGGACAAGTTCACCCGCCAGATGCTCGAGCAGACCGGCCTGCTGGGCATGGTCGGCAAGTCCGAGCGCGGCGATGCCGCGATCGATGCGATCCGCGACAACAAGGCCGTGTACCTGATGGCGGTCGGCGGCTCGGCCTATCTGGTGTCCAAGGCGATCAAGGCCGCGCGCGTGCTGGCCTTCGAAGATCTCGGCATGGAGGCGATCTACGAGTTCGAGGTCAAGGACATGCCGGTCACCGTGGCGGTGGATTCCACCGGCGAATCGGTGCACAAGACCGGCCCACGCCAATGGCAGTCGCGTATCGGCAAGATTCCGGTCGTGGTGGAATAACGGCAGTCGCAACCGGCCAAGCAGACCGTCAGCAAGGCGGTCTGCGCCCGTTGGCGAAACAAGCGCGCAGACGCGCGTGTTCCGCATCGGCTGCATCCGCCTGACGACTGCGCCACAGTGCGCTCGTCAGGCGTGGCTGGAACCGCGAGGCAATGGCACGCCTTGCCGTTTGCTGCAGGTCACCCGGCAGACGCAGGCTGGTGCCGGCAGCGGGTCCAGTGCCGTCGGAGAGGCGGCATCTGCGATCTCTCAGCAGAGAAGACAGGCGTGGCTCCACGGGAACCGGCTATGCTCGCCGCACTGACCGGTAACCTTCAGGAGAACAGGAATGCTCCGACTCGTCTGCGTTGCGCTGTTGTCGTGCCTGAGCCTGAGCTCGGCGGCGCAGCAGCAAAAAGCACCCACGGTGTTGTTTCCCTCGCGCAACTACGCGCCGCCACCTGCCGCCCCGGTGCCGTTCGCAGAGCGCAAGCCGCTCAAAACAAACGATGCCGCGACACGCTTCAACGGCCCCTCGGCTGCGGATCGCTGCATCGCGCAGTGCAATAGCAGCGCTCGACAATGCCGCGCCGACCGGCCCAGCGAGTCCAGTTGCAGCAGCAGGGTGGCGCCGCGAGGAAAGCGCTGCGACGACGTACAGAATCCGGCGCAACGGGCCAACTGCATGGCGCAGGTCTTCGACTGCACCCAGCAAAGCGACGACAATCGTTGCGAACCGCGCAAGCTCGCCTGCCTGCGCGCCTGTACCAACTGACCCGAGACCCCGCATGGCCGCCACGCTCTACCACACCCCCAGTACCGCCGCCCTGGTCGTCCATTGGCTGTTGATCGAACTGGACGTTGCGCACGTACTGCATCCGCTGGATTTCGAACGTGGCGAGCAAAAGGCGCCAGAGTATCTGGCGCTCAACCCGGCCGGGGTGGTGCCGACCCTGGTGCTGGACGGGCAGGTACTCACCGAAGCGGCCGCCATCGTCATGCACCTGGCCGATCTCTATCCGCAAGCCGGTCTGGCGCCGCCGGTGGCCACGCCCGAGCGTGCGGCGTACTACAGGTGGATGTTCTTCTGCGCCAACACCTTGCAGCCGGCGTATCGCGCCTGGTTCTATCCGCACGAGCCGGCCGGCGCTGCGCACGTCGATGCAGCGCAGACCCAGGCACGCAACAAGCTGGAAGCGGCCTGGACCCAGGTCGATGCGCATCTGCAGGCGCACGGGCCGTATCTGCTCGGCCAGACGCCATCGGCCGCCGATTTCATGCTGACCATGTTGATGCGCTGGTCGCGCAAGATGCCGCGCCCGACCGATACCTGGCCTGCACTGCAGGCGCACGCGCAGCGTATGAAGGCGCGTCCTGCGTTTCAGGAAACCTATCGCCGCGAGGGCCTGACGGACTGGACCTGAACCTGCGGCGCGTGGGCGCGAAGTCATGTCCGTATAACCTCTCCGGCAGGCATTTTGCCGCGCTCGCCGCGTAGTAGGATCGCGACACCAACCAGAGAGCAGGGGCTCGTCCATGTCGCATTCCGCATCCCGCCGAAAATTGCTGCAGTGCGCCTGTTGCGCGCCGATCGCGGCCGCTGCCGCATCCCTCCCGTTCGCGGTGCGCGCGGCAGCACCCTCGAAAAAGACCGACTTGAATGCCGAACAGGCGCTGCAGGTGCTGCGCGACGGAAACGCGGCCTTCGTCGAAAATCGCCCCAAGAAGGTTATTTCCGACAGCAAGCGGCGTCTGGAACTGGCGCTCGGGCAGACTCCCTTCGTGATCCTGGTGTCGTGCTCGGACTCGCGCGTGCCGCCAGAGCTGCTGTTCGGCCGCGGCCTGGGTGAGATGTTCATCGTGCGCAACGCCGGTAATACCGTGGACACCACCGCGCTCGGGTCGATCGAATATGCGGTGAGCCAGCTCGGCGTGCCGTTGGTGGTGGTGATGGGGCACGAAAGCTGCGGCGCAGTGGCGGCGGCGGTGTCGGTTGTCGAACAGAATGCCTTCTTCCCCGGCGCGATCGGCTCCATGATCGAACCCATCGTCCCGGCGGTGCTGGCCGCCAAGAGCAAGGGCAGCGACGACCTGCTCGCCGCCTCGGTCAAGGCCAACGTCAAGCGCACCGTCGACCGCCTGCGCGGCGCCTCCGAACCGGCATTGCTCGAACCGCTGCGCACAGGCGCATGCCGCGTGGTGGGCGCGTACTACACATTGAAGGACGGCAAGGTGGATTTCTTCGACGTCTGAGTCCCCGCCTGAAACAGGGCGGCTGGCAACGGTCTTTCGCCGTCCCTGTTGTGCGTGCGGTAATCGCGACACAAAAAAGCCGACATCGCTGCCGGCTTTTTTTATTCCTGTCCCTCACATCGCTGAGGTCCCACGCAGTCTCAGCACGTGGTCAGGCTGCGACGCACGCGTTGTCGTAATTCCGGAAACGTCAGAACCACTCCAGCAACGACACGCCCAGGCCGATGTAGGTGGCCTTGTGGTTGTAGTCGATCAGGCTTTCGCCGTAGCCGTCGAACACCTGCACATGGCCGCGCAGCAGGTTGGTGATGGGGAAGCCGTAATCCAGCTGCACCGAGCCATGCGAGCGGTCGCCGCCGCGCAGCGAATGCCGCGCGATCAACGCAAATTCGTGGCCGTCCTTGTTGTAGACCAGGGTCGCGTCGCCGCGGCCCATGTAATCCTCGATGTCCGGGTTGTTGTCGTCGACACGGTCTTCCTTGATGCGGAACCACGGGCGCAGCGTCAGCGCCCAGTTTTCGCGATCCAGCCCGATGTTGAGGATGACCCGGTTCCAGGAGCGCGACAGCGGATCTTCGCGGCCGTTGGACATGTGGTTGATGCTGATGCCGCTCATGCGGCCCTTCCAGCCGAACAGGCTGTAGTTGTTGCGGAACACCAGCATCGCTTCCGGCTCGTAATTGGTTTCCCGGAACGGGCGCGAGGCATCGGTGTTGTAAGCCTGCCAGCGCGAACTCTGGGTGTAGCCCATCCAGATGTCGCCGTTGTCGCCGAACAGGTCTTCGACCACCTTGGTCTTGAAGCTCAGCTGGAACTTCAACTCGGCGCTGTCCAGTTGCTGTGGCGTGCTGACCGAGTTGGCCGGATTCGGCGATTGCGGGGTGCGGTTGGAGTCGCTGGTCCAGAACGCCGGCAGCAGGTAGACCGGCTTGTAGCCGCGCAGCTGGAAGGTCCCCAGTTTGGAGTCCTTGGCGAGTTCCCAGCGGCGATCCAGCAGCGAACCGCGGCCGGCATTGGCGACCGCTTCTTCCTTCGGCTGATCCTGACCGTCGGCGCGGAAAAAATCGCCTACGCGGCTGGTCTTGCCGGTGTCTTCCGGTTTGGCGGCTTGCTTGGCCAACTGCGCTGCGGCATCTGCCTCCTGCACGGCCTGCGGGGTGTAGCCCAGCGCCTGGTCGTAGCACGCCAGGCGCGCGGCATCCGAGGTCACGGAGGTACAGGCCTGCGGCGATGCGGGCTGCGGAGCGATTTCCTGCCCATGCGCCAATGGCGCAGCGGCCAGGGCGATCAGCATCAGGGGACGGGTGTGGTGCTTGGGCATGGGCAGTCTGGCCGAGTGTAGGCGCCAGGCAGGCGCGTCAGGCGCGTAGCTTAACGGTCGCGTCTGCATACGCCATGTGTACACGGTGGCATAACATCCGGGGCGATGCGTTTAGGCAGGTGCCGCTACGCTGGCGGGGCCGTTATTGAGGGCCGGTCTGCACGCTCGCGGCAACCGTGGCCGTGCCGGCCTGGGACATCGGCTCGCGTGTCAGAAGAACCAGGCAATTGCAAACACACCCAACATGCACATGCCCAGCGCCAGCTTGGTGGCCGTGCCCAGCATGATGCCGACCCAGGTGCCGAAGCCGACCTTGGTGGCCTGGCCGGTCTTGCGGGTCTGGTAGTACTCGCCCAACCACGCGCCGGCGAACGGGCCGACGAACAGGCCGATCGGCATAAAGAAAATCCCGGCAATGGCCCCGATCACCGAACCCCACATCGCCATCTTGCTGGCTCCCACGCGCTGCGCGCCATAGAGGGTGGCAAGGAAGTCGATGACAAAAGACAGGGCGGTGATCAATCCGAGTATCAGCAGCGCGACCCAGCCGACATGGGTGAACCCATCTGCCCAGGCGGCCACCAGCAATCCGGCAAAGACCAGCGGCAAGCCCGGCAGTGCGGGCAGGATGACGCCGGCAAGACCCACCAGCACCAGTGCGCCAGCCAGCACGTAATAAACGACAGTCGTGTCCATGAAGGTTTGCAAATGTCCTATTTCAGGCTTGACAAAAATACGCAAGGGGTGCTTGAAAATTGGTTTTGCGCGGGTTAAGTTGCAGCCGCTGCTGTTTGCAAAGGTCACCGTGAATCGTGGCCTGATGCGGTAGATCGCCCGATCCGCTACATCCTTGTACCTCGCTTCCTCCTTGCAATCACAGCCACCACCGCCAGTCCATCACAGTGTCGTAGGGAGTCAGTCGAGATGTCCAACATCGAACGCGAGAATGGTGTCGTAAAGTGGTTCAACGATGCCAAGGGCTTTGGATTCATCAGTCGCGAAAACGGCGAAGACGTCTTCGTCCATTTCCGCGCCATCCAGATCCAGGGCTTCAAGAGTCTCAAGGAGGGGCAGAAGGTCAGCTTTACCGTCGTGCAAGGCCAGAAAGGCCTGCAGGCCGATGCGGTGCAGGTGGTCTGAGCTACGGCATCGGGGGCGATGCATCACGCGCCCAGCAAAAAGGCCCGTCACCGGGCCTTTTTGTTGTCTGCACGTCGGCCGCAGCCGTTGCTCAGCGCAGCACTACCTTGCCGTTGACCACGCGCACGTAAGCGTTTTCGCGCACACCGGCCAGGTCGCGCTGGTTCACCACGATGACGCGGCCATCGTCCATGCGCACCTGCACGTCGAAGCTCTCGCTGGTGACGTTGTTCTGGATGGCGTTGCCCGCCAGCGCGCCGGCAGCGGCGCCAGCCACGGCCGAGACATTCTTGTTGCCCTTGCTGCCGCCGGTTTCCTTGGAAATCTGGCGGCCGGCCACCGCGCCGACGATACCGCCGAGCACCGCCCCGGTGCCGGTGGGCGCGGTGCGGGTGGGGCCGACTTCATCGATGCGGGTGACGATGCCGCAGTCCACGCAACGCTGCGCAGGCTGCGAATAGCCCTGGTCGTAGCCGCGGTCGCCGCGATAGCTGCCGTACTGGGGCTGTGATGTGGCGCAGCCGACCAAGGTCGCGGTTGCAGCCAGGCCGATAACGAGCAGTCGGGTTTTCATGGGTGTCTCCAGGTGGGTCGACAAGGCGGTCGGGGCCGCGGCGACGTCATCCTGTGTTGGTCCAGGTGAACGGTCTGCCAACTGGATCACTCCAGGCTTAACGAAACCCGAGCGTCGCCTTCATCCAGGCTCATCGAAAGTCGCGGTGACATGCCTCGCACGCCTCCGCGACCCGCCGTTTGATCGGCACGAACGCGGCGCAGCTGGACGGCGCGCTGCGCTGCGCCTGCTCCAGGGCGACACGCAGTGCCTGAGCATGTTCGCCGAAGCGGCGATCTTCGCCAATCTGCGCAAATGCCGGTTCCAGTTCGTCGGCAAGCAAGCGCAGCGATTGCAGTCGCGCCTGCTGCTGCGCAGCTGTGCACGCGCTGCCGGGCTGCGGCTGCAGGGCGCGCAGTTGGTAGTCCAGCACGTGCATCAGGCTGTCGGGCAGCGGGTCGCGCCGCGCCTGCAACACCCGCGCCAGCATGACCGTGGTGATCAGCCCGATCAACACGCCCAGCACCAGCATGAAGGCGTAACGGGCCGCGCGTGACTGATGGGGAGGTGTGGCGGACATGGCGAGCTGCTCCGGCATTAAAGCCCCCGGTGGGGCGGACGCGCGCACGGCGGCGCGCGTAAAATAGGCCGATGAAAGCACAATGGCGTGAACGCTTTGCCGGTATCGACCGGCTGTACGGAGTCGGCACGGTAGAGCGGTTGTCCGCCTGCCGCGTGGCGGTGGTGGGCATGGGCGGTGTGGGCTCGTGGGTGGTGGAGGCGCTGGCACGGACCGGCGTCGGCCATCTCCGCCTGATCGATGCCGACGACCTGTGCGTGTCCAATACCAATCGGCAATTGCCGGCGCTGGCCGGGCAGTACGGACGCAACAAGGCGCGCGCCATGGCCGAGCGCTGCGTCGCGATCAACCCGGAGATCGACGCCGAGGCGGTGGAGGCGTTTCTCACCACCGGCAACATCGAAACCCTGCTGGGCGACGGCCTGGATCTGGTGATCGATGCCTGCGACAGTTTCCGGGTCAAGGTGGAAACCATTGCCTGGTGCCGCCGCCGCAAGCTGCCGATGCTCACCGTGGGCGCTGCCGGCGGGCGCACCGATCCCACCCTGGTGCGCGTGCGCGATGTCTCGCGCACCGAGCACGATGCGATGCTGGCATTGATCCGCAAGAAGCTGCGCAGCGACTTCAACTTCCCGAAGAATGCGCAGCGCTATTTCGGCGTGCCGGCGGTGTACTCGCTGGAAAACGTCAAATACCCGCAGGCCGACGGCAGCGTGTGCGGCATTCGCCCGCAACTCGATGCCGATGCCACGCTCAAGCTGGATTGCGGGGCGGGGCTGGGCGCAGCCACGCATATCACCGGCACGTTCGCGTTTGTAGCGGTCGGCAAGGCGCTGGAGATGTTGCTCAAGCCCAAGGCCGCTGCGTCCAAGCCGGTGGCCGAGGTCGCTGCCGCGTCATCGTAACTGCATGCGCGCGCTGCGGCGGCCTGCCTGATCAGCCCGGCAAGCCGAACAGGGCGCGTGCGTTTGCCGTGGTCTGTGCGGCGATGCGCTCGGCGTCTTCGCCGCGCAGTTGCGCGATGCAGTCCACTACCGTCCGCAGCGCGGCCGGCTCGTTGCGCTGGCCGCGGATGCTGGCGTCGGGTTGATCGGGTGCGTCGGTTTCCAGTAGCAGGTGCTGCAACGGCATGGTTGCGGCCAGGCCGCGCAGGCGATTGGCGCGCGGGTAGGTGACCGGGCCGCCCAGGCCGATCATGAAATCCAGTGTCCACAATTGCCGCGCCTGCTCGGGGCTGCCGGCAAAGCTGTGCACCACGCCGCGCAGGCCGCCGACGGCCTTGATGCGGGCGATGACTTCTTCGGTGGCGCGGCGCGCATGCACGATCAGTGGCAGGTCGTGGCGCTTTGCCAGGCGCAGCTGCCCATCGAAATAGTCGCGCTGGGCCTGCGCGTCCAGTCCTTCGAGATAGAAATCCAGCCCGCATTCGCCGATCGCGCAGGGGCGCTCGCGCTCGATCCACTCGGCCAGCAGCTCCAGATGCGCGGGGCGGTGTTGATCCAGGAAGATCGGGTGCAGGCCATAGGCGGGATGCAGCCCAGGCGCCATTTCACACACTTCACGCAAGCCCGGCCAGCTGGCGGCAGTGACGGCCGGCACCACCTGTTGCACGACGCCGGCCTGGTGCGCGCGCGCGATCACCGCAGGGCGGTCGTGGTCGAATTCGCCCGCGTCCAGATGGCAATGGCTGTCGATCAACTGCATCAGTCGCGGCGCACCGGTGCCGGCAGCGGCGCCTTGCGGGTTTTCCAGTTCGCCAGCAGCAGCGTGGTCAGGCCGAATAGCAGTTCGTCCACGAACGGCACCAGATCCGGCACCAGCACATCCACCACGAACAGCGTGGCTGCCAGCTTGAACAAGGTGGGATAGCGCAGCTTGGCCGCCCATTCCAGGGCACGTGCGGTCAGGGGATTTCGCATGCGAAGACTCCGGCTGTTAGAAGTGCATGAAGTAACCGCTAGCTGAACTTAACCGTGGCGTTCATGAGCGAGGGCGTTTTCGTTCAGGGTTCCCGTGCTGGAATCACGCCGTCAACAACGCGGTGCGTCCGCAGGGAGCTGGTCATGAAGAGCAACACGACAACTATACTGGTCGCCGCTGGTGCCTTGCTGGTGGGAGGCGTGGCCACTGCCGCCTTCATGAACAACCGTCCGTCCTCGGGCGATTTCGTCGCCAACGGCGAGCCGGCACCGCGTGGTCTGGAATATGCCGACGTGGTCAAGGTCGCGCCGATCACCCAGCGCGAGCCGCAGTATGCGCAGGTCGTCAACAGCGCGGCCATTCGCGAAACCACCACCAGCTCCTCGCCGCGCGAAGTGTGCCGCGACGTGGTGGTGCAGGAACGTCTGCCCGAGCGCGATGGCAACGTCGGCGGCACCGTCGCAGGTGCCGTGATCGGCGGCCTGTTGGGCAACCAGGTGGGTGGCGGCAACGGCCGCAAGCTGGCGACCGCCGCAGGTGCGGTGGGTGGCGGCTTCATCGGCAACCGGGTCGACCGCAATCATGTCGGCGGCCGCGTAGTCGACCGCACCGAACGCCAGTGCCACACCGAGAACGCCAATTCGAGCTCCTCGCGCGTCGTGGGCTACGACGTGACCTACCGTAATGCCGACGGCACCACCGGGACCATGCGTATGGACAGCAAGCCGGGCGAGCGCATCTCGCTGGGCGACGCCGACAACGTGGTGGCCTACGACGTGACCTACCGCTACGACGGGTTCGAGAAGACCGTGCGTATGAACGACAAGCCGGCGAGCGATCGTCTGCCGGTGGTCGATGGCCAGCTGGTGACCCAGACCGCGTCGACGGCCGGTGACCGGGGCGTCCGCGTGGATGCGGGCAGTACGCGCCAGTAACACGCTGGCAGCCTTCCGGCTGGATCGCTGCGTCAGCAAAAAGAGCCGGCACTGCCGGCTCTTTTTGTTTTCAGGCCAGCGGTAACTCCCGTGCGCTGTACACGTCGCCGCCATGTTCGGCAGGCAACTGGCAGATAATCGCCGCTTCTCCAGTGGTGGAAATCAGCATGCCGGTGCGTCCCGATGATCTGTTCGATGTCCGTGCGCTGCTGACCGACGAAGAGCGGGCGGTGCAGGACGCCGTCGCGCGTTTTACCGATACGCGGGTACTGCCGGCGATCGGCGATGCCTTCGACGCGGGGCGGTTCCCAAGCGAGTGGGTGCCTGACCTGGCGCGACTGGGGCTGCTGGGCGCCAGCCTGCCGGTCGGCGATGGCGGTGCGGGTCTGGGAGCGGTGTCCTACGGGCTGATTTGCCAGGAACTGGAGCGCGGCGACAGCGGCCTGCGCAGTTTCGTCAGCGTGCAGTCCTCGCTGTGCATGTATCCCATCCATGCCTATGGCAGCGACGCGCAACGCCAGCGCTGGTTGCCGGAGATGGCCGCCGGCCGCGTCATCGGCTGCTTCGGCCTGAGCGAAGCGCAAGGCGGCTCGGACCCTGCGGCGATGACCACGCGTGCAGTGCGCGATGGCGACGGCTGGCGCCTGAACGGCGCAAAGATGTGGATCACCAACGGCAGCATCGCCAGCCTGGCCATCGTCTGGGCGCACACCGACGATGGCGTGTGCGGTTTTCTGGTGGAAACCGCCAGCCCCGGTTTCACTACGCAGGACATCGCCCACAAGATGAGCCTGCGCGCCTCGGTGACCTCGGCGTTGTTCCTGGACAACGTGTTCGTACCCGAGCAGATGCGCCTGCCGAACGCGGCCGGGTTGAAGGCGCCGCTGGGCTGCCTCAACCAGGCACGTTACGGGATCGCCTGGGGTGCCATCGGCGCGGCGGTGGCCTGCCTGCGCGAGGCGCTGGCCTACGCAGGCGAACGCATCCTGTTCGGCCGGCCGCTGGCGGCCACCCAGAGCGCGCAGATCAAGCTGGCCGACATGGCGCGGCGGATTTCCACCGCGCAGTTGCTGGCGCTGCAGCTTGGCCGCCTGAAGGAGGCCGGGACGCTGCGACCGGAACAGATCTCGCTGGCAAAGTGGAATAATTGCCGCATGGCGCTGGACGTGGCGCGCGAGTGCCGCGACCTTCTGGGGGCGGCCGGCATCACCACCGAACATGTGGCGATCCGGCATGCGCTCAACCTGGAATCGGTGATTACCTACGAGGGCACCGAAACCGTGCACCAGCTGGTGGTGGGACGTGCGCTGACGGGGCTCAACGCGTTTTGACGAGGAGTGGGTGTTGATCGGCAAGGATGTGGTGCGACGCCTGAGAGGCGTCTTCTGGACGATGTGCGGAATCTGCGCGATTGCCGCAATCGCGATACCGGCGCAAGCGAACGAGGCGCCTAGCATGGCGCCGGCACCGGCATGGGTGGTGGCCGATGCGGTGCCCGACAGCGTGCCGGGTGCGAGCGGGCTGCGCTATGAGCTGGTGTCCGATCAGGTCGATCTCACCGGCCCGGCGGTGCGCGCGTACCGCCGGTTGAGCTATACGGTACAGCGCGCCAAGAGCCTGGATGAGGCCGGGCAGATCTCCATCGATTACCAGCCGCAGTATCAGACATTGCAGCTCAACAGCCTGGACGTCTGGCGCGCGGGTCAGCGCATCGACATGCGCAGCCGTGCGCATTACGCCAAGCTGCGCCGCGAAAGCGGGCTGGAAGACGGTTTGATCGATGGCGCGCTGACGCTGTCGATCACCTTGCCGGATCTGCGCGTGGGCGACCGGGTCGATTACGGCGTGACCATCACCGGCAGCAATCCGGTGTTCGGCAAGGGCTATTACGACATCTTCGATGCGCGCTACGGCGTGCCGCTGGGCGAACGGCGGGTCCGTGTGCGCTATCCCGCCGACATGGCCTTGCAGTGGCGCATCAGCGCGCCGGGCTTCAGCCGCAATGTCGGCAAGGCCGATGGGGTCGCGCTGTTGAACATCGGGGCAAGCAACGTCGCCGCCGTGCAGGAGGAAAAAGGCGCTCCCGACGATGTGGACCCGTACGGGCTGATCGAAGTGTCCACTGCCGGAAACTGGGCGCGTGTGGCGGCGTGGGCCGCGCAGTTGTACCCGGATGCATTCAAGGATGCGCAGGTGGCTGCCAGCATGAGGCAGAGCCTGCGGCTGCGCAGCGACGATGCGCAAGGCGCACTGATGCGTGCGGTGGCCTTCGTGCAGGGCGAGATCCGTTACGTCGGCCTGGACA
The DNA here is from genome assembly GCF_040182365.1 of Xanthomonas sp. 10-10. NCBI lineage: Bacteria > Pseudomonadati > Pseudomonadota > Gammaproteobacteria > Lysobacterales > Lysobacteraceae > Xanthomonas > Xanthomonas sp. 10-10. Next base: position 1,917,878 of record NZ_CP144460.1, read on the forward strand.
TGGGCGAGAACTCGCACGCCCCGCATGCGCCGGAAGTGACATTGCGCAACCGCTACGGCGACTGCAAGGACAAGGCGACGCTGTTGATCGCGCTGTTGCAGCTGGCCGGCATCCGCGCCGAGCCGGTGCTGGTCAACAGCGACAAGGGCGCCACGCTGGACAAGCGCCTGCCGAGCCCCTACGCATTCGACCATGTCGTGGTGCGCGCGCATCTGCCGCAGGGCGATGTGTGGGTGGACGCCACGCGCGACCGCGAGGAAGGCCCGTTTGCGCAGCGTCGGCCGCTGCCGTTTGTGCGCGGATTGCCGGTCCTGCCGGGGCAGGACGCCCTGGTCGACGTACCGGCGCCGATGCCGACCTTGCCGCAGGTCGAGGTGATTGAAGACATCGCGATTTCGCTGCGCAAACCGCAGCGCGTGGCCACCTTCAGCGTGGACACCACCTACCGGCAGGGACGCGGCGAGCGGGTGGCGTCGAGTTTCGAAAACGATGGCGCGCAAACGGTGGGCGAGCGCTATCTGGAGTTCATGCAGCAGTACTACACCGCGCTGACACAGGTCGATGAGCCCACCATCGACGCTAGCGATGCATTGAATGTGCGCACGCACGAGACCTATCGGCTGGAATGGCCGGCGGCCGAAGGCGACGAAGTGGGCTTCCCGCTGTTTCAGCTCGGCGACTGGATGGACAGCTTGCCCAAGGAGGCGCGCAAGAGCCCGTTGGCGTTGCGCGGGCCGCAGCTGGCGCGGCAGACCGTGCGCGTGCAGACCGACCCGGCGGCCAAGGTGGATGCAGACACGCAGATCGTGTCCAACCCCTGGTTTCGCTTCTCGCGCACGATTGCGATGCGCGATGGCCGTATCGAGATCATCGGGCAATGGCAGCGCTACACCGACCGCATCCCCGCCAATGGGGTGGCACGTGCGGCGGCCGATATGGAGCGCGCGCGCGACCTGCTGTACTTCAATCACGACCTCAAGCCGCAGCGGCGCAAGCAGCCGACCGATTGGCGGGCGCTGAGCTACCCACTGGTCGGATTGCTGGCATTGATCGTGCTTGTGCTGGGTTGCCTGGCCTGGTGGCGTGGCGGTGGCCTGGGCGGGCTGCTGTTCGATCCGCACGGCACGGTGCAGCGCATGCCGCAGCAGAGCGGTTTGCGCCGCAGCTCCTGGGCGGTGTTTGCGGTGACCACGCTGTTGTCGGCGTGGATGTGGCTGCAGGCCTTGCCATGGTGGATGCAACTGGCCGGTGCGCTGGCCGTGGGAGCGCTGCTGTTGCTGGGCTGCGTGCTGCTCAAACAGCTGTTGCGCTGGATGGACAGCGCAGCGCAGGTCGAGCGGCTGCTGCCGGCGATGGCGGGCAGCGTCTTGCCATGGCTGGTGTGCGTGCTCGCCGGGCTGGTCGCGCTCAAGGGCAGGCCGGCCCTGCTGCAGAGCGGTGCCAGCGATCCGGCCGGCATGGCGCAGTTGTCGACGTGCGTGCTGCTGTTGCTGCTGGGCAGCCTGTGGTGGTCGGTGTGCTCGGTTCAGGCCGTTGCCGGTGCCGCCGGATGCGGACGCACGCGCGCCTTCGGCGCCTGGGCCTTGACGCTGTCGCTGCTGGGTGTGGTCATCGCGGTGCTGGGCGTGCCGGTGGCGCTCGTGGCGACAGCCTGAGATGGGCCATCGCCGCAATGCTGCTGGCGATGGCAACGATGGCGGCAGGCAGCTGAGATGCATGCAAGGGCTTTGCAAAGGCGCACAGGGCTGTGACACTGCCAGCCCCTCGTCGTTGCCGCGGAGCCAGCTTGATGTCGACCGTGCGTCCCCCGTTGACCGTGCATGGCATGTCCAGTTCCGGCAACTGCTACAAGGTGCGTCTGCTGCTGGAGCAGCTGGGTAGTCGCTATCATTGGGTCGAAGTGGACAGCGTGGCCGGGCAGACCCGCACGCCGGACTACCTGGCCAAGAATCCCAATGGCAAGGTGCCGATGGTGGAACGTGACGACGGCCGCGTGCTGACCGAATCCAACGCGATCCTGTTCTGGCTGGCCGAGGGCACGCCTTACCTGCCCACCGATGCGTGGCAACGCGCGCAAGCGCTGAGCTGGATGTTCTTCGAGCAGTACAGCCACGAGCCGTATGTGGCGGTGGCGCGTTTCATCAGCCTGTGGACACCGCGCGATGCAGCGCGCCGCGCCGAACTGCCGCAGCTGCGTGTGCACGGCGAACAGGCGCTCGCGGTGATGGAGCAGCATCTGCAGCAGCACGCCTGGTTCACCGGCAGCGATTACGGCGTCGCCGATATCGCGCTGTTTGCGTACACCCATTGCGCCGAGGACGGCGGCTTCGATCTGGAACGCTGGCCGGCGATCGGCGCCTGGCTGCAGCGCGTGCAGGCCTTGCCCGGGTTTGTCGCGATGCCGGCGCCCGCGTCCGCCTCGGTGAGCGCATGAGCGATATGCACGGCATCGGCCGCCCGCAGGAGCACTGACGATGTGCGGATTGGCAGGAATGCTGCTGGCATCGCCGCGCCTGCATGGCGAGCAGCTCGATGCGCTGGTGCGACCGATGGGCGCGGCCCTGCGCCATCGCGGCCCGGACGATGCCGGCACCTGGTGCGATGCGCAGGCCGGTGTGGCGCTGGCGCATCAACGCTTGAGCATTCTGGATCTGTCGCCGCTGGGCCATCAGCCGATGCGCTCGGCCGACGGCCGCTACGTTCTGGCCTACAACGGCGAGGTCTACAACTTTGCGCAGCTGCGCGCCGCACTGGCCGCGCTGGGTCATCGCTTCCGCGGGCATTCCGATACCGAAGTGCTGCTGGCGGCGGTGGTGGAGTGGGGGCTGGACGACACCCTGAGCCGCTGCAACGGCATGTTCGCCATCGCGCTCTGGGACGAACGCGATAACTGCCTGTATCTCGCCCGCGATCGCGTCGGCAAGAAACCGCTGTACTACGGCTGGGCCGGCGACACGCTGGTGTTCGGTTCCGAACTCAAGGCGTTGTGGCAGCACCCGGATTTCGACAACGGCGTGGATCGCGATGCGCTGACCTTGCTGCTGCGGCTGGGCTATATCCCGGCGCCGGCCTGCATCCACGAGCGCACCTTCAAGCTGATGCCTGGCCGGGTGCTGCGGCTGGATGCGCAGACCGTGGCGGCCGGCGCGGCGGCGCATCGGCCGGACCAGGCGCAGCAGCCGTTCTGGAACGCGCGCGAGGCGATGCAGCGCGCGCTGGCGGCGCCGTTCACCGGCAGCGATGCGCAGGCCGAAGAGCAGCTCGATAGCGTGCTGCGCGATGCGGTGGCGCTGCGCATGGTGGCCGATGTGCCGGTGGGTGTGTTCCTGTCCGGCGGCACCGACTCGTCCATCGTCACCGCGATGATGCAGGCGCAAAGCAGCCAGCCGGTGCACACCTTCAGCATCGGCTTTGAAGGCTCGCATCACGACGAAGCGCCGCTGGCGCGCGAAGTGGCCACGCATCTGCACACCGACCACACCGAGCTCTACGTCAGCGGCGCCGACGCGCTGGCGGTGGTGCCGACCCTGCCTGACATGTTCGACGAGCCCTTCGCCGATGCCTCGCAGGTGCCCACGGCGCTGGTGGCGCGGCTGGCGCGTGGCGGGGTGACGGTGGCGCTGTCCGGCGATGGTGGCGACGAGTTGTTCTTCGGCTATGGGCGTTACCAGCGCGCGCTGCGCAACTGGCGCATGCATGGGCTGGTGCCGGGGCCGCTGCGGCGGTTGATGGCGCTGGCGGCGCGCCGCAACGGCGAGTCCTCGCGTACCGGCGGCCTGGCCGCGCTGGTGGCCGAGGCCGGCGCACGCGGCATCGGCGACATCTACCGCAACCGCATCTCGCGCTGGCGCGATCCGGCCGCGGTGGTGCTCGGTGCGACAGAACCCGACAGTTTCTACAGCCTGGCCGACCCGCTGCACGGCTCCGGCACCCCGGCCGACGCGATGATGCTGGCCGATTTCGCCGCCTATCTGCCCGACGACCTGCTGTGCAAGGTGGACCGCACCACCATGGCGGTGGGCCTGGAGGCGCGCGCGCCGCTGCTGGACTGGCGCGTGGCCGAATTCGCCTGGTCGTTGCCGCTCTCGCTCAAGTACCGCGACGGGGTCAGCAAGTACCTGCTCAAGCGCGTGCTGTGCCGCTACCTGCCCGACCCGATGGTCTACCGCGGCAAGCGCGGCTTCGGCGCGCCGGTCAGCGCGTGGCTGCGTGGCGACCTGCACGGCTGGGCCGACGATCTGCTGGCGCACGCCACCCTGGAGCGCGAAGGCGTGTTCGCCGCCGACACCGTGGCCGGGCTATGGCGCGACTTCAACGGTGGCGAGCGCAAATGGCATACCCACCTGTGGACGGTACTGATGTTTCAGGCCTGGCAGGCGCATTGGCGCGCGCAACGCGCGGCGATCACGCGCTGATCCAGGTCGACGCGGTGATCTTGGGTGCGGCGGCCAAGCGCTGCGCGGTGTGCGAAACCGCGCTGCCGTTGCCGAGGTGTTGCTGACGCTTGAACCTGCCATTCGGACATCGGGCCGGGCAGGGCAGGGCGCGTCAGCGCCTTGCGGACTGTCACGGCGCCGGTTGCCGGTGCCTGCGGTCGATCGCCCGGAGCCGGACGGCGCTTCACCGGCTCTGAGCATTGCGCTGGGTAGGGTGGGGCTCGGTTTCCACGGAGCGTCTCCCATGAGCAAGATCACCATCGCCGTCCTGGTCGGCAGCCTGCGCGCAGAGTCCTACAATCGTCAGCTGGCGCGCGCGCTGGAGCATCTGGCCGGCGACAAGGCCGTCTTCGATTATGTTGAGATCGGCGATATCCCGCTGTACAACCAGGACCGCGACAGCGACTACCCGGCCGAGGGCACGCGCCTGAAGCAACAGATCCGCGCGGCCGATGCGGTGTTGTTCGTCACCCCCGAATACAACCGGTCGATTCCCGGCGTGCTCAAGAACGCCATCGATACCGGCTCGCGTCCTTACGGCGACAGCGCGTTCAGCGGCAAGCCGGCAGCGGTGGTAGGCATCTCGGTCGGTGCGATCGGCACCGCGACCGCGCAGCAGCATCTGCGCAACGTGCTGGCGTATCTGAACATGCATGTGCTCGGCCAGCCGGAGGTCTTCCTGCAGTACAAGGACGGCCTGTTCGGCCCGGACGATCAGATCGCCAATGCCGACAGCCGCAAGTTCCTGCAGGGCTTTGTCGACGCGTTTGTGGGCCTGGTCGCGCACCTCAAGCGCTGAGTTGATCACAGCGTTGTCCCGGCGGGTGCACGCTCGCCGGGACGCTTGGTCGGTGGTCTGAAAGCCAGGCAGGGCAGGGGTCGCGGCTGCTGCGACAGTGCTCGCGTACAAGCGTGATGCACTGGCTGTCCACCAGTTATCCACAGAGTTGTGCATGGTCGTCGGCGCCGTCGATGACTATGCTTCCTGCCCTCGTCTCCCCGCGTCAGGTTTGTCTGTCCATGTCCGCTCGTCCTGGTTTCCGTTCCAAGCGCAATCGCGATCGCGACGACGACGATTACGATCGTCCCGAGCCGCGGATTGACCAGCTGCGCGTGCCCCCCCATTCGGTCGAGGCCGAGCAGGCGGTACTCGGCGGGCTGATGCTGGCGCCGGATGCGTTCGATCGGGTCAACGACCAGCTCACCGAAAACGACTTTTACCGTCGCGATCACCGGCTGATCTACCGTGCGATCCGCGAACTGAACGAGAAGGACCGCCCCTTCGATGCGGTGACCCTGGGCGAGTGGTTCGAATCGCAGGGCAAGCTGGAGCAGGTCGGCGATGGCGCATACCTGATCGAGCTGGCCAGCACCACGCCGTCGGCCGCCAATATCGCCGCATATGCGGAAATCGTCCGCGACAAGGCGGTGCTGCGGCAGCTGATCGAGGTGGGCACCACCATCGTCAACGACGGTTTCCAGCCGGAAGGTCGCGAGAGCGTGGAGTTGCTGTCGGCCGCGGAAAAGGCAGTGTTCAAGATTGCCGAGGCCGGCGCGCGCGGACGCACCGATTTCGTGGCGATGCCGGGCGCATTGAAGGACGCGTTCGAAGAGCTGCGCAACCGTTTCGAAAACGGCGGCAACATCACCGGCCTGCCTACCGGCTACACCGACTTCGACGCGATGACCGCCGGCCTGCAGCCGACCGATCTGATCATCCTGGCCGCGCGCCCGGCGATGGGCAAGACCACCTTTGCGCTGAACATTGCCGAGTACGCCGCGATCAAGTCCAAGAAGGGCGTGGCGGTGTTTTCTATGGAAATGTCTGCATCGCAGCTGGCGATGCGTCTGATCTCCTCCAACGGCCGCATCAATGCGCAGCGTCTGCGTACCGGCGCGCTGGAAGACGAGGATTGGGCGCGCGTGACCGGCGCGATCAAGATGCTGAAGGAAACCAAGATCTTCATCGACGATACGCCGGGCGTGTCGCCGGAAGTGCTGCGCTCCAAGTGCCGCCGGCTCAAGCGCGAACACGACCTGGGCCTGATCGTGATCGATTACCTGCAGCTGATGTCGGTGCCGGGCAACAGCGAAAACCGCGCGACCGAAATCTCGGAAATCTCGCGTGGTCTCAAGGGTCTGGCCAAGGAACTCAACGTGCCGGTGATCGCGCTGTCGCAGCTCAACCGCTCGCTGGAAACGCGCACCGACAAGCGCCCGGTGATGGCCGACTTGCGCGAATCCGGCGCTATCGAGCAGGACGCGGACATGATCGTCTTCATCTACCGCGATGATTACTACAACAAGGAAAACTCGCCGGACAAGGGCCTGGCCGAGATCATCATCGGCAAGCACCGCGGCGGCCCGACCGGCTCGTGCAAGCTCAAGTTCTTCGGCGAATACACCCGCTTCGACAACCTGGCGCACGATTCGGTCGGCAGTTTCGAGTAAGCGTTCTGTTTTGGTTCTCCAAAAAGCGACGACGCTCAGCGGGCGCGGCCCGCGTCGTGGCGCGCGTACGTACGCGACCACGTTGGCAGCTGCGATGCCCTCACCGCTTGCGCGACCGTGCGGAGGCATGGATGCCGTCACCGAGCCTGCATGGACGTACTTGCGGCGTGTCCCGCAAGCGGTGAGGGCGTCGCACCCTCGACCCGCTCGGCGTGGCAACATCCAAATTGCGTTGAAGCTCAGCTCCCGGTCGCCTTGAGAGGTGATTGAACGGCGTGGATGCGGTGTTTTAGAGCGGATGATCTGCGGGTCTGCTGCAGAGGCCGTGCCCGCCCACCATCGCGGTGCACGCTGCAGGTACGTCCATGTAAGCTCTTCTGCGTCATCCATGCCGCATAAGGTCCCGCGACGGTGGACGGGCAAGGACCAGCGGAGATGGTCGGTGTGCATGGTTGCGAGCAGTGCATGCTGCGCGGCCGGTTGATCAGGTGCGGGGTGATCAACTCAGTTCGATCTGAACCGGACAATGTCACTGTTGTTCACGATATCGCTCCACTGGTCAACGAAGGCTGGTATGGCCAACCGCGCTGCCGCCATCGCTACAGCGTTCGGGAGGGCCCTTAGCCGGACCAGGAATGCTCACACCCTGCATCGCGCCATCGTTGCACCTGCTGTCTTATGCTGCGCAGCCTTATCGTCGCTGCCGAGTTCGTATGTCCTACGCCATCGTCTGGTTCCGTCGCGATCTGCGTCTGCAGGACAACCCGGCCCTGCGTGCCGCTCTCGATGCCGGGCATGACCCGATTCCGCTCTACATCGACGCACCGCACGAAGAAGGCGAGTGGACCCCTGGCGCAGCGTCGCGCAGCTGGCGGCATCGCTCGCTGGCGGCGCTGGACAACGCGCTGCGTGCGCTGGGGAGCGGCCTGGTCGTGCGTGCCGGCGACAGTGCGCAGGTGCTGGATGAGGTGATCGCGCAGACCGGCGCGGTGGCGGTGTACTGGAACCGCAAATACGAACCGGCCACCCAACCGCGCGATGCGCAGATCAAGCGCAGCCTGCGTGAGTGCGGCATCGAGGTGCAAAGCTGCAATTCTGCGCTGCTGTTCGAGCCCTGGCAGTTGTCCACCCAGCAAGGTGGCCCGTACAAGGTGTTCACCCCGTTCTGGCGCAACGCGCTGACCCAGCTGCAGTTGCCCGCCGCCGTGCCTGCGCCGCGCAGCTTGCCGCCGTTGCCGGCAGCGCTGAAAACCGCTGCGCTGGAGTCGCTGGCCTTGCTGCCGCGCTTGAACTGGGACCACGGGTTCTGGGAGCACTGGCAGCCCGGTGAGGCCGGTGCGCATGAAATGCTGGAGATCTTCAGCGACGGTGCGCTCAACGGGTATCGCGAAAACCGCGACCGTCCCGATCGCGTCGGTACCTCGCAGCTGTCGCCGCACCTGCACTTCGGCGAGATCGCACCGTGGCGTATTGCCGGCATGCTGGACGCGCAGCGCAATGCGCGCAACGGCGCCGAGATCGATGGCTATATCCGCCAGTTGGGCTGGCGCGATTTTTCGTATCACCTGCTGCATCACTTCCCCGACACCACCAACCAGAATCTCAATCCGCGCTTCGAAGGGTTTGACTGGGCCAAGGCCGACCCAGTTGCGCTGCAGGCCTGGCAACGCGGCCGCACCGGCATTCCGATCGTCGATGCGGGCATGCGCCAGCTCTGGCATACCGGCTGGATGCACAACCGCGTGCGCATGATTGTGGCCAGTCTGCTGTGCAAGCACTTGCGCGTGCACTGGATCGAAGGCGCGCGCTGGTTCTGGGACACGCTGGTGGATGCGGACCTGGCCAACAACACCATGGGCTGGCAATGGGTGGCCGGCACCGGTGCCGATGCCGCGCCGTATTTCCGCGTGTTCAACCCGGTGACGCAGGCGGAAAAATTCGATCCGCAGGCCGCGTACATTACGCGCTGGGTGCCCGAACTCGGCAAGCTCGCGGTGAAGGAACGCTTCGCCCCCTGGCTGCATCCGTTGTCGCTCGCGCGCTTGGCACCGGAGTATCCGCGCACACCGATCATCGGTCTGGCAGAAGGGCGTGATGCGGCGTTGGCTGCGTATGCAAAGACAAAGGGCTGAGTGAGACGTCGCTGTCAGTGCGCGTGCCGATGTGCTTTTCTTGATGAGACGTCGCGCCACGGGCGCGTCTTCGATGCGGCCATCTGGCGATGCAGGAAGAGGTCGTTTTGGTCTTGTTTCCGCGCGTGATTACCGAAAACGTTTTCCTGAATGGACGGCTATCCGCGCGGCGGCGATGGCCGGTTTCATCATGCGCCAGTCGCGTCGGTCTGTTTATCCTCGCCGACACGATTGAGCGCCGGATGTTCCGGCCACAGGAGAACACCATGTCCCCAGCAGCCACCAAGAGTCTCGCCGTTGCCCTGGCCAGCGCCATCGCGCTGTCCGCCTGCGCCACCGGCGGCTCGTATGTGCAGCGCGATCAATATGGCGACCAGACGCAACAACAGAACCGTACCGGCCGCAATGCGCTGATCGGCACCGCGATCGGTGTGGCTGCGGGTCTGCTCACCGGCGATAGCGCCACCGAGCGTCGTCAGCACGCGATGGTCGGTGCCGGCATCGGCGCGCTCAGCGGCGCGGCCATCGGCCAGTACCAGGATCGCCAGGAACGCGCGTTGCGCGAGCGCACCGCCAACACCGGTATCGACGTGCAGCGCCAGGGCGACAACATCACCTTGAACCTGCCTGACGGCATCACCTTCGACTTCGGCAAGTCTGCCTTGAAGCCTCAGTTCTATGGCGCGCTCAATGGCGTGGCATCGACCTTGCGCGAGTACAACCAGACCATGGTGGAAGTGGTAGGTCATACCGATAGCGTCGGCAGCGATGCGGTGAACCAGCGCCTGTCCGAAGAGCGTGCCGGCGCAGTTGCACAGTATCTGACCGCGCAGGGCGTGCAGCGCGAGCGCATGGAAACCATGGGCGCCGGCAAACGCTATCCGATCGCCGACAACAGCACCGACGCCGGCCGCGCGCAGAATCGTCGCGTGGAAATCCGCCTGATTCCGCTGCGTGCGGAAGGCGCTGCCAGCAATACCGGCATGCGTTGAGGTGATGCACTGAATCGTGGCGGGTCGATTGACTAGCCGACGATGCATGCGAAACACAGGCCGCGAAAGCGGCCTGTTTTTTTGCGCTGCGTATCTTGTTGATCAAGAGCGGTGCATAAATCTCCTGAGTGCTGTTTTGGCCTGAGTGCTGTTTTGGCAGGTGTGGAGCCTTTGCGGTTTTGTGGGATCCACGGGGCGGCATGGAGCCTTCCGTGTATGGGTTCATGGCGTGCAGGAAGAGGCAAGGCGATAGCATTGCGGACTTGGTCAACCGGCTTGAAAAATTCCATCACCGCAAGAGCTTGAGCTCTTGGTCGCCTCTTCGATGATTGAGTGGTGCGGATACGTCAGGGTGCGAAGCTGCCGATCTGCGGGCTTTCTGCAGGAGCCTTACCCGCCCATCATTGCGGGACACGCTGCAAGTACGTCCTTGTAAGCTGTTACGCGGCATCCATGCCGCGTAAGGTCCCGCGACGGTGGGCGGGCAAAGACCGGTCGGGATGGTCGGTGTGCGTTGTTGCAAGCAGGGCATGACGTAGGTTGCGCGGATCACGAAGCGTTCGATCAACCTTTTCCCGTCGCAAGCCGAGCAGCAAACGGGCTTTCAATACGCAAGCTACAAACGTCGCATCTGCTATCCCAAGCCGAGTAACAATCTTTAAAAAGCAGCCGACCAACTTTCTGGTGCGGTGTCCTTGTCGGTTGCGGGACCCTCGGCGGCATGGATGCCGCCGAGCAGCCTCCACGGACGGATTCACGACGTGTCCCGCAAGCGGTGAGGGCACCGCGCACTCGACCAACCGGTCTTTCGATTTGCAGCTAGACGTTATCGCTAGGCGTTGACCAACGCAGCTTCGGATCTCCAGACCTCGCTAAAGCTCGCGCGTTCGGTCGCTTCAAGATTGCCTCGGTCGACAGCGGTGATGGTGGTTGGCCACGACAAAAGTACCGGCGCCGGATGGCCCCGACACTCCTGCAGGGATTCGGGAGTTGTAGCAGCCAGGACGTTTTCGCTTGTGCGGGCAACGTGCCCCCATCGCCCTTCGGACACCCTGTCCCGAGGGGGACGAGGGTGCTCCGTCAGGCGACTGTTTGAGTGCGGGCTACGCCGTTACGTTTTCCAGGATGCGCTTGCCCTCGGCACGCAGCTCCGCTTCTGCGCCCACTTCGACTTTCGCATCGTTGTCGGCTTTTTGCGCGGCCAGACGGGCCGGACACTGCGCCATCATGTAGTCCGCGTCGAAGTTCATCCGCGTGACCAGGAAATCCACGAACGCTCGCACTTTCGGCGACACCAGGCGGCCGCCGGCAAACACCGCATTGAAATCCACTTCCGGCCCGGTCCAGCCAGCGAGCACGCGGCGCACCAGACCCGATTGCACGAAGGGTTTGGCCATCACATCGCCGGTCAGCAACAGCCCTTCGCCGCATAACACCGCACCGTTGAGCGCGGCCGGGTCATTGGCCACCATCAGTGGATTGACCGGGAAATCGCGCACATCGCTGCCGTCGCTGAGCGACCAGAAAAAGCGGTTGTTGTGCACGTTGCGGTTCTTGCGCAGCGCCAGCGTGCGATGGAATTGCAGCTCGTCCGGATGCAGCGGCTCGCCATAGCGTTCGATATACGACGGGCTGGCGAACACCTGCGTGCGCAGGCTGCCCAGCTTGCGTGCGACCAGGTTGGAATCGGGCAGGGCGCCGACGCGCAGGGCCAGGTCGGCTTCGCCGCCGATCAGGTCCAGCTTCTCGTTGCCCAGGTGCATGTCCAGCTGGATTTCCGGGTATTGTGCGTGGAATTCGCCCAGCAACGGCGCGATCCAGGTGATGCCCAGCGAGTACGGCACGGTAAACCGCAGCCAGCCGCGTGGGCCGGACTGCAATTGCCCGACCGCGCTTTCGGCTTCTTCCAGTTCGCGGGCGATGCGCTGGCAATGTTCGTGGTACACCGAGCCTGCTTCGGTCAGCCCGATGCGCCGCGTGGTTCGGTGCAGCAGGCGCGCACCCAGGCGCGTCTCCAGTTCCTGCACCTTGCGGCTGACGGTGGTCTTGGGTAGGCCAAGCGCGTTGGCGGCGGCGATGAAGCTGCCCTGTTCGACCACCTTGACGAAGATCAGGGTGTCGTTGAGATCGTGTGTCATGGGACTGCCTTCCGGGGGTCAGGAGGGATTAGACCGCTTGCGGGACGATTATTCCCCTAAATCCGGACTAATCAAGTGCTGCTTTGAGGCCTAGCTTATGCAGCATCCCTTCAACGCAGGAGCACGGCCATGTGGTTGTGCGATGTCTTCGGCTTGTCCTCCAACTCCCGCAGCGCCCTTGAAAGCGCCTTCGATCCGGTGGTTTCCCCGGCAAGAAGCCCGCGCGCCAGCGTTTCGCGTGGCTTTGCCGCGTCGCCGAAGCGGCAGGCCGGCGGTGCGCCGACGCAGCGGACTGGACTGCAGGCGCGTTGGGTTCAGCGCGGAATTGTCCCGATGTCGGGAGTGAAAGTCCCATGACCGGGATGGTCCAATCCGAAACCGTCGTGATCGGCGGCGCGGGCAACGTGGGTACCGGGATCGTGACCGCATTGCTCGACGCCGGCATGCCGGTTCTGGTGATTGGACGCGATGCCGCCAAGCTCGACGCGCTGCGCGCGCAGCATCGCAATGCTGCGCTGCTGGACACCCTGCAAGGCTCGGTGGCCGAGGACGCCTCGGCGCAGGCGCTGGCCACCGAGCTGGCGCAGCGCCCGCGCCCGCTGGGCGCAGTGATCGCCAGCCTGGGCAGCCCGTTGAAGGCCGGGCGCCTGCTGGACCGGCCGGTGACCGCACTGCGTCGACGCCTGGAGCGCGACGTGCTGCCGCATCTGGCTGCGGCACGTCATCTGCTGCCGCTGCTGGCCGAAGCCGACGGCGGCGGACGCTATCTGTTGCTGGGCAGCCCGTGCGCGCTGCGCGCCTGGGCGGCGCACGGCGACATGTCGGTGGCCGCGGCCGCCATCCGCATGCTTGCCCAGGTGCTGCATGAAGAAGCCAAACCGCTGGGCGTGCGCGTGCATCTGCTCTCGGTCGAACAACCGGTGTGCACGCCGGGCCGCGCCAAGGACGCGTGCCCGGAATGGATTCGCGCCGTCGATGTCGGCCGCGCCGCGGTCTCGCTCATTACCGGGCCCGGCCAGCCCGCACAACCCATCGTGACCGTCAGCCGTCGTCTTTCCACCGCTCCGTCGGTGGACCGGCTGGCCGGCCTGCATTTGCCCATCCCCACTCGAGAGATCTCACCATGACCCCGAACGCCACCCCGTTCCGTTTTCCAATGCGTACTGTTCTGACGGGCGCCGTGCTCGCGGTGGTGCTTGCCGCCTGCGGCGGCGGTGCTGCGCAGACCGGCGCGCCGCCGCCGCCCAGCGTCAGCGTCGCACCGGTGCTGATGAAGGAGATCAACCAGTGGGACGAGTTCAGCGGCCGCATCGAGGCGGTGCAAAGCGTCGAGCTGCGCCCGCGCGTGTCCGGTTACATCGACAAGGTGAACTACACCGAAGGCGCGGAAGTGAAAAAGGGCGATGTGCTCTTCAGCATCGACGACCGTAGCTACCGCGCCGAATTCGCGCGCGCCAACGCAGCGATGGTGCGGGCGCGCACCCAGGCTACGCTGGCGCGCAGCGAAGCGGCGCGTGCGCGCAAACTCTCCGATCAGCAGGCCATTTCCACCGAAGTGTGGGAGCAGCGTCGAGCCGCCGCCGACCAGGCCGATGCCGATCTGCTGGCCGCACAGGCCGCAGTGGACACCGCCAAGCTCAATCTGGACTGGAGCCACGTGCGTGCGCCGATCGATGGCCGCGCCGGGCGTGCGATGGTCACCGCCGGCAACCTGGTCACTGCCGGCGACAGCGCCAGCGTGCTGACCACGCTGGTGTCGCTGGACAAGGTGTTCGTCTACTTCGATGCCGACGAAGGCACCTTCCTGCGCTACTCGCAGATGGCCCGCAACGGCGAACGTCCGGACGAGCGCGGCGGCCAATTGCCGGTGCGTATCGGCCTGGTCGGCGAGCAGGGCTTTCCGCACGCAGGGCGCGTGGATTTCCTGGATAACCAGGTGACCCGCAGCACCGGCACCATCCGCGTGCGTGCCGTGCTGGACAACGCGCAGCGGCAGTTCACGCCGGGTCTGTATGCGCACGTACAGCTGCTGGGCAGCGGCCAGTTCAAGGCCATGCTGGTCGACGAAAAAGCCGTGTTGACCGACCAGGACCGTAAGTACGTCTACGTGGTCGACAAGGACGGCAAGGCGCAGCGCCGCGATGTGGAACTGGGCCGCAGCGCCGATGGACTCCGCATCGTGCGCAAGGGCCTGGCTGCCGGCGACCGTGTCGTGGTCGATGGCGTGCAGAAGATCTTCATGCCCGGCATGCCGGTCGATGCCAAGGCCGTGGCCATGGCCGCGACACCGGACAAGCGCACCGCGTCGAACTGATTCATCGCTGCATCGCGCCTTCGACCACCGGCCTGGTAACCAGGCCGGTCCGGGGCCGCCGTGCCGCGCCGCCACCTGGCGGCAACCTCTTTCAGGACCACCCCAATGGACTTTTCCCGTTTTTTCATCGACCGGCCGATCTTTGCCGCGGTGCTGTCGATCATCATCTTCGCGGCTGGCCTGATCGCCATGCCGCTGTTGCCCATCAGCGAATACCCCGAAGTGGTACCGCCGAGCGTGCAGGTGCGTGCGGTGTATCCGGGTGCCAACCCCAAGGTCATCGCCGAGACCGTCGCCACGCCGCTTGAGGAGGCGATCAACGGCGTCGAAAACATGATGTACATGAAGTCGGTCGCTGGCTCCGATGGCGTGCTGATGGTCACCGTGACCTTCAAGCCGGGCACCGATCCGGACCAGGCGCAGGTGCAGGTGCAGAACCGCGTCAGTCAGGCGCAGGCGCGCCTGCCCGAAGACGTGCGCCGCCAGGGCGTGACCACGCAGAAGCAATCGCCGACGCTGACCATGGTGGTGCATCTGACCTCGCCCAAGGGCAAGTACGACTCGCTGTACCTGAGCAACTACGCCACCTTGAAGGTCAAGGATGAGCTGTCGCGCCTGCCGGGCGTGGGCCAGATCCGGGTCTTCGGTGCCGGCGATTACGCCATGCGCATCTGGTTGAACCCTGACAAGGTCGCCGCGCGCGGGCTCACTGCCAGCGACGTGGTCGCGGCCATCCGCGAGCAGAACGTGCAGGTCTCCGCCGGCCAGCTCGGCGCCGAACCGATGCCCAACAAGAGCGATTTCCTGCTCTCGATCAATGCGCAGGGCCGACTCACCACCGAAGAGGAATTCGGCAACATCGTGATCCGCAGCGGCAACAGCGGCGAGATCGTGCGCCTGAGCGACGTGGCGCGTCTGGAACTGGGCGCCGGCAACTACACCTTGCGCTCGCAGCTGGACAACCAGAACGCGGTGGGCATGGGTGTGTTCCAGTCGCCCGGCGCCAATGCGATCGAATTGTCAGACGCCGTGCGCGCCAAGATGGCCGAGCTGGAAAAGCAGTTCCCGCAGGACATGGCCTGGTCGGCAGCGTATGACCCCACCGTGTTCGTGCGCGACTCGATCAGTGCGGTGGTGCACACGCTGCTGGAGGCGGTGCTGCTGGTGGTGCTGGTGGTGATCCTGTTCCTGCAGACCTGGCGTGCCTCGATCATTCCGTTGCTGGCGGTGCCGGTGTCGGTGGTCGGTACGTTCGCTGCGCTGTATCTGCTGGGTTTTTCGATCAACACGCTGAGCCTGTTCGGCCTGGTGCTGGCGATCGGCATCGTGGTCGACGATGCGATCGTGGTGGTGGAAAACGTCGAGCGCAATATCGAAGAAGGCCTCACCCCGCTGGCGGCCGCGCATCAGGCGATGCGTGAGGTGTCCGGGCCGATCATCGCCATCGCGCTGGTGCTGTGCGCGGTGTTCGTGCCGATGGCGTTCCTGTCGGGCGTGACCGGCCAGTTCTACAAGCAGTTCGCGGTGACCATCGCCATTTCCACGGTGATTTCGGCGATCAACTCGCTGACCCTGTCGCCGGCGCTGGCCGCGATGTTGCTCAAGGCGCACGACGCGCCCAAGGATGGCCCGTCGCGTTTGATCGACCGTCTGTTCGGCTGGTTGTTCCGTCCGTTCAACCGCTTCTTCAACAGCAGCTCGCACAAGTACCAGGGTGCGGTGTCGCGCACGTTGAGCAAGCGCGGTGCGGTGTTCATGGTGTACCTGTTGCTGCTGGTGGGCGCCGGTTTCATGTTCAAGATCGTGCCGGGCGGTTTCATTCCCACCCAGGACAAGCTGTACCTGATTGCCGGTACCAAACTGCCGGAAGGCGCCTCGCTGGAGCGCACCAATGAAGTGATCCGCCAGATCAGCCAGATCGCGATGCAGACCGAAGGAGTGGATCACACGATCGCGTTCCCCGGGTTGAATCCGCTGCAGTTCACCAACACGCCCAACACCGGAACGGTGTTCATCACGCTCAAGCCGTTCAGTCAGCGCACCCGCAGCGCGGTGCAGATCAATGCCGAGCTCAACGCGCGCATCAGCCAGATCCAGCAGGGTTTTGCGTTCGCCTTCATGCCGCCGCCGATTCTGGGCCTGGGGCAGGGCTCGGGCTACTCGCTGTATATCCAGGACCGTGCGGGTCTGGGTTATGGCCAGTTGCAGAGCGCGGTGAATGCGATGTCCGGTGCGATTTCGCAGACGCCGGGCATGCAGTTCCCGATCGGCACCTACCAGGCCAACGTGCCGCAGCTGGACGCCAAGGTCGATCGCGACAAGGCCAAGGCGCAGGGCGTGCCGTTGACCAACCTGTTCGACACGCTGCAGACCTACCTGGGTTCGTCGTACATCAACGACTTCAATCGCTTCGGTCGCACCTATCAGGTGATCGCCCAGGCCGATGGACCGTTCCGCGACAGCGTCGAAGACATCGCCAACCTGCGTACCCGCAATGCCAACGGCGAGATGGTGCCGATCGGCAGCATGGTCACGCTGGGCCAGACCTACGGCCCGGATCCGGTGATCCGCTACAACGGCTACCCGGCCGCCGATCTGATCGGCGAGGCTGACCCGCGCATGCTCTCCTCCACCGAGGCGATGCACACGCTGGCCGGCATGGCACCGAAGGTGTTGCCCAACGGCATGAACATCGAGTGGACCGACCTGAGCTATCAGCAGTCAACCCAGGGCAACTCGGCGTTGATCGTGTTCCCGATGGCGGTGTTGCTGGCGTTCCTGGTGCTGGCCGCGTTGTACGAAAGCTGGACCCTGCCGCTGGCGGTGATCCTGATCGTGCCGATGACCTTGCTGTCCGCACTGTTCGGTGTGTGGCTCACCGGTGGCGACAACAACGTGTTTGTGCAGGTGGGCCTGGTGGTGTTGATGGGCCTGGCCTGCAAGAACGCGATCCTGATCGTGGAGTTCGCCCGCGAGCTGGAGATGCATGGCAAGGGCATCGTGGAAGCAGCGCTGGAAGCCTGCCGCCTGCGTCTGCGCCCGATCGTGATGACCTCCATCGCCTTCATCGCCGGCACCGTGCCGCTGGTGTTCGGCCATGGCGCCGGCGCCGAAGTGCGTTCGGTCACCGGGATCACGGTATTCGCCGGCATGCTGGGCGTGACCTTGTTCGGCCTGTTCCTGACCCCTGTGTTCTACGTGGCGCTGCGCAAGTGGGTGACCCGTCGCGGGCCTGCTGCACCGGCTGCCGTTTCGCATGACCCCGTGAAGGCGTAAGCCAGTCACTTCCCCCAATTCAAGAGGATGCACCACATGAGCAACACCAAGATCGCACTGGTCACCGGCGCCACCCGCGGCATCGGCCTGGAAACGGTTCGTCAACTCGCACAGGCCGGCGTGCATACGCTGCTGGCCGGTCGCAAGCGCGATGACGCGGTGGCCGCCGCGCTCAAGCTGCAGGCCGAAGGCCTGCCGGTGGAAGCGATTCAACTGGACGTCAACGACGACATCAGCATCGCTGCGGCGGTCGGTACGGTGAAGGAGCGTCACGGCCACCTGGACATCCTGGTCAACAACGCCGGCATCATGATCGATGACATGCAGCGCAAGCCGTCCGAGCAAAGCCTGGACACCTGGAAGCGCACCTTCGACACCAATCTGTTCGCGGTGGTCGGCGTGACCAAGGCCTTCCTGCCGCTGCTGCAGCGCTCTCTGGCCGGCCGCATCGTCAATGTGTCCAGCATTCTCGGCTCGCTCACGCTGCACAGCGACCCCGGCTCGCCGATCTACAGCTTCAAGGTGCCGGCCTACAACGCGTCCAAGAGCGCCTTGAACAGCTGGACCGTGCATCTTGCCTACGAGCTGCGCGATACCTCGATCAAGGTCAATACCATCCATCCCGGCTACGTCAAAACCGACATGAACGGTGGCGAGGGCGAGATCGACATCGAGCAGGGCGCGCACAGCAGCGTGCAGATGGCATTGATCGATGCGCACGGCCCGACCGGCAGCTTTACCCACCTGGGAGACACCTTGCCATGGTAAGAACATTGCTTGGCGCGGCGTTGGCCGCGTTGGTGCTCAGCGGTTGCGCGGTGGGGCCCGATTACCGGCCCGACCCGCCGCCGCCAGTCACGCTGCAGGGCGCGCAGGATGCCGCGTTCACCGCACAATCTCCGGTCGGCAACTGGTGGTCGCAGTTCGACGACCCGGTGCTGGAGCAGCTGGTGCGCGATGCCTTGTTCGCCAACCACGATCTGCGCATTGCGGTGTCGCGGGTGAAGCAGGCGCGTGCGGTCTTCGTGGAGCGTCGTCTCGACCAGGCCCCGCACATCACCGCCCAGGGCAGCTTCGATCGACGCGAGCAGCAGCAGGTGATCGCCGGCAATCAGCGCTTCCTCACCGAGCAGACCACCCTGGGCCTGGATGCGGCCTGGGAGCTGGATCTGTTCGGCCGCCAGCGCCGCGCCTCTGAAGCGGCGCGCGCCGATCTGGACGCCGAGCAGGCCAGCCTGCAGGACGTACAGGTCACGGTCGCTGCCGAAGTGGCGCGCAATTACTTCCAATTACGCGGCACCCAGAAGCAGCTCGATGTCTCCAAGCGTACCCTGACCAACCTGCGCGACACCCAGAAGCTGACGCAGACGCGTTGGGATCTGGGTGCCGGCAGCGAGCTGGATGTGCAGAGCAGCCTGGCGCGGTTGAAGGCGATCGAAGCGGATATTCCGTTGCTGGAAACCGCCGAGGCGCAATACCGGCACCGGCTTGCCGTATTGCTTGGCCAACAGCCGAATGCGCTGGACGCCACTCTGGTCGCACGCGCCATGCCGGCGTTCGCGCACCCGTTGCCGTTGGGCGATACCGCCGGATTGCTGCGTCAACGTCCGGACGTGCGCAGTGCCGAACGCCGTCTGGCCGCAGCCACCGCGCAGGTCGGCGTGGCCACGGCCGATCTGTTCCCGCGCATCAGCGTCAGCGGTTTTGTCGGCTTTCTGTCCGGCGATGCGGCCAGGTTGACCCAGGGCAATGCGAAGGCCTGGTCGGTCACCCCGTCGATCAGCTGGGCCGCGTTCGACTTCGGTACCGTGCGCGCACGCCTGCGTGCCAGCAAGGCGCAGGCCGACGGTGCGTTGGCGCAGTACCAGCAAGCGGTCTTGCTGGCGCTGGAAGACACCGAAAACGCATTGATCGGCTATGGGCGTCAGCAGGCGCGCCTGGCGATCGTGGTCGACCAGGCCAATGCGGCCCGGCGTGCCGAACAGCTGGCGCAGATCCGCTACCGCGAGGGCTCGGAAGACTTCCTGACCTTGCTGGATGCACAGCGCACCCAGCTGGCGGCAGACGATGCGTTGGCGCAGGCCGAGGCGGCAGTCAATGTCGGCGTGGTCGGCGTGTACAAGGCCTTGGGCGGCTGGAAGCAGGGCGAAGCCCCCGCCGCACCGGTGGCCGTGGTCAAGCGTTGACCGATGGGCGGGGCGGCCGTTGGGTCGCCCCGCCTGGCAGAAGGGCGGGGTTCCTGATGTTGCGATCCAGCCAGCAGCGCTGCGCTCAGTCGGCAACCCGCACGCTGTCGCGGCCGCTGTTCTTGGCCAGGTACAGTGCTGCATCGGCACGCGAAAACCAGTCTTGCCAATGGGTTTCGCCATCGTGGCGCGCAGCGCCCAGCGAGACCGTGATGCGCCCGCCCGGGCCGCGCAATCCACTGCGGATCACCTTGCGCAAGCGCTCGGTGGCCGCTTCCAGTTCCGCCAGCGAACCGGCGCGCAGCAGTACCACGAATTCTTCGCCGCCGAACCGGAACACCTGATGCGGCTCGCGCACTTCGTAGCGCAGGATGGTCGCCAGATCCGACAGCGCCGCATCGCCGGCGGCATGTCCGTACAGATCGTTGACCTCCTTGAAATGATCCAGGTCCAGGATGATCAGGCTGTTGAGCCGGTCCTGCGGTTGGCGCTGATCGATCTGGTGGGTCAGCGCGCGTTCCAGCATGCGTCGGTTGGGCAAGCCGGTCAGTGCATCCAGCGAGGCCAGCTCTTCCAGGTGCACGCGGTCGTCCTGCATGCGTAGCGAGAACGAATATCCCACCGCCAGCGTCACCAAGGTCACCACCACGGTCGACACCCCCTGGCCGGGGCTGACGATCAAGCCGGGCAGGAACAGCAATGCCGCCATCAACGGCAGGCTCAGCAACACTGCACGCTGCGGCCCGCACAGGAAATAGTTGGTTGCCAATACCGGAAACAGCCAGGGCAGGGCGCCATCGCCTCCGGTCCAGCAAGCCACCAGGCAGCCGGCAACATTGATCGACGCCAGCCAGACACCGCCGGCAGCGGTGCGTTCGGCCGCGCGCATCTTCCAGCCGCGCCAGATCGCCAGCATGCCCAGCGCTGCGGTGATCAGGCACGCAATCGCCTGACCGGTCATGGCCAGATACACCGCATAGAGGCAAAGCAACAGCGCGGTGATTGGCCCAAGCATCTTGACGATGCCGAGGCGGAAATCCCGCCGCAGGTGGAGGATCACAGGCAAGGTTCTGTCGGAGTCGGCATCATTATCGGCCGGCCTGTGCGAAAGTTGAGCATGCAGCCGCCGCTGCAGCGGGTAGGAAAATGAAGCGTTGCATGGCAAGGCTTCGCGCGTCCTTGACGGCCTTGCCGCAACCGTGACGGCTCTGATGCCGGAGCCTGTTATGCCTACACGCAAAGAGCTCGAGACGCGCCTGGACGCGTTGCAGGACGAACTGCCGCAGCTGTCTGCCGATGAGGATGCGGATTTTGACTATCTGGATTTCCAGGCACGCGCCGAAGCGGTGCTGCGCAGCGCCGACCCCGAAGATGCGGCCTATGTGCGGACCCGCGTCGACGGCATGCTGGCCGGCGCCGGTCTGATTCCCACCGACGAAGAGGGACGCGGCTGACGGTGATGCTGCGCTGCTCGAAGCCGGATGATGCGGGTAGCGAACGCGGTGAACGCCAATCTCGCCGCGGTGAGCTGGCTGCAACCCACCAGTTCAGCGGTACCCAGCAACGGCCGGGCTCGATCTGTCGCAGACCGATATAAGTGAAATTGCATAGTTGCGCCTGGATCGCCAAGCGGTTAGCGACCAGTGGCGCCTAGCCGGCGGTCTGGCCAAGCGCATCAAGGCCAGGTTCGCGACGTCTCTTGCTGCCTTCAGGGCTGCTGCGCACAGTCGGCGTTCGCAGCGTCCGGTGCGCTGACCACCTGATTGCGCCCGGCCTGCTTGGCCCGGTACAAGGCCTCGTCCGCGCGCCGCAGCAGTTGCGCCGCAGTGCCCGCGTGTTCGGGAAAGCTCGCTGCGCCAAACGACGCGGTGATCTTCGGCAGCGATACGCCATCGGCCATTACCTGCAAGGCCTCGATCCCGGCGCGCAGCTTCTCCGCCATCCTGCGCGCAGTTGCCAGATCCACTTCCGGCAGGATGATCGTCAATTCTTCGCCGCCGTAGCGGCAGCAGATATCTTCGCCGCGGGTCTGCGTCAGCAATAGTTCGCCGATGGCCGCCAACACGCGGTCGCCGCCACTATGCCCATGCAGATCGTTGAAGCGCTTGAAGTGGTCGACGTCCAGCATCAGCACCGACAACGGCTGCTCGCGGCGCGTACAGCGCGCCAGTTCGTGATTGAGCGCTTCTTCCAGATAGCGGCGGTTGTAAAGGCCGGTCAGTGGATCGCGGATCGATTGCTGACGCAGCGTTTCGCGCAGACGCAGGCTATGCAGCGCCAGCGAGAGTTGTTCGGCCGCCGCTTCGGCAACGGTCAGTGAGCTCAGACCACCAGGCTGGTCGCTGCGCAGCGCCAACATGCCCAGTTGCGTGCCTTGAGCCGACAACGGAATGCACACCGTGCTGGCGTGCGTCGGAAGATTGGCGTCGGCATGGCGACACAGCATGCCCTGGCTGGCATCTTCCACCACGTGCGTACGATCGCGGCGCAGCGCCCAGCACGTCTCCGGCGCGATGCTTACGCTGTCGCCGTCGGCCATCGCGCCCCATGCCACGACCTGCTCGGCGCGATCGCGCGATGCGCGCAGCAGATATACCGCGCCGGCTGCGCCGGGGATCAGCGGCGCAATCGTGCGTGCGGTGATTTCCAGCGCTTCTTCGGCGTCGCGGCAGTTCTGCAGCAGTCCCGAGTAGCGTGCCAGCGCTTCCAGTCCCGCAGAGGTTCGCTCCAGCGCCGCAAAGGATTCGACCAACCGCTCGCTGGTATGGCTGGCATCGTCCTCGGCGCGCACGCGGCGTTGCAGCTCGCGCGCCAGCAAGCGGTAGGCCAGCAGCATCACCAGCAGCCCGCTGACGATGCCGATCACGGTCATCCGCAGCACCCACTGCGCACTGAGTGCATTGGCCTGCGTCCGCTTCACCAGTTGATGACGTTCCAGCTCGGTCATGATCTGCACCTGGCGCCGCAATGCCGAGGAGGTCTGGAACACGCCGCGCGCGATCGACCCGCGCGCGCCTTCCAGGCCATGGCTACGGTAGTTGAGCAGCAGATCGTTGATCTGCACCAGTCGCGTGTTCACCAATCGATTGAGCTCACGCGCATTGCGGCCCTGTACCGGGTTGTCCTGTACCAGCGCCTCCAGCCGCACGATGCGCTCGGGCAGGCGTCCGATCGCATCGGCATAGACGCCCAGGAACGCCTCGTTGTCGGTCAGCACGTAGCCACGTACCGACGACTCCGCCGACAGCAGCCCGGCCTGGATTTCGTCGATGCCCGCGAGGACCTCCTGTGTATGCGTGACCCAGCCCGCATCGGCCAGCGAGCGCTGCGTGGTGAAGTAGCCGCCGATGCCGATCACCACGAAGATGGCCCCGCCCAGCAGCAGCGCTCCGGCTGCATGACGTTTTGCTTGTTTGGTCAACACCGTGTTCCCCAACACCGATGGTATGGTCGAGGTCGATGCAAGTCGCGTGCCTCAACCGCCCAGTCAGCTGGCAGACGGGGGCGGGACTCGCCGCCGCGATCTTGCGACGGTATGCTCATCACGCACCGCAGAGCCGAGCCCAGTTTGGTCATTTTTCTTGGAAACTATCAGCTGATTTGCCATGCGGCCCCAAGCCGTGGCGTCGACGCGACCTGGAGCGCGGACTGGCGTATCGAACAGATCGGCATGGGACGGAAAGCGGGCGAACTCGCAGGCGCCACTCTTGCGCGCACGTTTCCCGATCACCGCAGCGCCATGTCTGCCGCGCGCAGCGCCGGCATGGTGACCCTGGAAGTCATGCACGCCGAAGCGCAACGGCAGCTCGACTACAGCTGAGTCGAACACGGCTTGCATCGGCGCAGACCTAGCTCGCGGCCAGGCGAGACGACAGCATGGCACCCGATGGTCGGGCAGCGCATCGTGCAAGGTTGCGGCTACGAATCTGGTTGCCTGACCCAACCTTGACCAACCCGGATCAGGTGCCGTCATGCTGGCACGCAGTTTGCGTCGCCGGTATCAGGAGCGCTGGGGAGCGCCGTCGGACCACATGCAATGGATGAACCCAACAAGAGTGCCCTGGTCCTGCTGCAGCAGGAGGCTACCGAGCTGCTCGCACTGTTCGACCAACTCCGCAGCGACCTTCCATCGGCGCGCGCGCGTGATGGCACGATCTGCACGTCCACGCCCACCACATCCGAACCGACCGACTGCGTCACTAACTGACGCGGCCGGTGGCGGTGATCGCTGGCGCCTCCTGCGCGAGCTGATTGAGCCGCAGTATCGTCCATGAAAAAGGCCGAGAACCTCTTTCGAGAATTCCCGGCCTCAGTCGGCCGTCTTAGGACCGTTGTGTGGTGGAGGTGGGCGGAATCGAACCGCCGTCCGGAAGCACTCCATCCCCGGCACTACATGCTTATCCCTCCGTTAGATCTCGTTCCCAGGCAGCACGGCGGGCAAAGCGCACCTGGAAACCAGCCTGCTTGATTTAGCCGGTAGCTGACAGGCAGCCACCACCGGCGGTTCCGTGATAATGACCCTACATCTACGAGCACGGGCACAAGTAGTTTCGGGGGTTCGCCTTAGGCGGCTGTAGAACTACAACTAAAGCCAATTAAGCGGCGATAGCGAAGTCCGAACCGTAGTTGTCGTCGTTGGCAACTAAAAGTTTGCTGCTGGATTAACGAGGAAAGCTGCCCCCTCGGCATGCGCCAAGCGACTTCGCGACCCCCGTCGAAACCAGTGCACCCCCGGGGAAAGCATCAAACGCTGACCAGGCCAGTGTAGGGATCGGCGCGCCCTGTCACAAGTGGTGAGATGGACAGCGCTTACAGTGGCTTCAGTCCCGTACCGGACCGAACAGTCTGTAAACGAAGGAGCGAAGCGATGGCGACCGGCAAGCCCCCACGTCCACGTTCGACACGCGCAGCACCGCGCGCTGCCGCTGTACCTGCCAGGCAGCCACACAAGCGCGCACCGCAATCAGGCACGCAGGCCGCGGCTGCGGCTCGCGTGCAGGGCAAGGCGCGCACCGTGATCTATATCCACGGCATCGGCAACAAGCCACCGGCCGACGTATTGCGGTGTCAGTGGGACAAGGCATTGTTCGGGCGCCCGATGGGCGAGC
Source organism: Xanthomonas sp. 10-10 (assembly GCF_040182365.1). Classification (NCBI taxonomy): domain Bacteria; kingdom Pseudomonadati; phylum Pseudomonadota; class Gammaproteobacteria; order Lysobacterales; family Lysobacteraceae; genus Xanthomonas; species Xanthomonas sp. 10-10. The sequence goes on from NZ_CP144460.1 coordinate 1,942,911, forward strand.
GCACCCGGTTGGCGTACTGGGTCAACCGCGAGCGGTATCCGGTGGCGGAGCCCGGCAATTGCGACGGGCGCGATGTGGGGCCGGCGCTCAACCAAAGCGTGCAGCGTGCATTGACGACGCTCGGTCTGGTGCCGGGCGGGCAGGATCTGCACGTGCTCGCCGACGCCTTGGCACAGAGCGATCAGGAGCGGGCCGACCTGCATCGCTTGCTGGACGAGCTGGAAAGTACGAGCGCACCCGGCAGCGTGCAGGCAAAGGGCCCGATCGACGCGATCAACCGGGTGCTGCTGCGGCTGATTTCCGCAGCGCTGTTGCAGGACGTGCACGACCTGTTCTTCGTGCCCGAGCGCGCGGCGTCGATGCGCGACAGCCTGACGCAGCGGCTGCGTGCGGGAGGCGGGCCGTTCGTGGTGGTCGCGCATAGCCAGGGTTCGATGATCGCCTACGACGTGCTGCGCCAGCTCGAGGCGGCCGACTGCGAGGTGACGTTGTTCCTGACCCTGGGATCGCCGCTCGGGTTGCCGCAGGTGCGCAGCATGTTCAAGCGCTGGACCGGCACCCGCAAGCTGCCGTTCCCTGCATGCGTGCGGCAGTGGATCAACGTCGCCGAGACGCGCGACCCGATCGCGCTGGACGCCGATCTCACCGACGACATCGCCAATGCGAAGGGGCGTTTCGAAAACATTGCCGGCGCGCGGATCAATCCCGACTGGCAGCACAACGCGCATTCGGGCTCGGGTTATCTGTCGATCCCGCAGGTCCGCGCAGCGGTGCGGCAGGCGGTGGGCGTGGGCTTCGACCAGCCGGTGTCCAATGCGGTGTTGATCAAGGACCTCAGCGAGCAGCTCGAAGCGCACGGCCCCGAGCATCGGCATGAAGTCCTGATCGAACTGGACCGGCGGCTCGCCGGCAACGATCCGGCCGGTGTGCGGGCAGTGCTGATACGCCATCTGCGCGAGGTCGCTGCGCGCAGCACCGGCCTGCAGGGCGACGCGCTGGATGAGGCGATCGAATTGGAAGATGGCTTGCAGCGCTTCGTATCGGCGCGGTTGACCCGCTTCGAAATTGAATCGCTGCAGGGCCGCTATCGTGCGCTGGGGTTTCGCCGGGTGTGGCGCGATGCCGGCAAGCGCGCGCTGATCCACATCTCCGGCAACGTGCTGCATGCCGACGCAGCACGCAATGCCTATCGGGCGCGCGGGCAGCAGATCGGCTGGGCAGTGCTGGATACCGGTATCGCCGCCAGCCATCCGCATTTCTTCGTCAAAGGCCAGCGCGACAACGTGGTGGCGCAATGGGATTGCACGCGGCGCGGTGCGCCCAGGCAATTGACGCGCGCCGATGGCGATGCGTTTGCCCGGCTCGATCGGCACGGCCACGGCACCCACATCGCCGGGATCATTGCCGGCCATTGCCAGGCAACGCTGCCGGATGCGCAGGGCAAGCCGGGTCCGCCGCTGGAATTTGCCGGCATGGCGCCGGATGCGCAGCTGTATGGCTTCAAGGTGCTGGACGACGCCGGCGATGGGCGCGATTCGTGGATGATCAAGGCAGTGCAGCAGGTGGCTGCCATCAACGAGCGCGCAGGCGAGCTGGTCATCCACGGAGTGAACCTGAGCCTGGGCGGCTATTTCGACCCGGAAAGCTACGGCTGTGGCTTTACACCGCTGTGCAACGAGTTGCGCCGGCTATGGCGACAGGGCGTACTGGTGGTGGTGGCTGCCGGTAACGAAGGGCTGGCCTGGTTGATGGGCAAGGATGGGGATGCCTATCCGGCCAACATGGATCTGTCGATCAGCGACCCGGGCAATCTGGAAGAGGCCATCGTGGTCGGCTCGGTGCACAAGAGCAGCCCGCACAATTACGGCGTGTCGTATTTTTCCTCACGCGGGCCTACCGCCGACGGCCGCGGCAAGCCCGACGTGGTGGCGCCGGGCGAAAAGATCGTCTCGACGTATTACGACTTCGATCCGAAAGATCCGGCAAGCCTGATGGTGGAAATGAGCGGCACCAGCATGGCTGCGCCGCATGTCTCCGGCGTGCTGGCCGGCTTTCTGTCGGCACGCCGCGAGTTCATCGGCTTTCCGGACCGGGTCAAGCAGCTGATGCTCGACACCTGCACCGATCTGCAACGCGACCGCTACGTGCAGGGCAGGGGGGTGCCGAATTTGATGCGGATGCTTGGAGCCACGTGAGCAATCGGGAGTGGGGAATCGGGAATCGTAAAAGCTGAGATGCCGCGTACCCAGTCAGTTTGTGCTCTTGCAGAAGCTTAAATTAGCCCGAAGCAGGCAGCAGACCAGCTCTCGCGATTCCCCACTCCCGATTCCCGATTCATGCATCTCGATTGTGCCGCCGCATCACGCGCTGCTTGTCGCGCTGCCAGTCGCGGTCCTTGGCGGCGTCGCGCTTGTCGTGATTCTGCTTGCCCTTGGCGAGCGCAATTTCCAGCTTGACCTTGTTGCTGCTCCAGTACAGGGCGGTGGGCACCAGGGTGTAGCCTTCGCGCTCCACGCGGGTAAGCACCTTGTCGATTTCGCTCCGGTGCAGCAGCAACTTGCGGTCGCGACGCTCCACCGGCACGGTGTGGGTGGAGGCCTGGATCAGCGGGGTGATCTGCGCGCCGATCAGGTAGATCTCGCCGGAGCGCACATACGCATAGCCGTCCACGATATTGGCGCGGCCGGCGCGGATCGCCTTGATCTCCCAGCCCTGCAACGCCAGGCCGGCTTCGTAGCGCTCTTCCAGGTGGTATTCGTGGCGCGCACGCTTGTTCAGCGCGATGGTTTTCGTGGCCTTCGCGCCGTTTGCTTTATCCTTGGTTGGTTTCTTGCTCATGACGCCATTGTCGCCGATTCGGTGTCGTCAAACGATCTTCCGTCTTTCACAAGTTAGCGAATGCCTACCATCCGTCGCAGCGCACTGGTCGAACACAGCGCCTCCCGCATGTTCGATCTGGTCAATGATGTCGCCGCCTATCCGCGCCGCTTCGGCTGGTGCGACGCTGCCCATGTGCTGGAGCAGGACGATGCGCATATCGTGGCGCGCCTGGACCTGGGGCTGGGCTCGTTCCGCACCTGGTTCACCACCGAGAACATGCTCGAGCGGCCCGAACGCATCGTGATGCATCTGCGCGACGGCCCGTTCAAGCGCCTGGAAGGCCTGTGGGAGTTTCAATCGCTGGGCGACAACGCGTGCAAGGTGAGCCTGACCCTCGAGGTGGAAACCAGCTCGCGCTTGCTGGGGCCGGCATTGGCGCTGGGCTTCCAGGGCCTGGCCGATCGCATGGTCAACGATTTCGTGCGGGTCGCCGATCGCGGCGACGTGTGACCGTGCAGGTCGAAGTCATCCTGGCCTGGCCGGATCGCTACAGCGCGATCGTGCTTTATCTGCCGCAGGGTGCCACCGTCGCCGAGGCAACCGCCGCATCCGGCCTCTGCGCAGAGGCCCCGCCCGCAGCGATCGCCATCCACGGTGTCGTGGTGCGCCCGGACCAGGTGCTGCGCGCCGGCGACCGGGTCGAGTTGCTCAGGCCGCTGCTGCTGGATCCGAAAGAAGCCCGTCGCCGTCGGGCTGCACCTGCGAAGAAAGCCGACACCGGCAGCTAGTGGCGGGATTGGCCGCAGTCGGCCGCATTGCTGGTGAGCGAGCTCTTCCAGATGGGGCGCCATTGCTGTGTCTTGCGTCGTGTCATGTGACGGCGCGTTGCGTCAGCTGCAGACCTATCGCCCACGGCGTGGGTGCGCGCAAACGGGTTTCGAGGACATCTGGCGCTGTGCTGAGTCGTGCGGCGTCTGTGCATGGGCGTAGCGGTACGGTAGCGCCGCTGCCATTGGCGTGGGCGCTCCGCCCAGCAGTCGGGCGCCCTGCCGAGATGGGCAGGCGCGTCGCCGTTTTCATGCCGGTCGAGGGCGTTCAGGCGAGAAGATAAAGAAAAACCGGCACCAAGGCCGGCTTTCTGGCGCTGCGCGTGATCAGGCGATCGCGCGATCGCCGACCCACTGCATCAACGGCCGCGCTGCTTCTTCTTGTCGCGTGCCAGGTTGCGGCCAAACTGCTTGGGGGCCGACTTGGCCAGCTGCTCGTCCTGCGACGGGAAGTAGTCGCCTTCCCAGCGCGCCACCTGATCGTTCTCGAAGAACACGGTGAAATTCTTGATTTCAGTACGCGCCAGACGGTCGACGCGCTGAGTGGACGTGTAGTCCCAACGCTGCGCATGGAACGGGTCCGGAATCGACGGAGTACCCAGCAACGCGCTGACCTGCTGCTTGCTCTGGCCTACCTGCAGTTGCTCCACGGCGTTCTGTTTGATCAGATTGCCCTGGTAGATCGGCTGCTTGTAGATGATGCCGCAGCCAGCGGTGGAAAGAGCAACGGCGGCGACCAGCAGGAGATTGCGCATCGGGGAATAAGTGCTGAGGAAATCACGCCGATGATACACTCCCGCCGGTCGCCGCGACCCGTTTGATGGCAGCTGGCGCTAAATCGCCAATGAACGGAGAACATATGGAAACCCACGACCTGCGCAAAGTCGGGCTCAAGGTGACCCATCCGCGGATGCGGATCCTGGAGCTGCTCGAACAGAAGAGCAACCAGCACCACCTCAGCGCAGAAGACATCTATCGGCAGCTGCTCGACCACGGCGACGAGATCGGGCTGGCCACGGTGTACCGCGTGCTGACCCAGTTCGAGGCGGCCGGTCTGGTGCTCAAGCACAATTTCGAAGGCGGCCAGGCCGTGTACGAGCTGGACCGCGGCGGCCACCACGACCATATGGTCGATGTGGACACCGGCCACGTCATCGAATTCGAAAGCGAAGAGATCGAGGCGTTGCAGCGTCAGATCGCCGCCAAGCATGGCTACGAACTGGAAGAGCATTCGCTGGTGTTGTACGTGCGCAAGAAGCGCCAGCGCTGAGCGCGATGCATCGCCAATGAGAACGACAGGGCGGCTTCGGCCGCCTTGCGCGTTCTGGGGCGTGTTGGTGGGTATGCCGCAGGCCCATGCCCCCATGCCCCCATCCGCCCTTCGGGCACCTTCCCCCGCAGGCGGGGGAAGGGTCGGTGGAGGGGTGCCGTGCAATCGAGAGATCACGCGCAGCCAGGCATCGCTTCTCCCGCTGGCGGGAGAAGGTGGCGCGTAGCGCCGGATGAGGGGCAGCACCGTTTGCGCTTGTCGCGCCTGTGGTGGTCGCGTCGCAGCGATGTTGCCCCCATCCGCGCTTCGGGCACCTTCCCCCGCAGGCGGGGGAGGGAGCGGTGGAGGGGTGCCGTGCAATCGAGAGATCACGCGCAGCCAGGCATCGCTTCTCCCGCTGGCGGGAGAAGGTGGCGCGCAGCGCCGGATGAGGGGCTGCACCGTTTGCGCTTGTCGCCTGTGGTGGTCGCGTCGCGGCGATGTTGCCCCATTCGCGCTTCGGGCACCTTCTCCCGCAGACGGGGGGAAGGGAGCCTTGTCAGCCAGGAAGGGAGCTTCGTCAGCGGGGGAGGGAACGGGTCCTTTGAATCTGCGAGCTGCTCGCTGCGCTCAGGCGCTCTGCAGCAACTTGCGCGCCGCCGCGCGGGCTTCCTTGCTGACTTCCACGCCGCCGAGCATCCGCGCCAGTTCTTCCTGGCGTGCCTGCGGGCCGAGCAGTTCGACCGCGCTCTGGGTCATGCCGTCCACCGGTGCCTTGCTGACCCGGTAGTGCGCATGGCCCTTGGCCGCGACCTGTGGCAGGTGGGTCACGCACAACACCTGGCGTTCCTCGCCCAGCGCGCGCAGCTTCTGCCCGACGATGTCGGCCACCGCGCCGCCGATGCCCGAATCCACTTCGTCGAAGACCATGGTCGGCACGCTGTCCAGGCCGAGCGCAGCCACTTCGATCGCCAGCGAAATCCGCGACAGCTCGCCGCCGGAGGCGACCTTGCGCAAGGGGCGCGGCGGCTGCCCGGCGTTGGCGGCGACCAAAAATTCCACCCGCTCGGCGCCATTGGGGTCGGGGCGCAACGTGTCCTGCGGCTGCAGCTGGATCAGGAATTGCCCGCCGCCCATGCCCAGCTCGCCGATCAGCGTGGTGGTGGCGGTGGACAAGGCCTCGGCGGCGGTCTTGCGACTGTCGCTGAGCACCCCGGCCGCGCTGCGCCAGACGCCGGTGGCGGACTCGATATGCTTGTCCAGCTGCTGCAGGCGCTCGTCGGCGCCGCGCAGGCTCTCCACTTCCTGGCTCATGCGGTCGCGATGGGCGGCCAGTTCGTCCGGGGTGACGCGGTGCTTGCGGGCCAGGTCGTGCAGGCGGCCGAGACGGCGCTCCATCGCCTCGAACTGGGCCGGGTCGGCGTCCAGGTCGTCGCGCACGCGGTCGAGCAGCGCCAGCGCCTCTTCGATCTGGATCACGGCGCTGTCCAGCAGTGCGTCCACCTCGCCCAGGCGTGGTTCGTGTTCGGCGACGCGGGCCAGGTCGTGGCGGCTGTCCTGCAGCAGGCCCAGCGCGCAGGCGCCATCGTCGCCGTTGAGCTGCTGGGCCACGCTGTCGCAGGCGCCGATCAGTGCGGTGGCGTGCGCCTGGCGCCGGTGATTGACGTCCAGCGCGGCGATCGCTGCCGGGTCCAGGTCCTCGCGTTCCAGTTCGCCCAGTTGATGCTCGAGAAAGCCGATGCGGTCGGAGACGTCACCCTGCGCGGACAGCGCGTCGCGCTCGTCCAGCAGCGCCTGCCAGCGCTGGCTGGCCTGGCGCACCTGCTCGCGCTGGGCGCTGTTGCGGGCGTAGGCGTCGAGCAGGGCGAGCTGGCTGTTGCGGGCCATCAGGGCCTGGTGCTCATGCTGGCCGTGGATTTCCACTAGCCTTGATGCCAGCTCGGCCAGCTGCGAGGAGGTCACCGGGCGGCCGTTGATCCAGGCGCGCGAGCCGCCGTCGGCACGGATGATGCGGCGCAGCTGGCATTGGGACTCGTCATCGAGCTCGTTGTCGGCCAGCCAGGCCAGGCCGGGGTGCTCGGCCGGCAACTGGAATTCGGCCGACAGTTCTGCGCGGTCGGCGCCATGGCGCACCACACCGCTGTCGGCGCGCAGGCCGGACAGAAAGCCCAGCGCGTCCACCATCAGCGACTTGCCGGCGCCGGTTTCGCCCGACACCACGGTCATGCCCGGGCCGAATTCGAGCTCGGTGGCGCGGACAACGGCGAAATCCTTGATTGAGAGGTGTCTGAGCATGGGGGTCGGGTGTGAATGCGTTGGGGAAGCTTAGGGCAGGAAGGCGCGGGCAGGGAGTCGGACGCTTGCCATCCCCGGTGCCAGACATTATCTATGCCCAGTCTCACCGGATGATCCCATGCGCGCGTCCCAGTCCCCAATGCTCGACCCCCGCGCCCGCCAGCTGCTGCGCACCTTGATCGCGCGCTACATCCGCGACGGCGAGCCGGTGGGCTCGAAAACCCTGGCCCAGCATGCCGGGCTGGATGTAAGCCCGGCCACCATCCGCAACATCCTGGCCGACCTGGAGGACGTGGGGCTGCTCAGTTCCCCGCATACCTCGGCCGGGCGGGTGCCTACCGCGCATGGCTACCGGGTGTTCGTCGACAGCCTGGTGCAGATGCAGCCGCCGGGCGAAGAAGAAGTGCGGCGCCTGCGCGCGGAGCTGGCCAGCGGCAATGGCACCCAGTCGCTGCTGGGCAGCGCCTCGCAGATGCTGTCGGCGATGAGCCACTTCGTGGGTGTGGTGAGCGCGCCGCGGCGCGCGCAGTTTGCGTTCCGGCATATCGATTTCGTGCCTCTGGACGCGCGCCGGGTGCTGGCGATCCTGGTGTTTGCCGACAACGAAGTGCAGAACCGGGTGATCGAGCCGCGCCGCGCCTACGAGCCGGCCGAGCTGGAGCGGGTGGCCAATTATCTCAATGCACAGTTCGCCGGGCGCGCGCTGTCGGACATCCGCGCCAGCCTGCTGCGCGAACTGCGGATGGCCAAGAACGAGATGGAGCAGCTGCTGGCGCACAGCGTGGACCTGGCCAGCGAGGCGCTGGTGCCGGCCGATGCCGACGACATGGTGATGGCCGGGCAGACCCGGCTGATGGGCGTGCAGGACCTGTCGGACCTGGACCGGCTGCGCGAGCTGTTCGAGGCCTTCGCCAGCAAGCGCGAAATCCTGCAATTGCTCGAACGCACCATCCAGGCGCCGGGCGTGCGCATCTTCATCGGCGAGGAAACCGGCATGGTGTCGCTGGACGATGTCTCGTTGGTCACCGCGCCGTATGCCGCCAATGGCCAGGTGCTGGGCGTGCTGGGCGTGATCGGGCCCAAACGTATGGCCTACGACCGGGTGATCCCACTGGTGCAGACCGCCGCCCAGGTGCTGGGCGCGGCGATGGAGCCGCCCGACAGGCGATAAGCGGCAGCGATCGATGCGATCGTTTTGCTTGAAACGCGCGCACGCGCCCACATACGGGGTGACGTTGGGGCGGGCGTTCCGCTTGCCCGGGAACTGCACATGAACCAAGACCACCCCGAATTCGACTCCGAAGACCTGTCCCAGAACCCACCCGAGACCGATCCGCTCAAGGCCGAGATCGAGTCGCTGCGCAGCGAGATCGCGCTGGTCAAGGCCGATGCCCTGCGCGAGCGGGCCGATCTGGAAAACCAGCGCAAGCGCATCGCGCGCGACGTCGAAAACGCTCGTAAGTTCGCCAACGAGAAGCTGCTGGGCGAGCTGCTGCCGGTGTTCGACAGCCTGGATGCCGGGCTCACCGCGGCCGGCAGCCAACCCAGCCCGCTGCGCGATGGCCTGGACATGACCTACAAGCAATTGCTCAAGGTCGCCGCCGACAACGGCCTGACCCTGCTCGACCCGGTCGGCCAGCCGTTCAACCCCGACCAGCACCAGGCGATCAGCCAGGGCGAGGCCGAGGGCATTGCGCCGGGCCATGTGGTGCAGGTGTTCCAGAAGGGCTACCTGCTCAACGAGCGCCTGCTGCGCCCGGCCCTGGTGGTCGTGGCCAAGCACGACTGATTGCCGGCGCCCGGCTGAACTGCCGGGCGCGCGGTTGGAACACAGATGCGCACAGATGGCTTGAACACCTGCGCGCCACCCCCACATCTCAGCCAGACCCGGCGTCGCCGGACACAGCTAAAGAATCATCAGGAGCGTATCCATGGGCAAGATCATTGGTATTGACCTCGGCACCACGAACTCGTGCGTGTCGATCATGGACGGCGGCAAGGCCCGCGTCATCGAAAATTCCGAGGGCGATCGCACCACGCCTTCGATCGTCGCCTACACCAAGGACGGCGAAGTCCTGGTCGGTGCCTCGGCCAAGCGCCAGGCAGTGACCAACCCGAAGAACACCTTCTACGCGGTGAAGCGCCTGATCGGCCGCAAGTTCACCGACGCCGAAGTGCAGAAGGACATCTCGCACGTGCCGTACGGCATCCTGGCGCACGACAACGGCGACGCCTGGGTGCAGACCAGCGATGCCAAGCGCATGGCGCCGCAGGAAATCTCCGCCCGCGTGCTGGAAAAGATGAAGAAGACCGCCGAGGATTTCCTGGGCGAGAAGGTCACCGAGGCCGTGATCACGGTGCCGGCGTACTTCAACGACAGCCAGCGTCAGGCCACCAAGGACGCCGGCCGTATCGCCGGTCTGGACGTCAAGCGCATCATCAACGAGCCGACCGCCGCAGCCCTGGCCTATGGCCTGGACAAGAACGGTGGCGACCGCAAGATCGCCGTGTACGACCTGGGCGGCGGCACCTTCGACGTGTCGATCATCGAAATCGCTGAGGTCGACGGCGAGAAGCAGTTCGAAGTGCTGGCCACCAATGGCGACACCTTCCTGGGCGGCGAAGACTTCGACAACCGCGTCATCGAGTACCTGGTCGACGAATTCAACAAGGATCAGGGCATCGATCTGCGCAAGGATCCGTTGGCGCTGCAGCGCCTGAAGGACGCCGCAGAGCGCGCCAAGATCGAGCTGTCGACCAGCCAGCAGACCGAAGTGAACCTGCCGTACGTCACCGCCGATGCCTCGGGCCCGAAGCACCTCAACATCAAGCTGACCCGTGCCAAGCTCGAAGCGCTGGTGGAGGACCTGGTCAAGAAGTCGATCGAGCCGTGCCGCACCGCGTTGAACGACGCCGGCCTGCGCGCCAGCGACATCAACGAAGTGATCCTGGTCGGCGGTCAGACCCGCATGCCGAAGGTGCAGCAGGCGGTTGCCGATTTCTTCGGCAAGGAACCGCGCAAGGACGTCAACCCGGACGAAGCCGTGGCCGTGGGCGCTGCGATCCAGGGCGGCGTGCTGGCCGGCGACGTCAAGGACGTGCTGCTGCTGGACGTGACCCCGCTGTCGCTGGGTATCGAAACCATGGGCGGCGTGTTCACCAAGATCATCGAAAAGAACACCACCATCCCGACCAAGGCCTCGCAGACCTTCTCCACCGCCGAAGACAATCAGTCGGCAGTGACCGTGCACGTGTTGCAGGGTGAGCGCGAGCAGGCCCGCTTCAACAAGTCGCTGGCCAAGTTCGACCTGTCCGGCATCGAGCCGGCCCCGCGCGGCATGCCGCAGGTGGAAGTGTCCTTCGACATCGACGCCAACGGCATCCTGCACGTGTCGGCCAAGGACAAGAAGACCAACAAGGAGCAGAAGGTCGAGATCAAGGCCGGTTCCGGCCTGTCGGACGAAGAGATCCAGCGCATGGTCGCCGACGCGGAAGCCAACCGCGAGGAAGACAAGAAGTTCCAGGAACTGGTACAGGCCCGTAACCAGGCCGATGGCCTGATCCACGCCACCCGCACCGCGATCACCGAGCATGGCAGCAAGGTCGGTGGCGATGTGATCGGCAAGGTGGAAGCGGCATTGTCGGATCTGGAAAAGGCCATGAAGGGCGACGACAAGGCGCAGATCGAAGCGCGCAGCAAGACCCTGGAAGAAGCCGGCCAGTCGCTGTACGCAGCGGCCGCCGCGGCAGAGCAGGGCGGCAACGCCGATGCGGCCAGCGGCAACGCGCAGGCCTCCAAGGCCGCCGATGACGTGGTGGACGCCGAGTTCACCGAAGTCAAGGACGACAAGAAGGCGTGAGTGGGGAATAGGGAATCGAGAATGGGAGGAGCGGTGCTGCGGCATCGCTCCTTCCCGTTGTCTGACCCTTCCACTTTCGATTGCGATTTACTGAGGATGTACGCTTTGAACGATTCCCGTCTCCCGATTCCCGATTCCCTCTCATGAGCAAACGCGATTACTACGAAGTGCTGGGCGTTGCCCGTGGCGCCAGCGACGAGGAGCTGAAGAAGGCGTATCGGCGCTGTGCGATGAAGCACCACCCGGACCGTAATCCAGGCGACGCTGCTGCCGAGGCGATGTTCAAGGAGTGCAAGGAAGCCTATGAGGTGTTGTCGGACGGCAACAAGCGCCGCGCCTACGACGCGCATGGCCACGCTGCGTTCGAGCACGGCATGGGCGGTGGTGGCGGTGGGCCGGGTGGCCCGGACATGGGAGATATCTTTGGCGATATCTTCGGCAATATTTTCGGCGGTGGCGCCGCCGGTCCGCGCGCTGCGCGACGTGGTGCCGACGTCGGCTACGTACTGGAACTGGATCTGGAAGAAGCCGTCGCCGGCATCGAGCGACGCATCGAGATCCCGACCCTGATCGAGTGCGAGCCCTGCCACGGCAGCGGTTCGGAAGACGGCAAGGTCGAGACCTGCGGCACCTGTCATGGGCGCGGCCAGGTGCGCATCCAGCGCGGCATCTTTGCGATGCAGCAGAGCTGCCCGCACTGCGATGGACGCGGCACGCTGATCCAGAACCCGTGCAAGACCTGCCATGGCGCCGGTCGCGTGGAAGAAGACAAGGTGCTGTCGATCAAGGTGCCCGCTGGCGTGGATACCGGCGACCGTATCCGTCTGGCAGGCGAAGGCGAAGCCGGTCCGGCCGGCACGCCGCCAGGCGATCTGTATGTGGAAGTGCGCGTGCGCGAGCATGCGATCTTCCAGCGCGACGGCGACGACCTGCATTGCGAAGTGCCGATCCGCATTTCGCAGGCCGCGCTCGGCGACACCGTGCGCGTGGCCACCCTGGGCGGGGAGGCGGAAATCCGCATTCCGGCCGAGACCCAGACCGGCAAGCTGTTCCGGTTGCGCGGCAAGGGCGTGCGCTCGGTGCGCAGCCGCAGCGAAGGCGATCTGTACTGCCGTGTGGTGGTCGAGACGCCGGTGAACCTGACCGCCGATCAGCGCGAGTTGCTGCAGCAGTTCGAGGCAACCTTCACCGGTGAGGATGCGCGCAAGCATTCGCCCAAGTCGGCCACCTTCATCGATGGCGTCAAGGGTTTCTGGGATCGCATGACGTCGTAGACGACGTCATGGCAGTGGGCGACGCTGCCCAACGCCACGCCTGCTCCTGCCGGGAGCAGGCATGACGTCGGGCAAGGCGAGTGAGTGAAAGACGGCCTCGCTTCGCTCGCTGGAAAGCGATTGGGCAGCGACATCGTTCTCCCTTCGTGGAACGTGCCACACGAACGACATCCTTCTCGCTCGGCAGAAGTGCCAGGCGCGCGTTCGCAAGAAAACTAAAAGAAGCTCGCTCGCAAGAAATGCCAGAAGAACGACATCCTTCTCGCTCGAGAGAAGGTGCCAGAAGACATCCTTCTCCCCTCGGGAGAAGGTGCCCGAAGGGCGGATGAGGGTACGGCATGCCGACTGTTAAAGCCGCCCTGCATCGATAGCCTGGTCGCTCGCTCTGGTTCAGCCGGGCAGCACTACAACTATCCTAATGACGACGCGTCGTTCTGCGCTCCGTGCAGGCCCGCGCTTCATGTTGTCACGCGCGCCGCTCGATCGAATCAATACGCCATGCCGCGGACTGCACCCGCGCCGCTGACATCCTCGCGACGCTGTGCCGATACTCGCCCGGTCAGCACCATCGCGCCTGGTCAGACCGGAACATCTGCACAACATGCAGGTATTGCGCAGCGCTGCCGCGTTCGGCTCTGGCGTGCGCGTCACCACCGGCTCCAATGTCGGCGCCCTTCCGGATCGCATCCAGTCAAGCGCGTCGCACCGAACATTGCGCGGCTCCAGACACTCCACGCGCTCACGCATTGCGGCAGATAATGGGGCTCTCCCTTCCCGACGGCGTCTCCCATGAGCGATGCAACCGATAGTCATCTCGTCCACGGTCGCCGCCAGCGCCCGGAGGGTCCCTCGCCGATCGATGTGATCTCGGTGCAGTCGCAACTGGTCTACGGCCATGCCGGCAACAGCGCCGCCGTGCCGCCGCTGCGTGCGCTTGGACTGCGTGTGGCCGAAGTGCCAACCACCTTGCTCAGTAACGCGCCGTTCTATGCGACCTTGCGCGGCCGTATCCTGCCGGCCGACTGGCTGGCCGACCTGCTGCTCGGTGCCACCGAGCGCGGCCTGCCGCAGCGGGCGCGCATGCTGGTCTCCGGCTATTTCGGCAGCCTGGCCAATGGCGAAGCATTCGCCGACTGGCTTGAACAGACCTTGCCGCAGGCCCCGCAGCTGCGCTACTGCCTGGATCCGGTGATCGGCGATACGCATACCGGCCCCTACGTCGAGCCGGGGCTGGAGCGCGTGTTCGCCGAACGGTTGCTGCCGCATGCCTGGCTGGTCACGCCCAATGCGTTCGAGCTGGGACGCCTGACCGGTCTGCCCAGCCTGGAGCAGGACGACGCCATCGCCGCGGCGCGTGTCCTGCTCGCCCGCGGCCCGCAATGGGTGCTTGCGCACAGCGTTGCCGGCGCGACAGGCGAGTTGGTGACCCTGGCGGTCAGCACGGATGCGGTGTATCGCTGGGCCAGCCCGCATCTGCCGGTCGACGTGGCCGGCACCGGCGATGTGCTGATGGCGCTGCTGATCGGCTTTTTGCTGCGCGATATGCCGTTCGAGCAGGCGGTGGGACACGCGCTAACCGGCGTACACGGGGCGCTGGAGGCAACCCTGGCCGCAGGCTACGAAGAGTTCGACGTGCTGGCCGCCGCGCCGGCTGCGCTTGCGGCACTGCCGCGCTTTGCCGTCGAGCGTCTGGCATGAGTGCGCGGCCGGTGGTCGGCATCGTCGGCATTGCCGGCGCCTACGGACGCTGGCTGGCGCAGTTCCTGCGCACGCGCATGGGGCTGCAGGTGATCGGCTTCGATCCGGCCGGCGACGGCGATATGGACGAGGCCACCCTGGCGCAGCGTGCGGATGTGCTGATTTTTTCTGCACCGATTCGCCACACCGCGGCGTTGATCCAGCGCTATGTGAAGCTTGCCGGCCCGCGTGCCGCGTCGCAGTTGTGGATGGATGTCACCTCGATCAAGCAGGCGCCGGTCGCTGCGATGCTGGCGTCGCAAGCAGACGTCGTCGGCCTGCATCCGATGACCGCGCCGCCCAAATCGCCGACCTTGAAGGGGCGGGTGATGGTGGTCTGCGAAGCGCGCCTGCAGCACTGGTCGGCGTGGGTGCAGACCTTGTACGCAGCACTCCAGGCAGAGTGCGTGTATGCCACGCCCGAGCACCACGACCGGGTAATGGCCTTGGTGCAGGCGATGGTGCATGCCACCCATCTTGCGCAGGCTGGCACCTTGCGCGACTACGCACCGCTGTTGGGCCACTTGCAGGCGTTGATGCCGTATCGCTCCGCGTCGTTCGAGCTGGACACGGCGGTGATCGCGCGAATCCTCTCGCTCAATCCATCGATCTACGAAGACATCCAGTTCGGTAACCCCTACGTCGGCGAAATGCTCGACCGCCTGCTGTCGCAGCTGCAGCAGTTACGCGCACTGGTGGCGCAAGGCGACGATGCGGCACGCGCGCAGTTCCGCAGCCAGTTCCTGGACGCGAACGTGCACGCTTTGCAACACACTGCGCTGGCTGCAGGCAACTACACCTACGAGCGCGTGGGCTACCTGCTGGCCGACCTCACCGAGCCGCTGACCTTGAGCGTGTATCTGCCCGAAGACCAGCCCGGTTCGCTGCGCACGCTGTTGCATGTCTTCGAGCGGCACGCGGTAAACCTGTCGTCGATCCATTCCTCGCGCACACCGGCGGGTGAGCTGCATTTTCGTATCGGGTTCGAAGAGGGTAGCGATTTTCAGTCATTGGCAGATGCGGCGAACGAGATCGATGCGCGTGGGATCGGGCGCGTGCTGGATCGTCCTGAGCGGTGACAGTGATTGCCGAAGGCGGGTGCCGCGTTCCTTACCGCTGGCTTCGCGCGCCGATGTTCCCGGACAGGCCACGCGGCGTCGTGTGTTGCATGCTTGGTCCGGCGATTGTCGTGCCATGCACAGGTCAGGGGAGGACGCCCTGCGCGCAATGAAACCGCCGGGAAGGCGGCATCGAATCTATCGATTTGTGCTCTGGTTCGTTGGAGCGTTCGCCGTGCTTGTTGTTTTTTTTCTTCCCGTGGGCCGCGCGTCCACCCTTGGCGCAATTGCCACGGGTGGTGCGAGTCGATTTTGGTTTTTTGGCAAGGGTGGTGTCGTCGTGGGTGCCGCGTTGGCCTATCTCGCCTTGGCGGTGGTTGTGATCTTCAGACGTCACGTGCGTGGTGCCGGCCAGCGGCGTCCGCAGCTGATTCTTGCTTCACACCCCACCGTTCCTGCGCAGACCGAGCTTGAACGCCAGTATGGAAATGGCCGTATTCGCATGTCAGTCGAACCTCGTCACAACGGCGTAGGCCGGCGGTGAATTGTTTCTGGTCGGTTTTGTTGATCGTGAGTAGTTGAACACCGCCCTCAAGTTGGATCAGCGCTATGCAATGTGCTCCATCATCAAGCGCAGGCAGGGCGCGGCGAATGTCCGCTCTTCATCGGACATGTGGATGGACATGCGCGCCATCGGTCTACGATGGCGGCATCGCCTTAAGGTGCATGCAAGGCGCCAATGCTGAAGGCCAGCTGCCTGCACCTCGTTGGCGGCAGGGGTGACTCGCTAGAGCCCTTCCGACGTGATGCCGGCAGCTCTGGCCGCAACCGCATTGGCACGGTAAACAGTCTCTACTGGGGTAAGCAGTGTTTCGAAGTGTCCGTGCGCATTGGCTCTCTGCTCGATCACAAACGGCGTAATGTCCCGTATCGAGATCAGCTCCGTACTACCGAAACGCCGCAGAACATCGCCACGAAGCCCAAGTTGTAAAGCTCGCCTCGGTACCGGCTTGCCGGATGGGTCGTGGTCAGGATCCCACTGCAGACGAACGTCTGATTGTGCCAAGGCTGCTTGCCACTGTTCACGTAATGAAAATTGACCGCGGTCGTAGCTGGAGGCAACGGCCAGCTGCAACAATTCATCGAAGAATCGCCTCGGCAGCCGGATGGCCAGCACACGTTCCTGTCCTTCTTTGGAAGCCCATCCGCACCGATACATCATCCAGAGAAAGTTCGGCTTGATCCAACTCATGCGCGAGTAACTGAATTCTCCGCCGAATTGCTGGTGAGCCACGGCATAGTCCGCAATCGCCGGGCGATAAGCTTGATAGACGGTTATGGAAGTCTCGTCGGACTGGGCCATTACATGGCGCCCTTCGGCCGGCCACGATGCAACTTGATTAGTGTAAAAATCCGTCGTCATAAACAACGTAGAAGCCTCTCTGGTTTTAATGGTGCCGCCGGGAGCCAACCGTGGGTTGTGTGAAGTCTAATGTCTTCGGGATCTTTGATTGAGTCCTCCGCGCATTGCACGCGGGCTGGATCCATTGCACCAGCGATGACCAAGCGAACGATCGCTCCAACCTTGAAGGCGCGATTGCCAGGACCAGACCAGCGATCCAAGCGATCGCCAAGAGCAAGAATTTCGGTCAGATATCCTTTCAAACGATGGTGGCTCCAGCGACTGACGATCAAGGTGTGAGCATGCTTCCAGCAACTCGCCGATTAACTGACGTCCTTGAGCGTGGCGCCATCGCTGCGGCACGCTTAGGAGATTCCAATTTTCATGGTTCACCTGGCCCCCGATCTGCGCTGACATTGCACGCACGCTCGCACGCCCATCGATTCAAGCAGCCCTGTTACATACGCGCGTCGGACTGAAATCTCTGGCGGAGATGTCGAATATTTGCCGGCCTTCGTCAACCTGGATAGCGTACGAACGGATGACTCACTCGGAAGGGTCGCTCATACGGCCGTCGCAGTTTGACGTCGCCGTGGCGACCCACGCACGTCACTACAACTTTCATCCACACGGGGTGTGGATGAAAGTTGCACAAGCATGTGGATAACCGGTTGCAGCCCTTGCAGGGCAAGGGCTGTAGTCTGCCTGGTCAAAAATTGACCAGGCAGTGCTCAGGGCGTGGAAAGTTGCAGCTCGCCGCCGTCGGTGATGAACCGCTGGCCCTGCCGTTGCAGGTGGCGGCCATCGGGGAGCTCGTAACGTGGCGCTGGATGCGCGCCCGGGCCAGCTGACTGTTCGTCGCGGAATTCGATGATGACGTACGGCTCGCCATCTGCGCCGATCGCGGGAAATTGCCGAAAAGACATATGCACCTCCGAGGGATTCCAAGCTTGCCGTGCGGACCACTGGCCCGCACCGCCAGCAGTCGGCTGGCACACCGAGGATGCGCACGCAGATGTTATTCAGATGTCGTCGTGGGATGAGGGGGGAGCTGGAATGGCGCGTTCGCCATGCTGCGTCGATTCTGCGGTGTCTTTGCCCGGTCCCAGCGCAGTAACGGCAAGGTCGCGGCTGCTTGCAAGCGAGGCATCAGCGACGCCTGCAGCCCGGTGCCGGCCGAGGCGATGCGGGTTTGTACAGGGCGCCCGGCGGTATCGTGATGGATGCAGCGTAAACCCTATCAGGCACTGCATGCGCCGCAGCGCAGGATCCACGCGTGCAGACGTGGACCAGCACAGACTCGACCCATCAACGACTCAACTGCAATGCATCGCGGTCCGCGGTGGCTGCTGCCAGCTCTGCGCGTGCCGACGCAATCCGCGCCTGCGCGTCGATCAAGCGCACGCGTGCGTCGTTGGCGGTTTCTTCGCGTTGATTGACCAGGAAGAAATCGCCGGAGCCCAGTTCGAAGCGCCGCCGTTCGGCGGCCGCCAGGCGGTCGGCGAGGCCGCGTTCTTCATCGGCCATCTTGGCCAGTCGCTCTGCTGCGTTGAGCGAGATGACGATCGACTCCACCTCCACCGAGATCTGGTCGCGCAGGAAGCGGCTGCGCTGATCCAGTGCTTCGATCTCGGCGCGCGCTTCGGCAACGCGGCCTTTGGCGGAGCGGTTCTCCAGCGGCACGCTGAAACGAAAGCCGATGATCGCATCGGTCGGCGAGCGGTTCGGCCCGCCCACGCCGGGGGGGCCCAGATCCTTGCTGACTTCGAAACTCACATCCAGCCGTGGCTTCAGATCGTTCTGCGCCAGCATCAGCCGGGCAGTGGCCTGGTCGATGCGGGTCAGCACGGCGCGGTAATCGGGCCGCTCCACCGGCGCGGTGATCTTGCTGGCACCGGCCAGACCTTCCAGCGCGGAGGTATCGGGCGGCAGGCGCTCGCTGGAGACGATCAGCGGCATGCCGGCGTCGTCGCGCAGATACAGCGACAAGGCATTGGCCGCATTGGCGAAGTCCTGTTCGGAGCGCACCACCAGTGCGCGCCGGCGCACCAGGTTCTGGTCGTTTTCGGTCAGCAGAATGGTCGGGCGCGCGCCAAGCGTCACCTGCCGCGAAATCGCATTGCGGCGCCGCTCTGCCAACGCCAGCAGGTCGTTGTACGCACGCAGCTTCAGGCCGGCCGCCACCCAGCTCTGGTAGGCGTCCACGGCGCGCCGCTGCACGCCGATCGCCACCATCTCCGCTTCGTACTGCGCCACATTGATGTCGGCGCTGGCGACGTTGCGCCGGGTACGGCGCTCGTCCACCACGCGGTCGCGCAGCAGCGCGTACAAGGCACCGACCTTCACTTCGCCGCCGCGGTCGGTATACGACTTGTCTTCGTAGACCGGGAACGCACCACGCGAGGAGCGGTAGCCGCCGTAGTAATAGCCGCCGTTGTTCTCGAACGGTCGCTTGACGCCGCTTTCGATGGTGCTGCCGTCGTAGTAGCCGGCCTCGCGCGAGCGGCCTTCGATGTCGAACACGGTATCGAACGCACCGTTGGCCGATATGCCTTTGCCTTCGGCCTGGCGGACTTTTGCCAGCGCTTCGACGATCTGCGGCGCAGAGCGGGCCGAGGAGTGCAGCACTTCGTCCAGGGTCAGCGGCGCGGCCTGGGCGAAGGCCGCACCTGGGCAGAGTGCGATCAGCAGGACCAGCAGATGCCGCATCATTTCTTGCCCGTCGTGTCGTCTTCGGACTTGTCGGCGGCGGGCTTGGCCTTGCCATCGTCCTGCGTGGCGGCAGAGGGGCGCCGGCCGAATTCCAACGGGAAGTTGTTGAGCTGGCGCCACAGTTCGTAGCCCACCCGCACCGTCTCGCCCAGCACCCAGCCGCGCACCTTGCCGCCCTGGCGGGCGAATTCCTGCGCCGGCCAGGCCGGTTTTCCCGGCTGCGGCTCGACCAGGATGCGGAACAGCCCATCCGGCGCGGCATTGGGGTCGATCGCGCGCACGCGGCCGTCGAACATGCCGTGCGCCACCGACGGCCAGCCGCTGAACTGGATCGCCGGCCAGCCTTCGAACTCCAGCCGCACCGGGCGGCCGGGGCGAATCAACGGGACGTCGCGGCCATCGATGTACAGCTCCACTGCACGCTCCACGCGCTCGGGCGCGATCACCGCCAGCACCGTGCCGGGCGAGACCATGGCGCTGCCGCTGGCGGCGTTGAGCTGCTGCACGCGGCCATCGCGCGGCGCGCGCACCAGCTGCGCGGACTGACGGTTCAACTGGATGTCGATGCGGGTCAATTTGGCGCGCGATTCGGCCAGCTTGGCGTCGGCCTCGGCCACCTTGATCTGGGTCAGCTCGTAATCGCGGCGGCCGGCCAGTCCTTCGGCGAGCAATTGCCGGCTGCGTTCCACGTCGATGCTGGCGACCGCGCGCGATTGCTGGATGGCGGCGATTTCCGCCGCGACCTGCGCGCGCTCGCTGGCAAGCCGGGTGAGCAGATCCGGGTCCAGGTCGCCGACGCGCGCGATCGGGTCGCCCTTGGAGACGTGCTGGCCGTCGTGTACATACCAACGTTCGACACGGCCAGGCACAAAGGCGGTGACCTGCTGCTGGCGATCGCCCGGATCGAGCGAGACCACCTGGCCCTTGCCGCTGGCGGTCTGCACCCACGGTGCGAATGCCAGGATCGCGCCGGCGATGGCGACGCCGATCAACAGCATCCACGCCAGCACCCTGGCGATGCTCGGTGGCCGCATCGAGGCCAGCGTGGGGAAGTGCGCGATCCGATCAGGGGCGTGCTGCATTGTCGGCCTCCTGGGTGGATGCGATCAGTTCGGCGCGGGTGGCGTAGCGCTGCTGGCGCTCTGGCTCCAGGCGGAACCAGCCATCCAGTTCGATGTCTTCCGGCCTGCCGGTGCATAGCAGCACGGTGGTGCCGGCCTCCTTCAGGCGGCCTAGCACGCGGGTCAGGCGTTCTGCCGGGAGCAGGTCGTAGAGCTGCGACAACATCAGCACGCGCGGGCGCACCAGCAAGGCGTTGGCCAGCTTCAATGCCATCACTTCGCCGATCCACAGCGGGAAGCCGGACGCGGCAAGACGCGTGTCCAGGCCCTGCGGCAGCGCGGCGATGCGCGCGCGCAGCCCCACCGTGTCGATGGCTTCCAGCATCGCTTCGGAGCTCACGTCCGGCGAGGCCATGGCCAGATACTCGCGGATGGTCACCTCGACAATGGTCGGTCGATCGAGCACAGTGACTTCCGAGCGCAGCAGGTACATGTCGAAGGTGGCCAGGTCCGCGCCGCCCACCATGACCAGGCCACGATCCGGCACCACATGGCGCTTGAGCACCATCGCCAGCAGCCGTTCGGCGCCGCCATCGGCCAGCGTCACCAGGTGCTCGCCCGCTTCCAGGGTGAAATCGAAACGCGCCCCCTCGATCACCACGCCATCCAGCCGCACCGCGCTGTTGCCGGGGATCTTGCCGGCCGCCGCCACGGCGCGTTCCTGCGGAATGGCATACAGCAGCGACAATTCTTCCGCGCTGGCGACCAGGTCGTAGAACGTGTCCAGATAGGCGCCGAGCTGCGCGATGCCATAGAACACTGCGCTCAGGATCAGCTCGGCCGCCACCAACTGCCCAATCGACAGCTCGCCGCGCAGGATCAGGCTGCCGCCCAATGCCAGCAGCGCCGCGCTGGCAACCGCGTACAGCAGCAGGAACGCCACCGTCTGGGTGAAGCTGTAGCGGAAATGGCGCCGGTGCCGGTCGACGTAGGCCGCAGTGACCGCCTCGGAGCGATCCATCGCAAAGTTGAGATGGCGGCTGGATTTGTAGAAACCGTTGGAACCGCCGACGCTTTCCAGCCAGTGTGCGGCATTGTGCTTGGCGTGGCTGAGCTCGACCGCAGTGCGGATCGAACCGCGCGACCAGATCATCCAGATCGCGAAGATGATCAGCAGCAGCAAGGCGTTGAACCCGAGGAAGAACGGGTGGTAGAAGCTGGTGACGACCAGGCCGACCGCCGACTGCAGCACGATGGTGAAGGCGCCGATCGCCAGGCTGGGCACCGCTTTTTGCACCACCACCAGATCGAAGTAGCGGTTGAACACATCGCCGCGGTTCTGGTCGGCGAAGAAGGGGTTCTGTGCATGCACTGCGCGCACCGTGATCTCGGCCACCACGCGCGCAAACAGGCGGCGTTCGAACAGCGCCATCATCCACACCCGCATCGCGCTCAGGCACGCTACCAGCAGCAGCAGCCCCAGCAGCAGGCCCGACAACGTCCACAGCGGCGTGGGCAGCGCGGTGTTGGCGACGCTGTTGATCAGCAGCTGCACCGAAATGGGCGTGGCCAGCGACAGCAGGCTGATCGCCACGCCGTACACCAGGGCAAGACGCACATACGGCATGTCCGGCCCGACGATTTCCGCCAGCCAGCCCACCGCTTCCCGCCATCCGATCCGCTGTGACGCCATTGAACTTCCATTGATGAGTTCAGTGAAGCATTGACGAGTTGCCGCTATAGGACAAGGCCGGAGCGCTTATCCGTTGTATAGGATTTTCCTATGCGGCTGCCGCACGCAGCAAATCGGCGATCAAACCGAACGCCGGTGCACGCCCTGCACCTTGCCGCCACAGCAGCCCGATCTCGCGGTAATAGCGGCCGCCCTTGATCGGGCGCACCACCACATCGTCGCCTTCGCGGATTTCCTGGCGCACGTACAGGTCCGGCAACAGCGCCAACCCCATGCCCATGCCGGCCATCTGCCGGATCGCATCCAGACTGGTTCCTTCGTAATCGCGCAGCACATGGGCGCCGACATCCATCGCGATGGCGGCGACCTGTTCGGCCAATCGGTACTCCGGCATCAAGGTGAGCAGGTTGGCACCGCGCAAGTCGGCAGGGGTGACGTAGCGCTTGGCGCGCAGCGGGTGATCGGCGGCCATGGTCACGTGCAGAGGTTCGCGGAACAGCCGCTCGCTATGCAGGCTGCGTCCGGCCACCGGCAATTGCGCCAGGATCAGGTCGTGCACGCCGTTGGCCAGGTCGCTGGCCAGGACGGTCGGCAGGCCCTCGCGCACGTGCACGCGCAGCGCCGGGTGCTCGCGGTGCAATCGTGCGACCAGGCTGGGCATCAGGTAGGCGCCCAGCGTGGGCGAGACACCGAGCCGGATGGTGCCGATCAACGTGTCGGCCGCCGTGGTGCGCACGTCTTCCAGATCGGTCACGTCGAGCAGGATGCTGCGCGCGCGATCGAGCAGGTCGCGCCCGAGCGGGGTCAGGATGGCCGGCACGCCGCGCTCGAACAGCGGTGCGCCGATGATGCTTTCCAGTGCGCGGATCTGCTGCGACAACGAGGGCTGCGACACGCCCATCTGTTCGGCGGCACGGGTGAAGCTGCCGGTGTCGGCAAGTGCGACGAAGTAGCTCAGTTGGCGAAGGGTGGTCTTGGGGCGGGGCATGGTCGCATCGGTCCGTCGGGTCGCTCGGAGTCGCACTGCCGGCCGGGCCGGTGCGCGGGCGCGTGGCCCGCAGCGGGCATCAACCAGCGGTCATTGATCGATGAATTGCAGCCGCGCCAGCTCGGCATACAGTCCACCTTCGGCGATCAACTGCGCATGCGTGCCCTGCGCCACGATGCGGCCGGCATCCATCACCACGATGCGGTCGGCCTTGAGCACGGTTGCCAGGCGGTGCGCGATCACCAGGGTGGTGCGCCCCTGCATCAGCCGGTCCAGTGCCTGCTGCACGGCGCGCTCGCTCTGCGCGTCCAGTGCGCTGGTGGCTTCGTCCAGCAGCAGGATCGGCGCGTCCTTGAGCAATGCACGTGCGATCGCCACGCGCTGCTGCTGGCCGCCGGACAGGCGCGTCCCGCGCTCGCCCAGTTCGCTGGCGTAGCCTTGGGGCAGGGCGCGAATGAACCCGTCCGCCTCTGCCGCTGCCGCTGCCGCTTCCACCTCGGCATCGCTGGCCTGCAGGCGGCCATAGCGGATGTTGTCGGCGGCGCTGGCGGCGAACAGGGTGGGTTGCTGCGGGACCAGCGCGATGTTCTCGCGCAGGCGCACCGGGTCGGTCTGGCGCAGGTCCACCTCGTCGATGCGGACGCTGCCGCTGGCCGGGTCGTGGAAGCGCAGCAGCATCGCCAGCACCGTGCTCTTGCCGGCGCCGGACGGGCCGACCAGGGCAACGGTCTCGCCCGGGCTGACGTGCAGGTCGAAGCCGTCTAGCGCCGGTGCGTCGGGGCGCTGCGGATAATGGAATGCCACCTGGTCGAAATGGATCGCTCCGCGTAACGGCTGCGGCAACGGCGTCGGGGTGGCCGGTGCAACGATCGCCGATTCTTCGTCGAGCAGTTCGCCAACCCGGCCCATGCCGCCTGCGGCGCGCTGCAACTCGTTCCACACCTCCGCCAGTGCGCCCACCGAACCGCCGCCGATCAGCGCATACAGCACGAACTGGCCCAGCGTGCCGGGTGTCATGCGCCCGGACACCACGTCGTGTGCGCCCAGCCACAGCACGCCCACGATGGCACCGAAAATCAGCATGATCGCGATGGCGGTCACGCCGGCCTGGGTGCGGATCCGCAGCCGCGCGGTATCGATCGCCGCAAACAAGGCCTGGCTGAAACGCTGGCTTTCGTAACGCTCGCGCGCATGCGCCTGCACGGTGCGTACCGCACCAAGCGTTTCGGCCGCCAGCGTATTGGCATCGGCCACGCGGTCCTGGCTGGCGCGCGAAATCTTTTGCAACCGGCGCGCACCCAGCACGATCGGAAGCACCGCCAGCGGAATGCCGATCATCGTGAATCCGGCCAGGCGCGGGCTGGTGACGAACAACATCACCATGCTGCCGATCACTGTCACCGAGCTACGCAACGCCACCGACATGGTGGTGCCGATCAGCCCGCGCAGCAGTTCGCTGTCGGCCGACAGTCGCGACACCAGCTCGCCGCTGCGGCTGCGATCATGAAAGCCGGCATCCAGCCCGATCAGGTGCGCATACAGGCGGCCGCGCAGATCGGCGACGACCTTTTCGCCCAGTAAGGCCACGAAGTAAAAGCGCGCTGCGGTCGCCAGGGCCAGCACCACCGCCACCACAAACAACAGCGCAAAGGCCTGGTTGATCTGCGTGCCGCCGGAGAAGCCGTGATCGATCATGCGCTTGACCGCGGCCGGCAGGCTCAACGTGGCTGCCGAAGACACCGCAAGTGCGATCAGCCAGGCGGCGAACAGACCCCGCTGACGTTGCACGAAGGGCCACAAGGTGCGCAGGCTGCCAAGCTTCCGCAATGGGTTGGGCCTGGCGGCGGCTGGCTGATTCATGCGGCTTCCGGTGTTGAGAGATGGACACGATTGCGAGTGGCGTCGCACAGACGGCTTTTCAAGCCGGCAAGCTGATCGGCAGGCAGTTGCACGCGCAACGCTGCGCCTTGGGCGTGGAAGTGCTCGTCCAGCTTGTCGACATGGAATGCGGCAAGCGCCGCGTGCACCAGGCCCAGATCGTCGAACTGGCATTGCAGGTCGAGCAGGGTCAACGCGACCAGCGGTCGCCGCGTGGCCAGGCGCAGGCATTCGGCAGCGGTACCGCCGTAAGCGCGCACCAGCCCGCCGGCACCGAGCTTGATCCCGCCATACCAGCGCGTCACCACCACCACCACGCGATCGAAGCCTTGGCCATCGATGGCGGCCAGAATCGGCCGGCCGGCAGTGCCGCTGGGCTCGCCATCGTCGCTGGAACGGTACTCCTGCCCGAACCGGTAGGCCCAGCAGTTATGCGTGGCGTCGGGCACCGACACGCGCTGCACGATCTCCAGCGCCTGCGCGGAAGAATCGAGTGCAGCAGCATGGGCCAGAAAGCGACTGTGCTTGATGTCCAGGCTATGGTGCGCGTCAGCGGCGAGGGTATCGAGCATCGCCGCCATTCTATGCGAGGCAGCGGTGCCGGTTGCGGCAGTCAGCGTGACTGCCGTTGCAAGCTCGCAGACCGGGGCATTCGGGACGAGGTGCGTCTTGGCGATGCACCGTTGCCGTGCGTCGGACGTTGGCTAATGACATCGCGTGTGGCGGGTGTTCGGGCGGACGCGCGTGCGCTGGCGGCGTATGCGCGCGCCAGCAGGAAGCGGCGCGTCCGAGTCCGCGCAAGGCCGGCAAATCCTGATTACACCAGCGTGGAGCGGCGCTTCTCGTCGATCCACTTGGACGCCTGGGCCGGCGTGTAGTGCTGCATCCACCCCAGCATCTGCGCCATGTCGTCGCCGTACCACAGGTCGGCGCGTTGATCCGGATGCAGGAACCGCTCTTCCACCATCCGATCGATCATGCCGATCAGCGGTGCATAGAACCCTGCGATATCCAGGAAGGCGCACGGCTTGTTGCCGATGCCCAGCTGGCGCCAGGTCAGCATCTCGAAGATCTCTTCCATGGTGCCGAAGCCGCCGGGCAGGGCGACGAAGGCATCGGACAGCTCGAACATGCGCATCTTGCGCTCATGCATCGAGCCGACGATTTCCAGCGTGGTCAGCCCGCGATGCGCCACTTCCCAATCGGCCAGCTGCTGCGGAATCACCCCGGTGACTTCACCACCGGCGGCCAGCACCGCGTTGGCCACCGTCCCCATCAAGCCGACGTTGCCGCCGCCATAGACCAGGCGCAGGCCCTGCTTGGCGATGCGATCGCCCAGCGCCATGGCGCGCTCGACGTAGACGGGTTTGTTGCCGGCATTGGAGCCGCAGTAGACGCAGATGCTTTTCATGGGAACGGGAATCGGGAGTTGGGAATAGGGAATGGGTCGAAGCAAAGCGGAAGCCGGAACGCATGACGCCGGACCTAGGTCCGGCGTCAGCGTGAAGAGCGAGGTGATGGGAACGCTCTTACGATTCCCAATTCCCCACTCCCGATTCCCGGCTTAATTGGCCTTATGAATCGCGCGCTTGCTCACCGCCATCGCGGCGTCGTGGATCGCTTCGGACAGGGTCGGATGCGCGTGGCAGATACGTGCCAGGTCGTCGGCCGAGCCGTTGAACTCCATCGTCAGCACGCCTTCGTGCACCAGCTCGGAGACACCCACGCCCACCAGGTGCATGCCCAGCACGCGGTCGGTTTCGGCATCGGCGATCACCTTGACGAAGCCGGCCGGCTCGCCCATGGCCACCGCGCGGCCGATCGCCGCGAACGGGAAGCTGCCGGCCTTGTAGGCAACGCCCTCGGCCTTGAGCTGCTGCTCGGTCTTGCCGACCCAGGCAATCTCCGGCTCGGTGTAGATGACCCACGGAATGGTGTCGAAGTTGACGTGACCGGGCAGGCCGGCGATCAGCTCGGCCACCGCGATGCCTTCCTCGAAGCCCTTGTGCGCCAGCATCGGGCCGCGCACGCAGTCGCCGATGGCCCACACGCCGTCGACGCCGGTATGGCAATGGCCATCGACCTCGATCTGGCCGCGGTCGGTCACCTTGACGCCGGTGCCGTCAGCCAGCAGGTTCTTGGTGGCGGCCTTGCGGCCCACGGCCACCAGCAGCTTGTCCACGGTCAGGGTCTGCTCGCCGGCGCTGTCGGTGTAGCTGAGCACCACCTGCTTGGCATCGCCGCTGCCGGTGATCTCGGTCTTGCTGACCTTGGCGCCCAGCTTGATGTCCAGGCCCTGCTTCTTGAATTCCTTCAGCGCGGTCTTGGCCACTTCGGCATCGGCCAGGGCCAGGAAATCCGGCAGCGCTTCGAGGATGGTGACCTCGGCGCCCAGGCGCTTCCACACGCTGCCCAGTTCAAGGCCGATCACGCCGGCACCGATCACGGCCAGGCGCTTGGGCACGGCGGTGAAGTCCAGGCCGCCGACGTTGTCGACGATGGTGTCGCCATCGAACTTGGCAAACGGCAACTCGATCGATTCCGAGCCGGCCGCCAGGATCACGTTGGTGCCCTTGAGCTCGATCTCGCCGCCTTCGTGCTGGGCGACCTTGACGACGTTGCCCGGCAGCAGCTGGCCGAAGCCGTAATACGGGGTGATCTTGTTGGCCTTGAACAGCATCGCGATGCCGCCAGTGAACTGCTTCACGATCTTGTCCTTGCGGCCGATCATGGTGGGCACGTCCATCTTGGCGTCGTTGAAGCTGATGCCGTGGTCGCCGAACAGGTGGCCCATGTTCCAGAACTGGCGCGAGGAATCCAGCAGCGCCTTGGACGGAATGCAGCCCACGCGCAGGCAAGTGCCGCCCAGTGCGGGCTTGCCGTCCTTGCCGAGTGCGGCGTCGATGCAGGCGACCTTCATGCCCAGCTGGGCCGCGCGAATCGCCGCGTGATAGCCGGCCGGACCGGCACCGATGACGACGACGTCGAATTGTTCTTGTTCGCTCATTCTTCGCTCACGAGATTGGGGATTAGGGATTGGGGATTCGCAAAAAGCAGGATGCACGGGATCAGGTCGCTTATGCGAATCCCGAATCCCGAATCACCAATCCCGGCTTTCATCAC
The DNA here is from genome assembly GCF_040182365.1 of Xanthomonas sp. 10-10. NCBI lineage: Bacteria > Pseudomonadati > Pseudomonadota > Gammaproteobacteria > Lysobacterales > Lysobacteraceae > Xanthomonas > Xanthomonas sp. 10-10. Next base: position 1,970,888 of record NZ_CP144460.1, read on the forward strand.
AGACCGAACAACATCCGGCCCGGGTTTTCCAGCTGATTCTTGATGTCGACCAGGAACTGCACCGAATCCTTGCCGTCGATGATGCGATGGTCGTAGGACAGCGCCAGATACATCATCGGCGCGATCACGACCTGGCCGTTTTCGGCGATCGGACGTTCCTTGATCGCGTGCATGCCCAGGATGGCGCTCTGCGGCGGGTTGATGATCGGGGTGGACAGCAGCGAGCCGAAGGTGCCGCCGTTGGTGATGGTGAAGGTGCCGCCCTGCAGATCGTCCAGGCCCAGCTTGCCGGCGCGCGCCTTGGCGGCGTAGTCGGCGATACCCTGCTCGACGTCGGCGAACGACTGGCGCTCGACGTTACGCAGCACCGGCGTGACCAGGCCCTTGTCGGTGGACACGGCGATCGAGATGTCGCTGTAGCCGTGATAGATGATGTCGTCGCCGTCGATCGAGGCGTTGACCAGCGGGAAGCGCTGCAGCGCGTTGGCGGCGGCCTTGACGAAGAAGCTCATGAAGCCGAGCTTGATGCCGTGCGCCTTCTGGAACTCGTCCTGCAGTTCCTTGCGCGCGGCCGATACCTTGGCCAGGTTCACTTCGTTGAAGGTGGTCAGCATCGCGGTGGAGTTCTTGGACTCCATCAAACGCTTGGCGATGGTCTTGCGCACGCGGGTCATCGCCACGCGCTCTTCCGGGCGGGCGCCGGAGGCCTTGCCCACGCCGCCGGCCTTGGCGAAATTGACGATGTCTTCCTTGGTCACTGCGCCACGACGGCCGGTGCCCTCGACCTGGGCCGGGTCCACGCCCTGGGTGATCGCGGCAAAACGCGCACCCGGAGGCAGCGCATCGGCAGCAGACTTGGAGGCAGCGGCAGGCGCAGCGGCGGCAGCCGGGGCCGGCGCTGCGGCCGGGGCAGCAGCGGCCGGAGCCGGTGCATCGGCCTTCTTCTCTTCGGCAGGAGCGGCGGCGGCAACGGCGCCTTCTTCGATGATCGCCAGGATCTGGTTGCTGGTGACCGTGCTGCCGGCTTCGAACTTGATTTCCTTCAGTACGCCGTCGACCGGCGAAGGAACTTCCAACACGACCTTGTCGGTTTCCAGGTCGACCAGATTCTCGTCGCGCTTGACCGCTTCACCGGCCTTCTTGTGCCAGCTGGCGATGGTGGCGTCGGAAACGGATTCGGGCAGTACCGGAACTTTGACTTCGGTGGCCATTCGGGGAGCGTCCTAGGGTTTTCGTTCTTTGGGGAAGAGGAGTTATTCAGCGACTTGGTCGTTGAACGGATTGAGGAGCGCATCGGCGACCAGCTTCTGCTGTTCGACGATGTGGTCGGCCATGTGGCCGGCGGCAGGCGAGGGCGAACGGGCACGGCCGGCGTAGTGCAGGCTCTGGCCGCTGGCCAGGCAGAAGTTCAGATGGTGGCGGATCTGATACCACGCACCCTGGTTCTGCGGTTCTTCCTGGCACCACACCACGTCGGTGGCGTTGGCATAGGCCTTGAGCTCGGCGGCCAGCTGCGCACGCGGGAACGGATACAGCTGCTCCACGCGCAGGATGGCGACGTCGTCCTGGCCACGCTTGGTCTGGTCTTCGAGCAGGTCGTAATAGACCTTGCCCGAGCACAGCACCACGCGCTTGACCTTGCCGGCATCGGCCTTGGCGTCGGGAATCAGATGCTGGAACTGCCCTTCGGCCAGTTCTTCCAGGCTCGACACCGCCAGCTTGTGGCGCAGCAGCGACTTGGGCGTCATCACCACCAGCGGCTTGCGGGTGGTCATGCGCATCTGCCGGCGGATCATGTGGAAGCACTGCGCCGGGGTGGTCGGCACGCACACCAGCATGTTCTCCAGCGCGCACAGCTGCAGGAAGCGCTCCAGACGCGCGGAGCTGTGCTCCGGGCCCTGGCCTTCATAGCCGTGCGGCAGGAACAGCGACAGGCCCGCGATGCGGCCCCACTTGGCTTCGCCGGCGGCGATGAACTGGTCGATCACCACCTGCGCGCCGTTGGCGAAATCGCCGAACTGCGCTTCCCAGATGCACAGCGCATTCGGGTCGGTGGTGGAGTAGCCGTATTCGAAGCCCATCACCGCTTCTTCGCTGAGCAGCGAGTCGATGATGGTGGCGTCTTCCGGGTTTTCGACCAGTTGACGCAGCGGCAGGTAGTAGTTGTCGTTCTTCTGGTCATGCAGGATCGCGTGACGGTGGAAGAACGTGCCGCGACCGGCGTCCTGGCCGACCAGACGCAGCTTGTGGCCTTCGGCCAGCAGCGTGGCGTAAGCCAGGTTCTCGGCAAAGCCCCAGTCGCCCAGCTGCTCGCCTGCGGCCATCTTGACGCGGTCGTCGTAGATCTTGCCGACGCGTGCATGCAACTCGACGCCTTCCGGAATCGTGGTGATCAGCTTGGCCAGACGATCCAGCTGCTCGCGCTTGACGCGGGTGTCCACCGGATCGGCGGCGGTGCCGACCAGGTACTTGGACCAGTCGATCGCAAATTCATCCGGCTTGCGCTTGGCCAGTTCGGTGGTGTACTCGCCCGAATCCAGCTTGTTGCGGTAGCCGTCGACCAGCGCCTTGGCCTCGTCTGCGCTCAGCACGCCGTCGCTTTCCAGCTTGGCGGCGTACAGCTCGCGGGTGGTCTTGTGCTTGCGGATGGTCTGGTACATCACCGGCTGGGTTGCGGCCGGCTCGTCGGCCTCGTTATGGCCCCAACGGCGGTAGCAGACCAGGTCGATGACCACGTCCTTCTTGAACTGCTGGCGGAATTCATAGGCCAGCTTGGACACGAAGATCACCGCATCCGGGTCGTCGCCGTTCACGTGGAAGACCGGCGCGCCGATCATCTTGGCGACGTCGGTGCAGTACAGCGTGGAACGGGCATCGTCGCGGGTGCTGGTGGTGAAGCCGATCTGGTTGTTGACAACGATGTGCACGGTGCCGCCGACCGCGAAACCGCGCGCCTGCGACATCTGGAACAGCTCCATCACCACGCCCTGGCCGGCGAATGCGGCATCGCCGTGGATCAGGATCGGCAGCACGGTCTTGCGTTCGGCATCGCCGAAGCGTTCCTGGCGCGACCGCACGCTGCCGACCACGACCGGGTCGACGATTTCCAGGTGCGAGGGGTTGAACGCCAGCGCCAGATGCACCTGGTTGCTGTCGCCCACGGCGATATCTGCCGAGAAGCCCATGTGGTACTTGACGTCGCCGGTGTGCGCGCGGTCGTCATGGGCGTGCTCGAACTTGCCTTCGAATTCGTCAAACAGCTTGCGCGGGTTCTTGCCCAGCGTATTGACCAGCACGTTGAGGCGGCCGCGGTGGGCCATGCCGATCACGATGTCCTTGACCTGGTCCTTGCCGGACTGGTGGATGATCGCGTCCATCATCGGAATCAGCGCATCGCCGCCTTCCAGCGAGAAGCGCTTCTGGCCGACGTACTTGGTGTGCAGGTAGCGCTCCAGGCCTTCGGCGGCGGTGAGCCGCTCCAGCGTGCGCTTGCGGCTGGCCGCGTCGCCGGCGATCTTGCCGCCGGCATCTTCCAGGCGCTTGTAGATCCACTGGCGCTGGTCGAATTCCTGGATGTGCATGAACTCTGCGCCGATGGTGCTGGCGTAGGTCGCTTTCAACCTGGCCAGCAGGTCCTTCAGCTTCATCCGCGGCTGGCCACCGACGCCGCCGGTGCTGAATTCGCTGTCCATGTCGGCCTGCGACAGGCTGTGGAACGGCAGGTCCAGATCGGGCGGATTGACCGGCGGGGTGAGCCCCAGCGGATCGAGCTGCGCGCCAAGGTGGCCGCGCGCACGATAGGCGGTAATCAGGCGGCCGACGTTGCGCTCGCGCTCGTCACTGGCGCCTGCGCCGGTCCCTGCATTGGCGGCTTGCCTGGACGCGCTGAGGATGTGGGCGATGGCCGCCGAGTGCGGGACATCACCGGCATCGCGACCTTTGAAGCCGTCGAAGTACGTCTTCCACTTCGGATCGACACTGTCCGGGGCGACGAGGTACTGCTCGTACAGATCCTCGATGTAGGCGGCGTTGCCGCCGGCGAGCTGCGATGACTGCGCGAACTGCTTTAGGAGATTATCCACGATGGTAAGTCGGGTCTGCTGTGGGGATGATTGTGCGGAAGCGGCAGGGCGAGTTGCCCTATCGGTCGGTCTCAAATCTCGAAAAATTATACCCCCTTGCGCTTGTGAGGGGGCGTCTGCGAGCTGACCGGCGGGGTAGACCAATTGGCCGGGCGCCTACGCGCAAGGGGCGCTGCGGCGTCAGATGCCGAGCGCGCGCGGTTCGTTCCAGAGCGTGCTGCGCTCCCATATCTGCGCGAATTCGCGCTCCAGCTGGCGGCTGCGGGCCGCACCGGACAACCAGGTTTCGCCATCGTCGTAGCGATGACCTGTTGGACGAAAGTAGTAGGCGTCGTCGCCGACCAGGTAGGCCGCCGCATAGCTGGTATCGACCGGATCGCTGACCGCGCGGAACCGGAACACGCTGGGCAGGCGCTGGGCCAGACGCAGCATTGCGCTGCTGCTGGCAGTGGCGCTGGCGGTGTCCTGCACCAGCACCTGCACGCGCTTGTCGTGGCGTGCGGTGGCAAAGCGGCGCAGCGCATCGAGCACGGCGGGGTTGTCGAACAACGGCGGGTCCAGTGCGCGGGTGTAGATCAGCACCCGCCGGCGTGCGCTGCTGAGCAGGCCGGTGGCGGCGGCCAGGGCCGCGGCGAGATCGTCCACCGCCATCGGGCCATCGAGCCGGCGATGCACGGGCTTGCCGGGCGCAGCGCCGGCATCGGCAGTGCGCCCATGCGAAAGATGCGGAAGTAACCCGGGTAGGAAGCCCAGGCGTGCGAACACCGCCTCGGCGCTTGCGGTGACGCGGGCGTGCAGGCTGGGCCAGCCCCGCTGGGTGGCGGCATCCACCGCTGCGGCAAGCAGGTGGTCGGACAGCCCGCGACGCCGCCAGTCCGGCACCAGGCCGAGCCGATCGATGCGGCGATCCGGCGTCACCCGCACCGAGGCGACCAGGTGGCCGTCATCGGTGCGCGCGGCCAAGTGCAGGCTGAGCGGGTCCAGCGCATCCCAATCGGTCTCGTGGACGATGTCCGCGATCTCGGTCGTGCAGGCCTGCCGCAGCGCACGCAGGGCCGCGGCATCGGATGCCGGGTCCAGCGAGAGGATCTGCGGCAGGCCGTGCGGACTCATGCGCGCTCCGGGGTCTCCGCGTCGTTGCCGTCTTCGGCAATATCCGAGGCCTCGGAGTCGTCATCCGAGTCCTGGCTGATGTCGACGAGTTCGGCCGGGGTGTCTGCCTCGTCCGCCACCGCTTCGACATCGGCCTCGGTATCGATGGCCTCGTCTGCGTCCGCGCGATCGTCGTCGCCCTGATCGTCGTGGTGGTCGGCCGACACCGTGAGCGCGTGCGCCTGCTCGTCGTCGATGTCTTCGCGCGCGTCGTCATGGGCGCGCTGGTAGTGGCCTTGCGCCAGCAGCTCCAGGACCACTTCGCGGCCGCGGGCGGTCAGCTGCGCATAAAGCCCGCCATCGATCTCTTCGGCCGCCGCCAGGCGCGCCGCGTCCTTGGCCGACAATGCGAATTCCAGGCCGCTGCAGAACAGCGTGGCACCGCGCTTGGCACGCCGCCAGGCCAGCCGCGACCAGGGGTGGCGGTACAGCACCACGCCTTCTTCCAGCGCCTGTTCGACCGCTTCGCGCGGGATCGGCTCGGGCGCCGGCACCACGTCGCCGGAGGCGCGGTAGGTGGTCATGAAGCGGCCGAACCAGTCGCCCAGCCGATCGGGGTCGTTCATGCGCAGCGCATTGAGCGCTTCGACCACGCGGTTCATCGCGGTGACGTCGATCTCGTATGGATCGGCCGGCACCTTGAGGTCTTCGTCGTGGTAGCGCACGGCCTCGTCGGCATCGGCGATCAGGGTGTCCAGGTAATCGCCGATCAGCTCGGCCGAGGAGGGCGCGCGGGTGCCGATCGAGAAGGTCAGGCAGGCGTCTTCTGCCACGCCGTGATGCGGTAGCAGCGGCGGCAGGTACAGCATGTCGCCCGGACCCAGCACCCAGTCGTGGGTCGGCTTGAACTCGCGCAGCAGCTTGATGTCGACGTCGTCGCGGAACGCCTGCGGCGTGGGCTTGCGGCCTTGCGAGGTGCGGGCGTCGATCTGCCAGCGGCGATGGCCCTGGCCCTGCAGCAGGAACACGTCGTAGTGATCGACATGCGCGCCGACCGAGCCACCGGTGGCGGCGAAGCTGATCATGATGTCGTCGATGCGCCAGCGCGGCAGGAAGCGGAACTGGTCCAGCAATGCGCGCACGTCGGCGTCCCACTTGTCCACGTCCTGCACCAACAGCGTCCAATCGCGATCGGGCAGGCCGGGGAAGTCGGTCTCCTGGAACGGGCCGGTACGCACGCTCCAGTCGTCGGTGGCGCGGTCGTGGCTGATCAGGCGCGCCAGCACGCCGTCCTCGCAGGCCAGGCCAGCCAGATCTTCCGGCTGCAGCGGCGAGGCGAAATCCGCAAAGGCGTTGCGGATCAGCAGCGGGTGCTTGTGCCAGTAGGTGCGCAGAAAGCGCTCCACCGGCATGCCCAGCGGCTGCCCGGGGCGGGCCTGGACTTCGATGACGGGAGGGTTTGCCTTGCGTGCAGCCATGGGGAGTCCTTGCAGATGTCGATGGGATGCTGGGGCGCGGCAGTGCCGGCGCAGATGCTCCATTGTCCGATGCCTGCGCCGGATCTGCACGTGCACGCTAGGCTGGCGACAGGCCATGCTTCAGGGACGTGGTGGTTCGGCCTGCGCGGCGCGGGAGAATGCTCCGGCTGGCGGTCACCTCACCCAGTTCCATGCTGTGCGGGCGGCAACAGCGTGCCTGCCTTGGGGGCCGATGACGAGGTGCGTGGGCTGCTTCGCGGCCAAGGCCGCTCCTACGGAAGCAGGGCGGGCCGGACCATGGGGTAGCAGGTCACGCGCTGCGAGGCGCGTCACTTTCGGGGTTGCCGCTGACGCCGCCCGACAGGCTGCAGTTGGCGAAGCTGTCATCGACGTGTACGCCGCAATGCAGCCCGCATCGAGGTTGAGCGGACGAGACACTGCCTTGTGTGATCGTACGCGGCACCGTCAAGCGCGCCGTAGCGCTATTGGCGGCGCGGCGACCGTAAGTGCCGCGGCTCGGGCCGTGATGGCGTCCCGGGTGGCGCGTTCATGGCCCGCGCCGGCTGACCAAGATGACGAGCACCCGGCACGCACGGCGCTCCATGCGTGCGTCATTCGCAATCTTGCTGCCTTGCCTTGCCGTGCGAAGGCCGCGCTAGCGCACCGTCGCGGCCTCACATCACCTTGTTGCCGCTGCCGCGGTCATCCAGCGAGGGTTTGCTGGACGGGTTGACCGTGTTGTCGTTGCCGGAAAAACGGACCTGCTTGATCTCACGCGCCAGCACCAGATTCTTGTTGCCCTGGATGTCCACGCTGTCGACATTGGTCAGATTGAGCGTGTTGTCATGGCCGATGATGCTGAGCTCGCCAAGCTGCTTGTTGAGGACGGTGAAGTTGCTGCCTTCCACGCGAATGCTGCGTGCGTTGTCCAGATTCATCGCACCGCGCGAGGCGGTGATGGTCACCGTGCCGCAGTTGCCGTGCAGGATCCACTCGCTGTCGTCGCGGGTCAGGCGCACATCCTTGCCGTCGCAATCGGCGCCGCTGGCCGGGTCGGTCACTGTGGACGAGACGGCCGATACCGCCTGGGCCGCCGGGCCGTCGGCACCGCAGCCGCCCAGTGCGACGATGCTGGACAGGGCAAACAGCGACGCGATACTCCGAACTGCATGCATGGATGGACCCTCGCTTGGATGAGGCCGGCACCATAGCAGTCACGCCGGGAAGCGTCGTTGACGCCGGCTCGACGCCTGGGGATTGCCGGCACATCCGGCCGCGCATCCCGTTCAGAACAGGGGCGCAGGCGCGGGGATCCATGGCACATCAGCAACGGCCGCGCCTGCCTGGCGCGGCGGCGCCGGTGGTTTCATCCGCGGGGAGCGACCGACAGGCCGTAGCGAGCGGCCTTGGATCGGCAGACAAAGCGTAGCGAGCAGGCGCCGGGGGGATGGATGGCGTGGAGCAACCGGAGTGTGCGAGTGGTACCTGCCGCACCGAGCAGCGGTCACGCCCGCCGTGCGTCTACGCATGAGCTTTGTCGGCCGCTCTCAGGGCGCCCACGAAGACCGGAAGCGACCAGTGGCGCATGCCGACTCCGTGCACCGCCCGCATGCGGACGGTGGTTGTGCAGCAGTTCGGTTGGCCGTGCCTAGATCGCGCGCGCCAGCTGCTCTGCCAGACCGGTGTAGCCGCCCGGGGTGAGCGTACGCAGGCGCTGCTTGTCCTCTTCGGGCAGCTGCAGGCTTTCCACGAAGGCCTGCATCGAGGCGGCGGTGATGCCGTGGCCGCGCGTCAATGCCTTCAATTGTTCGTAGGGGTTGGGCAGGCCGTGGCGGCGCATCACCGTCTGCACGGCTTCGGCCAGCACTTCCCAGGCGGCGTCCAGGTCGGCATCCAGGCGCTGCGGATTGACGGTCAGCTTGCCCAGGCCCTTGGCCAGCGAATCCAGCGCCACCTGGGTGTGGCCGAACGCGGTACCGAGCGCGCGCAGCACGGTGGAGTCGGTGAGATCGCGCTGCCAGCGGCTGATCGGCAGCTTGGCGGAAAAATGTTCGAACAGCGCGTTGGCGATGCCGAAATTGCCTTCGGCATTTTCGAAGTCGATCGGGTTGACCTTGTGCGGCATGGTCGACGAGCCGACTTCGCCTTCCTTGAGCTTCTGCTTGAAGTAGCCGAGCGAGATGTAGCCCCAGATGTCGCGCGACAGGTCGATCAGGATGGTATTGGCGCGGCGGCTGGCGTCGCCGATTTCGGCCACGTTGTCGTGCGGCTCGATCTGGGTGGTGTACGGGTTGAACACCAGGCCCAGGCTCTCCACGAAACGCTGCGCGAATGCGGCCCAGTCCAGCTGTGGGTACGACACCAGATGCGCGTTGTAGTTGCCCACCGCGCCGTTGATCTTGCCGGTCAGCTCGACCGCGGCGATCTGCTTGCGCTGGCGCTCCAGGCGCGCGACCACGTTGGCGATTTCCTTGCCCAGCGTGGTGGGCGAGGCGGTCTGGCCATGTGTGCGCGAGAGCATCGGCTGGCCGGCCTGGGTGTGGGCGAGGGTGCGCAGCGTGGCGGTGATGCCGTCCAGCATGGGCAGCAGTACCTCGCGGCGCGCCTGTTCCAGCATCAGGCCGTAGCTGAGGTTGTTGATGTCCTCGCTGGTGCACGCAAAGTGCACAAATTCCAGCGCCGGGCCAAGCTCGGCATCGTCCTTGAGCTGTTCCTTGATGAAGTACTCCACCGCCTTGACGTCATGATTGGTGGTGCGCTCGATCTGCTTGACGCGTGCGGCGTGGGTCACGCTGAAGTCGTCGGCCAGTGCGCGCAGGCGCTGGCTGGCGGCGGGCGAAAACGGCGCCAGCTCGGCGATGCCCGGTTCGGCGGCCAGGGCCAGCAGCCATTCGATCTCGACCTTGACCCGCGCCTTGATCAGGCCGTATTCGGAGAAGATGGGGCGCAGCGCATCCACCTTGGAGGCGTAGCGGCCGTCGAGCGGGGACAGGGCGAGCAGGGCGGAATCCGACATGGGCAGGGCACTGGGAGGCTGGCGGGGGTGCGTATTCTACGCCGCCCCGGCGCCGGCTTCGCCGATCGGCCGTACCGTGATCGCCTGGATCCGGTGCCCGGCCATGCGCCGCACCGTCAGTGCATGGCCGTCCAGCTCCAGGGTCTCGCCTTCTTCGGGCAGCCGCTGCAGCCGGTGCACGATCAGCCCGCCGACCGAATTGACATGGTCCGGGGCGCTCAGGTCCTGGCCCAGCAAGCGTTCCAGGCGAAAGATCGAGGTGCTTCCGGCCACCAGCAACGAGCCGTCCTGGCCGCGCACCGGGGCGTCGCGCACCACATGGCGATGTTCGTCCTCGATCTCGCCAACCACCACTTCCAGCAGGTCTTCCAGGGTGAAGAAGCCCAGGATGCGGCCCTGGTCCTCCACGCACAGCGCCAGATGGGTGGTGCCGGTGCGGAACTGCTCCAGCGCGCTGGGGATCGGGGTCTCCAGGGTCAGCAGGGTGGCCGGGCGCAGCAGCGGGCGCAGATCGTCCAGGTCCTGGCCGCGTGCCATCGCCACCAGCAGATCCTTGGTGTGCAGGATACCCAGCACCTGTTCGCCATCGGCCTCGAACCAGGGGTAGCGGCTGTAGCGCGATTCGCTGAACTCGGCCAGCACCGCCTCCAGGTTCATGCCTTCGCGCAGGCTGCGCAGGTGCTCGCGGGGCCGCATCAAGTCGCCGGCAACCAGATCCGGCAGTTCCAGCGCATGGCTCATCAGCGCCAGCCCATGATCGGCGGTAGCTGCGTTCGGGTCCTGGCGGCCGACGATCAGCTTGAGTTCCTCGCGCGAATAACGGTGCGACTGGTGCTCCACATCGCCCCATCCCAGCATGCGCAGCAGCCGGTTGGCACTGGTATTGAGCACCCAGATTGCCGGATACATCAGCCAGTAGAAGACATACAACGGCGCGGCAGTCCACAACGACATGCGCTCCGGGCGACGGATCGCCATGGTCTTGGGCGCCAGCTCGCCCAGCACGATGTGCAGGAACGAGATCAGGCTGAAGGCGATCGCCAGGGCGGTGAACTGCGCCGCGTCCTCGGACATGCCCAGCACATCGAACAACGGCTGCAGCAGATGCGCGAAGGCCGGCTCGCCGACCCAACCCAACCCGAGCGATGCCAGGGTGATGCCAAGCTGGCAGGCCGACAGATACGCATCCAGATGCGCGTGTACCCCCAGCAGCAAGCGCCCGCGCCAGCCATGGGTCTGTGCCAGCCCCACCGCCTGCGTGTGCCGCAGCTTGACCAGAGCGAATTCGGCCGCAACGAAGAATCCGTTCAACAGCACCAGCAGCAGCGCGACGATCAACAGCAGCACATTACCGAGCATCGTCGCCTCCACGCGGTGCAGCGGCGGCGGGTGAGCCCATCAACGCAGGGATATGCGTGGTGGCGTGGTGTGCAGCGAAACAGAACGCAGGCAGTGCGTTTCTACAGTCAGGGTCGTCGCCCATGGCGGCGTGGTACCTCGTATGGATCAGCGCTGAGTCTAGTCCACGCGCCGCGATGACATCGTTGCAACGCTGCCAGCGAGTATCGTAATGGCCCTCGCCAGCGTGGGTGCGCCCGCTGCCAGCCATTGCGTCACCACAATCCAACAATGTGCGGAGAATGCAGATGAGCGAACGTTTCAGGACCGAACACGACAGCATGGGCCAATTGCAGGTGCCTGCCGACGCCTTGTGGGGCGCGCAGACCCAGCGCGCCGTGCAGAATTTTCCGGTGTCCGGCCAGCCGATGCCGCGCGGTTTCATTCGCGCGCTGGGCTTGATCAAGGCCGCCGCTGCCGGTGTCAATGCCGAGCTCGGGCTGCTGCCCAAGTCGATCGGCAAGACCGTGCAGGAGGCGGCATTGCAGGTGGCCGACGGCACGCACGATGCGCAATTTCCGATCGATGTGTACCAGACCGGTTCGGGCACCTCGTCCAACATGAATGCCAACGAGGTGATCGCCACCCTGGCCACGCGCGCCGGCAAGGACGCGGTGCATCCCAACGATCACGTCAATCTGGGGCAGAGTTCCAACGATGTGGTGCCCACCGCGATTCGCGTGTCGGCACTGCTCGCGGTGCAGGAACACCTGCAGCCGGCGCTCAAGCACCTGCGCAAGACCATCGACAAGCGCGCCAAGTCGCTGGACAAGATCGTCAAGACCGGCCGCACGCATCTGATGGATGCGATGCCGCTGACGTTCGGGCAGGAATTCGGCGCCTGGTCTGCGCAATTGAGTTCGGCGCAGGACCGGCTGGACGATTCGCTCAAGCGGCTGCGCCGTCTGCCGCTGGGTGGTACCGCCATCGGTACCGGCATCAATGCCGACCCACGCTTCGGCGGCAAGGCGGCCAAGGCATTGTCGGGCCTGAGCAAGGTCAAGTTCGAAAGTGCGGACAACAAGTTTGAAGGCCTGGCCGCACAGGACGATGCGGTGGAGTTGTCCGGTCAGCTCAATGCGCTGGCCGTGGCGTTGATCAAGATCGCCAACGACCTGCGCTGGATGAACGCCGGCCCATTGGCAGGCCTGGGCGAGATCGAATTGCCGGCGCTGCAGCCGGGCAGCTCGATCATGCCGGGCAAGGTCAACCCGGTAATTCCGGAAGCCACCGTGATGGCGTGCGCGCAGGTCATCGGCCACCACACCGCGATCACCGTGGCGGGGCAGACCGGTAACTTCCAGTTGAACGTGACGCTGCCATTGATCGCCTACAACCTGCTGGATTCGATCACCTTGCTGGGCAACGTATCGCGCCTGCTGGCCGATACCGCCATCGCCGGCTTGAAGGTGCGCCAGGACCGCGTGCGCGAGGCATTGGACCGCAACCCGATCCTGGTCACTGCACTCAACCCGATCATCGGCTACGAGAAAGCCGCCGCGATCGCCAAACGTGCCTACAAGGAACAGCGGCCGGTGCTGGAGGTGGCGCTGGAAGACAGCGGGCTCAGCGAAGCGGACCTGCGCCGTTTGCTGGATCCTGCTGCACTGACGCGTGGTGGCATCCAGGCCGGCAGCAGTGGCGGCGGTGGCTGATCACTAACAGCATGTGCATGTAGGAGCGCACTGGTGCGCGATGAAGCCTTCCCGATAAGGCCCCATCGCGCACAAGTGCGCTCCTACACGGTCTCGCGCCAGTTTACGGTTTTGTGCGGCCTTGGCCGGCGACTCAGTGCCGCTCGGCCTGCACGTTGCCGAAGCTCTCGCGATACGGTTGCAGCGACGGGATCTCGTCCAGCAATTCGCCGCTGAGCTTCTGAATCTCCGGCGTGGCGGTCAGCTTGATCGACTTGTACTCCGGGTCCGGGCCAGCGTCGTTGACGGCCTGTTGGCGCAGCATCTGCAGATGCCCGAACAGCAACTGCAGCTTGGCGCGGGTCGGTTCCTTCTGCGGCAACGCGATGTCGTCGATCTTGAGCGTACCGTCGGGCGTGATTTCCGCATTGGCAGCCGGCGGGCGGCGGATCATCACCGATTGCGTGGTGATGGCGACACGCGGCTTGCCGCGTTCGGCGCGGCGGGACGACTGGTCGCCACAGGCGGCAAGGGTGCACAGCAGCAACGCCATGCAGAGCATCACGAACTTGTTCATGGGGTCGATGATCGGGGAGAGCGCGTTAGTGTAATCCCGCGCGGGTCTGCGAATCGTCGCAGACGCGATGCCTGGGGGCTGACAAAATGTCGCAGGGTGATGCGTGAGATATGCTGGCGAGCGGGCCAGGTCCTGCCGCGATGCGGGTGCTTGTTTCCGACGCCATCGCACGCCGTCATGCCTGGCGAAGGTCAATCGAGGCAGGCGCAGGTAACGCTGCGCAGGAGGCATCCCTCCGTCTTTACCAGTCGATCGCTGCCATTGGCAATTGACGCAAGGCCCATGCCTCACCGCCGACAGGCATGGATCCGACGCGATCATCATGGGTGGATACGGCAGGGGGGCAAACGCGGCGGCACCGATCTCGCCGCTGGGTGTGCACCCGCCAGGTGCACACCCGACCAAGGTCCGCGGCAGTGGCGCAACGCGTGACGTGTAAGCCGCAGCCGCAATCAGTTACGGCAGTCGTCGATATCTTTCTGCGTCAGGTTGGCGTATGGCCCGAACTCCGGCACCACGCGAGTGGCGGCGTCCTGCGCAGTGCGCAGCTTGTCTAGCTGGTCGCAGATCAGCATGGTTTTTTGTTTGAAGGTCTCCGCCTCGGCCTCGATCTTGTCGCCGATCTGGTCAGGGTTGCCACTGAGCACGCCCTTGAGCGCTTCACCGGCCGCATGAGCGCCGAATGCAGCGCCTTGGGTGCCGATATCGATGCCCTTCGCGGCAACCCCCTGGATCTGCGTGTAGACGCTGCGCATCGCCAGCTGCTGCGCAGCGTTCAAGGCGACCGGCTTGCCATCGATGCTGAGCGCGCCGTCCGCGCTGACGGTGGCTGCAGGCAGGCCGTCACGCTTGAGCGTCACGCTCTTGCCATTGAAGGTCACGCCACCGCCGTTGGCCTGGGCCGATACGTCGACGGTAGGCTCGGACTTGCCGCAACCGACCAGCAGAACGCTTGCCAACACCGCGGAAATCAACTGTTTCATCAGGAGTTCCCCTTTTCAAATGGTCAATGACGCAATTACTGTTGGGTCGGCACGCGGGTGTTGCCGGCAACATCGCTGACGTCGATATCGCCGCTGCCCTTGCGCGCAACGCTGACGTCGCCGTGCACCTTGTGCACACTCAGGGCGCCGGAGTTGACCGCTTCCACGCCGACATCGCCTTGCACATCGTCGATGTCCACATCGCCGGAGCCGATCGTGCCGAGCTTGACGTTGCCTGCAACGCCGCGCAGCTTGACGTCACCCGAACCGACCTTGCCGATCTCGGCCGCGCCACGTATCTGCGTGGCCTTGAGATCGCCCGAGCCGACCGCCAGCACGCGCAGCGACCCCATGTCTTCCAGCTCGATATCGCCGGAACCGACCTTGGCGGTGACCCGGCCCTTGGTGCGGCGGATGGCCATGTCGCCGGAACCGACATCGGCACTCACCGCAGCAGCGCCACTGATCTCGGCGTCACCGGAGCCGACGTCGAATTGCACCAGGAGCGAGTCCGGCACGCTGCCGCGCAGGTCCAGGTAGGAGTAGCTGTCGCCGATGGAAATGCGCAGCGGGCGATCATCAGCCAGCGTCACCACCAGCTTGTCGCCGTCGCGCTTCTGGGTGACGGTCAGGCCCTTGAGCAGATCGGCCCTGGCAGCACAGGCGCGGCCGCCAAGACGCCCGCTGTTGCCCGGCGCAGCGTCCAGATGCAGATCGTTGGAGGCGACCTCGAACAGCACCGACTTCACTCCGCTCAGCTTCAGCTCCAGGCTGCGCGGTTCGGAAAATTTGCATTGCTCCTCGGCAGACGCAGCGCCAGGCAGTGCGAACAGGATGGCCAGGGTCAAAGGCAGGCGCATGGGAGGTCCTCAGGCTTCGGAGCGCCGGCGGCGCAGGTAGATGGAAGCGGCGATCAGCGCGATGCCGATGGCGGCGCCGATCCAGATGTCGGGATCGGCATAAACCCGCGAACTGTCGGTGTGCTGCAACGCCCACTGCACCAGGTCGCTGGGGTTGCTCATCGCACTGCTGTCCAGATTGCCGCTGACGGCAAGCGGCGACCAGGTGCCGGGCAGGGCGCTCAGCAGACCGCGATAGCCGACGATGTACCAGATGTCGCCGATCGGCAGCGACACGCCGGGCATCGCCGACAGGATGCTCAACATCACGCAGGCCAGCAGCGGAAACAGCACCGCCCACAGGAACGGCTTGCTGCTGGCCCAGGCCGAACAGAACATCAGCCAGCCCACGGTCGGCAGCGACCACAGCAGGCCCATCGGCACGGTCCGCAGCATCAGCCACAACAACGAGAACGGATGCGAGTGCGTGGCCAGCCCCCATGGGTTGGGCACCCCGGCGATCAACGCGCCGCCGATGGCGATCAGCCATAACGCCAGGCCGACCAGCACGCCGATGGCGATTGCGACCAGCGGCGCCAGCAACAATGCCCAGGCGGCCTTGGACAGCACCGTCTGCACATCGGACACCGGCAGCGATTTCCAGAACAGCACGCTGCGGTCGCGGCGGTCGTCGTACAGGCTGCCCAGCGAATAGAAGAACACCACGAACGCCAGGACCACCGAGGCGATACCGACGCCGCCCAGCAGCAGGCCATCGCCGACCTGGCCCAGCGTGCGGGTGTATTCGGCCAGATCGTTCATCGTCATGCTGTCGCCGACCATGTTGCGACGTGCGCTGATCGCCCCGATCACCGCACCCAGCAGCGCGAAGAACACCGCGATGCCGCCAGTGATGACCTGTGCCCAGACGAAGCCGCCACGGTGTTCCCAGTACTCGCGTTTGAGCAACCAGCCGAACGTGCGGGCGGGAGAAGCTTGGTGGGTGAGTGCATTCATGCGTAGGTCCCCTTCATGACCGCGACGAACAGGTCGGCAAGGCCGGGATTGCGGGTTTCGCCAAAACGGGCGAGCTGCGCTTTCGGCTCGCCATCGAACAGCATGACGGTCTTGCCGAACGGCAGGCTGCGCTCGTCGATCGGTTTCATGGCTCTGGCAGCGTCCAGGTGCTCGGCACTGACCAGCACCTCGGTGTAGCGCTCGGCGACGTTTTCCATGTCGGCGGTCAGCACGATGCGGCCGTCGCGGATGAACATCACATCGGTGAGGATGTGTTCGATCTCTTCGACCTGGTGGGTGGTGACGATGATGGTCTTCTGCTCGTCGAAGTAATCCTCCAGCAGGCGCTGGTAGAACTGCTTGCGATACAGGATGTCCAGGCCCAGGGTGGGTTCGTCCAGCACCAGGATGCGCGCGTCGATCGCCATCACCAGCGCCAGATGCAACTGCACGATCATGCCCTTGGACAATTCGCGCACCCGCGATTTGCGGTTGAGCTGGGTGTTGGCCAGAAAGCGTTCGCACTTGGCGCGATCGAAGCGCGGATGCACGCCGGCAACGAAATCGATCGCTTCGCCCACCCGCAGCCAGCGCGGCAGCACCGCCACGTCGGCGATGAAGCAGACCTCGTTCATCAGCGCGTTGCGCTGGGTGCGCGGGTCCATGCCCAGCACCTTCAACTCGCCGTCGAAGTCGGTCAGCCCCAGCACGGCCTTGAGCGCGGTGGTCTTGCCGGCGCCGTTGGGGCCGATCAATCCGACGATGCGGCCCGGGGCGATGGTCAAGCTGGTGTTGTCCAGCGCCAGCCGATGTTTGTAAGCCTTACGCAGGCCACGCGCGTCGACGACATGGTCGGTGGAGACGGCGGTCATGGTGTTTTCCCCTGTGGCAACAGATCGTCGATGGACAGGCCCAGGCGCTGGATGCGTTCCAGTACCGCCGGCCATTCTTCATTCAAGAAGCGGTCGCGTTCGCTTCCGCGCAGCTTCTGTGCGGCTTCCGGGGTCATGAACATGCCCAGGCCGCGGCGTTTTTCCACCAGGTTCTCGTCGGCCAACTCCTGGTAGGCGCGCGAGACGGTGATGGGGTTGAGTTGGTAGTCCGCCGCCACCTGGCGCACCGAAGGCAGGGCGTCGCCAGGTTTGAGGATTCCATCGAGCATCATGGCAATGACCCGTTCCTTGAGTTGGCGATAGATGGGAGCGCCGTCGCTCCACTGGATGTCGTTCATGATCAGCTCCGTGGGCGCAGAACCTGCGCGAAGGAGAAATAGGGCATCGACAGCGAGGCACGCAGGTGCCGGCTGGGCCGGGTGCGTCCCTCGGGGGGAGTTGTCGCGTTTTCCGTAACCGCCTCCGACACGCCATAATCGGCGCCGGACTCCGTGACCTGACTGGAAGCGGCTCCCAGCCAACCAATGGCAAACAGGGTGCTGCCGAGCAGCAACAGCGGAACTGGTCGCCTGACACGTGTGCTGTTCATGCTTTCCCCCTGCGTTGGATGACTGGTGTTGTATTCAACTATAACACCGACACGCAGGCAGTCAACTGCCTGTCATACCCAACTGATGGCACCCCGCGCAAAACCGGGTGCCGCACCATCTTCGAGGGCCTGCCAATGTTGCTCAACCGTCTATTGGTCGTTGTATTTGCTGGTTTTTTTGCCAGCTCGGCGCTGGCCGCCGGAGCGCCGTTGCTGGATCTGGAGTACCGCCCGCTGGCCGGCAAGGCGCCAATCAACCTGAACCGTAGTTACGGCGGCAAGGTGGTGATGGTGGTCAATACCGCCAGCAAATGCGGCTTCACCCCGCAGTACGAGGGCCTGGAAGCGCTCAATCAGCGCTTCGCCAGCCGGGGGTTTGCGGTGCTGGGCTTTCCGTCCAACGATTTCCAGGGACAGGAACCGGGATCTGAGAAGCAGATCCAGGAATTCTGCACGCTGACCTATGGCGTCAAGTTCCCGATGTTTGAGAAGGTGCATGTGCTGGGCAAGCAGGCGACGCCGCTGTATCAGCGCCTGACGCAGGCCACCGGCGTGGCGCCGGGCTGGAACTTCCACAAGTATTTGATTGGGCGCGATGGACGCGTGGTGGCGCAGTTCCCCAGCAAGATCAAACCGGACGATCCGAGCGTTGTGGCGGCGATCGAACGCGAGCTCAATGCGCAGTCGCGCTGAGCGCGGCTCTCGCAACGCCGCGTGCGCATGCGACAATGCGTGTTCAGCGCCGTCGGTGGCGTGTCTTTTCACTTTCGGGAAGTGCATCGAATGAAGATGGGAAAGCGCGGCGCGGCGGCGTCGCTACTGATGGTGGCAATGACGGCTTCGATGCCGGCGATGTCGCAGCAACCGGCCGCAGCGGCCACCAAGGAGAAGCCAGTTTTGAATGCATCGTCTGAGAAGAGCACGCGCGACAACGTCAGCTACGCCATCGGTATGGACGTGGCGCGCTCGTTCGAGCCGATTGCCCAGGACATCGATCTGAGCGCGATGCAACGCGCCATCGAAAATGCCTTCAAGGGTGGCAAGCCGCTGTTGTCCGACGAGCAGACTCAGGCGACCGATACCGCATTGCGCACTGCGCTGGCTGCCCGTAACGGCCAGCAGGTGCCGGGCATGGCGCCTGGCTCCACGCCGGCCGCGCCGTCCAAGGAAAACGTCGGCTTGATGCTCGGCGACCGCGCGGTCGGCCCGTCGCTGGCCGGCATCAAGGACGAGATCGATCTGTCGATCCTGATGGAAGCGGTGCGGACCGTATTCGCCAAGGGCACCACCCGTCTGACCCAACAGGAAGCCGCTGCCACCATGCAGGCGTTCGCCGCTGCCAAGCAGGGCGCTGCCGGTGCCAAGAATCGCGAAGAAGGCAACGCCTTCCTTGCCAAGAACAAGACCGAGAAAGGCGTTATCACCACCGCGTCCGGCCTGCAGTACATGGTGCTGCGCCAGGGCAGCGGCGAGCGCCCGATGCGGACCAACAAGGTGCGTGTGAACTACGAAGGCAAGCTGCTCAGCGGGCAGGTCTTCGACAGTTCGTACCAGCGCGGCCAGCCGGCCGAGTTCGGTCTGGATCAAGTCATTCCCGGCTGGACCGAGGGCGTCGCCTTGATGCCGGTCGGTTCGAAATATCGTTTCTGGATTCCATCCAACTTGGCCTATGGCCCGAACGGCACGCAGGGGGGGCCGATCGGACCAGACGCAACGTTGACGTTCGATGTCGAACTGATGGGTATCCTTCCCTGATCCCCCACAGGAGTACCCCCACCCATGCGAGTTGCGATCTTTGGTACCGGCTATGTTGGTCTTGTCACCGGTACCTGTCTGGCGGAAGTAGGTCATCACGTTATCTGCGTGGATATCGACCAGGCGAAAGTTGATGGTCTCAATCGTGGGGTGATTCCCATCTATGAACCCGGCCTGGAGCCGATGGTGAAAGCCAACCACGCCTCTGGCCGGTTGCGCTTCACCACCGACGCCGCCGAGGCGATTGCGCACGGCGAAATCACCTTCATCGCCGTGGGCACGCCGCCGGACGAGGATGGCAGTGCCGACCTGCAGTACGTGCTTGCGGTTGCGCGTACTGTCGGTCGCCATATCGATGGCCCGTCGGTCGTGGTCAACAAGTCCACCGTGCCGGTCGGTACCGCCGACAAGGTGCGCGCGGCGATCCAGGAAGAGCTGGACGCACGTGGCGTGGACCACGAATTCGATGTCGTCTCCAACCCCGAGTTCCTGAAGGAAGGCGATGCGGTGGCCGACTGCATGCGTCCGGACCGGATCGTGATCGGCGCCAAGAAGCCGGCGGCGATCGCACGCATGCGCCGTCTGTATGCCCCGTTCAATCGCAACCGCGATCGCATCGTGGAAATGGACGTGCGCTCGGCCGAGCTCACCAAGTACGCGGCCAACGCGATGCTGGCGACCAAGATCAGTTTCATGAACGAGATCGCCAATATTGCCGAGCGTGTCGGTGCGGACGTCGAGCACGTGCGTAACGGTATCGGCTCGGACCCGCGTATCGGCTGGCACTTCATCTACCCGGGTGCCGGTTACGGCGGCTCGTGCTTCCCGAAGGACGTGCAGGCGCTTGCCAAGACTGCCGAGCAGTACGGCATGGAGCCGACCCTGCTCAACGCAGTGGAAAGCGTCAACAACGCGCAGAAGGGTCACCTGTTCGAGCTGGTGCAGCGTCATTACGGTGGCGAAGGCGGCAGCATCGCCGGCAAGACCTTTGCGGTGTGGGGCCTGGCGTTCAAGCCCAATACCGACGACATGCGTGCGGCATCCAGCCGTCGTCTGATGGCGCAGTTGTGGGAGGCCGGTGCCACCGTGCGCGCCTACGACCCGGAAGCCACCCATGAGGCCAAGCGCATCTTCGGCGAGCGCGACGACCTGACCTTCTGCGACGAAGCCTTTGCTGCACTGGAAGGCGCCGATGCACTGGTCGTGGTCACCGAGTGGAAGCAATTCCGTAGCCCGGATTTCAGCAAGATCAAGCAGGCCTTGAAGGACGACGTCGTGTTCGACGGTCGCAACCTCTACGACCCGCAGGAGATCGAGGCTGCAGGCCTGGCTTACTACGCCATCGGACGAGGCCGTTCGTTGCATGCATGAGCAACTCTCGCCGCGCGACCAGGAACTGGACGCGCGGTTGGTGGAACTGGAAACGCGCCTCTCCTTTCAGGAGCAGGCGCTCAATGAACTGAGTGAAGCACTTGCGGACGCCCGTTTGACGGGCGCCCGCAATGCCGAACTGATCCGCCACCTGCTCGAGGACCTGGGCAAGGTGCGCTCCACGTTGTTTGCCGATGCAGCGGACGAACCGCCGCCTCCGCACTATTGATTGCAGATTGCCACCGCCATGAGCGATACCTTACGTGACCAGTTGCTTGGCCTGGGCTTCAAGTCCGCGCCCAAGTCCGAACGCAAACCCGACGCACGGCCTGCCGCGCGTCAGCATGGCAATGGTGGCAAGCCCGCGCCCGGCGGCAACAGGCCGGGTGGCCAGGGCAGGGGACCGCAGCGGCCGCACGCCGCTGCGGCGACCGATGCAGCCGGCGCACGTAAAAGCGATGGCCGGCCCGACCGGCGCCACGATGGCAAGCCGGCAGCGTCGCCGCGCCCGCAACAACCCAGTGCAGACCGACGCGGCCCCCGGCCGGCGCGCACGCGCGAGGACATCGACCTGGCCAAGGCCTATGCGATCCGTGCGCAGCGCGAAAAGGACGAGCGCATCGAAGCCGAGCGGCTGAAGCAGGAAGAAGCACGCCTGCGTCGCGAAGCCAAGGCCAAGCTCGAAGAACTGCTCAAGGACAAGGGCCTGAACCATGTCGATGCCGACATCGCGCGGCACTTCCCGTATGGCGGCAAGATCAAGCGCATCTACGTCACCGCCGATCAGCTCAAGGCGCTCAACGCCGGCGAGCTGGGCGTGCTGCAACTCAACGGCCGCTACCTGCTGGTGACCGCCGAGGTGCTCGCCGAGGCCGAATCCGTATTCGCGCCGTCGGTTGCCCTGAAGGTGGATCCGAATGCACCGGCAGGCGACGACCCGTACGCCGATCCCAAATACCAGGTGCCCGACGATCTGGTCTGGTAACACCTTGATCCACTGATGATGTGACACCTGGGCACCTGTTGGGTGCCCTTGTTGTTTGCGATGTTTTCCATGCCATGCAACGTTGGATGCGCTTGCATCGTGATGGTACAGCCCGTTTCATATCGTCTCGTGTAATGCAGTTGCCTGCTGCACCTGCGTCTGGGTCGGCCGAACAATCTGTCGCCGATCAAGCCGGCAATCGATGCCCTCTTGTAGGGCGACAACTGGCGCGAACACTGGCAATTGCTTATCGATTCCGAGCGCTGCCGTGCATCTGTTTGGATGTTCTTTGCAGGCCGCCGGTTGCGGATCAGCGACGGGAGTACAGTCGCTATACAGGCTGGTCACGGCCAGGGCCGCACTATGCGCGCCATTACAGATTGGCGCTCGCAGTCTTCGAGTCTGTTGCGTCGTGGCTCACTTCCCGATTGGTGCTGCATATGTCCACATCCTCGAAATGCATGAAGCCCTGCGCTGGCGAATCGATTTTATCGGCCACGGGTAACGCACTGCGTTCGCATGCCGGTCGCCTGCTCGCGTCGTTCGGCGTAGTGTTTGCGCTGTGTGGTGCGAGTCCGCACGCATCTGCGCAGTCGGAAGATGCGCCAGCCTTTGATCGTCCCGGCATCCCGTTCGCTGCCGAGGTGCTGCAGCCCGGTGCGTTCGCCTGGGAGCAGGGATTGCCCGATGCCAGTACCGACCGTGCAGATGGTCAGCGCACGACGCTGTATACCACTGACACCGTGCTGCGTCTGGGGCTGTCACAGCAGGTGGAGCTGCAACTGGGCAGCGACAGTTACAACTGGCAGCACGGCGGTGGCGCGCGTGTGCGGGGCGGCGGCGACAGCCATGTCGGTTTGAAGGTCGCCTTGCCGTCGCGATCGGGGAGTTTTCATTGGGCGGCACTTGGCACCTATAGCGTGCCGACCGGTAGCCCCGCTTTCAGCGATGGGTATTCACGCGAGCTCGGGGTGACTGCATCCTGGGATCTGTCGCAGCAGCGCGCGCTGGCCTTGTACGTCAACTACGCACGCGACGACGACGGGCACACCTGGACGTTCTCGCCCAACTACACGTTTTTCTCGGGCGAGCATTTCAGCAGTTACGTGGAAGCGGGTCTGGATACCGGTAGCGAGCATTCGCGGGTAGCGGGCGCTGGCGGCGCCTGGCAGCTGCCGCATGCGATGCAGCTCGATGTCTCGGTGCTGCGTGGGCTGACGTCGGAAAGCCCTGATTGGCAGGGCGGGATCGGGTTGTCGATCGCGTTTCAGTAATCAAGCAATTGCAGCGCACGAACGCATGCGACGCAGAGGCGCGACATCGGGTGCTGCTTGATTATTGGGGGCATGCCCCGGTAGCAGTGCCGCCTCTGGCAAACGGCGTTTGCGTGGCCACGATTCATCGAGCTGGAAACGTCATTGGGTGTCGGTAGACAGGTGGGCGAAGCGAGTGTGGGGTTCGCGTGCGGCGCCAAGGACAGCGTATCGGCAACTCACGCCGCGTCTGCTGGAAGCTGGAGCAACCTGTTGTTGCCGCCGGATGCCGTGACTCGATGGGGTGCCGACATCGGGCAATCCTCTGGCGCTGGCCCGGCAAGGGCGGTGGTCCAGGCTGCACCGAGAGCACCATGCCCATGCTGCACTGCCGCATGCATTGAATGGCGGGAAAAGGCTTAATTGGATCGATCCAATTCCAGTCCATTGCATGCACGTTTTTCATTCAGCGGAGTTTGGCGCTTGACGCGTCCCAAGCAGGCCTCGGGCGTCGCGGAGGCTGGCGACGCGCGCCTGGCGCGGCGCGGGGCGGTGACGCTGCGCGACATCGCAGGCGCAATCGGTGTCTCGCGCGCGACCGTGTCGCTGGTGCTGCGCGGCAGCCCCCTGGTGCATGCCAGCACGCGCGCGCGCGTGGAGGCCGAACTGGACCGGCAACATTACGTCTACAACCGCGCTGCCGCCAATTTGCGCCAGCGGACCTCATCCAGCATTGCGCTGGTCATCAACGATCTGTCCAACCCGTTCTTCGCGGAGTTTGCGGCTGGCGTTGACGAAGCGTTGGGCGCGGCCGGCTATGTCACCCTGCTGGGCAGTACCGGCGAGTCCACGCAGCGTCAGCAGGCGGTGCTGACCTCGTTGATGGAACACACACCGGCCGGGATCATCCTGTCGCCCGCCGAGGGCAGCCAGGCGCAGGCCCTGGCGCAGGTGCTCGGCCGCCAGCGCAACGTGGTGTTGTTCAACCGTGAGGTGGAGGGCGCCGGTTGGGACCTGCTGGCGCTGGACAACGAGCAGGGCGCGTATCTGGCCTGCACGCATCTGATTGCACAAGGCCATCGGCAGATCGTGTTTTTCGGCGGGCATGCCGAATCCAGCTCGTGCCGGCAGCGTCGTGCCGGCTATACGCGCGCCATGTCCGCTGCGGGCCTGGCGGTGCGGTACGTCGAGTCGGCACCCAATCGGCAGGATGCGGCACTGTGCGGCGCGCGTATGCTCGACAACGCCGACCACGCTGCGACTGCGGCGGTTTGCTACAACGACAGCGTTGCGCTCGGCCTGATGGCCGCACTGGCGATGCACGGCAGCGTGCCGGGCCGCGATTTCGCGGTGACCGGCTTCGACGACATTGCCGAAGCGGCATTGTTCACTCCGGCACTGACCACGCTGGCTGCCGATCCGCGCGCGCGCGGCCAGCAAGCTGCGCAGCTGGTGCTGCAGCGCATCGGCAGCCCGGACCTGGCCTCGCAACGGCTGACCGCTGCAGTTGCGCTACAAGTCCGCGCGAGCAGTGCGTGCGCACCCTCTCACCTGTCTTCTTCGCACCATCCCGCAAGCGATTCCCCCGTCCATTCCCCCACCAAGGCCTCAGGCCGCTGACCAGGCAACTCCTATGGTTTCCCTTTCCACGCAATCCACTGTGCCAAGCGGCAACA
Source organism: Xanthomonas sp. 10-10 (assembly GCF_040182365.1). NCBI lineage: Bacteria > Pseudomonadati > Pseudomonadota > Gammaproteobacteria > Lysobacterales > Lysobacteraceae > Xanthomonas > Xanthomonas sp. 10-10. The sequence continues at coordinate 1,995,526 of NZ_CP144460.1, forward strand.
AGGCGCCCGTCAACAACGGCGTCGCGTTGTCGGTGGTGACCACGATCTTTTTCATGTGGGGCTTTCTCACCTGCCTCAACGACATCCTGATCCCGCATCTGAAGGCGGTGTTCGAGCTCAACTTCGCGCAGGCGATGCTGGTGCAGTTCACCTTCTTCGGTGCGTACTTCCTGATGTCGCTGCCGGCGGGTTGGCTGGTCAATCGCCTGGGTTACAAGCAGGGCATCGTGGCCGGGCTCGCGGTGGCGGCAGTCGGTGCGCTGGGCTTCTGGCCGGCGGCGGAACTGCGCGTGTACGGCGCATTCCTGGGCGCGCTGTTCGTGCTCGCCACCGGCATCACCATCCTGCAGGTGGCGGCAAATCCATATGTTGCGTTGCTGGGTCCGGAGCGTAGTGCCTCCAGCCGCCTGACCCTGGCGCAGGCGCTCAACTCGCTGGGTACCGCGATCGCGCCGTTGCTGGGTGGCTGGTTGATCCTGTCCAACACGGTGATGAGCGGCGACCAGCTCAAGGCCTTGCCGGAAGCCGAGCAACTGGCCTATCGCGTGCAGGAAGCCCAGGCCGTGCAAGGCCCCTACATCGGGCTGGGTGTGGTGCTGTTCCTGCTGGCGATCTTCGTGTTCCTGTTCCGTTTGCCGGCATTGACCAATGGCGGCGCGCAGAAGGAAGAGAGCAAGCATTCGCTGCTGGATGCGCTGCGCCACCCGCATGTGCGCTTCGGTGTGCTGGCGATCTTTTTCTATGTCGGCGCAGAAGTCGCGATCGGCAGCCTGATGGTCAATTACTTCTCCTTGCCGGAGATCGGCGGGTTCACCGAGCGCGAGGCGACCAAGTACGTGTCGGCGTACTGGACGCTTGCCATGATCGGCCGCTTCATCGGGTCGGCCTTGCTGGCCAAGCTGTCGCCACGCGTGCTGTTGTCGGTATTTGCGGGTATCAATGCCTTGCTGCTGGGCCTGACCATGGCCAGTGGCGGCATGCTGGCGGTGTATGCGCTGGTGGCGATCGGCCTGTTCAACTCGATCATGTTCCCCACCATTTTTACCCTGGGCATCGAGCGTCTTGGCCCGCTGACCGGGCGTGCGTCCAGCCTGTTGATCATGGCGATTGTGGGCGGCGCGATCGTGCCGTATCTGCAGGGCTTGCTGGCAGATCACATGGGCCTGCATGAGTCCTTCGTGCTGCCGCTGGTGTGCTACCTGTACATCGTGTTCTACGGCATCTGGGGTTCGCGCCTGCGTGGCGCACTGGCGGAGGCGCGCGCATGAATGCTGCCAAGAACCAGGTGGTCTGTTTCGGCGAAGCCCTGATCGACATGCTGGCCTTGCCGCAGGCCAGCACCGACGACGCGCGCACCTTTGCGCAATATGCCGGTGGTGCGCCGGCCAATGTTGCGGTGGCGGTGGCAAAGCTCGGTGGCGCCGCGCATTTTGTTGGCATGCTCGGCCGCGACATGTTCGGCGACTTCCTGCTGCAGAGCCTGCAGCAGGCCGGGGTGATCACCGATGGCATCGTGCGCACCGATCAGGCCAAGACCGCGCTTGCCTTCGTCGCATTGGACGAGGCGGGCGAGCGTAGTTTCAGCTTCTACCGCCCGCCTGCAGCGGACCTGCTGTTCCGCCCAGAACACTTCGCCGCAGACGGATTCACGCAAGCCGCCGTGCTGCATGTCTGTTCCAACAGCATGACCGAGCCTGCGATCGCGCAGTGCACGCTCGACGGCATGCGCCGTGCACGTGCCGACGGCGCCATCGTCAGCCTGGATCTGAATCTGCGCCCGATGCTGTGGCCGCAGGAGGTGGACCCGGCTGCGTTGCTGTGGGAAGCGCTGGCGCTGGCCGATGTGGTCAAGCTCTCGCGCGAGGAACTCGACTATCTGGCCGGCACCTTGAACGCCGACGCCAGCGCGGTGACGCAGAAGCTGTGGCAGGGCAATGCGCGCTGGCTGCTGGTTACCGATGGCGGCGGCCCGGTGCATTGGCAGACACGGGTGGATTCCGGCCAGGTGTCGGCGTTCACCGTGCAGGTGCGCGACAGCACCGCTGCTGGCGATGCCTTCGTTGGTGGTCTGCTGTATCAGCTGGCCGCACGTGCGACGACGCTTGAACACCTGTGCGGCGATGCTGCGGCGATGACGCAGGTGATTCGTTTCGCCGCCGCAGTCGGTGCGCTGGCAGTGACACGCAAGGGCGCGTTTGCTGCGATGCCCAGCCTCGATGAAGTCCATTCTCTGATCCAGGAACAAGCATGAGCCCGTTGCCCGCATCTCCCGCCCCCGATTTCCGCTCGGCCGATGTGTTGCGCCAGCATATTGCCGACACCATGGCGTTCTATCACCCGCGCGCGATCGATCCAGCCGGTGGCTTCTTCCAGTATTTCAAGGATGACGGCAGCATCTACGATGCCGGTCACCGGCATCTGGTGAGCAGCACGCGCTTCGTCTTCAACTACGCAATGGCCTACCGCGAGTTCGGCAACGCGCAGTACCTGGAGGCAGTGCGCCACGGCCTGGATTATCTGCGCAACGTGCATCGCAACGCCGCCACCGGCGGTTATGCCTGGACCTTGCGCGATGGCATCGTGGAAGACGACATGAACCATTGCTACGGCGTGGCGTTCGTGCTGCTGGCGTATTCGTGTGGGCTGAAGGCCGGCATCGGCGAGGCGCGTGCGTGGATGGACGAAACCTGGCAGCTGCTGGAAAAACACTTCTGGGAGCCGGAATTCGGTTTGTACCGCGACGAAGCCGATGCGCAGTTCAACTTCACCACGTATCGCGGCCAGAACGCCAACATGCATATGTGCGAGGCGATGATCGCCGCGTACGAAGCCAGCGGCGAGCGGCGCTACCTGGATCGCGCGCTGCAGCTGGCCGATCACATGACCCGGCGCCAGGCGGCCAAGGCCGATGGTCTGGTGTGGGAGCATTACGACCCGCAGTGGAACATCGATTGGGACTATAACCGCGACAACCCCAAGCACTTGTTCCGGCCCTGGGGCTTCCAGCCGGGCCACCAGACCGAATGGGCCAAGTTGCTCATGCTGCTGGATCGTTATGCACCCGCGGACTGGTTGTTGCCGACTGCGCAGCATCTGTTCGATGTCGCGGTGGAGCGCTCCTGGGATGCGCAGCGCGGCGGGCTGTATTACGGGTTCGCGCCCGCTGGTCAGGTGTGCGACGACGACAAGTATTTCTGGGTGCAGGCCGAGTCGTTGGCTGCAGCGGCCTTGTTGGCACAGCGCAGTGGCGATGCGCGCTACTGGCAGTGGTACGACAAGCTGTGGGATTACTCCTGGAAGCACATGGTCGACCATCGCTATGGCGCGTGGTATCGCATTCTGGATGCAGATAACCGCAAGTACAGCGATGAGAAGAGCCCGGCCGGCAAGACCGATTACCACACCATGGGCGCGTGTTACGAAGTGTTGAACGTGTTGCGGCCAGCAGCTTGATGGGGGTGTAACAGGGCGCGGCCGCCTATATGCGGCCGCGCCGTGACGTAGGAGCGCACCCGGGCGCGACGGGGCGTTATCGGTAAAGCCTTGTCGCGCCCGGGTGCGCTCCTACGTTGGTCGGAGGGCGCGTCCGGGGATGCTGGCCCGATGTTATTCCGGGTCGTAATCCAGGTTCGATGCCAGCCAGCGCTCGGCCAGTGCCAGCGTGATGCCCTTGCGCTTTGCGTAGTCGGCGACCTGTTCCTTGCCTAGCCGTCCCACCACGAAGTACTGGCTCTTGGGATGGCTGAAGTAGTAGCCGGATACCGCCGCGGTGGGCAGCATCGCAAAGCTTTCGGTAAGCGACATGTCTGCATTGCGTTCGGCATCGAGCAGATCGAATAGCCTGCGTTTTTCGCTGTGTTCCGGGCATGCCGGGTAGCCCGGTGCCGGGCGAATGCCGCGATAGCGTTCGGCAATCAATGCTTCGTTGTCGAGGTCTTCATTGTCGATGTAGCCCCAGAACTCGGTGCGCACACGCTGGTGCAGGCGCTCGGCCAGGGCTTCGGCCAGGCGATCGGCCAACGCTTTGAGCAGGATCGCGTTGTAGTCGTCGTGCGCCGCCTCGAAGCGCGCCACATGCGGGTCGATCCCGATGCCGGCAGTGACCGCAAACGCGCCGATCCAGTCCTGCTTGCCGCTGCTCTTGGGCGCGATGAAATCGGCCAGGCAGAAGTCGGGGCGGTCGACGGGTTTGTCGACTTGCTGGCGCAAGAAATGCAGGAGCTGCCGGGATTGGGTATTCGGGATACGGGATTGGCTGGGGTGCTGCGAATCCCCAGTCCCTATTGCCGAATCCCGGTGATCTGTGAGGATCACCTCGACATCATCGCCCACGCTATTGGCTGGCCACAGCCCAAATACCGCCTTGGCCGTGAGCCATTTTTCGTCGACGATCTGCTTCAGCATGCGTCGGGCGTCGCGATACAGTTCGCTGGCCTGGGTGCCGACGATCTCGTCGCTGAGGATGGCGGGAAATTTTCCGGCCAGCTCCCAGGCCTGGAAGAACGGCGTCCAGTCGATCAGCTGGGTCAACTCCTGCAGCGGGTAATCGTTGAAAACATGCAGGCCCGGCTGCCGCGGAATGGGCGGTGTGTAGTTCACCCAATCGCCATCGAAACGCTGTGCGCGCGCCTTTTCCAGCGATACCAGCCGTTTGGCATCGCCACGGTTGCGATGGCGTGCGCGGATCTCGGCGTAGTCCGCATCGTTGGCAGCGACGAATGCCTGACGCAGGTCGCGCGAGATCAGCGATTGCGCAACGCCCACTGCACGCGAGGCATCCTTCACCCAGACCGTGGGCGCGGTGTAATGCGGGTCGATCTTCAGCGCAGTGTGCGCGCGCGAGGTGGTGGCGCCGCCGATCAACAACGGGATTTCGAAACCCTGCCGCTGCATTTCGCGCGCCACATGCGACATCTCTTCCAGCGAGGGCGTGATCAGGCCGGACAAGCCGATCAGGTCTGCATTCTCTTCGCGCGCACGGTCAAGGATCACCTGCGCAGACACCATCACGCCCAGGTCCACCACATCGAAGTTGTTGCATGCCAACACCACGCCGACGATGTTCTTGCCGATGTCGTGCACATCGCCCTTGACGGTGGCCATGATGATCTTGCCGTTGGATTTGCCGACATCGCCGGTGCGCAGTTTTTCCGCTTCGATAAAGGGGAGCAGATAGGCCACGGCCTTTTTCATCACGCGCGCGGACTTGACCACCTGCGGCAGGAACATCTTGCCGGCGCCGAACAGGTCGCCGACCACGTTCATGCCGTCCATCAGCGGGCCTTCAATCACATCCAGCGGACGCGTGGACTGTTGGCGCGCCTCTTCGGTATCGGTTTCCACGTAGGCGTCGATGCCATGCACCAGCGCATGCGCCAAGCGTGCGCGTACCGGCTTGTCGCGCCATGCCAGGTCTTCGACCTTGGCCGCACCCTTGCTGCCCTTGTAGCGTTCGGCGATTTCCAGCAGCCGCTCGGTGCCGTCCTTGCGCCGGTTGAGGATGACGTCTTCCACACGCTCGCGCAGATCCGGGTCCAGTTCGTCATAGATCGGCATGCCACCGGCATTGACGATGCCCATGTCCATGCCAGCCTCGATCGCATGGAACAGAAACACCGAATGGATCGCCTGGCGCACCATCTCGTTGCCGCGGAACGAGAACGACACATTCGACACGCCACCGGAGACATGGCAGTGCGGCAGCGTGCGTTTGATCTGGCGCGTCGCCTCGATGAAGTCCACCGCGTAGTTGTCGTGCTCCTCGATGCCGGTGGCCACGGCAAAGATATTCGGGTCGAAGATGATGTCTTCCGGTGGAAAACCCACCTGCTCGGTCAACACCTTGTAGGCGCGCGTGCAGATTTCCACCTTGCGCGCGCAGGTATCGGCCTGGCCCACTTCATCGAAGGCCATCACCACGGCGGCGGCGCCGTAACGCAGCACCTTGCGCGCCTGTTCGATGAAAATTGCCTCGCCCTCTTTGAGCGAGATCGAGTTGACCACGCTCTTGCCTTGCAGGCACTTCAGGCCGGCCTCGATCACCGTCCATTTGGACGAATCCACCATCACCGGGATGCGTGCGATATCCGGCTCGGACATGATCAGGTTGAGAAAGCGCGTCATCGCCTTTTCGGAATCGATCAGGCCCTCGTCCATATTGACGTCGAGGATCTGCGCGCCGTTGGCGACCTGCTGGCGTGCCACCTCTACCGCCTCTTCGTAGCGCTCTTCCTTGATCAGCTTGCGGAACTGCGCGCTGCCGGTGACGTTGGTGCGCTCGCCGACGTTGACGAATAGCAGGTCCGGCGTGATGACCAACGGCTCCAGGCCGGACAGGCGGGTGTAGCGGGGAGTGCTCATGCGAGGCTCTTGTGGGCGTCGGACGTGGCGAATGTCCAGGCGAGGCGATGACGGGTGGCGGTCGGCCGGGCGCGGATCGAGATGGCCCTCATCCGCCCTTCGGGCACCTTCTCCCGCGTGCGGGAGAAGGGGGCTTTTGTCCACATGCTGCGCAATGTGCTGTCGTTCTCCCGCGTGCGGGAGAAGGGAACTCTCGTCCACGCGCCGCACAACGTGTCGTCCTTCTCCCGTGTGCGGGAGAAGGTGGCGCGAAGCGCCGGATGAGGGCCCATGTGCCGCATCACGCCGCCTGCTCTTGCGCACCCGGCAACTGTCGCGGCGGTAGGCCCGCTACCGCCTCTGCAATTGCGCGGATGTGGTCCGGCGATGTGCCGCAGCAACCGCCAACCAGATTCAGCAAGCCGGACTGGGCAAATTCGCGCAAGGTCTCGGCCATTTCCTCGGGCGTCTCGTCGTACTCGCCGAAGGCATTGGGCAGGCCGGCATTCGGATGCGCGCTGACATAGGCGTCGGCAATCTGAGCCAGCGTTTCCACATGCGGGCGTAGATCCTTGGCGCCCAGTGCGCAGTTCAAACCCACCGACAGTGGGCGGCCATGTGCGACCGAGGCGTAGAAGGCTTCGGCTGTCTGCCCGGACAGCGTGCGACCGGACGCATCGGTAATGGTGCCGGAGACCATCACCGGCAAGCGCCCGCCGCGCGCTTCGAAGACCTCTTCGATCGCGTACAGCGCTGCCTTGGCATTGAGCGTGTCGAAGATGGTCTCAACCATCAGCGTGTCGGCACCGCCATCGATCAGGCCTTCGACGGCCTCGCGGTAGGTCTCGCGCAGCGCGTCGAAACTGGTGTTGCGGTAGCCGGGGTCGTTGACGTCCGGACTGATCGAGGCGGTGCGGCTGGTGGGGCCGAGCACGCCGATCACAAAGCGAGGTTTGTGCGGCGTCAGCGCTTCGACGGCATCGCAGCATTCGCGCGCGACCTGCGCGCCGGCCTTGTTCAATTCGTACACCACGTGCTCGAGGTGATAGTCGGCCTGGCTCACCGAGGTGGCGTTGAACGTGTTGGTTTCCAGCAGGTCGGCACCGGCATCCAGGTAGGCGCGATGGATACCGGCAATGATCTCCGGGCGGGTCAGCAACAGCAGATCGTTATTGCCCTTCAGGTCGTGGCCTTCTGGCGTGTGTGCGTGATCGCAGCCCGGGCCGTGCACATGCGCGCTGTCGTAGCCTTCGGCGAACCGCGTGCCGCGGTAGTCGGTTTCCTGCAGATCGTGGCGCTGAATCATGGTACCCATCGCACCATCGATGATGAGGATGCGTTCGCGCAGTGCAGTGCCGAGTTTGTCGGCGCGCTCCGGGTGCAGCCAGGGCAGCGAGAAGGAACGTGGGGTGTGGGGCTGTGCAGGCGTCATGGTGCGGTTCTCCGTGGTGCAGTGCTCTTGCCGTCAATCGATCCCGAATCCAGAGTCCCCATTCCCGGCTTCATCGCAATCAGCGAAATCACCTCGAAATGCGGTGGGCGTTTCTCACGCGTCACCGTCTCCAGGCTGGAGACATCCAGCCCGGCTTTCTCGACGAACTTGCGCAATTCCTTGGCGGCAAATCCCAGATTGACGTGGCCATAGGCATGCACGGCCGCGCGGTGTTCGTGCTTGGCCAGGCTGCACAGCAGCAGGCGGCCGCCCGGGCGCAACACGCGTGCAGATTCGGCCACCGCTTGCGCCGGTCTTGCGGCATAGGTGAGCGCGTGCATCAGCACCACCAGGTCGAAGCTGGCATCGGGGAAGGGCAGTGCATGCATATCGCCTTCGCGTACTTCCACGTTGCGCAGCTTGCGCAGACGCTCGCTGGCAGCGGCAACCACGCGTGCGCTGGTGTCGATGCAGATGTAGCGGGTGGCGTGCGGGGCGACCAGTTCCGCCAGCACGCCGTCGCCGGAGGCGATGTCGAGCACGTCGCCGGTTTCCAGCAGGGGCAGGGCGGTGCGTGCCAGTGCTTCCCAGGTGCGCCCCGGGGAGTAATGCCGTTCCATGTCGCCGGCCACCGAATCGGCCCAGTTCTGGTCGGCGGCGCGGTTGGCCAGCACGGCGGCCACGCGCTCGGCATCCTGGCGCAACAGCGGGTCGTCGCTGCCGGTGCTCAGCGCCAGCCACAGGGCACGCTGTGCGGGATCCAGCGATACTTCGTCGAAACGGTAATACGCCGACACGCCGGCGCGGCGGTCGCGCACCAGCCCGGCTTCCTTGAGCTTGGCCAGGTGGGTGGACACGCGCGGCTGGGCCAGGCGGGTGATGGCCGACAGCTCGGCCACGGTGAGCTCTTCCTGTTCCAGCAGCGCCAGCAGGCGTACCCGGGTGGCATCGGCAAACACTTTCAGTCGCGCCGACCAGTCTTCCAGATCCATGAATATCTCTATATCGCGATATGGAGATATTTTCGGCCGGGCGGGGTACCGGGTCAACTACATACGCATGCGAATGGTTGGGGCTACAATGGCCGCTCAGTCAATACCCGGGAGGGGTCGAACGTGGATTTCAGCTTTACCGAAGAACAACTGATGATCCAGGACGTGGCCCGCCGGATCGCCCAGGAAAAGATCGCCCCCAGCGCCGAGCAGTTCGACCGCAGCGGCGAGTTCCCGTTGGAAAATATCCAGCTGCTGGGAGAAAACGGCCTGATGGGCATCGAGGTGCCGTCCGAGTACGGCGGTGCCGGCATGGATCCGATCAGCTACGCGCTGGCGATGATCGAGATTGCGGCCGGCGACGGCGCGCACTCCACCATCATGTCGGTCAACAACTCGCTGTTCTGCACCGGCATCCTGAAGAACGGCACCGAGGCGCAGAAGCAGCTGTATGTGCGCGCGATCGCCGAAGGCACGCACATCGGCGCATTTGCGCTGACCGAGCCGCAGTCCGGCTCGGATGCATCGGCAATGCGCTGCCGCGCGGTCAAGCAGGCCGACGGCAGCTTCGTCATCAACGGCAAGAAGAGCTGGATCACCTCCGGCCCGGTGGCCAAGTACATCGTGCTGTTTGCGGTGACCGAGCCGGACAAGGGCTCGCGCGGCATCACCGCCTTCATGGTCGATACCGACAAGCCGGGTTTTCATCGCGGCAAGACCGAGCCCAAGCTGGGCATCCGCGCCTCGGCCACCTGCGAGATCGAGTTCGCCGATTACGTTGCACAGGCCGACGAGGTGTTGGGCGTGGAAGGCGAGGGCTTCAAGACCGCGATGAGCGTGCTCGATGCCGGGCGGATCGGCATTGCCTCGCAGGCAGTGGGTATTGCGCGCGCCGCGTATGAAGCCACGCTTGCCTACGTCAAGGAGCGCAAGGCCTTCGGCGCTGCCATCGGCACGTTCCAGATGACCCAGGCCAAGATCGCCGACATGAAATGCAAGCTGGATGCGGCGTTGTTGTTGACGCTGCGTGCGGCCTGGCTCAAGGGGCAGGGCAAGAAGTTCGGTACTGAAGCGGCGGTCGCCAAGCTCACCGCATCGGAAGCGGCGATGTGGATCACCCACCAGGCGGTACAGATCCACGGCGGCATGGGCTATTCGAAGGAAATGCCGCTGGAGCGCTACTTTCGCGATGCCAAGATCACCGAGATCTACGAAGGTACCTCCGAGATTCAACGCCTGGTGATCGCGCGCGGCGAAACCGGGCTGCGCTGAGGCCTGCCGCACTCCAGCGCTGCCGCGAGTGCGGCAACGCTGGAGCGCTCTCCGCGCTGCCAAAATCACCGAGATCTATGAAGGCACCTCGGAAATCCAGCGCCTGGTGATTGCACGCGGCGAAACCGGGCTGCGCTGAGGCCGGCCGCACTCCAGCGCTGCCGCCAGTGCGATGCAGCGTTTGGTAGGAGCGTGCTTGCACGCGAGGCGGCGTTGGCGATAACGCTGCAGCGTGCAGGCGCGCCTTGGCTCTGGTGGATCTGCGCTGGGTAAGTCGCCAGCTCATAGCATCTCCGGCCGCAGCGCCCGGCGGCAGGTGCACGGCGTTCACGCTTGTCGTTGACGGCACGTGCGGACCACAATCGCCGCTTCTCCCGTCTGCTGGTGCGCGCATGCCCCGGTTTCTGCACGCCGTGTTTCCCCGCCCTTCGCGGTCTGCCATTGCACCCGCATTGCTGTGCTGGGGGCTGTTGCTGGTCTGCGCCACCGTCGGCGCGCAAACACCACCGCCTTCGATCGTGCCCACCGACCGCCTGCAGGAGCCGTGGTGGGCCCAGCGCCACGCGCAGGTGCTGGAACAGGTCAAACAGCATCCGGAGACGAAGCTGCTGTTGATCGGCGATTCGATCACCCAGAACTACGAAAAATCCAAGGCGCCCGACGAAGACTTTCAGCCCACCTGGCAGACCTTCTATGGCAGCCGCGGTGCACTCAACCTGGGCTTCAGCGGCGACGGCACCGAAAACGTGCTGTGGCGGCTGGCCAATGGCGAGGTCGACGGTCTGCAGCCCAAGGTCGCGCTGGTGTTGATCGGCACCAACAACACCGGCCATCTCGGCCAGACCGCAGAGCAGACTCAGCTCGGTATCGATGCGGTGGTCGCGGCGATCGAGCAGAAGTTGCCGCGCACGCACATCCTGCTGCTGAGCGTGCTGCCGAGCGCGATTTCGGCGGAGAAATCCGCTCGCGATGCGCAGATCAACCAGGGTCTGGCGGTGCGCTATGGCGACAACCCGCGCGTGACGTATCTGGATGTGAGCTCGGTCTTCCAGCGCGACGGCAAGCTGCGTACCGAGTTGTTCTACGACACGCGCTTTCGACCGGCTGCTGCAGCATTGCATCCGGATACACAGGCCCAGCGCATGCTGGCCGAGGCGATCGAGCCGACCCTGGCGCGGCTGCTGGGTGAGCCGCCGGTCAAGCCGGTGGCCGAGCTCGGCCGCGGCGTCGCCACGTCGTTGATGCCGGTCGATTGGCTGGAGCAGGATTCCTACGACTGGTATGCCCGCCACCATGCCGCGCTGGCGGCGGCACGCACGCTCAAGCCGGAGGTGGTGATGATCGGCGACTCGATCACCCATTTCTGGGCCGGTGCGCCGCAGGCCACCCGTGTCAGTGGTCCGGAGTCCTGGCAATGGTTGTACGGCAAGCGTCCAGTGCTGAACCTGGGCTTCGGGTGGGATCGCACCCAGAACGTGCTGTGGCGCATCCGCCAGGGCGAACTCGACGGCCTGGATCCGCGTTGGGTGGTGCTGCATATCGGTACCAACAACCTCACCGGCACCACGCAGTCGCGTGCGAGCACGCCGGCCGAAACCGCGCAGGGCATCGATGCCATCGTGCGCGAAGTGCGCACGCGCATGCCCAACAGCAAGCTGATCCTGATGGCGATCATGCCGCGCGGCCGCACTGCCGGCGACCCGCAACGCGGCCCGATTGCCGAAACCAACCGCCTGCTGCGCGCACGGTATGCGGCCGAGCCATCGCTGCGCCTGGTCGATATCGGCAAACAACTGCTGCAGCCCGATGGCAGCCTGCCGGAAGCGCTGATGCCCGACGGCACCCATCCCAGCGAAGCCGGCTACCGACTCTGGGCACAGGCATTGCGCGATGCTGGAATCACCGCCGCTCCGTAGGACGGCCCATCGCGGCGCCGCCTGCCGCGCAGCTAGTTGCTGTCGTTTCGATGTAGTGGGATGGGGCCGTGGCGCAGCGTGCGTCATAGGTCCGGGTCGCGACGAGTTGCGCGTAGCGCTGATCGACGGTCGTTAATGGACCATGCCGCAAGGCCGCGTAGGCGTGGCAATCATCCGATCGCTTCGATGGATCAGTCGACTGGAGGCGGCTAACAAGTCGACAGCGCTCATCGGGCTGCGTTAACGACCAAGCGGACGCGGCGGGCGCTTGGAACTGTGTGCCCTGCGGTTTTGAGGGCGTCGGCCACACCCGGCTGACGACCGCTCCTACCTTCCATTGCCTGCTCTGACTCGCATTGGTCCCCAGCGCTGATCGGCGTCGGCATCTGGGCGCAGCGGAGATGTTTTCGAATCCCAGAAACCAGAAGACCCCCGATTGCTCGGAGGTCTTTTTAAACTGGTGCCCAGAAGAGGACTCGAACCTCCACGAAGTTGCCCCCGCTAGCACCTGAAGCTAGTGCGTCTACCAATTCCGCCACCTGGGCAGGTGAGCCGCGAATTTTGCAGACTCCTGACAGGCTTGTCAACGGGTTGTCTGTCGCAATCGTCAATGGTCCGGCCGGCCTTGCCGCCCACGTCAGGACAGCAAGGGGTACCATTAGGGTAATGACAAAGAAAAACACCCCAGATTCCGACCGGCCCAGCCGCCGCAAATCCACCAGCCCGGGCGAGTCCACCACCGCCGAGCAACAGAAACTGCCGGGTTGGATGCCGGACTTCCTGGTCCGCGCTGCGGCCGGTGCGTCCACCAAATCCGCCAACAAGCGCGCTGCGGCAAAGGCGTCGCCCGACCAGCCGCCACCGCCCGTCGAGCCTGCTGCACCCCGCGCACCGCATCCACGCAAGAGTGGGCCGCCCGCGCCGCCGCCGGAACGTTTCCAGCAAGAGGTCGTCCAGGCCGACGCCGTCGGCTTCAAGGACCCGCATGCCGATCGTGAGGCGCTGCGCTACGCGGAGCCGATTGCCAGCCGCGAAGCGATCCTGCAGTTGCTGGACGCCTGCGACGGCCCGCAGACCGCCGAAGAGATCGCCGAGCAGCTTGGTCTGAGCGACCGCATCGATGCGCTTGGCAAGCGCCTGGCTGCGATGGTGCGCGAAGCGCAACTGGTGCAGAACCGCCGCGGCGGCTATGCGCCGGTGCAGCAGACCAGCCTGATCGCCGGCGTGGTGATCGCCAACCCGGAAGGCTTCGGTTTCCTCAAGCCAGACGAGGGCGGTGACGACCTGTTCCTGCCGCCGTTCGAGATGCGCAAGGTCATGCATGGCGACCGTGCGCTGGCCAACGTCACCGGCATCGACCGCCGCGGCCGCCGCGAAGGCGCGATCGCGCGTGTGCTGGAACGCCGCATGTCGCGCATGATCGGGCGGTTCTTCTACGAGCACGGTGTGGCCTACGTCGACCCGGACGACAAGCGCGTGCAACGCAATGTGCAGATTGCGCCGGACGGTATCGGCGAGGCGCGCGAAGGGCAGCTGGTGGTGTGCGAACTGATCGCGCCGCCGGACGCCCGCCGCCCGGCGATCGGCAAGATCATCGCGGTGCTCGGCGACAAGCTCACCCCGTCGCTGGTGGTGGAGATGGCCATCCATGGCCATGAATTGCCGCACGAATTCCCGCAGGAAGTGCTGGATGAGGCCGCAGCGGTGCCGTTGGTGGTCGAGCCGCAGATGATCGGCGGGCGTGTGGATCTGCGGCAGATGCCGCTGGTCACCATCGATGGCGAGGATGCCAAGGATTTCGACGACGCGGTGTATTGCGAACCCAACGCCGACGGGTTCCGTCTGGTGGTGGCGATCGCCGACGTGTCCAACTATGTGCGTCCCGGCACGCCGCTGGACGACGAAGCGCAAAAGCGCGCTACCTCGGTGTATTTCCCCGGCTTTGTGGTGCCGATGCTGCCGGAGACCTTGTCCAACGGCATCTGCTCGCTGATGCCCAAGGTCGACCGCATGTGTTTCGTCTGCGACATGCAGGTGGGACGCGATGGCGAAGTGACCGGTTCGCGTTTTTACGAAGCGGTGATGAACTCGCACGCGCGCCTGACCTACAACCAGGTCTGGAAGGCGGTTGGCGAAGACGATGCCGATACCAAGGCGTTTATCGGCCCGTTGTTGCCGCAGGTGCAGCGCCTGCATCAGCTGTACAACGTGCTGTCGAAGGCGCGCACGCACCGCGGTGCGATCGAATTCGAAACCTCCGAAGTGCGCTTCGTGCTCGACAATACCGGCGAGGTCACCCAGGCCGGCATGCTGGTGCGCAACGACGCGCACAAGCTGATCGAAGAATGCATGATCGCCGCCAACGTGGAAGCCGCGCGCTATCTGCTGGGCGTGCACGTACCTGCGCCGTATCGCGTGCACGAGCGGCCGCCGGAGAGCAAGTACGAAGACCTGCTGGAGTTCCTCAAGGAATTCCAGCTCAGCCTGCCGGCATGGAGCAAGGTGCGCCCGGGCGATTACACCAAGTTGCTGAAGAAGGTGCGTGCGCGCCCGGATGCGGCGCTGCTGGAATCGGTGCTGCTGCGCAGCCAGAGCCTGGCGGTATATTCGCCAGACAACAACGGCCACTTCGGTCTGGCGTTGGAGGCGTATGCGCACTTCACCTCGCCAATCCGCCGGTATCCGGATCTGCTGGTGCATCGCGCCATCAAGCACGCGCTGACCGGTGCCAGCCCGGAGAAATTCATCTACACGCCGCGGCAGATGGCGGCACTGTCGCTGCAATGCTCCGAGCGTGGGCGGCGTGCCGATGAGGCCGAGCGCGAAGTGGACGAGCGGTATCGCGCGGCCTGGATGGAAAAGCATGTCGGCGGCCAGTTCGATGGTGTGATCAGCGGCGTGACCGGCTTCGGCCTGTTCGTGGAATTGACCCAGTCCAAGGTCAACGGTCTGGTGCATGTCACCCAGTTGCCGCAGGACTATTACCAGTTCGATCCGATCCGCAAGACGCTCAGCGGCGAGCGCCGTGGCCGTGAGTTCCGCCTGGGCGACCCGGTACGCGTGCTGGTGCTCAAGGCCAGCATGGAAGAGCGCAAGATCGACTTCCGTCTGGCAGAGGATGGCGCGCCTGTCGAAGCACCGCTGCCGCCGCGCGAGAAGCCGGCCAAGCGCAAGAAAAAGTCGTATTGATGCTTGATGCATGCTGTTGCGGGCGGCCGAAATGGCTGCCCGCAATGCATGGAGTCTGCATGCGTAGTGGGTGCCGCCGCATGCCGTAGTGACGTGGCGGCTTGCATGACACGGTGATCTGCGAGGCAAACGATGAGCACATCCCCCGAGTACAGCGGTGGCTGCCAATGCGGCGCCGTGCGCTTTCATGTGCGCGGCGTGCTGGACGACGCATCGATCTGTCACTGCCGCATGTGTCAGAAAGCGTTTGGGGCGTATTACGCCCCGCTGGTGTCGGTACGTGGCAGCGAGTTCCGCTGGACCCGCGGCGAGCCCAGGCGCTTTGCGTCGTCGACGCTGGTGCGGCGCGGGTTTTGCGCCGACTGCGGTACGCCGTTGACCTATGAGGCGCCCGATGGCGTGGCGATTGCCGCCGGCGCATTCGATACGCCGGAGCGGTTGCCTCCGCATATCCAGTACGGGCTGGAGCGCAAGTTGCCGTTCGTCGATGGCCTGGCGCAGCTGCCGACACGCCGCAGCGAGGACGATGCTGCAGCATTGGCGTTTCAGACTGCGCTGGTATCGCATCAACATCCGGACCACGACACCGAGCGCTGGCCGGCATAGCGGCGAGGTGGCTTTCGCAATGCAGGTCGTCGCTGTCTCCATCAGGCTGATGTCGGCGCGCTACGGTTGGTTGCCGACGTCAGCGCAGTACGCGTCCAGGCACCGCCTCACGGCGGTCCACGCTGCGCGAAGACCGCCGGTGCAGTGATGCGGTTGCAGCGTGCACGGCGCAGTCAGTGGCGCATGGTTCCCGCAGGTGCCAGCGGCATTGCGGCGCCGCCTTTATCCGATTTTCCCAGGCCCATCCTTGCCCCGGCCGTGACGTGGCAGGCCGCAGGCCCTACCATTCCCCCTCATTTCTTCGTATGCCCGCGCAATGAGCAAGCAGAACCAGTGGATCGTCGGCGTCAACGCTGTCGCCTCGTCCGTCGAGAACGACGCCGACAACGTGCGCGAGGTCTTGATCGAGGCCGGTAGCAAGAACCCGCGTCTGACCGAGATCGAAGAACAGGCGCGCCGCAAGGGCATCGACGTGCGCCGGGTCAATACCCAGGCGCTGGACGGCGTCGGCGGGCAGGTGCGCCATCAGGGCGTGGCCGCGCGCTACGCCGCCGCGCGCCTGTGGGCCGAAAACGAACTGGAAGGCCTGGTCGAGGCCGCGCAAGGCCGCGCGCTGGTGTTGGTGCTCGATGGCGTGCAGGACCCGCACAACCTCGGCGCCTGTCTGCGTAGCGCTGCGGCGGCGGGGGTCACGGCGGTGGTGATTCCCAAGGACAAGTCGGCCACCGTGAACGCCACTGTGCGCAAGACCTCGGCCGGTGCCGCGGACCGCATTCCGGTGGTCGCGGTGACCAATCTGGCGCGCTGCCTGCGCGATCTGCAGAAGCAGGGCGTATGGCTGTATGGCCTGGCAGGCGAGGCCGAAGCGTCGTTGTACAGCGTGGACCTGCGCGGCAACGTCGGGCTGGTGCTCGGTGGCGAGGCCGATGGCCTGCGTCGCCTGACCCGCGAACACTGCGATGGTCTGGTCAAGATTCCGATGCCCGGCGATATCGAAAGCCTCAACGTGTCGGTCGCCACCGGCGTGACCCTGTTCGAGGCCGTGCGCCAGCGCCTTGGTGTCTGAGGACGGTGATTGAGGCGCGCCCGGGCGCTGCCCTGCGGCACGCACCCGGTCTGCTGCGCGCAGGCGTGTTGCCTGCAATCCGCGCAGATTGTGCCGCTGTGACTGGTGGGCAGGCGCGATCGATGGCGCCTACAACGCCGCCACGACAGGGATTTTGACGTCGAGTGGAGCACACGCCCAGCGCCGCTGCGACTTTTTGCCTACCATATCGTCAGCAAACGGCGTGTCATGTCTGATGAAACTTGGGGTGGGCGCCTGTGGTAGGGGCGGGAACGGGGGCGCCGGCATGGCGTCGGCACGATGGCAGGGGCAGTGGCGGCGCTGGCTGAGCGCTGCTGTCTGCATGTTGCTGGCGTTGTGCTCGCTGGCGGCGGTCGCCGCACCCGCCGGGACCGCCCAACTGCGCGATTACGCCATCGACAGCTGGAGTTCGCGCAGTGGCCTGCCGCACAACTCGCTGCGCGATATCGCCCAGACCCGCGATGGCTATCTGTGGTTCGCCACCTGGGAAGGGCTGGTGCGCTACAACGGCCTGGAATTCAACGTCATCGATCGCAGCACGCGCCCGGGCCTGCCCGATAACGGTGTCGGCGCCTTGTACGTGGATCGCGATGGCGCGCTGTGGCTGAGCGATGCGCGCGGCAATCTGGTGCGTCATGGCGCCGATGGGCAGTGGCGGCAATGGCAACGCAACGGCCAGTGGCCGCAGGCATTGATCCACGCGATGACCATGGATGCGGACGGCCGGATGTGGCTGTTGTTCGAAGGGCACGGGCTGGGCTGCCTGTGGCCGGATGGCCGCTTCGACTATTTCCCGCCGCGCGATGGGGTGCCGCTGCAGAGCAGCTTTCCGCGCATGCTGTTCGATGCCCAGGGCCGGCTGCTGATCGGTACGCTGGACGGCCTGATCTACCGCGAGCCCGACGGGCGCATGCATCGCGCACCTGCCGCGTTCGGCTTGCCGCCCGGCCTGGCCTGGCCGTATCGCGCCCCGGATGGCACGGTATGGGTGGTCGCGGGCGAGCAGCTGTATCGCCTGCACGACGAGCGCGCCGAGCTGGTGCATCGGCTGGCGGGACAGGGCCACTTCACTGCGATGCTGCAGGATCGCAATGGCGATCTGTGGCTGGGCAGCGAAAACCAGGGCCTGCTACGGATCGGCAGTCATGGGGTGGAGCATTTGCCGGCAGGCCGCAGCCTGCCCACCGGGCGCATCGTCAGCCTGCGCGAAGATGCGGAGGGCAGCATCTGGGTCGGCGCCAACGGCGGCCTGTTCCGCTTGCGCGAGACCTTGTTCAGCAGCTACAGCCAGCGCGATGGGCTGAGTGGCGACTACGCGCGGGCCGTGCTCGAAGATCGCGATGGCAGTCTGTGGATCGCCAGCACCGCCGGTCTGGACCGCATGCTGCCGGACGGCCGGATCGTGCCGGTTCCTGTCGCCACGCCGTCCGGACGCCGGCTGTCGGTGCTCAGCCTGGCGCTCGACCGGCAGGGCAACCTCTGGGTGGGCACCTATGCCGACGGCGTCTTCGTGCTGCGCGATGGCCGGGTGCTGCAGCACTACGGTGAGGCCGACGGCATCCCCAGCGGCCATATCCGCGCCATCGTGATCGATGCGCACGATGCGGTGTGGCTGGCCACTCAGCGCGGCGTGGTGCAACTACAGGATGGCAAGCGCGTGCCGGCGACGATCCAGGGCCTACCCGATGGCGTGGTGACCGCGTTGGCCAGCATCGATGGCGCGCTGTGGATCGGCTCGGTCGATGGCGCGGCGGTATTGCGCGACGGCAAGTTGCAACAGCTGGATCTGGAGCGCCTGGGTGGCGCGCGCAGCGTGTTCGGCTTCCAGTCGATCGGCGATGCGGTATGGATCTCCACCGATCGCGGCCTGTATCGCGTGCGCGGCGGCACGCTTGCACGTGTTGGCCTGGAGCAGGGCATGCCGGTGGATACGGTGTTCCAGCTCGTGAACGACCGGCTGGGCAATGCGTGGATCAGCAGCAATCGCGGCGTCCTGCGCACCGAGCTTGCCGCTCTCGATGCGGTCGCCGATGGGCGCGGCCAGCTTGCCATCGAGCGCTATGGCGAGATCGATGGCATGGGCAGCGCTCAGGCCAACGGCAGCTCCGGCCCCAGCATGATCGAACGTGCCGATGGCACGCTGTGGGTGGTCACCGCCGGCGGTGTGAGCACGGTAGATCCGACGCGCCTGCAGCGGTTTCGCGAGCGACGCCCACCGCCGCCGCTGATCGAAAGCGTGCAGCAGGACGGTCGGCCGCTGGCCTGGCGCCAACAGGCGCAGTTACCTGGTGGCTATCGGATCAATGTCTCGTATGTGGGCATGAGTTTCCTGCTGTCCGAGCGTATCGAATACCGAACGCGTCTGGACGGCCTGGACAATGTGTGGATCGCGCGTGGCCGGCAGCGCAGCGTGGAGTTCATCGGCTTGCCGCCCGGGCACTACACCCTGCGCGTGGCCGCACGCCATCCGGGCGGTGCGTGGAGCCGGCAGGAAGCGCGCTGGACTTTCGATGTACTGCCGCTGTGGTGGCAACGCCACGATGTGCGGTTTGCTGCGGTACTTGGCGCGATTCTGGCGCTGGCCCAGCTATATCGGGCGCTGCTGCATCGCTACAGGAGCCATAACGCGCGTCTGGCCGAGCTGGTGCGCAAGCGCACGCAGGATCTGCAGCTGCAGGCGCAGCGCCTGCTGCAGGCCAATCAGGAGAAAAGCGAGTTGTTGACGCGCCTGCGCATCAAGTCTGACGTGTTCGAGCGCCAGGCGCATGAAGACGCACTGACCGGCTTGCCCAACCGTCGCCACTTTGACGAAGCGCTGGCGCGCGACATCAGCCGCGCACGTCGCAGCGGCCGGCCGTTGGTGCTGGCGATTCTGGACATCGATCATTTCAAGCGCATCAACGACCGCTACTCGCACGCCAGTGGCGATGCGGTGCTGCATGACGTCGGCGAGCTGCTCACCGAAGCCGCGCGTACCTCGGATCTGCCTGCGCGCCTGGGCGGCGAAGAATTCGCGCTGCTGCTGGCCGAGACCACCCTGAGCGAAGCACAGGTGCTGTGCGAGCGCCTTCGCATGCTGTTCCATGCGCGCGCCGACTGGGGCGACGTGGAAGGGCTGCAGGTGACCTTCAGCGCCGGCCTGGCCGAGTTGCGCGACGACGATACCGGCTCGTCGCTGATGCAGCGCGCCGATCACGCGCTGTACGAAGCCAAGAGCGCAGGCCGCGACCGGATTTGTGTGGGTTAGAGGCCGGGATTGGGGAGTCGTAACAGCACGGTCGCTGGTGCTTTTGTTCCCGTGCCGGGCGGTGGGGAAATACGACGGCCCGCACCGCAGGCCGGGGGGCACTGTTGCAACCGGTCATGCGGTGCGCATCGGCTGCTCCTGTTGCAGCTTCAGCCGAGCGATCTTTCAGCCGCGCACAAACCTGGCCCTTGCCAATCCCGAGTCCCCAATCCCGCCCTAAACAGGCCCCGGCCAGGCATTGGCGATCGTGCAGAACAGCCGCGCGGTCTGCTCGGTGTCGTAGACCGCGCTGTGCGCATCGGCGGTGTTCCAGTCCAGGCCGGCGGCCTGCGCGGCACGCGCCAATACGGTCTGCCCGTAGGCCACGCCGGCCAGGGTCACCGTATCGAACACGCTGAAGGGGTGAAACGGATTGCGTTTATGCCCCACGCGCGCAACCGCAGCGTTGAGGAAGTTCAAATCGAAATGCGCGTTATGTCCGACCAGGATGGCGCGCTGACACCCGTACTTCTTCACTGCGGCGCGCACGGGCGCGAACACATGGTCCAGCGCGTCCTTTTCCTGCTTGGCAAAACGGAACGGGTGATCGAGCACGATGCCGGTGATCTCCAGCGACTTGGGGTCGATCTCCAGTCCGGGGGCCGGCACCAGATGCGCGCTGGCGGTTTCGCCGGGAAAAAAACGCCCATCGGCATCCATTTCGATCGGCACGCAGGCGATTTCCAGCAGCGCGTGCTTGTTCCAGTCGAACCCGCCGGTTTCTACGTCCACCACCACGGGCAGATAGCCGCGGAAACGCCGCGACATGGGCAAAAAGGAGGGGGCAGGCTGCGGATCGACCGGTGCGTTCATCCGTATAGCCTAGCAGGTCGCACCCCGGGCTCGGCCGGTGCACCACGCCCGGTCTCTTCGCCGTCGGTCCGGCGAGCCGGTCGACAGGCCAGGCGTCGCCGCGCATCGCCAGGACGCTGCCGAGACCCAGCGGCGGTTGGTGCAGTGACGCGGCGGATGGATCGCCAGGCAGCGGGGCCTGTGACGGTCAATTGCGGGGCTCAGCAGGGCGGACAGACCGGACGAGCAATCATCAGCAGGGTCTGGACGATCCCTGCAGAAGCGCCGTGCACGCGTGATGCATGCTCGCGCCGAGCAACGGCAAGGTCCATCCGGAGGGGAGCTCAGAACGTGGTGTTAGCTGCTTCAGAAGGAAGCCGCGTCCTGATCAGAAAGTCGCCTGGTGCTCCGCCGTCCGCAGGCGTTTACGCCGATAAGCCAAGCATCGATTCAGAGCGGCTAGCCAAACGACTGCGCTCAGCGCCAGGGGCCGCGGCCGGTGCTAGGTGCGGCATCGACCACTCGCCGACTCCGGTCACTCCGCGTCCCCCTCACGACTGATCGCTACGTGTTGTTAGCCGCTCTAAACGCATCGCATCGCGTCCGTTCGATGCGCCATCGGTCTCTGCGGCGTCACTCCGCCATCCAGAGCACAACTGCACGCAACAGAAGGCCCGATCCGCGTTGCCACGGACCGGGCCTGACTGATGACACCGATACGTCGGAATCAGTTCCCGCCGACCACGCTGGCGATCACGCCGGTTGCGATGGCAATCAGCACGTACTGATTGTCCACGCGCCGCCACTCATGCCCGCGCGGCGGTTGCTTGAGATGATGCTTGCGGTAATCGGCAACGTGGCTGCCGCGATGGTCCGGGGCCAGGCGCTCGCCGCGATGGAACGGCGGGCCATGGCGACTGTTGCGATCGTCGTGATGTGCGCTGCGTCGGTCATCGCGCTTGTCGTTGCGACGATCGTCATGCCGGTCCGGGCCATGCGCGTCGTGGCGCTGCTCGATGCGGTCGCGGTCGTGATCGTGATCGTCATGCTGCTGGGGTGCGGCAAACGCGGCACCCGAAGCCAGCAGCGACGTAACCATGAAAGATCCAATGAGGCGCTTCATCTGCGTACTCCTGCACCACAGGAACGGCCTGTGCACCCCCACCGTAGGGATGTGAAGCTGAATACGCAATGAGACTGTCGGTCGCCCAATGCCGGCGCGCTGTGCCGACACCCAGCTGCGATCAGATCACGCCGGTGGTGCTGGTCTCGTCGCGCTTCAGGCGCGGCGGCAGCGGCTGTTCGCCGTGCACCAGGAACCACACGTTCTCGGCGATGTTGGTCGCATGGTCGCCGATGCGTTCCAGGTTCTTGGCCATGAACAGCAGGTGCGTGCATGGCGTGATGTTGCGCGGGTCTTCCATCATGTAGGTCAACAGCTCGCGGAACAGCGCGGTGTACTGCGCATCCAGGCGTGCATCTTCGTCGCGGACACGGATCGCCGCATCGGCATCCTTGTTGCGATACGCCTGCACGGCTTCGCGCACTGCATCGGCCGCCATCTGGCCAAGCGCGCGCAGGCCCACCGTTTGCGGCAGCGGCGGTGCGGAATTGAGTGCGATCGAACGCTTGGCGACGTTGGCCGCGTAGTCGCCGATGCGCTCGATATCCGCAGGAATCCTCAGGCCGGCCAGAATCTCGCGCAGATCGCGCGCCATCGGGCCGCGCAGTGCCAGACGCATCACGTCGTGGCTGATCGCGTGTTCCAGTGCGTCGATCGCCTCGTCGTTGACCACGATGCGATGCGCAGCATTGTCGTCGCGACGCTCCACCACATCCAGCGCCGCTTCCAGCTGCGCCACCGCCGTGTCGCCCATGCGCACGATCTCGGCAACAAGACGGTGCTGCTCCTCGTCGTAGCTTTTGACGATGTGGTCGTTGAGGTGCTGGTTCATCGTGTTCTCGATTCTTGGCAGTGGTGGATGTCCGCCTTGACCTTGGCGGTCTGGCACGTGAAGCAATTGTCGTGCCGGTATGTGCGATGGCGTTGCGTCAGTGCGGTGTTGCGACGGCTCGCCTTACATCAACCGAACCGGCCGGTGATGTAGTCCTCGGTCTGTTGCTTGGAGGGCTGGGAAAAAATGGTTTCGGTACGGTCGTGCTCGATCAGGTCGCCCAGATACATGAAGGCGGTGTAGTCGGACACGCGTGCGGCCTGCTGCATGTTGTGGGTCACGATCACGATGGTGTAGTCGCGCTTGAGTTCTTCCACCAACTGTTCGATACGGCTGGTGGAAATCGGGTCCAGCGCCGAGGTGGGTTCGTCCAGCAGCAGCACGTCCGGCCGCAGCGCGACTGCGCGCGCAATGCACAGGCGCTGCTGCTGACCGCCAGACAGGCCCAGCGCGCTTTGCCCCAGCTTGTCCTTGACCTCGTCCCACAACGCGCCCTGGCGCAAGGCCTGTTCCACGCGGTTCTGCATGTCGGGCTTGGACAGTTTCTCGTGGTGGCGGATGCCGTAGGCAACGTTTTCGAAGATGGTCATCGGAAACGGCACCGGCTTCTGGAACACCATGCCCACCTTGCTGCGCAGGCGGTTCATCGGGTACTTCGGCGACAGGATGTTTTCGCCATCCAGCAGCACTTCGCCGCGCGCTTCCATCTTCGGGTACAGCGCATAGATGCGGTTGAAGATGCGCAGCAGGGTCGACTTGCCGCAACCGGACGGACCGATCAGTGCGGTGACGCGCTTTTCCGGAATCTCGATGTCGATGCTCTTGAGCGCGTGGTACTTGTCGTAATAGAAATCCAGATTGCGTGCGGCCACCTTCACCGGCGCCTGCGCCGTCGGCGCCCCCTTGGCGGCCGGAACAGCGATGCGATGCATCGGCTTGGCGTTTTGGAGATCGTTCATGTCGGGTGTCCGGAAAGAAAGGTCAGTCATTGGAAATCTTGTTACGCAACAGCAGCGCACGTGCGCCCAGGCTCACCAACAGGACGAACACGGTCAGCACCAGTGCGCCGGACCAGGCCAGGGTCTGCCAGGATTCGTACGGGCTGCCTGCAAACTGGTTCATGATCACCGGCACGCTGGCCATCGGTTGGAAGATGTTGCTGTTCCAGTATTGATTGCCGAATGCAGTGAACAGCAGCGGTGCGGTTTCGCCGCTGATGCGTGCCAGCGCCAGCAGCACGCCGGTGAGAATGCCGGCCGAAGCCGCGCGGTACAGCACCTGCACGGTGACCTTCCACTGCGGAATGCCCAGCGATAATGCCGCTTCGCGCATCTGCGCCGGTACCAGCCGCAACATCTCGTCGGTGGTACGCACCACCACCGGCAGCACGATGAAGGCAAGCGACAACGCGCCTGCAAACGCGGAGAACCGCCCGCCGGTCTGCATCACGTACAGGGTGTAGACAAACAGGCCCAGCACGATCGACGGCGCCGACAACAGGATGTCGTTGACGAAGCGCACCACGATGCCGGCCTTGCGCGCATTGCCGTATTCGGCCAGCCAGGTGCCGGCTGCCACGCCCAAGGGCGTGCCGATCGCCAACGCCAGCCCGCACATCACGGCGCTGCCGAAGAAGGCATTGAGCAGGCCGCCTTCCTGCATCGGCGGCGGTGTCATCTTGGTAAACAGATTGAGATCGATGCCGGGCACGCCCTTGGACAACAAGGTCCACAGAATCCACGCCAGGAAGAACAGCCCGAACAGCGCGGTGATGCACGACAACAACAGTGCCACCACATTGGTGATGCGGCGCCGGTTGTACAGCGATTGCGAAACCGAAGATGCAGACATCAGTTGCCCTCCCGGCGCGACAGCTGCATCAGCATGAAGCGCGCAATCGCCAGCACGATGAAGGTCACGATGAACAACACAAAGCCCAGCAGCAACAAGGCCGAGCGATAGGTTTCGGTGGCTTCGCCGAAGTCATTGGCGATCAATGCCGCGATGGTGGTGCCGGGCTCCAGCAGCGAGGGCGACAGCCGCACCGTGTTGCCGACCACGAAGGCCACCGCCATGGTTTCGCCCAGGGCGCGTCCCAGCCCGAGAAACACGCCGCCGATCACCGCAGAGCGGGTGTAGGGCAGCACGATGTCCCAGCTGACTTCCCACTTGGTGGAGCCCAGCGCGTAGGCCGACTCCTTCAGCCGTGTCGGCACGGTCAGGAACACCTCGCGCATCACCGAGGAGATAAACGGGATCACCATGATCGCCAGCACGAAGCCTGCGGTGAGCAAGCCGATGCCCAGCGGCGGGCCTTGAAACAACGGGCCGATCACCGGCAGCGTGCCCAGGTGATCGTTGAGCCATGGCGTCACGTGTTCGGTCATCACCGGCACCAGCACGAACAGGCCCCACATGCCGTAGATGATGGACGGGATGCCTGCCAGCAATTCGATCGCCGTGCCGACCGGCCCGCGCAACCAGCGCGGCGCCACTTCGGTGAGAAAGAACGCGATGCCAAAACTCACCGGCACCGCGATCACCATCGCAATCAGTGCGGTGACCAGGGTGCCGTAGATCGGCGCCAGCGCGCCGTACTTGTTTTCGACCGGATTCCAGTCGGCGGAATAGAAAAAGCTCAGGCCCTGCATCTGCAGTGCGTGGCGTCCGCCCCACAACATCGACAGCGCGGCGCTGCCGAGCGCCAACAGGACGAACACGACGGTGGCGGCCAGCGCAAGCTTGAACAGGCGATCGGCGCGCGCATCGCGCAGGTCGCGGCCGCGGGGTGCGGTCATCGCTTCGGGAAGGGCGGTGGCATTCATTCGATTGAACTCGTCACCCGCGCACTGGCGGGAGCGTGAGACATCAGGAACGGTGAGGCGCCCGCAGGCACCTCACCGCCGCGCAGCCCGCCGTGCAGGCGGGATGCAGGCATTACTTGAACTCGCTGCCCCAATAGGCCTGGATCTGCTTCACCAGCTCCGGCGGCAGCGGCACGTAATGCAGCTCGCTGGCCTGGGCCTGGCCGTTCTCCAGCGCCCACTTGAAGAAGTCCAGCGTCGCCTTGCTGCGCGCCGCGTCCTTGGCCTGCTTGTGCATCAGCATGAAGTTGGTGGCGGTGATCGGCCAGGCCTTCTCGCCCGGCGCATTGGTGATCACCAGGTTGAAGTCCTTGGCATTGGCCCAGTCGGCGCTGGCGGCAGCGGCGGCAAAGCTGTCTGCATTCGGCTCCACCCACTGGCCGGCAGCGTTCTGCAGCGAGGTGTACGGCATCTTGTTCTGCAGCGCGTAGGCCAGCTCGACGTAGCCGATCGAACCCTTGATCTGCTGCACGTACGATGCCACGCCTTCGTTGCCCTTGCCGCCGACGCCACCGGGCCACTGCACGGAGGTGCCTTCGCCGACCTTGCTCTTCCACTCCGGGCTGACCTTGGACAGGTAGTTGGAGAAGTTGAAGGTGGTGCCCGAACCGTCCGAGCGGTGCACCAGATTGATCTTGGTGGCCGGCAGGGTCACGCCCGGGTTGGCCGCGACAATCGCCGCGTCGTTCCACATGCTGACCTTGCCCAGGAAGATGTCGCCCAGCAGCGCGCCGGTCAGGCGCAGCTTGCCCGGGGCGATGCCTTCCAGGTTGACCACCGGCACCACGCCGCCGATGGCGGACGGAAACTGGCCCAGGCCGGCCTGCTGCAGTTCGGCGCTATCGAGCGGCTTGTCGGTCGAGCCGAAATCCACCGTGCCCGCCTTGATCTGGGCAATACCGCCGCCCGAACCGATCGACTGGTAGTTGACCTTGTTGCCGGTCGCAGCGTTGTAGTCGGCCGACCACTTGGACACCAGCGGGTAGATGAAGGACGCACCGGCACCGGAGATTTCCGCGGCCTTGCTGTCGCTGGCAGTGGCGCCTGCGCCGGGAGCGCCCTTGGCGGCATCGCCGGACTGCGCGTCCTTGCCGGGCGAGCACGCGGCCAGGGCAAGGGCGATGGTGAGGGACAGGGCGGTCAGGCTGGCCGACTGCAGTTTCATGGAAGCTCCGAGGCTGGATTGGCCGGGTGTCCGGCAGACCACGCTATGAAATGATGTTTTTGTTACACCCGCATGACAGTGCCTTTTAGAAGAGGCATCACAAAAAAAGACGCGGATCGCGGAGGGCGTCGCACCCCCCGAGACCCGCGTCCCGGTTCCGACGCCGGGGAGAGAGACGGCGTCGTTCCTGTCTTGCTGAGAGTGGCCAGTCAACGTGACACGCAGGTGTCAGTCCGGCCTGGTGGAGCACGCCAAGCCTGTGCTTGTGCGCAATCACCGTGTTCGACGGCAGCCGCATGCACCTGGCGATGCATGCGGCAACCTCGCTGCCTGCGGTTAGTGCGGCAGGTTCTTGGCCCAATACCCTTCGATCTGCGTCACCAGGCTGTCCGGCAGCGGCACGTAGTCCAGCGCCTTGGCCTGCGCATCGCCCTTGCTGTAGACCCAGCGGAAGAACTCCAGGGTGTTCTTGAGCCCAGCGGCGTTCTTCGGCTTCTTCTGCACCAAAATGAAGTTGGTGGCAGTGATCGGCCAGGCGTTGTCGCCGGCGGCATTGGTCATCACCAGGTAGAAGTCCTTGGCCGAGCCCCAGTCGGCGCTGTTGGCCGCGGCGGCAAACGTCTCATCGGACGGCTGTACGAACTTGCCGGCGGCGTTCTTCATCGCGGTGTAGGCCATCTTGTTCTGCAGCGCATACGACAGTTCGACATAGCCGATGCCGCCCTTGATCTGCTTCACGTAGGCAGCCACGCCCTCGTTGCCCTTGCCGCCGATGCCGGTCGGCCACTGCACGGCAGTACCTTCGCCGACCTTGCTCTTCCAGTCCGGGTTGACCTTGGACAGGTAGTTGGTGAAGTTGAAGCTGGTACCCGAGCCGTCGGAGCGGTGCACCACGGTGATCTTGCCTTCGGGGAGCTTCACGCCCGGGTTGAGCGCGGCGATGGCCGGATCGTTCCAGGTGCTGACCTTGCCCAGGAAGATGTCGCCCAGGGTCTTGCCATCGAGTTTGAGCGCGCCGGCGGCAATGCCCGGGACGTTGACCACCGGCACCACGCCGCCGATCACCGACGGGAACTGCGCCAGGCCTGCAGCGGCCAGCTCTTCCGGCTTCAGCGGGGCATCGGAGGAACCGAAGTCCACGCTGGCCGCCTTGATCTGGGCAATGCCGCCGCCCGAGCCGATCGATTGATAGTTGACCTGCTTCTTGGTAGCGGCGTTGTAGTCGGCCGACCACTTGGACATGACGGGGTAGATGAAGGACGCACCGGCGCCGGTGACATCGGCAGCCTGGGCGCACAAAGCCAGCGAGGCGGCGAGCATGCCGACGGCCAGACGGGTCTTGAAGGAATGGGTCACGGAACAGCTCCAGAGAAGGTAGGGATCGCGACGTCCCGCGGTGGCGCCATTGCAGGGCAAGGGCATGACCGTGAGGTGTCGGAGAGATGACAGAAACAAGATGGCCCCGGGCAAGTGCGCGCTGCAACACGTCGAGGCGGATCCGTCCACCGCATGCGCTCGGGCGAGCGCACACGGTGGCCAGGGACGCAGACGCTTACCAATAGAACTGCGCACGCGCTTCGATGATCGACGGGTTGTCATCGACCAGGCCGCGCGTGGCACTGCTGTAACGGGTGCTTTCCACCTTCGCGTAGTCCAGCGCCAACTTGAAGTTGGAGCGCCAGTACCAGTTGGCGCCGACGGTCCACACGTTCATCTTGCCGCCGAGCACGCCATCCACGAACGGGGTGTTGCCGTTGGCGATCAGGTGACCATCGTTGAGATCCAGGGTGTCGTAGCGCACGGCCAGCTGCCACAGGCCCGATGCCGGTTCGTTCGGCAGCGGGGTAGTCGGCACACCGGCCTTGTAGCCCCAGGTTTCGCCGGTGATGTTCCACACGCCGCTGACGTACCAACCGTCGCTCTTGTAGTCCTGCGCGTTGTTGCCGATGCGCTTGGCGTTTTCCTGGAAGTACTCGCTCTGCAGCTTGAACGGGCCGGTGACCCACATCGCCTCGGCACCGGCCACACCCACGCGATCGACATTGGTAATGGCGCCGCTGTCGATCAGGCGGATGGTGGTGAGGTCGGCGTCCGGACGTGCGCGCAGGCGCAGGGTGTCGTCGTCGGTGTCGTAACCCAGGTAGCTGAGGCCAAAGTGCAGCACGTTGCCGCTTTCGTTGATCGGCGCCCAGGTGCCGCGCGCGCCGTAGCCGCTGCCATGCGCCTGGTTACGCGTCAGTTCGCGGCCGAACGCGCTGGCGGTGACGCTCCAGTTGTTGTCGCCCATGCCGTACGCCACGCCCAGCCGGCGCGAGATACCGTAGGTGTTGGTCACCGACGCCTTGGAGACGAAGTCGTTGTTCTTGGTGCTGGACAGTTCTTCCAGGCTGTTGGGCTGCTTGAACTGACCGATCTGCAGATAGGTGTTGGCGTTGCCGCCGAACTTGTACTTGACGTTGTTGTCCAGGAACCGCCCGGTGCTGCGGATGGTGGTGCCGCGGATGGTGACCTCCTTCAGCACGCTCGGGTCGTACCCGGCCACCCATTCAAAGTTGCCCGGGCCCTTGCCCTTGAGCACCAGCTCGGCGCGGCGGATGCTGAATTCGGAATTGTCGCCATTGGCGCCGATCGGACCATTGAGGTCCTGTACATCGTTGTGGAACCAGTTGCCGTCGGCCTGGACCAGGCCTTCCAGCGAGATTTCCGAGCCGCCGATCATATCGATGGCGATTTCGGCATGCGCGGCAGGCGCGCTCAGTGCCAGCAACAGGGCCGAGCCAAGCAGGGTGGGAGCGAGTTTCATAGATGCCTTGCGACATGAGGAAGTGGGCGCAGGCTATGGCGTGAAGGTTGCGTTAATGTGACAAAACAACGGAATCGTCATAAACGATTTTTGTCAATAAAGACAAGACTTTACGTGTGTTTAGACTGTGTCACCGTGTGTCAAAAATCTGAACGGCGCTGCCATGTGACAGTGCGCCGCGTCACGCTCAATTGGCTGCTTTCGCGGTCGTCCGGCATGGCGACCTGAACCGCAGCTCCTCCCCGCTGAACGTATGTGTCAGCTTGTGCAACGCACCACTTGCGCATGCAGCTTCTAAATTGTTAGTTTCGAGGCCATGTTTCCTCGATTCCTCCAATTGCTGTTGGTCTGCCTGCTCGCGCTCACCGCGTGGTCGGCAGCCAATGCACACACGCGCATCCACAATGCGTTGGTGGGCGATGGCTTGGCGGTGATGGTGGATGCTGGTGAAGAACGTGATGCAGCAGAAGATCCGCAGGACGAAGGCGATACACAAAGCCAAGTCGATACACAGCCTGCAGACGATATCCCCTTGCTCTCCCAAGCATGGCCGATGCTGGCGCGGTATTCCCCTTCTTGGCACGCGCATCACGCGCCGGCAAATCAAAAACGCGACCTGATCCCGCAACTGCGTCCTCCAAACGCGTTGCTTGGCTGATCCACGCTGTCGCTGTACCCGGTGCGTTGCGCGCCGGACTTCCTATTGATTTGTTTGTCTTTGCAATTCGCGGTTTGCGCCGCGGATAGCCATTCGTTGCCTAGAGGAATCTCCCATGGAAAGTTTGCTAGAAGGTTTTCGTCATTTCCGTAAGGAAGTGTATCCGCGCCAGAGTGCGCTCTTTCAGGAGCTGGCCGGCGGCCAGAGCCCGCATACCCTGTTCATCACCTGCGCCGACTCGCGCGTCATGCCGGAGCTGATCTTCTCCGCGCAGCCGGGCGAACTGTTCGTCTACCGCAATATCGGCAACGTGGTGCCGCCGTATTCCCAGCATGTCAGCGGCGTGGTTGCGGCAATCGAATACGCAATCGCCGTTCTGGGCGTGCGTCACATCGTGATCTGCGGTCACACCGACTGCGGCGCGATGAAGGCCGTGCTGAAGCCGGAATCGCTGGAAGACGTGCCGTCTGTGGCGGCGTGGCTCAAGCACACCGATGCCGCCCGGCATGTCACTGCCCACCACGGCCACGACCCGGCCAGCCACGATGCGCTCAGCTGCATGACTGAAGAGAACGTGGTCTCGCAGCTGGACCATCTGCGCACGCAGCCGGTGGTCGCAGCGCGTCTTGCGGCTGGCACCTTGCGCATCCACGGCTGGATCTACGACATCGCCCATGGCGATATCCGCGCCTTCGATGCAGAGAAGGGTGGCTTCCGTCCGTTGCTGGGCGAGAACACTCCCGAAGCCACCCCGCGCCCGCGACTGCAACAAGTCGTTCGCGCTGAACTCGCCTGACGGAGTCGATCATGAACACATCAGGTATCGGCGGATATTTCCGTCAGGGACTGTTCGGGCGTGATTTGTTGTCGTCTGTCGTGGTCTTTCTTGTCGCGCTGCCGTTGTGCATGGGTATTGCGATCGCGTCCGGAATGCCGCCGGCCACAGGTCTGATCACCGGCATCATCGGTGGGCTGGTCGTTGGCTTCCTGGCGGGCTCTCCTTTACAGGTGAGCGGTCCGGCCGCCGGCCTGGCTGTGTTGGTGTTCGAACTGGTGCGTGAGCACGGCGCTGCCGCGCTTGGTCCGGTGATTCTGGTGGCCGGTGCGATCCAATTGGTGGCCGGCCTGTGCCGGGCTGGCGTCTGGTTCCGCATGACATCGCCGGCCGTGGTGGCCGGCATGTTGTCGGGCATCGGCATCCTGATCGTGGCATCGCAGGCGCATGTGTTGATGGATGCTGCGCCCAAGGCGCGTGGCCTGGAGAACTTCGCCGCATTGCCTGCCGTGTTGTGGCAGGCGGTCAGCGAAGGCACCGGCCGCACGGCGTTGTTCGTGGGTCTGGCGACGATCGGCATCATCCTGGCCTGGGACAAGTTGCGTCCACAGCGTCTGCGCTTCTTGCCGGGTGCCCTGATCGCAGTGGTCGCGGTCACCGCGACGGCGCAGCTGCAGGGCCTGGACGTCAATCGTGTCGACGTTCCGAGCAACCTGTTCTCGGCGATCAGCATCCCCAGCATCTCCGACATCTTCGGCGTGTTCAATCACACCTTGCTGGTGTCGGCGGTGACCTTCGCCTTCATCGCCAGTGCCGAAACGTTGTTGTCGGCGGCGGCGGTGGATCGCATGCATCAGGGTGCGCGGACGCAGTACGACCGTGAGCTGGCGGCGCAGGGCGTGGGCAATATGCTGTGCGGCTTCCTGGGCGCGTTGCCGATGACCGGCGTGATCGTGCGCAGTGCGGCCAATGTGCAGGCCGGTGCGGCCACGCGTGCGTCGACCATCCTGCATGGCGGTTGGTTGCTGGTGTTCGCGATGCTGCTGCCATGGCTGCTGCGGATGACGCCGGTGGCCTGTCTGGCCGGCATCCTGGTCTATACCGGTGTGAAGATGATCAAGATCGGTCAGGTCAAGGAGTTGGCGACCTACGGTCGTGGAACTGCGGCCATCTATCTGGCGACCACCTTCGCGATCGTGGCGACCGACCTGCTGACCGGCGTGCTGATCGGCTTCGGCCTGTCGCTGTTCCGTCTGGCCTTGCACTCCTCGCGCCTGAAGGTCGAGGTGCGCGAGCACGCCGACAAGAAGGACGAAATGCACCTGACCCTGCAGGGTTCGGCAACGTTCCTGAAAGTGCCGGCAATGGCGCGGACGCTGGAGAGCGTGCCGCCGAACACCGCGCTGCATCTGGACGTGGCCAAGCTGCATCACGTCGACCATGCCTGCATCGAACTGCTGCGCGACTGGAGCCGGAATGCGGCTTCGCGCGGATGCGAGCTGGTGGTGGACTGGAAGGAACTGGACCGACGCGTCGAAGGTCAGCCGACCGTGGAAAGCGTGCCGGTAGACGAACCGCGCAAAGCGGCGTAATCAGTGACAAACGCCCGGCGTTCGCGCCGGGTGACAGCTGTCGTGACCGGATGATGCATGGCGCCGAAAGACGCATCATCCGGTCACGATTTTTTTTTGGCGGGATTCGAGAATCGGGAATCGCAACGGCTTTTGCGTTGACGGTACTAGGTTGTTTTGACGGCACCAGGGGGCGAACGCGGGCCCGTGTGTCGCTGTTTTGGGGGTGATGGCTGTGCTACAGCGTGTCCGCCATGTGCGCTTGAAGCGGCTCAACAAGCGCGGCGAGAGTCTCGCGGTGGATGTGGCTGGCGCAGGACCGGAATGCCGGAATGCGCGAGTGGCACCGCCGCAGCCGCAATGGGCACTGGCGGCGCCCGCCTGGCGGTGAGGGCATCGTTGCGTTGGCTGCGCTTGGACAGGCTCAGCGCGTCGACGCTGACGGCCGTTCGGCGGGCGCCGGGGTCTTGTCCCGGTAGCGGCACAGGTCATGGATCACGCAGCCCGGGCAATCGGGTTTGCGCGCCTTGCAGACGTAGCGGCCGTGCAGGATCAGCCAGTGGTGCGCATCGTCCAGGAACTGCGCGGGAATGACCTTGACCAGCTTATCCTCCACCACGCGCACATCCTTGCCCGGTGCAAGGCCGGTGCGGTTGGCGACACGAAAGATATGCGTGTCCACGGCCATCGTCGGTTCGCCGAATGCGGTGTTGAGCACGACGTTGGCGGTCTTGCGGCCGACGCCGGGCAGGGCTTCGAGCGCCGCGCGATCGTGCGGCACCTCGCCGCCGTACTGCTCGAGCAGGATGCGGCAGGTGGCGATGACGTTCTTGGCCTTGGCGTTGAACAGGCCGATGGTCGCGATGTAGCGTTTCAGCCCTTCTTCGCCAAGATCGAGAATGTCGCGCGGGGTATTGGCGACCGGATACAGCTTGCGGGTGGCCTTGTTGACGCCGACATCGGTGGCCTGCGCCGACAGCAACACCGCGATCAATAATTCGAACGGCGTGGTGTATTCCAGCTCGGTGGTCGGGTGCGGATTGAGTTCGCGCAGACGCTCGAACATTTCCTGTATTTCAGGCTTGCGCATGGTGCTGCCGCGGCGTGCCGGCGGGGTCGTCTGTGCAACGTTCAAGGCTGCGTGCCTCCGGCTGCCTTGGCCTTGGCGCGTGCCAGAATCGCCGCGGCCAACGGCGGCAACGCAGCCGCTGCCGGCTGGCTGGGCGCCGGTGCGGGTGCACGCCGCGCGTCGCGCTCGGCGGCGCGGCGTTGCAGGCGCGCGGCACGTGCGCGATAGCGTTCGCGCGCGGCCCATGCAGCGTGCAGGCGTTGCTGTGCGGCGCGCAGGGTTGCAACCACCGGTGCGTCCGCTGCATCGAGGTGCGGGTCGGGCTGGTAGTCCATCAGGCCAAGCTGCAGTGCGCGATCGAGATCGTCCGCTTGCACGCAGTCGAACAGGTGCAAGGCCAGTGCGCGCGGTGTCGGCATGGGGGCGTTCGGCATCGGGGGCTCAGCGGTTGTGGAACTGTGCGGCGCGCTTGTCGAGGAACGCGCGGGTGCCTTCACGCATGTCTTCGCTGGCGAACAGCAGCGCAAATTGCGCGGTTTCCAGCTGCAGGCCTTCTTCGATGCCGCATTCGCCGCCAAACACGACCGCGTCCAGAATGCCGCGCAACGCCAATGGCGCGGCGCTGGCCAGGCGTTGGGCCAAGGCCTGGGTTTGTTCCTGCAAGGCGTCCGGTTCGACGACGCGATTGACCAGGCCCAGTTGCACGGCGCGCGCTGCATCGATCGGCATGCCGAGCAGACACAGCTCCAGTGCTGCGGCACGGCCGGTCAGGCGCAACAGGCGCTGGGTGCCGCCGAAGCCGGGAATCAGGCCAAGATTGATTTCCGGCTGCCCCAGGCGGGCGGTGGACGCGGCGATGCGCAGATGGCAGGCCATTGCCAGCTCCAGCCCGCCGCCAAGCGCAAATCCGTTGACCATGGCGATCACCGGTTTGGGCATGCGCTCGATCCGGCGCATCAAACGCTGGCCGACCAGTGAGAATTCGCGGCCGTCCATCGCCGACAGATCGCTCATTTCCGCGATGTCCGCACCGGCCACGAAGGATTTGGGCCCGGCGCCGGTGAGGATCACCACGCGCACATCGTCGGCATCGGCCGCGTCCACGAACGCCTGGTCCAACGCCAGCATGGTGTCGCGGTTCAATGCGTTCAGTTTGTCCGGCCGATTGACCGTAATGGTCCGGACACTGGCGTGATCGGCGATCAGAATGACGTCATTGGACATGGCAAACCCTTGCGAACGTAAAAAAATAGTAAATACGGAACTTCCGAAAGCCTTGCTGGTCATAGCTTTCGTGATAAGTAGCGGTTCGGTATCGCGGCCGCTATCCTAGCGCGTCATCTCAGGCGGCAGACCCGTCCTGTGCCACCACCCTGGAGAATTGTTTGATGAAGTTGCGTTCTATCGCGGTCGCTGTGGCGGCCCTGGCCCTGACGGGCAATGCACTGGCCCAGGACACGACGTCCGAAAAGGGCAAGTTGAGCTATTACTTCGGTTACGACTACGGCAATAACCTTGCCGAGCTCACCGGTCGCGGCGAGCAGCTCGACATCAACGCGGTGGTAAAGGGTCTGCAGGACGCCTATGCCAAGAAGCAGCCGGCGATCACCGCCGACCAGCTCAAGCCGGCGGTCGAAGCGTTCCAGAAGCGCGAGCAGGGCCGTGCCCAGCAGGCCAAGGCCGAGTACGACAAGGCCGCCGCTGCCAACAAGACCAAGAGCGACGCATTCCTGGCCAAGAACAAGGGCACCGCCGGCGTGCAGACGCTGCCGAGCGGCGTGCAGTACCGCGTGATCGAGGCGGGCAAGGGCGCCAAGCCGACCCAGGCCAGCACCGTGCAGCTGGAAGTGGCCGGTCCGTTCCCCTTCGGCGACCGCGAGAAGGCGCGTCCGGCCCAGCAGATCCCGGCCATCAAGGTCAGCGAAGTCGAAATGAAGGCCATGCGCGAAACCCTGCTGCAGATGCCGGCCGGCTCCAAGTGGGAAGTGACCTTGCCGTCGGATCAGGCCTATGGCGCCGACCCGCGTACGCCGTTCCCGCCGAACGTGGCCGTGCAGTTCGAGATCAAGCTGGTCAGCGTCAAGTAATTGCGCTTGCTGTTGCACTGACAACGCCGGCCACCAGGCCGGCGTTGTCGTTTTGGCCTGGCCGACTTGCCTGAAGAAGCCGATGAAACATCCACGCCGCGTCTGCGGAAACGAGCGATGAGCGACACCGATTCCAATCGCGGGGATCTGCCCAGCCCGTGTATCGGTGTATGTTCGTTGGACGCGCAGTCGCACTGTGTCGGCTGCTTGCGCAGCCTGGATGAAATCGCACGCTGGATGAGCATGAGTGACGCCGAACGCCAGGAGTTATTGCATACCGTGTTGCCTGCACGCGGGCTGATGGCGGCGCTGCCCGAGTACGCGCAGTTGCGCCGGGCGCTGTATCCGCTGGACACCGCACCCGACGGCCCAGGCTGGAACCATGCCGAATTGATCGACCTGAGCGAAGGGTGCGCATCCGCCGAAGCGGCGGTGCTGTGCGGCCTGGTGCCGCGCGAGCAGGGCACGATGGTGCTGCTGACCCGGCGCACCGACAGCCTGCGCCACCATGCCGGGCAGGTCAGCTTCCCGGGCGGGCGGATGGAGCCCTCCGATGCCGACGCGGCAGCGGCGGCGTTGCGCGAGAGCTGCGAGGAGATCGCGCTGGGCGCGCAGCAGGTGCATGCGCTGGGATATCTGGATCCGTTCCTGACCGTGAGCGGGTTTCGGGTGACGCCGGTGGTGGCGGTGATCGACCCTGCGTTCGTGGCCGTGCCGCAACCGGAGGAAGTGGCCGAGATCTTCGAGGTGCCGCTGGCCTATCTGATGGATCCGGACAATCTGCGCAGCGTGGAGCTTGAGTTCCGCGGCCGTCCACGTCGCGTGCTCGAGTACGCCTGGCCCGGGCAGCGTATCTGGGGCGCCACCGCGGCCATTCTTCTCAATCTTCGTCGTCGCCTGGAGCAGGTTGCATGAGTGCCGATCCGAACTGGACCACGCTGGTCGATAGCGCCACCCTGGCGGCAGCATTGACGCACCCACAGCTGCGGCTGCTCGACGCGCGCGCCGCGCCGCCGACCGCCCCCGACCCCCAGGCGGCGCGCAAGGCGTATGCCCAGGGGCATCTGCCCGGTGCGCATTACGTCGATCTCGATCACGACTTGGCCGACCTGTCGCGTGCCGATCAAGGGCGCCATCCGTTGCCGCGCAGCGCCGACTTCGCCAGGCGCCTGGGTGCGTGGGGCATCGATCCGCAGAGTCAGGTGGTGGTCTACGACGCCGGCGATGGCAGCATGGCCGCCGCACGCGCGTGGTGGATGCTGCGGCTGATGGGGCATCGCCGCGTGGCGGTGCTCGATGGCGGACTGGCCGCCTGGCGCGCCGCCGGTCTGGCGCAAACCACCGAGCCGCCGGCAGTACACGACGGCGCTGCGTACCCCGGCAGTTTCGACGCCGATGCCGTGGTGGACGCCGACCAGATCCTGGCGCGACTGGGGCAGGCTCCGGGTTGGCTGCTGGATGCGCGCGCAGGCGAGCGCTTTCGGGGTGAGGTGGAGCCGATCGACCCGGTTGCCGGGCATGTGCCTGGTGCGGTGAGTCGCCCGCTGGGTCTGAGCATCCGCGATGGCCGTTTCAAGCCGGCCGACGAATTGCGTGCCGAGCTGTCTGCATTGCTGGGCGCGTACCGGCCCGAGCAGGCCGTGGTGATGTGCGGGTCGGGCGTGACCGCCTGCCATCTGCTGTTGGCGTTGGAAGTGGCTGGCCTGTCAGGTGCGCGCGTGTATGCCGGTTCCTGGAGCGGCTGGTTGCAGGATCCGGCGCGCCCGGTCGCGACCGCTTCCTGATCAGGCACAATACTGGCAGGAATGGTGGTCTGTGGGGACGCAGGCTCGCTGCGCGGAGCGCAGTTTCTTGCAGTGGTGGGTGGATGCATGCGGTTGCAGTTGCAGAAGGGCGCCTTGTGCGTCGCGGTGATGGCGATGGCTGCGTGTTCGGCAAGCTCTGGTGATGCCGGCGATGTGCGTGTCTCCACGCGTTCGACGACCGATAAGCAGCTGTATCGGCTCGCGCTGGAACGTGCGCGCGCGCAGCGGCTGGCGCAGGTGCGCGCCCCCGATGGCTGGCTGAGCTACACCGGCTCCGGCCGCGTGCGTGCAGGTCGGTATCAGGTGGGCAGCGATCTGCGCAGCGATCTCGTCCTGCCTGCCGGCCCCGCACAGCTGGGCGAGCTGAGCCTGGATGCGCAGGGGCACGCGCGCTTCAAGGCGGCGGCCGGAGCGGCGGTGCGGTTGAACGGGCAGCCTGTGCTTGACGTCGGCCTGACACCGGAGCGCGCGGACCAGCGTGGCGACCGGCTCGACGTGGGCGAGCGTCAGTTCTACCTGGTGCAGACCGGCACGTTGTTTGGCTGGCGTTTTCGCGACCAGTCAGCGCCGGCGTTGAACGCATTTCAGGGGTTTGAGTATTTTCCGATCGATCCGCACTGGCGGGTCGATGCACGCTGGCAGCCGTATGCCATGCCTCGCTCGGTGACCCTGCTGACATCCATCGGCACACCATTGACGGTCCAGGTTCCGGGCGAGGCGGTCTTTACCCGCAGTCGTCAGGAATACCATCTGCAGGCGATCGCGCAGGACGATGGCAGCGGCCTGTTCTTTCTGTTTACCGATCGCACCAGCGGCAAGGAAAGTTATGGTGGCGCGCGCTATCTGTTCACGGCGATGCCGCGCGATGGCCGTGTGCTGCTCGATTTCAATCTCGCCGAAAATCCACCCTGCGCGTTCACCCCGCACGTGGTCTGCCCGATCGCGCCACCGGAAAACCGGCTGGCGGTGGCGGTAAATGCCGGCGAAAAAACCTATCGCGCCCTGGACCCCTGATCGATCGAGTATTGGGGGCGTTGCCGACGCGTGAGCTGCGCCCTCAACGCAATGCGTGCGCCCAGCCGATCGCCGCTTCGATCCGTGGCCATGGAAACAACGGCCCGGGATCGAGCTTGCGCTGGATCTTGCGTGCGGGATCGTCGCTGGCCGCTTCCTGGGTGGTGTCCAGTTCCTGATGACCGGCAATGCGACGCACCGATGGCAGCTGCTGCTGCAGCCATTGCAGCAAGGTGACCAGTGCGGCGATCTGCACGTCCGGATACGGTTCGTGCATCACCTGATGGCGCGAGTCCAGCCAGTGCGGATAGCGGCCGCTGTTGACCAGTTCGATGCCCAGGGTGTGGGGATTGTGGCCGCGCACGTGATGCGCCACGCGCTCCAGCGCCACGTACTGCTGGATGCTGCCGTTGCGATCGATGTAGTAATGCCCGCTGTTGCCGGTGCCGCTGTCGTAGAGCACGCGCTCGCCGTAGTCGCGCGCCATCGCCATGTCCGGTAGTTCGGTGCAGTGGATGACCACCATGTCGATGTGCTCGAGCCGGCGGCGGGCCAGTCGCGATTGATAAGGCAACGGCGCGTAGGTGATCGGCGGCGACGGCAGGACGGCATCGGACATGAAGCGAATGCTAGCATTGCCCGATGGCTTTGAATCCCGACAGCCCGCTGGGCAAATTGATGGCGACGCTGCCGCAGACCGGTCAGGTGACCTGGATCGGCGTGCGTCCTGCGCGTGATGTAGACATGCTGGAGGTGGACGCCGCACAGGCCACCACCGGCACCGGGCTGGTGGGCGATCGCTACAAAGGCGGCAGCGGCAAGCGTGGGATCACCTTGATCCAGGCCGAGCACCTGCCGGTGATCGCGGCGCTGGCAGGGCACGCGGCGATCGCGCCGGCCACGCTGCGGCGCAATCTGGTGGTGTCGGGCATTCCGCTGATCGCGTTGAAAGGGCGGCGCTTTCGCATCGGCGATGTCGAGCTGGAAGGCACCGACCCGTGCGACCCGTGTTCGCGCATGGAAGACGCGCTGGGCGCTGGCGGCTACAACGCGATGCGTGGACACGGCGGGTTGTGCGCGCGCGTCTTGCGGGGCGGTGTGCTGCGTGTTGGCGATACGGTGCAGGCGCTATGAGCCGCGGCCATTGCATTCTGGCGCACGGGTTCGAGAGCGGCCCTGCGGCACGCAAGGTCAGCGCATTGGCCGAGGTTGCCGACCGCCTGGGCTGGACCCACGAGCGCCCGGATTTCACCGATCTGGACGCGCAACGCGACGTCAGCCCGCTCGGTGACGTGCGCGGACGCCTGCAGCGCCTGTTGCAGATCGCACGCGACGCCGCAGGCAAGGGGCCGTTGGTGCTGGTCGGGTCCAGCCTGGGCGCCTATATCGCCGCGCAGGTGTCCCTGCAGGTGCCGACGCGCGGACTGTTCCTGATGGTGCCGCCAACCACGATGGGCCCGTTGCCGGCGCTGGACGCCGCACCGGTGCCGACCTCGGTGGTGCATGCCTGGCGCGATGCCTTGATTCCTGCCGCAGACGTCATCGCCTGGGCGCAGGCGCGTCGGGCGCGGCTGTTGTTGGTCGACGATGAGCACGATCTTGCTGCGCATGTGGACACGGCAGCGAGCGCGTTTGCCGAGCTGTTGCAGCGCCTGTGATGCACGAGGCCGACGACATGCCGCCCGCGCAGTCCGAGCCGCCGATGGCGGTACTGATCCGCGAAGCCAGCGACGGCGACGCAGCAGCCATCGAGGTATTGACCATGGTGGCGTTCATGCGCGCCGAGCACAGCCGCCATGACGAGCAGCACGTGATCGCCGCGCTGCGCGAGGACGATGCGCTGGCATTGTCACTGGTCGCCGACCACGATGGATATGTGGTCGGCCATCTGGCGGTGTCGCCGGTGAGCCTGTCCGACGGCTCGTCCGGCTCGTCCGGCTGGTTCGCGCTGGGGCCGCTGGCGGTGGGCCCGGGCCACCAGCGCCAGGGCCTGGGCACCCGTCTGGTGCACGCAGCCCTGGCCACCTTGCGCGAGCGCGGTGCGGCGGGATGCGTTGTCTTTGGCGAACCCGGTTTTTTCCGCCGGTTCGGGTTTGCTGTCGAGCCGGGCCTGAGCGTGCCCGATGCACCCGTATCGGAACTGCAGGCGCTGGCGTTCGGGGACCGGCTGTTGCCGCTGGCCGACGTGGCCTACCACCCGGCATTCGGTCTGGGCTGAGTCGCGCTGCGCCGCACACGCGTGCCCGGTGTCGTCGCAACCCCGCGCGCACCGCCGCGCCCGTTCGCTCAGCCGCACCCTGCATCGCGCTTCCGGCCGCAGCGCAGCGCCGCCATCGTCACCATGGTCGGCACCAGCGATTGACGCTTGCCGAGGTGAAAGATGCAACGTGACGAGCCACCGGTGCCGCCAACCGCACCGCCTGCGCGCCTGATTTCGCACGCAGGCGATGCCTTGCACGACGATGCGACCCTGCTCGCGTCGATCAGGTCGCGACTGCGACAGGACGCCAGCCGTTCTGCTGCCGAGGTGGAGCGTTTGCTGCAATTGGTCGATGCGCTGTGGACGATGGAGCTGGGCCGGTTCCTGTTGCGCAATCGCGGGCTCAATGCGGAGTGGACGCATCGGTTGGTCACCTATCAGGCGGGCACCCTGCCGCAAGACACCACGCCGGCACTGGAGTACGAAATTTTCGAGAAGACGCCGGCCGTGCTTGCAACCCGCGAGCGGTTCGGCATCTTCCGTGCGCAATTGCAGGCCTTGTTGCGGCCCGGGATCACCATCGCGTCGGTACCGTGCGGATGGATGGGTGACGTGTTGAGCCTGGATTACCGGCAGTGCCCGGATGTGCGCCTGATCGGCATCGATCTGGACCCGCAGGCGCTGGACGGTGCGCTGCAACTGGCGCGTGGCTACGGGCTGGAACAACAGCTGTCGCTGCGTCTGGACGATGCCTGGGCGCAGGGCGATGCAGGCAGTGTGGACGTGGTGACCAGTAACGGCCTCAATCTCTACGAGCCCGACGATGCACGCGTGGTCGCGCTGTACAGCGCGTTCTTCAACAGGCTGCGGCCGGGCGGTACGCTGGTGGCGAGTTTCCTGACGCCTCCGCCCAGCCTGTGTGCGCAATCCCCATGGAAGCTGGCGCTGTTGGACCAGGCGTCGCTTGTGCTGCAGAGCCAGGTCTTCATCGATATCGTCCAGGCGCGCTGGGCATCGTTCCGCACCCATGCGCAGACGCGCGCGCAGCTGGAAAGTGCCGGCTTTGCGAGCGTGCGATTCATCGACGATCGCGCCAGCATTTTTCCCACGGTCATTGCGCAAAAGCCGATGGGTCACTGACGGCAGCGGCCAATCGCTCTTGCCGCGTGGAGTGTCGCTGCGTTGTTGGCGCGTGTCCGCTGCGTCGGCGCGCGCTTGCAGACGCCGATAATCGCAACCGCACTGATCTGCTGTGCCAGCAAGGTGGCGGCCAGGGTGATCTAGTGCACTGGCGGGTGCTTGCTGCGGCCAAGAGCGGCTGACAAAACGACTGTGCTCCGCGCCAGGCGGGCGCGGCCGGTGCCCGGCATGCTCAGGTACCACCCGTACACCCCGGTTCCTCCGCGCCACCCACGCACCTGACGACCGCTCGCCACGTTTTGTTAGCCGATCTAAACCATTGCAGCGAGCGGCCCTGCGGCGCATCCGGGCTCGAAGGTTTCGCTGCAGCCGCAGACCGGCCTACACTTGGACCGCACCCCCGATTCGAGGATTGGTCCAATGCGCCATTGATGCCGCCGTCGCGATGACGGCCATACCCGTTGCCGTTCCGTCTGGAGCGCGACGTGTCCTGGCATGCAATGGAGACACTGATGACCTGTCCGTTGGTGACGCTGGAAAGCGTCGCGTTCGTGCTGCCCGATGGCAGTACGCTGTTTTCCGATCTGACCCTGCACCTCGATCAGCGCCATACCGGCCTGGTCGGGCGCAATGGCGTGGGCAAGAGTGTGCTCGGCCGTTTGCTGGCCGGCCAGCTGGCTCCCGGCAGCGGCCGCTGCGTGCGCAGTGGCAGCGTGCATTACCTGCCGCAGCGCGTGAGCGCAACGCCGGGGCAGCGCATCGCCGATCTGGCCGGGGTGGCGCCGCTGCTGGATGCATTGAAGCGGATCGCCGCCGGGAGCGTGGCGCCTGCCGATTTCGAGCGGGTGGGCGAGCGCTGGAACGCCCACGCCGAGTTCGCTGAAGCACTTGCGCGGCAGGGGCTGGGCGGCTGCGATCCATACGCTCCCGCCGCGCATCTGAGTGGCGGCCAGGCCATGCGGGTGGCGCTTGCCGGTGCCTGGCTGATGCAGCCGGACATGTTGATCCTGGATGAGCCCAGCAACCATCTGGACGGCCCGCAGCGACAGCGGCTGATGGCGCAGCTGCAGGCGTGGACTGGTGGATTGCTGGTCATCAGTCATGACCGGGTGCTGCTGGACGGCATGCAGCGCATCCTGGCGCTGTCCGCGCACGGGGTGCGCAGTTATGGCGGCAACTACACCCACTACGCCCAGCAACACGCAGGCGAGCAACAGGCGGCCGGCGAACTGCTCGCCCAGCGCAAACAGGCGCGCGCACGCGGCGAACAGGCACTGCGCGAGCAGCACATGCGCCAGCAACAGCGCCAGGCGCGAGGGGCGCGGGCGGCCGCGCAGGCCAACCAGGCGCCGATCCTGCTCGGGGGCCAGCGGCAGCGCAGCGAGGTGAGTGCTGGCCGGCTGCAGCAGCAACGCCAGGCCGAACAGGCGCGCCTGGCGGAGGCGGTGACGCAGGCCGCCGCCCAGGTGGAGGCGCCGCAGGCCATTGCACTGCTGGCACCGGCAATGGCGGTGGGCGCGTCGCACCGCCTGGCGACCCTGCGGCAGGTGGAGCTGGCGGCTGGGCGGCTGGGTGGGCGACGCGTGGATCTGCTGCTGCACGGCCAGCCCCGCATCGGGCTGGTCGGCCCGAACGGCAGCGGCAAATCCTCGCTGTTGCAGCTGCTGGGCGGGCGCCTGACGGCACAGTCCGGCCAGTGCGAGGTGCATGTGCCGGTGGCCTATCTGGATCAGGACCTGGCCATGCTCGACCCGGCCCGCTCGGTCGTCGCGCAGCTGCGCGATGCCGATCCTGCCGCGGCCGAGCACGCCCAGCGGCTGCGGCTGGCGTTGCTGGGGCTGGACCGGCAGCGCGCGGACCTGCCCACCGGTCAGCTCAGCGGCGGCCAGCGGCTCAAGGCGGCGCTGGCCTGCGCGCTTTATCGGGCCCGGCCGGCGCAGCTGCTGTTGCTGGACGAACCCACCAATCATCTGGATCTGGCATCGGTCGAAGCGATCGAAACGCTGCTGCGCAGCTACACCGGCGCGTTGCTGGTGGCCTCGCACGATGCCGCCTTCCTGGACAGGTTGGGCCTGCAGCAGCGGCTGGACACCGGGCAGGCGCAGTGGCGGCTGGCGCCCTGGTGAACCGCGCGACGGGCCGTGCAGCCGGCGGGGGTGGTAATGCCGGCCGCGATGGCCGACCATTTGCGGCCCACCCACGGCGACCACGGCACTGCCCACCCGGGCGCCGGCCCGCTGTCCTGCTCCCACGCTCGCCGCCGCGCCAGCGTCTTATCGATACCTGCCTACGTGAAATTCTTCGCATCCTGTGCCAAGGGCCTGGAATACCTGCTTGCCGACGAGCTGCTGACGCTCGGTGCCAGCAAGGCCACCGCCACCATCTCCGGCGTCAATGTCGAAGGCGAACCGCGCGACGCGCTGCGCGCCGTCATGTGGTCGCGCCTGGCCAGCCGCGTGCTGTGGCCGCTCACCGAGTTCGACTGCCCGGACGAGGACGCGCTGTATGCCGGCGTGTCCGAGTTGCCGTGGGACGAGCACCTGTCCGTCGGCCACACGCTGTCGGTGGACGCGCACGTCTCCGGCACCGCGATCACGCACGCGCGCTATGCCGCGCAGCGCATCAAGGACGCGGTGGTCGACACCATGCGCAGGCAGGGGCTGGAACGCCCGTCGGTGGATGTGGAAAGCCCCGACCTGCGCTTGAACCTGTCGCTGCGCAAGGGCCGCGCCACCATCTCGGTCGACCTGGGCGGCGGCCCGTTGCATCGGCGCGGCTGGCGCATGGCGCAGAACGAGGCGCCGCTGAAGGAAAATCTGGCCGCGGCGGTGTTGCTGCGCG
The DNA here is from genome assembly GCF_040182365.1 of Xanthomonas sp. 10-10. NCBI lineage: Bacteria > Pseudomonadati > Pseudomonadota > Gammaproteobacteria > Lysobacterales > Lysobacteraceae > Xanthomonas > Xanthomonas sp. 10-10. The sequence goes on from NZ_CP144460.1 coordinate 2,040,384, forward strand.
CCGGCTGGCCGCGCGTATATGCCGACGGCGGCGGCTTGCTGGACCCGATGTGCGGCAGCGGCACACTGTTGATCGAAGGTGCCTTGATGGCCGCCGACGTCGCGCCCGGCCTGCAACGCTATGGGAGCGATGTGCCCAGCCGCTGGCGCGGCTTCGACCGTGAGGGCTGGCAGCAGCTGGTGAACGAGGCGCGCGATCGCGACAGCGCCGGGCGTGCCGCGCTGAAGCAGGTGATCCACGGCAGCGACATGGACCCGCATGCGATCCGCGCCGCCAAGGAAAATGCGCAGGTAGCCGGCGTGGCCGAAGCGATCTGGTTCGGCGTGCGCGAGGTCGGCGATCTGCAGTCCCCGCCGCAGGCCACCGGCGTGGTGGTGTGCAATCCGCCGTACGACGAGCGCCTGGCTGCCGATGCGGCCTTGTATCGCAAGCTGGGCGACACCCTGCAGCGCGTGGTGCCGCAGTGGCGGGCGAGCCTGCTGTGCGGCAATGCCGAGCTGGCCTATGCCACCGGGCTGCGCGCCGGCAAGAAATACCAGCTGTTCAATGGCGCGATCGAGTGCGCGTTGATCGTCTGCGACCCGATCGCGGTGCCGCGCCGTACCCCATTGGCGGCACCGACTGCGCTCAGCGAAGGCGCGCAGATGGTGGCCAACCGCCTGCGCAAGAACCTGCAGAAGTTCAAGAAGTGGCGCGCCCGCGAAGGCGTCGAGTGCTTCCGCGCCTACGATGCGGACCTGCCGGAGTATTCCGCTGCCATCGACGTGTATCAGCAAGCCGATGGCGACCGGCGCCTCTTCCTGCATGTACAGGAATATGCCGCGCCGGCGACCATTCCCGAGGCGGATGTGCGCCGGCGCCTGGGCGAGCTGCTGGCGGCTGCGCGCGAGGTGTTCGAGGTGCCGGCCGAGCGTGTCGCATTGAAGTCGCGCGAACGGGGCAAGGGCGGCAGCAAGTACGGCCGTTTCGAGCAGCGCAACGAAATCGTCAACGTGCGCGAGCACGGCGCGCTGCTGCGGGTGAACCTGTTCGATTACCTGGACACCGGCTTGTTTCTGGATCACCGCCCGTTGCGCGGCACTATGGCGCAGCAGAGCAAGGGCAGGCGTTTCCTCAACCTGTTCTGCTACACCGGCGTGGCCAGCGTGCAGGCGGCGGTAGCCGGTGCCAGCGCCACGACCAGCGTGGATCTATCCGGCACCTACCTGCAGTGGTGCGCCGACAACCTGGCCTTGAACGGCCAAGCTGGCAGCAAGCACAAGCTGGTGCAGGCCGATGCGCTGGCCTGGCTGGAGGCCGAGCGTGCGCACTTCGACGTGATCTTCTGCGACCCGCCGACCTTCTCCAACTCCGCGCGCGCGGAGGATTTCGATATCCAGCGCGAGCATGTGCGGCTGTTGCGTGCGGCCGTGGCACGCCTGGCGCCGGGTGGGGTGCTGTATTTCTCCAACAACTTCCGTCGCTTCAAACTGGATGAAGAGGCGGTGGCCGAGTTTGCGCAATGCGAGGAAATCAGCCCGCGCACCATCGACCCGGATTTCGAACGCCATGCACGCATCCATCGCGCGTGGCGGTTGACGGCCTGAGCCCAGCCGGTTGTGTCCGATGGAGTGCTGCCTGCGGTGGCGAAGTCGCCAGCAAACGCAGTTACTGCATGGACGCACGGCCAAGGCGTGGTGGCGCCTGAACGCGCGGGCGCAATCGCGGCCGCGCGTGCGAGGGCAGGGCGCGTTGGCAACAAGCCCACCACAGTGCTGCGGTATGCTGATTCGCATGCTTTGGAGTCAACGATGACCGCATCACCCCGCATTGCCTTTCTTGCCAGCCACACCGAGCCCGCGGTGAGCGCGCGGGCGCGTCTGGTGCAGCGCTACGGCGATCATCCGCTGGAGAACGCCGAGGTCGTCTGCGCGCTGGGTGGCGACGGCTTCATGCTGCAGACGCTGCATCGTCACGGTGCCGCCGACAAGCCGGTGTTCGGCATGAAGCTGGGCTCGGTCGGCTTTCTGATGAACCAGTACCGCGACGACGAAGACGATCTGCTGGCGCGCCTGCAACGCGCCGAACCTGCGCACCTGCGGCCCCTGGAAATGCTGGTGCAGACCGAATCGGGCACCAGTGCCGGCTCGCTGGCCTACAACGAGGTCTCGTTGCTGCGCCAGACCCGCCAGGCCGCGCATCTGAGCGTGGATCTCAATGGCCAGACCCGTATCGCCGAACTGATCGGCGATGGCGTGATGGTCGCCACGCCGGCCGGCAGCACCGCCTACAACTATTCTGCGCACGGGCCGATTCTGCCGCTGGGCTCGCATACGCTGGCACTGACGCCGATCGCGCCGTATCGCCCGCGCCGCTGGCGTGGCGCCATCCTCAAGGCCGATACCGAAGTGCGCTTTCGCGTGCTCGACCCGTACAAGCGTCCGGTCAGCGTCACCGCCGACTCGCACGAGATCCGCGACGTGGTGGAAGTCACCATCCGCGAGTCCACCCAGCGCCAGGTGACGTTGCTGTTCGACCCCGAACACAATCTGGAAGAACGCATCTTCAGCGAACAGTTTGCGGTGTGAGGGGCGGGGATTGGGCATTGGGGATTCGGGATTGGCAACGGCTGCAGCGCGACGCGTGGCGCATGCGATGGTGCCGACACGGTAGGCTGCGGCAGGAATGATCCGATCCCGAATTTGAAATTCCCCACTCCTTAAGCTTCTGACCAATCCCGAATTCCCACTCCCCAATCCCGGCACCCAAATGGCTGACAACTCCCCCAGGCTCCTGACCGTCGCGGTGACCTCGCGCGCGCTGTTCGATCTCGAAGAGGGCCATGCGTTGTTCGAGGCAGACGGGGTGGAGGCGTATTCGGCATTTCAGCGCGAGCATGAAGACGACATCCTGCAGCCGGGCGTGGCATTTCCGGTAGTGCGCAAGCTGTTGGCGCTCAACCACGATGTGCCCGAAGAGACCCCGCGCGTGGAAGTGATTCTGCTGTCGCGCAACTCTGCCGATACCGGGTTGCGCATCTTCAATTCGATCCAGCACTACAACCTGGGCATCGTGCGTGCGACCTTCACCTCCGGCGAGCCGACCTGGCCGTACGTCAAACCGTTCGGCACCGATCTGTTCCTGTCGGCCAACCCGGACTCGGTGCGGCGTGCGCTGACCCACGGCATCGCTGCGGCCACCATCATGCCGCGCGCGCCGGGCGAACGTGCCGAAGCGGCTGCAGCGATCGTGGACAACGACGAGAGCCGACTGTCCACGCAGCTGCGCATTGCCTTCGACGGGGACGCGGTGATCTTCGGCGATGAGAGCGAACGCATCTCGCGCGAGCAGGGTGTGGAAGCGTTCGGGCGCCACGAGCGCGAGCGCGCACGCGAGCCATTGTCGGTCGGGCCGTTCCGCAATTTCCTGTCGGCGTTGCATACCTTACAGGCGGCGTTTCCGCCGGGCGAAGCGTCGCCGATCCGCACGGCGCTGGTCACCGCGCGTTCGGCGCCTGCGCATGAGCGGGTGATCCGCACCTTGCGCGAGTGGGGCGTGCGCCTGGACGAAGCGCTGTTTCTCGGCGGCCGGCACAAGGGGCCGTTTCTGGAAGCGTTTGGCGCGGATATCTTCTTCGACGACTCGCAACACAACATCGACAGCGCACGCCAGCACCAGCATGTGGCGGCCGGCCACGTGCCGCACGGCGTGGCCAACGATCCGCCGAGCCGATGAGCGAAGCGCCGCAGGCGCCAGCGCGTGCCGGGCTGCTGCGGACCTGGCGCAAGCTGGAACTGACCTTCACCGACGACACGGTACAGACCCGGATGTCGCGCTGGGCACCGTATCGGCTGGTGCTGCCGTATACGCGCAGCATGCTGGCTGCGTTTTGGCTGCAACCGCGCCCGGAATGCATCGGGCTGATCGGGGTGGGCGGCGGTGCGCAGCTGAAGTTCTGCCATCGCTACTTGCGCAGCACACGTCTGGAGGCGGTGGAGGCCGACCCGCAGGTGCTGGCATTGCGCGATGCATTCGCCATCCCGCGCGACGACGCGCGTCTGGAGATCACGCTGGGGGACGGCGCCGACTGGATCGGCAGCCGCGCCGGCCGCTACGACCTGTTGCTGCTGGATGCCTACGACGCCGACGGCATTCCGCCGGCGCTCTGCACGCCGCAGTTCTATGCCGATTGTCGCGCGGCCTTGCGCGAGGGCGGGGTGCTGGCACTGAATCTCTACCAGGTGCCGATGGCCGAGCATCTGGCGCAGCTGCGAGAGCTGTTCGACGGGTTGGTGCTGCTGCTGCCCGAACCGGATCTGCGTAACCAGGTGGTGTTCGCCTGGAATAGCCGACGTACACCGGGTACGCCGGACGCCGCGCTGGCCGGCTTGGCATGGTCGGCGCGCCGGCAATTGCGGCCGTCGATGCTGCGCCTGCAGGCGGCATGGCAGGAACGGGCCTGGCGGTTTTCCTGAGGCGTTGCGTTTTGCAGGTCCGGCCAGGAGCGGCTAACACGACGTAGCGAGCAGTCGTTGGCGGTGTGGGGGGACGGCATGCCCGGAACGGCAGTGCCCGCGTGCACCAGGCCGCTGTCGAGCGGCTGCGCCAGCCTCGGGCTGCTACACACTGGTTTTGTTGGTCACTCAAGGCTTGTGTGTCGACGCCCTGGGCCTCGGCGCTACCCGATTATGGCGTGCGCTCGCTGGGTGTGGCAGGCAACGGCAACTGGATATCGGTCAGTCGCCAGCGCAGGCCCTGGCGGGTCAGCACGAAGGTCACCGGCGCGCCATTGGCAGTCTGCGTGGTGGCGGTGAAGCGGCGGGTGGATTCGAAGCGCTGCGTGGCGCCTTGCAGTGGGCGCGCCGGCGCCGGTGCCGCATAGGTGTCGGCGCTGACGGTGTCGCCGATGAGACGGTTCCACACGCTGTGGCCTTGCAGCAAGGCACCGATCCCCAGCGGCGTGACCAAGGTATCCACGCCGGCGCCGCTGATGCCGCTGGCCAGTTGCAGTGCAAAACCGCCGAGCAGGCTCGATTGCATGCTGCTGCCGGCCTGGCGGATCAGGTAATCGTCCAGTTGCGCCTTGAGGTTGACGCGCAGGCTGGGGAAATCCACATAGCTTTCCAACTGCGCGGCATCGCGATCGGCGACCGCCTGACTGATGCCGCGGATGGCCAGGTACGGGCCGGCCACCACATACCCCGCCAGCAGCACCACGGCCAGCAATGGCAGGATCCACCAGCGCTTTCTCATCGTTCGCACTCCGTTGCAAGGCGTGATGTGGGCAGGGTGCGCGACGGCAGCCGAACGGTAGCGACAGGCCGCCGGCGCGGCAGCGCCGTGGCGCGAGGTGCCTGCGCCGCCGCTGGCCTCAAAATTCCAGGTCCAGTGCCGCGCACAGATAGTCGACAAACGGCGCCAGCGTCACCAGGTCCGCCTCGATGGTCTGGCGCAGGCGCGGCCCGGTCATGATGGCGTCGTCCAGATGACGCAGATACGCCCAGTTGCGGTGCTTGAGATCGTCGATGAACTCGAAATCGTTGGGAAACCCGCGCGGTGCGCGGACCAGTTTTTCGCTGTCGTCCAGAGCGAACTTGCGACGCAATTTGGGAGCATAGGCGGCAGCCTTCCAGCTGCCCGGATTTTCGAAGATGAACTGGCGCAGCTTGCGCTGCGTGTCCGGTTCCGGGTGCCATAGCCCAGCGCCGACAAAACTCTCGCCCGGCTGTAGATGGATGTAGAACGAGGGTGCCGGCACCTGGCGCCTGCGCTCGTGAAACAGGCGCGCGCCCTGCCAGTTCTTGTAGGGCGATTTGTCGTTGGAAAACCGCGCATCGCGATAGATGCGAAACAGCGAGCCGCCCTGGGTCTTGGGGTCTGCACGATAGTGCTCGCTGACCTCGGCAAGCGCCGGCTGCAGATCGGTGATCAGCTGCAGAAACGGCTGGCGCACGTGCGCCTCGTACTGGTGGCGATGATCGGCGAACCAGGTCTTGTCGTTGTGGCGGGCCAGGGCGCGCAGGAACTTGAAGCTGGCGTCTGAAAAATAGGTGGTCATAGCGTACGTTGGAGGTCCGAACCCCAGGCAGCGAGCTGGTCGAGCAGGGCTTGCTTGGTAGCATCGTCGGGGTGAGCGAGCCGTAAATCCGCAATCTGCGCGTTGTACTGCTCCAGGGTGACTTCGCCCAACCCATGGTCTTCGAGCAGGCGCTTGCGGCGATACGTGTTCCAGCGTTCCTGCTCGTCGAACGACAGCGTCTGCGGCCAGTTGCGCGCGCGGTAGCGGAAAAGAAGCTCGATCAGGCGCGGATCGCGAAACCGCGTTTCCAGCGCGCCCAGTTCGTCCGGCGCGCTGGCGCGCACCTGGCCCAGCAGGCGTTTGTCGCCTTCGGCCAGGAAACCGTCGTAGAGTGAGGCATCGGCATCGTTGACGGCCGGCGCCGCAGCGCGCTCGTTGCCGTAGACCCGGCGCACCTTTTCAGCCAGTTCAGGGCCCAGTTCGCGCAGCCGCGCGGCCTTGGCCAGCACCGCGTCGCGGTCCACGCCCAGGCGCTGGAAATCCGGCTCGCGCAGATGCTGCCATGCCACCAGGGCCGGCGACTTGTTCAAATGCACTTCCTTGAGCGGGATGCGTTGTTCGCCGTCGGGCAGATCGGCCGCACGGATATACAGCCGGTCGGCGATCTCATCCGGGCTCAGCCGCAGCAGTACCTCCGGGTCGCCGTCCAGATCGAACACGATCACGCGGCTGTCGATGCGCGGATGCCGCGTCAGCGGCAGCACCGCCGCAGCGCACATGCGCGAGGCCGGGTAGCGCTGCGAAATGTGCAGCACCGGCTCCATTGCAATCACATCGAGCAAGCTGGCAGCAAAGCGCTTGTCGCGCAGGCGCAATGCGTACTCCCACAACTTGGGTTGATGCTGCTGAAATTTACGCGCCATGCCGATGGTGGCGTACACGTCGGACAGGGCTTCGTGCGCATCGCCTTCGCGCACGGCGTTGGCGTCGGCCAGATGTTCGAGCTTGAACGAGGTGGCGCCATCTTCGCGCTGCGGCCAGCTGATGCCGTCCGGGCGCAAGGCGTGCACCAGCCGCAGCACATCCAGCAGGTCCCAGCGCGAATTGCCGCCGCGCCACTCGCGCTCGTACGGGTCGTAGAAATTGCGGAACAGGCCGCAGCGCACAAACTCGTCGTCGAAGCGGATCGAGTTGTAGCCCAGCGTGCAGGTCTGCGGGCGGCTCATCTGCTCGGCGATGCGCGCGAACGCTTCGGCCTCGGTCACGCCTTCGCGCAATGCGTGCTGCGGGGTGATGCCGGTGACCATGGTGGCGTAGGGCGAGGGCAGCAGATCGTCGGCCGGTTGCACGAAGAAACTGATCGGCTCGTCGATCACGCGCAGTTGCGCATCGGTACGCACGGCGGCGAACTGCGCGATGCGGGTGCGGCGCGGGTCCTGGCCGAAGGTTTCCAGGTCGTAGAAGAGAAAGCTGTCAGGCATGCGGGGGCGAGATCCAGATCCGCGGCGCACGGCGTATGCGCCGCCAGTGCCCGCTAGTATCCCTCATCGCAGCGCCGGCTCGCTGAGGCGCAGCTGTGCGTTGGGGCAGTCACATGCCGTGCGGGGCCGCGTGCTGTGCGTGTTGGCGAGCGCCGCGTGCGCGTTTGCGCACGGTGCACAGACGCGCAGATGACCTTGGAGCGGCTGATACCACATGGAGAGCCGCCGTCGGGTGGGTATGGCCGGCGCGCGCTGTACCGGAGAGTACGAACGCTCCATGCCGCGCAGAGCACCGGCCGCGCCCGTCCGGCGGTGGGCGCAGACCTTTGTCAGCCGCTCTTAGTGCGCGCCTTCCAGGGGCTGCAGGCGTGCATGCACCACCGCTTCCAGTGCGTCCCAGTCGATGCGCGACAGGTCGCCATGCCCGCGCGTGGCCTCGACCAGAATCTGCCGCTGGATGTCGCTGCGTGCCAACGCGATCGAATAGCGCGTGCGCAGGAAGGTCACCATCGTGTAATGCGGCACGAAGCGCGTAGGCCAGCGCGCCTGCAATTGCTGCTCGAGCTCGCGTTGCAGCAGGAACTCGGCGTCGCCGACGCGGTCGCGCATTTCCAGATAGTTTTCCAGCGCCATCTGCTGGATCGCCGCGGCGTCGTCGCGGCGCGCGGCTTCGAACGCGGCAAATGCGCTGCCGATATCGTCGTGCGCATCCATCTGCTCGGCCAGCGCCACGCAATCTTCGAACGCGCAATTCATGCCCTGGCCGTGGAACGGCACCATCGCGTGTGCGGCATCGCCGATCAGCAAGGCGCGGCTGTCCAGATGCCAGCGCTCCAGGGTGAGGGTACCGAGCAGACCGGGCGGATGCTCTTCCCAGTGTTCTTCCAGCTGCGGAATCAGCGGCAACGCGTCGGGGAAATCGCGCGCGAACAAGGCATGCGCTTCCTCGCCGGTGCGGGTGGTGGCGAAACTGGGGTCGCCGGCATTGGGCAGGAACAGGGTGACGGTGAAGGTGCCGCCATCGTTGGGCAGCGCGATGCACATGTAGCGCCCGCGCGGCCAGATGTGCAGCGCGTTGCGTTCAATGCGGAAGCCGCCGCCCGGCAGCGGCGGGATTTCCAGTTCCTTGTACGAGTGATCCAGGAACTCGGTGCGTTCGCCCAGCGGCGATTTGCGCTGCATGGCCGCGCGCAGTGCCGAGCCGGCACCGTCGCTGCCGATCAGACTCTGGAAGTGGATCTCGTGCGGCTGGTCGTCGCGGTCGTCGATGAAACGCGCGTAGCCGGCGTCGAAGTCCACCGTGTGCAGGCGGCGATAGAAGTGCACGCGCGCACCGGCCTGCTCGGCCAGATCGAGCAGCGCGACATTCAATGCCGCACGGTGGATCGACCAGATCACTTCGCTGTCGTCGCGGCCGTAGCGTTGCAGCTGCGGTTCGCCGTCGAGCGGGTGCACCATGCGGCCGCGCATCATCACCGCCTTGGCCATCACCGCCTCTTCGGCACCGGCCTGACGCAAGGCGTGGCGTCCGCGTTCGGCCAGCGCCAGGTTGATCGAGCGCCCGGACTCGTAGCCCTTGATGCGGGGGTCGCCACGCCGTTCGTAGACGGTGACCTGCCAGCCGCGACGCGACAGCAGAATGGCCAGCAGACAGCCGGCCAGGCCGGCGCCGATCAGGGTCAGGGAGCGGGGGGAGACTGGGCTCAATGCAATGTCCGGCAGCGGCCGGATGCGCGAGCCGGCAAAGGTGAGGGAAGAGCCGCTGGCGAAAGCGGCCGCCTGCGTTGTCGCAGGCGGGCTGGGAGTGTACGTGGGCCTGCGCGGGTTTCGCGTGTGCCTGCCGCGTCATCGGTGGTGTTGCAGTCAGCGTGCCGCGCTCAGCGGGCGGCCCAGGCTTCCACCTGTTCCACAAAGGTGTGCAGATCGCTGAAGCGGTTGTACAGCGGTACCGGCGCGATACGGATGACGTCCGGTTCGCGCCAGTCGCCAAGCACGCCGGCCGCGTGCAGATGCTCGAACAACGCGCGTCCTTGCGTGCGTCCGCCGGCCACCCGCAACGACAGCTGGCAGCCGCGCCGCGCCGGCTCGGCCGGGGTGACGATCTGCAGCACCTGTGGCACGCGTGCGTGGATCAGCTGTTCCAGATGCCCGGTGAGCTGTTCGGACTTGGCGCGCAACGCGGCCATGCCGGCCTGGTCGAACAGGTCCAGCGATGCGCGTAGTGGCGCCAATGCCAGCACCGGCGGGTTGCTCAGCTGCCAGCCCTCGGCGCCGGGGGTGGGCACGAACTGCGGGTCCATGCGGAAGCGGGTCTGCTGCTCGTGTCCCCACCAGCCGGCCATGCGCGGCAGATCGCTGGTGGCATGGCGCGCATGCACGAAGCACCCACCCACCGCACCCGGGCCGGCATTGAGATACTTGTAATGGCACCACACCGCAAAATCGGCGCCGTCGTCGTGCAGGGTCAGCGGGATATTGCCCACCGCATGCGCCAGGTCAAACCCCACCGCCGCCCCTTGCGCGCGCGCCAGCCGCGCAATTTCGCCCAGGTCGAAGGCCTGGCCGGTGCGGTACTGGATACCGGGCCACAGCACCAGCGCCAGCCGCGGACCATGCTGTGCGATGGCATCGGCAATCGCTGCCATCGACACCGTGCCATCGGGCGCATCGGCGTCCACCTCGATCAACTGCGTGGCCGGGTCCAGTCCGTGCAGGCGCAGCTGCGATTCCACCGCATGGCGGTCGGACGGGAACGCACCGGCTTCGATCAGGATCGCGCCGCGCTCGGGGGTGGGGCGATAGAAGCTGGCCATCATCAGATGCAGATTGACGCTGAGGGTGTTCATCGCCACCACTTCGCCCGGTTGCGCGCCGACCACGCGTGCCAGCCCGTCGCGCACCAGCTGGTGATAGGTCAGCCATTGCGTGGGGCCGGTGAAGTGGCCTTCCACCGCAAGCGCGCCCCACTGATCGAGCACTTCGCTCACCATCGCGCGGGCCTGACGCGGCTGCAGGCCCAGCGAATTGCCGACGAAATAGGTCTGATCCCGGCCATCGTGCTGCGGGAACACAAAGGCCTCGCGCAGGCTGCGCAGCGGGTCGGCGGCATCCAGCGCCGCGGCGTGGGAACGGGACAGCGGGTCGGTGCTCATCGGGCTCGCAGGGTCTGAATCGATGTGGCAGTTTACCCGCCGGCACCTTGCGCGCCGTCATGCACCGCTGGCGTTGCGGTCGAGGCCGGTCGGGCAGGGCGCAGCAGATGGGTGAGCGTGCCGATGCTGTCGGTGACGCGGTCGACGGTGTCGGCAAGCGCGGCGGCGGTGGGCGAGCCGTCCGGCAGCGCGGCCAGTGCATCGGAGAGTTTGCGCTCGGCGCTGCGTAGCGTGGCCGCAGCCGGCGTGCCGCCGCTGCGCAGGCAGTCGATCAGCTCGGCCAGCGCCTGGTCGGCGTGATCGGCGAAGTCCGGCAGTGCCTCCAGCGAGGGCAGCCGGTGGCCATCGCGCAGCACCGCCTCCAGCAGCAAGGTGGCGCGGATCAGTCGGTTGCCATTGGCCAGCAGCGATTCGGCCAACTTGAGTTCGTGCAGGTTGCGGCGGCTGCGCGGCTCGCCGCGCAGGCGTTCGATCGACGCCTGCGCATTGGTGCGCGCCACGCGTGCGGCGGCGCGGCTGTCGCTCAACCGATCCATCTCGCCCAGCAACAGGTTATGCAGATGCTCGCGATAGGCAGTGAGCAACTGCGCCAGCGAGGCGCGGATATGCCGGCGCTCGCGGGTCGGCCACAGCGCGTAGGCGATCAGCGCCAGCGCGCTGCCGGTCACGGTAGCCTGCAGCCGCGCGCCGACCGCTTCGCCAGGCGTCATGCCTTCGAAGGACAGCAACAGCACCAGCATGCCGGTGAGGAAGGCCACGCCGATGCCATAGTTCACCTGGGTCAACAAGCGAAAGCCCAGGCAGAACAGCGCCAGCAAGGCCAGGCGGAGACCGGCGCCATCCATCGCAAAATGGGCCAGCAGGGTAGCCACCAACAAACCGATGAAGGTGCCGGCCACGCGCAGGGCGCCGAAGCTGAAAGTGCCGCCGAAATCCGGCTTGAGCACGATGGCGGTGGTCATCGGGATCCAGAACCCGTGCGGAATCTGCTGCCAGCGCTGGAACGCGATCGCCAGGGCCAGGCATACGCCGCAGCGCAGCGCATGCCGGAACGCCACCGAGGACAGATCCAGGTTCGCGCGCAGGGTGGCCCAGGTCGCGGCAGGTCGCAGTGCGGCGGGAAGCCGCGCTTCGGCCAGCTGCGCCTGGATTTCGCCGCGGCTGCTGGCCCAGTGCGCGTTGCGGATCAAGGCGCGCAATTGCCCGCCCAATCCCTGCGCACGGGCCACCGCCACGCGGACCAGGCGACGCTCGCGGGTATCGGCGTTGTCGTGCTGAAACTGCGCCAGCGCGCCGACCAGATCGTCGAAGCCGGTCATCGATGCATCGGCCGCCTTCGGGTCTTCGCCCACCGTCATCGCATGCGCCAGCTGTTCCAGCACGATGGCGCTGCGTTCGAGCACGCGCTCGATCGCCGGGCGTGCCTGCGAGTCGGTCAGGCGGGTGTGGGCATCGGCCAGCGACAACAGCTCCAGCCGCACGCGGTCGCACAGCTCGGCGATGATGCGAAAGCTCTGCACCGCAATCGCGCGCGAGCGGTGTTCGCCGTGCAGCATCACCATCGCATCGAGGACTTCCTGCGTTGCGGGCGGCGCCGCGCTGGCTTCCGGCCGTTGCCGCGCAATCCCTGCCAGCTGGCGCATCAGCTCGGCCAGCGCGAAGCGTTCCGGGCGATAACGTTGCAAGGGCCAGGCCGCCAGGGCCAGCAACACCTGCAGCAGGCCACCGGCAAAGATCAGCGCAGCCACGCCGGGCGCCTGGTCCACCGGCAGTCGCATGTCCGCACTGACCACCAGCAGGATCATGCTGGTCAGCCCGACCCGCGCCGCGACCGGGCCCAGCGCCACCAGCAGTCCGCCGCCCAGGCCGAGCAATAGCCCGGCCACGACCAGGGCCGGCGTGTGATGGCCGACGCAGATGCCGAGCAAGGCCGCGCCACCGGCGGCCAGGGCCGCCATCAACATGCGCTGCAGGCGGGCGCGATACGGGCCGGGCTGGTCGGAAAACATGGTGTTGAGCGCACCGCTGGCCACGGCCAGCCCGGCCGCGACATGCCCGGTCGCCACGCCTGCCGCCAACGGCAAGACCACCGCAGCGGTGTTGCGCAAGGCCACGCGCAGTGGCACGTCGCGCGGCTTGAGGTCGATCAGTACGCGCAGCATGGCGCGCAGGTCGGCCGGTTTGGCTGCAGGCAAGCGGGCAGGGCGAGGCGGACGGCGATCTTCACCCGGTCCTCGTGCGCGCACATCACCGGCCTCGGCCTTGCGCCCGGGGACGGTGGCCCCGGCACCGGTGCGCCAATGACGCTGCACGTCGGCTCACGCCCACCGCACTGGATCCGCTCGCCGCCGTCGCGGCCCGTCGTCGGCTCAGACCTCGACCGTGGCATAGCGCTCCGGCGCCGGGTGTACATGCCCGCATTGGCCGCAGGTACGCAGCGCCAGCGAGCGATAGAAGTGATCGAACACCGGCGGGAAGTCGGTTTCGATATTGCCCAGCGGAAACATCGCCTCGTACAGCTTGTGATTGCAGTGCGGGCAATACCACTGCAGCCCGTCCCGCTCGTGCGGCAGGCGCTCGCGCTCGATGACCAGGCCGATCGAACCGGCGGCGCGTTGCGGGCAATGCGGCACCTTCGGCGGCAGCAGAAAGATCTCGCCGGCGCGTATCGGGATGTCGCGTTGCACGCCCGCATCCTGCACCTTCAGCACCATCTCGCCTTCCAGCTGGAAGAACCACTCCGGGCCTTCATCGTAGTGATAGTCGGTGCGCGCGTTGGGCCCGCCGACGATCATGATGATGAAGCCATCCTGCTGGATGCACTTGTTGCCGACCGGCGGTTTGAGCAGGTGGCGGTATTGCTCGATCCAGGCATGCAGGTTGATCGGCGGGACCAGCATCGACATTCCTCGGCGAAGAAGACGTCCAGCATAGCCAACCGCGACGCCGATGGGCGTCGCGGTCGACCAAGCATGCAGCGCCGACTCAGCGTTCGGCGTGATCGGCCTGGATTTTCGCCAGCGCCGCGTCGTAACGCTCCTGCAGCAGGTCGGCGCGGTCGATGGACATGCCCAGATCGTGCGCATGGCCATCGCGCAGGCTGTATACCCAGCCATGCACGCACAGTTCCTGCCCACGCTCCCACGCATCGCGCACGATGGTGGTGCGGCAGACGTTGACCACCTGTTCCAGCACATTGAGCTCGCACAGGCGCGCATGCTGCACCGGCAGGTCGCCGGCATCGTGCAGGCAGGCTTCGTGCTTGTCGGCCACATCGGTGACGTGGCGGATCCAGTTGTCGACCAGGCCCATGCGCTTCTGGGTCAGGCTGGCGAACACGCCGCCGCAGCCGTAATGGCCCACCACCAGGATGTGCTTGACCTTGAGCACGTCGACGGCGAACTGGATCACCGACAGGCAGTTCAGATCGGTGTGCACCACCACGTTGGCGATATTGCGATGCACGAACACTTCGCCCGGCGCCATGTCGATGATCTGGTTGGCCGGCACGCGCGAGTCGGAGCAGCCGATCCACAGGTATTCCGGGGTCTGCTGCGTCGACAGTTTGGAGAAGAATTCCGGGTCTTCGCGACGGATACGCTCGGACCAGGCACGGTTGTTTTCAAGTAAATGGTTGAGCTCGTTCATGGGCGCAGTATTCCAGAAAACGCGTTCGTGGTGGCCAGTGTCGGGGCACAGGATGAATCAGCTTTCAGGCTCCGTAGTATCGGTGAACGGCCGATGTCCGACCATTGCATCGATGCCGAAACTGGCGCCACCGATCAACTCGACAGGTGACGCCGATGGGAGCGAATGTCCGCATGGCGTGCTTTGGTTTGACGGCATTGCGTTCACGCATTGGACGTTTCATCCGTTTGTGGACGTGCCACTTTCCGCTGCCGGGGCGGTGCCATGAGGTTGGTGCTGTCCGACGCCGATGCCCATGCGGTGACCGAACGGCTGGAACTGATGTGGCCGCCTTGCATCAGATCTCTGTCGGCGTTCTCGGCGCCGACAGCGATCCATCTTCATCATATGCCCAGCTGCCGTTCCGGTGATTGCTGCTGCGGGCGTGCCGAGTAGCAGCTTGATCGATCTCTGCATCCTGTCTAACTTCTTATCGGAGTTTTCTCATGTCTGGTCAACGTCATCATCAACGTCACACCTTGCGCATCACCTCGGCACTGGCCTTGTGTCTTTCGCTAGCTGCAGGACAGGCCGCTCCGGTTGGCAGCATTCCGGCCGGTGACTGGCGCGGAATCCTGTCTGCCAGCGGCGGTGCCGGCCCGGTCTATGTCCGCCTGAGCGGGCGCGCGGCGGGATCCGATGGCATCCAGACTGCAGACGTGCGATTTGGTCCTCCCTTCAATTGCGCGCTTGAGCTACAGGCGCAGCCGGACGGCTACGCGCTGTCCTCGCGCAATGGCGGCAAGTTTTGTGACGCGCTAGCCGGTGGGCGTGCCCAGCTTCAGGTGTCCGATGGTGCGACCTCCGGCATGCAACTCACGCTGCCCGGCCGCGACTCGCCGTTGATCGTTGTCCTGGACCAGAGCAGCACAGGACTGGCCGAAGCCGGCCGCTGGCGCGGGGCGGGCCTGATGGCCGTGCAACTAGAGATCGTGGCGGCCACAATTCGCCCGGGCGACGTGCTTGGCCGCTTGCGCTACGGCGCTCCTCGCGACTGCCAGGTGGAGTTGCGCTACGCAGGGCGTTCGGCAGGCGCGTTGAACGCCTGGATCGGGGCCAACGATAGAGGCTATTGCCGTCAGCTCAGCGATGGCCAAGCCAGCCTGCGGATCCGTGCCGACGGCAGCGCAGAGCTTGCACTTGTCTTGAAAGGCCAGCGCGATACGACACTGTTCGAGCGGATGCCCTGAGGTTGTTGCAGGCGCGCGTCTGCCATTGAGGACATTACTTATGTGAGTGCGAGCCAGGATGCGCGTCGGTCGCGCCGGGCGCCACCACGACTGCATCCTTCAGCGGGCCGAGGCATACATCCAGAGCCGGCAGCGCGAACGTTCGGGTACCAGCGATGTGCTGACCGGAGATGTGGAATACACGGTGATAGGGGAGGGCCGTAGCAATGTGCAATTGATCTTCGACTATTTCGATACGCGCTTTTCTATCTCTCCCAGTCATTACAAACCGTGGACCAGGGCCGACGCATTGGCTGCACGTCGCCACCTAGGAGTCGATCCGGCACGGTATCGACTTTGCGCCGCACGAAGCGGGCATTGGATGGGCAGAGCTGACGCGACGACGAGGTGTATGGCCCCATCTGCTGATCCTGCTATGAGCCGGGTCAGGGGCAATGTCGGGTGGAGGGAAGAATTGCAGCGACAGCCAATGATGCGGCCGACGCGTCGCGGCGGTCTGGCGATCAGTCGTTGGGGTGCGCGGCCGAGGCTGTCTCAGCGTGTCGTATCGGCGTCCATCGCCGCCTGCATCAACGCTGCAATCGCGTGCGAGGCTTGGTCGGGTTGCTGTGCCAGGAACTGACTGACGCTGCGGCGATTGGCTGGCGGGTGGTTCTGACTCAACTTGAAAGTGAGTTCGATGCGGCTGGGCACGAAGCGGAACCCGACCAGGCCGCGCAGCTGGCGGCGATGGCTGTCGCGCTCCATTTCGAACAGCCAGTCGCTACCGACACGGTGCTCGAAATGCCGGCTCATGCGGTCGATCAGGTCGCCCAGGGCCGCTTCGTCGTCGACCCGGCTGCACTGGCCATGCAGGTGTGCAACCGCGTAATTCCAGGTCGGTACGCGCGCGGCGACCTCCTTGTCCGGATACCAGGTGGGCGACACATAGGCGTGCGGCCCGTGCACCACGATCACCACATCGTCAGGTGCGCGGGCCTGTGGATTGGGGCGTGCCCAATGGCCTTCGATGATGATGGCCTCGCCATCGCGGTGATACAGCACCGGCAGGTGCGAGATTGCCGGCGCTCCATCCTCGCCCTGACTGATCAGGGTGACGAACGGGTCGCGCGCCAGCAGCCAGTCCAGCAACGCCAGATCGGTCTGTGCGAACGCGCGCGGTGCGTACATCTCAGGCGCGGCCGCCCATGGTCACCACCATGCGCGCACGCAGGTCGGCATCGCTGTCGCCGCGTGGCGGCGAGATTTCGTGCAGCGAGAAACCGCGCATCAGCGCGTCTTCTTCGTCCAGCCCGTCCAGTGCCACGAATTCGGCATCGAACAAGGCCGCACGCGCGGTGTCCTCGCTGTCGTAGGGCAGCGTCTTGCCATCGCTGTCCAGCACTTCGGCGGTGCCGGCGGCCTTGATACGCAGGCGCGCCCAGATCAGGGTGCGGCCGATGGTCGCCAGCCACCATTGGTCGTGGCTGTCGGAGCCGTGCGCTGCGTCGGTGTCGATGATGTTCATGCCAGTACCTTGGAAAGCAGCCCGAGCAGGGCCGCCATGCCCAGGCCGAAAAAAATGGTCAGCAGCGAGAGCCAGGCGGGTGTGGCCAGACCGGACAGCGCACCGTCGCGGTAGCTGCGGTAGCGGCGCGCCAACAACCAGCGCCATGCGGTGGGGCTGATGAAGGCCGGGTCGCCGAAGCTGTCCAACGCATCCGGATGGCGGTCGCGCAGGTGCACCAGGGTCAGCGGCCAGAAGATCAGCAGCGCGGTCAGCCCGGCAACGGCGACACCGACAAAACACAGCGCGAAGAACAGCGTCATACGGAATGCTCCTGGGGTGGAGCGTCGAAGCGGGCGATGATCGCAATGACGCCGACGATATTGTCGTTCAATGCATCCAGTTCTTCGGCAGGAATCCACCATTCGGTGTGATGTGCGCCGCCGACTTTCTGAATGGCGTAATTGTCGACGAACGACTTGCGCACATCGAACTGCGCCACATAGCCGACCCCGCTGTCCTTGACGTTCCAGCGCGATGCGATTTCCTCGGCATAGCGCTGATTGGTGACGGGATAGAAGATCGGCTGCTCCGGCAATCGCGGTGGCCAGCGTCGGAAGCCGGAGTCACGCACCAGGGCGTATTCCTCCGGCCCCAGCGGACGGTACATGGTCACCGTGGCCGCATCGTTGCTCACATCAGAACTCGGCGCTGCCCGGTGCGCGCGGATACGGAATGGCGTCGCGGATATTGCTCAGCCCGCAAACGTAGACCACCAGGCGCTCGAACCCTAAGCCGAAGCCGGCATGCGGCACCGAGCCGTAGCGACGGAAATCGCGGTACCAGCTGTAGTGCTCCTGATCCAGGCCGAACTGCGCCATGCGCGCATCCAGCACATCCAGGCGCTCTTCGCGCTGGCTGCCGCCGATGATCTCGCCGATGCCCGGCGCCAGCACGTCCATCGCTGCGACGGTCTTGCCGTCGTCGTTCAGGCGCATGTAGAAGGCCTTGATGTGCTCGGGGTAGTTGGTCACCACCACCGGGCGGCCGATATGTTCCTCGGTCAGCCAGCGCTCGTGCTCGGTCTGCAGGTCCAGGCCCCATTCGACCGGGAAGTCGAACTTCTTGCCCGAGTTCTGCAGCAGCTTCACCGCCTCGGTGTAGTCGATCTGCTCGAACGGCGCATTGATGAAGGCCTCCAGCTTGCTGATTGCGTTCTTGTCCACGCGCTCGGCCAGGAAGGCCAGATCGTCGCCTCGCTCGTCCAGCACGGCGCGGAACAGGTACTTGAGGAACTGCTCGGCCAGGCGCGCGTCTTCGGCCAGGTCGGCGAAGGCGATTTCCGGCTCGATCATCCAGAACTCGGCCAGATGGCGTGTGGTGTGGCTGTTCTCGGCACGGAAGGTCGGGCCGAAGGTGTAGACCTTGCTCAGCGCCAGGCAGTACGCCTCCACGTTGAGCTGGCCGGACACGGTCAGGAAGGTTTCCTTGCCGAAGAAGTCGCGGCTGAAATCCACCGCGCCGCTGGCATCGCGCGGCAGGTTGACCATGTCCAGCGTAGAGACGCGGAACATCTGCCCGGCGCCTTCGGCATCGGAGGTGGTGATGATCGGGGTGCTGATCCAGTTGAAGCCGTTCTGGTGGAAAAAGCGGTGCACCGCCTGCGCCAGGCAGTTGCGGATACGGGTGACCGCGCCGAACAGGTTGGTGCGCGGACGCAGGTGCGCCACTTCGCGCAGGAACTCCGGCGACATCGGCTTGGGCTGGATGGGGTAGGTCAGCGGGTCTTCCACCCAACCGACGATTTCCACAGCGCTGGCCTGGATCTCGAACGACTGGCCCTTGCCCTGCGACTTGACCAGCACGCCCTTGGCGATCAGCGAGCAGCCGCTGGTCAGGCGCTTGATCTCGTCGAAATTGGGCAGGGTGTCGTTGGCCACCACCTGGATCGGAGCGAAGCAGGAACCGTCGGTCACGTTGATGAAGGCCAGTCCGGCAGATCCGCGCAGTGTGCGCACCCACCCCCGTACCGTGACTTCGCCGCCTTCGGGGAGCTTGCCCGCAAGCGCATGTTCAACGCTGACCACCGTCATGACTTTTCCTCGCCGTAGCGACCTTGAATGGCCTGCGAGTTTACTGGCTGCGGGCGCGCTGGCGCGAGCGCCTGAACCGCTTGCAGGTGGTCGCGCTTGTCGAAGGCTCGGCATGGCCCCATCTGGAGAGCACGTCGTATCGGCGGGTGCAGTCCTTGGTTCTTGCAGCCTCGCTATACTTGCCGTCATCGTTTCACCATCGTTTCTGGAGCACGCCCATGGCCATCAGCCTCACCCCCGCCGCGCTGGAGCGCGTGCAGCGTTTCGTGCAGCAGACCCCGGGGACGCTGGGTCTGCGCTTTGGTGTGACCAAGACCGGTTGCTCGGGCTGGGGCCACATCACCGATCTGGCGCGCGAGAAGCGCGATGACGATGCGGTGTTCGAGCAGGACGGGGTACGCATCTTCGTAGACCCCACCAGCCTGCCGCTGGTCGACGGCACCTGCATCGATTTCGGCAAGCACGGCCTCAGCGAGACTTTCACGTTCAACAATCCCAATGCGACCGCCGAATGCGGGTGCGGGGAGAGCTTCACGACCGAAGCCGAGCATCGCTGAGTCCGGCTGAGCCAAATTCCCCTGGAGGTCCTTCTCCCCTCGGGAGAAGGTGCCCGAAGGGCGGATGAGAGTACGGGGCGAAGCCTCGCGCGGTGAGGCGTCACGAGTGGCTTCGCCGCTGACCCTCACCCCAACCCCTCTCCCGGCGGGAGAGGGGCTCAAGCAGTTGCCGCGCAGATGTTCTGTTCGTAGGCCGGCCGCTAGCACAGCCCGGTTGCAGCTAAGCAACTGAACTGCCATACTTTCCTGCTTCCTGCCCGGTTCCGGGCCGGAACCCTTGCTCCACCGGCCGCCTTGCGCGGGTCACCGGGGAGCTGTCCGGCCCACGTGGCCACATCCGAAAGGTAAAACAACATGAGTCGTCATTACGAAGTCGTGTTCCTGGTCCATCCGGACCAGAGCGAGCAGGTCCCGGCCATGATCGAGCGCTACAAGTCGCTGATCGAGGGCGGTAACGGCACCATCCACCGTCTGGAAGACTGGGGCCGTCGTCAGCTGGCTTACCCGATCCAGAACCTGGTGAAGGCGCACTACGTGCTGCTCAACATCGAAGTCGACCAGGCCGTGCTGAGCGAGCTGGTGGAAAGCTTCCGCTTCAACGATGCAGTGCTGCGTCACCTGGTCGTCAAGCGCGATGGCCCGGACACCGAGCAGTCGCTGATCATGAAGAGCAAGGACGAGAAGGGCGACAAGCCCGAGCGTAGCGAGCGTCGTCGTCGTGACGATGAAGAGGGCGAAGCCCCCGCTGCCACCGATACCGACGGCGACAACGCCGAAGCCGCTTAAGGAGCGCTGTCATGTCCAAGTTCTTCCGTCGTCGCAAGTTCTGCAAGTTCACCGCCGAGGGCGTCAAGGAGATCGATTACAAGGATCTCAACACCCTGCGCCAGTACCTCACCGAGAACGGCAAGATCGTGCCGAGCCGCGTGACCGGTACCAAGTCCAAGTACCAGCGTCAGCTGGCCACGGCCGTCAAGCGCTCGCGTTTCCTGGCGCTGATCCCGTACACGGACAACCACGACGTTTAATCCGAGTCGTTGATGTGAGTTCCTCACAAGAGCCCGCACGGCTGTATGTGAGTCCCTCACAAGAGCCCACACATCCATGTGCGGGTTATTAAAAAATATAGAGGCCGGTCATTCGAGATGCGGTGTTGATCGTGCTCTTGCGATTCCCAAATCCCGATTCCCGAATCCCGTCTTTTCGGACAGCAAACGTTGCGTCGGCCAAAGCGCCGGCGCTAACGAATAACGGAGCACCACCATGGATCTGATTCTTCTGCAGAAAGTGACCAACCTGGGCAATCTGGGCGACAAGGTCAGCGTCAAGCCGGGCTACGGCCGTAACTTCCTCGTGCCGCAGGGCAAGGCCGTCCCGGCCACCGCTGCCAACGTCGAAGCGTTCGAGACCAAGCGCGCCGAGTACGAAGCCAAGGCCAACACCATCCTGGCCGATGCACAGAGCCGCGCCACCAAGTTCGAAGGCGCCAGCGTCACCATCGGTGCGCACGCGTCGACCGAAGGCAAGCTGTACGGCTCGGTCGGTCCGCGCGATATCGCCGAGGCGTTCACCGCCGCCGGCCTGCCGCTGGAAAAGAGCGAAGTGATCCTGGGCGAAGGCGCATTCCGCAATGTCGGCGAGTACGACGTTGTGCTGCACCTGCACGCCGATGTGGAAACCACCGTCAAGGTCATCGTCGAATCCGACGCCTGATCCTGGTCAGTGGCATCTAAGCGAAGCTGACCTTACGGAACAGTTCGCTTGCGACAACAACAACGGGCGCCTCAGGGCGCCCGTTGTGCGTTCGGGCGCGGCATGCTGCCGATCGTTCTCAAGCGCTGTATGGCGGTGGCGAGCCGCGACCGATGAGCCCGACGACATGGCGCGGAATCAATACGCAACCACCCGGCACGGATCGGTTGCGGCTGGGCGCGGCGCTGGCAAGCGCCCGTTCGCCATTGGCGCGCGGGTATCGCTTCGGCAGCGTCAGCGTGCCGGTTGGCGAGGATGACGCCTGTCGCTGGCGCATCCGTTTTGCGATTCCGCACGCGGCAACGCCCAGGCGTGGCGCTCCGGCGCTGTGGATGCTGGACGGCAACCGGGCGCTGGGCCTGTTCGATCCCGTGACGCTGTGGCGGCTGGCGCGCCTGCCGGTGCCGCCGGTGCTGGTCTTTGTCGACGCGGACCACGCGCTGCTGATCGACTTGCCCACCCGGGCTCGCCATTACACGTTCCAGCCGGCCGATCATCCATTCCTTGCCGCGCCCGGTGCCGCCGCAGGGCGGGTGGGCGGCGGCGCGCAGGCGCTGCACGCTGCGCTGCTGCAAAAGGCGGTGCCCGCGCTGGCGCAGCGCGTACGACTGGATGGCAGGCGGCAGGCGCTGTGGGGTCACTCGCTGGCCGGCCTGTTCGTAATGCACGCGCTGTATGCCGGCGAGGGCTGGTTTACCGATTTTGCGGCCGCCAGTCCGTCGCTCTGGTGGGGGCAGGGCGCCCTGCTGGGCACGCCCGAACACGCGCTGGTCGCGCGCGGCCTGCGTCATG
Organism: Xanthomonas sp. 10-10; assembly: GCF_040182365.1. Taxonomy (NCBI): domain Bacteria; kingdom Pseudomonadati; phylum Pseudomonadota; class Gammaproteobacteria; order Lysobacterales; family Lysobacteraceae; genus Xanthomonas; species Xanthomonas sp. 10-10. The sequence goes on from NZ_CP144460.1 coordinate 2,062,572, forward strand.
CCGAGCGGCTGTGGCTGTTTCTTGGCGGCGCGGAGCGGGCCGGGCAGATCGATGCGCGCCGCCGCGATGACCCCGATCGCGCTGCGCTGCTGGCCGCGATCCAGGGCGCGCCGGCCGATGCGGCATGGCAGCTTGCCCGGCGCCTGATGGCCCTGCCGGGTCTGGATGTGCGTTACCGCCAGTTCCCTGCGCTGCACCATGCGGCGGTGTTCCAGGCGTCGTTGCGGGCCGTTTTGCGGGAGGTGGTCGGGTTGCCGGCAAGGGGCCAGGCACAGCCCAGGGTCTGAATCGACGCAGCCTCCGGACACCGGCGCTGGCGGGCCTGCCGGTGTCCGCCGTGCCCGGCCGTTATACTCAACGCCAATCGTTCGCGTGGCCCGTGTTGCTGGCGTCCTGTCGGCCAGCGCGACGCCGTTGCAACCCCGACCCGATGGCGTGCCCCGCGCCGTTGACCGAGATCCCTGTTTCCATGCGCCTGTCCACGATCAAGCTGTCCGGTTTCAAGTCGTTCGTCGACCCGACCACGTTGCACCTGCCCACCAACATGACCGGCATCGTCGGCCCCAATGGCTGCGGCAAGTCCAACATCATCGATGCGGTGCGCTGGGTGATGGGCGAAAGCTCGGCCAGCCGGCTGCGTGGCGACTCGCTGACCGACGTGATCTTTTCCGGCTCCTCGGCGCGCAAGCCGGTGTCGCAGGCGACGGTGGAACTGATCTTCGACAACTCCGATCACACCATCACCGGCGAGTTCGCCTCGTTCAACGAGATCTCGGTCAAGCGCCTGGTCAGCCGCGACGGCAACAGCGCCTACTACCTCAACGGCACCAAGTGCCGGCGTCGCGACATCACGGACCTGTTCCTGGGGACCGGCCTGGGCCCGCGCAGCTACTCGATCATCGAGCAGGGCATGATCAGCCAGATCATCGAGGCGCGCCCCGAAGACCTGCGCGTGTATCTGGAAGAGGCCGCCGGCATTTCCAAGTACAAGGAACGCCGCAAGGAAACCGAAACCCGCATCCGCCACACCCGCGAAAACCTCGACCGCCTGGGCGACCTGCGTGAGGAAATCACCAAGCAGCTGGCGCATCTGCAGCGCCAGGCGCGCCAGGCCGAGCAGTACCAGGCCTTGCAGGAAGAACGCCGGATCAAGGATGCCGAGTGGAAGGCGCTGGAATACCGCGGCCTGGATGGGCAATTGCAGGGCCTGCGCGAAAAATTGAACCAGGAAGAGACCCGCCTGCAGCAGCTGATCGCCGACCAGCGCGATGCCGAGGCGCGGATCGAAACCGGGCGCGTGCGTCGCGAAGAAGCCGCCGAAGCGGTGGCCAAGGCGCAGGCCGATGTGTACCAGGTGGGCAGCGCGTTGGCGCGCATCGAGCAGCAGATCCAACACCAGCGCGAACTCTCGCATCGCCTGCACAAGGCGCGCGACGAGGCGCAAAGCCAGTTGCAGGAACTGACCCAGCACATCAGCGGCGATTCGGCAAAACTGGCGGTGTTGCGCGAGGCCGTGGATGCGGCCGAGCCGCAGCTGGAACAGCTGCGCGAAGACCATGAGTTCCGCCAGGAATCGCTGCGCGAAGCCGAAGCGCGGCTGGCCGACTGGCAGCAACGCTGGGAAACCCATAATCGCGACACCGGCGAAGCCTCGCGCGCCGGCGAGGTGGAGCGTACGCGTGTCGATTACCTGGACCGCCAGTCGCTGGAAGCCGACCGCCGCCGCGAAGCGTTGGTCAACGAACGTGCCGGGCTGGATCTGGACGCGCTGGCCGAGGCGTTCGAGCAGATCGAGCTGCGCCATGAGACGCAAAAGACGTCGCTGGACGGGCTGACCGAGCAGGTCGAGGCGCGCAAGCACGCACTTGGCGGGCTGCAGGAACAGCAGCGCGCCAGCCAGGGCGAGCTGGCCGAGGTGCGCAAGCAGGCGCAGGCCGCGCGTGGCCGGCTGTCGTCGCTGGAAACCCTGCAGCAGGCTGCGCTGGGGCAGGAACAGGGCGCGGCGGTGGCGTGGCTGAAGTCGCGCGGGCTGGATTCGGCGGCGCGCGTGGGCGAGCGCATCACGGTGGAAAGCGGCTGGGAAAATACCGTCGAAAGCGCGCTGGGTCAGTTGATCGAAGGCGTGCTGGTGGATGCGCCCGAGCAGCTGGTCGACGCGCTGGGCGAGTTGGGCGAAGGCCGCATCGCGCTGGTGTCCAGTGCCACCGATGCCGCCACCTTCGCACCGACCTCGTTGGCGGCCAAGGTACAGGGGCCGATCGCGATTCGTCGCCTGCTGGCGCGTCTGCACGCCGCCGACGATCTGCAGGCCGCACGCGCGTTGCAGGCCTCGTTGCCGGAAGGCGACTCGGTCATTACCCGCAACGGCGAGCGCTTGGGCGAGGGCTGGGTGCGCGTATCGCGCTCCGGCGCGGCCAAGCAGGGCGCCTTGCTGCGCGAGCGCGAAATCCAGGAGCTGCGTGCGCAGATCGAAACGCTGCAGGAGCGCGAAGCCGAACTCGAGCAGCGCCTGGGCAGCTTCCGCGAGCAGCTGCTGGCGGCCGAACAGCAGCGCGAAGATGCACAGCGCCAGCTGTACATGGCGCACCGCAGCGTGTCCGAACTGGCCGGCCAGTTGCAGAGCCAGCAGGGCAAGGTCGATGCCGCGCGTACGCGCATCGAGCGCATCGAAAACGAGCTGTCGCAGTTGCTGGAAACGCTGGACACCAGCCGCGAACAGGCCCGCGAGGCACGTGCGAAACTCGAAGACGCGGTCACCTTGATGGGCGACCTGCAAGGCACGCGGCAGGCGCTGGAAGACGAACGCCGCCAGCTCACCGATGGCCGCGACCAGGCCCGCGATGCCGCACGCGGCGTGCGCGATGCGATGCATGCGCTGGCGCTCACGCTGGAATCGCAGCGCACCCAGATCACCTCGCTCAGCCAGACCCTGGAGCGCATGGATAGCCAGCGCGGCCAGCTGGACACGCGTCTGGAGGATCTGGTCGCCCAGCTCAGCGATGGCGATTCGCCGGTGGAAACGCTGGAGCACGAACATCAGGCCGCGCTCAGCGAGCGCGTCCGCACCGAGCGTGTGCTCAGCGAAACGCGCACGCTGCTCGACAGCATCGACGGCGAGCTGCGCAGCTTCGAGCAGACCCGCCAGCAGCGCGACGAGCAGGCGCTGGCGCAGCGCGAGCGCATCAACCAGCGCAAGCTCGATCAACAGGCGCTGGTGCTCAACGCCGAACAGTTGTCTGCCGCAGTGGTCAAGGCCGGCTTCGTGCTCGAAGACGTGGTCAACGGCCTGTCCGAGTCCGCCAACGTGGCCGAATGGGAAGCGGCGGTGAACCAGATCGACGGCCGCATGCGGCGCCTGGAGCCGGTGAACCTGGCGGCGATCCAGGAATACGGCGAGGCTGCGCAGCGTTCGGAATATCTGGACGCGCAGAACCTGGACCTCAACACCGCACTGGAAACGCTGGAAGAAGCCATCCGCAAGATCGACCGCGAAACCCGTGGCCGGTTCAAGGACACCTTCGATCGCGTCAACTCGGGCGTGCAGGCGCTGTATCCGCGCCTGTTCGGCGGCGGCCACGCATACCTGGAACTCACTGGCGAAGACCTGCTCGATACCGGCGTGACCATCATGGCGCGCCCGCCCGGCAAGCGCGTGTCCAGCATTTCGCTGCTGTCCGGCGGCGAAAAGGCGATGACCGCGGTGGCGCTGGTGTTTGCGATCTTCCAGCTCAATCCGGCGCCGTTCTGCCTGCTGGACGAGGTGGACGCGCCGCTGGACGAAGCCAATGTCGGCCGCCTGGCCAACATGGTGCGGGAAATGAGCGAGAAGGTGCAGTTCCTGTTCGTCAGCCATAACAAGGCGACCATGGAAGCGGCGCGCCAGTTGTCCGGCGTGACCATGCGCGAGCCAGGCGTCAGCCGCCTGGTCAGCGTGGACCTGGAAGAAGCCGCACGTTTGGCGGGTGCGGCATGACGTGCCATGCTTGTCGGAATATCGACACCTGTCACTCTTATGCGGAGGCACGCTGAATGTCCGACATGGCCATGATCCGGATCGGGATCCTGATCGCGGGAGTGCTGCTGGTCGCTGCAATTTTTCTGTTCGGCCGCCCGAAGAAGTCGCCGCAGGGACGTCGCGTCGACAAGGACGAGAGCCAACCGCGCGAACGCCGCGAGCCGGTGATTTCCGGCGATGCGGGGATTGACGCAGACGCGTTCGAGCGCAGCGAAAGCGGTGCCGAACAGAGCGAGCTCGACCTGGGCGAGCAGGATGCGGCCGGCGGCAACGACGTCGGCAAGCGCCCGAATCAGGACTTCGACAAGATCGTGTCGCTGTTCGTGGCGGCCAAGGCAGGTCAGATCCTGCGTGGCGAAGATGTGGTGGTCGCTGCGGAAAAGACCGGCCTGGTATTCGGCCATATGAATGTGTTCCACCGCCTGGTGGAAGGGCATCCGGAACGCGGGCCGATCTTCAGCATGGCCAGTATCCTCAAGCCGGGCAGTTTCGACATGGCCAACATCCGCGAGATGCAGACGCCGGCGATCGCGTTTTTCCTGACCCTGCCGGCGCCGATGACCGCGCTGGATGCCTGGGAAAAGATGCTGCCAACCGTACAACGCATGGCCGAGTTGCTGGACGGCGTGGTACTGGATGACAGCCGCAATGCGCTGGGCCGTCAGCGCGTTGCGCATATCCGCGACGAACTGCGCGCCTACGATCGTCAGCACCAGGCACCGCCGCTGACCAAATCCCCGCGCTGGTGAGTTGAGCGATGTTGAGTCTGCAGGGCATGCTGGCAGTGGCATTGCTGCTGGTGCTGTGGACGATTCTGGCAATGCCGCTGTTGTGGATCTTTTCGTTGATCACCGCGCGCCTGCGCAAACGCCCGCGCAACTCGCCGTGGGTGGAGGGCAGCTTTGCCGCTGCCATCACCTTGCTGGTTGCCCCGGTGCCGACGCCCTTCATCAGCGTGTTCCTGCCGCATGCGATCGCGCTGCTGGATCGGCGCTATTACGCGCATATCCTGCAAGGCCCGCCGCTGTTGCGTGAGCTGCTGCTGTGGAATGCCGGCTCGATGGTGCTGACCTTTGTGATCAGTTATTGCTGGATCCGGCGCACGCTGCGCACACCGCAGCGCGAGGCGTTGGATCGGTAGCTCTAACGCACCTCTCCCTGCGGGACGAGCAAGCACGGCTTTCGCGCCGCAAGCGCGGGCCGGGGTGCGGGGACGGAGCGAAGCTGTGGCGCAGTTGGTGATTCACTGTTGACGGCGCGTGGCGACGCGTTTGTCATGACATGTGTTGGCAGATCTTCGAGGCGCACCCTCATGCGCCCCTTCGGGGTACATTCTCCCGAAGGGAGAAGGGATGACCACGCAATGCTCAGTGCTCAGCGCTTGGCTTTGGTGAATGCCTCGCGGAACCGCACCATCTCCGCCTCGGTGCCGACGCTCACGCGCACGCGCTTGGGCCAGATCGGCCAGCTGCGGCCGACGATCACGCCCTGCTTCTGCATCGAATCGACAAACACGCCGGCGTCGCGCTTGACGTCCAGCATGAAGCAGTTCGCTTGCGTGGGCAGGCAGGTGTAGCCCTTGCTCTTGAGCCAGGCGACGGTCTCATCGCGCACGCGCGCGTTGTCGGCGCGCCGGGTCTGCACCAGCTGCGGATCGCGCAGGCTGGCGATGCCGGCGGCCATCGCCGGGACCGGCAGCGGGTTGCTGCCGAAGCTGGCGAGCTTGGTCTGCAGGCCCGGCGGGGCCAGCGCCGCACCCAGCCGCAGACCGGCCATGCCGTAGAGCTTGGAGAAGCTGCGCAACACGATCAGGTCCTGGCGCTGACGCACCAGATCGACCACCGACGGCTCGTTGCTGTAGTGGATGTATGCCTCGTCGACCACCAGCACCGCGCTGGCCGGCTTGTTGGCCAGCAGCCATTCGATGTCGCTGCGCGGGGTGATGCTGCCGGTGGCGTTGCCGGGGTTGCACAGATAGATCATGCCGGCGGTCGGGTCGGCCTTGGCCATCGCCTTGACGTCGTGGGCGCCGTCGGCCCGCAGCGGCACCTTGCGCACCGCGACGCCGCGCGCAGTGGCGCTGTCGATCACCGGGTCGAAGCTCGGGTCTGCCACCACCAGGCCGGCGCGCGCCGAGGTGAACAGGTTGCTGGCGCGGTTGAGCGCATCCCTGGAGCCGGCAAACAACGCCAGATGGTCGTTGGGCAGCTGCAGTTCGCCGGTCATCAGATTGCGCAGGTCCTGCTCCATCTCCAGCAGGTAGCGGCCCGACCGCGCCAACGACCGCGTTGCGGCATCCAGCGCGGCCGGAGCGGGCCCAAGCGGGTGCTCGTTGAGATTGAGGTACACCGTGCCGGCCGCCGCGGCCACGCCGGGCGCTGCCGGAGCGGCAGCGCGCTTGCGGGCCGCCTCGGCCGCGGGTGCCAGCCCCAATGCGGAGACCGCCACGCCAGTGGTGGCAAGGCTGAGAAACGAACGGCGCGAGACGGGCAACGACACGGGTGAGCTCCAGATGGGGCGGCGAAGAGGGCGCCACGCTAGCGGGTTTGTGCCGGTCTGCCTATCGGGAAATCCCCGGGCGGTAGGCTGTCGGCCGTCAGCGGGCAGAGCCGTTGGTCCAGAAAGCCCGTCGAGGCCGGCTGCGCTCTGGCACCTCCTGCCGGGTTTGCTGGCCGGCTGCGCCCCAGGCCCCAGCAGCGCCATCGCCTCCGGCCTTGCGGTTGCCTGCATCGGTCCATTCAGTGAGGGGGGCATGTCGGGCGTCGTGGTCACGCCCACCATCGCTTGCGCATCGGCACGGACCGTTAGAATGGGCGGCCAAGTGCCAGCCCAGCGATCGTATGACTGTCAGCCCGGATCCCGCTCAGCGCATCGACGCCTTGCGTCGTCGAATCGAAGACGCGAACTACCGCTATCACGTGCTCGACGAGCCGCAGATGGCCGACGTCGATTACGACCGCCTGATGCGTGAGCTGGAGGCGCTGGAAGCCGAGCACCCGGCACTGGCCAGTGCCGATTCGCCAACGCAACGGGTGGGCCATCTGGCCGCGTCGCGCTTTGCCGAGGTGCGGCATGCCATGCCGATGTTGTCGTTGGGCAATGCCTTCAGCGACGAGGAAGTGAACGAGTTCGTCCGGCGCATCAGCGAGCGGCTGGAGCTCAAACAACCGGTGTTCTCGGCCGAACCCAAGCTCGATGGCCTGGCGATCAGCCTGCGCTACGAAGACGGCGAATTCGTGCAGGGTGCGACCCGTGGCGACGGCGCCACCGGCGAGGATGTCAGCGCCAATCTGCGCACCGTCAAGGCGATTCCGTTGCGCCTGCGCGGGCAGGGGTGGCCGAAGGTGCTGGAGGTGCGCGGCGAGGTCTACATGCCGCGCGTCGCGTTCGAGGCGTACAACGCGCAGATGCGCGCGCAAGGCGGCAAGGTGCTGGCCAATCCGCGCAATGGCGCGGCGGGCTCGCTGCGGCAGCTGGACGCGCGCATCACCGCGCAGCGTCCGCTGAGCTTTTTTGCCTATGGCGTGGGCGAGGTGCGCGACGGTGCCTTGCCGCAGACGCATTCGGCCATCCTGGCGCAGCTGCGCGACTGGGGGTTTCCGGTCAGCCAGCTGGTGGAGGTGGTGCAGGGCGGCGACGGCCTGTTGGCGTACTACCAACGCATCGGAGCGGCGCGCGACGGGCTGGCTTTCGATATCGACGGCGTGGTCTACAAGCTCGACGATCTGGCCGGGCAGCGCGAGATGGGCTTTGTCTCGCGCGCACCGCGCTGGGCGATCGCGCACAAGTTCCCGGCCCAGGAGCAATCCACCACGGTGGAGGCGATCGAGATCCAGATCGGCCGTACCGGTGCGGCCACGCCGGTGGCGCGACTGAAGCCGGTGCATGTGGCGGGCGTGATCGTCACCAACGCGACCTTGCACAACGCCGACCAGATCGCGCGGCTGGATGTGCGCGTGGGCGATACGGTGATCGTGCGCCGTGCCGGCGATGTGATTCCCGAAGTGGCCGGTGTGGTCGCCGATCAGCGCCCGCCGGGCACGCAGGAATGGCGCATGCCCACCCAATGCCCGGTGTGCGGGTCGGAGATCGTGCGCGAAGAAGGCCAGGCGGTGTGGCGCTGCTCGGGCGAGTTGACTTGCCCGGCGCAGCGCAAGGAAGCGTTTCGGCATTTCGTCTCGCGCCGCGCGATGGATGTCGATGGCCTGGGCGAAAAATTCATCGAAGTGCTGGTCGATAGCGGGCTGGTGCAGGGTGTGGCCGATCTGTATCTGCTCAGCGTCGATCAACTGCTGCAATTGCGACTGATCAGCACCGCCGACAGCCCGCATGCGTTCTTGCGTGAGGCGCGCGAGCATCTGGCAACCGGTGCGTATGCGCAGCTGGAGGCCACCGTGGCGAGCATCGGCGTGGATCTGGCCGGCGAGCGCGAGGCGCCGCAGAGCTGGCAGGCCGACCTGCTGCGTGCGGGGCTGCCGAGCTTCGATTGGAACCGCCGCAAGATCGCCACCAAATGGGCCGAGAACCTGATCGAGGCGATCGAAACATCGCGCGACACCACGCTGGAACGTTTCCTGTTCGCGCTGGGCATCGAGCATGTGGGCGAGAGCACCGCCAAGGCCTTGTCGGCCTGGTTCGGCGATCTTGAGCTGATCCGCCATCTGCCGTGGCCGCTGTTCAAGCGCGTGCCCGATATCGGTGGCGAAGTAGCTCGTTCGCTCGGGCACTTTCTCGATCAGCCGGGCAATCAGCAGGCCATCGACGACTTGCTGCAACGTGGCGTGCGCATCGGTGATGCACATCCGCCATCGCCCAAGCTGCGCGATGCCCTGAGTTTTGCCAGCGTGCTGGAAGACATGGACATTCCCAAGGTGACGCCGGTGCGCGCCCAGCAACTGGCGGCAGCGGTGCCGTCGTTCGATGCGCTGCGCACTGCCGGCAGCGACGCCTTGCTGCAGGCCGGCGTGCCCGCACCGGTGGTCGCCGCGCTGCTGCAATGGCTGGATCGCCCCGAAAACGCGGCACTCGCCACATCGGCGCAGCAGGCGATGGAAACGGTGCTGGCGCGCCTGCCGGAAGCCGAGGCCGTGCAGTCCGGTCCACTGGACGGGCAGACCGTGGTGATCACCGGCACCCTGGCCGCATTGACGCGCGATGCCGCCAAGCAGCGGCTCGAAGCCTTGGGCGCCAAGGTCGCCGGCAGCGTCTCCAAGAAAACCGCGTTCCTGGTGGCTGGCGAAGAGGCCGGTTCCAAGCTCGACAAGGCGCAATCGCTGGGTGTGGAAATCTGGGACGAAGCACGGCTGCTGGCCTTCCTGGGCGAGCACGGTCAACAGCCATGACGGCAGTGCAACTGGATCTGGCCGCGCTGCAACTGCGCGCGCAGCTCAATGCCGCGATTCGCGCGTTCTTTGCCGAGCGCGGCGTGCTGGAAGTGGAGACGCCGGTGTTGTCGCAGGCCGGCAACACCGAACCGAACATCGACAGCTTCAGCACTCGCTTCAGCGGGCACGTGGATGCCGGCGCGCCGGTGCGCTGGCTGCGCACCTCGCCGGAATATCCTCTCAAGCGATTGCTCGCAGCCGGTCTGGGCGATTGTTACGAGCTGGGACGCGTGTTTCGCAATGGCGAAGCCGGCGGCCGGCACAATCCGGAATTCAGCATGCTCGAGTGGTATCGGGTGGGCTGGAACGACCGCGCCCTGGCCCAGGAAACCATCGCGCTGGTCCAGCGCGCCCTGGCCCTGGTGCAGCGGCAAGCGACGGTACAGGTGCTCAGCTATCGCGAGCTGTTCGTGCAACGCCTGGGCATCGACCCCTTGCTGGACCCGGTCGACACGCTGCGTGCAGTACTGAATGACGTCGCCATCGATCCACAGGGACTGACGCGCGACGATTGGCTGGACCTGTTGATGACCCATCGCCTCCAGCCGGGCTTTGCCAGCGATACCTTGACCGTGGTGCACGACTGGCCCGCCAGCCAATGCGCGCTGGCGCGGATCCGTCACGACAGCCCGCCGGTGGCCGAGCGCTTCGAGCTGTATCTGGGCGCCTATGAAGTGGCCAACGGCTACCACGAATTGAACGACGCCCGGGAGCAACGGGCCCGCTTCATCCGCGACAACAACGTGCGTGCGGCGCGCGGCTTGCCGCAGTTGCCGCTGGATGAGCACCTGCTGGCGGTGTTGTCGCAGCTGCCCGATTGCGCCGGCGTGGCGGTGGGAGTGGATCGGCTATTGATGGCCTTGCGCGACACTACGCAGATTGCCGACGTGCTGGCATTCGACTTCGCGCGCGCCTGATGCGTTGGCAGGCAGTGGCGGCGTAGCAGGCATCGAGAGCGGCCAACGAACTGGCTGCGCGCATCGCCAGGCGGGTGTAGGCGGTACTCGGCGCGGTACGTAGTGCCCGTTGCGCGCGTCACTCCGGTTCGAGCGCACTGTTCATGCCCAGCCGACGACGACTTGCCAGGCGTTCTTGGCCGCTCCTGATTCACTATGGGAATGCAGTTGTCGCGTCGCTGTAGGCCGCAGTGGGCCAGCACCGATCACGGCATAGATCCAATCGGTGCAACTCACTGCATGCAAGCAATACCGCCCGCACCCGGCAGTGCGACCACCACGATGGCGTGACGCTGCCATCCGGTTGTCATCGCCGCCGTATTGCCATCTTCACATCGATGATGCTCTCATCTTCACGTCCACGGGGGCGCGACGTCGATCGTTTCGGGTGAGGATTGTTGGCATGAAGTGGCTGATCAGCTTATGCGGTTTGTGGTGCCTGCCGCTGCTGATGCTCGCTGATGCGCGTGCCGCCGAGCGGGGCTCGGGCGTGGTGCGTTGCGAATCCAAGGACCTGGCCCGCGTGCACTGCGCGATGGATGTCGCCAGCGGCGTGCAGCTGGTCCGTCAGCTCTCCGAAACCAGCTGCATCCGCGGCAGCGAATGGGATGTCGACCGCGACGGTGTGTGGGTGGAGCAGGGCTGCCGTGCCGAATTCGCCACCGCTGCGCCTGCGGCTACCTTGATGCGGCGCGTGGTGCGCTGCGATTCCAATGGCGGCAAGGTCGCGTGCCCGGTGGTGCTGCGCGGCGCGCCGGTACGCCTGCTGCGTCAGCGCTCGATGTGGCCGTGCAAGGAAGGCCGCACCTGGGGAACGCGCCGTAACGAAATCTGGGTGTCGCGCGGTTGCGACGGCGAGTTCGAGGTCGGTGCCGAAGATGGCTCCGGGTTCGTGGCGGTGCCGCGCATGGTCACCTGCGAATCGAAGAAGAGCACGCGCCGCACCTGCGGGGTGTCGGTGGAGCGCAAGGTGCGCCTGGGCCGGCAGATATCCCGAACGCCGTGCGTGGAGGGCCAGACCTGGGGCTGGAGCCGCGACGGGGTGTGGGTCAACGACGGTTGCCGCGCCGAGTTCATCGTCGACTGAGCGGCTGACAAGCCCGTTGGGTGTCGGCCTAAGTATTGAGCGGGATGTCGCCTTGCGCCGTAGCGCGCTGATCTGTGGTTTGGTCGCAGCGTCCTTGCCCGCCCACCATCCCGGCACGTGCTGAAGGTACGTCCTCGCAAGCTGTCACGCCGTCCACGCCGCGTAAGATCCCGCGACGCTGGGCGGCAAGGACCAGTCGAGATGGTCGGCGTGCGTGGTTTGCAACAAGCAATCGGCAGACAGCGACGCGCTGCCCTCGTTCTTCAATAAACCACTAGCCAACTGTCTGGTGCGGTGTCCTCGCCGATTGCGGGACCGTTGGCGGCATGGATGCCGCCACCGAGCCCCCATGGACGGGTTCACGGCGTGTCCCGCGAGCGGCGAGGGCACCGCGCCCTCAACCAACCGGGCGTTTGCGCTTACGCATCGCCGTGCGCGCTGCGAGCTGCCCATTGACGGCCCACTGACTGCACCGCCCCTGCGCCTTACAATAGACGCATGAACGACAGCGCCCATATCGATTACGCCCGCTACGACCACATCCGTCCGCTGTTGTGGACCGGCGATGCCCTGGAATTGCTCGATCAACGCAAACTGCCCTTCGTGGTGGAGCATGTGCGTTGCCAGACCAGCGATGCGGTGGCCGAGGCCATCCATTCGCTGGCCGTGCGTGGTGCGCCGGCGATCGGTATCGCGGCCGGGTGGGGCGTGGTGTTGGGGGCGCGCGACATCGCTGCCGACGATGGCAGTGCGGCCTTGCAGAGACTCGAACCGGCGCTGTTGCGGCTCAATGCTGCGCGCCCGACCGCGGTCAACCTGGCCTGGGCATTGATGCGGATGCGTCGCGTGCTGGGCGCGGCCGGTGCCGACTGGCGCGAGGTGATTGCGCGCGAAGCACAGGCCATCGCCGATGAAGACCTGGCCGCCAATCGTCACATGGGCGCGCTCGGTGCCGGGCTGATCGCGCCGGGTAGCGGCGTGCTCACCCACTGCAACACCGGCTCGCTGGCCACCGCCGGTTTCGGCACTGCGCTGGGCGTGATTCGCGCCGGCATGGCGCAGCAACGCATCGCCAAGGTGTTCGCCGGCGAAACCCGCCCGTGGCTGCAGGGCGCGCGCCTGACTGTGTGGGAACTGCAGCAGGACGGCATCGATGCCACCCTGATCGCCGATTCGGCGGCCGCGCATCTGATGAAGTCCGGCCTGGTGCAATGGGTGATCGTCGGTGCGGACCGCATCTGCGCCAACGGCGATACCGCCAACAAGATCGGCACCTATCAGCTGGCCATTGCCGCACGCCACCACGGGGTCAAGTTCATGGTGGTGGCGCCGTCGTCGACGGTGGACATGGCCACCAGCGATGGCGATCAGATCGAGATCGAACAGCGCGATCCCGGCGAGCTGTTCGGCGTGGGCGGGGTGCGGACCGTGGCCGAGGGCATCCATGCCTGGAACCCGGTGTTCGACGTCACCCCGGGGGCACTGATCGATGCCATCGTCACCGAGCGAGGGGTGATCGAGCACCCCGATCCGGCCCGGATGCAGGCCGCTTTCGGCAGCTGAGCCGGACCGGCGGCAAGGTTGCCGCCAACGTCCCGCCAAAATCCCCGCAAGTGCTTGTTTCTGGCCGTAAAGCGACGGTATCGGGAAGCCCCTTCGTGGTACAATCCGGGGCTTGAATCGATCGGCGGGAGCGTGGGGTCGGCAGCCTGTGACTAAGGCGCCCCCGACGCGGCTTTCCGGCTCGCCCGCCACCTCACTTACGGAACCCGAATGGCAGAAACCGCCAAGGAAATCATCCAGGTCAACCTGGAAGACGAGATGCGCAAGAGCTATCTCGATTACGCCATGAGCGTGATCGTGGGCCGCGCACTCCCCGATGCCCGTGATGGCCTCAAACCTGTGCACCGCCGCGTGTTGTTCGCGATGCACGAACTGGGCGCCCACAGCAACAAGGCCTACTTCAAGTCGGCGCGTATCGTCGGCGACGTCATCGGTAAATACCATCCGCACGGCGACCAGTCGGTGTACGACACGCTGGTGCGCATGGCGCAGCCGTTCTCGTTGCGCTACATGATGGTGGACGGCCAGGGTAACTTCGGTTCGGTCGACGGCGACTCCGCCGCGGCGATGCGTTATACCGAGTCGCGCATGTCGCGGCTGGCGCATGAACTGATGGCCGATATCGACAAGGAAACCGTCGATTTCCAGCCCAATTACGATGAAAAGGAACTGGAACCGACGGTCATGCCGACGCGGTTCCCGAGCCTGCTGGTCAACGGTTCGGCCGGTATCGCGGTGGGCATGGCCACCAATATCCCGCCGCACAACCTGACCGAGGCGATCAACGCCTGCATCGCGCTGATCGACACGCCCGAGCTGGACGTCGAAGGCTTGATGGAATACATCCCGGGCCCGGATTTCCCCACCGCCGGCATCATCAACGGCACCGCCGGCATTGCCGCGGGCTATCGCACCGGCCGCGGCCGCGTGCGCATCCGCGCCAAGGCCGATGTGGAAGTGGCCGACAACGGCCGCGAGGCGATCGTCGTCACCGAGATCCCGTACCAGGTCAACAAGGCGCGGCTGATCGAAAAGATCGCCGAGCTGGTCAAGGAAAAGAAGCTCGAAGGCATCAGCGAGCTGCGCGATGAGTCCGACAAGGACGGCATGCGCATCTACATCGAAATCAAGCGCGGCGAGTCGGCCGAGGTTGTGCTCAACAACCTGTACCAGCAAACCCAGATGGAGTCGGTGTTCGGCATCAACATGGTGGCGCTGATCGACGGTCGCCCGCAGTTGATGAACCTCAAGCAGATGCTGGAGGCGTTCATCCGCCACCGCCGCGAGGTGGTCACCCGCCGCACCATTTACGAACTGCGCAAGGCGCGTGCGCGTGCGCATGTGCTGGAAGGCCTGACCGTTGCGTTGGCCAACATCGATGAAATGATCGAGTTGATCAAGACCTCGGCCAACCCGCAGGAAGCGCGCGAGCGCATGCTGGCCAAGACCTGGGAACCGGGTCTGGTCGGTGCGCTGCTGGGCGCGGCCGGCGCCGAGGCCTCCAAGCCGGAAGACCTGGCGCCCGGCGTGGGCCTGGCCAATGGTTTCTATCAGCTCAGCGAAGTGCAGGCCGCGCAGATCCTGGAAATGCGTCTGCATCGCCTGACCGGGTTGGAACAGGAAAAGCTGACCGACGAGTACAAGCAGTTGCTCGAGGTCATCCAGGGCCTGATCCGCATCCTGGAAAACCCGGACGTGCTGCTGCAGGTGATCCGCGACGAGCTGATCAACATCCGCGAAGAGTATGGCGACGAGCGCCGCACCGAGATCCGTCACAGCGAAGAAGATCTGGATATTCTCGATCTGATCGCGCCGGAAGACGTGGTGGTGACGCTGTCGCACGCCGGTTATGCCAAGCGTCAGCCGGTGAGCGCGTATCGCGCGCAGCGGCGTGGTGGCCGTGGCCGTTCTGCCGCAGCGACCAAGGAAGAGGATTTCATCGACCAGCTGTGGCTGGTCAACACGCACGACACGCTGCTGACCTTCACCAGCAGCGGCAAGGTGTTCTGGCTGCCTGTGCATCAATTGCCGGAAGCCGGCTCCAATGCGCGTGGCCGCCCGATCATCAACTGGATTCCGCTGGAATCCGGCGAGCGGGTGCAGGCGGTATTGCCGGTGCGCGAATACGCCGACAACCGCTTTGTGTTCTTCGCTACCCGCAACGGTACCGTCAAGAAGACCCCGCTGAGCGAATTCGCCTTCCGTCTGGCGCGCGGCAAGATCGCCATCAATCTGGATGAAGGCGATGCGCTGGTCGGCGTGGCCCTGACCGATGGCGATCGCGACGTGCTGTTGTTCGCCTCCAACGGCAAGACCGTGCGCTTCGGCGAGTCCACCGTGCGTTCGATGGGCCGTACCGCCACTGGCGTGCGTGGTATCCGCATGCCCAAGGGCGAGGAAGTGGTCAGCCTGATCGTGTCCGACCCGGCCGGTGGCATCGAGATCGAGTCCGATGAAGACGCTGCCGACGAAGTCGTCGACACCGCCGACGGCGCCGATGCAGGCGTGATTGAAGTCGCCGACGACGGCAATGTGGCCTATATCCTCACCGCCACCGAGAACGGCTACGGCAAACGCACTCCGCTGGCCGAATATCCGCGCAAGGGGCGCGGTACGCAGGGCGTGATCGGTATCCAGACCACCGAGCGCAACGGCAAGTTGGTGCGTGCGGTGCTGCTGGGCGCTACCGACGAAGTGTTGCTGATCTCCGATGGCGGCACCCTGGTGCGCACACGCGGTTCGGAAATTTCGCGCGTGGGCCGCAATACCCAGGGCGTGACGTTGATCCGCTTGTCCAAGGGCGAAAAGCTGCAGGCGGTCGAACGCCTGGATGCATCGCTGGATGAAGTGGACGACGTGGCGGACGACGCGGGCGCAACCGCCGAGTCCGTCGCACTGCCACCGGCAACCGAAGAGTGATCGTGTAGCGTCATCGCTGCAGTCGAACGAAAACGCCGGCAATGCCGGCGTTTTTTTTTGCGTTCCAGTGTTACGTGCTTGGTTTGTTGCACGCGATGACATGTGCAACGCAGTGTTTACCCTTCATCCCCGCGAAAAACGCGGTGCTTTCACCGCTGCAGGTCGAAGGTAAGTGGCGGTGCGGCGGCGTTGCGTCGCCGCTGAGTCGAAGAGGAACAACTGATGACGAATGTGGATCGTCCTTCCGGTCGCGGCCATTGGGCGCTTGCGATCCTGGCAGGCGTGATTGCCGTACTGGGTGCGGTGTTGCTGGCCGGTGGCGTGTGGTTGGCCGCGCTGGGTGGATCCTGGTATTACGCTCCGGCTGGTGCGGCGATGCTGATTTCAGGCGTGTTGCTGTTGCGTGGCCGCAACGCGGGCGCGTGGTGGTTTGCAGCTGTGGTGGCCGGCTCGCTGCTCTGGACATGGTGGGAGTCGGGCAGCGATTACTGGCGTTGGGTGCCGCGCCTGGGCCTGATCGTCGGTCTGGCGTTGGTGCTTGCGCTGCTGTTGCCCAGGCTGCAACGCCCGGTATCGCGCGCGGTGTCGCGCAGCGTGGCGGGTGTGTTGGCGGCGGTGTTTGTAGTCGCGTTTGCGTTGGCGTTCAAGCCGTTTGGGGTAACCGAGGCCGATGGCGCGTTGGCCCATGCTGCAGGGATGGTCGGCGGCCTGGTCAATGGCGATGCATCGGCAGCGTCTGCAACGACCGACGTGCAACCGGCCAACGCGCCCGCCGACGGCGATTGGGCCGCATACGGGCGTAGCCAGGCAGGTCAGCGCTATTCGCCGCTGCAACAGATCAACCGCGACAACGTCGCGCAGCTGCAGCAGGCCTGGGTCTTCCACACCGCAGACTTGCCAAGCAAGCGCTGGGGCGCGGAAACCACGCCGTTGAAGGTGGGCAACAGCCTGTACCTGTGTACTGCGCGCAACCAGGTGATCGCGCTGGATGCGTCCAGCGGCAAGCAGCGCTGGCGCTACGACCCCAAGGTCAGGGACGAGGCGATTCCGTATACCGCCGCGTGCCGTGGCGTGTCGTATTACGAGGTGCCGGCCGTGACCACGACGGGCGCTGCCGAGGCCGCAACCGCCGGTTCGGCGCTGTGCCGCACGCGGGTGATCGAAGGCACGCTGGATGGACGCCTGATTGCGCTGGATGCACGTAGCGGTCAACTGTGCCCGGACTTCGGCAGCAATGGCCAGGTCGATATCACCGTGGGCATGGGCGACACCCCGCCGGGCTATGTGTCGATCAATTCGCCGCCGGCCATCGTGCGCGGCGTGGTGGTCACCGGCCATCAGGTGCTGGATGGACAGAAGCGCTACGAACCCTCCGGTGTGATCGAAGGGTTCGACGCGATCACCGGAAAACTGCGCTGGGCCTGGGACATGACCCATCCGGACTGGAATGGCGCACCACCGCCGGGCCAGACCTGGACGCGTGGTACGCCCAATATGTGGACCACCGCCGCTGCGGACGAGCAGTTGGGCTATGTGTACCTGCCGATGGGCAACTCCACCGCCGATTACTGGAGCAGCTCGCGTACGCCGCAGGAGAATCGCTACGCGACCTCGCTGGTGGCGCTGGATGTCACCACCGGCAAGCCGGTGTGGAATTTCCAGACCACTCATATCGATGCCTGGGATTACGACCTGGGTTCGCAGCCGAGCCTGATCGATTTCCCCAAGGACGGCGTCAACGTGCCGGCGGTGTTGCTGCCGAGCAAGCAGGGCGAGCTGTATGTGCTGGATCGACGCACCGGCAAGCCGCTGGTTGGCGTGGAAGAGCGCGCGGTGCCCGCCGGTGGCGTCGAGCCACAGATGCGCGCAAAGACCCAGCCGTTTTCGCTGTATCACACGTTGCGCAAGCCGGATCTGACCGAACGCGACATGTGGGGCATGACCCCGATCGACCAATTGGTGTGTCGTATCCAGTTCCGCAAAGCCAGTTACAAGGGCATCTACACCCCACCGGAAGCCGAGCGGCATTCGATCGAATACCCCGGTTACAACGGCGGCTCCGATTGGGGCAGCGTGGCGGTGGACCCGCAGCGCGGCGTGATCGTGGCCAATTACAACGACATGCCGAACTACAACCTGCTGGTGCCGCGGGCCAAGGCCGACAAGCTGGGCTGGGCGCCGCGCGACCAGGTGCGCGGCGATGCAGGTGGCGCAGAAGGCGCGGGCGACCCGCAGGCCGGCACGCCGTATGCGATCAACGTCAACGCCGGCTGGCGGCTGCCGTTCACCAAGCTGTTGTGCAAGGAACCGCCGTATGGCGGCATCCGCGCCATCGATCTGGCCAGCGGCAAGACGCTGTGGGATCGCCCGTTCGGCAGTGCGCGCGGCAACGGCCCGTTCGGCATCCGCTCCGGCCTGCCGATCGAGATCGGGACGCCCAACAACGGTGGCTCGGTAGTGACTGCGGGCGGGCTGATCTTCATCGCGGCAGCCACCGACGACCTGATCCGCGCCATCGACCTGTCGACAGGCAAGGAGCTCTGGCACGCCAAGTTGCCGGCAGGCGGGCAGGCCAACCCCATGGTGTATTCCTATGGCGGCCGCGAGTACCTGGTGATCATGGCCGGCGGCCACCACTTCATGGAAACCCCGGCAGGCGACGCGTTGATCGCCTACGCATTACCGCAGCATTAGTGCTGGAAGTGGAAACAAAAACGCGCCGATAACGGCGCGTTTTTTTGCGCTGGCCAGGCGCGGCTTCAAGGCCATCAATCCATGCGCAGGCGGTGACTCCACAGTTCGCGCCACACACGCTCTTACGATTCCCGATTCCCGATTCCCGATTCCCGAACTCACTGCGCCACTGCCACCGCATCGTCCTGCACCGCATCTCGCACATCCTGCGCCAGCGTTGCCTTGACGATGATCGAGCGGATGGCGTCGGTGGCCTCCGACAGCGGCACGTCGCTGCTCAGGCGCTGGAAGGTATCGCGGCTGTTGTAGCCGGAGCCGTCCTTCAGATAGTGCTCGTACATCGACAGCAGATCCTGGCAGGCGGTGATCAATGCGGGGATATTGCCGCGTACCAACGCGTGGCCGATCTGGTCGAAACTGTGCAGGCAGTCGGCCAGCCAATGCAGATCGTAACGTGCGGTGCTGGGCTCGGGCGCATTGTGACCGCGGCTGTAGGCGCTGTAGCGGCGCAGGCTGCGGGCGACGCGCGCCACGTGGGCAAACAGCGTTCCGATCTCGTTGGCGATATCCAGCTGTTGCACCATGACCATCGGGATCACTTGCTCGGGCGCGTCCGAGCCCTGCTGTTCTACGGCGCTTTGTTCCTGCTGCTCCAGCGACTGCTTGAGCACGGTGTAACTGCGCTGCAGCGATTCCAGCTCCAGCGTCGTGGCTGCGGCGCGCGCCTTGAGCTGCGACAGCGCCGCCTGATAGCGCGCAAGACTGTCCTGGGTGCTGGCGTGCTGCCCGTACTCGGCGTTGAGCTGGCGCCCACGCACGTACGCCAGCCCCGTGGCGATGAGCGCCCAGAGTGCGAAAGCAGGCACCAGGTAGATCAGGATGCCCATGGGGATTCCTCGAAACGTTGCATACATTGTCGGCCTGCAACGTCCAGTCTTGAGGGCAATCACCGCACCACTGCGAGAGGGCACTCAGCAGCCGCAGCGCCAACGGCACGAGCGGACGACCGGCTCAGCGCACCGGGTCGCCCGCCGGCACGGGCGTTGCCGCCATGGCCGGCGCATGTACACCCAGCGCGGTTGCAGGCTGGCGCAGCAAACGCAGGCCGAGGCGACGCAGCAGGGTATTGGCCGGCATTTCGAGCCATCCGTACATCAACCAGGACGCGGCCACGATCGCCAGCAGCACCGGCAGAGCGAGGGCGGGCTGGGGAGCGCGGTCGCCGAGCAGCGCCAGGGCGATATAGATGACCGGCGCATTCAACAGATACATCGAGAAACTGCAGTCCCCGCACAGGCGGATGAGGCGATTCCCCAGAAGGCGTGCGCTCAATCGGGTGTCGAAAGAGAAAAGGAAGACGAAGACCCCGGTAAATCCGGCGGTTTCCAGGTCCAGATAGAGCGTGCGCGCGGTGCCGAGGTCGAGATCGATCACGCCGGTGAAGACCATCACGCACAGCACGATCGCTGCCGCCTGCACGCAGGCCAGCGCCGTCATGCCTGCGGTGGCGGGCACCTGGCTGCGGATCAGGCCCAGCACGACGCCGGTGCAGAAGTAATGGATCTTCGAGCCTACGAAGGTGCCAGGAAACTGGGCGCGATAAGTGACCAGGACAACCACCAATGCCAGCGCCACGATCAGCGGGGCAGCATTGCCCTTGCTGCGCAGGGCATGCAGGGACATCCACAGCCCGACGAAGATTGCGTAAAACTGGACCTCCGGCGGAATGCTCCAGAGCGCCGATACATTCCCGGAAAACAGCAGGTGCCGCAGCAGGTTGCCGTTGTGGATGGGATAGACAAAGTTGGGGTCGACCAGGGTGTAGATCATGTAAGAGAGGATGACGATCGCCAGGTACGCCGGCGCAATGCGCGCGAATCTGGAAATGGCATAACGGCCGATCGCCCGGCTGCTCGGATCCTTGTCGCCATACAAAAAGGCCATCAGGAAACCGCTCAGGGTGAAAAACACCATGACGCCGAGTTCGCCCAGATGCAGATCGCTGCCGACGAAGAAGCCTTGTTCGCCCAAATGGTCGTAAACCACCATCAGCGCGGCCAGGCCGCGAATGCCGGTCAGCGCGTCGATCCGTCTTTCCTGCTCCATTGCAGTCCCACTCCATGCATTTGCGGGCAGGCACGGTGGCGCCTATCGTCGGCGCAGGTCGTGCTGCGGTAAGCCAGGAGTCCCCATGAGTCCTGTCCCGGACATAAGCGTACCTGACAGTATGGCTGCGGAAAAGAGCCAGGCCATGCGCTCGCAGGACGTGCTGCGATGTCACGTGGCTGGCTGCAATGGCGCTGCGTGGATCGGCCTGGCTCCGGCCGGATGGGCGCGGCCTTACGGTCGCTCGACTTGCACGCCCTGTCCGACCTGTGGCGCCTGGATCAGTACTGGCCCGGCACCTTCCACCGCCGCAGGCACAACGACCGGCGCGCTGCGCGGGCGCAGCAACAGCCACGTCCCCAGCTGGCGCAGCAGGGTATTTCCCGGCATTTCGATCAGGCGGTACATCGTCCAGGCGGCCGCGATGGTGATCGCAATGATCGGCAAGGCCAGCGCCGGCCTTGGGGGCAGGCCGCCCATGACCGCCAGGGCGGCGTAGATGATCGGGATATTCAGCAGATACATCGAGAAACTGCATTCGCCGCTGAGCATCATCAAGCGGTTGCCGAGCAGGCGCTTGCTCAGCCCGGTGTCGAAGGAGAACAGGAACACGAAGATGCCGGCGAAGCCAGCGGTCTCCAGCGTGAGGTAAAGCTCGCGCTTGGAGCCTAGATCGACATCGATAATGCCCAGGATGACCGCAAGCACCAGCCCGATGACGCCGGCCTGCAGCACCGCCAGGGTGGTCATGTTGACGCTGGCGCCAACCCGGGTGCGCACCAGGCCGAACACCACGCCGGCCAGGAAATAATGGATCTTGGAGCCGATAAAGGTGCCGGGCAGCTGTGCCCTGTAGGCGATGAGCATCAGGATGGTGCCGAGCACCGCCACCATCAGGGTGACATTGCTGTTGGTGCGGAAGGCACGCAGCGCAAACCAGATGCCCACGAAGATCACGTAGAACTGGACCTCCGGCGGAATGCTCCACAGCGCGGACACGTTGCCGGAAAACAACAGATGGCGTAACAGGTTGTCGTGGCTGATGGCGTAGACGAACTGCGGATCGACCAGGTTGTAGATCAAATAGGACGCCAGCACGACAGTCAGGTAGGCCGGAGCAATGCGCGAGAATCTGGAAATGGCGTAGCGCGCCACCGAGGGGTAATTGGGGTCTCTCTCTCCGTAGAGAAAGGCCATCAGAAACCCGCTCAGGGTAAAGAACACCATGACGCCCATCTCACCTGGAAACAGGTGGGTATCGGTGAAGAATCTTTCTTCCGCCAGATGCGCGTAGACGACAAGCAACGCAGCAAGACCGCGGATACCGGTCAACGAATCGATGCGCTGTTCCTGCTGCATGAGTGGGGGCTCTCAGTGTGATCCATACGAAAAACCCGCGCCTGCCGGGGGCGCGATGTCGTTTGAGTGCGTTTCAAGATCGGTACCGGTCAGACGCTTCCCCACGTTCGTCTGACTTGCCGCGAGCTTACTCGATCGGCAGGTTGCGCATTATCGTTTTGCCTGGCGTTATCGAGAGTCGTGACCAAGATCACTCTGCGTCCAGCTCGCCCGCAACGATGCATTCAACAGCTGCGTAGCGAACTGATGTGTGCGGCGCGATGCAGCGGAGTGAGCCGCTGCATCAGCGGCACTGCATCAGCGGAGTAAACCAACGCCTGTGTGCGGCGGTTCAGTGGTGACCCTGCGCACGATGCAATCGTTAAAAGCTGCGGCTGCCGTCGGTTACGACAGGGGCGCACGCACGCCGCTGTGTGCTGCCGCGTCCGCAGCCGCGACCCACTTCCGCCCCATTGGCGGAATGCGAGCATCAGGACAGGATGGCAGGTAGATCCAGGCCCTTCTCGCGCGCGCAATCGGTTGCAATGGCATAGCCGGCATCGGCATGGCGCATCACGCCGGTCGCCGGGTCGTTCCAGAGCACGCGTTCGATGCGTTTGTCGGCCGCTTCGCTGCCGTCACAGACGATGACCATGCCGGCGTGTTGCGAGAAGCCCATGCCGACGCCGCCGCCGTGGTGCAGCGAGACCCAGGTCGCGCCGCTGGCGGTATTGAGCAGGGCATTGAGCAATGGCCAGTCGGAGACCGCATCGGAGCCGTCGGCCATGGCTTCGGTTTCGCGGTTCGGCGAGGCGACGCTGCCCGAATCCAGATGATCGCGGCCGATCACGACCGGCGCTTTCAACTCACCGCTGCGCACCATCGCGTTGAAGGCCAGGCCGAGCCGGTGGCGGTCGCCCAGGCCGACCCAGCAGATGCGCGCGGGCAGCCCCTGGAAGGCGATCTTTTCAGCGGCCATGTCCAGCCAGCGGTGCAGGTGCGCATCGTCGGGAATCAATTCCTTGACCTTGGCATCGGTCCTGGCGATATCTTCCGGATCGCCGCTCAGCGCCACCCAGCGGAACGGGCCGATGCCACGACAGAACAGCGGGCGAATGTAGGCCGGCACGAAACTGGGGAAGTCGAACGCGTCGGACACACCTTGCTCCAGCGCCATCTGGCGCAGGTTGTTGCCGTAGTCCACAGTGGGCACGCCGAGCGCGTGGAAGGTGAGCATCGCGCGGATATGGTTGGCCATTGTCTCGCGCGCGGCGGCTTCTACTTCCTTGGGTGCGCTGACGCGCTTTGCGTCCCACGCTTCCACGCTCCAGCCCTGCGGCAGATAGCCGTTGACCGGGTCGTGTGCGGAGGTCTGGTCGGTCAGCAGGTCCGGCTTGATTCCGCGTAGCAGCAGTTCGTCGAGCACGTCGGCGACGTTGCCGAGCAGGCCGACCGACAGCGGCTTCCTGGCCGTGCACGATTCCTCGATCAGGCGCAGCGCTTCGTCCAGCGAGTCGGTCCAGGTATCCAGGTAGCCGGTGCGCAGGCGCATGTCGATGCTGGAACGGCGGCATTCCACCGCCAGGCACGAAGCGCCGGCCATCACCGCAGCCAGCGGCTGCGCGCCACCCATGCCGCCGAGGCCGCCGGTGAACAGCCACTTGCCGGCCAGGTTGCCGGCGTAGTGCTGGCGGCCCATCTCGACGAAGGTTTCGTAGGTGCCTTGCACGATGCCTTGCGCGCCGATGTAGATCCAGCTGCCGGCGGTCATCTGGCCGTACATCGCCAGACCTTTTTTATCCAGTTCGTTGAAGTGGTCCCAGGTGGCCCAGCGCGGCACCAGGTTGGAGTTGGCGATCAGCACGCGCGGCGCATCGGCATGGGTGCGGAACACCCCGACCGGCTTGCCCGATTGCACCAGCAAGGTCTGGTCCTCGTCCAGGCGGGTGAGTGCGGCGACGATCGCATCGAAGGATTCCCAATCGCGCGCGGCGCGGCCGATGCCGCCATACACCACCAGTTCCTGCGGGCGCTCGGCCACGTCCGGGTCCAGATTGTTCATCAGCATGCGCAGCGGCGCTTCGGTGAGCCAGCTCCTGGCGGTGAGCGTGGTGCCGGTGGCGGCGCGGATGACGCGGGTTGCATCGTGACGGGTCATGCCGGGTTCCTTGCAATCAACGGTTGGCCGCGTGCGGCGCGGTGTTGGAGAGGGGCGCATTGGCGAACTGCAGGCAGGCCAGCAGCACGTGTCGCAGCACTGCGCGCAACGCGACGGCGTGCACCGGCTGCCACGGCGTGGGCCAGCTGTCCTGGGTGATGGTGTCCGGCTCGCGCATGTAGCCGCGGCAGGCCAGCTCCATCTGCAGCGTGTGCACGCCGTGCTCGGGCTGCGCGTAATGACGGGTGATCCAGCCGCCCTTGAAACGTCCGTTGCGCACGGTGCTGGAGCCGCTGCTGCGGCACAGCTGTTCGACGGCGTCGGCCAGGGCGGGATCGCAGCTGCGATCGTCGTTGCTGCCGATGTTGAACTGCGGCAACTCACCGTCGAACAGATGCGGGATGACAGAGCGGATCGAGTGCGCGTCGTACACCACAATGTTTGCGTGGCGCTGACGCAGGCGCGCGATTTCGTCGGACAGGGCGAGGTGATACGGGTCGAACCACTGCGTGCGGCGCAGATCGATCTGCGCCTGATCCGGCGCCTGCCCGTCGGCATACAGCGGCTGATTGTCAAAGGTGGTCAGCGGACACAGGCCGGTGGTGTTCTGGCCCGGATACAGCGATGCGCCACTGGGGTCGCGGTTGACGTCGATGACCGAGCGCGAGATGGCCGTGCGCACCGTCGTGGCACCCATCGCCTGTGCGAAGTCGTACAACTGGTGCACCCACCAATCGGCGTCGCGGCGCGCCAGCCATGGCGACACGAACTGGTCGGCTACCGTCTCGGGCAGCTCGGTGCCGGTATGCGGGAAGCTGATGAGCAAGGGCGCCTCGCCGCGATGCACCTCCAGCCAGGCGGGCAGGGCGCTCATCGCTTTGCTCCGGTTGCATGCTTGGAAACCAGAAAGTCGTGCCGGCCAGAGCGAGCGTCATCGGGTTGAGTACGCAATGCAGCCGTGTTGCGTGCAGATCTCGCGTCCGCCCCCAACGCGCAGCACGGCGCCATGGCGCTGCGCAAGTGCTGTGTTGCCCGCCGCGTCATGCGTGCTGCTCCACGCCCGGCAACGCGATCGCCGCCGCGTCGGCCAACGCACCCGAGCGCACCAGCGCGCTGGCCGCCAGCATGTCGGGATGAAAGTAGCGATCGTCCTGCAGCATGGGCACCTGTGCACGCAGCAGGGCGCGTGCGGCTTCCAGTGCAGTGCTGGAGCGCAGCGGCGCATGGAAATCGCAACCTTGCACCGCCGCCAGCAACTCGATGCCGATCACGTGCGCGGCATTTTCCGCCATGGCCAGCAGGCGTCGCGCGCCATGCGCGGCCATCGACACATGATCTTCCTGGTTGGCCGAGGTCGGGATCGAGTCGACGCTGGCCGGATACGCGCGCTGCTTGTTTTCCGACACCAATGCCGCAGCAGTCACCTGCGGGATCATGAAGCCGGAATTCAGGCCCGGGCGCGGGGTCAGAAACGCCGGCAGGCCGGACAGCGCCGGGTCGACCAGCATTGCGGTGCGGCGTTCGCTGATCGAGCCGATCTCGCACACCGCCATCGCCAGCATGTCGGCAGCAAAGGCCACCGGCTCGGCATGGAAGTTGCCGCCAGACAAGGCCTCGCCGGTGTCGCTGAAGACCAACGGGTTATCGGAGACGCCATTGGCTTCGATTTCCAGCGTGCGCGCAGCCTGCCGCATGATGTCCAGCGCCGCGCCCATCACCTGCGGCTGGCAACGCAGGCAATACGGGTCCTGCACGCGCACATCGCCAAGACGATGCGATTCGCGGATCGCCGAGTCGGCCATCAACGCCCGCAGCGCCGCAGCGGTTGCGATCTGCCCCGGTTGCCCGCGCAGTGCATGGATGCGCGCATCGAACGGCGTATCGGAGCCCTTGGCCGCTTCCACCGATAGCGCTCCGGTCACCAGCGCGGCCTGCAACACGGTTTCGATCTCGAACAGGCCGGCCAATGCACAGGCGGTGGAGAACTGGGTGCCGTTGAGCAGCGCCAGGCCCTCCTTGGCGCCGAGCACGCGGGGCTGCAACCGCGCCTGCGCAAGCGCGTCGGCGGCAGGCAAACGCTTGCCGCCGACGAAGGCTTCACCGACGCCGATCATCGCCGCCGCCAGATGCGACAGCGGCGCCAGATCGCCGGACGCACCGACCGACCCCTGACACGGCACCACCGGGGTGATGCCCTGACGCAGCATCGCTTCCAGCAATGCCAACGTGTCCGGCTGCACGCCCGAGGCTCCCTGGGCAAGGCTGGTGAGCTTGAGCGCCATCATCAGCCGCACCACCGGCACCGGCGTGGGATCGCCGACGCCGGCTGCGTGCGACAACACGATATTGCGTTGCAAGGTCTGCAGGTCCTGCCGCTCGATGCGCACGCTGGCCAGCTTGCCGAAACCGGTGTTGACGCCATAGACCGGCTCGCCGCGCGCGACGATGGCCTCCACGGTCTGCGCGCTGCGTAGCACCGCCGCCGCGCAGGCATCATCCAAGGCCACGTCAGCGCCGCGATACAACGCGCGCCATTGCGCCAGCGTCACCTGGCCGGGTTGCAAGACAACAGAAGCACTCATGACAACTCCACGATCGATCAGGTCGAATGCCCGCGCCAGACGCGGGCATGAAGAGGGTTGAAACCCATGCGGTAGACCAGGTCGGCCGGCGCGTCGATGTCCCAGATCGCCAGGTCGCAGTCCATGCCGGCGCGCAGCTGGCCAAGCCGGGCGCTGCGGCCGAGCGCACGCGCAGCTTCACGGGTGAAACCGGCGATGCATTCGTCCACCGTCATGCGGAACAACGTGGCCGCCATGTTCATCGCCAGCAACGGGCTGGTCAGCGGCGAGGTGCCCGGATTGCAGTCGGTGGCCAACGCCAGCGGCACCCCGGCCGCACGCAGCGCATCGATCGGCGGCAGCTGGGTATCGCGGGTGAAATAGAACGCGCCGGGCAGCAGGACCGCCACGGTACCGGCAGCGGCCATCGCATCGATGCCGGGCTGGTCCAGGTATTCGATGTGGTCGGCCGACAACGCGCCATGGCGCGCCGCCAGGGCTGCGCCGTGCTGGTTGCTCAGTTGCTCGGCATGGATCTTGACGCGCAAGCCCTGGGCCTGCGCGGCGATAAAAACCTGTTCGGCCTGCGCCGGCGAAAACGCCAGGTGCTCGCAGAACACGTCGACCGCCTCGGCAAGCCCCTGCGCAGCAATGGCCGGAATCATCTGCGTGCACACCGCATTGATGTACTGCTGCGCATCGCTGCCCGGCGGCACCGCATGCGCGCCTAAAAAAGTCGGCACGACTTCGACCCGACGCAGCGTGGCAAGTTGGCGCGCCACGCGCAGTTGCTTGGTTTCGTCCTCGAGCGTGAGCCCGTAGCCGGATTTGATTTCCAGCGTGGTCACGCCCTCGGCGAGCATGGCATCCAGGCGCGGCAGGCTGGCGGCGAGCAATGCGGCATCGTCTGCGGCGCGGGTGGCGCGCACGGTGGCCACGATGCCGCCACCGGCCGCGGCGATCTGCGCATAGCTGGCGCCGCGCAGGCGTTGTTCAAACTCGTTGGCGCGATTGCCGGCATAGACCAGGTGGGTATGGCAATCGATCAGGCCCGGGCTGATCCAGCGCCGCTGGCAATCGTGCGTGCTGTCTGCTTCAAGCGCGGGCGCCTGTGCCGCCGTGCCGGCATACACGATGCGGCCGTCCCGGCAGGCGATCACGCCATCGTCCACGATGCCCAGGCCAGCATCGGCGGCGTCCAGGGTCATCAGCTGCGCGTTGTGCCAGAGGGCGTCGCAATGCATGGCGCAGGCTCGTGGTGTCTGATATGTATATACAATAAGATCGTCAATCGAGGGTGTCCAGTGGCAGATCAACCGGTACAGGCGTTGTGGGCAGCGCGGGCCCTGTTGCCCAGTGGCTGGGCGGGCAGTGTCCGGATCACCCTGGAGCAGGGGCGCATCGCCACGGTACAGACCGAGGTGGCCGCGGCCGCCACCGATACCCGCGCAGAGATGCTGGTACCAGGCCTGGGCAACCTGCACAGCCATGCGTTCCAGCGCGGCATGGCCGGCCTGACCGAAGTGGGGGGGCGCAGCGGCGACAGCTTCTGGAGCTGGCGCGAGTTGATGTACCGCTTCGTCGACCGGCTGGATCCGGACAGCCTGCAGGCGATCGCCGAGCAGGCCTATGTCGAGATGCTGGAAAGCGGCTTCACCCGCGTCGGCGAATTCCATTATCTGCACCATGCTGTCGGCGGTGCGCCCTACGCGCATGCCGGCGAGATGTCCGAGCGCATCGCCGCTGCGGCCGTCAGCACCGGGATCGGGCTGACCCTGCTGCCGGTGTTCTATGCGCATTCGGATTTCGGCGGGGCTGCACCGAGCGCGGCGCAACAGCGCCTGATCCATGACATCGATGGGTTCGCGCGCCTGCTCGAGCACTGCAGGCTCAGCCTCAAGGCATTGCCCGATGCCGTGCTCGGGCTGGCACCGCACAGTTTGCGTGCGGTCACGCCGCAGCAACTGCAGGCGCTGGTGCCGCTCACCGATGGCCCGATCCACATCCATATCGCCGAGCAGCAGCGCGAAGTCGACGCCTGCCTGGCGTGGTCGGGTCAACGTCCGGTGCAATGGTTGCTGGGCAACGCACCGGTGGCGGCGCGCTGGTGTCTGGTGCACGCCACGCATGTGGATGCCAGCGAGCTGCGGGCGATCGCCGAACGTGGCGCGGTGGTCGGGCTGTGCCCGATCACCGAGGCCAATCTGGGCGACGGCTTGTTCCCGATGCAGGCATTCGCCGCCGCCGGTGGGCGCTTTGGCGTGGGCTCGGATTCGAACGTGTTGATCGATGCGGCCGAAGAACTGCGCCTGCTCGAATACGGCCAACGACTGCACCGGCAGGCGCGCAATGTGCTCGCGCCTGCCGACGTCTCCAGCGGGCGCTGGTTGTACGACCAGGCGGGCGACGGTGCAGCGCAGGCGCTGGGCGTGGCACGGCACGGAATCCAGTCCGGCGCTGCGGCCGATCTGGTGGAGCTGGACACTGCCCATCCGTCCTTGCTCGCCCGCAGCGACGACGCCTTGCTGGACAGCTGGCTGTTCGCCGCACGCGCCACTGCCGTGCGTCACGTCTGGCGCGGCGGGCGCCAGGTGGTGCGCGATGGTCGGCATGTGGATCGCGCGCGCATTGCCACGCGTTTTGCCGGCGTGTTGCGCACAGTGCTGGGCAATTGAGACGATGCGGGCACAATGCAGGTCTGACCGGAGACTGCAGCTTTGACCGCCACCCCCATCGCCGCACCCGGCACCTTGCATCAACGCATCCGGCAGGATCTGGAGCAACGCATTCATAGCGGCGACTGGCCGCCGGGCCATCGCATCCCGCCCGAACACGAGTTGATGACGCAGTACGGCTGCTCGCGCATGACCGTCAACAAGGTGCTCGGCCTGCTCGCCGATGCGGGCATGATCGAGCGCCGCCGCCGCACCGGGTCGTTCGTGGCCCGGCCGCATCCGCATCTGGAGCAGGTGGCGCTCTCGATCCCGGATATCGAAGTGGAAATGACCACGCGCGGTCACCTGTATGCGTTTTCGCTGTTGTCGCGCCGGCTGCGCAACGTGCGTCAGCGCGTGCCTCAGGAGCGCGCGTTGGGCAGCACCGGCAAGCTGTTGGCGCTCGATAGCGTGCATCTGGCCGACGGCAGCCCGTTTGCGCTGGAGCAGCGCGTGATCGATGTGACCACCGTGCCAGACGCATTAGGGCAGACGTTCACCGATGTGGCGCCCGGGAGCTGGCTATTGCGCAACGTGCCGTGGACGCGCGCCGAGCATCGCATCAGTGCGGTCAGCGTCGACGCCGTACAAGCCAGGTGCCTGCAGGTCAACGAGGGTGCTGCATGCCTGGTGATCGACCGCCACACCTGGCGCGGCGATCAGCCGGTGACCTACGTGCGGCAAATGTTTCTGGGCGGCTCATACGATCTGGTGGCGCGATTTGCGCCCGGCATGCGTTGAGGGGCGGTGCTGGAATGGGTGGGTGGCATCGGTAACGGTGCTGTGGACGATGTCGGCGTGATCGACATCGACGTGTCGCAGGCAGCGCTGCCTGAGCGGGTCAGCAGCTGCAATCACGCCGCAAATCGAACGCGCAATCCTTTCGAGGCGTCGGTCGGCCAATCCATGTATCCCGACATTTGGCTGACAGAGGGGCGTGACTCCCGACTGCAGGCAGCCAGCCGGTCCATCTGCGGCAGGGCAGCGCCGGTGTGCAGACGATCGTGCGCACGACTGCCGTCTCATGCCTTCTCGTGCTGTCTTGGCTGGATCGGGTGACGTAAGGATCGCGACCTCGACGTCCGCAGGTAGTCAGCCGGCGCATTTGCGCCACTCCTTTCTGGACTTGCAGCTGCTTGTGCATGCAACTGCCGTCTCGATCAATCGCGTCCATATCAGAACCGCCGGTGCTCGATGGCGCGGCGCAATCTGTAGGGCACACCCGGTCAGATCGTGGTGCATTGCCGCCAGCGCACCGGCTCGTCCACACCGGGGCGGGGATTGAGCTGTACGCGGACCGTGCGCAGATAGGGATAGCGTTCGAGCTGCTGGCAGATCAATGGCCAGGCCGCGCTGTCTTCCACGGTGCGATCCACCGCCAGCGTTGCCTGGGTGATCCAGATGCCGCGCACCAGGCCCGGCGTTTGCGCCAGCGTCCTGGACACCTCGCGGCGATAGCCTTGCAGCGTTGCGTCGTCCGGCTCTGCCGCCGTTGCCGGCGGCAGGGGGGCGGCCGTTGTCGACGCTGCACCGGGCGCAGCCTGCGGAGCGTTCACCGGCGAAGTGGCCGCCGGTGGCGTGCGCGGTGCCGCATCCGCCGATGCACGCGCAGCGGCCACCGTCTGCGCCGGTGCCGGAGCAGGCTCAGGGGGGCGCAGCGCCAGCACCGCTACCAGCGCCAGCGTGGCCAGTGCGGCACCGGCGATGATGCTGTGGCGGATCGCCCGTCGCCGCGCCATGTTGACCACGCCGGTCTCCACATCGCCCGGCAGATAAGGCTTGAGCAGTGGCCATAGCCGCGTGCCGTCCAGCACTTCGATGGACTGTTTTTCCGCAGCGGCCAGGCCTTCGCGCTCCATGCGGCCCTCGGTCACCATCACGCCGCCGCCGGCACCGGCCAGCCGCGCCATCGCGCCCAGCTCGTTCACAGCAGCCACGCCGATGCGATAGCCGCGGCCATGCTTGCAGGCCACCAGGCGGGTGCCGTGATCGGTCTGCATCATGAAGTCGGCCGTGGGCAGGCCGTCCTGCGGCAGCTGGACCGGCTGCCAGCCGCGCTGGTCCTGCAGGACCCGCAGCACCACGGCGGAAAAATCGCGCCAGTGCATCGCCGCCAGCGCGCGGATGCCCGCATCGGTTTCGTTGGCGCGACGTCGCACCAGCCAGAAGTAGACAGACACCGCCAGCCAGAGCAGCAGTGCGGCCAACAGCGCCAAGATCCAGGAAGGCATGAGCATCAAGCGAGGGTATGGCGCGTATAACGAATCGGTACGCCTAGAAGAATCCTTCGCGCAGGTTTCGTCAATGCATCGCAGGCAGGGATGTCACGAGCCGTGACCCAGGCAGCGAAAGACCCGCCAGTCCGAAGCCGTGAGGGGAGGGGAGCAAACGGACTTCGTGTTGCAGGACTGGCGGGTCCTTCCCGATTGTCCGAAAAATAATGCTGCCTTGCAACATCGCGCATGTGTATGGCTGCTGCCCGGCCGCAGATGCGCAAGCGTGGCGCACCTTGGCGACGCCAGCACGGCTTGCAACGCCACCCTGCGTAATGGCGTCCAGCCTATCGATACCTGACGGAAGGCTCAGTAGTGCCGATAGCCCACAGAAGGTCCGACCCCAAAGAGTTGCACGGGCAACCCACAGGCAGATCGGACTGCCACTTCTACCCGCCGCCGGGGCCCGTAAGATTTCGCCATCACCAGCGGCGGTAACGCTTATTCCCCGTCGAACGCCGCCGGATTGCCGGTCGACGAGCCCGCGTCGCTGCTCGCAGCCTGTGCGGCCTGGTTGGCGGTGCGATTGGCCCGCTTGGTTGCGGCGGTGTTGGCCCGCACCTGCGCCTTCAACGATTCGACCTCGCGACGCAGGTTTTCCAGTTCTTCCTGCTCGGGGATATTGAGCGTGCGCAGCACCCCCTTGACGCGCTCGTCGAAGGCCTTGCCCAGCTTGTCCCAGCCGCGCACTGCGGTATCACGGGCCTGCTCGAACTGGGTCTCCACTTCCTCGCGCAGCTCGTCCACGCTGTCGGCGGCCTTGCGCTGGCCGCTGCGTTCGTAGGCGGCGCCTTCGCGCACCAGCGAGTCGAACAACTTGCCGCCTTCGCTCTGCACGCGGCCCAGTGCGCCGAGTCCGGCCAGCCATACGGTCTGCGCCGACTCGCCAAGCCGCCGCGAAATCTGCTCTGCCTGGGCCTGGAAGCCCGACGCCGTGGTGTCACGGTTGCCGTTCTGATCGTATCCGGTCGTCATGCGATGCTCCTGTCGATTGCCGAAGTGACGTTACGTTCACCCTAGTGCCGGCCCTGCATCGGGCAGGTGAAGCGGTGCCCGACCCGGCCCGGCTCAAGCATCCGCCCATCGCGTGCGGGGCGGGTGACTTGGCGCTGAAGCAGCTGTGACGACAGCGCTCGCTCAGGCGAGCTTTTCCGAGAGCAGGCGACGTATTTCCGATTCCACCATCGGCTGCATGGCCGATAGCAGGAAGCCGAGTTCGGCGGTGACATGCACCTGCTGCGGCAGTAGCGCGATCGCCCCGTCCACGCCGGCGCGGGAGATGCGCAAGGTGTCGCCTTCCCAATGCGAGGCGACGCCGTAGCGATCGGTCAGTTTGCGCGCCGCCTCGTCGATCGCCGCGCGGGCCTGTGCCGGCGGCAGGGAATGGTCGTGGCGGATATCGATGCTGGACATGAGCTGCCTGGGTAAGACGAAAGTAGTCGCGCATTGTGCGCATGCGCGCGGCTGGCTCCAAGTGTGGACGCACGTTGCAGGGCCGCACCGAGGCGTGCAAAGCGATGCTGCGGCGACGCGGTGACGGACGCGGCCCGCATTTCGAACGCGCGGTAGCGGCTGCGCGCGATGCCGGCACCCAGCGGCTGGGCGCGAGGTGATTGGCCGCTGGCGGGGGCAAACCTGTTAGTCTGCCGCGGGTGCGCGACCTGCAAGTTCATTTCACTCACCGGCAGCAGCCGGATCATTCCCTCAAGCCCGGCGTCCACCGGATCGTCCGTCATGCCTCTGGCAGCGTGCGGGTGGTGGCTGATGCCCAGGGGGCGCTGCTGTTGGCGCAGTTCTGTCTGGACCAGCGCGGCCTGTGGCTGCAGGTGGCCAACGGCATCCGCGGCATCCACGTCAACGGGCGCCCGGTGCGCCGCATGGCGTTGTTGCGCCCGGGCGATGCGATCTATGCCGATGGCGTGGAGATGCTGTTGCGCAGTGCGCCCTCCAGCGCGCCGGCCAACGATACGCCGGAAGACGATGCCGGCCTGAGCGAAGTCTGCCTGCTGTTACGCGGGCTGGGCGGCCGTCACCACGGGCGCAGCTTCACCTTGGACCGCTCGCGTCTGGTCGGCAGCGACCCGGCCGCGGACATCGTCATCGACGACCCCGCCTTCGCCGCGCAGCATGCACGCCTGGAGCGTCATGGCGACCGCGTACTGATCCGCGATCTCGGCTCGGAGGAGGGCAGCTGGATCAACGGCGTGCAGGTGCGCGATGGCTGGCTGCAGGCCGGCGACCAGGTGGTGTTCGACGCCCGCCACCGTTTCGTGGTGGAAGTGCCGCGCATCCATCACGGCACCACCTGGGACATCCCCGATTCCGAGCCGCCGCTCCCCCCGCGCGCCGTCGCCGAGCCGGCGCGCGCGCCGATGAAGGTGGCGCGTTGGCCGTGGCTGCTGCTCAGCGCGGTGTTGCTGGCGGCTGCGCTGAGCGCCTTGCTGTGGTTCGGCGCGCGCTGAGTTTCTTCCAGGTCCGCCAGCCCAGCAGGGCCGCAAGGATGCCGGCATACAGCGCCGGTTCGCGGATATCGGATTTCACCAGCCACCAGAAGTGCAGCACCGCCAGCACGCCGATCGGATAGATCAGCTGATGCAGGCGGCCCCAGTTGCGCTTGAGCCGCCGCATCCAGCCCTGGGTCGAGGTGATCGCCAGCGGCACCAGCAGCAGCCACGCCGCAAAGCCCACGGTGATGTAGGGGCGCTTGATGATCTCCTCGAAGATCTGCGTCCAGAAGCCGCGCAGGTCCAGGCTCAGGTACACCGCCAGGTGCACGCTGGCATAGAAGAAGGCGTACAGCCCCAGCATGCGGCGGAAGCGGATCAGCACGGCCTGGCCGGTGAGCTGGCGGAGCGGGGTGATCGCCAGGGTGATCACCAGAAAGCGCAGCGCCCACAACCCGGTGCGATGCTCGATCTCGGCCACCGGGTCGGCGCCCAGTGCATCGCTGCCGGTCTGCCACACCTGCCAGAACTGCCAGGCCAGCAATGCGATCGGCGTCAGTGCGGCGGCATGCACCAGGGTCTTGGCGGCAATCAGGGAAGCGGACGTCTTGGCCATGCGATCTCGAACAAGGAAGCAGTGCCACGCGGGCAGGAGATGCCGCGCGGGCAGGAAACGTAGGAGCGCACCCGGGCGCGACAGGCATTACCGGTAAGGCCCGTCGCGCCCGGGTGCGCTCCTACGACAGGTCGGTATCAGAGGGGGCGTCGCCTAGAACCACTTCTTCAGGTCCATGCCCGCGTACAGCGAGGCGACCTGATCCGCATAGCCGTTGAACGGCTTGGTCGCGATGCGCTCGGCGAACAGCTTGCTGGCGGTACCGGCGATCCGGCGCTCGGTCTTCTGGCTCCAGCGTGGGTGATCCACCGCCGGATTGACGTTGGAGAAGAACCCGTATTCGGACGGCTGCAGATCGTGCCAGGCGGTCTCGGGCATCTTCTCGACGAAGCGGATCTCCACGATCGACTTGATGCTCTTGAAGCCGTACTTCCACGGCACCACCAGCCGCAGTGGCGCGCCGTTCTGCTGCGGAAGCGGCCTGCCGTACAGGCCGGTGGCCAGCAGGGTCAGCGGATGCATCGCTTCATCGATGCGCAGGCCTTCGCGGTAGGGCCAGTTGATCGAGCGATAGCGCACGCCTGGCATCTGCTGCGGATCGGCCAGCGTGGTGAACGCCACGTACTTGGCCTTGGAGGTTGGCGCGAAGCGCTTGAGTACCTCGCCCAGCGGCACACCGGTCCACGGGATCACCATCGACCAGCCTTCCACGCAGCGCAGCCGGTAGATGCGTTCTTCGGCGCTGATGCCTTTGAGCAATTCGTCCAGCGACAGGCTGCCGGGCTTTTCGCATTCGCCGCTGACCTTCACCGACCAGGGCGACAGCTTCAGGGTCTTGGCGGCCTTGGACGGGTCGGTCTTGTCGGTGCCGAACTCGTAGAAGTTGTTGTAGCTGGTCACGTCTTCCAGCTTGGTCAGTTCTTCGGCGGTGCGGAAGCCGCTGCGCGCCTGCGCCGGCGTCACCACGGTCTTGGGCGGAGGCGGCGGGTCGGCCTCGGCGCATCCGGCCATGCCCAGTGCCGGGGTCAGCGCAAACAGCTGCAGCAGCCGGCGCCGGTCGCGGTAGACGGACTCATCGGTGATCTGGCTGGACGGCAGTTTGAACGCATCGCGAAACGACATGGCAGGCTCCGGCAGTGGCTGCAGCGTGAGAGTAGCCCACAGGGGTGAACGTTCGTCCCGTGGCTGTCACCACCTTACGTGAGGCCCGGTCAAAAGGATGCAGCTGCAACTTTTTTACCCGCTGCCAAGCCCGATGCGCTGCGGCATACTAGAAGGCTAGCTCGACAAGGTGTGCCATGACACGCGCGTTCAATTTCAGTGCCGGCCCTGCGACATTGCCGGAAGCTGTCCTGCGGCAGGCGCAGGCGGAAATGATCGAGTGGAATGGCGTTGGCGCCTCGATCGTTGAAATCAGCCACCGCAGCGCCGATTTCATGGCCGTAGCGGCCGCGGCCGAAGCCGATCTGCGCAGTTTGTTGTCCATTCCCGACGACTACGCGGTGCTGTTCACCGCTGGTGGCGCCACCACCATCCAGGCCTTGTTGCCGCTGAATTTCGCCGCGCCCGGGCAGGCCGCCGACTACGTGATCACCGGGCACTGGGGCAAGACTGCGATCAAGCAGGCGGCCACCTATGTGGATGCGCGCATTGCCGCCGATGCGCAGGCAGATGGCTTTATCGACATTCCGCCGGTGGCCAGCTGGACCTTGTCGCCGCACTCGGCCTACGTGCACATCACCGCCAACGAGACCATCCACGGCGTCGAATTTCGCGACACGCCGGATGTCGGTACCTTGCCGCTGTTTGCCGATTTCAGCTCGTCCATTGCCTCCGAGCCGCTGGATATCTCGCGCTACGGGCTGATCTATGCCGGTGCGCAAAAGAACCTGGGCCCGGTCGGTATCTCGGTGCTGATCGTGCGGCGCGACCTGCTGGAGCGCGCCGGCCAGCCGCGTGCGGACATCTTCAACTACGCCTCGCATGCCGCGCGCGATTCGATGCTCAACACCCCGCCGACCTGGAACTGGTATCTGCTCGGGCTCACCGTGAAGTGGATGCTGGAGCAGGGCGGGGTGGAAGAGTTCGCACGTCGCAATGCCGAGAAAGCCGCGTTGGTCTACGGCGCCATCGATCGCTCCGGCGGCTTCTATCGCAACCTGATCAAGCCGGCCGTGCGCTCGCGCATGAACATCCCGTTCTTCCTGCCGGACGAGCAGCTGGACGCGTTGTTCGTCAGCCAATCCAAGGCCGCCGGTCTGCTGGCATTGAAGGGCCACAAAGCCGTCGGTGGCATTCGCGCCTCGCTCTACAACGCCATGCCGGTGGCTGGCGCGCAGGCGCTGGTGGCCTTCATGCACGACTTTCAGCAGCGTCACGGCTGAGTCCCATCTTCGACCGCGGCGCAGGCCGCGCAGGCGCTTGCGCCGTTTTTCAAGGAATGCCCAGCGATGGCTCCCAAGTCCAACAAACCCGCTGCTGCCAAGGGCAGCAAGACCAAAACAGCGAGCAGCGCGGCTGACACCTCGGCGACCAGGCAGGTCGCCCAGCCCGCGACCAAGCCGGGCAAGGCCATCGGCAAGCCTGCCGCCGCCGCACCGGTGCTGGCCGACGTGCGCGCCAAGATCGACGAGATCGACCGCAACATCCAGGCCTTGATCGCCGAGCGCGCCAACTTCGCCCACCAGGTCGGCAAGGCCAAGGGCAAGCTCGCCGCAGCGGTGGATTACTACCGCCCCGAGCGCGAGGCGCAGGTGCTGCGCATGGTGGTGGACCGCAACGAAGGCCCGCTCAGCGATGAAGTGCTGGTGCACGTGTACCGCGAAATCATGTCGGCCTGCCTGGCCCAGCAGGAGCCGCTGAAGATCGGTTATCTCGGCCCGGAAGGGACCTTCAGCCAGCAGGCCGTGCTCAAGCATTTCGGTCGCTCGGCCGTGGGTCTGCCGATGGCGACCATCGAGGAAGTGTTCCAGGAAGTAGAGGCCGGCAATGCGGACTTCGGCGTGGTACCGGTGGAGAACTCGGGCCAGGGCACCATCCAGGTCACGCTGGACATGTTCCTGACCTCCAACCTGAAAATCTGCGGCGAAGTCGAGTTGCGCGTGCACCAGTATCTGCTCTCGCGCAACGGCCGACTGGAAGATATCGAGCGCATCTACGCGCATTCGCAATCCTTCGCCCAGACCGCCGGCTGGCTGCGCTCGCACCTGCCCAAGGTCGAGAAGATCGCCGTCTCCAGCAATGCCGAGGGCGCGCGGCGCGCGCGCAATGCCGAAGATGCCGCAGCGATCGGCGGCGAGAGCGCCGCGCACGTGTATGGCTTGAAGAAAGTCATCATGAAGTCGATCGAAGACGACGACGACAACACCACGCGTTTCCTGGTGATCGGCCGGCAGATCTTTCCCACCTCCGGGCATGACCGCACCTCGGTGCTGGTGTTCATCCACGACAAGCCGGGCGCGTTGTTCGACGTGCTCAGCCCGTTCGCGCGGCATGGCATCAGCATGAATCGCATCGAGTCGCGTCCCTCGCACCAGGCCAAGTGGGAATACGGCTTTTTCATCGATCTGGCCGGCCACGTAGAAGACGAGGCGATGAAGCAGGCGTTGGCCGAACTGGAAGCGCATTCGGCGCAGATCAAGGTTCTGGGCTCGTATCCGGTGGCGATCCCCTGAGCGCTCGACCACCCGCCCAACTGGCGCGCCGCCGCTCTGGCGATGACGGCGCTGCCATCTCTTACCCAGCGCATCGCCTGCATGGCGGCGCAGCAATCGGATCATTCGCATGAGCAGCAGCACGCAACACTGGATCGCGCAGCAAGGCAGCGCATTGCGCGGTACGTTGGCCATTCCCGGCGACAAGTCGGTGTCGCATCGTGCGGTGATGTTTGCCGCGCTCGCCGATGGCATTTCGCAGATCGATGGGTTTCTCGAAGGCGAGGACACGCGCTCCACCGCAGCCATCTTCGCCAAGCTGGGCGTGCGGATCGACACCCCATCGGCATCGCAGCGCGTTGTGCACGGCGTCGGCGTGGACGGCTTGCAGGCGCCCACCGAGGAACTGGATTGCGGTAACGCCGGCACCGGCATGCGCCTGCTCGCCGGCCTGCTGGCCGCGCAGCGCTTCGACAGCGTGCTGGTCGGCGATGCGTCCCTGTCCAAGCGGCCGATGCGACGCGTGACCGGCCCGTTGGCGCAAATGGGCGCAAGCATCGAGACCCAGGACGACGGCACGCCTCCCTTGCATGTGCACGGCGGTCAGTCGTTGCACGGCATCGATTTTGTGTCGCCGGTCGCCAGTGCGCAGGTCAAATCCGCCGTGCTGCTGGCAGGTCTGTACGCCCAGGGCGAGACCTCGGTGACCGAGCCGCATCCCACGCGCGATTACACCGAGCGCATGCTGTCTGCGTTCGGTGTGGAGATCGATTTTTCGCCGGGCAAGGCGCGTCTGCGTGGCGGCCAGCGTTTGCGTGCGACCGACATTGCGGTGCCTGCGGACTTTTCGTCGGCAGCGTTTTTCATTGTGGCTGCCAGCATCATTCCCGATTCGCAGATCGTGCTGCGCGCGGTGGGCCTGAATCCGCGGCGCACCGGCCTGCTGGCTGCATTGCGGTTGATGGGCGCGGATATTGCCGAAGAAAACCATGCCGAACATGGCGGCGAGCCGGTGGCCGATCTGCGCGTGCGCTATGCGCCGTTGCAGGGCACGCAGATTCCCGAAGCGCTGGTGCCGGACATGATCGACGAATTCCCCGCCTTGTTCGTGGCCGCTGCGGCCGCCAACGGCAAGACCGTCGTGACCGGCGCTGCCGAGCTGCGGGTCAAGGAGTCCGATCGTCTGGCCGCCATGGCCACCGGTCTGCGCACGCTCGGCGTGCAGGTCGATGAAACACCGGATGGCGCCACCATTCACGGCGGCACGATTGGCAGCGGTGTGATCGAAAGCCACGGCGATCACCGTATCGCGATGGCATTCGCCATTGCCGGTCAGCTCTCGACCGGCGCCGTGCAGGTCAACGACATCGCAAACGTCGCTACCTCGTTCCCGGACTTCGATACGCTGGCGCAGGGCGCCGGTTTCGGGCTCAGCGCTCTGCGCTGAACTCGACCGGTACCTGCACGCTGCTGACCACTGCGTGGCCATCGCGCGTGGCCGGTTCGAAACGCCACTGGCGCAGGCTCTCGGTCACCGCTGCGTCCAGCCGCGGATCGTTGCTGCCGCTGCGGTCGACGATGGTCACTGCACGCACCTGGCCCTGCATGTCCAGTTGCAGGCGTGCGGTGCGGCTGCCCTGAATGCTGGCGCGCGCAACATCGGCCGGGTAACTGGGCATCGTGTTACCCGGCAGTGGCTTGGCATCCACGCTGTTGATCGCCGCGCGCACCGGCTGATGCGCAATCATCGTCATCGCGCGCGGGCCATCCGCGCTGGGCAGGATCTGGCGGCTGGCAGCAGGGGCAGGGCGGATGTCGGTGGCGAGCGACTCATCGCCATGCCGGGCCCACCACCACGCCGGGATCACCACCAACAAGGCCAGCAGCGTTGCCCATAGCCACGGCGAGGCACCGTCGTCCTGCATGTCCTGCCTACGCCCGGACGCTGTAGGGGCGGAGCGAGACAGTGACGGCGTGTGATGTGACGAGGGGTTCGAGGTGAAGGACATGGCCGCCTCCTGGCGCATCTTTGGGATGACGCAGCCAGTCTGGTCGGCGCTGCCTGAGGGGCAGCTAAGGCGAATGCCCGCGTCACTGTTACGACGCTGTAGTCGTTCAGCTTGGTGAGGCGCCGATGGCGTGATGGCACTGCCGACAATCGTCGGGGCAGCGCCAGCCAATCCCTTGCAAAACAGCCCGTTGCACGTGCTTATGGTGGCGGACCGAGTCCGCCGGTCCAGCTGGCGTGCCGTGCTTACTGCGCCGGCTTGAACTCGAAGGGGATATCCAGACTTCCTGCAGCCGGCTGCCCGTTTTGCTGGGCTGGGTGAAAGCGCCAATGGCGTACCGCTTCCATTGCGGCGCGATCCAGGTCGCGTGAGCCGCTGCGCTTGACCAGGGTCACACCGCCCGGATTGCCGGCGGCATCGACGTCCACACGCACGACCACATCGCCGGCATCGCCGCGCCGCAGTGCTGCCGACGGATAACGCGGCGGTGGCATCTGGCCCTGCATGGGGACCGGGCGGTTCCCGCCTGCCACTGGCGCGTTAGGCGGCGCCGAAGTGCCTGGCGCACCGGGTACCGTGTTCTCCGGCAACGGAGCCGGTGCAGGCGGCGCCGGTGGCGCGGTCTCCACCAGGGTCGGCGCCTGTTCGGGCGGCTTGGCCTGTGGCATGTCGCTGGCGCCGTCCTGGGCGGGCAGCGGCGCCGGCAGCGGTTGAATGGTGTCGTCGGCGGCCGGCGTGCCGGCCGTTGGCTGTGTCGGGGAGGCCTTGTAAAAATCGTCCTTGCGGCCGGTGGCCCACACCAGCAGGAACAGCAGCAGGCCGGCGCCGAAGGCGATACCGGCGATTTTCAGGGTGTGGCGGGGCAGACGCAGGACGATCTGACGATCGGATGCAGGGCGGGGCGCGGGCATAGGGCTCACCTGAAGGATCGCGGTAATTCTGGCATAGCCCCGGTGAATCGATCGCAGCAGGTGGCGGAACAGGCGATAATCTAGTGCTCCTCACCGACACACAGACTTCCGATGCTAGATCCGGCCCTGCTTCGCCAACATCCCGCCGACCTTGCCGAGCGCCTGCGCAGCACGCGCAGTTTCTCCCTGGACACTGCGGAACTGGAGTCGCTGGAGAGCGAACGCAAGCGGATCCAGGTGCGCACGCAGGAATTGCAGAGCATGCGCAACTCCAGATCCAAGGCGATCGGGCAGGCCAAGGCCAAGGGCGAAGATGTCGCCGCGTTGATGGCCGAGGTGACCGGCTTCGGCGATGAGCTCAAGGCTTCGGAAGACGCGCTGGACGTGATCCGCGCCAAGCTGGAAATCATTGCGCTGGGCCTGCCCAATCTACCGGCCGACGATGTGCCGCTGGGCAAAGACGAGAGCGAGAACGTCGAGCAGTCGCGCTGGGGCACGCCGCGCAGCTTCGATTTCCCGGTCAAGGACCATGTGGAACTCGGCGCGCCGCACGGCTGGCTGGATGGCGAAACCGCCGCCAAGTTGTCGGGCGCACGTTTCACCGTATTGCGCGGTCCGATTGCGCGCCTGCATCGCGCGCTGGCGCAATTCATGCTCGACCTGCATGTCGGCGCGCACGGCTACGAAGAAACCAACGTGCCGCTGCTGGTCAATGCCGAGTCGATGCGCGGCACCGGGCAGTTGCCCAAGTTCGAAGAGGATCTGTTCCAGACCGAAGTGGGCGAATCGCGTCGCTATCTGATCCCCACCTCCGAAGTGCCGCTGACCAACATCGTGCGCGACGAAATCGTCGATGCCGAACGACTGCCGCTGCGCATGACCTCGCATTCGATGTGCTTCCGTGCCGAAGCCGGCAGCGGTGGTCGCGATACGCGCGGCATGATCCGCCAGCATCAGTTCGAGAAGGTAGAGCTGGTCACCGCCTGCGCGCCGGAAGAGAGCGATGCCGAGCATCAGCGCATGACGCGCTGCGCCGAAGTGGTGCTGGAACAACTCGGCCTGCCGTATCGCAAGGTGCTGCTGTGCACCGGCGACATGGGCTTTGCTGCGATCAAGACCTACGATCTGGAAGTGTGGCTGCCTTCGCAGGACACCTATCGCGAGATTTCGTCGTGCTCCAATTGCGGCGACTTCCAGGCGCGCCGCATGCAGGCGCGCTGGCGCAACCCGGCCAGCGGCAAGCCGGAACTGCTGCATACGCTCAACGGTTCCGGCACCGCCGTGGGCCGCGCGATGATCGCGGTGATGGAGAACTACCAGAACGCCGATGGCTCGATCGATGTGCCGCAGGTGCTGCGTCCGTACATGGGCGGGCTGGAAAAGATCGGCTGATGTCACGTGCGTTGGGCTGGTGCGCTACGCATCGGCTCCAATGCGCGGCAACGCGCCTTGCGTAACCTCGATACCGGCGCGCAAGGCCGATCTGCAGCCTGGTTGATGGGGGCGGCTGCGTAGCGCTGCAGCCCGCAGTAACCAGCAGCATCCAGAACGGCGAGTAAAAAACGGGACCTGCGAAGGTCCCGTTTTCTTTTTTCCGGCTCCTGCAGCGATGCCAGGGCCTGGGCAACCGAGTCGCTGCGAAGACTAGGTCGTTGCTCTGTTGGGATAAAGGTGATTAAATATCACTTATCGTTCTATCCATGGATACCTGCGCCATGCACGACCTGAATGACCTGTACTACTTCGCGATGGTGGTGGACCACGGCGGCTTTGCTGCCGCCGAGCGTGCGCTCGGGATCCCCA
Organism: Xanthomonas sp. 10-10; assembly: GCF_040182365.1. Taxonomy (NCBI): domain Bacteria; kingdom Pseudomonadati; phylum Pseudomonadota; class Gammaproteobacteria; order Lysobacterales; family Lysobacteraceae; genus Xanthomonas; species Xanthomonas sp. 10-10. Next base: position 2,105,776 of record NZ_CP144460.1, read on the forward strand.
AGTCGCGCCTGAGCCGTCGTATCAGCCAACTCGAAACCGACCTGGGGGTGCGCCTGCTGCAACGCTCCACGCGTCGCTTCGCGGTCACCGACGTCGGCACCAGCGTGCACCGGCACGCCCAGACCATGCTTGCCGAAGCCCAGGCCGCGCGCGAGGTGGTGGATCGTCTCAGCGCCGAGCCGCGCGGTCTTGTACGGGTGAGCGTTCCGGTCTCGCTCGCGCAGATCCAGCTACCCAAGCTGCTGCCGGAGTTTCTGGCCAAGTACCCCAAGGTGCGGCTGCAGCTCAACATCAGCAACCGTCGCGTCGACGTCATCAACGAGGGCTACGACATCGCGCTACGGGTACGTTCGCGCCTGGACGACGACGGCAGCCTGGTGATGCGCAGCTTTGGCCAGGTGCAGGAATTGCTGGTCGCCAGCCCGAAGTATCTGGACCGCGCCGGTCGCCCGAAAGACCCGAGCGAGCTGGCCAACCACACCACCATGAGTACCAGCGAAGACGAAGCGCATCAGCGCTGGGAACTGCACGGCCCCAACGGCGAGATGCGCCGCGTGGACCTGCAGCCGCGTCTGGCCGGTTTCGATTTCCCGTTGCTGCAGTCGATGGCGCGCGATGGCTTCGGCATCACCATGCTGCCGGAAACCGTCTGCGCCGAAGCGGTGCGCAGCGGCGAACTGGAGGTAGTGCTGCCGCACTGGTCGCTGCCGCAGGGCATCTGCCACGCCGTGTTCGCCTCGCGTCGCGGCCTGCTGCCGGCGGTGCGGGTGTTCATCGACTTCCTGGCCGAACACCTGCCCCAGGAAATCGAACGCTCGCGCCTGGATTGCGGCGGCAACTGCGCCGAGCTGGCCGAAAAGCTCAAGCGCGCCGCTGGCACTGCGCCGCGCTTGGCGGTGGCCGAGGCAGGCTGAGCGCTGCCTCTGATTGCCGAGGCAGGCGGTCCGCCAATCGGCACTCGCATGCTTTCTGGCAGCCAGCTCGCTTCAAGTGGTTGGCAGGTTGCATGTGGGGTCCGGTGCGTCCGGTCGACCTGCCACCAGTGACGGCGCAGCATGCTGCGGCAGCTGAAGGCTGAGCGATGTAAACAAGCAAACCGCGCGCGGGCATGCGAGAATGCGCGCCCGGGAGCGATCCCGGGAGTGGTGGCTCTGCGCAGGACGCCCGTGCGGTCACCGCCAGGCGCCACCCGCGCGATGCGGGTCGCCAGCGTGACAACCGATGCTTTCGGCGGTCGCGCGCAGCAACATCGGAGAGATGGCCGAGCGGTTTAAGGCACCGGTCTTGAAAACCGGCGAAGGGTCAAACCTTCCGTGGGTTCGAATCCCACTCTCTCCGCCAATTTCCCGCATAAATCATTGATTTATAAGGGATTGTTTCGGATATTTTAAGGTCTGAGGCAGGGCGCAAATCGGGACACATCTCCCGGTGCGCATCCCTCATCATCTCGTCCGATCCTCCTCCGGCCACTGGTCCTTCCGCCAATGCGTTCTCATTGATCTGCAAGTCTTGGGACGGTAGATCGTCAAGCAGAGCCTTTGTCGACTCCCCGCAATTCAAGGGGGCGCTTGGCGGCCTTGTTGGTGGATGGAGAGGCGTTGTCACCGATAAAGATATAATGGATGTCATCAAGGGTGCTGTAGATGCAGCCGGTCCAACTCATTGTAATTCTGGCGGATAAAATTATGTCCTTGTTTTGGCTTAAATTTTGGGCTTTTACTTTTGGGCTTTCATCAGTAAGATTTTTATTCTACTTCTTTAGTAAAGTTTATATGGGGCAGGAACTTGAGGAGGCTGACTATATGGTAATTCCTTTTGCAGTAATTTGTGCTTTTCTTAGCTTTCAACTTCTACGGCAGTTGAAAAAGAGGCGCGCATTGTTAAAAAAATAGTTTGCCGTTAAGGGCTTCGATATATCGAGGCCCTTCATCATGACGCTGGGCCTGCGATCTCCTCTCTGTCAATTTTAAAATGATGCCTAATAATTTCTTATTGGGATGTGCGGGGCGGATTTTTGAGGTTTATGTGTAGATTTTATAGTCGATTATTGGGATGGGTACGAAAATCTACATTGGTGCAGTTTACGTTTACCCCTCATTATAGATTTTTGATGCCTGAAGTTGTGCTGGGCGGATTGCCGACTAGGTAGGAAATTAACGGCAAGAGCGAACTTGTGGTTTGCTTCGCAGAAATCGTGCGCCAACGCTGCGCATCGGTGCGGTAGCTTTCGCCAGCTCGTTGCTATGCCTGCGCTGAGCAACGCAGCCTTTTTAAAAGTTGAGATCAAAGTCTCTTTAATTGTCGAATTCGTTTGTCTCTCGACAAGGGCAGTTTCCTTGTGCGCTCCAAAGACATGAGTTTCACAAGCGGCGGTTTAGTACGCACCAATTAAGTCTTTCAATCGGGAATGTCGATTTGTTAGTCGCAGCAGCTGCCTGCCGAGCAGGGTTTGATTTGCTCGATGCAAGTACAGGGCTTGTTCATCATTATTCTCGCCGAGGCGGAGTCAAACAGCGATGACAGTTTGTCTGTGTGCTGAGGGGAGTGAATTCTTGCGACAGTGGACGAGCAGGTCATAAGGTGGTCTGGCCACAAATTGTTCATGGAATGATCCAGATCATCGGGTTGGAAGACCAGGTGCCGGCGTTCTTCAAGGAAGCGACCGCTGCGAGTCGGAGAGCGAAAGGACTGCGGGGGCGGGGCTGGATCACCCGCCTGTCGGCTAGTGCCATTGGAAGGGCTGGGCAGAGTAGACGTGCGCCCCTCGACAGTTGACTCTCCTCGACTTCGACGGAGCGTAAACAGCGGGTGTAGCACATTGGCCTGACCAGCCATAAAGCCAGGAACCTCATGAACGCGCCCGTCGAATATCGCCCCGATCTGGAAACGCCCAGCGTCAGCGAGCAGGAAACCATTCGTTCGCTTGAGGCGCTGTTCGTTGACATGGCAACGACCGTGGCTGAAAAGGAAGGGCATGCATACCGCGCAGTCCATGCCAAAGGGCAAGGCCTGTTCACCGCCAGGCTCACCGTTTTCAACGATCTGCCCGAAGAGCTGCGGCAAGGGTTGTTCGCAGGGACTGGGCAATACGATGCTTACATCCGCCTGTCATCGCCACCTGCCGAACAGCTGAGCGATGCTGTCTCGACCCCGCGTGCCCTGGCGTTGAAGGTGTTAGGTGTCAGCGGTGAGCGCGTCGAGGGTGGAGACGAAAAGCACAGTCAGGATTTCTTGATGGTCAATGGCCCTTCCTTCACCACCCCTGGTCCCGATGGGTTCTTGCGTAATTTTCGCGTTCTTGCGGCGACTACGGAAAAGGCGCCACGCGCCAAGGCCGCACTTTCAAAAGTGCTTCGGGGTGTCGAGAACACGCTTGAGAAGATCGGTGGGGGAAGCGGCAGCATCAAGCAGATTGGCGGGCAACCGCAGATTCATCCGCTGGGCGAAACGTTTTTCTCGCAGGTGCCGTATCTCTACGGGCGTTACATCGCCAAGTTCTCGCTGGCGCCGGTGTCCAGAAACCTCCTCGAACTCGATGGTCGGGAAGTCGGCGACTCCCAGGACGCGCAACGCGAGGCCGTCCATCACGCCATCAGCACCCTGGACAGCCCGGCCGAGTGGGAGCTGCGCGTGCAGCTGTGCCGGGATGTGGAAAAGATGCCGGTCGAGGATGCGTCGATAGAGTGGCCGCAATCCATCAGCCCCTTTGTGGCGGTCGCGCGCGTGGTGGTCGAGCGCCAGGCCGGATGGGACGGAAAAAACTCGCAGCAGCTGGAAGACCGTATCGCCTTCTCGCCGTGGCATGCCCTGGCCGCTCATCGGCCGCTGGGTGCGATCAACCGGGCGCGCCGTATAGTAATGGCAGCCTCGCGCCGATTCCGCTCCGAGTTCAATCGCTGCCCGATCCACGAGCCGACTGGCGTCTAGCTGTTCTTGCTGCGTGTCTGTGTCGTGCAGCACGTCTGTAACCGCGGGGCCGGAGTGCTCCGGATCGCAGCTGCCAGGCGAGGATTTTGATTAGTCGTTGAGCGACTGCGGCGATTAGCGTGGCGTGCCAGGTGACCGCCGCCGCGTTTGGCGAGGAGTAGCAGACAGCGGACTCGATCCACAGAGGCTGCTGCTGTCTAGCTGAATGCTCGACTCACCCAGGGTGGTGGATCGGAAAAGGGCCATCAAGAACGGCCGACCGCTGCCGCTAGGGACGCATCCCCAACGCAAGCAGCAGAGGCCGCTATGTTTTTCTCCGACAGCCGCAAGGTGGACGCACTGACCAAGGCGGTTGATGCCACGTTGAAAGGTGGCAGTGCGCAGTGGCCCAATAACGGATCGGCTCTGCTGCTCAAGAAAATGGCCGAGCGCTTGTATGCGGCCCAGCAGGAGTGTGATTTGGCCAAGGCCGAGGCGGAAGACGCGACCACCGCGTTGCGCCATCTGGAGGGCCGTTTCGACCTAGTCGCCAGTGGTACAACCGACGGGCTCTGGGATATTGGTGTCATTGCCGGGGATCCCAGCCACCCCGACAGCCCGGTGTGGTGGTCGCCGCAGATGCGTCGGCTGCTGGGCTTTGCCTCTGAACAGGATTTTCCCAATGTCCTGGACAGTTGGGTCGCATGCCTGCACCCGGATGACAAGCAGCCGACGCTGGATGCCTTTGCGGCGCACCTTGCCGATCGCAGTGGTCGAACCCCCTACGACGTCGAAAACCGCCTGCGTCTGAAATCCGGCGAATATCGCTGGTTCCGCGCATTCGGCACGACCGAGCGCGATGCGCAAGGCGTGCCGCTCCGTGTGGCGGGTTCGCTCACCGACATCACCGAGCGCCGCGAGCGGGAGCAGTTCCTCGACATCACGCTGACGCGCTTCGAGCTCGGCTCACAGATGCTCAGCGATGGCTTGTGGGACATGAGCGTGATCGCGGGTGACCCGATCAATCCGAACAACGAGTTCTGGTGGTCGCAGCAGTTCCGCCATCTGCTCGGCTTCGAGTCCGAGCAGGACTTTCCCAACGTGCTCGATAGCTGGGCGTCACGGCTGCACCCGCAAGACAAGGAGCGTTCTCTGAACGCCTTCGCGGCGCACTTGAACGACCGTAGTGGCCGCACCAACTTCGATATCGAGTACCGCCTGCAGCTCAAGAACGGCCAGTACCGCTGGTTCCGCGCACGCGGCCTGACCAAGCGCGCCGTCGATGGCACGCCGTTGCGCGCGGTTGGAGCATTGATGGACGTGGAAGCCGGACGTCAGCTGGGCGAGGTGGCAAACACGCTCAGCAGTGCGGCAGGCGATATCGTGCGCAGCAACGATGACCTGTCGCGGCGCACGGAGCAGCAGGCGTCTGCCCTCGAGGAGACTGCAAGTTCCATGGAGGAGATGACCAGCATCGTTCGCAAGAATGCCGAAGGTGCGCGTCAGGCCAACTCGCTGGCGAGCAAGGCCGCAGAGACAGCATTGCATGGCGGTGAGCTGGTCAATGGTGTCGTCAGCACCATGGCGGCGATCCAGGCATCGTCGCGGAAGATCGGCGAAATCATCACCGTCATCGACGGGATCGCGTTCCAGACCAATATCCTTGCCCTGAACGCGGCCGTGGAAGCGGCGCGGGCGGGCGAGCAGGGACGTGGTTTTGCGGTCGTTGCATCCGAGGTGCGCAGCCTCGCGCAGCGCTGCACCATGGCTGCCAAGGAGATTCGCGATCTGATCGCCGATTCGGGTGCGAAGGTGGGGCAGGGCGCGGAGCAGGTCAACGTGGCGGGCAAGGCCATGGAAGAACTGCTTTCCTCGGTGCGGCAGGTCAACGACATCATGAGCGGCATTGCGGCGGCCAGTCACGAGCAGAGCGCCGGCATCGAGCAGATCAATCAAACCATCTCGCAGATGGATGCAGCGACGCAACAGAATTCCGCTCTTGTTGACACCATGGCATCGTCGGCCCGTGCACTTGAGGATCAGGCGACCGCTTTGGTGGAAAGTGTTGCAAGTAGCTCACGCAGCGCCACCGGCAAGACGAAGCTCGCATTGGCTGCATAACGCATGCAGCCAGTCCGCCGCCCTGCGACTTGGTGACGCCGGACGCAGGGCGGTGCGCTGAAAGCCGGAATGCATTCGGCGGTTTTTTAAGCTCGGCCTGAAAAAGCGCCCGCTCCATACCGATCGCCTGGGATGTTTCATCCAGCAGGAGCGATGCCAATGCGCGATCCCGTCGCGACTGAGACTCTCTGGATTTTCCATCGGAAAGAGCTGGGTCAGGTGCATTTTATGAATGAACCTGATCCTGTTCCCACTCATCCCATGATGGCTCACGCACTCACATCATCGTCGCCTTGACCTTGAACACGTCCACTGCGCGGGTCAGTTGCACGGAATGGTCTTCCAGCGCACGCGCGGCGGTGCTTGCGGCTTCGACCAGGCGCACGTTTTGCTGGGTGGTTTCGTCCATCTGGGCGATGGTCTGATTGACCTGTTCGATGCCGCCGGCCTGTTCCAGCGAGGCGGCGGAGATCTGGCCCATGATGTCGGTGACGTGCTGCACGCTGGTGACGACTTCGCCCATGGTGGTGCCGGCCTTGTGCACCAGGGCCGAGCCATCGGCCACGCGCTGTACCGAATCGTCGATCAGGCGTTTGATTTCCTTGGCGGCATCGGATGAGCGATGCGAGAGGGTACGTACTTCGGAGGCGACGACGGCAAAGCCTCGGCCTTGTTCGCCGGCGCGTGCGGCCTCGACCGCTGCATTCAACGCCAGAATATTGGTCTGGAAAGCGATACCGTCGATGACCGAGATGATGTCGGCGATACGCCTGGACGATGCTTCGATCCCGGACATGGTATCGATCACCTGGCCGACCACATCGCGTCCTTCCGATGCGATGGCGGCGGCGCCGCGTGCGAGCTGGTTGGCGCGGCCAGCGTGCTCGGCGTTCTGCTTGACAGTGGAGGTCAGCTCTTCCATCGAGGCTGCGGTTTCTTCGAGATTGGCGGCTTGTTGTTCGCTGCGGCGCGCCAGTTCCTGATTGCCGCTGGCGATGTCCTCGGCAGCAAATCCGATGCTGTTGGAGGTCGTTTGTATCTGGCTGACGATGTCTGTCAGGCGATGCACGGTGCTGTTGGCATCGTCGCGCATGGCGGCGAACACGCCATGGAAGTTGCCGGACATGCGCACGGTCAGGTCGCCGTCGGCGATGGCGCGCAGCAGCTCGGAGAACTTGGCCAGGTTGCTGTCGGCGGTGGCCATCATGGTGTTGAGGTTGTCCACCATCAGGCGGAAATCATGTTCGAACTTTTCGGGTTGACCGCGCAGCGCGAAGTCGCCAGCACATGCGGCCTGGGTCAGTGCGTGGATTTGTGCGTTGATGGCGCGCAGGTTCTGCTTGACCTGCTGCATGGTGGTGGTGATGGCAGCTTTTTCGCCGGGGTAGTGTTCGATTTCCGGAGTCAGGTCACCGATTGCATAGCGTCCCATGACCTCGGTCATGCGCAACTGGGTCTGCACATGCGCGTGCACCAGCGCGTTGGTGTCCTGCACCATGTGCGCGTACTCGCCAGGAAATTGCTGCGCGTCGGTGCGATAGCTGATCTGGCCGGCGTCGTGACGCGCCGCCATGGTGCGTTGCGCCGATATGACATCGCGCAGGCGGCGCTGCATCTGCTGCATGGCACGCAATAGCTGGCCGGATTCGTCCTTGCCTGCCGTGGTATCGGCCGTGCCGAGGTCGCCTGCGCTGATGCGCTCGGCCAGTTGCAATGACAGACGCAAGGGTAGTACGACGCTGCGGGTGAGCAGCAAGGCAATCGCTGCACCCAGCAGCAGTGCGATGACGGTGGAGATCACCATCAGCATGGCGAAGCCACGTGCGGTGGCGACGGCCTGCGTGGCGGCTTGGCGGTTCTTGTGCTCTTGCAGATCGATGAAGGCGTTGATGCTGGCCAGCCAATCAATGAAGGCCGGGCGTGCTTCCTGCAGCAAGCGTTGTTCGGCATGCGGCCGGTCCGACGCGTCGCGCAATGCGCGCACCTGTGCGATCAATGGCAGGGTGCGCTGCTCGATGGATTTGATCTGTTGCAGGATTGTTTTTTCCTGCGCGTCTGTCGAGGCGGCGATCATGTCGTCGAGCGGCTGGGCGGAGCGGGCATAATCGGCGGCCAGCTTGTCGATCGATTGCTCCGCAGTGCGGCGGTCAGCCGGCGCATCCATCAGCACGACATCGCGCAAGGCGATTGCGCGGTCATGCACACTGCCACGGAAATTGATTGCGTACCGTTGCTTGACGCTGTTGACTTCATTGATGGCGGTCAATTGCCGGTCGATGCTGCGCACGCGCTGGATGCCCACCACGGTAAGGATCACCATCAGGATGATGATCGCGAGAAAGCCGAGGGACAGGCGTTGGCCAATGCGCAGGTCGGAGAGGGTGTGCATAAGAGGAGATCGGTGATCCGGAGGGCGGGGGGAATCCCGGCATGGGCAGGGATGCGGGACAGCAGGGAGGCCTCCGACAGGGCTGCGTTGCTACCCCAATCGTGTATCGCCTCGTCCGTTAGCGACCTCATCCACTGGAACTGTACGCACCGCGCATCCGGCATTCAGGCGCCGTTGGATCGCGCTGCGGATGCGCATGCATGGGATCGAGCGGGCGACGTTGGACGTGCGCAGCAAGATGGCGAACGGGGCCCTGCAGGGCGCCGATGCAGTGGCGGCGGCGACGCAGGCATGGTTTGCGGTAGTTCCTGCGGTACGTGTCGCGTGCATATTTGATATACGCGTCCTGATTTCCAGCACAGCGGCGCGATGTGCCTGTCGGCACGCACCCCGGGCGGCGGCGCGGCCGTTGCTGGTCCAGCGAGTCGTCGCGAACATGCTGCTTCCGTTGGCTTCGGCGCTTGAGAGCTCCATGGCGGACTCACGCCATGTCCCGTAGCGGTGGGCGGGCAAGGGCCCCGCAGCCGGGCGCCGATCAGCGGCTCTCCCATGACGCACCTGGGGCGGTCAAGCATGCCAAGGACAACCGACACCTTCCGATCTTGAAGGCGCCGAGGAAACGTCGCGAGCAATGGACGGGTGAGGTGCACTAGGGACTTGAGGGCGCCACGCAGGCAATCCGCACGGCGGACAGGCCCGCCGCGCGGCGCGGGCTGGCAGTCGCGCACCACGTCGCCCTCGGCTAACCCACGTCCTCACACGCGGCGCAGTACCGTGGCGCCATGGCAGCGAGTGGCTGTATGGACGCCGCCTGCCGCGCGTTGGATGATGACAGTGGTGTGGGCGGTCGATCGTGCTTCCTGGCGATGCGCCGCGCGGTCTCGGGCTCTTTAATAACGGTTTGGCACAGATGCACGGATGGGTGAACAATCATCAGGGCGTAGACGGTGCGGCGACACACTTGCCTTGTGCAGGCGACCTGCATGGCGTGGCCGTGCGGATGCGCGCGGCATGATCGCTGCATTTCCGTATGGCGACAGCGCCATGGCGCAGGCGGTACGTGCATACGACTGGTCTGGCACGCCGTTGGGGCCGAGCGAGCAGTGGCCGTCACCGTTGCGCAACGCGGTCAGCCTGATGCTCACCTCGCCAGAGAGCATGTACGTGGTGTGGGGCGAAGCGCTGACGTTTTTCTACAACGATGCGTATGCGCCTATCCTCGGGCCGCGTCAGCCGTATGCACTGGGCGCGCCGCTGCGCGAGCTGTGGGCCGATGCCTGGGAGGCGGTGCGTGCGCCGATCGAGGCGGCGTTTGCCGGGGACGCCTCGCGCTTTGAGGAAGTGCCGATCGCCATGAACCGCTACGGTGTGCCGGAAGACACCTGGTGGACGTTCTCGTTTTCGCCGATCTATCTGGACGATGGCAGTATCGGCGGCGCGTTCTGCGTGACCAACGAGGTGACTGCGCGCAAGCTGGCGCAGACGCGGTTGGCCGACGAGCATGAGCGCTTGATCCGCTTGTTCGAGCAGGCGCCGATGTTCATGGCGTTTTTGAGCGGGCCGCAGCATCGCGTCGAGTTTGCCAACCCCTGTTATTCGCGCCTGATCGGACACCGCGACGTGATCGGGCGTCCGCTCGCCGAAGCGTTGCCGGATGCGCTGGAGCAGGGTCACTTGCGCCATCTGGATGAGGTGTATCGCTCCGGGCGCGCGTACACGGCCAACGCGCTGGTGTACGACGTCCAGGCAGTGCCGGGTGGGCCGACCGAGCGACATCTGCTGGATCTGGTGTATCAACCGATTGCCGGCGCCGACGGCACGGTGTCCGGTATCTTCGTGCAAGGCTTGGACATCACCGATCGCATCAGCCTGGAACGCGCCGTGCGCGAGGCGGAGGTGCGCAACCGGCAGATCCTCGATAGCGTCATGGATTACGCGATCATCGCCACCGACATGCGCGGCCGGGTAACCTCGTGGAACGAAGGTGCGCGCCGCATACTGGGCTGGACCGAGGCCGAGATGCTCGGGCAATCGCTGGAGCGCACGTTTACTCCGGAAGATGTGGCCAATCACCAGATTCTCATCGAAGCCGCTGCAGCGCTGGAAAGCGGCAGCGGCATGGACGAGCGCTGGCATATGCGCAAATCCGGCGAGCGGTTCTGGGCCAATGGGTCGCTGATGGTGCTGCGCGAAGAAACCGGCGCGGCGATCGGCTTTGTCAAAGTGCTGCGCGACCGCACCGCCGAGCGCCTGGCCAGCGAGGCCTTGATCAAAAGCGAGCGCCGGCTGGACGCCTTGGTACGCGCGTCGTCGCAAGCGATCTTTTCCGCCACTGCGAGCTGGAGTGCGTTGCGCCTGCATGCGGGCGACGGCTTGCTGGACGATGGTCGTCCGGCAAATGCGCACTGGCAGCAGGAATGGATTCATCCGGACGATCGTGCGCCGTTGCTGGAAGCGATCGATACTGCGATCGGCGACAAGGCTGCCCTGGAGCTGGAGCTGCGCGTGCTCGACAGACAGCAGCGGGTGCGCTGGACGCTGTTGCGTGCAGTGCCGTTGCTGGATGCGCAGGGCGGGATCGAGGAGTGGTTCGGCACCGCCTCGGACGTCAGCGACCGACGCGCGGCCGAAGAGCAACTGCGCTTGCTGACCGAGACCCTGGAAGAACGCGTGCGCGAGCGGAGTGCGGCGTTGCTGCTGGCCGAAGAAAAACTGCGCCAGAGTCAAAAGATGGAGGCGGTCGGGCAGCTCACCGGTGGCCTGGCGCACGACTTCAACAATCTGCTGACCTCCATCACAGTGGGGCTGGAGCTGCTGCAGGCACGCGTGGAGCAGGGCAAGTACGACCGGCTGGAACGCTATGTGGAAATGGCGCAGACAAGCGCCGCGCGCGCTACCGCGTTGACGCAACGCCTGCTGGCATTTTCGCGCCGGCAGACGCTGGCCCCCAGTGCCCTGGAAGTGGACGCCCTGGTGCACGGCATGCGCGAGATTATCTCGCGGACACTGGGGCCATCGATCACCTTGCAGGTGACGCCGGCGCCGCAGCCGTGGAAGGTGCTGGTGGACGCGCCGCAGCTGGAGAACGCGCTGCTCAATCTGTGCATCAATGCGCGCGATGCCATGCCCGACGGCGGCGAACTTACCATCAGCCTGCACAACCGCTCGCTGGATTCGGCTGCGGCGCTGCCGCTGGATCTGCCGCCTGGCGATTACGTCTGCCTGAGCGTGCAGGACACCGGCACCGGCATGACCGACGAGGTCATGTCCAAGGTGTTCGAGCCGTTTTTCACCACCAAACCGATCGGGCAGGGCACCGGTCTGGGATTGTCGATGATCTACGGGTTTACCCGGCAGTCCGGCGGCCATGTGCGTATCGATTCGGAAGTGGGCGTGGGCACCACCATGGCGCTGTATCTGCCGCGGTTCACTGGCGCGCATGCGCAGGACCATGCCGTGGCAGCACCGGAACAGCTGCAGTGCGCCGACGTACGCAGTTGCACCGTGTTGCTGGTGGAGGATGAAATCGCGATCCGTACCCTGATTTCCGAGGTGCTCACCGAGGCCGGTTATCACGTCATCGAAGCGGCCGAAGGTAGCGTCGCGGTGGAGCGCTTGCGCTCGCTGGAGCCGATCGATGTGTTGGTCACCGATGTCGGCCTGACCGGCGGCTTGAACGGGCGCCAGGTGGCCGATGCCGGCCGGCAATACCGGCCAACGCTGCCGGTGTTGTTCGTGACCGGCTATGCGGCAACCGCGGCAGTAGGCGCTGGGCAGCTGGACGACGGTATGGAAGTGTTGACCAAACCGTTCCTGGCGGCCGAGCTGAAGCTGCGCGTGTTGCAGTTGCTGGCGCGGCAGGTGTCATGATGCGTCGGCAGTGTCGGCAGCACCGCCGCCGCTGGCATCGGGCGGGCAGCCGGGCTGCTGACGCCCGTATCAAGCGCCAGGTGCGGTGCTTGCCATCGCCCGGCCAGCGCGCGCTATGGGCTGGCCTTGCAGCGCTTGGGATCGCCGCGGCTGCGCCCGGTTACAGCGCCGTCTCCACGATGCCCAGCAAGTCGCGCAATGAAAACGGTTTGGTCAGCAAGCGCATGCCGGTATCGAGAAAATCCGTGCGCTTGGCGCTGACGCCTGCATAGCCGGTCATGAAAATGATCGGCAGCGCGGGGTACAAGCGCCGTGCATTGTCTGCCAGGTCGCGCCCGTTCATGCCTGGCAGGCAGATATCGGACAGCAGCAGGTCGAACGGGCAGGCCATGGTGAGCTGCTCCATGGCCTGTTCGGCGTCGGCAGATACCACGACCTGGTAACCCTCATCGCAGAGGATATCCGCAGTCATCGCGCGAATGGCGTCGTCGTCTTCTACCAACAGAATGCGTGCGTTACATGGTGCGTCGTTCACCGCGATCCTCAAGCGATCGCAACAACGCGACCTACTTCACTGTCGAGGCTATGCGTGCGCCCGTGACGAATGTGTCGGAGTTGTCACACCTGGCGGCAAGACGCGCGGCATAGTGCCGATCCTGCGGGACGGCGCGCCGCGAAAACAGCGACGGCTGTCGCGGCGAAAGGCAGCCCGCAGGCACGGTGGGTCAGGCCAGGCAAGCTGATCAGTTCAGTCGTTGGCAGCGGGCGATCGCGGGCGCGTGTTAACTTAATGGTATGAAAAACGTGAAGCCGATGATCGCAAACCGCATCACCACCGGGACGACGGGGCTTGACACCATCCTCCGCGGAGGATTGCCGGCCAACCGGCTCTACCTGCTCGAAGGCCAGCCGGGCTCCGGCAAGACCACGCTGGCGTTGCAGTTCCTGCTCGATGGCGCAGCTAAGGGCGAAAGCTGCCTGTATGTCACCTTGTCCGAGACCATCGACGAGCTCAACGAGGTCGCCGCTTCGCACGAATGGTCGCTGAAAGCCTTGCACATCTTCGAGCTGGCCTCGGCTGAAGCGTTTCTCGGCGACGGGCGCCAGCAGTCCATCCTGCATCCGTGGGAAATGGAACTGGATGGCACGATCAAGCTGATCCAGGCCGAGGTCGATCGAGTCAAGCCGACCCGCGTAGTGTTCGACTCGTTGTCCGAACTGCGTCTGTTGGCGCAGGATTCGTTGCGTTACCGGCGGCAGGTGCTGGCGCTGAAGCAGTTCTTTGCACCGCGCAACATCACCGTCTTTCTGGTCGACGACCTCACCGACGAGAACGGTCAGCGCGATGCGCACCTGCACAGCCTGTGCCACGGCGTGATCTCGCTGGAACGCATGACGCTGGATTTCGGCGCGGCACGCCGGCGCATGCAGGTGCAGAAATTGCGCGGGGTCAATTTCATTGCCGGCTATCACGACATCACCATCGTCACCGGTGGCATGCGGATCTATCCACGCCTGATCGCGGCCGATCATCACGTCCCGTTTGTCGGCCAGGCGGTGCCCAGCGGAGTGGACCGTATCGATGCGCTGCTGCATGGCGGTCCCTTGCGCGGCACCAGCACCTTGCTGACCGGGCCTGCCGGCTCTGGCAAGACCAATGTCGCCCTGCAATATGTCAGCGCGGCCTGCGAGCGAGGCGAGCATTGCTGCGTGCTGCAGTTCGACGAGCGCACCGGCACGTTGTTGACGCGTGCCGAAAACCTGGGCATGGATCTGCGCAAGCATCTGGCCTCGGGCATGCTGGAGCTGCACCAGATGGACCCGTCCGAGCTGACGCCCGGCGAGTTCGCCTGGGCGGTGCGCGAAAGCGTGGAGATGCGCAACTGCCGCATCCTGGTGATCGACAGCCTCAACGGCTATCTGTCGTCGATGCCGCAGGAAAAGCAGTTGATGCTGCAGATGCACGAGTTGCTGTCCTACCTGAACCAGAGCGGCGTGACCACGTTCCTGATCAATCCGCAGCATGGTCTGGTGGGAACGATGTCGACCGGCAATCTCAATATCTCCTACATGGCCGATACGGTCATCTTGTTCCGCTTCTTCGAAGCCCAAGGGCGGATCCGCAAGGCGCTGTCGGTGATCAAGAACCGCAGTGGCGCGCATGAGGATTCGATTCGCGAGATGCGCATCAATAGCAGCGGCCTGCATTTGAGCGAGCCGCTGGAGAAGTTCCATGGTGTGCTGACCGGCACCCCGCAGTTTGTCGGAGACGGCACGCCGTTGCTGGATCGTGCGCTTGACCAGCCGTGAAGCGGATGGCTCGGTCGTCCACATCATTGCGCCGTTCGGTCGCGATGCGGAGAGTATTGCGGCCATCGTTGGTGAGCGTGGGCTGACGCGCCGGGTCTATGGCGCCTTGGCGGCCCTGGCCGGCGACCTGCTCGACAGTTCCGGCGTGGTGGTGCTGACCGAAGAAGCCGTCCGCGGCGATCTGCAGCAGTTGCAGCAGATCCTGCAGGGTCAGGCGGCGTGGTCGGATATTCCCTTCGTGCTGTTGCGCGCGCCGCGCGGCAGCCAGCACGGTCGACGGGTGAGCTTGCCTGCCGAGATGACCAATGTCATCGAGCTGGAGCGGCCGCTGAGTTCGTCGTCGTTGTTGAGCGCGATTTTCAACGCGTTGCGGTCGCGACAGAAACAGTTCGTGATCCGCGACCAGATGGCCGAGCTGGCCGAAGGCCGCGCCGCATTGGCGTTGAGCGAAGCCGAGCTGCGCCGGGTCACCGACGCGTTGCCGGTGTTGATCGCCTTCATCGACAAGCATCTGGTGTATCGCTTCGCCAATCGCTCTTACGAAGACTGGATCGGGATTCCGCCGCAGGACGTGATCGGAAGGCCGCTGGTGGATGTGATGGGGCCTGCGGTCGTGGCCGAGCGGCGCGCCTGGATCGAAGCAGCGCTGGCCGGCCAGGCGTTGACCGTGGAAGCGAGCTGGCCGCATGCCGATGGACGCCGCCGCGATGCAGAGATCCGCTACATGCCGCGCCTGGATGCCGATGGCAAGGTGGATGGGTTTCATGTATTTGCCACCGACATCACCGCACGTGCATTGGCAATGGAATCGATCCAGGAGCAGGCCAACGTGCTGGAGGCCAAGGTGGCCGAGCGCACCGCCGAGCTGCAGCAGCAGATGCTGGCGCGCGAGTCCAGTGAGGCCGCGCTGCGTCAGGCGCAGAAGATGGAAGCCGTGGGCCAGTTGACCGGCGGCATTGCGCACGACTTCAACAACATGCTGACCGGCATCCTGTCTGCCCTGGATCTGGCGCGCCTGCGTATCGACCAGGGGCGCACCGAGGGACTTGGGCGGTTTCTGGATGTGGCCTCGGCGTCGGCCTTGCGCGCGGCCGCACTGACCCAGCGCCTGCTGGCGTTCTCGCGCCGGCAGTCGTTGCAGGCGCGGCATCTGCAGTTGAACGATCTGGTGCTGTCGTTGCAGGAATTGCTGGCGCGCACGCTGGGCGAGTCGGTGCGCCTGGAAGCGGACCTTTGCGATGCGCTGCCGCAGGCGTATGTCGACGAGAACCAGCTGGAAAGCGCATTGATCAACCTGGCCATCAACGCCCGCGATGCCATGCCGGATGGCGGCCAGTTGCGCATTGCTACCCGGCATCTGCATGTCGACGAACACCGGCTCGAACTTGGCCGCGGCATTACCCTGGCGCCGGGCGATTACGTCGTGGTGTCGGTGGCCGACACCGGCACCGGCATGCCGGCCGATGTGCTGGAGCGCGTGTTCGAGCCGTTTTACACCACCAAGCCGATCGGGCAGGGCACCGGCCTGGGCATGTCGATGATCTATGGCTTCATGCAGCAGTCCAACGGACAGGTCTGGGTGGAGTCGCAGGTGGGCGCAGGCACCACGGTCAGCCTGTATCTGCCGGCCGGTGCGGAAGCGCAGAGCGTGGTGACCGGGCCCCAGATCGGAGCAGTGGTAGCCGGGCAGGGGCAGCAGGTGCTGGTGGTGGAAGACGACGAACAGGTGCGCCTGCTGGTGACCGAGCTGCTTGGCGAGTTGGGTTATGAGGCGGAGGTGGTTGCCGATGCCGACGCCGCGCTGCCGATCCTGGCATCGCAGCGACGGATCGATCTGCTGGTCACCGACGTCGGCCTGCCCGGGCTCAATGGGCGACAGCTGGCCGAGATCGCGCGCCAGTCGCGCCGCGACCTGCCGGTGATCTTCATGACCGGTTATGCGGAAACCGCACGCGACCGCGGCGAATTTCTCGCCGAGGGCATGAGCATGATCGCCAAGCCGTTTACGCTGGGCGAGTTCAGTGGAAAATTGCACGAGGTGCTGGGGCCGTCGTCCTGAGCGAGGCAGGCGCGGCATCTGCCGCAGTGCTGGCTCAACGTTTCTGGGTAGCCGCGTCGACTGCCTTCATCCAAGCACAGGTGCGGGCTGCGCAGGCAAGCTCGCACACCGCGCTTTGGCCTGGTCGGCTGCGTCGGCGTGCCGCCGCTGCGCAGCATGACCGCTGGCGATGGACTCTGCGGGCTCAGATCGCCGTCCCGGGTGCGCCTGCAGGTCTTTGCGCCGGTGTTTTCAGCGTGCAGCACGCCCGGATTGCCGCGCGCTGGCCATCGATTCGGCCACGGCAATCTTGTCTGCCACCGCGTTCTGCATCGGCGAGCCGGTTTCCAGCAATCCATGCAGATGGCGCCAGTGGGTGGTGGCTGCGGCATAGTCGTGCTGCTGGAAGTCGCTGATGCCCAGTAGCCATAGCCCGCGCTGGTTGTCCGGTTCGCGCGCGATCAGCTGCTGCAGACGCGTCCGCGAGGCGGCATCGATGGCGAAATCGCTGTGCGTTGCCATATCCGCAGCGATCCAGCCGACGATGGCCGCGCTGGTGTCGGGCGCGATCTTCAGCGCCTGCGCGTAGGCATCGCGCGCCTCGGCGGAGCGGTCGGCCTGCTCATACGTTTTGGCCTGTTGCATCCACGAGGTGAGCGCCGCCAGTTGCGCCTGTTCGGCAGCCGTCGGTTGTGGTGGTGCGTCATCGGCTGCAGCGGTCGGTGCGGCGGGCACGGGCGGCAATGCTGTCGCGTACACCGGATGCGCGATCGCATCGGGCGCGCCAACCAGTCGATACAGGCCGGCAGTGGCGACAGGCAGGCCCAGTATCAGCAGAATCGGCAGCGTGTAACGTGCGTTGCCATTGCGCGTGGGGGTACGTAGCAGCGGCCGCAGCAACAACAGCAGCGCAACGACCACCAGCCCAGCACTCAGGAAATAAAAGCCCGTCATCACCACTCTTCCTCTGCCTGCGGCGCTGCTGCGGTGCCAGCGTGCGCGCGTTTGCGCACGGTGTGTGCCACCACCGCAGCGCCGGCGCCCAACATCAGCAGCGGTCCGAACCACAACAACCAGGTGCCGCGCTTGACCGGCGGGTCGTACAGCACGAAATCCGAATAGCGCTCGACCATGTACTGCTTGATCTGCGCATCGCTCTTGCCGGCCTGCAATTGTGCGAATACCTGATGCCGCAGGTCGCGGGCCAGGCTGGCATTGGAATCGGCCAGATTCTCGTTCTGGCACACCAGGCAACGCAGCTGTGCGGTCAGTCGCTGAAAGCGCGCCTCTTCGTTGCGGTCCTTGAACGGCAGTGGGTCCACCGCCTGCGCCTGGACGCAGGGTGCGAGCACTAGACCGAGCAGCAGCACCAGCAGCAGGCGCAGCTTGCGTGCCTGCCGACGCCGATGCGCCTGAAACACGCCATAAGCCCGCATCACGGTGCCCCCTTGGGCAGTGCGGCGATGGCGGGCAGCAACTCCTCGTTGATGACATCGGGAGTGAGCACGCCGATGTGCTTGTAGCGGATCACGCCTTGCGCATCGATCAGGAAGCTTTCCGGCGCGCCATAGACGCCAAAATCGAGGGCGGTCTGGCCGGCTTCGTCGGCGATCACCACGGCGTACGGATTGCCCAATCGTGCCAGCCAGGCGGTCGCATCGGCCGGCACGTCCTTGTAGTTGTAGCCGATCAAGGGCACCCCGAGCCGGCTGGCCTGCGCCATCAGCACCGGATGCTCGTGCACGCATTCGGCGCACCAACTGCCGAACACGTTGAGCACATAGGGCTTGCCCAGCAATTGCGCGCCGCTGAGATGCTGGTCGGGTGCGTCCAGCCGCGGCAGCGAGAACGCCGGTGCCGGTTTGCCGATCAACGGCGAGGGCACATCGCGCGGATTGTGCTGCATGGTCCAGTAGATGCCGAAACCGAACAGCGCGGCGACCAACAGAAACCCCAGCAACGGCAGCATGCGCCTCACGGGTGCGACTCCTGCGCGATGAGGCGCGCATCGTAGGCGGGCGATGCAGCGGCATTGCCTGCAGACACCGGCGCGCGAAAGCGCCGCGCGCAGGCGCTGACGAAGCCGCCCAGCATCATCAACAGGCCGCCGGCCCAGATCCAGCGGATGAAGGGCTTGTAGTACAGCCGCAAGGTCCAGTCGTGTTCGATGTGCTGATCGTCCAGTGGCTCGCCCAGCGCGACATACAGATCGCGGGTGATGCCGGGATCGATCGCCGATTCGGTCTGGATGCGTTCGCTGCTGTACAGGCGTTTTTGCGGATGCAGTTGCGCAATCACCCTGCCATCGCGACTGACCTGCACGCTGCCTTGTTCGGCCTTCCAGTTCGGCCCGTCGACCAGCTGCACGCCGTCGAAGCGGAACGCGTAGCCGGCGATCTCGGCGGTCTGTCCTGGCGACAGCCGCACGTCGCGTTCGACCGACAGGCTGTCAGACACCAGCACGCCGGCCACGAACACCGCCACGCCCGCATGCGCGAGCAGCATGCCGGCCATTTCCGCCGGAAAGCGCCGGCCGCGCGGCATCTCGCGCCAGCGCTTGTGCATGTACAGCGCGGTGCCGGCCGCCACCCACGCGGCGACACCGATCCCGGCAATCGCCTTGACCTGGCCATCGGCAAACAGGCTGCCGACCAGGGCGCAGGCGATCGCGGCGATGCCGGCGCGCGTGCCCAGTGCCTTCAGCGGCGCCGCCTCGGCCTTGCCCCAGCGCAGGTATGGGCCGAACGGCAGCAACAGTACCACCGGCAACATCAGCAACGGGAACAACAGGCCGAAGTAAGGCGGTCCCACCGACACCTTGCCCAGGCCGAAGGCATCGGCGATCAACGGGAACAAGGTGCCCAACAACACCATCGCCGCGGCGACGGTGAGCAATAGATTGCCGATCAGGATGGCGGTCTCGCGCGAGGCGGCGGCAAACGGTTTGCCGCTGGCGATCTTCGGTGCGCGCAGGGCGTACAGCAGCAACGAGCCGCCCACCACTGCCACCAGGAAAATGAGGATGTACAGGCCGCGTCGCGGATCGGCAGCGAAGGCATGCACCGAGGTCAGCACGCCCGAGCGCACCAGGAAGGTGCCCAGCAACGACAGCGAGAACGCCAGGATCGACAGCAGGATGGTCCAGGCACGCAGGCTGCCGCGCTTTTCGGTGACTGCCTGGGTGTGGATCAACGCCGTGCCGACCAGCCACGGCATGAAGCTGGCATTTTCCACCGGGTCCCAGAACCACCAGCCGCCCCAGCCCAGTTCCGCGTACGCCCACCAGCTGCCGGCGACGATGCCGGCGGTGAGGCAGGCCCAGGCCACATTGGTCCACGGCCGCGCCCAGCGCACCCAGGCCTGTTCGAGCTCGCCGCCGAGCAGCGCCGCCACCGCGAATGCGAAGGCCACCGAGAAACCGACATAACCGGTGTACAGCACCGGCGGATGGAAGGTCATGCCCGGATCCTGCAGCACCGGATTGAGCTCGTTGCCATCGAGCGGGATCGGCGACAGCCGCCCGAACGGATTGGAGGTCAGCAGGATGAAGGCCAGAAAGCCCACCGATACCAGACCCAACACCGCCAGCACGCGTGCGGCGAAGTGCTGCGGCAGATGCCGGCTGAAGGCGGCCAGCAACACCGTCCATGTCGCAAGGATGGCGATCCACAGCAGCAACGAGCCTTCATGCGCGCCCCATACCGCGGCAAAGCGGTAGTACCAGGGCAGGGTGATGTTGGCGTTGGCGGCGACATAGCCCACCGAAAAATCCAGCGACAGCAGCGACCAGGCGAGCAGGCCGAATGCCATCCACACGAACACTGCCTGGCCCACCGCTGCCGGCCGCGCAATTCCCATCAAGGCGGTATTGCCGCGCCAGGCACCGATCAGCGGCAACACGCCCTGGGCGAGCGAAAGCAGCAGCGCCAGGATCAATGCGATCTGGCCGAGTTCAGGCGTCATGGGTAGGTCGCAACGTGCAGCAGGAAGAGGTCATCGAGTGAGCGACGCGCAGCCGATGCCGCCTCAACGCGGCGCGGCCAGCGGCGCGGCGGTGGCAGGGATCGGCTTGCCGACATGGCCTTCGGCCATCGCGTCCTTGAGTTCTTTGGGCATGTAGGTTTCGTCGTGCTTGGCCAGCACTTCGTTGGCGACGAAATGCCCGCCCTGCATGCGCCCGTTGGCGATCACCGATTGGTTGTCGCGGAACAGGTCCGGCAGGATGCCGGTGTACTCGACCTGGGTGGCGGCGTGTTTGTCGACGACGGTGAAGCTGACTTTCAGCGAGTCGCTGGCGCGCTGGATCGAGCCGGCCTTGACCATGCCGCCGAGACGGAATTGCTGATAGCTGGCCGCTTCGCCGGCGCGGACCTGGCTGGGCGTGAACAGGTAGCTCATGTTCCGCTGCAGTGCCAGTACGATCAGCGTCACCGCGAGCGCGGCGGCGGCGATCACGCCGAGCACCAGCCACAGGCGTTGTTTGCGCGTGGCATTCATGGTGCGTCGCGCTCCAGCGGTGGCGCGGGGTGATCGCGCAGACGCCGCGGGGTTTGCCGCTGCAACTTGCCACGCAGTTCGCGCGGCAGGCGCCGGCGTCGCAACCACGGCGCTGCCAGGTCGGCCAGCAGCACCAGCACGAACAACGCATACGACGTCCACACGTATTGGCCGTAGCCGCCCATCGCCAAAAACGTGCTCATGCAGTGCGCTCGGTCAACACGATGCGGCGTGCCCAGTCCTTGCCGCTTTCCAGCGCCAGCAGGTCCACGCGCACGCGGCCGAACAGGCTGGCGAGGTAGTAGCACTTGGTGGCGAGCATCATGGTCAGCAACGGCCACAGCATGTCCGCGCCCATCTTGGACGGGCCGAGCAGCCGCACGGTGGAGCCCTGGTGCAGCGTGTTCCACCACACCACCGAGTAATGCACGATGGGCAGATTCACCAGGCCGACCAGCGCAAGCAGGCCGGCCGCACGCATCGCCTGACGGCGATCTTCCACTGCGTGGTACAGGCCCAGCACGCCCAGGTACAGGAACAGCAGCAGCAACTCCGAGGTCAGCCGCGCGTCCCAGGTCCACCAGGTGCCCCACATCGGTTTGCCCCACAACGAACCGGTGCACAAGGTGATGAAGGTGAACGCCGCACCGATCGGTGCCGAGGCCATGGTCACCACTTCGGCGAGTTTGATCCGCCACACCAGCGCGATGAACGCCGACACGCCCATCGCTGCATAGATGAAAAGGCTCATCCAGGCGCTGGGCACGTGGATGAAGATGATGCGGTAGGCATCGTGCTGCTGATAATCCGGCGGCGCCAGCACCAGCCCGCCGTAAGCGGCGACTGCGCCGAGCAGCAGCGCCAGCGCCAGCGCCCACGGGCGCACGGCACCGGCAAAGCGGTAAAACATCGGCGGCGAGCTGAGCTTGTGCAGCCACAACGGGATCCACTTGGCCATGCCGGTGTCGTCAGTTGGAGTGTTTGGAGGGCGACAGCGCATCGACTGCGGCGCCGGCGTTGACCTGCAACTGGCCGTCGGAGACCTTGCTGGTGCGCTGCAGGAGCTCGCGCAACGCCGCGGCGTCCATCGACGGCGACAGCGACAGCAGCAGCGCGGCCATGCCGCTGACATGCGCGGTGGCCATCGACGAGCCGGAGGTAAAGTCGTAACGCCCGTTCGGCTGGGTGGTCAGGATGTCCTTGCCCGGCGCGCTGAGCACGCCCGGCATGGCCGCGCTGGCGCTACTGCTGCGCACCACCAGCACGCCCGGCACATCGTTGGGAAAGCCGTCCAGTCGCCCGTTCGGCGGCATGGCCGCCACCACGATGCGGCCCTGCTGCACCAGATGGGTGAGCATCTTGCTCAGCAGCGGGTCGGCCGGCCCGCCCAGGCTCAGGTTGACCACCCGCGCGGAGCTGTTGTTGATCGCCGCCAGCGCCTTGGCCAGGGTGAAGGTGTTGCAGCGTGCGGTGGCGCCGACGGTGGGCGCGTACCAGCACGCCTTGTAGACGCTCAGCATGGCCTTGGGCGCCATGCCGACGATGCCTTGATGGTTGTTGCTGCCGGCGGCGATGATCCCGGCCACCTCGGTGCCGTGCGAGTCGCTGCTGGTCATGCCCGGCTTGTCGTCGACCAGGTCGTGCACCTCGCGGATGCGTGCCTTCAGATCGGGGTGGGTGGTGTCCACGCCGGTATCGACCACCGCCACCACCACGCCGCGGCCCTGGGTGACGGCCTGGGCACTGGCGGCATCGGTGTCGATGAAACCGCGCTGCATGTCCACGTACGGGTCG
This sequence comes from Xanthomonas sp. 10-10, assembly GCF_040182365.1. Lineage (NCBI taxonomy): Bacteria > Pseudomonadati > Pseudomonadota > Gammaproteobacteria > Lysobacterales > Lysobacteraceae > Xanthomonas > Xanthomonas sp. 10-10. The sequence continues at coordinate 2,128,701 of NZ_CP144460.1, forward strand.
TTGTAGCCGGACAACGGCGTGGTCTTTTCTGCCGCATCGGCCGAAAACACCGAGAAGTCCTGCACCGGCTGCACCAGCTCCACGCCCTCGTCGTTGGCCAGGGCGGTGACCAGCTCATCGCGCGACACGCCCGGTGGCGGCTGCAGCACGGCGCAATACAGGCCCAGCGAGGTGATCGGCCAGCCGGACACTTCGCGCAGCTTGTAGCGCTGCTTGATGGCTTCCATGCGCACCGCCGCCTTCTGGCCGGCGCCGTAGTAGCTGGACGCATAGCCGATCAGGCTGGAGCCGGCACGTGCCGGCGGTGCGCTGAGCGGGTTGGCCACCGCCAGCAGGATGTCGCGGCTGCTGTCGGGTGTATGCGCATCGGCGGGCGCAGCAACGGTGCCGGCGTCCTGCGCCTGCGCGTTGCCGTGCAGGCCCGGTCCGGTCAGTGCGAGCAGCAGGCCGATGACGAGGAAACGGCTCATGGGGCGGAGATGACCTCGGCCAGCCGGATGCCCGGATTGGCGCGCAGTTGCTGCACGGTCCGCTGCGGCTGGGCCGGCGGCTGCGGCGCGGCAGGCACCACGGTGTAGGCGCCCATGTCGTTGGGCCCGCCGATCACCTGCAGCTGCTGCGCATGCAGCAGGCGGTCCCAGTCGGCCACGGTCATGCTGGCGTCTGGCACCACGCGGATGGCGCCTTGCGGCACCGGCAGCGCGGTGGCGCTGCTGAGCGTGCGGTAGTCGTGCGACGGCGCCGGCGAGGCCAGCTTGACGCCCATGACGCCCAGGCCGATGGCCTGGACCAACGCGGCAGCGGCCAGCGCACGGACGGTCCAGCTACCGGAGCGACGTGCGGCCGGCGCCGGTGCGGCGCGGACCTCGGGCGCATCCAGGCGGCCGAGCAGGCGTTGCAGGCCGGCGTTGGCGTCCAGCGTGACCGCACACGGCAGCGCCAGCGCCTGGCGCAGGCGATTTTGCTGGGCGAACTCGGCGCTGCACGAGGCGCATTTGGCCACGTGCGCGATCAGCCAGGCGTTCTCTTCTTCGGTGGCGCTGTCCAGCAGCACCGCCGGCATCAGTTCCCAGGCGTGCGAGCATTCCTTGCCAGGCGCGATGAAAAACGTCTTCATTGCAGGGTCTCCGTGTAAGGGGTGTTGCCGGCCAGGCCGGGCAGCACATTGCGTAATTTGACCCGCGCATGAAACAGCCGGGCTTTGATCGTGCCCACCGGGCACTGCATGATTTCGGCGACTTCTTCCAGCTTGTGGCCGACGCCGTAGACCAGTTCGATGACCAGGCGCTGATCCGGCGACAGCCGTTCCATGCCCTTGTCCAGCCAGTCGCGCAGTTCGCGGTCGTCGTTGTCGTCGGCGCTGGGGGCATGGTCTTCCACCACGGCGGTGTCGTCGATCGCTTCGCCGTCGTGCTGGCGCAGGCATTTGAGCCCGCAGCGATAGGCGATACCCATGATCCAGGTCGACACCTGCGAGTCGCCGCGGAAGTCGCCCGCTTTTTGCCAGGCGATCCAGAAGCAGTCGTTGATGGCTTCTTCGATGATGTCCGGGCGCCGCGTCAGCCGCGACAAGAACCGGCACAGGCGGCCGTGGTAGCTGTGGTACATGCTCGCCAGGGCGTCGCGATCGCCCGCTGCCATGCGGCGTAACAGCATGCGGTCGGTGGCATCGCCAAGGGTATCGGAGTCATTCATCAAAGCAGACATGGCGTTAGACACCTCTAGGTGCCCGCAGGCGGAGAAAAGGTTGCGTCTGGATCAGAAACTGCGGGAAGCCATGCCGACCCACTGCAATGCGCCGGGGCCGCCCTGCGCACGCGGGGTATTGCTGCTGGTCAGTACCCGGTCCAGCTTCACGCTCCATGCCGCGCGGCTCCACTTCAGGCCCAGTTGCCCATACCGATAGCGGCCGGAACTCGCAGCGCCGTAGGTCATCGCCGGAAAGTCCGAGATGCCGGCGCCGGCCGACAGGCTGAAATCCCCGGTCAGCGGCAGGTTGGCGGTGACGTCGACCGCCGTGTTCCAGGGCGAGCGTTGCGCGCGGGGGAAATTGAACCTGGAGAGCGAGAAGGTGAGCGTGTCGCGATAGGACCAGGCCAGGCTGGCTTCCTGGCGGTCGAAGGTGCGCGACTGGCGGTCGGCTGGATAGGCGTAATACAGCAGGCTGGCCTGCATCTGCCAGCGGTCGCCCAGCATCCAGCCCCGTGCGCCCTGCAACGTGAGCGCCACCGGCTTGCTGAAGGAGGGCGATTGCAGCGCCGCGGAGGCCGACACCGACCATCCGGGCGCGGGCAGCCAGTAGCCGGCCGCCTGCAAGGTGACGCGGTTGGGCGCGATGGAGATGCCGCGGTCGATCAAGGTGGACGCCACCGCCACGGCGCCGCCGACGTTGTCTGCCGATACGGTCCCGCTCGTGCCCATGACCAGCGCAAGCAGCAACGCGCGACGTATTCCCAGGTGCTGCTGCAGGACCCGCCGATAGGGTCGGCAGCGGAGGGACAGGTAGGGCGACCCCGGCAAGAGGGGCGGGTGCGGCTGTGCTGCCGAGCCGCTCGCAGGCCACGGCTGCCCGTCGCAGACGCCATGGCGTTGCGCTCGGGAAGGGGGCTGCTGCTGGGCGGACGAAGCGTTCAACAAGGGCGGGAGGTGGACCGTGGCGGTGCGCGATAGTGACCCATCACGCTGGGCGAGACCGCCGATGTGTGGCGGTTCCGTCCGTATACGCGAAGGGTTCGTGTCAGGCAACGCGGGGGCCGTGCACCCGTGCAGGTGCAGCGGTGGCCCGGATGCAAGCCGCGGACACTGCGGCCGGCGGGATGTACCGGGCTTGAAGCGATCCTCACAATGGCGCGGGTTTCGTTCAGGCCGGCGCAGGCGATGCCCGCGTCCGGCTTTGCCACCGGGCCCGCACCGGGGCCGCTCGCATCCTGCGTGCCAGCCGGGCCGTTGCGGTCAGCGCGGGCCGGTCGGTCCTCAACGCAGGGTGTTGAGGTAGGCGATCAGCGCGTCCAGCTCCTTTTCGTCTTCGAGCCCTTCGTACTTCATCTTGGTGCCCGGCATGGCTTTCTTCGAATCCTGCTTCAGAAATGTCTTCAGGTTGGCAGCATCCCAAACGCTACTGATCGGCATCTTTTCAGTCGAGCGGCTCTTGAGGACCGCCGAATAACCTTTGAGGTCCGTCGAGTAGCCGCTGAAATCGGCCACGCTGCCGGGAGGGCGGTTGACGATGCCAAACAGGGACGGGCCCTTTTTGTTCTTGCCCTGGGTGGCGCTGTGGCATTCGGCGCATTCGCTTGTGAAAACGCTCTTGCCATCGGCGGCACGCGCCGGGGTGGTCAGGGTCGCGCCGGCCAGCAGCAGGCCGGTCAGCGAAGCGCACAACAGAGTCTTGGGGAATGGAGGCATGGGGATCCGTACGGTTGCGTGCAACAAGGGAAATCAGAACGCCAGGTTCACCGACAGCGTGAAGCTGTCGAGGTCGCGCGGATTGGTGATCGGCGGGCCGCGGAACACGTTGGAGGTGCTGCCGTTGAACTTGTCGAAGCGGAACCAGCCAGCCGACACGCGCAGGTTGGCATTGGTGGTGTAGGTGCCTTCGCGCCCGAACGGGCTCCAGTACACCAGGATCAGATTGCTGGTGGTGTCGGGGATGCCGACCGGCGAATAACGCGCTGCATCGAACGAACCGGTGTTGATCATGTGCGCGGCCAGCACGCCATAGGTCTGCTTGAACGAGTAGTTCATGCTGATGGTCTGATCGCGCACGTTGCCGCGTTCCAGCGCAGGCATGGTCGGGTCGGACGGAATCAGCGGGCTGCCGTACTTGCGGCGCTCGTAGATGTTGACGTAGGCCAGCGACATGACGTGTTCGCGGGTGCCCAGGAACTGATAGGTCAGGTCGTAGCCGAAGTCGGTGAGGTCGTCGCTGGGCCCGTTGCGCGGACGCTGGCGGCGCGTGTTGAGCGCGGTCAGGCCCACCGAGAAGAACTGCCGCTTCATGTCCTTCATATAGGCAAGCCGCGCATAGCTGGTGTCGCTGAGCTTGCCCGGGTCGCCGTTGATCGGCCAGCCGAGGCGATCCTGCGCAGACGGCGACAACGCGCTGTAGCTGCCTACTTCGCCGTACCAGTTGCGGTCGTACAGCCCGTACACGCTGGCACCGATGACGCGGTTGGACAGCGACGAGGAGCTGAGCATGGTGGACGCGCCTCCGTTGGAGGCCGGCGTCAGGGTGGAGGCATTGGGCAACACATGGATCGGGTCGGAGATGCCCGGATTGTTGTTGACGCTGACACCGATCATGGTGTCCTTGCCGGCCATCTGGAACGGCTTGCTGACAAAGCGCAGATCCACGTCGTCCAGGCGTGTGTCGAAGGTGGCGTTGCCGCTGTTGTTGGAGCGGATCTTGGAATAGCCGCCGATGTTGTCGTTGACCCGGCCGGCCAGATACAGGTCGGCCTGGGTCAGGCGCGCGGTGCTGTCGCCGCGGCTGGGGTTATTGCGCGCCCAGGTGAGCTGGCCGGACACCGGAATCTTGGTGCCCTCGCCATTGGTATCGGTGAAGCCGCCCAGCTTGAAGCGCATGCCGTAGGGCGTGAGCGAGGGACCGTAGGAGCCGATATGGCAGTCCGCGCACGAAGACCCGGTCTGGCGGGCGAACGAGGGAATCGCCTGCGCCTGCGTGCTGGCCAGCAGCAGCAACGGGCCGGACACGCATAACAAGGACGTCAGGGAGGCGGTGCGCGATGGGTTGGCGCGGCGCGAAGCAGGCTGGGAAATAGGCATGGAAAGTCCTTGTTCGACGGTGCGGGGTTCAACTGGGAAAGAGCGGGCGAGGGCGAGGGAGGTGCGAGGACTCATGCGCGCTTGCCCGGCAGCACGCGGTACAGCAGGCCATCGCGCAGCACCAGGTGATGCCACAGCGCGGCGCCGATATGCAGCAGCACCAAGGCCAGCAGCGCCCAGGCGGCATTCAAGTGCCACACGCCGAGGGTGTCGCCCAGATCCGGATCGGCCTCGATGAGGTTCGGCAGCGCCAGACCGAACAGGTAGACCGTCTTGCCGAACGCGTTGCTCAGCGACCAGCCGATCAACGGCAACGCAAGCATCAGCCCGTACATCGCCAGATGGGTGCCGCCTGCAGCCAGTCGAGTCATCAACGGTGCGGGCGGGCCGGGTGGCAGCTTGCGCAGCCGCAGCCGCAGGCCGACACGCAACACGAACAGCAGCAACACCATCAGGCCGAAATGGCGATGGCCTTCGAGCAGCCACTGGCGCAATGCGCGCCCATCGAGCTCGGCGCGCAGCAGGATCAGGCTGGCCGCCATCACCAGGCACAGCACGGTGAGCCAGTGCAGCACGCGCATCGGTTTGGGCAAGGGCGTGACCCGTGCGGCTGGCGCTGCGGGCGTGGAGGGAGGCAGCGTTGTGGCGCTGCCGGCGGCTGCCGTGTCCGGCGCCTGGGGGGATGGATGCATCTTGGTGGTGTCCTCACCGGTGGTGGTCGTTGGTTCCGGCAGCGCGTGCTGCGCTGCCAGGCCTGGCTCCCCACGCCGGCCGGAACTGCGGCCAGGTGAACGTGCACCGATATGTGCGGCGCTACCGATGAAAGGTTGCATCGCCACAACGAATTTTTATCGTGGCCGAGCGCGCTCGGCATGCGATTGCGCTTGTGCGCACGCCACTTCGCAGTGCCGTGACCTGGCGCAACCTTTCGCGCATCCCGGCGCACTCAGGCATGTCGCACTACGTGCAGTCAGCGGTTACGCCCCGGAACCATGGCCTTCGAACCCATCCAGTTGCATACCCACGGCGACGATCGCGGTCTGCTCATTTCGTTGGAGCAGGAGCGCAACGTGCCATTCGAGATACGCCGCGTGTATTACCTGTTCGGTACCCGCAGCGGCGTGCACCGTGGCCAGCACGCGCACCGCCGGCTCAATCAGCTTGCGGTGGCCCTGCATGGCTCGGTGACGATCCTGCTGGACGAAGGCAAGGGCGATGGTCCGACCGAGGTGACCTTGGACGACCCCTCGCAAGGCCTGCTGCTGGGCCGCATGGTCTGGCGCGACCTGCACCATTTCAGTCCCGACTGCGTGCTGATGGTGCTGGCCGACCAGTTCTACGACCCAGGCGACTACATCCTCGATTACGACCAGTTCCTGGGCGAAGTGCGTGGGGAACATCGCCTGGATGCGTGCAGGCTGGAAGCATGAGCGTGCGCAAACCTCTGGTGATCGTCGGTGCGGGCGAGTTTGCGCAGATCGCCTGCGAATACTTCCAGCACGACAGCGACTACGACGTGGTCGCCTTCAGCGTGGAGCGCGATTTCCTGTTGCGGCCCACCCTGGCCGAGTTGCCGGTGGTGGCCTACGAGGAACTCGAGCAGCGCTATCCGCCCGCGCAGTACGCGGTGTTCGTCGCGATTCCGGCAACGCAGTTGAACCGCTTGCGCATGCGCTTTTACCAAGACGTGGTGCGCCGCGGCTACCGCTGCGCCACCTATGTCAGCTCGCGCGCGTTCGTCTGGCGCAATGCACAGATCGGCGCCAACAGTTTCATCTTCGAAGGCAACGTCATCCAGCCGTTTACCCGTATCGGCGACAACTGCATCTTGTGGAGTGGCAACCACATCGGCCATCGCACCGTGGTGCAGGACCATGTGTTCATCGCCTCGCACGCGGTCATCTCCGGCTATTGCGAGATCGGCAGCGGCAGCTTCGTCGGCGTCAACGCCACCTTGAGCGACAAGGTGCGTATTGCCGCGGACAACATCATCGGTGCCGGTGCCCTGGTGACGCGGCATACCGAGGCCGGGCGCGTGTATGTCGGTTCGCCCGCGCGCGCCGTGGCCGGCAGGTCCAGCGCCGACGTGGAGCTCTGAGGCCGTGTTTACCTGGACCAAGCGTGGGCTGGTATTCGATGTCGCGCGCGATGGCGTGGGCGGATGGATGCAGCACGCAGCGCTGACGCCTACGCCGTACCGATTGTCCGCGCAGGTGTTGCGCGTGTATGCCGGCTTTCGCGACAGTCAGGGCGTGAGCCGGATCGGCTATGTGGATGTGCGCGCCGATGCGCCGACGCAGATCGTCGGTGTGAGCAAGCTGCCGGTGCTGGACATCGGGCGCGATGGCTGCTTCGACGACAACGGCATGATCCTGGGCGATGTGGTCGCCGGCCCGGACGGCTTGTACATGTTCTACGTTGGCTTCCAGCGGGTGGCCAAGGCGAAGTTTCTGGCGTTCACCGGCCTGGCGATCTCGCGCGATGGCGGCGAGACGTTTGAGCGTCGTCAGGAAACGCCGCTGCTGGACCGCGCCCCTGGCCGCAGCACGATCGCGGCGGTGCATTCGGCACGCTACGAAGATGGGCGCTGGCGTCTGTGGTACGCGGTGGGCGACGACTGGGAAGACATCGGTGGTCACCCGTATCCGCGTTACCACATCCGCTATGTGGAAACCGACGACCTGCGCTGCATTCCGCTTGCCGACAGCGTGTGCCTGCGTCCGCACGATGACGAGTACCGCATCGGACGCCCGCGCGTGTACCGGCTGGACGAGCGCTATCTGATGTACTTCACCCGCGGCGATATCGGTGGCGGCTATTTTCCCGGCATCGCGTTCAGCCGCGATGGCGTGCACTGGGAACGCAACGATGATGCGCTAGGCCTGCAGTTGTCCATCGAGGGATGGGATGCACAGACGTTGTGCTACCCCGCATTGATCCAGCAGGGCGAGCGGGTATTGATGTTCTACAACGGCAACGCGATGGGCCAGGCCGGCTTCGGGCTAGCCGATGCCGCGTTGCCGGTGGAGCTGCAGGGCTGTCATGTATTCGGTTAGGCCCTACGTTGCCGGCGATGCGCTCGCCTGGGACGCATTGGTGGCGTGTTCGCGCAATGGCAACCTGTTGCATCGGCGCGGCTACATGGATTATCACGCCGACCGCTTCGTGGATGCCTCGTTGCTGGTGGAACGTGGCGGCGAGGTGCTCGCGGTATTTCCCGCCAGCGTGCAGGGCGATTGCGTCAGCAGCCATGCCGGGCTCACCTATGCCGGCCTGCTGTCGTCGATGGCGATGCGGGCCAGTGCCACCTTGCAGGTGCTCGAACAGATCGCGGCGCATTACCGCGCAGGCGGCATGCGCGAGCTCGTCTACAAGCCGGTGCCGCATGTGTTTCATGCCTACCCGGCGGAGGAAGAGCTGTATGCGCTGCATCGGGTGGGCGCGCAGCTGTATCGACGCGATCTGTCGTCGGTGATCGCCTTGCGCCAGCCGTTTACCTTCAGCGCCGAGCGGCGGCGTTCGATCGCCAAGGCGCGCAAGGCCGGCGTGCACATCCAGACCGGCACCACGCTGGATGCGTTTCATGCGCTGCTGAGCGAGGTGCTGCAGCGGCATGGCGTGGCGCCCACGCATCGGCTGGACGAGCTGCAATTGCTGCAGGGGCGGTTTCCGCATCACATCGTGCTGCACGAGGCACGCGTCGAGGGACAGCTGGTGGCCGCTGCGCTGGTGTACGACTTCGGCCGCAGCGTGCACACCCAGTATCTGGCGGTGTCCGAGCGCGGGCGCCGGCTGGATGCGCTGAGCCTGCTGCTGGCCGAACTGATCACCCAGGTGTATGCGGCGCGCGACTACTTCAGTTTCGGCATTTCCACCGAGCATGGCGGGCAAGTGCTCAATGAAGGCTTGGTCGAACAAAAGGAGCGCTTCGGCGCACGTGCGGTTGTGCAGGACTTCTATCGATGGACCTTGTAATGGATGTGCCGTTCCTGGATTTGCGCGCGGTCAACGCGCGCTATGCCGATGAACTCAAAACCGCGGCCGCGCGGGTGATCGATGCAGGCTGGTATGTACTCGGCCAGGAGCTGGCCGCATTCGAAGAAGAATTCGCCAGTTACTGCGGCGCGGCGCATGCGGTCGGCGTCGGCAACGGACTGGACGCGTTGTCGCTGATCCTGCGCGGTTACCGCGAACTGGGCGTATTGCGCGAGGGCGATGAGATCATCGTGCCGGCCAATACCTTCATCGCGACATTTCTGGCGATCAGCCAGAACCATCTGGTGCTGGTGCCGGTGGAGCCGGACCCGGCCACCTTCAACATGGACCCGGCCAGCGTGGAAAAAGCGATCGGGCCGCGCACCCGCGCCATCATGGCGGTGCATCTGTACGGCCAGCTGGCCGACATGGCGGCGTTGCAGACGCTGGCGCACCGCTATGGCTTGCTGCTGCTCGAGGATGCCGCACAGGCGCACGGTGCAACGGCGCAGGCCCGGCGCGCGGGGGCCTTCGGCGATGCTGCCGCGTTCAGCTTTTTTCCGACCAAGAACCTGGGTGCCCTGGGCGATGGCGGCGCAGTCGTCACCTCCGATGCGCGGCTGGCCGAGCGCATCCGCGCGTTGCGCAACTATGGCTCGGAGGTGAAGTACCACCATCTCTACCAGGGCGTGAACTCGCGACTGGACGAGCTGCAGGCGGCCTTGTTGCGCGTCAAACTGGGCTACCTGGACCAGGAGATCGCATTGCGGCGCGCGGTGGCACGACGTTATCTGCAAGGTATCGACAACCCCTTGATCGTCTTGCCGACGGTGGTCTGCGACGAGCAACATGTGTGGCATCTGTTCGTGGTACGCAGCCCGCAGCGTGATGCGCTGCAGGCGCATCTGTTGCGCCATGGCATCCACACCCAGATTCATTACCCGGTGCCGCCGCATCGGCAGCCGGCCTACGCGACACTCGGCGATACCTGCCTGCCGATCAGCGAGCGCCTGCATGCCGAGGTGTTGAGTCTGCCGATGGGCCCGGCACTGGATGCGGCATCGGTGGAGCGCGTGATCGCTGCCTGCCAATCGTTCGGCGCCGGCACATGAATCTGGTGCGCAGCAGCGCCTACACCGGCGTCGCGACGCTGGCGAAATTGCTCGCTGCGCTGGTGGTGGTCAAGCTGGTGGCCGTGTATGCCGGGCCGCAGGGGGTGGGGCGGCTGGGCCAGTTCCTCAATCTGATGGCGGTGCTGGCGGTGCTGGCGGGCGGCGGCATCAGCGCCGGTATCGTCAAGTACGTCGCCGACTATCGCAACGACCCGCAGGCGCAGGCGCGTCTGCTCGGTGCGGCGCTGTGGTATGCGTGTTGTGCGTCCTGCGTGCTGGCGATGCTGGCGTTGGTGTTCAGCGGCTTGCTTGCCGAGCGGCTGCTGGGAGATGTCGGCTACCGCCCGTTGATCTGCGTGCTGGCTGTGGCGCAGTTGGGCATCGCGGCGGTCAACTACATTCTTGCGGTGATCAACGGTTTCATGGATGTGCGCCGCCTGGCCATCGTGCAGGTAAGCGGCGCGGCGATGAGCGTTGCGCTGGTGGCATGGCTGTCGGGCATGGCGCAGCTGCAAGGGGCCTTGTTGGCACTGGTGCTTGGGCAGGTGCTATGGCTGTTGACGGGGGTGCCGGCCCTGCGACGCAGCCCGTACTTTCGCCGCGAGATGTTGCGCCCGCGCTTCGATGCGGCGATGACGCGCCGGCTGGCAGCCTTTTCGGTGATGACGCTCACCTCCACCCTGGTGCCGCAGCTGGTGATCATTCTGGTGCGCGACCATCTTGTCGCCCAGTTCGGCTGGGAACAGGTGGGCTACTGGCAGGCGGTGAGCCGGGTGTCGGATGCCTACCTGCTGTTCTTCACTACCGCCATCAACGTGTATTACCTGCCCAAGCTGGCCTCGCTGGATACGCGTGCCGACCTGGGCCGCGAACTGCGCGCTGCATATCGTTATGTAATGCCGGCGGTGATCGTGATGGCATTGGGCGTGTATGTCTGCCGCGATTGGGTGACCTGGCTGCTGTTCGACCCGCAGTTTGCTGCGGCCAGGGCGCTGTACGGCCCGCAGCTGGTGGGCGATGTGGTCAAGATCGCGGCCTTCGTTTTGTCGTATGTGATGTTGGCCAAGGCCATGACGCGCCTGTTCGTGGTGTCCGAGTGCGTGTTTGCCGCCAGCTATCTGGGGTTGGTGTACCTGCTTGCCGCGCGATTCGGGCTGATCGGTGCGATGTACGCCTTCGTCGCCAACTACGTACTGTATCTGCTGTTCAATCTCGTGGTGGTGCGGCGCTACCTGGTGCAGCCGGCATGAACGAGCGTACCCAACCGGCCGGACGTGCACGCTGGCCATTGGTGTCGGTGCTGATCCCCGCGTTCAACCATGAGCGCTTCGTCCAGCGCTGCCTGGACAGCGTGTTGGAGGACCCGTACCCATGCAAGGAGATCGTCATCATCGACGACGGCTCCAGCGATGCCACCGGTGAACGGATTGCGCAGTGGATCGCCGCCCACGGGCATCGGCTGCCGGTGCAGTTCGTCCAGCGGGCCAATCGCGGGGTTGCGGCCACGCTCAACGAACTGGCGTTGCGTGCCAATGGCGAGTTTCTGCGTCTGGGTGCCAGCGACGACTATCTATTGCCCGGCGGGCTGGATGCGCAGGTGCGCTATTTGCGCGCGCATCCGCAGACGCTTGCGGTGATCGGCGATGCCTGCGTGGTGGACCAACATGGCCGGCTACTGCACGACAGTGCGATGCGTGACCTGCATGGGGTGGATGTCGATCTGTATCGCTCCGAACAAGGCATCCGCCGCGCGGTGATCCGGCAATGGGCTGTCAGCGGTGCCGTTGCCTTGTTGCGTCGCGGCGCCTTCGATGCACGCAGTGGCTGGGACGAGTCACTGCGTATCGAGGATTGGGACTTTTTCCTGCGCCTGGCTGCGCGCAACGCGCTGGGATTCATCGATATGCAGGTCTGCGCGTATCGCTTGCACGGCAATAACCTCAGCAAGACGGCGGACGTGCCGGCACGTATCGCCAATCTGAGCGAGTCGCGACGGGTGGCCCTGCGCTGCGCGGTCTTGTTCGACGAACCCGATCGCACGTTGTTGTATGCGCAATCGCGCTATATCGCGGCCAAGGTGGCTTTCCTGCAGCGTAGGCCACATGCGGTGATCGCTCACTTGCTGGCCTATGCGTGGTTGTCGCTGCCGGCCGCATGGCGGCCCAAGCCCGCGCGCAGTGCGACGGAGCCGGCATGAGCGCGTTGCTGCGGCGGCCTGCGACCTACCTGGCCTTGCCGATGCTGCTCAGCTGCGCATTGACGTTGCTGACCTATACGCTGCCGGACGGCTACCTGGATGGCATCGTGTTGCTGGCGATTGCCGCGACGGTGACCGTCGCGCTCGACGCTGCGCTGCGCACCCGGCTGCCTGCGGTAGAGGATTTCCGCCGTTATCGTTACGCCGGCACGCGCGATGCGTTTGTGGTCATGACGCTGGCAGCGGTGGTCACGGTGTTCTGCATTGCCGACGTGGTGCTGTTTCCGATTCCGTTGTTCAGCGATCCATCCTCGTACGCCACCTTGAGCCCGTTGCGCTCGCACGTGCGGCATATCTCCAACATGTGCTGGATCCTGCCGCCGATTGCGTTGCTGTGTGTACGCCATCGCGGCCTGCGTGCAGCAATGGTGGCATTCGGATTCGTATTCCCGATTGTGGTGATCGACCGCAATCGCATCTTTGCCGGGCTGTTTTCGTTCGTGCTGGTGATGCTGCTGCGCCGCGACCCGACGCGCGCGCTGCCGTGGAAGACCATCGGCGTGCTGGTACTGGCAGGCGCTGGCGTGTTTTCGCTACTCGGTGCGGTGCGTTCCGGCTCGCTGGCGAGCGTGACATTGCCGTTCAGCGCGTTCTACCGTGCCATGCCGCAAGGCGTGCAATGGCTGCTGCTGTACATCAGTGCCGGGCCTTACAACTTTGGCGCCATCCTGGCCAAGGGGTACGAAAACGCCAGTTTTCTGGTCAACCAGCTGGTGCCGTTCAGTGGTTCGATCGCCACCGCCGGTACCAGCATTCCGTTGGATGCGCCCAACATCAATGTGGGCACCGAGTTCTTTCCGTTTCTGATGGCCTGGGGCGCACCGGGTGCGTGGCTGGCGTTGTTGACGCTGTATGCAAGCCTGGTGTGGAGCGTGCGCCGGCTCAAGGGCTCGCTCTCGATTTTCCATGTGCTGATCTTCCTGCGCATCGCCTACGCCTGCCTGATGTCGCCATTCGCGCCGCAGGCGTTCACCTGGACCAACCTCGGCTTCATTGCGCTGTGCCTGGCGCTGCACGCCTGCACCGTGTTGTTGCCTAGCCGACATCCAGCGCATCCGTCCGTCGCATAAGTGCGGCAACCCACTGTCACGTTCCAGAGCCTGCGTACCATGAATCAACACGACGAAATCTACCTGATCGACCTTTGGCGCATCCTGCGGCGCGAGTGGCGCTGGGCGCTGGCCGCATTGGTGGTGGTGCTGGGCCTGACGTTTGTCTTCCTGCGCGTGGCCAAGCCGCAATGGGAAGCCGCTGCATGGATCCAGGTGGGAGAAATCGGCCCCACGCCTGCCGGACGCGACCCCAAGGTCGAGCCGTTCCAGCGGGTGATCGATCGCATGAAGACGCGGCTGTTTCAGGACGCGGTCCTGCACCAGGCCGGCGTGCCGCTCAGCAGCCGTGCCGCGCAGTTGTATCGCAGCAGCCTGAAGCCGGATCCGGACCCGTACGCCAATCTCATCGGTGTGACCATTCGCGCCGAATCCGTGCAGCAGGCGCGCACCTTGGCGCTGGCCACCGTCGCCGCATTGCAGGGCCTGCATGGCGACACCAATGCCGCCGCGCTCGCACTTGCACGGACGCGCCTGCAGGGGCTTGACGAGGATCTGCGCGTTGCCACGCTCACTCGCGCGCAACTGCAAAAACAACTGCAATCCGGGTCTGCGGCAAGCCCGGAGCAGGTGCTGGCCGGGGTGTTGCTGACCGAAAACACCACCAGCCTCCGTGCGATCAAGAGCGAACGTGACGATCTGATTGCACGGCTGACCGCGCGTTACACCTATCAAACCTCGTTGGCGTGGCCGTTGTACGTGCCCGAGCAGCGGGTGTTTCCGAATGCGGTGATGATCTGGGCGGTCGGTCTGCTTGGTGGAGCGGGGTTGGGCGTGCTGGTGGCGGTGGTGCGCAATGCCTGGCGTCGCCGTCGGGTTGAAGGCGCCGGCGCCATTGCGTAAGCGCTGATACAAGCGACTGCGCGCACCGCCTTGCGGGCGCTGCCGCTGCACGCTGCGGCATGGCCCACGCGTGCCCCCCGGTCCTGGCAGCCCCGTCCATACCGACCTGGCGACTGCCCGCCATGGTCCGTTAGCCGATGCAGGACGCGCGATCGTCGTCATGGACTGCGGCGTGTCGGGCGAGCGGGCAGTTCGGACGCGCAAGCGCGGCACGCAGTGATCAAGACGGAGTCCTGCCGGCCAGGGTTTTTCACTGCCGAGTCTGTAGCCGATCATGTCGGGCAATCCCCGCGCGAACGGCCTGACTGCAACCAAACCGGCGCGGCCCGGCACTCACCGGTCTATCAAGCGATACCGCGTTGCCGGTGCCGCGTCTGGAGAGTGCCGTGAGATCAGCAGGACGGGTGGGGGAGGCAATGCATGTCAGTGCTCAGTGAGCATGCCGCGCGCGGCGGGACGGTCGCGCCCGAGCAGTTGCTGGAGACGCAACGCGCGTTCGACAGCGTCGCCCCCGATTACGATGGCCCACGCGGCAACAATGCGTTGATCCAGCGCATGCGCACCACATTGTGGGATACGGTGGCCGCAGAGTTGCCGGTCGGCGCGCGGCTGGTGGATCTGGGCTGCGGGACCGGCCTGGATGCGGGTGAGTTTGCCCGTCGCGGCTACAGTGTGCTGGCCACCGATTGGTCGCCGGCCATGATCGAACGCACGCGCCACCGCGCCGCCGCGCAGGGGCTGGAACAGCGCCTGACAGCCGCACACGTCGGCATCCAGCAGCTCGATCAGCTGGAGGGTACCTTCGACGGTATGTACTCCAACTTCGGCCCGCTCAATTGCGCGCCGAATCTGCCGGCAGTGGCCGCCGAATGCGCGCGCCTTCTGCGCGCCGATGGCTGCCTGGTGTTTTCGGTGATCGGACGCATCTGCCCATGGGAAATCGGCCATTACGCGCTGCGCGGGCGTTTCAAGCGCGCGGCGGTGCGTGCGGCCAAGGGCGCAACCGCGGTGGGCATGAACGGCCACACCATCTGGACCTGGTACCACCTGCCACGCGAGTTCTACCGCGCATTCGAACAGCACTTCGTGCTGGACAGCTACCGTGCCCTGAGCCTGTTCCTGCCGCCACCGTACCTGGTCGACTTTTGCCAGCGGCATCCGCGTGTCTCCGAGCGCTTGGGTGGGCTGGACGACCGCTTCGGTGGGTGGCCACTGTTGCGCGACATGGGCGATCACTTCCTGATCGTGATGCGCAAGCGCTGAGTGGAGATGCCGATGTCCATGGCCGATGTCTGCCTGCAAGGCGCGCGATCGATCACGCTGGCGGGGCCGTCGCGCGCAGCGGTGAACATGCGCGCCGGTCGCTTCGGCGGCACGCTCGGTACCGGCACCTTGCGCCTTGACTTGCAGGGCCATGTACTGGCGCCTGGGCTGATCAACGCGCACGAGCACTTGCAGGTCAACTGCGTGCCGCCGCTGCCGCAGGGCGCGCCGTTCGCCAACAGTTATGCATGGATCGAGGCGTTTCAATCGCACTTTCAGCATCCATCCGTGGCCGCGGCATTGCGCGTGCCCAAGGCGGTGCGCCTGCGCCATGGTGGTTTGAAGAACCTGCTCGCCGGGGTGACCTGCGTGGCGCAGCACGACCCCTGGCACGCCACGTTGGACGAGGCCGACTTTCCGGTCAGCGTCCTGCGCGAATTCGGCTGGAGTTATGCGCTGGGCTGGACCGGCTACGGCCCGCCGGTACAGGGCAGCTTTGCGGCAACGCCGGCGGCGCACCCATGGATGATCCACCTGGCCGAAGGCACCGACGCGGTGGCGCGTGCCGAACTCGACGCTCTGGATCGGCTCGGGTGCCTGGCGTCCAACACGGTCTTGATCCATGGCGTGGGCATGGGCGAGCAGGATATCGAGCGGGTGATTGCGCGCGGTGCGGCGGTGGTGTGGTGCCCGTCGAGCAATCTGGCGCTGCTCGGGCGCACGCTCGAGCCATGGCAGCTGTGCATGGCCGGGCGGCTGGCGCTGGGCAGCGATTCGCGCGTCAGTGGCGCGCGCGATCTGCTCGAAGAATTGCGCATCGCCGCGGGCAGCGGGCTGGCGCCGGATTTGCTACTGGGTCTGGCCACCGATCAATCCGCACGCATCTTGCGCATGGCAACGCGCGGACGGATCGCACCGGGCGCAGTGGCGGACCTGGTGATCGTGCGCGACCGCGGCGGCGAGCCCGCCAGCAGCGTGATCGGCTGCGACCGCAGCGAGTTGCGTGCCGTGATCCGCGATGGCAAGCCACGCATCGCCGATCCGGATTTTGTACCCTGGTTCGATGCCGCCGGCATCCAGACCATCCCGGTGGTGCTGGATGGACGCCCCAAGTTGCTGGATGCCAGTCTGGCGGACCCGGCCGTGCTCGCGCTCGAACCCGGCTTGCAACAGGTGCAAGGCGTCCGGCAATCGTCGAACGCGCTGGCATCGATCGGTGTCGCGTCGTGAGCGCAGTCCCGGTGCTCGAGCCTGATGCGGCGTATGCGCTCTGGGCGCAGGCGTATCCGCCACATGCGCATAACCCGGTGATGCAGGCAGAAGAGCGCGCAATGCTCGATCTGATGCCCTCCACCCTGCAGAACCTGCATGTGCTGGATGCCGGCTGCGGCAGCGGCCGCTACATGCTGCATGCGTTGCGCCGTGGCGCGCGACATGTTACCGGTGTCGATCTGTCGCCGCAGATGCTTGAGCGCGCCAGGGCGGAACTGTCGCAACAGTGGCCGCCGGCACGCGTGCAATTGCAGCAGGGCAGCCTGGACCGGTTGCCGCTTGACGATGCGGTTGCCGACCTCAGCGTGTGCGGCCTGGTGGTCGGGCATCTCCAGCTGCTATGGCCGGCGCTGGAAGAACTGCATCGGGTCACCCGTGTCGATGGCCTGGTGCTGTGCAGCGACGTGCATCCGATCGGCCATGCGCTGGGCTGGCGCCGCGACTTCAAGGCCGATGGCCTGCACTACGCGGTGCGCCACACCCAGCATCTGTACAGCCACTGGCATTCGGCATGCACGGCATTGGGGTTTGCGATCGAAGCGGTGGCCGAGCCGATGCTGGACCCGGCCGACATCCCTGCCGGCGCGCATTTCGACCAGACGGCGCTGCAGGTGCCGGTGGCGCTGGTGCTGCGGTTGCGGCGCCTCGCGTGAGAGTCACGCCGACACTTTGCCCGCGCAACCCGGGCGGTGCGGTCAACCGGCATGGCCGGGCGTCGCACCGCGCGGCGCGTGGCTGCGCCGGCCCGACACGCGTCAGCCCATCGGCAAGCGCACCGTGACACTGCATGTTGCACAGCTCAATCTGGTACCAACGCCGGTCGGTTTGAGCGCCGCGCAGGTGTTTGTGCACTGGCCCTCGCTTGCCGACATTGCCGAGGCGGTGGCCAGTGCGCAGGTGCGCGTTTCGGTGATCCAGGCCTCTGCCTTGAACGTGCAGATCGCGCGGCAGGGCGTGGACTATCGCTTCGTCGCGCTTGGTCCACGTGGCAGCGCCACGCGCGCGGCGAAGTTGTCCTCGCTATTGCGTGACATCGGCGCCGATGTCGTCCACGTGCACGGCCTGGAATTCGCCGGCGATGCGCGCAGGCTTGCGCGGCTGCTGCCGCACGTGCCCATCCTGCTGCAGGATCATGCCAATCGCCCGCCGCGCTGGTGGAGCAGGGCGGTGTGGCGGGCGCGCTATGGCGCCGCTGCCGGCATTGCGTTTACCTCGCTGGAGCTGGCGCAACCGTTTGTGCGTGCGCGCCTGTTTCGACGCCGTACGCAGCTGTTTGCGATTCCCGAATCCAGCAGCCGATTCGTGCCCGGCGATCGCCTGCTGGCACGCGAGCAGAGCCAACTGCGTGGCGACCCCTGCGTGCTGTGGATTGGCCATCTGAGCGCGGCCAAGGATCCGCTGTGCGTGCTCGATGCGGTTTCCATCGCGGCGCGCCTGTTGCCGGGCCTGCGGCTGTGGTGCGTGTTCGACCAGGCGCCCCTGCTGGAAGAAGTGCAGCAGCGGCTGCGCGACGATGCCAATCTGGCGCGCTGCGTGCAGTTGTTGGGCAAGGTCGAGCATGCACGCGTGCAGACGCTGTTGCAGGCGAGCGATGTCTTCGTGTCCGCCAGCCACGCCGAGAGCTGCGGGTATGCCGCGCTGGAAGCCTATGCCTGCGGCGCCCTGCCGTTGTTGACCGATATTCCGGCCTTTCGCGCACTCAGCGACGGTGGCGCGGTTGGCGAACTGTGGCCGGTGGGCGATGCCGGCGCATTGGCGGAACTGTTGTTGCGCGTGGCGCGGCAGCGTCCCGGCCGCGCGCAGGTACGCGCGCATTTCGATGCGCGGTTGTCGTTCGCGGCAGTGGGGCGGCGCTGGGCGCAGGCATATGCCAGCCTGCTGACACCGATGCGAGCGCACGCCCGATGAAATTGGCGCTGGTGGTGCCGGGGGGCGTGGATCGCAGCGGCGACGTTCGGGTGATTCCGGTGTTCCTGACCTTGATCGAATGGCTGGCACGCAGCCACGAGGTGCACGTGTTCGTGCTGCATCAGGAACCCTTGCCCGATACCTGGATGCTGCGCGGCGCCAAGGTGCACAACATCGGCGCGCGACGTACGCGTCTGCGTGCCATCGGCGCTATTGTCGAAGAACACCGGCGCGCCCCGTTTGCGGTGATCCAGGCGATCTTTTCCGGTTACTGCAGCCTGATCGCAGTCAGCGCAGCGAAGCTGCTGCGACGTCCCAGCGTGGTGCATATCGCCGGCGGTGAACTGGTGGCGCTGCATGCCATCGGCTACGGCGGCCGCCGCAAGTGGCGTGGGCGCCTGCGCGAAGCGGTGATCCTGCGCCTGGCCGATAGTGTCACCGCTGCCAGCGCGCCCATCGTCGCGTCGCTGCAGGCGCTCGGCATCGGCGCGCAGCGCGTGCCGCTGGGAGTGGATCTGCGTGCCTGGCAGCCGGTTCCACCGCGCGCCCGTCAAGGCGCAGTTGCACGTCTGCTGCACGTGGCAAGCCTGAATCCGGTCAAGGACCAACCGACCTTGCTGCGCGCGATGGCCGCGCTCAAGCGCGCCGGCGTCGCCTTTACGCTGGACATGGTCGGTGTCGATACGCTGGACGGTGCCATGCAGCGCCTGGTGCAGCAGCTGGATCTGCAGGAGCAGGTGCGCTTTCTCGGCTTCAAGACCCAGCGCCAGTTGCGCCCGATCATGCTGGCTGCCGATCTGCTGCTGATGTCGTCCCTGCACGAAGCCGGGCCGATGGTGTTGCTGGAAGCGGCCGTGGCCGGTGTTCCTACCGTCGGCACCGCCGTCGGGCACCTGGTCGAATGGGCGCCGGTCGCTGCGCTGGCGGTGCCGCCGGGCGATTGGGCGGGCCTGGCCGAGGCGGTCCGGCAGGTGCTCGGCGATGACGAGCTGCGCCTGCGTCTGGCGTGGGCGGCGCAGTGCCGCGCGGTGCGCGAAGACGCGGCCATGACCACGCGCCTGTTCGAACAGATCTACCGTCAGTTATGCGAGCGCCGGCCGTTTGGTCCGACGCATTAGAACGACCGAGACGCTGCCGCGTCGCGGCCAGGCGGGCGCAGCCGGTGTTGCGCATGCCGTGCATGGACACCTGAAGACTGCCCGCCACGTGGTAATGGCTGTGCTTGCGTAACCCGGTTCGGATCACATCATGCGCGGCCGGCACGCACGACGCAGGTCCAGCGCCCATCTGGCATGGCACGCACGCAGCGCCCGCTGACTGCTGCTCTCTTCAGTCACCGTGACCGCCAAGGCCGCGATGCCGACTCGCGGTCCGCGCCGACGCAGGTGGCACACGCCGGCCCATCATTCTGCAGGACACCCACGCAGTCCTACGCAGGCTGCAGATACCCATCGAGCGCGGCACGCACCACATACAGCATGTCGGTGCGTGGGACGGGGCGGGTCAGCCGGGTCATCAGGCGGCGCGCCTGGGTCTGGCGCACCCACGGTTGGTCCTGCAGCCACAACTGGGTCTGCAGCATGTCGGCCCGCTCCTTGCGGCCCTCCGCCGACGGCACCACGCGTTGCTGCAGGTACTGCCGCGCCTCGCGCAGCGAACCCGACCACTCGATCCCCGGTAGCGCAGACAACCACAGGTTCGAGCACGAGGCGGTGGTCAGCGACTGCCGGGCGGCCCGCATGCGCAGCAGTCGCGGACACTGCGCATGCAGGCGCGCCATCACCGTCGCTGGCACCACGGCGCGGTAGTAGCGCTGCAGCAGCAACAGCGGTGGCAAGGCCCACCACGGCGAGACGGCCGGGTCTTCCCACAGCTCCTCCCAGTCGCGCGGCCCCATGCGCGTGGCCAGCAAGGCCAGATCGTGCAGATGCATCAGGCGGATGCTGCGATGGCAGATGCCGCCGGCCGCATGCAGCAGCAGGTGGCACATCAAGGCGCCGATGGTGGGGTAGGGATTGAGCCCAGGCTGCGGGCGCTCCGGCCAGATCCGCGTGGTGATCTCCACGCTGCGCACAGGCAGACGCTCCTGGATGCGCGTATGCAGTTCGATGTTGATCGGCGCGTCGCGATGCTCGCCCAAGCCGGCAACGGCGTCGCCTTGCAGCGGTTTGAACGCCTGGTGCTTCCATTGTTCGAACGAGGCCACATAGCCGAGCCCGCACAACAGCGCTGCCGCCGCAGGTGCGTCATCCGGCTGCACCAGCAGATCGATGTCGGCCATTGGACGATCGCCGGGCAGATACACGCCAAGCCGATGCAAGGCGCTGCCCTTGAGTCCCACCAGCGCGATGCCCGCGCTGCGTGCGGCCGCATCGATCTGCGTCAACAGCAGCGCAATCCGCCGGTGCCGGTCTTCGACATGGCTGCGCTGCTCGCTCAGAAAGGCAGTCCATTCGGCGTTCTGCCACAACGAGCGGCGCTGCAGCAAGGGCGAGACGCCATGCGCCGCCGCCGCCGCCGCGGCCAGCTGCCACTGCAATCGGTCCCATTGCGGCGAAGTGTCGCCAGGCTGTGCCAGCTCGTGCGCCAACTGCTCGGTGGCGGTGTGCAGGCCATGTCTGATGGTACGAAGCGAAGGCTGCATGCGGGCGATCCGGAAGGTCGAAAGGGTGGGTCAATGGAATGTCGATGCTGGATGCTGATCACTCGGCTGGCATGAGTGCGACGCAGGCCGACTCCTGCGCAGGCCACCGCTTGGCGAGCACGCATCCGCGTGCTGCCGCCTTCGATCAGCCCACCAGTACCGTCTCCAGTTGCCGTGGCTGGCGCGCCGCCAGGGTGGCGAGCGGCTCGGTGCGGTGGAGGTGTTCCGAAGCGATCAATGCGGCCCAGCGCGCTTCCAGCTGCTGGTCCGCTTGCGAAAAAGCATCGGCCGTCATCGTCGGGCGTGCCTGCTGCAGGTCGACCTGTGTATGCAGCAGATTGCGTACGCTGCGGTAGAACTCCGAGTCGTAGGCACCATGGAACATCATCGCCAGGTCGTCGCTGTCCTGCCAATGCGTCTTGCCGCCCAGCTGATTCTTCACTTCTTCGTAGAACTTGGTGCCGGGCAGGGGATAGGACACGCTGACGCCGATGATGTCCGGGTTGGCCTGCGTCACCAATGCGCGCGTGGCCAGAATGTCGTCGAGTTCTTCGCCCAGATATCCCAGCTGGATGAAGAAACCCACGCGGATGCCGTGTGCGCCCAGCCGTTGGCGTGCGGCGATCACCTCGCCCACCTGTGTGCCCTTGGTCATCTTGTCGAGGATGCGCTGGCTGCCGCTTTCCGCACCGATCCAGGCTTCCGCACAACCGGCACGCGCCAGCGCGGCGGCCATGCGATCGCTGGCCAGATCGGCGCGGGTCTGGATGGTGAACGGGATGGCGCCGTCGTCTTCGCTCAAGCGTTGCGCGAACGTCTCGACCCAATCGATATGGAAGCCGAAGATGTCGTCGGCCATCCACAGGTGGTCGGGTTGGAAATGACGTTTGAGATGAATCATCTCCGCAGCCACGTCTTCGGCGCCGCGGCGTTTGTAATGGTTGCCCCAGATCGGCTTGGCGCACCAGTTGCAACGGAACGGGCAGCCGCGCGAAGCCGCCATGTTCAAGCTGAAATAGCCATGCCGTTGCTGCCAGAACTGCCGATAGCGCGGCATGTCGACCAGATCCCAGGCAGGCAGCCCGCTCAGGCGTGCATCCGGTGGCTGCGCGCCCGGGTGCGCGCGTGCCGCGACAGGGTCGCTGGTGGCAATGCGCGCAACGCCGGCCAGCCAGGCCTGGTCATCGAGTGGCGGTGCGCTTTCCAACCGCTCGATCAGCTCGATCAGCGGCGCGATGCCTTCGCCGATCAAGACCGCATGTGCGCCGGCGGCCAGAAACACATCGGGGTTGTCGGAGGCGTCCGAGCCCGCCACCAGCACCCGGCACCCGGCGGCACGTGCCTGCCCGATCATGCGGCAGGCTGCGTCGCGCATCCGGCTCAGGCACATCTTGGTGAGAAAGTTGAAGTTGTCCTCGTAGAACACCACCAGGTCCGGCTGTGCCTCATGCAGCGCGCCGGCATAGTCCTCCACGTCGTCGGCGAGCATGGCGTCGAACAGGCTCAGCGCGTGCCCGCGCTCGCGCAGCAACGCGGCAATCTGCAAGGTAGCCAGCGGCGGATACGGCTTGCCGCGTTCCCATTGTTTCGGGTCGTAACGCAGGAAATACGAATGACTGACCTGGATCTTTAGCATCTGCACAAGGCTCTCGTTCTGTTGCCAGATGACGCGCAGCGGTAGCGTGCGCAGACACCGGCATTCGGCTTGGCAGTAGGTGCGCACGCAGGCGCCTTTGGTTGCGCCATCGCGTTGCGCTCCAGCGTCGATGTGTTGCGGCAGTTCAGCGCATGCGCCGATGCAACCTTTCGCCATGCACAGCGCACACACGGGTTGATCAACGCAATGGATGACAGGCATGCCGCAGTCGGCTGCGTGGGCGCAACACATGCCGGTGAGCGAACGCGCGGGCGTGGTTCCGCCGAGGACGCCCGCGCCGGACACGGGCACGGCAGACCCGTTCGGCGAGCAGCATTCGCGGCGCTTCAGCGTGCAGCGGCAGATCCTGGGTGCACTTTTCCACTTTCATAGCGACAGCGAGGCGTTGCTGGCGCTGGTCGATGCCGCATACGCGGGCCTGCCGGCGCATTGCCTGCCTGCCGCGCCGCAGTTCCATCTCACGCTGGATCTGGTGCCACGCACGCCGGGCGCAGTGGTCGGTGTGCCGCCGCCGGTACGCACGCACGCGGTTGGCGGGCTGGTCTGCGGCGTCATGGACGCCTGCAATTACCTGATGCTCTCGGTGCCCGAGCGTCGCGCGATGCTGATGGTGTCCGAGGACATGCTGGCGCACGCGTATCACGTGCGTTATGAGCTCATCGAGTTTGCGGTGTTCCTGCTTGCCGCGCGCGGCATCGCTCTGGTGCCCTTGCATGGCGCCTGCGTTGGCCGTCACGGTCGCTGCGCGCTGTTGCTGGGCGCCAGCGGTGCGGGCAAATCCACGCTGGCGCTGCACAGTCTGCTGCACGGCCTGGAATTCATTGCCGAAGACGGTGTCTTCGTGGCAGCGGACAGTCTGCTGACCACCGGTGTGGCCAACTTTCTGCATCTGCGGCCGGAATCGCTCGGGTTGCTCGATGCGCGGACGCGCGCATGGATCAGTGCCTCGCCCACCATTACGCGCCGCAGCGGCGTGGAAAAGTACGAAGTCGATATTCGCCACGGGCATGCCACGCTTGCGCCCACACCGTTGCAGTTGAGTGCAGTGCTGATGTTGTCCAGCCAGCCTGCCGATACCTCCGCACCCATCTTGGCGCCGGTGCCGGTGACGCAGATTGCCGAGTGCCTGGCGCGCGACCAGCCGTACGCAGCCGGTCAGCCCGGCTGGCAGCGTTTTGTTGCGCAGCTGCAGCAGCTGGGCATGTTCACCCTGCGCCGCGGCGCGCACCCGCACGCCTCGGTGGAGGCCGTGCTGCAGGTGTTGCGATGACAGCCTGCGCGATTGCGCACGCGCCGCGCCTGCCGCGTGTGGCGGATCCAGCAGCGCATCAGGCATGCGGTGCAGCAGATGCATGAGCCCGCACATGGCGGCCGGATTCGAGCGGCGCTGCACAGCTTTGCCGACACGCTGGTGCCCGCAGACCTGCCGGCTGTCGCGCTGTACGTCGCGCTGTCGCTGGCCGCCGCGTGCGTGGGCAGCATCGTCGCGGTGTGCCTGCTGCCGCTGGTGCAACCCGGCCACAGCGTGCAGTTGGCCGGCTACCGACTCGCATTGCCGGGTGGCCTGCCGACACAGGCAAGCCTGTTCGTGATGGTGAGCCTGTTGTTCGCCGGCCTGCGCTGGTGGGGGGCACGCCTGGCCGCACGCCTGACCAGCCGCTATGCCGTGGGTCTGCGCGGGCGCGTGCATGCCGCATTGATCGATGCGCCGTTGCCGGCGCTGGCAGGTGCCAGTTCGGCCGAAATCGCCAATGTGCTCACCTACAACATCGAGATCGCCACGCAAGGCTTCAGCGCCGTGCTGCAGTTGCTGGTGGCAGGGATTACCGCAGTGGTCAGCCTGTGCATTGCCGTGCTGATCGCACCTGCGCTTCTGTTTGCCATCCCCCTGTTGTTGGTGCTGGCCTGGCTGGGTGTGCACCTGTCCAGTAGCGATGCGCAGGCGCGCATCAGCCGCGACTATGTGGCCGACATGACGCAGCTGTTCTGGTTGAGCGAGGATTTTCCCAGACGCCTGCGCCACGTGCGGTCGTTTCAGCGCGAAGAGGTCGAAACACGGCATTACGAACGCATTTCCACGCGATTGGGGCAGGGCTACGCACAGCAGCAGGAGCTGGTGGCCAGCAGCCGGCTGATCCTGGAGCTGATCGCCGTGGCCGCAATCGCCGGCATTCTGGTGCTGGCCAATCTGTGGCAGGGTGCCGACCGCGCCGCGCTGATCACGGTCAGCCTGCTGCTCGGCCGGCTGTTGCCGTATCTGGTCACCACGCGGCAGAGCGTGCAGCAATTGCGGTCTGCCTGGCCGGCGCTGCAGCTATGGCGGCGCCATGTGGATCTGGGGTCGACGCGCATGCAGGCATCGGCCGAGGCCGCACCGCCGCTGCCGGCTGCGCTGCATGTCGAACGCGTGGAACTGGCGCCGCCGCTGCCTGCGCTGGATATCGGCCCGCTGCTGCTGGTGCCCGGAGAAATGACCTTGATCGTCGGGCCCTCCGGTGTCGGCAAGAGCAGCTTGATGGACGTGCTCTCCGGTCAGACGCCGCCCGCAGCGTTCGATGCGCACATGGGGGGGCGCCGGCTGGATTTCGCCGCTTACCGACAGCTGATCCGGCACAGCGCCTACATCGGCCAGGGCGTGCGCCCCTGGCAGCGCACGGTGCGCGATTGCCTGGAGTGGGCGTCGCCAGGGACCACCGAGCCCCGCATGTGGCAGGTACTGGCCGACGTCGGGCTGCACGCGCGTCTGCAGCGCGACGGCCATGGCCTGCTGACGGCCATCAACGGCCCGGAAAGCCGCCTGTCCGGTGGCGAGCTGCAACGTCTATTGTTGGCGCAGGTGCTGCTGCGCGCGCCGACCCTGGCGGTGCTGGACGAGGCGACCAGCGCACTCGATGCGCAGGCCGAACATCAGCTGCTGTGCACGGTGCGGCAGCGTCTGCCGCATACCGTGCTGGTGGTGGTCTCCCATCGCACCAGCCTGACCTCGGTGGCCGATCGCACCCTCGCACTTGGACAGACACCGCTCCTGCAGCCGCAGGGCAGGCGCGCCGCCCTGACGACGCGCCTCGGCGCGTGAGCCGCGTGCATCGCCGGCCTGTCAGCGCCGCGCAAAGGCGCTAGCCGGCAATCTCCTCCAGCGCACGATCGCGTGTGCGCGGCCCGAACACGGCGATCACGCCTGCGACGATCGACATGCTGATCACGATGAACATCAGCACGCCATGGCTGCCGACCTGCGCCAGCAGCCAGCCGATCAATACGCTGCTCACTGCCGTGGCC
Source organism: Xanthomonas sp. 10-10 (assembly GCF_040182365.1). Taxonomy (NCBI): domain Bacteria; kingdom Pseudomonadati; phylum Pseudomonadota; class Gammaproteobacteria; order Lysobacterales; family Lysobacteraceae; genus Xanthomonas; species Xanthomonas sp. 10-10. Next base: position 2,154,805 of record NZ_CP144460.1, read on the forward strand.
AGACGGCTGAACGAGTAGCAAAATCCCACCGCCCGCGCACGCAGGCCGGTGGGGAACAACTCGGCCTGATAGCCGTGGTAGGCAAAACTCATCCAGGCATTGCAAAACGCGATCATCGCCCCGCACAGCACCATGCCGATGGCCTGGTGCTGCAGCGAAAACAGCACGCCAAACAACACCGCGCCCAGCGCCGAGGCGGTGATCTGCCACTTGTTTTCCCAGCGTTGCGCAAAGCGCAGCAACAGCAGCGGCGCAAGCGGGTAGGCCAGCGAGATCGCAAACGAATAGCCCAGGCTCTTGGTCACCCCGGTGCCCTGCGCGGCAATCAGCGCCGGCAACCAGTTGCCGAAGCCGAAGAAACCGATGGCCTGAAACACATGGAACACCACCAGCATGCCGATGCGCCTGCGATAGGGCGCCCGCCACAAGGCCGACACCCGCGCCTGAGCGGCAGGCGCCGCGACAGCCAGTTGCGGCGCGGGCAAGGCTCCGCCGATATCGCGCACGCAGCGCGCCTCCAGTTGCCCCAGCACCGCGTCGGCTTCGGCATGGCGTCCCTGCGCGGCAAGCCAGCGCGCCGATTCCGGCAAGCGGCTGCGCAACCACCAGATCGCCAATGCAAACACGCCGCTCAGCAACACCACCCAGCGCCAGCCGCTGATTCCCAGCGGCGCTTGCGGCACCAGCAGCCAGGCGGTCAGGGCCACCGTGGGGACCGCCAGAAACTGCACGAAGAAGGCGAACGCAAACGCCGCGCTGCGCATGTGCCGCGGCACCAGCTCGGACAGGTAGGTGTCGATGGTCACCAGCTCGATGCCCAGCCCGATGCCCACCACAAAGCGCAGCACGATGACGCCGGTCGCGGTGCTTTGCAGGCCCATCGCCACGGTTGCCGCGGTGTACCAGACCAGCGCGAAGGTGAACACCAGGCGGCGGCCGAAGCGATCGGCGAACGGGCTCAACAGAGCGGCACCGACGAACAGGCCGACAAACGTGGCCGCAGCGAAGGCCGCCTGGTCGGACATGCCGAAGACGCCATCGGCCCCCTGGGCAAAAATGCCGTCGGCAATCAGCCCGGGGCTGATGTAGGCGGTCTGGAACAGGTCGTACAGCTCGAAGAACCCGCCCAGCGCGAGCAGCCCGACCAGCCGCCACAGCGTTGCGCTGGCCGGCAGTCGATCGATGCGCGCGGCGATCTGTGCGGCACTGGCGTCAGGGGTAGCGGGGGCGCTCATCGCCATGGTCGTGTCGCATTGTCAGGTTAGCCCGCATCATAGCCAGCGGCCCGATCCGCCAGCGCCGGCCCTTCGTGGCACCGTCGACGTGTTCGCGCCCTGGTCGGTGCATCTGCTGCAGCGGCGCGGCCAGCCGAGCCTGGAGCAGTCAACAGAACGACGCTACCGCTGCCAGGTAGGCGCGGCCGATGCCCGATGCGGCATCAACCGCGCGCGCGCGCCGGCTCTTGCGCCGTCCCAGCCCCCGACGGCTGCTCGCGATGGGTGTGCCAGCCACGCTCGGTGGCGCAGGTCCGGGCCACGGCCGGTGTTCGGCTGCTGGAATGCTGTAATCCTCTCAGCGTCAGACCGGCAGCTGGCAATGCGGCGCGGGCAGCCCCATCTCTTGCCCATCACTTAGTTCCGGAGCCGTCCGATGACGCCCATTTCCGTGCTCGACCTGGCGCCCGTCTGCGAAGGCAGCGACACCACCCACGCCTTCGCCAACATGCTCGATCTGGCGCAACACGCCGAGCGCTGGGGCTATCACCGGTATTGGTTGGCCGAGCACCACAACATGCCCGGCATTGCCAGCGCCGCCACGGCAGTGTTGATCGGACACGTCGCCGGCGGCACCAGGACCATCCGCGTCGGTTCCGGCGGCATCATGCTGCCCAATCATGCGCCGCTGCAGGTGGCCGAACAGTTCGGCACGCTTGCCTCGTTGTATCCGCAGCGCATCGACTTGGGCCTGGGCCGCGCGCCTGGTACCGACCAACCGACCGCGCGCGCATTGCGCCGCTATTTCGACAGCGCGGACCAGTTTCCGCAGGACGTGGCCGAGTTGCTGCGTTACTTCGCCCCTGCCGTACCAGGGCAGCTGGTGCAGGCCGTTCCCGGTGCCGGACTCGATGTGCCGGTGTGGCTGCTCGGGTCCAGCCTGTTCAGTGCGCGCTTGGCTGCCGCGATGGGGTTGTCGTTTGCGTTCGCCTCGCACTTCGCGCCCGACGCGATGGACGAGGCGGTGGCGATCTACCGCCGCGAATTCCGCCCGTCCGCGCAACTGGCCAAGCCGCACGTGATGCTGGCCTTGAATGTGGTGGCAGCGGAGACCGAAGCGCAGGCGCGTCGTTTGTTCACTACCCAGCAGCAGAGTTTCGTCAATTTGCGCCGCGGCAAGCCCGGCAAGATTCCGCCGCCCATCGACGACATCGACAGCTTCTGGCAGCCGCATGAGCGTGTCGGCGTGGAGCGCGCCCTGGCGTGCACCGTGCTCGGCGATGCCGAGCAGATTGCGCAGGGCGTGGCCGCCTTCATCGAGCGCCACGCGCCGGACGAGCTGTTGTTCACCGCCAACATCTACGACCATGCCGCGCGCCTGCGCTCGTTCGGGATCGCAGCCGAAGCGGTGCGCGAGCTGGACGTGACCATCGCGTGATTCACGTCGCTTTGCGCGGCAATCCGCTCAGATGCGTGCATCTCCATCGGGAACAGACGCATGCAACTTCAGGAACGTAGCGAGAGCATCAAGCAGTTGGCGGAATTGATTCGCGGCGTGGACATTGCGATGTTCACCACCGTCTCGGCAGACGGCAAGTTGGTGAGCCGCCCGCTGGGCACGCAGGAAGTCGAATTCGATGGCGACCTGTGGTTCGCCACCGCAGCCGACAGCCCCAAGGTGTCGGAGATCGCCGCCGACCCGCGCGTCAACGTGGCCTACGCCTCGGCGTCCAGGAACACCTATGTGTCGGTCGCAGGCACCGCCCGCGTGGTGCACGACCGCGCCAAGATCGATGAGCTGTGGTCGCCGGCAATGAAGGTGTTTTTCCCCGGCGGCAAGGACGACCCCAACCTGCGCCTGATTCACGTGCGCGCCGAGTCGGCAGAGTATTGGGACGGCCCCAGCGGCCTGCTCGGCAAGGCGCTGTACTTCGTCATGGCTGCCGTCACCGACGATACTGCCAGCCTCTCGGACAACCGCGTGGTCGATCTGAAGTAAGCAAGACCCTGGCGTAAGCGCCAAGTCCCGATCTGATTACCAGGGCTTGGCTTTGGATCGGGCGCTCGACACGACCGGTCCTTCCAACTGCGGCGAAAACGCATCGCCGCAAGATTCCCTGGTCCGCATGTGGTGCGATGTGTCGCCCCCAACGCAACGCAGTCCGCATGGCGCGTATCACGTACTACCGCACCCAGGATCGCCCAACTGCGCGCCAAGCGCTTTAGCCCTTCTCCTGCTAGACGGGTTGGGGGGGGGTACGTCGGCCAGCGACCTCGACGTTCGACCGACAGTCCCAACCGGCTTTCGCCAGCGGAAAAGCTGTACCCACGTTCCAGCGTGAAGCGTGATCAGTCAGTGCCGACAAGCGCAACCGCTGCGCACTCGACGGTGGAACTCAACGCCAGGCCACCGGCCACCACCCGCGAATCAGATCCACCAATTGATCCGACGTGATGCCGAACACGGCGATCGATGCCAGTGCCGCCGCCCAGCCAGCCAGCATCAGGGCGCCATCGCGCTCCAGCAAGGCCAGCGCGAACAGCAACAGGATCAGGCCGAACAGGTAGTTGGTAAACGGGATCGGCAGCGTCAGCAGGATACCGACCAGCACCAGCAGCAGCCCGGTGAACACCTGCGCCGGTATCCGATCGAGCATGCCGTGCAGACGCGGCTTGAGCAGGCGATCCAGTCGCTGCAGCGTCGGTGCCAGTTTCGCCACGAAGCGCTGGCTGGTGCGTCGCCGCGGCCCACGTTCGCCGATGAAACCTGGCACCCACGGCTTGCGCAAGCAGCACATCATCTGCACCCCGATCAGCACCGTCAGCGGACCGCTGATGCCGCCAGCCACTCCCGGGATCGGGATGAACGAAGGCAGGATCGCCAGGAACAAGAACACCCCGAACGCGCTCTGCTGCAGGTCGGCGAGGATGTCGCGCACCCGCAGTACGTGCTCCGGGTCGCCGTCGCTGAAGGCGGCCAGCAAGCTGCGGATACCTTCATTGCGGTACCGCATCTGCTCGCCGCCGGATGCGTCGGATGGCGGGGCGCCGTTATCCGACGATGTCATCGCTGCCCTCGTCGCCGATGCGGCTCAACAGCAGCTTGTCCACACGTGCGCCATCCAGGTCCACGATCTCGATGCGCCAACCGGCCCAATCGAAGAACTCGCCGGCCTGCGGAATGCGGCCGAAGTAGTAAATGCAAAGCCCGGCCAGCGTGTGGTAATCGCCTTCGTCGGCTTCCGGCAGTTCGGCGCCCAGCACTTCGCGCAATTCTTCCACCGGCAGCGAACCGTCGATCAGCAGCGAGCCGTCGGCGCGGGTTACCACCAGCGCGTCTTCGTCGGTGTTTTCCACCGCCTGCAGACGTCCGACCACCGCGCCCATCAGGTCGCTGATGGTCACCAATCCGCGGATTTCGCCGTATTCGTCCACCACCAGCGCCATCGACTGCTGTTCTTCGCGGAAGATCTCCAGCAGCTTCATCGCATGCGTGGATTCGGAGACGAACAAGGTATCGCGCAGTGCCTGGAACAGGTTCTCGCCGTGCCCGCCCAGGCGCGTGACCAGCGATTTGACTTCCAGCACGCCGGCAATGTCCTGGTCGCTGCCGCGGTACACCGGGTAACGCGAGAACTCGTGCTCGCGCATCACCAGCAGATTGCGTTCGGGCTCGGCATTGGCATCCAGCCAGGCGATACGGTTGCGCGGCGTCATCAGGCTATCGGCAGTGCGATCGCCCAGCCGCATCACCCGGTTCATCATGTCGCGCTCGTGCGCATCGATCACGCCGGCCTCGTGGCTTTCGGCCACCAGCATGCGGATCTCTTCTTCGGTGATCGAGGCCGATTCGTCCTTGCCCATGCCGAGCAGACGCAGTACCAGCCGGGTGGAGCGCGCCAGCACCCACACCCCCGGCGCGGCGATCTTGGCCAGCCAGGTCATCGGCACCGCGACAAAGCCGGCGATGTCCTCGGAATTGCGCAATGCCAGCCGCTTGGGCACCAGCTCGCCGAAGATCAGCGTCAGAAAGGTGATCAGGGCCACTGCCAGGGTGCTGCCGATCACCGCCGAATACGGTTTGGGATCGCCAACCAGCGAAAAAGTGGCCGACAGCGCGGGGAAGGCCAGCTGCAGCCGTTCGCCGATCGCCTCGCCGATGGCTTCGCCGCCGAACAGGCCGGTCAGGATGCCGATCGAGGTGATGCCGATCTGGACCGTGGACAGGAAGTTCTCGGGGCTCTCGGCCAGTGCCAAGGCCCGCGCGGCGCGCTTGCTGGAACCGGCCATCTGCTTCAGGCGGCTCTTGCGCGAGGTCATCAACGACATCTCCGACATGGCGAAGAAGCCGTTCAACACGATCAGTGCGATGACGATCAGAAACTCAACCACGGGCGTCTTCCCCGGTCAGTGAAGGGGAGGGCGGGCAAGCACGGGGTTGGCCGGCGCGCGCGAAGGCGGGGCGGCAACGGGGAAATATAGGGTCGTCTTCCATAGGGTGCGCCCGAAGGCGCGGGGGCATGTTAGCAAATTGCAGGGTGATTCGAGCCGGGAAATGCCGGCGTGAAGGCCGCGCGCGGCGCCGATATACCCAGACAGGTCATGGAACGGTCATAATTCGCCCTTGGCGCCCGTCTCTCCCTCGACGGCAGGAAGTTCCCCACCCATGTTCTCGTTGCAGACCATCTTCGGCTCCGGCAAGCAGTTCTATGCGCTTCTGAACGAAGCGGCGCAGGCCGCCTACGACAGCACCAAGGCGTTGCACGCCATGATGCGCACGTCCGACCGGCAACCGGCGCTGGACGCCTTCAAGCTGGCCCGCCTGCGCGAACGCGCCGCCTCCGACAAGATCGGCCAGGCGCTGGTGGACAGCTTCATGACCCCGATCGAGCGCGAAGACATCGAAGCGCTGGGCTCGGCGCTGTACAAGATCCCCAAGCAGGTCGAAAAATTCGCCGACCGCTATTCGCTGGCCACCAAACACCTGGAACACATCGACTTCGCCCCGCGCGCGGCGATGCTGGAACAGGCCGCTGCGGTGGTGGTGGAGATGGTGACCGACCTGCCGCAGATGAACATCGATCGCATGACTGCGCTCAACGACAAGCTGCGCACGCTGGAAAACGAGGCCGACCGCCTGATGCTCGAGTTGTACCGCGACATCTATTCCGGTCGCCTGGACACGCTGCAGATGTTCCTGCTCAAGGAGTTCTTCGAGATCCTGGAAAAAGCCATCGACCGTTGCCGCGAGGCAGGGGTGGTGGTGTACCAGATCGTGTTGAAGAACAGCTGAGGTCGCCGCGTGCTTACCCTTGTTCTGGTGGTGATCCTGGCCGCATTGGTGTTCGAGTTCATCAACGGCTTTCACGACACCGCCAATTCCATCGCCACCGTCGTCGCCACCAAGGTGCTGTCACCGGGTTGGGCGGTGATGCTGGCCGCCGGCATGAACCTGATCGGCGCCCTGACCGGTACTGCGGTGGCGTTGACCATCGCCTCGGGCCTGCTCAACACCAACGTGGTCGAGGTCACCCCGCAGGTGATCCTGTGCGCGTTGCTGGGCGGCATCATCTGGAACCTGATCACCTGGTGGAAAGGCCTGCCGTCGTCGTCGTCGCATGCGCTGATCGGCGGTCTGTGCGGCGCCGGCCTGGCTGCCGCGCACAACAACTGGGATGCCTTGATCTGGTCGGAAAGCGTCGGCAACTGGGCCAAGAACAAGGGCCTGTTGTGGAAGGTGTTCGTGCCGATGATCACCTCGCCGATCGCCGGTTTTTTGCTCGGTATCGTGGTGATGGTGCTGCTGTGGGCCATCATCGCCGGCATGTCGCGGCTCGGTGGCCCGATCGGGCGGCTGGCGCGTCCGCGCTGGGTCAATGCGTTCTTCGGCAAGGCGCAGATCGCCTCGGCCGCCTACATGGGCTACGCCCATGGCCACAACGATGCGCAGAAGACCATGGGCATCATCGCGATGACGTTGATCGGCGCGCAGTCGGCCGGTGCGCTGGACAACCTGCCCAGCTGGCTGGCGTTCCTGCATCCGGGCACTGGCCTGGCCGCCGGCGACGGCATCCCGATGTGGATCGTGCTGACCTGCGCGGTGGTGATGGCCGCCGGCACCGCCTCGGGCGGCTGGAAGATCATCAAGACGCTCGGCCACAAGATGGTCAAGCTGCATCCCATCCACGGCTTTGCCGCCGAAACCAGCTCGGCCACCGTGCTCACCGTCGCGGCGCATTTCGGCATGCCGGTGTCGACCACGCACAGCATTTCCACCGCGATCATGGGCGTGGGTTTTGCCAAGAATCCGCGCTCGCTGCGGTTGGGCGTGATCGAGCGCATCGTATGGGCATGGATTCTCACCATCCCCGCTGCCGGCGGTGTGGCATACCTGATCCTGACGATGTTCGAGCTGTTCGGCTGGACCTGAGCCGGTGTCGCGGTGCGGTCACGCGCCGCTGTCACGCTGCGGCGTTATTGCGCAAGGGATCTGCCGTGACCGGGCTGCCTGCGCGTGCTGAGTGAGAACCTTCCGCGATGATGCTTGCCCTGGTGTGCGTATTGTTCGGCTTGGCCTGGTTGATCGACCGTCGCGGCTTGCGTCGGTTCTCGCGCACGCTGGCCGGCGCAAGCCTGGCGCTGGTGTTCGCGGTCGGCTGCGGGCCGCTGCCATCGTGGATGCTGCAGAACCTGCAACGTACCGGGGTCAACGATTTCAACGGATGGGGCGGGCGCAACGTCATCGTGCTGCTGGGCGCCGGCACCGTGCGCCCGGAAGGTCGCGACGCGGTGGCCGAAGCCAACTTGTTCGCCTATGGGCGCATCGTCGAATCGGCGCGGCTGTACCGGCAATGCCGACACAGCGGCGGCGAGTGCAAGATCGAGATCAGCGGCGGCGATGCGCGCGGCCTGGGCCTGTCGGAGGCGGTGGTGTATCAGCGCGTGTTGATCGGGCTGGGGATCGATCGGGTGGATCTGATCATGGAGCCGTCCAGCATGAACACCTGGCAGAACGCGCAGTTCAGTCAACCCTTGCTGCGCGCGCACCGGCCCGACCGCGTCGTGCTGGTGTCCTCGGCCACGCATCTGCGTCGTGCCGCGCTGTATTTCCGGCATTTCGGGATCGATGCCATTCCGGTGCGCGCCGACTGGCTGACCGCCTCCTGGTCGATCCTGCCGCAGAGCTACAACTTCACCCTGGCCGATGTCGCCCTGCACGAATACCTGGGCATCGCGCGGTATCGGCTTTACCAGTGGCTGGGCTGGAACGTCAAAGCGACCGAGCCCGGCGCGGTCTGAGCGTCACGACGCGGTTGGTCCATCGCCAGGCGTAGCGAGGACGCCCGGCGTTGCCCGCGCTCAGCGCGTTTCGTACATCGCCTTGACGTCGCGACGGAAGGCGGCCTGGCTGTCGGCGCGGTTGTAGAACATGTGGCCACCGGGATACTCGCGCACCTGCACGCGCGTGGGGTCGCCCATCGCCGGCATCTGATCCACGGTGAGCACCGAGCCCATGAACGGGCAGGAGAGATCGTTCCAGCCGTGCGCGATCAGCACGCGCAGCTTGGGGTCGATCGCCACCGATTGGCGCAGCTGCGTCACCGCGCCCTTGCGTAGTTCGTCGCCCCAGTCCCACGCCGAGTTGACCTCGTAATTGATCGCCTGATAGCGGGCATCGACCTTCCAGCCGACGATCCGGGTGACGAAGTCCACCATCGCGGTGGTGGTGGGCGCGATGATGCTGTCCAGCAGCGGGTCGCTGGCGCGCTGCGTGGGATCGTTGGGGAAGGGGTCGAAGGCGGTCACGTTGGCGTCGTAGCGGCTGCCCAGCTCGCCCTTGTCGCGAAACACCTCGCGCAGGTAGGCCTGGGTTTCCAGGCGTCCACCGGAGCGGCGTACATAGGCCGGATCCAGCCCGGTCATGCGTGTGACCTGCTGCAGCATCGCCTCGGTGGCCTGCGGGTCGGTGCGGCCTTTCATCAGCGCCACCGCATAGTCGCCGCGGGTGTAGTCGATCACCTGGCGCATCGCGCTGTCGCTGAGCTGGCCCTGGCGCTCCAGGTGCGCGGCGGCGATCGACGGCAAGGTCAGCATCCACGCCAGCGGCGAGACGTCGCTGTTGTCGTCCAGGGTCGGGTTGAGGAACGGCGAGACCAGCACCACGCCGTTCATCGCAACCCCGAGCCGGGTCTGCAGATACTGGGTGATGCGCGGGCCGCGGAAGCCGCCATAGCTTTCGCCGACCAGATACTTGCGCGTCTGCAGGCGGCGATTCTTCAGCAGCCAGTCGTAGATCACGCGCGAGAGATATTCCACGTCGGCCTGCGGGTTATAGAACTGCTTCTTGGCTTCGTCCTCGCCGATGAGCGCGCGGCTGAAGCCGGTGCCGACCGGGTCGATGAACACCAGGTCCGTGAAGTCCAGCCAGGTGCCCGGATTGTCGCGCAAGGTCGCCGGCGCGGACGCGCTGTCGCCTTCGGCGCCGAACCCGACCACCTTCGGCCCGATCGCGCCCATGTTCAGATAGACCGACGCCGCACCTGGTCCGCCGTTCAAGGCAAAGGTGACCGGGCGGTCCTTGCCGTCCACGGTGTAGGCGGTGAACACCACTTCGCCAGTGGTCTTGCCCTGCGCATCGCGCACCGGCAGCGTGCCGACGCTGGCGGTGTAACTCAGCGTGCGTCCGGCCAGGCGCGTGGTTTGCCGCACGCTGGTATCGGCCGGCAACGGCGCGGGTTTGGTCGCAACGGCATCGGCCTTGGCGTCGGGCTTGGAATCGGTCTTGCCGTCCTGCGCGGCGGCGAAGACCGGGACGCCGAGCAGCAGGCAGGCCAGCAGGCCGGTATGGAGCAAGGAGGGCATGGGCAATCGGCATTCGAACGGAAGAACGCTGATGCTAGGCCGCGGCACCGCGCGGTGGATGTGCAAAAAGGCATGGCTGTCGCGCTGACCGATGCCGCACCGCTCGCTATCATGGCGCGCCCTGATGATCGAGCTGCAGATGAGGCCTTGTGTCGTTCGCTCTGCCTGCGCCGTGGTGCTGTCGGTGGCCGGCTGTGCGGTGACGCCACCTGCGCCGGTACACCATGCCAGCGACCCGGATGCGTTATGGCGCATCGTCTCCACCCGCTGTTTGGCAGAGGCGTCGCGGCCACCCGATTGCGTTGCGGTGTGGTCGGATCGGGCGCGTCAGGCGGTGGTGTTGAAAGACCGTCACGGCCGCTTCCAATACCTGTTGGTGCCCAGTGTGCGGGTCAGCGGAATCGAAGACCCTGCGTTGCTACGCGCCGATGCGCCGAATTATTTCGCCAGTGCCTGGGACGCGCGCAGCTTCGTGGCACAGGCGTTGCAGCGTCCGCTGCCCAGGCAATACGTGAGCCTTGCGTTGAACTCGCCGCACGGGCGCTCGCAGGAGCAGCTGCATATCCATATCGATTGCCTGCGTCCGGACGTGTACGCAGTACTGCAGCGTCAGCGCACCGGGATCGGCCCGGAGTGGCGCGCTTTGGCCGAGCCGTTGCTGGGCCATGCGTATCTGGCCAGGACGCTGCAAGGCGAGGCGCTGGACCAGGATCCGGTTCGCCTGCTCGCAGCCACGCTGCCTGCCGATGCCAGCTTGCGCGATTACTCGCTGGTGGTGGCCGGCGCGCAACTGCAGGACGGGCGACCTGGATTCATCCTGCTGGCAACGCGGCAGGATGCGCACAGCGGTAACCGTGCCAGCGGCGAGGAAGTGCAGGACCACGCCTGCTCACTGGTGACCGGTGCGACCCAGGTGTTGCCCGGGGTGCGCTGACGGAGCGCCAGGTCCGCACTTCATCGGAGACGGATGCCGGCAAGGTGCTGCGTAGCGGTCCAGGCAGATGGATCGCTGCCGGTGGATGGCGGTGATCCATCGCCGTACGCCGTCATCGCTCTGCCTGCGTTGCCTGGTAACCGGGCGTGTGGCGAGGCCGCTTGGCGGCGCGCTTCATTGGCAAGCGCGCCCACAACGCCCTCTCTGTGCTGAGTGAGGGCATGTTTGCCGGGCTTCAGACTTCCAGCGACGCCAGGTCGCCCTTGGATTCCAGCCATTGCTTGCGGTCGCCCGCGCGCTTTTTCGCCAGCAGCATGTCCATCAGCGAGCGGGTCTGTTCGCCGTCGTCGATGGTCAGCTGCACCAGCCGGCGCGTGTCCGGATGGATGGTCGATTCGCGCAGCTGCTGCGGGTTCATCTCGCCCAGGCCCTTGAAGCGGGTCACGCTGATCTGGCCCTTCATCTTCTCGCGCGCAATCTTGTCCAGCAGCGTGGTCTTTTCTTCTTCGTCCAGTGCGTAGAACACCTGCTTGCCCACGTCCACGCGGAACAGCGGCGGCATCGCCACGAACACATGGCCGGCGGCGACCAGCGCCGGGAAATGCTGCAGGAACAGCGCCGTCAACAGCGTGGCGATATGCAGGCCGTCGGAGTCGGCGTCGGCCAGGATCACCACCTTGCCGTAGCGCAGCCCGGTGATGTCGTCCTTGCCCGGGTCGCAGCCGATCGCGATCGCCAGGTTGTGCACTTCCTCGGAGGCCAGCACGCTGCCCGATGCCACTTCCCAGGTGTTGAGGATCTTGCCGCGCAACGGCAGGATCGCCTGGAAGTCCTTGTCGCGCGCCTGCTTGGCCGAGCCGCCGGCCGAGTCGCCCTCGACCAGGAACAATTCGGTACGCGACAGATCCTGGCTGATGCAGTCGGCCAGCTTGCCGGGCAGGGCCGGGCCCTGGGTGACCTTCTTGCGGACGATCTGCTTTTCGGTCTTCAACCGCGCGCTGGCACGGTCGATGGCGATCTGCGCGATCTTCTCGCCGATGTCCACGTTCTGATTGAGATACAGGCTGAAGGCATCGTGTGCGGCGCCTTCGATGAAGCCGGCGGCCTGGCGCGAGGACAGCCGCTCCTTGGTCTGCCCGGAAAACTGCGGGTCGGTCATCTTCAGGCTGAGCACGAAGGTGACCCGGTCCCACACGTCTTCCGGCGCCAGCTTGACGCCGCGCGGCAGCAGGTTGCGGAAGTCGCAGAACTCGCGCAGCGCATCGGTCAGGCCAGAGCGCAGGCCGTTGACGTGGGTGCCGTGCTGGGCGGTCGGGATCAGGTTGACGTAGCTTTCCTGCACCAGCTCGCCTTCGGGCACCCAGGCCGCGGCCCAGTCGACGATCTCGGTGTCCTTCTTCAGGCTGCCTGCGAACAGGTCGGCCGGCAGCATCTCGTGCTCGGCCATTTCGCCTTTCAGGTAATCGCGCAAGCCATTCTCGAAGTACCAGCTGTCCTGCTCACCGGTCGCTTCGTCGTGCAGCTTGACCGTCAGGCCGGGACACAGCACCGCCTTGGCGCGCAGCAGATGGCGCAGCGCACGCACGTTGAACTTGGGCGTGTCGAAATACTTGGGGTCGGCCCAGAAGCGCAGCCGCGTGCCGGTGTTCTTCTTGCCGACAGTGCCGACGACCTCCAGCTTGGAGGCGGCGATCCCGTCGCGGAACTCCATGCGGTGCTCGCTGCCCTCGCGCTTGATGAACAGCTCGACCTTGGTCGACAGCGCGTTGACCACGCTCACGCCCACGCCGTGCAAGCCGCCGGAGAAGGTGTAGTTGCGGTTGTTGAACTTGCCGCCGGCATGCAGCCGGGTCAGGATCAGTTCCACACCGGGAATCTTTTCTTCCGGGTGCAGGTCCACCGGCATGCCGCGACCGTCGTCGGACACTTCGCAGCTGCCATCCTTGTATAAGGTGACTTCGACCTGCTTGGCGTGGCCTGCCAGCGCCTCGTCGACCGAGTTGTCGATCACTTCCTGCGCCAGATGGTTCGGGCGCGCAGTGTCGGTGTACATGCCAGGGCGGCGTTTGACCGGGTCCAGGCCCGACAGCACTTCAATATCGGCGGCGTTATAACGGGTGTTCATGCATCTCGTCGGCACGTGAAACGACGCGCAAGTGTGGGGGCAGAACCGATTTTTTGCACGCGACAGGCGTTCAGTGCAGGGCGGGGTGCGGCTGGATACCCTGGCGTTGGATTCGGAACCAAACGTCCCCACCTGAGGATGTCACCGAAACCGGAGGACACCATGAAGTTCAAGCACATCCTGATGCTCACCCTCGGTGCCGCCGCAGTGGCCGCGCTTCCTGCGTTGGCCCAGGCCGCTCCTCAGCAGGCCGGGCAGGGCGCCACCGCCCAGAAAAGCGACGACGCCAAGGCCAAGACCGACGCCGAGCGCAAGGCCGAGCGCCGCGCTGCCGCTGCCGCGCAAAAGCCCAAGGCCGACAGCGCGCCGCGCGAGGAAGAGGAAGAAGAGAAACCCGCACGCTGAGGCATCTGCGCAGCGTTACGTGGTCCACGGACGCCCCGGCCTCGGCCGGGGCGTCTGCATTTACGCGTTGTTGCGCGCATTTGCCGTCTGAGACCGCCCGGTCGTCACGCAGCCCTTGGGCATTCGCCCGTCACCCGCTAAACTATGGCTTTCCGGGAGGCTTCAAGCCCCATGACCCCCCTGATTTTTGTTACCGGCGGCGTAGTGTCCTCGCTAGGCAAGGGCATTGCCGCCGCTTCGCTTGCCTCCATTCTGGAAGCGCGTGGCCTGAAGGTCACGATGATGAAGCTGGACCCGTACATCAATGTGGACCCGGGCACGATGAGCCCGTTCCAGCATGGCGAGGTCTACGTCACCGACGACGGCGCCGAGACCGACCTGGACCTGGGTCACTACGAGCGTTACGTGCGCACGCGGCTGTCGCGCAAGAACTCGGTCACCACCGGCCGGATCTATGAGAACGTGATCCGCAAGGAGCGCCGCGGCGACTACCTGGGCGCCACCGTACAGGTGATCCCGCACATCACCGACGAGATCCGCCGCTGCATCGACGAGGCCACGGCCGGCTTCGACGTGGCGTTGATCGAGATCGGCGGCACCGTCGGCGATATCGAATCGCTGCCGTTCCTGGAGGCGATCCGCCAGGTGCGCACCGAGCGTGGCGCGGAAAAGGCGATGTTCATGCACCTCACCCTGGTGCCATATATCGCGGCGGCCGGTGAGTTGAAGACCAAGCCGACCCAGCATTCGGTCAAGGAACTGCGCTCGATCGGTATCCAGCCGGACGTGCTGCTGTGCCGGTCCGAGCAGGCGGTGCCGGATTCGGAGCGCCGCAAGATCGCCCTGTTCACCAATGTGTCCGAGCGCGCAGTGATCAGCTGCCCGGATATCGACGTGCTTTACGGCATGCCGCTGGAATTGCTGCGTCAGGGGTTGGACGAGCTGGTCATCGACCAGTTCAAGCTGCGCGACAAGGTCGCCGCGGCCGATCTGTCCGAATGGGCGGCGGTGGTGGATGCGGTCAAGCATCCGCTGGACGAAGTCACCATTGCGGTGGTCGGCAAGTACGTCGATCACCAGGACGCCTACAAGTCGGTGGCCGAGGCGTTGCGCCACGGCGGCCTGCGCCAGCGCACCAAGGTCAACCTGAAGTGGCTGGAAGCGCAGGACCTGGAAGGCAGCGACATGGCCGCCTTGCAGGACATCGACGGCATCCTGGTGCCCGGTGGCTTCGGCGATCGCGGTTTCGAAGGCAAGGTGCTGACCTCCAAATACGCGCGCGAGCACAAGGTGCCGTATTTCGGCATCTGCTACGGCATGCAGGCGGCGGTGGTGGACTATGCCCGCCACGTGGCCGACCTGGACGCAGCCAACAGCACCGAGAACGATCGCCAGTCGCCACACCCGGTGATCGGGCTGATCACCGAATGGCGCACCGCCACCGGCGAAGTCGAAAAGCGCGACGAAAAATCCGACCTGGGCGGCACCATGCGGCTGGGCTTGCAGGAGCAGCGCCTGAAGCCGGGCACGCTGGCGCGCGAGGTCTATGGCAAGGACGTGGTGGCCGAACGTCATCGTCACCGCTACGAGTTCAACAACCGCTACCGCACACAACTGGAAGACGCCGGGCTGGTGATTTCCGGCAAGTCGATGGACGACACCCTGGTGGAAGTGGTGGAGCTGCCGCGCGATGCGCACCCGTGGTTCCTGGCCTGCCAGGCGCATCCGGAGTTCCTGTCCACCCCGCGCGACGGGCACCCGTTGTTCATCGGCTTCGTGCGCGCTGCGCGCGAGAAGAAGGCTGGCGGCAAGTTGCTCAAGGAAGCGCGTGCGTGAGTTGCTTCTCCCATCGGGAGAAGGTGCCCTGAAGGGGCGGATGAGGGGGCGCCGCAACACACTGAAGGATTGAAGCCATGACGAACGCGTCGCCACGCGCCAGCCAGGGCAAACCATCTGGCCTTATAAGCGCTTGCAAACCTTGCCCCACCCCCAACCCCTCTCCCGATCGGAGAGGGGCTAACATCAAAAAACGGGTGGTTAACTCCCTTCTCCCACTGGGAGAAGGTGCCCCGTAGGGGCGGATGAGGGGCGCCGCAACACACTGAAGGATTGAAGCCATGATGAACGCGCCGCCACGCGCCAGCCAGGGCAAACCATCTGGCCTTATTAAGCGCTTTCAAACCTTCCTCTCACCCCAACCCCTCTCCCGACGGGAGAGGGGCTTTACTCAATAGGTGACCTGATGAAACTGTGTGACTTTGAAGTCGGCCTCGACCAGCCGTTGTTCCTGATTGCAGGCCCATGCGTGATCGAGTCGATGCAGCTGCAGCTCGACGTAGCCGGCAAGCTCAAGGAGATCACCGGCAAGCTGGGGATCAACTTCATCTTCAAGTCGAGCTTCGACAAGGCCAATCGCACCTCGGGCACCAGCTTCCGCGGCCCCGGCCTGGAAGAAGGCCTGAAGGTGCTGGCTGCGGTGAAGCAGCAGATCGGCGTGCCGGTGCTCACCGACGTGCACGAATACACCCCGATGAACGAGGTCGCCGCCGTCGTCGACGTGCTGCAGACCCCGGCCTTCCTGGTGCGGCAGACGGATTTCATCAAGAACGTCTGCGCCGCCGGCAAGCCGGTGAACATCAAGAAGGGCCAGTTCCTGGCGCCGTGGGACATGAAGCCGGTGGTGGACAAGGCCAAGTCGACCGGCAACGAGCAGATCATGGTCTGCGAACGTGGCGCCTCGTTCGGCTACAACAACCTGGTCAGCGACATGCGTTCGCTCAGCGTCATGCGCGATACCGGCTGCCCGGTGGTGTTTGACGCGACCCATTCGGTGCAGTTGCCGGGCGGGCAGGGCAGCAGCTCCGGCGGCCAGCGCGAGTTCGTGCCGGTTCTGGCGCGCGCGGCCGTGGCCGTGGGTATTTCCGGCCTGTTCGCCGAAACCCATCCGGATCCGTCCAAGGCGCTGTCCGATGGTCCCAATGCGTGGCCGCTCGATCGCATGGAAGAGCTGCTGGAAACGCTGATGGAACTGGATGCAGTGACCAAGAAGCACGGGTTCGCGCGCTTCGCATGAGTTCCGATCCGTGGGCGTTGGCGGCATCGCGTCGCCAACGCCGGCACTGGCGGCACTGGCCCTGGGGCTGGATGGCGCTGGGACTGTCGCTCGCTGCATGGGCCTGCCTGGCTGTCATGGCCTTCCTGGTGACTGCCAGCATCGGCATGCCGGGCGACGGCAACCATGCGATGCAGGCTACGCGCACGCCGATGCTCGTGACGTTGCTGACAGGCGCGTTGCTGACGTTGGGCGGTCTTGTCGCCAGCCCGGTCGCGTTCTCGCTGCGTCGCCAGCCAGGCGCTGCCGCCACGGGCTTGGCGCTGCTGCTGCTGCTGTTTTGCGCTTCGCTGCCGGGCCTGAGGGCCTAGCTGCAGGGTCTTGCCGGTCAGGCACGCATCGGGCCCGTGCGATTTGGCAATGGCGCGGTGTACAGCGATAATCCGGCAGCTTGTTTCCGGTGTACTTCCCCCTTACTGGTAACCGATCGACCTATGACCACTATCGCCAAGATCCTCGCCCGCGAAATCCTCGATTCCCGCGGCAATCCCACGCTGGAGGCCGAAGTCACGCTGGCAGACGGCTCATTCGGCCGCGCCGCCGTACCCTCGGGCGCCTCGACCGGCACCAAGGAAGCGGTGGAGCTGCGCGACGGCGACAAGACCCGTTACATGGGCAAGGGCGTGCGCCATGCGGTGGACAACGTCAACGGCACCATCGCCGAGACGCTCAAGGATTTCGATGCGGCCGACCAGCAGGGTCTGGACCGTCGCCTGATCGACCTGGACGGCACCGAGAACAAGGGCCGCCTGGGCGCCAATGCGCTGCTGGGTGTGTCGCTGGCCGCCGCGCATGCGGTTGCCGCCTCGCGCAAACAGCCGCTGTGGCAGTACCTGTCCACCATCACCGAATCGGACGTGGCGCTGCCGGTGCCGATGATGAACATCATCAACGGCGGCGCGCATGCCGACAACAACGTCGACTTCCAGGAGTTCATGGTGTTGCCGGTCGGCTGCAGCTCGTTCTCCGAAGCGCTGCGCGCCGGCACCGAAATCTTCCATTCGCTCAAGTCGGTGCTCAAGGGCCACGGCCTGAGCACGGCAGTGGGCGACGAAGGCGGCTTTGCGCCGGACTTCCGCAGCAACGTCGAAGCGCTGGACACCATTCTCGAAGCGATCGGCAAGGCCGGTTACACGGCCGGCGAAGACATCCTGCTGGGTCTGGACGTGGCCTCCAGCGAGTTCTACGACAACGGCAAGTACAACCTGGTGGGCGAGAACAAGCGCCTGACCAGCGAGCAGTTCGTCGACTTCCTGGCCGACTGGGTCGCGCAGTACCCGATCATCAGCATCGAAGACGGCCTGGCCGAAGACGATTGGGCCGGCTGGAAGCTGCTCACCGACCGCGTCGGCAAGAAGGTGCAGCTGGTTGGCGACGATCTGTTCGTCACCAATCCGAAGATCTTCAAGCAGGGCATCGACTCGGGCACCGCCAACGCGATCCTGATCAAGGTCAACCAGATCGGCACGCTGACCGAAACGCTGGAAGCGATCGCCATGGCGCATGCGGCCAAGTACGCGTCCATCGTCTCGCACCGTTCGGGCGAAACCGAAGACACCACCATCGCCGATATCGCCGTGGCCACCACCGCCACCCAGATCAAGACCGGCTCGCTGTGCCGCAGCGATCGTGTGGCCAAGTACAACCAGCTGCTGCGCATCGAGCAGGCGTTGGGCTCCGGCGCGCGTTACGCCGGCCGCGACGCGTTCGTTTCGATCAAGCGATAAGCCGTGCGCAACTGGCGCTGGCTACTGCTGGTGCTGGCGGTGCTGCTGGCTTGGCTGCAGTACCGCTTCTGGTTCGGGCCTGGGAATTCCGGTGAAGTGATGATGCTGGAAGCCCAGGTCGCGCATCAGACACAGGACAACGAAGGTCTGCGCCAACGCAACCAGGCGTTGGCAGCAGAGGTGAAGGATTTGAAGGACGGCGAGGAGGCAATCGAAGAGCGCGCACGCAGCGAGCTGGGCATGATCAAACCGGGCGAGACGTTCTATCGCGTGGTCGAGGACGCACCGCCACTGCCTGCCGCAACGCCCGAAGCGACACCTGTGCCGGCTACGTCCGATCCTGCATCCGCAACGGAACCGCATCCATGACCGGCTCGATCTGGGCCATCGTGCCGGCCGCAGGGCGCGGCACGCGGTTTGGTGCTGCGCTTCCCAAGCAATATCTGCCGGCAGCGGGCCAACCGCTGATGGCCTACACCTTGGCAGCGCTTGCAGCGCATCCAGCGGTCGCCGGCATCCTGGTGGCGATTGCACCGGGCGATGCCGACTGGCCGGGCTGGACGTCGGTGCAGTCCAAGCCCGTAGTGACCTGCGTGGGCGGTGCCACGCGCGCAGCGTCGGTGCTGGCGGGCTTGCTGGCCCTGCCGGAGAGCGTGCGGGCCGACGACTTTGTGCTGGTGCACGATGCCGCGCGCCCGAATCTGGCGCTGGCAGATCTGGACCGGCTGCTGGAAATCGGTCGCGGCGACCCGGTCGGTGCGATCCTGGCCGCACCGGTGCGCGACACCCTCAAGCGTGCCGGCGACGATGGCGGTATCGACGGCACCGAGCCACGCGAGCGCTTGTGGCGTGCGCTGACACCGCAGCTGTTTCGGCGTCATCAGCTGATCCGTGGTCTCAATGAAGCATCGGCTGCCGGCGTCGACGTCACCGACGAGGCCATGGCGATGGAGCGGCTCGGGCTGCGTCCGTTGCTGGTGGAGGGCGCCGAGGACAACTTCAAGGTCACCACGCCGGCGGATCTGGCGCGCTTCGAGTTCGAACTTGTACGCCGCGGCGTTGCGGTCGACGCCGACCCCGCCGCTGCACCCACCGATGAGGCTGCGCCATCCGCGCGCGGCGATGCCGGGCTGGCTGTCGTTGCCAACGACGGCGACGACCGCAACGACGCCTCTTAAATCACCACAGGTTTTCCATGTCCTTCAATTTCCGAATCGGCCAGGGCTACGACGTGCATGCGTTCGGCGATGGCGACCACGTGATGCTCGGCGGCGTGCGCGTCGCGCATAGCCAGGGCGTGCTCGCGCATAGCGATGGCGACGTGGTGTTGCACGCGCTGTGCGATGCGATGCTGGGTGGGTTGGCGCTGGGCGATATAGGCCAGCACTTTCCGCCGTCCGACGCGCGCTGGAAGGACGCCGACAGCGCGCAGTTTCTGCAGCATTGCGATCAGTTGTTGCGCGAGCGCGGCTGGCGCGTGGGCAATGCCGACATCACTGTGATCTGCGAGCGGCCCAAGGTTGGCCCGCATGCACTGGCAATGCGCGAACGCATCGCCGGGCTGCTCGGCATCGAACTCGATGCAGTCAGCGTCAAGGCCACCACCAGCGAAAAGCTCGGCTTCACCGGTCGCGGCGAAGGCATTGCCGCGCAGGCAGCGGTGCTGCTGGGCAAGATCGCTATGTAGGCGTTACGAACAAGACCTGGCGAACATGCTTCAGTTGGACGTGCGCAGCGGGCGCCGGGTGCAACGATCGCATGAGCGGCTTCTGTCGCATCCAGCGTCGGTCGCGGCCGTCTGTCGGCCACCACAGCCGGTTTGCCGGCTGCACTAAACTGCACTTCTGCATGCCGGATCGCCGGCGCGCATCACCACATTCGACGCCGCACTCCCGGCACACAGCGCACGATGCGTCGGCGCGAGGCAAACCACACCATGAGCGAGACGTCCCTCCTGCCACGCGCGCACGGCGCTGCGGTCCTTGGCGCGGCAATGCGCAGCACGCCGGAAGATTTCCAGGTCGACGAACTGCCGTCGTTCGAGCCGTCCGGCGAAGGCGAGCACCTGTTGCTCACCATTCGCAAGCGCGGCCAGAACACCGCCCATATCGCCAGACAGCTTGCGCAGTGGGCGGGCATCGCGGAGATGGGCGTCGGTTATGCCGGGCTGAAGGATCGTCATGCAGTGACCACGCAACGTTTCAGCGTGCACCTGCCCAAGCGCATCGCGCCGGACCTCGCCACGCTCGACGATGCGCAGATGCAGGTGGTCCACAGTACCTGGCATAACCGCAAGCTGCAGCGCGGCGCGCTGCTGGGCAATCGCTTCGTGCTGACCTTGCGTCAGGTGCAGGGCGAGCGCGACGCCATCGAGCAACGCTTGCAGTCGATCGCCGCACGCGGGATTCCGAACTGGTTCGGCGAACAGCGCTTCGGGCGCGATGGCGGCAACGTGGCTTCTGCGTTGGCGATGTTCGGTTACCTGCAGGAGGCCGACGGCACCTTGGTGCCGGCGCCGAAGCGGCGTCTGCGCAACGATCAGCGCTCGATCCTGCTGTCTGCGGCGCGCTCGGCGCTGTTCAATCGCGTGCTGACCGCGCGCGTGGAGCAGGGCAGCTGGGATGCGGCGCTGGATGGCGAGGCGTGGATGCTGGATGGCTCGCGCAGCGTGTTCGGCCCCGAACCCTGGAGCGAGGTGCTGGCCGAGCGGCTGGCGCGCTTCGACATCCACCCCAGTGGCCCGCTGTGGGGCGCGGGCGAGCTGCGTTGTACCGATCAGGCCGCGGCGGTGGAGCAGGGCGCGTTATCGGATCGGCAATCGGAGGTGTTGCGCCAGGGGCTGGAAGCGGCCGGACTGAAACAGGAGCGCCGCGCGTTGCGTCTGCGTCCGCAGGATCTGGAATACCGCTGGCTGGACCGGCGGGCCTTGCAGGTGGAGTTTGCGCTGCCGCAAGGCTGCTACGCCACTGCAGTGCTGTGGGAACTCGGCGATGTCAGCGATGCCGGTCGTGCCGCGGCAACCACGCGCGCCGACGACTGAGCGTCCTCAGGCAAGTCGTCAAATCCCGCACGCACAACAGCCGTGTGCGTTCTCGCAGCAGCGGGCCCGGCCGCGACCCGCGCTGCCGACAGCCTGCCAGACGCACACAGGTGCCGTTGCCTGCGAAGCACGACGACCTGCGCAGCGAACGCCGGGGAACGAAGATGGGCGTCGCAAAGCAGGCGTCAGGGCTGCATGCGCATGGATCGCGACTCGTCTCGGCACGATCTCTGCCTGCCAGACGGCAGGGTCGCCAGCGCCTACCCCATGCATCGCCACACTACCGCCGCGCCAACAACACCAGTAACGCACCGGTACCGCCCTGGGTCGGCGGTGCCGAATGAAATGCCAGCACATCGTTGCGCTGGCGCAGCAGGCGGTCCATCAGGTTCTTCAGGACTGGCGCGCCGTTGTCCGACTGCAGGCCCTTGCCGTGGATGATGCGCACACAGCCATGTTCGTGCGCATGCGCCTCCAGCAGGAATTGCCGCAGCAACGCTTCGGCCTGCGCTGCGGTGGCGCCATGCAGGTCCAGTTCGTCCTGCACCGAAAACTGCCCGCGCTTGAGGCGTTGGAACAGACGGGTGGGAAGATTCTCGCGGCGATAGCTGGCCGTGTCGCCGGCTTCCAGCGGCGCGCTGTCGCGCAGCAATCGTGCGAATTCGGTATGCGCTTGCGCCTCGTCGCGCTCGGCCATGCGCGCGCGCGGCTTCGGGCGCGGCTTGGCGTTGGCCGGTGGTGCGACTTCGCGGATCGGCTTGACCGCGCCGATCGCTGCGCGGAACAGCGCGCCGTCGTCTTCGTCTTCAGGGTGTGACATCGGTACAGCGTAACCGCTCCAACCCCAGACACGCGCGAAGATCAAGCGGCAAGCGCATGGACGCATCCGGTATCATGGCCGGGTTTTCCGAGGAGTCTCATGCGCGTACTGGTTAGCAACGACGACGGTGTCGACGCCCCCGGCATCCAGATCCTGGCCGAGGCGTTGCGGCACGCCGGTCATGAAGTGATGGTGGTCGCGCCCGATCGCGACCGCTCCGGCGCCAGCAATTCGCTGACGCTGGATGTGCCGATCCGCACCCGCCGCATCGATGCGCAGACCTGCGCGGTGGCCGGTACACCCACCGACTGCGTGCATCTGGCGCTCACCGGCATGCTGGATTACGACCCCGACATCGTGGTCTCCGGCATCAATAATTCAGCCAATCTCGGCGACGACGTGATCTATTCCGGCACCGTGTCTGCCGCGATGGAAGGCCGCTTCCTCGGCCTTCCCGCGGTCGCGGTGTCGCTGGTCACGCACAATCACCAAGCGGATCACTACGAGACCGCCGCGCGCGCCGCAGTGGAAATCGTCGCGCGGCTCAAGGCCGACCCACTGCCGGCCGACACCATCCTCAACGTCAACGTGCCGGATCTGGCGTGGTCGGATGTGCTCGGTTTCGAAGTCACCCGGCTGGGCAACCGGCATCGCTCCGAGCCCTGCGTGCCGCAGCAGGACCCGCGCGGCCGCACCGTGTACTGGATCGGCCCGGCCGGTCCGGAGCAGGACGCCGGCGCCGGCACCGATTTCCATGCCGTGCGCACCGGGCATATCTCGATCACGCCGATCCATGTCGATCTCACCCGCTACCAGGCGCTGGAGACGGTGGCCGGCTGGGTAGGCGGGCTGACTGCTGCGCTGGACGGCCCGGCATGACACCGAGGCTGCGCATGCTGCAACCGGAGTCGGTCGGCATCGGCATGACCTCGCAGCGCGTGCGCGACCGTCTGGTCGAGCGCCTGCGTGAGGCCGGCATCCAGGACGAAGCCACCCTCAATGCCATGCGCACCGTCCCGCGTCATCTGTTCATCGATGAAGCGCTGGCCTCGCGCGCCTATGAAGACACTGCATTGCCGATCGGCCACGGCCAGACCATCTCGCAGCCGTGGGTGGTCGCGCGCATGACCGAGGCAGTGCTGCAGGTCGGCCCGACCAAGGTGCTGGAAGTGGGTACCGGCTCCGGCTACCAGGGCGCGATCCTGGCCGCGCTGGGCCTGGAGGTCTACACCGTCGAGCGCATCGGCGACCTGCTGCGACAGGCGCGCAAGCGCTTCCGCCATCTGGGCATGAACGTGCGCAGCAAGCACGACGATGGCCGCATCGGCTGGCCCGAGCACGGCCCCTACGATGCCATCGTGGTCACCGCCGCTGCGCCGGCCCTGGTGGATGCGCTGGTCGATCAACTGGCGGTCGGCGGGCGCCTGGTCGCCCCGGTCGGTGGCGCCTCCTCGCAGTCGCTGGTGCAGCTCACCCGCGCTGCCGATGGCGAGATCGAGCAGCAGGTTCTGGCGCCGGTCACGTTCGTCCCGCTGTTGTCGGGCATGCTGGATTGATCCCATGAGAGTTCCTCGATGAAGATTTTCGGGCCGTTGTACGACGTGGCCATCCGTTGGTCACGCCACCGCCGCGCACCAGCGCTGCTGACCGGTCTCAGCTTCGTGGAGGGCTTCATCTTTCCGGTGCCGCCGGAGGTGATGCTGGCGCCGATGTCGCTGGCCGAACCCAGGCGTTCGCTGTGGTTCGCCACCTTGAGCCTGATCGGCTCGGTCTGCGGCGCGCTGGTCGGCTATCTTCTGGGCCATTTCGCCTTTGCCGCATTGCAGCCGCTGATCGAGTGGCTGGGCTGGAGCGCGAAGATCCAGGCGCAGATCGAAACCCTGCGCACGCTGGTCGCCGATTCGCCGTGGAAGGCGTTCTGGGCACTGGTGCTGGTCGGCTTCACCCCGATTCCGCTGAAGATTTTTACCTGGGCCTCGGGCGTGGTCGGCGTGCCGATCCTGCCCTTCATCGCCAGCATGCTGGTCGGCCGCGGCAAGCGCGTGTATCTGGTCGCCGGTGCGATCCGCCTCGGTGGCGCACGGGCCGAAGCGGCGCTGCATCGCTGGATCGAACCGCTGGGCTGGGTCGCGATGGCGGTGCTCGCGGCGGGCGCAGGCTGGCTGGTGTGGAAGACAACGAACGGATGAGCAAGACGCAGATGAATTCGGTACGCAAGACAGCAGTCGTGCTCCTGGTGGCGATCGGGCTGACCGCCTGCAGCAGTGCCACCGTGGTGCGTTCGCCTGGCGCCAGTGGCGGCTCGTCGTCACGGCCGACCACCGCAGCGCCACGACCGTCGGTGCCACGCCCCGGCGTGACGGTGACCGTGCAGCGCGGCGATACCCTGTATGCGATCTCGCGTCGCACCAATATCACCGCGCCTGACCTGGCGGCGTGGAACGGCCTTTCTTCGCCCAACACCATCTATCCCGGCCAGACCTTGAAGCTGTATCCGCCCGGTGCGGGCAAGCCGGGAGCCAGCGCACCGGTGGCCGGCGCCGGCACGGTGGTGCCGCCGCGTCCGGCAGCGCCGGTCGCCGCCCCGGTCAGCAGCGGCTTCTCCTGGCGCTGGCCCGCCGATGGCGTGGTGGTCGGTACCTTCGTGAGCGGCGAAACCACCAAGCAGGGTGTGGATATCGCCGGCGCCAGCGGCCAGGCCGTGCGCGCGGCCGCCGATGGTGTGGTGGTGTACTCCGGTGCCGGCCTGGTCGGCTATGGCGAGCTGATCATCATCAAGCACAACGACCAGTGGTTGTCGGCGTACGGCCACAACCGCAAGCGCCTGCTCAACGAGGGCCAGAGCGTCAAGGCCGGCCAGCAGATCGCCGAAATGGGCCGCAGCGGCGCCGCCCGCGACATGCTGCACTTCGAGATCCGCTACAACGGCAAGCCGGTCGATCCGCTGTTGTATCTGCCGAAGAAGTGAATCGGGAATAGGGAATCGCAACAGCCTTGGGCCGCGGCTTTATCGATCGGTGGCGGATGATGCCTGGCATGAGCAGGGCATCTGAGGCTTGGTCAATTTTCGCTTGACAGCGAAACTTCAGTCCAGCCTGCTTTCCCGATTCCCGATTCCCGATTCCCGATTCCCGATTCCCGATTCAGCCTTCCAGAATCATTGCCAGCGCCACCCGGCGGCCTTCGCTGGCCAGCACGTTATAGGTCCGCGCGGCAGCGGCGTTGGTCATCGCTTCCAGGCCGATGCCACGGGTCAGGCAGGCGGCAAGCACTTGTGCGTTCGGAAAGCGCTGGCGCTCGCCGGTGCCCAGCAGGATGACCGCTGGCGCCAGCGCCAGCACCGCGTCCATGTGGCTTGCCTGCAGATGGTCCAGATGCTGCACCGGCCAGCGTTCCACCAGTTCATCCGGCATCAGGATGAAGCTCTGTTGCAGGATCTGGTCGTTGACCTTGGCATGGCGGCCATCGGCCGCGCGCAGCGCATAGGTGTAGTCGGGGTGTTCCTGGCTTAAAGGCATAACAGACTCGGTGGGTCAGCCGCGCGGCAGCACGATCTGGCGCTTTTCCTTGCTGGGGCGGTACAGGATGGCGACGTGGCCGATCCGCTGCACCAGGGCGCTACCGGTCTGTCCGACCAGTTCGGCGATCAGCGCATCGCGGGTCTCACGATCCTCGGAGGCCACCTTCACCTTGATCAATTCGTGGCGCTCGAGCACTTCCTCGAGTTCGGCCAGAAATGCCGGCGTGACCCCTTTGCCGCCGGTTTGCAGCAGCGCCTTGAGATCGTGGGCCTGGCCGCGCAGGAAACGGGTCTGGGCGGAGGTGAGAACAATGGACATGCAGGATCGAAAGGCAGCAAAGGGTGTTCAGGGTATCATGGCGGCCCGTTCCGACCCCCGTCGCCAATGCCTTCCCGTAGTAAAAGCAGCCAGCGCTGGCTCAAGGAACACTTCGCCGACCCTTACGTGAAGAAGGCCCAGGCCGAAGGCATGCGCTCGCGCGCGGCCTACAAGCTGGAAGAGCTGCTGCAGCGCGATCGCCTGCTCAAACCGGGCATGGTGGTGGTCGACCTGGGGGCCGCGCCGGGCGGCTGGTCGCAGCAGGTGCGCAAGTCCATGGGCGACAGCGGGCGCGTGCTGGCGCTGGATATCCTGGACATGCCGGCCCTGGCGGGCGTGGACTTCCTTCACGGCGACTTCAGGGAACAAGCGGTCCTATCGGAATTCGAAGCGATGTTGGGCGATGTGCCGGTGGACCTTGTGCTGTCCGATATGGCCCCCAATAAGAGTGGCATGGATGCGGTCGACCAACCGCGGATGATGCACCTGGCGGAACTGGCGATGGAATTTGCCGACACTCACCTCAAGCCGGGTGGGGCGTTTTTGATCAAGCTGTTCCAGGGTGTCGGGTCCGACGACTATATTCGTGAGCTTCGCCGCCGCTATGAGAAGGTGACGATTCGCAAGCCGGCGGCCTCGCGCAAGCGCTCCCCGGAAGTTTATGCGCTCGGTCAGGGCAAGCGTGTCCAGATCAAGTAAGCTGCCAATGACCACCGTGTTTCAAGAATTAAAGAGTAGAGGGCACCGGAGCCAATGAGGATGAACGACTTGACCAAGAATCTGCTGCTGTGGGTGGTCGTCGCGGTTGTGCTGATGGTCGTCTTCCAGAGCTTCTCGCCGCGGATGGCGGGTGGCGTCGGTGCCGACTCGATCACCTATACCCAGTTTCTGAAAGAAGTGGACTCCGGGCGCGTCAAATCGGTGGATTACACCGATGAGACCAACCTCGCGGTCAATGCGATCCGCTTCAAGCGCACCGACGGCAGCGAAGCTACCGTCTACGGCCCGCGCGACGACAAGCTGGTCGACGTGCTGTACAGCAAGAACATCGAAATGACCCGCCAGAAGCCGTCCACCGGGCCGGGCTTCTGGTCGCTGGTGCTCAACTTCCTGCCGGTCATCCTGATCATCGGCTTCTGGCTGTTCATCATGCGCCAGATGCAGGGCGGTGGCGGCGGTGCCAAGGGGGCGATGAGCTTCGGCAAGTCGCGCGCCAAGCTGCAGGGCGAGGACCAGGTCAAGATCACCTTCGCCGACGTTGCCGGTTGCGACGAGGCCAAGGAAGAAGTCAGCGAGCTGGTCGACTTCCTGCGCGACCCGACCAAGTTCACCAAGCTGGGCGGCAAGATCCCGCGCGGCGTGCTGATGGTCGGCCCGCCGGGTACCGGCAAGACCCTGCTCGCCAAGGCGATCGCCGGCGAAGCCAAGGTGCCGTTTTTCAGCATCTCCGGTTCGGACTTCGTCGAAATGTTCGTCGGCGTCGGTGCAAGCCGCGTGCGCGACATGTTCGAGCAGGCCAAGAAGCATGCGCCGTGCATCATCTTCATCGACGAAATCGATGCGGTGGGCCGTCATCGCGGTGCCGGTCTCGGCGGCGGGCATGACGAGCGCGAGCAGACCCTGAACCAGTTGCTGGTCGAGATGGACGGTTTCGAAGGCGGCGAAGGCGTGATCGTGATCGCAGCCACCAACCGTCCCGACGTGCTGGACCCGGCGCTGCTGCGTCCGGGCCGTTTCGACCGCCAGGTTGTGGTCGGGCTGCCGGACGTCAAGGGTCGCGAGCAGATCCTGCGCGTGCATATGCGCAAGCTGCCGCTTGCCGACGACGTGGTGCCGATGGTCATCGCACGCGGCACGCCGGGTTTCTCCGGTGCCGATCTGGCCAATCTGTGTAACGAAGCCGCGTTGTTTGCGGCGCGCGGCAGCGAGAAGGAAGTCCGTATGGATCACTTCGACCGTGCACGTGACAAGATCCTGATGGGCGCCGAACGTCGTTCGATGGCCATGAGCGAGGACGAAAAAACGCTGACCGCGTATCACGAGGCCGGCCATGCCATTGTCGGTCGCCTGGTGCCCGAGCACGACCCGGTCTACAAGGTCACCATCATTCCGCGCGGTCGCGCGTTGGGTGTGACCATGTACCTGCCGGAAGGCGACCGCTACTCGATGAATCGTGTCGCGATCGAATCGCAGCTGTGCTCGCTGTATGGCGGCCGCGTTGCCGAAGAATTGATCTTCGGCGGCGACAAGGTCACCACCGGTGCGTCCAACGACATCGAGCGTGCCACCAAGATGGCGCGCAACATGGTCACCAAGTGGGGCCTGTCCGACGAGCTCGGCCCGGTTGCCTATGGCGAGGAAGAGGACGAGGTGTTCCTGGGCCGTTCGGTGACCCAGCATAAGAACGTCTCGGATGAAACCGCGCGCAAGATCGACGAGGTGGTGCGTTCGATCCTGGACAAGGCCTACAGCAAGACCAAGACCATCCTCACCGACAATCTCGACAAGCTGCATGCGATGTCGCAGTTGCTGCTGCAGTATGAAACCATCGACGTGCCGCAGATCGACGCGATCATGGAAGGCCGCGAGCCGCCGCCGCCGGCAGGTTGGGGCAAGTCCGACAAGGACGGTGGCAACAACAACGACAAGGGAAGCCCGCGTCCGTTGCCGCCGATCGCAGGACCGGCCGAGCAGATCTAAGCCGACGATTGGCGATTGCAGATGATCCGGCGGGGCCAGGAAGCGATTCCTGGCCCCGTTGCGTTGCGCAGCGTCGACGAGGTGATCGATCTGCCGGTGGCGAGCGATGAGCGTGGTGTGTGTGGTGTCGTCGGATGCCATCGGCGACGGGTTGATGCCATCGGCGACGTGTTGTTGTGTCGAGTCGCCGGACGCCGCCGGTGCAGCAGTCCGCTGTCGGATATGGCATTGAATCCTCAACGCACCGGATGCGACACGCGACGGGCTGCGCGACAATGCGCGGTGTCGTGGCAACAGGCAGCATCCGCTTGCTCCGGTCGTTCCCCGGGTTTGCGCAGCCGCTGTAGTCGATAGCGAGGTTCTGCGCGCAACCCAATCGATTGGCAATCGCTTGCGTGGGCACCAACCCGCTCGGTCAATCATTCTTTCATCCGCTTCAGGAGAAACCACCGATGTTCGATACCGCGCTCAAGCTGGATTGCGCTGGTCGCAGCTTGCGACTGGACGCGCCGCAGGTGATGGGGATCGTCAACGTCACCCCGGACTCGTTCTCCGATGGCGGCCAGCACGCGACCTGCGAAGCGGCAATCGCACACGCACTGCGGCTGGTGGAGCAGGGCGCTGCGGTGCTCGACATCGGCGGCGAATCCACCCGTCCCGGTGCCAAGGCGGTTTCGTTGGAAGACGAATTGCAGCGTGTGATCCCGGTTATTGAGGCGCTGGTGCAGCAGACCGGCGTGCCGATCAGCGTGGACACCTTCAAGCCGGAGGTGATGCGCGCGGCGGTCGCGGCCGGTGCCGGCATGATCAACGATGTCTACGCGTTGCGTTCGCCCGGCGCACTGGACGCAGCATCCGACCTGGGCGTGCCGGTCGTGCTGATGCACGCACGCAGCGCACCGCACGCCATGCAGGATGCGCCCCAGTACGACGACGTGGTGGCCGAGGTGCATCGTTTCCTGGCCGAGCGCATTTTCGCCGCCGAGATGGCTGGCATCGACAAGCGCCGGTTGATCCTCGACCCGGGCTTTGGCTTCGACAAGAACACCACGCATAACCTGACCTTGCTTGCGCAACTGCAGCGCCTGCAGGAATTCGGTTTGCCGGTATTGGCGGGGTTGTCGCGCAAACGCAGCATCGGTGAAGTGACCGGGCGCGAGATTGCCGCCGAACGGGTGCACGGTTCGGTTGCCGCGCATTTGATCGCCGCGCAGCATGGCGCACTGCTGTTGCGTGTGCACGATGTGGCAGCGACCGTGGATGCGTTGAAGGTCTGGAACGCGGTGGCGGCGATTCCGACCCCGCGGGTCAACACGCCGGCCGCGCCGACCATTCGCTGGCCGGACGAGGACTGATGCCCGCCGACCGACGCCCGCTTGCGATCGCCTTGATGGGCCCCACCGCCAGCGGTAAGACCGCGCTGGCGCTGGAGGCGGCGCAACGCTGGAACGGCGAGATCGTCAGCGTCGATTCGGCCCTGGTTTACCGCGGGCTGGAGATCGGCGCAGCCAAGCCCGATGCCGCGATGCGCGCAGCGGTACCGCATCATCTGCTCGACCTGCGCGACCCCTGGCAGATCTATTCAGCCGCGGAGTTCGGCGACGATGCACGCAAGGCGATCGACGACATCGTCGCGCGCGGCAAGTTGCCGATCCTGGCCGGCGGTACCGGGCTGTACTTCCGTGCCGTGCTCGAAGGGCTGTCGCAGTTGCCCGAAGCCGACCCGGCGGTGCGCGCCGCCATCGCCGCCGAGGCCGGGCAGGTAGGCTGGGCCGGATTGCACGCGCAACTGGCGCAGGTCGACCCGATCGCTGCCGCGCGTATCCATGCCACCGACCCGCAGCGCATCCAGCGTGCGCTGGAGGTGTACCGCCTCAGCGGGAGGCCGATCAGCGACTGGCAGGCGCTGGCGCCGGGACCGCGCCTGCCGTTGCGGGTCTTGAAAATCGTGCTGGCGCCGCAAGATAGGGCGGTACTGCACGCACGCATCGCGCAGCGGCTGGACGCGATGCTGGCGCAGGATTTTCTCGCCGAGGTGACGCGATTGCGGGAGTTGCCGCAGATGCGCGCCGTGGCTGCGCCGCTGGACCTGCCCGCGGTCCGCGCGGTCGGCTATCGGCAGGCGTGGGCGTATCTGGATGGTGCCGGCAGCCTGGCCGAGTTCCGCGACAAGGCGATCCAGGCGACCCGGCAACTGGCCAAACGGCAGCTCACCTGGCTGCGTGGCGAGCTCGACGCACGTTGGTTCGACCCGGAGCGTGATCGGCATCAATTGGACGACGCACTTGTCGGCTTCCTCGCTCATCGTCCCGCTGTGCAGCAGGCTTCAGGCGTGTAACATCCCGTTTCCGGGGCCGGCTGGGGATGGCAGGTGTCGACCGGGACAATAAGAACAAGAATGAAGAGGATTTTTCGATGGCTAAGGGGCAATCTTTGCAGGACCCATTCCTGAATGCGCTGCGGCGCGAGCGAGTGCCGGTCTCTGTGTATCTGGTTAACGGCATCAAGCTGCAGGGCACCATCGAGTCGTTCGACCAATTTGTGGTCCTGCTGCGCAACACCGTGAGTCAGATGGTTTACAAGCACGCCATCTCCACGGTCGTGCCGGCGCGCAATGTGCGCGTGGGGCCGGGTGGTGGGTATGTGCAATCCAATGAAGGTAATCAAGCGGAAGATGACGACGTCGAGCAGTAATGGAGTAACGCGTGTTTGATCGTTCCCGCAAGGGTGAGCACGCGCTGTTGATTCAGACCCACGCAGGTGGGCCTGCCGAAGACGATGTGCTGGAGGAGTTCGCCGACCTTGCAAGGTCGGCGGGCGCCACGGTGGCGGCAACGCTCACCGCGCGCATCGACAAACCCAGCCCGTCGACCTTGATCGGCAGCGGCAAGCTTGAAGAGATCAAGGCCGCCGCCGAGGCGACCGGCGCGGATCTGGTATTGGTCAACCACACCTTGTCGCCGGGTCAGGAGCGCAATCTCGAGCGCTATCTGGAGCGGCGCGTGATCGACCGAACCGGCCTGATCCTGGACATCTTTGCGCAACGCGCGCGCAGCCACGAAGGCAAGCTGCAGGTGGAACTGGCGCAGCTGCGGCACATGGCCACGCGGCTGGTCCGCGGCTGGACCCACCTGGAGCGTCAGCGCGGCGGTTCGATCGGCCTGCGCGGCCCCGGCGAAACCCAGCTGGAAACCGATCGCCGGCTGCTGCAGAAGCGCGTGGAGCAGTTGCAGCAGCGGCTGGAAAAAGTCGAGGTACAGCGCACCCAGATGCGCCGTGCGCGCATGCGCAGCGAGCTGCCGCGCATCGCATTGGTCGGCTATACCAACGCAGGCAAGTCGACGTTGTTCAATGCGCTGACCGGTGCGGAGGCCTATGTGGCCGATCAGTTGTTCGCCACGCTGGATCCGACCGTGCGCCGTATCGCATTGCCGGGCGGCAGCGCGATTCTTGCCGATACGGTGGGTTTTGTCCGAGATTTGCCACATCAATTGGTTGCCGCGTTCCGTTCGACCCTGTCCGAAGCGCGCGACGCCGACCTGTTGTTGCACATCGTCGATGCCGCCGACCCGCTGCGCGAAGAACGCATCCAGCAGGTCGATGAGGTGTTGCAGGCGGTCGGCGCAGGCGATCTGCCGCAGCTGCTGGTGTTCAACAAGATCGACAAGATCGACGGCGCCGAAGTTCGTCACGACGCGCAGGATGGCATCCCTGATCAGGCGCGGCGCGAACGCGTGTGGGTCTCGGCGCGCGACGGGCGTGGCTTGCAGGAACTGCAGCAAGCACTCGGTCAACGCCTGGATCTGCGTCATCTGACCGGACAGCTGCGACTGCCGTCGTCGGCCGGTCGCCTGCGGTCCAAGCTGCATCAGCTGGAAGTGGTGCGCAACGAGCAGTCCGACGAGGACGGCTGGTTGCTTGAGGTCGATCTGCCGATGGTCGAAGCCGAACGGCTTGCCGCCGGAGAGGATGGCGCACCGTTGCGCGCGATGCTTCCTGACCGTCGGGAAGACTGGGAAACCTGACGCGCGCTTCGACGGCGCTGGGCGCAGCCAGCTGCGCGCCAGCGGCGGAGTGCAGGCCCCGTCCGCCGATGACACGCGTCATGACGCAGCGGACGTGGCGTTGCGATGCGATGCAATGAGCGAAGCTAGATCGCCAGAGATGCCATGACGTGGTGCCGCGCGCGGTGCCAGGATCGAGCATCTGCCTCGTGCGGATCAGCGCAAACGGTCAAGCACGTGGCGATATCCCACGGCAGCTGTAGCGGTGGTGATCCGCGTTGCGCCGGGAGCGCTCGCCGAGACAGGCGAGCGGTCCGACAACCGATCGCTGACCGGTCACCTGGCGGAAGACAGCGCGGACAAATTCGGATAAAAGTGACCGCTGTCCAATCCTGACCCTGGCGATGACGTCTCCCACTGATCACGACCTTTTGCAGCTTGCCGAGTCGCTGAGCGCCCAACTACGCGCTGCGCGCGAGCGGCTGGTGACGGCCGAGAGCTGTACCGGCGGCTGGATCGCCAAGGCAATGACCGACATCGCCGGCTCCTCGGACTGGTTTGATTGCGGCATGGTGGCGTACAGCTACGAAGCCAAGCAGGCGCTGCTCCGGGTCAGGCCGCAGACGCTGGAGGTGCATGGCGCGGTCAGTCGAGAGACCGTGATCGAAATGGTGTCCGGTGCATTGGTGACGTCCGGTGGCAGCATTGCGGTCGCCGTGACCGGTATTGCGGGTCCGGGCGGTGGCAGCGAAGACAAGCCGGTGGGTACGGTGTGGATCGGCTGGAAGCGGCGCGGCGGCTACGCCACGGCGCAGTTGTTCCAGTTCGATGGCGACCGCGATGCGGTCCGCCGTCAAACCGTGGTCGCGGCGCTGCGTGGTTTGAGTGCTCTGCTGTAACTGACTTGCGCGGGCAATCCGGATCCTCCTTGTCGCGGTTTCAGATCCTCATGTGATCGCCAACGCGTCAAGTCTCCGCGCCTGCTGAGTAATGACGCGTGCGATGCATGGCTGGCATGCATGCACAGCGGCGCGGCATTCGTCCTGCGCGCCGTGCATTCCGCTCCCTGCGCCATGTATTGAAGCTCGACCGGTAAGGTGAGGCTTGGCGCCAGCTGCGGCATTGGCTGCAGTACATCGCGCGCACGTCAGCCGGGGGCACGCATGGAAATGGAACGGCAACCTTGCGCCTTGCTGGCGCTAGCACTCTTGGCAGCGCTGCCTGCGCCTGGTCTGCATGCACAGAGCGCAGCGGCCGCCGCGCCGACGACGCTGTCTGCACTCAAGGTCACCGCGCAAAAACGCGAAGAATCGCTGCAGAATGTGCCGGTGGTGGTCTCGGTCTTGCCCGAGCAAATGCTGCAGGACAGCGGCGTGCATGACATCAAGGAACTGCAGGTGCTGGTGCCCGGCCTGATCGTCACCAGCAGCCAAAGCGCAGCGCAGACCACTGCGCGCATCCGCGGTATCGGCACAGTCGGCGATAACGCCGGGCTCGAATCTTCGGTCGGCGTGGTCATCGATGGCGTGGCGCGTGCACGCAACGGCGTGAGCTTCGCCGACCTTGGCGAGCTTGAACGCATCGAAGTGCTGAAGGGACCGCAAGGCACCGTCTTCGGTAAAAATACCTCGGCGGGCGTCATCAATGTGGTCACGCGCAGGCCGAGCTTTACCCGCAGCGCCGATGCCGAATTCACTGCCGGCAATTACGGTGCGCTGGGAGTTGCCGGTGCGTTCAACGATGCGCTGGGCGAAACCAGTGCGCTGCGCGTGTACGCGGCCAGGCGCAGTCGCGATGGGTTCGAGCAGGTGGTGACCGGCGCGGGCCCACGCACCGCCACCGATGATGGCGATCAGAATCTGCGCACCGCGCGCGTACAGTTGTTGTGGGAGCCGACCGACGATCTGGATATCAACCTCGCAGCCGATGCCACCAGCCGCAAGGAAAATTGCTGCGTCACCGTGACCACCGAGCGCGGCCCGACTGCCGCGCTGATCGATGCACTGGCCGCGGGTGGGCAGGGCACCAGTCCGCGTGCGGAGCCGGCCCGCCGCCGTGCCTATAGCAATCGCAGCACCGCGCAGGACATCCAGGACCGCGGTGTCGCGGCGCAGGTCGACTGGGCGACGCCATGGCTGAACCAGGCGGTGCTGACCTCGATCACCGCGCTGCGCGATTGGGAGTCGGTCAACGGCCTGGATTTCGACTATGGCGCGGCCGACATCCTCTATCGCGAACCGCGCGAGAACGAGATGCTTACCAAGTTCCGCACCTTCAGTCAGGAACTGCGCCTGGCCGGAGCCACCGACAGCATCGATTGGCTGGTGGGCGCGTTCTACGCCGATGAAACCCTGCATCGCAACGAGTCCTACCGTTTCGGCAGTGCATACGAACCCTATCTGTCCAGCGTGCTGTTGGCACGGGTGAATCCGGCGTTGGCCGCGCGTGCGGATACGACGCGGTTTTTGGCCGATGCCACCGGTCTGCCTACAGGCAGCCTGTTTCGCGGGCAGGGTAGCCAGGATCGCTTTCGGCAGGATGGCACCAGCGCGGCGCTGTTCACCAACAACACCTGGCATGCCACCGATGCGCTGGATGTGGTCGTGGGCCTGCGCTATACCTACGAGCACAAGGCGCTGCGATCCGCGTTCGAAAATCCAGATGGCAGTCCGGCGTGCGCCCGTTATTTCGCACCCAACGGAAGCGTGAATCCGGCAGCGCTGCGACGCATTGGCGCAGCGTTGACCGCGCGTGGCGTGCCCGCGGCCGCGGTGCCGGCCATCGCGCCGCAGGTGATCGGCTTCACCTGCCTGCCCTGGGCAAATAGTGCCCATGCCGGTCGCGTGACCGAACAACGTCTCACCGAGCGCGAGTGGTCCGGTACCGCAAAGCTGGCGTATCGCTGGAACGATGCGCTGATGACCTATGCGTCGGCCGCGCGCGGTTACAAGGCCGGTGGTTTCAATCTGGATCGCGTGCAGTCGTCCGATGGCCTGTCCAGTGGCGTGCAAGGCATCCTGCCCGTCGATGACACGGCATTTCCGGGCGAGTTCGTGGACAGCTACGAACTCGGCGCCAGGACCACCTGGCTCGGCGGCAACCTGCTGTTGAACGCGACGCTGTTCTACCAGAATTTCAGCGATTTCCAGCTCAACAATTTCCTCGGCACCAGCTTCGTGGTGCGCGCCATCCCGACCGTGGTCTCGCGCGGCATCGACACCGAAGTGCTGTGGCAGGGCGCCCTGCCGGGACTGATGCTGCAAGGCGGGCTCAGCTATGCGGATACCAGCTATGGCGACGATCCGTTACCGGATGCAGAGTTGGCGCTGCTGCCTGGCAGCCGCCTGAGCTTTGCGCCGCGCTGGTCGGCGAATCTGTCGGTCACCTACGAACATGCCATCGGCAATCGCCTGACCGGCCGTATCAATGTCGGCGCCAAACACACGTCCGAGTACAACGCCGGCAGTGATCTGGATCCGCAGAAGGCGCAGCCGGGCTACACCCTGCTGAACGCACGCGTGGGCGTCGGTGCCGATGACAAACGCTGGCTGCTGGAGGCGTGGGCAGAAAATCTGGGGAACGCAACCTATCGACAGATCGTCATCGATACGCCGCTGCAGGCCGGTTCCTGGAACGCATTTCTCGGCGCGCCGCGGACCTATGGGTTGACCTTGCGCCTTCGGTATTGAAGCCACTGCGCCGCACTGCATGTTGCGCAATCGATGCGTCGGCGTGTGCGCGCACCACGCTCTGCGCTAAGCCCGAGGCCGGCACAAGCGCGACAGCGGCGCAGAGATCGGCTACAAACTAGAGTCTCCTTGCCAGCCTGTGTGCCGATGTTCGCGTTTTCCGCTGCCGTGTTCGAGACATTGCCATCCCTCTTCACCTCGCGCAGTCCGCCTGGTGCATCGTGCGTTGTCGCTGCGCATGCGCGCCGGTTCGTGTGGCGTGAGGTGTGGCGTCATGCGGTTGTCTTGCCGGCACGCGATGCTGGTGGACTTGGGGTAACGCGGCGGTCGGCTCGCGAGGCAGTGCGGCCGCATCGAGCGATCGCTCGCGTTTGGGCCCGCGCGCAGGCGTGCAGCAGGCCCGGCGCCGGTTGCGAAGCAACACAGGCGGTGCACTGATGTGGGAAGCGCTTGGCACTGTGCGTGATCTCGGGCGTCTGCAGGAAATCGCCTCGGTCCTGATCCGGTACGGCTTCGGCGATGTGGTGCGCCGCATCGGGCTGGCCGACGTGCTCGAACGCGCCGGCAGGCTACTGCACTGGAGCAACGCCGAGGGCCGCTTGCGGATGTCGGCCGCTGTGCGTGTGCGCCGTGCGCTGGAGGAACTGGGGCCAACCTTCGTCAAGCTGGGGCAGGTGCTGGCGACGCGCGTGGACTTGCTGCCGCCGGAATGGATCGAAGAACTGAGCGAACTGCAAAACGCGGTTCCTGCATTGCCGTTCGAGCAGATCCGCCCGCAATTGGTCGCCGCATTGGGCGCTGAGCCGGAAAGCGTGTTTGCGCGATTGGACGAACAGCCGCTGGCCGCTGCGTCGCTGGCGCAAACGCACCGTGCCTGGCTGGCCGACGGCACACCGGTGGTCTTGAAGATCCGTCGTCCGGACATCGGCGATACCATCGATGCCGATCTGCGCCTGCTGGCACGGCTTGCCGACATCGTCGAAACGCGCGCACCCGATCTCAAGCGCTATCGCCCGGCTGAAGTGGTGCAGCAATTCACCGTTTCGCTGCGGCGCGAGCTCGACTTCGCCGCCGAATGCCGTAATGCCGAGCGCATCGCTGCCAACTTCGCGCACGACCCGCAGGTGGTGGTGCCGACGGTGTATTGGCAGTGGACCTGCGAGTCGCTCAATGTGCAGGAATTCATCGACGGCATTCCCGGGCGCGACCTGGTGTCGGTCGATGCGGCGGGGCTGGATCGTAAGGCGCTTGCGCGCGCCGGTGCCGGCATCGTGCTCAAGATGGTGCTGCAGGACGGCTGTTTTCATGCCGATCCGCATCCGGGGAATATTTTCTATCTGCGCGACGGGCGTATCGCGCTCATCGATTTCGGCATGGTCGGGCGCGTCTCCGAACAACGCCGTTTCCAGGTGGCGCAACTGCTGCACGGCATGGTGAGCTACGACGCCGACGCCGTCATCGACGTGCTGCTGGAGTGGGCCGGCACCAGCCTGGAGATCGATGAGGCGCGGCTGCAGCAGGACATCGGTGCATTCGTCGACCAATACCGCGGTGTGCCGCTGAAAGAGCTACGCATCGGCGCGATGCTTGGCGACGTCACCGCCATCCTGCGCGACCACGGGCTCACCCTGCCGTCGGATCTGGCGCTGATGATCAAGGCCTTTCTCACCCTCGAAGGGATGGGGCGCCAGCTCGATCCGGATTTCGACATGGCCAGCGAAGCGCGGCCGTATCTGGAGCGAGTGGTCTTGCAGCGGTATGCGCCAAGCGCGATGTTGCGTCGCAGCCGGCGCACCGTGACCGGGGCGATCGATCTGATCGGCGATCTGCCGCGCGATCTCAAGCGCCTGATCCAGGCGGCGCGGCGCGGCAAGTTGCAGCTGCACGTGGAAACGCGCGCCTTGCGCGAATTCGGCGAGCAGGTCGACCGCGCCGCCAACCGGCTCACCATGGGGATCGTGACCGCGGCCCTGGTGATCGGTTCGTCGATCGTCATGAACAGCGTCGGCGGGAGCGCCAGCCGCTGGCTGCTTGCGTTGGGCGTTGGCGGCTTCATCGGCGCAGGCTTATGCGGCATCTGGATCCTGTTCTCGATCTGGCGCAGCCGGCGTTAGCGATCAGCAGCGGGCTTTGCTTCGGCGCTATTGCACATGACGGTGTTAGTAGTAATACTACTAACCATGGACCTGACCGATACCCAGCAAGCAATCCTGGCCTTGATCGCCGACCGCATCGACGCCGACGGCGTCCCGCCGTCGCAGACCGAGATCGCCCGCGCCTTCGGCTTCAAGGGCGTACGCGCCGCGCAGTATCACCTGGAGGCCTTAGAGCAGGCGGGTGCGATCCGCCGCGTCCCGGGACAGGCGCGTGGCATCCGGCTGGCCGGGCAGGGCGCGCAGTCGCGGACGCCGCCGATCACCGAGCCATTGCGCGACGACGTGCTGCGGCTGCCGGTGCTGGGTCGCGTGGCAGCGGGCCTGCCGATCGGCGCCGATATCGGCTCGGACGACTTCGTCGTGCTCGACCGGGTGTTCTTCTCGCCGTCGCCGGACTACTTGCTCAAAGTGCAGGGCGATTCGATGCGCGACGAAGGCATCTTCAATGGCGACCTGATCGGCGTGCATCGCACCCGCGATGCGCGCTCGGGGCAGATCGTGGTGGCACGGATCGACGAGGAGATCACCGTCAAGTTGCTCAAGATCGGCAAGGACCGGATCCGGTTACTGCCGCGCAACCCCGATTACGCCCCGATCGAAGTATTGCCGGATCAGGATTTCGCCATCGAAGGCCTGTATTGCGGGCTGCTGAGGCCAAATCGCTGAGGGTTGCACCGATGCGCGCGCCGGCGTTTTCCTCAGCTGGCGCTGCAGGATTCGCCGCTGCCGGCACAATGTTCGCAACATTAATCTAGATGTGTCGCAGCCAGTCTCAGCCTGTGCGATACACCGCCGCTACATTAGCCCTACACCGAAATCACTGACAAGGATCACCCAGATGGATGAGAACAAGAAGCGCGCCCTTTCCGCCGCACTGAGCCAGATCGAAAAGCAATTCGGCAAGGGCTCGGTGATGCGCATGGGCGACCGCGTGATCGAGGCCGTCGAAGTCATTCCGACCGGCTCGTTGATGCTGGACATCGCACTGGGGATCGGCGGCCTGCCGAAGGGGCGCGTGGTGGAAATCTACGGACCGGAATCCTCGGGCAAGACCACCTTGACCCTGCAGGCGATCGCCGAATGCCAGAAAAAGGGCGGGACCGCCGCGTTCATCGATGCCGAGCATGCGCTCGACCCGATCTATGCCGCCAAGCTGGGCGTCAATGTCGACGATCTGCTGCTGTCGCAGCCCGATACCGGCGAGCAGGCGCTGGAAATCGCCGACATGCTGGTGCGTTCCAGCTCGGTGGATATCGTGGTGATCGACTCGGTGGCTGCACTGACGCCGAAGGCCGAAATCGAAGGCGAAATGGGCGATCAGCTCCCGGGTCTGCAGGCGCGTTTGATGAGCCAGGCGCTGCGCAAGCTCACCGGTAACATCAAGCGGTCCAATACCCTGGTGGTCTTCATCAATCAGCTGCGTATGAAGATCGGCGTCATGATGCCGGGCCAGAGCCCGGAAGTGACCACCGGCGGCAATGCGCTGAAGTTCTACGCCTCGGTGCGTCTGGATATCCGTCGTATCGGCGCAATCAAGAAGGGCGACGAAATCATCGGTAACCAGACCAAGATCAAGGTGGTCAAGAACAAGTTGGCGCCGCCTTTCAAGCAGGTCGTGACCGAAATCCTCTACGGCGAGGGCATCAGCCGCGAGGGCGAATTGATCGACATGGGCGTGGAGGCCAAGCTGGTGGACAAGGCCGGCGCCTGGTACAGCTATGGCGACGAACGCATCGGTCAGGGTAAGGACAATGCACGTGGTTATCTGCGCGATAACCCGCAGGTGGCGGCCAAGCTCGAAGCCGAGCTGCGTGAGAAGTTCCAGCCTACCGAAGCCCCGCCCGAAGCAGGCGAAGACGCCGACAAGGAATAAACGCCGCCGGCTGTGAGCGATTGCGGTCGAGTCGGTCGACGCTGCGCACCATCCGTCAGGTGCTCGTAGAGCATGACGGACTCAAGCGCTTGGCGACAGCCCACTGCAGCGCGAGCGGTAACGCAGCAAGTTTTTCTATCGCGGGGACGGCGGAGTCAGTGCCGTCGCTTCTCGCGGTAGATCTATCGAAGGCCAGGAGGGCAGGCGCCATGGAGGGCGCATTGATTCAGTGATCGGGGACACGTCACGATGGACGAGCACGAGCCCGCACCCAAGCGGGGACGCCGGTTCAAGGAGCAGACGCCGGTCCAACGCGCACTGGGGCTATTGGTGCGGCGCGAGCACTCGCGCAAGGAATTGAACCGCAAGCTGCTGGCGCGCGGAATCGAGCCAGATGCCGCACAGGCGGCGGTTGAGCGGCTGGCGGAAGAGGGTTGGCAAGACGACACCCGGTTCGCTGCTGCGGTGGTGCGCAATCGTGCCGGCTCGGGCTATGGCCCCCTGCATATTCGCGCCGAACTCGGAACGCATGGCCTGGATAGCGAGGCCATCAGTGCTGCCATGGCGACATTTGAAGGCGATTGGACCGAGAACGCACGCGATCTGATCCGGCGCCGGTTTGGCGAGCAAGGCCCGGTAGATCTGCCGCAACGACGCAAGGCGGCCGATCTGCTGGCCCGGCGTGGTTTCGACGGCAACAGTATTCGTAGCGCCACCCGCTTCGAGCTTGAGGACTGAGGGCGTCAGGCCTGCTACCCTTTGTGGTTTCAGGTTGTTCCGCTCATCTGCGCCCACATGTCATTGGGTGACCGGGACTGCCGCCCGCCCAATGCCAGCTCATGAACGCACCTGCCAAATTCAGCACTTCCCAGATTCGTAGTGACTTCCTCGCGTTTTTCGAGGGGAAGGGCCACACCATCGTGCCGTCCGCGCCGCTGGTGCCGGGTAACGACCCGACCCTGCTGTTCACCAATTCCGGCATGGTCCAGTTCAAGGACGTGTTCCTGGGCGCGGAAAAGCGCAGCTATGTGCGGGCCGCTGATGTGCAGCGCTGCCTGCGTGCCGGCGGCAAGCACAACGATCTGGACTCGGTGGGCTACACCGCGCGCCACCACACCTTCTTCGAAATGCTGGGCAACTGGTCGTTCGGCGACTACTTCAAGAAGGACGCCATCGCCTGGGCCTGGGAACTGTTGACGCAAGTCTGGAAGCTACCGGCCGACCGTCTGCTGGTCACCGTCTACCACACCGACGAAGAAGCCTTCGCGCTGTGGCGGGACATGATCGGCGTTCCCGAAAGCCGCATCGTGCGTATCGGCGACAACAAGGGCGCGCCATACGCCTCGGATAATTTCTGGCAGATGGCCGACACCGGCCCCTGCGGCCCGTGTACCGAGATCTTCTTCGATCATGGCGATCACATCGCCGGTGGTCCGCCC
The DNA here is from genome assembly GCF_040182365.1 of Xanthomonas sp. 10-10. NCBI lineage: Bacteria > Pseudomonadati > Pseudomonadota > Gammaproteobacteria > Lysobacterales > Lysobacteraceae > Xanthomonas > Xanthomonas sp. 10-10. Next base: position 2,196,744 of record NZ_CP144460.1, read on the forward strand.
GGTTCGCCGGACGAAGATGGCGACCGTTTCATCGAGATCTGGAACCTGGTCTTCATGCAGTTCGACCGACAGCCCGACGGCACCCTGGTGCCGTTGCCTGCGCCATGCGTGGATACCGGCATGGGGTTGGAGCGTCTTGCGGCGATCCTGCAGCACGTCCATACCAATTACGAAATCGACCTGTTCCAGGCCCTGATCGGCAAGGCCAGTGCCCTGACCGGTATCACCGATCTGGAAAACAAGTCGCTGCGGGTGATCGCCGACCACATTCGCGCGTGCTCGTTCCTGATTGTCGATGGCGTACTGCCTTCCAACGAAGGGCGCGGCTATGTATTGCGCCGGATCATCCGGCGTGCGCTGCGGCACGGCTGGATGCTGGGCGTGCGCCAGCCGTTCTTCAGCAAGATGGTGCCGACCCTGGTCGAGCTGATGGGCGAGGCCTATCCCGAACTGGTGGTCGCACGCGAGACCGTCGCGCGCGCGTTGCTGGCCGAAGAAGAGCGCTTTGCCGAGACGCTGGACGCCGGCATGAAGATCTTCGACGAGGTTGCCGCCCGCTCGCAGGCGGTGATTCCCGGCGCCGATGCCTTCCGCCTCTTCGATACCTATGGATTCCCGGTCGATCTGACCTCCGACATCGCACGCGAGCGCGGCTTGCGTGTGGACATGGAGGGTTTCGAGTTTGCCATGGAGCGTCAGCGCGAGACCGCGCGTGCGGCAGGCAAGTTCGGTGGCGGCGTCGCATTGCCGGCCGATCTGGTTGCGACCATGTCGCCGACGGTGTTTCTAGGCTATGAGGCGCATGACGCCGACGCACTCAAGGTTGTCGCGCTGCTCAAGCAGGGCCGTCCGGTCGAGCGTGCCGAGGCCGGCGACGAGGTCATCGTGTTCACCGATCGCACGCCGTTCTATGCCGAGTCCGGCGGCCAGGTCGGCGACAGCGGGCAATTGAGCAACACCGATGTGTCGATCGACGTCACCGACACCCAGAAGTTCGCCGGCCAGTTCCATGGTCACGTGGGACGCATCACCGAAGGTGCGCTTGCGCTGGGCGATGTGCTGGCCGGCGGCATCGATGTGCAGCGCCGCGGCAAGACCATCCTCAATCACTCGGCCACGCACTTGCTGCATGCCGCTTTGCGCGAAGTGCTGGGCACGCATGTGCAGCAGAAGGGCTCGTTGGTGGCACCCGACCGCTTGCGTTTCGATTTCTCGCATTTCCAGCCGATCACCGCGGAGGAGCTTGCGGTGATCGAGCGCAAGGTCAATGCCGAGGTGCGCACCAACCATAGTGTCGAAGTGCACAACATGGCGATGCAGGAAGCGCTGGATTTCGGCGCGATGGCCTTGTTCGGTGAGAAATATGGCGAGCACGTGCGCGTGCTGAAGATGGGCGATTATTCCACCGAGCTGTGTGGCGGTACCCACGTCAGCCGTACCGGCGACATCGGTCTGTTCAAGATCACCTCCGAGGGCGGCGTGTCTTCGGGCGTGCGCCGAATCGAGGCGGTGACCGGGCAGGGCGCGCTGGATTACGTTGCCGATGAGGAGCGCCGTTTGTCTGAGGCGGCAAGTCTGCTCGGTGGCAACACCGCCGAGGTGGTCGACAAGGTGCGTGCACTGACAGAGCGTCAGAAGCGGCTTGAGCGCGAACTGGAATCGCTGAAGGCCAAGCTGGCCTCCGGCGCGACGGCAGATCTCGGTAGCAGTGCTGTCGACGTGGCCGGGGTCAAGGTGATTGCGGTGCGTCTGGAAGGATTCGATGCAAAGGCGCTACGCGAGGCGATGGACCGCTTGAAGCAGCAGCTCGGCGATTCGGTGATCGTGCTGGCCGGTGCCTCGGCGGGCAAGGTCGCACTTGTCGCCGGCGTGAATGGCAGCCCAACTGGCAAGGTGAAGGCGGGGGAACTCCTTGGCCATATCGCCAGTCAGATCGGAGGCAAGGGCGGTGGCCGTCCGGATCTCGCCCAGGGTGGTGGCGAGGACGGGCCCGCCCTTGCGACCGTACTCGACGGTGTGACCTCCTGGGTCAAGCAACACTTGGGCTGAACACTTGTCCTGCTATGCCTTGCTGGCTGGCAGGATGTCCCGCTACCATTTCTGGTCTATTCCCTTTACCTAGGGCGCGTCTCACTCAGGAGGCCGTCGATGCTGGTGGGAAACCCACCGGTTCCAGGAGATTTGCAAAATGTTGATCCTCACTCGCCGGGTAGGCGAAACCTTGATGATCGGCGACTCGGTCACTGTTACCGTGCTCGGCGTCAAGGGCAATCAGGTGCGTATTGGCATCACCGCACCGAAAGATGTGGCTGTGCATCGCGAAGAGATTTATCAGCGCATCCAGCGTGGGGACGAGCCGGTTGCTTCTGGCGCGCATCACCACGGCGACGATTCTTCGAATTGATCGTCATAAAGGGTTTACGTTAGCCCCTGTTACCCGGTATTCTTCGCGGCCTGCCACGGACATCGCGGCAGGACGCAAAAACTGGAGCGATGCCCGAGCGGCTGAAGGGGCTCCCCTGCTAAGGGAGTATAGGGTCAAAAGCTCTATCGAGGGTTCGAATCCCTCTCGCTCCGCCAGTGTTCTAAACGCCCGCAAATCATTGATTTGCGGGTGTTTTTATTTGGCTAACTGACGCGGTCAGCACCAGTCGATCGTCGCTTGCCGGTGGTCCAGTGAGCACCCCCGCCTCGCAGTTGAGGGCCCTGCGAATATCACGCGTTGCTTGTGGTCGGGGACTTCTCGGCACTCATGTCTTCGGTGTGCCGATATGTCCTGATCGGTTTGTCTGCCGCGGTCTGCGCCGCCCGGGTCGTTGCATCGCGCATTGCCGGTGTCACGTGCGCGGACGCGTTGCATCGTGGGTATGGGCCCACGATGCCCGGATGTGCGAGCTTGCCGGTGGAGTGCACGCACGAGCGTGTGCGTCGACGATGCGCAGAGATGCGATCGCAACCTGGTTGCGGGAAGTCCCGGCATGCGGCGAAACGTCCAGTCCGCCCAGCACTGTGTATGGCAGCGCTCGCTTTGGTAAGAAGTGTTTGCCTGGAATGACTGATCGCCGCCGCGCGGCGCTGCTGGCGAGTGTCCCTTCCTGTGTGGTGACTGTTTGGTGACCTGAGCGATGGCAAGACGGGTCGCAGGACGATCGGTTTGTGGTGCAGGCACTGCTGCCACGCATTGCGAGCGACCATCGATCGCGACCGACATGCGGTTGCTGAGTCTGACCGGTCCCGTCTGCTGCCTATGTGGGCACCGAATGGCGTTTTCGAAGCAACCTAAGTTGATTGCGGCTACCACTCGGGTCGGTCCGTATGCTGTCCGTTGCTTGGTGCTTGGTGCTTGCTGCCTTCGTGCGTCTTTCTCTTCTCTGATGCTGGAAACAGGCAGTTGGAGAATGGGCTTGGCAGACTGCAAACTATCTTCGCTTGCAGCTGTGGCTTGCAGCTGTGGCTTGCAGCTGTTGGCCGACGCTGATTGCAGCGAACGAGCGAACAGCTATCTGCAGGGCCAGATTTCTGCGTTCAACCAGGCAGCCGCCTGCTGCACGCCTTGCAATCCAACGCGGAAGACCTTGTGTCATCGGTCCTGGATCTGAAGCTTCAAAGCTTTTGCGCGTGGTTTCTGGCCAGCGTGTCTATGCCACGCACCCTTGATGCAAGGCCCGGCAGCATCCATCGCACGCGATTGCAGGTGTGCTGACTAAGCGTGCGCCTTGGCGGTCGATTTACAGCATCCGCCCCCTGGCTGACGCATCTGGTAAGAAGGCCTGGTCTTCATTCGTCTACCCGGAAACAGCGTCTGGATTTCGGAGATGGGCCGCGCTTGACCAGGCCGATCAAGGCGGGCCGTGCGACGCCTGAATCGCTCGGCTCCGTGGCGTGCGAATGGGGGTCAAGTAAGCCGCATGCGTGTCGCTAACAACGTGAACCACAACTCGGATTTCGACGTGATGCGCCTACCGTTGCTTGGACGCCTGTTCTCTTCGTGGAGCCGTGGGCTGCAACACAAGGCCAATGCGGTGGACCGGGTGATGGCGGTGATCGAATTCGATCTGGATGGCCGCATCCTTGAGGCCAATGAGAACTTCCTGTCGCTGATGGGATACCGGCGTGACGAGGTCGTCGGCCAGCATCACCGCATGTTCGTGACCACGAGCGATCGCGACAGCGAGAGCTACCGCCAGTTCTGGGATGCGCTGCGGCGTGGCGACTTCAATGCCGGGCGTTTTTGCCGGCTGGACAAGCAAGGCCGCGAAGTCTGGATCAATGCTTCCTATAACCCGTTGCTGGATCGCACGGGCAAGGCCTACCGCGTGGTGAAATACGCCACCGACATCACCGAACAGGTACGCCAAACCGCCGATTTCGAAGGGCGGATCGATGCGATCGACAAGGTCATGGCCGTCATCGAGTTTTCGCTGGATGGCACGGTGCTCGATGCCAACCAGAATTTTCTGCAGGTGATGGGCTATCGGCTCGATGAGATCCGCGGCAAGCACCACGGCATGTTCGTGGATGTGCAGACGCGTCAATCGGCTACGTATCGCGCGTTCTGGCAATCGCTGGGGCGTGGTGCATTCGATGCGGGGCGCTACAAGCGCATCGGCAAGGATGGCAGGGAAGTGTGGATACAGGCGTCCTACAATCCAGTCCTCGACGAGCTCGGTCGCCCTTACAAGGTGGTCAAGTACGCCACCGATGTCACCCGTCAGGTCATCGATTCGGCCGACGCGGATGGCCGCATGCAGGCCATCGACAAGGTGATGGGCGTGATCGAGTTCGATCTGGACGGCCGTGTGCTGAATGCCAACGAGAATTTCCTGGCGATTGTTGGCTATTCGGCGCAACAGGCGGTTGGCCAGCATCACGGGATATTCGTGGATGCGGCCTACCGCGCCTCCGACGAGTACCGGCATTTCTGGGCAAAGCTGGCGCGTGGTCAGTTCGACGCGGGACGGTATCGCCGGCTGCGCAAGGATGGCACCTCGGTGTGGATCCAGGCCTCCTACAATCCCATCCTGGACGTCTCCGGGCGCCCGTACAAGGTGGTCAAGTACGCCACCGACGTGACCGATCAAGTGCGCTCTGCCGAGCGCATGCGTGACCTGATGCGGCAGACCATGAGCATCGCGCAGAACGTGCAGCGCGAGTCGCACCACATTTCTGCCAGCAATCAGGAGCTGGTCAGCCGGGTGGCCACGCAATCCGGCGCAGTTGCGCAGACCTCGAGCACGATCGATCAACTGGCGGCCACCGTGCGCGCCAATTCCGAAAACGCCGGCTCGGCACGCCGCATGGCCGAAGACTCGGCTGCGGTGGCACGGCGCGGTGCCGACGTCATCGCCGATGTGGTCAAGACCACCGCCGGCATCCGCTCGGCAACCGACCGCATCGGTCAGATCATCGAAGTGATCGACGGGATCGCGTTCCAGACCAATATCCTGGCGCTCAACGCGGCAGTGGAAGCGGCGCGCGCCGGTGAGCAGGGGCGTGGGTTCGCGGTGGTCGCCACCGAGGTGCGCAGCCTGGCGCAGCGCTGCGGCGTTTCGGCCAGGGAGATCCGCTCGCTGATCGACAATGCCACCGGGCAGGTCGGCGACGGCTCGCGCCTGGCCGAGCAGGCCGGTGTGGTGATGCAGGACGTGGTGACCTCGGTGCTGCGTGTCACCGCGACCGTGGAGCAGATCGCCGCTGCCAGCCACGAGCAGGCGCAGGATATTTCGACGGCGAACACGGCGCTGCAGTCCATCGGCGTGCAGGCGCGCGACCAGGCGCAGATGGTCGACGACCTGGCGCGGTCGGCACGTGTGCTGGAGGCCGATGCGGACGCCCTGTTTGCGCTGGTCAACGGCGATGCCGACGGATCTGCGCAGCCCGATGCGCCGTTCGACCCGCAGGTCAAATCGCAGGCCGCATAACCGACGCCCGCGCCGATTCCACTGCCGGGTGGGAGCGGCTGCGACGTGGTTGCTTTCGTCGCTGGCGTCGTACGCCGTGCCGTGTGGCTGCGCGTGTGCGGCACCTGCTCTCGCAGCAGGGCGGCAAGCGTACAGGGCATGCGTGCAGCGTCGCGACGATATCCTGCGCACATCACAAAGCCCGCCAAAGCGGGCCTTGTGCGTTGCGATCAGCGCCCTGCAGCGCGTGTGCATCGCATGCGCTGCAAGGCTTGCAACCGGCTTACTTCGGCAGATCGAACACCAGTACTTCCGCGTCGCTTGCGTCAGCCAGCACGATCTCCGGCTCGCCGATGACCTGCACTGCATCGCCGGCCGACAGCGCCTGCCCGTTGACGCTCAGGCTGCCGCGGGCCACCTGCACATAGCCGATGCGGCCTTCGGCCAGCGGCTGTTGCAGGCGCACGTCGCCATCGAGGATCGATGCATACAGCCGTGCATCCTGGTGCAGGCGCAGCGAGCCGTCGTCACCGGCCGGCGAGGCGATCAGGCGCAGCTGGTTGCGCTTGCTGTCGGCATCGAAATGCTTCTCTTCATAGCTTGGCTCGATACCGTTGCGCTCGGGCATCACCCAGATCTGCAGGAAGTGCACCGGCTCGCTGGACGAATGATTGAACTCGCTATGGGTCACGCCGCTGCCGGCGCTCATGCGCTGCACATCGCCGTAGTGCAGGACCGAACCGGTGCCCATGCTGTCCTTATGCTCCAGCGCGCCGCCCAGGACGTAAGAGATGATCTCCATGTCGCGGTGGGCGTGGGTGCCGAAACCTTCGCCCGGGGTCACCTTGTCTTCGTTGATCACCCGCAGCGGGCCGATGCCCATGTGGCGCGGGTCGTGGTAGCTGGCGAAGGAGAAGGTGTGGCGCGAGGACAGCCAGCCATGCTCGGCGCGGCCACGGGTTTCGCTCTTGCGGACATTCAACATGCTGCTTCTCCTTGAAAGGTTCGAATTGGCGCTAGGGACGAATCGGTGTCCCAGCGGCTTGATGCGTAGTCTCCACCCCTGCAATGCAGAGAAAAAGCGAGTAGATTTGGTCGCTACCATCGAAAAATTCGAACAATGAAGATCAGCCTGGAAGCCTTGCAGATCCTGGATGCGATCGACCGCCGCGGTTCGTTCGCCGCCGCGGCCAAGGTGTTGTTCAAGGTGCCGTCGACCATTTCGTACACGGTTTCCAAGCTGGAAGACGATCTGGGCGTGCAGCTGTTCGAGCGGGTGGGGCCGAAGGCAACGCCGACCCAGGCCGGGCGCGAGCTGCTGCGCGAAGGACGAAACCTGCTGCGTGCCGCGCAGGAGCTGGAGGTGCGGGTGCGGCGGGTGGCCTCCGGCTGGGAATCGGACTTTGCGATCGGGCTGGACGCGATGTTGCCGGCCGCGCTGTTGCAGGCGCAGATCCTGGACTTCTACGCCGTGGCCGACAGCACTCGGCTGCGTGTGCTCAGCGAGTCGTTGTCCGGCAGCTGGGAGGCGTTGCTGGACCGGCGCGTGGATTTGATCGTGGCGGCGGGCGAGGGGCCAAGCGGCGGCGGTTATGTCGCCGAACGGATCGGCACCGTGCGCTTCGTGTTCGTCGTGGCGGCGAGGCATCCGCTGGCGGACGCGAAATTGCTGGGTGCGACCGAGCTGGCCGACCATCGCGCGATTGCCGTGGCCGATTCTGCGCGGCGTCTGCTACCGCGCACGGTCGGTTTGTTGTCCGGCCGCGACGTGCTGACCGTGCCGGACATGCACACCAAGTTGCTGCTGCAGGTGGCCGGGGCAGGTTACGGGTTTCTGCCCGAGCCGTATGCGCAGGGCGCGCTGCTGGATGGTCGCTTGCGCGAGGTACCGGTGGAAACGCACAAGGCCGACGAGACTTTCTATCTGGCGTGGCGGCCGGGCGAAGAGGGCGAGGCGCTTGGCTGGTGGCGGCGCGCCTTGCGTGCCGATGGGCTGTTCGAACGATGGTTGCAGACGCTTGCCGAAACGTATCGTTTTGCTGCTGCCGGGCAGTCGCAAGCGTGATCAAGAGCGGATAATGGCCGCTTGCCGTCGCGCAGGATCCTCGCATGCAAGGCTTGATCGAACAGTACGGATTGGCGCTGGTGTTTGCCAACGTGCTGGCACTGTCGCTCGGGCTGCCGGTGCCGGCGTTGCCGACGCTGGTGCTGGTCGGCGCCGGTTACGCACTGCGCGGTGGCAGCGAAGCGTGGCTGGCGGGTCTTGCAGCGTGGGGTGTGTCGGTGCTGGCGAGTCTGCTTGGCGATCTGGCGTGGTATCTGGCGGGTCGCCGCTTCGGCAATCGCACCTTGCAGTCGCTGTGCCGGTTATCCCTGTCGCGCGATACCTGCATGAAGCAGACCGAGCGGTTCTTCTCGCGCTGGGGTGTGCGGGTCCTGGCAGTGGCCAAATTCGTGCCTGGCCTGTCGATGGTGTCGGTTCCGATGGCCGGTGCGATGCGGGTGCGGCCGGGCGCGTTCCTGCGTTACGACGCGTTCGGCGCTTCGCTGTGGGCGTTGGTCGGGCTGGGCCTCGGGGCGATGTTCGCCAATCAGGTGCAGGACGTGCTCGCGTTCTTGTCCGGGCTCGGTTCCGGCGCGGTGGTGGTCTTGGCCGCGCTGCTGGCTTGCTACGTCGGGTGGCGCTGGTGGCGGCGTCACACGCTGCTGCGGTCGCTGGAGCGCGCGCGCATTGCGGTGGACGAGCTGGTGCCGCTGCTGGATGGCGACGAGAGCCTGCGGCCGACGGTGCTGGATATCCGGGCACCCGGATACCGCGAGCTGCAGCCGTACACGATTCCTGGCGCGGTCTTCGCCGACGAACGCCAGCTTGCGCAGATTCTGGCCAGCGTGCCGCGCGATCGCGGTGTGGTGATTTATTGCGCGTGCCCGGATGAAGTGTCTGCGGCCTGGTTGGCGGGCCGGATGCGCGAGCATGGATATCGCGATGTGCGTCCGTTGCTTGGCGGGCTGGATGCTTGGCGCGATGCCGGACATCCGGTGACCTCGTTGGTGCCGGTGGTGGTGGTCGCTAAATCGGATGCTGTTGGCGCGACAACGTGAGCGTTCTGCGTCTGGTTCGGTAACAGGCGTCGCAGCGCATTCGCTCGGTGCGTCTGCACGATCGGTACGCTGCGCAAGCCGGGCTCGCAGGCGATGCAGGCAAGACGACAGGCAAAAAAAAGACCAGCAAGCTGGTCGTTTTCTTCAAGATTGGTGCGCCCGGAGAGATTCGAACTCCCGACCGCCTGGTTCGTAGCCAGGTACTCTATCCAACTGAGCTACGGGCGCATATCTTGTTTTGACTTGCAATCCGATGCACTGCAGCCGGACTTTTAACTGAAAAGACAGCGGTTCAATGCTGTCTTTTTTGTTCCTGAAGATGGTGCGCCCGGAGAGATTCGAACTCCCGACCGCCTGGTTCGTAGCCAGGTACTCTATCCAACTGAGCTACGGGCGCCTCGTCAGGAGCGGAATTATGCGGATGCCCGGCGTACTCGTCAATCCCTTTGTGAAATTCGATCGCCACTGACTGTATCGGCACGCCTGCGATGCAGCGCAGCCGCCACAGCGGCGGGTGCCTTCATCCATGCAAAGTGATCGCTGCGCACGCCCAGTTGCGCATCATCCAACTGTTGCAGCTCGGCATGCGCGTGCGGCATCTTGTGCAGCAGTGCATGCAGCGCCGCAGCCGGGCCGAAGTGATCGTGTGCAAAGGTCAGCGCCTTGATCGGTACCGTCAACGCGCCCAACGCGCGCTCCAGTTCCCAGTCGCTGCCTGCAGAGCGATAGCGATTGCTGCGGCCGACCCGCGCCCAGTCGGCGATCAGGCTGCGTGCCTCGGTGCCGCCGAAGCCGAGCGATCGCCCGTGCAGCACGCCCTGTACGCGTGCAAGCCAGGGCAGGGCGCGATACACCAGCGGCAGTCCGTAACGCATGGGACGCGGAAAATTACGCCAATACGGCGAGCCGCTGGCAACCAGCCACAGCTGCGTCAAAGGCGAGTCGGGTTGCGATGGCAATCGCCCGGCCTGCAACGCGGCATGGCAGCAGGCCAGCTGACCGCCCAGGCTGTGCCCGCCGACGATGCGCGGGTGCTGCGGATCAAGCCGGTCCATCAGTGCCTGGCTGGCCGGAATGTCGTCGGCCAGCAGGGTGCGATAGCCCCAATCGTGTCGACGCGATGGGCGCAGCGTGCTGCTGCCATTGCCGCGCCATTCGTGCAGATACACCGCAATTCCGGCAGCGGCCAAGGCATGGGCGAACGGTTGGTAATGCCGTGCCGCCACGCCCAGTGCGGGCAGCCACAGCAAGGTGGCGATCGGTTGCAGCGGTGCGATGCGCATCACTTCCCAGCGATGTCCGTCCGCTGCGCTGGCCGTCAGCGTCTGGCTGTGCACGCTCATACGCCAGGAGCGGCGCCGAAATGGTCGAGCACCAGTACCTCGCTCTGCCCCGGGCGCTGCCCCAGGCGGATGGCGCGCGCCACGTAGTCGATCGCGGCCTCGCAGGCATTGAGCAGGGACAGACCCTGGCACAGTTGCGCGGCGATCGCCGCCGACAGGCTGCAGCCGGTGCCATGCGCGTCGACGTCGACACGCGGATGCATGAACACGTCCTGGGTGACGCCGTCATCGAAGCGATCGATGACGCGCGCGCCCTCATGCAGGTGGCCGCCCTTGAGCAGCACGGCGTTCGCGCCAAGCTCCAGCAGCGCGGCGGCGGCATGTTCGGCGGCATCGGCAGTGTCGATGCGGCGGCCGGTCAGCAGCTCGGCTTCGGGCGTGTTGGGCGTGATCAAGGTTGCCAGCGGCAGCAGGCGCGAGCGCAGCGCATCCAGCGCAGCATCCTCGAGCAGGCGAGCGCCGCTGGTGGCGACCATGACCGGGTCCAGCACCACGAAAGCCGGGCGATGGGCTTCGAGCAGATCGGCCACGCAGTGGATGACCTCGGCATTGGCCAGCATGCCGAGTTTGACGGCCTGGATCTGGAAGTCGGCGAAGCAGGCGTCCACCTGTGCGCGCAAGAATGCGATGGGCGGGATGTGCACGGCGGTGACGGCGCGCGTGTGCTGCGCCGTCAATGCGGCAATCGCCGACAAGCCATGCACGCGATGCGCGGCGAAGGTCTTGAGATCGGCCTGGATGCCGGCACCGCCGCCGGAATCGGAGCCGGCGATGGTCAATGCGGACAGCGTGCTGGGCGTGGTCATACGTCGATTCTGCACTGCCGCCTGGAGGATGTGCGCATCATCCTGTACGCCAGCGACGCCATTGCAGATAGGCGACATAGCCGGTACCGGTCAATCCGGTAAGGATGGCCGGCAGGTAGAGCGCGTCGTACTGCCAGCGCTGGAACAGCACAGTGCCCAGGATGCTGCCGCCAAGAAAGCCGCCGATGATCAGCCCGCTCAGCGTGAGCCGGCGCACCTGCAGCGGGCGTCCGCGCAGCAGGTGCCCCAGGCCGATGCCCAGATCGGTGAACATGCCGCTCACATGCGTGGTGCGGACCGCCGCGCCACTGAGGGTGGTCGCCATCGCATTCTGCAGGCCGCAGGCGCCAGCGGCGAACAGAGCGCCGCCGACATGATGCAGCTTGAACAGCGGAATCGCGGCCAGCAACAGCAGTGCCTCGATCAGCAGCGCCGCGCCGTAGCGCTGTCCAAGCCGCAAGGCATCGTCCTGGATGATCAGGCCGCTGAGCATGGCGCCTGCGCAGAAGGCGATCAGGACGCCCCAGAGGAAGCCGATCTCCGGCGCGCTGCCTTGCACCAGGGCCACGCCAAGCAGGCTGGTGGTGCCGGTGAGGTGGCTGACCACCTGATGCTCGGAACCCAGGTAGCCGACCACATTGACCATGCCCGCCACGCTCGACAATGCCACCGCGCCAATCCAGACCCAGCGCGGCAGCAGCAGGCCCATCGCGGGTCAGGGGCCGCCGTTGACGGCGATCTGCGAAAACGCGCCGGTTTGGGGGTCGTACAGAGCCCCCCAGAAAGCGCTGCCGCCGTCGCAGACCTTGATCGCTTCCCGTGCCGGTTTCACCGGCGGGTCGTTGGGCAGCTTGAACGCATTGATGTAGATCAGTTGCTGGCCCTGGATCACCACGCCCACGTATTGGCGGTCGAACTCACGCGGCTCGGCAATGGTCGGCGTCAACGCATCCTGCCGGGATTCCAGCTGCTCGATCTGTTGATGGCTCGGTTCCCAGTAGCCGCTGATCTGGCCCGGATGACGCGCCGGGCTATCGCGCGAGCAGGTGTCCAGCACCTGCTCGGCGACGCTCTGGCGGGTGATGATCCACGACTGCCCGCTCTTGAGGTTGGTCGGCACCGTCGATGGCGCCTGGGTGGTCGCGCAGCCGGCCAGCGCGAGCACCGCAAGCGCGGTGGCGCTGCGAAGCGTTCGCATCACAACACCTCCGAGGCGAAGTCGGCCAGACGCGAGCGTTCGCCACGGCGCAGCGTGATGTGCGCGCTGTGCGGCCAGGCCTTGAAGCGATCCACCGCGTAGGTCAGGCCGGACGTGGTCTCGGTCAGGTAGGGCGTATCGATCTGCTCGACGTTGCCCAGGCACACGATCTTGGTGCCGGGGCCGGCACGGGTGATCAAGGTCTTCATCTGCTTCGGGGTGAGGTTCTGCGCTTCGTCCAGGATCAGATAGCGCGACAGGAAGGTGCGCCCGCGCATGAAGTTCATCGAGCGGATCTTGATGCGGCTGGCGAGCAGGTCGTTGGTGGCCGCACGGCCCCAGGAGCCGCCGTCCTGGTTGTGGGTGAGCACTTCCAGGTTGTCGGTGAGCGCGCCCATCCACGGGGTCATCTTTTCTTCTTCGGTGCCGGGCAGAAAACCGATGTCCTCGCCCACGCTGACCGTGGCGCGGGTCATGATGATTTCGCGGTAGCGCTGCTGGTCCATCGTCTGCGCCAGGCCGGCGGCCAGCGCGAGCAGCGTCTTGCCGGTGCCGGCGGTGCCGAGCAGGGTGACGAAATCGATTTCCGGGTCCATCAGGGCGTTGAGCGCAAAGTTCTGCTCGCGGTTGCGCGCGGCGATGCCCCAGACCGCGTGCTGGGTGTGGCGGAAATCATCCACCAGACACAGCGTGGCCTTGCCGCCGCCGACCTTGGCCACGCGCAGCTCCACGTCGTCTTCGCCGGGCAGATACAGGTACTGGTTCGGGTACCAGTCTTCGTCGTCGGCCAGCACGATCTCGTAATGGGTGCGACCGCGCTCGTTCCAGCTGCGCAGGTCTTCGTTGTGCTTCTGCCAGAAGTCTTCCGGCAGCTCGATGGCGCCGGTGAACAGCAGGCTGAAATCGTCCAGCGCGCGGTCGTTCTGGTAATCCTCGGCCACCAGCCCGCTGATGTAGGCCTTGATGCGCAGGTTGATGTCCTTGGACACCAGGATGACCGGCACATCCGGGTTTTCTTCGCGCAGCGCCAGCACCGAGGCCAGGATCTTGTTGTCCGGCAGCATCGCGCCGAAGGTGCGGCCCGGGTCGATCGGATGGATCTGGAAATACAGCCGGCCGATCGCCGCCTGGCCCTTGAGCTGGATGCCCTGCGGATGGCTGAGCAGGATACCGGCCTGGATCTGCTCGGCGTTGGTGTTTTCCAGCAATTCGTCCAGGAAGCGGCTGACCTGGCGCGCGTTGCGGCTGACTTCGGAGGTGCCCTTCTTGGCGTTGTCGAGTTCTTCGATCACCTGCATCGGCAGGAACACATCGTGTTCCTCGAACTTGAACAGCGAGGTGGGATCGTGCATCAGCACGTTGGTGTCCAGCACGTAGATGCGCTTGCCTCGGGTCATTGGGTCTTCCAAGTGATGGAGCAGGGGCGAGCCATCACGCCTGCATGTGCAGGGTGATGGAGGACACGGGAACTCAGGGGCGTCACTGTTTGGCGTGCGCCTTGACTGCGGCCAGCACGGCCTCGGCATGGCCGGCGACCTTGACCTTGCGCCAGGCCTGCACGACGCGCCCTTCGGGCGAAAGCAGGAAGGTGCTGCGCTCGATGCCGAGCACCTGCTTGCCGTACATGTTCTTTTCCTTGATCACGTCGAAGGCGCGGCACAGCGCCTCGTCGCCATCGCTGACCAGGGGGAAGGCAAATCCTTGCTTGGCGCAGAAATTGTCGTGCGATTTCACCGAGTCGCGCGAGACGCCCAGCACGACCGCGCCGGCCTGCGAGAACTGCGGCAGCAGCGCGTTGAAATCCAGGCCTTCGGTGGTGCAGCCGGGCGTGCTGTCCTTCGGGTAGAAGTACAGCGCCACCCACTTGCCGGCATAGCCGCGCAGGGTGGCCTGGGTGCCGCCGGACAGCGCCAGTGGCAGGTCGAGGGTGGTAGCGGGCAGTTCCAGTACAGCGTCGGTCATCGTTGCTCAGCCTGAAGGGGAGAGGCGGTCGGCGGCCGATCAGGCCGGCCCGACGTCCATCCCATCATAAGCAGCCACATGGAAACGTTTGGCGAGTGCGTCGAACTGCGCATTGCGCTGATTCAGCGATTCGATGGTGTGGTGTTCGCGCCTGTCCACGTGCAGGAAATACGACTCCTCGTCGTCGCCGTCATCTTCGTCGCGTTCGCCGAGAAAGATGTCGATGACGCGGTAGCCGTCCTGGGTGAGTTGCTCGGCGAGTTTCTGCAGCGGTTCCTGCGCCGGGTCGGCGAAGAAATACTCCCAGCGCAAGGGGCCGTCGAGATTCCAGTCGGTCTCGGAGCGGATATGGTCGAACATCTGTTTCAGCGCGGATTGGGCGATGGCCATCGGTGCGTCTGCCTTAGAACTTCATCGGGTCCATGATCGCGTCGAGATTGAGGTGATCACAGAATTCCAGGAAATCATCGCGCAACGCGGCGATGTGCATGTTGGCCGGCACCCCGATGGTCACCTGCGCAGAGAACATCTCCGCGCCGGTCTGCATGGCGCGGTAGCGGGTGCTCTGCAGATTTTCGATGGTGATGCCCTGGCGGTCGAAGAAATCGGCCAGCTGGAACAGGATGCCCGGCTTGTCGGCAGCGATCACTTCGACGATGTAGGGCAGCAGGTTGGACTGGGTCTGCTTGGGGCCGGTGCGGTACCAGACCAGCTTGAGGCCTTCCTCGCGTTCCAGCCGGGTCAGCATGGCTTCGAGCTTGGCGACCGAATCCCAGGAGCCTGTGGCCAGCGCGGTGACCGAGACATCGCGCCCCACCGTGGCCAGGCGGGCGTCCACGAGATTGCAGCCGCTATCGGCGATGCGGCGGGTGACAGGCAATAGGGGGGACTCCGGATGCGTCGTGTAGGCGTTGATCAGGAGGTGATTTTCGGTCGGCGAAGGCCGGGGTGTAGAGTCGGTCAAAGGGGCTTCCGGCATTGCATCAGGCTGAATGGCCGCCCGGGCAGGCGCCCTGGCGGTGACCAGCATACTTGCCCGTGGTTTCGCGCCGCAAGTAACATGCAGGCGGTCGCAACCCGCGTGCGCGCGGGCCTCCCCTGTCACGTAAGAGCAGCAGAATCTTGTCCCTTTCCGGCATCATCACCGCGCTGGCGACCCCCTTCGGGCCGGACGGCGCACTCGACCTGGATGCCTGGCGGCGGCTGCTGGAGCAGCAGCTGCACGGTGGCGTGCAGGGAATCGTGGTCGCCGGCTCCACCGGCGAAGCCGCCGCGCTGAGCGACGACGAATACGACACGCTGCTGCGCGCAGCCGTTGCCCAGGTTGCCGGCCGGGTGCCGGTGCTGGCCGGTACCGGCCTGTCCGGCACCGCAAAAACCATTGCGCAGACGCGCCGCGCCGCCGCGCTGGGCGCGCAGTACGCGCTGGTGGTGACGCCGCCGTACGTGCGCCCGACCCAGGCAGGGTTGAAGGCGCATTTTCTGGCCGTGGCCGACAACGGCGGGTTGCCGGTGGTGTTGTACAACGTGCCCGGCCGCACCGGCTGCGACCTGTTGCCGGAGACGGTGGCCGACCTGGTCGATCACCCGAATATCGTCGGCATCAAGGAAGCGCGTAGCGAACCCGAGCGCGTTGCCGCGCTGGTCGCGTTGCGCAGCGACTCCTTCGTGGTGCTCAGCGGCGATGACGGCAGCGCCGCGCAATCGATGCTGTCCGGCGCTGAGGGCCTGATCTCGGTGGCGTCCAACGCATTGCCGTCGGCGTATCGACGCCTGTGCGATCTGGCCCGCAAGGGCCAGCGCGATGCGGCCACCGCCTGGGATGCGCGCCTGAGCGAATATCACAGCTTCTGCGGGATCGAATCCAATCCCATCCCGGTCAAGGCGCTGCTGCAGCGCGCCGGGATCGGCCACGGCCTGCGCTTGCCGCTGCTGCCACTTTCTGCGGCGCACCAGCCTGCCGCCGACCGCCTTGCCGCCGACGCCATTGCGTTGGAAGCACTTTCCAGCCGCGAAATGCTCGCGGCCTGACCCAGGAGATTTATCGATGCGTCATTCCGTTTCCCCCGTCCGCGTGCTGTCGCTCGCGTTGCTGGCGACCGCCACCGTCGCCGCCACGAGTGGTTGCAGCTGGTTTCACAAGGGCGCGCGCGGCGACTATGCGTTGGCCCCGGAAGCCCGCCCGCTGGAAGTGCCGCCGGATCTGAACCTGCCCGACACCTCCGGTGCGATGAAGGTGCCGACGCTGGCATCGACCACCCAGCAGAACAACACGCCGCCGTCTGCCAGCGCCAACAGCGGTTTCACCGTGCCGGGCGAGCGCGACGAGGTGTTTGCCAAGGTCGGTGCGGCGCTGGCCGAGATTCCCGGCCTGACCATCGCCAGCAAGGCGCAGATGCTCGGTTCCTACGACGTGAGCTACGAGGGTTCCAGCTTCCTGGTGCGCGTGGTCAAGGTCGAGGCGGGCAGCTACGTGTCGGCAGTGGATCCGCGCGGCATGCCGGCCACGGCCGCTGCACCGGTGGCGGTGATCAGCGCGCTGAAGGGCAAGCTCGGCGGCTGAGTGGGTTCAAAACGCTGTCGGACAGCAAAACGGGCGCTCAAGGCGCCCGTTTTGCATTGTGCGGTGTGGCTGCGGGCGGCGTTGGTATCGCGCGCGGGATAGCGCCTTAGCGCTGCAGCAGCGGCAGCTTGTTCGGTTTGCCGTCCCAGTCCGCAGCATCGGGAAGCGGTTCCTGGCGCACGGTCAGCACCGGCCAGGCCTTGGCCAGCTCGGCGTTGAGCGCGACGAAGCCTTCCTGGCCGGCGGGGACGTCATCTTCCGGATAGATCGCGTTGGCCGGGCATTCGGGCTCGCACAGCGTGCAGTCGATGCACTCGTCCGGATCGATGACCAGAAAGTTCGGGCCGACGTGGAAGCAATCCACCGGGCAGACTTCGACGCAGTCGGTGTATTTGCACTTGATGCAGTTTTCGGTGACAACAAAAGGCATGGCGGAATCCGGCGTTTAGCCCGGTAATTCTAAAGCAGTCCGGTGATGGGTGTGAGGTGGGATGCGGATTGTGTGCTGCGCAGTTGTTGGATGTGTCGCTCGTGTGCGGGACATGCCTGGATCTTTCCGGGTTGGCTGTCTTCCGCAGCACCCTCACCCCAACCCGCGCTTGCGGCGCGCGCGATCCTTGCCTTCCCGCCCCGCAGGAGACGGCTTGGCATGCTGTCTCCGTGGGGCGCAGCTCAGGTCAGGCCGTGTTGCCGGGCCAGGGCGAACAGACCGGCGGCGGCCAGGTCTTCTGGGTGCGCTTGGGTGGCCACGCCCAGATGCGTCAGCGCCAGGGCGTAGCGTTGCGCCAGCGCCGGGCTGCCGACCAGGTGCACGGTGGCGTGGCTGCCGCGATGCTCGCCGAGCTCGTGGCCGATCAGCAGGCCCGAAAGGTACGAGGGCAGGGCCTGTGCACTGAGGCGGTCGAACAAGCCCAGCGTGCGGGTGCCGAACAGGTGGTGGCTGAGGCCGCCGGGGTCTGCGCTGCGATCCACGCCCGACAGGAACGCGGCTTCATCGAGGTCGGCGTGATCGTCGGACATGAGCTTGCCGAGGATGCTGTGCTGGCGCAGCACCGCGTACAGCTCGCCTGTCATCACGGTGGCGAAGTCGGTCAGCTGGCCGTCGGCAATCGTCGCCCATTTGCTGTGTGTGCCAGGCAGGCAGGCGATGTGGTCGCCGTCGCCGAGTGCGGCGATCAGCCCGACCAGCTGGGTTTCTTCGCCACGCATGACATCGGGCACGCCATGCTGCGCGCCGGTGCTGACGCCGGGCACGAACCATAGCGTGCGGCCGGGCAGCAGGTCGTCGTAGCGGCGCATGGCGCCAGCCAGTGCGGCGGTATCGGCCGGGCAGGGCAGGTAGGCCTGCTCGACCCAGCCGTTGCGGCTGCCGATCATGCCCGACAGGACGACCGGACCTTCCCAGCCGTCGATCAAGGCGCTCAGCACCTCGCCAAAGCGGCCCTGGCAGGCGAGGATGCCGTCGCTGCCGCGACGCTGTTCGAGCACGGCACCGGTGGCGTCGAGCAGGTAGGCGCGCAGGCTGCTGGTCCCCCAGTCGACGGCGATCATGCGCTGGCCACCCGGCTTTCGGGCAGGCCGGTTATGGCGAGGTCGCAGACGAACAGGCTTCCGGCTTGGGGCATGCCAGCGAGTTCTTCGGCGCTATGGTCCAGGCGCGAGGAGATCACATGCAGACGGTCCAGCGCCGCGCCGCCGAACGCGCTGCAGGTGGGGTGCTTGACCGGCAGCTGCACGATCCGCTCGACGCTGCCGTCGGGGCGATAACGCACCACGCGCCAGGCGCGCCACTGCGCATTCCACAGATGACCTTCGCTGTCGATGATGGAGCCATCCGGCTCGGCATCGTCGCGATCCAGCGTGGCGAACACGCGCGTGTTGCTGGTCTGCGCGGTGTCCGGATCGTAGTCGCAGCACAGGATCTGCGGGCGCACCGAATCGCAGTAATACAGCGTGCGGCCGTCGAGGCTGAAGCAGATCGAGTTGGGGATCGATACGCCCGGCAACGGCAACGCGCGCAAGCCATGGGCCAGCGAGAACTGATACATCGCGCCGCGCGCAGCCTTGCTGTCGTGCTCGTCCATGGTGCCGAACACCAGGTTGCCGTGCCGGTCGACGCGGCCATCGTTACTGCGCGTGAGCGGGTTGTCTGCTTCGATATCGGCCAGCTTCTCGAACGGCAACAGCTCGTCTTCGGTGCTGTCCGGGTCGACGATGCCGATGGCCTTGGCCAATGCGATCAGCAGGCGGCCGTCGTGCATCAGGCCCAGGCAGCCCGGGCGGTCGGGCAGCGTCCAGTAGCGCGATTGCGCCGTGGCCGGATGATGCCGCCACAGGCGCTTCTCGACGATGTCGACCCAGTACAGCGCCTGGCGCTGCTCGCACCACAGCACGCCTTCGCCATGCGTGCAGCGGCTGTCGACCGCCAGCACGGCGGTGTGTTCGGGCGTGCTCACCATTCGGCGATGCTGCCATCGGCATGACGCCATACCGGGTTGCGCCAGTCCGGCGGATTTTCGTTTGCGCGCTTGAGCATGTCTTCGTCGATCTCCACACCGAGCCCGGGCTTGGGCAGGGCGGCGATACTGCCATCGACACACTGAAAATCGTCTTTATTGATGACGTAGTCGAGCAGGTCGGCGCCTTCGTTGTAGTGGATGCCGATGCTCTGTTCCTGCAGCACCGCGTTGTGCGAGACGAAGTCCACGTGCAGGCAGGCAGCCAGCGCGATCGGGCCGAGCGGGCAGTGCGGGGCGAAGCCGACATCGTAGGCTTCGGCCATCGCGGCGATCTTGACGCACTCGGTGATGCCGCCGGCATGCGACAGGTCCGGCTGCACCATGCCGATGCCGCCGGCGCACAGCACGTTCTTGAATTCGAAACGCGAGAACATGCGCTCGCCGGCCGCCAGCGGGATCGAGGTGCTGGCGGCCAGGCGCGGGTAGTACTCGGCCTGTTCGGCCAGCACCGGTTCCTCGACGAACAGCGGCTTGAACGGTTCCAGCTCGCGCAGCAGCGCCTTGGCCATCGGCGCGCCGACGCGGCCGTGGAAGTCGATGCCGAAGTCGATGGTGTTGCCGAAGGCTTCGCGGATTTCGGCGACCTTGACCACGGCGGCATCCACGGCACGCGCGCTGTCGATCAGCTTCATCTCTTCGGTGCCGTTGAACTTGAAGGTGTCAAAGCCCAGCGCGCGGTAGTCGGTGATCTGCTGGATGATGGCGCCGGGACGGTCGCCGCCGACCCAGCGGTAGGTCTTCATGCGGTCGCGCACCAGCCCGCCCAGCAGCTCGTATACCGGCACGCCCAGCGCCTTGCCCTTGATGTCCCACAAGGCCTGGTCGATACCGGCGATGGCGCTCATCAGGATGGCGCCGCCGCGGTAGAAACCGGCGCGGTACATGGTCTGCCACAGGTCGTTGATGCGCGCCGGATCCTTGCCGACGACATAGCCGGCCAGCTCGTGCACGGCCGCTTCCACGCTGCGCGCGCGGCCCTCGATGACCGGCTCGCCCCAGCCGGTGATGCCCTCGTCGGTCTCGACCTTGAGGAACAACCAGCGCGGTGCGGCATGGTAGGTGGTGAGGCGGGTGATCTTCATCCTTGCAGTTCCTGGTAGGCCTGCACGAACGCGCGTGCATGCGTCTGGGTTGTTTCGAGGGATTGGCCGGGTTTGTACAGTTCGCCGCCGATGCCGGCGCCGGCGGCGCCCTGGGCGATGAAGCCGGCCAGGGTCTGCGGGCTGACGCCGCCGACCACATAGACCGGGATGTGGGTGGGCAGCACCGAGCGCAGCGCGCGCACATGCGCAGCGCCATAAGTTGCGGCCGGGAACAGTTTCAGGATCGTTGCGCCGGCATCGATTGCGTCGAACGCCTCGCTGGCGGTGGCGAAGCCGGCCACCACGGTCAGCCCGCGCGACACCGCATGGCGGATCAGGCTGGGTCGCGTGTTCGGGGTGACGATGAAGCGCGCACCGATGCCGGCCAGGGTGTCGACATCTTCGTTGCGCAGCACCGTGCCGGCGCCGATCCAGGCGCGCTCGCCGTAGGTTTGCTGCGCGAGCGCAATGCTCTCGGCCCAGCGCGGCGAATTGAGCGGGATCTCGATCGCATCGAAGCCGGCGTCGATCAGCGCGCCGACATGGGCGAGTGTGTCTTCCGGGGTGATGCCACGCAGGATGGCGATCAGCGGCAAGGCGAACAGGCTGGCGGTGGTCTGTGAAGTCATGGTGTTACTCGCGATAGAGCGGAAAGCGGCCGTTGGTGGCCAGAAGGCCGGCAGCGTCGGGGGAACTTGCGCAACGGCGGGCGGCAAGCAGGTGCTGCCGATGCGCGATCCGCAAGGTAGAGTGAGGGGCGAAAGAGCGGACGTATGGCTGGGCCGCCAGCGCATGCCCAAGCTGCATGCTTCGCGCTACGGCCCGCAAGTGGCCGGCAAGATGCCGTCATCGTCGTCCACCTCCGCAGTCATGGCGTGCGTGCTGCCATCCGGTCAGAGGCGGTCACGTCTGGTTCTGGCCGCGCCCGGGAGGTAGGGGCTCCTGCTGCGGCGAGCGCTAGCCTCGCCCGGCGAGATATGTGCTGCAAATGAAATTTTCGGCATATTCTATTCCTCCGACGAATACACGGCCGTAACCGCAACCCATGGCAAATTCCGGTACTCCCTGGTTCAACGCAGCCCGCCTCAAGACCCGCCAACTCCTGTTGCTGCTGCATCTGCACGAACAACGCTCGGTGCTGCGCGCGGCCGAGGCCGCCAGCATGACCCAACCGGCCGCCTCCAAGCTGCTGGCCGAGATGGAAGACATGCTGGGGGTGAAATTGTTCGAGCGGCATGCCCGCGGTGTCGAGCCCACCTGGTACGGTCATGTGCTGATCCGGCGCGCCCGCGCGGCGATGTCGGAGATCGGCCGGGCCCAGGAAGAAATCGCCGCGCTGCGCGCCGGCCGCATGGGCCAGGCGTCGATCGGGACCGTGGTCAATCCAGGGACCAACCTGGTGCCGCAGGCGATCGCCGAGGTCAAACGCGAGTTCCCGGACATCCTGGTGCGGGTGGAGATGGACTACAGCCGGCCGTTGGTGGCGAAATTGCTCGATGGCCAGCTGGATATCGTGATCGGCCGCATCCTGGGCCCGGAAGGCGTGGGCGAGCTGGAGTTCGAGCCGCTGGCCGATGAGCCGCATTCGGTGATCGCACGTGCCGGCCACCCGCTGGCCAGCCGGGTCGGTCTGCAGCATGCGGACCTGGTACGGCACGGCTGGATCCTGCCGCCGGCCGACAGCGTCTTGCGCGCACGGCTGGACTCGATGTTCATGGAGCACGGCGTGCAGACGCCGACCAATGCGATCGAAACCTCGTCGTTGCCGGTGACCTCGACCCTGTTGCGTGGCACCGACATGCTGACCGCCCTGCCGGTGGAGTCGGTGGCGCCGCTGATCCAGGCCAAGTTGCTGACGGTGCTGCCGATCGAACTGGGGGTGCGGATGGAATCGTTCGGCATCATCCGCCGGCGCGATTACATCCTGCCGCCCGGCGCCGAGCGCATCCTGCAGGCGCTGCGGACCACCGCACGGCGTTTGTACCCGGGTCTGCGTGGGCCGGAATCCCTTGGCTAGCGGGCTCTTCCATTTGTATTCCCTGAGGTAATACCAGTCCGTGAATTTTTCATTGGCTGGCGCTAGACCGTGCGCCTATATCTGTGCGCCAGATCGCACGCTGAAGCGCACGTGAAGTCGGGCAGGTGATCGGCGGGCAAACCGCCAGAGAGAGAGCGGGGGCGGGCGTTCGCGTCGGCTCCCGCATGATCCCGCGGGCCGCGCCACGGCGCCGCGACAACCAGTCTTCAGTCGTCTAGCGTCCTGGGAGGGATTCGGATGTACAAGTTTTCAAGCCATGCCTCGGCAGGGACGGGCGTGCACGCACGTCGTACCCCGCGTTTGCGTCATTCGGCCATGGCCGTCAGCATCGGGTTGCTGCTCGCCGCCCCTGCGTACGCGCAACGGGCGCCGTCCCCGCAGACCGCTCCCGCCACCAACGCCGGCGCCAGCGCCAGCGCGGTGGATCTGGATACGGTGGAAGTGCGCGGTGTGCGCGCCAGCCTGATCAAGTCGCAGGTGATCAAGCGCGACTCCACCCAGATCGTGGATTCGGTCAGCGCCGAAGACATCGGCGCGCTGCCCGACCGCAGCGTCACCGAAACCCTGCAGCGCGTCAGCGGCGTGACCATCGACCACTTCGCCGCACGCAGCGATCCGGACCATTTCTCCGCCGAAGGCAGCGGAGTGATGATCCGCGGCCTGACCCAGGTGCGCGGCGAACTCAATGGGCGCGACATCTTCAGCGCCGCCAGCGGCCGCGGCCTGAGTTTCGAAGACGTGCCGGCCGAGTTGATGGCCGGCGTGGACGTGTACAAGAACCCCTCGGCGGAAATCATCGAAGGCGGCCTGGGCGGCACGGTCAATCTGCGCACGCGCATGCCGTTCGACAATCCGGGCCGCATCGTCGGCGGCAACGTCGACGTCAACTACGGCGACATGAGCAAGAAGTACAAGCCCTCGGCCTCGTTCCTGTTCAGCGATCGCTGGCAGACCGGCGTCGGCGAGATGGGCTTCATGATCGACATCGCCCATTCGGAACTGGCCACGCGCTCGGACGGCATCCAGGTGGAGCCGTATGTGCGCCGCACCGACGACGCGGTGCTGGCCGGCAGCGGGCGTACCGAGGTCTACGTGCCCGGTGGCGTCAACTGGCGTCAGCTGGATTTCGAACGCAAGCGCGACGGTATCGCCGCAGCGTTTCAGTGGAAGCCCAGCGACCAGACCGAGATCTACGCGCAATACCTGCGGTCGCGTTACGACATGAACTGGCAGGAGCGCGCGGCGTTCTTCAACGACAGCAACAACAGCATCAGCCCGGCGCCGGGCACCACCTTCCAGTACGACCAGGACGGCGTATTCCAGCGCGGTTCGCCGGTGTCCAATTCCTGGCGCGGCGTGCTGACCGGCGATGGCGTGCGTTTCAATACCGACAACCGCTACTCCGATCAGCAGACCACCACCTCGGATCTGTCGGTGGGCTTCAGCCATTACTTCAACGACAACCTGCAGATCAAGGGCGATGTGCAGCTGGTGCAGTCGGACAACGACCAGCTGGACTTCACCGTGTTCAGCGCGACCTACCTGCCCGGGTTGACCTATGACGTGTCGGGCAAGTACCCGCGCGTGGACATCGCCAACCAGGGCTTCCCCCAGGACCCGTCCAATTATTTCTGGGCGGCGGCGATGGATCACCTGGGCAAGAACCGTGGACGTCAGCTCTCCACGCGGGTGGACCTGGAATACACCTTCCAGGACAGCAGCTGGCTGCGGTTTGCGCGCTTTGGCATGCGCGCCACCGACCGCAACCAGACCAACAAGAACTCCGGCTACAACTGGGGCGTGTTGTCGGACAACTGGGCGGCGATCCCCGGCAGCGCCACGGGGCTGGCGGACATGTCGCAGTACCTGCCCGACGAGTCGTCGCAGTTCACCTTCAAGAACTTCTTTCGTGGCGGGGTGAACGTGCCCACCACGCTGGTGGTGCCCAACGGTGGGCTGGTCAAGAACTACCGCCGCGCATCGGAGCTGCTGCAGCAGCAGATCGTGGCATTGCGTGGATGGGGTTGGGCGCCGGATAGCTACCAGCCGCAGGACACCAACCGCCAGTTCGAGCGCACCCAGGCCGCCTACGCTGCGCTGTATTTTGGTAACGACGAAGCATGGGGCGTGCCGGTGGACGGCAATATCGGCGTGCGCATCGTGCAGACCAAGACCCAGGCCGAAGGCTTCGGTCAGTTTCAGGATCTGTCCGGTCTGAACGTGTCGCCGGAGCTGCAGGCCCGCTACACCGGCCAGTACTTCGACAACAACTCGCAGGGCAGCTACACCAACGTGCTGCCGAGCTTGAACATGCGTTTCCGCTTCACCGACACCTTGCAGTGGCGCATTGCCGCGTCCAAGGCGATGGCGCGCCCGGACTACACCCAGTTGCAGCCGTACGTGCTGCTCAACGTGGAAACCGACGACGCCGGCAATGCGACCAACTTCGTCGGCACTGCGGGCAACCCGACCCTCAAGCCGATGACCGCCAACCAGTTCGACACCGCATTGGAGTGGTACTTCGATACCAGCGACATGCTGTACACCACGCTGTTCTACAAGAAGGTCAAGGATTACTTCTCCACCCAGACCCGCAGCGAGACCTATGACAACCGCGAGTGGCTGGTGACCCGCCCCTACAACACCGACGAAGGCACCATCCGCGGTGCCGAAGTGGGCTACACGCAGTTCTTCGACCAGTTGCCGGGCTGGATGAGCGGCTTCGGCATCAATGCCAACTTCACCTTCGTCGACAGCAAGGGCGGCGCCAATACCGCCATCGACCCGTACACCCGCACCACGGTGACCGGCGTCGAGCTGCCGCTGGAAGGCTTGTCGCGGCGTAGCTACAACCTGGCCGGCATCTATGAAAAAGGCCCGCTGTCGCTGCGTCTGGCCTACAACTGGCGCTCACGGTATCTGCTGACCACCAGCGACGCGGCCACGCGCCTGCCGACCTGGGCCGACGACTACGGCCAGCTCGACGGCTCGTTCTTCTATCGCTTCAACGAGCATCTGCAGCTGGGCGTGCAGGCCAACAACCTCACCAACACCGTGACCAAGGTGCTGATGGGTCCGACCTCGTACGCCGATGGCGAAGTGGACCCGCGCCTGTACACGCGCTCGTCCTTCGTCAACGACCGCCGCTATTCGCTGGTGCTGCGCATGAACTGGTAAGTGCGCCCGGTCACGTCCCGGCTGTGCGCTGATCGGCATGGTCGAGCCCGTTGCCCGGGATTCGGTAGGTCTGGCCTGTAATGCCGGACCTACCGGGTTTGCCGTGCTTGATATAGTTTTAACGAATACCTTTCCAGGAATATTTCATTGGTGTGGCATGACGGCAGCGCCCTATGCTCCCGCCGCAGCCGCAGGTCTGCCCGCCAGGGCGACCGCGCATCCACACCTGCCGGTCTTCCGGTGGCGGATGCGGGCCAGCAACAACGACGGGCAGGGCGTTCGCGCACCGGCCCGCTAAAACGAGTAGTACATGCGTCCTGGGAGGGAGCACCATGTCAGTGCAACATCGCCACATTCCGGCAGGCCGGGCTGTGGGTCAGCGTTCGATCCGTGATTTCCGCCGCTCCGTGATGGCCATCAGTGTGGCCACGCTGTTGAGCGCGCAGGCCTATGCGCAGGATGCGACCACCACTGCCGCGCCCGTATCGGACGCGACGACCCAGCAGCTGGACACCGTGCAGGTCACCGGCACGCGCAGCAGCGTCACCAAGGCGCAGCTGGTCAAGCAGAACGCCGAGCAGATCGTCGATTCGATCGTCGCCGAAGATATCGGCAAGCTGCCCGACAACAACGTGGCCGAGGCGCTGCAACGCATCTCCGGCATCCAGATTTCGCGCAACTACGGCGAAGGCAGCTCGATCGCCATCCGCGGCCTGACCCAGGTGCGTACCGAACTCAATGGCCGCGACATCTTCACCGCCAACGACGGCCGTGGCCTGAGCTTCGAAGACGTGTCGGCCGAGTTGCTAGGCGGCGTCAATGTCTACAAGAATCCCTCGGCCGACATGATCGAAGGTGGCCTGGGCGGCACCGTCGACCTGCGCACGCGTCTGCCGTTCGATTACGACGGCCGCAAGATCGCCGGCAGCGTGCAGTACAACTATTACGACCTGGCAGACGACGGCAAGCCGGCGTTCTCGGGCCTGTTCAGCGATCGCTGGCAGACCGGGATCGGCGAGATCGGCATCCTGGTGAACTACTCGCAGCAAAAGAGCCCGTTCCGCCAGGACACCATCTCGATCGAACCGTGGTACACCCAGACCGATCTGCCCGGCTATGAAGGCCAGGAGATCTCGGTGCCGCATGGCGCCGGCATCAACACCACCGTCGGCGAGCGCGAGCGCAAGACCGGCGCGTTTGCGATGCAGTGGCGCCCGAACGATGCGGTCGAGGTCTATACGCAGGTGCTGCGTTCGGACTACGACTTCAGCTGGCACGATTATTCGTTCTTCGCGTTGACCGGCGCCAACCCGATGCAGGGCACGCCCGGCATCCAGGTCAACGACCGCAACGAGTTCGTCAACGGCACCTTCCAGAACGTGCCGGCCGACTCCAATACCAGCCTGACCGAGCGGCATTCGGTGACCACCGATTACTCGCTGGGCGCCAAGTGGACGGTCAACGAAAAGCTGACCCTGAGCACCGACTTCCAGTACGTCGACGCCACCACCACCGGCACGCGCTACATCGTGGCGACCGGCCTGAACAACACGCCGTTCTTCAACGTCGACTTCCGTGGCGACCTGCCCAAGCTGTCGGTGACCGACGCCAGCGGGGCAGAGGGCTTCCTGGCCGACCAGAACAACTACAACGGCTGGCGCTGGCACCTGGACAACAAGGACGACAACAAGGGCACCGAGTTCGCCTGGCGTTCGGACATGGATCTGGCGTTCGACAGCGATTTCGTGCGCAGCTTCAAGGCTGGCGTGCGTTACACAGACCGCGATGCCGAGACCAAGGGCAACGTCTACCGCTTCATGTGCATCAATGGCTGCGCCGGCACGCCGTTCTCGCAGTTCCCCACCGTGGGCGTGGTGACCAACCCGATCACCGACTTCTTCCGCGGCAAGAGCAGCACCTTCGGCCCGACCTTGACCGCCTCCGATGCGGCCGTGGCCAACTACGAGCAGACGCTGGCCACCTTCGGCGGCACTCCGCTGGAATTTGCGCCCAACAACATCAATACGCAGAACGAAAAGACCTATGCGGCTTACGGCGTGCTGCGCTTCGGCGTGGACGGCGACATCCCGTTCGACGGCAACATCGGTGTGCGCGTGGTGCGGACCGAAGTCGGCTCGCAGGGCGTGCGTACCGGTACCGACGCCGAAGGCGGCGGCCTGATTCCGGTCGACGCGCAGCAGACCTATACCGACGTGCTGCCGAGCCTGAACCTGCGTTGGATGCTGAGCGACCAGCTGCAGTGGCGTTTTGCGGCCTCGCGCGGTATTTCGCGCCCGACCTTCGATCGCCTCAACCCCAACCTGAGCCTGAGCACCGGCACCTCCAACGGCGCCTCGACCTTCACCGGCACCGCAGGTAACCCGAACCTGGAAGCGGTCAAGGCCGACCAGTTCGACACCGCGCTGGAGTGGTACTTCGGTCAGGGCTCGATGATGTACGGCACCCTGTTCTACAAGAAGGTCGAAGGCTTCATCGCCAATGCCGTCTTCAACGAGGTGTACGACGGCCAGGTGTGGCAGATCACCCGTCCGGTCAATGGCGACTCGGGCAAGATCCGCGGTGCGGAACTGGGTTACACGCAGTTCTTCGACTTCCTGCCGGGCTGGCTGAGCGGCTTCGGCCTGCAGACCAACTACACCTACGTCGACAGCGAGGCGCCGAGCCCGACTGCCACCGACACCAACGGCCAGTCGTTGACGGTGCCGCTGGAAGGCCTGTCCAAGAACAGCTACAACGCGATCCTCAGCTACGAAACCTCGCGCTTCCAGGGCCGTGTGGCCTACAACTGGCGCAGCGACTGGCTGGTGACCACCGCAGGCAACGGCACCGGCAATCTGCCGGTCTACAACAAGGGCTTCGGCCAGCTGGACGCCTCGCTGCGTTTCAACATCAATGATGTGTGGTCGATTTCGCTGGATGGCGTGAATCTGCTCGATACCCGCCGCGAAAGCTACCTGGGTAACGAGTCGCGCTACCGCGACTTCGTGATCAACGATCGTCGGTATGGCCTGACCTTGCGGGCCAGCCTGTAGAACGCGCCGTAGGAAGTGCGTCGCCGGTCCGGCGAGCTGTGCAGGCAGTTCGCTGGGCCGGCGTTTTTCCTATCGATGGGGTTGCCGTCGATCGCGAAGGGAGCCGGAGGAATGATCGCCATGATCGATCCGCCTACTAAGCGCCGCTTTTTCGCAGCACACGCGTGGCCGACTGCCGTTTGCCTGACGCTGGTGTTGCTCCTCATGACGTCTCACGTGCACGCGGCCGAGCCCGTCACGCAGGGGCCTTACCACTGGCGCAGCGTGGCCATTGGCGGTGGCGGCTTTGTCACCGGTGTAGTGTTTCATCCCGCCGAACGCGATCTTGCCTATGCGCGCACCGATGTCGGTGGTGCGTATCGCTGGGATGCGCATGCGCAGCAGTGGGTGGCGCTGACCGACTGGTTGGGCGCCGACGACTGGAACCTGATGGGCATCGATGCGTTCGCCATCGACCCTGGCAATCCCGATGCCATCTATCTGGCGGCGGGCACCTACATGCACGCGCGCGCCGGCAATGCGGCAGTGCTGCGTTCGTTCGATCGCGGCAAAAGCTTCGAGCGCGCCGAGCTGTCGTTCAAGCTTGGTGGCAATCAGCTTGGCCGCGCCAATGGCGAGCGGCTGGCGGTGGACCCGCACGATGGCCGGGTGCTGTTGCTGGGCTCACGTGATGCAGGCCTGTGGCGCAGCGATGATCGCGGCGCGCACTGGGCGCGGGTGGAAGGATTTCCTGCCGAGGCGCTGGCCGCTGCCACTGCGCGCAACCATGTCGGACGCGAGCAGGCGGTGGGGATCGCCTTTGTCGTGTTCGACCCCGCCAGCGGCCGCGCTGGCAGTCCCACGCCACGGATCTACGTCGGCGTCTCCACCGCGCAGACCAGCCTGTATGTCTCCGACGATGCCGGTCGCACCTGGTCGGCGGTGGCCGGGCAGCCGCAGGGCTTGCGCCCCAGCCATATGGACGGCGGCCGCGATGGGCAGTGGTATCTCAGTTATGGCGATCAGCCCGGCCCGGACTTGATGGCCGGGGGGGCGTTGTGGAAGTACAGCCCGGCGCAGGGGCGCTGGAGCGAGATCAGCCCGATTCCGCAACCGGCCAATGGCGATGGTTTCGGCTGGGGCGCGGTGGCGGTGGACCCGCAGGATCCGCAGGTGCTGCTGGCCAGCACCTTCCGCCGGCGTGCGCCGCGCGATGAGCTATTCCGCAGCGTCGACGGCGGCAAGCACTGGACGCCGCTGTTGGCCGATGCGGTGTTCGATCACAGCGCCGCGCCGTGGACCGCGCATGCCACACCGCACTGGATGGGCGCGCTGGCGATCGATCCGTTTGACGGCAACCACGCGCTGTTCGTCACCGGCTACGGCATCTGGGCCTCGCGCAACCTGCGCGATTTCGCCGGCAAGCGGCAGCCGTTGCAGTGGTGGTTCCAGGACCGTGGGCTGGAAGAGACCGTGCCCCTGGACCTGCTCAGCCCGATGGGCGGTGCGCATCTGCTCAGCGCGCTGGGCGATATCGATGGATTCCGCCACGACGCGCTGGACACCGCGCAGCTGCAGTATGGCGGCCCGCGTCTGACCAACGGTGAGAGCATCGATGCTGCGGGGCAGGCGCCGCTGACCGTGGTGCGTAGCGGCACCGTGCGCGATCGTCGCAACAACGAGATCCGCGCGCTGGTGTCGCAGGATGGCGGGGTGCACTGGAGCGCCTTCGCCAGCGAACCGCCGGCCGGGCAGGGTGCGGGCACCATTGCCATCGCAGCCGATGCATCGCAGGTGGTCTGGGCGCCCGCCAACGGCGGCAACTGGCGCACGGCCGATTTCGGCAAGCGCTGGCAGCGCGTGCAAGGGCTTCCTGATACTGCGGTGGTGGTGGCCGACCGTGTCGATGCACAGCGCTGGTATGCCGCCGACACCGTCAGCGGACGCTTTTATGAAAGTACCGACGGCGCGGCCAGCTTCCGCGATACCGGGCAACAGGCAGGCAACCCTGCGCGCGATGAGCGCGCGCGTCCGCAGCTGCGGCCCGACCCCTGGCGTGCTGGCGTGGTGTATCTGGCCAGTCCGTCGCTGGGCGTGCTGCGCTGGCAGGACGCACGCATGCAGACCGTGTCCAAGCCGGATGAAGCGCGCTCGCTGGGCATCGGCAAGCCGCTGCGTGCGGGCGCACCGCCGGCGTTGTATCTGGCCGGGCGGGTGGCCGGTGTGGATGGTGTGTTCCGTTCCGACGACGAGGGCGCGCAGTGGCTGCGCATCAACGACGACGCGCACCGTTTCGGCAAGCCTTACAGCGTCACCGGCGACCCGCGACTTGCTGGTCGCGTCTACTTCGCCACCGGTGGCCGTGGCATCTTCTATGGCGACCCACGATGAGCGCTGCGTGCCTGCGCGCGGCATCGCGCTGCCGTACCTTGACCCGCTTCATCCCCCATCGCCTCGCTGCGCGCCGACTGGCCGCGCCGCTGCCGGAGATCACCGTATGACCGCACGTCTCGTTTGCCGCGCCTGCCTGCTGGCTCTGGCGCTGGCCAGCCCACTCGCGCTGGCCCAGCCGACCCTGCCGCTGTTGTTTGCCGATGGCGCAGTGTTGCAGCGCGACCAGCCCATGCCGGTGTGGGGTTGGGCATCGCCGAATGCCGCGATCACCGTCAGCTTCGATGGCAAGCGCGCCACCGCCAGGGCCGACGCGCAGGGCGCATGGAAGGTCACACTGCCGGCGCACACCGCCGGCGGCCCGTACGTGTTGAGCGTGCAGGGCGATGGCGGGCAGCTGCAGGTGCGCGATGTACTGGTCGGCGATGTCTGGCTTGCCAGCGGGCAATCGAATATGGAATGGCCACTGGCGCAGGCCAGCGATGGTCCGCAGGCGATGGCCGCCGCCAACGACCCGCAGTTGCGCCACTTCAAGGTGCCCAAGTCGTGGTCGGTGCAGCCGGAAACGCGCCTGACCGGTGGCGCGTGGAAAGCGGCCACGCCGGACACTGCCGGCGAGTTCACCGCGGTGGGGTATTTCTTCGCCAGTGAGCTGCGCGCCAGCACCGGCGTGCCGATCGGCATCGTCAACAGCACCTGGGGCGGCAGTTCGATCGAGGCGTGGATGGACGCCGCGTCGCTGGGTTTGAATGCCGAGCAGAACCAGGGCGCGATCGAGGCGATCAAGCAACGCGACGCTGCCGCACAGGCCACCACCGGCAAGCGCATCGCGCGCTGGCCCAAGGTGGATGGCGACATGCCGCAGTGGCGCGAACCGACGTTCGACGACCGCGATTGGGACAGCATCCCGACCACCCAGCAGTGGGAATCCAGCGGGTACGACGGCATGGACGGCATCGCCTGGTACCGCACCACGGTGACAGTGAGCGCGGCCGAGGCCAAGGCCGGCCTCACGCTGGGCGTGGGGCAGATCGACGATTCCGATATCACCTACGTCAACGGCACCAAGGTTGGCGAGACCACCAAGCAGTGGAACCTGCCGCGCGTGTACAACGTGCCGGCCTCCGCATTGCATGCAGGCGTCAACCACATCGCCGTGCGGGTGGAGGATCTCAGTGGCGGTGGCGGCATGCATGGCCCGGACGAGCAGCGTTTCGTGCAGACCAAGGCGGGTGCCAAGCGCGCGTTGAGCGGCTGGAAATTCCGCCCCGCCGCGGTGCGCGTGTCGCTGGCCGACAACAAGAATCAGCTGCCCACGCTGCTGTACAACCAGATGATCCATCCGCTGCAGCCGTTCCCGGTCAAGGGCGTGATCTGGTACCAGGGCGAAACCGATGCCACCGAAAGCGGAGCAGTGCCGTATCGCGAACATTTCGCCGCGATGATCCAGCAATGGCGCGCAGAACGCGGGACGAAAGCGCTGCCGTTCCTGTGGGTGCAGCTGGCCAACTTCAAGGCCGGCGACGACAAGGCCGAGCTGAGCCCGTGGGCGTTGTTGCGCGAGTCGCAGTCCAAGACGCTGGCGCTACCGGCGACTGGCCAGGCAGTGATCATCGATATCGGCAACCCCACCGACATCCATCCCACCAACAAGCGCGATGTCGGCCAGCGCCTGGCGCTCGCCGCGCGGCACGTGGCCTACGGCCAGACGCTCGTCTACAGCGCACCGGTATTCAAGCGCGCGAGCTTTGAAGGCGGCAAGGCGGTGCTGACCTTCGATCTGCAGGGCAGTGCGCTGCAGGTCCGTGGTGGTGGCGCGGTGCAGGGCTTGCGCATCGCCGGTGCCGATCAGCGCTTCCATCCAGCCACCGCGCAGATCGAGGGCGACCGCGTGATCGTGCGCAGCGATGCGGTGCCTGCACCGGTTGCCGTGCGCTATGGCTGGAGCGAGAACCCCGACGACGCCAACCTGATCAATCGCGACGCACTTCCTGTTTCCCCCTTCCGCACCGATACCTGGTGACCAGGAGTCTTATGTCCATGCATTCCCCCGTTGCACGTGTGATTACTCTTTCCACTGCACGCCGCTGCCTGCGTCCGCTGCTGCTGTCCGCGCTGACACTGGCCCTGGCTGCATGCCAATCCGGCGAGCAGGCCGAACAGGCCAAACCTGCTGGCCCCGCACCGGCTGCCGGCACCGCAGCGACGGCACCTGCCACTGCAGCGGCGCCGGCTGCGCAGACACCGATGCCGCAGTTCGTCAGCAAGGACGGCAAGCATGCGTTGATGGTTGATGGCGCGCCATTCCTGATCCTGGGCGCGCAGGTCAACAATTCCAGCAACTACCCCGGCGTGATGGACAAGGTGTGGCCGGCCATGCAGGTGCTGGGTCCCAACACGGTGCAAGTGCCGATCGCCTGGGAGCAGGTGGAGCCGGAAGAAGGCAAGTTCGATTTCTCCTTCGTCGATACGCTGCTCGCCCAGGCGCGCGAACACAAGGTGCGCCTGGTGCTGCTGTGGTTCGCCACCTGGAAGAACAATGGTCCGGCGTATGCCCCGCTGTGGGTCAAGGCCGACAATCAGCGCTTCCCGCGCGTGATCACCCGCGAGGGCAAGGCGATCGGCTCGCTGTCGCCACACGCACAGGCCACGCTGGACGCCGACCGCAAGGCGTTCGTCGCCTTCATGCAGCACCTGAAGAAGGTCGACCCGCAACACACCGTGATCATGATCCAGCCGGAAAACGAGCCGGGCACCTACGGCAGCGTGCGCGATTTTTCGCCGATGGCGCAGAAACTGTTCGACGGCCCGGTGCCGGAGGAACTGCTCAAGCGCTTGAACAAGCAGCCGGGCAACTGGGCGCAGGTGTTCGGCGCCGATGCCGATGAAATCTTCCATGCGTGGTCGATCGGCCGCTACATCGACCAGGTGGCCGAAGCCGGCAAGGCCGAATACCCGTTGCCGATGTACGTCAATGCCGCGCTGCGTGGCCCCTTCAATCCGGGTCAGCCCGGCCAGTACGCCAGCGGTG
Organism: Xanthomonas sp. 10-10; assembly: GCF_040182365.1. NCBI lineage: Bacteria > Pseudomonadati > Pseudomonadota > Gammaproteobacteria > Lysobacterales > Lysobacteraceae > Xanthomonas > Xanthomonas sp. 10-10. Next base: position 2,230,888 of record NZ_CP144460.1, read on the forward strand.
GCCCCACCGACAACGTGCTCGACGTGTGGAAGGCCGCCGGCCCGCATATCGATCTGCTGGCGCCGGACATCTACATGCCCGAATACCGCATGTACACCACGGTGCTGGAGCGCTATGCGCGCCCGGACAATGCCTTGTTCGTGGCCGAAACCGGCAACCGCCAGGAGTACGCGCGTTACCTGTATCCAACGCTGGGCCACGACGGCATCGGCTGGTCGGCCTTCGGCATGGATTACACGCGCTATTCCAACTACCCGCTGGGCGCCAAGCACGTCAACGAAGAAACACTGGCACCGTTCGCGCTGGGGTTCCAGGCCGTGAGCATGGGCATGCGCCCGTTCGCCAAGGCCGCGTCCGAAGGCAAGCTGCACGGCACCGCCGAAGAGCCAGGCCAGGCGGTGCAGGAGCTCAAGCTCAACGACCGCTGGGGCGCCACCATCACCTACGGCGTGCCGCAGTTCTGGTTCAAGGGCGAGCCGTCGGGCAACCCCGAGCCGATCGGCGCCGCCCTGATCGCCGAGCTGGGCCCGGATGAATTTCTGGTCACCGGCTACCACGTGCGCGTGACCTTGCACCCGGCCAGCGACGCGACGGCGAACATGTTCTACGACCGCGTCGAGGAAGGCGTGTACGACGACGCCCAGTGGAAGTTCCAGCGCAACTGGAACGGCGACCAGACCGATTACGGCGTCAATTTTTCCAGCGTGCCGCAGCTGCTCAAGATCAAGCTCGCCACCTACAAATAATCAGCAACCCATGCGTTGCCGCCCCCGCGGCAGCGTTTCGCAATTCAAAGGGAGTGACCATGCAAACCACCATCCGTTCCGCCGGCGCCGTGCCTGCAAACCGACGTACACCGCTTGCCCATTGCCTGGCGTTGTCGCTGGCCCTGCTGGCCAATGCCGCGCATGCGCAGGAAGTGCGCAAGGCCGCCGATGGCGTCACCGTGGTGCCGAGCGCCAAGGGCGCCGCCCCGGTGCGCCTGCAGGTGGTCGATGCCGGCATCATCCGCGTCAGCGCCGACCCGGACGGCGACTTCGCACGCAGCCCCAGCCTGATGCGCGTGCCGGTGCAGGGCGATAGCGCCTTCCAGCTGGCCGAACAGGGCGACAGCGTGCAGCTGAAGACCGGCAAGGTCACCGCCACCGTGTCCACCGTCGATGGCCATGTCAGCTTCGCCGATGCCAATGGCAAGCCGGTGCTGTCGGAAGTGGCCGGCGGGCGCAGCTTTGCGCCGCTGAAGGTGGAAGGCAAGCAGTACCTGAGCGTGCGTCAGCGCTTCCAGTCGCCCGATGACGAAGCCCTGTACGGCTTCGGCCAGCACCAGCAGGGCTGGATGAACCAGAAGGGCCGCAACGTCGAGCTGCAGCAGAACAACATCGACATGGCGGTGCCCTACCTGGTGTCCAGCCGCAACTACGGCCTGCTATGGGACAACAACTCCATCAGCCGCCTGGGCGACCCGCGTGGCCTGCAGCCGCTGCCCAAGACGCTGAAGTTGTACGACGCCAAGGGCAAGGCCGGTGCGCTGACCGCGCGTTATGCGATCAACGGCAAGCAGATCGTCGAGCGTCGCGAGAGCGAGGTGAACTACCAGTACCTGAGCGACCTGACCAAGTATCCGAAGAAGGCGATCACCAAGGACAAGGACAGCCGCATGCAGGTCACCTGGGAGGGCGAGATCGAAGCGCTCACCGGTGGCGAGCACACCTTCTCGCTGTACTCGAGCGAGTACGCCAAGCTGTACGTGGACGGCAAGCTGATCATCGATCGCTGGCGCCAGAACTGGAACCCGTGGAATCACGAGTTCAAGCTTGAGCTGGAGCCGGGCACGCGCCACACCGTCAAGGTCGAGTGGGACCTGATCGACCCCAGCTACATCGCGCTGCTGCACCGCGACCCGCTGCCTGCCGCTGAAGCCAAGGACCTGTCGCTGTGGTCCGAAGCCGGCCAGATGATCGACTACTACTTCGTCTCGGCCGATTCCTACGACCAGGCGGTGGCCGGCTATCGCGAACTCACTGGCAAGTCGGTGATGCTGCCCAAGTGGGCGTATGGCTTCTGGCAGAGCCGCGAGCGTTACAAGAGCCAGGACGAGTTGGTCGGCGCGGTGGCCGAATACCGCAAGCGCAAGCTGTCGCTGGACAACATCGTGCTCGACTGGTCGTACTGGCCCGAGAACGCCTGGGGCTCGCACGATTTCGACCCGCAGCACTTCCCCGATCCGGACGGCATGGTCAAGGCCGTGCACGACATGCATGCGCAGATCATGATTTCGATCTGGCCCAAGTTCTATCCCACCACCGCCAACTACAAGGAACTTGATGCCGCCGGTTTCATGTACAAGCGCAACGTGGAAGTGGGTGAGCTGGACTGGATCGGCAAGGGCTACAAGAACTCGTTCTACGATCCGTATTCGGAAAAGGCGCAGGCAATCTACTGGCGCCAGGTCAACGAGAAGCTCAACAGCAAGGGCTTCGATGCCTGGTGGATGGACGCCGACGAACCGGACGTGCATTCCAACCTGGACATCGGCGAGCGCAAGGCGCGCACCACGCCCAACGCGCTGGGCTCGTCCACCGAATACTTCAACTCCTATCCGCTGCCGCACACCCATGGCGTGTACGTGGGCGACCGTGCGGCCGACGACAAGCGCGTGTTCATCCTCTCGCGCAAGGGCTATGCAGGCACCCAGCGCAATGCGGTGGCGGTGTGGAGCGGTGACATCGTCTCGCGCTGGGACGATATGCGCGACCAGATCTCCGGTGGCGTCAACATGGCGCTGTCGGGCCTGCCCAACTGGACCTTCGACATCGGCGGCTTTGCGGTCGAGAAGCGCTACGAGAACCAGGACCCGGCGCATCTGCCGGAATGGCGCGAACTCAACACGCGCTGGTTCCAGTTCGGCGCCTTCGTGCCGATCTTCCGCTCGCACGGCCAGTTCCCGTACCGCGAAATCTGGAACATCGCTCCGGAAGGCACGCCGTTCTACGAGAGCATGGCGTACTACAACCGCCTGCGTTACGCATTGCTGCCGTACATCTACAGCCTGGCCGGCGATACCTACCAGCGCGATGGCGTGATCATGCGCGGCATGATGATGGACTTCCCGAACGACCCCAAGGTTCGCGACATCAACGACCAGTACCTGTTCGGGCCGGCGTTCCTGGTCGCACCGGTGACCCGCTTCGGTGCCACCTCGCGTCAGGTCTATCTGCCGGCCGGCAGCAGCTGGCTGGATTTCGCCACCGGCAAGCGCTACGAAGGTGGCCAGAGCATCGAAGCGGCCGCGCCGATCGAGCGCATGCCGTTGTTCGTGCGTGCAGGCTCCATCGTGCCCACCGGCCCGGTGCAGGAATACGTGGACCAGAAGCCGGATGCGCCGCTGACGGTGGTGGTCTACACCGGTGCCGACGGCGAGTTCTCGCTGTACGAGGACGACGGCAAGGGCTATGGCTACGAAAAGGGCGAGTTCAGCCGCATTCCGTTGGTCTGGAACCAGGCCAAGGGCGAGCTGAGCATCGGCAAGCGCGAGGGCAGCTGGACCGGCATGCAGGCCAAGCGCACCATCAATGTGCGCTTCGTCGATGGCCCGCGCGACGACGCCGGTGCGCTCGAGCCCAAGACCGACACCAGCATCCAGTACGACGGAAAGGCGGTCAGCGTGTTGCAGCGCAAGATTGCGTCCGGCAAAGCGCGTCGTCGATGATCGCAGGCTGTCTTCAGTCGATGAGCGAGCAGATGCCGGAACGCCGCAAGGCAGTCGCGGGCGGTTCCGGTGAGGCAGCACGGCGGTGGCCGTGCTGACCCGGCGCGAGCTGTGCAAGGCAACCGGGGCAGCGCTTGCGGTCCTGGGCGCCGCACCGGTTGCCGCGCAGGCTGCAGCGTCGTCGAAACACGCCGCGTTGCCGGCCGCCGCGCCCGCCGATGCATTGCAGCTGTGGTACCGAGAACCGGCCAACGAATGGGTGGAGGCTTTGCCGGTCGGCAATGGACGACTCGGCGCGATGGTGTGGGGCGGCATTGCCCACGAGCGCCTGCAACTCAACGAAGACACGCTCTACGCGGGCGGCCCCTACGATTCCACCAGCCCGGAGGGATTGGCCGCGTTGCCGCAGGTGCGTGCGTTGATCTTTGCCGGCCGCTATGCCGAGGCCGAACAGCTGGCCGACGCCAAGCTGCTCTCGCGTCCGCTCAAGCAGATGCCGTACCAACCGCTCGGCGATCTGTTGCTGGATTTCGATCGTGCCGACGGCATCAGCGAGTACCGGCGCCAGCTGGATCTGGATACCGCGCTGGCCACCACCAGCTTCCGCTCCGGCGGCGCGCTGCATCGGCGCGAGGTGTTCGTTTCTGCGCAGTCGCAATGCATCGTGGTGCGTCTGTCGTGCGACCGCCCGCGCGCGATTTCCTTGCGTGTAGGCATCGACAGCCCGCAACGCGGCGAGGTCACGGCAGAGCAGGGCAGTTTGCTGTTCAGCGGCCGCAACGGCAGCTTTGCCGGCATCGACGGCAAGTTGCGCTTTGCGCTGCGCGTGTTGCCGCAGGTCAAAGGCGGCACGGTGACCGCATTGCGCGATCGCTTGCGTATCGAGGGCGCCGATGAAGTGGTGTTGCTGCTCACCGCAGCCACCAGCTACCAGCGTTACGACATGGTCGATGGCGACCCGCTTGCGCTCACCGCAGCCAGCATGCAGAAGGCGGGCAAGCTGGACTACGCGGCATTGCTGCGTGCGCACCTGGCCGATCACCAGCGCCTGTTCCGGCGCGTGGCGATCGACCTGGGTACCAGCGAAGCGGCAGCGCTGCCCACCGATCAACGTGTGCAGCAGTTTGCCGGCGGCGACGACCCGGCATTGGCTGCGCTCTATCATCAATACGGTCGCTATCTGTTGATCTGCAGCTCGCGGCCCGGCACCCAGCCGGCCAACCTGCAGGGCATCTGGAACGACCTGATGCAGCCGCCGTGGGAAAGCAAGTACACCATCAACGTCAACACCGAGATGAACTACTGGCCCAGCGAGGCCAACGCACTGCACGAGTGCGTGGAACCGCTGGAATCCATGCTGTTCGACCTGGCCAGGACCGGCGCGCATACCGCACGTGCGCTCTATGGTGCGCCGGGCTGGGTGGTGCACAACAACACCGATCTATGGCGCCAGGCCGGGCCGATCGATGGCGCCAAGTGGAGCCTGTGGCCGATGGGCGGGGTGTGGCTGCTGCAACAGCTCTGGGACCGCTGGGACTACGGGCGCGACCGTGCGTACCTGAGCAAGATCTACCCGTTGTTCAAGGGCGCGGCTGAGTTCTTCGTCGCCACGCTGGTGCGCGACCCGCAGACCGGTGCGATGGTGACCAACCCGTCGATGTCGCCGGAAAACCAGCATCCGTTCGGTGCCGCCCTCTGCGCCGGCCCGACCATGGATGCGCAGCTGTTGCGCGATCTGTTCGCGCAGTGCATCGCGATGAGCAAGCTGCTGAAGGTGGATGCGGAGTTCGCGCAACAATTGAGCACGCTGCGCGAGCAATTGCCGCCCAACCGCATCGGCAAGGCCGGGCAGTTGCAGGAATGGCAGCAGGACTGGGACATGCAAGCGCCGGAGATCCATCACCGGCACGTCTCGCACCTGTACGCGCTGCATCCGTCCAGCCAGATCAATCTGCGCGACACGCCGGAGCTTGCCGCCGCCGCAAAGCGCACGCTGGAAACGCGCGGCGACAACACCACCGGCTGGGGCATCGGCTGGCGCCTGAATCTTTGGGCACGGCTGGCCGATGGCGAGCATGCGTATCGCATCCTGCAACTGCTGATCTCGCCCGAGCGCACCTACCCGAACCTGTTCGACGCACATCCGCCGTTCCAGATCGACGGCAACTTCGGCGGTACCGCCGGCATTACCGAAATGCTGTTGCAAAGCTGGGGCGGCAGTGTGTTCCTGCTGCCGGCCCTGCCCAGCGCCTGGCCGCGCGGCAGCGTGCGTGGCTTGCGTGTGCGCGGCGGTGCCAGCGTGGATCTGGACTGGGATGCCGGTCGCTTGCAGCAGGCACGCCTGCACAGCGATCGTGGCGGGCGCTATCAACTGTCCTATGCAGGGCAGACCCTGGCCCTGGAACTGGGCGCCGGCCGCACCCAGCAGGTGGGACTCAACAACAACCGATTGGTGAAGCAATGAGCTTGTACGTAGGACTGGACGTGGGCACGCAGAGCGTCAAGCTGGTGGCCTACGACGCGCAGGAGCGCGCGGTGGTCGCCACCATCGCCGCGCCGATGGAGCTGATCAGCCGCGACGATGGCACCCGCGAGCAACATGCGCAGTGGTGGATCGACGGCATCGTGCACTGCTTCGCGCAGCTCGACGGTGAGCAGCGTGCGCGCGTGCGCGGCATCTCGGTGTCGGGCCAGCAGCACGGCTTCGTACCGGTGGCTGCCGATGGCAGCGTCACCGCACCGGTCAAGCTATGGTGCGACACCAGCACCGCACTGGAATGCGACGAAATCATGGACGCGGTGGGCGGCGCGGCAGGCAGCGTGGCCGCCGCCGGCAACCCGATCATGGCCGGCTACACCGCCTCCAAGTTGCCGTGGACGCGCAAGCACCGGCCCGAGGCGTATGCGGCGATGACCACGGTGATGCTGCCGCACGACTACATCAACTTCTGGCTCACCGGCGAGCGCTTCGCCGAGGTGGGCGATGCCTCGGGCACTGGCTGGCTGGATGTACGCACGCGGCAATGGTCAGAGCGCATGTTGAGCGCAGTGGATGCGCAGCGCGATCTGCGCACTGCATTGCCGCCGCTGGTGGAGACCGGCGCGGTCTACGCCCTGTCCGATGCCGCTGCAGATGCGCTGAATCTGCCGGCCGGCGTGCGTGTCACCACCGGCGGCGGCGACAACATGATGGCCGCCATCGGCACCGGAAACGTGGTGCCTGGGCGCCTGACCATGAGCCTGGGCACCTCGGGCACCTTGTTCGCCTACGCCGATCACCCGGTGGTGGACGACGACGCACGCTGGGCCGCATTTTGCTCGTCCAGCGGCGGCTGGCTGCCGCTGATCTGCACCATGAACTGCACCGTCGCCACCGAGGCGGTGATGCGCATGTTCTCGATCACCCGCGAACAGACCGACGCCTTGATCGCCAGCACCACGCCGGGCGCAGATGGCCTGGTGCTGCTGCCGTTCTTCAACGGCGAGCGCACGCCCAATTTGCCGGACGCACGCGGCTGCCTGTTCGGCATGGACCTGCACAACACCACCGCCGCGCATTTCTATCGCGCCGCGATGGAAGGGGCGACCTACAGCCTGCGCAACGGCTTCGATGCCTTCGTCGCTGCCGGCCTGCAGTTCGATACCATCCTGCTCACCGGCGGCGGCAGCAAGAGCGCGCAGTGGCGGCAGATGGTGGCCGATATCTTCAACCTGCAGGTCGTGGTGCCGAGCCAGCCGGAAGGCGCTGCCTTCGGTGCCGCGCTGCAGGCCTTGTGGGCCTGCGATCGCGACGATGGTGGCGATGCCGCGTTGTCGGAGGTGGTGCTGGAGCATCTGCAGATCGATGAAGAGCTGTCGGCGCATCCCGATCCGCAGCGCGTGGCCCAATATCAGCAGCACTACCAAGCCTTCCTCAAGCACCTGCATGTCGTCAGCCCGCTCTACGCTGACTGATTCACCACTCCCCCAGAACCAAGGACATCACACCCCATGAGCAACACCGTTTACATCGGCGCGAAGGAATACTTCCCCGGCATCGGCAAGATCGGCTTCGAAGGCCGCGATTCCGACAACCCGCTCGCGTTCAAGGTCTACGACGCCAACAAGCAGGTCGGCGACAAGACCATGGCCGAGCACCTGCGCTTTGCCGTGGCCTACTGGCACAGCTTCTGCGGCAACGGCGCCGATCCGTTCGGCCCGGGCACGCGCGCGTATCCGTGGGATGTGGGCAACACCGCGTTGAATCGTGCCGAAGCCAAGGCCGATGCCGCATTCGAATTCTTCACCAAGCTCGGCGTGCCGTACTACTGCTTCCACGACGTGGACCTGTCGCCGGATGCCGACGACATCGGCGAGTACGAAAAGAATCTCAAGCACATGGTCGGCATCGCCAAGCAGCGTCAGGCCGACACCGGCATCAAGCTGCTGTGGGGCACCGCCAACCTGTTCTCGCACCCGCGCTACATGAACGGCGCATCCACCAACCCGGACTTCAACGTGGTGGCGCGTGCGGCCGTGCAGGTCAAGGCCGCGATCGATGCCACCGTGGAATTGGGCGGCGAGAACTACGTGTTCTGGGGCGGCCGCGAAGGCTACGCCTGCCTGCACAACACCCAGATGAAGCGCGAGCAGGACAACATGGCGCGCTTCTTGACCCTGGCACGCGACTACGGCCGCGCCATCGGCTTCACCGGCAATTTCCTGATCGAGCCCAAGCCGATGGAGCCGATGAAGCACCAGTACGACTTCGACAGCGCCACGGTGATCGGCTTCCTGCGCCAGCACGGTCTGGACCAGGACTTCAAGCTCAACATCGAAGCCAACCACGCCACGCTCTCGGGCCACAGCTTCGAGCACGACCTGCAGGTGGCAGCCGATGCCGGCCTACTGGGCAGCATCGACGCCAACCGCGGCAATCCGCAGAACGGCTGGGACACCGACCAGTTCCCGACCGACCTGTACGACACCGTCGGCGCGATGCTGGTGGTGCTGCGGCAGGGCGGGCTGGCACCGGGCGGCTTGAACTTCGATGCCAAGGTGCGCCGCGAGTCGTCCGACCCGCAGGATCTGTTCCTGGCGCATATCGGCGGCATGGACGCGTTCGCACGCGGCCTGGAAGTGGCCAACGCGCTGCTGACGTCGTCGCCGCTGGAGCAGTGGCGCGCCGAGCGTTACGCCAGCTTCGACAGCGGTGCCGGTGCTGATTTTGCCAACGGCAGCAGCACGCTGGCGGACCTGGCCAGCTACGCGGCCGGCAACGCGCCCAAGCAGGTCAGCGGGCGCCAGGAAGCGTATGAGAACTTGATCAACCAGTATCTGACGCGTTGATGTCCCGTGGCCGGCGGCGCAGTGCGCGTCGCCGGCCGATGGCGGTCGCCCCGTGGCCGCGCCCTTGCATGTTTCCAGGTGAACCCATGTCCAGTGTCTCCATTGACGGCGCCCCCGATGCCGGCGAGAACACCCGTTTCATCATCCTGATCAGCTGTGTGGCCACGATTGGCGGCTTTCTGTTCGGCTTCGACAGTGGCGTGATCAACGGCACCGTCGACGGGCTCAAGCAGACCTTCAATTCCAGCGCCGCCGAGACCGGGTTCGAAGTCGCCTCGATGCTGCTGGGGTGCGCCATTGGCGCCTTCTTTGCCGGCCGCCTGGCCGACCGCTGGGGCCGCCGCGCGGTCCTGATCATTTCTGCGGCGCTGTTTCTGCTCTCGGCCATTGGCGCCGGTGCCTCGCACAGCTCCGGCTTCTTCATCTTCGCCCGCGTGATGGGCGGCTTTGCGGTGGGCGCGGCCAGCGTCATCTCGCCGGCCTACATCGCCGAGGTCGCCTCCGCGCGCTATCGCGGCCGGCTCGCCACGATGCAGCAGATCGCCATCATCAGCGGGCTGTTCTGCGCGTTTCTGAGCAACTACCTGCTGGCCAACGCCGCCGGTGCCTCCACCGAACCGTTATGGGCCGGGCAGGCCGCCTGGCGCTGGATGTTCTGGATGCAGGCGATTCCCTCCTTGCTGTTCCTGTTGCTGCTGCTGGTCATTCCGGAAAGCCCGCGCTACCTGGTGGTCAAGGGCCGCCGCGAGCAGGCGCTGGTGGTGTTGAAGCGCCTGTACGGCAACGCCGCCGCGCAGACCAAGCTGGGCGAAATCTCCGCCTCGATGTCGGCCGACCAGCACAAGCCCAAGTTCTCCGATCTGATCAGCAAGACCACCGGCAAGGTGCGCCCGATCGTCTGGATCGGCGTGGGCCTGGCGGTGTTCCAGCAGCTGGTCGGCATCAACGTGGTGTTCTACTACGGCGCCGTACTGTGGCAGGCGGTGGGCTTCTCCGAACAGGACGCGCTGCTGATCAACGTGCTCTCTGGCGGCCTGAGCATCGGCGCCTGCCTGGTCACAGTGATGCTGGTCGACAAGATCGGCCGCAAGCCACTGCTGTGGATCGGCTCGGCCGGCATGGCGGTGTCGCTGGCCCTGGTGACCTATGCCTTCGCCACCGCCTCGCTGGACCCCAACGGCAAGCTCGCCATGTCCGATGCCATGGGCATGCTGGCGCTGGTGGCCGCCAACGTCTACGTGGTGTTCTTCAACGCCTCATGGGGCCCGGTGATGTGGGTGATGCTGGGCGAGATGTTCCCCAACCAGATCCGCGGCTCGGGCCTGGCCATTGCCGGTGCCGCGCAATGGACGTCCAACTTCGCCATCACCGTCAGCTTCCCGATCCTGCTCGGCAGCATCGGCCTGGCCGGCGCCTACGGCATCTACACCGTCGCCGCCTTCATCTCGGTGTTCTTCGTGCTCAAGTACGTCTACGAGACCAAGGGCAAGGAGCTGGAGCAGATGGAGGGCTGATTCTGTCTGTTGTGCCGATATCGGCATGGAAAACGAAGAAGGCCGCGCAACGCGCGGCCTTCTTGTAGAAGCGTGTTCATCCGCCCGGCATGGTCACATCGCCGCTGGGGAGTGCATCATCCTTGTTGCAAGGCGCTTGTTGCCTGGGAGCAGCACGGATCCGCTGTCGATGTCACTCTCGCGATCTGTGCGCTTCGGCTATACGCGATGTGCTAATTGGCTTCACACTAGGCAAAATTCGTCGAAGAACCAGGGAGTGGTTGCATGGCAGTTGTTAGAGAGCTGGCGGAAGGGCTTCTCCTCAGTCTGGGCTATTGCGTCGTCTATCTACTTGTCTGGCATTTGTCTGTCGACCAGTGGTATCTGCCCGCTGGTTTGAGGGCGGCGTCTCTTCTATTCATGCCGTATCGTCGCTGGCCGTTCCTGCTAGCGGGAGATGCTGCCGCGATGCTTTGGTTGCGCATCCCCATGCTGGAGACAAGGGATTACGCGCCGATGTGGGCGTACATGAGCCCGTTCCTGCTTGCACCAGCAGTTGCGCTTGCAGTGTCTGCGATCCGTCGGCACACGCTGAACGTGATGACCCGCAACGCAATTCTTCCGTTGATGGCGCTCCTGGCGTTATGGAGCACGCTTTGCGGCATGGCGCTGAATGCCACGCTTGGCGGTCCCGTCGCCAGTTCTCCCATGGAGATTTTGTTGCGCACATGGCTGGGGTCCTATCTCGGCATCTTGATGTTTCTGTTGCCTGGTCTGCTATGGCATCGGCGTAAAGAAAGCGATCCGCGCAGCAACCTGGTGCGCGACAGTACCCTCGCGGGATTGGCGATGGCAGTTTTGTTCTGCACTGCCAATGTCGTTCCGGAGCCGCTGCTACGACAGGTCTTGATGGTGTCGCTGGTTGGGCCGGCGATCATTCTGACGCTCCGCTACGGTTGGCGCGGCGCAGCGGTTGGTGCATTGCTGGCAAATCTTATTGCCGCCTTGTCGCGCTCGAAATATGGGATTGCCGCTTACGACCCGGAACTATTTAGTGTCCAGCTGCTGATCGCTGTCATTGCGACGGGTCTATTTGTCCTCGGTTCGCAGTTGGCTTCTGTATACGCACAGGCTGGCAACCACGGCCAAGTACAGTTGGAAGCATTGCAATTCGCTCAGGCCGGTTATCTCGCGGCTGAGCGCACTCTGCGCAACCGCGTTGTGGACTACTCTGATATCAATGTTCACATCAACCGACTGCGCAAGGAGTGTGTCGCTCAGCTACGCGAACGTGGGCACCATGCTGCAGCAATGGAACTGACCAGAGCGGGAGTCATCGAGTCGCAGCTGCTGCACGAATACGTCGCCGGGCTGTATCCGCTTGAGATCGAAACTCATGGCGTGTATCAAGCCCTGCGTTCACCGGCATTGGCGCGTTTTTACGGCACGGAGATCCATCACGCGTTGCGTGGCAATTGCAGCAATCTTTCACTGGGCTTGCAACTGGCGGCCTATCGATGCGTGCTGAACGCGTTAGAGATGCTTCCGCAGGCGAAGCGGCATCTCATACAGGCCCGTGCATGGAAAGGTCGTAACGCACAGGGGGTGGTGATCAGAATCTTCGCTGATAGTTCTCTACTGGACGTGGTGCATCGTGATGCGCCCGAGGCAAGCAACGAATTGCGGACGCGACTGAAAGCGCATGGCGGTACTTTTCGTCGCCGCCATGCGTTGGTCCTCAGTTTCCTGGTTGCCGAACAGGCATCTGTCACTTCGTCCGTGTGACGATCCAGCGCTCTCCAGATGTGCTCGGAATCAGATACACGGTGAAATTGTCGGTCTGATATACCAACTGTGCTGTTGCCGGAACCACCAGGGTCGAGGCTGTGACGCGACTGACGTCCTTGCCCATTGGCAGTACCCAGAGAAGCTCGCCTGCACGGCCGACCGCACCGCGGACTACGCCACTTGCATCGTTGATCTGCAGATACAGCATTCCCTCGCGTTGAAACTCGTAGATCCGCCATGTCGGATCTACTGCCAGGTTAGTCGCACGCGGTGCCGACTCGCCTAGCCCTGTAGCAGCCAGCGAGGCAACCGTACCATCGCCTGGACAGCAGGCATTTGCCGATCCGATACCTGCCAGCATTGCGACGGCGAGGGCACCTAGAGTCTTTATTGCTAGCTTTGCCTTCACTTCCATGACTTCGCCTTTTTCCCTTGATCGGGAACTATCTAGCCTGCAATTCAGGCATGCCTACGGTACGTGTTTCTCTGTAGTTCCGTGAGGGGCCGAGTCCAATTTCATTGGATACGCGTCGCGCCAATGTGTTGACTCGGCGACGTGCATGCGAATAGGCATGGCAGCAATATCACTTTAGGTGGTGCCGGTTTTCCGGCGCGTGCTTTCCGGTGTTGGTTATTGGTGTTTCTGCACGCTGTCTGGATCCGCCGTGCCAGCTCACGGTCCAGGGGCACGTCGATCCCCATACCGACAGGTGTGCATCCTGTGTGGGACTGGATCAGGCTCATCCACGGGCTCGGCCAGATGACTTGCCCGTCAGTGGGGAATGGTCGTTACCCGGTCTTTTTCATGGCGTCAATGAAAGCGTCGCGGGGAATTTGTCGAGTAATGTCACTGGGTTTTTTCGGGCTGAAATGTGTTGTCGAAGATATTTGAGTGATAAATCGACTTGTCGTCCTTCCACTCCGGCCAAGCATTAATACGTGCTCAGCGCGGTTTGCGCATGCTCGAACCATTCAATGACCTGCCGACGATGAGGTTCGCCCCAGCGACGCAGGAATTGCTGGGTGTGGTGGTCGCCGAGATCGCGCAGGCTGGCGAGCCGTTGGGCGATGAAAGGCGCGGTCAGTGGCTGGGCGCAGTCGACTTCAATGCAGTGGCGCCAGGCGGTATAGCTGTCGGGGATGGCGGGGGGCATCGTGGTGCTCTTCGGTAAACGTGAACGTGAGGACGTTGGCGGGGCACGGCAGGCTTGATTTTGCGCAGTAAGTGTTACTTTATAACACTTTATCCATCACTAGTCTGGTCACGTCGTGTCGCTTTCCTTGCCGCAGAGTGTCATTTGCCTGGTCACCGTGCCGAACCTTCCGTGCTCCAGGTGCCGCGGTGGCCGCGTCGGTCCCTCGGGATTGGCCCGATGAGGCGGCGGCAGGTGCTGCGCACCGTCGGCGCAGCCTTGGTGCTGTCGCCGAGCCTGGTCCACGGACAATCGCTGCCGCGGCTGCGCAACTGCACCCTGCAGCGTCAGGAGGCGGGGCTGCGACTTCGACTCGCCTTGAGTACGCAGGTCGCCTACCGCAGTTTCAGCCTGTCCGACCCGGCGCGCTTGGTCATCGATCTGTCGGGCATTTCGGCGCAGCCACCGCAGATGGATCCATTGCCCGAAGGTGTCGCCGTCGCTGCCATCCGCAGCGGCCCGCATGGTGACGGGCTACGCGTGGTGCTCGATCTGTCGCAGCCGCTGACGGCCACGCCGCAGTGGGAAGGCAGTGCGTTGGTATTCGATCTTGCTGCCGCTTCCGGCACTGTCCCGTTGTCCGCAGCCGATCCGGCTATTGCGGCGGCTGCGTTCACACGCTCGCGCCTGCATCCGTACGTAATCGCCATCGACGCCGGCCATGGCGGCAAGGATCCGGGGGCGGTCAGCGCGGATGCCCGCTACGAGAAACATGTCGCCATGGCGGTGGCCGGGCGGCTGCACCAGCGCCTGGCGGCCGATCCGCGTTACCGGCCGAGCATGATCCGTAGCGACGACCGCTTCGTGCCGCTACACGAGCGTGTACTGCTCGCGCATCGGCACAACGCCGATCTGTTCGTGTCCATTCATGCCGATGCCGCGCCCAACAGCCAGGCGCGTGGCGCCTCGGTATTCGCCTTGTCCGAGAGCGGGGCCAGCTCGGCCCTGGCCCGCTGGATTGCCGACAGCGAAAACGCCGCCGACGACATGGGCGACAGCGCACGCCGCCTGCGCGTGCCCAGCAACCCGGTGCTGTCGCAGGTGCTGGCCGACCTGTCGCTGAGCGGCACCATCGCCAGCAGCCTGCAGTTCGGCAAGCTGATGCTCGGCCGCCTGCAGCAGGTGACGCGCCTGCACCAGGATCAGGTGGGGCAGGCCGGCTTTGCGGTGCTGAAGTCGCCGGATATTCCGTCGTTGCTGGTGGAAACCGGCTTCATGAGCAATCGCGACGATTGCAACAGGCTTTGCGGCGGTACCCATCAGGACGAGCTGGCGCAGACGCTGCATGCGGGCATCGACGATTACTTCCAGGCCTTCCCCGGTCGCGCTTGAGGCGCGATCGCCATCTTCCCTTTCTCAGAGCGATCAATGTCCGCCACGCTTCCCGATGTTGCCGTTACCGAACTGCCCACGTTGAGCGCACCGTTGCGCTGGGTGGGGATGCACGATATTGCCATCCCCGTGCGCCTGGACGAGGCCGAGCCCAGTGGCACCGTCGCCGCCCGCGCCAGCGTGCAGGTCGACCTGCCGCGCGCGGAGATCAAGGGCATCCATATGTCGCGGTTGTACCGCCTGCTGGATCGGCATCTGGAACAGCCGGTCTCGCCGGCGATGTTGTCGCAGTTGTTGCAGGCCTTGATCGACAGTCATGCCGACTGCGGCAGCCGCGCGGCGCGGGTGACGCTGTCGCTCGAGGTGATGCTGCGTACGCCGGCCTTGCTCAGCGAGGGCCTGGCCGGGTGGCGCGCCTACCCGGTACGCATCGACGCGCAATGCAGGGAAGGGCGCAGCCTGGTCAGCCTGCAGATCGACGTGCTGTATGCCTCGACCTGCCCGTGTTCGGCCGCGTTGTCGCGGCAGTTGTTGAGCGAGGCCTTCGTGCAGCAGCATGCAGGTCGCGCCATGCTGCAGGTGGACGACATTGCGCAGTGGCTACAGGTGCACGGTTCGTACGCCACGCCCCACAGTCAGCGCAGCGTGGCGCAGGTGCGTGTGGATCTGCTGGCCTGCCTGCAGCGGCTGGATATCCGCGCATTGATCGGCGTCTGCGAACAGGCATTGGCAACGCCGGTGCAGGCCGCGGTACGGCGTATCGACGAGCAGGCATTCGCCCGCTTGAATGGCGCCAACCTGATGTATGTGGAAGATGCCGCGCGGCGTCTGCGCATGGCGTTGGCCGAGCGCTACACGGCCTTCGACGTGGCGGTGCGTCACCTGGAAAGCCTGCATGCCCACGACGCCGTCGCCGAAACCGGCAGTCATGCCGATGCCGACGCGTTTGATCCCTTCGCCCAGTGAGGAGTTGCCATGCAATGCAAACATCCGCCTCGATCTGCCGTCGCTGCGCGCAAGTGCCACGTTGATCGTACGCTGCGTCGATGCGGACGCGCGCTCGTGCAGGTCTATGTGTTGATCGGGCCTTACATGCTGTTTGTCGTGGGGTGATCGACAGGGCCAAGCCCGCGCGCCGCCGCCAGGTTGCACGATAGCCGCAGAGCTGAGGTGCGCAATCGGCGACAAGGCCAACCCCGCAGTGTCCGGCGCCGTAACCGGCCTCGGCCAATCGGCGCATCCGGGCACATCGGATCGATGGCGTTGGCATGGGTGGTGGGCTTGTCTGGCCTGGGAAGGGATCATCGCGCTTCACCGGGCCAGCGGCAGTCACCGCTGCCCAACAACGCAAAAGCCCCGCAATGCGGGGCCTTGGCGTGGTCTGCGGCAGGACGAACGTGGTGCTCCCTAGGGGACTCGAACCCCTGTTTTAGCCTTGAGAGGGCCACGTCCTAACCATTAGACGAAGGGAGCGTTTTGTCGCGTCTTGTGCAGCGCGCTAGTATAGTGAGGTAATAGCCGTTGGGCAATCCTGCAACACAAGACGGAAGCGCCATCATCGAACCCTCAGTTACATCCCCGTTCACGCTGCGCGTCATCCCGCGCGATCAGCACACCATTTCGCGCAAGGACATCAGCCCCAACGCGCTACGCGTGCTGTATCGCCTGCGCGAGTCCGGCTTTGGCGCCTATCTGGTCGGCGGCGCGGTCCGCGACCTGCTGGTCGGCGGCCACCCCAAGGATTTCGACGTCGCCACCAGCGCCACGCCGGAAGAGGTCAAGGCGCTGTTCCGCAATTGCCGATTGATCGGCCGCCGTTTTCGTCTGGCGCATGTGGTGTTCGGCCGCGAGATCATCGAAGTGGCCACCTTCCGCGCCAATATCGACGACGGCAGCGGCGACCGCGAACTGGATAACGGCCGGCTGGTGCGCGACAACGTCTACGGCAGCATCGAAGACGATGCGATCCGTCGCGACTTCACCTGCAACGCCCTGTACTACGCGATCGAAGATTTTTCGGTGCGCGACTACTGCGGCGGCTTCGAAGACGTGCAGGCAAAGCTGATGAAGTTGATCGGCGACCCGGAGCTGCGTTACCAGGAAGATCCGGTGCGCATGCTGCGTGCCGTGCGGCTGGCGGCCAAGTTGAACTTCGACATCGAAGCCGGCACCGCAGAACCGATCCCGCGTCTGGCCGGGCTGTTGTCCGAAGCCGCGCCGGCGCGGCTGTTCGAAGAGATTCTCAAGCTGTTCCTGTCCGGGCACGGCGTGGCGAGTTTCGAAGGCCTGGAGCGTTACGGTCTGCTTGGCGCGCTGTTCCCCGAAAGTGCGGCGGCGCTCAAATCCAACCGTAGCGGCGCCTTGCGCGCGATGGTGCTGGAAGGCTTGCGCAATACCGATGCGCGCGTGGCCAACGACGAGCCGGTGTCGCCGGCGTTCCTGTTTGCGTTGCTGTTGTGGCCGGCGTTCTGCCGCACATTGATGGCGCTGCAGGCGCAGGGCGTGCAGCCGGAAGATGCGCAGCGTCGCGCCGCCGACCGGGTCACCCTGCACCAGCTGGAGCGGGTGGCATTGCCGCGCCGCTTCTCGTTGCCGATGCAGGAAATCTGGCTGCTGCAGACGCGCTTCTCGTCGCGTCAACGCAAGCGTGTGTTCCGCACCCTGTCGCATCCGCGCTTCCGCGCCGCGTTCGACTTCTTGGTGCTGCGCCAGTTTGCCTCTGCCGATCACGCTGCCGATGTCGAGTTCTGGCGCGAGGCGCAGAAATCGTCCGGCCAGGAGCTGGTCGATGCGATCGACTCTGCGCAGGCCGATCACGACGGCGACGAGGGTGCGCCGCGCAAGCGTCGCCGCCGCCGCCGCCGCACCGGCGCCGCCGCAGGCGAGTAGGGCATGCACACCGCCTTTGTCGGCCTGGGTGCCAACCTGGGCCCGGCCGAGGCCAGCGTGCGCGCGGCCATCGCCGCGCTGGGCGAGGTGCCGCAGTCCACGTTGATTGCCGCCTCGCGCCTGTACCGCACACCGGCTTGGGGCCGCGAAGACCAGCCCGACTTCATCAATGCCGTGGCGCAGCTGCAGACCGGGCTTGCCCCGCTGGCGCTGCTGGATGCCTTGCTGGGCATCGAGCAGGCCTTCGGCCGGCAGCGTGAGGCCGGCGAGCGCTGGGGCCCGCGCACGCTGGACCTGGATCTGCTGCTGTACGCCGATCAGGTGATCGACCTGCCACGGTTGCAGGTGCCGCACCCGCATCTGCACGCGCGCGGCTTCGCCCTGCTGCCGCTGTTCGAGCTGGCGCCGGAGACGATCATTCCGGGCCATGGAACAGTGCGACACGCCCTGCAGGCCATCGATGTCTGTGGGCTGGAGCCGATTGGGTAGATAATGGCCGGCTTATCACCCCACGTAATGACTTCATGAGCAGCCATACCGACAGCAAGCCCTGGACCGTGCCCGCCTTGGCGCAGGCCAAGCGCGAGGGTCGAAAACTGGTCATGTTGACCGCCTACGACGCCGGCTTTGCGCGGACTTTCGACGCCAATGGCGTGGACCTGATCCTGGTCGGCGATTCGCTCGGCATGGTGGTGCAGGGGCACGATTCCACCTTGCCTGTCACCACCGCCGACATGGTCTATCACACCGCCGCGGTGGCACGCGTGCTGGAGCGGGCCTTGCTGGTGGCCGATCTGTCGTTCCAGGCCGATGCCACGCCCGAGCGCGCACTGGTCTCCGCCACCCGGCTGCTGCAGGCCGGCGCGGAGATGGTCAAGATCGAGGGCGCCGGGCACAAGCTCGAGGTGATCCGCTATCTGGTCGAGCGCGAGATCCCGGTGTGTTCGCACCTGGGGCTGACCCCGCAATCGGTGCTGCGGTTTGGCGGCTACAAAGTGCAGGGCCGCGGCGAGGCAGGCGAGCAGTTGCGCCGCGATGCGCAGGCGGTGGTCGATGCCGGCGCCAGCATGATCGTGCTGGAATGCGTGCCCACGCCGATCGCCGCGCAGATCAGCGCCGACCTCAGCGTGCCCACCATCGGCATTGGTGCCGGCCCGGGCTGCGACGGCCAGGTGCTGGTGATGCACGACATGCTGGGCCTGGACAGCGGCCATCGCCGTCCCAAGTTCGTCAAGGATTTCCTGGCCGAAGGCGGTTCGGTGGCCGGTGCGGTGCGTGCCTATGCCCAGGCCGTGCGCGATGGCAGCTTCCCCGATGCAGAGCACGCGTACGCCGCATGATCCAGACCATTACCGATCTTTCCGCCCTGCGCGCCCTGGTCACCGGCTGGAAGCGCGAGGGCTTGCGCGTGGCACTGGTGCCGACCATGGGCAACCTGCACGCCGGCCACTATTCGCTGGTGATGCTGGCGCGCCAGTACGCCGACCGCGTGGTGTCGAGCGTATTCGTCAACCCGACCCAGTTCGGCCCGAACGAAGACTTCGCGCGTTACCCGCGCACCCCTGAATCCGACCTGCGCGGGCTGGAAGACGCCGGTTGCGATGCGCTATGGCTGCCGGACGTGGACACCATGTATCCGCTCGGCACCGCGCTGGCCACGCCGATCCACGCGCCGGGCGTCAGCGACGTGCTGGAAGGCGTGTGCCGTCCAGGCCATTTCGACGGCGTCTGCACGGTGGTGGCGCGCCTGTTCAACCAGGTGCAGCCGGATGTGGCAGCGTTCGGCAAGAAGGATTACCAGCAGCTGGCGGTGATCCGGCAGATGGTGGCCGACCTGGCGTTTCCGATCGAGATCCTGGGCGGCAGCATCGTGCGCGAGGCCGATGGCCTGGCGATGAGCTCGCGCAATCAATATCTGTCGGCCGAGGATCGGCCGGTGTCGGCGCAGATCCGCAAGGTGCTGCTGCAGATGCGCGACAGCTACGCTGCCGGCACCCAGCGTGCGCAGGTCGAAGAGGCTGCCACCCAGGCGCTGGAACAGGCCGGTTTCCGCGTCGATTACGCGGTAGTGCGGCTGCCCGACCTGAGCGAGCCGGGCGACAGCCACGCCGGCGCGCGCGTGGTCTTGATCGCCGCCCGCCTGGGCACCACGCGGCTGATCGACAACCTGGAATTCTGAGCGGTCCCAATGCTGCTGCATGCGCCGGATTGGGCCATGACCGGCGGCGCCTGCGCTTCGGCGCACCGGCGCGTTGTCCGACGCCGGCCTGAAGCCCTTACCTCCAGTTATAGGGCAGGCCGGTGCACACGAGCGCTTTCCGCTAAAATGCCGGCTTTCCTTTGCCGTTGCCCGTCATGCACCTGTCCCTGCTGAAAGCCAAGATCCACCGCGCCACCGTCACCCATTCCGAGCTCAATTACGAGGGCTCGATCGCCATCGACGGCCTGCTGCTGGAAGCCACCGGCATCCGTGAGTTCGAACAGGTGCATATCTGGGACGTCACCAACGGTGCGCGCTTCAGCACCTATGCCATCCGTGCCGAGGAAGGCAGCGGCATCATCTCGCTCAACGGCGGCGCCGCGCGTCACGTGCAGGTCGGTGATCTGATCATCGTTGCGGCGTTTGCCAGCATGAGCGAAGCCGAAGCCGAGACCTTCAAGCCCAATCTGGTATATGTGGACGGCAGCAACACGATCACCCACACCAACCACAGCATCCCCACGCAGGCCGCATGACACACACCAACGGATTCGACGCGCTTCACGCCCACGCCCAGCGCCTGCGCGGCGCTGCCATCCCCGCATTGCTTGCCGCCGAGCCGCAACGGCCGACGCAGTACGCCAGGCAGGTCGGTCCGTTGTATTTCAATTTCGCGCGGCAGAAGTACGACCGCGCCGCGCTCGATGCTTTGTTCGCGATCGCGCGCGAGCGTGACCTGGCCGGCGCGTTCCAGCGCCTGTTCCGCGGCGAGCAGGTCAACGTCACCGAACAGCGCGCTGCATTGCATACCGCGTTGCGCGGCGACCTGACCGATGCGCCGGTGGCCTCCGAAGCATATGCAACCGCTGCGGAAGTGCGCCAACGCATGGGCGCGCTGATCCAGCAACTCGAAGCCACCGACGTTACCGATATCGTCAGCGTCGGCATCGGCGGCTCGGACCTGGGGCCGCGGCTGGTGGCCGATGCCTTGCGTGCGCCGTCGGGTGCGCGGTTTCGCGTGCATTTCGTCTCCAACGTCGATGGCGCGGCGATGCAGCGCACGCTGGCCACGCTGGACCCGGCTCGCACTGCCGGCATCCTGATTTCCAAGACCTTCGGCACCCAGGAAACCCTGCTCAATGGCGGCATCCTGCACGCCTGGCTGGGCGGCAGCGAGCGGCTGTACGCGGTGAGTGCCAATCCCGAGCGTGCCGCCAAGGCCTTCGACATCGCGCCGAGCCGCGTGCTGCCGATGTGGGACTGGGTCGGTGGCCGTTATTCGCTGTGGTCGGCGGTGGGTTTCCCGATCGCCCTGGCGATAGGTTTCGAACGTTTCGAACAATTGCTGGAAGGCGCCGCGCAGTTCGACGCGCATGCGCTCGACACACCGCTGGAAGAAAACGTTGCCGTGCTGCACGGCCTGACGGCGGTGTGGAACCGCAACCTGCTCGGCAGCGCCACGCATGCGGTGATGACCTACGACCAGCGCCTGGCCTTGTTGCCGGCGTATCTGCAGCAGCTGGTGATGGAGAGCCTGGGCAAGCGGGTCAAGCTCGACGGTTCTGCGGTGGACAGCGACACCGTGTCGGTGTGGTGGGGCGGTGCGGGCACCGACGTGCAGCACAGCTTCTTCCAGGCGTTGCACCAGGGCACCAGCGTGGTGCCGGCCGATTTCATCGGCACCGTGCACAACGACGATCCGTATGCGGAAAACCATGTCGCGCTGATGGCCAACGTGCTGGCGCAGACCGAAGCGCTGGCCAACGGCCAGGACAGCAGCGATCCGCACCGCAGCTATCCGGGCGGCCGCCCGAGCACGGTGATCCTGCTCGATGCGCTGACCCCGCAAGCGTTGGGCGCGCTGATCTCGATGTACGAGCACAGCGTCTACGTGCAGTCGGTGATGTGGGGCATCAATGCGTTCGACCAGTTCGGCGTGGAGCTGGGCAAACAGCTGGCCAGCCAGTTGCTGCCGGCATTGAAGGGCGAGGCCGCCGATGTGGCCGACCCGGTGACCCGCGAGCTACTGGCCAAACTGCGCGGTTGAGCGGCTCACAGCTGTGGCATCAAGCGACGGGGCCTGCGGGCCCCGTTTCAGTTTGGAGCGGCTCACGCACGACTACGTTTGCTGTCAGGTGGGCGCAGCCGGTGCTCGATGCGACGCGTGCCACTCGTATGCTCCGGTCCGAGTGCGTCTTCCCTCAGCCACCTGATGACCGGCCGTGACGGTTTGGAGCAGCCAACAAAACTGTCGCACCACCGACAGGCGAGCGCGGCCGGTGCTCGGAATCGGTCTGCAATAACACTTGTCCATTCCGGTTCCTGCGCCGCCTGCACCTATCTGACGAACGCCCGTTACGTTTTGTTCGCTGCGCTTGCTTGCTTTTGGTTGGCTCCTCGCGGAATGAGGCCAGAATGGATAAATTTCCCAAAATAGACATTTTGGCGTAGCCTGGAGCTACCCACTTCGCAGGACCGCCCCATGTCCCGCCATCAAGACCTGCCCGAGCTCGAAAGAGCGCCGGCAGCCGATATCAAGATCAAGGGCTGGCCCAGCCTGATGCGCAAGGTGCGCGCCCACGGCGCGGTCGTCATCACCAATCACAATCACCCCGAAGCGGTGGTGGTGGATGCCGAGGAATACCGGCATCTGGTGCGGCAGGCCGGCGCGTCTGCCGATGCGACCACGCGCGCGCAGTCGCTGCAGGCCTTGCAGGCCAGATTCGACGCGCATCTTGCCGCGGTTGTCGATGGCGCAGTGTTGGCCCAGGTGATCGCCAAGCCCGCACGCCGTGGCCGCAAGGTCGCCTTGGGACCGTCGCTCTGATCGATGGGAAACATCCTGGTATTGGCGGGCGTCAACGGCGCCGGCAAGAGTTCGCTGCTGGGCACCCTGCTGCGGGAAGACGGTGCCAGCTGGTTCAACCCGGATGCGTTCACCAGAGCGCTGGTGGAGCAGGGCTGGACACTGGAAGATGCCAATGCGCAAGCCTGGCAGGAGGGCGTGCGACGGCTGCGCCAGGCGATGGCCGATGGCAGCGACTATGCCTTCGAAACCACGTTGGGCGCGAACACCATCCCGCGCTTGCTGCGCGAGGCCTGTGCGCAGCACACGGTGGCTATCTGGTTCTGCGGTCTGGCGACGGTGGAGCTGCACATCGAACGCGTTGCAGCGCGGGTAGCCGCGGGTGGCCATGCGATCGCCGAGCACAGGATCCGCGAGCGCTTCGATGCCTCGCGCGCCAACCTGATCGCCTTGCTGCCGCATCTGTCGGTGCTACACGTCTACGACAACAGCGCACCGGCCGATACCGCAGGGCAGGCTGCGCCGTTGCTGGTGCTGGAACTGGACCGCAGCGGCCTGCAGTATCCGCAAACGCCCGACGAATTGGCGCAGGTGCCCGGTTGGGCCAAGCCCATCGTGATGGCGGCACTGGAAACGCGTCGCGTGTTTTGAACTGCGCATCCGGGCTTGCCTGCGCGAGCCGCCGGCCTGATTCACACCGTGTTGGAAATAAAGTAGCTGGTAAACGACTTCACACCGGTCTGCTGCAGGCCGGCGTGCATCGCTTTCAATAAGACCACCAGCCAACTGTCTGGTGCGGTGTCCTCGCCGCTTGCGGTACCGTTGGCGGCATGGATGCCGCCATCGAGCCCCCATGGACGGGTTAACGGCGTGTCCCGCGAGCGGTGAGGGCACCGCGCCCTCGACGCTGCGTGATGGCCGTACACCAACACGTTCTCATGCAAGCGCCCGTCGCGCAGGTGATACGACGGACGAAAGACGATGCGGCTCGCAGCGCCTTGCCAGCACTGCGAGCACACCATCTGCACCTACGCCTTGCTCAATTGCACCGCCACCGGGTCGCCGGTGAGGTAGCCCACCGCCGCGCCGAAGCGGTTCTTGTAGTTGGCGCGGATCAGTGGATTCAGCGTCGCCTTGACAGTGTCGTGCAGCGGGCTTTCCCAGTCGCCGGGGTGCTGGAAGTTGCTCATCACGTAGGTCCAGCCGTGGATCTGGTCGACCGCGTGCAGGCCGGTGGATTCGGCGCCGGCCGGCACCGACAGCACGCGTGTCAGCGCGCCGCTGTCCACGTTGTAGGCCCACAGGAAGTTGTTGACGTGCAGGCTGCTGTCTTCGCCGATGAACAAGGTGCGCAGCGCTTCGGAGAACTTGAGATTGTCCGGGTTGGCAAGGCGCTCCGGGTCGGCGAGATTGCCCAGTGTATCGGCGGAAGCCAGGTCATGCCCGGTGAGCGCGGCCGGGGCCGCCATGTCGATCGGCACCCAGTCGCTATGGATCGCCGCGCCGTGGCTGTCGCGCTGGCCGCCGCGCAGATTCAATGCATACACCGCGCCTGCATCCGGGCCTTCCACCTTCACGTCGCCCGAGCCGTTGCGCATGCTGGTGACGATGTAGGACATCGCCATGTAGGCGACCTTGTCGTGGGCGTTGACGGTGGTGCCTTCGAGCTTGGTAAAGCCCAGGCTGCCGCCGGCCAATGCCGCGTAGCGATGGGTTTCCAGATACGTGGCGGCCTTTTCCATGCCGGGCTTGATGCGGATCCAGTTGAAGGTACCGTTGAACGGGATCTTGGTGAAGCTGGCATCGCCGGGGTCGCTCAGATGCACATCGAGGATGTCGGCGGCGGTGAGGCGGTCGGCCATTGCCTGGATCTCGGCGCTGGTGGCATGCCCCAACTTGATCCAGCTCAGCGTGGCCGCGCCCGGGCCGACACCGGAGGTCTGGTGCCACTTGCCGACGTACAACGATCCGGACGACAGGTCCGCCTTGCGGTCGGCGATGAACATGAACAGCCCACCGTTGGTGGCGTCGTCGCCCATCAGCACGGTGCGCTGGTCGGGCATCACCTGCACTAGCTCGTGCGAGATGCGGCCCAGGCAATAGTGCTTGCGGACGCTCCCCGTTCCATCCGGGTGCACGGTGATTTCGGGCAGATGGCCGTAGTGATACGGATTGGCCTTGTCCGGGTCGCCGTACAGATGCGTGCTGTAGCTGCGGAACTGCGTGTTGCCGGCCAGTGCGGTGGCGTCGGGTTCGTACTCTTCGCTGGACAGGTGGGTATTCCAGGGCGACAGGCTGGCGCCGCAGGTGGTCCACAGCCCGTGCACCGGGGCGGTGTCGACGTTGTGGTACTTCACCAGCGACAGCTTGCCGGTGACCGGGTCCTGGTCCAGCGTCAGCACCGCGATCGGCGCGGGCAGATGGCGGTTGGTGTCGTTGCCGGCCTGGTCGCGGGTGGTGTATTCGAACTGTACTACCGCAAACACATGGTTGCCCTTGACCCCGGGCACCTTGGCATCGGGCAGGGTCAGCAGCGATGAGCCGTCCGGGCAGTCGGAAAAGAACGGGCGTTCGGCGCCGGGCTTGGAGCGGTCGATGATGGGGCGATGCTGGATGTCGTAATAGCCGCCGGCCAGCACGGTGCCGCCTTTGCCGTCGGGGACCTGGTCGCCGGTGACGAAGAACGGGTGGTAGGCCAGTGCATAGCGCTGGGTGCTGCCATCGCTACGCGCTACGGTCAGCGCCGAGCCCACCGTGGTGGTGGCCATCGCGGCCGGGTTGGCCAGGCTGGGCGCGGGCATGCCATGGAAAGTGGCCGAGACCAGACGGGTGGGGTTTTCCGAAGGCCGCAGCGGGCGCGCCGCCAGCGCGGCGCTGCCCAGCTGCTGGAACGCGGCGGCGCTGGCGCTGCCGAGCGGCAACAGGGGGACGGCCGCCAGCAGTTGCATGAGGCGGCGACGGGAGGGGTCGGGGGAGGCGGACATCGAAACTCCAGGCAAAGGCAACGATCAACGATGGGCAACGGCGCATCGGCAAGCGGTCACGCTAGGCCCGGGATATGACAGTTGTTTGACGGCGAGCTCACCGGTTGGCGCCGGTTCGGACGCTGCAGCGAAAGCGGACGCGACCTGCCCCAGGCAGGGCATGGTGCCTGCGCACTGTGACCTCGGCCCGGTGGTGCGATGCAGCAAAGCGCGGGGTCGCGCAAGACCAAGCGGCGCGCCGGATTTGGCGATTTTCCGTGGTTTGACAGGTGCTGCCGGTATTCCAAGGCTATAGCCCGGCCCAATAAGTTGCCCGTCATTTGGCATACGGGCGAGCGTTGTTGACAGGGTAGCTGAATCACGTGAGCGTACGCCGCCTGAAGGCCTGCGGCGCATGCATCGCGGCAGGAGACACCCCTGGAGACCTGGATCTTGGACAAGCTGCTTCGCCATACCGCCGCGCCCGTCGCGCGTCGCGCCCTTTCTCTGGCTACCGCTGCGGCGGTGCTGATGCTGGCTGCCTGCCAAGGCAAGGACACCACCGCCGAGGCCGGCAAGACGGCGCCGGCTGCCGCACCTGCCGAGGCATCGGCCACCATCCATCCGGACCAGTGGCCGTCGCCGAAGTGGCCGTTCGCGCAGGACGCGGCGCTGGAGCAGCGCATCACCGATGTGATGTCCAAGATGAGCGTGGAAGAGAAGGTCGCCCAGACCGTGCAGGGCGACATCGCCAGCATGACCCCGGACGATGTGCGCAAGTACCGCATCGGGTCGGTGCTGGCCGGCGGCAACTCCGATCCGGGCGGCAAGTACGACGCCAGCCCGGCCGAATGGCTGAAGCTGGCCGACGCCTTCTACGAAGCGTCGATGGACACCTCCAAGGGCGGCAACGCGATTCCGATCATCTTCGGCATCGATGCGGTGCACGGCCAGAGCAACATCGTCGGTGCCACGCTGTTCCCGCACAACATTGGCTTAGGGGCCACCCGCAATCCGGAGCTGATCAAGAAGATCGGCGAAGTCACCGCCGCCGAAACCCGCGTCACCGGCATGGAGTGGACCTTCGCGCCGACCGTGGCGGTGCCGCAGGACGACCGCTGGGGCCGCAGCTACGAAGGCTATTCCGAGTCGCCGGACGTGGTGGCCAGCTTCGCCGGCAAGATGGTCGAAGGCGTGCAGGGCACTCCGGGCACCCCGCAGTTCCTGGACGGCAGCCACGTGATCTCGTCGGTGAAGCATTTCGTCGGCGACGGCGGCACCACCGACGGCAAGGACCAGGGCGATACCAAGGTGTCCGAGGCCACCATGCGCGACATCCACGCGGCCGGTTACCCGCCCGCGATTGCGGCCGGCGCGCAGACGGTGATGGCCTCGTTCAACAGCTTCAACGGCGAGAAGATGCACGGCAACAAGGTCATGCTGACCGACGTGCTGAAGGGCCGCATGAACTTCGGCGGCTTCGTGGTCGGCGACTGGAACGGCCACGGCCAGGTCAAGGGCTGCACCAACGACAACTGCCCGGCCTCGTTCATTGCCGGTGTCGACATGGCGATGGCCGCCGACAGCTGGAAGGGCATCTACGAAACCGAACTGGCCGCAGTGAAGTCCGGCCAGATCAGCACCGAGCGTCTGGACGATGCGGTGCGCCGCATTCTGCGGGTCAAGCTGCGCCTGGGCCTGTTCGAAGCCGGCAAGCCGTCCAAGCGCCCGCTCGGCGGCAAGTACGAGTTGCTGGGCGCGCCCGAGCACCGCGCCATCGCCCGTCAGGCGGTGCGCGAGTCGCTGGTGCTGCTGAAGAACCAGGCCGGCATCCTGCCGCTGGATCCCAGAAAGCGCGTGCTGGTGGTCGGCGACGGCGCCAACGACATGGGCAAGCAGTCCGGCGGCTGGACGCTGAACTGGCAGGGCACCGGCACCAAGCGCAGCGACTACCCCAACGGCAACACCATCTGGGAAGGCCTGGACAAGCAGATCAAGGCCGCCGGTGGCAAGGCCGAGCTGGCAGTCGATGGTGCGTACAAGACCAAGCCGGATGTGGCGGTGGTGGTGTTCGGCGAAAACCCGTACGCCGAGTTCCAGGGCGACATCGCCACCCTGCTGTACAAGCCGGGCGACGAGAGCGAGCTGGCGCTGATCAAGAAGCTCAAGGCCGAAGGCATCCCGGTGGTGGCGGTGTTCCTGAGCGGGCGTCCGCTGTGGATGAACCAGTACATCAACGTGGCCGATGCGTTCGTCGCCGCCTGGCTGCCCGGTTCGGAAGGCGAGGGCATTGCCGACGTGCTGCTGCGCAAGGCCGATGGCAGCGTGCAGAACGACTTCAAGGGCAAGCTCAGCTTCTCCTGGCCCAAGACCGCGGTGCAGTTCGCCAACAACGTGGGCCAGAAGGATTACGACCCGCAGTTCAAGTTCGGTTTCGGCCTGACCTACGCCGACAAGGGCGACCTGGCCGCACTGCCGGAAGAATCGGGCGTGTCCGGCGAGCAGTCGGTGGGCGGGGTGTACTTCGTGCGCGGCAAGCCGGCGCTCGGCATTGCGATGCAGCTGTCCAATGCGGGCCAGGCCAACATGCCGGCGACCACGCTGCCGGTGGGCCTGTCCGATGGCAGTCTGAAGATGACCGCAGTCGACCACAAGGCGCAGGAAGACGCACGTCGCCTGGTGTGGTCCGGCGCCAAGCCTGCCAGCGTGCTGCTGGTGTCCGGCAAGCCGGTGGATGTGTCGCGCGAGAGCAACGGCGATGTGCAGCTGCAGCTGACCGTGCGCCGCGACAGCGCGGTGACCGCGCCGGTGTGGCTGGGCGTGGGCTGCGGCGACAAGTGCAGCGGCCGCGTCGATGCGCAGAAGACCCTGGCCGCGCTGCCGCAGGGCCAGTGGAAGGTGGTGGGCATTCCGCTCAAGTGCTACGCGGTGGCCGGTGCCGACGTGACCAAGCTGACCCAGGTCGCCGGCATCGAAAGCGGCGCTGCGCTGGATCTGTCGGTGTCGAAGGTGGCGCTGGGCGCGCTCAACGAAGCCGAAGTGACGGTGGACTGCCCGGTCAAGTAATCCCCATGCCCGGGGGCACGCTTCCGGGCACGGTGCAGGTCAAGCGAAACACGTGCGTCGCCGCTTCCGGCGACGTGTCGAAGCGGCCACCGATCGCGGTGGTGCCATCAGCCGCCGCGGGGGCGGTGTTGTCGATCGGCCGGGATGGCCTGCAGACGCGGTTCGCCGCGCTGCCATTGCGCACCTGGTGCGCGGCGGCGGCCTTCTGCAGCCCTGCCTGATCGTCGGCGCATACCCCAGAGCCAGACAGGAGAGTGCAGTGGGTTTGGCGACGTTGGATATCGTGATTGTGCTGGTCTATCTGACCGGCATCTTCGTGCTCGCGCAGTGGGTGTCGCGCGAGAAGGCAGGCCACAGCAAGAGCGCCGAGGATTACTTCCTGGCCAGCAAGTCGTTGCCGTGGTGGGCGATCGGCGCTTCACTGATCGCCGCGAACATTTCGGCCGAACAGATCATCGGCATGGCCGGTTCCGGCTATGCGATCGGCCTGGCGATCGCCTCCTATGAATGGATGGCGGCGCTGACGCTGCTGATCGTCGGCAAGTTCTTCCTGCCGATCTTCCTGCGCAACGGCATCTACACCATGCCGCAGTTCCTGGAACAGCGCTACGGCAAGTGGATCCGCACGCTGATGGCGGTGTTCTGGCTGCTGCTGTACGTGTTCGTGAACCTGACCTCGATCCTGTGGCTGGGGTCGATCGCGGTCAGCCAGGTCACCGGCATGGACCAGACCCTGGCGCTGGCGTTGATCGGCGTGTTCGCGCTGGTCTACCAGCTGTATGGCGGGCTGAAGGCGGTGGCCTTGACCGACATCGTGCAGGTCACGCTGCTGGTGCTGGGCGGCCTGCTGGTGGCCGGGCTGACCCTGGCACGGATCGGCGATGGCGCCGGCGTGCTGGCCGGCTTCAAGCATCTGTGGAGTGCGCACCCGGAGCACTTCCACATGATCCTGAGCAAGGACAACCCGTTCTACAAGGACCTGCCCGGCCTGAGCGTGCTGCTGGGCGGCCTGTGGGTGATGAACATCAGTTACTGGGGTTTCAACCAGTACATCATCCAGCGCGCGCTGGCGGCCAAGAACATCGGCGAGGCGCAGAAGGGCATGGTGTTCGCGGCCTTCCTGAAGCTGCTGATGCCGCTGGTGATCGTGGTGCCGGGCATTGCCGCAGTGGTGCTGGCGCCGGACCTGGCCAAGCCCGACCAGGCCTATCCGACCATGATGCAACTGCTGCCGACCGGCATCCTGGGCCTGGTGTTTGCGGCGCTGGTGGCGGCGATCGTGGCCTCGCTGGCGTCCAAGATCAACTCGGTGGCGACCATCTTCACCCTGGATTTCTACGCCAAGTTCCGCCCGCAGACCGAACAGAAGCAGCTGGTGCGTGTGGGCCGGATCGTGGCCGCGGCGTCGGTGCTGATCGGCATCCTCACCGCGCGGCCGTTGCTGGGCAACTTCGATCAGGGCTTCCAGTTCATCCAGGAATTCACCGGCTTCTTCACGCCCGGCGTGGTGGTCATCTTCATGCTGGGCCTGTTCTGGAAACGCGCCAACGAAGCAGGCGCGCTGACCGCGGCGATCGGCTCGGTGGTGCTGTCGTTCGCGCTGAAGTTCGCCTGGCCGGAACTGCCGTTCATGGACCGCATCGGCGTGGTGTTCCTGGCCGCACTGGTGCTGGCGGTGGTGGTGTCGTTGATGACCGCACCCACCCAGGCACGCGACCTGATCCGTACCGACGATGTGGCCTACGGCACGACGCTGGGCTTCAAGATCGGCGCCGCTGGCGTGATCGCGATCCTGATCGTGCTGTACACGGTGTTCTGGTAAGCCAGGGAGTGTTCTGGAGTGGCCGACGCATCGTCTGTCCTCTGCTCCAGGCCTGAAACGCAACGCGGCGCGACACTTCGGTGTCGCGCCGCGTTGCGTTAGCGCATCCGTCGATGACCTGGCAAGCAGCGACAGTCACCTTGCTTGCATGGCGAGCGGCTGATTGGCGGCCGCGCGCGATGGTGCCGGCGATCTGGTGACCGTGCTTATACCCGCGCCGCGGCCAGGCCTGCCGCAAGCAACAGGGCCGGCGCAGTGAATTGCGCATGCCACGGCGTCTGCAGCCAGGTTTCCAGGGCGGCGGCCGGCATCGGTTTGGCGATCCAGTAGCCCTGGCCTTCGTCGCAGCCCCAGGCGCGCAACTGCGCATACGCTTCTGCCGATTCGATGCCTTCGGCCACCACGCGCTGGCCCAGGCTGTGACCGAGCTGGATCATCGCCGGCACCAGGGTGCGGTCGGTGCGGTTGTCCGGCAGCGAGCGGATGAAGGACTGGTCGATCTTCAGCGAGCTGGCTGGCAGCTGCTTGAGATAGCTGAAATTGCTGTAACCGGTGCCGAAGTCGTCGATGGCGATATGCACGCCCAGCGCGGCCACATCGGCCAGCTGTTCGGCCAGGTGATCGGGATGGCGGATCATCGCGCTCTCGGTGAATTCGATTTCCAGCCGGCGCGGGTCGAGCTTGTGACGTTCCAGCCCGCGTCGCAACAGGCCGGCAAAACCGGGGCGGTCCAGATCGGCCGCCGACACGTTCAAGGCCAGGTTGAAGTCCAGGCCCTGTTGCTGCCAGCGCGCAGCCTGGGCGATGCCGTTGTCGATGACCCAGGCGGTAATGCGGTTGATCAGCGCGGTCTTTTCGGCCATCGGCACGAAGTCCGATGGCATCACCGGGCCGATCATCGGGTGCTGCCAGCGCAGCAGTGCTTCCACCGCCACACAGCGGTGATCGTTCAAGTCCACGCGCGGCTGGTAGTGCAGGCGTAGCTGGCTGGCGCTGTCCAGCGCGGCGGGCAGGGCGGCAAGCAGGCGAAAGGTATTGCGCTGCGCCACGTCGTGCTTGCGCTCGTACATGCTCCAGGCCAGGCCGCGCTCGCGGGCGATGTCCACGGCGGTGGTGAGCGAGCGGATGGTGTCGGCGGCGCCGTAGCTGGTCTGCAGCGACACCGCGCCGATCGATGCTACCGCGGTGTGCGGAATGCCCTGGTGATCCAGCGGCTCGGCAAACGCCTTGGACACCTTGTTGCACAGGCTGGACAGGCGCTGGGTTTCGGCCTGGGTAAGGAAGCCGAAGGTTGTCGGGTCCAGTCGATACAGCAGGGTGTTGGCGGGCAGGTATGCGGCCAGGCGACGTTGCGCCAAGGTCACGTACCCATCGGCGTAGTCCCAGCCCAGCGCCTTGACCATGTCGCGGAAATAATCGCTGCCGCAGATGTCCACCGCCACTGCCGTGGTGGCCGGTGCGGTATCGCGCCGGGCCAGCCAGGTATCCAGGTCTTCGCCAAAGCGCGAGCGGTTGGGCAGGCCGGTCGTGCCATCGCGATACGTGGTGCTGCGCAGGTTCTCCACCCGCAGCACGGCCAGGTCGCGCAGGCCTTCCAGCTGCGTCATCGCCTCCGCATCCAGGCCCTCGCGCGGGCTGGTGCCGATCACGCACAGCGTGCCGATGCGGTGGCCGTCCTTCAGTTGCAATGGCGCCCCTGCATAGAAGCGGATGAACGGCGGGCCCAGCACCAACGGGTTGTCGGAAAAGCGCGGGTCCAGTTGCGCATCCGGTACCACCATCACCTCGTCCGAGCGGATTGCATGCGCGCAAAACGCCTGGTCGCGCGGGGTCTCCGCTGCCTCCAGTCCCACCCGCGCCTTGAACCACTGGCGGTGTTCGTCCACCAGCGACACCAGCGCGATCTCCGCGCCCAGGCTGCGCGCGGCCATCGCGGCGATGGTGTCGAACACCGGGTCCGGTGGCGAATCCAGCAGGCACAGGCCGCGTAGAACGGCCAGACGGGTGGCTTCGTCAGACATGGGGGGCGCTTTGAAGTCGGAGGCGGGCAGTGATTGCATGTGGCTCTATCGGCCTCGGCCGCATCCACTTGACGTGGCCGTGCTCGCTTATTCAGCTGCCAGCAGCGCAATGGCATGTTGCAGCGCGACGCGTAGGTCCCGCGCCGCGTCAGCGCAGTGCAGGCGGCAGGTGCGGTTTTCGCGCTGCAACACCGCAGTGCGCAATGCCGCGCATCGCCGATGCGCTGTGCCGTCAGGCTGAGCGCGCCGTCTCCCGTGCAGCGCAGGACGCTCGAATACACGGAAGTTAACGTTACCAGCGCGCTGCCGCGTGGTCTGCGCGCTCGGTCTGCATCCGGCAATTTTTCCTGTTCTGTGAACCAGCCGCAGATCGCGTGCGCCCGCCATCGCCACGGTGGGCGCACGTGGGCCGGGCATGCGAGTGCGTGCAGGTGCGCCCGCGCCACCCACTCTTTTGGAGCCGATCATGAAGATCTTCAATCGTCTGGCGCAGCGCGCAGTGCTGCTGATCGCCGGCCTGGCGCTGGCCTCGGCCGCGCATGCCGGCCTGTCCGTGTCCGGTACGCAGCTGCGAGAGACCAACGGCAACACGCTGGTCTTGCGTGGCATCAATCTGCCGCATGCCTGGTTTGCCGATCGTACCGACGCGGCGCTGGCACAGATCGCCGCCACCGGCGCCAACAGCGTGCGCGTGGTGCTCAGCACCGGTCACCGCTGGAACCGCACGCCCGAGGCGGAGGTGGCGCGCATCATCGCGCGCTGCAAGGCCCTGGGCCTGATCGCCGTGCTGGAAGTGCACGACACCACCGGCTACGGCGAAGACGGCGCCGCAGGCACCCTGGCAAATGCCGCCACCTACTGGACCAGCGTGCGCGGCGCGCTGGTGGGCCAGGAGGACTACGTCATCATCAATATCGGCAACGAACCGTTCGGTAATCAGTTGAGCGCCAGCGAGTGGGTCAACGGCCACGCCCGTGCGATCGCCACGCTGCGCAGTGCCGGCCTCACCCACGCGTTGATGGTGGACGCGCCCAACTGGGGTCAGGACTGGCAGTTCTACATGCGCGATAACGCTGCGGCGTTGCTGGCGCTCGACAGCCGCCGCAATCTGGTCTTCAGCGTGCACATGTACGAAGTGTTCGGCAACGACGCCGCGGTGGACAGCTATCTGCGCGCATTTCGCAGCAACGGGCTGGCCCTGGTGGTCGGGGAATTCGGCGCGGACCACCGCGGTGCCCAGGTCGACGAAGCGGCGATCATGCGCCGTGCGCGCGA
The DNA here is from genome assembly GCF_040182365.1 of Xanthomonas sp. 10-10. Lineage (NCBI taxonomy): Bacteria > Pseudomonadati > Pseudomonadota > Gammaproteobacteria > Lysobacterales > Lysobacteraceae > Xanthomonas > Xanthomonas sp. 10-10. Next base: position 2,264,773 of record NZ_CP144460.1, read on the forward strand.
GTACAACGTCGGCTACATGGGCTGGTCGTGGTCGGGCAACGACAGCAGTACCCAATCGCTGGATATCGTGCTGGGCTGGGACCCGACGCGTCTCAGCAGCTGGGGCCGCACGCTGATTCAAGGACCCGACGGCATCCGAGCCACCTCACGCAGGGCGAGCATCTTCGCGCCAAGGCGGCGCTAGGCCGGCCGCCCAGGCGCATGCCTGCGCGCAGCCTGGGCGCCATCAGCGTCCGGGTTCGCGCAACGGTCCCGGGCTGGGGCGTTTGGTCAGCTTGCGCTGCAGCGAACGCCGGTGCATGCCGAGCAGGCGTGCGGCCGCGGACACGTTGCCGCCGGTTTCGTGCAGGGCCTGCTGGATGTGTTCCCACTGCAAACGGCTGAGTGGGGTCATCATTTCCTGCGCGGTTTCTTCTTCGTCCGGCTCGGGCAGGTCGTCGTCTTCTTCGCCCAGCGCCCGCATGATGGTGGGGATGTTGGCGGGCTTGGGCAGGTAGTCGTCGGCACCGAGTTTGATCGCTTCCACCGCCGTGGCGATGCTGGCGTAGCCGGTCACCAGCAGGATGCGCATGTCCGCGCGGATCTCGCGTAGCGGCTGGATCAGGCTTAGGCCGGAGTCGTGGCCGAGCTTGAGGTCGATCAGGGCAAAGTCCGGCAGCGCGCTGCGCGCGGTGGACAGCGCACTGGCGGCATCGGTGGCGGTCAGCGTTTCCACGCCGCGCCGCGCCAGGCTGCGTTGCAGGGTGCGCAGGTACAAGGTGTCGTCGTCGACCAACAGGCCGGTGCGGATCGGGGTGCTTGTCATGCCAGGGCCTCGTGTTCGGAAAGCGGCAGGCGGAAACCGACGCGGGCGCCGCTGCCTTCGGCGGGCAGCATCCACAACTCGCCCTGCAGGCGCTCGACGGTGGCATGTGACAGCGCAAGGCCAACGCCCATGCCGTCGTGCTTGCCGCTGTTGAACAAGGTGCCCGGCAGCATGGCTTGCGCGGTGTCGAAGCCGGGCCCGTAATCGCGCACCTCGCCACTGAGGTGGTCGTTCTCCACCCGCAAGGTCAGATCGATCTGCGGGCGCCCGGCGCGTTCGCCGGCATCGGCGGCGTTGTTAAGCAGCACCATCAACAGGTGGCTGACGCCCGGCTGCAGCATCAGCCGCATCGGTGCGTCCTCGTTGCGGCGCAGCTCGATGGTGGGGCGCACCAGCCGCCATTGCTCCAGCACCTCCTGTACCGCCACTTCGCGGCTCAGGTGGCCGTTGTCGGCAGGCTGAGCCAGCGCCAGCACGCGCTCGTGGCACTGCACCAGCAGCTCGCGCAGGGTGTCCAGGTCTTCGCGCAGCTCGTTCTGATCGCACTGGTCGGCAATGTCGTCGACCAGCAGGGTCATCGTGGCCAGCGGGGTGTTGAGTTCGTGCGCCACCGACGCTGCATGGGTGGCCAATGCCACGATGCCCTCGTTACGCGCAAAGCGCTCGCGCAGGGTGGAAATTTCGCGCTCGCGTTCGCGCATCGACAACGCCAGCCGCGTAGCGAAGGCCAGCACCACTACCGTGGACAGCAGGAAATTGGCCGCCATGCCCCACATGTGCAGGCTGAGCGGATCGAAGCTGCCGTACGGCAGCGGCAGGCCGAACGCGGCGCTGATGACATAGCCGGCCACGCACGATGCTGCCACGGCCATCGCCCAGCTCAGCGGCAGGGCCAGCGCGGCCAGCGCGATCAGCACCAGGAACAGCGAGCCGAACGGGTTGGCGATGCCGCCGCTCCAGCCCACCATCCAGGTCAGCACCGTCACATCGACCAGGATGTGGCCAAACTCGGTGGCCGGGCTGACCGCGCCGCGATGCGCCACGCGCAGCTGCGCATACAGATTGAACACCGCCAGCGCGGCGACGCCGGCCCACAGCGGTTGTTGCGGCAGGTGCAGACCCATCAGGCCGGACGCGACCAGGATGGTGGCGGCCTGGCCGGCGGTGGCGAGCCAGCGCAGGCTGCACAGGGTCCGCAGGAAGGAGGCGTCGGAGCTATTCATCACGGCAATCCTATGCGCTCGCGGAAGTGATGGCCTGCGACAAACCGTCGCATCGGCCCGGATGGCGGCCCGCACGACGCTTCAGCTGTGAGCGGACGACGGACAGGCTAAAATGGCGGCATGTACGACGCCGTGACTCGCCCAACCCCTCCCGCCGACGCCACTGCCTGGCCGCGCCGCATCACCCAGGCCGTCAAGATCGGCAGCGTGATCGTGGGCGGCGGCCACCCGGTGGTCGTCCAGTCGATGACCAACACCGACACCGCCGACATCGCTGGCAGCGTCAAGCAGGTGGCCGAGTTGTGGCGCGCAGGCTCGGAGATGGTGCGCCTGACCGTCAACAACCCCGAGTCGGCCGCGGCCATCCCGCGCATCGTCGACAAGCTGCGCATGATGGGGATCGAGGTGCCGTTGATCGGCGACTTCCACTACAACGGTCACCAGCTGCTCGCCGCCGAGCCTGCCTGCGCCGAAGCGCTGGCCAAGTACCGCATCAATCCGGGCAATGTCGGCTTCGGCAAGAAGAAGGACCTGCAGTTCGCGCAGCTGATCGAGTTCGCGATCAAGTACGACAAGCCAGTGCGCATCGGCGCCAACTGGGGCTCGCTGGACCAGTCGCTGGCCGCGCAGCTGATGGACGAAAATTCCAGGCGCGACACGCCGTGGGACGCAGGCCGCGTCTTGCGTGAGGCGCTGATCCGTTCGGCCGTGGATTCGGCCGAGCGCGCGGTGGAACTGGGCCTGGCGCGCGAGCGCATCATCCTGTCGGCCAAGGTGTCCGGCGTGCAGGAGCTGATCGCGGTGTACCGCGACATGGCGAGCCGCTGCGATTTCGCGCTGCACCTGGGCCTGACCGAAGCCGGCATCGGCAGCAAGGGCATCGTGGCCTCGGCGGCGGCCTTGAGCGTGCTGCTGCAGGAAGGCATCGGCGACACCATCCGCATCTCGCTGACGCCCGAGCCGGGCCAGTCGCGCACCCAGGAAGTGGTGGTGGCGCAGGAACTGCTGCAGACCACCGGCCAACGCGCGTTCACCCCGATGGTCACCGCCTGCCCGGGCTGCGGCCGCACCACCTCCGAGTTCTTCCAGGAGCTGGCCGGCGTGGTGCAGAACCACGTGCGCGCCAAGATGCCGGAGTGGAAGATTTCCAATCCCGGCGCCGAGAACATGACCCTGGCGGTGATGGGCTGCGTGGTCAACGGCCCGGGCGAATCGCGCCACGCCAACATCGGCATTTCGTTGCCGGGCACGGGCGAGGCGCCGTCGGCACCGGTGTTCATCGATGGCGAGAAAAGCGTCACCCTGCGTGGCGAAAACATCGCCTACGAATTCATCGATCTGATCGATCAGTACGTCGAACGCACCTATGTCCGCCGCGCCGGCTGAATCGCCGGCCGGGTTCAGCGCGTGGTTGCGCAACAATGCTTGGCGCATGGCGCTGTTGTTTACCGGCGTGCTGCTGCCGCTGGGGTTGTTCGTCGACCTGGCCGATGAAGTGCATGAGCTGGAAAACGCCTATTTCGACGAACCCTTGCTGTGGAGCATGCGCAGCATCGCCACGCCCGGGCTGGATACGTTTTTCGGGGTGATTTCCAAGGTGGGCTACCAGTACGGCGTGATCCCGATCGATATCGCGATCGTGCTGGTGCTGCTGGCGTTACGGCGCTGGCGCGAGGGCACCTTTGCAGCGCTGGGCTTCGGCGGTTCGGCGTTGTTGAACATGGGCGCCAAGCAGTTCTTTCAACGCGACCGGCCCAGTCTGTGGGAGTCGATCGCACCGGAAAGCACCTTCAGTTTTCCCAGCGGGCATGCGATGGGCTCGATGACGCTCGCCGCGGTGGTCGTTGCGCTGGCGTGGCGCACACAATGGCGCTGGCCGGCGACCATCGCCGCCAGCCTGTTCGCGGTGCTGGTCGGCGTGTCGCGAATCTATCTGGGCGTGCATTACCCCTCCGATATCCTCGGCGGTTGGTCGGCCGCATTGGTGTGGGTGGTGGGGCTGTATCTGGTGATGTTCCGCGGCACGCGGCGGCCGCATTGGCGTCGTCCCCGTGTCAGCGCCTGAGTTGCGCAACCTGGCGGTGTTGCAGGCGCGCGCCGGCGCCTGATCAGTGTCGCGCCAGGGGTAGTGCGGTCTCCCGTCGGCGCGCGTTCACGCAAGTCGCAAACCGCGTCGAACAGGCGCCCTTGCCGTAGAGGCATCGCAATCTGTGAGTGCAGCGCATCGCCTATGTGGCGCTGTTGCGATGGCGATCCTGCGCAGATGTCCTGCGCGCCAGCTGCATGCCGATCAGGCTGCCGATCAACGCAAGCAGCATCATGTAATAGCCGGCGCCCATGGGGTGTTGTTTGACCAGCATCACCACCAGCAGCGGTGTCAGCCCACCGAACACGGCATAGCCCAGGTTGTAGGCGAACGACACGCCGGACAGGCGCACTTCGGGTGGGAACGCCTCGACCATGATGCGCGGGATCACCCCCAGCACGCCCAGTGCGGCGCCCAGCAGCGCGTAGAGCGGAAACACCAGCTGTGGATCGCCGGCCAGGCGGTAGAACGCCCATGCCGCTACGCCCAGCAGGACGCTGCCGATGAGCAGCACGCGCCCATTGCCATAGCGGTCGGCCAACGCACCGGCCACCACCGACCCGGCAGCCTGCAGCACGATGGCCAGGCTGTTGGCCTGTAGCGCCACTGCAGCCGGGTAGTGGTAACTGCTCTGCAACAGGCCGGGTGTCATCAACGACACCACCAGCACGCCGCCGGCCACCATCCAGGTCAGTGCCAGCGACAGCAGTACGCCAGGGCGATGATCGCGCAGCACCAGCTTGAGCGGGGTTTCGCGGGCCAGCGCACGCATGGCGACCAGTTCTGCGAACACCGGCGTCTCGTGCAGCCAGCGGCGCAAGTAGACCGACACCAGCCCGAACACGCCGCCTGCCAGAAACGGCAGGCGCCAGGCATAGTCGGCGATCTCGGCAGGGGTGAAGTGGCGGTTGAGGGCGCCGGCACCCAGCGAACCGAGCAACACGCCACCGGCCAGGCCGGCGGTCAGGGTGCCGCAGGCAAGCCCGGTGCGCTGGGGCGGCACGTGCTCGGCGACGAACACCCAGGCGCTGGGCACCTCACCGCCGATCGCGGCGCCCTGCAGCAGGCGCGCGCCCAGCAACAGCAGCGGCGCCGCAATGCCGATCTGCGCGTAGGTGGGCAGCAAGCCGATGCACAGCGTTGGCAGGGCCATCAGTAGCAGGCTCAAGCCGAACATGCGCTTGCGACCGACCAGGTCGCCGAAATGGGCCATCACCATGCCGCCCAGTGGGCGCACCAGGTAACCGGCGGCAAAGATGCCGAAGGTCTGCAGCTGGCGCATCCAGTCGGGGATGCCGGGAGGGAAGAACAACTCGCCCAGCACTGCGGCAAAAAAGATGAAGATGATGAAGTCGTACAGTTCCAGCGCGCCGCCCAGCGCGGACAAGGCCAGCGTCTTGTAGTCGTCGCGTTTGAGCTGCGACCTCGGTGCAGTGCCTGTGGGCGGATGGGTCTTCAAGGCGTGACATCCTGTGGCGGGTGGTGGCGAGCATGCGCGGATGCAGCAGTCGCCAGTGCGGCATCATCCTAGCGCGCCAGCAGGTGCGGCTTGCCTGCTGGCGCTGGATGGCACGTATGGGACTTCGGTAAACGCGTCGTGTCTGCGCCCGTGGTGACCTGTCAAGCGTGCAGGCTGGCCAGCGCCGCTGCTTCGGCATGCAGCACGGTGGTATCGAACAGCGGCAGCGCCGAGTCGCCGGCATCCACCAGCAAGGAGATTTCCGTGCAACCCAGGACGATCGCCTGCGCGCCTTGCTGCTCGAGTTCGGCCATGACCTGACGAAAAGAGTGACGCGATCCTGCATCGATCACGCCCTGGCACAGCTCTTCGTAAATCACCCGATGCAGTGCCGCGCGCGCATCGGCAGGCGGTACGACCACTGTCAGTCCACGCGCCTCCAGCCGCTGACGATAGAACGGCTGCTCCATGGTGAAGCGCGTGCCGAGCAGGCCGACCCGGGTGATGCCTGCAGCGAGCAAGGCATCGGCAGTGGCGTCGGCGATGTGCAGCAAGGGCAACGGCGTTGCGGCGGTGATCGCATCGGCGACGCAGTGCATGGTGTTGGTGCACAGCACGATGAAGTCCGCGCCGCCGGCGTGCAGCGAACGCGCGGCCGCCGCCATCTCGCGTCCGGCGCCCTCCCAGTCGCCGGCGTGCTGCAGGCGTTCGATATCGTGGAAGTCGACGCTGTACAGCAACAGTCGGGCCGAATGCAGCCCGCCACGTTCGCGGCGGATGGCCTGATTGATATGGCGGTAGTAGGGCAGGGTGGACTCCCAGCTCATGCCGCCGATCATCCCGATGGTCTTCACGTGCAATGTCCTGGCGCAAGCGGGTTCGCCTGCATGGTCGCATACGATCCCGGTCGCATGATCCAGGTGACGGAGAAGCCGTTGACAACTGCTCAGTACGCGACAACGCGGCCGCTGCAGTTGCGGTGCGCGTGCCAATGCATGCGGCGACGCGCGTTACACCCACATGTATTGCGTCACCGCTGCTGCATTACTCGCCCGGCTTAGCCCCCTCCACCGGGGCATGCGTGGCAGCGCGGCGCGCCAGCACGGTTTCGCGATGGGCGATGTATACATTGGCGCCGATGATGATGGCCGCGCCGATCAGGGTGTGGCGTTCGATCGCCTCGCCGAACAACCACCAGCCCAGCAATGCCACCAGCGGCAGTTGCATGAAGCTGATCGGCTGCAGTGCGGAGACTTCGCCCAGCTTGAGCGCGCGGGTCCAGAACAACTGCCCGGCAGTCCCGAAGACGCCGGTCGCCACCAGCCACAGCCAGTCGATGCCTTGCGGCCAGGTCCACTGGAACAGGGCCGGAATCAGCGACATCGGCACCCAGAACACATAGGTATAGAACACCACGGTGTCGGAGTCGTCGCTGCGCGAGAGCTGCTTGATCTGGATCGCGACCACGGCGCTGATGACGGCGGCCAGCAAGGCGATCAGCAGCCCGGGCGTGAAGGTGGACGATCCCGGTCGCAGGATCACCAGCACGCCGATGAAGCCTGCCGCCACTGCCAGCCAGCGGCGCAACCGTACCTGCTCGCGCAACCACACCACCGCCAGCACGGTGACGAACAACGGCGTGGAATAGGACAGCGAAATCGCCTGCGACAAGGGCAGGTGGCCGATCGCCCAGAACCCGCACAGCATCGACGCCAGGCCGATCAGCGTGCGCGCCAGGTACTGCGGCAACTGCCGCGTCCGTGGCAGCGCCTTGCCCGGCCGCAGGATCAACGGCAGTAACGCCAGCAACCCGAATGCATTACGGAAGAACGCGATCTCGGTGGTGGCAATGTTGCTCGACGCCAGCCGGATGGTGATGGCCATCAGGCCGAAGGCGAAGGTACTGGTGAGCATCCACAGCGCCGCACGACGCGAGACCTGCGCTGCAGTCACCAATGCGCTCCGATGATGCGCGGTTCCGGTTCCAGGATCACCGAATAGCGCTCGCGCACCGATTCGGCAATACGCCTGGCAAATTCCAGCAACTGTGCGCCGCTGGCGGTGCCGTAATTGACCAGGACCAGGGCGTGATCGGGAGACACGCCGGCATCGCCCTCGCGCTGGCCTTTCCAGCCGCATTGCTCGATCAACCACGCGGCCGACAGCTTGCCCTGGCCTGGTTGCTCGCCGGGATACACCGGCATGTCGGCGAAGGTGGCCTGCAACGCGGCGATCTGTTCGTTCGGCAACAGCGGGTTCTTGAAAAAACTGCCTGCATTGCCGAGCACATCCGGGTCCGGCAGCTTGCGTCGACGGATGTTGATCACTGCCTGCGCCACGTCGGCGGCCCCCGCCAGCTCGGCGCCCATGCTGGCCAGTTCTTCGCGAATGCCGGCGTAATCCAGCCGCAGTTCGTGCAACAGCGGCAGATTGAATTCCACCGCCACAATCAGGTAACGCTCGGGTTGCTGCTTGAACACGCTGTCGCGGTAGGCGAAGGCGCACTCGGACGCGCTCAGCCGCACAAACTGCTGGCCAAGCCGATCGAAGGCCTCCACCGCGTGGATGAAGTCGCCCACCTGCGCGCCGTAGGCACCGATGTTCTGGATCGGGCTGGCACCGACGGTGCCGGGGATCAACGCCAGATTTTCCAGGCCGGACAACCCCTGCTGCAGCGAATACAGCACCAGCGCATGCCAGTTCACACCCGCCCCGGCGCGCACGATGGCGTGGTCGGCATGGTGCGCAATGATGGCGATGTCGCGGTTTTCGAAACACAGCACGCAACCTTGCGGGTCGCCGGCCAGCAGCACATTGCTGCCGCTGCCCAGCACCAGCAATGGAAGCCCGGCGATCTCAGGCGCGGCCAGCGCCTGCGGCAATGCTTCGGGCGTATGGATGCCGAGCAACCAGCGCGCCGTCGCCTCGACATGGAACGTGTTGAGCGCACGCAGTGGCGCATGCGCGCTCAAGTTCCAGCCAGTGTGCACCGCATCGCTCATAGCGGCGAGACCGCGCCACCGCTGGGCGCTTCGCGACGGCGACGGATGGCATCGACGCACTCGCCGATCAACGGCGGCCCGCGATACACCAGGCCGCTATAGCACTGCACCAGGCTCGCGCCGGCCGCCATCTTGGCCACGGCGTCGGCGCCGGAGCCGATGCCCCCCACGCCGATCAACGGGATCGACTCGGGCAGGCGTGCGCGCAGGCGGCGCAACACCAGTGTGGATTGCCCAAGCAGCGGCGCCCCCGACAAGCCGCCGGCCTCGGCAGCCAGCGGATGATTGGCGATCAAGGTGCGCGTCACCGTGGTGTTGGTGGCGATCACGCCATCCACCGCCAGGTCGGCCAGCACGCGCGCAGCCGCATCGATGTCGCGGTCGTTGAGATCCGGCGCCACCTTCACCAGCATCGGCACGCGCTTGCCGTGTTGGGCGGCCAGCGCTTCCTGGGTTTCGCGCAGATCGGCGATCAGTCGACGCAGCGCCTGTTCTTCCTGCAGCTCGCGCAAACCGGCGGTATTGGGCGAGGAAATGTTGACGGTGATGTAATCGGCCAGCGGATAGACGCGTTCCATGCAATAGCGGTAGTCGCTGGTCGCTTCCTCGTTGGGCGTGTCCTTGTTCTTGCCGATATTGATGCCGAGCAGGCCGCCGCGACGACGCGCGCGTTGCACGTTGGCCACCAGCGCATCCACGCCCAGGTTGTTGAAGCCCATGCGGTTGATCACCGCCTGATACTCCGGCAAGCGGAACATGCGTGGCTTGGGATTGCCTTCCTGCGGCCTCGGCGTCACCGTGCCGATCTCGACGAAGCCGAAGCCCAGCGCCAGTAGCGCATCGATGTGCTCGCCGTTCTTGTCCAGGCCGGCGCCAAGGCCGACCGGGTTGGGGAACATCAAGCCGAATGCCGGCGTCGGCAGCGGGACCGGGCGCTTGGCCAGCAGCGACGTGGTGCCGGTGCGGTAGGCGGTGTCGATGGAGCGCAACGCCAGCGCATGCGCGCGCTCGGCATCGAGGGTGAACAGCAGGGGGCGGGCAAGCGAATACATGGATGTCAGTTCAATTTCCCGGCGAAGACGCGGGTCTGGTATTGGAAGTCGATCTGTCCGTCCTGTGCGTGCGCATCGAACAGCGTGCGCAGCGCGGCGAGCATCGGTGCGTGGCGCGGGTCGTGTGCGAGCGGTGCGTAGGAAGACGACAACAGGCGGCCGCGCAGTGCATCGAAATCCAGCCGCTGCACATTGGGAAAGCGCGCCATCGCGCGGAACCCGTCGCCGAACCAGGCCTGCATGGTTGCATCGTCCTGGTAGCGTTCGGCCACGGCCGAATAGTCGGTGCCGTAGTCCAGCAGCAGTTGCTCGTAGCCGCGCAAGAAGGCGGTGGTGTCCAGCTCGCGCGAGTTCCAGTAGATCACCGCCAGCCCGTCGGGCCGCAGCACGCGCGCCCACTCGGCACGGATGGCCTGGGTGTCGAACCAGTGGAAGGCCTGTGCGGCAGACACCAGGCCCATGCTGGCATCGGCCAGCCCGGTGGCTTCGGCGGTGCCATCGACGGCCTGGAACTTGGGAAACCCTGCCAGCCACTGCTGCGCGGCTTCGCGCATGGCCGGGTTGGGTTCCACCGCCGTGACCGCGTAACCGGCCTCCAGAAACAGCCGGCTGGAAATGCCGGTGCCGGCGCCGATATCGGCCACCGCAGTCGCCGGCGTGATGCCAAGTTCGTCATGCAACCAGCGCAGCAACTGCGGCGGATAACTGGGCCGGTAGCGCACATAGGCCGCTACACGGTCGTTGAAGCGTTGGGCCGAGGAGGGCGCGGCCATGCTCAACTGTTTGCGGCCGCCAGCCACGCCATACCGCCGAAAAACAGGATAAAGACCGCAATGCCCAGCACCCACAGGGCCACCGCCAGCCAGCCGAGGATCAGCCCGCCGATCGCCAGGCCGTCGCCTTCCAGCCCCTGCGGGTTGCGGCGGATTTCCGCGCGTGCCAGGTGGCCGGTGATGATGGCGCACACGCTGCCGATGAAAGGAATCAGCGTCCAGCCGAGGATGCCTGCGACCAGGCTGACGATGGCCATGGCGCTGGTCTGTCGAACGACAACGTTCATCATGAACTCCTGGAGATTGGCGGCAGCAGAGGGCTGGCGTGAGGCGATTATCCCAGAGCGGCCGTCCGAATGGCGTGCCGTCTGGGGCGGAAACGCGATCCTGGGGGCATTGGCGGCCCGGGAGGGGGCCTGAAGGCTTGCCTTGACTGCCTGATTGCCTGGTAACGCGACACCCTGCCGATGGGGTGCCGGGGGCCGGGCCGAAATGTCAGCGGACCGCTGTCAACCGCTGCGGGGTGGCACCTGCCGCGATTGATTGTCTGTCGTTATTGCAGGCCGGCCGCAGCGAAGGCATGCGACAGCTGCAGCGCGCCGGCCATGGCCGGCGCGCTGCGATGCCATCGATCACAGATCGAACTTGATGCCCTGCGCCAGTGGCAGCGAGTCGGAGTAGTTGATGGTGTTGGTCTGACGACGCATATAGACCTTCCACGCATCCGAGCCGGATTCGCGGCCACCGCCGGTTTCCTTCTCGCCGCCGAAGGCGCCGCCGATCTCCGCACCGGAGGTGCCGATGTTGACGTTGGCGATGCCGCAGTCGCTGCCGGCCGCCGACAGGAACTTCTCGGCCGCCTTCAGGTTCTGGGTGAAGATCGACGACGACAGGCCCTGCGGCACGCCGTTCTGCAGCTCGATCGCCTCGTCCAGCGTGCCGTACTTCATCACGTAAAGGATCGGCGCGAAGGTCTCGTGCTGCACCACCGCGTCGCTGTTCTGCAGCCCGGTGACGATCGCCGGCAGCACGAAGTTGCCGGGACGATCGATCGCGGTGCCGCCCACTTCGACCGTGCCGCCGGCGGCCTTGGCCTTGGCGATCGAGGCCAGGAACTGCTCCACCGCGCCCTGGCTGTTGAGCGGGCCCATCAGGTTTGCCGGGTCGGTGGGGTCGCCGATCTTGCTGTCGAGCTGCTTGTACGCCTTGACCAGCGTGGCCAGCACGTTGTCGTAGATGGACTCATGCACGATCAGGCGACGCGTGGTGGTGCAGCGCTGACCTGCGGTGCCCACCGCACCGAACACGATGCCGGGGATGGCCAGCTTCAAATCGGCGGTTTCGTCCAGGATGATGGCGTTGTTGCCCCCCAGCTCCAGCAGGCAGCGGCCCAGGCGGTGGGCGACCTTTTCAGCGACCACGCGGCCGATCTGGGTCGAACCGGTGAAGCTGATCAGCGGGATACGGGTGTCTTCGACCAGCTTCACCGACAAGGAAGTGCCGGCATCGTTGATCAGGAAGAAGATGTCCGGGAAGCCGGCATCCTTGAGCGCGGCATTGCAGATCTTCATCGTCGCGATCGCTGTCAGCGGCGTCTTGTTGGACGGCTTCCAGATGCAGATATCGCCGCAGATCGCCGCCAGGAACGCATTCCACGCCCACACCGCCACCGGGAAGTTGAACGCGCTGATGATGCCGACCAGGCCCAGCGGCTGGTACTGCTCGTACATGCGGTGGCCGGGGCGCTCCGAATGCATGGTGTAGCCATAGAGCATGCGGCTCTGGCCGACCGCGAAGTCGGCGATGTCGATCATCTCCTGCACTTCGCCATCGCCCTCGGGCTTGCTCTTGCCCATTTCCAGCGCCACCAGCGAACCGAGCGCATCCTTGTGTACACGCAGCGCCTCGCCACACAGGCGAACGGCCTCACCACGGCGCGGCGCAGGCGTGGTTCGCCACACCTTGAAGGCGGCCTGCGCACGCTGGACGATCAATTCGTAGTCTTCCGGCGTGGTGGCCTGCACATCGGCGATCACCGCATTGGTGGTCGGATTGAGCGGCTGCAGCACCCCGGCACCGGTGGCCTGCGACCAGGTCGCCTCGCCCAGATAGGTACCGGAATTGGACGCGGCGAGGTCGAGCGCCTTGAGCAGGTCAGCGGACATGGAATCTCCTGGAAACAGTGGCGGTCGCGCAGCAGCCAAGGCCGGCAGCGACACGGGTAGCCGCCGATTTTAGCAGGCTCCACCCACCCCCGGCTGGCTTGGCAAGCTGGCTGAACATGCGACAATGTCGCCCTTGGCCCCGTAGCTCAGCTGGATAGAGCGTCCCCCTCCTAAGGGGAAGGTCGCCCGTTCGAATCGGGCCGGGGTCACCAGAAATCAAAGAATTTAGCGCCGATTTCGTTTCAGGTCTTGTCACATTGAGAGACATACCCACAGCCGACTGCCACAGTTGCCACAAGCGCCGTCGCTTGGCCGAACTTGGCGGTGACACGCTTCAATGCGCTTCGCGCCTTGCCTGCTGTGGTGGTGCTCGGGCGCGTACCAATCCAGGTACCACAAGGTAAGCGCTTACCAGTGGCAGGCGCGCACGGATGCGTACGCCATGCGTCAACTCAGCTTCTTTCGCTGCTCGTATTTCTTCAGCCTCATTAGGGCCGAGTGAGATGCGGTGACATACGCCGCTCTGGTGCCAGGGGAAGTAGGCACTTGCGCCACGCAGAAGCTAGCGAGCGAATTAGCGCACCGCGAGTTGCTTGATTTGCTGCGGTGCGGCCAGGCAGGTGCCGCTGCATCCAAGGAGGGATGGAGATGGCTATGCGCGAAATTGGTGGATGGACAGTTTCCGCCCATGTGGAGATTGATGAAAAGGGGAAGCCCGTGGCCGGCATTTTGATTAGGCGCCTCGAAGGCCGGGCACGTCATATGCTTTGGTTGCGTGGCTTCAGTTCGTAATGAACGTGAGGCGAGAGAACACGCAGAGCGTGTTGTTGCCAGGATTCGGGGCGTCACCGGTGAGGGTGTGCCGATACCTTTGTGACCAGTGCTCAGGCGCCGAGGCCTGCCCGCACAAGACAGGCACTAGTTCGTTTGTCTTTGCGCAACGCTATCTTTCTCACCGATGCCGCACCACCCGCACTCCCACTGGCCTTGCAAACTTGTCCATCGCCACCGACGATATGCGGCTGTGGCGGAGCAGGGTGCCGAGTTGTTCGGTGGCGCCCAGGCGCTGGTCGACTTCCAGCTCTGCCACGGTGCGCGGGCGTTTGCGCTTGTCGGCATTGGCGAAGCGCAGGCGGTTGTACTCGGCCCAGCCGACGGTGGTGATGGCCGCCATCAGGGCGATGACCGGCAGTGCGCCGAGGGCGAATGGGTCGATGGCGTTGTGTCGCAGGTAGAGCTCGGTATACGCGCTGCGCAGGCCGAAGAACCAGGCGATCAGCGTGGCCAGCGGTGCCCAGAGATAGAAGTAGACCATCCAGGCGCCGGCAGTGGCGGCGCCGTAGGCGAGGCGGCGCGAGCGGCCGAGGCGTTGCGGCAGGTTGATGATGGGCGGAGTCATTGGATTCCTCGGTCGGGGCTCTTCCATCGCGCGCGTTGGTTGCGGCGTACGATGAGGGCGCGGGGGAAGGCGATGACGGCAGTGAGCATGCCGATCATCCAGAAGGCGGCCGGGTACCAGATCACCCAGAAGAACTGGCGTGCCAGGCCTTTTTCGTAGCGACGTTCGATGATCAGGCTGGTGCCGAACTGCAGCAGGCAGACCACTGCCAGCACCAGGCCATGCCAGCGCGGCAGGATGGTGTCGACATACAACGCCGGCGGCATCGCGATGAACTTGCCGAGCACCCACAACACGATGATGAACAACATCACGTAGGCCCAGATCAGGCTCAGCGCGTATTCCAGCAGCACCGCCCACATGCGCCGGCTACGCCACGCCAATGCGCGTCGACCATGGCTCAGCAATACCTCCACGCCACCGCGCGCCCAGCGCAGGCGCTGCATCCACAGGCCGCGGAAGGTTTCCGGCATCAGGATCCAGCACAGCGCGTTGGGCTCGTAACGGATATCCCAGCCGTCGAGCTGCAGGCGCCAGGAAATGTCGATGTCTTCGGTGACCATGTTGTCGGACCAGAAGCCGACGTGGTGCAGGGCCGAGCGACGAAACGCGCAGATCACACCGGACACGGTGAACAGGCGGCCGTAGACGCGTTGGGCGCGCTTGATCAGGCCCACGATCGCGGAAAACTCGCCGACCTGCATACGGCCCATCAGGGTGGTGCGATTGCGCACGCGCGGGTTGCCGGTGACGCCACCGACGCGCGGGCCGGAAATCAGGTGACCCACCATCCAGCGCGTTGCGTTGGGGTCGAGAATCGCATCGGCATCCACGCACACCAGGTAGTCCGAGCGTGCGGCCAGCGTGCCGACGCGCAGTGCGTTGGCCTTGCCGTGATTCTGCTCCAGATGCACCACGCGCAACCGTGGATGCTGGTGGGTGAGATCGTCGAGCACTTCGGCAGTGCGGTCGGTGCTGCCATCGTTGATTGCGATGATCTCGAAGTCTGCATAGTGCTGCGCGCTCATCGCCTCGATGGTTTCGGCAACATGCTTGGCTTCGTTGTAGCAAGGCATCAGCAACGATACGAACGGCTCGCTGGCCATCGGCGGCGGCTTGGATGGCCCCGGCGTGCCGCGTTCGCGCCGCAGGTAGTAGTAGATGCCGCCGATCATCCAGAAAAACGCCATGATGATCGGGTAGTAAAACGCAAAGTTGAACAGGGCGGCCAGTAAGAGGCTGGTCGTCATCGGTCATCGCTCGATATAGGGGAATTGGCGGGCCGAAATGGCTTCACGCGCTTCGGGCAGGGACGGATGGCCGCCAATGAAATCGTCGGGGTAATACGCCAGATGACGCACCCCAGCCGCCAGCAGCAGCTTGGAGTGTGCGAGCAATGCGCCGTCAGGCAGCGGCTTGCCGGTACGCCAATCGACGGTTTGCAGTTCGAAGATGGTCTTGTCGAAACCGCGTGGTTGCTGACCGACACGCGTCGCCAGTTGCGTGAGCCACTGTTGCGGATCGTCGGCTTGTTCCATGTACGGCATCGCCATCAGCGCGGTGTAGTCGTAGGCGGTAGCAAACGCGTCCAGGCGCTGCGCAAACCACGCTTCGCTGTGCGGCTCCAGCACCGGCTGCGCGAACAGGTTGCGCACCGTGACCAGCTTGGGGCGCCAACGTTCTGCGGCGACCTTGAGCTGCTGAGTAAAGCCGATCAGCGCCTGCGTGCGCCTGGCCGGATCGCCGCCGCCGTAGGCCGGCACTTCGTCATCGCGCAGGTAGGCATCGTCATGGAACAGCAGGCCTTCGAAGTAGGCATTGGCGGCCAGGTCTTCGTAGACGTCGGCCACCAGTTGGCGCGTGCGCGGGTTGCCCGGATCCAGACGCGGTACATCCTTCGGATCGTTTGCTCGGATCTGCAGCGCTGCCTGCTGCTGCGCGTCGGGCAGGTGGAAGCCGAGCACCGGCAGCCAGGCGAACACGCGCACACCGGCGCGGGTGCGCAGCTGCCAGGCCACGCGCCCGAACAGGTCCGCGCGCATCGGCAGATGCCGGTTGGGGAAATACAGCGCATCGGCCGCGCCATCGCCATCCGGGTCGGCAAAGGCCTGCAGAAAGACGTGGCTGGGGCCGATGTCCTTGACGCGTTGAACCAGGATGTCGAGGTTGCGCGCGAGCTGGGCCGGGTCCGGGTCATAGACATAATCCAGATCGATCTGGATGGCGCGCAGGCCATCGCGCGACAGATCGCGGCGCAGTTCGCCGGCCAGATCGCGCACATCGGGATTGTTGAACAGCAACAGGCGGCCAAGGCTGGCCAGCGATTGCCCGTCCACGCGGTCGCGTCCCTGCTGGCCGATATCGGCTTCGTGCGAGCGGCCTTCCAGGTCGAAGCTGAGCGTCATGCCCAGCTGCGCGGCAATGCCATTGCTGGCGCGATTGTAGGCAGCGTACGGCCACACCATCGCACGCGGCGGCTTGCTCAGATGCGCCACGATGGCATCGCGGCTATGGCGCAGATCGGTTTCGATGCGCCGGCGATAGTCGGCCTCGTTTTCGTAGCCGCTGCTTGCATCCCAGAGCCGGGTAACTGCGGCAGGAGTCTGGTTGCCGAACGGGTTACCGGCGATGCCCTTGTGCAGGTCATCGCTATGCGAGCCGATCTCGACCAGGCCGCTGTCCTGCATTTCACGCAACTGCGCCCAGGTGACGAAGTCATCGCGGGTGAAATCGCGCGGGCCATAGGGTACGACCTTGTCCGCAGGCAACTCGACCCAACTGGTCACCGGCGCGACCAGTGCGGGGTAGCCATACGCCTGCAGTAGCGGAAATACCCGCGTATAAACGCTGCGCAAGCCGTCGTCGAAGGTGAGCAATACCGGCCGCGAGGGCAGGGCACGCCGGCCGGCACGTGCGTCCAGCACCTGCTGCACGCTGACCGGGTGGTAGGCGTGCGAGCGCAGCCAGTCCAGATGCGCGGCGAAGTTGCTGGTGGACACCGCATAGCGATCCGGATCGCCCTTGGCGGCGACGTCGTCGCGAATATCGTGGTAGCTGAGCACCAGCAGGCCTGCATGCGCGGACGAAGCGAAGGTCATCAACAGCAGCGCGAGCAGCAACAGCGGCAGGCGGATCACGGCGTACCTCCCCATCGGAAATCCAGGTCCAATCCAAGTTGGTGTTCGCGCTGCCCGTCGTAGACCGGGCGCGACCAACTCACGCCGTAGCTCACTGCGCTGCCATCGCCCAGCGACCACAGGTGGCGATAGGCCACGGCAGGTACCCAGCGACTGCCGAAGCCGGACTGATACGTTGGCCCGGCGGTCACTTCCAGCCGCTGCCGGAATGCATAGTCATAACGACGCCAGCCGATCTGTTCGATCCGCGCACCCGCGGCCACGCCCGAGCTGCGGCGCGGGTTGAAGTAATCGACAACGCGGTCGTCTTCGGCGCGCCCGGCGGACGCGGAAAACAGCCCATCGATCAGCACATGCGGGCTTGCCCACAGGCGTTGACTGCCGGATAGATCGAGCTGGCTGCGCCGATTGCCATCGCTGTAACGCAGCTGTCGCGCTTGCAGTTCCCAACGGCTTTCGTCGCTGGGGGTCCAGCGCACGGCAGCGCCGATGCTGTCGCCGGTGATGCCCAACCGACGCGCCTGCAACGAAGCCTCCGGGTCGCGTGTCCGCCAGGCGACGCTGCCGTACCACGCATCGGAAAATCGCCAGCCCGCGTCCAATGACCAGGCGGTACTGTCGCGGTCGAAATCATCGAGTGCGCGGCCACCATAGGCGCTCAGATCCAGCCGGTCGTAGCGGTAATGCGTGCCCAGCCAGAAGCTGCGATAACGCACGCGCGTGTTCTGGAAATCGGCCCAATCGTCGCGCGCGCGCAAGCCCACGCGCCAGCGCTCGCCCAGCAGCGGCGATTCGGCTTCCAGCAGCGAGCTGCCGAAATGGTTGCCGAGCGGCGAGGTTGCGGTGGCGCGGTTGTCGTTGTCGCTGCGTCCCCGCGCATGGCTCAGATGCACCTGCCAGCCGCGTTGGCGCTCCAGCGATGCGCCGAGGCGTTGCAGGCCCGCGTCGTCCGGATACTCCTTGCGCAGGCTCGCGAATGCGGCATCGGCCAGATCCAGGCGATCCAGGTCGCGTTGCGCTTCCACGCTGCCGTTGCGCGCCTGCTTCTGATGCGGATCCAGCGTCAGTGCCATTGCGTTGCGTTGCAATGCCTGGCTGATGTGTCCGCGCCGCTGCTCGATCGATGCCAGCGCGGCCTGCAGTTCCGCATTATCCGGACCGATCGCCACCCGCTCGCGCAGCAGGGCCTGCGCACCCCGGTTGTCGTTCGCCGCCGAGCGTGCCGTCGCCAGCGCGATATCTGCGCTGAAGCGGTCCCAGTTCTCGTAGCCGCTGGTGGCTCCATCGCGGCGTGGCCACGGCACCTGGGTTGCGGCAAGCTTCTCGAACAACGGCATCGCCTGATCGAAGCGCTCCTGCTCCAGCAAGGCATAGCCCAGCTGCAGCTGCGTATTGAAATCGTCCGGGTCGTGTTGCAAGGCCTGCCGCAGCACGGCTTCGGCTTCGGCAGGGCGGCGCAACCCCATCAGCGAGTCGCCCACGGTCGGCAGCACGTAGCCGGGAACCGCGATGCCTTCCGCGCGCAGCGCCTGGTACCCGGCCACCACATCGCGGTGACGCTGCCGCTGGTTGAGCGCGATCAGGCCGTCCACGCGCAGGCGTGTGGCTTCCCATGCCACCTGGGGCGGCGCGTCGCGCTCGATACGGGCAATGTTGACCAGCGCTTGATCGGTCTCGGCGTAGCGATGCGCGGCGTCCACCGGTTCGGCACTGGCCCAGCCGATCATGCGCGCGACGCGATCGTTGTCGATACGTTCGCGTTTCTGCTGCGAAAACCAGTCTGGATGCCGCCACACCGCTTCGGCTGCGAGCTGTGCGCTGCCCAGGTCGCTCAGTGTGAGCGCACGCAGGGTGTAGGCGCCCTTGTCGCGCGGGTCTGCACGCAGCACCCGTTCGTAGATGGCCAGGGCGTCCGCATAGCGTTGCTGGCCGCGGAGCTGCTCGGCCTGCTGCATGGGTGTAAGGACGATGGTGGCGTCATGCACATCGGAGGCATCACGCACATCTGCAGACCGCAGTTGCCCACTGTGCGCCTGGGGCGCACACGCAGACAACAAGGCGAGGCTGAGCAGAGGTGTGAGTGCGCTCGTGCGGTCAGGACAACCGCGACGCACGTAATTGCTTGAACGACTGGGGGAGGAAGTTCACAAGCGATCCCGGCTATGAAGTTCGGCGATACTGCGTATGCCCATGTAAAATGCATGTCATCACAATGTCGATGCGATGTTCATTGCTTCAGTTCGTTTTTGAGACTTGGCAATGATTCCCGCGGCGATTTTATTGCCGGAAATAGGACTGATAACGCGTTCTCGTGCGTATCTCCTTCGAATGAAGAAAATTCATGTCACGCGGGACGCGCTGGCGAGCGTGTTGTCGGCTCCACGCTATGCTCTTTTAGACATCACTAGAATTGCCCAACTTAGCGGCTAGTTGCCCGACGTTCCTGTCTGACGAGACCCTTGTTGCATCCAGCACCTACAGCTGCCCACTCGCTGCGTCCGGAATTTAAGTGATATCCATCACATAAGTGAAATGGTCGGGTTTTTCTTACAGGGTAGCCCCTACACGGCGCGTTGACCCGTTCTTAACGTTGCAGCAAAGTTGCGCCGCATTCTGCCGAGCTGAAGGGTTGCGCCGCCATGTTGGTGGCCAGGCACGGTGATGCGGGCGGCGGCGCGCGGAAGGCGCGACCACCGCACAGGGGGCAGGACAAGATGTGGATGCGATCGGCGCCGTTGGCGCTGGCGGCTTGCCTTTGGGCGGTCGCCGGGCTGGCGGCTGCACAACAATCGGCACCTTCCAGCCTGGATCGGCAGGAACAACTGCGCCAGGCCGAAGAGATCCAGCGCAGGCAGGAGCAGGAGCGCCAGGCGCCCTTCGCCGGCCCGCGCGAGGAGGCCGACCGCGTGGATGCAGGCAGCACTGCCTTGCCCAGGGAAGACCTGTGTTTTGCCATCACGCGCGTGCGTCTTTCCGGTGCCGGCGATGCAGCGGACCGTTTTGCCTGGTTGTGGAAATCGTTGCGCCGTTACGAGGGCCGCTGCATCGGCCGCGCGGGGATCGACATCATTCGCCGCCGCGCACTGGATCGCCTGGTGGCACGTGGTTTTGTCACCACCCGAATCGGTGTGCCCGAGCAGGATCTGTCGCGTGGCGAACTGCGTTTTGAATTGATGCCAGGACGTCTGCGTGCGGTGCGTGTGGCCTCCGATACCGATGGCGCGCATTGGAAAACGGCCTTGCCGTTACGCAGCGGGGATCTGTTGGATCTGCGCGCGATCGAGCAGGCCGTTGAGCAGTTCAAGCGACTGCCATCGCAAGATGCCAAGATCGATATCGCCCCGGGCGAGGCGCCAGGCGAATCGGATCTGGTGATCACCTTGCAGCACGGTCGGCGCTGGCGCGGCGTGGCCAATGCCGACGACTCTGGCGTGGAAGCCACCGGGCGCGCGCAGAGCGGGCTGGATTTTTCGCTGGACAACCCGCTGGGCCTCAACGATCTGCTCAGCGTCGGTTACAGCCATGACCTGGCCACGCGCGACGAAGAACGCGGTACCCGCGGCAATAGTCTCAGTTACAACCTGCCGTGGGGATGGTGGACGTTTGCGTTGTCGGCCTCGTCGTACCGCTATCACCAGCGCGTGGACGGATTTTTGCAGACCTTTCAGTCCAGCGGCGAATCCAGTAACGCGCAGCTGGATATCCAGCGCGTACTGCACCGCGATGGCACCAGCAAGACCTCTGCAGGTGTCACGGTGGGCAGGCGGCGGGCGCGTAGTTATCTGGATGGCGTGGAGATCGGCATCCAGCGTCGCGACACCAGCAGCGCGGAGTTCTACCTCACCCATCGTCGCTATCTGGGCGCGATGCAGTTGGACGTGCGCATCGCGCATCGGCGTGGCACGCCGTGGTTCAACAGCCAGTGGACAGGTTACGACCCGCAGATCGGGTTCCCGACATTCCGTTATGGCGTGACCACGCTGGACGTGAGTACGGCCCTGCCGTTCAAGCTGGGCCCGGTGCCGATGGCGTGGGAAAGCAGCCTGCGTGCACAGACCGCAGGTGAGCTGTTGCTTGGCTCGGAGTTCGTCACCATCGGGGGCCGCTACAGCGTGCGCGGCTTCGACGGCGAAGCGACCTTGGGCGCGGAAAAGGGCGCGTACTGGCGGAATACCTTGAGTTTTCCGATCCAGCAGATCGGGCTGACGCCGTATCTGGGGTTGGATGCCGGGCGCATCGATGGCACCAGTGCCAGCGGTCTGCGCGACCGCAGTCTGGTGGGCGGCGTGGTAGGTCTGCGCGGCGGTTGGTTCGGCGCCAGCATCGATGCATTTGCCGGCTGGGCGATCCATCGCCCCGATGGTTTTGGAAGTGCGCAGCCGGCGTATGGCGCGCGTGTGATCTACCAGTTCTGACATGGATCGCGC
Organism: Xanthomonas sp. 10-10; assembly: GCF_040182365.1. Lineage (NCBI taxonomy): Bacteria > Pseudomonadati > Pseudomonadota > Gammaproteobacteria > Lysobacterales > Lysobacteraceae > Xanthomonas > Xanthomonas sp. 10-10. The sequence goes on from NZ_CP144460.1 coordinate 2,286,301, forward strand.
CGCCAGCCGGCAGCGCGCCGTTGATTGATGACGCCCACGAGCGGCGAGAGAGAAACGATGGACACCGAAACGATGAACCTGCGCGGTTACCTGGCCGAACAAAGCAATCGCGCGCTTGCGTTGCTGCTGTGCTGCACGGTCACCTGGACATCGTTTCCGGCGTGGGCACAGGTTGCGCCAACGCCGAACCCCGGCGGGCAGACACCCGGTCAGCAGGTCGCCGCCAATGGCGTACCGGTGGTGGATATCGTCGCGCCCAATGCGCGCGGCATCTCGCATAACCGCTACAGCAATTTCAATGTCGGCCCGAACGGGTTGATCCTCAACAACAGCGCGCAGATCTCGAAAACCGAGCTGGGCGGCTATGTTGCGGGCAACAACAATCTGCAGCGCAGCGGTTCGGCATCGTTGATCCTCAACGAGGTCACCTCCGCCACCAGCCGCCTGCAGGGTTACACCGAAATCGCCGGCGCCAAGGCGCAATTGGTCATTGCCAATCCCAACGGGATTTCCTGCGATGGCTGCGGATTTCTCAATACCTCGCGCGTCACGCTGACCACCGGCACGCCAAACCTCGGCGGCGATGGCGCCTTGAATGGTTTCACCATCACCGGCGGTGCGCTCAGCATCGGCAGCAATGGTCTTGACGCCTTCAATGTGGATCGCCTGGATCTGTTGTCGCGCCAGCTCAGCGTCAATGGGTCGATCTGGACCAAGGAACTGGTCGCGAGTGCCGGCGCAGGGCGCGTCAATTACGACGGCATGTTGCTCGACGTGCTGCCCGGTACCGATGGCGCCGCGCCGTCGATCGGCATCGACGTTGCGCAGCTGGGCGGCATGTATGCTGACCGCATTCGCCTGATCGCTACCGAAGCCGGCGTGGGCGTGGTCAGCCGCGGCACCCTGGCCGCGCAGAGCGGTGACCTGCAGATCGACAGCGCCGGGCAGGTGAGTCTGAGCGGCACTGCAGTGGCACGCGATGGTTTGACTGTACGTGCAGACGGCGATCTGGACCAACGCGGCGTGCTCGGCTCGCAGCAGGGCGATGTCAGCTTGCGAGGGGCGCAGCTGCGCCTGGCTGGCGATCTGGTGGCCGCCGGAGCGTTGACAGCGCAGGCCAGCGGCACCTTGCGGCATGCCGGCCGCAGCAGCGCCGGCTCGATTCGCCTGTTTGGTTCGGAGTTGAATGCCGACGGCAGCCTGCATAGCACCGCTGCACTGGAGCTGGGAGCCGATGGTCTGTTGCGCAGCGGCGGTGTTGCGTATGGCGGCGCAGGCGCGGATCTGCGCGCGGCAAGTATCGCGCTGTCGGGCACCTTGCAGAGCGGCGGCGCGATTGCATTGAACGCAAACACGATTGATGCGGTTGGTACGCTGGATGCAGCGACCGCATTGCGAGTGATCGGTAACGGCGATGTGCGGATGGGCGGGCTGGCGCAGGCCGGGCAGGGCGCGCAGGTGCAGGCCGGTGGCCGGCTGGGGCTGCAGGGGCAGTTGGTCGCTGCCGATGCGGTTGCGTTGAGTGCCGGCGCGATCGATCTTGCGCAGCGCGCTGCGGTGTCTGCGGGCGCCGATCTGGATCTGCGCAGCGCCGCTGCGCTGAATAATGCGGGCAGCGTTTACGCCGGTCGCGACCTGTTGCTCCAGGCCGGCAGCGTGGTCACCGCTGGCAGCATGACCGCTGCGCGCGACGCGCAGGTCGTCGTCGCCGCAGACTTCGTCAACAGCGGTACCGTCGTGGCTGGAAACGCATTGACGGTGGACGCCGCGCAACTGGACAGCCGTGGCGATATCGGCAGCCAGCGTGGCGACACGACCTTGCGCGCCCGCGGTGGGATCGCACTGGGCGGCAACACCGTGGCAGGTGGGGCGCTGGCAGTGGATGCCGGCAGCGCCGCGCAACTCGCCGGGGCGGTCAACGCCGCGAGCGTGACCTTGCGCAGCGGCGGCAATGCCGAGGTATCGGGCAGCTTGCAGACCACACGCGGCGACGTCGCCATGGTCGCCGGCGGTGAGCTGGTCAACGATGCGCTCGTCAGCGCTGCGGGCGCGATCGACCTGCAGGCGGACGGCGCACTGCGCCAGCGCGGCCAGCTGCGTAGCGCCGGCGCACTGCAACTGGGTGGTGGCACGGTCGAGCACGATGGGGTGATCGATGCCGGTGCCGATCTGCGCATTGCAAGCGCCACCGATCTGGCGTTGAACGGCACATTGCAGAGCGCAGGCACTACCACGCTGCAAGCGGGCAATGCGCTGGAAAATCGCGCAAGCGTCGTTGCTAACGGCTCGTTGCAGGTCGATGCGGCTTCGCTGCGTAATGCGCAGGGCGCGACGTTCTCGTCCAACGCCGATGCAGTTGTAAGAACCCGCGGTGCGCTGGACAACGCTGGCAGCCTTTACGCCGCGAGTGCACTGCAGCTTGCGGCTGGCACGCTGCTCCAGAGCGGTCGGATTGGCACCGGCAACACGCTGACCGCAACGGTTGACGGCACCTTCGACAACACCGGCAATGTGGTTGCCCGAAACGCGCTGCAGATCGACGCCGGCAGCCTACGCAGTGACGGTCAACTCGGCAGCGAAGCGGGCAGCGTCCGGCTGGCGAGCCTGGGCGACATGCGGCTGCAGGGCGTAACGGCAGCGGCGACTGCGCTACAGGCCAGTGCCGGTGGCGATTTGCAGCAGGCGGGCGCGCTGACGGGACAGTCGGTTGCATTGATGGCTGGGCGGGACCTCACCGCGGCCGGCACAGTGCAGGCATCGATGCTGGACCTGCAGGCGCAGCGTGCGCTGACGTTTGCTGCGCAAGGCCAGGTACAGGGCGATGCGTCCTTGCGCGCGAGCAGCGTGACCACGCGCCAGGACGCCGTGCTGCAAACTGGTGGTGCCTTGACGCTGGAAGGCGGCACTGTCGATAGCCGCGGCACGCTGGATGCGGGCGGCGATCTGCAGATCCGCAGCCAGGGAGATCTTGCGCTGGCTGGCGTGGCCCAGGGTGGGCGAGACGTGCATCTCACCGCAGCCAATGCGGTCCGCAACGCTGCGCATGTCGTGGCTGGACGCGACCTGACCGTGCAGGCGCAGCAACTGGATAACGCATCTGCCGGCGTCCTGGCTGGCGAGGGCGCTGTGGCGCTGACCACGGTGGCGCAGCTCGCCAACGCAGGCCGCGTGCAAGCCGGCGGCGATGTACAGCTCACGTCGGCAGCGCTGGATCAAAGTGGCAGCGTCTCCGCGGGCAAGGCCTTGAATGTTGCGGTGGCTGGTACGCTGGACAACCGCGGTGCCTTGGTCGCCAGGGATGCGCTGCTGGTCGATGCAGCAAGCTTGCGCAGCAGCGGCAAGCTTGGCAGCGAGCGTGCCGATGTCACGCTCACCAGCCAGGCGGACATGCAGTTGGACGGCGTGGTGGCTGCCGCGACCGCATTGCGCGCCACCGCCGGTGGTGACTTTCAGCAAGCCGGCACGCTCACGGCGCAATCGCTTGCCCTGCAGGCAGGGCGCGACCTGGTGGCTAATGGCGCCGTCCAGTCTGCGTCCACTCTGGATCTGCAGGCGCAGCGCACGCTCACGTTGAATGGGCAGGCATCGAGCACGGGCAACGTCGCGCTCTCAGGTGCAACCATCACTACCGGCAGCGCAGCTGTGGTAAAGAGCGGCGCCGACATCACCCTGGACGGCAGCGCCATCGATAGCCGCGGTGCACTCGATGCAGCCGCCGATCTCAGCGTGCGCAGCGCAGGCGATCTTGCGTTGGGCGGTGTGGCCCAGGCCGGACGCGATGTCACCCTGGCGGCCGACGGTGCATTGCGCAATTCCGCGCAAGTGATCGCCGCCCGCGATCTCGGCGTGCGTGCGGCCAGTGTCGACAATGCAGCCAATGCGACCCTGGGGGCATTGCGCGACCTGCGCCTGGATGTTGCCGGCACGCTGGAGAACAACGGCACCCTGCATGGCGAGCGTGGCCTTGCGCTGTCGACGGGCACGTTGCTGCAGCGTGGCCGTCTCTATAGCGGCGACGCGATTTCCATCGCATCGACCGGAGCGTTCGAGAATGTCGGCCAACTGGTGTCCGGCAAGGACCTGACCATCGGGGCGGGCAACATCGTCAGCAACGGCCAGCTTGGCTCGGTGACGGGCGCACTGACGCTGACCAGCCAGAACGCCATCGATTTGCACGGCGTCGTGTCTGCTGCCACTGCTCTGCAGGCCAACGCGGCTGGCGACCTGCTGCAGACGGGCACCCTCAGTGCACAAACCGTCAGCTTGCAGGCGGGGCGTGACCTCACTGCCGGCGGCACGCTGCAATCGGCCTCCACGCTGGATCTGCAGGCGCAGCGCGTGCTTGCCTTGAACGGCCAGGCGCAGGCGGGCAGTGTTGCCGCCTTGCGTGGCGGCAGCATCACAACCGGTGAGGCCGCCGTGCTGAAAGGCGCCGGCTTGATCACCCTGGACGGCGCAGCCATCGACAGTCGCGGCACGCTCGATGCGGGCAGCGATCTGCGCGTGAGCAGTACCGGTGGACTCGCCTTGGCAGGGGTGGCGCAAGCCAACCGCGATGTGGTGCTCAACGCCGCAGGTGGTCTCAGCAATGCGGCTCAGGTGATTGCTGGCCGCGATCTTTCGGTGCAGGCAGGCGCAGTGACCAACGCCGCGTCCGGCGCGCTGGCTGCCGAAGGCGTTGTCACGCTGACGACCGGTGCGCTGCAGAACGCCGGTAGCGTGCAGAGCGGTGGCGACCTTCGCATCACCGCAGCCAGCCTCGATCAGAGCGGTTCGGCAAATGCCGGCAAGGCGTTGACCGCCAGTGTCACCGGGTTGCTGGACAATCGCGGCAGCCTGATCGCCACCGACCGCCTGGTCGTGGATGCAGGTAACCTGCGCAGCAGCGGCCAGCTCGGCAGCCAGACAGCCAATGTCGATCTAACCAGCCGTGGCGAGATGATGCTGCAAGGCGTGGTTGCCGCTGCGACCACGTTGCAGGCAACCGCGGCTGGCGATCTGCAGCAAGGCGGCTCGCTGAAGGCACAGTCGGTTGCACTGCATGCTGGGCGCGACCTGGTCGCGGCAGGTACGTTGCAGTCCGGCTCTCAGCTGGACCTGCAGGCGCAGCGCACGCTCGCATTGAACGGGCAGGCGTCCAGCGTTGGCGATGCCACCCTGCGCGCTGCAACCATCAGCACGGCGCAAGCGGCTGTGCTTCAGGCCGGTGGCGCAATCAGTCTGGATGGCGCGGCGATCGATAGCCGCGGCGCCCTCGATGCATCCACCGACTTGAACTTGCGTAGTACCGGCAACCTAGCCGTTGCCGGCGTTGCGCAAGCCGATCGCGCAGTGGTGCTGAACGCTGCCGGTACGCTGGCCAATGCAGCGCAGGTCGTTGCTGGTCAGAACCTGAGCGTCACCGCCGCCAGTGCAAGCAACACCGGTACCGGCGTATTGCTTGCGCAAGGCGATACCACGCTGACCATCGCAGGGTTGCTCGACAATGCCGGCGGGATACGCGCAGGCAATCTGCTGACGCTCGGCGTTGGCGCGCTACGCCAGACCGGGCAGGCGTACGGCCTGCAGCGTCTGGGCCTGACAGCATCGGGGGCAGTGGACAATCGCGGTGATCTGATCGGCGGCAACGGCTTGCGCGTGGAGGCCGGGCAGCTGAGCAGCAGCGGTCAGCTGGGTAGCGAGCGCGGCGATGTCGCCGTGATCAGCCGCGGCAACCTGCAGCTGGACGGTAGTCTGGCTGCGGCTGGCGCCTTCTCGGCGCAGGCCGATGGCGCCTTGGCGCAAAGCGGCAGCCTGAGTGCGGGCAGCACTTTGGACCTGCACTCCAAGGGCGATCTCACGATCGCCGGACAGGTGTCGGGTCAACAGACCACGCTGACCAGCGATGCGGTGCTGCGCCAGCAAGGTGTCGTCAGTGGCGCAACAGTGGGTCTGCAAGGTGCACGTATCGAACACGCAGGACAGACCACTGCAGCGGGCAACCTGAGTCTGCGTGCCGGCGATATCAGCGTTGCCGGCACCGTGGGTGCGGGTATTGCGGCCGATGGCAATCTGGGGACGGGAAGCACCCTGAGCCTGGTCGCAGACCGCCAACTGGGCGTGTCCGGCAAGCTGCTGGCAGGAGGCAATCTCATGCTGCAGGGCGGTCAGCTGGGCCTTGCCGGTGCCAACACGCGTGTCACTGGCAATGCGGTCCTCACGACTGCCGGAAGCCTCGATCATCGTGGCGGCGATCTGCTCGCGGGTGGCGGCTTGACCGTCCAGGCCGGCGGCACCATCGATAACAGCCGGCTCAATGCGGTGGGCGGTCAGATGCAGGCAGGCCAGCTCAGCATCGACGGTGGCAGTTTGAACAATGCCGGCGGTCGCCTGGTACAGAGCGGCGCCGGCCTGACCCGTGTCAGCATCGGCGGCGCCATCGACAACACCGCCGGCACCGTGGCGAGTAATGGTCAGGATCTGACCATCACGGCCGCAAGCCTGGAGAACGCGCAAGGACGAATCGAGCATGCCGGCGCCGGCAACCTGTCGGTCACCAGTCGTGGCACGCTCGGTAACAGCAGTGGCCGCATCCTGACCCAGGGCCAGCTGACCCTCGGTGCCAGCGGAGGTTTGAACAATCAGGGCGGCACCATCGCTGCGGCCGGCGATGCAACGTTGACGGCCGCTAGCCTCAACAACAATGGTGGCTCGGTCGCCACACGCGGCCTGAACGTACAGACGGGCGGTGCCACCGATAACCGTAACGGCCTGCTGCAAGCCAGCGGCGGCGCGCTGACGCTGCGTGCCGACAGCCTAAGCAATGCCGGCGGCCTCGTGCAGGCGGTTGCCAGCGGCGGGGCAGGCGGCGGCCTGCGTGTGGAACTCGACCGTGGCCTGGATAACGGCAACGGCGTCATCGGCGCCAGTACCGATGCGGTGATCACTGCGGAGAACATCAGCAGCACCGGCGGTAGCCTGCAAGCAGCACGCGACCTCAGCGTCACCGCGCGCGGCCAATTGGACAATCACCAGGGCGGCAAGCTCAGTGCCGGCCGCGATCTCACCGTCGCCGTTACCGGTGCACTGCTCAACAGCGGCGGCCAGCTCGATGCCGGCAACACGCTCACCGCCTCCGGTGGGCGAATCGACAATACGCAGGGCAGTATCGTCAACAACGGTGGCGGCCTGACCCGCATCACCACCGGCGGAGCCCTGACCAATACCAGCGGCAATCTGGGCGGGCGCGGCAGCGTGGTGATCGATGCGGCCAACATCGCCAACAACAGCGGCCAGCTGGTGGCCGGCGGCGATCTGATCGCCAACACCAATGGCTTGAACAACCAGGGCGGCAATATCTATGCCGGCGCGAGCTTCCTGCTGCAGCGCGCAGGCGCCACGCTGGACAACCAGAACGGCAGGATCAAGGCCGAGCAGGCGGTCCGCCTGAATCTGCAGACTTTGAACAACGCGGGCGGCCAGATCGGTGCCGGCAGCGCGATCGGCGGTGCCGGCGATGTAGTGATCGATACAGTCGGCTTCGACGGTGGTGGCAGCATCCTGGCGCAGAACCTGTTGGATCTGACCTTGCGCAGCGACTACACGCATCGCGCCGGCGCAGACCTGGTCAGCAATGGCGATTTCAACCTGCGCGTGGGCGGCAACCTCGTCAACGAAGCCACGCTCAAGGCCGCGCGTCGCCTGGATATCACCGCCAGCAGCATCGCCAACCGCGCCGGCGCCAACATCCTGTCCAACGACACCCGCCTCAACGGCGGCAATGCCATCGACAACGCCGGCAGTATCTCCGGTAACGGCGCGTTGTCGCTTGTCGCCAACAGCATCTACAACACCGGCAGCATCGTCGGCGGCAACGTCTCGGTGAATACCGGCACCCTGGTCAACGGCGCGGACTTTGGCGGTGCGACGGGCAATGCTGCCTATGGCTCGGCGTTGCTCGGTTCCACCGGCAACATGAACCTGATCGTGCGCGATCAGCTGCTCAATCGCGACGCACGTATCTTCAGCCTGGGCAATATCGCCATCGGCGGCGCGCAGGATGGAGGCGGTACCTTGGTGTCGCGTACGGGTGTGGTGAACAACCTGTCGGGCAGCATCGAGGCGGATGGGAGCATCTTGATTGCGGCCAACCAGCTGAATAATCGGCGGCGCGTTATAAATGCGGTCACTGGAGCATTGTCGGAATCGGAGCGTGCGGCGGCCAATGCAGAGTTGCCGAATCAACAGCTGGAAGCTGGTGGGCCAATTCCCGAAAATCCGAATGGAGAGAATATTGGGTCCTGGTTCTTTCTAGGGTCATATCGCACTTATGACGTAAGAGAGCGCGAGCGCCTGATAAGCGCTAGCGCCGAGAGTCGAATTATCGCAGGTAGAAATGTTGCGCTCTCTGGCAGTGTCAGGAACACTGCGTCACTTATCGCGGCCGGATCGAATCTGTTTCTCAACACCAGAGGGGTGGGGGGGCTTTCTGATCAAATGTTTAATAATGGCGAGCAGGTGTTTAATGAGGCTCTCGCACTAAAACAGGTCACCAATTATGCCGATTATCAAGATGCGTACGTTCTGGACGAGAATACCGATTGCGGTCAAGGAATCGAGAATAGAGGCTGCACATATCATGTAGAAACGACCCAGATTGGGTCAGGCACTATAGATACGAGTTATACCGCTCTTGGGGCCAGCATGACCGGCGGTCAAGGCGTCAGCATCAATGGTGCCAACATCAGCAACGGCGCCGTCGGCAGCGATGGCCGCATCGTCAGCGGCGCCTCGCTCAATGGCGTCGGCACACAAGGGGGATTGAGCGGTCGCACGCGGCAAACCGCGGCAAATGTCGGTGGTCAAGCCGTCATCAGTCGGGCTAATGGGGGGGCGGCCAGCATCAGCGTGATGGGCAGCACCGCCGGCAACGCGGGTGCGCAGGTTGATGCGGGTACGCAGGATGCGTCGCTTGCGGCATCCGGCGGTATCGTCAAGATGTCGGTCGCACCGGTGATGTCCAACGACAGTGGCTTGGTGCGTAGTACTGTTGATCAGGCACACGTGCAGGTCGCGGCCACCGAGACCGGCGTCGTTGCGGGCGCTGACGAAAGCCGTAGCCGCGTCGATCTGGCCACCATCCCGGTGACCAATATTGTTGTCGGTGGCCAGACCTCGCTGACGCAGATCGACCTGCCTATCGGCGGCTTGTATCGCCTGTCCAATGGCACGGCGACTGACCGTACCGCCATGGGGCGCGCAGCCACCGGCCTGGGCGGCATCAACGCCTGGCGCAGCAATGGTCCGGGCCGTCGCTACCTGATCGAAACCGATCCGCGCTTCGTCAACTACGACAACTTCATCAGCAGCGACTTCCTGCTGGACAAGCTGGGCGTGGACCCGGAGTGGACCCAGACCCGGCTGGGCGATGGCTTCTACGAGCAGCGCCTGGTGCTGGACCAGATCACCCAGCTCACTGGTCGTCGCTACCTGGGCAACTACGCCGATGGCGTGGCGCAGTACCGTGCCTTGCTCGAGTCCGGCGTGGCTGCTGCAGGCCAACTGCAATTGAGCATGGGCGTGGGCTTGACCGCCGCGCAGGCCGCCGCGCTCACTCAAGACATCGTGTGGATGGTGGAGCAGGACTACCAGGGCCAGAAGGTGCTGGTGCCGGTCGTCTACCTGGCCTCCAACTCGCTGCAGCTGCGTGGCAACGGCGCCTTGATCGCCGGCGGCAACGTCGAGCTCAACGCCACCAACGCCATGAGCAACCAGGGCGTCATCGCCGGTGCCGATGTCAGCGTCACCGCCGGCAACCTGCTCAACCAGGGCCGTATCAGCGGCACCGGCACCGTGGCATTGGAAGCGCGCAACGACCTGCTCAACCAGGGCCAGATCGAGGGTCGCGATGTTGGGCTGGCGGCCGGTAACAACCTGGTCAGCGAAGCGGCCAAGGCCATCAATGGCGTCGGCATCCTGTCAGGCATCAGTGCCAGCAATACATTGCAACTGTTTGCCGGCAACGATATGACCCTGACCGGCACCCGCGTGCAGGCGGGCAGCAGTGCGGCGCTGATTGCAGGCAATAATCTGAGCCTCACGCCTAGTGCCTTGCGCGACGACAATGGCCTGTTGCGTGGCGGCGATGCGGTGTCACTCGTCACGGGTAAAGACCTGATCGTCTCCGCAGGCAACGACCTGCAATTGCATGGCGTCAGCATCAACGCGGGCGGCAGCGCCGCCTTGCAGGCAGGCAACAATCTTTCGCTGACCCCGACCACCGGTCTGGACGGCAAGGTCGCCACCCGCACCAGCATCAGTACCGGCGACAGCCTGCAGCTGACCGCCGGCAACGACCTGACCATTCGCCAAGCCGAGGTGAAGGCGGGCGGTGATCTGATCGCCGCAGCCGGCAACAACCTCAATGTCGAGTCGGTGCTCAACGACAGCGAGACCAACAGCTACAACTCGCGCAACGGCAAGACCCGCGTCACCACGACAACCACAACCCAAACGATCGATCAGCAAGCACTGACGGCCGGCGGCAACCTGATCCTCAGCGCCGGCAACGACGTCAACCTGGTCGCTGCCAAGCTGGACGCCGGCAAGGGCCTGGGTATCAGCGCCGGCAACGACATCAATGCCAGCACGCTGACCACGGTGGACACCAGCGATGTCCTGGAAACGCGCAAGCGCTTCAAGCAGACCACCGCTACCCGCGACGAAACCGTCCACGGCACCGAGTTCAGTGCCGGTGGCAACCTCGCCATGCAGGCGGGCAATGACATCACCCTGACCGCCGCATCGGCCACCGCCAAGGAAGGCGGCATCACCCTGGCCGCCGGCAACGACGTCAACCTGCTCGCCGCCAGCGAGCAGCACGACGCCGTGCAGGACATGACCAAGAAGAAGAAGGGCACGTTCTCCAGCAAGACGACGACCACGCATGATGAGTGGCAGGACAACGTGGCGGTCACCACCACGCTCAGTGGCGATACGGTGCAGATCGCGGCGGGTAACGATCTGCTGTCGCAAGGCGCACAGGTCGCCAGCACCGGCGATGTGGTGTTGGCCGCCGGTAACAACCTGACGCTGGACACGGTGCAGAACACGCACAGCGAGGAACACGAAAAGACCGTCAAGAAGTCAGGTCTATACGGCGGTGGCGGATTCAGCGTCGCATTGGGCGTTACCAAGAAGACCGACGGGTTGGACGTCACTGAGGTCACGAATACCGGTAGCTTGATTGGCAGTACCGACGGCTCGGTGACGATGACCGCCGGCAACAAGGTGGCCATCACTGGCAGCGACGTGCTGAGCGCCACCAGCACCACCATCGTGGGTAAGGAAGTCACGATTGCCGCGGCGGAAAACACCGTGGATACGGTGCAGACGTCCAAGCAGCAGAGTGCGGGTATTACATTGGGGTTGACGGGTGGGGCTGTAGACGCAGCGCAGGCGATCTACGGCGCAGTCAAGCGTGGATCGGAAGTTGAAGACGACCGCTTGAAGGCGCTTTACGCCGCCAAGGCGGGCTATGCGGTCAGCGATACCGTGGGGCTGGTCAACAATGGCCTGAAGGGCTACGACGGCCAAGCGGTTGCAGGAAACACGACCAAGGCAGGTACTGCTGCAGCGGATGGCGCGCAAGGTGCAGCCAATGCGGCGGGCGTGAGCTTGCGCCTTGGTATCGGTGCCAGCAGTTCGTCAAGCAAGACGACCACGCACGAGGAAACCACCGGCGGCAGTCGCATCCTCAGCAACGGCGACGTCACCATTGCAGCAACTGGTGGCGACCTCAATGTCATCGGCAGCAAGATCGCCGGCGAAAACGTGGCCCTGGCTGCTGCAAACAATCTCAACCTGTTGAGCAACAAGGAAACCAACACCACCAAATCGGAGAACAAGAACGCCGGTGGAGAGATCGGCATCAGTGTTGGTGCAGTCACCGGCTATTACCTGTCGGTCACCGCGGGCAAGGGCAGTGCCAAGGGTAATAGCGACCTACGCACGGAAAGTGTGATCACGGCCAACGACAGCTTGACCCTGGTCAGCGGCAACGACACCACCATCCAGGGCGCACAGGCCATCGGCAACAAGGTGCTGGCCCATGTCGGCGGCGACCTGCTGATCAAGAGCGAGCAGGACACCAACGAGTACAAGAGCAAGCAACAACAAGCCAGCCTGACGCTGGCGACCGGCTCCGGCAGCGGCGGCAGTTACAGCCAACAGAAGGTCAACAGCAGCTATACCAGCGTCACCGAGCAGAGTGGCATCCAGGCCGGCAATGGCGGCTTCGACATCACGGTGGGCGGCAACACGGCCTTGGTCGGCGGTGCCATTGCAAGTGCGGCCGATGCCAGCCTCAATCGGCTGTCCACCGGCAGCCTGACGGTCGAGGACTTGCAGAACAAGGCCGAGTACAAGACCAGCGGCGTCTCGGTGGCTGGCGGCACGGGCAGCAGCATGGCCAGTGTCGGCATCGGTGCCGGACTGAGCATGTTGGGCAATGCCAGCGACAGCTCAAGCAGCACGACCAAGAGCGATATCGCCGCCGGCACGATCCAAATCCGCAATGGCGACGAGTCTGCGTTGGCAGGGTTGGATCGCAGTGCCACCGAGTTGCAGCAGTCTGGGCTGAAGGAGATTTTCGATCAGAAGAAGATCGAAGATCAGAAGGAGCTGATGGGGCTGGCTGGAGCGATCGGGTTCCGGGCAGCGGGTGATATCGCCAGCAACATGCAACAACGTGCGCTCAGCGAGTACGCGACTGCCTACAGCACGAACAATCCGCAAGGAATGGCTGACGCCCAGGCGAAGATGGACAGCTGGGCCGACGGGGGCCTGAACAAGACACTGCTTCATGGTCTCACCGGCGCCGCGGTGGCCGCGCTGGGCGGCGGCGATGTGGCGGGAGGCGCGCTTGCTGCCGCTGGTGCCGAGAAGGCGAAGCTGGCGATGGCCGGGTACCTCAGGGATCAGGGTATCGCGAGTGATAGCGAAACCTACCGAGCCCTCATGGAACTCGGAAGCGCGGCCATCGGTGGAGCGCTGGGCGGTGTTGCAGGAGCCAACACTGCGTTGGCCGGCGATCAGTTCAACCGGCAGCTGCATCCGGACGAAGTGAAGTGGATCAAGGACAATGCAGCGGTATTCGCCTACGAGCAGGGCATCTCGGAAGAGAGTGCCAAGCAGATCCTGCTCATCGAGGCAGCGTCGTACGTAGATGCGACAATTCAATCGGCACTGAAGGATACGCCGATGAATGAAGCGGCGGTCAAGTTCCTTGGGACGAACAACAACGAATACGACGGTGTAAAAGCCTTCGATACGAGCGATCGAGACAATTTCCACCTCTACGGCAAAAAACTGGCAGGCACACCGGAGAATTTCAAGGAAGTCTTCGATGCGCTTGGTGCCGCAGGCCTGAAAAAGGACGAGCTGCAGTTGCTGTACCAGCCGGAGCTGTTGACTTATGCCGGGAAGGGTATTGGCAGAGACAGCCGCCTAACCGTCGCTGTTCCAGCCACGGGAGCCGCGATCGGCGTCGCCGCAGTGGGTGGTGGAGCCTGTTTGTTCAACCTTGTCGCCTGTGGCCGGCTAGCAGTTGGTGCGCTCGACGCGATCGCAACCGAGGCAACTGGCGGTCACAGCCTGCTCGTATCGAGTGCTTGGACTGGAGCAATTGTTGCAAAGAAGTTTGATGACCTAGTGAAATCTGCTGAGGAGACCACAGAACAGGTTGCCGTTGCTATTAGGCGGGCAACATCCCAAAAAGCAAGTTCTGCTGGTACTACTCCGGTCCATGGTGGGGCGGTTGACGGCGAGGCTGGCGGATTTTCTAGATATGATGAATTCAGGAAATCTGGTGAAGAAGTTAAACCAGATGGAAATTGGAACTGGCCTAGTAATCTTGGCTTTGCTGAATCGCACGTTGATGATGTGCTACCAGTCGGTACCAAGCTTGATCGATATGGAAGCCCGGATGGCGCTTTTCTGTCCCCATTTGGGACACCCTACGAGCAAAGGGCATTGGCGCCGGGATCAATGGGTAATGGTTATCATGAGTACGAAGTTATAAAGCCGCTTCCAGTAATTAAAGGTGAAATTGCTCCTGCATTCGGACAGCCCGGTGGCGGCACACAAATCTTGCCTAGATTTAAAGATCGCGTTAATGTTGATTGGTTGCGGCTTAACGGATTTCTCAAAGAGGTGAATAAAAGTGAATGACAGGATAGGTGAGATTCAACGCGATGTAATCTCTTTGGGTGCCATGATTAACCTTCCCCAGGATTTTCTGGTGATAAAGACCAAGCCTTCCAGTGATGGTGTTCCATTTTTGACATGTCAGGATAATTTTTTCGTTTATTCTTCTATTGAGAGGGATTATGAAATTTTTAAAAAAATTACTTCTTCAGAGGACGATGTTCTTTACTGGGTATTAAGTCGTGCCGTTTCTAAGATGGTTCTTGATTTGAATTATTCTGAGTTTGGAAATTCTGAAAAATCAGAAGAGGAAATGTTTGCGCGCAAGGTGGATTTGATGAAACGGTTAAATCCGGCTTGGGGGCCGCGGGCTGCGCATGAATATCGTTCTGGGATGGGGTATTGACTATTCCTGATCCTGATTAGCACTGCCTCTCATGTCGACTCCCCGAAAGAACGGGGTCAGGTGCGAAAGAACGGGGTCAGGTGTAATTAATAAGTCAACCTGACCCTGCGTTCAAAAAATTAAAAATGATATCTTTGATGCGAGATGGTGATTGTTATGAGGTGGAAATTCCTGCTGACGGTTGAAAGGCAGATTAATCATGAGCATGGTTCTGTCGACTCCCCGTAATTCAATGCCAGCTAAAATTAGAGGTCTGCGGTTGATGTTGATCACGGAACTCGGCGGGCGTTAGCCCGCCCAGGCTGTCGTGCGGGATCTGTTGGTTGTAGTCGGCCAGCCAGTGTTCGGTCTGTTCGCGGACCTCGCTCAGCGTGCGGAAGATGTGCATGTCCAGCACGCCGCGCCGGTAGCTGCCGTTGAAGCGTTCGATGAAACCGTTTTGCATCGGACGCCCCGGCTCGATGAAGTCCAAGGCGATACCCTTGCGCTCAGCCCACTCGGTCAAGGCTAATGCGACAAACTCCGGGCCATTGTCCAGACGCAGCTTGTTCGGATAGCCGCGCCAGGCCGCGATGCGTTCCAACGTGCGGATGACGCGGGCGGCCGGAAGATTCAAGTCCACTTCGATGGCCAAGGCTTCCCGACTGAAATCGTCGATGACATTGAACGTGCGGAAGCGTCGACCATCCCACAGCGGATCGGACATGAAGTCGATCGACCATCCGGCATTGGGGCGTGTTCCGCATGCCAACGGTTGTGCATAGCGCGTGGGGACCCGGCGCCTGCTGCGACGACGCTGATTGAGCTTCATCAGGCAATACACGCGCCAGACCCTCTTGTGATTCCACACATGTCCGCGACGGCGGATGATCTGAAACAGCTTTCCAAAACCACGCTTGGGAAAGCGCTCGGCCAATTCGGACAACAGCGCAATGACTCCCTCGTCGCGATCGGGACGACGCCGATAGCGTGCTGCCGAGCGCGCCACGTCAACGACCGCACAGGCCCGGCGCTCGCTCCAGCCATGTTGCTCGACGAGCCAGGCAAGAAGCGGGCGCTTGTGCGCCGGGTCTACAGCTTTTTTGCGATGACATCCTTGAGTGCATGGTTTTCCATTGCGAGCTCGGCATACATGCGTTTGAGCTTGCTATGCTCGGTCTCCAGGTCGCGAAGGAGCTGCACATCTGTTGTCTCCATGCCACCGTACTTGGACTTCCAGAGGTAGTACGTCGCGTCAGAAATACCCAGCTCACGGCACACATCCTTGACCTGGCGTCCGCCCTCAACCTGCTTCAGCGTGGCGACAATCTGGCTCTAGGTGAACTTGCTTTTGCGCATCGTTGGTCTCCTCGGTGGCTAGTGTGCCCGGAGACCTCCAACTATGGATGGATCAATTTTACGGGGAGTCGACAAGTAGGGTCTGGCGTTATCAATAAGTGAATCTGACCCCGAGGTTTCAGGCCAGACAAACCCTGACTTTGTTTTTGCAAGTGGTGCTTATGGTGGAAAAACAGTTGACTTTATGTGGTCCGATTATTCCAGGGCGGAACAAGTAAATAACTTCTTCTTAATTAATGTCGAGCAGAATAAGGGTCAGCTTATTCGGCATTTGGATAAAGATGATATGGTGCCATTGGATTATAGAGATCTCACGCCGGAAAACCAGGTTGTTGTTAATGGTTGGATAAGTGGCCTTGGCGAAATCCAAAAAGGTAATATTCTTATAATGAGGTGATGTATCGGGATGTACATTTCAATTAGCAATAAAGTGGGCTGGACGCTTCCTTTCGGAATATTTGATTGTATAGTAGAGTCAACGAGAGAGCTTTTTCTTGCGAGAGTATGGTTTGCATTAAAAAAATTTATAAATCCCTAGATGATGAGGGGCAGAGTTTTATTATATTAGATGACGTTGACATTAATTGTTTTAATTTATTCTATGAAAATTGCAGTCGAGCAATGGATGATTTTCTCAATTCGTCACGCGGGAAATCCGTCCGGCCGACTAGTGTTGCAGGGATACTCTGGAACTGGGCAGAAGTTTTAAGGCTTATGCGAGAAGATCCTAGGTATTCGGAAGCGCCTTAATCCAGTCGATTAAAGTGGTTAGGGGTAAAGGGGAGGGAGGTAATTAAGCACGCCGCCCTGACAGGCCTGTACAAAATTTATGTGATAGCGGTCCTGAATCGACTTCGTCAGGCTGAGTTCTTCTCCTCGGCAACGCCGAGCCAATCGAACTTCTTGCGCCACGCATAGAACGTGGCCTGGCTGATGCCCATCTTGCGGCAGACTGTCGTGCCGGTCTCGGCCTGTTTCAGGGCGAATGCGATTTGCTCTTCGGTGAACTTCGACTTCTCATAGCGACGGGCCTCCTTGGGTCTGAGTGTCGCCGAATTTTCTAGGTCCGGCTGGTCCAAGTTATAGGGAGGAGGTCACAAGGCCTCATGCATCAGGTGCAGATAGCGCAATCGCTCGCCATCGTCCAGAAAGCATGGCAAGCGTTGTTCCCGGGTTGCACAATCTGCTGCGGGACACCGGCGAGTTCAATGCGTGCAAATCTGGCCGTCGCACAAGACTCGCAACCAGACATCGGTGCTAATATGCAGGGAACCTTGCAATAGCTGACGCCGTAGACTGCAATTTGCGGAGGAAGTGAATCTGACCCCCGTTAGCGGCTACCCCCGTTAGCGGTTTAACCCGGCCGCTACTCAGGGCGGGGGACGTCGATACTCCAGAATACAAAATAGCTGTCACTCAAGCGCTTAAGAGGATTAAAGTAGAAGCTCTAACAAGGGGTAGTGAGGTTGAAATGGTTGACAGGAGGGTGATATGAAATATTATCTGATGTGGCAGGATGTGGAAATAAAAGGTAAATGGATTCTTGGTGATATCGGTTATGTAAATAACTGGAACTTTATTGACCCGTCTGTCAATTTCATGGAGCCAGGTGGTTATTCATCGAAAGTGAGGTTTGATGGGGCTGAAGTTGATTATTCATTGGCTGGATACGCAAGTGTCCCTGTTTTAAGTGAAAAGGCTGTTATTTCATTGATGGGGTTATCAGAAATTGATGAGCCATACCGAAATGTTGTCTTTGCGCCATTGGACATTGAAAAAAAGGTATTAAAGCAAAATTATTTTGCGATGATAATCGAAACGCAAATCGATTGCGTGGATGAAGAAAATTCTGAGTTCTCATTTTTTGATAAAAATGATCCAGTCCGTCCAGAGCTGGCAGGGGCATATCGAAATTTCTTTAATCTTGTTATAGATACATCTAAGGTGGGTGGTAGGCACATATTTAGACTGAAGAAATACTTGGGGGCACTAATCGTTAGTCAGGAAGTAAAGCGGCGATTTGAGAGTGCCAGGGTAACGGGCGTGGCTTTTGATTTATTGAATGGCTCAAAAAAAGTTGTTGCTTAAATGAAATTAGGATGTATCGTCATGGGTGAACTCCTTCGCTATGCTAAATTTGGATAGTAGAGATTTAAATTTTTAGGAGGGGAGGTGGTGGATAGGAAATACGAATTTATACTTTCGTTCGGAACTCCTGGAGTGCGTTCTGTGTGCACCGACGATCCAGCATGGGATAGAGTTGTTGCAGGTGTTGATTCAGTTTTTACGGGAGGTGGACGTGCTTCCCTGAATGTTCATGCATCAGTTGGGCCGATCCGCGCTGTAATTATGGAGGGCGTCAAGGGGGTTTATCGATTGTTGCTAAGAGTTAATTCGGATGACCCGAGGTTCGAGATTTTGAAGTGGTGGGATGAAAGCGGAAGTAATTTTGAAAATGATCCTG
The DNA here is from genome assembly GCF_040182365.1 of Xanthomonas sp. 10-10. Classification (NCBI taxonomy): domain Bacteria; kingdom Pseudomonadati; phylum Pseudomonadota; class Gammaproteobacteria; order Lysobacterales; family Lysobacteraceae; genus Xanthomonas; species Xanthomonas sp. 10-10. The sequence goes on from NZ_CP144460.1 coordinate 2,304,693, forward strand.
TTAGCTACCTCGATCAAAAATGGGATCCAAGAGGTTGGATGGTTGATACTGAAATTGCGAAAAAGTTAATGAGAGATTTTTTCGAAAAAGGCAATATAGATAATATTTTAAATTTTAAATCTGCATGGGATGTTGATTTTTCTTTTAAGAACCAGGTTTAAGTGAAATTTTACTAAAAGCCTCGTAAGCTTTCCGTAGTGATACACCAAGGGTTTGCTGAAGAATTCGTCAAGTTCGATTGATGGGCCTACCTGCCGGTTTCCTCACACCCTTAGTGGATTGACTGAACTCGGTCCGTTCATCCGCGTAGTCGCGGCTTGCACAGATGCTCTGCCACGCTACTGAGCACCGACAAGACTTCATGGCAGTTATGACGCAAGGTATTTCAAGAAAGTCGCAATGGTTCGGCCTCTTCGGCTGGTTGGCGCTGTGCTATGCGGTCGCTGGGCTTGGTGCGATGGCATCCATCCAGGCGGCCGGCTTCTATGCAGAACTTGCGCGGCCGGCGTGGGCGCCGCCGGGCTGGTTGTTCGGACCGGTGTGGACAGTGTTGTACGGAATGATGGCGGTGTCGGTCTGGTTGGTGTGGCGGCGCGGCAGCCGGGCGGGAACGCGTCCGGCGCTGGGCCTGTTCGTGCTGCAGCTGACGCTCAATGGTTTGTGGAGCTGGCTGTTCTTTGCGTGGCATCTGGGGGCTTGGGCATTCGCGGATATCGTGGCGCTGTGGCTGGTGCTGGCCGGAACGATTGCCGTGTTCTCGAAGCGGCGGGCGCTGGCGGCGTGGTTATTGGTGCCGTATCTGGCGTGGGTGAGCTTCGCGGCGGCGCTCAACTTTTCGGTCTGGCAACTCAATCCCCAGGTACTCGGCTGATCTCCGCTGCTGATCTTGGTGGCACGTACTCACCGGCGCGGCAATAGCGACGATCTGTTGCTTGGTGCGAAGTGGCCTGTTGCTTGCTGCGAACTGATGCGGGCAGCGAAGCGACACCTCGCCCGCAAGCGGTCTAGTCAGTTGTATCGCGTCATATGAGCGCATGACACTACCAATCGAGGTTCGAAACCTGCGCAGGGCGGCTCTCCAAAGTGGTTCCAAAAGTTTCCATGGCAATCAATTGCTTGCGCGCGCGATGCTTAAATCCCTGAGCAGCAAGGTTTTCTGTTTCGCGCCCCGAGCGCGTGCGCCTGCCCATTCACGCAATGCTTGACAGGCCTCGGCCCTGTGATGTCTTTTGCATGCATGGATAACGCCTCCGCCACCGTTTCGCTTCTCTGCCAGCCGCGACTGCGGCCGGGTGCGGGCGTGGCCGGCATTACCACCACCATTACCACCGTCACCATTCGCCCGGTGCGGCCCGTCGTCTTCGCGTAACTTCCGAAAACAACGGCCCCGCACCCGGATCAGGATGCGGGGGCTTTCCTCCCTCATCTGATGCGGACGGGGCCTCCCTAACGAGGTCTGTCGATGTCATCGTCTGTCGTTTCGCTCGAACCCGCTGCTGTTGCCGCATCGTCCGCACGCACCGTCGTGCATAAATTCGGCGGCACCTCGGTGGCCGATGCCGAGCGCTACCGGCACGTGGCGCAGCTGTTGCTGGCACGCGACGAGTCGGTGCAGGTCACCGTGGTCTCGGCGATGAAGGGGGTGACCGATGCCTTGATCGAACTGGCCGAGCTGGCCGCGCAGAACCGCCCGGAGTGGCGCGAGCGCTGGCATGAGACGCGCGCGCGTCATCGCGGTGCGGCGGTGGCCTTGCTTGGCGAACATTCGGGGCCGACGGTGGAGTGGCTGGACGAGCGCTTCGAGCACCTGTCGCAGATCCTCGGCGCATTGGCGGTGATCGGCGAGTTGCCGCGCGAGGTGCTCGACCGCGTGCAAGGCCTGGGCGAGGTGTATTCGGCGCAATTGCTGGGCGACCATTTCCGCGCGCTTGGCGAAGATTGCGCGGTGCTGGATGCGCGCGATGTGCTGGTGGTCAATCGCGGCGAACTCGGCGTGGATGTGGACTGGGACACCAGCGCGCAGCGCCTTGCAACCTGGCGCCAGGCGTATCCGCAGACGCGCGTGGTGGTCACCGGCTTCGTGGCGCGCGACCGCGCCGACCGCATCACCACGCTGGGGCGCAACGGCAGCGATTATTCCGGCGCGATCTTCGCGGCCTTGTTCGATGCCGATGAGCTGCATATCTGGACCGACGTGGACGGCGTGCTCTCGGCCGACCCGCGCGTGGTGCCCGAAGCGGTGCAGCTGGAAACGCTGAGCTACGACGAAGCCTGCGAGCTGGCGTATTTCGGCGCCAAGGTGGTGCATCCGCAGACCATGTCCCCGGCGATCGAACGCGGCCTGCCGATCATCATCCGCAACACCTTCCAGCCCGAACATCCGGGTACGCGCATCACTGCCAGCAGCGCGGTGAGCGGGCCGATCAAGGGGCTGACGCTCAGCCCCGACCTGGCCGTGCTGAATCTGGAAGGCACCGGCCTGATCGGCGTGCCGGGTACGGCCGAGCGCGTGTTCGCGGCGCTGCGCACGGCGCAGGTATCGGTGGTGATGATCTCGCAGGGCTCGTCGGAGCATTCGATCTGTTGCGTGGTCAAACAGCATGAGTCCGAGCGCGCGCGCAACGCCTTGTTGCAGGCGTTTGCGCATGAACTCACGGTTGGCCAGGTGCAGCGTGTGCAGCTGACCACCGGCATCAGCGTGCTGGCGGCAGTGGGCGATGGCATGGCCGGCCAGCCGGGCGTGGCGGCACGGTTGTTCGAGTCGCTGGGGCGTGCGCAGGTCAATATCCTGGCGATCGCGCAGGGCTCGTCCGAGCGCAACATCTCGGTGGCCATCGATGCGGCGCATGCTACCAAGGCCTTGCGCGCGGCGCATGCCGGCTTCTGGCTCTCGCCGCAGACCTTCTCGGTAGGCGTGATCGGGCCAGGCAACGTGGGCGCGGCCTTGCTGGACCAGTTGCGCATTGCGCAGCCGCAATTGCTGGGCAAGGCCAACCTGGATCTTCGCCTGCGCGCAGTGGTCTCGCGCGGCCGCATGTTGCTCGACGAGCGCGGCCTGGTCGGCAACTGGCGCGATGCCTTCGCCGCCGCAGCCACCGCGACCGATCTGGAACGTTTCACCACGCACCTGTTGTCCGCGCATCTGCCGCACACGGTGATCATCGATTGCAGCGGCAGCGCGGAAGTGGCCGACCGCTATGCGGACTGGTTGGCTGCCGGCATCCACGTGGTGACGCCGAACAAGCAGGCCGGCTCCGGCCCGTTGCAGCGGTATCAGGCGATCCGCGCGGCGGCCGATGCCAGCGGCGCGCGTTTCCGTTACGAGGCCACCGTGGGCGCGGGACTGCCGGTGATCACCACGCTGCGCGACCTGGTCGATACCGGCGATGCGGTGACCTCGATTGAAGGCATCTTCTCCGGCACATTGGCGTGGCTGTTCAACAAGTACGACGGCAGCGTGCCGTTCGCCGAGTTGGTGACGCAGGCGCGTGGCATGGGCTATACCGAGCCGGATCCGCGCGACGATCTGTCGGGTGTGGATGTGGCGCGCAAGCTGGTGATCCTGGCGCGCGAAGCAGGGCGTGCGATCAGCCTGGAAGACGTGCAGGTCGAAAGCCTGGTGCCCGAAGCATTACGCCAGGCCAGCGTGGAGGATTTCATGGCGCGCCTGCATGAAGTGGATGCCACGTTCGCGCAGCGCCTGGCCGACGCGCGTGCGCGCGGCAACGTGCTGCGCTATGTCGCGCAGCTGCCGCCGGATCGCGCACCGAGCGTGGGACTGGTGGAACTGCCTGCCGATCATGCCTTCGCCAACCTGCGCCTGACCGATAACGTGGTGCAGTTCACTACGCGTCGCTACTGCGAGAACCCGTTGGTGGTGCAGGGCCCGGGCGCCGGGCCGGAAGTGACCGCAGCAGGTGTGTTTGCCGACCTGCTGCGCGTGGCGGCCGGCGAGGGGGCGCGGTTGTGAGCCAGGCGGTGATCGGTCAATCGGCAGTCGCGCATGCGCAAGGCGCGTCGCGCGGCGCGCACGCTCTGCACCAGGCGCGCGCCTTCGCCCCGGCATCGGTTGCCAACGTGGCGGTGGGCTTTGACTTGTTGGGATATCCGGTCGATGGCGTGGGCGACACGGTGACCGTGCGTCGTGTCGATGCGCCAGTGGTACGCATCGCCGCCATTCGCGGCACAACCGTCGCGTTGCCGCTGGATGCCGAGCGCAACACCGCCGGTGCGGCCTTGATGTCGCTGCGCGCTGCGTTGGATCTGCCATACGGTTTTGAGGTGGAGATCGACAAGGGCATTGCGCTGAGCTCGGGCATGGGGGGCTCGGCAGCCTCGTGTGTGGCTGCGCTGGTGGCGGCAAACGCGCTGCTGGATACGCCGCTGAGCAATGCGCAGCTGTATCAGCATGCGCTCGATGGCGAAGCCGTCGCCAGCGGGAGCCGGCATGGCGACAATCTGGGGCCGCTGTTTTTAGGCGGTCTGGTGGTGTGCACGCTGGAGCGGTTGGTGCCGGTCGCAGTGCCGGCGGCCTGGCACAGCTTGCTGGTGCACCCGGACGCGGTGCTGGAAACCCGGCGCGCGCGCGAGGCCCTGGCCGGCGATTACCAGTTGCGCGAGTTCGTCGCGCAGAGCACCAATCTTGCGTTGGTACTGGCGGGTTGCCATGCCGGCGATGCCGGGTTGGTGCGCGCGGGCCTGCGCGATGTGCTGGTGGAGCCACGCCGTGCGCCGTTGATCGCCGGCTTTGCAGCCGCCAAGCAGGCGGCGTTGGCGCATGACGCGATGGGTGCAAGCATTTCCGGTGCCGGCCCCAGCGTGTTTGCGTGGTTCGAAACGCGCGCCGCCGCGCACGCCGCCGCGCCTGCGGTACAGGCTGCCTTTGCCGCTGCCGGGTTCGATAGCCAGTTCTGGGTATCGCCGATCGCCAGCCCGGCCGCGCGGCTGATCGAATGACCCGGCATCTGCACCTCTCAGTTCGGAACGATGCAGCGTGCGGCGTGTGGGCCATGCAACACGCTGCACGTACCTCATTCCACGACGACCTCGCTGATCTGCATTACCGGACTCAGGTCGGTGTAGTTGGGGATGTCGCCCAGGATCTCCGCTGCGTGCGGGCCGAAGCTGCCGTTGAACGCTTCCACCGAGTCGCAAAAGATATGGCACATGCCGATGAAGGCCGGCGTGCTGCCGGGGTCGCCGCCACTGAGTCCCTTGTCCACCGTGTAACGCAGGCAGGCCGCGCCCATACGCGCGCTCACCAGCGGCATGTGCTGGTCGCGGTAGTAAGTGTGGTCGAAACGGGCACCGTCGCGGTAGGGGTACATCACGCTAACCTTGATCATCTGCCGACTCCACGGAAAGGTGCGCGCAGCATAGCGCCGTGCCAGTCGGTGCAGGGGACCATCCGGCGGAACGCAGCGACTGTGCCAACCATGTCCATTCCTTCGCCCATTTCATTGCCGGGTAACGCCCGGTCCTGTCTTTGCCTGGAGTCACGTTGATGTTCATCTCCACCCGTGGCGGCGCACCCGCCGCAAGCCTGAGTCAGGCGATTGCCGCCGGCCTGGCCCCCGATGGCGGACTGTATGTGCCGCAGGCCTTGCCGCCGGCGCGCATGCTGGCCGCCGGTGCCGATCTGGCTGCGACCGCCGCCACGTTGCTGCAGCCGTTTTTCGAAGGCGATGCGTTGGCACCCGAGTTGCCGGCCATTTGCGCCGAAGCGTTCGATTTCCCCGCGCCGCTGGCGCCGCTGGCCACGCCCGGCGACTACGCGCTGGAGCTGTTTCATGGCCCCACTGCCGCATTCAAGGATTTCGGTGCGCGCTTCCTGGCGGCCTGCCTGACCCGCCTGCGCCGGGCCGAAGACCGCCCGCTCACCATCCTGGTCGCCACCTCCGGCGATACCGGCGCTGCGGTGGCGGCGGCGTTCCATCGCCAGCCCGGCCTGCGCGTGGTGGTGCTGTATCCGGATGGCCGCGTGTCGCCGCGGCAGGCGCATCAGCTGGGCTGCTTTGGCGACAACATCCAGGCCCTGCGCGTGGCCGGCTCGTTCGACGATTGCCAGGCGATGGTCAAGCAGGCCCTGAACGATGCGCCGCTGCAGGCGCAGCTGCCGCTGAGCTCGGCCAACAGCATCAGCCTGGGCCGGCTGCTGCCGCAGATGAGCTATTACGCGCACGCGGGCCTGCAGCACCAGGCCGCCACCGGCAGTGTGCTGAATCTGGTGGTGCCTACCGGCAATCTGGGCAACGGGCTGGCGGCGATCCTGGCGCGTGCGCTCGGGGTGCCGTTGGGCAAGATCGCGCTGGCGTCCAATGCCAACCACGTGTTGCCCGATTACTTCGCCGGCGACGATTACGCGCCGCAGCCCAGCGTGGCGACCCTGGCCAATGCTATGGACGTGGGCGCACCGAGCAATTTCGAGCGGCTGCGCTGGTTGTACCAAGGCGACGATGCGGCGTTGCGCGAGGCGTTCCGGGCGTTGTCGGTTGACGATGCGGCCATCAGCCACACCATCCGGCAGCGGTATGCGCGCTACGGCGAGGTGCATTGCCCGCACACCGCCACCGCAGTGCATGTGCTGGAGCAACTGCGTGCCGAAGGTGCCGAGGGCGTCACCGGGGACTGGGCCGTGGCGGCCACTGCGCACCCGGCCAAGTTCGAGGGCGTGGTGGAGCCGTTGATCGGCCGGGCGGTCGATGTGCCGCCGGCGCTGGCAGCGTTGTTGCAGCGTCCCGCACATGCCGAAGCGCTGGCGCCGGACTACGCGGCATTCCGGCGGCGTCTGCTTGCGGATGCGGCCTGAGCCAAACGCGTTCAGCCAGCCGGGGTTGGAAAGTGCCGCGCATGGGGCTATCTCTATCGGGGTGCGGCCCCGGCGTGGCGCCGCGTTCGATGTGGGTTGCTGCATGTCTTATCGAGTGATTGCCGTTGCTGCCGCCTTGTGCGGCTGCGTAGTGGCGGGTGCGGCCACGGCGGCCGACGCCATGGTTGCGTCCCCGGTGTCGCCCTTGGGCGCGCCGCGTGCGGGGTTGATCGATGCCTTGGCACGCCAGGCGCCGTCGCTGGACCGCCAGGTGCTGGCGCTGGCGGCCGAGGCGCTGCAATGCGCGCGTCAGCGTCAGCAGGTGGGCGCCGAGCGTGTGCTCAGCGTCATCGACTACAGCCGGCCGTCGACCGAGCGTCGGCTCTGGGTGTTCGATCTGGCCAAGCAGCGTTTGTTGTTTCAGGAATGGGTGGCGCACGGGCGCAACACGGGCGAGAACCTGGCCGCGAAGTTCTCCAACGCCGACGGCAGCTTCCAGTCCAGCCTGGGCGCGTTCACCGCGCAGGAGTCGTATACCGGTCACAACGGCTACTCGTTGCGGCTCAAAGGCCTGGAGCCGGGCTTCAACGATCACGCACGCGACCGCGCCATCGTCATCCACGGCGCGCCCTATGTCAGTGAGGCCATCATCCGCACCCAGGGCCGGCTCGGGCGCAGCCTGGGTTGCCCCGCAGTGCGGCCGGCCGTGGCCAGGCAGCTGATCGATACTTTGCGCGAAGGCGCCTTCGTCTTCGCCTATTACCCGGACCGCGCCTGGCTGCGGCAGTCGCAACTACTCAGTAGCGGCTGCGGTGCCTCGGTGGCGAGTGCGGTGGGCGGCCGCTGATGCATGGCGCTGCGGGTTGATTCGGGACTGCAGTTGAGACCGCAACTGGCGTGACTCGAGCGCCTCTGCGCGGCTGCCGCGTTGGGTGCCGCCACCGGGGCGGCGCATGGGGGTGTTCAACGCCACTGCTGACATTGCGGCGTTGCCACCGCGCAGCGGGGCGGTCATGCAATCCAGCCAGCCGTTCGACCGCCATCGGCCAGACAGCGCTCAGGCCGTATCGCCTGCCAGGCGGCGCAGGGCGGCGTAATCCAGGATCTGCACCAACTGCAGCTGCGGTAGCGCGATCAGCTGCTGCTGCCTGAGTTTGGTGAAGGTGCGGCTCACCGTTTCCATGGTCAGGCCGAGATGGTCGGCAATGTCGCCGCGGCTCATCGGCAGCGCCACGGTGTCGCCGCTGGCGCCGGGCTCGGTGGAGCGGGCGGCCAGACGCAACAGAAAGTGCGCCAGCCGTTCGCTGGGTTGCAGCCGCGCCAGCAGCAGGCCAGTGTCCTGCGCGGCAGCCAGTTCCATGCTGGCACGTTGCAGCAGCTTGCGTTCCAGCTGCGGGGAGCGATCGCGCAACTGGCGCATCTGCGCCAGCGGCGTGCGACACACGCGGGTTTGGACGATGGCTTCGATATCGTGGCGGTGCTGCGCGGTTTCGGTCAGCCCCACATAGTCGCCGGGCAGCACGAAACCGGTGATCTGGCGGCGGCCGTCGGCCAGCGTGCGCACCATGCGCAAGGCGCCAGAGGTGACGGTGTAGACATGCTGGCGCAGATCGCCGGCACGCACCAGCGTACTGCCGGGTGCGTAGCTGGACGCGGTGGTGGCCTGATCGAGCGCGTCCATTTCCTGTGGCGACAGTGCCGCGCAGATCGCGCGGCCGCGGACCGCGCATAGCGCACAGTCGGAGCTGCGCGCATCGCTGCCCGCTGCCGTGCCGGGTGCCGGACAGGTCGTGCTGGGGTCTGAAAGCTGCCGGTACATGAGTCACGCACTGCCTGGGACGCAGATCGATGATACGCCATGCGGTCAGCATGGCCGCCCAGCCGGTAGAATTGCCGGCTCGCCCAGTCGTCCTGCAGGAGTTTCGCTCGTGATCAAGCCCCGTACGCCGCCCGGCATCATGGAATTGCTGCCGCGCGAGCAGATCGCGTTCCAGCGCATGCTGGACGTCATCCGCCGCAATTACGAGCGGTTCGGGTTCCTGCCGGTCGAAACCCCGGTGTTCGAGTTGTCCGACGTGCTGTTGACCAAATCCGGCGGCGAAACCGAGCGCCAGGTGTACTTCGTGCAGTCCACCGGCGCGCTGGCCAATGCCGCCGCCGCAGCCGACGAGGGTGCCGAGAGCGGCGGCCTGCCGGAGCTGGCGCTGCGCTTCGACCTCACCGTGCCGCTGGCGCGCTATGTGGCCGAGCACGAGCACGACCTGAGCTTCCCGTTCCGCCGCTACCAGATGCAGCGCGTGTACCGCGGCGAGCGTGCCCAGCGCGGGCGTTTCCGCGAGTTTTACCAGTGCGATATCGATGTGATCGGCAAGGATGCGTTGAGCATCCGCTACGACGCCGAAGTGCTGGCGGTGATCCACGCGGTGTTTGCCGAGCTGGGCATCGGCGAGTTCAAGGTGCAGTTGAACAACCGCAAGCTGCTGCGCGGCTTTTTCGAAAGCCTGGGCGTGGCCGAGGGCGAGCTGCAGCTGGCGGTGCTGCGCGAGGTCGACAAGATCGACAAGCGCGGCGCCGATTACGTGCGCGACACGCTGGTGGGCGAGGGCTTCGGCATCGCCGCCGAGCAGGTCGACAAGATCCTGGCCTTCGTGGCGGTGCGCTCGACTGGGCATGCCGATGCGCTGGCGCAGCTGCAGGCGCTGGAAGCCTCGGTAGGCGCGAGCGCGACGCTGGGCGAGGGCATTGCCGAATTGCGCGAGGTGCTGGAACTGGTCAAGGCCTTGGGCGTGCCGGAGACGGCGTACTGCCTGAACTTCTCGATCGCGCGCGGGCTGGATTACTACACCGGCACCGTCTACGAAACCACGCTGACCGATCACCCGCAGATCGGCTCGATCTGCTCGGGCGGCCGCTACGAAAGCCTGGCCAGCCACTACACCAAGTCCAGGCTGCCGGGCGTGGGCATCTCGATCGGCCTGACCCGGTTGTTCTGGCAGCTGCGCGAGGCCGGCCTGATCCAGGGCATCGCAGAAAGCAGCGTGCAGGCCATGGTGGCGCTGATGGACGAAACCCGCCTGGACGACGCGCTGGATATCGCGCGCCGCCTGCGTATCGGCGGCATCAACACTGAAGTGCAGATGGAGCCGAAGAAGGTCGGCAAGCAGTTCCAGTACGCCGCCCGCGCGGGCATCCGCTTTGTGGTGCTGGCCGGCGACGACGAACTGGCGCGCGGCGTGGTTGCGGTCAAGGACCTCGTGCGTGAGCAGCAGTTCGATGTGGCGCGCGAGGAGTTGGCGAGTACGCTGCAGGTGGAGCTGGAGCAGGCCAAGGTGATGTGAGCGGCGCTGCCACCCCTCATCCGCCCTGACGGGGCACCTTCTCCCGCGAGGCGGGAGAGGGGGAGGGCTTGGCTTGGACGAGCTGCGCCCGTCAGCTGCTGAGCGGGACAGGCCAGTGAGAGTCCGAATTCCAGGAATCATGTCCTTCTCCCGTTGACGGGAGAAGCTGGCGCGCAGCGCCGGATGAGGGGCGTTCCGCCGCCTCAGCTCAGGTAACCACTCAAACACCGCGTCCAGCCGGTGACAATTCATGTCGTTTGCGTTAATGTACTAACACGCTATTACATTAACGCAATGAAACAACGACCCGCCCCCCGCGAAACCACCGATGTCGCTGCCTCCCTCAAGATGCTGGCCGATGCCCTGGCGTGCCTGAAAGAACCAGCTTCGGTCGAGGCCTTCCTGCGCGACCTGTGCACGCCTGCCGAGCTGGAGGCCATGTCCGACCGTTGGCGGGTGGTGCCGTTGCTGATCAAGGGTGTGCCGTACCGCGAAATCCATGAGCTGACCCAGGTCAGCGTCACCACCATCGGGCGCGTTGCGCGCACGCTGGAACACGGCGCCGGCGGCTATGCCGCGGCCCTGCGCGAGCAAGCCGCGCGCCCTGTCGATTCCCACTGAGAGAACAAGATGAGTGCTTCCACGGCAGCGCCGGCACGTGACCGGTTGCGTATTGCCATCCAGAAAAACGGCCGCCTGGCCGAGCCGGCCCGCAGCCTGCTGGCCGCCTGCGGGCTGAGCTGGCGGCAGAGCCGCGACAAATTGTTCTGCTACGGCGAATCGCTGCCGGTGGACCTGCTGCTGGTGCGCGACGACGACATTCCTGGCCTGATCGCCGATGGCGTCTGCGACTTGGGGATCGTGGGCCAGAACGAGCTGGACGAGCAGGCATCGGCGCGTCGCCGCGCCGGCTTGCCGGCCGCGTACCACGCGGTGCGTGGGGTCGGTTTCGGCCAGTGCCGGCTGATGCTGGCAGTGCCGGAGGAATGGGACTGGCAGGGCGTGGCGCAACTGGCCGGCAAGCGCATCGCCACCAGCTATCCGGCGATCCTGGCCGACTGGCTGGAGCGGCAGGGCATCGACGCGACGGTGGTCGAGCTCTCCGGTTCGGTTGAAATCGCCCCGCGTCTGGGTACCGCCGATCTGATCTGCGACCTGGTGTCCAGTGGCGCCACGCTGGCGGCCAACCAGCTCAAGCCGGTCGAGCTGGTCATGGAAAGCGAGGCTGTGCTGGCCGGCGCCGTGCGCGAGCCGGCCGATGCACGCGCGGCATTGCTGGCGATGCTGCTGCGGCGCATGGACGGCGTGCTCAAGCTGCGCGACAGCAAGCTGCTGATGTTCCGCGCCGAGCACGACAACGTGGATGCGCTGCGCCGCCTGCTGCCCGATGCCGACCCGCTGGTGCAACTGCCCGACGATGGCAACGGCGCGCTGCGCTTGCAGACCATGTGCCATGGCGCGGTGACCTGGCAGCGGCTGGAAGAACTCGAACGCGCAGGTGCGCAAGGCTTGATGGTATTGACGGTGGAGCGCTCGCTGGCATGAACATTCTCGATTGGTCCCAACTCGATGGCGCGTCGCGCACCGACGCATTGACGCGCCCGGTACAGACCGTGGCCACACAGACGCGCGAGGCGGTCGCCGGCTTGATCGCCGATGTGCGCGCCCGTGGCGATGCGGCATTGCGTGAGATCACCGCGCGTTTCGATGGCGTGTCGCTGGACAGCTTTGCAGTGAGCGCGGCCGAATTCGCCGCCGCCGAAGCCGCCGTGGCGCCGGAACTGCGCCAGGCGATGCAGGACGCCGTCGCGCGCATCGACACCTTTCATCGCGCCGGCATGAGCGACGGCTACGCGGTGGAAACCGCGCCCGGCGTGATCTGCGAAAAGATCGTGCGGCCGATCGGCCGGGTGGGGCTGTATGTGCCGGCCGGTAGCGCACCGTTGCCGTCGACTGCGTTGATGCTCGGGGTTCCCGCGCGTCTGGCCGGCTGCCGTGAAGTGGTGCTGTGTACGCCGCCGCGCAAGGATGGCAGCGTGGATCCAGCGGTGCTGGTGGCCGCGCAGCTGACCGGCGTGCGCCGCGTGTTCAAACTCGGCGGTGCGCAGGCGATTGCGGCGATGGCCTATGGCACCGAATCGGTGCCGAGCTGCGACAAGTTGTTTGGGCCCGGCAACAGCTATGTCACCGAAGCCAAGCAGCAGGTGGCGCAATCCGGCGCGGCGGCGATCGATATGCCGGCCGGTCCGTCGGAGGTGCTGGTGATTGCCGATGCCGGCGCGCAGCCGGCGTTCGTGGCCGCCGACCTTTTATCGCAGGCGGAGCACGGCCCGGATTCGCAGGTGTTGTTGCTGTCCGACAGCGATGCGTTGATTGCCGCCGTGCAGGTTGAGTTGGATGCGCAACTGGCGCAGCTGTCGCGTGCCGATATCGCCCGTCAGGCGCTGGCGCAGTCGCGGCTGATCAAGGTGCAGTCGCTGGACGAGGCATTTGCGATCAGCAACCGTTATGCCCCCGAGCATTTGATCCTGGCGCTGCGCGAACCGCGCGCCTGGTTGAACCAGGTCGAAGCGGCCGGCTCGGTCTTTCTCGGCGACTACACGCCCGAAGCGCTGGGCGATTATTGCAGCGGCACCAACCACGTGCTGCCGACCAGCGGTGCGGCGCGCGCATACAGCGGGGTGAGCGTGGCCAGCTTCCAGAACATGGTGAGCGTGCAGGCGGCGAGCAAGGCCGGTATCGCCGGCATCGGCGAATGCGCGCTGATCCTGGCGCGCGCCGAAGGCCTGGATGCGCACGCCAATGCGGTGGCATTGCGCATGGGAGTGGCAGCATGAGCACGCCATCGATTCTTGAACTGGTACGCGAAGACCTGCGTGCGTTTGCCGGCTATTCGTCGGCGCGCACCAGCGCGCTGCAGGGCGATGTCTGGCTCAATGCCAACGAGTCGGCCTGGGGCAATCCGGCCGATCCCCATGGCAGCACGCGGCGCTACCCCGATCCGCAACCCAAGGGCCTGCGCGTGGCGTTGGCCGAGCTGTATGGCTGCGCGCCCGAGCAACTGCTGATCGGGCGCGGCAGCGACGAGGCGATCGACCTGCTGGTGCGCGGTTTGTGCGTGCCAGAGCGCGATGCGGTGGTGGTCACGCCGCCGGTGTTCGGCATGTATGCGGTGTGCGCGCGCTTGCAGAATGCGCCGCTGGTCGAGGTGCCCTTGGTCGATGGTCGTGATGGATTCCATGCAGACATCGGCGCCATCGTCGAGGCGGCACTGGCTTCGAAGGCGAAGCTGGTGTTCCTGTGTTCGCCGTCCAACCCGGCGGGGTCGGCGATTTCGTTGCAGGACATCGAAGTCGCATTGCAGGCACTGCAGGGCAAGGCGCTGGTGGTTGTGGATGAAGCCTATGGCGAATTTTCGGACGTGCCGTCTGCGGTTGCGCTGTTGGGCCGCTACGACAATCTTGCCGTGCTGCGGACCTTGTCCAAGGCGCATGCGCTCGCGGCCGCACGCATCGGCAGCCTGATCGCCAATGCAGAGCTGATCGCGTTGTTGCGGCGCTGCCAGGCTCCGTATCCGGTGCCGACGCCATGCGCGGCGATGGCCGAGCAGGCGCTGTCTGCACCGGCACTGGAAGTCACGCGCCGGCGCATTGCCGAGGTACGTAGCGAGCGCGAACGCGTGCGCATGGCTTTGACGCAGCTGGCCGGCGTTCGCAAGGTGTACGCGTCGCAAGGCAACTTCTTGCTGGTGCGTTTCGACGACGCCGAGGCCGCTTTCCAGGCGCTACTGGAAGCCGGGGTGGTAGTGCGCGATCAACGCGCAGTGCCGCGCCTGTCCGATGCACTACGCATCACGCTGGGTACGGTCGAACAGAACCAACGCGTGCTCGGCGCGCTGCAGCGCAAGCAGGAGGCCGCATGACCCCGATTCTTTTTGTCGACCGCGACGGCACGCTGATCGCCGAGCCGGCCGATTACCAGATCGACGCCTACGAGAAGCTGCGCTTTGTCGACAACGTGATCCCTGCAATGCTCAAGCTGCGCGATGCCGGCTATCAGTTCGTCATCGTCACTAATCAGGACGGTCTGGGCAGCGAGAGCTATCCGCGCGCCGCGTTCGATGGCCCCAACAACCTGATGCTGCAGATCTTCGCCAGCCAGGGCATCGAGTTCCGCGAGGTGCTGATCGACTGCAGCTGGCCGGCCGACAATGCGCCGACGCGCAAGCCCGGCGTTGGCCTGATGGTGCCTTACCTGCAGGACCGCAACATCGACTGGTCACGTTCGGCGATGGTGGGCGACCGCCTGACCGATATCCAGTTCGCGCAGAACCTCAACATCCGCGGCTTTCAGCTGCGTACCGACGAATTCGGCGGCGAGTGGGACTGGCCCGGCATCGCCCACGAGCTGGCCGATGCGCCACGGCGCGCAACGGTGCAGCGCAATACCAAAGAAACCAGGATACGCGTCGAGCTGGACCTGGATCGCGTGGCCGAACCGCATACCGCCACCGGTCTGCCGTTCTTCGACCACATGCTGGAGCAAATCGGCAAGCACGGCGGTTTTGCGCTGGATATCCGCGCTGACGGCGACCTGCATATCGATGAGCACCACACCATCGAAGACACCGGCCTGGCGCTGGGCCAGGCACTGCGCGAAGCCCTGGGCAACAAGCGCGGGATTGGCCGTTACGGGTTCGATCCGCCTGAAAGCCCGTGGCTTGCGGCGGGCGAGGGTGCGCAACATGGGTTCACTCTGCCCATGGATGAAACCATCGCCAACGCTGCGTTGGATTTCAGTGGCCGGCCCTACTTCGTGTTCGATGGCGAATTCAAGCGCGAACGCGTCGGCGATATGCCCACCGAGCTGGTGCCGCATTTCTTCCGTTCCATTTGCGATGCGTCCGGACTGAACCTGCACCTGAGCGTGCGGGGCGAGAACGATCACCACAAGGTCGAGGCGTGTTTCAAGGCGCTTGCACGCGCCTTGCGCCAGGCGATCCGTCGCGAAGGCACGGCGCTGCCGTCGACCAAGGGCGCGCTATGACCGATCTTGCGCTGATCGACGCTGGCGGCGCCAATCTGGGCTCGGTGCGCTACGCACTGGAGCGGCTGGGCGTGGAAGCACGGCTGGTACGCGATGCGGCCGGTTTGCGGGGCGCCGATCGGGTGATCCTGCCCGGCGTCGGCGCTGCACCGGAAGCGATGAAACGGCTGCGCGCACAGGGGTTGATCGAGCCGTTGCGCCAGTTGCAGGTGCCGTTGATCGGCATCTGCCTGGGCATGCAACTGCTGTTCGAGCGTTCCGAAGAAGGCGATGTGGAATGCCTGGGCGTGTTGCCGGGCGTGGTGCGCCACATGACGCCGGCGCTCGGCATCCGCGTGCCGCATATGGGTTGGAACCAATTGGTGCCGATGCGCGAATCGGCACTGCTGGCCGGCCTGCCCGAACGCGCCAGCGCCTATTTCGTGCATGGTTACGCCGCGCCGGTCACGCCGGACACCGTGGCCGCCTGCGACCACGGCGGCCTGTTCACTGCCGTGGTACAGCAGGGCCTGCGTTGCGGCGCGCAGTTTCACCCGGAGCGCTCGGCCGACACCGGTGCCCGCATCCTGCGCAATTTTCTTGAGATGAGCTTCCCATGAGTTTTAACGTCTACCCGGCGCTGGATATCCGCAACGGGCGCGTGGTGCGCTTGTTGCAGGGCGATTACGCGCGCGAAACCCAGTATGGCGACGATGTAGTGCCGCGTGCGCAGGCGTTTGCCGATGCCGGGGCACAGTGGATGCATCTGGTGGATCTGGATGCGGCCAAGGCTGGCGGCTATACCTTGGCCGGCACGCTGGGCGAGATCGCGCGCGCCACCGGCGTGCAGGTGCAGACCGGTGGCGGCGTGCGTTCGCGCGACGACGTGGCGCGCATCCTCGACGCAGGCGCGGCACGCGTGGTGATCGGCTCGCTGGCGGTGCGTGAGAGCGATACGGTCATTGCATGGTTGCAGGAATTTGGTGCGGACCGCCTGACCATTGCGCTGGACACGCGCCAGGATGCAGCGGGTGTGTGGCAGTTGCCGGTGCATGGCTGGACCGAAGCGGCCGAGGCTACCCTGGATCAATTGGCGGTGCGCTATGCGCAGGCCGGCCTGCAACACCTGCTGTGCACCGACATCGCACGCGATGGCATGTTGTCCGGGCCGAACATGGAGCTGTACGCGCATCTGCGTGCACTGACGCCGCAGCTGCAGGTGCAGGTGTCCGGCGGTGCGCGCAATCTGGCCGACGTCGCCGCGGCCAAGGCATCGGGCTGCGCCGGCATCGTGCTGGGCAAGGCCTTGCTCGAAGGTCACCTGGATCTCAAGGACGCATTGGCATGTTGAGCCGTCGCATCATCCCGTGCCTGGACGTGCGCGATGGGCGCGTGGTCAAGGGCGTCAAGTTCCGCGACCACATCGACATGGGCGACATCGTCGAACTCGCATTGCGTTATCGCGCGCAGGGCGCCGATGAGCTGGTCTTCTACGACATCGGCGCCAGCCCGGAAGGGCGTTCGGTCGATTACACCTGGGTCGAGCGCGTGGCGCGGCTGATCGACATTCCGTTCTGCGTGGCCGGCGGCATTCGGGATGTCGAAACCGCGCGTGCGGTGCTGCATGCCGGTGCCGACAAGATTTCCATCAATTCCCCGGCGCTGGGCCGCCCGCAACTGATCTCCGAACTGGCCGATGCCTTCGGGGTGCAGTGCGTGGTGGTCGGCATCGATTCCATTCGCGAACAAGACGGCCAATGGCGGGTGCGTCGCTACACCGGCGACCCCAGCAAGACCCAGGCGCTGCCGATGCGCACGCTGGATTGGGTGGCCGAAGCGCAGCGTCTGGGCGCAGGTGAGATCGTGCTCAATTGCATGGACAACGACGGCGTGCGGCGCGGCTACGATATCGCGCAGTTGCGCCAGGTGCGTGCGCTGTGTCGCGTGCCGTTGATCGCCTCCGGCGGTGCAGGGCAGATGCAGCATTTTGCCGATGTGTTCGACCAGGCCGATGTGGATGGCGCCCTGGCCGCCAGCGTGTTCCATAGCGGCGCGATTCCGATCCCGGAACTCAAGCAATTCCTGCGTGCGCAACAGATCGAGGTACGTGATGGGCAGTGACACCGTGGCAACCGACGACGCGCTGCAGGCGCTGGACTGGAGCAAGGGCGACGGCTTGCTGCCGGTCGTCGTGCAGGACGCCGACAACCTGCGCGTGCTGATGCTGGGCTACATGAACGCCGAGGCCTTGGCAGTAACGCAGCAGGGCGGCAATGTCACCTTCTTCAGCCGCAGCAAGCAGCGTCTGTGGACCAAGGGCGAGAGCTCGGGCAACGTGCTGCGCGTGGTCTCCATCGAGGCCGACTGCGATGCCGATACACTGCTGGTGCTGGCGCGTCCGCACGGGCCAACCTGTCATCTGGGCCGCACCAGTTGTTTTCCGAGCGCGCCTGGTCAGTTCCTCGGTAGCCTGGATGCTTTGATCGCCACGCGCGAGCGCGAGCGCCCGCATGGCAGCTACACCACCAAACTGTTCGAACAAGGCATCCGCCGCATTGCGCAGAAGGTGGGCGAAGAGGGCGTGGAAACCGCACTGGCCGGTGTGGTGCAAGGCGATGCGGAACTGCTCGGCGAATCGGCCGATCTGCTGTATCACCTGATCGTGCTGCTGCGCGCACGCGGCCTTGGCCTGACCGATGCGGTGGCCCTGCTGGAGTCGCGACACAAGTAAGTGGGTCGGCAGGAACGCACCTGGGCGCGATGCGTTACCGATAAGGCCCCGTCGCGCCCGGGTGCGCTCCTACGGTGTGACGTGGTGTGCAGCACGCCCGCCGCTTCGTTCGCGTGGCCACGGCAGGTACAGGTTTCGCTGGCCTCCGCGTAGGAGCGCACCTGGGCGCGGTGCGTTACCGATAAGGCCCCGTCGCGCCCGGGTGCGCTCCTGCGGTGTGACGTGGTGTGCAGCACGCCCGCCGCTTCGTTCGCGTGGCCACGGCAGGTATGGGTTTCGCCGGCCTCCGCGTAGGAACGCACCTGGGCGCGACGCGTTACCGATAGGGCTCCGTCGCGCCCGGGTGCGCTCCTACGATGTGGTGTGGGATGCGGCACGCCCGCCGCTTCGTCCCCGTGCCCACGGCAGGTATGGGTTTCGCCGGCCTCCGCGTAGGAGCGCACCTGGGCGCGATGCGTTACCGATAGAGCTCCGTCGCGCGCGGGTGCGCTCCTGCGATGTGGTGTGGTGCGATTTGCACGCCTGCGCCGTGCCGGTTGCCCTGGCAGGTACAATTTCCGCTGGTCTTGGCGCGGGAACACGCATGCAGCTTCGCTTCGCTCTTCTAGTCCTGGTGGGGTTCGGCGGCAGCGCCTATGCGCGCGATGCGGTGGTCGATGGCATCGTCTACGAAGAGCGCGACGGGCGTGCCGGCCGCGCTGCCGATGAGCCCGGCCTTGCCGATGTGGCGGTGTCCAACGGCGAGCAGATCGTGCGTACCAATGCGCAGGGCCGCTACCGCCTGCCGGTGCGCGACGGGCAGACGGTGTTCGTGATCAAGCCGGGCGATCGCCGGTTTGTGCCAACCGCTGACGGATTGCCGGGGTTCTGGCGACATTACGCACCGCGCGGCTCTGCCAAGCACAAATACCGCGGCATCGCCGCCACTGGCCGCAAGACGCACGACTGGGATTTTGCGCTGACGCCGCGTGCGGAGGCGTCGGGCGCCGGGTTCGACATGCTGGTATTCGCCGACAGCCAGACCGCCAGCCTGACCGATGTGGGCTACTACCAGCGCGATATCGTGGCGCCGCTGGTCGGCAAGACTGCCGCCCGGCTCGGCACCACGCTGGGCGACATCGTCAGCGACGATCTGAGCCTGTATCCGGCCTTGAACAAGGTCACCACGCAGCTTGGCGTGCCGTGGTTCCATGTGCCCGGCAATCACGATCTCAATATCGATGCCGGCGACGACCTGCAGTCGCTCGACAGCTGGCGTGCGGTGTACGGGCCGGACACTTACGCGGTGGAAGAAGCCAATGCCAGTTTCGTGTTTGTGGACGATGTGATCTACATGCCGGGCGGCAAGCCGGCGTATGTGGGTGGTCTGCGCGAGGACCAGTTCGTGTTTCTGCAGAGCTATCTGGCGCAGCTGCCGCGCAATCGCCTGCTGGTGCTGGGCATGCATATTCCGTTGTTCGATGCGGCCCCGGGGCAGGAGACCTTCCGGCACGCCGACCGCAGCCGGCTGTTCGCGCTGCTGAGCGAGTTCCCGCATGTGCTGGTGCTCAGCGCGCACAGCCATACGCAGCGGCAGGTGGATCATGGCGCGGACGAAGGCTGGCAGGGCGCGCGCCCGCTGCACGAATACAATGTCGGTGCGGCCTGCGGTGCGTTCTGGTCCGGGGTCAAGGATGCCGACGGCATTCCCGATGCGACGATGAGCGACGGCACGCCCAACGGGTATGCGGTGCTGAAGGTTGCGCCCAGCGGCGACTACACGCTGGCCTATCACGTCGCACGCGCGGCCGACGATGTGCAGTTGTCGCTGTCTGCGCCCAAGGTGCTGAGGCAGGGCGCGTATCCGGCCTGGGGGGTGTACGCAAACGTGTTCATGGGGCAGGACACCACCGTGGTGGAGTCGCGTATCGACGGTGGGCCGTGGCAGGCGATGAAGCGTGTCGAGCGCGCGGACCCGGGCCTGCTTGCGGAGAACGCGCGCGACGATGCAGCGCCCGGGCTGCGTGGTTACGACCGCTCGCCCGAGGCCACCGTGTCGACGCATCTGTGGCGTAGCGCGTTGCCCACCACGCTCGAGGTTGGCGAACATGCGATCGAGGTACGCGCTACGTTGCCGACAGGGCAGTACAGCGCACGCACGGTGTACCGCCTGCAGCGTGCCGACCCTTGAGCGGATGCGGGCGTGCAAGGCGGTGTGGCAGTGGGTTGCGGTAAGGCCTCTCGCGCACTAGTGCGCTCCTACGGAAAGGTGGCGCGGCAGTGTCTTGCGGTAAGGCCCGTCGCGCACAAGTGCGCTCCTACGGGAAGGTGGTGCGGCTGTGTCTTGCGGTAAGGCCCTCGCGCACAAGTGCGCTCCTACGGGAAGGCGGTGCTGCAGTGCGTTGCGGTGAGGCCCGTCGTGCACCGGCGCGCTGCTAGGGAATTCTTGTCGGGTTCCACAAACGCAAACGCCTCCACGAAGGAGGCGTCTTGAGATACGGGCTGGCAGGCGGATGCGCGCTGGCGAAGATCGGTGCTGGCTGGCGCAATGCTGGCTGGCTGCGCGAGTGTAGCGGCGCGGTGTCATCGCTGACGAAATGAGAATTAGTCTCAGTGCTCAGTGCTCAGTGCTCAGCGTTGTGGCGGCGCTGCAGATGTCTGGTCGGGCGAGGCCTCCCGTCGGGACGCAGGCCGTGCCGGCGTCGCTGATTCGGCCGTATCGCTTGCCGGTTCGGCGTCAGCTGTGCCGTGCGCGTCGGTGTCCACATCGGCGTTGGGGGCGTTCTCCAGCGGCGGGTACGGGTAGGCAACTGCCGGACCGATGTGCAGCCCGGCGCGCCAGCGTGCCAGTACCGGCGCAATGCGCCGGCCCAGCGATTGTTGCGGCAATGACGGCAGCTCGCCGTCCTGTTTCTCGCGCGCGGTGATCGCGGTCTTGGCCATGGCAAAGGCGGCCAGCGGATCGTCGCTGTGGTTCATGCCGTCGATCAGCCAGGCCTGGCCGAAGTAGGTGGCATTGGACGTATTGCCACAGCCGAACGATGGCCGATCCGCGCGTGCTGCGGTCAGGATCAGCGTGTCCGGCGAGCGCAGCGCCGGAATGAAGCCACCCGAATAGCAGGCCGACAGCACGATGATGCGGTTGTCGATGCCGGCATCGTCCAGCGCCTTGCGCAAGTCCTGCGGGCTGATGAAATCCTCTTCGTTCTGATCCACCTGGACGTAGAGCGTGTGGTCCTCGGTGCCGTGGGTGGTGACGAACAGCAGTAGCGCATCTTGCTTGCGATCCATGCGTTTGCCGATCGCAGCGAGCGTGTCGTAGAGATTGTCGTAAGTCGCCAGCGGTGCGTACGGCTGCTCGCCCAGGTTGTCCGGGTTGTTGACCAGCGTGACCACGCGGCCGCGCGCATCGAAGCGTTGTTCGAACAATTGCCTGAGGTACAGCGTTTCGTTGCGAAATACGTCGTCGCTGGCATCGCCGGCAAAGCCGACGACATACAGGTCGGTGACGCCGGGGCGCTGCGCTTGCAGCGCGACCAGCGCCTTCTTCAATGCGGCCTGGTCGACCGGGTCCACCTGCGCCGCGTCATCCGCGGTCTGCGCCGGCAACGTCGCGCCCGCATCGGGATGACAGCCGGCAACCAGCAAGACCACGGCCAGCAGCACCAGCATCCGGCGTACCAACACGTGCGACGCCAAGGGTGATTGGAGCGATGGGGACAACGCCGATGCCTCGATGATGGTGGGAAGGGGAGTACGTGGAGCGATCGAACGAACCTTGCCGTCAGGCGACTGCGGTTGCCCGCAGGCAGATGCGCCGACGGCGCAAGCCGGCAGCGGCGATGCGCGGACCAGAAGGCAACGTCCAGACCTGCGAGACGCTGCGCACCGTCGCCCAACCCGTTGGCGCATGCAGGAGCTGGCGAACGGTCAGCTCCACTGACGCACGCATGCGTTGGCAATCAGTGTGCGCCGGGCGAGCTCGCTGCAGTGGCTTCGACACCGCCTTGCTGCCTGCAAGCGATGTCCTCGTGCGACCGCGAACGGTGGCCGCAGACGAGTCGACCACTCGCATCAGGCCTGGCTCGAAGGCTCGCTGGTGCCGAGTCCGGCGCGTGAGACGCATCGATCCTGCACCCTCATCGGCTGCCGCACCGCGACAGCCGACGTCTCAGCGAACCTGCCGGCTCAAAACACCAGCTGCGAAAAACTTTCCACGCGCTGGTGGTTGCCCACGTCCTCGGCCGAGCGCGGCGTCGGATAATCCTCGCGGCGGTCCAGGAGCGCGGTGCGCAGGCCGGCGCGCCGGGCGGCGTCGAGTTCTTCGATCACGTCCGACAGGAACAGGATCTCCGCGCCCGGCACGCCGATGCGCTCGGCAATGCGGCGATAGCTGGCGCTCTCCCGCTTCGGGCCGACTTCGGTATCGAACCAGTCGGTGATCAGGCCACTCAGATCGCCCGCATCGCTATGCGCGAAGAACAGCTTCTGCGCCGGCACCGAGCCGGACGAATACACGTACAGCGGGATGCCCTGCGCGTGCCAGGCCTGCAGCTGGATCGCCGCATCGGCATAGATGTGCGCGGTGAAGTCGGCGGTCTTGTAGCCGTCGCCCCAGATCAGCCCCTGCAAGGCCTTCAGCGCGGTGTGCTTGCGGTCCTCATCGATCCAGGTCTGCAGCGTGGCGATCAACACCTCGTCCGGCACGTCTTCACCAATCTCGTCGGCCACCTGGTTGAGCCAGTGACGCACCTGCGGGTGGTTGCCGTGCTCGCGCACGTAGGCGGGCATAGCACGGCGTGCATACGGGAACAGCACGTCCTTGACGAACGAGATGCTGCTGGTCGTACCTTCGATATCGGTGAGGATCGCTTGCGGTCGTGTCATCGTCAGCTGGCCTTGTGAGGTTTCTCGGGGGCGTAGCGGGGGAATTGTTTGGCGATTTCGGTGCCGGTGAAGTGGCCGACCCAGCCGTCCGGCTCGGTGAAGAAGCGGATCGCCACAAAGTGCGGCTCCGGCCCCATGTCGAACCAGTGCAGGGTGCTGTCGGGCACGGCGATCAGGTCGTCCTTCACGCATTCGATCTCGTAGACCTTGTCGTCCACGTGCAGCGTGAACAGGCCCGAGCCGGCGACGAAGAAGCGCACCTCGTCTTCCTTGTGGAAATGCTCGTCCAGGAACTTGGCGCGCATTTCGTCGCGCTTGGGGTTATCCGGGGCGATACTCACCACGTCCACGGTCTTGAAGCCGCGCTCTGCGCTGATGCGGTCGATGTCGGCGCGGTACGCAGCCATCACCTGCTCGGGCGTGGCACCGGGTTCCACCGGCTGGCTGGCCTTCCAGCGCTCGAAGGTCACGCCGATCTTGACCAGCTCGGCGGCGATCGACTCGCCGTCGCGGCTGTCGAATTCCGGGGTGGTCGGGTTGGTGTCGGCAAAGATACGCAGTCGGCTCATGGCGGTCTGGCTCACGAATGGGGGGGGCGGACGGTACTTAGCGCGGGCCGCGCAGTTTCAGCAGTTCGAGTTCGCAATGCAGCAGGAATTCGAACGCTTCCAGGTGACGGCGTGCCTCGGCCATGTTGCGGCCCCAGGCATACAGGCCGTGTCCTTCGATGAGATACCCCCACATGCTCTGTTTGTCCAGCAAGGCGTCGACCTGCGCGGCCAGCACCTGCATGTCCTGGGTGTTAGCGAACACCGGCACGTCCACCGCGGTTTCGTGGGTGGTATTGCCCTCGAAGGCCTTGAGCAGTTCGTAGCCTTCCAGGCGGATCACCCCGCTGCCCGCATACAGGCGGGACGCAATCGTCTGCACCGGCGAATGCGTGTGCAGCACGCAGCCGATCTCCGGGAACCGGCGATACAGCTGGGTGTGCAGCAGGGTCTCGGCGGACGGGCGCAACGGGCGGCCAACGGCCTGGCCATCGAAGTCCACCACCATGATGTCTTCTTCGACCAGGCGGCCCTTGTCGCGGCCGGAGACGGTGATCGCGGCGTGCTGCTCGTCCAGGCGATGGGAGAAATTGCTACTGGTGGCTGGCGTCCAGCCGGCCTGGGCCAGCTCGCGGATGTTGCCGATCAGCAACTGCGCCAGCTCGTGCAGACGGGCGGCGCTATGGGGCAGGGGGGCAGTGGTCGCATTCATGGACCTATTCTACTGCCCCGCCGGATTACGGTCAGGTGCAGCGCAGCAGGGTTTGTTGCTGCCACGCCCGGGTCGCGAATGGCTGACAGACGATGAAGAGCGCGCGTCAGGCGGTGAACGCAATGGTTTTTTGTTAGCCGCCTCTTGCCGGAGGCAGTCAGAGGGCCAGGTGAAACGCTGAGTCGGTCGAGGGCGCGGTGCCCTCACCGCTTGCGGGACACGCCGTGAACCCGTCCCTGGGGGCTCGGTGGCGGCATCCATGCCGCCACACGGTCCCGCAACCGGCGAGGACACCGCACCAGACAATTGGTCGGCTGTTTTCTTGAAAGCATGTCGCTCGGCCTGCGGCGGCAGGCGAGACGTTTGCAGGTTGCGCGTTTAAACGCTTGCCTGCTGCTCGGCTTGCGATGGGAAGATGGCGAGAAGCGGGTCGAGACACGGTGGCTCGACCATCGCACCTCATCCTTTGCTTTCAACGATGCACACCGACCATCTCGACAGGTCCTTGCCCGCCCACCGTCGCGGGACCTTACGCGGCATGGATGCCGCATAAGAGCCTCCATGGACGGATTCACGGCGTGTCCCGCGATGGTGGGCGGGCAAGGGCCCTGCAACCAAACCGCAGATCAGGGTCCTGCAGCCAAGTCATAGATCAGCCGCCCAGGAGCCGAAGACCTGTCACCCGCTCTGCCATACACCGGCGGGCGGTCGTTTTGTCAGTGGCTGCTGACGCGCGCGCGTGCTCAGCGACCGTCGCGCAGACGGCTGTGGCGGTAGCCGTAGCCGAAATAGACCACTAGCCCGACCAGCGTCCACACCCCCATCAGCATCCAGTTGTGCAGAGTCATGGCCGACAGCAGGGCAAGGCAGCTCAGCACACCGGCGATGCAGATCGGCCAGGCGAACGGAATGCGGAACGGACGCGGCAGTTCCGGATGGGTGTAACGCAGGATCAGCACGCCTGCGCACACGGCGGCGAAGGCGATCAGCGTGCCCATCGAGGTCAGCTCGCCCAGCACGTCCAGCGGGAACACCGCTGCCAGCAGGGCGATCCCCACGCCGGTGATCACGGTGTTGATGTGCGGGGTGCGGTACTTGGGATGGATGCGGGTAAAGATCGACGGCAGCAGGCCGTCGCGCGCGATGATCATGAAGATGCGCGGCTGCCCGATGATCATCACCAGCACCACCGACGACAAGCCGATCAGCGCGCCGACTTCCACCACCACCCGCAACCAGGCCAGCTGCGGGTGCGCGGCCACCGCCGTCACCACCGGCTCATCGGTGCCAAGCTGGGTGAATGGCACCAGGCCGGTCATCACTGCGGCCATGGCGATGTAGAGCACGGTGCAGATCACCAGCGACAGCATCATGCCGATCGGCAGATCGCGTTGCGGCCGGTGCGATTCCTGCGCCGCCACCGATACCGCTTCGAAGCCGATATAGGCGAAGAACACCATCGCCGCGCCACGCAGCACGCCTTCCATGCCGTACTTGCCCGGTGCTTCGTTGGCGGGGATGAAGGGATGCCAGTTGGCCGGGTCGACGTACTTCCAGCCGGCCGTAATGACCAGGATGATCAGCCCGGTCTTGAGGATCACCATCGCCATGTTCATCGCCGACGACTTGCGGATGCCGACATAGCACAGCCAGGTCAGCAACAGCACGATGCCGGCAGCGGGCAGGTTGGCGATCGCGCCGGTGCGCTGCAGTTTGCCGTCCAGCGGTGCGCTGACCAGGGCGGCCGGCAAATGGATGCCGAAGTGTTCCAGCAGGCTGAGGAAATAGCCGGTCCAGCTGACCGCCACCGCAGAGGCGGAGACGCCGTATTCCAGCACCAGCATCCAACCGATGAACCAGGCCGCCAATTCGCCGAAGGTGGCGTAGGTGTAGGTGTAGGCGCTGCCGGACACCGGCACCATGGCGGCGAATTCGGCGTAGGCCATGGCGCAGAACGCGCAGCAGATCGCCGCAAGCACGAACGACAGCACGATCGCCGGGCCGGCATGGTCGGCTGCGGCCTGCCCGGTAATCACGAAGATGCCGCCGCCGATCACCGCGCCGATGCCCAGGGCAGTCAGCCCCCAGGGACCGAGCGCGCGTTGCAGGCCCAGCCCGTCGGCCGCCTCATGGCTGGCGTGCGGGTGTTTGGTGGCCCAAAGTTGTTTGAACATGGAGCGGTTCCGGCTTGGCGCTGCGCGCGATCGTTGAACGAGAAGACCGGCGCGGACGCCGGTCTTGAGAGGGTCAGGCCTTGCGGGCCAGACGGCTATGGTGGATGCCGTAGCCGAAATAGATGCACAGGCCGATCACGGTCCAGCCCACGAACACTTTCCAGTGTTCCTGGAAGGCCTGGAAGAACAGGAACAGGCAGGCCAATGCGCCAAGCGGGCAGATCACCATCGCCAACGGCACCCGGAACGGGCGCGGCAGCTCGGGCTTGGTGAAGCGCAGCACCATCACGCCGGCGCAGACGGTGGCGAAGGCAAGCAGGGTGCCCATCGACACCAGTTCGCCCAGCACGTTCAGCGGGATCACCCCGGCCAACAGCGCCGCGACCACACCGACGAAGATGGTGCCGACGTATGGCGTGCGGAATTTCGGGTGCACCTTGCCGAACAGTTTAGGCATCAACCCATCCTTGGCCATGGTGTAGAAGATGCGCGGCTGCGCCATCAGCATCACCAGCACCACCGAGGACAGGCCGGCGATCGCGCCGATCTCCACCGCCGTCTTGAGCCAGCTCAATTGCGGGTGCGCTTCCAGCGCGGTGGCCACCGGCTTGGCGGTGCCAAGCTGGGTATACGGGAGCAAGCCGGTCAACACCGCGCAGACGATGATGTAGATGACGGTACAGATTGCCAACGACACCAGGATGCCGATCGGCATGTTCTTCTGCGGGTCCTTGGTCTCGCCGGCGGAGGTGGAGACCGCGTCGAAGCCGATATAGGAGAAGAACACGATGGAGGCCGCGCGGAACACCCCGTCCCAGCCGAACTGCCCCGGCCCGGTGTTCTCCGGGATGAAGGGGTGCCAGTTCGCCGGGTCGATGTAGGCGATGCCGAAGCCGACGAACAGGCAGATCACCACCACCTTGATCGCCACCACGATCGCGTTGGCGAATGCCGACTGGGTGACGCCCACGTAGCACAGCATGCTCACCGCGCCGACAATCAGTACGGCCGGCAGGTTGACGAGATTGCCGGAGCTGACAAAGCCGTGGCCGTCCCAGGTCAATGGCGCGCCCGCCAGCTCTGCCGGGAACGGCAAACCGAGCGTGCCGGTCAGGAAGCTGATGAGGTAGGCCGACCAACCGACCGCGACGCTGGAACCGGCAAACAGGTACTCCAGCACCAGGCACCAGCCGATGAACCAGGCGATGCCTTCGCCGAGAGTGGCGTACGAGTAGGAATAGGCGCTGCCGGAGACCGGCATCATCGCCGCGAACTCGGCGTAGCACAGGCCGGCGAAGGCGCAGGCGATGCCGGCGAAGACGAACGACAACATCACCGCCGGGCCGGCGTGATTGGCCGCGGCCTGGCCGGTCAGGACAAAGATGCCGGCGCCGATCACCGCGCCGATGCCGAGCATGATCAGGTGCTTGGCGGTGAGGGTCCGTTGCAGCGTCGCTTCGCCCTGCAGGCTGCCTTCGACCGGTTCGCCCGCATCCACATGTCCAGCGGGCTCGATCGGTTTGACCCTCAACAGAGACTTCAGCATTCGGTACATCCCTAAGTGGCAGAACGGAAGGCGCGCGCGCCTGGGCGAAAGGTGTGCGCCGCATCCCAATGGGACAGGCAAGCGGCCTACCTTGCCAAAGCTACACGCTCACGACAAGCGCGTACGCAGCATGAATGGCGATAATGGTCGCTGATCCATGCGCAACCGAGAACGACAGATGGTGGATGCAACCCTGCGGCAGCACCTGGCTGCGTACCGCGCCCGCTGGCCGGACGAGGCCGACGTGGTCGACCAGTTCATGCAGCTGCTGGACGATGCCACCGATCCGTTTGTGCGCGAGCGTGTCGAAGGTCATTTCACCGGCTCGGCCTGGGTGGTCAGCGCCGACGGCAGCCGCACGCTGCTGACCCATCACCGCAAGTTGCAGCGCTGGTTGCAGCTGGGCGGACACGCCGACGGCGACCGCGATCTGGCGCAGGTGGCCTTGCGCGAAGCCGAAGAAGAGTCCGGTCTGACCGGTTTGCGGTTGGCAGACGCCGCGTTGTTAGACCTGGACCGCCACTGGATCCCCGCACGTGGCGAGGTGGCCGGGCACTGGCATTACGACGCGCGCTATGTGGTGGTCGCGGGTACGGATGAGACCTTCACGGTCAGCGAAGAGTCGCTCGCTTTGGCGTGGCGCCCGATCGCCGAGTTGCTGGCCGAGCCGGAGCTGGACCCGTCGATGCGGCGCATGGCTGAGAAGTGGATGGCCCGAGGCGTGTGATGGGGGCTGAGGTGCGCGCCCTCATCCGCCCTGCGGGCACCTTCTCCCGCTTGCGGGAGAAGGGAACAAGCGGGGGAAGGGCGACCTGCACCCACTGTCTCCCGCAAGTGGGGGAAGGGCGACCTGCACCCACTGTCTCCCGCAAGCGGGGGAAGGGCGACCTGCACCCACTGTCTCCCGCAAGCGGGGGAAGGGCGACCTGCACCCACTGTCTCCCGCAAGCGGGGGAAGGGCGACCTGCACCCACTGTCTCCCGCAAGTGGGGGGAAGGCGACCTGCACTCTCTGTCTCCTGAAAGAGGGAGAAGGACGACCTGCACTGCCTTCTCCCGCGTGCGGGAGAAGGTGGCGCAAAGCGCCGGATGAGGGCCGCGCGTGCACCAACGGATCAGTACAAGATCCGCGTCCGCAAGGTCCCTTCGATCAGGGCCAGGCCTTCCTTCAGCGCGGTGGCCTGCGCCTCGCTGGCACTGACGTCGATCACCACGTAGCCGACCTTGGCGTCGGTACGCAGGAACTGGCCGTCGATGTTGACGTTGTGGCGCGAGAACAACTCGTTGATCTTGGACAGCACGCCCGGCACGTTGCGGTGGATGTGCAGCAGCCGCAGGCTGTCGGGGTGTTCGGGCAGGGTGACCTCGGGGAAATTCACCGCCGACAAGGTGCTGCCATTGTCGCTGTAGCGCACCAGCTTGGCGGCCACTTCGATGCCGATATTGTCCTGCGCTTCCAGCGTGCTGCCGCCCACGTGCGGGGTCAGGATCACGTTGTCGTGTGCGGTCAGCGGCGATTCGAAGACATCGCCATTGCCCTTGGGCTCGACCGGGAACACGTCCACCGCCGCGCCGCCGATCTGACCGGAGGTGAGCGCCGCATCCAGCGCGTCGATATCGATGACGGTGCCGCGCGAGGCGTTGATCAGATGCGCGCCGGGCTTCATGCGCGCGATTTCAGCCGCGCCGATCATGTCCTTGGTGGACGCAGTCTCCGGCACGTGCAGTGTCACCACGTCCGAGCGCGCCAGCAGGTCGTCCAGGTCGATCGCCGCGCGCGCGTTGCCCAGCGACAGCTTGGTTTCGATGTCGTGGAAGATCACCTGCATCCCCAAGGATTCGGCCAGCACGCCGACCTGGGTGCCGATGTGTCCGTAACCGACGATGCCCAGCACCTTGCCACGCGTTTCGTGGCT
This sequence comes from Xanthomonas sp. 10-10, assembly GCF_040182365.1. Lineage (NCBI taxonomy): Bacteria > Pseudomonadati > Pseudomonadota > Gammaproteobacteria > Lysobacterales > Lysobacteraceae > Xanthomonas > Xanthomonas sp. 10-10. The sequence continues at coordinate 2,334,356 of NZ_CP144460.1, forward strand.
GCCAGCGGCCGACTTGGACCAGCCGCCGCGATGGCATTCGGCGTTTTTCTGCGGAATGCCGCGCAACAGCAGGATCGCCTCGGCGATCACCAGCTCGGCCACGCTGCGGGTGTTGGAATAGGGCGCGTTGAACACCGGAATGCCGGCCAGCTCGGCCGCGTCCAGGTCGACCTGATTGGTGCCGATGCAGAAGCAGCCCACCGCGATCAGGCGCTTGGCATGCGCCAGTACCTGCGCGCTCAACTGCGTGCGCGAGCGGATGCCCACGATATGCGCCTCGGCAATGCGCGCGATGAGTTCGTCTTCGGGCAACGACTTGGAGTGCAGTTCGATCTGCGAATAACCGGCGGCGCGGAACACATCCACCGCGGTCGGGCTGATGCCTTCCAGCAACAGCACGCGGATGTCCTGCTTGGGAAACGAGGTTCTCTTCGGCGACATGGGGGAGCGCAATGCAGCAATCGGGTCGGCAACTATGCCAGATGGGGTGCCCGATGGGGCGCCCGCAACGCACTGTTCGCAGTCGCGCAGCCCTTGCGCCGCAACGGTTTCAGCTGAATCGAACGCGTTCGCGGCGACTGGCGGTGCGGCTGGACGAGGCCGGCGCGCACTGGCACGCTGTGTGGTTCCTACTGCAGCGCCGTGTGCCATGACCGATCCCCGCATTCTTTCGTTGCAACAGGCCGTGCCGGCACTGCGTCTGAAAACCGATCCGGCCGACCTGGAGCATTACGGCCGCGACTGGACCCGGCGCTGGACGCCGAACCCGTTAGCCATAGCGCTGCCAGGCTCGGTCGAGGAAGTGCAGGCCGTGATGCAGTGGGCAAATGCGCAAGGCGTGGCGGTGGTGCCATCGGGCGGGCGCACCGGTCTGTCCGGCGGCGCGGTAGCCGCCAACGGCGAGCTGGTGCTCAGCCTGGAGCGCCTGAACAAGCCGCTGGATTTCAATGCGGTGGATCGCACGCTCACCGTGCAGGCCGGCATGCCGCTGGAAGCGGTGCACAACGCCGCGCGCGAACATGGCCTGGTGTATCCGGTGGATTTCGCCGCACGTGGTTCCTGCTCGATCGGCGGCAACATCGCCACCAATGCCGGCGGCATTCGCGTGATCCGCTATGGCAACACCCGCGAATGGATTGCCGGCCTGAAAGTGGTCACCGGCGGCGGCGAGCTGCTCGCGCTCAACAATGCCTTGGTGAAAAATTCCAGCGGCTACGATTTCCGTCATCTGATGATCGGTTCCGAAGGCACGCTCGGTATCGTGGTCGAAGCGACGCTGCGGCTGACCGACCCGCCGCCGCCGAGCAATGTGATGCTGCTGGCGCTGCCCTCGTTCGAGGTGTTGATGCAGGTGTTTGCCGCATTCCGCGCGCAACTGCGGCTGGAAGCGTTCGAGTTCTTCACCGACCGCGCACTGGAACACGTGCTTGCGCACGGCGCGCAGGCTCCCTTTGCCGAGGTCCATCCGTATTACGTGGTCACCGAATTCGCCGCCGGCGACGAGGCGCAGGAAGCCGCGGCGATGGCGGCGTTCGAAACCTGCATGGAGCAGGGCTGGGTCAGCGACGGGGTGATCAGCCAGAGCGATGCGCAGGCCGCGCAACTGTGGCGGCTGCGCGAAGGCATCACCGAAGCGGTGGCGCGCTACACCCCCTACAAGAACGACGTATCGGTGCGCATCTCGGCCATGCCGGCGTTTCTGGCCGAAACCCAGGCACTGCTCGGCGAGGCGTACCCGCATTTCGATGTGGTGTGGTTCGGCCATATCGGCGACGGCAACCTGCATATCAACGTGCTCAAGCCCGACGCCACCAGCCAGGCCGATTTCGTGACGGCCTGCGATCAGGTCACCAAGGTGCTGGCAAATGCGCTGCAGCGCTTTGGCGGCAGCATTTCTGCCGAGCATGGTATCGGGCTGGTCAAGAAGCCCTACCTGTGGAGCACGCGCTCTACCGCTGAAATCGCGGTGATGCGCGGCGTCAAACATGTGCTCGATCCTCATCTTTTGCTGAATCCCGGCAAGCTGTTCGACATGGACGAGGTGCCCGGCGCAGCGACTGCCGGGTAGTCTTTTCACCACCTCACATGGAATGACACGCCGATGATGCGCTCCCTGGTGTTTTGTGCTTTGACCCTGTTGCCGCTGGCAGCCGCCGCATCCAGTCTTGCGGGAACCTCGGCCGGCGCGTCGTCGGCCGGTTCGTCCAACAGCAGCAGTTCCGGCGACGACAAGGTGGTTGCCGACGCGCGCGAAGATGCAGCCGGCTTCGTGGCCAGCGACGGTGCCATCCGCGGCGCGCGTCTGGAAGCGGCATTGCTGCAGTTGCGCAGTCGCAGCGATGCGGCGCGCGCGTCCAGCGACCTGGAACTGGCTCAGTCCATCCTGGCGCAGTGACTCGTCGCCGCCGGTGCGTAGGGCTGTGGCTGGCCGCAGCGATCGCACCGGCGACGCACGCCCAATCGCAGCGTTCGCCCACGCTGCAGGTGTCGGTTGTCGCATCGGAGCTGACCCCGTCAGAACGCGCAGCCAGCCAGGCGCTGGTGCAGCAGGTTCAACACCGGTTGCCGACAGGGTGGGGACAGCGCGATGCGGCAGCCATTCAATTGCAGTGGCGCCGCGACCTGCCGGCGCAGGTGCATGGCCGCGCCATCGGCAATCGCATCCTGCTCGATCATGCGCTGTTGCACGCCTGGAGCATGCAGCCTGCCAGCGCACGCACTGACATCGGCGCGCCGGCCACACGCGCGGCGATGGCGGCGTTGGTGCACGAATTGGCGCATGTGCGCGATCGTGGAGCAGGCAGCGCGTTGTCGCGCGACCCACGGCTGCGCGATCTTGCCGGCTGGCAGGTGCGCCCGTGGCGGGTCGGACGCGGCGCAAACCGCTTCAGCGACCGCAGTCCGGATGCCTACGAGCGGCATAGCCCGGCCGAATTTTTCGCGGTCAATCTTGAGCATTACGTGCTGGATGCGGACTACGCCTGCCGCCGTCCGGCGCTTGCGGCGTGGTTTTCCGAGCGGCTAGGGCCACCGCAGGCTGTCGCCGCGTGCGCGCCGACCTTGCCGTATCTGCAGGCCGACAACGATGCCGGTGCGATGTCGTTGCTGACGTTGGATCCGGCGCGGGTCTATGCGGTGGACTACCTGCTTGCCGAAGGCAACGAGCAGCCGATGAGTCGCTGGGGCCACAGCATGTTGCGCCTGGTGATCTGCGCGCCCGGTCGCGTGCCAGGGCCGGCATGCCGGCTGGATCTGCAGTATCACCGCGTGCTGTCGTTTCGTGCATTCGTCGGCGATGTGCAGATTTCCAGCTGGCGCGGGCTGACCGGGTCGTATCCGTCGCGATTATTCGTGCTGCCGCTGAACCAGGTCATCGACGAGTACACCAAGGTGGAGCTGCGTGCCTTGTCGTCGGTGCCGCTGGCGCTGAGCCCGGATGAGATCGCCGCGCTGCTGACGCGCGCCGCGCAGGTGCACTGGAGCTACGACGGGCGCTATTACTTCATCAGCAACAACTGCGCGGTGGAAACCTACAAGTTGCTGCACGACGGCGTGCCGCGCCTGGCTGCCGCCGGCCTGTCATCGATCACCCCGCGCGGCGTGCGCCAGCGCCTGGAACGCGCGGGCCTTGCCGATCTGCACGTGCTGGACGACCGCGCGCAGGCGACACGTCAGGGCTATTACTTCGAATCGGCGGCGGCGCATTATCAGGCCATGTTCGACGTGCTTCGGCGTGGCATCCCGGTGCCGCAAACCAGCGTGGCGCAATGGCTGGATGCCGCGCCTGGCGCACGCGCGCAGTGGTTGGACCGCGGCGGCCTGCGCGAAACCGCAGCCGCACTGCTGCTGGAGCAAGCCGCATTACGGCGACAGGAACTGGTCGCGCGCGATGCGCTCAAGCGCCTGTTGCGGCCCGGCATTGCCGAGCGTGCAGCCGTGCAGGATCAGCTGCAGAGCCTGTTCGCCCGGCAGGCGCAACTCAGTCACCCGGCTGCGCTGCTCGACGGCCCCGGCTACGGACTACCGCAGGCCGACGAGCAGCAGCGCGTCAGTGTGCAGGTTGCGCAGGCGAGCGGCGGCCTGGCCGAAGGGTGGAGGCAATTGCAGGCCCTGGGTCGCCAGCGGCTGTCGGCCGGGTTGCGTGCCGATCTGGCGCAGGCCGAGGCGAACGTGGAGACGCTGCGGGCACGCTTGCGGATGCTTGCGCAGCCGGTGCAGGCAGTTGCGTCAGTGCCGGAGCAGCGGGTGGCAACTGAACGCTGAAGTGGCGCGTCGGTTGATGGCCAGGTTGCAGACATCGCCAGTGCAGCCGGCAGACGGACAGGCCCGCGACTTGAATGCCGTTGAGACGATTGCTGGTGAGTCGACGCCGACCAATGGCGCGTCTGCAGCATTGCGCTGCGAAAGGCGTGGCCGGGATACCCGGCGCTTGGCACTTTCCATTTCCATCGTGAGTGAGCGGCTTGCTGCAGTCGCAGCTGCAACAAGCCGTCAGACCGGTGAATGCACTGCTCAGGTCGCTGGCTGCAAATCCGCCTGGGCGGCGTACTGCCGCAACCATTGGCTCACATGCGCATCGTTGCGGTAGCGCTGCATCAGGTTGGCCAGGCGCGCCGGTGCGGGTGTGCAGAATTGCGCCACCGCCACCTCGATTTCGTGGCGGCGGTCGGCGTCGTAGGGTTCTTCGCCGGCAAAGTGTTCGCAGGTGTCGTAGTCCTCTACCAGCTTGCGCACATCCTCCGGCATGCCGCACAGGCCTGCCGGATGTTGCAGCCATTCTTCTTCCACCTTGGGGTCGGTGCAGGGGGCCGCTGCGGAGGCCGGCGCAGGCGCCGGTTCCGCAGTGCAGGCAGCCAGCAGCCCCAGGGTCAGGGCAACGGCCAGGCGACGCATCAGTCGGCGCGGCCGGCAAACTCGCCGGTGCTGGTGTTGACCAGCACGCGCTCACCGTTGGTGATGTACTCGGGCACCATGATTTCCATGCCGGTGTTGAGCTTGGCCGGTTTGGGGCGCTTGGTGGCGGTGCCGCCCTTGAGTTCCGGCGGCGTCTCGACCACTTCCAGCGTCACCGTCTGCGGCAGCTGCACCGCCACCGGCTGGTCGTCGATTACCTGCACATAGATGCCGGTCAGCCCGTCGGTGATGTAGCCGGCATCGGTGCCGATCACATCGGCGTCCAGGGTGTAAGGGGTGAAGTCTTCGTCGTCCATGAACACGAATGCCTCGCCATCCTTGTACGAGAACGTGGACAGGCGACGCAGCAATTCCACTTCCGGCAGGTTGTCGTCGGCATCGAAGCTGGCATCGGTCTTCACCCCGCCCGGCACGCTGTACATGATGAAGCGGAAGCGCACATTGCCGCCGCGGCCCTGCGGCGAGCTGCGCTCGATGTCGCGGATCTGGTAGATGCCGCCGTTGTATTCGACGACGTTGCCTTTCTTGATGTCGTTGGCTTTCATGGGAATCGGGAGTTGGGAATGGGGAATCGAAAAAGCCGGGGCCGGGGCGCTGAGAGCAGGGCGTCGTTACGATTCCCCATTCCCGATTCCCCATTCCCGGCTACTTGGGTGCCAGCCGCACGCCGCCGTCCAGGCGAATCACTTCGCCATTGAGATAGCGATTGCGCAGGATGAAGGCGACGGTGTCGGCATATTCGTCGGGTTGGCCCAGGCGCGAGGGGAACGGAATCGAGGCCGACAGCGATTGCTGCACGGCCTCGGGCATGCCGTCCACCATCGGGGTCCAGAACACGCCGGGTGCGATCGTCATCACGCGGATGCCGAAGCGCGCCAGCTCGCGCGCCATCGGCAGCGTCATGCCGACCACGCCGCCCTTGCTGGCGGCATAGGCGGCCTGGCCGATCTGGCCCTCGAAGGCGGCCACCGACGCGGTATTGATGATCACCCCGCGCTCGCCATCGTCGCCGGCGGGGTTGTGCTGCATCACATCGGCCGCGGCCTTGGCGACATTGAAGCTGCCGACCAAGTTGACCAGCACGGTGGTGCGGAAGGTCGCCAGCGGCATGGGCGCCTCCTTGCCGAGCACACGGCCTGCGCCGAGGATGCCGGCGCAGTTCACCACAAGATTCAGTCCGCCCAGCGCCTGCGCGGCCTGCGCGACATTGGCGGCCACCTGTGCTTCGTCGGTGACATCGGTGGGCAGGTAGTGCGCATTGCCGGCACCCAGCAAGGCCAGCGCCGCATCGGCCTTGTCGGCATTGACGTCGAACAACGCGACCTTGCCGCCATCGGCCACGATGCGTTGCGCCACCGCCAGGCCCAGGCCGGACACGCCGCCGGTGATGACGGCGCAGGTTTCAGCTGGCTTCATAGCTATTGTCCCTCCCAGGAGAACGCGCATTCTAGCCGAGTGCGACGCGCTCTCGCTTAGCAGTGACAGGAGGTGCGAGCGGGCTAGCTACCACGTGCGGCAGCGATGAACGCGGGGTCGCTGACAAGCGCTCCGATCAGCTTCTGCACCGTCGTGCCGTAGTTGTCGACCGCTGCCGCGATTGCCACAGCGCCGATGAAGGAGGCTTCCCACTGATGTTCGACGGAGAGCTCCCGCTCGTAGACCACGATGCCATCACGCACGAGCACGAAGCGGGCGCCGATCTGGGCGCGCCCGATCCTGACGCCGGCCGCGTTGACGGTGTTCTTGGTCAGCGTCCCGCGCAGCTCAACGGCGTTGTTTGTCGATAACGCCTGTGCTGTACTCAACTCCTCGATCAATGCATCGCGCAGATAGCTCGCATAGGTGCCATCGCCGCCGCTTTTGAGTGGATTGCCACGCAAGCTCAGGGAATGGTTTTCCACGCCAGCGGCTGCGTCGAACTTGCCCACGCTGACGGAGATCGGTTGGCGAAGCAGCGCTGCGCTGTTGTCGATACCGGGCTGATATTTGGGGGGCTGCACGGAGGCGCATGCCGGTAGCAGCATGCACAGCACCGCCAGAAGGAGACATCGCGTTACACCGTTCAAGCGCCGGAATCCACGAAAGCGCCCTGCGCGGCAAGTTGCTTCAGCGCGTTGAGCACGAGCTGATCGACCACCACATTCGCGGCCTCGGCAGGTGTCTTGGCGGGCAATCCGGCCGGGCCCGCCTTGTTGCCGACCGTAGTGTGGAGTGCGTGCTTCACCGTGGTCTGCGTGGTCTTGCCTGCGCGCGTGTAGACCGCGGTGCAGATGTAGCCATCGGTGACCAGGCTGCCAGCCAGACCAAACGTTAGACCTGTGCCAAATCCTTTTGCCGCCGCGTTATCGGTGAGCGGAACATTGTCGATCACCAGCCGCAATTGCCCGGCACCGGGTGTGTTGCCGCCGATTTGCCCAAACTGATGCGACTGCGCCACTGCGGCGATCACTCGGCTGCGCATGTCTTCGGTGGCACGCGCGTTAGCGTTGCCCTTGGTACGGAACTCGAACAGCACTAGGACCGGGTCCGGCGAACTGGGCGCCGTGAACTGACTTTGCGTGACAACCGGCAAGGCGGGATCGACGTACGACTTCATGGTGATGCATGCGCTCAAAGAGGCGCACAAGAACAATGCCAGTGCCGCACGCAATGCGCGCAGTCCAGTGTTACGACACATATCGATGTCCCCCTGAAGAAGCGCACCCGGCCATTCGGGTGGCGCCGCTTTTATGCGACATCTATCACGAAAAGTAAAGATGGCGTGACGAAAGGCAGGCTACGCGGCTGCCAGCGCCCTGCCGACCTTGCTGCCGGTCTCGCGGCCCAGCAGGTGCGCCAGCCAGCGGCCGGTGTGGGCGAGGGCGGGCAGGTCGATCCCGCTCGACATGCCCAAGCCGTGCAGCAGATACACCACATCTTCGCTGGCCACATTGCCGCTGGCGCCCTTGGCATACGGGCAACCACCGGCGCCGGACACCGCCGCATCGACCACGCGCACGCCCTGTTCCAGGCAGGCCGCGATATTCGCCAGCGCCTGCCCGTAGGTGTCATGGAAATGCACGGCCAGTGCGTGCATCGGCACCGCCTCTGCCACTGCGGCCAGCATCTGGCGCGCCTTGCGCGGGGTGCCGACGCCGATGGTGTCGCCCAGCGAAATTTCGTAGCAGCCCAGCGCGTACAGCCGCTGCGCGACATCCACCACGTCCGCCACCGGCACCTGGCCTTGATACGGGCAACCCAGCACCGTGGAGACGTAGCCGCGCACGCGCACACCGTCGAGGGCGGCCTGCGCAAGGATCGGCCGGAAGCGCTCGAGCGATTCGTCGATACCCGCATTGGTATTGGTGCGGTTGAAGGCCTCCGACGCCGCAGTGAAGACCGCCACCTCCTGCGCGCCGGCCGCCTGCGCGCGGGTGTAGCCCTGCAGGTTCGGCACCAGCACCGGATAGGCGATGCCAGGTGCCTGTGTGATGCCGGCAAAGACCTCGGCCGCGTCGGCCAGCTGCGGCACCCAGCGCGGGCTGACGAAGCTGGTCGCCTCGATGGTGCGCAGGCCGGTAGCCGACAGCCGATCGATCAACGCAATCTTGTCGGCGGTGGCGATCGGTTGCGCCTCGTTCTGCAGCCCGTCGCGCGGGCCGACCTCGACAATGCGCACGAAGTCGCTCATGTCCGAGCCCCGCTGCCTGCAGCGGTGCGGGCAACCGCCCGGGTGCTCATGCCACGTTCTCCGGCACCCAGGCCGGGGAGCGTTTGTCCAGGAATGCGCCCAGGCCCTCCTGGCCTTCGGGCGAGACGCGCAAGCGGGCGATCCATGCGGCGTTGGCGGCATCGATGGCATCGCGGTCGGCGGCCGGCAGCACCGAGCGGACCAACGACTTGGCAGTGCTGGCGGCCAGCGGCGCGGCGGCCAGCAGCAGGCGCACCTGCCGCTCCACCGCGATATCCAGTTGATCGGCTGCCACCAGTTGATGCAGCAGCCCCAATAACTGCGCAGTACCGGCGTCGAAGATCTCGCCGGTGGCGAACCAGCGGCGTGCCTGGCGTGCGCCGATCGCTGCGATCACGTACGGCGAAATCACCGCCGGCAACAAGCCGAGCTTGCTCTCGGTCAGCCCGAAGCGCGCCTCGGTGCAGCCGATGGCGATATCGCAGCACGCCACCAGGCCCACGCCGCCGCCGAACGCCGCGCCGTTGACGCGCGCGATGGTGGGCTTGGGCAGTTCGTCCAGCGTGCGCATCAGGCGCGCCAGGGCGAACGCATCGGCCGCGTTGTCGGCTTCGCTGGCGCCGGCCATGCCGCGCATCCAGTTCAGGTCTGCGCCCGCAGAGAACGCCGCGCCCGCACCGGTGATCACCACCACCCGGATCTGCGCTGCCTGGCCAGCCTGCCGCAAGGCGTCGGTGAGCGCGCTGATCAAGGTCGCATCGAAGGCGTTGTGCACCGCCGGGCGGTTCAGTCGCAACGTGCGGACCGCTCCCAGGTCCTCCACGATCAAGCCGGTGTCCTGCATTGCGTCAACGTCCATGAATGGGATGCGAACCATGATAGCGGCACGGGTCGCTGGCGCCATGACGCGGTGCGTCGATGCTAGAATTGAGAACCATTCCTAACAAGCAGGCCGTCTTTGTGACGCTGTCCGACATGCCCTTGCGTTGCGCCGCCATCGTGGACTCCGTGGAGGATCGTCTTCCCAACGACACGATCGCCCGGCGTCTGCGTGAGCTGGGGTTTGTCGCAGGCGAGGAGGTCACGGTGCTGGCAACCGGGCCAGTCGGCCGCGAACCGTTGCTGGTGCAGGTCGGCTACACGCGTTTTGCGTTGCGTCGTAGCGAGGCCGCGCGCGTGCAGGTGCGGCAAGACGGAGCATCGGCATGACGGCGGCCGCCGTGCCGTTGCGTCTGGCGCTGGTGGGCAACCCCAATAGCGGCAAGACCGCGTTGTTCAACCAGCTGACCGGCAGCCGCCAGAAGGTGGCCAACTACACCGGCGTCACCGTCGAACGCAAGGAGGGGCATTTTCGTGCGCCGTCCGGCCGCGACTTTGCGGTGCTCGATCTGCCCGGCGCCTACAGCCTGCAGCCAGCCAGCCTGGACGAGGCGATCACCCGCGACCTGTGCCGCGGCTTCTATCCCGGTGAGCCTGCGCCGGACGTGCTGGTGTGCGTGATGGATGCGACCAACCTGCGCCTGCACCTGCGCTTCGCGCTGGAGCTGCGCGAGCTGGGGCGGCCGATGATCGTGGCGCTGAACATGGTCGACGCGGCGCAGCGACGGGGTATCGTCATCGATCTGCCGGCCTTGGAGCAGGCGCTCGGCGTGCCGGTGGTGGAGACCGTGGCGGTGCGACGCGGCGGCGCCAAGGCGCTGGTCGAGCGCATCGACGCACAGGCCGCGAGCCTGGCGGCACCGAGCGCCACGCCGCCTGCCGATGGCAACTACCATGCGCAGGTGCGGCAGATCCTGAGTGCGGCGGTGACCATGCCGACGCGGACCTCGCGCGTGGACGATGCGCTGGACCGCTGGCTGCTGCATCCGATCTTGGGGCTGGTGACGCTGGCGGTGGTGATGTTCCTGATCTTCCAGGCGGTGTATGCCTGGGCCACCCCGGTGATGGACCTGATCGATGCCGGCACCGCGATGCTGGGCGAGTGGGTGGGCACCACGCTGCCGGAGGGACCGCTCAACAGCCTGCTCAAGGACGGCATCATCACCGGCCTGGGCGGGGTGATCGTCTTCCTGCCGCAGATCCTGATCCTGTTCGCCTTCATCCTGGCGCTGGAAGAATCCGGTTATCTGCCGCGCGCGGCGTTTTTGCTCGATCGTATGATGGCGGCGGCCGGCCTGTCCGGGCGCTCGTTCATTCCGTTGCTGTCGAGCTTTGCGTGCGCGGTGCCGGGCATCATGTCCACGCGCAGCATCCAGGACCCGCGCGACCGGCTCGCCACCATCATGGTTGCACCACTGATGACGTGCTCGGCGCGCTTGCCTGTGTATGCGCTGCTGATCGGCGCCTTCATTCCACAAAAAACCGTGTGGGGCATCTTCAACCAGCAAGGGCTGATCCTGTTCGCGCTTTATGCCGTGGCAATTTTCAGTGCGTTGCTGGTGTCGTGGACGATGAAGAAGTGGCGTCGCGACAAGAGCGAACATCCGTTGATGCTGGAGCTGCCGTCCTACCGCGTGCCGCACCTGCGCGATCTGGCGCTGGGGTTGTGGGAGCGCGCCTGGATCTTCCTCAAGCGCGTCGGCGGCATCATCCTGGCGTTGACCATTCTGCTATGGTTCCTGTTGTCGTTCCCGGCCGCGCCGGCCGATGCGACCTTGCCGCCGATCGACTACAGCTTTGCCGGCCGCATCGGTCACGCGATGGCGGTGTTCTTCGCGCCGCTGGGCTTCAACTGGCAGATCTGCATCGCGTTGATTCCCGGCCTGGCCGCGCGCGAAGTGGCAGTGGCGTCGTTGGCGACCGTCTACGCGCTGTCGGCTGCCGATGACGATGCAGCGGCGCAGGCCTTGTCGCCGCTGATCAGCGATGGCTGGTCGCTGGCCACCGCGTTGTCGCTGCTGGTCTGGTACATCTACGCGCCGATGTGCATCTCCACCCTGGCCACGATCAAGCGCGAGACCAACTCGTGGAAGCAGATGACCATCAGCGCGGTCTATCTGTTCGCACTGGCCTACCTGGCCTCGCTGGTGACCTACCAGCTGGCCGTGTTGTCTGGCGCCGGCTGACATGGATCTTTCACTCACCCTGCAATACGTGGTGATCGCCATCGCGGTGCTGGTCAGCCTGTGGGTGGTGATGAAAAAGCAATTTCCGGGCGTCTTGCGAACGATGCGTGGCGCCCTTGCGCTCGCGTTGCTGCGCGACGGGCGGCCGGCCTGGATGCGCACGCTGGGCCGGCGCGTGGCGCCGCCGGCGGCGCAGGGCAATGCGGCCTGCGGTGGGTGCGACAGTTGCGGCCCCGCGCCAACGCGCAAGCACTGAGACCCTTCGCCTCGGCTACACTTGCACGGCCGCAGGAAGCGGCGTGACAGGGGGGTAAGTGCATGCGTTTGCTGGTGTTGCTGGCGGTCTTGGCCGCGGTTGCAGGTTTGTACAACTATGGCGGCAACTCGCTCGACGAGAAGCAGGTGCGCGATTTCTACGCGGCGCACGACAAGGCGATGGTCAGTCAGGATGGGGAGGCGCTCTGCGCCATGACCGCGCCGGACTTCGAAATGGTGGTGCTGTACCGCATGGATTCCCAGCAGAAGCGCGAGACCGCCGATCGCGCCAAATACTGCAAGTCCAACGGCGAGTGGACACAGGTGCTGCAGCAGATGCGCCATGTGGCCGAGCCGGAAGAGCTGATCGACTACAAGCACTCGATTACCAAGATCGAGATCGCCCCTGATGAGCAATCGGCGATGGTCGAAACACGGGCCACGCTCGGCTTGCCCGGTTTGCGCATGACCTTCCGTTCGCGCGACAAGATCGTGCGCAAGCGCTGGAAGACCTTGATCACGCGGAGCGAAGGCACCGCCTGGGTTGGTCCGGCGTATCGGTAGCCGCAAGGCGGCGGTGCTTTCTGCGCCGCCGCCAGCAGCGTCCAGCAACGCGACTGTGCGTACCGCCGGGCGGGCACGGCATCGGCCACTTGCATGCTCCGGTTGTGAGCCGTCCGCATCTGCCTGACGACCGCTCGCCAGGCGTTGCTGGCTGCCCTGCATCGACGCACGCGCGCTGCAGTGCACAGCGCCGGGGTCGCGGGCGTTGGGTATGCTTGCAGCATGACGACCTCCTTCCAGATCTCCCGACGTGCGCAGGCGCTGACCAGTTCGGCGATTCGCGAAATCCTCAAGGTGACCGAGCGGCCGGAGGTGATTTCCTTCGCCGGCGGCCTGCCATCGCCGGCGACCTTTCCGGTCGAGCGCATGCGCGCGGCCAGCGACCAGGTGTTGCGCGAGGCGCCGCAAGCGGCGTTGCAATACGGCCCGACCGAAGGCTATGCCCCGCTGCGCGAATGGGTGGCTGCGCGGCTGAGCCGTGACGGCGCCGGCATCCGGCCCAGCCAGGTGCTGATCACCACCGGCTCGCAGCAGGGACTGGACCTGCTCGGCAAGGTGTTTATCGACGAAGGCAGCAAGGTGCTGGTGGAGACGCCGAGTTACCTCGGTGCGTTGCAGGCGTTCTCGCTGTTCCAGCCCGCGTTTGTCGGCATGCCGTCCGACGACGATGGCGTGGTGGCGGATGCACTGGATCCGGCGCTGCTGGCCGATGCGCGCTTTCTGTATTGCCTGCCCAATTTTCAGAATCCCACCGGGCGGCGTCTGCCATTGGCGCGACGTCAGGCGCTGGTCGCACGCGCGGCCGAGGCCGGCGTGCCGATCGTCGAAGACGACCCGTACGGCGAGCTGTACTACAGCGGCGAACCCTTGCCGAGCCTGCTGTCGATGAACCCCGACGGGGTCATCTACATGGGGTCGTTCTCCAAGGTGTTGGCGCCCGGGCTGCGGTTGGGCTACGTCGTCGCGCCCGAGGCCGTGCTTGGCAAGTTGATCCAGGCCAAGCAGGCGGCCGATCTGCATACGCCGTCGTTCACCCAGCGCGTGGTGTATCAGACGCTGCAGGACGACTTTCTCGACACGCATATCCCGCAGATCCGAGCGCTGTATGCGCGGCAGTGCAGTCTCATGCTGGAAGCGCTGGATCGGCACTTCCCGGCGCAGGTGCAGTGGAATCGTCCGGAAGGCGGCATGTTCCTGTGGGTGACCCTGCCGCCCGGGCTGGATGGCACTGCATTGCTGGCGCGCGCGATCGCACGCAATGTCGCGTTCGTGCCGGGGGCGCCGTTCTTTGCGACCTTGCCGCAAGCCAATACGCTGCGGCTGTCGTTCGTCACCGTGCCGGGCGAGAAAATCGATGCCGGCATCCAGGTGCTTGGGGACGTGCTGCGCGAAGCGCTGGCCGAACTGCCAGGGCAGGGCGCATGACATCGCCGGCCGCGGTGCCGCAAGCGCCGGTTACCACGCGCATCGATCACGTCGCCACCGGCGTCGCGCGCGACTTCACCCGCCCCGGTAGCCGCAGCGCGATCGACAAGCGTGCCGTTGATGGTTCGGTCGCGATCGGTGTCGAAGGGCTGGTGGGCGACGAGCAAGGCGACCGGCGCGTGCATGGCGGGCCGGACAAGGCGATCCATCACTATCCGCGCGACCACTACGCGGCCTGGCGTAACGAGATTGGCGCGCATGCGCTGCTGGAAGCGGCCGGCGCGTTCGGCGAGAACCTGAGCAGCACCGGCCTGACCGAGGCCACGGTCTGCCTTGGCGACCGCTTTACCCTGGGCACCGCCGTCGTGGAGGTCTCGCAGCTGCGCCAGCCGTGCTGGAAGTTGTCCGATCGCTTCGGTGTGCGCGACATGGCGCGCCGCGTGCAGGAAACCGGCCGCACCGGGTGGTACTACCGCGTGCTGCAGCCCGGCGCGGTGGCGTCTGGCGACACGCTGGCATTGCAGGAGCGACCGCATCCGCAGTGGAGCCTGTCGCGGTTGCAGCAGGTGCTGTATGCACGCGAGGTCGACGTTGCGGCCATCACAGCGTTGCTGCGTCTTCCGCTGGTGCCGTCGTGGCAGGCCCTGTTCGAACGCCGTCTGCAACGCAGCGAAGTGGAAAGCTGGAGCAGACGCCTGACCGGTCACGACGACTAAGGGCAGCGAACAAAACGACCGTGCTCACCCACCACCGCCAGGCGGGCGCGGCCGCTGCTCGGTGCTGCATGTACCACGCTTATCCTGCGGTCCTGAGCGCGCCGTCCACGCCCATCTGACGCTTTCTCGCTGCGTCGTATTAGCCGTTCCAGGCAGCGGTCGCGCGCTGCGGTCATTGATGCACCGGCCGTAGTCACCGCGCACAACAATCTCGCTCGCAGCGTCAGCCGCCCAAGCGCAACGCCGCGCATGCGTGGCATCCACAGATCGCTCGACCAGCGGTAGCGCTACTGCAGGCGACAAGCCACGTCATCTCCACCAAACCACGCCAACCTCAGCAAACGCTCAGACCCGCGCGCCGCCGTGACGACTCCCCAATCCCAACTCCGCAATCCCCGCACCTTGTGCAACCCCCACCGCCTCGCTAGCCTGCGGGTATGACAACGTCTCCTGTAAAAGTTCTGATCCACGGCGCCTCCGGGCGGATGGGCAAGGCATTGCTGCGCCTGGCGGCCGAAGACGACGCATTGCAGGTCGTCGGCGCAGTGGTGGGGCGCTCGCCGTCGCAGCGCGTGGTGGACGGCGTGCCGTTCTTTGCCGCCAGCGAGCTGGGCGGTGCGCCTGCCTTCGATGTGGCGATCGACTTCAGCCTGCCGCAGGGCTTTGCACCGATCCTGGCGTTATGCGCGCAACGCGGTAAGCCCTTGGTGTCCGGGACCACCGGGCTGGACGAGACGCAGCGCGCCGCGCTGCTCGATGCCGCGCGACAGATTCCGTTGGTGTGGGCCTCCAACTTCAGCCTGGGTGTAGCGGTGTTGACCGAATTGGTCGAGCGCGCTGCCGGCACCTTGCCCGGGTGGGATTGCGACATCATCGAAGCGCATCACGTGCACAAGCAGGACGCGCCATCCGGGACCGCACTGACGTTGGGCGAGGCGGCCACCGGCAGCGGAGCGCAGCCGCGCTTTGCCAGCCTGCGTGCCGGCGACATCGTCGGCGAGCACACCGTGCAGTTCACCGGGCTGGGCGAGCGTGTCGAGCTGGTGCATCGCGCCACCAACCGCGACATCTTCGCGCGCGGTGCGCTGCACGCGGCCAAACGCCTGATCGGCCGGCCGGCTGGCAGCTACCGGGTGCGCGACCTGGTGCTATAGCCCGCGCGCAACCGCGCATGAACAATTGCGCGGTTGCGCAGCCTATTCATGCCGCCGTTGCAGCGCTCCTGCCGCAGGAGGTGCGTTGCAGGCTGGCAAGCAGAGGCACTTGCCTTTACAATTCTCGCTTGCCCGAACCAGCGTCGGACCGGTCCTCAGCACCGCGTCCGCGCTTTGCTGCAACCGGAATTTGGCCGGAAGCGCATCGGAGTCCCAGGCAGCCAGAGCGAGACCCCACGTGACCCAACCCGCAATCCTTGTCCTCGAAGACGGCACCGTGTTCGAGGGCGAATCCGTAGGCGCCAACGGGCTTTCCGTCGGCGAAGTGGTGTTCAACACCGCCATGACCGGTTACCAGGAAGTCCTGACCGATCCCTCCTACGCCCGCCAGATGGTCACGCTGACCTATCCGCATATCGGCAACACCGGCTTTACCGACCAGGACGACGAGGCCAGCAAGATCTGGGCCGCCGGCCTGATCGTGCGCGATGTACCGCGCCGCCCCAGCAGCTGGCGCAGCGAAGTCGCACTGCCGGAATGGCTGCAGGCCCGCGGTGTGGTGGCCATTTCCGGCATCGACACGCGCAAGCTGACCCGTCTGCTGCGGCAGAAGGGCGCCCAGAACGGCGCACTGATGGCCGGCGAGATCGACGTCGACAAGGCGCTGGAAGCGGCGCGCAGCTTCCCCGGCCTGAAGGGCATGGACCTGGCCAAGGTGGTTTCCACCGAGACCAGCTACAGCTGGCAGGAAGGCTCGCTGGATCTGAATTCGGACACTTTCGTGCGCACCGAGCTGAAACACAAGGTCGTGGCCTATGACTACGGCATCAAGCTCAACATCCTGCGCATGCTGGCCGACCGTGGTTGCGACGTCACCGTGGTGCCGGCCCGCACGCCGGTGGCCGAGGTGCTGGCGATGAATCCGGACGGCGTGTTCCTGTCCAACGGCCCGGGCGACCCGGAGCCTTGCGATTACGCGATCGCCGCGATCCAGGAATTGATCGCCAGGAAGGTGCCCACCTTCGGCATCTGCCTGGGGCATCAGTTGCTGGCACTGGCCGCTGGCGCCAAGACGGTGAAGATGACCACCGGCCATCACGGCGCCAATCATCCTGTGCAGGATCTGGATGGCGGGCGGGTGATGATCACCTCGCAGAACCATGGCTTTGCAGTGGATGAAACCACGCTGCCGGCCAATGTGCGGGTGACGCATCGTTCGCTGTTCGATGGCACCAACCAGGGCATCGCTCTCACCGACGCGCCGGCGTTTTCGTTCCAGGGTCACCCGGAAGCATCGCCGGGCCCGCGCGACGTGGGGCCGTTGTTCGATCGGTTTACCGCGTTGATGGCGGCCAAAGCCTGATGATGGCCTCGCTGGCCCTGCCGTCGCGACTGCGCCGCTGGCGTGTGTACGTGTTGGCGGCGCTGGTGTTGGCGGCCTATCCGGCGTTCGTGCTGATTGCGGTGTATTCGCAATGGCTCGGCGCCGGCCTGGAAGGTGGACGCAACGGCCCCGCCGATGCGTATCGGCACAGCCTTGCCAGCGCCATCGTCGCCTATACCTTGTCCCCGCGCTGCGTGGATCTGGTGACCGCGGTGATGGAGCGCGGCGGGCAGGGGAACGCCAGCCGGGCCATGGATGCCCACAACAACATGATCGGCGCGCGCATCGGCGCGGCCGCTCCGAGCTGGGCCGCGATGCAGCGAGAGGTTCGCGCCGCGGTCGACCATGGCGCGATCGATGCCCGATCGCCCGACCAGATTACCTGGCGCGCCCCCGCGGCGTGGCAGGACCGACTTTACTGAGGACCCCCATGCCAAAGCGCACCGACCTAAAAACCATCCTGATCATCGGCGCCGGCCCGATCGTCATCGGCCAGGCCTGCGAGTTCGATTACTCCGGCGCGCAGGCGTGCAAGGCGCTGCGCGACGAGGGCTACCGCGTGGTGCTGGTCAACAGCAATCCGGCCACGATCATGACCGACCCGGACATGGCCGATGCGGTGTACATCGAGCCGATCAACTGGCAGACGGTCGAGAAGATCATCGCCAAGGAAAAGCCCGACGCCCTGCTGCCGACCATGGGCGGGCAGACCGCGCTGAACTGCGCGCTGGACCTGGCCGACCACGGTGTGCTGGAGAAGTACAACGTCGAGCTGATCGGCGCCAAGCGCGAAGCCATCCGCATGGCCGAAGACCGCGAACTGTTCCGCGTGGCGATGGGCGAGATCGGCCTGGATTGCCCCCGCGCCGAAGTGGCGCACACGCTGGAAGAGGCACTGGATATCCAGACCCGCGTCGGCTATCCGACCATCATCCGCCCCAGCTTCACGCTGGGCGGCAGCGGCGGCGGCATCGCCTACAACCGCGAAGAGCTGATCGAGATCGTCGGCCGTGGCCTGGAACTGTCGCCGACCACCGAAGTGCTGGTGGAAGAATCGGTGCTGGGCTGGAAGGAATTCGAGATGGAAGTGGTCCGCGACACCGCGGACAACTGCATCATCGTCTGCGCGATCGAAAACCTCGACCCGATGGGCGTGCATACCGGCGACTCGATCACCGTGGCGCCGGCGCAGACGCTCACCGACAAGGAATATCAGCGCCTGCGCGATGCCTCGATCGCGGTGCTGCGCAAGATCGGCGTGGATACCGGCGGCTCCAACGTGCAGTTCGGCATCAGCCCGACCACCGGCCGCGTGGTGGTGATCGAGATGAACCCGCGCGTGTCGCGCTCGTCGGCGTTGGCGTCCAAGGCCACCGGCTTCCCGATCGCCAAGGTCGCCGCCAAGCTGGCGGTGGGCTACACGCTGGACGAATTGCGCAACGAGATCACCGGTGGCCTGACCCCGGCTTCGTTCGAGCCCTCGATCGACTACGTGGTCACCAAGATTCCGCGCTTTGCGTTCGAGAAATTCCCGCAGGCCGACGCGCGCCTGACCACCCAGATGAAGTCGGTGGGCGAGGTGATGGCGATGGGCCGCACCTTCCAGGAATCGCTGCAGAAAGCGCTGCGTGGGCTGGAAACCGGCAAGATCGGGCTGGATCCGACCGGCCTGGACCTGGGCAGCGAAGACGATATCGCCGCGCTCAAGCGCGAGCTCAAGGCGCCGGGCCCGGAGCGTCTGTTCTATGTCGCCGATGCGTTCCGCGCCGGCATGAGCGTGGCCGATGTCTACGCGCTGTCGTTCATCGACCCCTGGTTCCTGGATCAGATCGAAGAACTGATCAGCCACGAGCAGCAGCTGGCCGACGACGGCATGCCGGCACTGGATGCGGCGCGTCTGCGCACGCTCAAGCGCGCCGGTTTCTCCGATGCGCGCCTGGCCGAGCTGACCGGCACCAACGAGGAATCGGTGCGCACGCTGCGTCGCGCGCTGAAAGTTCGCCCGGTCTACAAGCGCGTGGATTCGTGCGCGGCCGAATTCGCCACCAGCACCGCGTATCTGTACTCGACCTACGAGGACGAGTGCGAGGCGCTGCCGACCGATCGCGACAAGATCATGATCCTCGGCGGTGGCCCCAACCGCATCGGCCAGGGCATCGAGTTCGATTACTGCTGCGTGCATGCGGCGCTGGCGCTGCGCGATGACGGCTTTGAAACCATCATGGTCAACTGCAACCCGGAGACCGTGTCCACCGACTACGACACTTCCGACCGCCTGTACTTCGAGCCGCTGACGCTGGAAGACGTGCTGGAAATCGTCGAGCTGGAAAAACCCAAGGGCGTGATCGTGCAGTACGGCGGCCAGACCCCGCTGAAGCTGGCGCGCGCGCTGGAAGCCAACGGCGTGCCGGTGATCGGCACCTCGCCCGATTCGATCGACCTGGCCGAAGACCGCGAGCGTTTCCAGCAGCTGGTCGACAAGCTGGGCCTGAAGCAGCCGCCGAACCGCATTGCCCGCAATGCCGAGGAAGCCCTGGTGCTGGCGCGCGAGATCGGCTATCCGCTGGTGGTGCGCCCGAGCTATGTGCTCGGCGGCCGCGCGATGGAAATCGTCTACGGCGAATCCGACCTGGCGCGTTATGTACGCGACGCGGTCAAGGTCTCCAACGATTCGCCGGTGCTGCTGGACCGCTTCCTCGACAACGCGGTGGAAGTGGACGTGGACATCATCGCCGACAAGGACGGCAATGTGCTGATCGGTGGGCTGATGGAACACATCGAAGAGGCCGGCGTGCATTCGGGCGATTCGTCGTGCTCGCTGCCGCCGTATTCGCTCTCGCCCAAGACCCAGGCCGAGCTGCGTCGCCAGGTGGTGATGCTGGCCGAAGGCTTGAACGTGGTCGGCCTGATGAACACCCAGTTCGCGGTGCAGGTCAACGAGGCCGGCGACGATGTGGTGTTCCTGCTGGAGGTGAACCCGCGCGCCTCGCGCACCGTGCCGTTCGTATCCAAGGCGATCGGCATCCCGCTGGCCAAGATCGCCGCACGCTGCATGGCCGGCAAGACGCTGGCCGAGCAGGGCGCCACCAAGGAAATCGTGCCGGGCTATTACTCGGTGAAGGAAGCGATCTTCCCGTTCGCCAAGTTCCAGGGCGTGGACCCGATCCTCGGGCCGGAGATGCGCTCCACCGGCGAGGTGATGGGCGTGGGCCGCAGCTTCAGCGCCGCGTTTGCGCGCGCGCAGGAGGCCGGCGGCATCAAGGCGCCGCCGGTGGGCAAGGCCTTCGTGTCGGTGCGCGACCCTGACAAGCAGCGCGTGCTGCCGGTGGCGCAGGCGCTGGTGGAACGCGGCTATACGCTGGTCGCCACGCGCGGTACCGGCGCCTGGCTGCAGCAGAACGGGCTGAGCTGCGAGATCGTCAACAAGGTGGCCGAAGGCCGCCCGCATATCGTCGATTCGATCAAGAACGGCGAGATCGTCTACATCGTCAACACCACCGAAGGTCGCGCCGCCATCTCGGACTCGTTCTCGATCCGGCGTGAAGCGCTGCAGCATCGCGTGACCTATTCGACCACTGTCGCCGGCGCCAAGGCGCTGGTGCATTCGCTGGAATTCCGCGGCACCGGTCCTGTCTGGTCGCTGCAGGAACTGCACAAGGAGCTTCAAGCATGAGAGCACCCATGACATCCAAGGGCGCGCAACGTCTGCGCGAGGAACTGGATCAGCTGAAGTCGGTCAAGCGCCCGGCGGTGATCGCTGCGATCGCCGAAGCGCGTGCGCACGGCGATCTGAAGGAGAACGCCGAGTATCACGCTGCGCGCGAGCAGCAGAGCTTCATTGAAGGCCGCATCAAGCAGCTGGAAGGCGAGCTGTCGCATGCCGAGATCATCGACATCACCAAGTTGTCGGCCGGCAGCAAGATCGTGTTCGGCGCCACGGTGACGCTGGCCGACACCGAGACCGATGAAGAGAAGCGCTACCAGATCGTTGGCGATCTGGAAGCGGACATCAAGCTGGGCCTGATCGCGATTTCCTCGCCGCTGGCACGCGCGTTGATCGGCAAGCTGGAAGGCGATTCGGTCACCATCGATGCGCCGGCCGGCCAGCGCGAATACGAAGTGGTCAGCGTCGCGTACCTGGATTGACCCACTGACGCCTGAGCGATGACGACCGCAACGCTGCTGCTGCCCGAAAAACGCCGTCTGCCCGGAACGCTGGACAACGCGGTGGTGGCCAGCGCCCTGGCGCGCGCCGATCTGCACGCCGCCGATGCCGGCGAAGTGGCGCAGTTGCAGCGGCATTTCACGCTGACGCCGGCGCAGTGGCCGGTGGCGGCATTGACCCGGCAACTGGATGCCGGCGATGCCGCGGGCGCGACCTGGGTGCGTGCCGATCCGGCCTATGTGGTACCGGACATGCAGGGCGCGCGCTTGATGGGCTATGGCGAGGCGCTCGGCGCCACGGCCGAGGACCTGGCGGTGTTGTTGCCGATCCTCAAGCCGATGTTCGGGGATGCGGGATTTTTGCTCGATGCACCGACGCCATCGCGGTGGTATCTGCGTCTGTCGCCGGATGCCAGGTTGCCGGAGTTCGCGCCGCCGGATGTGGCGATCGGCGACGATCTGTTCGAGCATTTGCCGGCCGGCGACGCGGGCCGACGCTGGCGTGCCTTGCTGACCGAAGCGCAGGTGTTGCTGCATCAACATCCCTGGAACGAGGGCCGCGTGGCCAGCGGCAAACCGGCGATCAATTCGCTGTGGTTCTGGGGCGGCGGCGTGCTGCCGCATGCAGTGACATCGCCGCATCGGCAGGTGCGCAGCCGCGAGTCGCTGCTGCGTGCGCTGGCTTTGGCGGCCGGTGCCGATGCGCAGGGCGAACAACGCGTGGATGCGCTGGTGGACCTGCGTCATCTGCGTTCGCTGCAGCAGTTCGGCGACGACGCAGTGGCACCGCTGCTGGCGGCGATGGCGCGTGGCGAGCTGGATCGGCTGGTGCTGGATTTCCAGGATGGCGAAACGCTGTCGCTGGCGCGCTCGCAACGCTGGCGGTTCTGGCGCAAGCCACGGCAGCAACTGGCGCAATGACCTCCACTCCCCGGATCGTCCGGCGCCCACCCGGGCAGGCCGGAAGCTGGCCCGATGCCATGTTGCCGCTGCTGCGTCGCATCTACGCATCGCGCGGTGTCGGCGATGCGCAGGGCGCGCAGCCGCGGTTGGGGCAGTTGCTCTCGCCGGAGTTGCTGCATAACAGCGACGTGGCCGCCAACCTGTTGGCCGATGCGATCGCCCGGCAACGGCGCATCCTGGTGGTGGGCGATTTCGACTGCGATGGCGCCACCGCCTGCGCGGTGGGCGTGCGCGGCTTGCGCATGCTCGGCGCGCTGGATGTGCACCACGCGGTGCCCAATCGCATGGTGCACGGCTATGGCCTGTCGCCCGCATTGGTGGACGAATTGGCCGTGCTGCAGCCGGATGTGCTGGTCACCGTCGACCACGGCATCGCCTGCCACGCCGGCGTGGCGGCGGCCAAGGCGCGCGGCTGGACGGTGCTGGTCACCGACCATCACTTGCCTGGCGAAGTGTTGCCGCCGGCCGATGCGATCGTCGATCCGAATCTGGCCAACGACAGCTTCCCGAGCAAATCGCTGGCCGGCGTAGGCGTGATCTTTTACGTGTTGCTGGCGCTGCGCAGTGTCCTGCGCGCGCGTGGCGCCTTTGCCGGCCGCGCCGAACCGGATCTGTCGGTGTTGCTGGATCTGGTCGCCGTCGGCACGGTGGCCGATCTGGTGCCGCTGGACACCAACAATCGCGCGCTGGTGTCGGCCGGGTTGCGCCGCCTGCGCGAAGGCCGCGGCTGCATCGGGTTGCGCGCGTTGATCGATGCCAGCGGCCGCGATGTCGCGCGTCTGAGCGCCAGCGATATCGGGTTCGCGCTCGGGCCGCGCTTGAATGCAGCCGGCCGGCTGGAAGACATGGCGCTTGGCATCGAGCTGCTGCTCAGCGAGGACTGGAACCGCGCACGCGAGATCGCCGCCACCCTGGAAGAGATCAACGCCGAGCGCCGCGCGGTGCAGCAGTTGATGACCGACGATGCCGAGCAGTTGGTCACCAAGGTGGTGCTGGACGCCGAGGGCGCCTTGCCGATCGCTGCCTGCCTGTTCGATGCGCAATGGCACCCCGGCGTGATCGGCCTGGTCGCTTCCAAATTGAAAGATCGGTTGCATCGCCCGGTGATCGCGCTGGCGCCGGCCGAGCCGGGCAGCAGCCAGTTGCGCGGCTCGGCGCGGTCCATTCCCGGCCTGCATATCCGCGACGTGCTGGCGGCGGTGGATGCGCGTCATCCGGGTTTGCTGCAGAAGTTTGGCGGCCATGCGATGGCGGCGGGCTTGAGCATCGATCACGCCGCGCTGGCGACCTTCGAGCAGGCCTTTCAGGCGCAGGTTCACGCGATGGTGGATGCGTCGCTGTTGCATGCCGAGTTGCACAGCGATGGCGAACTCGCCGCGCACGAACTCGATCACGTGCACGCCGAAGCCTTGCGGGTGGCCGGTCCGTGGGGGCAGGGCTTTCCGGAGCCGCTGTTCGATGGTCAGTTCGAAGTGCTGCAGTACCGGGTGCTCAAGGAGCGCCACCTCAAGCTGACCCTGCGTTGCGCCGGCCGCGCCGAGCCGCTCAATGCCATCCACTTCAACGGCTGGCACGGTAGCGAACCGGCACGCTTGGTGCGCCTGGCATACCGTCTGGTCAGCGACGACTATCGCGGTGGCACCGCGGTGCAGTTGATCGTCGAACATTGTGAGCCGGCGATAGTCACCGGCTGATCTGCGGGCTCAGTGTTCTCTCTAGCTTTTGTAGGCCGCACCTGGCGTCATCTGGATGTTTCCAAGCCTCGTTGGTCGAAGGCGCGGTGTCCTCGCGGCTAGCGGGACGTGCCGTGAATCTCCGTGGAGGGAGCTGAGCGTCGGGTTCTCAGGCGCGCGGCTGCCAGTCGCTGGCTTCGGTAGGGGGCGGCAGCGTGGCCGGGGATCGGCTCCTCGGCTCGGCCAGACATCCTGTCTGACTCGCCGCCGCGGCACATCCTGAGTGCCGCTCTCCGCCAACCCCCGGCCACGCTGCCGCCTCGGCGTGTGGTTTCCATGACCTGGTCAAGGCAGGCCATTTCACCATCTTGTTTTCAAGATTCGCGATGACGACTCCGTAGGTGTTTTCTTGAAGAACCTGTGTTGTTTGGGGTGTGCCGGGAAGCTGATCGGACGCGCCGTGATCCAGGCAACACGCGTCATGCTCCGCTTGCAACCATGCACACCGACCATCTCGACAGGCCCTTGCCCGCCCACTGTCGCGGGACCTTACGCGGCATGGATGCCGCGTAAGAGCTTACAGGGACGTACTTGCAGCGTGTCCCGCGCTGGTGGGCGGGCAAGGGCCCTGCAGCCAGGCTGCAGATCAGCCGCTCTACCCTCTGGACGGCACGCTCACGGGCGGCATATACGCGCTGCTACATGCTTTCTGTATTCCGTGCCTGACGGCCGCAAGCTGATCCAGTTCGCGGTTCAAAGCATCTTGCAAGGCAGTGCAAGCACATACCGGCGCTCGCACGCACTCGCGCTGTCCTCGCCTGGATCAGGGCGACTTCTTGACCTCGGTCACCAAGGTCGGCAATTCCCACGCGCCGCCAGCAGCCACCAGCCGGCATAGGCCGGAGCTGGACTTGGAGGTCTGCACGAAGCGGCGGCCATCCCAGGTCCATGCCGCCTGGCTGTAGCAGTCGCCCAGGCCGCGGCCCTTCTGGGACTCCAGGATGGTGGAGCCATCCAGATCGCTGGCGTGCGTGGTGACCAGGGTCGGCGCGAACGGCGCGCGTGCGTTGACCACCCAGAAGCCGGTGCCGATGTTGTAGGCGCCCATCCAGCAATCGGTCGACACCAGTAGCTTGTCGCTGCTCAGGCGGGTGACGGTCAGCGGTTCGGCGGCATCGCCGGCATCCAGGCCCTTGCATTCTTCATCGGCCGGAAGCGTGGCGCGCAGCGCCTGGTACAGCGCCGGCAAGCTGCCCAGACGAGCGTCGCCCGCCTGCGCTGCTGCCAGCTTGGCCTCGCGCACCTGCGGCACCGGCAATGCCGGCAGCACGCTGGCCTCGTCGCGATCGCCCTTGCGCACCAGTGCGCCGCGCGTGCCCAGCCGGCCCTGGAACTCGTCCATCTTCAGCAGTGTCGCCGCCGCACCGCGATCGGACAGCTGCCAGCGGCGGCCATCGTTGCCGATCGCCACAATCTTGCTGCTGCGGGTCAGTGCCGCCAGCAGTGCGGTGACCTGCGGGCTACTCAGAACGGCGGTGCCGCTCTTGCCATCCAGCGCCAGCTTGCCCAGATCGCGCTGATCGATCTGCAGCTTCAGCGACGCCGGCAGCTTGATCTCGTCGTACTGGCCCAGCATCAGCTCGGCCGTCACCGCCTGGCCGGCACCGGCCTTGCGCGTCAGCAGCACCGATACCGGCAGGTGATCGCCTTCGTCCGGCTGATAGCCGGCGGCGCGGCAGGTGCGGGTGTTGTCGCAGGCGATGGTCCAGTCGTCGTGACTGAAATCGACACCGGTCGCAGGCGCGGCAAGTGCGATTGCGGGGCTACACAGCAAGACTGCGGCAAGCAGGTCGTAACGCATCGTAGTTTCTTCATCGCAGGTCTGGGCCGGCATCTTGCGATGCGCACTGCAGGGCGTCCAGGCGAATCGTCGGCAGGCGGCGACTGCCATTCATGGTGTGCAGGTGCGTCCGGGCACTGCGGTGCATCGGCAGCGCTGCTGCCAATGGACAATGACGCGCGCCGCGGTGCCCGGGGGCGCCCCGGCGACGATGCGCTGGCGGCATCGTCTGGCCGGTCTTCTCTGCCGGCCTGTCGCTCTAAGCGATCACCCCTGCGTCAGCGTCGCCGCGGTGCGCGTGCCGATCGGCGATTCGCGCATCGGCATCCCGAACAGCGGGCGCAGCCAGCGCACGCGTCGGATCAGGTATTCGTGCAACAGCAGGCAACTGGCGACGGTGGCGGCCAACACCAGCACCGGTTCCAGCCACGGCCCCAGCTGCAACGGCGCCAACCAGTACAGCGCCAGGATGATCAGGCTCTGATGCAGGACGTACCAGGGGAGGACGGCCTGGGTGCAGTACGGCAGCCACGCGAACGGGCGGTTCAAGCCATGCCTCGCCCAGCCGAACAGGGTCAGCAGTGCCAGCCAGGTATAGGCTGCGCGCGCCAGCCGCTCGATCACGTCCCAGCGAATTGTCCCCGACATCTCCGACAATTGCGCAGGATCGAGCGATCGGCCCAACTGGCGGATGCTCAGCTCGGTGGCGATCGCCAGCAGGGCGGCGATCAGGGTTGGCCAACGCAGCTGCACGGCCCATGTCCAGAAGCGTGCGTTATTGGCCAGTGCATATCCCAGCACGACTAACGGAAACGACTCGGCATGCACGAACCAGTCGCCGACCAGGGCGTGGGTCGGTGGGTGACGCGGCAGTACCCAGAGCACGCAAACGGCCTCCCACAGAATGGGTGCCAGCAGCAGGGCCGGCAGCGCGATGGCCGCCGGCAACGCCGGCAGACTCGCCGGCAGCTTGCGGCCCAGCGCGAGCATGGCCATCAGTAACCCGGTGTAAGGCAGCAGATAGGCCAGGTACCACAGATGGTTCCAGGTGATGCCGTGTTCCCAGCCATCGAAACTGCCGGCCGGCCACGGCCGGACCTGCCAATAGCGCAGCAGGAAGTTGCCGAAGCCGGGCACGACCTTGCCATTGCTGACGCCCTGGCAGTACGCCTGCACCGCCACCACCACGAACATGCCGAACAGCAGCGGGGGCAGCAGCCGGCCACAACGCCGCCAGGCGAACTGCCACGGGGCACGTTGCGCACGCGCCAGGCCGATCGCGATGCCGGAGATCATGAACAGCAATGGCATCCGCCAGCGGTTGAGCGCGATCATCGGCGGCTGCAGCCACTCGGCGGTGTAGGCACTCTTTAAATGAAAGTCCCAGCCGGCCACGTAGGCCATGCCCACGTGATAGAGGATCAGCAGGGCGAAGGCGAAGACGCGCAGGGCATCGATATCGTGGCGGCGTTCGGTCATGGGGGGCGGCGGTCGAGGAAGTGCACCCATCCTGCCCGCTGACCCCGATGGATAAAGGGGGGCAGGGGGGAGATGCCCCGGCGCGGTGACCAATTGCATCCTCCCAGTGACGAATGGGGCGGCGAGATGACGTTGTCGCGCCATTGCGCAGGACTCTATGATCGGCAGCTGCCAACTGCGGACGCCTGCAATGGAAACCATCGGGCCGCGCCCGCCGACACCTCAGGACGGTGCGGGTCACTTCGCCACGCGCTGGGCTGTGATGATCTGGTCGCTGGTGTTTCACCTGAGCGCATTGGGCAACACGCTGACCGCATGGTTGGCGGGGCGGCGCGATGGCGAGGCGATCGTGCTGTGGCAGTTGCTGAGCTGGGAGCTGAGCAGCGCCACGACGTCGCTGTTGTTGCTGCCGGCGATGTTCTGGCTCTGCGCACGCTGGCCGCTGCATGCCGACGTCTGGCGTCGACGTGTGCCGCTGTACCTGGCTGCTGCGCTGGGCTGGTGGCTGGCGCACGTCGCCGGCATGGTGCTGTTGCGCAAACTGGTCTACGCGCTGGCTGGCAGCCACTACGACTTCGGTGGTTGGCCGCTCCAGTGGTTCTATGAGTTGTCCAAGGATCTGCGCACCTTTGCGATGCTGGTGGCGTTGCAGCACACGCTGGCGTGGTACGCGCGGCGCCGCCAGGGCGAGGCGCATCTGCTTGCGGCACCGGACGAGGGCCCGCCAGAGGAGCCGTTGGACCGACCGGAACGCTTTCTGGTGCGCAAGCTCGGCCGCGACTTTTTGGTCGCCACGGCCGATATCGAATGGATCCAGGCCTCCGGCAACTATGTCAACTTGCGCGTACGCGGCCACGATTACCCGCTGCGCAGCACGATGGCGGCGATCGAAGCCAGGCTGGACCCGGCGGTGTTCGTGCGGATCCATCGTAGCTACCTGGTCAATTTGAGCCAGGTACAGGCGATAGAACCGGTCGATTCCGGCGATGCCCGCGTGCATCTGCACGACGCCACTGTGCTGCCGTGCAGTCGCAGCCATCTGGCAGATCTGCGCGCGCGGGCAGGGCGAGGTACCGCTGCGCCGCAGGGAGAGACGTTGACGGTCTGAGGCCGCTGTGACGCTGTTGGCGGGCGAACTGGCCGACGTCCCTCATCCCGCCATCGCATCGTTGGCACGGTTGCCGCGAGTCGCGCGCGCGCTGTGTCGAGACCGGAATCCTTGCGGTCGAGCGCGGCAGGGACGCGTCGTCTGGACAATCGTCATTCAGCGCACAGTGCCGAGGCGGGCGCGTTCCGCCACCGTCGCCCGCTTGCTAAACTAGCCAGCTTGTTTGCCGGAAATCCGCCATGATCGAAACCAATCCGATCCGCCAGCGCATCACCGATCTCAACGATCGCGTGCTCTCGCTCAGGGGGTATCTTTGACTACGACGCCAAGAAAGAGCGTCTAGAGGAAGTCAGCCGGGAGCTGGAAAGCCCGGACGTGTGGAACGACGCCGAGCGTGCCCAGGCCCTGGGTCGCGAGCGCTCCATGCTGGAAAAGACCGTCATCGGCATCGCCGACGTACTGGCCGGCCTCACCGATGCCGGCGATCTGCTGGAGCTGGCCGACAGCGAGCAGGACGAGGACACTGCCGTTGCGGTGATCGCCGATCTTGACAAATACCAGACCCATGTCGAAAAGCTGGAATTCCAGCGCATGTTCTCCGGCCAGATGGACGGCGCCAACGCATTCGTCGACATCCAGGCCGGCGCCGGTGGTACCGAGGCGCAGGACTGGGCCGAAATCCTGCTGCGCATGTATCTGCGCTGGGCCGAGTCGCGCGGCTGGAAGACCGAGCTGATGGAAGTGTCCGGCGGCGAAGTCGCTGGCATCAAGTCGGCCACCGTGCGCATCGAAGGCGAATATGCCTATGGCTGGCTGAAGACCGAGATCGGCGTGCACCGGCTGGTGCGCAAGTCGCCGTTCGATTCGGACAACCGCCGGCATACCAGTTTCACCTCGGTGTTCGTGTCGCCGGAAGTGGACGACAACATCGAGATCGACATCAACCCGGCCGATCTGCGTACCGACGTGTATCGCTCCTCGGGCGCCGGTGGTCAGCACGTCAACAAGACCGAATCGGCGGTGCGTATCACGCATATCCCGACCAATACCGTGGTCGCCTGCCAGACCGGCCGCAGCCAGCACCAGAACCGCGACAACGCGATGAAGATGCTGGCCGCCAAGCTGTACGAGCTGGAAGTGCAGAAGCGCAATGTCGAGCGCGACGCGCTGGAAGCCACCAAGTCCGACATCGGCTGGGGCAGCCAGATCCGCAACTACGTCCTCGACCAGAGCCGCATCAAGGATCTGCGCACTGGCATCGAACGCAGCGACACGCAGAAAGTGCTGGACGGCGATCTGGACGAATTCGTCGAGGCCAGCCTCAAGGCCGGTCTGGCGGCAGGCTCCAAACGCCTGGACGCCTGACCCCCGCGCGAGGTCGCAGCAGATGCAACGGCCTCGCGCGATGTTACGCAGGCACCGCAGCGCTAACCTGCGCTGCGGCAGCAAAGATCTCAGGCGACCTGCGCGCGACACCGTCAATGTAAGAGAGCCCGGCGCTGCCGGTGTCTCACTCCCCACCGGGCACGCGCCCGACCTCTAGCAGACCGATTCCCGCCATGACCGAGCAGACCCCCGCGCCCCACCTTGCCGTCGACGAGAACAGCCTCATCGCCGAGCGTCGCGCGAAACTGGGCGCGTTGCGCGGCCAGGGCATCGCCTATCCCAACGATTTCGTGCGCGAGCAGTTCGCCGGCGACCTGCAGGCCGAATTCGCCGATGCCGACACCTGGACCCCGGAAGCGCTGGAAGCCAGCGGGCGCACCGTCAAGATGGCCGGCCGGCTGATGGCCAAGCGGGTGATGGGCAAGGCCAGCTTTGCGCAGATCCAGGACGAATCCGGGCGCGTGCAGTTGTTCCTGCAGGGCAACGTGCTGGGCGATGCCTATACCGCGTTCAAGGGCTGGGACGTCGGCGACATTGTGGCGGTGGAGGGCGGGCTGACCCGCACCAAGACCGGCGAACTCTCGGTCAAGGCCAGCGCGCTGCGGCTGCTGACCAAGTCGCTGCGCCCGTTGCCGGACAAGTGGCACGGCCTGTCGGACGTGGAGCAGCGCTATCGCCAACGTTATGTGGATCTGATCGTCACTCCGGAAGCGCGCGAGGTGTTCATCAAGCGCTCCAAGATCATCCGCGCGATGCGCGCGTGGCTGGATGCGCGGCGTTTCCTGGAAGTGGAAACACCGATGATGCATTACATCCCCGGTGGCGCCACCGCCAAGCCGTTCACCACCCACCACAACGCACTGGATCTGGATCTGTACCTGCGCGTGGCGCCGGAGTTGTACCTCAAGCGTCTGGTGGTCGGTGGCCTGGAGCGGGTCTACGAGATCAACCGCAACTTCCGCAACGAGGGCGTGTCGACCCGGCACAACCCCGAATTCACCATGCTCGAGCTCTACGAGGCCTACGCCACGTACCACGAGATCATGGACCTGACCGAGCAGGTGATCCGCGACACCGCGCAGTCGGTGCTGGGCACCACCCAGGTGAGCTGGGATGGCGCCGACATCGATCTGGCGCCGGCTTTCCGGCGCTGGCGCATGGATGAGGCCGTTCGTCACCATAATCCGGAAATCAGCGCCGCCGATTGCACAGACCGCGATGCGCTGCTGGCCCATTGCGAGCGCCTGAAGATCCGCGTCAAGCCGTCCTACGGCTGGGGCAAGTTGCTGCTCGAAATCTTCGAAGCCACCGTCGAACACACTCTGGTGCAGCCGACCTTCATCACCGACCATCCGGTCGAGGTCTCGCCGCTGGCGCGTTCCAGCGACACCGAGCCGGGGTATACCGACCGCTTCGAGCTGTTCATCAACGGCAAGGAGCTGGCCAACGGCTTCTCCGAGCTCAACGACCCCGAAGACCAGGCCGCACGCTTCCAGGCGCAGGTGCAGGCCAAGGACGGCGGCGACGACGAAGCGATGCACTACGACGCCGACTACATCCGTGCGCTGGAGTACGGCATGGCGCCGACCGGTGGCCTGGGTATCGGCATCGACCGCCTGGTGATGCTGCTGACCGGCAGCACATCGATCCGTGACGTCCTGCTGTTTCCCTACATGCGTCCGGAAGCCTGACTTTTTTGTGCGAACCGCGTGCTCACGGCACAGATACTGCATATGCTAGGGCGGAGCTTCGGGCAGCGTCATGTCCGGGGAAGTCGACACAGGGGTCGACGTCACGCTTTTCCGTTCTCGTGATAGAGGAGCAACGGCTATGCAGGATGTTTTAGGGAGTCCGGACGGCATGGTGTCGGCGGATACATGGGGAAGCTGGGCGGGAAAGGCGGATCTGGGATTGAACATCGTCATTGTCGATGACCAGATGTCTGCGCGAACGATGCTGCGCCATGTCATCGAAGACATCGCGCCGGAGCTGAAGGTCTACGACTTCGGCGACCCGCTCGACGCGTTGGCATGGTGCGAAGCTGGGCGCGTGGATCTGTTGCTGCTCGACTACCGCATGCCCGGGATGGATGGCCTGGAGTTCGCACGGCGCCTGCGCCGGCTGCCCAGCCACCGCGATATTCCGATCATCCTGATCACCATCGTCGGCGACGAGCCGATCCGCCAGGCGGCGCTGGAAGCCGGGGTGATCGACTTCCTGGTCAAGCCGATCCGCCCGCGCGAGTTGCGGGCGCGCTGCTCCAATCTATTGCAGCTGCGTCAGCAGAGCGAGAGCGTCAAGCAACGTGCGCTGTCGCTGGAACAGCGCCTGCTGGCCAGCATGAACGAGGTCGAAGAGCGCGAACGCGAGACGCTGTCGCGGCTGGCACGTGCGATCGAATACCGCGATTCGGGCACCAGTGCGTTCCTGGAGCGCATGTCGCATGTGGCCGGCCTGATCGCCGAGCAGCTGGGCCTGTCGGAAGAAGAAGTACGCATCATCGAGATGGCCGCACCGCTGCACGACATGGGCAAGATCGCCATTCCCGATTCGGTGCTGCTCAAGCCGGGCAAGCTCACCGATGACGAGATGAGCATCATGAAACGGCATCCGCGCATCGGCTACGAGCTGCTCAGCGGCAGCCAGAACCGCTTCATCCAGGTCGGTGCCTTGATCGCGCTGCGTCACCACGAGCGCTACGACGGCACCGGGTATCCGGACGGCCTGGTCGGCGAGGCGATTCCGCTGGAAGCGCGCATCGTCGCGGTCGCCGATGTGTTCGACGCCCTGCTGTCGCCGCGTCCATACAAGGAAGCCTGGACGATGGATGCCGCGCTGGCCTATCTCTACGCGCAACGCGGCCGCCTGTTCGACCCGCGCTGCGTGGATGCGCTGCTGCGCGGCCGTGCGCAGCTGGACCAGATCTGCGGCGAATTCTCCACCGCATCGGCGCGACCCGGGGTGTGAGCATGTCAGGCATGCTACGAGAAGTGCGCAACAGGCTCGCGCAGCGTCAGGACAGCGAGCATGGTCAGGCACTGATCCGCATTGCCATGGTGGCGTTGATCCTGGCGTACGAGGTGCTGTTCGCAAGCCGCTGGGCATTGCCGGCCACGCAGCTGGTTTATGTAGTCGGCCTGACGCTGCTTAGCCAGGCACTGGCGTTGGTAATCTTTACCTGGATCGTGCTCAGGCCCCAGCGCTCGCATCCGCGCCGGGTCCTCGGCATGCTGGCCGACTACGGCCTGATGTCGATGGCCATGAGTGCGATCGGCGAACCGATGGCCTGCATCTACGTCGTGGTGATGTGGGTGACCATCGGTAATGGTCTGCGCTTCGGTAACCGCTACCTCTACCTAGCCGTTGCCATGGCGATGGTCAGTTTTGGTGTCACGCTGTTGACCAATGACTATTGGGGACGCAATTTCGGTCTGGGAGTCGGGTTGTGGCTTGGCCTGGCGGCCATTCCGTTGTATCTGTCGGGCCTGCTCAACAAGCTGACCCGCGCAATGGCCGAAGCGCGGCGCGCCAGCGAAGCCAAGAGTCGCTTCCTGGCCAATATGAGCCACGAATTCCGTACTCCGCTCAACGGCCTTTCCGGGATGACCGAGGTCTTGGCAACTACACGCCTGGACGCCGAGCAGCGCGAATGCGTCGGTACCATTCAGGCATCCGCTCGCAGCCTGCTTTCACTGGTCGAGGAAGTGCTCGATATCTCTGCCATCGAAGCCGGCAAGATTCGCGTCGAGCATCGCGACTTCTCACTCAGGGAGGTGATCGCCAATATCGATCTGATCCTGCAGCCGCAAGCCAAGGCGAAGTCGCTTGTCTATGGCGTGGTGATTGCGCCGGACGTTCCCGATTTGTTGAAGGGCGATGCCGGGCACCTGCGACAGATCGTGCTCAATCTGGCCGGCAATGCGGTCAAGTTCACTGACCACGGACACATCGATGTCAACGTCGGAGCGGTCGGGCGTCCTGCCGAGGGTAAAGTGCGGCTGCGTTTCGACATCATCGATACCGGGATCGGTGTGCCGGTCGATATGCAGCCGCGCTTGTTCGAGGCTTTCGAGCAGGCAGACAATGGGCTGGCGCGACGTTTCGAAGGCAGCGGCCTTGGAACCACGATCGCCAAAGGCCTGGTCGAATCAATGAGTGGTCAGATCGGTTTCGAAGAAAATCCCGGCGGCGGCAGCCATTTCTGGTTTGAATTACCGTTCGACTATGCCGTCGAATCCAGTGCATCGGCGCTGCAGCCGATCGGCGGAGTACGCGAGAGTGGAGATGCCGGGAACGTCATCGCCTTCGCCGATCCGTTCCTGCGCCACCGGGCGCGCGTACGTACGTTGCAGATCCTGGTGGCGGATGATCACGCCGCCAACCGGATGGTTCTGCAGCGGCTCCTGCAAAAGGCTGGGCACAAGGTGACCTGCGTCAACGGTGGGGAGCATGTACTGGATACGCTCGCCGAGACCGATTTCGATGTGGCCATCGTCGACTTGCATATGCCGGGTGTCAGTGGCCTGGACCTGTTGAAGCAGTTGCGGGTGATGCAGGCAGGAGCTCAGCCTAAAACGCCGGTCGTCGTATTAAGTGCGGATGTGACGCCGGAAGCGATTCGTAGCTGCGAGCAGGCCGGCGCCTACGCATTCCTTGCCAAGCCGGTGGTTGCGGTGCGGTTGTTGGATACGCTCGCCGAGATTGCAACGCAGAGCAAGTTTCCGCCGCTCGGCCTTGTGTCTGTACGAACCGGATCGGCACCAGATGGCATTCTCGATGTCACCGTGCTCGACGAGCTGGCGTCTCTGGGCATGGGCAAGAACTTCGAGAAGGAGTTCATTCGTCAGTGCTTGAGTGATGCAGAAGCCTGCATCGCCGCAATGTCAGATGATGCCCAGGCGTTGGAATGGGAGCGGCTGCGCGAGCATGCTCATGCAACGAAAGGTGTAGCCAGCAATCTTGGGTTGGTGGTGCTGGCAGAGCAAGGCGGGGAGCTGATGGGCATGTCCGATGCTCAGATCAAGTCCGAATGGCAGATGCGTGTGAATCAGCTTCAGCACAATTTGCAACTGGGTCGCGCCGCGCTGGAATCGCGCGCAAAAGACCGGTTCGAGAAAGATTCGGGCGAAGACGCATCCTGAGCAGAAGCCCGGCAGTATGCCGGGCCTGATTCCCCTTACGGCATGCTGTCATGCTAATCAGGCAATTCCCTTTGCGGCTCTGCGCGTCTGCGCCTTTACCAGCCGATCCATCGTCTTGAGAGACTTGTCTCCCAGTTCCAGTGCGGCTTCCACCCATATCTGCGCGACCGCCAGCAGCTCGTCATGAGTGACCGGGTTGCACACGTGTCTTGCGCGATTCATCGCCAGATACGACTGAGGCGTGCGCTGCTGCTTGGTGATCAACTCATGGGTGGCATGGATGCCTTGCCCGCGAGGTACGAGCATATCCACAACTCCCATGGCGTACATTTCTTCGCTGCTGTAGACGCGCCCCTCAAGAATGATCCGTTCTGCCAATTGGGGCGATACGCGCCTGGACAGAAATGAGTAGGCGCCCATGCCCGGGAACAACCCGAACAAGACTTCAGGCAATCCCAGGCCCACGCCTTCCTCTGCAATGATCGTGTGGCAAGACAGCGCCATCTCCAACCCGCCGCCCAGCGCATCTCCCTGCAGAAGGGCAATGGTTCTGAAATTGCCAGTGAGTCCCTGATGGAACTGGAAGACGCCACTGACGCAACTCTGTGCGTATCGCAATAAGCCGTGTCGGTCGCGTGCGCGAATCATGTGGCCGAATAGATCCAGATCCCCGCCGAGATTGAATGCATTAGCGTCCGAGGCGAGAACGAGGCTGCGCAAACGGCCGGTTTCATGCGTGGGCGTGTCGGTAAGCGTACTCAGGTAGCCGTGCATTTCCGTCATCAACTGCGGGCGGAAGCATGGCCTGATGCCCGTTGCTGCGTCGGCATGCATGAAGAGCCAATGTCCTGCATCCGCATGGCTTGCATGCGTGCGAATCGTGGATTGATTGATTTGAGGCTGTAGTTTTTCGATCATGCTCATGAGCTTTTCTCGAGGAGGTCGCCCGCGGGAGAATGTGGCGCAGCGGGCGGTGCGGGCTCCACAAACGGATCCTACACCGGCGCTATCTGCCTGAACGCAAAGGGCTTTCCCATTGCTGGGAAAGCCCTTCGGTCTGACTCTTTCAGCGGGTTCTGAGTTTCCCGCCAGGGCATGTCTGCAATTATTTGGGTGGCGCATCCCGCAGTTCGCGGCGCAGGATCTTGCCGACGTTGGTTTTCGGCAGTTCCTTGCGGAACTCGATCACTCGCGGCTGCTTGTAGCCGGTCAGGTTGGAGCGACAATGTGCCTTTACGTCGTCGGCGGTGAGGGCAGGGTCCTTCTTCACGATCACGGCCTTGACGATTTCGCCGGATTTTTCATCCGGCACGCCAACCGCTGCCACTTCCAGCACGCCGGGCATTTCGGCGATCACGTCCTCGATCTCGTTCGGGTAGACGTTGAAGCCGGACACCAGAATCATGTCCTTCTTGCGGTCGACGATGTAGACGAAGCCGTGCTCGTCCATTCGCGCGATATCGCCGGTGTGCAGCCAGCCGTCGGCATCCATCACCTTGGCGGTTTCCTCGGGCTTCTTCCAGTAGCCCTTCATCACCTGCGGGCCCTTGATGCACAGCTCGCCGATCTCGCCCAATGGCAGCGCCGCGCCGGCGTCGTCCTTGATGCAGGCATCGGTGGACGGAATCGGCAGGCCGATCGAACCGTTGTAGTCCTTCAGGTCCATCGGGTTGATGCAGGCGGCCGGCGAGGTTTCGGTCAGGCCGTAGGCTTCGACCAGCGTCAGGCCGGTGACCTTTTTCCAGCGTTCGGCGACCGAGCGTTGCACCGCCATGCCGCCGCCCAGGGTCATCTTGAGCGAGGAAAAATCGATCTGGTCGAAACCGGGTGTGTTGAGCAGGCCGTTGAATAGCGTGTTGACGCCGGTAAACGCAGTAAAGCGGGTCTTCTTCAACTCCTTGACGAAGCCGGGCATGTCGCGCGGATTGCTGATCAGGTGATTGCAGCCGCCGATCTTCATGAAGACCAGCCCGTTGGCCGTCAGTGCAAAGATGTGATACAGCGGCAGCGCAGTGATCACCACTTCGGCGCCTTCTTCCAGCTTGCCGGTGCCGGCAAGCCACTGATGCGCCTGCTGCATGTTGGCGACCAGGTTGCGGTGGGTCAGCATCGCGCCCTTGGCCACGCCGGTGGTGCCGCCGGTGTACTGCAAGAACGCGATGTCGTCCGGTTCGATCTGCAGCGTCGGCACGCTGTGCTTGCGGCCCAGCGCCAATGCGTCGCGGAAGCGGATCGCGCCGTTGATGCGGTAGTCGGGCACCAGCTTCTTGATGTATTTGACGACGAAATTGACCAGCGCCGCCTTGGGAAAGCCGAGCATATCGCCCAGCCCGGTGGTGATCACCTGCTTGACCGGGGTGTCGGCAATGACCTGTTGCACGGTGGTGCCGAAGTTGTCGATGACCACCAGCACGCTGGCGCCGGAGTCGATCAGCTGGTGCTTCAGTTCGCGCGGGGTGTAGAGCGGGTTGACGTTGACCACCGTCAGCCCGGCACGCAGGACGCCGAAGGTGGCGATCGGATACTGCAGGCAGTTGGGCATCATCAAGGCGACGCGGTCGCCCTTCTTCAATTGCAGCTCGCCCAGCAGGTAGGCGGCGAATTGTTCGACCAGCTGGTCGGCTTCGCGGTAGGTAATGGTCTTGCCGAAGCTGTGATACGCGGGGCGCTCGGCAAACCGCTTGACCGATGTGGCGAATACCTCGGCCACCGTACGGAACTGCTCCAGATCGATTTCGGCGGCGACGCCGGCCGGATAACTTTGCAACCAAGGACGTGCCTGATTCATCTGCCCCCCTCCAGGGTGTTCTCGACGTGACGCGGTGTGTTCCACGGCACTACAACAACTGGCAGCATACCGTCATGAATGGAAAAGGCGAAGCGTGATGCAGGGCAGTATTCGTTGGTGGCAGTGGGGACTGGTGCTCGCATGGATGGCGCTGCTTGCCGGGTGCGCGCGGCCGGCGCCGGAGCAGCGGTTGCGCCAGACCGTGGCGCAGATGCAGGCGGCGATCGAGGCGCGCGATGTCGGCAAGGCGATGCAGCCGGTAGCGGCTGATTTCGTGGGCGAGCACGGCCTGGATGCCGCCGGCCTGCGCCGCCTGCTGCAACTGCAACTGCTGGGCAACCGCAAGATCGGCGTCACCCTGGGACCGGTGGACGTGCAACTGCAAGGCACAACCGCCACTGCCAGCTTCACCGCGCTGGTCACCGGGGGCGATGGCCGCTGGCTGCCCGAGCAGGCGCAGACCTATCAGCTGACCACCGGTTGGCGTCTGCAGGGCGGCGACTGGCAGCTCTACCACGCGCAGTGGGCGCCGGCAGGCCGGTAGGGCTGGAGGTGAGGGCGGGGCGCTGCGATACACGCTGACGACCCCGCATTCGCGCCTGGCGTGCCTTGCGCATAGGGTGCGGCGATCAGAACTTGCGTCGCGACGATCAGTCACGCCCGTATTCCCGGCGTCGGGTCCGTTTCGTCGTGCAAGCTGGGTTGCGGGTTCGGGCATGGCCGCCACATGGCAGAACGCGAGCAGACGTCGCCATCGTTGCACTACGACGCAGTGCCGCTCCCAAAACGATATTCCCGCCATCAGGCGGGAATGTCGGAGCAACACGTGGATGGCGGAATTACGCCGCCTTGCGTGCAGCCAGTTGACGCAGCACGTACTGCAACAGACCACCGTGCTTGAAGTACTCCACTTCCTTGGGCGTCAGCAGCAGCACCTTGACCTGGAATTGCTTGACGCTGCCGTCGGACTTTCTGGCGTCCACGGTGGCGCGACGGCTGGCGCCGTCCTGCAGGCCGGTGATGTCCAAGACCTCCGAGCCATCCAGACCCAGGGTCTGGGCGTTCTCGTTCTCCAGGAACTGCAGCGGCAGCACGCCCATGCCGACCAGGTTGGAGCGATGGATGCGCTCGAAGCTCTCGGCGATCACCGCCTTGACCCCGAGCAGGTTGGTGCCCTTGGCCGCCCAGTCGCGCGAGGAGCCGGTGCCGTATTCCTTGCCGGCCAGCACCACCAGCGGCACGCCGTCGGCCTTGTACTTCACTGCCGCATCGTAGATCGCCAGCTTTTCCGGCGCCGCGCCGTCTTTTCCGTAATACAGCGTGTTGCCGCCTTCTTCGCCGCCGAACATCAGGTTCTTGATGCGGATGTTGGCGAAGGTGCCGCGCACCATCACGTCGTCGTTGCCACGGCGGCTGCCGTAGCTGTTGAAGTCGGCCGGTTGCACGCCGCGCTCCTGCAGGAAGCGGCCTGCAGGCGAATCCTTCTTGATGTTGCCGGCCGGGGAGATGTGGTCGGTGGTGATCGAGTCGCCGAACAGGCCCATGATGCGCGCGCCGTGCACGTCGTCCACGTTGCCCACCTGCATGGTCATGCCGTCGAAATAGGGCGGGTTCTTGATGTAGGTGGATGCGGCATCCCACTCGTACAGCGCGCCATCGGGCGAGGCGATGGTGTTCCAGCGGCTGTCGCCCTTGAACACGTCGGCGTAGTTCT
The DNA here is from genome assembly GCF_040182365.1 of Xanthomonas sp. 10-10. Lineage (NCBI taxonomy): Bacteria > Pseudomonadati > Pseudomonadota > Gammaproteobacteria > Lysobacterales > Lysobacteraceae > Xanthomonas > Xanthomonas sp. 10-10. Next base: position 2,373,759 of record NZ_CP144460.1, read on the forward strand.
GCTTGAACATCTCCGGGCCGACGGTGGCGGCGATGGTGTCGCCGATTTCCTTGTTGCTCGGCCAGATGTCGCGCAGATACACCGGCTGCCCGTCGCTACCGGTGCCCAGCGGGTCGGTGGTGAGGTCGATGTCGGTGGTACCGGCGATCGCATACGCCACCACCAGCGGCGGCGAGGCCAGGTAGTTCATCTTCACTTCGGGATGCACGCGGCCTTCGAAATTGCGGTTGCCCGACAACACCGAAGACACCACCAGATCGTCCTTGGCGATCGCCGCAGACACATCGTCCGGCAGCGGGCCGGAGTTGCCAATGCAGGTGGTGCAGCCGTAGCCGACCACGTAGAAACCGAGTTTTTCCAGATCGGCCAGCACCCCGGCCTTGCTCAGGTAATCGGTGACCACGCGCGAGCCCGGCCCGAGCGAGGTCTTCACCCACGGTTGCGCCTTCAGCCCCTTGGCCGCCGCGTTACGCGCAAGCAGGCCGGCGCCCAGCATCACTGCCGGGTTGGAGGTGTTGGTGCAGGAGGTGATGGCCGCAATGACCACCGAGCCATCGCGCAGCTGCCAGCCGGCGCCGCTGTCGTTGGACGCTTCGGCTTGCGAGGCCTTGGCGCCGACCGCGGTGCCGCCACCGCCTTCGTTCTTCAGGCGATCTTCCTGCTTGATGTCGCCCAACCGCTTGCTGCGCGCCTCGGCAAACGGCTTGAGGCTCTCGCGGTAATTGGACTGCATGTCTTCCAGCAGCACGCGGTCCTGCGGACGCTTGGGGCCAGCCAGCGACGGCTTGACCTCGCCCATGTCCAGCTCCAGCGTGGCGCTGTACTGCGCCGGCGGGGTATTTGCGTCGTGCCACAGGCCCTGCGCCTTTGCGTAGGCTTCCACCAGCGCAATCTGCTCCTCGCTGCGGCCGGACAGGCGCAGGTAGGTCAGCGACTCCTCGTCGACCGGGAAGATGCCGCAGGTGGCGCCGTATTCCGGTGCCATGTTGCCGATGGTGGCGCGGTCGGCCAGCGGCAGGTGCTGCAGTCCCTCACCGAAGAACTCGACGAACTTGCCGACCACGCCGGCCTTGCGCAGCATCTGGGTGACGGTCAGCACCAGGTCGGTGGCGGTGGCGCCCTCGGGCAGCTTGCCGCTGAGCTTGAAGCCGACCACCTGCGGAATCAGCATGGACGAGGGCTGCCCCAGCATTGCAGCCTCGGCCTCGATGCCGCCCACGCCCCAGCCCAGTACGCCGATGCCGTTGATCATGGTGGTGTGGCTGTCGGTGCCGAATACGGTGTCCGGATACGCGATCCGGGTACCGTCCTTGTCCGCGCTCATCACCACGCGCGCCAGGTTTTCCAGGTTCACCTGGTGGACGATGCCGGTGTTGGGCGGCACCACCTTGAAGTTTTCGAACGCCTTCTGGCCCCAGCGCAGGAAGCCGTAGCGTTCCTGGTTGCGCTGGAATTCGATCTTGCCGTTGAGGTCGAGCGCATCGGCCGAGCCGAACACATCCACCTGCACCGAGTGGTCGATGACCAGCTCGGAGGGAATCTGCGGGTTGATCTGGTCGGCGTTGCCGCCGAGCTTGACCACGGCATCGCGCATCGCGGCCAGGTCGACCACGCACGGCACGCCGGTGAAGTCCTGCAGCACCACGCGCGCGGGCATGAAGGCGATTTCGATATCGGGCTCTGCCTTGGGGTCCCACTTGGCGACCGCTTCGATATGGTCCTTGCCGACGGTCACGCCGCCGTCTTCGTGCCGGAGCAGATTCTCCAGCAGGATCTTCATCGAGTAGGGCAGGTGGGCGATATCAAAGCGCTCGCCCAGTTTGGGCAGGCTGTAATAATCGTAACGCTTGCCGTGGACCTCGAATGAGGTGCGGGTGGAAAAGGAATCGCTCATGCATCACTCCTATGGCGTCGAAGGCTTTAGGTAGGCCTCCATTCTGAGCGATTCAGTGTGTACGCACGGTGTGTCTGCAACGATCTGCCGGCTTGAGTACGATTCGGAAAGTACGTATGATGCGTGCATACTTTCTGGAGCATGCTCATGGAAGCCACCGTTGCCGAACGCGGACAGATCACGCTGCCCAAGGCCGTGCGCGATGCCCTGGGCCTGACCAAGGGCACCACCCTCAAGATCGAACTCGATGGTGGCCGCATCATCTTGCGTAAAGATGTCAGCGAGGCGCTGCGCAAGGTGCGCGGCAAGTTCAGGCTTGTCGATGGCCTGACCAGCACCGACGAGGCCATGCGCGCCATTCGCGGCCGCGCGCCGGGGGATCCGTTCGACCCATGATCGCCCTGGATTCCTCCGTGCTGCTGGACATTCTCATCGGCGACCCGGTGTATGGCGAGGTGTCGGAAATCTGCATTGGCGATGCACTGGCACGCGACGAGGTGGTGGTCTGCGATGCGGTGGTCGCCGAAGTGCTGGCCATGCTCGACACCCAGGTCGACCTGATGGAAACCCTGGCTTCGATCGGGGTGCGTTACGAAGCCACCCAGGAAGCGGCGGCGGTACGCGCCGGCCATATGAACAAGCGCTTCCGCGCACGCGGCGGCAAGCGCGAGCGGGTGGTGGCGGATTTTCTGATCGGCGCCCACGCGATGCTCCAGTGCGACGGGTTGATCACCCGCGACGAGGGCTTCTTTCGCGACTACTTCAAGGGTTTGAAGATCACCGTCCCCAAGCCCGTTGCCTGATCCACGTCTGACGTTTTTACACATTCACCGCTGTCTTTTTTGGAGAACCCGCATGTTGGAAGCCTATCGCCACCACGTTGCAGAGCGCGCCGCGCTCGGTATCCCGCCGCTGCCGCTGACCGCGCAGCAGACCGCCGAAGTCATCGAGCTGCTGAAGGCTCCGCCGGCGGGCGAAGAACAATTCCTGGTCGAGCTGCTCAGCCAGCGCGTGCCGGCCGGCGTCGACGACGCCGCCAAGGTCAAGGCCTCGTACCTGGCCGCAGTGGCCTTCGGCACCGAAAAGACCGCGCTGATCAGCCCCACGCGTGCGACCGAGCTGCTCGGCACCATGCTGGGCGGCTACAACATCCAGCCGCTGATCGATCTGCTCGACAACGCCGAGCTGGGCGCCCCCGCCGCCGAGGCGCTCAAGCACACCTTGCTGGTGTTCGATGCCTTCCACGACGTGCAGGAAAAGGCCGAAGCCGGCAACGCGCATGCCAAGGCCGTGCTGCAGAGCTGGGCCGAGGCCGAGTGGTTCACCAGCAAGCCGGAAGTGCCGCAGAGCATGACCGTCACCGTGTTCAAGGTGCCCGGCGAGACCAACACCGACGACCTGTCGCCGGCCCCGGATGCGACCACGCGCCCGGACATCCCGCTGCACGCGCTGGCGATGCTGAAGAACGCCCGCGACGGCGCGGCCTTCGTGCCGGAAGAAGACGGCAAGCGTGGCCCGATCCAGGCCATCGCCGACCTCAAGGCCAAGGGCCATCTGGTCGCCTATGTGGGCGATGTGGTCGGTACCGGTTCCTCGCGCAAGTCGGCGACCAACTCGGTGCTGTGGTGGACCGGCGAGGACATTCCGTTCATTCCGAACAAGCGCTTTGGTGGCGTGTGCCTGGGCAGCAAGATCGCCCCGATCTTCTACAACACGATGGAAGACGCCGGTGCATTGCCGATCGAGCTGGACGTGTCGCAGATGGAGCACGGCGATGTGGTCGAGCTGCGTCCGTACGACGGCAAGGCACTGAAGAACGGCCAGGTGATCGCCGAGTTCGCGATGAAGTCGGACGTGCTGTTCGACGAAGTGCGCGCCGGTGGCCGCATTCCGCTGATCGTCGGCCGCGGCCTGACTGCCAAGGCGCGCGAGTTCCTGGGCCTGCCGGCCTCTGACCTGTTCCGCCTGCCGATGGACCCGCCGGACACCGGCAAGGGCTTCTCGCTGGCGCAGAAGATGGTCGGCCGCGCCTGCGGCCTGCCGGAAGGCCAGGGCATGCGCCCGGGCACCTATTGCGAGCCGAAGATGACCTCGGTGGGTTCGCAGGACACCACCGGCCCGATGACCCGCGACGAGCTCAAGGACCTGGCCTGCCTGGGCTTCTCGGCCGACCTGGTGATGCAGTCGTTCTGCCACACCGCCGCCTATCCGAAGCCGGTCGACGTCAAGACCCACCACACTCTGCCGGAATTCATCTCCACCCGTGGCGGCGTGTCGCTGCGTCCGGGCGACGGCGTGATCCACAGCTGGCTCAACCGCATGCTGCTGCCCGACACCGTCGGCACCGGTGGCGACTCGCACACCCGTTTCCCGATCGGCATCTCGTTCCCGGCCGGCTCCGGCCTGGTGGCCTTCGCCGCCGCCACCGGCGTGATGCCGCTGGACATGCCCGAGAGCGTGCTGGTGCGCTTCAAGGGTGAGATGCAGCCCGGCGTGACCCTGCGCGACCTGGTCAATGCGATCCCGCTGTACGCAATCAAGGACGGTCTGCTGACCGTGGCCAAGCAGGGCAAGAAGAACATCTTCTCCGGCCGCATCCTGGAAATCGAAGGCCTGCCGAACCTGAAGGTGGAACAGGCGTTCGAGCTGTCCGACGCCTCGGCCGAGCGTTCGGCGGCCGGCTGCACCGTGCACCTGGACAAGGCGCCGATCATCGAATACCTGACCAGCAACATCACCCTGCTGCGCTGGATGATTGCCGAAGGCTATGCCGATGCGCGCACGCTGGGCCGCCGCATCAAGAAGATGGAAGAGTGGCTGGCCGATCCGCAGCTGCTGCAACCCGATGCCGACGCCGAGTACGCGGCGGTCATCGAGATCGACCTGGCCGACATCCATGAGCCGATCGTGGCATGCCCGAACGACCCGGACGACGTCAAGACGCTGTCCGAGGTTGCCGGTGCGGCGATCGACGAAGTGTTCATCGGTTCGTGCATGACCAACATCGGCCACTTCCGTGCTGCCGCCAAGCTGCTGGAAGGCAAGCGCGACATCCCGACCCGCCTGTGGGTCGCGCCGCCGACCAAGATGGACGCCTCCGAGCTGACCAAGGAAGGCCATTACGGCACCTTCGGCGCGGCCGGTGCGCGCATGGAAATGCCCGGCTGCTCGCTGTGCATGGGCAACCAGGCGCAGGCACGCGAGGGCGCCACGGTGTTCTCCACCTCCACGCGTAACTTCCCCAACCGTCTGGGCCGCAACACCAACGTGTATTTGGGTTCGGCGGAACTGGCGGCGATCTGCTCGCGTCTGGGTCGCATCCCGACCAAGGACGAGTACATGGCCGATGTGGGCGTGATCAAGACCAGTGGCGACCAGATCTACCGCTACATGAACTTCGATCAGATCCAGGAATATCAGGACGTGGCGGATACCGTCGCGGCCTGATCCGGCAGGCAACTGACTGGTAGGAAGAAATGCCCGGCACTGCCGGGCATTTCGCTTTTCGAGCGATGACTTCGAGTTGTCGTCACGATGGCGGGCGTTAAAGCAAATACCAGCTGACTGGCATGGCGCATTGCAACAAAAATCTGAAGTGGAGGGGTCTAGAGTCCGCCGCTTCCCACTCACGTTCGATGCCGATGCCCTCTTGCACGATCGCAGGTCACACACTCCACTACACGCAGCACGGTCAAGGGTTTCCGATTCTGCTCGGCCACAGCTACCTGTGGGACGCAGCGATGTGGGAGCCGCAGATCCAGGCGCTTTCGCAGCACTACCAGGTGATCGTCCCGGAACTGTGGGGGCACGGGCAATCGGGCGCATTGCCGCAAGGCACCCAGGCAATCGATGATCTTGCCCGGCAGATGCTTGGCCTGCTGGACGCACTGGAGCTGCCGCAGTGTGCGGTGGTGGGCCTGTCGGTGGGTGGCATGTGGGGCGCCGAGCTCGCCCTGATGGCGCCGAAGCGCGTGCGTAGCCTGGTGTTGATGGACACCTTCCTGGGCGCGGAGCCGCAGGCCACGCGTACGCGCTACTTTGGAATGCTGGATGCGATCGAGGTGGCGGGGCAGGTAACGCCTGCGCTGATCGACGCGATCGTGCCGATCTTCTTCCGTCCCGGCATCGATCTGACCTCGGCGTTGCCGGCTGCGTTTGCGCAGCGCCTGGCGGCGATGACGGCCGAGCAGCTGCGCACCTCCATGGTGCCGTTGGGGCGGCTGATCTTCGGGCGTGCGGATCGCCTGGAGGCGATGTCCGCGCTGGATCCGGCCAATACCTTCCTGCTCGGTGGCGACGCAGATGTTGCGCGGCCGCCGGAAGAGTTGTGGATGATGGCCGAGGCGATCTGCTGCGATTACGAGCTGGTGCCCGATGCCGGGCATATCGCATCGCTGGAGAATCCGGCCTTCGTCAACGCGCAGTTGCTGGGTTGGTTGAAGCGGACGGTGGGTGAGACCGAGGTGGAGCTGAGGCGTGCGGGATGAGGGCAATGGCCTCGGCTGACGTGGAATGAGGTACGTGGTTTCGTCTCAACTCCTGCCTTCTTTACTGACAGGAGAGGGGCTTGAAGCGCAGCAGTTGCCGCGACGATATTTCCTTCTCCCATCGGGAGGAGGTGCCCGAAGGGCGGATGAGGGGACGTGCGCTGCAGGATGTGTGGGTGGCCATACCCTCACCTCAACCCCTCTCCCGCAGTAGAGGGCTCGAAGCGCTCCCCGCAGGGGGAGGGCGCATTATTTGCCACGCGATGGACTTTCCTTCCTGGCTGGAAGGGAGCTCCCAGCTGTGGTCGTTCGGCAGTTGCGTTGTCAGGGTTGCGCGCCCAGCCAGGCTTCCAGTGCCGGGGCCGGGAGGGGCCGCGAGAACAGGTAGCCCTGCAGGACTTCGCAGCCCAGGTCGGCCAGGAACAGACGCTGGGCTTCGTTTTCGACGCCCTCGGCGACGACGTGCTTGCGCAGGTGCTCGCCGATGCGCAGCACCGAGGTGGTGAGCGCGCGCGCGTCTTCGCTGTGTTCGATATCGCGGACGAAGCTCATGTCCAGTTTGAGCTCGTCGATCGGCAGGCGATGCAGATGGCTCAGGCTGGAATAGCCGGTGCCGAAGTCGTCCAGCGATAACGAGATGCCGGCTTCGCGGATGGCGTGCAGGTTTTCCAGCACGCCCGGCTGGCCGGACAGCATTACGCTTTCGGTCAGTTCCAGGGTCAGGTCGGAGGCTTGCACGCCGGTGTCGGCGATCAACTGAAGCAGGTCGGGAAGCATGCGCGGGCTTTCGAAGCCGCTGGCCGACAGATTGACCGATACGCGCGTGACCGGCACGCCGCGCAGACGCCAGTCGGCCACCTGCTCGCAGGCCCGTCGCAGCACCCAGGCGTTGAGCTGCGGCATCATGCCTTGCTCTTCGGCGACAGGCAGAAACCGTGCCGGCGAAATCGCGCCCAGTTGCGGATGATTCCAGCGCAGCAACGCTTCCACGCCGTACAGCGCGTGCGGTGCTGCGCTATGCATTTGCGGCTGGTAGTGCAGCTGCAGTTGGTCGCGGCCGATGGCCTGACGCAGCTCCGCTTCCAGCGCCACGCGCTCCTGCGCCATGCGATTCATGTCGGAGCTGAAGAAACGGAAGCGTCCGCCGCCTTCCTTCTTGGCGCGATTCATCGCCAGATCGGCGTGCCGCAGCAGGATGTTGATGTCGCGTCCGTCTTCGGGAAACATCGCCACGCCGATACTGGCCGACGGATGCACGGTCATGTGGCCCACCGACAGCGGGCCGGCGATGCTGCCCAACAGGCGCTCGGCCGCGGCGCTGGCCTGTTCGGCGCTGCATTGCGGCAGGGCCAGTGCGAACTCGTCGCCGGCCACGCGTGCCAGCATGGCGGTGGCGGTGAGCTGTTCGCCGATGCGCAGCGCGATGTCGCGCAGCAGGCCGTCGCCGGCAGAATGGCCCTGGCTGTCGTTGATCAGCTTGAAGCGGTCGATGTTGATGAACATCAGCGCGGCCGGTTCGGCGGCGTATTCGGCCTGGGTCAGCGCCTGCTCGGCGCGCGCGCTGAACATGATGCGGTTGGGCAGGCCGGTCAGCGCGTCGTAGAACGCAAGTTGATGCACGCGCTGACGGATCTGCTCGCGCTCCAGCGCCAGCGTGCACAGCTGTTGGCATAGCTCGGTCAGCCGCACATGCCAGGCGTCGGCACGCTGGGGTTTGCGGTAATACAGCGCAAAGGTGCCAAGCACGCGCGAGCTGTTGGAGCGGATCGGCGTGCTCCAGCAGGCGCGCAGACCCATCGGGATGAGCAGCTCGCGGTAGGGGGCGAACAGCGGGTCGGTGGCGATGTCTTCCACCATCACCGCACGGCCACGCCAGGCAGCGGTGCCGCAGGCACCTGCACCGGGCGCGATCTTCAGGCCGTTGACGGCATCGGCGTATTCGGGCGGCAGGCCGGGTGCGGCCAGCGAGTGCAGGCAGCCCTGGTTGTCGGCGCTCATGACCGTGGCCAACACTTCCGGTGCGATGCGTTCGACCTCGCTGCAGATCAGCGTCATCACCTCGATCAGCGGGCGCTCCTGCACCAGCGCTTCCAGCACGCGGTGCTGCAGCACCTCGTGCATCTTGGTGTCGGTGATGTCGGTCAGCACCGCCACGTAATGCGATGGGTTATGCCGGGCGTCGTAGATCGGGTTGAAGTTGAGCGAGATCCACAACGGCGAGCCGTCCTTGCGATAGACCAGCAGGTCGGCACGGGTCTGCTGCAGGGCATCGGCGCGATCGCGGATGCGCGCAACCTCGCTCTGGTCGCTCTGCGCGCGGGTCAACACATCCGACGGGCGCTGGCCGACCAGTTCGGCTTCGGTGTAGCCGAACATGCGCTGGAAGCCATCGTTGGCGTAGAGCAGGCGCGATTGCAGATCGCAGATGAGGATGGCGCTGCTGCTGCCGTCCAGCGCTTCGGCCAGCAGGCGCGAACGGCGGTCGTCGGGCGCTTCGCCGGGCTTGGCCATGCCGGCGGTGAGCGGGCCGGGCCTGACCGGCCCGGCCGTGCGCGCATCCTCGAATGCGCTGACCGACGAAGTGTCGCCGACCAGGTCCGCCGTCGCCCACGCATCCGTCGCCGTGCTCGGGACGGGGTCCGGCGCACCGGTGTGCTGCGGCGGATCGGTCGGATGCGGGGGCGGGACGCGCATGGGCGATCAGCGCGCCTGTGCCGACAAGGCGATCAGGCGTTCGGCGACGCGGTCCAGCGGCACCACTTCCTGGGCGGCACCCAGCTTGTAGGCGGCGCCGGGCATGCCCCAGACCACGCTGCTGGCCTCGTCCTGCACCAGCGTGGGCGCGCCGGCCTGCAGCATTTCCAGCAGGCCGCGCGCACCGTCGTCGCCCATGCCGGTGAGGATGGCGCCGACCGCGTTCGGGCCGGCGTTGGCGGCAACCGAGCGGAACAGCACGTCCACCGCCGGCTTGTGGCGGTTGACCGGCGGGCCGTCGTCGATGCGGCAACGCCAGCGGGCGCCGTCGCGGATGATGCGCAGGTGCTGGCCGCCTGGCGGCAGGTAGGCGTGGCCGGGCAGGATCGCTTCGCCGTCGCTGGCCTCGCGCACCGACATCGCCGAATGGCGATTGAGGCGTTCGGCAAAGGCGGTGCTGAAGCTGGCCGGCAGATGTTGGGTCATCACCACCGCCGGCGCATCGGCCGGCATGTGTTCGAGTACCACGCGCAGCGCCTCGGTGCCGCCGGCAGACGCGCCGATGGCGATCAGGCGGTCGGTGGTGCGGAAGCGCAGCGCGCTGCCGGGCACCGGTGCCGATTGCATGTCCAGGGTGACCTTGGGCGTGCTGGGGCGATGCAGCGCGCTGACCTTGGCCTTGGCGGCCATCTTGACCTTGCTGACGATTTCTTCGGCATAGCCTTCCAGCCCGCGTGCGACGTCGATCTTGGGCTTGGACACGAAGTCCACCGCACCCAGCGACAAGGCCTGCAAGGTGGTGTCGGCGCCGCGCTCGGTGAGCGAGGAGATCATCACCACCGGCGTGGGCCGCAGGCGCATGAGGTTTTCCAGAAACACCAGCCCGTCCATGCGCGGCATTTCCACGTCCAGCGTGATCACGTCCGGGTTGAGGCGTTTGATCTTTTCGCGTGCCAGGATCGGGTCGGCGGCCGAGCCGATGACTTCGATGCCGGGATCTCGCGCGAGGATTTCGGTGAGCATCTGGCGGACGACCGCCGAGTCGTCGACGATCAGGACACGAACGGGAGTTTCCAGCGTCATTCGAACAACTCCACTCCACCGGTGACCGGTGCTTTGGACAGACGGGCGCGCACGGCCGATTCTGCGGCGGCGACTTCGGCTTCGTGCGCGTGCGGCAAACGCTGCACGACCACCCGGCCGGTCGTCGGGAAGAACCACACCTTGCGCGGATGGATGCCGCACAAATCTTCGGCAATGATGGGGATGTGCTCGGCCTGCAGGTACTGGCGCACGAACTCGGCGTTGCGGGTGCCGACCGGGTTGCTGGTGAAGCCCTTGAGCACGTTGGCGCCGCCGAAGACCTTGGCTTCGATGCGTTTGCGATGCGCGCCGCGCTTGAGCATGTCGTTGATCAGCAACTCCATCGCATAACTGCCGTAGCGCGCCGGTGCACCGTCGCCGACCTGACCTTCGGGCAGCAGGAAGTGATTCATGCCGCCGATCTTGAGCACCGGGTCGCGCAAGCAGGCCGCAACGCACGATCCCAAGGTGGTCGTCAACGCGGTGTCGTCGTCCACCACCAGATACTGGGTAGGCAGCAGCTTGGCGGTGATGGTCTGGAACCGCGAATCGCGGTAGCGCATCACGTCGTCGACTTGCACTGCGGTACTCATGCAGATGCTCCCGAACGCGGTGCGCGCCGATACAGCGTGCGTCCGCACGGCTGGATCAGGTCGGCCGCGTGCAGGTAATTCTCCGAATGCCCGGTGTAGAGCAGGCCGTCGTCGCCCATGTGGCTGACCAGACGCGACAGGATGCCGCGCTGGGTCGGTTTGTCGAAATAGATCATCACGTTGCGGCAGAACAGAGCTGCGTAGGGGCCGCCGACGTCGTAACGCGGTGCCAGCAGGTTCAACTGGCGGTATTCGATGAGCTGGCGCAGCGCCGGGATCACCCGGCACTTGCCCTCGTTGGGGCCACTGCCGCGCTGGAAGTACTTGCGCTTGATCGCCGCATCCAGGGACGCGACGCGGTCGATGGCGTAGACGCCGCGCGAGGCGGTTTCCAGCACCTGGGTGTCGACGTCGGTGGCCACGATGCTCACCGGCGGGGTCAGCGTGCCGAAGGCTTCGCAGGCGGTGATGGCGATGGAGTAGGGCTCCTCGCCGGTGGAAGCGGCGCACGACCAGATCTTCAGTGGTGCCTGCGAAGCGCGCTTTTGCAGTTCTTCGCGCAGCTTGTCGAAGTGGTGCGGCTCGCGGAAGAACGAGGTCAGGTTGGTGGTCAGTGCGTTGGTGAACGCCTGCCATTCTTCCTCGTCGTTGCCGGCTTCCAGCTGGTCCAGATAGTCGCGGAACGAGCGCAGCCCGAGCACGCGTAGGCGGCGCGACAGGCGGCCGTACACCATGTCGCGCTTGGCCGGCGCCAGCGAGATGCCGACGCGCTGGTAGATCAGGTCGCAAACGCGCTTGAAGTCGCGGTCGCCGAAGTCGAATTCGCGCGTGTCTGAAGCGGGAGTCGTAGTCGTCATATCCATACACGTCGTGAGCTATCACTGGATATCGGCCATGTAGCGGTGCAACTGAAGCGCCAATCCGTCGATCGCCAAGGTTGGGCTCGGTGTCGCATCGACGATGCGGTGCGGCGGCGTGCAGGGACCAGGCGCCGGAGTGAAGCCTGCCTGTCGTTGCGAGAGGCAGAAACGCAACGCCCCGGCATTGCCGGGGCGTTGCGGGCGACAGCGGTGACTTCTTAGAACTCTTGCCAGTTACCGTCGGCCAGTGCGGCCTGTGGCTTGGCAGTGCGCGCTGGCGCTGCAGCTGCACGCACGGCCGGCTTGGCCGCGGTCTTGACCGCAACCGGACGCGAGGCGACCGGGCGGACACGTGCTTGCGCAACCGCGGCCGACTCGTCCAGCTTGAACACCGACACCGCTTCGGCCAGGTGACCGGCCTGCTCTTCCATCGAGCGGGCGGCGGCGGTGGCTTCTTCCACCAGCGCGGCGTTCTGCTGGGTGGTTTCGTCCATCTGGGTGATGGTCTGGTTGACCTGTTCGATGCCGGCCGACTGCTCCTGCGAGGCGGCAGAGATCTCGCCCATGATGTCGGTCACGCGCTGCACGCTGGCCACGATCTCGGCCATGGTCGCGCCAGCCTTGCGCACCAGCGCCGAGCCTTCGGCCACCTTGTGCACGGAGTCGTCGATCAGTCCCTTGATCTCCTTGGCCGCACCGGCCGAGCGCTGTGCCAGGGTGCGCACTTCCGAGGCCACCACGGCAAAGCCGCGGCCCTGTTCGCCGGCACGTGCCGCTTCCACCGCGGCGTTCAGCGCCAGGATGTTGGTCTGGAACGCAATGCCATCGATGACCGAGATGATGTCTGCAATCTTCTTGGACGAGGCTTCGATGCCGGACATGGTGGTGACCACCTGCGACACCACTTCGCCGCCCTGCGATGCCACACCGGTTGCGCCGATGGCCAGTTGATTGGCCTGACGTGCGCTTTCGGCGTTCTGCTTGACGGTGGAGGTGAGCTCCTCCATCGAGGCGGCAGTTTCTTCCAGGTTGGCGGCCTGCTGTTCGGTGCGGTGCGACAGGTCGCTATTGCCCGAGGCGATTTCGCCGGCTGCCGAGTTGATGGCGCTGGAAGAGACCTTGATGCGCCCGACGATGTCGGCAAGCTGTTCGGCTGTGGCATTGGCATCGTCACGCATCTGCGCGAACACGCCACTGAACTGCCCGTGCATGCGCACGGTCAGATCGCCGCGCGACAGTGCGGACAACAACGCGGAGATCTGCTCCAGGCTGCCGGCGTTGGCATCCAGCAAGCCGTTGAGCTGCTGCGCCAGCTGCAGGAAGAAGCCCTGCTTGCCGTCGGTTTCGACGCGGCCGCTCATGTCGCCGCTGGCAGCGGCGCGCACGATGCGGGCGACTTCTTCTTCGACCTGGACTTCGATGGTGCGATCGCGCCACTCGCAGACTTCGCCGGTGGTCTCGCCTTGCTCGTTCTTGATGCCGGTGACGGTCTGCGCCAGCACGACTTCGCCGAAGCGCTCTTCGAAGCTGGTGACGCCGTCGCGTTCCAGCGCAGCGATGGCCTTGCGCACGGTCGCATCCGACAGACCCAGGTAGCTGATGTGCTGGCCGATGACCTTGCCCGCATCGAACTCGGGCGATGCCAGTCGGATGCTGCTTTCGTACTGCGTCACAATCTTCTTGAAGGCGTCGTTGGCGTAGATCATCACGCGATCTGGATCGGTGATGAAAGTGCCGGTCGAAGACTTGTCCAGCGCGGTACGGATGCGCAGGTTCTCGTCGGCGATCTTCTGGTCGCGTTCGATGCGTTCCTTCAGGTCGCGCTGCATGCGCTGCATGGAGCGCATCAGCTCACCCACTTCGTCCTGGCCCTGCACGTTGATCTGACCATCCAGCTTGCCGCCGGCGATCTCGGTGGCGGTGGTGACCGCGCCGCGCATGCTCTTGACGATGGAACGGGCGAACAGGAACGCCAGCCCGAGGCCGCCGGCGATGCCGATCAGCAACACCATCACGGTCAGCGAGACGGAGGTGGCGTGGACCTTTTCGGCCTTGGTCTTGGCGGCCTGCGCCAGCAGGTTGTCTTCGGCGATCAATGCAGCCAGCGAATCCTTGGCCTTGTTGTGCAGGGTGCGGGTCTCGCCGACAAAGGTGTCGATGGCATCGTCGGGAAGATTGAGCTCGATCATTTCGTCGACGCTGGCGTACGAAGCCGAAGCCTTCTTCCAGTCGGCCACGAACACGTCGAACAGTTTCTTCTGTTGCGGGCTTTCGATCAGACGGGGGTAGCCCTTGATCGTCGCCTCGATTTCGCCATGCAGCCGCTTGGCGCGGACCTTGGCTTCCTGCTTGACCGCATCGCTGGCGCGTACCAGATTTTGATAAGACGCATTCCGGTATTCGCCGAGCATGCCGCGCAGATCGCCGGCTTCGCGCACGCTGGACATGGTGTTGCCGGCCAGGTCGCGGGTGACGTTGTTGAGCGATGCCAGGCCAGAGTACGCGATGATTCCCTGCACCAGCATGATCAGCAGCACAATGCCGAACGCCAGCATCAGCCGCGGCATCAATTTCAGATTATTGATCCATTGCATTGACACGATTCCCCCGTAGAAGTCAGTCCGCATAATCCAGACAGCACATCGCCACGCATGGGCGTGGCGATGTGCGATGCGATTACTTGATGGTGGCGAGCTTCAGGCTGGCCGGCGAGCTGACTTCGATTTCGGCGCGCGAGCTGTCGCGCTGGATCTTGCCGAGGACGCAGACGTCCTTGCCTTCCAGGGTTTCCGGGGCAAAGCTGAACTTGCCGCGGTTAGCGCCGTCGATACGGGCCGAGAAGGTGTGGCGCGGGAACATGCCACCCATGTACAGGAAGGTGGGCTCACCCTCCGAGCTCTGCGCGTACTTGGCCTTTTCGACCTTGCCGCAGACCATGCCGTCCTTGCCGACGAAGCGGGTGGCCATCTCCGGCGGAATCATTTCCTGCGACTGGGCCGACAGCGTGGGAGCAACGATCACGAGAGCAGCGACGGGGAGGAGCGAGAGCAGGAACTTCATTGGGGATTCTCCAGAATCGAAAGTCGAACGGTGACCCGCTTATGAACGCGGGCTTCTATTCAGCTATCGGCTAGCTGGGGTTCAACTTGAATCCAAAAAACGTGAATTGCATCGCACTTCGATTTAGCGGTGCGTCGCGTGTCGGGAAGCTCCCGACACCGGATGGTGGTATGCGCTTAGGGCATAAATCATTGCGGCCGTCAGATGGCTGCCGGAGATGCAAGCGCGGCGATGCATACCTGTTGCATCGCCGCGCTTGCCGATCACCGCATCCCTCTGACGACCGCAGGCCGCCGCACGCAACCACCCTGAATCAGGCAGCTTCTTCAGTCAGCTGCTGACCCAGCTCGGTGCTGTCCAGCAAGGTCTCGATATCCAGCAGGATCAGCATGCGATCGTCCTGGGTGCCGATGCCCGAGATGAAGCGGGTGTCGACCGAGGCACCGAATTCGGGGGTGGGGCGGATCTGGTCGTCGTTGAGCGGGATCACGTCCGAGACGCTGTCTACCACGATGCCGACCACGCGGTCTTCGACGTTGAGCACGATCATCACGGTGAAGGCGTCGTAGCGCGCTTCTTTCAGGCGCAGCTTCAGGCGCAGGTCGATCACCGGCACGATGGTGCCGCGCAGGTTGATCACACCCTTGATGTAGTCGGGCGCGTCGGGCAGGCGGGTGACCGAGTCGTAGCCGCGGATTTCCTGCACCTTCAGGATGTCCACGCCGTAGTGCTCTTCGCCCAGGGCGAAGCTGAGGAATTCACCACCGGTGCCGGTGGCAGTGCTTTTGTCGTTCATGAAAACTCCGGGCGTTTCGGCTGAGTGTCAGGTTGCGGCACGAGGTTGAAAAGGCTGCCATAGCAACATCGGCGCGGCGCTGCGCAACTTTAGGTGCATGGCTGCCGCAGTGCGGTCGGGTTCAGAACACGCCGCTCTTGCGCGCATTGCGCTGGCGGTCGACCCGGAAGATGTAGCGCTGGATGGTTTCGTCGGCGCCACGCGGCAGGTCGCTGAATTGCATGCCCACGCGGAAGCCTTCGCTGCCGTTGGGCAGGGTCTGCTTGTGCTGGCTGCAGACGGTGAGCGGCAGCGAAATCGGCGCGGTGTCAGGCAGCTGCAGGGTGCAGTTGCGGTAGGTGTGCTGCGGTTCCAGCAAGGGCATGCCGGCAGTGAGCGAGACCGCCAGCCCGCCGCTGCTGATATCGATCACGCGCAGCTGCAGGTTGAGATTGCCGCCCTGGGCTTCGTCCTGGCGGATGATGCAGACCGGCGAGTCGGTGATCGGCGTTTCCAGCCGGTACGACTCGCGGCGCTGCATGTGGTACATCGCCTCGGGCAGGTCGGCGCGGAAGGCGACATGGATGTCGCGTTCGATGCGCTCGGCCTTTTCCAGCCGAAAGCGCACGTTGACCCGCTCCAGCTGTGCATAGCAGAGCAGGTACTTGGCATCTTCGATGGCGCGGTTGGAGGTGTCGTTGTGGCTGCCGTCCAGAATCACGCAGCCGTCGTCTTCGTCCACCTCGAGCACGGCGGTGGGGACGGCCATGTCGCGACCGGCCACGTGCATGGTCACCACGGCGCGTTGATCGAGCAGCTGACGCAGCAAACCACGGATCTGCCGCTTGTTGCGCAGCAGATAGCGTTCGTCACCTTCGGCAAGGTGATCGGCGTCGTGGTCCAGCTCGGAGGTATCGCCTTGGGACATGGGCACAAGCACAGTGGTAGCGGGAAGACGCCCGGAGGGTTGTCCCGGCGTCGCCTTGATATCGGCGGCAAACCCAAATCTTTAAGAGCAGCTGACAAAACACGTCTGCCTATCGCTGGGAGGGCGGTCGTGATGGGCAGTGGGCAGAGCATTCGACGGAGCAATCACCAAGCTTCTGGCGCCATCTCTTCGTTCTTCGGCAAGCATGATGCAGTCAGGGGCAGCGGGCAGGCTTTCAATGAAGCGACCTGCAAACTTTCTGGCGCGGTGTCCTCGCCGATTGCGGGACCGTTGGCGACATGGATGCCGCCATCGAGCCCCCATGGACGGGTTAACGGCGTGTCCCGCGAGCGGCGAGGGCACCGCGCCCTCGAGGTCTTCGCGTCCGCTGCAGGGCCCTTGCCCGCCCACCATCGCGGGACACGCTGCAAGAACGTCCTTGTAAGCTCCGTGGCGGCATCCATGCCGCCAAGGGTCCCGCGACGGTGGGCGGGCAAGGACCGGGCAGGATGGTCGGTGTGCATGGTTGCGAGCAGTGAATGACCTGCGCTGTTTCGATAACGGCGCGTCCGATCAGCATCTCGATGCAGTCAGGGCGGTGGGCAGGCTTTCAACGAAGCTACCTGCAAACTTTCTGGTGCGGTGCCCTCGCCGCTTGCGGGACCGTTGGCGGCATGGATGCCGCCATCGATCCCCCATGGACGGGTTCACGGCGTGTCCCGCGAGCGGCGAGGGCACCGCGCCCTCGAGGTTTTTGCGTCCGCTGCAGGGCCCTTGCCCGCCCACCATCGCGGGACACGCTGCAAGTACGTCCCTGTAAGCTCCGTGGCGGCATCCATGCCGCCAAGGGTCCCGCGACGGTGGGCGGGCAAGGACCGGTCATGATGGTCGGTGTGCATGGTTGCGAGCAGTGAATGACCTGCGCTGTTTCGATAACGGCGCGTCCGATCAGCATCTCGATGCAGTCAGGGCAGTGAGCAGGCTTTCAACGAAGCGACCTGCAAACTGTCTGGTGCGGTGTCCTCGCCGACTGCGGGACCGTTGGCGGCATGGATGCCGCCATCGAGCCCCCATGGACGGGTTCAAGGCGTGTGCCGCGAGCGGCGAGGGCACCGCGCCATCGCCGCTGCGCCTTTGCTGCAGGGCCCTTGCCCGCCCACCATCGCAGGACACGCTACAAGTACGCCTCAGCTGTAGGCATGGCGTGCGCTGGCCAGCAGGGTACTCAAGCGGTCCTGCGGCTCCAGGCGGAACACCGCCACGGCGTCTACCAGCTGCGCGGCCTGGTCTTCCATCGCGCGCGCCGCAGCGGTGGCTTCTTCCACCAGCGCTGCGTTCTGCTGGGTGGTTTCGTCCATCTGGGTGACGGTCTGGTTGACCTGGGTGATGCCGGCGGCCTGCTCGCGCGAGGCGCTGGTGATCTCGCCCATGATGTCGGTGACGCGCTGCACCGAGCCGACCACCTGCTGCATGGTGCTGCCGGCCTCCGATGCCAGTGCGGCGCCGTTGCCGATGCGGGTCACCGAGTCTTCGATCAGGTGCTTGATCTCCTTGGCCGCGCCGGCCGAGCGCTGCGCCAGTGTGCGCACCTCCGAGGCCACCACGGCAAAACCGCGGCCCTGCTCGCCGGCACGCGCCGCTTCCACCGCTGCGTTCAACGCCAGGATATTGGTCTGGAAGGCAATGCCGTCGATGACGGAAATGATCTCGGCGATCTTCTTGGACGAGGCGTCGATGTCGGCCATGGTGGTGACCACGCGGCCGACCACATCGCCGCCCTTGGCGGCAACGCCGGCGGCATCGAGCACCAGGCGGTTGGCCTGGTCGGCGTTGTCGGCGTTCTGCTTGACGGTGGCGGTGAGCTCTTCCATCGATGCGGCGGTCTCTTCCAGTGCGGCGGCCTGTTGCTCGGTGCGCCGCGACAGGTCGCCATTGCCGGTGGCGATCTCGGTGGCGGCCGCGTTGATCGCCAGCGACGAATCCTTGATGCGGCGTACGATTCCGGCCAGCTGGTCGGCGGTGGCGTTGGCATCGTCGCGGATGGTGGCGAACACGCCTTGCAGATCGCCGTCCATGCGTGCGGTGAGGTCGCCCTGCGACAACGACGACAGCAGCGCGGACACGCGTGACAGGCCGTCGGCGTTGTTGTCCAGCAGCGCGTTGAGCTGCTGGGCGAGCAGCAGCAGGAAGCCCTGCTTGCCATCAAGGCTGACGCGCCCGCTCAGGTCGCCGACGGCGGCCGCCTGCACGATGCGTGCGACTTCTTCTTCCACCTGCACTTCCTGGGTGCGGTCGGCCCACTCGACCACAAACCCCATGCGCTCACCGGCCGCGCCCAGTACCGGGCTGACCACCAGTCGCATGGTGCGGCCGCCGACGTGGATCTGCGCGATGTGCGTGCTGGTGAGCTGATCGAGCATGCGTGCCTGATGCTCGGGCTTGCGGTGGAACTGGTCGATGCTGGCATTGATCAGCGCATCGGCGTCGAAGTGGGGCAGGTCGCGGCGTAGCTCGTCCTGCACGCTCTTGAGCATGCGCTGCAGCGGGCGATTGACGTAGATGATGCGGCGGTCGGCGTCGGCGATCATCACGTTGGTGCTGACATCGTCCAGCGCGGTGCGCACGCGCAGCGCTTCGCTGGCGATCAGGTGATCGCGTTCCAGCCGCGCGCGCAGGTCGTCGCGCATGGTGCGGGCGTTGAGCAGCAGGCGGCCGAGTTCGTCGTGGCGATCGATCTCGATGGGGTTGTCCAGGCGGCCGGCGGCGACATCGCCGAGTACACGTTCCACTGCAAGCAGCGGGCGGGTCACCATCTTGCGTGCGGCGATGAACACCACCGCGATGCACAGCGCCAGTACCACCAGCGAGAACAGCAGCATGCTGCCCATCAGCTCGTCCAGCGGTCCGTCGATGGCGCTGCGCGGCTGTGTGCCGATCACCGCCCACTGCCACGGCGCATAGCGTTGTGCGGTGACTTCGTAGGCCTGCGCGTTGCCCTTGGCATCGCGCAGCTGCAGGTTGGCGCTGGCTTGCTTGCCGTCCAGCACCGACTGCAAGGCAGCTTGCTGATCGGCCGGCACCAGTGCCGACAACGTCGCCGGCGTCCCCGGCGGTGCGGCGATGATCTGGCCCTGGTGCTCGCCCGGCGCCATGTCGGCGATGACGAAATAGCCGTCCTTTCCCAGCCTGGTGGTGCTGACCTGGGCCTTGAGCGCGGCCAGGCCCTGGGTGTAATTGCGGCCGACGAACAGCGCGCCGATCACCTCGCCGGCAGCGTTGCGCAGCGGCGCGTAGTAGGTCATGTACTGGTCGCCGAACAACTGCGCCTGGCCGGTGAAGGGCTTGCCTGCGGACAGTGCGGCATAGGCCTTGCCCTTGCGATCGAGCAGGGTGCCGATCACGCGCTCGTTCTGCTTGTTGCGCAGCGAGGTGGTGATGCGCACGAAGTCATCGCCGGTGCGCGCGAAGATGGTCGCAACGCCGCCGGTAGCCTGCGCGAAGCGATCCACCGCATCGAAATTGAGGTTCAGCGCCTGCGTGCCGGAGCGCAGCGTGGGCGTGTTCTGCTCACCGATGGTCACGGTGCTGGCGGTATCCAGTTCGCGTGCGCCGCGCGGCAGCATGTCGTCGAAGACGCTGCCCAGACGCTCGGTGCCTTCGGTCAGGGTGACGTCGTACATCGCCACCGACTGCTGCATCAGCCGGGTGCTGGAGCGCAGCTCGGCCTTGACCTGGGATTCGATGTCGCCAGCGGACTGGCGGTAGATGGTCAGGGCCAGCAGGCCCAGCGAGATGGCAATGACCAGGGTCAACAGCGCGGAAAGCCGGGTGCCGACCGAAAGTCGGTTGAAGGAATGCATGAGGAATCGACCTTGCCCGGGGGAGGGCGTTACGGATGCGTGAAGTCCATAGCGGCCGTCTATGCTCAAAATTGATGTTTTATGTTGAATTGAGCATAAATTGTCGCGTTCGCCTGGTGTTGACGCCTGTACACCACGTCGCGGAGTGTTAATGATTGGTGATTTTGGGTGAATCGGATCGTCAGGCGTTCCAGCATGTTTAGCGGCTGATGTCGTACCACCACCGCAGAACAAAAAAAGGGCCGCTTCTCCTCGCAAGGAAGCGACCCTCAAGATTCGTTTACCACGAATCAAACTACTCTCGAATGCTGTTCTTTGATGCTGCGTGTGTTGCCGGGTGCGGCGTGTGTCTTAGAACTCCTGCCAGTCGTTCGGCCCGGCCGCCGCGGTGGCCGGGCCGATGGCGCTGCGACGTGGCGGTGCGATGCTGGCGGCAGCGACGGCCGGGCGCGCGGCGAAGCGCGCATTGACCGGCGCACCGACCATCGACGACGGCTGACGTGCAACCGGGCCTTGCTCGGCGATCTTGAACACGGCCACCGCCTCGGTGAGCTGCTGGGCCTGTTCTTCCATCGCGCGGGCGGCGGCAGTGGCTTCTTCCACCAGCGCTGCGTTTTGCTGGGTGGCTTCGTCCATGTGGGTAACGGTCTGGTTGACCTGCTCGATGCCGGCCGACTGTTCCTGCGAGGCGGCGGAAATCTCGCCCATGATGTTGGTGACGCGCTGCACGCTGGCGACGATCTCGGCCATGGTCTTGCCGGCCTGGTCCACCAGTTGCGAGCCGTCGGCCACGCGCTGCACCGAGTCGTCGATCAGGCTCTTGATCTCCTTGGCCGCGGCAGACGAACGCTGTGCCAGCGTACGCACCTCGGAGGCGACCACCGCAAAACCACGGCCCTGGTCGCCGGCACGCGCCGCTTCCACGGCAGCATTCAAGGCCAGGATGTTGGTCTGGAACGAGATGCCGTCGATGACGCTGATGATGTCGGCGATGCGCTTGGACGAGGCCTCGATGCCGCTCATGGTGTCGACCACCTTGCTGACCACTTCGCCGCCCTGCGAAGCCACGCTTGCGGCGCCGATGGCGAGCTGATTGGCCTGGCGTGCGCTTTCGGCGTTCTGCTTGACGGTAGAGGTGAGCTCTTCCATCGAGGCGGCGGTTTCTTCCAGGTTGGCAGCCTGCTGTTCGGTGCGCTGCGACAGGTCCTGATTACCCGTTGCGATCTCGCTGGCGGCGGCATTGATCGAGGTCGCCGAGTGCTGGATGTGCCCGACGATACCGGCCAGCTGGGTGGCGGTGGCGTTGGCGTCGTCGCGCATCTGTGCGAACACGCCCCTGAAATCGCCGTCCATGCGCGCGGTCAGGTCGCCCGCGGCGATGGCGCGCAAGATGCCCGACAGCGACTGCAGGCTGCCATCGGCGGTGGCCATCAACTCATTGAGGCTCTCGACCATGACGCGGAAATCGAACTGGAACTGCGCCGCATCGCCGCGTGCGCCGAAATCGCCGTTGGCCGCGGCCTGGGCCAGCTGCTTGATCTGCTGGTTCATCGACGCCAGGTTGGTTTTCACCTGCGCCATGGTGTCGGTCAGCATGGCTTTTTCGCCGGGCAGCGCATCCATGTCCTGGCTGAGGTCGCCGATCGCATAGCGCCCCATGATCTGCGCCAGGCGCTGCGTGAGCTGGACGTGGCTGTCGACCAGGGCATTGGTGTCGCTGGCCATGCGGCCATAGTCGCCCGGGAATGCGCCGGCCTCCATGCGGAAGCTGATCTGGCCGCTGTCGTGGCGCTTGGCCATGTCCAGCTGGCCGGTGATCAGATTGCGCACCTGCGATTGCATCTTGTCCATCGCCTGCAGCAGGCGGCCGGTTTCGTCGCTGGCGTCGCTGTGCACTGCGTTATCGAGCCTGCCGTCGGCAATCGCCTCGGCGGCGCGGGTGGCGCGGTTCAACGGACCGGTGAGGCTGCGGGTGATCATCCAGGCCAGCAGGGCACTCAGCAGCACCACCGCGACGCCGCCGCCGATCAGCATGCTGCGGCCACGCGCCATCGAGGCACTGGCCTGTTCATAGGCCAGCTGGCTGCTCTCGCGTTGCGCCTGCGAGTACGTGCGGATCGCATCCTGCCAGCGCTGGGTGGCCGGCGCGGCGCGTTCGAGCAGGACCGGCATGGCCTGGTCGACCTTGCCGGCCATGCCCAGCTCGCGGACCTGCTGGTTGTGCGCCAGCGCCTGTTCGCGGGTCTGGTCCAGTGCGTTGCGCAGTTGCTGGTCGTGCGCATCGGCGGGAAACGCGTAGAGCTTCTCGCGCAGCTCCTTGTAGCGGATGCGCTGGGCATCGATCACTTCGGCGAACTGCCGGTTCTGCTCGGCGGTGGTGGGCAGCACGATGTTGCGCAGGTTCAACGAGATGGTGGCATTGGCATCCAGCATGTCGGTGGCGTACTGGATCATCGCCATGTTGCGCTTGACGATGGTGTCCAGGCGCTCGCGTGCCTGGCTGAGCGTCAACAGGCCGGCGGCCACCAGCGCGCAGGAGAGAAGGATCAAAACGCCAAAGGCCAGCGCGAGGCGCTTGCCGACGTTGAAGCGGTGCAGGAAGGAATTCATGGAGTGGCCTGAGCGGATGTGATCGTGATGGGCATGCGTTGCAGGGCAGCGCTGGAGCGGTGCCGTCTGCAGGTCATGCCCGGTGTGTTGCATCGCTGAAGTAACGGCGCTGTCGGGGTCGCATTGAGGTGGTCCGGTCAGGCTGGTAAAGCCAGGTCTCAGGCACGTGATCGGGGCATGAAGAACCTGTAGGGAATCGGTGCCCGGGTGTCGGGAATTTTCTGAAAGCAAGATCGGGAATGACCATTTTTACTGCGATTCAGGCGTGCACGGCGTCCGGCCGTGAAAGGCGACTTCACGCGGATGACAGTGCACGCGATAGCGCGATTGAATGGATGCGGCAGCTCATGCTGCGTAATGCAAAACGGCACCGCAGAGTCGGTGCCGTCATGAGCCTCTTGTCGAGAGGGCGCACACGTCGCCAGGCCCGCGCATGCGGCGACGGTGCAATCGCCACAGTCGATGTGGCATGCACCGCGCGCGTCTTGCAGAGGGGGGCCCGCATCGCCCGGGTGTATTCGCAATTGCTGCATGCGCCCGGATCGAGTGCTAGCCAAAAAAAAGGACCGCTTTCTCGCAAAAGCGGTCCCGCAAGAGTCGTGCAGCGCGGATGCGCTACATCCAGGTGTCAGAACTCCTGCCAATCCAACGCCGCCCCGGCCATGGCAGCGGCGGTCCGTGCACTGTGCGGACGTGCAGGCGCACGCTTGACCGACGCCGATGCCGAAGCTTTGGGAGACGCAGACAGTGCAGCGGTGGCCAAGGCTGCCATTCGACGCGCGGACGGCTGGCTGTCGGACAACTTGAACAGCGACACGGTCTGGGTCAGCTGCTGGGCCTGGTCTTCCATCGCGCGTGCGGCGGCGGTGGCTTCTTCCACCAGTGCGGCATTCTGCTGGGTGGTTTCGTCCATCTGGGTCACGGTCTGGTTGACCTGTTCGATCCCTGTCGATTGCTCCTGCGAGGCAGCGGAGATCTCGCCCATGATGTCGGTGACGCGCTGCACGCTGGCCACGATCTCGGCCATGGTCGTTCCCGCCTGATCGACCAGTGCAGCGCCTTGCGCGACATTGCCGACCGAGTCGTCGATCAGCTGCTTGATCTCTTTCGCAGCACTGGCAGAGCGCTGGGCGAGGGTGCGCACTTCGGAGGCGACGACGGCAAAACCGCGTCCCTGTTCGCCGGCGCGTGCCGCTTCCACCGCGGCGTTCAAGGCCAGGATATTGGTCTGGAACGAAATGCCGTCGATGACGCTGATGATCTCGGCGATCTTCTTGGAGGAGGTCTGAATATCGGACATGGTGGTGACCACCCGCGCGACCACCTGACCACCTTGCGAGGCGACCGATGCCGCTCCGATCGCCAACTGGTTGGCCTGGCGCGCATGTTCGGCATTTTGCTTGACGGTGGAGGTCAGCTCTTCCATCGAAGCGGCGGTTTCTTCCAGATTGGCGGCCTGCTGTTCGGTGCGCTGCGACAGATCCTGGTTGCCGGCGGCGATTTCGCCGGAGGCCAGGCCAATGGCATCGGCAGCAGTGTGGATCCGCCCGACGATATCGGCCAGGCGCTCGGCAGTGCCGTTGGCATCGTCGCGCATCTGCGCGAACACGCCCTGGGACTGGCCGGTCATGCGGGCAGTGAGGTCGCCGGCGGCAATCGACTGCAGCAACGTGGACAACGCTTGCAGATTTCCGTCGGCGGTGGCCATCAGCTGGTTGAGGCTGTCGACCATGACGCGGAAGTCGTATTGGAAACGTTCGGCGTCGCCGCGGGCGCTGAAGTCGCCGGCGGCGGCAGATTGCGCCAGATGTTTGATCTCGCGATTCATCGCCGACAGGTTGCGCTTGACCTGGGCCATGGTCTCGCTCAAGACGGCTTTTTCGCCAGGCAACGTCTCCATGTCGTCGGACAGGTCGCCGATGGCATAGCGGCTCATGATCTGGGCCAGCCGCATTTTGACTGCGATATGCGAGGCGACCAGTGCGTTGCTGTCACGCACCATGACGCCGTAATCGCCGGGAAATGCCTGCTCGTCCATGCGGTAACTCAGCTCACCCAGGTCGTGCCGTCGCGCCATTTCCTGCTGTGCCTGCGACACCGCCTGCAACTGCGCCTGCATCTTGCCCATGCTGTGCAGTAGCCGGCCGGTTTCGTCGGTACCGGTGGTATCCACTGCGACCGACAACCGACCTGCCGCGATCGCATCGGCGATCGTCGATGCCTCGCTCAAGCGGCTCATCAGACGACGGCGAATCAGCCAGCAGGTAGCTATTGCGACCACGATCGCAACGCCGCTGCCGATCAGCATCGACCAGGTGCTGCGGATCTTGGCGGCGGCCAGTGCCGTACTGCGCTTGTCGAGCAGCCCGCTTTCCTGGGCCTCGAACTCGGTGAGCAGGGTGCGGATCTTGTTCATTGCGGCGCGTTCGTGGCCGGCGCTGAACTGCGCCAGCACGTCGGGCAACGCCGCGCCGCTGCGGCGCAGCGCGGTCAAGCGTTCTTCGTGGCCGATAAATTCGACGTAGGCCGCATGCAGGGCCGCCAGCCGCTGCTGCTGAACCGGATTGTCGGCGGTCAGCTGTCTGGCGTGATCGAATTCTTTGTCGAACTGCGCCATCCCGTTCTTGTAGGGGGTCAGATTCGCTTCGTTGCCTGAAAGCAGATAGCCGCGCGCGCCGGTTTCGATAT
This sequence comes from Xanthomonas sp. 10-10, assembly GCF_040182365.1. Taxonomy (NCBI): domain Bacteria; kingdom Pseudomonadati; phylum Pseudomonadota; class Gammaproteobacteria; order Lysobacterales; family Lysobacteraceae; genus Xanthomonas; species Xanthomonas sp. 10-10. The sequence goes on from NZ_CP144460.1 coordinate 2,399,291, forward strand.
TGATGCTGGCGATGGACATCGCACGACCGGTCGCGATGACCTGGTAAGTGTGGTCGTTCAATGCGACCGCCTGAGACAGGCTGGACTGTCCGCGCAGCCCGACCGTGGCGACAATCAACAGCACGATGATGACCGCACCAAAGCCGAACACGAGTTGTGTCGACAGACTTCGCTGTTTCATTGCTTTGCCCTTTTAAACGGAATGAAGTGACTACCGAAGGTGCGGCGATCGCCCGCCGCCGCACCGATTGTCCGCGCCCGTTGCGATGCAGCAGGCGGCGGCGCTGACAGCAGGTGCATGGCGTTACGTCGTGCGCTGGCAGGTGCGGGACGCCGCTCCCCAGCGGCGTTCCGGCAGTGGTGATCCGTGTATCACGCAGACGCCGTGCCGGACCCTTCGATGCGTGCCGAAGCGGCACGCGTCTGCATCGAGATGGATCGCGATGACGCATGTCGACGCAGACGCACTATGTCATCGCATTGTGAATACGCATATAGGAACGTTCGGACGCGCGTGTGAGGCGAAACATTACAGCGATGTGGCTATCAAGCCGGCTGCAATGGTCGCCGGCCGCAGCGCCATCGGTGTGTTCCAGTGCGGTGGCGGGTGGCTGCCGCTGGGCGCTACGCGGTACTGCAGCGCGCCGTGGTGTCTGATCGATCGGCGTAACGCAAAAAGGCCGCTTTCCTCGCGGAAAGCGGCCTTCGGG